>CANLUT010000008.1 GCA_947494335.1 Oligoflexales bacterium | reverse complement strand
GTGACGCCAGTGGCTGTGCCGTTGTTACCGATATCACTTGCAGTAAACGATGCACTATTAACTGGCTCATTAAAGGTCACTGTGAAGTTCATTGGTAGAGAGTTTGTGAGGGAAGGCTGACCCGCAGCTCTCACAAACGAACTAACCGCTGGCGCAATATTGTCATGGGTATAAACCACAAGGCTGGTACAGCTTGAGGCGTTCCCGTAAGGATCCACACCCTTGCCAAATATGGTCGTGACAGCATTGCCGTCGAGTGCAAATGTTGTAATCGTTTGGAAAGGCCCCGTGACGAGTGACGTTGAAGCTGAAATCTCACCTGTACATGTATTTTCTCGGTACAGTGTCACATTAGCCGACTCAGATACGGTTAAAGTAACCGCTGGTGAACGAGAAACCCCCGGCGATACGGGTGCAATGGACGTGAAATTAAGGATTGGCGCCGTAGAGTCAATGACTATCGCTTTTTGTCCCGCAAGACTGTTGGCACCACCCAAAGTAGGCAGACTCAAAGCAGCAGTGTTACCTGATACGTCTTTGATTGACCCGCCATTAACATCAAACGCACCGGAAGTCGCATAATCGAGATCAGCCGCATTGTCGCCCGAACTCACCACGTAATTGAATGTCAAAGTGCCGCTTCCAGATCCGGATGCGTAGGTCGCATAACTTGAACCACTTCCAGGACTCATCAAAATTCTTGGCGTTCCTACAACAAATACATTCTCGGACAGGGAGACAACAATCGGAATCGTTTGGCCAACTCCGTAAGTACCATTTGCAGCACTGGACGTTACCGACGAGACGGTTGGAGCCACTCCATCATGAAGGTAGCTAGTCATTAGAGAGCAGGATGAACTATTACCCGCAAGGTCGGTTGTTTGCGCGTAAATAGATGATGTCGCGTTAGCTGTAAGGGTATTCGTAGTCAGTACATTCGCACCCGCTACACCTGGCATCGCAATTGATATTGGCGAGATGCAACCAGCTGTCAAATATAACTGCACATTACTGACTTGCTCTGATAAAGAAAGCGTAACTGACGGGGTAAGCGATGCCCCGGGCGATACGGGTGCAATAGAGTTGAAAGAAATCGTTGTGGGTGTTGTATCAACAACAATATTTTTATTGCCGGAGAGACTTACCGCAGAGACCAGATCCGGCAAAGTCAGCGTCGCTGGGTTTCCAACGGCGTCCCTAATCGTAGCTGTCCCCAAACTCAAGGCAGTAGTCGACTGATAATTGAGCCTAGCCGAATTATCGCCAGCAAAAACCGTATAATTAAATGTTAGCGTATTTGTTCCAGAACCAGCCGAGTACGCCACCACCGCATCGGTTGTGCCGGTCTCAAGCGTAAGGGTCGGTGTTCCCGTAACATAAACAACTTTTGAGAAGCTCAGTTGGATCGGGATTACTTGCCCAGCCTTGTAATAGCCATTATCGAGGGTCGAAGAAACACTTGTAACCGCTGGCGGCATGCCGTCGTGAATATACGTAACAAGTTCGGTACAAAGCGAATAGTTACCTGCGGGATCGACAGCTTTACCATAGACGGTCGTCGTTGTATTAGTGTTTACATTCGCCGTCAGGGTGATACCAGGACTCGCGAAAATGGTGTTCGGTGCAAAATCAGATCTCGATGTCGTACATGAACTGTCAAAGTATAGAGCAAGAGTGGCAGGCTCGGATGTCGAGCCTAAGATTGTCGGTTTTAAACTCATTCCTGGGTTTGCCGGTGATAGTGACGAGAATGCTATAGTTGGAGCAACCACGTCATAAACCACGGATGCATCTAACGAGAATGATGCGCCATTCAAGTTCCCGAAATTATCCTGCACGGAGTTCGCCGGAATCGAAGGGATTACTGTTCCGCTCGAGCCCACGGATGTGGCTGTTAAATCCCATGTGATATTATCAGTGGAACTGAGAGCCCAAGTCACAGAGCTGGCAGTTCCAACCTGTGAAATATCTGCCGTTGTAAAGCTTCCAGGGGCTACGGCATCCGAGAACACAACTCTGTACCGGATAGGCGCGACGTTGATTGGATCTGCTTGAGCGTTAGCCTGCTCGAGGGTGACCGTAAGCGGCGCAACAATATAGTTTACGTTGTTTGAGGAGGTGGAAACACCCGCATTGAATGTACCTGCTCGATCGGATACTGATCCACTAAGAAGTTTGGGCTGTAAAGTGCCGTTTGACGCTACGGTCGCTGCGATATTAAATGTTCGTTGGTCACCGGAATCTGTCACAACCCAAGTAACACCAGTAGCCGATCCAGCATTTTCTATATCGCTTGCGGTAAACGTACTAGCGTCAAGGGCTTCATTAAATGTTATCGAGAAATTAATCGCCAATGAGTTCGTGGCAGCAGCCTGGGCAGTGCTACGAGCAAACGAGTTAATAACAGGGGCCACGTTGTCATGGATATAAACCACCATTGAACTACATGCAGAAACGTTATTAGCCGCGTCTACGGATTGTGCAAAAATTGTTGTAGAGCTATTAACTAGGAGCGTATTCGTTGTTATGGTTTGATTAAGACCCGGGACTAGTGCTTTCGCTGCAGCAATAGCGTTAGAACAACTAGAATCACTAAACAGAGTCACAGTTGATGGCTCTGAAACGGTCAGGGTTAGAGTTGGATTCTGAGAAGTTGAGGTGGCGCTTGGTGCAATAGATGTGTAAGCCACTGTCGGAATTGTAGTATCAATAATAATTGATTTTTGACCACCGAGGCTGTTTGCTCCGCCGATACCAGGTAAAGTCAATACAGCGTCATTCAATGATAGATCGCGGATAGCGCCGCCATTCAAATTCAAAGCTGTTGTCGACGCGTAGTCTAATTTTGCCGACGTCTCGCCATTGACGACTGTATAGTTAAACGTCAGAGTCGTACTACCCGAACCGGAGACATAAGAAGCGACTGAACTGGGTACACCCGTCGCCAAGGAAATTACAGGCGTCCCAGTTACATATACGGGTTCGGTGAAAGTTACAGTGATCGGTATCAAACGACCAGGGCCATACGGACCGTTCGGGGTGGTTGAAGTCACCGAAGACACCATTGGCGGTCCGCCGTCGTGAGCATACTCGCCAATTTTATTGCAACCAGATGAATTACCAGCTGCGTCTGTTGCCAGGACGTACACGGACAAGGTTGTATTAGGTGTCATTGTGAATGCGGTGAATGTGTTAGCACCCATGGTAGCAGTAGACTGACCCGAAATACCTACTGAACAACCATTGTCATTAAAGAATCGAATAACCGGGACAGACTCCGTTATTGTGTACTGGATCTGTGGATTTTGACTGTTGCCTGGGGAGACAGGTGTCGTGCCGGACATAGCAATCACTGGATTCTCAGTGTCGATAATCAAATTCTTTGTATTGCCAAGACTTCCGCTAGCCCCGGGGGCAGGCAGTGTCAAAACGGCGTTGTTACCCACGAGATCCTTTAAAGTACCGGAAACCAGCTGCAGGCTCGAGCCTGATGCGTAATCAAGTCGTGCGGATGTATCTCCAGAAGCCACGATATATGTGAAGGTAAGAGCATTAGTGCCTGACCCGATTGGATTACTTAAGACGGTATTTGTGAAGCCAGTTTTTAACGCAAGCTGAATACTGCCAGTTAAAAATACAGGCTCAGAGAAATTCACGGTTACTGGAACAACCTGGCCAACCCTGTAGCTGCCATTAGCTAGCGTCGAAGTCACCGAAACTACCGATGGTACCGTCACGTCTTGGAAATAGCTGAGAAGACTCGTACAAGCTGACTCATTGCCGGCAAGGTCCGTCGCTTTACCGTAGATGGGTGTGTAGTCGTCTTGGGTCACAGCCGAAGTCACCTGAATTCCAGGACTTGAGAACACAGTGTTTGGCAGGCTGCTTGACTTGGCTGTCGAACACCCGCTATCGAAATACAGAGCAACATTGGCTGTCTCTGAAACGGTACCCAAAATAGTCGGATTACCTGACTGAGAGGGGTTAGCTGGCTGCACTGATGAATACGACAGGGTCGGAGGGGTCATATCATATGTAATCGTATTATCGGTCGCTGTGGACGCTGCGTTGGCATTGCCATACTTATCGACAACAGTGTTGGCCGCAATCGTTGGGATCAACGTACCAGCCACATTGACTGAGTTGGCCGAGAGGATCCAAACTATATTATCTGATGTGGACAACGACCAGCTGATCCCACTGGCTGATCCATTTTGAATAATGTCAGCTGTCGTAAAACTCGAAGAGCCAACCGCTTCAGAAAATGTGACCTTAAAACGTATGGGAAGGAATCTGACTGGATCTGCCTGTCCGTCGTCTTGGTTGATCGTTACCGATTGAGCGGCGACAAGATAATCCACATTATTCTGGGAGTCACTGACACCGGAGTTGGCGTTGTTAGCGTAATCAGAAACCGCGGCACTCGACAGTCTTGGAAAAAGGGTTCCGTTCGATGCGCTGCTTGCCGACAACGTGAACGTCTTGTGATCTCCGAGATCAAGGATATCCCAGGCAATTCCTGAAGAAGTCCCTAGGTTCACAATATCAGACGCCGTAAACGTCGCAGGGTTAATCGGCTCGCTAAACGTCAACGTGAAGTCGATCGGCAATGAATTCGTTAAAGAGGGCTGAATCGACGATCTGGCAAATGACGACACTGCAGGCGGTGTATTGTCATGTGTATAGACAACCAAACTCTGACAACCGGACGTATTGCCAACCGAGTCCAAAGCCTTGGCAAATATCGACGTTGCCGTATTCTGAGACAAACTATAGGTTCTGATTGACCGACCACCACCCGAGGGCAAACTAACTCCCGCTGAGATCTGAGTCGTACATTGATCATTGCTATATAGGGTTACGGTAGCTGCCTCAGACAAACTCATATTCACATTCGGCGCAACGTTTGTAGAAGGAGATGCCGGTGACGTGGATTGATACGAGACGGTTGCCGGCGTTGTATCAATCGAGATGGATGACGATCCACCTAAGCTCGTTTCTTCACCTGGCCCTGGCAGGGTCAAAACCGCATTGTTGGCTGCAAAGTCTTTGATCGTTCCACCGTTAAGCGAAAGCGCGAGAGTTGACAAATACTCAAGGTCAGATGAGGTCTGCCCCTGGCCCAACGTGTAATTGAATGTCAGCTGGTTTCCACTGGATCCGGATGTGTAATTTACAACGGCATTGTTAGGAAGTGTAAATAGGGTCAGTTGTGGAGTGCCGGTCACCAGAACTGGTTCCGTGAAAGTGACGATTACTGGGATCGTTTGGCCTAGACCATAAGTACCATCAGGGGCATTGGTTGAAACAGATACAATCGTTGGCACAACGCCGTCATGAATATAAGTAGTCAATCGGGTACAGGCTGAAATATTACCAGCGAGATCCTGCCCTCGAGCAAAGATCACGGTTGCAATATTCAGTGCCAACGTATTCGTTGTGACCGAATTCCCACCTGGCACTGCTGTGCTCGAACCCGAAATTAACGCTCCGCAAGTGTTGTCTTTGAATAATTCTACTTTTGACATGTCCTCAGACACATCAAATGTCACTTGCGGCGTTCTTGTATTACCTGGCGATGCCGGAGTCGTCATCAAGAAGGATATTGTCGGCGTCGTTGTGTCAACGACAATGTTCTTATTCGCACTGATGCTTCCTGATGCCCCTGGAGCAGGGAGAGCAAGAGACGCATTATTCCCAGCCAGATCTTTAATCGATCCGCTATTAAGGCTCAAAGGATCTACAAAAATGTAATCCAGGTCTTCAGAAGTTTGTCCTGGTGCAACGGTGTATTTAAACGTCAATGTATCAGTGCCTGATCCGCTCGTGTAGTCCACAACCGCTAACATGGAGCCTGTCTCCAAGGTGAGCTGAGGGGTACCAACCACATTAACAATCTCTGAGAACTTGATTGTGACCGGAATTTCGACACCGGCCATGTAGAATCCATCGGCTTTTGTTGATGAAACAGCAATGACCGAGGGATTAATTGCATCGTGAAGATATGTCACTAAAGGCTCACAGCCGCTTAAGTTACCGGCAAGATCAAGGGCTTTTGCGTAAATTACTGATTGAGTATTGGCGGGAACAGCACGATTCAACGTAATACCTGGACTAGCAAATATCATATTATTTGCTGTTTCAGACGCAGAATCTAAACAGGAACTGTCCAAATAAAGAGTCAATGATGACTCAACAGAGGTGGTTCCCAAAATTGTCGGCATTAATGTCGGGGATGGATTGCCAGGCGAAACAGATGAAAGGGAAATAACCGGGGGAGAGATTTGGTAGCGAACAAGATTGTCAGTTGATGTGGAGTTTGCATTTTTATTACCAAACTTGTCGCTAACAGCATTTTGAAGGATTACGGGCAGGAGAGTACCCTCAACGCCAATCGCAGACGCCGATAGGACATAGGATTTATTGTCAGAGGTTGCAACTTCCCAAGTAATTCCACTAGCAGTACCATTCTGAGTGATATCTGCCGCCGTGAAACTGGCCGGATCCAGCTCTTCGGAGAATTCAACCATGAACAGTATGGGAAGGGCATTGATTGGGTCGATTTGGGATGCGGCCTGATTGATGGTAACAGTCAATGGAGCCACAGAGTATCCAACGGAGTTACTGGCTGTCGACTCAGAGCTATTAGTGTTTGCCGCCGGGTCAGTGATTGCGCCTGCCGAAAGCTGCGGTATGATCGTCCCATTATTTGCAGCAGAAGCGCCAATTGTAAATGATCTATGATCGCCTGAATCCGTGATCGTCCATGTGACCCCTGTTGCTGTACCAGCGTTATTTAGGTCATCTACCGTGAAACTAGCCACATTGATCGGTTCGTTAAAAACCAGACTGAAATTAACCGGTAGGGAATTGGTTAAAGCAGCCTGACCCGCAGCACGTCCAAATGACACGACTGATGGCAGCACATCGTCATGAGTGTAAACTATTACATTTCCGCAGGATGACTTGTTTCCTACAGCATCTACTGCTTGAGCAAAAATCGTGGTTACACTGTTCTGATTTAAGTTATTCGTCGTTAATGTTTGACCTGGCCCCGTTTGTAGGTTCGCAGCCTCTGAGATCTCAACAGAGCAAGATGAATTACTATACAGTGTGACTGTTGCTGGCTCTGATAGACTTATTGTTATTGTAGGCGTACGTGAACTTGAGGCTGCCGCAGGGACTATGGATGAATAACTAAAGTTGGGAGACTCTGTGTCGATAATAAACTGTTTACTATTTGAAAGACTGCCGACACTGCCCGGAATCGGTAACTGAAGGTTCGCTGAATTACCCACCAAATCCTTGATAGTTCCGCCATTCAAACTTAGAGCCGATATACCGTCATAATCCAGCAAATTAGCTTGCTCGCCGGCCGACACCGTGTAGTCAAAAGTCAGTGTGTCAGTGTCACCACCACTCCGGTAAGACAAAACAGTCTGGGCCCCCCCCGTTGCGAGACGCAATTGTGGGGCACCAGTGACTTTGACAATTTCAGAGAACTTTATGGTGATTGGTATATTCGCTCCAGCTTTATAGCCACCACTATTCGCTGTAGAGCTAACTTCTGAGACACTCGGCAGAATATCGTCATGAACATATGACACGAGTTCTTTACATTCAGATGGGTTGCCTGCTGGATCAATTGCTTGCGCATAAATTTTTGTAGTGACGTTGCTCGGAATATCATCTCGCGCCCGAATACCAGGTGATGCGAATACTGTATTAGTCCAGGCTTCAGATTTACTACTAGTGCAGCTTGCGTCGTAATAGAGGGTCACCATGGATGGCTTCGAAACTGTTCCCATGAGCGTTGGCTTCTTTTCAGGCGAACCAGCTGCCGGGAAAACGGTCGAATAAGTGACTAGGGGAATCTCGATGTCGCGAATAAGCAATGAAGTTTTGGCAAAGGCCTGCCCACCGTCAGTTAAACTCAACATGGCACAGAGTTTGTAGTTCCCGTTGGCTGCTAGCGAACTAATGGCAGGAATCGCATTGAGCGGGTAGCTTATACTTTCATCGCAGCCGGTTGACGGCGAAACTAATGCATATTCAGCTTTATCAAAATTCGAAGCACTTAATGATGCTAGTGGTGACGAACTTGAGGAGTCCGCGTTATTGATGAAACCGTCTGCTGCCTGATTGGCTAATGCTAGTCCAGAAATAACTGGTGTTTTCGGGTCAAGAGCTGCATCTTGAACGACAAGATCCCAGGAAAAGTATTTTGAGGTGAATTCCGGGTCTGCAAGTTTAGTTTTACCCTGCAGACTGAGAGCCGCAGCGCGGTTGACTATCCCAACCGTGAGTTCAAGCTTGTGGGGGCCTGTTTGGTTACCTCGGGGACGCCAGTAGTAAATTGCCTCGGTTCCGACATCAACACCGTTGAGACGCCACTGGTAATCAACAGCATATTTTGTGGAGTAGTAAACTGCCTGGACTTCAAACTTAGTCCTGTGGGTCGCTGAAATTTTTGTAGGTACGGCCTGGCTTAGGATTCTTGGTTCTATTTTTTCAAGCTCAACAACTACAGCACCAAATACCGTGTCATAGGCTTTTTCACCGCGTCGATCTGCTTTGATATGTTCAACAATTGTTTCGCTTGTTGGTGATTTCATCGCAAGGACATAAAGAGCATCAAGTTCTGGCAATTTTTTATTGACCGCATCGTCGAGTGATGCTGTAAGGAGCGTACGGTCAACAGCGAAGTCGATAGCCGTAGTGGCACTTGATAGATCTTGCGCCCTTCTGCCGGTAATGATGCGCGAAAAGTATTCGCCGCAACGCTCAGCTTCAACTTTCCAAACGTCTGTTTTAGAGTCTAAGTTGATACCGAGATCATCCAGGTTTCCAAAGAAGTAGGTGTTATCAGGGTCGGCCTTGACCGATGTCAACCGTTGTTGGACCTCAGCAAACTTACTACCGTCCCATCGAGCAAAAAGTGTCATATAAACGGTCGCTACATCGCTACAGCCTTCGCTGGCACGAAGAGCGCTCGAAGAGGTTCCCTCAAAGCTAATGGAGCCTTCCACACTGACCACACCGGCAAGTGGGTTATTTCTTTTGTTACTGTTGGCAACGGATCCAGAGAATTTCGAGTCACAGCTTGAGAGGGGTAAAACGCAAAGCAACGCCCAAGCAGCACCAGGTGCCACTTTTGAGCGCCAATTTGTCAAACCTTTTAAAAACATAGATTATCCAATGTGCTTTCCAGCTTGTACTGGCTCGGAACCCTGCCCAAATCCTTTAGCTTCTCGAATTTCTCCCATTAAATTGGATATTTAAAACCGTATTCAGAGACCTCTCTAGCCCCTAACTCCTTAATTCTTATGAGGGGCATAACTTTGAACCTTACCAAGCAACTCCAAGTCCTAATCCCACAGAGAATCGCTTCATTTGGGCATTTAAATTCGCTTCCTTCTCAATCAAATGAATATCTACGGTTTCTGACTCAAAGAAAAAGTCATAGTTATGCTGTGATTGCTTTCTTCCCTCTGGGCGAGGGGTGTAATAGCTGATCGTTAACCGATTATTACCTCGGTCGATGAGAAGGGATTGATCCACGAATTCATAGAGATCTTTGACCGCACTTAATCGGTAGCGCATAGACTTTTTAGTTACCGTTAAGCCACCAGTAATTCCAAGTCCAACATTATGATCGGTATGGTCTTCTAACAGATACGCTACGCCGTCTGATTGATTCGAAATGTAATAACGAATATCCATAAGTGCGACACGCGCGTAAAGACCGGCATAAAGCTCCATATTTGACGCGAGTCCCTGGAAGAAAAACCTTGCGCCGAAATCCAAGCTAGAAAACCTGAAATATTCCAATGGATCATCAGTCCTGGTCAGAAGCTCTGACTCAGACTGACCTTTAACAAATGACGAATGAGATACACCGCCAAAAAACTCCATTGTCTCATCATCGGCCTGCGTATACATCAAAGTCGTAGCCGTCTGCTTTTTGAGCATCGGTGACTTGGCTGAGCTCAACACGTTTCTTGCAAGTGAAAAATTAATGCTTTTTCCCGGTAGTCGCTCCCAGTCGCCGGCGTTACCAGACATGGACCGCTTAGCATCCGCTAAGCGCTTAGCACGTTCTGCGGCCTCAGCTGCAAGGGCAGTTACGGCTTCCTCCGCAGATTTAGCCGCCTGGGCTGCTTTAGCACCGCGTTCTGCTTCAATCGCGACTTTGTTAGAGAGGGCTTCAGCTGCTTTGGCCGCTGCAAGTGCCTCTGCGGCTTTCTTAGCCTTTGCAGCTTTCGCAGCCTCTGCCGCGCGGGCGGCTTCTGCAGCCTGCAAAGCTCGAGCCGCTTCGGCTGCTTTTGCTGCTTCAGCAGCTTTTGCAGCCTGGGCAATGCGAGCCGCTTCTTCGGCTTTTGCTTTTGCTGCCGCGCGCGCGATACGCTCAGCTTCGGCAGCCTTCGCAGCTTCGGCAGCACGGGCTGCCTCCGCGGCCTTTGCCGCTTCTGCAGCAGCTGCAGCTTCAGCAGCTTTCGCTGCGGCGCTCAAATCCGCGGCTTTAGATGCCTCCTCGGCTTGAGCAGCTTCTGCTGCTTTTGCATCCTTCAATGCTTCCGTCGCTTCCGTTGCCCCGCTTGTAGGTTTGAGAGTCCCAGCAATTGTAGCCGAGGCTTCGTTTTTACGACGAATAGCTTCGGCGTAATCTGCCTCATATTTTGCCTTGAGTGCCTCAGCTTCCGCGGCTTCTTTTTGGGCTCTTGCAAGATCTGCAATTCTAGCCACTCGAGCAGCATTTTCTGCTGCCGCAGCCTCTACTTCTGAATAATAGCCTGCGGCGGGTTTTGTTTCTGTGGAATCAACCGCAACAACATCAGGGTTGCCGCTACTGCCAGCGATTGCGCCCTGATCCACTGATGACCCCAAAACATCAGTTGACGTAGTATCAGAAGCCGTCATAGCCTCCCCAACTGTAATAATTTTTGGGAGAACGATCGCTTCACCAGCGCCTATCGACGACCAGTTGGACCTGCCTGGGTTGAAGTTTTGAACAACCAACGCCCAACGAGCACGGTTGTAGAAACTCAACTCTTTTGAAGACGCCGGCACACCATTCGCGGCGAGTACTGTATCTAAATTCGCACGATCACCGACCGTATGAAGACCAAGCGTCAAAGCGCCGGAAGCAAAGTTTGTAGGATTTTTTAGGCACGCATCTTTTTTAGGTGTTGAAGAACGAAGCGCAAAGCATCCGGCCGGGAGCGGAACCATAACATCAATCGGTTTTTTTGTTGATGAGTCCTGCTTCGTAAGTAAAGCATCGACCATGCCTTCCCATGTACGCCCATCATAGAGATCAGTACTATTATAAGGAGATGGCACATCACCAATCTTGGCGATAATTTGTTTTAAGTAAGGTCCAGCCTTTCGGTCTAACGAAATCGTAGTGAAATAAATTTTTGATTTTGAGCCAAAGGATCCAAGATTCTGCTGGGATGATTGTTGAGATAATGGCGGCTCGGATGCTGCTAGACTAGGACTCGGCTGATCAGAAATCACATTTGCTGCGTCGTCCGGGCGCATGCTAGTAATGTTTGATGCAGTATTTTCAGAGCCCGACGTTTCTGCATCGACCGTGGCCGGAACCTCCATCGCACTTGACGATTGAGATAAGCTAACAACTTTTGGAAAAATCAACACCGTGCCTGGACGAATCATCCCCGATGCGTCTAGCTTCGGGTTCAAGTTTTTAATGATGTTTGGCCAACGATCTTGATTATAAAAGCGGTGACTTGCATCCGTCGCCGGTACACCGTTGGAATTGACGATATCGGCTAGACTTTTAAACGAGGGAACTTCTTGCAATTCCAGTTCAACAAATCCATCACTGAATGATGCTGGGGCTTTTAAACAAGCATCCTTTTTGTCTGCTGAAAGATTCCGGTCAAAGCAAGCGGCAGGAAGCGGAATCATCACAGGAAACGGCTGCGTGGAGGAAGAATCTTTCTTAGTCAAGAATACATCTACGAATTCATCCCATTGACGTCCATCGTATAGCTTAACGTCGTTATGTGGCGCTGGAACGCTTGTTATCCTTGTCTTGATCTGACGCAGGAAAGGACCAACATCTCGATTAATTTGCCACGTCACATAATAAACTTTGCTCGAATTTATTTTTTCAGAGGCACCTTGTTCGGTCGCGCCTTCAGAAAAGATCGTCGTTGATCCCGTTAAAAAAGCGCAAGACACGACCAGCAGTCGCCGGACAAGCTTGTTAAAATTTAGTTTAGTGCCACGCATTTAAATCTCAGGTCACCGCACCAAAAATAAGTTGAATTTATTCACTGATATTTCAATTATTATCGATGTAGGCTGTGGCAATCAAGGCTGACAGAGCTTTGTCAAAGGGCGACTAAAAGAGAATTTCGCCGGCTATTCCGCCTCGTTAAGCGGTGTTTTTATCATATTGTCAATTTAAATTTGCATGATGATGCGACGTAGAATTTCTACGCATAAGTTAGGGCCGTTTGAAATGCGCCAAGCGCAAGTGCCGGAGATATTGCATTAATTGGTCGTAATGTGATTGGTTACCAAATTTCCGACTTTTAATTGAACCAATTTTTTTTTGGTAAAAACAAAATTTAGCTTTAAAAGTTCAAAAAAAATCGCACAAGGCGGCTAAGGCTTGTGCGATTTCATGTTTATCTGGCTGTTGCGAATTGTTTAAGGTTTCATTCGACGTTAAGTAATTCAACTTCAAATACTAGATTAGAATTCGGCGGAATCGTTTGACCCACGCCTTGGCTTCCGTAGCCGAGGGCCGATGGTATTTTTAAACGTCGGCGCTCGCCAGCTTTCATACCTTCAACTCCTTTGTCCCAGCCAACGATAACTTGACCTGCCCCAAGCACAAACGTGAAAGGCGTCTTGCGCTTCTCGCTTGAGTCAAACTCGGTGCCATTCTCAAGTTTGCCAACATAGTGGACGGTGACTTTCTTGCCGTTTTGAGCGACAGCACCTGAACCTGGCTTCAGCGTTTCTATTTTTAAGTCAGACGTATCAATAACAGGAGTACCGGCAACTTGTCCGGTCGCAACCTTGGCCTCACCATCTCCTCCACTTTTACTCGAGCATTTTGTACAGCTTGTTGTGCACGTGACTGATATCAGCGCCAAACTTAGCAACGTTTTGATCATATGAAACTCCATCGGGTAGGTGTAGTTATCAGCTACCATACCAGATCTCGCTAAAAATCACCCAGCCTAATTTAAAAATTTTGTATTCACTACTACAAGAATGTATGGAGTACTGTTGGCCATGACCGTAAAAGTAAGCAACCATTCCATGGATAATCTCTTCTGGCAAAACTGGCACGTAAGTAGACCCGATAGGCTCAACGCCATTGGTACAACGGTTGCGCGCGAACTTACAGAAACGATGGAGATGACCCGCAAGAGCCTTGAGTCCCGAATCAGGGCCATCGTGATCACGGCGGAGACTGTCATTAAATCAAACAATACGATTTGGATTGCTGGCGGAGACCTTTCTGAACTTGGGGAACTCCACGAGAAGACACAGGGACGTGACTATGCCCGCACCATGCGCTGATTTTACGAGGGATTGGAAACCTTGCCAGTGCCAGTATTAATTGGTGCATCCATTAATTGGTGCCACCCTACCTATTTCTGAATTAATTGGTGCCACCCGAAATTAATTGGTGCCACCCTACCTATTTCGATTGAAATAGGTAGGGTGGCACCAATTAATGCCAATTAATGGCACCAATTAATAAGTGCACCAATTAAGTGTGTCCCCAAATTAAACGTGGCGCATGGCGTCGGCGATGACCATGCGAGAGGCTTTGCGTGAAGCGAGCCAGGCGGTGCCGGCAGCCAAAGCTGTGAGCCAAATGGTATTCATCAACCAGACCAGTGGGCTGAAGGCGACCATGAGATAAATGGGGGCGGATAGTAAGCCCGCTTTGTACGTGATGCCGCTGTTGTTGATGGCAAAGGACAGCAAAATGGTGACCACGAGACCTGCCACGCAGCTGAGAAGGGCTAGGAATAGACCCTCAAAGGTAAACATGGCTGCGATATCCTCGCGCTTAAAGCCAAAGCTTCTTAGGCTGCCGATCTCTCTGATACGCTCAGTGACTGATTTCATCATGGTGTTAGAGACCGATAGGACGCAAATCAAGACCACAATCACCATGAACAGATTTCTAAACGAGTTCAGAATCTGCATACTGCCACGCATGAATGCACCCACCTGATGATCCTGCCAGCGCATGATATCGAGATCGAGACCCTTGGCTTTAGTTTGCTCGCGCAGCCGCGCGATAAACGCCGGTATCGCGCGCTCGTTTTTGAGCCGAACCGATATCGTCGTGATTTTGTCGGTATCGAGGAGTTTCTGAGCTGCCGGGAGCGAGATAATAATCCAGTGCTTGTCCTGCTCACGAAACCCGCCGTCCACAATTCCTGCCACCGTTAGATCCAGAGCGTTAACCTGGGCTGCCTCTGTCGTGGCACTTAACTGCAATGAATTCCGCTCACATTTGAATGGGCGTTCAGCTGGGATGTATCCGCCAGTTCGTTTCGTGATGTTGATGATGTCCACACTTGCTTCGCAGTCAAGCATCTTGCCCAAAGCCGTACCAATCAAAACGGAGTTGTCAGCGTCGACCAAATGAAGAGGCTTACCAGCAACAGTATTCCAAGCCCAAGTGGGCTCTCGCATCCTGCGCCCATCGTCTACGTCGACCGCTGCTCCGATAAATATTGCGTTATTGATGCCATTGGCCAACATCCCTTTGACCTCAAGAAATCTTACACGCAGGTCAAAATCAGGATCTGCTTTCAGCAGCTCTTCTACGACATCCTGCTCCTGCTTAGTCATGGAGTATGCGAAGCTGTCTTCCACCAGTTTATACTGGGCATCTTTACGCTGAATAACAATGTGCCCCTGCATGCCCCTAACAGAGTAGCCCTCTTCGGTGACTCGGGCGAGTTCCGTCAAAAACCCATCGAACAATGACACAGCTGTAAAGCCTGCAAGAATTGCCAGACTGCTCGCTAAGCTGTGACGCCAGTTGCGCGTCACGTTCCGCCAGCCGATTTTTGCCATTCGTTTTTTTGCAGTGCTTAACAAGCTGCGACTCCGATCAGCGAACGAGGTTATTTACGTTAAACACGGCGTCTGCATGCTTAGCGGGACGTGGGCTTTTATAATTGAGTGTCGTCGTTTGCTTTTCGTTTTTTGCATCAATAATCGTCATTTTGCTGACGAACGGTGTTTGCTTGCCACCTACGTCGATCTTGTTCTTGTATTCAAATGACGCGCGTTTAAAGATATCACCACTTACGGTCAAAAATTCGGCCTTAATTCCGACTTTGTCTTTTTTGCTAACCCAGTAACGAATTTGGTCATAAGTTACGTTTTTCGCCTTTGCCTTAAGTTCCATCTTCCAGGCGTCTTGGCCGTCTACTTTTTCCGTGGCGACAATCTTTCCTTCATAGTCGCGCGCGTAGTTGGTCGATGCGATGTCGCCGTTAGCTGCTTGACCCATGAGCTTTTGACGTGGAGAAATAGCAAGTGGCTTTTTCATGCCTGGTTTGAAAAACCAGATGTTACGATCGTTAAATAGCATCATTTCGCCCTTATTACGTGCAGGAGCTGTGGCTTCGGCGAGCGCGTCATTGGCTTTGACTTTTAAGTCATAGGTGACAGAGCTCTTTGTAGATCCATCATTGGAGTCAACAGCGACTTCCCAAGAAATGCCATCAGCCACCGCGGCCGATCCGCGTGCGCGGTCACTATCCTTTAATAGGTCTTCTGGTGTTGGTTCTGATGCCTGCGCTTGCGCTGGTGCTGCAGAAAGTTGGGTGCTAATGGCGCACGCCAGAATGAAGCTGCTGATGAATGTTGCGTTTAATTTCATAACTAAGTCTCCTATGTTGAGGTGGCGTTTACCTGTGAGCGCCACTGACAAGTTTTGCAATATTCTGACGAACGACGCTGGTCACTGCAATCCACGTGCTACCGACGCCAAGCAAGCTCACGATGGCGGAACCGACAAGGATAATCAGCGCGTTTGGAGATAATATCAACTGAATGCCTCCCGATACACCGGGTGGCTCAAGAGTGATGTGTAGCCTATTGACTAAAAACATGGCCAAAAGACCTAATACGATTCCGCAGGCCAGAGAAATCCCGGTTAGGAAGAAGCCTTCCATGAGGAAAATCTTGCGCATGGTTTTGCTGTTGTAGCCAATGCTTCGGAACATGCCGACTTCCTGGCTGCGCTCAATTACAGTCATGGTCGCTGAATTGAAAATACTAAGGATGATGACCACCGCTAGAACGCATCCAATGAATGAAACCATGACAAAGATGAACTGCATCGTCCCAGTGTAATAGGGGCTTAGCCGCTCATCGCGCCAGGGTAAGGCCTCCAGATGCGGAGCAGCTTTTTGCAGTTTGGAACGCAGGTTGGTGATGGTCAAATCAAGAAGTAACGGTTCCTTGAGCCATACACTCATGTTGCCAATACTCTCAGTGTTCAAGAGTTTTTGCAGATGGGCTAATGACATCGTCACCGCGGTGTTGTTCGTTTCCTGAAGGCCCGTGGTAAAACGCCCAACAATCTCGCCGTCAAGTGCACTTAATGTGCCGTCCCACGAGCCAGCGGCAAATTGAACGTTAGCATCAGCACCGAACAGTGCTCTGGCATCTGGTGCGGTGCAGTCAGTAATCATCACAGGCTTGGCCTCGCCGAGCTCACTGTGAACTTTAGTTTTGCCTAGTAGTTGCGCTAATCCTGCAGAGATAGAGACTGCGCCAAATGAGTCGGGGAATTCCCATAGCGACTGCCCAGTGCGATGCTTGTATAAATGCTCGTTCCAGCGTTTAAGCGTGCGGTGGTTCATCACTTTGTCTTCAATAGTGAGATCTACGCCGCTTGCCATAAATGGAAAGGTTTTGCATCCATTACCGATAAGTCCTTGTCCGGACAGGTAGCGGCCTGACATTTCGATATTGTCCATGTCCTTTAGAACGTCATCGACAATCTTCTGATCGTCTGCCGACATGGCGTAGTCTTTGGGCTTGATGCTAAACATCTCAAGGGCGCCCTTCTTGTAGATCCCGATGTGACCTACGTGCAGGGCGTAAACCGTATAAGACGAAAGAACCCTTTGGACGCGGTATGCGTATCCAGCGGCCAACATAAATGCCGTAAATCCGGCAGCAATGGCTAAGCCGGTAGCTAAATTTCGCCGCGTATTCCGCCGAAGGTTTCTCCAAGCAAGTGTCGCAAGATTTTTGTCAAAAAGTCGACTCATGCCTTAATCAGTCCATCGGCAATCTGAATATGGCGCGATACGCGCGCCATGAGTTTTTCATCGTGGGTGGAGAACAGAAACGTAACACCACGCTTGGCGTTTAGTTCCAGCATCAAATCGATGATTCGGTGAGAGTTCACACTATCTAAGTTTGCTGTTGGTTCATCTGCTAAGACTAGCGCCGGACTTCCTGCTAAAGCGCGTGCAATAGCCACCCGTTGTCTTTGTCCACCTGATAATTGATCGGGGAGGTTTTTGGCGAGGTGATCGATCGCAACATCCTTGAGAGCTTGACTGACGCGGTCCTGGTGCTCAGAGCGAGGAATGTCGGGGTTGATAAGTAGAGGCAGTTCAACGTTTTCATAAACATTTAGAACTGGAACGAGGTTAAACGATTGAAAGATAAAGCCGATTTTGCGATTGCGGAGAGCGCTTTTTGAGTCATCATCCAGTTTTGTCACTTCAACTCCGTCGACCAGGACGCTTCCAGAATCTGGATCATCGATACATCCGACGATATTAAGTAATGTACTTTTTCCACTACCACTGGCTCCGACGACGGCCGTAAATTCGCCACGTTTTAATTCAATATTGATCCCCTTCAGAGCCGGTACATCGGTTTCCCCAAGCTTATAGCTTTTCTTGACGTCTTTTAGTTGGATGATGGCTGGACTGGCGTTCAAGGTGGGGTGCTCCCGTTTCTGAAATTAAAGTAATCCGTTTAAATTTCGCTGACTTGAGTCGAGTTCAAAATGATACCCGTAGGTCAGTGGAACCGCAATCCTAAAACCGCCGCAGCCGTCTTAATGACTTATAAAATCATGTGGTTATAATTTTAGAGGGTTGTCTTCGGACACTGAGGGTGATGAAATATTAAGTCGTTTTGCGAAGATATCGACGATCAGCCAAGCCAGGAAATAGGACGCAATGCTGTCACTGATCCAGTGCATTCCCGACATACTCCTCGCAGTAGCCATCGCGCCGGAATAAACGGTCACGACAGCAAACACGAGACTTGCCGCACCACGATGTTTTGGCCACATAAGATAAGCGTAGGCAATCATGATGGCGCACGATGCGGTATGACCACTGGGAAAGCTGTTGTAGTCAACTCCACGTGGACCATCCCAAGACATGAATCCAGGCCATGTCATCAATGAAAGTGACTCAGGAGTCATATCAATAGAGAGAATCATTTTGGGTCGTGCGCGGCTGATGATCCATTTTAAACTATGAACCGCAAGCAATGCCGTGCAAAGCGCAGTGAGCCATAAAAACTTTAAAGATGTTTGCGAGATGCCGTTATTGTTGACGCCTTGCTTGCGACGATAAATCCACGCCAAGAACGCGACGACCGCAATTGTTACGCCAATATCACTGCCGCCAAATGGTCGGCCCTCGAAATAGCTGTTTGCCATAAAGTTTCTGAAAGGAATGTTCGGGTTGCGAAAGAGCTCTAATACCACAGGAGCTTCAAACTGCATGACCCCAAGGGACAGGATCACTCCTACCATGAAAATTCCGAGGGAGCGCCATCGCCCGATATTCATCAGAAGTCCTGTCGAATGCCAGCTGTGATGTTTGACGCAACCACGCCACGAAGCTCAGTGTCTGCCTTGCCTGTTGTCGTAAATCCCGACAGCACGAAGGTCGACGCTGACCAGAACGCGTATTCCACGCTTCCATAAATACTAGAACTACCGTCGGTCAGTGAGCGCAAGTAGCGTCCATAAATAGTAAGGTCTCTCAAATCAAAGGCATCAGGGACTCGAAGTGACACCATTCCGTATTTCTGGCCACGATATTCAAGTCCTGGTTTCAAGATTCGTTTCAAATTGGTTTCAAAGTCGGGAAGCTGAAGTTGATTCGACTTATTCAAAGCCAAAACAGCACGCTGACTGTCTTCTTTGGTCCATCCAGCGGAGTTGAGAATATATTCAAATCTCAGGTCACTTCCTCCAACAAAACCATAGCGAAGCCCGCCGACGGCCATCGTAAAAAACTTATTGCCTGTTAATTCAGATTGTCTCATCTGTACGATGTTCGCTGTTGGTACTTGTGCTGAACGTTCCACCACCGGGTACCACGCCTCAGAGTTTCGTCCGTGCGAGGCATCACCATACAAAGTCAGTCCATCAAAAAGGCTTAAGTTGAAGTACTCTCCGACCCATGGTCCGCCTTTCTCCTGGGCTCCGTAAACGACTCCCACGTAATCGGCGCCGCTATTCCAGTTCATTTCATGCTTCATCAGTGTGCGTGTTTCAAACTCCTCACCAGAACGAAACTCAGAGGCATCCCGTGCCTTTTCCGTCTCGCTCATAAGGATCGATGAAAGATGTTTGGTCCAAGAAAAATTGACTCGAAAAATATTTTTACCTTGAACAGCGGAGAGGACTCCCTTGCTGTCGATATTTTCATGAAAGATGCGATTACTGGGATTAAGAGATTCTGCGGCTCCCCACTGATAATTCTGAAGGCCATAACTCACGAGAATTTTGTCGGAGGCGTTTAAAATCCCGTAACTTTCAAGCCACTTGGCCTTGGTCTCTGGGTGTTCCGAGTTCTCTGTGGCACCTTTTTTAATGCGGGACAGGGTGGTCTTAAACTGGGGCCTAGCGATCAGTTGGAATTGGCCGCTGTCGGCCTTGATGCTTGGTCTCACGTCGAATGAAAGGCTTTGGCCTTCAAGTCCAAGGATTGAATTGTCAGGATTTGCCGGGCTATCGTCCACTGGTCGCTGGTAAGAGCCAAGCAGGTACATGGCCATCGATGATCTAACTTGAAGGGGCTGGTTATTGGCCTTAAGGGGGGCCGACAAAGTAATGAACAAAATGGTCATGCTAGCGGAAAAGAGCAGCAAATTTTTACAAATTCTTCGACATTCCATGGTCAAGCATCTCTCCGTGGCAGCATAGCCATCAAATCCGTTTGTCAGAGCGACTTGGAAGGTCTAACATGTGGACCGGACGGCAAAATTAATCGGTTCCTACATCCTTTAAACCTATCATGGACCGTCTCTCAGCGCATGAAGTTTTTTGGATGAGGAGTCAGTCTCGAGATTAGTTCCTATGACCTTGATTTACACCTGTGGTGATCCCCTTAGCATCAACATCGAAGCGTTCCTTCGAGTCGTTGTTCCGGGTATGGCTCGGCATCGCCCTGTCGTGGGTGTTGGTAGTAAGTGGCAATTGACTCATCAGGCAAAGGCTCTGGGGCTCCAGTTGCCGCAGATTAGTTTTGTTGAGTCACCAGAGGCGCCGGGAAAACCAGGTGTTTATTGGTACGATCCAATCCCAGGTGCACCGCAAGTGGATGCGCGTCAATTGTCAGAGCTTGATCGTGGCCTCATCGCGAAAGCAGCGCTTGACGCAGTCCCGGCTAAACCTAGTGGTCCGATTGCTGTGCTGACGGCTCCCATCAACAAAAAAGCGATTTCCCTCGCCGGTTTTAAGCATCCGGGTCAAACCGAGTTCTTTGAAGCCCTTTGGCAAGCAAAGGCCGTGATGATGCTCGCCGGACCAGAGCTTCGCGTGGCTCTGGCAACCAATCACTTGCCCCTTTCTGAAGTGACGCCAACCATAACCGCAGATTTGGTGTTTAACAAGATTAAGGTCCTGAATGCGGCCTCAAAAAGACTTTTTAATCTAGCGTCTCCGCGGATAGCTGTGTGTGCGTTAAATCCTCATGGTGGTGATGGGGGACTTTTCGGAAATCAAGATTCCACTCACATCACACCCGCCGTTTCCTGTGCTAGCCAGGAGGGTATCAATGTCAAAGGCCCATTTCCTGCCGACACAGTGTTTTACAGGGCTTTAAAAGGTGAGTTTGATGTGGTTTTGGCCATGTATCATGATCAAGGTCTTGGTCCGCTGAAAACAGTGCATTTTGATGATGCCGTTAACATATCGATGGGTCTTCCTCATTTGCGTGTGTCACCGGATCATGGGCCCGCCGCTGATTTGTATTTAACAGGTAGAGCTAGCATCAAGAGTTTCGATGCATCAGCTAAAGTTTGTGAACGCTGGCTGTCCGGGCAAGGGGGCTGAAATGACCATTCATGATTACATAAAAGTTCGCGGCGCCAATGAGCACAATCTCAAAAATATTGATGTTGATATTAGGCGCGGTGCCATCACCGTTGTTACAGGTGTCAGTGGTAGCGGTAAAAGCTCTTTGGCCTTTGATACAGTGCTAGCAGAAAGTCAGCGCCGGTTTTTCTACACGCTGTCACACTATAGCCGTCAGTTCTTGGATCTAGGCACCCGCCCAGCCGTCAGGCAGATCTCAGGATTGAGCCCGGCCATCGCCCTGGCTCAAAACGAAACCGCCCCCAGCCATCGCGCAACACTTGGATCATTGACCGATATATCAGAGATGATTGCAGTGATGTTTGCGCGATTTGGTGAGCAGCTTTGTCCGAAGCATCGTCGCCCGACGTCCGCCATGTCTAAAGAAGAAATTGTACGTCACATTGTTGAGGCGGCATCCGGAAAAACCATTGCACTTGTCGTGCCGATGGCTGAGTCGAAAAAAGGTATTTTCAGAAAAGAACTAACGGCGTTTTCTGCAAGGGGTTACACCAAGGCGTGGATTGACGGTGTGGTGACAAATCTCGATCCTATCCCCGAGCTGGCCCGTGAAGAAAAACACACTATCAAAATTCTCATCGATCTATTGAAGGTTAAGCCTGATGCCCCCGAGAGGCTGGTTCGCGGTGTACAGGCTGTGCTTGAGCAGTCGGGTGGATACGGTGAATGGGTATTTGTAGACGACAAAGGACGTTGGAATGTTGATGGAAAACACGTGTTTTCAACTCAGGCCGGTTGTCCCGAATGTGGATTTTCATGGCCACGTCTAGACTCTCGTTACTTCAATTCTAACTCTCTTGGACGATGTGATGACTGTGATGGCTACGGCGAGCTTGATGTCGTTGAGTCCGAAGATGGGGTGGATGATGAGGAGGTTTTAGGTGAGACCGAAGTGCGCTGTGAAACCTGCTACGGGACCGGAGTCCAAAAAGACGCAGAAGCAATCCTTCTAGGCGGCAAGACAATCCACGAAATCCTGAATATGCCGCTCACCCACCTGCGTCAGCAGTTCGCTGATCTCGCCGTTCGTGGCAATCTGAACGGCAATCCAGCGTTCGAGCGCGTTTACTCGGAGGTTTGCGCATCCATTGGTCGTTTGGTGGACATGAATATTGGTTATCTCTCGCTGGCTCGACGTGTGCGAAGTTTGTCGGGGGGCGAAGCGCAACGCGTCAAGCTTTCGGGAGTTTTGAGCGAGAACCTGAGGGGAATTCTTTATGTTCTCGATGAACCCAGTCAGGGGCTTCATCACACAGAGCTTGCGACGATGATTCAAAGTCTTAAAGCACTTCGTGATCAGGGGAACACGATTCTAATTGTTGATCATGATGAAGACATCATGCGGGCCGCCGATTATATTGTGGACCTCGGTCCAACGGGTGGTGCTGACGGAGGGCATTTGCAGGCTTCGTTTATCCCAAAGGATGCCGGCAAATTTACCAAGATGTCGAAGACTGCTGAGTGGCTTGTGCGTAAGCCGGTGGCTATCACTCGCAAAAAAATTGATCGTTCTAAGTCGAGATTTCTCGAGATACAAAAACCAAAAATCAATAATTTACGAATGAAAAAAGCTCGCATTCCTCTAGAGGCTATGACCGTCGTTACCGGTGTTAGTGGGGCTGGAAAGAGTAGTCTTGTTTTGGGAGTGTTGGTTCCTAATCTTTTAGCTGCCATGAATCTTGATGACAAGAAGGCAAAGAAAAAATCCTGGGTCCATTGCGAGTCTTTTACGGGGCATGATGACTTGCTACGTGTTGACTTAATTGATCGGCGTCCAGTCGCAAAAAGTAGCGTGAGTATGCCTGCAACATATCTAGATGTTCTAGGTGATCTCCGTGATCTTTATGCCTCGTTGCCAGATGCTCAAGTGGCAGGGCTTACGGCGAAGTCGTTCTCGATTCATGTAGAAGGTGGCCGTTGTCCTGAATGCAAAGGTCGAGGAGAGCTCAATCTGACGATGCGTTTTTTGGCTGATGCACGGGTGCAATGCCCTGTTTGCCGGGGCAGACGATTCCGCTCACACGTACTGGATGTGAAGTTTAATGGTCTCTCTATTTATGATGTTTTAAATCTGAGTGTTGATGAAGCTGTAGCACGCTTTGCTCATCACAAGAAAATTATCCAGAAGTTAGCTCCCGCGCAAAGTTTGGGGTTGGGGTACTTAAAGCTTGGACAGCCAAGTGCCAGCCTATCTGGCGGTGAGGCTCAAAGACTCAAGATGGTGCCTTATTTCTCAAAGAAAATGGGGCAGGGAAGTGTTTTGATTCTGGATGAGCCGACCACGGGACTGCATTTTGAAGACGTGACGCGACTTATTTCTGTCATGCGTGAATTAGCTGACGCAGGCGCAACGCTCATAGTCGTGGAGCACAATCAGGATGTGATTCGAGCAGCCGACTGGTGTTTGACGATTGGTCCCGGCGCAGCTGATGCTGGCGGAGAGCTTGTCTATGAGGGCGTTCCAAAGGAGCTGCACTGATGAACGACGGGTTAGCGGTTCTCAAACGCCGTGACGCCCTGCGTAAGGCGACTCGTGGTTTTTTCGAGACACGAGGATACCTGGAAGTAGACACGCCGGTTGTGGCCCGTTGTCCTGGTACCGAGGTTCATCTTCAGTATTTTGAGACGTCATGGTCCGATCACGCGCAAAAGAGACATCAGCGCTGGCTTCGTAGTAGTCCTGAGTTGCATATGAAGCGCATCATGGCTTTAGGTGTCGAAAAGTCATTTCAGATTGGTCCTTGCTTTCGTAATCATGGTGAAATGAGTGAATGGCATAATCCAGAATTTACAATGCTCGAGTGGTATTGTTCAGGAATGTCATATCACCAAATGATCAAAGAGACAGAAGATTATCTGCGAGAGACTGCAGACGCGTTTGCCAGGCTTTATGAAATAAAAGTTCCCGATCTACTGCCAAAGAAATTTGAATGGATTGGTGTATTTGACGCCTTTAAATCATGGGCAGGCATTGATCTTGTTGATGGTGATCCTGAGCTTGCGAAAAAAGCAATTGAGGCTGGCGTTTTATCGGTGCAAAATACCGACGACTTTGAAATAGCCTACTTCAAAACTCTTATTGAAAAAATTGAGCCGCAGATTGCCAAGATTAAAGGCTGTGTCTTGATGGATTATCCGCCGTCGCAGTCGGCGCTTGCCGTGGTCCAAAATGGTAGAGCGTCGCGATTTGAATTTTACCTGGGGCGTGTCGAACTATGTAATGGTTTTTATGAGTTGACCGGTGAGTCCGAGAATCGCAAGCGCATAGGAGAGGCGATGGCCTTGAGACGGTCGCATGGCTATCCAGATTCCCCAGAGGATGAGGATTTTTATCTTGCGATGAAAAACTTTACAAAGCCCTGCGCCGGAAACGCACTGGGATTTGATCGGTGGTTGGCTCTGCTAGCCGGATCGTCTTCGCTCGACTCTTCTTTGTTATTTCGTGAGATGAAATAATTTAAATTTTTAGATTAGTAGCTAATTCAAGTATTTCTTTGGCTAATGGATTCATTTTTAAGATTGATTTAGGCGTCAAGACTCCATTTTCAAACAAGTCCCTTTCGCATAGGGACTCCATAATACCGACAACATCCAGAGTTGAAGCAAGAATTGTTGCTAGGGTCTTGATCTTCATTTCATATTGAAGTGCCTTGATATCTCTGGCGCTTGGTTTTCCTGCGACGGAAAGTAGTGACACAAGTTGGTCCTTGTTGATGTGGCGAAGATCCTGGCTGATGTCTCTATGTTGGATGCCGAATGCAATTTGCAGTCTTGCGATCCCACTGGAGGTCAATACGGACGAAATATCATCCAGTATGGGGAGAATTTGCGTAACCGGGTTAAGCTCGATCAAAACGTTTTGGCCGCGTTGATGATTCACGATCAATTCTATAAATTTATGTGCGAGTACGGTTCTAGGGAGTTTTGCTTGCCATTCGGCGTCAAAATGAATGAATCGCGTGCGCAGATCAAAAAAGACATGATTCCCCATTCCTGGGGTATCCATAAGGCGAATCTTTGCCGCATCGATATGAGGTCGGAAAAATGACAAGCTCAATCGATCCATTACTGGGTGTTCGAATTCAATCGGTGACATTTGTACCGCGGACGGAATTCCAAGTTCCTGCAGTTTTGCGTCGATTACAAAACGACTACGAGCAGCGCGCGTCAATATGGGTTGCATAAGCCTTAGTAGTTTATGCAATGGTCCGCCGTAATGTTTCAAGTTAGTGAGATCCGGCATTCGACCTTTTGGCGAAAGGCTGTAGTCACATGTTTCAGGCTTCCTCCATGCTTGCCAATGCCAAGCGTCGAGGGATCTCATGTCTCCATTCATCAAGGCGATGCACTGGACGGCGATGTGCTTTTCAATCTCACTAGCAAAAGCCATCGTCATGATCCGTTCGGTCGTGCTTGGTGACACACGCTCAGAAACGATTAAGTCTCGCCAATTAATCTGAGGATTGCGACCTGTCCGAGATCCCGTCTCTAAATCCAAGTCCTCAAACCCAGGTGCTGCCTCGACGGGGTTATCAACGAGCGTCTTTTCGCTGTTGCTCATTTCCGAGAATTGATGAATAGGCTGATGGTCCGTCTCTGGGGCTAGAGACGCTGCTGCTCCTGCATCAAACGCGTTCAATCCGCTCGACCATGTATTATTACCGGAGTCCTGGCCGGTAGAGTTGGCGTCGCTTTCAGACTGCAATGCGATTTGCGGAAGTCCGATCTGAATCATTGGTGTGGCAGAGATCCAGGCCTTCTGCATTTGAGCTGCTCTTTCCTGAATCTCAAAGTCCTTTTGCTTGCTAGATGCTCTATCTATATGGAGTTCAAATCCGCCTTGATTCGCCGCTCGAGCCTTCCGCAGTGAATTTGTAAGGGATTCAAGGGTGAACGGCGTCTGTTCTAGAATACTTCTGTCTTTTTGGATCAGCGGTATAACTCGCTCTAGATGGCTAATGAGCTTTTGTCTTGCTCCGGTTTCCTCATACAGGGAATAAAGGGGAATCCAAGAACGGTTATCTAGGGGATTCTCATGGGCTAGCGTTTCAAACACCGGAATCGAGTCAAGTCGACGGTTATCGCTGCTATACAAGTGGTTCGCAAAAAAGTGTATGACCTCGCTTCTGGCGTTCTTCTTGAGTAATCCCAGATAACGATCTTTATTTAGTATGGCTACCATCTCAAGCCATTTTGGCTGTTGATCCACCAATGAGAACTGCTCCCGCCAATCGTTGATCATACGTTGCACATTGCTGCCACCTCGTTCAGCTTTCGATAGAATTTGTACGGCCATGGTCGCGAGTCGATCAGCCGATTCGACGTGAAAATAATTTTTGAACATCGCGTTCAGATCTTCATTGCTAGCTACCTGCCATTCAATCGAGCGTTCGATCAGATATTCAGTCAATTGGGAGTCAGTGCCGGCGCGTGCCCATGACAGCAGGGTTTGCGTGATCGTTGCGAAATGTGCTTTATCTAGGCGACATCGAGACAGCATGTCCAATCCGGCCTTTAGAGCCGCTGGATGATGTAATATTTCGGGATTGTTCAAGATTTTTAGGAGGTAAGTTTGTGCGCTATCAATTGACCCGGCTTGCGCGTAGAGAGAGCTAAGCATGAAGTTTTCGCTTATATTTAGCTCATTTCTGTCTGTCCAAACTTGGATGCAGAATTCGGCAGAACGCTCAAAGTTATCGAGCCTGCTATTGACGACTCGGACGGCCCAGCATAATAGGTCATTTTGACCATCTTGGTCAGACGATGAAATCTTTTTTGCTATTTGCTTTAGCCATCGTTCGAGCTTCCGCTCTCTGACGCAGAGAAACTCGAGTAGTTCCAGTTTCTCTAAACTAAGAGGATGTCTCGATCCAAAATCCTCTAGTACATCGATGAGAAAAGATGGTCTTTCATTCGTTCCCATCCATAAGTCAAAATATCGTTGCGAGTGCTCCAAACGCCGGTTCGAGTCGGTAGTTGCGTTGCGACATAGTTTGTGCCAGTCTGCCAGAGTTGATGTGTCATCGGCGAGCAAGCTTTCCACGACTGTCTCATCGACGATACAGATATTTCCGCTCGCGATTTCGTTTATCAAGAAGCCTTTGCCGATTGATAGGAATCCGGATGCAATCAACGTGTGAATAATGGTATTTCGGCTCGCTGATCCCGGAGATGTATCGGAAATCGCTGCAGAACAAAGATCCTCGAGTTCCTCGGCAAAAACATGATTTTGCGCTGCGCAAATTTGGTCGATTGCGTTGTCGCGCAGTGATGTGACTTGGGGTGTTCCTTGCAGGGATATCTCGTGAGCCTTCAAAAGAGCGCGCAGTTCGTTGACTCGCTCGGATTGAATGTGCTTCAGCAGTCGAGTTTTGCTTAGTGACAAACTATGACATTGGCCTGCGTGGGATGCGAATGCGTTCTCGTAGAGTCCATCAGCGGAGATTAAATCTTTTTCCGTAACAGTGACTAATAGATGCTGGTACTCCTGCTGATCTGCATATGGAAGTCGGTTGCTGATAAAATTCGAGACATCGATTGAGTCAGCGTGAGCTAATTTGTGTTTCAAGATGATGTTGGCCTCTTTGCTCGATAGAAGCGGCAGAATGCCAGGCGTTGTCATCGCTGCGATGGCATCAGCCTGCAATTCTGGGATTTCAAGTCCGGCTCTTGCAGCAGAGAGTTTCCATCGAATCTGTTCATCTCTACTAAGTGCGCTAATGTCAGCGCGCATCATTGCGATAACAACGGCCTGTGTCATTGTGGGTATTTGTTGGGCCGCAGATTCCAGGATTGTCAAATACTGTATGTCGACAATGCCCTCTGCTAGTAACTCTATTAAATTTGTGGATGATTTCCGCAGATTTCCGTCTTTGTGATTGTAAAGAGCACTTCGATGCAAGGCTTTTACTCTTGCCTGAGGGTCGGGTTGTGATGCTCGCATTTGCATGACGCGTTCAACACCATCGCTGTTTTTTGATTCAATAAAGAACTGCTCAAATTCTGCAAGCTCGTTGTCCGATATTTTCGCTCCCACTGAAAGTGCGCAGTTATATCGGTAGTTAGCTAGCTTAATATTGCCCTCTTTTTTGTGCCATATTCTGGCCATGATCAGGTTTGTCTTAAAAACCAGCTGAGCATCACGACTTTTTTCAGTTTGGGAGAGAACGGCGTCAAGGTGTGTCAATACATCTCGGTGTCGCCCATTGATGGCAAGTATTTCTGCAATTTGAAGAGCTAGCGTGGGATCATCGTTGCAAAGGCCTAATGCGCGTTCTAGGCCATCCGTTATTTTTCTAGCCCATGCCTCTGTGGCGCCTGAACCGCTCTCCATGATTTCCACGAGTCGGTTTGCGCCTTCGGCGATTTCTACCTTTCGACGTCCGTGAGCCAATATTTTCAATGTGGCGTCGATTTCAATGTCCAGGTTCCCCGAGGTTTTAGCCATTTGTGAGATCTTCCGGAGAATCCGAGGGTTTTGGCTTGAGTTTTCGAGTGCGACATTCCAGCATCGGTAAGCCATATTGGGATCCACTGAAGCCCACGCGTCACCGAGTGTTTCTGGAACGACTCTTGATAAAGGGTCTAAGGAGTCAATTGCGCCATAGGTTTCTGAAATTTGACGGATAGTTGCTGAGAGGTGCTGGATGATGGATTTTTGTGACTCAAGTCTTGATGCCAACTGTGTGATACCTGTCATGGACATGAGGCGTCGATCGGTCGTGGAGTCTATAATTGCGACCAAGTCTTTTTTCGGATGCTCAATCTTTAGATTTGGTTCGGCGGCAAGTCGCATCAAGACGTCATTGTCCAAAGGAACATGTCGCGCGACTGCGTCGGGCTGCTTTCTAAAAAGAATTTTTGTGTCGATGCTCTTCCATGTTTCGGAAGTTTCTCTTGCTTCAATAATTTCGAGAGGGGTTTCTGCTTGAGTTGCGGGCTCCAATGTCGTCTCAAGAGTGATGAGATCTCTGGATTTGGTGATTTTAAGCGGAATTGGCAATTCAACTACCATGGTTTCGTTGAACGGCCGACGCTGTGATTTTGCTTTCTTCGCTTTGCCCCCTGCAATGGCGAGCGGGAGCTGATACTCAGTCAAATGCCTCGGTGTCCATGCCTTCAAGGAGAAAGGTGTATAGGATTCAGCTACCGATGAGACAAGATCTGGCCACCAGTGGGATATATAATCGCCGATAAGAAATGTATCCGTAATTTGAAGCGAAATTTGCGAATTGATGTGTGAAATGTTAACGGTCCAGCCGATGCAAGTTCCCATCTTAGTGGATCTTCGCGCTGGTGTCTCTACGCCCGTTGTTTTTGTATCTGGTGCTGCTGAAACCTCTGCAATGATTCGAATTCTTCCATCTGTCTCAATCGTATGCATCCACGATGCGGTGCGCGTGAATCGTTTTTTGAAATTTGTCCGGATTTTCTGAGCAATGCTCTCTGGATTCAAGCGCAGCTGGCATTTTGTAATGTGAAAAAGACTTTTTCTCTCCAGTATTTCAACGCGCCCCTGAATTGTCGATTTGGGGTCATCGTTTTGTAGTCTCCATATGACGTCATGGCCTGAGATGGATTTTTGGTATCCATTTTCTTCAAGCAAAGCCTCTAAAATTGCAGATGTCTCTGACATGCGTCTCCAGGTGACTTGTGGCGGTCCCGAATACTCGTTATCTGAGGCAGTATCGGATATAATAAGAATTGGTTGAGAGTTGCTAAATCCATTGGCTTTTCTGGCTTAGGAGGTCATGTGAGCTGGAGTGTCATCGACAATAAGATGAATAGTTTGAACGCTGGTCTTAACCAGTGGGAACTAAAGCCACTTGAGCGTGAGTTTTCTGAAATAACAAGTCACACACCTAAGATTGCCCAGCTAGCGCGTAGTATCCGTGGAATTCTTTTTGTGGACCTTGCGTACGCCATGATGCGGCATCGAGATTGGCTACAAGTTCCAGTATTTTCGGCGCTAATGATTGATTTTTTGCAGTTAGACTACGGAATTCCGAGGGGTGACGCGGAAATTATTTGTCATGACATGATTGAGGCGGCAATGGAGCTGGGGCTATACCGCCCCCGCAGTATTTGCTGTGATGATCGTGAGTTTTTAACGTGGGCTTATGTTTGCGCTGCGGGGGCTAGAGACGAGGATGCCTTGGATGCGGACTTGGGGCTAGGCACTGCTGTTCTCAGAAAACTTCGTGATGGTCTACAAGCAATTGAAAGAGTTGAGAGTCAGGTTTTTATTCCTGAGTATGATGCCATGCTTGCAACGATCGTTTTGGAGCTCGGTCACGAGTGCAAAGCCACAGCTTGGGCCATGGATTTTCACCGTATGCGATACGCTATGCTGGCAGCAGCCGGTGATGCTGCGCAGCCATTTGTGCTCGAGGAAAACATTCCTGAATTGCTGTCAGTACTAGTTCGTATTGGTAAAGGTGAGAGTCAAATTCTTATTGATCGGCCGGCGCTGCGTGAAATTTTTACGGCTGCAGGCATTGTCGTTGAAGAGTCAAAGGCGCGGCGTTCAAAAACCCGTGGCGTTGAGCTTACTGACTACGGATATTCACTGACCGCATATTGTGCTGCAATGACTATGACGCTATCTGATTTGCCGAAGAAGTTTTTACAGCTAAGTAACCGTTGGCAAGAGGCGATTGTGAGGCGATCTGCTCATGTTTCGGCAGACTTTCTTGAGGCCCTAATTGCCAAGAGTTTAAATAAAATATCCCCCGAAGTCTTGGAGGCGATCATCTCCAGATTGGCCGATCTTGCGCCGACAAAGTTGAATGGTGAATTGGTGCGCCGTATGCTCAGTGATGCTAATTTGGGTTGGCATAAGGCTGCAATTATGAGGGCTTTAAAGAAGGTTCATCCATCGCGCGATCTTTTGGACGCCGTCGCGTCGGAGTTGACAAGCAGCATCTCCCCAGGAGTTCGGCTAGCGGCGGGCGGATTGCTCGATCAGTGGACGGATCGGCCTTAGGCTGAATAAGCAGTAATCTTTGCCCTTTTTGGCTGTTTTGCGACCCGCCTTCGTGGCATAATGGGATTCGTTAAAAACGGCATTTTCTCTATTTTGAGGTTTTCATTGAACGGGTCTTCTGGCTCACCAAGTAATAATATTTTGCCTCAGGATCTTGTGGATCGGATCAGAGCTATGGGGCTTGATATCGATGCCGTGAAAGCCCATCAAAAAAATATTCACTCGTTCCTCTCCAGTGCGCAGGGACGATTTTTCAAAATTATCGACTCTTGCCGATTCGATAACGGTGGCATTTGTCCTCTTCCTTCGAGTGAGTATCGAGATAATGCCGATATTGGGATCGTAGCATTCGTTCCTGCAGCTGGGGCGTCTAGTCGGTATCTTCTGCCTTTACAGCCCCTGATGGACGCATTGCGAAGCGCAAATACTCCGGCTATAAATCAGATTGTAAGAGAATTGATCAAACAGAAAATTTTATCTTGTCCGCTCCCGCGAGCATTTCATCAATTGGTGGAGCTTGTTGAGGCCAATGCCGGTTCTATTCCTGAAGCGCTTGCTGCGGATCTATTAAGAGAGATGGAGTCGCCAAAGGCTTTATACCCAGCGGTTTTGGATGGTTTGACTTTTTTTGAAACGAAATTACTCGAACATCAGGCTGTTGGTGACTTTGCAGGCGAGATTTATGTGTGCCCTCCTGGGCGGCAGAATGATCTTTTGCGAGTTTCTTCGTCGCTCATGACCAGTAGTGATGTGAAGTGTTACGAGCAGGGCGCAGCCCTGGCAACCGTCAGATTTGATCATGAAGGGAAAATTGCTTTGGACGCTGAAGGGCAACCTAGCAGCGTTCCTGCAGGACATGGGTCTTTGGCCAATTTGCTACCAGATGTAAAAATTGATTTTCCTGAGGCTAGAGGCGTCTTCATTAGAAATATTGACAATGTTTCTGGAACGTCAGGAGAGGTTGTAGAGGCGACGAGGAAATTTTTAAATGTTTTTCGGAAAACACTCGAGTTGATAGATGGAATTCGGGGGGCTCTTAAATCAACGGATACGGCTTTTGCTGAAAGTAGAGCGCTTGAGCTTTTAAACCTTTGGTCTATCAAAGTGACTGATCCTAAGAACGCCTTGAAAGCCGTGCTTGAGTCTCTTTTTCATAGTTCGGGTGCTTATCCGACTGACATTGGTGCTTGGAATCGTCCCTTGGTGATCATGGGGCAGGTGCCCAACACTCAAAAGGATGTGGGTGGTACATGTGTTTTTGCTGAGGTCGATGGCGCCACACAAAAGCTTTGTCTGGAAGTGCCTCATGCATCGGCCGATGATCGCCAAAAGTTTCTTGAGGATCCCCGTTTGGCTACCCATTTCAATCCCGTATTCGTTGCTGCAGAGATTCCCAACAAGGCGACTTTGGCCTCGTGGGAGGGGCATCCTTTCTGGCTCATTGCAAAAAAATCCTGGCGCGGACGCGATGTGTTCTACCAGGAGTCGATACTTTACGAACTTCTAGGTAGTAGCAGACATTGCAACGTTATCTTCACGGAAGTACCTCGTTTTTTGTTCAATCCGCATAAGACAATTTTCGACGCTGCTAGCAGGACTTCGCAATTTTGGTCCCTTGAGAAACCAGCTAATCATCATCATAAGGGGTGATACGATATGACAATCCTAATTAAGACTGATCTGTCCATGCTTCGCCGAACCAGCTTTTTTGCGATTCTTTTATTGTGTTTTGCAATGCTGGGTGTATCTGCTTGTAAGGAGCGCAAACCTACGGCTGAGTTACGAGATGATAAAAATCTTCGCCTTGAAAGATGTGTAGCCTTGCGGGGTAACGGAACCCATATCGTCGCCCATGCCACCGGTCTTGCGCGGCTTACCTCACAATGGGGTGTCATCGATGCGATCGCTGGCGGAAGTTCAGCAACCATATCTACTTTTATCTATGAAAGTATGCTTATGAACCCTGGTGTTATCGGCCTTGACGCAATGAGCCGAAAGGATGCTGTCGCATTATTGTTAAAGTCTCTTGTTGGTTTTGCGGAGCAACTTTCAACAGAACCTGAGTGGCAATCACTGCAATCAGCGGTGGTCATCGGTCAAAAATTGAGATCACACAAGGTGTTTGAAGTTCCGACCTCGGATTTGACTAAATTAGCAGCTAGTTTGAAAACGGCTCTTAGCTCTGATGATATCAAGGCTCTCGTCAATCCTGATATTCTACGAATGCTTCAGCCCACTGCTGATGTTGAATACGGCGGATTTAAAAATCGTGTTTTGGAAGTGCGTAAAGCAGCTCTTTCTCTTGTAGACTTGGATGCTACGGATCCCGACGTCTTCTTTAGGCCAGGTCTGATTAATTTCCCATACTTTGTGGGGATGATCGGACGTGTAGGCGACTTCTATGCTGGACGAGAGGTCGACCAGCTTCGTTTTAAGGATTTTTTGAATGATTGCTCCCCGGGGACGTCTGATTTGCTCTGGAAGGAAATTGCGATTCGAAAGGCTAGAGTCGGCACCTGTGGGGAGGCTTTTACCAGTCTCGTGCGCACTTGGCGCTCGGTGTATCAAAAGCGTGAAAGCTCGCGTCTGAAGGAGCCACCAGGACTGGGAATGGCTAGTATCATGATCACCTCGGTCGTTCAGGACGCTGATGGAGTTAATGCACTGAAAAGCTACGATCAGCAGTACCAATCCGGACTTGATCGAAAGCTCGCACTAAACTTTGAGACGGTCAAATTTGGATATTGGACCAGTTCGGGGTTACCGTCTAATTTGATTCACTCGTGGCGTAATTCGTCGACAGATGCTAAGGCGCAAAAGGCGGTTGGGTTAGGGTATCCGAAAACATGGCGTGAGATATTGGAAAAATCACCGCGTGAGCCGTCATTGGGTAAAGTGGTTGAATTCGGTCCTGATGAATCCGCAGCCGGTGCTGTCTCTCTTGGCGGTTGGGCTGACCTGCATCCAGTGCAGGTGCTTCGATTCGCGGGTTGTAAGGAGGTCATTTATCTCACTCGTCGGACGGGTGAAACCTCATTTATAACGAAAGGCAGACCGTTTGAGGGTCGACCTCGTTTCGGTCTCGCCGAATTGCTTGGTATGCCAGAAGCTGACTACGACAGGATTTATAGTCTCGATGCTGAATCAAGTTCTTACTCCTCCGCGTTAAGAGATGCCAACGGAGTCTGGTGTACGGATTGGAATAAATTTGCTGCTCAGGAGCAATCAGACATTGCGCTTGATAGCTGGCAGGCCCCATTGGTGACGCGAGGATCGCATTTTTCGACGTGGCCTTCGGTGGACAAGAGTGGTCGAAAGATTATTGGTTGTAACTGAAGTAAAACCCTGATCTAGATAACCAAAATTTTGATAATGGCTCACCGGGGATCAGAAGTCATACTTAATAGAGACTGATGAACCTGAGTTAATCGAAGCTCCGATTTGAATTTTCGGCTGCGTGGGAGCGATTTCCTCAAAATTAATCCATCTGTAAAAGCTGACCCCTGAGAATAGCGTGAAATTAAAAGCAAGAAACCCAAAAGTGTTTCTCAGAACTTGATTCCCGGAGCCTTCTTTGTAGGTGTTGTACCCATATAGAATCGCCAGAAGTCCAGTTGAAATTGCTGTCTTTCTAATTTCCCCTAATTCTGAGGCTTGGCGAGATTGAACGACGATTCGCTTGTAGTCGGAATACGTCAGCTCTCCTTTTTTTTGAAATGCATTGTCCAAGGCGATGACTGTGCTCGAAGAACTGAGTCCGATAATTCCGTCAGAAAGCGCTAGAATTCCACCGCTCTGGGTTGCGGAATAGATAAGTTTTCCTGCTATTTGCTGGTTGTCGTCATTATAGTATCCGTACGTTCCAAGTGCGAAAGCTAGAGTCCCGCCCACAATTTTCTCAAGACTGCTTCTTTGATTAAAGGCGCGGCGTTCAATGCGAAGCGCCTCATTATAGGGAGTGCTCCATAGATCAATTTTTTCTTTTTTTTCTGTAGGCCTGACAGGTTCTGTGATGGCCCATGCAGGCCGATCAAAAATCAGGCTACAGAGAACAACCAACAACAAGAAATGTCTCATTTTTCCTCTCAAACCGAAGTGTATTGACTTGCTTTTCATTTGTATAAATAATTCCGCTTTTGTAAAAGTCGCCATGATAAAGAAAACCAACTTTTGTAATTGTCTCGTTGAATGCAGAGTAAAATCCAAATGATGTAAGCTTGTAGACAGCAGTCGCATTGAGCTTGGCGGGTGTTTTGGCCTCGTCTTCCGACTGACTTTCGACGCCGACTCCAAGGATAAATGCGCCTACGGGAAATGAGCCCCCGAAGTCGGCAGAGATCTGAAAGGTGCGCCGTAATTCCGTGTCAATATCTAGAAGATGATCATCACAGTCAGCGCAGGCGCGTGATCCATTTAGATTTTTTGCCGAGAGAGAAATTCCGCGAAACCAAGGAGTCCCAGGAGAGTATCGAACGGCTATATTGATATCTTGATGAAGTGATGATGAGCTTTTTTTTGTTTTTGTTCCAGCGAGAATATCCGATAAGTCTGCATCTAAATAGTCGCGATTACGTTGGATGATCCAGGGCTTGATACTGAGGAGTAGTTGGCCTGGTCTGAAGGACTGACTTAACGGTTGGAGTTCTGTCTGGAAAGTGTGTTGTAAGGATAGGATGCTATCCATCGCCCGAATGTAGTGCACTTCGGGGAAAACCGGATTTGTTAAGTAGTAGGCTTGTACTAGTCGAATAGGCGTGAATGAAATATGACTACGATTAAAGTAGCTGCTAATTGTGGCAATTCCGGATGCAGAGTCGAATTTTTTTGATGAAAAAAACTTTTGAACTAATTCACTAGTTGGTTTTGTTTCTAATTTGTGGAAGTCGTCGTAGGTTTTCTCGTCGAATTTTCCAATGGCGTCCATCTCTATTTTTGCACTACCTGGAGCTGTTGATTCATTTATGGAACAAACGGCGCCAACAGTCGTTGAATATAGTTGGGGGCAAATTCCGTTTGTCAGGTTGCTGGAGGGGGTGTCGTGAATGCCAACTATATGCCTTACGGGGATAGACTCCTGTGCGCCTGCGCGCCCTGCAAGTGAGGATGCTGACATCGTACAAAGAAAGATTGATTTATATTTTTTTCTCATAACTTGCATTGTATTGCTTGAGCGGCAAGGATCGTGGACGATACGGTGCTTGGTGAAGTATTTCCGGGATCGCTTTGCAATTGCTTGATTTTAATTCTGATGGCCTCTAGGTTGCTTGGCTTCTGCGAAGAGTCAGGGGAGATCTTCCTGATCAATTCGGCAGACGTAAGAGCGCCGTTTATATGATCTAAAATCCATAGAATCTCAGAGGCGAATTTTTGGGCGTCGATATAGCAAAAAATGTCTAGAGCATCGTTGCTTGCGGCATCCTGTCGGAGTGATGATTTAACAGAGTTCAACGCTAAAACCGAATGCAGAATAAAAGACTGAGCCAGTGATTTCCGATAATACTCACCTGATTTTTCTGGTATTTTCTTTAACGTAAGAAGGCTTTCCATGAGTAACGTGCGCCCATTTTCTTTGATGCTTGGAAAATCGCTCACGATATTCATATAGCCTGCAAACGACACCAAGGATCTCACCGCGCTGAGACTTGACGCTTGGATGGTTCCATTTGGAGAGCTCTCTGTTTTCAAAATCCGTGAGAATGAGCGCTCTAGCTCACTGAAATTCAGGGCTTTATTCCCAACCTTGGTAAGCGCGACAAAGTCAAATCCAGCTTTGCCGCAAAATGCTTGGGCGCGATATAGAAGATATTCAGGTCTTGCTCTCTTTGCTTCCGGCAGGTTGTCTATTGTCGAGATGACGTCCGAGTACTCTCGATTATTCATTAAATTTGCCAGATGATCGTCTAGGGTGACTTCGTCGTCAATAGACTTACAGCCAATCGCAAAAAAGATGAGACAAAAGGTTGCGAAAATAAAAAAATATTTCTTTGCTGGGGCATAGTCTAATTTTTTATGCATTTAGGATCTGCCTTAGTCAGAATTGATTTATTGACAGCTTCAGTAATCGATGAGGGCATATTTTTTGTGTCAAGCTCAAATTCAACAAATCTGTCAACGCCGTTACAGGTTGTCAGTAATGAGATTGATAGACGCCCATCTTTTGTCAGGTCTGATTCGCCTCGAAATGCGGTCCAATTAATGTCAAAGGGACCTTTTTTTGGCTTTTCTGACCAAACTGTAACCATCAAAGTTTTATTGAATGTAGTGAATTGCAGGCTCAAATATGGATCGAGAATGTCGGACGTGCTTTCCCGAAGATCCTGCAAAAAGGAGTTAAAGGCAGGCATGTCAAAAAACCAGTACGATTCGTTTGATCCTACGGGGCCTTCCGTGGTTCGGCTAATTAAGGTTCTGGTGTCAGACATTTTCGCTGGCGTCTGGATTGCAATTCCAAAGCTGTCATTAAAGCCATTTTTATCCTCTCGGTTTTTGGCTAGTCGCCCGACAAGTGTTCGTTCCTTTTTGCCAACCAGAAAAGGAACAAATACCTCGGTGAAATCTTCATTTTCAGTAGCTTTCGATTTATTTGTGCTTGCCTGGGCTGTCGAAAGAAATGATTTTTCTAGTTCAAAGACGTACTCGCTAAGTCCACTTCGCTGATTTTTTTCAATATTGACCGTATCGAAAATCATCAGTGCTCGGCGGGAATCAGTTAATGCTGGCAGAAACTCTTTGTTAATTACCTTTTCTATTAAGTTTATGGCAGGGTCCTGGGCAATTTCCGGTGGAGTCTTGTTGTTGTTTCGGCTGACAATCTGGCACGCAGTAATTTCTGCGATGATAGACGTCCACACTAAGGTTTTGATTGCTTGCCTTTTAAATTCCAAGATCATGACTGCCTTTTGACTTTATCTCACTTTTTTGTGTGACCGTTATCACTGACAACTTACTGCCTTTTGATTTTATCAGATGAGGACGAGTGATCCCACTATGACGGGACAGATATGTTGAATAACGAGTATTTTATTGACTAGGCATTGCTTGCCTAGTTCGCGGAAGTACCTAGAATTAGTGCTATGCCAAAGAGTGTCTGTGATTAGTCAGCCGGGAATTCTCTGCCCGTTGCTCCTAAAGGCTTTGCAGGTGAGAATCAAGTTAGGGCAGATGCACTGCCCAGATGGCTTAACTCACTGCAGGAGGCCCCGCTATGCCCCCACAAGTTTCGAAATCTGATTTTGAATTTGCACTCCGTGAACTAGGTCATAATCCTGATGACTATCGCGGTAACAAATTAAGTATTGACGCTATGAGTGAGGCTTACAATCTGGATGAAGATATTATTCTAGAGGCTATCAAGCTACGTCATATTGATGCTCATTACGATTATCGTAAGGATACCATTTGGGTGGATGCATTGGATGCAGCGCATTTCTACTACTGTATTCGAAGCGAGGCTCACCTTTACGCCTCCTAAGCTTTTTGAGTCGCATTTTGATTTAGCAATATAAAGATTTCTCGATTTCCTTGACGGCCAGTCACTCTGGCCTCTTTTAGACCGTCTACCACACACCCTTCTTTTTTGCAGGCCTCTTCAACGAGGCTGACTGCCAATTGACGATGTTTATCATTGGTGACCACGCCGCCTTCAGGGATTAAATCTCTTGGTAGTTCAAATTGTGGCTTGATAAGAAGTATCATCTTTGCACGGGGCGCAGCCCGTACGATGTCTGGAATCATTTTCGCCAAAGACGTAAAGCTTAAGTCAGCAACAACCCAGTCAAACGATGATCCGGCGTTTGGAACAAATTTTTTTATATCTGTTTTTTCAATTGATGTGACGCGCGGGTCCTGGCGAAGCTTCCAGGCTAGTTGCGCTGTACCGACATCAAGGGCTGTCACGTGGGCTGCTCCCAAGCTCAGCACACAATCTGTAAAGCCACCTGTACTTGCGCCAACATCGAGGACCTTGGCGTCTTTAAATCTATCTAAAAGACCAAAGTCTTCGACAGCTGCCAGTAGCTTGTCGCCACCTCGACTGACGAAGCGACCATCATCCTTAAGTCTGATCTTTGCATCCTCAGAGACTAGTGTTCCGGGTTTATCAACTCTCTGATCGTCGACGACGACGTCACCACTCATAATGAGTGCTTTAGCTGTTTCAATGGCATCCGCCAGCCCGATCCTCACGAGCGACTCGTCGAGGCGAGACTTGGGTTTTTTAGCCATGCACTAGGGTCCTATGAGTGACTTAAAGGTAATAGGCCATTTTATTCGTCGAGTCACTGGTTCTTGCAACCCAAGACTCGATTCTTTGCTGGCCATCGCCTTGAAACTGATTGAATCGAACGCCAATACCACCGTGCTCAATTTTACCACCGTGATTTTTTGCCTGAATTTGGCGGACGACCTCACCTTTAACTTTTACAGGCTTGCTGCTTGCACCGAGTTGAATCTGAAGATCGATGATCTCTCCTGAGGGGATTTCAAGCTCTGTCGTCAGTAGCAGACCAGTCAGGCTCATATCACCAACTTGACAGGAGTGGATCTTGCCTTTCCAAGAGAAGGAAACGGCAATGGATCCTTGAACTCTTTGTTGGCCACGGGTTTGTTGCGATAAAAGATTTTTGAGTTTTTCAATGAAGTAGTCACGTGGCAGGGGCTGTTCAACAAAAAGATCAGCACCAGATTTTTTAGCTAGTTGTTTAATCTTGGCCGCAGATTGAACACTTGTGAGCACGATTGGAATTTCGCTCCATTCGCTGACACTTTTTACTTTTTTAACAACGTCTATGATATCGACTTTCGTATGATCCATATTCATTACGATGATATCGATGTGCATCGATTCCAAGGTTTTGGCGGCTTCCTCGTAGGACGTGGCCGATTTAACATGAATACCCATCTTCCGGTAGCCGGCGCGATCAAGATCGCTGGTCAGCGTTTTTTCATCGAGAGACAGCATTGTAATCTGGGACATGACTAAACTCCTTCTACCGCGCATTTGGGACGCTGTCCCCACAGGTGACCTATGGGGCGTCTTGGAAGGGGTTCGGCAGGATCTCCGTGGATTTTAGAGGAAAATGAATAGAATCTTATTTTATTTAATTATTTTAGATGTTTGCAATTCAGCTGGGCCAATCTTCGAGACGTCTCTCAGGCACCCTGCGCACAGGCAGCCCTGCCAACGCTCACTTATATAGAGTCTTTGTGCCGGGGTTAGTTGGATATCGCTACAGTGGCATAGAGTTATGGCGTCGCTACGACAGATGAATGGATTCTGGCAGCGCGCACATTTAGATTGTCCCAGCGTCTGCTCCATGTGCTTCACCGCTCGTTTCGCTCAAGTATGACAAAGCTCTCGATGTGATACGTGTTGGGGAAGAAATCTAACGCAATAAATCGTTTAACTGAATAATCGCGCTTGCAGAGAGAGCTAAGGTCTCGTGACAGTGTCGTCGGATCGCAGGACACATAGATAATCGTTTTAGGTTTAATCTTCATCAAAGGAATTAAGCAGGCATACATGCCCTCTCTGGGCGGATCAGCGATCACTAAATCATATTGGGTCCCTTGTTTGGCAGCTCGCCATAAAAACTTCTCCGAGTCCCCAGAAAAATACTGCGCATTTGTGATGCCAGCGATGCTAGCATTGTGCTGGGCTGCGCTAATGGCGCGTTTTGAGAACTCTACGCCGTCCACCGATAATACCTGACGAGCGATTGGTAGAGATAAATTCCCGGATCCACAAAAGACGTCCAGCACACGTTTAGGGCTATGGTTTTTCACTGTTTCCTGCACAAGCCGTCTTACTGTGTGATTGTGCGGTATATTTATTTGCTGAAACATCCCGGCTGCCGTATGAAACGTAATTCCCAGATCGTTTTCAAAAGGAAAAAATGGCGCGTCAGGAAGCTCTCGCTGGGAGCCGGCCCAAGCGACCTCTGGCATCGCTCTAAATTTTTTTATGATAGGATCAAGGGAGACGGATTGATCATCAGAATCATAAATCGACATAAGAATATGGGGCTCATGGTCGCTGCGCAGGGGTATATCTTGCATCTCGAATCTAAACTTGATCTCGTCTCGCAGACCCATTGATTTAGCGATGTCTTTAAAGTCTATTTTTACAAGTTGATCAATAAATCGATTAAGCCTCGGCTCTGCTATCGCGCATGATGTGATGGCAATAAAATCCCGCGAGCCTCCTCGAAAATATCCAACCTTCAGTTGTCCTTCTGCAGTCAGTCGAGATCTGACGAAAATACGGTTTCGGTATCCGTTGTCTTGAGGTGAGGGGAGGATGTCGACGGTGATGGACTCTCCCAATTTTCCGATCCGACGCAGGGAGTTCAGGACAAACTGTTTCTTCCACTCAATCTGGTGTTGATAAGAGATACCTTGCCACTGACAGCCACCGCATTGATCGGACACTGGACAGGGGGATAATCCTCGTTTTGGTGATGGCTCAGGGAGAGCTATGACATCTCCTTCGTTGTATCGATCACCCTCCATGGTGATGGCAATGGTCGCAAGGTCTCCCTCTATGGCGCCATTGATAAAGTATACTTTTCCATCGTGTCGACCGACGCCGCGGCCGCCAAATGCCATAGATTCAATGCGGAGGGTGACAGTAGTTTTGGTTTGCAATGGGATTTCGTCTTTAGTCATATCTCTCAAATGCCATACTTACAAATCAGTGAATGATGTCGTGGTTCATAACAGGAGCCGAATAGTTGTCTGAGGCTGGTAGTTTCAGAACGTGGACGGCTATAGTCTCCGCAATGGTCCAAGGTGAACCGCCGTTGCGGTTCGTTAAGACAGCTATCATCAGGTTTTGCTCAGGGTAACGTTGAATAGCAGTTCGAAAGCCAATCGAACTTCCGGTGTGGCTCTGGCGCTTCAGGCCTCGCCATTGATCGATTTGCCATCCAAATCCATACCCGCATCCTTGGCCATTGTTTAAACGACCAGAAGTGAAAATGACACTTAGTGTTTTGTCAGATACGATCGGGGAGGGGTTATTGGGTGTTAGAGCCTCGTTCCAAAGGATAAGGTCTGAGACGGAGGCGTAAATTCCGCCATCGCCACGGGTTGCGCTGGTTATACTTTGATCGGTTCTTCGCCATCCGGACGGTGATTGACTGTAGCCAAAAGCACGATCCGTTATCGGCGTATTCTCGCCCTCGTACATAACACTTGCCATACCAAGCGGTGAAAATATTTTGTTCGCAAGGAATGCGTCCAGTCGCTCGCCGCTGATGGATTCGATCACTAGTCCCAATAGAACATAGCCGCCATTACTGTAAGCGTGCTGTGCTCCTGGTCTAAAACGAGTCGAGTTTGTTTTTGCTACGTAGAGATTTAAAACATCTTGGTCGGAGACTTGAGTCGTTTGTGAGGCAGGGATTAAGTCTTCGTAGTCGTATAGGCCAGAAAGGTGATGAATCAGATGGCGAATTTTGATTTGTCGACCATACTCCGGGAACTGCGGTAGTAAATCTGTCAGACTCTGTTCATAGGTCATCAAGCCTTGCTCAACGAGTATAGCCACGCCCATGGCAATGAATTGCTTGCTAAGTGACGCTAGGCGAAAAGATGTTTTTTGTGTGACAACAACACTCTGCTCTCGGTCAGCCTGTCCATACCCGCGGTTATGAAGAACTTGACCATCCTTAACTACGACCACTCCAGCGCCAGGTGCAGCATCGGAGCTATAATCTGACATGACCTCATCAACAAACGGCAGGCTATTAGCCATGGCCCGCAATGGCATCAGCACTAGTGACCAAATGATTAGTCGCAGAATCATGTGCATCCTCTCAGCCCCAAGTCTTTCGTAGCCTCTAGGTTACAAAATTCCCGGGGGAAAAGCATGCAAAAGATGGTTGCTTATGGACTTTGGCGCGTCGTCTTTCGCTTGGACGGCTTGAGTGCCTTTTTCTTAGCTTTGGGCACGAGTTCAACCGTGATGCGCACGCGTTTATTTTCGGTGATCTGCTCAAGTGGCTTAGCTAACATCGCGGCCAGTGCAAGGCCAATTTCACGGCCTAGAATTTGAATGACCTCGTCTTTGCTGCGGCCTGCCTTTGATAGCAAACTGAACAGAATCTCCTTGGTCGGGGCATCGGCATCTACGGAGCCAGATAAACCCGAAAGAATGTTTTTAATGAGGCGGTCGGTACGTGTTTTTGTTTCTGTCATCGGAGATTCTTCCAAAAATTTATCCTTCAAGGAGCTCCATGATCCGATCGTAGTCGAGATCGGCATGTGCCATGAATGCGCTGGCGCCTGCGGGGCTACTCATTCGTTTAGAGATATCACGAGCTAAATCGTCAGGAGAGCGTTGCATGAATCTATCCGAAACCTCTCTCAGCTTGTCGACACAGCTGTCGACGCGATCAGGTGTGACATATCCACTCGCTTCAGCGACTTTAATCGCAATCGCCAAGATCTGCCTCTCTTTTTCCGCGGCTAGTAAGCTGGCTGCCGGAATTTGCGAAGACCTGATAATTCGAATAGCTGGTGTCATATGTGCTCCTGGCTCAAGTATGACACATGTTTGCGACATTTCTCAATGAAGGCAACATTTTCCGATGTCCCTCTTACTTCTGAATTATATGCGAATTTGGTTAAAATTTTTGCTTTTATCAAGAATTGATATGCTTAATTTTTTCAGCGATTTTGCCGCCTTCCGAAAAGCCGGCTATGAAGAAGCGATCGACATGGATGTTAATCGCCAGCAGCAGATTGCTGCTGACGTGGTCACTTTACTCAAATTCACTTATTCCTCAGTCAATGGCTTTTGCAAAGGGGTCTGCTCCTATTTATGAGGATCCTTTCGACATCGGTAGTGGCGGGGCCTCTCTGACGCGTGCAAGTCAGGCGGGAATGATCTTCAGTAACCCCGCCCTCATTCCTTACGGACCTGGGTTTCATCGTTGGTTTGGTAATGAGTCAAGTATCCTGGTTGGCAAAGATAGCGTCGACTTTGTCAGATCCTTGCAAAGTGGATCTGGTGGGGGCGAATCCGGCACAGCCACTTTTGTTGACAAAGTCATGACAACACCTCTACACGCCGGCTTTTTAAATAATTTTTCATACATCAACCGTCTGTTTGGATTTTCGACGTTTTCAAGAAATGTCTTCGATATTGCGGCCAAAAAATTTGGCGATACAGGACTTCCAGCAGTCCGCCTTCGTGCAGAAAGCTATCAGGGTGTGGCTGTGAGTGCGGCGTCGATGGCATTGACTAACGCGTTGTCGTTTGGAGTGACGGCCAAATACCTCTATGCCGGAGAGCCAGATCTGGCCATTGAGCTCACTGACACCGAGTCTTTGCAAGCACTTCAAACCCCATCAGGTCTGAGGTCTCTGATTTCACCAAACTCAGGCTACGGATATGATGCGGGTCTACTGCTCTTTAAGCAGGGACGGTCCTCTGATTTTCGTTTGGCTTTGAAAGTTGATGATGTTGGCGGGACAAAGCTCGCAGGGGACGGCTCTCTGAAAAGTCTCAAACAAACCCTTAGCTACGGTGTGGCGTACACCCTGCATACAGGCACAGATGCTATCCACTGTAGCCTTGATTATAGAGATGTTCAGGGGGCATACGGCGAAGAGATCTTCAAGCGGGTACGGTTGGGGACGAAGCTGGTATTCCGCCAGCATGTTGGACTTGGAATCGGTTATTACGATGGCTGGCCGTCATACGCACTAGAACTCGATGCGTGGCTGATTCGATTGACTGGAGCCATTTACACAAGGGAGTTGGGGTCCAAGCCGGGGCTTGATCCACGAACGATTTATTCATTGGGATTTACGATGGGGTTATGAACATGAAGCAACTCGTACAGATAGTCACATTATTAATTTTGATGGCATGTGGCACAAAAAACGCCTTTGACTGCGATGGGGGTGTTGCAAAGTCACAGTGTTCGCAGCGTACAAAATATGAGAATGCCCGGATAGCATTAGATGATGGTGATCTGGATACAGCTATTACCCTTCTCGATGAGCTGATTACCGATGAGCCCTCAAACTACGAGCGTTATCCACTGCTCGCGGCAGCCTATGCGGCAAGAGCTGGTCTTGATATTTTGAACATTGTGACCTCCAACTTTGGTGGCAGTTCGTCGATGTTACAGACACTCAGCAGTGTGATCCCAACGCCAGCAGCGCTCGGTTCTGCATATGATCAAAGCTTAGTCGATATGAACGCTGCCAATGAAGTCCTCGAGGCAATTCCTGCTGAACTGAGGTCATCGACATCGAGCGATAAGTATGCGGCCAGTGCGGTACTACAAATGACTCTCTATCAAAGCGCTTATGCCGTGATGTATCTCAATAAGTTTACGTACAGTGCGTCTGGATATGATCCTTCACGTCTCTCGTCGATGACTGCTGATGATGCGACGGCGATTTTAAGTGCGTTGGCAGCCGCAGGGGCTGCCAGTGGCGGTGCTGCCGGGTCAGCCGCACAAGAGGCAATTGCTGCTATCCAAGCGCAACCAGGTGCGACCGATGCAGAAAAGCTTGCCGCATGGTCACAATCAGCGCGCTAATGAGAATTAAAGTTGTAAACCTGAAACCATCATCGCGGTCTTCAATTCGTCGATGATAGCCGACATCAATTGGGTCGGGGCTTCGTCATGCTCGAGGGCAGCTTTCATTAATGGTAGCCCTATGCCTGCCATCTTTGCTCCGGAGTGAACAGCTTTCAGTACGGTGAGACCGTCTCGAATGCCACCAGTAGCAACCACCTCTGCTTGAGGCAATGTACGCTTTACCGCAAGTAATGATTCAGCGGTGGACAAGCCCCAATCGCGGAAAATATCGCCACGACGGCGAATCAGTTCATTTGAGGCACGAAGACCCTCGATTCGAGCCCAGGATGTACCTCCGCTGCCGCCGACGTCGAAATATCTAATGCCCTGCTCCCAGAGTTTTTTGGCCGTCAGTGCATCGAGACCAACTCCGACTTCTTTGACAATAACCGGAACGCTTAACTTCTCTTGTACAGATCCAATCTTGGCGATCACTCCCCGAAAGTCACGATCACCTTCAACCTGGATGAGCTCTTGAAGAACGTTGACGTGGATGGCAAGAGCATCGGCTTGAATCATGTCAACGGCCCTCTGACATTGATCGAGGAAATCACTACGACATAGTTGCCCGATGCCAATATTTCCGATCAAGAAGAGGCCTGGAAATTTATCTTTAAGTCTGAAAATACCAGCTAGCGAAGGGTTTTCCAGCGCCATACGCTGAGATCCCACACCCATGGGGATGTTGTGGGTCACTGCGCAATGGGCAAGACGTTCATTGATCATCGTTCCTTGTTCGACGCCACCGGTCATTCCCGTAATTAGCACAGGGGCCGAAAATATTTTGTTCATGAAAGATGTCGACGTATTCAGATCATTCCAAGATAACTCCGGGAGGGAGACAACTGGTAAGGTCACAGCCGAAAATCCGTTATCTTTTGAGGAGTGCTCGATATCGCTATTGGCGCAAAGCTCCAGATGCTGGCTTTTCCTGAGCGCATGCATCAAGTCCTGGATCGTGGCCAAGCTGTTATCCTTGAAGCGAAAGAGATTTTGACCTGCGGCCACCACGTCGACCTTGGAGGGTGAAACACCGTGGCGCTGAATGGTAATCGTTTCAACCTGCGTGTCATCTGAACTCTGCTCCCAGTCAATCCGTGCATGGGTCGCCGAAATTTCGATCAAAGATCCATGAAGATCTTTGGCGACGACTATCATTGGTGGTGTGACACGAATCATTGTGAGTTGTTCCGGCTCCGTTGGTTAAAAGCCGGCCGAAATAAGATTCGACCTGTTGCTCGATCTAACACGTCCCAGGGGATAATCCCAAACAAAAACCTGAGACGAGAATCCTAGCTCAATCTCTAGAAAATTCTCACTTAGCCGCTCGGCAGATCGTCCATCAAAACCTCCCGGACCGAAAGGAGTTTTTTTCTTGGGGTGGGGGGAGCTAGCCGGTGCAAACTCGATGAGATTTAAATGTGAGCTCTGCACCAAGATTTCGATATCTAGCAAATCCTCAGAGAGCCATAAATATATGAAATAATTGATTTTATTTGGCCGGCTAAAACTAGCTATTCGCCAACTAAAGTCTTCCTCTAAATGGACCGAGAACTACTTAAATAGGTTGGTCAAGTTATGATGATAAGTAATTTTTATGTAAGAATTCTATCGCTCGCTATTGCTGGCATTTTAGCCGGCTGTGGCGTCTTAATGAATTCGGTCAAAGTTCAAACAACAGGCTCTGCGGCGGCTGGGCGTTGTCTGGAGAGGGGCAAATGCCTAAAAGACCTGAAGGGGTTAGTTCAATATAATCCTGATTTAGTTACTCAAAACGGCATAGTCCGTCAGAACATGCTTCAGCCTACCAATCTATTTTCGCAATTTGCGAACCTTCTAGATGAACCAAAACTTTTGGTCAT
>CANLUT010000007.1 GCA_947494335.1 Oligoflexales bacterium | reverse complement strand
CGACGAGGAAATACCCGTTCCCATCTCGAACACGGAAGTCAAGCTCGTCAGCGGTGATGGTACTGCACTTTTAAGTGTGGGAGAGTAGCACGATGCAGCCTATTAAATCGGAAAGCCCCAGAGAAGAAATTCTCTGGGGCTTTTTGTTTTTCATCCGATTCTGTTGATCAGATCACTGGGTCGATCCTAAACGCCAGAGTCGATTTTGGCTCAAAGGGTATTTTTCATAGATTTTTCTGAAAAGAATCGATTGAGTGATGACGACGACCATACCAACGATTTGGGTCAACCACGGAAAACAATTCTTTCAAGCTCAATCATAGGAACCTCTCGGGGTCGATAGGAAGACTAGATGTCTTGAAGGTGCTGACATTGTTATTTATTTCTCCAAGTGATACCTTTTTTTGGGTGACAGGCGTGTGGGTAGCTACTACTGTGAATAGTATCGATATCTTAAAAGCTATGCGGCCATTTGATTATCTGTGAGGGATCTTCGATGTTTCTTTGTCAAATTAGCTCCAAGCTTATTTTACAGGACTCTGTTTATAGCGCACTTTCTAGTTTGTTGGGTAACGCCCGAATCGGAGATTCTTGCGCCCATAATCAGTGCGGCCTTCTCGTCATAGGGGAATCTTTGGTCAAATGCTCGAGATAGTCGTCATTTTTGTTTGTCTTTTACTGAATGGTTTATTTGCGGCTTACGAAATGGCGTTTGTATCGGTATCGAGACCAGCGCTACGTGCTCTTTCGCAGGCAGGAAATAGTCGGGCCAAGAGGTTGCTTAGCCTTCGTGAGAATCCTGAGCGTACTTTATCGGTCATTCAGTTAGGTATAACCGCCGTGGGAGCCATCGCTGCAGCGATCGGCGGCGCTGGTGCATCGGATAGTATTGAACCTTATTTTATTGATCAACTTGGATTCAGCGAGTCCAGTGCTGAACTAGCTGCAGTGATTGTGGTCGTTGCACCGATTACTTTCTTGAGCGTTGTTGTCGGAGAGCTCGTGCCAAAGTCGCTGGCTTTACGCAATCCAATAAAGATTGCATTGCTTGGTAGTCGCTGGATTGCGTTAGCCGATCGCTCATTATCGCCAATGGTTCATTTGCTTGAGGTGTCGACTAAGCTAATTATTTCTGTGTTATTTCGAGTAAAAGATGAGCAGACAACCCACGGAGAGTCTCCAACTATCGAACTCGACACACTGACGCCCCAGCATCAAAAATACATTATGAATTTAGCTCAAATCGAACAGAGGCGAATCAAAGAGATCATGATTCCATGGGGCCAGGTTAACACCGTGGACTCAGCTGATCAGTATGAAGAGATCAATCGGTTAATCCTTAGTTCCGGCCATACCCGGTTACCAGTAACCGAGAACAAAGTGGTGATCGGCATCTTGCATGCAAAGGAGTTTGCGGCATTTAAGGAAGCAGGTAACGCCGATTGGAAGACAATCATTCGCCCGGCCGTTACGATTGCTTTAACTGATTCAGCTTTAAAAATAATGAGACAATTGCAAGACAAACGCCATCATATGGCAATTGTCAGCGATCAGGTGGGCCAACCTCTTGGAATTGTAACTCTAGAAGACATTCTCGAAGAGATTGTAGGGGACATATACGACGAAGATGACGATGGTCGCATTCGAAACGCTATCATTACGAAGACGCGCGTTAAAGCCCTGTAATTTTTGGCTCATAAATCGAAGGACGTGGCGATCATAGTCCTGGTGTGAATGGATTTCTTGCCCTCTCCCTGAAGGTAATTAGAGTTTTCCACGAGAGCAATTCCCAAAAAGAACAGAATCTGGGCGAACTTTTTCGAGAACGTCGCGTTTTATTTCCAGTTCGACTCAAAGCAAAAACTCTGGGGCTTTTATCTTGAACTATTGTTATGGAATTTCCAGATTTTTACATGCAGCCGGATTTTCTTGGCAGATTCGAATTTTACGGATCAAATTTTCAACCAAGGTTTGAAGCTTGGAATTTTGGGCTTTTAGTGTCTCGATTGTCTTTGCCTCTTCAGCTCGGACTCGGCTCAATCTATCAATATGGGCCAGTGCCGCTTTCAAATCTGTCTGGCAACTTGTCAAATTGGGTTGGTTTGTCGTCGGCGAGCTAACAGGAACATTGATAGTTTCAATGGGTCGAGGAACTAAGGGGTTCGGATCTGTAGCATTGTCCACAGGGTAATTAGGGTTGCCTAGCGTCGCACTTGGCAATGCATAAAAAGTAAATGCAGCAACGACAATAGACAGTTTCCGTAATGCAAAAGTTCCAAGATTCATGACTATGTCCTTTTTTCAATTTTTTCACTATTTCCACGTGCTGATCTGCATGAAATACGCCTAAGTGATAATATTCATCTGTGGATTTCGAAGCGTCCCTTTCATATGGAGAAGGGATCGGCTTAATCGATCGTAATCTTTAATAATTTATAGATTGAGAGGGCTTGGATTACAGGCACCTGAAATGATTATGAATTATGAAAGGTCTGGTTAGATCCCACCTCTTGGTAAAGATGAGGGAGAGAATACTGCACCTACAGTCCTAATTTTGCCGAGTAGTGCCCTTAAGTGACTTTCGTCGGTGAGTGGATTAATGACAGTGACTCTGAGCCAGTATTCGCCGTTAAGTTTGGTTCCGGTGATGTAGCCTTCTCCGTCGTGTAATAATTGCTGACGGATTTTTTGTTGAAGGCTTGAAAGATCCTGCGAAGAGATATTTTTTTGCTCCGCTGGCAAGTAGCGAAAGCACAAGATATTGCATTGGGGCTCGTGTGCGACCTCGAAGTCATTGGACTTCGAGATTTTTTCATAAAGAATATGCGTATTTTCCACGGCCTTTTCAATGAGGGAGGCAATGAACTCTTTGCCGTAGAGACTCCAAACACCCCAAAGTCCAAGAGACATTGCACCTTTTGTGCATTCAAACGTACGAAGTCCGCCGTCAAATTCCGCCATTCCTTGTGGATCACTTGGATCAAATAGGTACGGAGCATCTTGAGAAAACGCCTCCCAACTATGCTTGGCGTCTTTGTAGAAAAGGTAGGTGCACAGGGCTGGCACAAAAAGCATTTTGTGCGCATCCCATGCCACCGAGTCGGCGAGATCGATGCCGTCGAGAATATGCCGATGTTTATCAGAAAAAAGAAAGCTTGCCCCGTGAGCTCCGTCGACGTGAAACCAAAGGCCGTAGTCTTTCGCGAGTTGTCCCACCTCACGAAGATTATCAAATGAACCCGTTGGAGTGGTGCATGCAGATCCAACGATCGCAAACACATCAAGTCCTTGGTCTTTAGCCTTGTCGAGTAGGCGTCTAGCCTCGCCTGTATCCATGCGCCGCTTTTTGTCGACGGGTACTTTGATCAGTTGCTCGGTACCAATGCCAAGAATTCCACAGGCTCTTGCGATGCAGTAATGGCTTTCAGCACTTGTCATGATGGCAGGTTTTAGTTTTGAACTGTTAGCAAATCCTTGTTTCCATCCGTCTTGATAGCGGACGTTACGAGCGGCGAGTAATGCGGTGACGTTAGCAAGGGTTCCGCCGTGGGTGCCAATGCCCGCAAATTTACCCTTGGTCCAGCCAATCATTTGTCCCATTTTTTGTATGAGAGCCTTTTCGGCAGCTGTGCCGAATGGCGCCATTTCAAAAACCGCAGCGCCCTGATTGGTGGCCTTGCCGATTGTGTCAAAGAGCGCTGCAGTGGGAATGGTTGGAGGAACTTGGTGACCCATGTAGCGAGGATCGTGAAGTCTGTGACTAAATTTAAGAGCTAGTTCAACCAGCTCACGAAAATCCGCTTTGGGACGCTCAAGTAACTCCTCAGCCATCTCAACGTAGCGATCAGGATCGAGCGTTGGCAGCGTGCGACCACCAAGACTCTGACATTCCGCGTAATATCTTTCAAGGCATTGGCCCAATTGCTGAGCCTGCACAAGAAATGTTCCGGGGCTGTACGCGTTTTTAATCGTCGTCATGTGGTAGTCGTGTCCATCAAGTCTGGACTTCTTAGCGAAGGCAACTTTGAATGACCTCGATGTCGCGATTGTAAGACTCTTGACTTAATGGACCGAATGAAAATCTCATGAACTGATTGTGGATGCCTTTTGCCCCAAGACGATTCATGTCACATAGGGTTCCAGGCAAAATGGCCGCCTTGTGTTTAAAAAGGCGATTATTAAATTCATCAGCGGTCAAGCCACCAGGAAGTTTTCCCCAGTGGTAAAACCCTCCGGTTCCTGTGAATAGCTCGACGCCAAGTGCTTCAAGGCCTTTCTTGTAGCGCGCACGTTGACCATTGTAAAAGTTGACTACGGCTTTGCGGGCTTTTTCAACGCGGTCAAGCTTCAGTAGGTTTGCTACGTAAAGTTGTGATGGTCTTGAGACGCCGCCCATGGCGATCGAGGAGAAATTTCTAAATATCTCGACGTGTTTTTTAGATGCTATGACCCAGCCCGTGCGCATTCCGGGAACTTGTAGACCCTTTGTGGCTGCACCAATCACAAAGATATTTGAGTCATCAATATTTTTTACATACTTCATCGCACTGACAGGCCCACTCTCAGAGAAAAATTCATAAGCCTCATCAAAAATAGCACCGTGGCCCTGTTCAGATGCAAACGCCACTGCTTGCTGCAGTTGCTCGTTCTCCCAAGTGACGCCCGTTGGATTGCAGGGGTTACTTTTTATCATCAGAGTTGAGCTGCCCGCGTCTTTTCTGGCTTTTCGGTAATCTTCAAGTGTTGGTCTAAACCGATTTTGAACGTTACTTGGGATGATTTTGTGCGCACGGTTTAGAAGTTTCAGTTTGTCGTAGTAAGGTGTGTATTCCGTTTCTTCGATCAATACTTTGACATCAGGATTTAGAAACAGCATGGTCGCAAAAATTGCCGGACGACCTCCAGCAAACACGGCGATGTTGTCTTCCGTGATGCTAGCTCCGTAGAAGTGATTGTAGTAATCGCGAATGGCAATACGAAGCGGATCGATGCCCGCTGCAGCTGGGTATTTCAAGTCAGTTGGTGCAAAAGAAACAGAAGATGGAAGCTCAGGCCCTCCGGGAAGTTGTGTAGTCAGAGGAAAGCCCTGTGCCCAAGGACTTGTTCCAGCATCACCCATGTATTGCCCGGTGGCATCTTGAAATTTGAATAGTGTTTCGTAAACGCCCATGGGAGGAAAGTTTTGTAAGAACATACGTAAAGCTCCTTTTTCCTAGGGTTGTGGCATAAAGATTTACCGAAATTTTTCTACAAATGAGGCCTTAAGGCAACAAGGCATCAAAGGCCAAATTAATTAAATGGGTGCAAAAATCCTGGCAGTCCTGCGTGCTGGACCACTTCCCCATAACGTCCTGATTCAATTGAAATTTAAATTTATAAAGAGGCATCCCCGGTGGGATAGGTCAGGACATTGCTGCAAAAAAATGCGTCGCTCTTCCGATTTCTCCCAGAACTTGGGACAATATTAAGATCACCTCTCGACGTTCGACAGATAGGTCCCAAATCATGCGAAACTCTCTCGTCATGCTCCCGCTATTGCTTGCTTGTTTTGGTGTGGCGTATGCCCAGGACGGACAGACTGCCAATGCTGAGGAGTCCTATCAGACGAGACTTCCCACACCTGAAGGGCTCGCAGACGATGTGCGCTTTTGGGAGAAGATATTTAAAGATTACGGTCCAGATGAATGCGTATTCCATGATGAGTGGAATCTGGACGTGATCTATTATGTTGCTACGGTTCCGCGCGTTAAAGGGTCGAATAATCGTCTCTTGAAAAAACACGTAAAGAGCATTCGGTCAGCTTTAAAATCTTTGGAAGTTCGCGGTGAACCAAAATCAGACCTTGAACGGCGTATTTTCCAGTCGGTTCCTTCTTCTCTGCGAAATCGAAAGTTTTTTTCCGACGCCCGCGATCAGGTGCGTTGTCAAAGAGGTGTGGAGTTTGGTAGGTCTCTCGCGCGCAGTCGCCCCTACATTTCAATGATCAAACAGACGCTTCGCGAAAAAGGACTGCCTGAAGATCTTGCGTACTTGCCTCATCTAGAGAGCGGCTTTGATCGTTTTGCAACAAGTAAAGCCGGAGCTAAAGGTCTTTGGCAATTTATGCCACACACAGCGCGAGCAGAGGGTCTTGTTGTTAAGAAGAAAAAAGATTGGCGCACTGATCCTGAGCTTTCAACTGATGCGGCGACTGATCATTTGGCGGGAATTTATCTCAGAACTCAATCTTGGGAGCTCGCAATTACGGCTTATAATTATGGGCAGAATGGTGTTATGCGCGCCATTCAAAAGTTCGGGCCAGATTATATGAAGATTCGTGAGGAGCATAAGACAAAGCTCTTTGGCTTCGCCGCGCGTAACTATTATCCGAGTTTCCTCGCAGTAAGAAATGTTGCGATTCGGGAAGAGGCAGCTGTGGCGCTGCAGTCTCGGACATCGGAGACCATCGCCATTGGTGACGACCGAGAAGCTATTGGCACGGTGACATTTTAATTATCTGAGTTTCTAATTATTTTGGTGGGAGTTAGCATGAAAAATTCTCAGATTATTATATTGATGTTAATAGCTGCTTTAGTGGCATGTAAAAATAGAAAGCCCTCATCGCCTGGTGTATCTCCAAATAGCTCCTCTGATGCTTCGGGTGACTATTCTTTGGCAGATAAATTTTGCAAAGATCACGGTGGATTAACTGAAACGTTTAAAGCAGTTGATGGCTCAGCGATTAGAGCTTGTGTCTTTGGTCGTGCACGAATAGAGATCATTTCACTTCTCAATGCTAAGCAAAGCCAAGCGTCCACGCGCTTTTTCTCGCCTTTGGTGAACGAAGGTCGTGCTGCCACCAGTGGAGCAAATCCTGCCTCTATAAACTGCGAGAAAAACGGCGGACAAGGAAAATCTGCTTTGGATCAAGACGGTGAATTTTCGTTTTGTTCATTTTCTGACGGGTCAATGATTGAAGAGTGGACGCTCTTTCGTGGGCCAAACGACATTGAAAACGCAAAATTAAAGGCGGCCCTTGAGGCCGCCCGTAAATAGTCTATTTCTTATTTTTAAATTGACCTTTGATGGCTCCTAGGCGCTCTGGTGTGTAGGTCTTCACCAGCTTTTCTAGACCCGCTTTTAATCCGGGTGCTGAGCCATCCATGGTTCGGCGTAGCCAGAATCCAACTGTTATCGGTGCTCCTGTTCCCTCAGGAAGACCCTTCATGATCCGTGCTATAAAAGACTCAGGACCCATCAAGCCTCGAGGATCATTGATAGCGGCTTTGTACTCTTGCACCATAGATGCATATTTCTTTGGATTTGATTCGAGGCCATAAATTGCATGAAGAAATACTTCAACTGTCTTTGATAGGTATTCTGTGTAAATTTGTAGGGTCGCAGACTTGAATGCGGCGTCGGTCGCCGCAGGAATTGCGTTAGCGACTGCCCAATCGATAAATTTTGGATTAACTTGTGCGAACTTTACTCGAATCGGCTTTCCGTCAGGTCCCTTGGTCCTAATGTACGGCGGGTTGCCCGACATTTTTTCCAACTGGTCCAAGCTATAGATAGACATCAAATGAGCGGAAATCGTTCCACCCGAGTCATCCTCCAGGTTTTTAGGAAAGACAGTGTCTCCGGACGGGCTATAGATGTTAGTGGCTTGCGGGATTTTTTGCCAAGCGTAGCGAATTTTCTCCGCAGTGGACATTTTGCTTGTGTCCTGTGCCGGCGGGGTCGGGCTTGGGCTTGCAGTGGCACCGGATGTTGTTGATGATTGCGAATTTGTAGCTGGCGGTGGCGTCGGGTTTACGGGCTGCGCGGGTGGTTGAACGGCGGCGCCATTGTTAGCCGGAGTTGTTGCAGGTGGTGGCGTTGGGGCTGGGGCTGGAGCTGGAGTTGGCGCGGGTGTCGGCGCGGGCGTCGGAGTTGGTGCAGGAGCTGGTTGAGCAGCCTTTTTTTCCTGCTCCTTTTTTTCTTTTTCTTTCCTTTGCTGCTCTTCAAATTTCTTTTTTTCTTTTTCTAAAGCTTTTTGCGCTTCTTTCTTTAGGTCAAAAGCGTACGTCGGCTCTGCAACTGCAAAAAACAATGCGACTGAGAGTAGGTAGATTTTATAAATCACAGTTTAACCTCGCTTAAATGATTGAACAGAAGCTTCCATTATCGAGCTTGCAGTTGGTCAATGCAATGGACCGAAAGGTCCAAGTTGATAAGACGCCCCAAAAGCGCTGAAAATCACAAACAATAAGAGTCAGTAATAATTGGTATAATTGACATTTTTCAAGTTTGTCCCAAAATATGCCGATTCTTCCTTTGGAAAGACCCCAAGTGTGTCTATACGCGCAGGGGAGACGGAGGCGGCATGAAAGCTCTTATTTTTTCTGTAGGTCTAATGGCGACTTGGGCTTTGATTGCGTCTTGCTCTAATCAAGAGTTTGCTGGCGATAGTGGTTCGGCGGGTACATATAAAAAAGGTAAGCCAGGTAAACCAAATACGTCTAATAACCCAACAGGTGGTGATGCAACCAAGCCGAATGGTAGCGGATTAAATACTGACGATGGTGGGAAAGTGGAGTTGGTTGATGCGGAGTTGACAATCGATAGATTGGGTGACAGTGCCGCTTGGACAAACTGCCTTTCTGCGGAGCTTGTTGGGGGCGGTCAAAATGTTCACTTGGGGTGCAACAAAGGTGTAATTCCAACCAATGTTAAAATGAAGCTCCTGACGAATACTTGCAATACGTTACGTCTCACCCTGACAACAAACGGCAGTCAAAATTTCACGACTCAGTCAGCGAATTTAATTTCTAGTGGTAACTCGAGTAAGCACAACAGTGGTATCAACGGTAAAGGAATGCACATAATTCCCAACGCGGCTGATGGAAGTTTTACGGTTGAAACAAATGATAATACGGATGCAAAGTGGCATGATACGTATCTCAGGATAAAGCCACCTACGAACCGTCCTAACATCAAGTTTACGATTGAAAACAGCGGGATTCCTTGCAAATAACCCTAGCTATCAAGCTTTAAGATCGCCGTAAATGCAGATTGCGGAATCTCTACAGACCCAATCTGCTTCATGCGTTTTTTACCTTCTTTTTGTTTTTCAAGAAGCTTGCGTTTACGGGAAATGTCACCACCGTAACATTTGGCCGTCACGTCTTTTCTAAGAGCAGAAATTGTTTCGCGTGCCACAACTTTACTACCTATGGCAGCTTGAATGGCAATTTGGAACATCTGCCTTGGCAGTAATTCTTTCAATTTTTCGCAAAGCTGACGTCCGCGGTTCGCTGCGTAGCTACGGTGTACAATACATGAAAGAGCATCAACTGGCTCAGCGTTAACAAGAATATCAAGCTTGACCAGATCACCTTCGCGGTAATCTAGAAGTTCATAGTCCATCGAAGCATAGCCGCGCGACATGGATTTAAGCTTGTCGTGAAAGTCAAAGATCATTTCGTTCATTGGAATTTCATAAGTCAATCGAACTCTCTTTGACGTCGTATAGTCCATCGCTTTTTGTACGCCACGACGCTCTTGCAACAGTTTCAGTAATACGCCGAGATATTCTTCGGGCGTATGAATGGTCATCGTTACATATGGTTCTTCGAAGGTTGCAATCTTTGTCGGGTCGGGAAGCTTAGCTGGATTTTCGATTTCCAGCATCTCGCCCTCTAGCGTGTGAACTTTGTAAACCACCGTCGGTGCCGTAAAAATGAGGTCAAGATTGTATTCCCGCTCAAGACGCTCCTGAATAATATCCATATGTAAAAGACCCAAAAACCCGACGCGGAAACCAAAGCCGAGGGCATTAGAGCTTTCCACTTCATAGGTCAAACTGGAATCATTGAGGGTGAGCTTCTCTAGGCTATCTTTTAAAACTGGGTAATCACTAGACTCCACAGGGAAGATACCACCAAAGACCATTTGTTTTGCCGGTTGAAATCCAGCTAGTGGTGATGAAGCAGGTTTCACGGAATCAGTAATGGAGTCACCGACGCGGGTGTCAGCAACAGCTTTAATGGAGCCAGCAACAAATCCTACCTCGCCGCAAGAAAGTGACTCGACTTCGACGCCTTTCGGCATGAGTTTTCCGATTTTTAGGACTTCGTAAGACTTGCCAGTGGACATCATCTGCATCCTCTGGCCTTTTTTGATGACGCCGTCCTTCACTCGTATAAGCGAGACAGCTCCCAAATAAGGGTCAAACCAACTATCAAAAATCAATGCCCGCAGGCGTTCGTTATTATTGTCTGCTGGCGGAGGAATTCTTGTAACTACAGCTTCAAGCACGTCTTGAATACCAATTCCAGCTTTAGCAGAACATTTCACCGCCTCAAGAGCATCGATAGCTAGTTCGTCTTCAATTTCTTGGGCTACACGATCAGGGTCGGCAGATGGTAAATCAATTTTATTGATGACAGGAATCAACGCCAGATTGTTGCGCATGGCAAGTTGGACGTTAGCCACTGTCTGAGCTTCCACGCCTTGACTAGCGTCAACAATGACAAGAGCGCCCTCACAGGCTGATAAGCTTCGCGATACTTCATACGAGAAATCAACGTGACCTGGGGTGTCGATCAGGTTTAGCTGATACACTTTGCCGTCTTTAGCTTTGTAGCGCATGCAGCAGGTTTGGGCCTTGATGGTTATGCCCCGCTCGCGCTCCAAATCCATGGAGTCGAGGACCTGATTGGTCATCTCGCGGTTGGATAGCGTGCCGGTATATTCGATCAGGCGGTCGGCAAGAGTCGATTTTCCATGGTCAATATGAGCCACGATACAAAAATTTCTAATATATTTAGGATCTTGCACGGATTTCCGATCTCCCCAGTCTTGAAGGGCCCTATTGTGCTTAAAGCTTTGGCTTACTGCAACCGAAAACCCTCTGAAAGTGGCTGTTTTGTCGTGTCTATGTGGGAGGGCTATCCATGAAGAACGTTTGGACTCTGGCAATTGCGCTAGGATTGGTTGGTTGTTCAACCATTCAATCACCCGAGATGGCTGAGGTTAATGTGGCCTCGCCGGCCTTCTACACCCTTAAAGAGGGTACCGCCATAGAGCACCGAGCCCCGCTACCAAATCTGACGAAGATATTCGTAAATTGGACGTACTCGGATGGCGGAAAAAGCTCGCAGGAAGGATTTCGCGGTTGGGATATTGATCGCGATGGAAGTTTTGACATGCTTGAGGCCTTGGACTCAGAGGGCAAGCCTTATATGTGGGCGTATGACTTTGATGGAAATGGTGTCATTGACGCCGTTACGGGTGGGCCTGCGAAAGAGCGTTTAACTCAGTCATCCCCCAAGAATTAGCCCAGTTTTCTTAGACATCAATTAGTCTAAATGTTAGTGGAGCCTCGTGACGCGTCCTTTGACATTTGCGCGAGCTGCAATCTTTTTTAAATTTTGCTCTGCGTCGTCAGCGCTTGCAAAAAGCCCAATTCTCACATGAAAGATCACCCGACCTCCGCGGCGCATGGGCGTATAAAAACCATCGATACCGCGATCTTTCAACTTTAACAGCAGTGACTCAGCATCTGCCTGAGAGTTGACGGTGCCGAGCTCGATCGTATACCTAGTGGCAACTCGTCCAGAACTGGGCGCATTATCGCTTGACGGAGAGGATCCACCCACACTTGTATAAAAGACGGCCTGATCTTCAGATGCTTTGGATTTTATAGCCGGATTCTCAGCATTAGTTTCGGCTTGGGTCTCGGATTTATGTTTAACCTTTTTGTTCAATGCAGAGACCGAAAAGACTCCAATAAAAATACCCAAAAGTAGAGTGGCCACGATGGCAATAGTCTTCTGCATGATGTACCTATATAGTGTCGTCTGATCTTGGCTTAATTATGGCGACAAATAGACATTTCTACAAGGCCGGAGTTCCAGTCCCCATGACTCGAAACTTTATTGAAATTGATGGCGTTGAGACGAATAACCTCAAGGGAATAAACGTAAAAATCCCCCTTTACGAGCTTACGTCGGTGACAGGAGTTTCGGGCAGCGGCAAGAGCTCTCTTGTCTTTGATACGATCTACGCGGAAGCGTATCGCCGATACGTGGAAAGTTTAAGTAGCTTCGCTCGTCAGTATTTGAAGGCAATGCCAAAGCCAAAAATCTCTGGCGTTCGGCAACTTCCACCAGCGATCGCTGTGCAGCAGTCTCGCTCGGGAGCTAATAATCGCTCAACAGTTGGAACGCTAACAGAGCTTCACGACATCTTGCGCGTCGTTTACTCCCTTGCGGGCGTTATCGTTTGCTCGTCTTGTGGTCGTAACGTGGAGAAGGCTGATCCTGATCGAATGGCTTCGAGCATTCTGAAAGAAATGTCAGATGACAAAGTCTTAATGGTTGCTCCTGTGGATGCCTGGGAAAGTATCTCAGATAAAGAATTGAAATCACTTCTACAGGGCCAGGGCTTTACTAGAATTTGGGTCAATAAAGATGTGGTTCGTCTTGAAGATCTCAAGAAAATTGACCGGGAAAAATCTTGGGTCGTCGTGGATAGGATCTCAGTCAGCCCTGACGCGCGAAAACGTCTTGCCGAGGCATCCAGTCTCATACTTAAGCTTGGTCGTGGACGGGCCGGCGTGATTGGGTCAGACGGAAAAATTGTGGAATTTTCAAAGCGTCTAGTTTGTTGTGGTGTCCAATACCAAGAGCCAACGATGGCGCTGTTTTCATTCAATCACCCCATTGGGGCGTGTGGTACCTGTCAAGGTTTCGGGAGCAGTACCGAGCTTGATCCATTAAAAATCATTCCTGATAAGTCATCTACTCTTGCAGAGCAGGGTGTTGTTGCATGGAACTTTGGAGAACACGTCGTTTGCTATAAAGACGCTCTTAAATCTGCAACAGCCAAAAAGTGGGATATCAAAAAGAAGAAATTTTCGGATTACACCAAAGAGGAGATTGAATGGCTTTGGAAGGGCGACAAAAAGTATTTTGGTGGTATCAATGGATACTTCCGCTGGCTTGACACAAAACGCTACAAAACTCACTACCGGATTCATGCGGCACGTTTTCGCAAATATGTGACATGTCCAGAATGTGATAGCCAAAGGTTAAACCTTAAGGCGCGGTCAATTCGGGTACTTGGTAAATCCATCAACGAAACTGCAAAAATTAGTATTAAGGAGCTTCAAACATGGTTTGACGGTATTGAAGCGGCAAATCTTAAAGCCATCGAGGGGCGGGAGTCTGGAGGGCAAGGGCTCGCTGAGGCGCTTTTGGAGGCGAAATCTAGACTAGGTTACCTCATGAAGATGGGGCTTTCATATCTTTCCATGGATCGAAGCGCCAAAACACTGAGTGGTGGAGAGTTGCAGCGAATCAATATGTCCCGCTGTCTGGGTTCTATTTTGACAGAGACACTTTTTTGTTTGGATGAGCCGACGGCAGGACTACATGCTAGAGACAGTGAGAATCTACTCGGTGTTATTCGGGAGCTTCAGCAGCAGGGTAATACGGTGGTTGTTGTTGAACATGAGAGAACCATCATTAATGGATCAGATCATTTCATAGAAATTGGTCCCAAAGCTGGTCACGAAGGTGGTCATCTCGTTTACGCAGGCCGTCCTAGTGATCGAAAGACTCAGAAGTCACCAATAGTCGAGTCAGCGATTGGGCTCGATGATAAGGCGGCGAAGTTTCTGCATCTAAAGAACGCAACGATTCATAATCTTAAAAATGCAGAGGTGAAGATCCCTGTCGGGAAGGTCACTGCTGTGTGTGGTGTGTCCGGCAGCGGGAAAACAAGTCTGATTAGACATACATTGTTTCCTCTTTTGGAGCTAAGTTTTGCAAAACTCTCCGGAGGTCCGGAAAAAGAAATCCCAAAAGAGGTGACTGGGTCTATTGGTCCAGAAAGCCTTATCAAACTTCATGACAATGTGCTCATGGTGTCACAGGTGGCTCTTGGGCGCAGTAGTCGCAGCACGATTGCGACGTACTTGGATGTGATGGATCATATTCGTAAAATATTTGCATCCCAGGAGACGGCAAAAAATCTTGGCCTGACTCCAGGTTCTTTTAGTTTTAATAGTCCTGGTGCTCGTTGTGAAACCTGTAGGGGTCTTGGAACCGTGGTGGAAGATCTATCGTTTCTCGGAGAAATGGAGATCATTTGCCCGGCCTGTAATGGCGCCAGATTTCAGGAGTCTGTTCTCTCTGTTCAGCACAAGGGAAAAAATTTGATCGATGTTTTGGCTATGACCGCAGATGAAGCACGAACATTCTTTTTTGATCACAGAGCCATCTCGGAATGTTTGGATGCTGTCTTGAAGGTTGGCATGGGTTACGTCACGCTTGGGCAGTCAACTAGCTCATTTAGTGGCGGTGAAGCGCAGCGTTTAAAGCTGGTGCAGATCATGCGTGACGCTAAGAAGGGTAAGCCAGGAATTTTGATTTTTGATGAGCCGACTACTGGATTGAGTGATGTTGATGTGGCAAGCCTACTTTCGCAGTTCAAGGATCTGGCGAAATCTGGTCATACGGTCATTGTCATTGAGCATCACCTCGATGTTCTTCGGCAGGCTGATTGGCTGATTGAAATGGGACCTGATGCGGCGGCTCGAGGCGGAGAGGTTGTCTATTGCGGGAAGCCGACTGGACTAAAAGACAATAAGATCAGTATCACTCAGAAATTTTTATTTCATTAGCGGCTAGAACGCTTCCGCAAGGCTAAGATATGCACTGGGATTAGGGGTGACTTTACCCCAGGCCAGATCAAGGCGTATGTTTACTTTTTGAGTGCTTGAGATCCGGTACCGTGCACCCGCACCCCAAGCTGGCTTAAATGATTTAAGAGTCATAGCCTTCCAGTTGCGAGCAACGTTACCAGCGCCCACGTAGAGGGCTGTTCCCCACTTTTCTCCGTGGGGAATTCGAATTTCAAGTTGCGATGATAGAAGCTTTCTATCCCGGTATCGTCCTAGAAAATATCCCCTGAGAAGGTCACGTCCCCCAAGGGGCGCTAGTGCCTGAAATGGAGGGTTGCCATCGTGTGAGATCACGACGGTTTGCCATGCAAGCCTTATGGGGCGCTTGTTATCGGAGAGGGGGATAAATCCTCGAGCATCAATCTGTGCTGTGTTGAAATCAAAATCACTTCCCAACAATTTATTTCGAGCGATAGTTCCCATCTCTATGAAATGTCCTCGATCGGGATCTTGGAGATCATCGCGGGTATCAATACGGGAAAGAATTCCAAATCCCGCGTGTCGCACGGGTTCAGTGCCGTAAATGTGTTGGCCGTTTTGATCTGTTTTTTTGGTTAAAAAACCACGCGGATTCAAGTCTGTAATGCGTTCATTATAGAGGACTCCTTGGCCGCCAATATAAAATGTCGACGCAAACTCATGTAGATAGCGGAGTTGTGCGTCCCAGGCGTATGACGTGTATTTTTCTTCATCTTTGACTTGAGTGTTGCCGCCAACGCCGAAAAATGAGTCTGGATACTTTTGTGCATTTGCTGAAAAGCTCAGGTGATCGCGGTGGTCATTGACATATTTCTCCAGCAACGTTCGCATCACAAATTGTTTTTTTTCAGTATATATAGCGCCAATTTTAAACGCGTCACCCTGGGAGCCTCGAGATCCCTGAGGAGGCGGGCTTAATATAAACAAGCCCAGCCCAGCACCAAAGCCTGTCTCTGGAGCGCGAAATACGCCTGGGAGTACAATGTATTCAAGTTCAGAAGCATGACTGGCTTTCTGAGCAATCACGGTTTCGCCTATAGCCAAAAAGGCTGAGGTGATGATTACAATGGCGGACAATTTTGCTACTTGGATAATCACAATTCAAGATTTTCTTTGGGTTATTTATTGCGACGAAAAATGAGTAGTCGTTGATCCGATTCAATGGGCCTCAGCATTTTGTTTAAAGACTCATTCATAACACACGAAAACGGGCTGTTTCGTGCGTCCTGAGCTTTATAGTCTTGCCAGTTGCCGCTGGCAAATTGATGAGAGCTCACGACTGCTAAATATAGATCCACGGATTTTGTAGCGAAAATAGTTCGTTCAAACTGATTGCCTGGTGGTGGATAAACGGAAAGAACGACTGAGGGATTAATGGTCTTTAGTGCGGTCTCGGCCGATTCGACCTTCATGAATGATTTGGCGCCAGCAATAACATTTTTTGCCATGGACCAGCTACAGTCGTCGATTCCCGTGACTCGTACCCCGACTTCGCGAAGGGCAGAAACAAATAATCCCCTGCCAGCTCCCACCTCAAGAACCTCACGGTCTTTGATATATTCTTTCAAACCAAGACAGAGCTCCCTCGTAGGTATGGACCAAAATCCTGCTGATTGCACGCCCGACGCAGCGGCACCTTTATCCGTAAGTCTCGACCAACCTTTTTGGAAGCTTGTTAGACTCAATAGACGCCCAGACTGTAAATGTCTCGTGATTCCCCACTTGAGAAGAACTTGATCGCGAAGTGAAGGCCTGTGGTCCAGATTTGTGAAAGCTGCAACGAATTGTTCAATAGCTAACGCTGTCATCTGAGCTTTTAGTAGTTCTCGCTTTGCATGCTGCGTTTGTGCAATTGGGCTGTCACCTGCGCCACTCCATCGACTAATGGTAGCACCCGCACGTTGACTCATGGTCGCTAGTTCTGACATTTGCTTTTTTTCGACAGCAAGTTTGATGCTGCCCATGACCTCCTGCCAAAGTTCCGGGTAGAACTTTGCAAGGTCGGCTAGGGATACATCTGAACGTTCCTGGTTTAGATGCAGAGACATGTCGAAAAGCCTTATGAGTTTGTTGAATATTTCAACATGGTAGCCCAAGGGCCCTAAACAGTCCACCTGGGGTCGCGCAGATTGCTTGGCTGATCTTATGGAGCGTTTAAATATGCGTGGAGAGCATCGATGTCATTTTTCAAATGAGGCAAGGCTGGCATGGCGGCACTCTCGCGCTTGGGTTTGTATCCTTCAGGATACTTTGCTTCAAGGATACGAGCTGTCAGTAGCTCCTTAGATGAACCGTATACATCTGGACCCTGACTACCATGAAGCTTGGGGTTTGTAGCATGGCAGGCTGTGCAGTTTGAGACATAGACGGCTCGCCCACGGGCAATCAGCTGAGCCTCTGGCGAAGCTTTACTGGCTTCTGATGAGCCACCGCTTTGGCAGCGGCAGCTCGTCAGAGCCAGTAATAAAGGTACTGATGACAAAAGTTTAAAAATCACAGAAAGCGTTCTTTCGGATTGTGATTAGGCCATTGCGTAAAGAAGTCCAAAGAGCACCGCTGTCAGACCAACGCCAGCATGGATCACGCCTTTGACACTTGCCAAGGGACCGAGCTTTCCTTTGATGGCATTCGCTTCAAGTAGTACGATGACCACCAGCGCAGCCAAGAAGGCTGTGGAGTAATTAGCCGTCGATCCGTCTGCGGGAGGTTGCAGTATTGGTAAGTGGGATGCCGCACCCATAAAAAACAACATTGGCAATGAGAACATGGTGTTTGAGCGGGAAGCGAGCAGTGCAGCAGCACCCTTGGCTGCAGCTTCAGGCAGTGCAGCCTTACCTTGCGCAACATTAGTCGTAGACTCGATGACAACTTTCTGCGATGGCCAAATGATAAGCCAAACGTTGAGGAACATAACTGTTCCAAGGAGAGCACCCACAGAAATAAACAAACCAAAGCTTGTGGACATGAATGCAGCGTGACCGCTTTTTTCACCCCACATATAAAGCATAATCACGCCGGTGATGAAGGTAAACATCGCGCCCCAACGAAACCACCATAAAGCTCTCGGCACCAGTTTTTGAATAGCGTTCGATTTTGTCGCTGCATCCGTTTCACCGAAAAATGGAACTTGGGTGAAGTTGAAGTAGTAGAGATGCCCAATCCAGATAATTCCAAAAACATAGTGAAACCACTTCATTAAATAATAAATGACCTCTGATGATTCCATGCAGCGAGTTCCTCCATTGATGTTGGCGTCGAGTGAATTGACGTCACGGCACTACTATCCCAAATGTTGAGTAATTTTGGCAACTAAAAATGCCAAAGAATTACAGGGGATTATTTTTTACACAAGGCTACTCGGTCCCGCTGAATCCAGGCAAGCCGCTGTCTAAATCAAAAAGCAGTGATGCGAGAGTTAATCAAGAAATACCGGTTCACGCTGTAATTTCACGTTAAATACCTTGAGTACCTGGGATTCGACGTGTCTCTGTAACTGCAGGATATCCAGTGTTGTGGCCTCTCCAGGATTTGTAATGGCAAGTACATGTTTGGATGAAATTCTTGCATTACCCATCGTAAACCCTTTTGTAACACCAGCGCTTTCGATAAGCCATGCGGCAGATATCTTCCAGAGGTTGTCCCCAGATCTGTGAAAGATGGGTACTGCTTTAGTGTTTAGAGATGCTGCACGTTCTTCAATGGCTTGTTTGGTATTTTGGTCGATCAAAGGATTTGTAAAAAAACTACCGAGGCTGACTGTGTCATGATCAGATGGATCTAGAACCATTCCTTTTTGAGCACGAATTTTAAGTACGTGCTCACGGACCAGAAGTAGTTTTTCTTCTCGGTTAGAGAGGCTCCATCGCTTGTCGTTCAGTAAAGACTTTTGCAACTCGTCATACCGCGGTTTTGGTTCCTCTTTCGCGTCAAGTTGAAATGAGACCTCAGTGATGATCCATGAGTCTTTATCAGTTTCTTTGAAGCGGCTATTTCGGTAAGAGAAGCTGCATTCAGCGTTAGAGAAAATTCTTGTTTCGAGAGTCTTTCTATTGATTGCACGCAGAGATTTAATGGTTTCTGCAACCTCCTGACCATAAGCTCCGACGTTTTGAATGGGGGTTGCGCCAACAAGTCCCGGTATTCCAGACAAGGCTTCGACTCCTGTCATGCCTTGGCGGCAGGTTTCGGCAACCAATAGGTCCCATGATACGCCCGCGCCAGATGTAGTAAGTCCCGAGCTGCTAATGCTGAACCCATCCAATTCGATTCTTAGAACTAGACCCCTGATTCCATTGTCAGAGATCAAGCTATTACTTCCCCCGCCAAGCACTGTAACAGGTATCGAATGCGATGCAGCGTGTTGCAGGGCATCGATGATGTCGCGTTCATTCTTACACGTGGCGAAAAATTGAGCGTTCCCACCGGTGTGAATCGTTGAGAGGTTTTTTAACGGCACATTTTGTTTGATCGAGATCATCGTTTAGAGGCCTGTCATGGCTGGTTAGATTCGCGTACTGATTCGTCTTGATACCATGTCTTTGCGCTACTGGTACATTAATGATACCGCCAAACCCTTGAGCAGTCTAATTTTGAACAATTTTTGTGCGAAACATCACTGATCATCTTGGCACGCTGCTTGCTTATGTAATTATGACGCATCGCACGGGACCATCCCTCCACAAGCGCGTCGCACGTCTGAAGCCCACCTTAATCTCTTCCTTGTTTTTCTGCTTACTCTCTTCTCAACGGTCCTAACCCTCACGGGTTCGTGCGTCTTCGGGTATAGAATTGATCAGTACGTTGACCACCAGATAAAGCACAGTTGCGTTTGTTAAATGCCAGAACAAATGCGTTCCGAAAGGCCACTCTTCGCAAAACTTTAAGTCAATCGTGCGCATCAAAATTGAAAATGAAAACAGAACACTCGCCATGAACATGGGTTTGAATTGAAGCAAATTCTGACGCCCCGCGACGTAGGTGCATAAGCATGTAAGGGTTAACCAAGTCCCAAAATAAAACTGCCCGCCATTTGCCTTAATGGGGTCCGACAACCAAGCCATTACGACGGATACGAGGAGAAATGCTATCAGCCCTAAAAAACTTTGAAGCCTAGTCAAATCAACAAGCTTTCGGTAAAACAACCACAAATAGGTCAGAATAAGAATCCCAATGGGAATAATATCGCAGAGCTGAGCCCACCCTGTGGCAAAACTGTGGAAAAGTGCACTGCCAATACCGACCGCTACAATTTGCCAGCCTAAAAGTCTTGCTACTGAATCTCTTTGAGACGAGCCCGGTCGTCCTAATTTTCGCAATATTAGGGCTCCAGCGATGATAAACGCTAGATTTGATATGAGATTTAGAGGTTCACTGAGGAGGTGAGCCTCTGTTCGTTCACAATACAAGTCTAGGGGAGCAAAAAGATCCATGATGAAGTTAGCTCCGAATTGGAGAGTTTTTATTGTAATATGAATACTTTCCCTAGTATACGGGAGTCCTTTGGAGGGCGTCACTATGAGTCATGCAGCAAGTAAAGTTCAGCCGATCACTGTTGCGGCTATTCAGGCTAAGAAAGATGCGGGTGAGCCGATTTCCATGGTGACGTGCTATGACTCGGCCTTTGGCCGAATTGTGGAGGCGTCTCCCATTGATATGGTTCTCGTTGGCGATAGTCTTGGCAACGTCATGCTGGGTCATGATTCCACGATTCCTGTAACAATCGATGACATGGTGCATCACACAGCTGCAGTCACTCGCGTGGTTCGACGTCCTTTCGTGGGTACAGATATGCCGTTTATGACTTACGCGACGAAGGACGACGCACTTAGAAATGCTGCAAAGCTCGTTCAAAAAGGTGGAGCTCATGCTGTCAAGCTTGAAGGTGGAGAGGTGATTTGCCCTCAGATCGAAGCGCTTGTCGCTAATGGCATTCCTGTGATCGGTCATTTAGGGTTAACGCCGCAAAGTGTTCATGCGTTAAGCGGTTACAAGGTTCAGGCAAAGGAAAAGGCGGCCCAGAAAAAACTTTTAGCGGATGCCAAAGCGTTGCAAGATGCCGGAGTCTTTTGCTTGGTGCTGGAGATGATCCCGGCTGCCCTCGGAGCGTCTGTATCTAAATCGCTCTCCATTCCTACGATCGGTATTGGTGCGGGGGCTGGCTGTGATGGGCAGGTGCTCGTACTTCAGGATCTTTTGGGTTTCGATGAGTCATTTAAACCAAAATTTCTAAAGAAATATGCAGACTTAAATAAAATCGTTGGGGATGCCCTTGTCAGTTTCAATAAAGACGTTAAATCTAAGAAGTTTCCCGCAGCGGAACATAGCTTTGGTTCCTAAACTGTTATAGAGTCTGCGGGCTTAGGGATTTTGACTATTTTGAGGAAACGGGGCTCATGGCCAAGCGTGATTATTATGAAGTTTTGGGCGTTGCCAACAGTGCAAGCGCAAGTGACATTAAGGCAGCTTACCGCAAGCTTGCTCTAAAATATCATCCTGACAGAAATCCCGACGACAAAGCTGCCGAGGAAAAATTTAAAGAAGCCAGCGAAGCTTACGAAGTCCTCTCGGATTCGGATAAACGCGCTCGATATGATCGTTTTGGTCATCAAGGTGTCGGAAGCCAAGGTTTTCAAGATGTAAATGATATCTTTTCAAGTTTTGGATCCATTTTTGAGGATTTCTTTGGATTCACCGGAGCTGGTCAGGGTCGAGGACGCGTTCGACGTGGAGCGGACCTGCGATATGATATGGCCATTGAGTTTGAAGAGGCCGTTTTCGGAGTTGAGCGTCAGGTTGAGCTAGAGCGCCCGATCCGTTGTGAAACCTGTGATGGATCCGGTGCGAAAAAAGGAAGTGGCAGAATCACTTGCCGTACTTGTGGTGGTCAAGGTCAGGTTAATCGTACCCAAGGTTTTTTTGCCATTCGAACGACCTGTCACGCGTGTGGTGGTGAAGGAACAATTGTTGAGAAACCGTGTGACGACTGCCGTGGTCAGGGGCGGGTCAACAAAAAGCGTACACTGACTGTAAAGGTCCCTGCTGGAGTTGATTCAGGTGTGCGACTTCGCCTGTCAGGAGAGGGAGAACCAGGACCGGCCGGTGGACCGAACGGTGACTTATACGTTGTTCTCCATGTAAAAGAGAGCGAGCGTTTTGTTCGTGATGGTCTTGATTTGATCGTTGAGCAGCCGATTGGTATTGCTCAAGCATCTCTGGGTTGCGATCTTAAAATCAAAACACTGGATGGTGAATCCGATATTTCGATTCCCGCAGGCTCGCAATCCGGTGATCGCGTGACTCTGGCCGGCGCGGGAGTGCCTCACTTAAAAGGTGTTGGTCGTGGCGATATGCACATTCAGTTGCGTGTTGTGGTTCCGAAAAAACTCAGCAAAGAACAAAAAGAGCTTTTGCAAAAATACGCCGAAATTTCCAAGGAAGAGACAACCATTAATACGTCAGGTGGTTTCTTCCATAGAATCTTCAGTCAAGACTGATCGTCTAGACTTAAATTGATGTTGAGAGTTAAGAATAATTTAGGGCGTCGCGCCTTTTATCACGAGTCTATCGTGGAGTTTTGTAATGGACTCCAGATCGATGGCATCCAAATTTCTGGTGTTGTAGTGAAACTGATCAATCATGGCTTCTTCTTTTAGAAGGTCGGCTTTGATCTTTCTTGGCATTTTAAAGTGTTCTATTTTCGGAAGTTGATCGTTTGAGATAAAAATTCTCGCAAAACCTTGAGGGAATCTCGCTTCCAACGAAAGCAAGTTATAGAAATTATGATCGACGTCACAAGCCTTGCAGTATTTCCATTTGTGACGATCAAGACCAAGTTCCGAGTTTGACTTTTGACAGGTCTGACAATACTGGCTGACGCGGAAGTTCTTGCTAACAAGATATTTGAATTCAACCTGGCGTCTCAAGGCGCGATCGTTAGCAATAGCTAAGAATAGCTGATTTTTCATTTCGAACAGTCGCCGTTTTTCATCGCTATTTGTAGATTTCTTTGCGTGACTCGTCAGCATAAGCCCGGTCATGATCTTGTACGCGAGACCGCGCTGGTCTTTGGGTAGGTTGGCTAAAGCTTCAAATAGAGCCGCATAGCGCTTAAACAGCCCACTAAGGGACTTCTGAGGATTCTTTACGAGAATAAGATCACCTGCGAATTGAAGCTTCAATGATCCCGCGGCGAGTTTTTTGAGCTTTTTGTCGTCTTGGATATTAGGTGCAGAAATCTGAAGCGGTGCGGTTTTTGGCGCAGAGGAAGTCTTCGGAGCCTGAGTTTTGGTTTCAACAGGTGATTTTTTTTTCTTATACTTTGCCAAGGTCTAAACTCATCACGTGTGGACTTTTGGCCAGCATTCCTCATGAACCCAGGGCCACTGGTAAGCCTAGCATAGTTTATTGTTTCAATTAAATATAAATTTCAGAGGCTTACGCGAAACCCGCGCCACTCAACGTCCTCTGAAACCATCTACTATATTAACCCTACTGGCTGCCCACGCTGGATAGGCACCAGCCAGCACACAAATTAGGCAGCCCGCCGCAGCCATGGAGATATAGACCATAGGGTCATAAGTCACAGGCAGTCGGGCGAGAAGGTAGAGATCCGGCAAATCCACGATTTTAAAAGTCTCAAGTACTTTACTGATTCCCAGTGCGAAAACCATTCCCACAGCAGCGCCAAGGGTTCCAATGAGAAAACTTTGAAGCAGAAAAATTCGTTGAATTTGCCAATTGGAGGCGCCCAGGGCTTTTAGAACTGAAATAGACTTTTGTTTCTGAGTTACGGTGATGAGAAGTGTTGTCAAAATATTAAAGCTGGCAACAATCGCGACTAGGGCGACAATCAGCGCAATAACGGCCCGCTCCATTTGCAGAGATTCAAACATTTGCTTATTAAATGATTGCCACTCTTTGATCGTGAGCGAGTATTTTCGACTCATCTGCAATGCAATAGACTTTGACTCACGAGGATTTTTCAATCCGATTTCCAGGCCGTGAACCCTCTTTTTCATTTTAAAGAATTCCTGGCTATCGTTGATCGCCATGATGCCAATTCGATTATCGTAGTGCTTGAGGCCAGAGTCATACACGCCGACAACTTTGTACTCGCGAAGCTCTCCAATGGACGATGACTCCGGAGCAACAAGTTTGATGTTACCGCCAATTTCAGCTTGAAGAATGGACAGCAGACCACTGCCAACAATAATTGGTTTGGGCGCTGGATACTTGTCAGGCGCCTCAAAGCTTTTCTGTAGTTCGTCCATAGCTCCTGCAGGACGGATGAGCGGGGTCAAGTCCTGAGCTTCTTTGCGTTTGCTCGGATGAATACCTCGAATCAAAATGTTGTGCATCAGTCCATCTTTGGTGGCCATGGTTTCCGAATGCACGAATGGACTCATTCCCTTGATCTCGCTACCAAAGTCTTCTGCAATTTGCTTGCTCCAAGTTTCGATGTCTTCGACGCCTGCGGGGAATTGAAAGGCCAAAATGTGGGCATTTGCAGCCAAAAATCGTTCACGAAGTTGTGATTCAAATCCATTGATAACCGAAAGAACGACGATCATCGCTGCAATGCCAATGCTGATTCCGGCAATGGATAGACCCGTCATCCAGCGTAGAAATCGGCTACCTCGAGAGGCGACCAGATAACGCTTAGCGATGAGGGATGCGGCTGACATGGTCGAACTAAGGCTCCGGAACAAGAGATAAGGTGGAAATAGTCCTGAAAACACAGATGATATCGGGAAGTTTGTAGAAATAGAAGGGAATTTAGGGATAGACTGCCGCCTCGAAACTTTTTGTGACAATCCCCGGGGGTTTGTAATGACAATATCTATGGATTTTTTGGATCAGCTTGGGATTCGCGGTGACGTGGATGCCATTCATACGGGCAACAAAGCATCTGGCTCACGCAATAAAGGAGCCTTTGAAAGTTATAGTCCTGTTGACGGTAAGTTGATTGGTAAGGTCTTTAAGGCCTCCAAGTCTGATTACGATTCTTTGGTAAAGCTTTCGCAATCGGCTTTTGCTGAATGGCGCAAGGTGCCAGCCCCCAAACGGGGTGAAGTTGTGCGTCAAATCGGAATGAAGCTACGCGAATTCAAAGAGCCCCTTGGTAAACTCGTCAGCTATGAAATGGGAAAATCTCTTCAAGAGGGCTTGGGTGAAGTTCAGGAGATGATCGATATCGCAGATTTCGCTGTTGGTCTCGCGCGTCAACTCTATGGATTGACAATGCACTCCGAGCGCCCTTCGCACCGAATGTATGAGCAATGGCATCCATTGGGAGTTGTGGGAATTATTTCAGCGTTCAATTTCCCAGTGGCTGTATGGTCCTGGAACAGCTTCATCGCCATGGTGTGCGGTGATGTTTCCATTTGGAAACCAAGTGAAAAAACTCCTCTGTCGGCAGTCGCCTGCTTCAACATCATTAAAGATGTGCTGATTGCGAACAATGTTCCTGAAGGCACATTGGCGATGATTGTTGGAGATGTCGCAGAAGTTGGTGAGCCAATGCTTGCTGACGAACGCGTGCCATTGGTATCAGCCACCGGATCGTGTCGCATGGGTAAGCGTGTGGCAGAGGTTGTTGGCAAACGCCTAGGACGTTCCCTTCTCGAGCTAGGTGGAAACAATGCGATCATCTTGACTGAAAACGCCAATCTTCAGCTTGCTGCGCCTGGTATTGTTTTCGGTGCCGTTGGTACCTGCGGTCAGCGTTGCACTACGACTCGCCGTCTGATCGTTCATGAATCGATGTATGACAAAGTTAAAGAAATGCTTTTGAAGGCTTATGCGGGTTTGAGGATTGGGTCGCCATTAGATGAGAAAAATCATGTAGGACCGTTGATCGATAAAGGTGCTGTCACAATGATGCAAAAAGCTCTCACTCAGGCAAAAGCGGAGGGCGGCAAGGTCATCTTCGGAGGCGAAGTACTAGATGGTTTTGAATCTGGTTGCTACGTGAAGCCCGCGATAGTCGAGGCCAAGAACTCAATGTCAGTTGTCCAAGAAGAGACATTTGCTCCGATTCTTTACCTCATGAAATACAGCGGCAGTGTCGATGATGCGATTCACATGCAAAACGATGTGAAGCAGGGTCTAAGTTCGGCGATATTTACGGATAGCTTGCGCCAAGCAGAAGCCTTTTTGTCAGCAGCTGGATCTGATTGTGGTATTGCGAACGTCAACATTGGTACGTCCGGTGCAGAAATTGGCGGAGCTTTTGGTGGCGAAAAGGAAACAGGCGGCGGACGTGAGTCTGGTTCTGATTCGTGGAAGGCCTACATGCGTCGTCAAACCAACACCATCAATTATTCAACGCAACTGCCGCTTGCGCAGGGCATCAAGTTTGATATTTGAGTTTTCTCTGATGTTTGAACAAAAGGAGTCCCCACGGGGACTCCTTTTTTATGGCTCAAAGTCTTTGTTGACCAGCATCCCTGATTCGCTTGGCGATTCTGTGATCTCCCAGCGGTTACCATCAGGGTCCATCATTAAAAAACTTTTTTCTCCCCAAGGATGTTCTTTCGGTGGTCCACTAACCCGAACTCCAAGGTCTAAAAACTCTTTGGCTTGGCTTTTTTCATAGAGCTGATCGATGTTTTTTGTTGTGACTCCAATGGATGTAAAGTGTCGCTCTCCATCAGCGGAGAAATATTCCACGGTCTTGCCAATCGCGGCAAAGAATGCAATTCGAAATCCGCTAGGTAGGACAAAATCGGCAAATTGTCGATTTGCATAGTGAGGTTTTACCTCAAAAAAAGTTTCCATAAACTTCGTCATAGTCGGCACGTGTTTCGACGTTACGACAAGATGTGAACAAGTGATAATAGCGGGTGAAGCGCCTTGGGCGGTCGCAGTCATAAAACACTCCCGATCAAACTAAGGCTCACGTGGCCTGATCAATTGAATTCTAAACCATTAAGAATGAACCTATTTTCGCTGTTTTTTTTCGTTTTACCAATGCCTAATTTAGCGTGGCGGTTTTGAAATTTTAAGTTTTAAGTCAATCATTCCGATCCCTTCGCCAGAAACTCGGGAGGGTCAACATCATGTCGAGGTTTAGCCAATTCAAGTGGATACTTTGCGCTGGATTATTGTTCCAGCAGTCGGTCGCATTCGCACGTATCAGTATCGAGCCGTTCGTAAGCATTAGTTCGACGAAGCAGATCAAGCCGGATAAGGCAGGAAGTAACAAGTCTGATTCGACTTCTGGTGCTGCCACCGAGACAGAAACAATCAAACAGCGTACGACATACGGCCTACGTGCAACAGTCGGTTTGTCAAAGCTTTTTAAATTCCAACTTGGAGTTGGACAAAACGAGCTAACGACTACCTCAAAGACGAGTGCTGCTGTTGACGACTATGGTGAAATCGACTTTGAAAAAGATCTGGATATGGATACGTCAGATCCAGAAAAGGAAGTCACAATTAAAGAAACTCAGCGCAAAGCCTCAGCCGTGCTTGCAATCGATCCAAGCTTTTCAATTTTCATATTGCGGGCAAAGGCTGGCGTCATTGCAACGCAGCGTCTATTCTCCAAGGAAGCTGATGGTCAAGAGCCAATTAGCTTTGAGAGTCCTATTACCTACAAGCCTACCTGTGGTGCCGGTGCCGGTGTCAAATTGGGGCGAGCGATGTACTTCTTGGCCGAATACAGCTTGTTTCTATATAAGTTTCCGGAAAAGTCACCGTTTGAGCGCGAGGTCAGCGTTTCTTACGGAATTAGATTTTAATTAAAGCGTTTTTTTGCTGGGTACGACCCAGTTTGCAAGTAGCAGAGCAAATGAAATAGATACCGTCACGATGATGGCTTGGACCAAAAGTGCCATTGCAGCCTGGTAGTCGGCTGTCATGGCTCCTGCAAATGATTTGTATAAGCTTGTTCCGGGAACCAAAAACATCACACCCGGTATTAAAAATGCCTGAGCTGGCTTTCCCGTTGCGCGTGCAAACACGTGACTAATAGCACCCACAATAAATGTGGATACGAAGGTTGCAAAACCGACATTTGCCTTTTGAGATATGACGTCAACGCCAAGTTTTGCCACCATCGCCAGTAAAACGACGTGCAAAAAATAGCGATAAGGAATTCTGAAGACGATGCCAAATGAGGCTCCGCCGATGGCGGCGATAAGAAGATTGAAGACGCTGACATTAGTAAACATCAGTGAAGGCTCCATCGTTCAAGATAGTGCGCAAAACCAAGTACGGCAGCAACACCAAACGCAAGAGTGATCGCAGTTACAACGGCCTCTAGAAGTCTAGCAGCTCCGCTTACTAGATTCTTTTGAGCGACCTCATGCATGGCGTTTACAAAAGGTAATCCAGGGGCCAAGGATATGAGTCCTCCGACGATGAGTCGAGGCACGTTGATATCGGGCCAAAGTGAACTAAGGCCTGCAGCTCCACCAGCAACAAGCATGGCTGTAAAAAATTCGGCCAGGTATCGACGATTTCCCTCGCTGAAAAATCCCAGGGAAAGCTGGCAAATAGCTCCCAGCATAAATGCCGCAATCAATTCATGGCCACGTCCATTGGAGGCCGCTACAAGAGCAAATGCAGATCCGCCACCCGCAGTGATACTCAGTATTCGTGGATAGGGTGATGGTTTCAGGCTTATGGTTTTTAGTTTTTCCACAGCTTCATCGAGATGAAGCTGTCTTGATGCAACTTGATCAACAAGATCATTCAGATCAGCCAATTTATTGAGGTCTATGCCCCATTTTGTGACTCGGACGAGCTCGACAATTTGATGTCCTCTACCCCTGACGCTTAGCCAAACGGCGGTGGGAAGAGCTGCCGCATCCACAGAAAATCCCCAGGCTTCTCCGAGGCGTGTGACGAGAAGTTCGACGCGGTTAGATGAGCATCCACATTCGATGGCAACGCGGCAAGTTTCAGCGAGTAAATCGACAAGAGATCGAGGTGATATGCGCTCCACTGCTGTTTCGCTTACTTCAACCATTTTGCCGCTTCCATCGCGTGATAGGTCAAAATAGCGTTAGCGCCAGCTCGTTTGAATGCTGTGAGAGACTCAAGAACTACACTTTGTTCGTCAAGCCATCCGTTCTGAGATGCAGCTTTTATCATCGAGTATTCGCCGCTCACATTGTACGCAAAAATCGGTATCTGAAATGCATCACGGGCACGGCGAATAATGTCGAGATATGGCAATCCAGGTTTAACCATGACTATGTCAGCGCCCTCATCGATGTCGAGGGCTATTTCTCTTAAAGCCTCTACACCATTGGCTGGATCCATTTGATAAGTGTGCTTACTGCCTTTGCCGAGGGCCGCCTTAGACCCCACCGCATCACGGAACGGCCCATAAAAACTGGACGCGTACTTGGCTGAGTAAGCGAGAATCATCGTATCCTTGAAACCATGAGACTCAAGTGCCTCGCGAATAGCGCCAATACGTCCATCCATCATGTCGGACGGTGCAACAATATCTGCCCCGGCTTTTGCGTGGCAAAGAGCCTGTTTCACTAATGCATCAACGGTTTCATCATTCATAATTTCGCCGCTACGATTGAGAAGACCATCCTGACCATGAGACGTATACGGATCTAGTGCGATATCAGTTATGACCCCAAGAGATGGAATTTCTTTTTTAATAGCCTTTATGGCTTCAGGGACAAGTCCTTTGGCGTCCCAGGCGGCTTTGGCATCGAGTGACTTTTTATTTTTTGAGATGACAGGGAAAATGGCAACAGCAGGAATACCAAGTGCGTGGGCCTTCTTTGCGTGAGTAATCAGCACATCGATAGAGTGTCGGCAGACGCCTGGCATGCTTGCGATAGGCTCAGTTTTACCTCTCCCCTCGATGACGAACATGGGAAGAATCAAATCATTTGCCGTCAGCATAGACTCCCTGCAGAGGTCTCTGGCAAAGCTTTTCAGGCGAATGCGCCGCATGCGGGTGAAGGGAAACTGGCCAATGCTCATGGAATCATTCCTTTGGGTGACGTGCTGACGGGATTGTTGTATCGTGAACGTAGGCATTAGTGAATTAAATTTGCGGTTTAGGTTGTAGGATGGCTAAGTTTCCGAAAATCTTGGGGATTGATCCGGGAAGTCGGGTTATCGGATTTGCGCTTCTTGGTGCGACGAAGGCTGTGCCCCTGTCGCCACGGGATTGGGTGGTGCTTGATGCCGGCGTCTTGCGTGCGTCTCCCGATCTTGCCATGCCGACACGTCTCGGTGAGATCCACACGGCGCTTTATGAGTTAACTTTAGAACTTCAACCCACAAATGTTGCGATCGAGAAAGCCTTTCACGGGGTGAATGCGGCAACTGCCATTAAGCTTGGTGAGGCGCGCGGTGCTTTAATTGCTGCGGTTGCCAGGCTGGGTATACCTATCTCAGAGATCACGCCTGCCCAGGTAAAGCGATTAATTGCAGGTCACGGCGCTGCCAGTAAAGATCAAGTGTATCTTGCCCTTCAAGCGCTCATGGGCTTCAACAAAGGACGCTTGCCCCATGACGCAAGTGACGCTTTGGCCATCGCCTTGACTGCGAGTTTAAATACGTCCTCGGCAATATCTGCTAAAAACGTGAGCAAACGTCCTGTTAAACGGTTGTCTCCTGAGGTTTAGAATTTAGGGAATAGGTCAGAATCATCGCGCCGATGACCCACATGATCGCACAAAGGACCTGTCCCATACTAAACGGACCCAGTACTTCTCCAAGCTGTTTGTCAGGCTCTCGGAAGAACTCTATAAAGAAGCGAAACGTAGAGTAACCAATCAGAAAGACTGCAGACAGCACTCCAGTTCGAGGCCTTCTGCTATAGAAAAGAAACATGATGGCTAAAAGAATCCAGCCTTCAAACATGGACTCGTAAAGCTGAGAGGGATGTCTCGGTGACGGCCCTGCGTCTGGAAAGATGATTCCGATAGGAGCGTCGGTCACGCGCCCCCAGAGTTCGCCATTAATGAAGTTTCCTATTCTTCCAAAACCGAGACCTACGGGGGCAATAGTCACCATGTGATCAGTGATGTTGAAGAAGCTTTTGTTTTTTTGTTTTGAATAGATCAGTAAGGCAATGGCGATGCCAAGGATTGCGCCATGAAACGATAGGCCCCCACGCCACGTGGCGAATATTTCATTGGGACGTTCAATATAGAAGTCGAAGTTGTAGACAAACACATAGACCAATCGCGCGCCAAGAATCATGCCTATCATGCCAACAAGCATGACGGATTCAATTTCCTGGTGCGTTAATTTCAATGTGCCTTTGCGAGATGCATATCTGAAGAAGAAATAAACGGCTAGCAGCCCGATGACGTACATTAGGCTATACCATCGAAGTTCAAAGGGACCGATGGAGAAGAAAACCGGATTGATTTGAGGAAACGTCATAGTAAGCCGAGCCCCCGTTTTTTGGCCCAATTAGTGAAAGAGTGCAGCTTTTTGTTGATCACTTGGCTGCCTATTATAGGAACAAGCCTTCGGGATTACAACCTTGAATCTATTGAATAAATGTATTGTTTTTTGTTTTTGTTAAAGTCACTATGAATGGACTCCAAATACGTTGTTTTTTGAGCAAAGTGCCAAGTTAAAACCGTGAGGTGAGACGTGAAAAAACAAGTCATTCAAACCGCAAATGCTCCAGCCGCTATAGGTCCCTATTCCCAAGCTGTTCGCGCCGGGGATCTCCTATTTGTTTCGGGTCAAATCCCTTTGGATCCAAAGACGGGCGAGCTCGTTAAGTCAGGAGTTGCTGACGAAACCAAAAAAGTCCTGGAAAACCTCAAAGCCATACTTGAGGCTGCTGGTGGAGGTTTTGGTGACGTTGTAAAAACCACCATTTTTCTCAAAGACATGAATAATTTTTCGGTGGTCAATGAAGTCTACGGAAGCTTCTTCCCACAACCGTTTCCGGCCAGAGCTACGGTGGAAGTGGCCAGATTGCCGCGCGATGTAAACGTGGAAATTGATGTGATAGCTAAACTTTCTTGAGATCTTGTCGATAACCCAGTCAAGATCCTGGAAGGTTTAAAAAATGGGCTGTCAAGTTTTTTTGAGTGGGGATCTGGTGTTTTTTGATAGTGGGTGTTAGAATTTATTTGTAACCTCAGTTATCAGTAACAGAATTCAATCAGGGGATGAAAGTGCGCCTCTTGCGCCAATTCAATTTAGACACCTCTTCAAGTCGCAAAGTCAGAATTGCGAACTTATTGTTACTTGCCATGTTATTGGTTCCAATCGCAGCGACTCAGCGATTGCCCGCTAGTTTCTCCGGCAAAGCATCACGAATGGTGGTGGAGATTGAGGGCGTAAATTACGGTGCGTTTAGTCCAGTCGCGGACATCGACGGCTTAGGAGCGTCGATAGGTTCTTCCGAGCACGCTCGCGTTGAGCTCAGTCGCGATTTTGTAACGGATCCTTCGTTGTATCTTTGGGCCAACTCTCTGATGAGAGGAAATACTGGTTTGAAAGATGTCACTCTGATCTCTGAAAATGCTGAGGGTGTTGAAGTTGCTCGTCACACGTTGCGCATGTCGCAGCCTGTTGCGTGGACTGTAGAAGCCGGCAATCCAGAGGTTGGAGGTCTTCATGAAAAAGTCATTTTCGCCGTTCAAAAGATTGAGCGCCGCTAAGCATTCTATTTCCCCATTTCTACTATTCATGATGATGACCGGAGCGTCATGCTCGAGTCATATGCCTAACTCCACTGATCCTGGGATGGTGACGCGCGAGTCAACGTCTCCGGAAGCTGAAAAAAAATCCAAGTTGATATCAATTGTTGACCCGGTCAAAGAAAATTGGATCGAAATCCGCTCCTCGAATAATCCATCTGCTTCTGCTTTTGTGCTGATGAATGCGCGGTCTTGCATTGATCAGAAGTTTTCATTCCGAACAACCCTTCATGTTTTGGGTGTCGGATATGACATGGTCCTCGAGGAGGACGCTGGTCATATTTCTGTTGTGACTATTGAAGACTCCGAATCTAAAGTCACAGGCTTCGTAATGCCACAAGAAATCAAACAAACGGCATGTGAGAGCATGCGAGGTTATCGGGGCAATTTTTTAGTTGTAAGTGAAGAATCGTTAGCCCCTCTTCGAGCTGTTGTCAAAGATGTGATGGTGAAGATGATCCCGGACTGCCAGGCTATTGAAGTCGTGGGACAAACAGCAAAGTGTACATTGGATTCTTTACTTCCCCAGCCAGCGCTTGTTAAAACAGAAGATTTTCAAAAATCAATGATCAGGAAATGGAGCAGACAGCCCTACATTTTAGCGAGACGTACCGGAGTCGTCGCCACGCTTGCAAAAACGGCGACCTACATGTCCAACGATGAAGGCTTCGCAAAGTTTTGCAAGATCCTCCAGTTTAGTCTTCCCGAAGAGCTTCCAGTAGTGATGACCTCAAGGCGATGGCAGAATGCTTTGTGCTCAGGTCAAGGTGATTTGCGACGTCAGGCTGCATTATACGGATTGGCTAAAGGTACCCAGGAATTAGCGATGTTACGTGAGCTCTATGAGGGAATCAGTCGTGTCGGCGTATTAAGTGTGAGGATTCCCTCGGATGTCATTCCTGGACGTGCTGAAGACACGTCACGTCAGCCTCTTCGCGTCACGATCTCGCCAGATAATGAGGTTTCTGACCGCCTGGTTGCCGAGGCGCGAAAATATCTTGGTCGCTCAGACCGTGACGATCAGCCAAAGCGTCTGGCGCGACGAGTGGCTCGAAAAAAGGGACACCGGCAAACTGATGTGAAGCCTAAACACGTTACAGTCGCGCCGATTGTTGCTGCAGCGCGTTCCGACATGTGTTGGCATCCGTTGTTTGCTGAATCTTGGGGCCTGATGAGAATCGCAGATGGTATGAAACTCACCGGTGAGGGATTCAATTTTGAGTGTGGTTTTATTTATGAGCACGAAGATGATGAGAATAAGGAAGTGGCGTCCTTGTCACGCTATTTGCAGCAGTCACTTAGTTCAGAGACTGAGTTTGTGTTAGACAATGGCCAATCCAAGCTTCTTCGTTTGCCCCATGGAAAATATCAATACAAAGTTCATGTTCTGCCTCCGAATCCGCTTGACTCTGAAGATGTAGATGAGGAAAACACGCCTACAACTTCGGGTGAGATTGCGTGGGGATCGTCGCGTAATCTCTCCATTAAGCAGTGGTGAGAAGGTTTTCTCTGATGAATGAAAAGACGGGTGGTGTGTGTTTTGACTCATGGTCGGACGCACGCAAAGCTTTCATATTAAGTATTGGTGAAATTGGTGGCGAGTTTCAAAGCCTCGACCTTGGACAAAAAGGTCCAGGCGGTGAAAGTCTCTCAATTGGTATTGGGACAGTTTTGCTGGGACATTCGTCTAAAAACTCTCCATCTGATCTTTTTTTACATGTGTCCGGTGTGCATGGAGTGGAAGGCTTTGCTGGGAGTGCAGCTCAGCTGCAAATTCTTAGGGAGCTCTCTGCACTAAAAAAGTCGGGGCGAATTGACGCATTACCGCGGATTCGCGTCGTGTTCGTTCATACCGTGAACGCTTATGGCATGAGTTGGCTTCGACGAAACAATGCAGATAATGTTGATTTAAATCGTAATGCGTTTCTAACCGGAGACAATTTGCCTGATGGTAGGGCCTACCATCAGGTGCATCAGATCCTAACCGACGAGTCCTGGCGCCGCTGGCTTTGCTGGTTGCGTTTAGCGGCAATGACTATTCGGCGAGGAAAGCAATTTTTGATGCAGGGGCTTTCAGGTGGCCAGTATCATTATGCCGATGGTTTTTTCTACGGCGGAGATAAATGGCAACCGGAGTTGTCACGACTCAAAAATTTCTTTGAGCAAAATTTTTCTGATGTTCAACGAGTGTTCGCCGTCGACATTCACACGGGACTTGGACCCTATGGGTTTGAGGCACTTTTTTCGACGGAAGTCGCGGAACAAGGTGATCTTCAGCTGATGCAGCGGCAACTGAACGTGAAGCTGACCTTGGACGAGATCGAGGGCCGCTCGACTTATAGGTCTTTTGGTAGCTTTTCAAACCTCATTTACCAGGCCTTTCCAAAGTCGAAAGTTCGCTATATTTTACAGGAATTTGGTACCTATAATGATTTTAGAGTGTTACGTGGTTTGAGATCTGAGCGCGGCGCTTGGCTAAGGGGTAAAATTGGACCTGATTCCAAGGCGTCGAGGCACCTTAAAAATCTTTTTTTTCCGCAAGATAGCCGGTGGCGCCAAAAAATCCTGGCTGACGCATCTGGGCTGTTTTTTAAGGTGTTAAATTCAGGATTTTAGTGAGCTCGAGGAGGCGCAAAACGCCCCCCTTTTGACCCTTTTTATTGACGTTACAAACGAATCCCATTATACGGTCCTAATCTCGGACATTACTGGGATTTTTGAGATTTTTAGGTGGCATAGTCTGGCTGAACTAAAGGAGCCTTGAATGCTTGATATTTTGAGTGATGGCTTTCGTGTCGCTCGCGAAAAGTTCACTGGCAAAGCAACTCTGACGGAAGAAAACATTAATGAGGCAATAGGAGAGATTCGTAAGAGTCTTCTTGAAGCCGATGTTGAGTATGGGGTCGCCAAGGACTTCTTGAGCAAAGTGAAGTCTGAGGCGTTGGGTCAGACTGTTCAAGTTCGCGCTGGATCAGGATCTGAACGGGTTCGCGTCACACCTGCCGATCATTTCGTACAGATATGTAAAAAAGAGCTCGAAGCTCTGATGGGTGAACCCGACGCGTCTATTCGTTTTGCCGTCAATCGTCCCACAACCATTATGATGGTGGGCTTACAGGGAAGTGGTAAGACGACGACAACTGGTAAGCTTGCAAACTATTTGATGACAAAGTTTAAGCGAAAGCCATTATTGGTTGCAGCTGACGTCTATCGTCCAGCGGCCGTTGAACAATTGAGAGTCCTTGGTCGAAAGCTGGAAATTCCTGTTTTCCACGTTGACGGCGCTAAGCCCCAAGAAATTTGCGAAAAATCCATTCAGAAAGCGTTTGAGCTCGGATGTGATGTCGTGCTGTTGGATACGGCTGGTCGACTGACAATTGACAGCGAGTTGATGCAGGAGCTTGACGATATTAAGGCTCTGGCAAAACCCGACAACATCTTTTTTGTCTGTGATGCGATGATGGGCCAGGATGCAGTAACAACTGCCAAATCATTCAATGATCGCTTGGATATCTCAGGCGTCGTCATGACGAAACTCGATGGTGATACCCGAGGTGGCGCGGCGCTTAGTATTCGACGCGTGACGGGAAAGCCTCTGAAATTTCTCGGTATGGGAGAAGATCTCGCGCGCCTTGAGGAGTTTAGACCGGAGGGTCTTGCCAGCCGAATTTTAGGCATGGGAGATGTCATTGGCCTCATGGAGGACTTTGAGCGTGTTCACACAGGCGACAAAGAAGCCGAGATGCTCAAAATGCTCGAAGGGCAATTTAATTTCAAAGATTTTTACAATCAGCTGTCCATGATTCAGCAGATGGGCTCTTTGAAAGATATTATGGCAAAGCTGCCGATGCAGGGCATGCTGCCTAAGGAAGCTAATTTGGATGATCGTGAGCTTGTCAAGGTTAAGGCCATGATTGACTCCATGACTGAGCAAGAGCGAGTAAATCCAGCAGTTTTCAATGATAACCGCATTCGTCGTATTGCCAAAGGCAGCGGAACAAAGCCCAATGACGTTCATGATGTGATTAAGCGTTTCAAATCCATGCGGCAAATGATGGGGATGATGGGCAAAGGTTTTGGTGGCATGCTTGGTAAAATTCCAGGAATGGGTGGCCTAGGTCAGCTCAATAATATGCGGAAAATGGCACAAAACATGATGAGCCAGGGTGGATTACCTGGTGGAATGGGTGGAATGGGTGATCTTTTTGGTGGTGGTCTGGGCGCTGCGACTCCCAAGAAAGTTGATCGTGAAAAGTTAAAGAAAATGCGCAAGGCCGCCAAAGACGCTCGCAAAAAAAATCGCCGATAATTATTTGGGACAAAGTTTATGAATGTAGAGCCGACAAAAGCTGACAATCTGGTGCTTAGGCGTAAAGTTCACATTGAGACTTGGGGCTGCCAGATGAATGTGGCGGATAGTGAGCGTATGCTCTCTCTTCTGGAGGCAAACAATTATGAGCTGACGGCTTCAGGCCCGGAAGCAGCAGATTTGATCCTTTTAAATACCTGCCATATTCGGGAGAAAGCAAGACACAAGGTTCTCAGTCGGCTGGGAGTTCTTGATCGCATCAAGTCAAAAAAGCCAGGTTTAAAAATTGCGGTTACTGGCTGTGTGGCTCAGGCTGACGGTAAAAAATTGATTGAGCTGGCTCCTCAGATCGATGTTCTTATTGGACCTGGAAAAATTGATGAGTTGCCGCGTCTTCTTGAGGAACGTGAGCAGACCGGGGTGTCTGCAGTCGCGACGGGCTTTGATCGTCATAAAGATGAACATGGTGATCGGGGGGCGGAGCATTCGACTATTAGTGATGAGCCGATGATCCATATTCCATCAATTTCTGGTAAACCAGAAGTGAATCGCTTCGTGAATATCATCCAAGGCTGCAATAACTTCTGTACGTTTTGTGTGGTCCCGTTTACCCGCGGCCGTGAGATCAGCAGGCCAATTCCAGAGATAGTCAAAGAAGTTGAATACATGGTTTCGCAAGGAGCCAAGGAAATCACATTGCTTGGACAGAACGTGAATAGTTACGGTCTAGACCTGTTGGGTCGTGATGATGTACCGGCTGATGGAGGCCCGTTTGTTGAGCTTCTTAAGGCGGTGTCTGATTTGCCGGGAGTAGATCGGGTTCGTTTTACGACATCAAATCCTCATGACTTTACCAAGCCATTGGCCGAGCTATTTTCAAGTCATCCTAAGCTTGGACGATACATCCATCTTCCTGTTCAAGCTGGACACGATAGAACCCTTGAAAGAATGAAACGCAAGGTGACTGTCGAAGAATATATGCAGCGCATTAAATGGCTGCGAGACGCCGTCCCTGGAATTGCGATAAGCACCGACCTGATTGTGGGCTTTCCCGGTGAAACCGAGGAAGAATTTGAAGGGACATTGAGGCTTATAGAAGCTGTGCGTTTTAGCTTTATCTACTCGTTCAAATACTCACCGCGTAAGGGTACTGCTGCGACCAGATTTTTGGATCAGATACCTGAGGACATCAAAGAGCGCCGCCTTGCGGCTTTAAATCAGCTTCAGGACAAGATTACCCTGGAACTGGCTCTGGCAGATGTTGGATCAGTTAAACATGTACTCTTTGTATTCAACAGTAAAAAAGAACCCGGAGTTTGGATTGGCAAAACTCCAGAGTTTCGGGTTGTACGCGTTCATAGTTCGGCTGATCTTGCGGGCAAGACTCTCCCTGTTAAAATTATGGGAGGAAATAAGACGGCTTTGGTCGGCGAGCTAGTACACTAAATCAGCGGAAGAACGCGTAAAAGTCTACTACCAAATTCTTCTGCTGGGGATTATTGGTCTGAAGGGTGATTTTACCGTGAACGCTTCCGGATTTGTTTCCTGGATTTTTTAGTTCGAGTGATATGTTTTTGCCGGTCTTATCTACCTGCTGCACACTGATCTTTATGAGCTTCTGACCATCATCGGCTTTGCTGCCGTTGACATTCAATTCAACAGAGTTATCCGTAATCTCAAACTCTTTCGAGGCTCGAAGCGCGATTTGTCTGGCAGCTGTTTCATTCGCGGACACTGATCCAAACTCAATGTAGGCCGGGCTAGCAGAGATCTGACCTCGAATTGACGCGCGAATTGGAATTGGCATCTCGGGGAGCGATGCAGAATTATTTTTTACCCATATAGTATCTTTGAAAAAACCAATTGGTACCGTCGGCTTCAATTTAACGTAAATGGTGAACTCACGGCCATCCTTAGTATAGCCAACATCAAGAAACTCTTCATTGAAGCGAATACGCTCAATTTTAAGTTCGGTTTTCATATTGTTTTTGAGTCTTATGGTCTGTTGGGGTGTTTGGTTGAGTACGACGTCGCCGAAGTCTACTAATGGCGGTGTTGCGTCGAGCTCGCTATTTACCAGAGCGGTGATTGTCAGGGTGCGATCTGGCATTGATCGTTCATTTGTGATGACTGTGATTGCTTTTGAGACTTTGCCGGAATAGTCGGTAGTATCAAACAAAACTTCAATGAGACCACTTTCCCCCGGCGCAAATGCTTTGCCTTTCGCAGCGTCCACTGTTGCACAGTTGCAAGACGCCTGAACCCCTTGAACGGATAATGTTCCTTTTCCGATGTTTTTGAACGGAAATTTTGCTGGTAGTTTTTGTCCTCTTTTAACCAGTCCAAAGTCGATAACTGGTTTGTCAAAGGAGATCACACCTGATGGCTCGTTGGTTAGACGATTGTTTTTAGTTACAGACCGAGCTTCTGCAGAGCGGCTTGCTGCTGGCGCAGTCTCAATTGTGGCGAGGATCATCACAATAGCCAAAAATGGCAGGACCTTGGTCGGCATGTTTATCTCCAGTACGCGGGGAAGTGTCCTAATGGTAACCTAGGAGTCCCTACTGGGCAAGTATTGCCTGTTAAGTCGCAGGTTTAACTGCCGATCTTTAGGACTGCGAAGGAGGATTGGGCAGTATGTCGACCAGTCTATTTAGCGGTAGTCTGCGTGAGTGGTGGGATGGGGTTATACCTTTTGCTCCGTGGTCTTTGCTTTTATGCGCCTTCTGGGTGGTGATTTTGTTAACTAGCCTCAAAGGTGTGGATCGCCGAGATGACCTCGCACATTTAACCTATTCAATCACATTGATGGCGATCGGGGTGTGCATGTATGCAGCCACTGATCTGGCTACAATGTCTCAGATTTCGGTTTGGAATTTCATTTTTGTTGGTGGCACAACAACGATTATTGCATGGCTTCGATGGGGTGTTCACGGTCAGGCAAGCACCCTTAAGTTTACCAGTCAAAAATCGCAAGAAACAAAAAAGTAGGACGACTAAATTATTGGGGGTAAAAGATGGCAAAGCAAGTTGACAATGTGGTATCTGCAAAGGTCGTGACATTGCTTGTGAATCCGAAGCAGCGTTTCATAAACTTTGCGGCAACATTTCTGGCTGTGGCGCTTATCACATCGGCGATCGCCTGGAATTCACTGCAGTCTCATCGTGCTGCTCCAATCAATATTGAGCTTTTGGCTTGCGCTCTTGGTGGTCTTCTTTTTCTATTACCGCTATCGGAGGCATGGGCATACAGGCCCTGGCAGGATGCGCCACGTAAAATAGAGCATGAAATCTGCGACTAATTAAGCTGTCCGTATTTACAAACCTTCGCTTTAAAGCGTCCGTTTACAAAAATTGATCGATTGATCTTTGCGAGAATTGCACCTTCAATCGTTTCTTTACTAATTTTTGTAATTTTGACCTTTCCTGATGTGGCAAATTTATACTGCTCATCGTTAGGCTTTGAAGGATCAAAAAAGGCTACAGACGCCTGGCGGTCTAATTTTCTATAAGTAAACATGTCGTCACTAGTTTCAAGACGATCTGAAGCAGCCCCAATTTTCATCTCTCCGATTTTGCCGTCGATGGCAATGGCCACCTCTCTCTGGTCTGCGAGTTTATCGTTAACGTCCGGACATGCGTTTTTGGGCTTAGCCGTAACTAAAACAATCATAATTTCCTGTCCGTCGGCGAGTTTAGCCTCGGGATTTGTATAGGCATAAGCATAGGTCCACTCTGTGCCTGAGATGTTTCCTTTGACATTAGACTTGGAGTAGTTTTTGAAGTCATAAAGGCTTTTACATCCCAAAATTTGGATAGACATCAAAAAATTTAAAAAAAACAAGTGTTGTCGTTGCATTATGCTTGGCTCCAGATTGCCGCTGAGCGTCTTTGTCAATTTTTTGCGAGATGTACCGATTATTTTAGCAGATTTTCTGGTGGAGTTTGAGTTGTTAATGATGCTTTCAAAAATATTGCTGGTATTCAGTCTCTTGGGCAATGCCTGCGTTTCTTTGCAGAGTTTCTCGGATACTCGCCTAGGCGTGGATGAACTGCATTCACGCGTGATACTTAAGGAGCCGAGATTAAGAAGCTTTCACGGCAACGGCCCGTTTTCCGTCTCTGAAAAACGAGGTCGAGAGTTGGCGATCGACTTTAATAACACATTAGTTATTGATCACTTTTATCCGCAGACGATCGAGAAGATCCCAGTGATTTTTATAACACATGGTAATTATTCAAGCCGAGATGCTCATAACGCTCAGGCTCGCTATTTGGCATCATGGGGCTTTCATGTCGTAGTTAGTGACTTGCCTAATCGGAATCAGTGGCTTGATAATGGTTCGCGTTTAAAAGCATTGACGGAGCTTATCTACCGACGACCGGATATCCTTGGTCGAAATGCTGATACATCAAGGATGATTTTAGTTGGCCATTCGTTCGGTGGCAGTGCTTCTGTGATTGCAGCGCGTCAAGGTTCTCCCGTATTAGGTTTAGTTTTACTTGATCCAGCCGTTGTTCATAAAACTGTTTTGAAAGATCTTCAGGATATAGATCTGCCTATTATTTTGCTGGGCGCTGATAAACTTGTCTTTACGTCAAGGGGCAGAGATAAGTTTTGGAAGCACGCTGCCGGCGATATTCTAGAAATCAGCGTTCCTAACGCGACTCATGATGACGCTCAAGGTCCAAGTATGTTTGCAAGATCAGCTCTTGGAGTCGATCCATTCACATCCAGAGATCATCAGAAAACCTTCAAATCGATGCTTGCTGTCTCCGTGGTTGGTCTCGCATCAAGTGGAACAGTTGACTTTGCACTTAATATTTTTGGGCGTGAAGAGTCCGAGGGTCTTTTACAAGACTTGCGGTTTAGGCCTGCTAAAAGTACAGAGCCAAAAGATCAAATTTGAATATGGCTTTTCAATGTTTCTGGAATTACGACTCGATTTGCAATGTTGTGGCGAAGTCTGAACGAAGATATTTCATCACAAAGTACAAACCATTCTAAGTCTCGAAGAACTTCCAAAGGCATCCGTAATTGCTGAAGTGTTTTTAGGGCATGGAGATGGCTTGGATAAACAAGTAGTGCCAATCTGCATATGAATTTCGTCATTTCAGCAGAAATTTGTTCAGTGGATTCCCCTGATGCGGAATTGGCAACCTCAGCCCAGGCCGCCCGCTCCTGTGATGTCAGGCTTAAGACCCATTTTGAAAGCTTCGGAGAGCTTCGTTGCGAGGATTCCGTTCCAATAAGAGGGAGTACTGATTTTGTGATTTCCTGAAGTACGCTGACACTCCAACCCCATGCGGGGATGGATAAACGCTCAGCTAAGAGGCGCAAGGCAAAAAGCCATGGGCCATTTATGATTGATTGAGCCAAGGGAGCAGAAATCTCTGGCACCATGTGTACGCCGCGTGCTTCTACAACTGACTTGGTTGGTTTTGGTAACACTGGGCAGGTTTTTAGGGCATTGATAATCGCTAGCTCGGCACCGGAGCTTCCCGTCATAGGTGGAGAGTGATGGCTCGAAGCTCCATTAATTTGGGCTAAATCATTAATACGCCCACCAATGATGCACAGAGCTAGGCAGATCTTTTTCGTCACGGGACTTATCTGCGCCAAAGCGCATTCTATATCCTGTTGGGTGATCGTGATCGGGACGTAGGTTGTTCTTCGTTCGCCACTTATTTCCCAGGAGTTTTTGATCAAATCAGGTAGCGAGTCGCGTGAACTCAGAATCGTCGCAACCCGCCATGAGAAATCAGGATTGTCACCCCGCACAGCCATGTTCCAGAGGTTTAGTAAGTCTTTATTTGTGAATGCACGGGAATGTCCGCTTTTTACTATCAGATTTTTTGCGAAATCAAAGTTTCCTGAGGCGGTGGCATTCTTTGCAATCGATTGCAGAAGGCCGTCGGGTATGTTTCTACAATGGGAGAGGTATGTTTCAACGGTATCCTGTGACGCGAGGACGCCGTCCTGAGCGAGACGAAGAGCAGCCAACCCGCGCTTTCTGTCACGATCTAGAAGTAAAGTAGTATTATTTAGCCATTGAGATCCCGTTTTTAGTAAATCACGCCATGTCCATGGTGTGTTTGAGGAAACGGCGTCGGGGTGCATCATTAGCCTTTGCGCATCCCAGAGCAACGATTCTCCCAAGCGGGGATTGGTTACATACTTATGAAGTAGGCCAGTGGCCACAAGATACTGTTCCAAGAAATTTCTGGGCTCGATGTTTCCCGAAGCGTGCCAAAGAGCAGCATCAATATCCGGTCCATGGTATATGACAGCGTTATCGAATAGAGGTTTTAAAAGTCCAGGAAGGGAGTTTGCGAGATCGCGATGATGGATAATGAGGTCGCCAACCATTCGCCAGCCTTCGGGATTTTTTGGAACCCACTGAAGAACAGATTTCAAAAGCAGATCTAAAGACGACCTGTTTGGGTCACGGACCGATCCCAGTTTTCGATGGTTGTCACAGAAATTAGAGAGAAGCTTCAGGCGATCTTTCCACTCTGGTGTATCGTCGATAGTCGCGAGATAACTGTTCTTGCCTCTATCTACGACATTACTTTCGAAGCGAAGTAGCATTTGAACCGCGGTTTCACGCTCATTAGAATCCTGCGGGAATAGTTGGAAAAGATTCTTCGCATCTTCATTGTATCCAAGGCTCAAAGCTAACTCGCCAGCTTTCATGACTAGCTGGTTTTTGGTTAAACCAAAATGTCTAGAGCTACCGAATGCGTCGAGAATTTTATTCTTATGCCTACGGAAATACATCCAAGCGGCTGTTTTGTCAGAGGTCATGGCAACGCGTAGGAAGATGTAATTCATCTCGATACCGCTAAGTTTTGATTCATCGGTTTCTCGAGCGATTACCCAATAAAGATGATCAAGGTGCTGTTCTGGTGCGTGTTCAACGATGAAGTCGCGTAATTTTGGGTGGAGGTACCAATAAAAGCCTTTTAGCCCCGAGGACATGATGCGCGTGAAAATATCCAACGTCTCCGAGGGTGATGCCTGTACAAACGCTGTCTCCAGGATTCGAGCAGCCTTGATTGGACTAGGCCCAGAGTTATAATCCTGCCACAACACATCCGAAATCACGTGCCACGGAGCCCCGGCTCCAATCAGGTGTCGCATCTGCGGTGTCAATTTTGCGGGGTCTTGCTCACCGTATGGTCTAGCAGATTCTCGCATGCCAGCGTTTGTTGAGCTGTCTTCCAGCCCCAAAGATTTAGCAACCTCTGCCTTAACCAATGCTAAGGTTTCAGGGGTAAGATGGTGCCATCGACTGAGTCTGACGAGGGCTAGGGTCGTCGAACTTATTGCGCCAGATGACTTTTTTGTTTCAGAGAGTGACATGAGCGAACCAGGCTTCCAACATGCACAAATTTTTGAGATTTTATCTCTTAATTATAGCATGCTAGGGCGTGCTTCGCGAAAATTATGGTAACCATTAAATCTTGAAGTAATCTTTGGCATCTATGCCATATTTTTCCAGTTTCCTAAGGAGCGTAACCTTGGTCATCTGGGTCGCCTCAGCCGTCTGATTGATCCTGCCACGGTACGCAGTTAGAGCTTTGATGATAAATTCCCTCTCAAAACGCTCTCTTAATATTGGGAAATTCAATTCCTGACCATCGGGTATAAGGCTGCTCTTATCGTTGATTTTTGTAATCGGTTCAATTTGAGCTGGTAATTCCAATTTCGGAGTTGAGCTCGTAGACGTCACGAATTGTAATTGCTTCATTGCGCTTGGGGATGATGCAGGTATCAACATTCCTTGTGATGATGCTTGCAAGTCGAAGGCCTCTGCTTGAAGCGTATCACCAGACTCCATAATGAAGGCGCGTTCGATGGCGTTTTCAAGCTCGCGAATATTTCCGGGCCACTGATGAGCCATCAGTAACTTCATCGCTTGTTCGCTTATTGAGGTAACTTTGCGTTTATGTGACTTGTTAAACTTCTTGATCAAATATTGACACAACAAATGGATGTCTTCTTTACGATCGCGAAGTGGAGGCAAAGTAATGGGTAGCACATTTAAACGGAAGAAAAGGTCTGATCTGAACTCCCCTTTTTCAACCATTTTTTCTAATGGTTTGTGTGTGGCTGCCACGATTCGGACATCTGCTTTGATTTCCTGGCCGCTACCTACTGGTGTATATGTTCGTTCTTGTAAAACTCGTAACAACTTCACCTGAGTGGCGGGACTGATGTCTCCAATCTCGTCAAGGAACAATGTTCCGCCTTCGGCCAGACCGAATTTACCAACTTTTCGTTTGTCCGCTCCTGTAAATGCGCCCTTTTCGTGTCCAAATAGTTCACTCTCCAGCAAAGACTCTGGAATTGCCGCACAGTTGATGGCAACGAATGGACCATGTTTACGATGACTGTTGAAGTGTAAAGCGCGAGCCACGAGTTCTTTGCCCGTCCCGCTCTCGCCTCGAATCAATACCGATGTGTCGACGCGAGCTAGCTTGTAGATAACGTCGAACACTTGTTTCAGTTGAGAACTTCCACCGATGATGCTTCGACCTTCATCAAAGTCTAGTTTAGGCGCGGAAAAGCTAGCCTCTAGGATCATGTTGTTTGCTGATGTGGCCTTGTCGAGTAGCTTTGCCAGTCGATCCGGATCCACTGGCTTTTGAAGATAATCATAGGCGCCGTGTTTAATTGCGGTGATCGCATCGTTCATGTTGGAGTATGCGGTAGCGATCAAACAAAAAATCGAGGCGTTGATAGCCTTTATTTTGGCTAGTGCCTCAAGACCGTTCATACGCGGCATGTTCACATCAAGAATTGCGACTCCGATATCGGGATGGCGCTGGACGAGCTCAAGCCCCATTTGCCCATCTTCTGCCTCTAGAACCTTAAAGCCTCTTTTCTCAAGTACGGTGCGAAGTACGAGACGCAGAGTGCTATCATCATCGACGACTAAAGCTTTCATGGGCGGGGCTCCAGGTGGATTCTATAAAATCAATAGAATTATGTCGCTTTCAAGCGCTGAGTTAGCGCGTTTGGTATCAAATGTCAACCACTTTGCATAAAATCATTGATATAATTAAATATATTAACGGTCAGGTGCTGGTTCGCTTCCTAAGTATTGATACGTGAAGGAAAAATAAACACCTGTATTTATTGAGAAATATTTTAGGCCAGCAGCTAGCCGCCGGTTTGCTTTTGACGATCAGCCTAGCTCGCTTTTGAGAGCGGAGATCACGTTAACAGCGGCATCTGGCAGGTCGTTTCGTTGTTCCAATTTTTTCAAGGTTTCTCTCGCGTCGTCGTCTCGCCCAAGTCCCATGAATGATTGAATGAGATGCAGGTAAAGTTGCCAAGCCAACTTTTTATTAGTTTCTTGCTTTTCAGCCTGCCAAATAATCGCAGGAATTTTATCGTACTTACCAGCCATGCCGAGTGCCGCTGTGTACTCGATTAAAAACGCATCGTCCCTGCAGCCCTCACTCCAAAATGGTTCTAGAACAGCCACTTTTGAAAGCGCGTCTTCCGGATTTTCTAGTTCACTAGCTAACGATAGTCCGGCCCATGAGTTTTTGGAGAGCGCTAAAGAGCGAATGCGCTGAGCAACAGCTTTTGCGTCCAATTCGTCTGTTCCTGTTTTTTGTTGCTCAATCCACGCAATTAACTCCCAAAGTCGCGTGTTATCACTCTCTGCATCAAGACCTGCTTGGCACCAGCGCTCCGCTTGATCCATCAGTCCGTCATGGCAATAGATTTGAACTAGATTGACGTAGGGTGCTGGTTCTTCTGGAACAAGTCTTTGAGCATCGATGAAGGCCGACTCGGCGCGCGCGAGATCGCTGACAAGCATTGCGGCATTGCCGAGGTGGAGCAGTGCACGAAAATCGTCTTGAGGAAAAAGATCGGGATATGCATCTACCAATTTGATGGCAAGCAAAGGCAAATTCATTGCCACCAGTTCTTCAAGAAGATCCACAAGGTGATCGCGGTGATCGGGAGAACCATCCTCAAGACGCGCAAGAAATGCTTCCGTGAAAACAGCAACCTCTTCTGCAGAGGGGTTGGTGTTTCCATGGCCCTTGTACTGGTCATGACCCACATTCATCCATTTCTGGATGTGTGGTCCCATCGGGAATGAAGTCAGAGACGTTTTGAGTGTCGTTGACATCATAAGTGTTCGGCTCCTTCGATCACTCCATCAACTTTGACATGGAGGTCCTTAAGTTGGTTATTCGATACAAGGCTCGGGGCACCTGTCATGAGGCAAGTGCCTTTTTGGGTTTTTGGAAACGCGATAACATCTCGAATCGCTTCTGCACCTGTGAGACACATGACCATTCGGTCAACGCCAAAAGCCATGCCGCCATGGGGAGGCGCTCCGAATTTGAGTGCGTCCAAAAGAAATCCAAATTTACTTTGCGCCTCTTGCTCTGTTAGTCCGATGGTTTCAAACAGGAGTTTCTGCACATCGGGATCGTGAATACGAATCGACCCACCAGCGATCTCGTAACCGTTTAACACCAAATCGTAGGCCGAGGCGCGAACCTTCCCAGGATCTGATTTCATTAAGTGGAGATCATCGGGTCGTGGCGAGGTAAAAGGATGGTGTCTTGCAAGCCAACGATTTGATTCTTTGTCTTTTTCCAGAAGAGGGAACTCGGTGACCCAAAGGAAACAAAGCTCTTTCGGGTCATAGAGTTTAAGCTTTGCCCCGAGATTATTTCTCACAGCACCTAACATCGCTTTGGTGGAGTCGTAGTCTCCCGCTCCGAAGAGAATTAGGTCATTGGGCTTAATATTGGCCCGCTCCTCAATCGCAGCACAGTTTTCATCTGTAAAAAATTTGGCAATCGGTCCGCTCCAGCTTGCAACTCCAGCGCCTGCAGCCTTTTTGATCCATGCGAGGCCTTTGCCGCCATGCTGTTTTGCCAGCTCAGATAGTTCATCGAGATCTTTGCGGCTGAATTTCTCACTTGCGCCCGGGACGACGATGCAGTTCACAATGCCGCCAGATCCCACTGCGTCTTTAAATATGGTGAACTTAGTTTGCGCTGCGAGATCAGTGATATTTTTAAGCTTCAAATCGAATCGCATGTCTGGTTTGTCGACGCCGTAATCTTCCATAACTTGTGCATACGTGTGTCGAGGAAATTTTTCCGGAAGTTTTACGTTCCCATCATAAAATTTTGTGACGGTTTGTTTTGTGACGGCTTCGAGAGTGTTGGTCACCAGAGCTTCGTCAACGAAGCTCATCTCAATATCAACTTGAGTGAACTCGGGCTGCCGGTCGGCACGAAGGTCTTCATCACGAAAGCATTTTACAATCTGATAGTAGCGGTCGAATCCGCTGATCATCAGAACTTGCTTGAATAACTGTGGGCTTTGCGGAAGTGCGTAGAAGTGTCCAGTGTGAATCCTCGAAGGGACAAGAAACTCCCTGGCGCCCTCTGGAGTTGACTTGTAGAGAAATGGAGTTTCGATGTCCATAAATCCGCGATCGTCAAGGGCTCGACGCATCTCGCGGACAAACTTGCTGCGACTTATCATGTTACTTTTGAGGGTGGGGCGACGAAGATCCAAGTATCTGTATTTTAGACGTAAAGTTTCGGACGCCTCGGATTCATCATGAACAGTAAATGGCAACACATCACATTTGTTTAAAATGCGAATGTCAGACACAAGGATGTCTACCTCGCCGGTGACCATGTTTTTATTGATCATCCCCTCAGGGCGTAGATTGACCTTGCCTTTAATGGCCACCACGAACTCTGCTCTAAGTGAGCGCGCGATTTCGTAGGCCGCTGGAGCTTTTTCGGGGTCTACGACTGCTTGAGTGATGCCATATCTGTCTCGAAGATCTAGAAAAATAAATTGCCCGTGGTCTCGGTGACGATTGATCCATCCGGTTAGAATTACGTCCTGCCCCGCATGAGATTTGTTTAATTCGCCCAAAGTGTGGGTGCGGTGCCACATTGATGCTGCTTGTGTCATGACCGTGTGATCCTTGGTTTGCAGGTTTTTCACGCGCCCGAAGTCGCATTAAGGGTAACGTTTTATAGCAGCGTGAAGCCGCGGGAAACACTTAAACGCATACGTGTTGTTTTAGCAATGCGTTTGATTAAAAAATAGGCTCGCCCAGGAGGTGATCCCTTTGCTTGCCCATGCCGGCTGCCGGTGGTAGGGTATTAGCGTTAGTTTTTGGCAAAAACACCACTGAATTCTGACATTTGTCAGGTTTGTGAGTCCTCTCTAAATTGAGGTCAAGTCGAGACAACGCGGCTTGGAATTTTTTAAGGAGCTTAGCAGGCATGTACGACTCATCTGGTCAACTTCGGTATGTTGATACTCTCAGCCAAGAGCTCAAGACAAAATTTCCTCAAGCTGGAATTGAGTATGTGAAGAACGAGCGCTTCACCGACGAAGATACCATCTATGTAAATCACAGTAATGTTCTTGAAGTCGCGCGTGACCTTAAAAAGCAGTTCCCATATTTGCTTGATGTCTGTGGTGTCGATTATCAAAACCGTGACAAGCGTTTTGAAGTTGTTTACCACTTTGTAAATCCAGATAACAATCAGCGCCTTCGCATGAAGTCGCGCGTTGGTGAGACAGACGAAATTCCCTCTCTGACTCCCGTTTATAAATCAGCCAACTGGTTTGAACGCGAGGCCTTTGACTTATTTGGTTTGAAATTCAGTGGTCACCCGAATCTTCGACGCATTTTGTGTCACGAAGATTTCGTCGGACACCCTCTTAGAAAAGACTACCCTGCAGATCGAAATCAAGAGCTGAAGACTCCGATGCATCACACGTTCGAGAAAGATCGCGAACGCATGCTTAAAACTCAAGACGATTTTCTTGAAGACCGTGTTTGGATCAACATTGGCCCAGCTCATCCTGCAACGCATGGAACTCTTCGATTCATGGCCGTGCTATCTGGTGAGACGATAGAAAAGTGCGATGTTGAAATCGGTTATCTCCACCGCTGCTTTGAGAAGATGTGTGAAAATCACAACTACAATCAGATCATTCCTTACACTGACCGTCTCAACTACTGCTCTGCTCCGATAAATAACAACGCTTGGTGCCGCGCGATTGAAAAACAGCTAGGGATTACGATTCCTGCACGAGCCCAAACCATGCGTGTAATCTTGGACGAGTTTAGCCGTTGTATTGATCACCTCGTCTGTATCACAACCAACTTGGTTGACTTGGGTGGACTCACCAACTTCTGGCTTGGATTTTCTGCTCGTGAGCGAGTTTACACTCTGTTTGAGAAGCTTTGCGGCGCCCGTTTGACGGTGTCTCTTTCAAGAATCGGTGGCATGGGTTTTGACTTCCCAGATGGGTGGTTTGATGAAGCGCGCGACGTTATCAAGGCTATCCGTCAGGCACACCGCGAGATTGATTTGCTGTGTACAAAAAACCGCGTCTTCGTGAAACGAATGGTTGGCGTTGGGAAAATGTCGGCTGAAAATGCGATTAACTGGGGTTGGACAGGGCCGAGCTTGCGCGGATCAGGTGTTCCGCTTGATATGCGTGTGTATGCTCCCTACTATGGCTATGATCAGTTGGAGTTTGACGTTCCGGTTGGTGATCGTGGTGACTGCTACGACCGTTATCAGGTGCGCATGGCAGAGATTTTGGAAAGTTGCCGGATCCTTGATCAATGTTTAAATAATATTCCAAGCGGTCCGATCGACGTCGAAGATCCAGCGATTGTGTTGCCGAACAAGCAAGATGTTTACGGCAATATCGAAGGCCTCATGAACCAGTTCATGCAAGTGATCAATGGTGTCAAGGTTCCTGCTGGGGAGATATACCAAGGCTATGAGGCTGCCAACGGTGAGTTGGGCTTTTATGTTGTTTCAGACGGTAGCGGTGTTCCTTACCGCGTCAAATGTCGTCCACCTTGCTTTGCTATATTCCAGGCAGTCTCCGAGTTGGTTCAAGGAGACATGATTGCAGATATTGCGGCGACCTTGGGTACAATCAACATTATCGCCGGTGAATTGGACCGTTAATAGAGGACGTAGTTACTATGAGTGACAGCAACGTGTTTTCATCTGGTCTTCAGGAAAAAATCAAAAAAGAACTCACGCGCTATGAGACAAAGCGGACATCTATTTTGCCTGTTTTGCACGCCATTCAAGATGAGTGTGGATGGGTTGAAGAAAAGCACATCGAGGCTCTTAACAATTCGTACGGCCTTGATCGCGTTCAGGTGAAAGAAGTTTTGACTTTTTACAAAGCCTACTATCAGAAAAAACCTCGTAAACATCCGATCCAAGTTTGCGACAACATTGTTTGCTGCATGATGGGTGCAGATGAGTTGATTGAGAAGATAGAAGGTCATGTGAAGCGTCTTGAAGAAAAGCATGGAGACAATGCTCCGTTTGAAGTTATCGGCGTTCCGTGTTTAGGGGTTTGTGACCAAGCACCGGCGATCATTGTAAATAAAGACCGTCATCACAAGGTGACTGTTGATAATGTTGATCAAATTCTCGAAAAATATGCCCCATTGAAGTGAGGTGATTAGATGGCAAATTCCACCGATAAAGTAAAAATCCTCACTGCGTTTGAAGGCGTGCCGAACAGTCGCGCGCTGTCAACGTACCAGTCAAAGGGTGGATACTCCGCTTTAAAGAAAGTATTATCCATGCAGCCTGCTCAGGTCATCGAAGAGGTGAAGCAATCTGGTCTTCGTGGTCGAGGTGGAGCGGGATTTCCGACGGGTCTGAAATGGAGCTTTGTTCCGCAAAATATTCCTGGGCCTCGCTATCTCATTTGCAATAACGATGAAGGTGAGCCGGGAACTTTCAAAGATCGTTACATCGCTGAACTAAGCCCCCACATGATCGTTGAGGGAATGATTATTGCTGCCAAGGCAATTGGTGCAACGAAGGGCTATATCTATACAAGATACGAGTTTTTCGAGGAAATAAGCTGGCTAGAGACGGCGATCAAGGAAGCCTATGCGGCTGGGTTACTCGGAAAAAATATCATGGGATCTGGTTTTGATTTTGACTTGGATCACTACACTGGAGCCGGCGCTTACATTTGTGGTGAAGAAACTGGGTTGATATCGTCACTCGAAGGAAAGAAAGGGCAGCCGAAGTTAAAGCCTCCTTTCCCAGCTGTAAGTGGCTACCTCGGTAAGCCAACTGTAGTAAACAACACTGAGACTTTCGCAGCGGTCCCTTGGATTATCAATAATGGCGCCTCCGCTTATAAAGCTATCGGTACCGAGAAGTCTCCCGGTACAAAATTATTTTCAATTGCCGGCGCCATCAAAAAGCCAGGAGTCTATGAGCTTCCTCTAGGCTACTCTTTTGAAAAGCTTCTGAATGAAGACTGCGGTGGAATGCTTCCTGGAAGGACTTTGAAGGCCTGCATTCCAGGTGGAGCGTCGGCCCCAGTTCTAACTCCAGAAGAATTAAAAGGCCTGACTATGGATTACGAGGCCATTGCGGCAAAAGGCTCAATGCTTGGCTCAGGCGCTATCATGATCATTGATGACCGTGTCAGCATGGTGAAGATCATGAAGGTGATTGCAGACTTCTATCATCACGAAAGTTGTGGTCAGTGCACTCCTTGCCGTGAGGGAACGGGATGGCTTGCAAACATTATGGGCGGAATTTACGACAAGGCTGGTCATGAGTCTGATGTCGATAGAATGTGGACAGTGGCAAAACAGATGGGTGGACGAACGATCTGCGCTCTTTCTGATGCCGCTGCGATGCCTACAATGGCCATAACAAAAAAATTCGGAGACGAAATCCGAGACTATATTAAGAGAGGTACTTCGGCGTGAGCGATACAGTCTCATTCAAAATAAACGGTCAGGCGGTTTCTGTACCCAAAGGTACGACTGTAATGCAGGCTGCTCAGCAGATGAAGATCGCCATTCCGCATTTCTGTTGGCATCCGGGTCTTTCTGTCGCTGGCGTGTGCCGGTTTTGTTTAGTTAAAATTGAAGGTCGCCCTAAGCTTGAGATCGCTTGTAATTTGCAAGCAACTGAGGGGATGGAGGTAAGGACCGATACGGATGAAGTCAAAGATGCTCACAAGTGGGCTCTTGAATTCCACCTGATCAACCACCCACTGGATTGTCCAATCTGCGACCAGGCTGGTGAGTGTGGACTCCAAAACTATTATATGTCAGTAGGTAAATATCAGAGCCAAATGGATCGTCCCAAGGTGCTAAAGCCCAAGGCTCTGGACATTGGTGGTGATTTGGTTCTTGATACGGAACGCTGTATTCTTTGCAGCCGGTGCGTGCGGTTTGAAAAAGAAGTTACCAAAACCGGTGCACTGGGAATCTTTGATCGGGGCGATCACGCTATCATTGGAACGTATCCCGGAAAGAAAATTAGTCACGGTTATACGACCAACCTAGTTGATATTTGTCCGGTAGGTGCCTTTACCTCCAAAGACTTTAGATTCAAACAACGCGTTTGGTTTTTGAAAGAAAAACCGGCCACCTGTCCTGGTTGTTCGACAGGATGTCAGGTTGATGTGTTTGGTAAGGAACAAACTGGTACCTATTACCGTGTTAAACCACGCGAGGGTGAACAAAATGGTCATTGGATGTGTGACTATGGACGTGGAACCTATCGTCATTTGAATGCCGAGGAACGCCAGCGTGTCGCCGTCATTGTTGATCATGGTAAACGAAGGGATGCAGAGGTTTCGGAGGCAGTAAAGGTTTTGGCCCACAAGCTAAAAACACACAAGCCCGAGGAAATTGCACTGCTGGTTTCTGCCCAATATACAAATGAAGAGTACGACGCACTTTTTGATTTCTTTGTCAGTAAACTTGGTGTCAAAAAAGTCTATCAATGGCGTGAACCAACAGAAAAAGTCGAAGACTTCGATGGTCTATTGCTACGCGGCGACCGCAATGCAAATACAGCCGGTCTGATGGCATCACTTCACAGGCATGGAGTGACCGCTGATAAAGCCAGAAATCAGCACGAAGAATTGGCAAAATCTGGTGCGAAGGTTGTTGTAGCGTTAGTGCCTGAGCTTCCATCCGGGTTTCCAAGCCTTAAATCTCATTTGATCGCTCTGTCTGAGTTGGATTTTGTTTCGTTCTGGACAGTTAATGGAATGGTCGATGAGGTTAAATCCGCTAAGCACATTATCCCACTTAAGGGATTTGCTGAAAAACGCGGGACCTTCATGAACCATCAAGGAAAAGAAGGTCACTTAACGACGCCATACGCGTGTCCTGTAGCAGGCGCGCAATGTGTTGGTGGCACAGTGGCCGCTCTTTCCGAAGCTTATAAAACGGCGCACTAAAAGGGGGATTTTAGATATGGCAGTAAAAAAAGTTGCTCCACCGCCTGTTGATGCAAATCCCTTTGCCGCGGCTTGGGGTTATTTCACAAGTATTATGACTGGTATGAAGTTCACCATGAAGACTTTCGTCCTTCAAATAACTGGTCGGGAGAAAACGGAAACACTTGAGTGGCCCGAGCAGGAGGCGACTTACAGCGACCGTTTTAAGGGCAAGCATTTTCTAACCCTTCGTGATGATGGTAATGTTCGTTGTACTGCCTGCTTTCTGTGTGCGACTAATTGTCCAGCCCAATGTATTCATATTGAAGCCGGCCAGCACCCAACAAACGAAATTGAGAAATATCCCGTACGCTTTGAGATCGATATTCTTCGCTGTGTTTTTTGTGGATACTGCGAAGAGGCCTGTCCAGTAGATGCCATTCGCCTTGGCCCCGAATACGTGATGGCTGGATTAGCTGAAGAAAAGTGGGTCTACACTAAGGATTATCTGGCCCAGCGTTCGACGCTTCACGGAGGCATTTCGAGTGTTAAGGATGAAAATGAAAAACATCCGATCACCGACAAGCCGCACGCTAAAGAGGCAGAGATTCATTCGTTGGTTCGACACGGACACCATTGAGCAACTCTTCTTCGCGGGATCACAGATAGCCAGCCAATCTTGGGGTTGCGCGGGCTACGAGCGTTTTTTTCTGAAATTTTAGCGGTTTACGCGTCTAATTTTGCCCTCTCTGCTAGGTCGAATTTAATCGACAGCGAGAGTCAAAATTAGTACCAAAGATGTTCGATTTAACCGCAAAACTGTCAAAAGCCTTGGAGTGACTGGGTCCCGTGGTCCCACCAAACAGCAGTCCGTCCCTAAAACTTGAGACTGCCAGAACGTTTGTTCCTGGTTGGTGGTTCCATGCGTTTGAGTCACTTTTTTCTCCGGCTGATCCTTTGTCGACGGATGTTCGCTTATGTGCTGGAGGAGTGCTGCCTCGATTTAGCTCTCAGGAGCTAAGTCTCCTGGCGGTCTTGTTAGGTGATGTTCAGCGCCAACTTTTGGATGAGAATATGTCTGGCTTTGTTGAGTTGGACTGGAGCAGATCGCAAAAACAGTTGAATGGAATCGATTATCAAGCGAGAGAGCGGTTGGCGGGAGTCTTTGAATCTTTCGCTCAATTACGATTTCCAATTCAAGATCAATCCGGGTTATTTCGAGTGTTTCCACTTTTTGAGAGTGAAACATGGAGTGGCAATGCCAACGGTTCAGAGCTCAGCCATTTGAGGCTAAAACCCACGTCTATCGCGCTGGAGTTGTTGACTGGGTTTACAGATGTTCACCTTGATTTTATAAGGCGACTTACAGGTGGGCCAAGTTTGGCCTCAGTAAACAAAGGTATATCTCCTCTGGTTCTCTGGACTCCGGTTTGGCTGGAGCTGTCGTTGTCTGAGCAGTTGGTTTATGCCCGTATGGAATCAGCCATGCAAAATGAGTCTGCATGGCTTGGTCTCGACGGACTGGTTGGAGCGCCTTTAGATGAGCTGACGGCCGGTGTAAAACTTGGCAAGAAAACTCAGGAGACGGCATCAACTTTGTTAATGGATCGCTTGCGTTTAGTGGGAAAATTGGGTCGAAGACTGACGGCCCATGGCGTTATTCAGCGAGAGCCTGATAACGGATTTGTTGCCCTTGAAAATGGGATCTCGTCGCAATCGCCTCTTTTGGTGTGGCAGGCATCATCGGAAAGACTGAGATCGCGTGCAGAATCGGAGTATTTTGGTTTAGCATCTACTAAGGTGGTCAAAAACGGCCTTACACCGCAGATGGGTATGCTTTTATCAACGTTCGCTCGACTTTGTCCGGCAAAGTCCAAGCAGGTTTCCGAACTTCTCGAGGGAATTTGGACTCGGATTTCCGATGAGTCCGCTGGCGCTTTTATTATGGGTCCTGGTTTAATGACTCAGGCGCCGATGCTATTTATTGAGTGGGTTGCAAGATCCCAACCTGGCTGCCTTGCCCCCCTTCCTGATGTGATCATGAAAAATCCGATTTTCAACGTGGTTTCGAGTGTTTCTTTGGCAAACGTCACCCAGCGTTACCGCGAGTTTTTGTCCTTGGCAGGACGGTCTGAGGAATTGCGTTACACAGTTAAGAATGACGGGCAATTTTCGCTGGCCTCCGGGGTTTTGCGGGCTGATATCGAGACAGTCTGTAAAAAATCTGTCATGGACTACCGCTCGAGAAAAGAATCAGTGTTTGTTGAATCAGCGGAAAAATGGCCGAAAAACGAGTTAAAGACTCCGGAATCGGTGCCCGCAAACAGCTTAACTGTCAAGCCTGAACCCCCAAAATCGCAGAAACAAGTCACTTTGGCTCAAAATTTGCGCCGTTTGGCTCAGGACGAACTGGATAAAATGATCCGGCAATCCCCAAGCACGTACACAGAGCTCAAGCAGAAATACATTTCCTCTTTGGACGAAGACACCAAGGCGCTCGTCATGGACGTCCAGCGCAGACTGGGTTCCAAGACTTTTGATCGCCATCTGCGAATTCGTTTGGTGCACTTCATGGTGGAACATCCGGCGAGCTGGAATTCAGTTTCTTTGTCCCTTCCGAGCTGAATATTCATTTTTCTCGAAAAAAATGCATTTTTTTGAGGGAACACACTTGATTTTTCAAATACAGCCTTTTATGATTTTTTGTCGGAACGATTTGTTCCGGAATGAAATTTTCAGGGAGGCCCATTAAATGGCTAAGAAGAAAACAACCGCAAAGAAGACCGCAAAAGCTAAAGCTCCAAAAGCAAAGGCTGCTGCACACACCAACAAATCACCTGTTGCGTTGAAGGCTGTTAACAAGCCACGCACCAAGAGCGAAATCATGACTGCTCTTGCTGAAAACACAGGTTTGACACGCAAAGACGTTGGCGCACTTTTCAACGCTCTTGGCGAAGTCATCGGTCTCGATGTGGGCAAGAAAGGTCCAGGTATCTTCACAGTTCCAGGCCTTATGAAGATCACACGCGTTAACAAGCCTGCTACTAAGGCTCGCAAGGGCATCAACCCATTCACCGGCGAAGAGCAAGTTTTCAAAGCTAAGCCTGCTCGCAACGTTGTGAAGGTTCGCGCTCTTAAAGCTCTTAAGGAAATGGTATAATTCCATCCTTTTGAACTCTTAGGTATATTGCAGAGGGTACGCGTTCACCGCGTACCCTCTTTCTTTTGCTCTTAAGTCCGCCTTACCTAGTTGATCTAAAGTGACCTGGATGATTGAATAGGTCTCTAAATAAAGTTTCGAGGACCTTTATGCTGTCTCTTCCGGAAATCAACTTTCGTCGTCGTCTTGATCAAGTCATTTCAAAACTTAACGGCCAGGCTATGCTGATCATGGCTCAGCCCCAAGCGTATAGAAATAGCACGGTGGAAGCTCCTTGGCGTCAGGACGGTCTTTTTTATTATCTGACGGGATTTAGTGAAACAGACGCAGCACTATTAGTTCTTTCTCACCGTGGACCCTCGGAACCAAGGGTGATTTTATTTCTTCGTGACAAAGATCCTCATGCAGAACTCTGGAATGGTCTTCGCTTGGGTGTGGCCGCTGCCAAGGAAAAACTGCCGATCGATGAGGCTTTCTCCTGGGACGATTTGTGGCAAAAATTACCGAACTTGTTAAACGGTGCGCAGGGCTTATTTTATTCCTTAGGCCTTTGGCATGATTTTGACCGTAAAGTTATAGAAGCACTTCGTCGACATCGTGCGACGGCTGCTCGCAATGCAGCCGGAATGCTGACCATTTCCGATCCTTCACTCATTGGTGGGAGTCTCCGTGTTCGCAAAGGTCCTGACGAGGTCGCGCGTATGAAAGCTGCCGCAAAAATTACGTCAGGTGCCTTCGCGCGCGTGTTGAAGGAGTTGAAGCCCGGTCAATCTGAGCGGGATGTCCATGCCACTCTTTTGCACGAGTTTTTAAAAGGCGGGGCAGAAATGGAGGCCTATGGCTCCATCGTAGCAGGCGGAAATAATGCCTGTGTTCTTCACTATCGTGATAACAATGCGACCTTGCGCGACGGAGAACTGTTGCTGATCGACGCCGGTTGCCAAGTCGATAACTATGCATCCGACGTCACCAGAACCTTTCCGATAAATGGTAAGTTTAGTGCCGCTCAGAAGTCTCTTTACTCAATCTGCCTTCAGTCACAAAAGGACGCTATCGCCGCGGCTAAACCGGGAGCGAGTTGGGTTGATGTACAAGACGCAGCTTTCAAGACCTTAACTAAGGGACTAATTGATATCGGTCTAATCAAAGAGTCCGTGGACGAAGCTTTGCAGAAAAATATTCATAAGCATTTTTGCCCGCATGGTATCAGTCACTGGATTGGCCTCGATGTGCATGATGCAGGTATGTACAAAGAAGGCGAAACCCCAATCCCGTTTGAACCTGGAATGTATTTTAGTGTGGAGCCGGGTATTTACATCAATTCCACTGATCAATCCGTCCCGGAGGAATTTCGAGGAATTGGCATTCGTATCGAAGATGACGTTCTAATCACCACAACTGGCAACGAGGTGCTAACAGCGTCTATTCCAAAAGAAATAGCTGACGTTGAACGGCTATGAAGACCTTTCTGGTTGCTGTTTTATGGATTCACATAGTGTCGCTAGTCAATGCGATGCCGATTTTAGCCAAGTCTGATGGTTGCGTGGCGACCAGTGTACCCCAAAAAACCTTCCGATTTCCTGTTGTGATCAAAGGAGCGTCTTGGTTACGGGGGCGATCTATCCATTCTATTCAGGGATGGACATTTAGGTCCGGAAAATGGTCAAAGATACCGATTCAGATCGATGAAGTGAATGCTGATGAAAACTATGTTCTTGAGGGAGGGATACCATTCACGAGTGGAACTGATGATGAGATTTTTGACAACAATGATGAGCTCAGCATCAAAGGGACTAGTTTAGGTGAACCATTCAATGGCAAGAAGTTGTCCAAAGATCTTAAAGCATCACTAATCGATTTTGCACGTGTTGATTTTTGCGGCGAGCGCGACGCATACTTGGGCTCAGTCCTAATCGGAGAAGTCAGAAGTATTACCACGCAAGACGTTTTTCAGCCACTTTTTGATCCAACCTTATCAAAGGTAGAAACCTCAAAATATAAATATGTGTTTAGATCGGGGCAGCCGATGTTGATTGGCGACGTTATGGTGAAAACGTCTGACGGGCCAAAGCAGGTCTTCGCAGGTAGCTCGTTTGTAATGCCGCTGATCCCTCGAATCTTCGTTCTGCCGTCCTTTTACTTTGGTGAAAAAGATTTTACATCAGAGGTTGAGTCTTGGCGCTCTGGTCCAGTGCGCAGTATCGTTGCGGTCGGCGCAAAGCTAAGACGATTTTTTGGAGCATTGAACTTACATCTATTCAGTGAGCTCGTGTTTTATGACGACTATTTTCAAATCCCGACAAAAATCGAATTTGTTTTTGATCCATCCTCTTACCTGAGTCGTGGATCAGGAATGGCCTATATATTGAGGTATTCAAAAGATGCCGCATGGTCGCTTGATGCGAATTTAGAATTTTTGCCAGCATCTGGACCAGGTTATGAGGGCTTCAAGAAAACGGCGTTCGATCACAGTCCCTCCGGAGTTTTTTCAGTGAAAGGGCACAGCAAAATTGGCAGTTTTATGGCCAATGTTCGTGTTGATGAAAAGGCGCTTAAACAGTCCCCTCCGCCTTATCTGGCTTTAGAGAAGGACTTTTCAAACCAGGAGCTGAGTGGTCGTTGGCCGTGGTTAAAGTATGGTCCGGGAAGCGTGGCTGTTTTTATTGATATATCCGGGATTAAGCGGGGACTTTATGATTTTGCGCTTGACGTAGCCCTGTCAAATCAGGCACATGATGGGTTCACGGATTTTCAAGCCGTTTCGGCCCATTGGCATGACCCAATAACAAATTGATTTAAGAGTCAAAATTTTAACTCAGGTTTCAGTTTAAGCTGAACGACACCACACGTGATCGAGCGTAGGCTCGGAACAAACGGGCCAGATTCGGCCCAAATCTTAAGGATCCATTATGGCTAAGTTTAATCAGGACGCTGATAATCGCGGAAACCGCATTGATACATCTAATCATCAGGTTACTCGCGATGTGCAGGACGAGGAGCTCGAAGAGGTTCTTGATGAGGCGCCAGAGCCGCTGCCAGAGAACCTGACGATTCGTATTTCGAAGAATCTGCACAGGAAGCTTCGGGATAACGCTCGCGAAGAGGGTGTGACCATTGATGAGCTTATCTCCGAACTTCTAGCCGAGGGAGTCGTGTTACGCGCTTGGGAGATCGTGGAGCGGAAGCATACAATGCGCGGCGGCAATCAGGGTAACTTCAATAGGAATCCCCAAAATGGCAATGTTAATGGCAATGTCGCCAGTGGGAACTCCCAGCAGGGTCATCAGCAACACCGTAGCCAATTTCAGCAGGGTGGAAATCGCCAGGCTCAGAAAAAACTTCAGAGACAGGCTCGCCAGCATGCTAATGCTATGGACCTTCTGCAAGATAAGGCGGCATTCCTTGAATATGTCCGCAATCAGGAAAAAAAGCGTCGTTAATTAAGTTTGTGGTCTGATTTGAGGGATTAATTCATGGATCTGTGGGTAACCGAGCAAGAGAGTGATCATATCCGAACTGGATGGGCTGTAACGGAAGTTCTTTTCAGTGGAAAAAGCGAGTTTCAACGTGTCGACGTTGTTGAAACCAAGGCCTACGGAACGATGTTACTTCTTGACGGCTTGGTCATGATTACCGATGCCGATGAATTTATCTATCATGAGATGATTTCCCACATCCCTTTGTGTCTTCACAACAATCCACGTCGCGTGGTCGTTATTGGTGGCGGCGATGGTGGTACGGTCAGAGAGATATTAAAACATCCAGAAGTAGAAGAAGTGATTCTTTGCGAGATCGATGCCATGGTCATTGATGCAAGCAAAAAGTTTTTCCCGCATGTGGCAAATTGTTTGAATCCAGGTGTCGACAAGCGCGTAAAGGTACGTGTCGGTGACGGAATTGCATTTATCAAAGAGCTGAAAGAGGAGATTGACGTCATATTGGTGGATTCCACCGATCCTATTGGGCCAGGAGAAGGACTGTTTAGCCGGGAGTTTTACCGCGACGTCGCTACGGCACTTCGCCCTGGAGGTCTAATGGCTGCTCAAAGTGAATCCCCGTGGTTTACTAAAGATGCACTGGGGCGTATCCATAGAAACATCAGCGGCGGTTTTAAACACAGAAAAAGCTACGTAGCTCCGATACCGACGTATCCCCGCGGAAGTTGGTCGTGGACAGTGGCGTCTCAGTCGCCGATCGAGCCTGCGTCCTTCGATAAAGCGCGTTTTAGCCGAGTTGAAAAAGGCCTTGAGTATCTGAGCTTGGATTTGATGACGGGTGCGTTTGCGTTGCCGAAATTTTACGCTAGTAAAATTGACGGAAATTTTAACTGAATTATTTCTTTAAAATATCGCCGGCCAGCTCTTTGTTTCCTGAACCTTCAGGTCGTAGCTTCAGAGCCTCCATAAAAAGCCCATGCATGTAAGACTCATATATCAGGAAAGTGTCTGTCATGCTGGCATCGGCTCTGTTGCGCGTAAAAATACTCGGCGTGATCCAGTCAAATACTTTTCCTGCTAATGTCTTCGCGATGTAACGTTCTTCCGAAAAGACCTCAAGACAAGCAGAGGGAACGCCAGCGCCCCACCATGCATAATCTTCAAAGGCACCGCCATCACCTAATGCACCGGCAGTTTTTACTTGGTAGCCAGGCATTGTTTTAGTTGTTTCACGTTCAACGGACTTTCTCCATTTCTCATAGGCCTCAACCCTTGTTTTATTGACGGTAGGGAGTCCCTGAAGTCCATCGTTTGGTGAAGTTGGAATTACGACCCAATTCACATAGCCGTGGACGTCTATTGAACCAGCATAGTTACGAGTTGTTAAAAGATCGCGGATAGCCCTTGTCTCACTCTCGCTAAATGCTTTTGGCCCAGGGTTTTCCTTGGTAGTTCCCCAGAGAACACCAAAATTTCTATTTAGATTGATCTTATTTCCATTGTAACGCGTGAATTGAATTGTACCGTCCGGATTTGCAAATGGAATGAAATCGATTTCTACATTACCCGAGTTGATCGTATTGAGGAGGCTCTCTCCTTTTGCAAATCTTTTTGCTAGCCAGCCTACGTACTCACTTGCGAGTAGTTCGTTTCCATGTAGGCCACCTTGGATCAAAAAGCGCACGGTTGAGGCGTCTTGGTTGTTATCGCTATTTTTAATCGTATAGACATGAATCGGGTTACCAAACTTTGTTCGATATGGTTGAGCCGGTTTGGTTATAACTTCAGCCGGCCTTTTAAATTCGTCCAGTCCGAAACCATCTTTGCCGTAGGCGTTGCCATAAACCAAAAAAAGACTAGCCAGGAGCACGGTAATAATCGTGCGGCTTTGACATGTTGTTTTAGTCTTCAAGTAGGTCACGGCATTAGGCTCCTTGCCTGTATGATTGCAAGAGCAGTGCCATAAAATAAGGAAAGCTTATGAAAATTTATTAAGTTATATTAGATAGTTATATCAATTGAAGCGGTCTTGGGATGGCTAAAAGGTCCACACTGTCTAATAGGGCGACATATAGGGATGAGGAGGGGTGGAAAAAGAGCAACCGGCATCCCCATCAAGAAACCATTTGTGAAAGGAGGGGAGCCGGTTGGTAGCTTTCAGGTCCGATGTCTCAGCTAAGAGACACGCACCTCCGCGCTACTAGGGTTTTGTTTACAACAACCCACAGCACCACCTCCTTTCCTAGACGTATAGTCTATGAGGTCTTTGTGACCTCATTACTATCTTACCAAAAGACGACTCAATACAGCAAGGATGATGCATGTTACTGAAATCTTGCCGGTTTATGGACTAGATATGTCCAAATAACGTAAACTAGAGGTCAGTTCTAAAAGTCATTAATAGTTTGATCAGCACAAGCAAAAAATTCCCAGGAGACAATCCTCATGTCATGGAAAGATATTAAAGTTCACGCCGGGGGCAAGTTATTCAAAGTCCACAACTTCACTTACATGGTGAAGGGCGTGACTTATCAATTAGAAATCGACGAATTCAGTGATGGGACCTTCACAGGCCACGGAGAGCATTCTACGGATCGCAATAGCTTTGTTGAGTCCGTCAGCGGTAAGTCAGTAGACGATTGCTTGGGTAATTTAGTGTCCAGGATCGGACAACGTCTCGGTCTGTAACTCTTGCAGGAACAATTATGAAATGTCTGGTTGGTTTGGAGCGTGTGTCGGCTGACAGCTCTTTGGCTCGATCGTGGGGACGATGTGGCCTCGTGTGTAATCAGGCATCGGTCACCTCTGAATTTTTGCCGGCATGGGACGTTTTAAAAACAGTGCTTGGACCAAGGCTTACTGCGCTTTTTGGACCTCAGCACGGGTTTTACGGTACGAAGCAGGACAACATGATCGAGACTGGTCATGGGCAGTTTTCCAGATTTGGAATTCCGCTTTTTAGTCTGTATTCGGAGACTAGAGAACCAACAGCCGAAATGCTGTCAAACCTAGATACAATAGTGATCGACTTGCAGATTGTCGGCTGTCGCATTTATACATGGAAAGCGACGATTGCCGGGTGTATGCGCGCAGCAAAAAAACATGGAAAAAAAGTGGTTGTCCTGGATCGTCCAAATCCCGTCGGTGGTATGGTGTGCGAGGGGCGGGTGTTGGACATGGATAGTACTTCATTTGTCGGCGAGTATCCCATTCCCATGCGACATGGATTGTCTGCTGGTGAATCGGCGAAATTCTTTAATTCATTCATTGGATGCGAACTAGAAATTGTCGAACTTAAAGGCTGGGATCCAAAAAGTTATTGGAGTGACTTAGGTCGCCCGTGGGTTTTAACATCACCAAATCTTCCGACCATAGACCCAGTTTATGTTTATCCAGGTACAGTTATATTTGAGGGTACAAACATATCGGAAGGCCGTGGAACTGGTTTGCCGTTTCAGCTGATTGGAGCCCCATATATCCCCGAGGGTTCCGTGTATCGGGAAAGAGTCATGAACCTTCTTGGTGGTGAGTCACCAGGTGTTTTTATTCGTGATGCTCAATTCGAACCCACATCGCAAAAATGGGCTGGCAAAACCTGCAAAGGCATTCAGATTCACATAACTGACTACAGAGCGGTTCGAAGTCTTGATTTGTCAATTGCGCTTGTGAGAGCTGCTATTGAGTTGGGTGAAGGAGGCTTTGCCTGGAAAGATCCTCCCTATGAGTATGATCATAAGACCTTACCTATGAAGTTGATTTACGGCAGCCAAAAGTCAGCGGAAAAATTCCTTAATAAGGACTTTTCGTTGTCTGATCCATTTTGGCATGAAGGAATTCAAGGATATGTCGAGAAAGTGTCGCCACTTCTGATTTATCCTCGAAAGCTTAGTGGGCCACGCTAAATTGCTTTGAGTTTCCATCGAACAATGCTTTGAAAGAGGGCTCAGGTCTCAGTGATGCCAAATCCTGATCCGTCTGAGCATGAATCATGAGTCTTTGATCCATTTCAAAGGCCATTCCGAGTGCGATGACGGCATCTTCCTTGCGGCCCAGTCTCGCTAGCGCACAAGCAAAATTGTAGCGGGCGGAGGCATCGTCGGGATTTGTAAAAGTGGCACTTTCAAAATCATTTAGAGCGATCTCAATTCGACCAATACCCATCCAGGCAAGTCCTCGTCCGTTATAATACTCACTACGCATTGGCTCAAGCGTGATGGCGTTAGTAAATGATTGCATTGCATCATAGTAGCGTCCAAGCTTTTCGCTAAGTAATTCAGCCTTTAAGGCATATCCTAAGTGAAGACCTGGGACGGACGTTTCTAAATCGTCAAGGAAAGATAAGGTTGCACCAACGGAGCTCTCTTTACGATATGTTGCCAAGATTCCAATTAAAACGCCCTCGGTGTCGCTAGCACCCTTAATTGCATCGTACGCAGCCTTTTTTGCAAGCTCTGGTTGACGCTTTTCGCTTATCAGGGCATTGGCTAGATTTGTCTGAGCAGCCGTAATATCTCCTGGCAAGGTTCCATTTTCAATGGCTGATGAGAAGCGCTTGACTGCCAAACCGTAGTTTTTTAGTCGCATTGCAATGATCCCTTGATTGATTAAAGCTTCGATATTGTTCGGATGTTGCTCCAGAATCGAAAAATATATTTTCATGGCAGCCTCATTCTCGCCACTAATCGCATGCGATGCAGCCAGCGCCAGATCCATTGCAACGGATTTACAGCGAGTTTTCCATTCTTTAAGCTTATTTATTTGCTCGTCTCCATCATATTTTTCCAACAAGACTTGGATCAATACTGGAGAAATCAAGTGGTGAGAGGCGCGTGGGTCGCTTAGAGCATCCTCTAAAGCTTGCAGAACAAGTTCAGGGTTGTGACTACTTTGCAGGAGTTTGGCTTTAGCAAGCTTTGTACGCCAGCCAATAGGAATACCGCGTCTTTCGACCTCGTTGAGCATGGATAGTCCTCTCTCAGACTCTCCAGAAATTTCAAGAATATTTGCTAGGGCTGCGATCCCTAATTCATTCTTTCGGCTTAGGTCGTAGGTCTGCGCGGCCAAATCTGTACTTTGCTTAATGAGTATGAATGATCCAGGATCGGTCGTGTACATTTTGAGAAGAAGTGTCGACATCAGATAATTTGCATGGATATTTCCCGGGTTGTTCTGCAGCATGCGGGCGACCCTAATTTCTAGTTTAGGCAAATCGCTTTCAATCGCATCGAAAATGGCTTCCTCAATCTTCGTGAACTCACTCGATGAAAGTTCCTTGGATGCAGATGACAACTCGCTGTTCGGAGTTGCTGTCGCTGTGGCTGCACCAGAAAAAACAATCCATGTCGTCGATGAAATCGATCGAATGAGTTTCCATAGGTTCACTTGATACTTTGGCATTCTTGGCCCCTTCTCGAAGGCATATCCGTTGCCTTCAGTTCCCTCACAGGAACGAATCGGTAGGTGTCGGCCGAAATTGAGGAGTAACTTTAAGAAAAAGCAAGAAATCTATTTGATATCAATAATAACGGGTAATTACGATTTTGAGAAAACCTCAAAAAGAGTCCTCTTTTCCACCTAGCGTCAAGGCCATTGAGGCAGCGCCGATAACTTTGGAAACGATTGAGGTAACTAGAGGATGTTCCAAAAGGGCTCACGAAATTCCGGCCAAATGGGCTTGAATACCGTTGCATTTGCAGCGATTGCCCTATCATTATTCGTAATTTTTGCTCCGAGAGAAGGTCGACAGTCCGCAAAAGGTCGGGCTGGAGAGGGAACAGTCTCTAAGCTAGGAAAACTGTCTGGTCAGGTTGAGACATCGTCTGCCATCTTACTGGACTCAATCGTAAGCCTGGTCCAAAGCTACTATGTCGATTCTGAACGGGTCACCGGCGGCCAACTGATCGCTGGCACCATGAGGTCTTTATCCTATGCGATCCCAGCACTGAAGCTTGTTGAGTCAGACTCTTCCATTTCAATCAGTAACGGCACCGAGATTCTCGAGTTCGCTGTAGACGAGGAAATGGACTATGAAGAACTGCTCGGACGTCTCAAGAGTCTCATCGCGTTTTGTGAAAGAATTAAAATCAATGAGCTAATGAATAAAGGTGAGAATATAATGTTGGGTGGAGAACGAGATGAGTCCTCCATCGTTGTAAATGCCCTTCTAAGTTCATTAGATGCTCATTCTTCGCTGATGTCCAAGGATGCTTACGAGGAGCTAAGACATGACACTGAAGGTGCCTTTGGTGGCCTTGGCGTCCTAGTTGGTGTTCGTGAGAACGTACTGACTGTTCTCAAACCATTACCGAGAAGTCCTGCGATTAAGCTTGGCATCCAAAAGCACGACAAAATTATATCTATTAATGGTCAAATGACTTTTGGCCTCGGTTTGGACAAGTTAGTTGGCTACATGCGCGGTGAACCCGGGACAGTGGCCAACTTAGTTACCCTAAGACCGGGTGGTTGGTCGCCACAGTTGCTCAGTTTAAAGCGTGAGATTATTGAGGTCGATTCGGTACAAGCCCATGAGCATCATGATGGCGGTCTTCATATATTGCGTCTTGAAGTTGAGAATTTCGCCTCGCGTACAGCAAAGGAAATTACAGATCACATTAAGCGGTTTCGAAAAAAGCACCCCATTGGTGGAATCGTATTGGATCTTCGTGGGAACCCAGGTGGCCTTCTGGATCAGGCTGTCCATGTCAGTGACATCTTCCTAGACCAAGGGATTGTTGTTACTACGCGCGGTCGTCGCGAGGAGACGGAGCGAGCCACTAAAAATTTCAATGAGGTAAATTTTCCGCTCGTCGTGTTGATGGACGAGGACAGTGCCTCGGCTAGTGAGATTGTTGCAGGGGCGCTACAGGATAATAGTCGCGCTGTTGTTGTTGGTCAACCGAGCTTTGGGAAGGGCTCCGTGCAGACCGTTTTCGAGCTTCCGGAAAAACGCGCCTTAAAACTGACGATTGCTCGCTATTTTACACCGTCTTTAAAAAGTATTCAGAACGTAGGAATCATGCCTGATATCTGGATCCAACCCGTGATCAAGTCTGCGGCTAACGATAATTTATTTGGTCCTTACAGATATCGAAATGAGCAGTTTCTCCCGAACCATTTGAGTGCGGTGACGTCCACCCAATTCTCTGTTCGTCCTGTAATAAAAGGGTATTTTTTGAAGGATTCTGTGCCCGAATCTGAGGATAAAGCAGACCCTGAGATGGATGTCGCTATGACGCTTTTTGCAAAGCTGCGGGATACTTATGGATCTACATTTCCCGAAAGTGCAAGACGATCGAGTCATGCATTAGCGCTCGCTATGCCGGACGTGAAAGATCGTTTGAGAGCCATGTCAGAAAAATCAGCTAAATGGTTGAAAAATGACATCCTTGTCGACTGGATGACAGATCCATTCCGACAGGTTGAGAAGGCGGCTTTAGCGTTGCAAATCAAAGCTCCAGATGAGGGTCTTCAAGCGCGGACGGGTAACTTGCTCGAAGTGCCTTGGAAGATAACTAATTTGGGATCTCAAAATGCAGAGAACGTTTCTGTTTTCGTTCAATCACCGATCGCAGGACTTGAGACTAAGGAATTTTTGGTAGGGAAAATTCCTGCTGGGCAGACAAGAGAGGGCAAATTAAACGTATTTATCCCCGCGGCTCTCAGTGTAGGACGACATTACGTGAATGCCGGCATAGCAATTGACGCTCAGGCAATTCCAAATGCACAGGGTGAATTCTTAATTGAAGTTAGTGATGAAAAAAGATTTTCGTTGAGTGCTAGTGTTGAGTTTGTTGATGGGGCTCGCAGTCAGAAAGCAGGGCAGCTTGAGCCTCTGGAGGCCGGTTCACTCCGGGTAGTAGTCTCAAATCCATCCTCTGTCATGGCCAAGGATGTTTCTTTAAAAATTTCCAATTTGGGTGGTGCTCAAATATCAATTCCGCAGACTGAATTTAAGTTGGATCAGGTTGACGGCGGTAGCTCTGGCGAAATTATGGTGCGGATGGATGGTAAAGAGAAGTTGGAGTCGTCCTCTGTAGTTGTCGGGCTTACTGTTTCAACGTCATCTGGCTTCGATGTTTCGAACTCAACGGCAGAAGTCCTAACAAATATGGCCGACCAATCAAAGTCAGCAAGCGAAAAAATGTCGCACTAGGAGCAAGAATGTCCTCGTCATTAAAAATTAAAGTTGTGATTGGCTCGCATCGAGATGCTGCGATGCTTGCCATGTGGGAGTCCGTCGCGGCTTATCACAGCGTTGAGTTACTTGCTCTTGAATCAATTGACCATCCGGTATGTACGACATTGCCGGTTACAATGTTTCCGCTTATTCCAGATATGCCGGGTTTTATGCGCGACGTAGACCGCTTTCTGGTTGGAGCCGATCTGATTGTAGCGATCGACACAAGTCGTCTTTTTTCCTTTCAATCTCTGCGCGCCGCTCGCAAGTTAGGCGTCAAGTTTTGCTGTATTGCCCACGAGTTTTCGCCCTTCGTATATGAGAAATATGCGAACATTCGAGCCATTCAGTACGACATCCATCAATTCGCGGATTTATTTTTTACGTCTTCTAGAAAAACTGAGCAGCTTCTCCAAATCGAAGGCGTTTCGGCTGACCGAATGGTTCGACTTCCAGCGGTGATGCGGGGATCAGACTTTGCTTTTGACCCCAGTAAGCGGCAAAAATTCCGACGCTACGTTGGAATTCCTGATGATGCTGTGCTCATTACAATTAAAACTTCACTTGAAGATATCGATCCAACTCTGACCATCATGCAGGGTGTCAGACTTTGCATGAATCGTATCGCTCCTGGTCTTAGGTCAAAGGTCCGTTTACTTGTCTGTGGTGATGGCCAATCCCAAAGTAAGCTCAAGTATGAGGCGTCTGATATGGGTTTGGGTTCTAAGGTGTTGTTTCTTGCTCAGGATACGTCTCCATTTTTGTCAGATCTTTTGGCAGCGACGGATCTGCTGATTGAAGGTCGATGGACAAAAAAGCATGAGCTTGAGCCGTTGCCATGGCACGCGTTAGCTGCTGCATGTGCTGGTGTTCAGGTCATCCTGCCTCGAGGATCAGTCGCAGACGAATGGCTTACTGGCGTTGATGTGACGAAAATTGACGACTTCAGTTCTGCGGATTTAGCATTCGAACTCGCAAAACTGGTTGAAGCTGCTCCGCCGCAAGATTTACGACGGTTTACCTCACAGTCGGCCTCGGCAATTCTTAGTTCTGAAAAGTCGGCTGCGATTTTTCTGAAAGCTCTAGATAAAGTTTGTCATAACGAAGCTAAAATCTCTCGTCGCCAAGGACTAAATACATTTATCAAGCAACATCAGGTGCCGGTGACATACCGGGATGCGTGTGATGTTTTAGTTAAATGTGAGGAACTTCGTGATTTCGCCTCGACTTGCGAATTGGAGCATTACTCAGAAATTATGCGTATTCGCGGTGACGCGCTGGTTGCTCTTTCACGAGCCGACGAAGCGATTCAATCTTTTGAGCACTCTCTCAAAATAAACCATACCAACTTTCAGGCTTTGCGCGGCCTAGGCTATCTTGCGTGGCATGGTCATAGTCACGAAGATGCGCTCAGTTTTTTTAAACGCGGCCTTGCCGTTAACCCGAATGATTATCAGTGTCTAATGGGTGTGGGGCTTGTATATCGAAGGCTAAAAATGTTTGAGGAGTCCGTTTTTTGGCTCCAGAAGGCGGTTGCCGTCGGTGGCCCAGAATCCCCTTCGCTCAGTATTTTGGTTCAAGCCTGTCTTGAAAATCCTGATAACTCAGTTTCCTTGGATGTTCTTACATCTATCAGGGAGTCACTAGGTGATCACCCAAATCTCCTGACTGCAATCGATAAATTAGAAAGCCACCAGTAGCGAGGCTACCAGTGGCTATCGAATTCGATAAATTAGCGATTACTTTTTGTCAGTAACAGCTTTTTTAGCTTGGGTCATGCGGCTTACCTTGCGGCTCGCTGCTTTTTTATGAACGACGCCTTTGCTAGCAGCCTTCATCAATAGCTCTTGAGCTTTTGACAATGCGCCTTCAACTTTCTTGATGTCTTTCTCGGTACCTGCTTTTAGACCTTCGAGCGCGAAGCGGAAACGCTTAACGGCAGTTCTAACGCTAGCAAGGTACTGGCTATTGCGGTCGCGCTTAACAAGCGCGGAACGAGCTCTTTTTGTTGCTGACTTATGATTGGCCACAGGAAACCCCAATTGATTCGAATGTTTAAATCTGACTTATCTTTCTCTGATTGGTACATTCATGACCCAAACAGAGGGGGTGGTTGTAGCAATGTGCCCCGCATCTGTCAAGGGATAGCTGACCCGGAAATGGGCATGGTGAGAGGCACTTAAGCTTTTTCGGCTTGGCTCCTCGCCTCAGCATCGACCCGCTCGTTTTCAGGGTGGCCGGCGTGACCCTTCACCCACTTCCAGTGGACGTCGTGCTTCTCCTCAAGTTCCATGAGCGACTGCCATAAATCCTGATTTTTGACGGGTTTACGGTCGGCCGTCTTCCATCCGTTGCGCTCCCAGTTGGCAAGCCAGCCCTCCTTGAAGGCCTTCATCACATACTGGCTGTCAGTCACCACAGTGACGTGGCAGCGTCTCTTCAAAGCACTTAATCCCTCGATGACAGCCTGAAGTTCCATGCGATTATTGGTGGTTTCCGCGTCGCCACCTGAGATTAGCTTTTCCTTATCCTTAAACTGAAGAAGGGCAGCCCATCCCCCTGGTCCCGGATTTCCGAGGCAGGCACCGTCGGTCGTGATGGTCACTTTATCTGTGGGTTTGACGGTCATTTATTTTCGCTTCGCCTCAAATTTTTTGGCTTTAAGCCATAGCTCTTCAAGTTTTGCTGTTCCTGCAGTTGTGACGTCTATGCTTTCAGCCTTGGCAATTTGTTCCAAGTTTTGAAAGCGTTTTAGAAACTTCTTATTACCATCCATGGCGCAGATTTCTGGGTCGACATCGAGATGTCTGCAGAGTTGGCTGAGTGAGAACATAACATCACCCATCTCTTCATAGATTTTAGCTTTGTCTCGACCTGAGTCGATTTCGTCTTTTAATTCTTTCACCTCGCTTTGAAATTGGTCAAAGACAGCTTTGCTGGTGTCCCAATCAAAAGCGATGTTTTTTGCTGTTTTCCCGATGGCAACTGCGAGTTGAGATGCCGGGGACATAGATCCTGGCTTTAAATGGTCAAAAACACCTGGTTTGCCGCTTGGTTTTTGGCCCTTCGCCCGGGCTTCTGAGGCTTTAATCTCTTCCCACTTTGCACGGATCGCTGATGCTTCGCGTGAGTGTTGTGAGGTATCTGTGTCTTTGTCTCCAAAGACGTGTGGGTGCCGTCTTCTCATTTTTTGATTGATGCCGTTGATAACGTCATCGACAGTGAATGTTCCCTCATCTTTGGCGAGTTGTGAATTCAACACCACTTGAAGAAGCACGTCACCAAGCTCTTCGCAGAGTTTTTTGGGATCCACTGGATCCATAACCTCCGCAGCTTCGTAAGCCTCCTCGATCATGTATCGGCGTAAGCTTGCATGAGTTTGCTCGAGGTCCCAGGGACATCCGGTCACCGGATGTCTAAGGGCGGCAATTGTTTTGCAAAAATCCTTAAATGACTCGGCAGTATCGTTCCCGTGATTATCGCTCATTGACGTCAATCCTTCACGACGAGGCTTGGTAAATATAAATCCCTGTTTGGAATGTCCATGAGTGTCAAAATCGTGTTTGCGACGTTGCCTAAGTTGGGGCTTTTGACATCTGCGTTTAAGCGCCAGGGCTTTGATCTTGCGGGGTCAAACACTGTAAACGGTACGGGATTCAACGTATGCGACGTCTTTGGCGTCGGACGTTTGGAAAGTGGCAGGTCGCGCCAATTTGGAAAATCCTTTGCCTTGGCGTCAAACATCTCGTCAGCGTTTCCATGATCGGCAGTTACCATGAGGATCGTATTTGACTCGCGTGCGGCCGCAATAAGGTGAGACAGCATGAGATCCACTGTCCCTACGGCTAAAAGTGCAGCTTCGTAATTTCCTGTGTGTCCTACCATGTCTCCATTAGCAAAATTAATACGGGCATAGTCAAATGAGCCTGCACGCATTCGTTTTACAGTCTCTCGTGTTATCTCGTAAGCCTTCATCCATGGCTTAAAATCAAATGTCACATCGTTATCAGATGGGATTTCGAGGTACTCTTCCAGGGATTTACTGAAGTAACCACTACGGTTGCCATTCCAAAAATAGGTTACGTGTCCAAATTTTTGTGTTTCGCTGCATGCAAACTGGCGAACGCCAGACCTTGCAAGATACTCCCCTAGGGTGTCAGCGATTGCTGGTGGTGATACTAAATATTTTTCCGGAATTTTCAGGTCGCCGTCGTACTCCATCATTCCTGCGTAAAACACACGAGGCGTCTGGCCGCGATCAAATTTTTCAAAAGTCTTTTCGGTGAATGCTTGGGTGACTTCAATGGCTCTATCGCCCCGGAAATTAAAAAATACGACAGCATCGCCGTCCTGAATTTTACCAACGGGCGTCTTGTTTTCAGCGATGACAAACTCGGGAATATACTGATCTGTGATCGACGAATTTTCTCGAAATTTTCGCAATGCATCGTCGAGACTTTTGAATTTATTTGGAGCGATCCCATGGACGTGGCAGTCCCATCCGCGTTTTACCATGGACCAGTCCGCTTGGTAGCGATCCATGGTAATGTGCATCCGTCCGCCGCCGGAAGCTACGGCGACGTCAAAACTATCAGATTTCAGCTCTTGAATTACTGATGCCAGTCTTTCTACGTAAATTTCTGCACTTTTCTCACCAACATCTCGACCATCAAACAAAACATGCACGCGAACTTTTTTTGCGCCGTCTTTCTTTGCTTGGCGCATCATGGAGTAAAGATGCTGTTCGTGAGAGTGAACGTTACCGTCGGACAAAAGTCCGATGAAATGTAGAGTTGTGTTTTGACTGGCGACTTGTTTTAACATCTGTTTCCACGTATCGCCGCCGTATAGAGATCCAGACGAAATCGCATTTTGTACTAGTTTTGCGCCTTGATCGAAGATGCGCCCAGCTCCGATAGCGTTGTGACCAACTTCGCTATTTCCGATGTCACTGTCCGAGGGAAGGCCGACAGCTTTTCCGTGTGCGTTTAGCGTTGTCCACGTAGCATTTTGCATCAGCCATTTCAGATTCGGCATCCACGCGTTTGCGACGGCATTTCCAAAGTCATTACTTGAAAGTCCAATGCCGTCCATCACAACGGTGAGTACGCGTCGACCAGCCACGGGTTTGGTCATCTTTTCATCTCCAGAAAACAAATTAAGAGTTAAGTCTGCGTTTAATCTAAGGGGATGAGACGTGTGGTGCAATGAATCTTTGTTTGTTTAGTCCGCGCGCGAAAAATCTGAGATGGAAAAACAGACGTAAATTTCGCCGCAATTTGCAGAATCTACGTTTTTGTCGATTTCTGGCGGCACCCGGTAAGACTGGCGAAAGAAAGTTTTTGCTGGCTGGATAAGTTGGCTGGTTGGACAATTTTTTAGGCCTTGGAGAAGGTTTTTTGAGCATCTGTAAGCCACAGAAATTAATGACAAAATATTATTGTTGAAAAACCTCCAAAAATGAATTGACGGCATGTTTGGTCTCGCCTATAACCGGCCTCCCTCGTTTCTAGGGATTGTGGTTTTTTAGCGATCGGGGCTCGGGAAAAATACGGATTTTCAGTAGATTTCTCTGGACAACAATGGTCGCAATGGGTAAAACCGCTTTCCTCGAAAAATCGAGTGCTCTTTGAAAACTGAATAGTGAATCGACAGAAAAACAAGAACCAATAAACAGGTTGCTGTATTTCGTCGCTGTGGTCTTCGGACTGCAGATGACAGGTCTCCATTGGAGACTTAAATAAATAAGCAATCTGTTACCTGTAAATTTT
>CANLUT010000006.1 GCA_947494335.1 Oligoflexales bacterium | reverse complement strand
CACGACAGCGGTGATCAGCGGATTAACTGGAGCTAGCAGCACAGTTTCGACAAGAAACTACTCTGTCATCGCATCGACTGCGACTTGCGACAACTCGCAAACCTTCGTCTCCAGTGTCCCAGGATCTGATCACTCGGCCTTTAACTTGAGTGGCACTTACAAAGTCTGTGCTCGCGTGGCTGATGCCGTCAATCAATACGGTTACTGCTCATCATCGACCATTACATCATCTAACGTCACGATTACCTTTACCTCCATTGACCGGACTTCGGTTGTATCTGATGGCTATCTAAATCCAGTGGAGCGTGCGGCTGCATCGGCGCTCGTCACTAACCTCGTCGGTACAAACTACGACACCGCAAAATACGCAATCGTCGCAAGCTCAACAACATGCGGATCGTCAGTATCTTACAGCGCTTCTGTTCCTTCTGCGGACGATGTGGCCATAGCATCAGACGGTACAACTTACAAAGTTTGTGTTGAACTGTCTGATACAGCTGGTAACCCTAAGGCCTACGGATCATCGGCAACATTTATGTATGATGCAACAGCGCCGTCTTTTGCATCCATGCCGCTGACAAACGAGGCTGCTGACGGATATGTCAATCAATCGGAAAACGCTGCGCCTAACGACGTCGCTGGTCTAGTTTCTGCTTCTGGATATACGACGGTTCGTTACGCGCTGGTGGCAAGTAGTGCCACCTGCGGATTGCCGTTAACCTGGGTCTCTGCTATTCCAAAGGCTAATGATGCGCTCTTTGCGACCAATCAAAACTACAAGGTTTGTGTCCAGCTCACAGATGCTGCCGGTAATGCAACCTACGGATCATCCTCTAACATAGCATTTGATAACGTCGTCCCTGTCTTTACGTCGATTGATCTAGCTAACGCGGCATCGGATGCATTCATCAACGCAGGCGAGGCGAGTGGGAGCACGGCAGTCGTCAACAGCCTCTCTGCTACGGGTCAAGATACGACTCAGTATAAACTAGTACTTAGTTCTGCAACATGCTCCGCTCAGACGGGTTACTCTTCATCGACTCCCGCAGGAGGTGACTTCTCTGGCCTAAACGGTACCTACAAAGTTTGTGTTAAGCTTTCTGATAACGCTGGTAACGCGGCTTACGGTGCTTCCTCGGCTATCACGGCAGATACCGCAGCTCCAAGCTTCACATCCTTGGCTCTCGGCTCGGAGGTCGCAGACACCTATCTGAGTATCTCCGAGAAATCTGGTACCACAGCTTTAGCAGGAGCCTTAACCGCCGCTGGCTACGACACAGCAGCTTACTCTCTGGTTGCAGCTTCGACCACTTGCGATAACAGTTTGACCTATGGATCGATGCCGCAGAATAATGCTGCATCGATCACCACTAACGGCGGAACCTACAAAACTTGTGTCAAACTATCAGACAATGCAGGTAACACTCCAACGTATGGTGCAACGTCGGCATTCACAGCTCTGATCACGGCTCCAAGCTGCTCAGGCGCAACTCTGGCTGGTGACGCAGCTGACGGTTACATCAACGGCGTCGAGCATCTTAACTCCACAGCGCTGATTAGCGGCGTTACAGGCTCTAGTTCGACAGCGTCGTCAACTAAATACTCGGTCATCTCATCAGTTGCTGCTTGCGACGCTACACAGACATTCGCCGCAGCGGTTCCTGGCTCAAATGCCAGCGCTTTTGATAATAGTGGTGCCTATAAGGTATGCGTCCGCGTCGGTGATGCTGTTAACCAATACGGATACTGCTCATCATCGACGATCACATCATCGAACGTCACGATTAGCTTTACGTCAATTGACCGAACTTCAGTCGTATCGGATGGCTATCTAAATCCAGTCGAGCATGCAACCACAGCGGCACTCGTCACCAACCTCGTCGCTACAAACTACGACACTGCTAAGTATGCACTTGTTACGGGTGCAACGACGTGTAATGCTGCTGTAACTTATGGAGCGTCTGTACCTGCAGCAGATGATTCCGGGATTTCCTTAGACGGGGGTTCCTACAAAGTATGCGTGGAATTGTCGGATGTTGCTGGTAACCCTAAGGCTTACGGCTCTTCCGGTACATTCGTCTACGACGCCTCTAGTCCAAGCTTCACGTCCATTGCTCTGGCCAATACGGCAGCTGATGGATACATCAATCAAGCTGAGCATACAGCATCGACTGATATCGCAGGTACGCTCACTGCTTCAGGCTACACATCTTTGCAGTACGCTCTCGTCTCAAGCTCTGCAACATGCGCTCTACCGCTAAGTTGGGTAGCTGCGATTCCTAAGGCAAACGACTCCGGATTTACGTCAGTTGGAAACTATAAAGTCTGTGTCCAACTCACAGATGCTGCAGGTAACGCCACCTATGGCAGTACGAGCAACCTCGCATTCGACAATGTTCTGCCGACGTTTATAAGTATCGCTTTGGCTAATGCGGCGGGTAATTCCTCCATCAATGGTTCTGAGACTTCCAGTACGGCGGCTGTGGTTGACACATTGACAGGAAGTGGATACGACCTCACCGAATACTTGAAACTGTTAAGCTCGGCTTCGTGTTCAACCCAGTCTGGATTTGCATCCACAGCGCCGGTGGGTTCCGATTTTGCCGGTTTGAATGGTAATTATAAGGTTTGTGTCAAACTGTCTGATAATGCAGGCAACGCCGTTTACGGAGCGTCTGCGACGTTTGCAGTGGATACAGTGGCCCCAACTTTTACGTCACTGGCATTGTCGGGTGATGCAGCCGATGGATTTATCAACTCTGCAGACAAGTTATTAAATAACAATTTGACAGGTGCCGCGTCATTTAGCGGACAGGATTCTATCGACTACGCCCTGGTAGCTTCCGCGACCACTTGCTCTGCGGTCTCAAGCTGGTCGGCTAGCATTCCTCAGGCAAATAGCACGGATTTTGGTGCTGACGGCAATTATAAGGTCTGTGCACGCGGAACAGATAGCGTTGGCAATACGCCCGCATATGGAGCGTCCAGTTCGTTTGTACTCGATACGGCAGTCCCATCGTTTACATCTCTGGCGCTTGCGGGTCCAGCTTCAGATGGTTATCTCAATAGCGCTGACAGGGCGACCTCGACATCCATTCTTGGTCTGCTCACGGCATCGGGTTTTGCGGCAGCCAACTACAAAGCGGTGACATCTGGCACTAGTTGTGATGGTTCGCTAACCTACGCGGCGACTTTGACAGCTAACACGACTGACATTTCGACTGATGGTTCTTATAAAGTTTGCGTGAAACTAACAGATGGCGCCGGCAATATCACCTATGGATCCTCCGGTAACGTCGATGTTGATACGTCAGGTCCGACATTTACTTCACTGGCGTTGGGTTCTGCGGTGGCTGACGGTTATCTCAGTGCGGTAGAGCATGCAGCCTCCACATCCCTAGGGGGAACCTTGACCGCCTCTGGAAATTCATCAAATTCCTATGCGGTAACGTCCTCGGCTACCACTTGTGGTGCAAGCATTACATTTGGATCGATGCCCAATACAGACGATGGATCCTTGGTGGGTGGTAACACTTACCGTTTATGCGCTGAGATCTCCGACGCCGCGGGAAATAAAGCTTACGGCACATCGGCAAATTTCACGACAGACTATGGTGCTCCGTCGATCTCTGCAGTTGCGTTGGCTGCGGTTGTTGGTGATGGATACCTAACGGCTGCGGACTCGACGGCGGCATCCGACACAGTGGCCTCAGTTACGGCTTCTGGGCAAGACGCGATTTCGTATGCTGTCGCTACCTCCGCGACCACTTGTGACGCATCTCTAGTTTATGCTAGCTCGATTCCAAAGACGAACAATGCTGGCTTCACTGCCGATGGGTCTTGGAAAGTTTGCGTGAAGGCGACTGACACTGCAGGGAACACTCCTGCTTATAGTGCATCGGTTGCATTTACCCGGGACACCGTGCTTCCAACCTCAACAGTCTCAACAACAGGGACTATAACACAGGCAACAGTTGCTGGTACTACCGCTACCATTTCCGGAACCGCTGCGGACTCTTCAACTGGTGTATCGTCGGTGAGCATATCTATAAAAGAGGGTACCGGAAACTGTTACGATTCCGCAGCACATGACTTCACAGCGACTTGTCCAAACTGGGTTTCTGTAACGGGTACAACCAGTTGGTCACGTGACTTCGAAGACTCAGAATTCCTGCGAGGTATTACTTACACGGTGTCAGCTAAGGCAACAGATGGTGCGGGTCAGGCACAGACAAGTTATGGAACTAACACATTTACATGGTCTGTGAGCGAGACCTCAAATGCTTGGAACAAGGACTTTGCTTACGACCAAAGTAGCGGCGATGATAAGCCATTGGCAGGCGCGGTAGACAGTGACGGTAACCTTTATGCAGTTGGCTATCACACGGGAAGCGATAAAAACTGGCTTATTAAAAAGTACTCTAAACGCGGCTTTGAGGACACGATCAACTGGAATAAGGATGTTGGTGACAGCGGAACTGATGAAATTGCAAGGTCGGTTGCCGTAGATTCCTCTGGTAACGTGATCGTCGCGGGATCGCGCTGGAACGGAAGTGATTGGGACTGGATGATCAAAAAATACAACTCTGCTGGAGTCGAAGATACATCAAATTGGGACATGCTGGTTGATTCTGGAAATGGTGACGATGAGGCGTTGGGTGTTGCAGCAGATTCGAGCGGTAACGTATACGTTGTAGGTTATGGTCGCGATTTGGCTGGCGGATCAACAGGTGAGGATATTTGGGTTAAGAAATTCCAGTCCAATGGTACTCTGTCTTGCGAGCAAAAACTTGATGAGGGTGGTGCAAGTCTATCTGATCGGGCTCTGGCAGTAGCTGTTAATAATTCGTCATCCAAGGTTTATATCGCTGGATTTAAGACCGTTACAGGTCCAGATAAGCAAATGGTTGTGAAACGTCTGAGGATGTCAGATTGCAGTATAGAATCAACCGCTACCGGAAATTCTGCAGGTTCTGGTGACTTTGCTGCTGCGATTCGATTGGATTCTTCCGGAAATGTATATGTTACTGGGACTAATACGACCACGGATAAGGATTGGTGGATCAGAAAATACAGTTCAACCCTGACACAGCAAGCTGACTTCAGTACAGGCATTAGCGGCAATCATGAGGCAAATAGTATTGCTGTCGATAGTAATGGCAAGGTTTATGTAGGTGGATATAAGACAGTTAGCACACAAGATTTATGGCTGCGGCAGTTTAACTCCTCGCTCGTTGAGAATACTTCGAGCTGGGATCTAGTCATTGACGGTATCGGTGGTGCAGATCAGGTTACCGCGGTAGTGATCAGTGGCGGTTCAAATGACGCCAATAATGTTTACATGATCGGGTATGGATCGAATAAAATAGGTGGCTCAAGTGGCGCTGATTGGTGGATTCGCAAGTATGCAGGTCCCTGAATATGCTCGAAATCGCGCACTTCATCCTATTGCGCGCGTAGCGGTTTAAGTGACGCGACCTTAGGTCAAAAAAACTTAGTTTTATTTACACATCTTCGTTGAACAAACGAATAATTAGCGTACAAACCTCCGCGGCTTTAGGTCACGGGGGTGGCGGTTATGTTTCGATTTATTTTTTCGACTTTGCTGTTTATTTTCTCGGGGTGGACATCCGCAGCGGGCGCTGTTGACCTTGACTTTTATGGTGAGCAGTCGACTTGGCTGTTTGAACGATCAGAAACATCATCGCACTCGAGCTTCGAAGATATCTCATCAGCGAGAGTTCACGCATATGCTGGAGATCATGTTAGTGCTGTTAGGCCTTACGTGTTAATGGCTGGGCAACGTGAACGGGTCAATCAGTTCTATGGCTATGAACGCCTTATATCGCGTCTTGGTGCTGGGATTCGGTTTTCGAATCCTACAACGCCATTATCTCTATTTTTGGAGGGGCGTCATTTTGCGGAGAAGCGGAGAAACGGTTTGTGGAAAGCGCAGAGTGGTGAAGAGATAGCTTTCCTTTTGAGTCTTAACGGGAGCACGCACCAGTCAGTCAGTGACGATTTAACTGCTAGTTGGTACGTCGAACTTTCTCAGATTATCAAAAGCAAAGGTGGCGACATACCCTCGGGGTCCGGGTGGTTCCGCGTATCAGCTGTCTCAATGGGATCCAGAGATCTGATAGTAGGGATGCATCCGATTGATGCATCTTTTTATCATGAGTGTGTAGAAGGATGTCGGAGTTGGATGTTTTTAGGCGTTGGTTTGTCTTTGGACTACCAAGTTTGGCCTCTTTCGATGGGGTTACGTGCTCAGTTTGGCGAGAGATTCGATCGTGACATAATGGAAACTATTCACTCCCGTGATGCGGCAAGGTTTTTGCTTGTTCTGTCTGGGGAGATCTAAGATGACTCAATTCGCTACAGATTTTTTTCGCTCGCCGTCGACTCTGGAATTCTTTTCTAGAGTTCATGAACATGCAGCAACTTTGCTGATGGTGACATTTATCGGGCTTTTGGCGGGATATCTTATTTCGGGTCTGGATGATTTTTTCGTTGATGCTGTAGCTTGGTTAAAGATGATCCGTCCCAATCGTTTGAGTAAACGCGATATGGACCAAATGAATGATCGTGCCGAAAAGATGCTAGCCGTGATTGTACCTGCGTGGGACGAGGGTTCGATCATCGAGAGGATGATCGTTGGAAATCTTGGTCGAATTGAATATTCATCCTATCATTTTTTTATCGGCTGTTATCCAAATGATTCAGAGACGGTTACAGCCGTTAAAAAACTGGAGTCTTGCTACCCGCGAGTTCATTGTATCATCAATTTCCAAGATGGACCGACGTCTAAGGGGCAAATTCTAAATTGGGTCGTCGATTCTATACTAGATTGGGAGCGTTGCAATCTGATTCAATTTGATGGATTTTTGATGCACGATAGTGAGGACCTCATCCATCCAAAGTCTTTAAAATTAGTTAATTGGCACCTGGAACGAAATGACTTTATCCAAATTCCAGTTTTCTCCCTGCAACGCAGTCATTTGGCCCTTGTGGCAGGCGTGTATATCGATGAGTTCTCTGAGTCCCACACGAAGGATATGCTTGTTCGTAGTTTCCTAGGGGGGCCCATTCCATCAGCGGGTGTGGGTACGTGTATGTCCCGATCTTTCGTGATGAATCAGAAGCTTAAAAATGGCGGTTACCTATTTAATAGTCAATGTTTGACGGAAGACTACGAGCTAGGTGTTGTTGCTGGATTGGCAGGAATTCAACAAGATTTCGTAGCTTCGATGTATAGAAATGGCGACAGCGGCAAGTGGGAGTTGATCGCGACACGTGAATTTTTTCCGAAGTCATTTCGTCGTAGTATTCGTCAGAAAACCCGCTGGACGCTCGGCATTGCATTACAGTCGTGGCGGTCCATTGGCTGGCCCGACAGGCTCGTTAATCGGTACTTTCTGATGCGGGATCGTAAGGGTCTTGTAACTAATCCTTTGATGATTTTGGGTTACATTTGGATATTCGCTGCAGCCGTTGGTACTTGGACAGGCGCGATTAGTCTCGATTTGCTATCAGAGCCTAGGATGCAATTTTTTGTAGGAGTGGCCGGTTTTTTTGCCGTAAATCGAGTCTTACAGCGGATGATTTGCGTCAGTCGGGTTTATGGATTTGGCGCTGCTTTCGTTGTTCCTATTCGACTTCCTTTGGGAAACGTGATCAACGGCTTAGCGGTTATCAACGCAGTTTACAAAGATACGATGGCCCGTATTACCAGGCGAAATCTCGATTGGGTTAAGACAACGCATGAACTTCCGGAAGATTTTGGCCAGCCTGCATCTACGCCTATGGAGGCGGGCACGCTGCCTATGGCAGCTGACGGAGGGACGAGATGAGTCGATTTTTTTTCATCGTCGTTTTAATTGTATCCTGCTTGAAAGGGAATCCCGCTTCAAGCGATGGCGACGAGTGTCTGCAGATCTATTATGATGCGATCCTTGGCGACGAGAGAATGACGTATTTTGGTAGAGTACATTCAATGTTTTTGGAGAACGTCTTAGGCCATTTTCCGTATTATCAAGTGAAGCTTGCGCCCATGGCGACCTATAAGTCTGGCGGCATCGAATCATGCAAAGCTACTATCTACCTGTCGACTTATTATGAGGCTCCTGTTCCAGAGTCATTCTTGGAGGATTTCGTATCCACAAAGAAAAGTGTCGTCTGGGCTGGTTACAACAGTTGGAAACTTGGTAACACTAGGCTCAAGTCTCTTTGGGGGTTGTCGTTCAAAGGTTTGACTAAACTGGAGTCCGGTCGTTTAGATTCGAAGCGGCGCCCTGGTTTCTACCGATTTTACTCTTATAAAGGTGAGAAATTTGAGAAGTATGGCGAATGGGATCCGAAGGATCCAACCAGGTTTCATGCGGCCTTCGAAATATCAATGTTTGATGTGCTTGACGAGAAAGATCGCGAAAATGTCATATCATGGGCCTCGCACTCAACACTTCAGGTGCCAGAAATCCCCTATATTGTGCAGAAGAGTAATAAGTGGCTGATAGGGGATAGCCCATTTTCATACGCCATTGAGTCTGACCGTTACCTCATTTTTTGTGATTTGCTTTTTGATATTTTGAAAGAGAAGCCTCGACGAACATCTGGACCCCGGCCGGCACTTTTTAGAGTAGAGGACGTACATGCCATGATTCCGTTATGGCAGCTATTCAATTTAATTGATGCTTTGAAGAAGCACTCCGTTCCCTTTGTTATGACAGTAATTCCAATTTTCTCGGATCCGTTTGGAGTCGAGGTTTATAATGTCACAAATCGCTTCGTTCCACTGACCCGAGACTCGATAATAAAAGACGCTTTGAACTATGCAAAAGCCGCAGGTGGATCATTTTTGTATCATGGAGTAACGCATCAGTATGGTAGAATGAGGAATCCATTTTCCGGAGTGACCGGCTCTGATTTCGAGTTTTGGGACCGCGTAAATAATCGAGCTGTACCAGAAGATAATGTGCCGTTTCTACTTGGGCGACTTGAGGATGGTCTTGATATTCTAGAGTTGGCAGAGATTGATTTTGTTGGGTGGGTCACTCCGCATTATCAGGCTTCTCCTTTATCCTATCGGATTTTTTCGCAGATTTTTTCATGGACGGCAGGTCGTCATATCTACTTCCCGCATTCGTGGCGTCAGTCAAAAAATCTGCCGGAAGGTTTGGCAATGGACCGCTCCATGACCGCAGGGCGAGCGGAGCGCGAGAGGATCTTGAAGGATCTTGAAGTTACGTTCGATCAACGTCAGCTGCCAAACGGCCAGTTTTTCCCTTATGAAATTTATGGAGATATCTATGGCCAGCGAGTTATTCCTGAAAATGTTGGTAATGTTCAGTCGTTTTTGAACGAGCAGGTTTTTCGGATTCAGACAGTTGATGGGATGATTGCCAATCTAAAACGAAACCGTGTGCTCCGCGACGTTTGGGGTTCGTTTTTTATTCATCCTTTCTGCATATCTGCTCGGGAAAACGCAGGACTTGGACTATTTCCAGGAGATGTCTCTGAAGTAGAGCGTCTAATCATAGCTGTTCGGGAATATGGATACGAATTCATCGATATCAAAGATTGGACTCGCGCCAATACGCTGCCAAAGAGAAAACCAACAATTGAGGTAAAACTGAATGAAACTTAATTGTGTACCGAGTGAAAGGCTTGTCGGCATTTGGTCCGGCTGGTCTAAAAAGACACTATTTCAAATATTACTGATAAGCGTTTGTTTCTGCTGGTCACTAGCATCGTCAGCGATCAGCCCCTCCCCAGATCAGCTTATCACGGAGTCAAAGCGTGGTCGTATTGAAATGATCAAAGCTATCAGTGATCTGACGGCTCTTATCCCCATTGTTCCCACCAAAGAGGAGCTGTATCCATACCTTCTCATCTTGGATGACCTAGCGGTCCTAGAGGCTGAATACAATTTAGAATCCATGGGGCAGTCAGTAGTGAAGATTTTTGGCTTTGCTGTAACTAACGCATCAACCAAGTGGCTTAGGCTCGATATTGATAAAGCGGAGTATATTGAGGCTTTCATGAAGTATGCGGATAATAATGGTCGCAATAACTTCGCTGAACAACAAGATCAATACCTGATAGATGACGCACCTTTAACCGTGACTCTGAATTGGATCGATAAAAGTGCCTGGGTGATTTCTCTAGCAAACGCGGTACGTGCGGATTTTTTTGTGATTCTCTCCTTTGAGGATTTTCAAGCTACGGTGGTTAAACGGGCTTTTCGCGATATTTCAAATCTGACAGATGAAAATATAGAGTTGATTATCTCAAAGGTGTGGGCCATTGCGGCGCTGAGTGAGGTTGATGCATACATGCATTCGTTGGCCTCTCAGGCTGATACGGTACCTAAGGTACTACGTTCTCTTCGATTCGCATGTATATTCGACAAGGCCGTCAGGTCTAATCCGCGTGCTCCGATCAGCCTGCAAAATGCTGCGGCAAGCTCCATAAATGACGCCTTTCAGCGACTCATAAACTTGCGGGGGGCAGTTCCTGAGGATGAATTAAATCGGGCGGTCCAAATTCTTCCAGCAGCCGTTGTTGCCAATATCGCTAATTTACTGGTGACTCTGAGCGATCGGTTAGTTTATCGGGATCAGGTAGATTTTCTCCTTAATCTAGCTAAGAGCCTTTCTGCGCGATTAGGAGATTTGGGGATGAGCCAGCAGCAAGTATCGATCGACGCTTTTGCTAGTCGTTTACAGATTATAAAACGTGTCTATTTTAAGAACTTCGAGGGAACCTATGGGGTTAGGTTTGATAAACTAGGAGGCGGTACCTTGACGATTCTCCATACGGGTGGCGGGAGAATTGCGGCGACGATGAGTTTTCGCGATCTAAGGACCGGGTTTGAAGTGCCTTATTCAGTTTTTTACTTCGAATACGATAGCAACAGAGCCCTATTTCAATCCACTCGCTATCCTTTTGATAATACGGAAGGCCAGCTACCGGCCGACAACATAGCAGATCTATATTTCCAGCTCGAGGAGAACTCTAACTGTATTTTTGGTTCGTTTGGCGCACCGATGGGGCAGGATCTGTTTCGCGCATGCAAAGAGGAGCTTGTGACAAGCTTTGACCGAGAGCTTCCGGGTCCACCGTTGGGGGATGTGACATCTCTATGGTCTGGAACCTGCGGGGGACATGATATTCAGTTACGGATCAGTCAAGTCGGGCGAAGGGTCGTGGGAAATTGGATGGACCAGGATGCGTGGATTGCGGTGCCTTTTGCGTACGGTGTCATTAATCCTCTGGCCCGTGCTGTGACGTTAACCTCTGGACAGCTAGACGTTGGTCGGTTTGCTCAGGCAAGAGTTTTGTTCTTGTCCGAGCAGCAAATAGAAGTTGAGTATATTTTGGCAGGTCGGGGTGTGGCTTGTCATACAGTTTTTAATCGTTTAACGATGAGGAGATAGAGATGGTTCGATACTTTTTGTGGGCTTTTCTGTTTTGGCAGTCGGCAACGCTTATGGCTTCCGATTTAGTACAAGGGTTTTCTCTAACAGAGATTGGTGATTATAAGTATGATGCGAGTCCAGATCCCTCTAGTAAAACAGAGGCCCAAAAAGCTGTAGATCAGATTCATAGTCTCGGTGGTCGTCATATTAGCCTTAGTCCCCGCGCGATTATGCGGGATCCCAAAGGCATAGAAGTTATCCCCATGACTTCATTATCTGATCGTGCCGCAGAGCGCGAACGCTATCGTCGTTTCATTGCGTATATCAAAAGCAAGGGTATGACCGTTGGTATTAGACCAATTTTTTTTGTGGTCGACAGTGCTGGGCGAACTCCGGTGATCGAAAGCTTGCCTGATGGTACTCAAAAAAATTGGTGGCACGGGAATATTCAACCCCGTGATCCTAATGCATGGTTTGAATCATTTAAAACCTATCTTGATATCTACATGACAATTGCGAAAATAACCCAAGTTGAGGAGTTTACGATCGGTGCGGAATTGTACTCAATGACTGTGGGTATTGAGGATCAATGGAAAGAGCATCCGCATGGCTTCCCCGGGCGTTGGCTTGAGCTTTTAAAATACACAAGGCAGAGGTTGGGGGCAAAAGTACGCCTTATGTACGATATTAATTTCACCGACGACAAGGCTGTCGGACCGACCGCAGCAGAATTTGGTGGTGAGATTGCCCGTTGGCGCTACCGGATTGTCGACCTAGCCAATCCGACTGACCCTGCGCAATTAAAGATATGGCAGGATCTTTGTGCCTTCTGGAAAGAGCTAGATGTCATTGGAATTGACATGTATCGCAGCTTTGGAAATCCCGGAACAAACTACTCAATGATGAGTACGCTGCAGCTCGCCGAGACCCTGCGGGAGACCAGTGATCGATACGCAACACAGTTAGATAACGTATTCGTGGAGATTGAGTCGGTCGTTGGCGTGCCAAAGACGGCGATCTTTAAAGAGGTAGGCTTTCGCTCCATTACTCGGGGCTTTGTCAACCCATTCGAATATGTTTCCCGAGCTGGTGAAATGAATGCTGCTCACCAGGCGGCTGCGTACCGAGCATTTTTCAAGTCTTTTCATGAAGCTGGATTTCCTTGGTACAAAGGTGTCTACTTTTGGGACGTTTCGGTAGATCCTAAGTTGCAAGGTCCAACCGACCAGGGCTTTAGTCCACTGGGGAAATCTGAGACCGAAAAGGAAATTCGTGAGGCGTTTAAAGATTGATGGACGTATAATGACCTCCAAATAATGTTGGAGGTCATTACCCATGGACCGCGAACTTTTTACTCCCAATCGACTCTTTTGCCCGGGGCCGACCCCCCAGCCTTGGGGGAGCAAGCAGGCTGCGCTTGATAGCGATATTTATCACCGCAGTAAAGACTTTGAGGCGGTCGTCATGGACTGTGTCCGGATGCTGAAGCCCTTATTTGGCACTAGTACCCAACCGGTTATCTTGACCTGCTCCGGTACAGGGGCGATGGAAGCGGTGGTGGTAAATCTCACGAGTCCCGGTGATCAGGTGATTGTGATTGTTGCAGGTAAGTTTGGCGAGCGCTGGCAGAAGCTCAATCAAATTTATGGTAACCAAGTGACCGCGATTTCGGTCAAGTACGGTTCGACTCCGACCTCCCAGCAAATCGCGGAAGCGTTTAAAACTTGCCCAAAACCGCGAGCCATCTTCTTTCAAGCACACGAGACGTCTACGGGTGCTCGACTGGATGTGTCCGCCATCGCATCACAGGTGCGTGCCCTTTCCACTGAAACACTGATTGTTGCAGACGCGATTTCCTCTCTTGGTGCCCACGAGATCAAGATGGATGAACATCATCTCGACGCTGTCACTGCCGGTAGTCAAAAAGGTTTTGGTGTTGCCCCGGGTCTGAGTTTCGTGGCGCTCTCTGATCGCGCGTGGAAATCTAGGTCGAGCCGTGCCAAGTTTTATTTTGATTTAGAAAAGGAGAGGGCAGGGCAGGAAACGGGACGTACAGCCTGGACCCCAGGGGTCTCTCTTATTCAAAGTTTACATGTCGCCTTAAAGGAGATTGCTGAAATCGGTCCGAAGCGATTTGCAGACCACCATGCGCGGCTGGCAGCGGCCTCGCGCGCAGCTGTCAGAGCTATGGGGCTTGATCTTTTTGTTGACGAGTCAGCGGTCTCCAGTGTTTTAACGGCCATCAAGGTGCCGAGTGGCATCGACGGCTCAAAAATTTTGACCACTGCAAAGTCGAGATACGGCGCCATCATTTCAGGTGGGCAAGATGACTTGAAAGGCAAAATTATAAGGTTTAGTCACTTAGGTTTTGTGAGTCCCTTTATGCTTATCGAAGGCTTAGCAGCATTGGAGTTTGCATTTGCTGATGAGGGGTATAAGTTCCAATTGGGTGCTGGGGTGGCAGCAGCGATGAAGAGCCTGAGGTCCTAGTGGCCCAGGCCTACTGACCGCGCACAGGTGTCAATAATTCCGACACCTTTTTACTAAAAAATCAAATAAAAACAGTTATTTAAAGTCGGCATGGAGATTGCTGTGGCTTGGGTGTAGGATTTGGGCGCAAGATTTTTATTGAGAAGGAACCCTGCCATGAAAGCAATGAAGACGTGTTTTGTTACAGCGATGTTAGCCCTAACTTCAGCATGTGGCGTCAAAGAGCAGGGGTCTTCCTTAAAGGATGACGCGGCAAAGCATGAGTTCGCCTCCATTGGTCGTGGCTCGAAATTAGTATTACTAAAAGATATCGAAATTCCGGCCAATCGTGAGCAGGTGCTCATCGGTCCTTTGACTTACTACACGTCAATCAACGAATATGAAGGTACTGAGTATCAGCACTATGTCGTTTGCGGTTTTTATGCGCGTGAGGCGACTTTAGAACGACGAATGATCCCGAAAGATTCATCCATAGAATTTAGTGGTGAGGCTACCACTATACCAAACGGCGAAAATTCGAGTCAGATGATCGATGCTGTCGGTATCTCAAGTCCAGCTGCGATTGAGGGTCTTGGGTGCATGAAGATGATAGCGAGCTGCAGAGGTCGCATCTGCAACGCTCCAAAGCAGACCAAGTTTAAGATTGAAGACCTGCGAATTTTATTCAAAGACGTGGCCACGGTCGAATTGGCTCCCCCGGTCATTATTACAAACAAGTGATCAAAAAAAGAAAAGCCCCGGCATCTGCCGGGGCTTTTTTGTGTTTCTGCTGCGAGATCAATTAGAGAGTCTGAATCGCGAGCTTTCTGATTTCTGGACCTTTCATGTTCCAGTTTTCATCGCTCATGAATTCAAACACGATTTCTAATTGATCGGCACCCTTGGTCGGGATTTCGATTTTCTGGTCTGGGCTGATATCGAATGTGCCGGAAACAGACGCTACATACTCCTCGTCGCCTGTCGCTGGGTCTCTAACGATGATATTGACGTAGTCCATGTCATCTTCGGTCTCCATTTTCATGGCGAGGTCTAGCGTCACTGTTTCTTTGCCGGCGGTTGCGATAGATGCATAAAGCTGAGCTGTAGTGTTAGGGCTGTAGTTTGCGCCCTTCCCAACTTTGGCTACATTGCCCTTGGTCTGCCAGCCTTCGCCAGACGGACCTGCCATCTGCTGGGTATGCCAGAATTTTAGACCGTCTTTGAATGTTTCAGACAGCTCTTTCGATGCATCGAGCATTTTTCCACGCCAGCGAACTTCGCGCACTACGCGGAATTGGGTCTTACCATTGAGTTTACCGACGACGTCGTATGCAGCCTCGGACCACTCGCCTTTCACATCAGTAAGGCTGACAGTAATATCTTTATCATTTTCTGAGACGTCGTATTGTGCGACCACTTTGCCGGCATGCATAACGACAAGACTGTCGATGCCGCGAACTTTTTCGGTCCATTCAGCGTAGGCGCCGTTTTTCATCATAAGGCTAGATTGCAGGGCAATGTGGCTCTTGTAGCGAGGCAGAATTTGCTTGATAGCTTTGTGTACTTCTTTCATCAGAACTCGAGACTCGCCGCCGACAACGTCTTCAGTCACATAGCGTACGACGATGTCTGACTTCACGCCTGCGTTTTCGATGAGCTGATCTTTGCTCTTTCCGACCCGAAGTGTTTGACGCCAAGAGACGCGCATGCTCTGAGCTCCGGGAAGCTTAACGAAAGGATTTTCTTCAGAAGAAGCGGTGTCGAAGATTTGACGGAAAATATCATAATCCATCACGTTGGCACCACCTGCACCGGTTGTCGCATGAGTTCCGATGATCGTTGCAGCACCGTGGTCTTGCATCGATGCAGCAAACAAGTCGCATGCTGAGTAACAGGTTGCATCTGTCAGGATGACAACAGGCTTGAACCAAACCTGACCGTAGCGATTGGCAGCATCAGCTGATGTAATTACGCGCGGCTTCGTGTAGCGCGCATTGGCACGGATACCATCGCGAGTATCTTGAGACCAGCCATTCTCACGGCCTTGGTTGGCGCGCAGGAACGTCTGAAGGTTCAGATCAGTTGGCAGATAACGAACAGGCATCGTGGCCACGCTATTTGGGGTAAACAGCTGGGTGAGTCCCTCAGCAAGAAGGATCAATCCGCCACCATTTCCGCGCATGTCAATGATCAGCGCCTCAGTCTTGTCTTGAGCATCTTGGAGTAATGCTTTGACTTTGTGGATAACATCGTCAGCTGATGACTCGTCTTCAGGAACGAACGTCTCGAGGTCGAACTTGGCTAACTTTCCAGCGGGTGTTGAAATCGTATAAAACTGACCAATTGGAAGTTTGCCGTCTTCACCGAACGGAGACACCGTGTCTGGCAAAACGAGGTCTTTATAGTCGCGAACGATTGGGTTTTCCCCCCGGACAAATGCGGAGTCGTAGTAGGAGTTCTTCCGGTTCTTTTTCTTTTTCTTTTTTGGTTTCGGAGTAAAGGTTTTCTCAGTGGCAGTACCCTCTGCCTCTTTGACGCAAGAAGGGATATTGACGGCGGCAAAGTACCGAGTCTTGATCGTTAGCTTTTCGCCTTTGCGATTCAGCTCATAATTGAGTTCATTGTCACTTGGAACAGGTTGTTCAGCCAAAGGAACTAGGGAGAGGTTCATGATTGCGCCCATGGTCATGGCGTCGTCGTTGGCGCCACCACTCCATTTGCGAAGTTCTTCGAGAATTTCCACAATAGGCTTGCCGTTTATGGCTACAAGCTCGTCTCCAGGTTCAGCGGCCGAAACCTCTGAGCCAGCGGCTTCTTCTACAACTTTGGTTTTGCCCTTAACGATAACCTTCAGCGTGCCGTTGTCGTATACGTCGGCAAAATGGAGAGGGGCAATGGCGTAGCTACAACGTAGCGGCAGCGGAGCGCTGTAATTTGTGTGGTGATCATGAAGATCCAAAAAGATCTTCTGCATGGTCTTATGGAATTCTTCGTCGCTCATGGACGGGGCGCGCTTAACCATGTCTTTAAGGCGTGGCACAGGGTCAACTTGAGCGCCGAAGTCTTTAATTTTGACTTCGCGGTGGACGTATAGATTCTCGATGAACATGAGAGCTTGTTTTGCCATCAGTTCACGCTCTTCAGGGGAATAGGCTTTGGGCTTCAATTCCGCCCGAGCGTCCGCAAGCGGACGAATATCCAACCCAGCTCGCGTAGCGGCGAAAGATGGAGCTGCTAGCGTCAAGCCAGCAGAAGCAAGTAGCGACAGTGTAAAGAGCTTAGCCATGTGAGTATTCCCTTATCTTTAAATCACCTAAAAAAAGGTGGTCTCTCGGGCCCTCTTTACCCCTATTTTGGCCGGGCGTCCAACAATATTTCATCAAATTTTAATTTTTAGATTAGACCCCTGAAATCATTGGGGTTCAATGGGTATAAGGATTCATAATGACCGGGTCTAGGTCAGGGGGGCGGCAAACTGCTTGTGTGTCAAAATTTTTGACTCCCAGCCTGGTGCGGTGGCCTCAGAGGCCGCACTGATTCCGTAGGGCATTTTTGCATCACTACGTTGCCACTTGCTCAACCATGTTTCGCCTAGGTAATTCCAATCAGGTTCAAGCTGTTTTGCAAGTTCGTTGAGTGCGACCGTTGTTTCGCTTTTGGGACCTGTAGCTTGACCATGAGCGACATAAAATCCAGCAGCGAGTAAGGCGGCCCTTACGGCTGTCGACGTTGTGTATGTGAAAATCAATGCCGGTTGATCTTTTAGACAGGCGTGCAGTTCTTCAAACGCTGTGAGTGTCCATAATGCACTATCTGTCTTGAAGGAAAATGGATCAAAAAAGACAAGGTTCGCAGGTTCTGCGTTGAATTTTGTTTCTGCAAAGTCTCCTTCGAGCAGAATCCACTCAATGAGACCGCAACGACTGATCCAGCGCCCATCCTTTACGATGGTCTCTGGCCCACCGTGGCGCAGATGCCGGAAAAGACCACGATGACCTAAGGACAGCTTCAAAGCATCCATGTCGTTTTCAAAGCTGATTAATTTCACTTTCCGCGGTCTAACGTCGGCCGGTACCGATTCAAGAGCATTAATCGCCGCCATCGCATTTGCAGCAGAGCCTAAACCGACATCCCAAATTACCAGAGGTGGGTCTTCGGCGTTACCAACGCGTTCCAGAAGCTTCGATTGCTCAACATAGAGTTCTCTAGCTTCAACTTCGGGATTGTTTACCGAATGCATAACCTCGCCAGACCTCACACAGCGAATGCGACCGATTCCGTCTTTTTCAACAATTTCGTATCGGCCTCTTGTGAGTTTGCGCTGCCCGCGCGCCTGTTTTGCGCCGATCACGGACTTGGGTCCGTAACTATCGTTTTGGCCGATGATCTGGCGTTGCTGTTGGTAAAACTCCATCCAAGTGTCAGCGAGGATGTGCTCGCGCATCTGACGCGTTAAAGTCAGGTAGTAATGGATATTATGAAGTGCAAGTAGCTGCCAGGCGCGTGTGTCGCGTACACGATTGATGTGATAGAGGTAGGCGAGGGAATATGTGTTACACGTGTAACAGCTGCAGGCCGGGTCTAGTGGGCCTTCCATCGTGCGGTAGACTCCCCGTCGAAGATCTCGCTTGCCGAGAGTTGTGAAGGTAACTCCTTGCTGAGCGAGGCTGCTTGGCAGGATACAATCAAACATGTCGATACCGCGATGCACCGCTTCCAACAAATCAAGTGGAGTTCCAACTCCCATTAAATAGCGAGGCCTGTCTTGAGGTAAGAGGTCCGTGACGGTGGCCGTACAGTCTTCGCGTTCTGATTTTGTCTCGCCAACCGCAAGGCCGCCTACGGCGTATCCATCAAAAGGCATGTCAGATATTATTTTTGCGCTCTCAATGCGCAGGTCTTGATAGCAAGCTCCTTGCACAATGCCGAACAATGACTGCGGTGAATCACCGCGCGCTGCGAGGCTTCTTAGCGCCCAGCGATGAGTCAATTCCATCGCAGATTTGGCGATAGATTTTTCCACCGTTGATGGTACGCATTGGTCGAGCACCATCATGATGTCAGAGCCAATAAATTTTTGTGTCTCGATTGATTTCTCGGGACTCAGGCAGATTGTCTGATTGTCGACATAACTTTTGAAGTAGGCCCCTTCCTCTTTCATGACGCGAGAGTTGGGGAGACAAAAAATTTGAAATCCGCCCGAATCAGTCAATACTGAGCGGGGCCACTTCATGAAGTTGTGGATGCCACCAAACTGTTGGAAAATCTCAACCCCGGGACGGAGTAATAGATGATAGGTGTTGGCCAAAAGGACTTGAGCCCCTACATCCAATAAATCTTCGCGGCTCTGGCTGCGTACCGAGGCATGGGTTCCCACAGGCATAAACGTCGGTGTTAAAACCTCGTTATGCAGTGTTTTAAACCGCGTAGCTCTTGCTCGCGATCCCGAGGCTGTTTTTTCAAGGGTAAATGACAGTCTGCTCATAAGCGGCCCGGTCTATCAAGCGCGCGCAAAGCCGTCCATAGCCAAGTTCTAAAGCACTGAAAATATTGAGGTATAGTGGCTCTTTGGGGGTTCGTTATTCTCTTTGCCGACGGAAGATCTAAGGGAAAGTGGGTTTTTGGAGCTGAACACCTATGCGAATCAGGCCTGTCATCTTCAATATTTCATTGGCTGCAGGAGTCTTGCTCTCTGTGGTGATGGTCCTGGTGATCGCCAATCTATCTCGTATCATCAATGAGCAGCATGCACGGTTAATCAGTATGAATGATTCCCACGAGGTTTTGTCCATGGAAGACAATCTCGCAAGGCTCAGACGGGAGGCGCTAACGCGCACTGTTCTGTACGACGAGCTCATCAAACGCGACATGCTGCTCGACGGTATGGTTGTCAATTTGAACGCTAGCAGGCGGCCAGAGGGCGAATGTGACAGTCTCCTTTTCTCGTCTCTTCGATATTATGCGTTGGCTTCGATGGGCTTGAAAGAGCGGGCTACAGAGGCCTGGGCATCGATAAAGGCTAGCCGCGATGGGGCACAGTGGCTTCGTCACCCAAGATGTTCCAAGAGTCTTAGTCGTGACATGATTATGGGTGTATTGGTTGCGCTAAAAGCAAATCCGGAGAACGGTACGGTACTTTTTCGAACGATGCTCTCCGAGATTGATCGCAGGGGGGGATTTGTTGGGGACGGCCCATTCTATGTGAGTTGGTTGTCGCCAGGAATTGCTGGTTTATTGAGAATGGAGGCGGAGCGGCGCCACGTTCCTTTTGAAGAATGGCCATGGATTTTAAAACAATCATTTTCATCGATCGAATATGATGCCATGTTTCTTCAAGAGGGTTACGTTTCGCATCTTGCCGCTTTGGATCTTTGGCTTGAAATTAAACACTCCAAATCTCGCGAGGGATTCAATCCAAGAAGTTTTTTTGGGGCTATCGAACGCTTGGTTACATTGGAGAAAAGTCTAGACACATCACTGGATGTCCAGCGGCGTCAATGGATTTCTGGTCGGCTGAGAGCATTGCACCCGGAGAACATTTTCTATCGATGGTTGGATCATGAGACATTCGGGACGTTGACGAATCAAAATCAGGAGCATTTATTGGCTGATCTTCTTTCCATGTCTCAGTTTCCCATGACGAGGCTGCCAATGAATTGCGATAGACGTGCGGACTACCTCTGGCAGAGGCGCCATGCTGAGTTTTCTGGCGGCACAGATTTATGCACGCGGACGTTCAGTGGGGTCGACTTCCTGTGGATGGCGTCGTTGTTGGGTGCCGGCACTGACGAGCAAGATCGCCAGGATATATCTGATGGCGGGGTTCCTGTTGCTCACTAAGGCTTCAGTACCTGTAGCATTGGCTATTGATTAAGGGCCTTTAGTCGCGGTAAGAGGGCGTCATGGTGGATATAGATCGCCCTTCAACTTGGACAAAGTTCAAACCGAGCATGTGCACGGGGTGCCATGGTCATTGCTGTCGACTTCACGTCGAGGCAAAGGTTCCGGACTTGGTAAGGATGGGGCTCCTGTCGGAAGATGAGGCCTTATGGTCGGCCAAGAAGATTGCCCGAAAGCTCGAATCCCAAAAACTGATTCAGTCCTATCGCGCAAGTACCATGAAGTTTACAATTGCACAAAGGCCTAACCAGGATTGTATTTTTTTGGATGAGACTTCGAGACTTTGTACGATCTATGATGTCAGGCCCGACGTGTGCCGAAAGTTTCCCGAGGTTGGCCCAAGACCGGGCTGGTGTCCATCAGAACGGAAGAAACCTCCTGGATTTTCTGGAAAGAGATACTGATGGGCAAACCGTTTGGTCTTTATGTTCATATTCCTTTTTGCTCAAAGCTTTGCCACTACTGTGACTTTGCAAAGACGGCAAACTTCAATGCTGACCATCAGAAATCCTACATTGAATCTCTCATAAAACAATTATCAGTTTGGTACAGCGTCATCCCTGACTCGAGGCAATTCACATCCGTATTTTTCGGTGGCGGTACACCCGGACTTCTCACGAGTGAATACACCGAATTGATGACGCTGATTGGCCAGAGAGCTGTGCACGATGTTGAGGTGACATTGGAGGCTAATCCATCCAATGTCACCGCAGAGGCCTGCGAAGTTTGGAGGTCACTTGGTTTTAATCGCTTAAGCGTTGGGGTTCAGTCCTTTGATGAGTCGGGGCTTAAAGCGTTGACGCGAGATCACTCGTCTTCCGAGGCTTTTTCAGCGTTGCAGAAAGCCGCTAATACGTTCCCTCTGTCAAATGGTGACTTGATTTACGGCTGGCCTGGCCAAACGACGGACTCATGGCTTTCAGACCTAAGTCGCATGGTGGACTCGGGCGTCAATCATTTAAGCCTCTATGCATTGACCTATGAAGGGCAGACTCCTTTTGCCCGGGCGCAGCGTCGGGGTGTCATGCAAGCTGTGGAAGATGATCGTCTAGCTATTTACTACGATATGGCTTGTGATTTCTTGCGCAAAGCCGGATTTGAACACGAAGAAATTAGCAACTGGTCACGTCCCGGAGCGTCGTGTCGCCACAATTGGCTTTACTGGCGCGGAGACGAATATATCGGCATTGGCGCTGGTGCCCATGGATTTGTAGCTGATGGGTCTAATGTTGGTTTGCGATACAGTTACCCAGGAGATCTCCGGGCGTTTTTGCGCAATGAAATTCAGAATTCCGTAAGCCCTAAAATGAAAGATATTGTTTTAAGCACTGGGGGAATCGTTGACTCGGAGCGAAACTTGGAGTCTTGGCTTCTTGAGTATGTGGGGTGTGGTCTTCGTTGTCGTGATGGGATTGATATAAATCTCATCACTGAGAAGGGGTATCGATTGCGGGAGTCCGAGGTCTTTCGGCGGGGATTACGTGATGGAATGCTTCGTATGCAGAATGATCGTATCTACTTGTCAGAGAACGAATGGTTTCGCGAGACTGCATGGAGTCTCGCTGTTGCAGATTGTTTCGTAGTCTCCTCAATATAGATGGTTTTCCGTCCTTGCTAAACTCCTGGATGGTTGCTACTTAGGTCGCCGACTCTACGGGGAGGTTACGATGCTTCGTTTGGTTTCGTTAATTTTATTATTATGTATTTCTGGTTTTTCATATGCATCGACCTACGACTGCAACAATTCGTTGACGCAGGTGCCAAGCATTCTCTGGAATGGATCTTACTGGATTCAGGTTCGCCCGACTTTCAATGGTCGCGCTGTCGCCCAGGTAAGACTTGTCCGTCAATTACCGTCCGGATTACCCAGCGTTGAAATGATTCGACTGGAGTGTCAGTTCGGATCCGCTGGAGCTGAGTACGATTGTGCGGAGCGCGATCTTGGACTTGCCAGACCTGAGCTGTTGGCCGCACAGTTTTTTCCCAATGGATGGGCGCAATTATATGCTTCGCCGCGGGGTATCTGGCAACCATTCATGCTGGGGCAGTTGAGCTGTAATCGTCGCTTCTAAGTTAAACGGAAATCCCCCGATGATTGAGTCATCGGGGGGGCATTTAGGGGCAAGGTGAGACTTCAACATCGATGCCTTCACTGATGTATCCACCGATTGTCTGAACAATCAGATCTTCTGCATATGAGTCTCGTTGGCCTGACATTGCCATATTGATGCGGAGCATCATCTCTTCGGAACGATCGCCGCGGCAGTAGCGATTTATTTGCGACTGGGAATTTAGCTGATTGCGTCGAGAGTCAATCATCAAGTCCCCAGTGAATTCTTCATCTCTGGGAAGTATGGCAGTGAATGGGCTCACGCGGTCGGAGCTAAAAGATGTTTGAGTCGAGATTTGTGCCTGTGCTCCTTCCGACTTGATGGCTGCATAAGCGATACGTTGCTCGATAGCGCTGATATAGAACCCTTGTGGAATTGTGACAGGAATTCGAATGGTACAGGCGCGCCGACCGGACAAAGCTGGATCCTGGCCGTAGGCTGGCAAACTGAGAATCATGGCATCATGCTCCAAAACCAGGTCACCATACTCATCGACATAAATACGGGATGAACCCTCCGGACATCCGTTGCCAGCATAGATTCCCGATTCGGGATGATAGGTGATGACACCAGCCAACAACGGTGTTGACACCGACGACAGCATCACGGCGATCTCAAATAGTCTTCGTAGTAGCAACATCCTGTTCATGACTCCTCCCTTTGTGTGTTTGGGGTGTTGTGACCTTACGTCTCACATTGGTGTCTGCATGAACTGTGCCCATAAATAAAGACGCCATTTTGACCTGGTTGGTATCAAAATGGCGCCAATATTTTACTTACGCGGGCTTTATCTTATTTTTTTGAAACAACAACGCGGTCAAAGCGTCCGTCAAATGGGCGCGCCGTTGTGTTGATTTGGGCAACAGATCGTCCATCGATGGAGACAGTGACTGTTTGTGGGCCACTTGTCGTCGTGCGGTGCGCGATACCATTGTCATAGCGAACAGTTCTGTTTGCTGAAGACACAGATACTTCAAAACTTGGTATTGGGGCGCCACGCTCGTCGACGACCTGTAGATGCACTCCCGTGAGCGCGCGCTCATGGTAGGCCAGCATGGCTTCTTGGTTTTCGCGCCAAGCAGTCGCAAGGTAGTTGGCAGAAGGCCACTTAGTGTAGGAGAGCTCAACCGTAGCATGCATGCTGCGGCGGTACCAAATAGACCAGTCTTGCATACCGCCATCAACTTCGTACCACTCGTAGCCGTAGGTTAGGCCGCGATCAAAGCTGTTGTTGGCTTCCATCGTTGGATTGCTGTCGGCCCACGCGCGTCCCATGGAGGTTAGTACGGTGTCGTCACCGAATTTTTCTTCAACGTCGCGATTAGGTTTTGTGTCCCAAGGAAGATTGAAACAAACTTCTCCACCGTGGAAGTTAACGGATGCAGTGAAGTGATGGCCACTGTGAAGATCCATAATGGCTTTTGTCTCAACGCCACGTCCAGTTGAAGTGTCGCGGTCATCGCTTGTAAAGTCCGGGAAGTTTCGGTTCAAGTCTAGATTACGCGCACTATAGCGCTGTCTCAGCTCAAAGCCATCTGGATTCATCGATGCGATGATAAACATCTTGCTGTTGTTCACAAGATTTGTAACGCGGTCATTTTTACCGTATTCATTAAGCAGTCGACGAATGTGATAGATGGATAATTCTCGACCGACAACCTCATCACCATGCATGTTAGCGATGTAGAGAAGCTCTGGCTCACCTTCAGCCTGATCAACCTGATCACTGATGGTCATCATCCAAAGTTCTCGTCCTTGATGAGATTTACCAATACTGCTGAGGCGCGCGATTTCAGGGTGAGCGTCAGCCAACCGACGTAGCTCCGCGGTCAATGCTTGATAATTATGATAGTCTTCAGCAGGGGTTGGCTCATCAAATTTGAGTTCTGTCCGCTCCATTGTAAATGGGTTAAGGCGTCCCTCGGTCACAGCCAATTCATCAAGGCGCGTGATCTGGCTCTTGTCTTTGAGATTCAAATGATTCATGACTCCTGAGGATAGCCAGCCGATTGCAAAATCATTGTTCTTAGCATGATCGCGATTGAAACCCGTGGATTTTACAAAATCCTTGGTGACCATAGCAGCCGGAAGTCTGACGTAGACTGGTTTCTCGCTTTCTGTCGTGCTGTTAAGGCGATACGATGTAGTCTCACCGCAGCCACCAGCCATGATTGACAGCGCGCCCAAGAACGCAAATCCTAAAAATCGGCTTCTCATCGCTTATCTCCTATCCCTGGAAATATTACTGAACATGAATATTAAAGTTTACAGTATTGTACGGGGTTGCCAGTTCAATGGGCAATCAGAAATTAGCGGGACCTGAGAATATTTATCATGGCCGATATGGCTATATCCTCTGGGGTTGCGCCACGTGACAAGTCACTATAGGGCTTATTCAAACCCTGAAGGATCGGGCCATAGGCGCCGAATCCGGCTAGGCGCTGCGTGATTTTGTAGGCGATATTTCCTGCGTCAAGAGTGGGGAAAATAAAGCAGTTGGCGCGTCCAGGAACAGTGCTTTTGGGGGATTTACGAAGCCCGACGTCTTTGGTGAAGGCTGCGTCGAATTGCAGCTCTCCATCACTTTCGATGGTGGGATATTTGAGATTAAACTTTTGTGCCGCAAGGCGCATTTTTTCTGCTGCTGGATGATCGGCCGAGCCTTTTGTGGAAAAGCTGAGAAACGCAACGACTGGATTTTTACCCGTCAGTTTGAAGAACGTTTCTGATGATGATTTTGCGATATCCACCAACTGGTCAACCGTCGGCTCAATGACAACACCACAGTCCGCAAAAATAAAAATTTCGTCCGGATTCCTTTCAGTGCGATCCATAATGAAGCTTCCACTGACGGTTCTGATCCCTCTGGCTAAGCCAACAGTCGAGATGGCTGCTCGAATCACGTCCGCTGTCGTTGCGACACAACCAGCAACCACGCAATCGGCTTGATCGTGGTAGAGCATGTTACCTGCTTGGACTAGGGGTGACTCGGCGAGCTTGTCAATTTGATCGGGGCTCAATACTTTGTTGCGCGACTCAAGATGTTTTTCATAGTCTGCACGCGCTTCCTGAATGATCGCTGGATCTTTACTGGAGCACGACGAAACTCTAGTGTCAAAGATCGAAGTCTTCACACTACCTGTAGAGTTTATTAATTTGATTTCTATTGCAGCGCCCCAAGATAGGAGCAGCTTGGATGCTTCGATGACCCTCTGATCATCACCTTCAGGCAAAATCACTCGTCCCGGTTTAGCCCGACATTTTTCAACAAGTGATTGGATGAAAGGAGACATAGAAGGCATAAATTTCCATCAGCGATTTAAATAAAAATATTATTTCATGGTTTGTCTAATTTTTTTTCATTTCGGTCAATATGCCGCCCCTTAAGGGGTGCGCCCTGGGCGATCTCCTATTTATCCACAACGACTGTGGATTTCCAAGAAGTTTATAAAAATTCCAAATGTATGGGGGCGCATCGACTTAAGGTCTTGGGGATTGATCCGAAACACTCTTGTCTAGCGCTGGACACTTTTTAGTCAACCTAGGATGGCCAATGATCTGTTTGGTAACCTCGAATCTCCAACTTCGAAAAAGTCTGACGAGACTATTTCGTGAGCATGAGATCGTCTTTCGCGCTCTTGATCCAACTTCGGATCTTGCCATTCCAAGTCTCTATGCGGCTGGCGTCAAAGGTATCGTTGTTGACAGTGGGATGCCGGGACTCGTTGATGCAGCTTGGCTTGATCTTTTGGGCAGTTTGGGTCGACGCATCCCTGTCTTGATAATCGGTGAAAAGCAAGGACAAGAGCAGTCGGTTTCAAGCCGAAATTCAGAGCTCTTTGTTTGGGTTCCTGACGACAGCCCGGAGTTGATTCTTGCAATGCTTGACTCGTGCGGTGCTAGCGGCCGTGGGGCACGTAGCGTCTCTTTGAAACGCGCGCCAATTTATAACCCTCAGGTTCCTTTGCACATGCTTCAAGGAAGCGGCGCCATCAGTATGTTGTTAATAAACGCCAGCGCTCTCAGAAAAATTTTAATTGAATTTGGCGTCGAGGCCTACCAGAAGGCCCAAGATTGTTTCCATCAGATCCTGGTTGATATGTGGGGACAAAACGGCAGTTTCCGGAATTCCGATATGCTTATGCGCCGTTCTGCCCATAGCAACACTTACTATGTATTCCTGGAGCAGAGTCGAATCGCAAAAACGGTTCCTGCGCCGGGTGTTCTTGAAAAGTTGGCCGATCGTCTCGCCATGAGAATTCAAGAAGCTCTCTGGGCAGAAGTCTTCAAAGACAGAGCACTAAGAGTTCTACCTGACGGTATGCGTTTAATCCCAGATTTCAGTGTCGGTCATGCAACGGCACTCCACAACCCATGTGTCGACCCAGTCGATCTTTTGGACCATCTGATAGATTCTGCGACAGAGGTCGCAAAAGTTCACCAGAGAAGGGTCAAGGATCGTGAGCGCGAGATCATGCAAACGATCATTCAATCACGCGAAATTTTGACTCCAAATTACCAGGGAGTCTTTCAGCTGCAAGGCATCACGCAAGAGAAGGTGGACCAGGTTAAAAAATCCAAGTCCTTTACGCCTATAAAGGATTTGATTTTCGGTTTTGAATCGTTGATTCGAGCCAGAAAAAACTTAGTGGAAGAGAAACTTACGGGTGATCATTTGGTGTTTATGGATTTCCGCCTGTTTCGTCCAGATATTCTTTTTGAGATGGCAGGTCATGCCAAAGTTGCTCTTGAACTTGATCAAGTCTGTCTGGGGCTCGGGATCCTTCACGCGGTTTCATTACCTGGTAAGCTGATGGTCAACATTCTACCTCGGAACCTGCTGCATCTGGAAAGGCTGACTCATCTCATTAGTCCGCGTGGAAAAATCATATTTGAATTGAGTGAATCTGAGGGTGTGACAAACCTATCGCTTATGCAGAAAATCCACGACTATGTATCAAAAATTGATTGCACGATTGCCGCCGATGATTTCGGAAAAGGTCACGCCAGCATTGAGCGAGTGATCAAATTGCGTCCTGAGCTCATAAAGCTCGACAGAAGTCTTGTCGAAAAAATTCATCAAGATCCAACAAAGGCGATTTTCGTTGAGGGTATTGTAAAGGCTGCCAAGCAGGTTAATGCAATTGTGCTTGCTGAAGGCATTGAGATGTGGGAAGAGGCGCAGGCAGTTCAACAGATGGGTGTGGACCTCATTCAGGGCTTTTTGCTGCATAGGCCACAATCACTAGAAGAGATACTGGCTCAGCTCCAAGACTCTGAGATGCAATCCGTTGATAGCGTTGCTTGACGCCAGGTGCAATTTATCTGAATTCATTATAGACTAGAGGCGGTTAACGAACCGAGGGATCTATGTCTACGAATGCCGATGTTATTATCTTATTTGGCGGTACCAGCAGCGAGCGGAAGGTGTCGGTTGCGTCCGCTCAGCATTTAACAACTATTCTACCGAATGCCTTGCTATGGTTCTGGAGCGCCAATGGTGCGGTGCTATCTGTCAGCTCCGATGAACTAGCGACCCATCAAAATGCTTACACGAGTGAATTTTCCCCAAAGAGTGGTTCCCAAGTTGCAGCGACCATTGAGGATGCTCTGAAACAAGTTGGCTCACGAGTCCTGTATCTCGGACTGCACGGTGGTGATGGTGAAAACGGTTGGCTCCAGGAAAAATTAGAATCTCTTCGCATTGCCTTTACTGGTTCATCCGCTGCCTCAAGTGCCCTGGCGATGAATAAATCTAAAGCCAAAGACGCGGTCAAAACCCGCGGGGTCCTTTGTGCCGCTCAGTATCTTTTTACTCTAGACCAGACAGACGCGTTAAAAGGATTGCTGGGCTTCCAATCAAAGATGACTCAAATTGTTATCAAACCCGCATGTGATGGCTCGAGTGCTGGTCTTTCATTTATAAAGTCTCAGTCTGAATGTGAGACATGGTTTCAGAGCAACAAATCGTCCCGTGACCTTTGGTTGGCTGAAGAAAGGCTGATAGGCCGCGAGCTCACCGTCGGTGTGATTATGCATGGTGGCTGTTTGACGGTGTTGCCACCGTCGGAAGTAATTTTGGACCGGGATGCTCATTTTGATTATCAGGGAAAGTATTTGGGTGTGGGTAATCGAGAAGTGACACCAGCAGAAGTTACTGTTTATGAAGCTTCGGCAGCGCAAGCTCTTTCCTTGTTGGCTCACTCAGCATTGGGATGTTTTGGATACACAAGAACGGATATGATTTTGACGCAAAAAGGTCTCTACTACTTGGAAACCAACACGCTGCCAGGCATGACGAAGGCGAGCTTCATTCCTCAGCAAGTCAGAGCTGCGGGAATTAGTCTTGAATCGTTTGTTCGAGGCCAAGTTGCATTGGCGCGACTACGTTATAACTAAATTTTCAAATGGATGAAGCTTTGACTTCCGTCCACAGGCGGTCGTATTTGGCCGTGTGCGGTCCGAGGTCCATGAGCATTTCGCCGCGTTTTTCAATGATGTCAAACTGACTAATGGATGGCTGCCTCTGCATAAACTCAGGAAGTTTAGCCTTGGCGTTGATAATAACTGGGGCGGCGAGCAATTCTCGGGCGAACTGCAAATTAATATCTTCTCGAAGCAGGAAGTTTATCAATTTTAGGGCATTTGCTTTTCTGGTCGAGGCCCTAGGGATTGCCATGTTGTCGATCGCCATCGTAAACCCTTCATCCGGGATGACAAACTCAAATTCAGGATTGGTTTGAATCAGGCGAAGGGCCTCATTTGAATAAATTTGGGCCGCCAATAGATCTCCATGCCGGAGCATGGATACGGGGCTTGATGTAAATTCTCTGATACTACGCTTTAGGTTTATTAATTTGATTTTGGCGGCCTCGAGTTTTTCAATGTCTGTGGTGTTAACAGATTGCCCAAAGGACTTCAGGATTGAGCCGACGACCTCGCGACTATCATCCAAAAGACTGATTCGGTGACGAAGATTATCTCTTGTAAATAGATCCAAGTAGCCGGTGATAGCCGGGGATACTTTGTTTTTATTGTAGATGAGTCCTGCGAGAGACCATGAGTAGGGAATTGATACAGAATTTTTGGGGTCATAGTCCCGATTCAGCAGTCGAGGGTCGATGTTGTGGAGATTGGGAATCTTGGTGTGGTCAAGAGGCTCTAGCAAATCTAGCTCTTTCATGACCCGCACCATGTAGTCGGACGGTATGATCAGATCGTAGCCGCTCGCCCCCGCCTGAAGTTTGGCAAGTAGCTCTTCATTTGATGAAAAATTCGACTCAACGATTTTGATCCCAGATTGCTGTTCAAAGGCAGCAAAAATTGACTCAGAGGTGTAATCCCCCCAAATAAAAAGATTTATTCGATTGTCTCCAGGGTCTTGGGTGTCGGTTGTGGTCCTGGCCTGTGTGCATCCTTTATTGAGGCACGAGCAGAGGGCCAAAGACAAGAAGACTAAAAGAGGGTGAATGTTGCGGGGCATGATTTGTTGAGTGTTTCGTGAGTGAAAATCTGATTATATAGATTGATCAGTAATTTTTAAAAAGATCTTTTAGATGCTTGAGATCCAGTCTGTCCACAAATCTTTTCAAGACGTCTCGATTCTGAGTGATATTTCTCTCAGTGTACGCCAAGGGGACTTTTTTTCTATCGTGGGACCCAGTGGATGTGGCAAATCCACGCTGCTTCGGATCATCGCAGGTTTAGAGTCCTCTGATGAGGGATCTCTTAAGTGGTGCGGGCGCTCGATGTCAAATCAACCGGCTCATCGGCGTCCATTTAACATGGTCTTTCAGCGCTACGCGCTTTTCCCACACATGACGGTGCAAGAGAATGTCGGATTTGGTCCCTCAGTAAAGGGCTGGTCCCCATCTGATCTCAAAACAGCTGTCGACGATGCATTGCATCTCGTTCAGATGGACGATTATCGTCGCCGTCGGGTTGACACCCTAAGTGGCGGCCAACAACAGCGAGTAGCCTTGGCGCGCGCGATAGCCAATAAGCCTGAAGTTTTGTTGCTTGATGAGCCGATGTCAGCATTGGACCAGAAGCTTCGCGAATCGATGCGGATTGAACTTCTGCGCATACAGCGGCGTCTGGGTATCACCTTCATCATGGTCACTCACGACCAAGAGGAAGCTCTGACGATGAGTGACCGGATTGCCATCCTCAGTCAGGGTCGCATCGAGCAATGTGGTACTCCTGAAGAGATTTATCGGAGTCCGAAGACGGAGTTTGTGGCTAATTTTGTGGGAGCCATCAATCATGTTCGCGTAGGTGGCGGGGTTTTGTACTTAAGACCCGAAGACCTCGAGTTGTCACGCTCAGGTTTTGATCACGATGAAGATTTTCATCAAGGTCTGACTGGAACGGTTCGGGAAATTTTGTTCAAGGGCGCTGTGACAGATTTTGCAATTGATATTCCGACGCAGAACGGGTCGGGTCGACCGCTCATGGTTCAAAAACCCTCCTCCATTCGTCATGAGCTCGTGGTCGGCGATCCAGTTTTCGTGCGCTGGCGGAGGGGGGCAGAATTAAAGCTGCAAGGTGAAATCCATGGGTAGCCGGATGCGGTCGACGAACTACGCGGTGGGTCTTGGTGCTGCGCCGTACATGGCATGGATGCTGTTTTTTCTTCTGGGGCCTCTCGTCTTTGTATTGATGGTCAGCTTTCAGCAAAAAGGACTATGGGGTGGATTTGAGTTTACTTGGACGCTGGACAACTATCGGCGCGTAGTTGACGGCCTCTATATTAAAGTGCTTGCCTCATCTGTTTATTTGGCTCTCATGACAACGTTCTCTTGTTTAATGGTGGGTTATCCAATGGCCTGGTTTATCGCTAGGCAGTCGCCATCGATGCGGAAAGCACTTCTCATTCTTGTAATGCTTCCTTTTATGAGCAATTTTGTCGTGCGAGCCTACGCGGTTAAGTTTTTGCTTGGAGTTGAAGGCCCTCTCAATCATTTTTTGATTTACATTGGAGCCATCCGAGATCCTTTCCTCATGGCAGATCCTACGTTGGCGATTTGGTTTGGTATGGTGACCAACTATCTTCCATTTATGGTTCTTCCTCTTTATGTGGTGTTTGAGCGCTTTGATGTGTCAATTCTTGAAGCCGCTCGAGATCTGGGTGCCGGTTCTTGGAGAATATGGTGGCGAGTTCTGTTGCCGTTGACGACGCCGGTGATTTTAGCGGGAAGCACTTTGGTTTTCATTCCTGCTCTGGGTGAGTTTGTAATTCCGGATCTGATGGGAGGTGGCAGAACTATGTTCGTCGGCAATCTCCTGGCCGATCAATTCTTGAAAGCTCGGGATTGGCCGTTTGGTGCTTCGATATGTGTGAGTGCAGTTAGTGTGGTTGCGCTATTTGTGGTGATGATTAAGCTAATGACTAACCATACGGTGAAAGCTGGTGAGGATTTTAAATGATTCGTCCATCAGCAGGCCGATACCTGCCTCGGATTATGTTTCTAACGGGACTTGGGCTTCTCTATATTCCTATCCTGACTCTCGTCATTTATTCATTTGTCGATTTTAATACAGGTGAGGTACCGCGACTGTCAGCTTACCGAGACCTTCTCAGGCATTCTGATCTTATCGATGCATTGTTTACATCGATTTATATCGGCGCTATATCGGCAACGATCTCAACGATTCTTGGTGGTGTCGCAGCGTTTGCCTTTGAGCGAGGGCAGACGTGGGTCAAAGGATTATTCGACTCGTTATCGTTAGCTCCGATGGTTTTGCCGGAGGTTGTGTTTGGCTTGGGATTATTGATCTGGTTTGTTTTTTTGCGGATCAGTTTGGGGCATGTGTCACTCATTTTGGCTCATGTGACCTTCTCGGCGTCTTATGTGGCGGTTACTGTTCGAGGCCGAGTTAGATCCCTGGACCAGGCCATTGATGATGCGGCGAGGGATTTGGGCGCAAGTCCCGGGCAATTGCTGACGAAAGTTCAAATTCCGCTCTTGGCACCCGCTCTTATTGCCGGTTGGATGATGGCTTTTACATTATCGTTTGATGATTTTCTGATATCATTTTTCACAAGTGGACCGGATACCGTGACTTTGCCCATGGCTCTCTATTCCGTCATTCGGTTTGGGGTGTCTCCGGAGATTTTTGCGATGGCGACAGTTATTTTCGCGGTGAGTTTCTGCAGTGCACTCCTTGTGACGAAACTGACCGGTGGCAAAAGCTTTGCGCACTGAATGAGTGATTGTAAAAGGTGACTGTGAAAAATGGATCAATCAGATAAATTGAAATCTTTTGATTACTCGCGACGAGACCTAGTACGTCAAGCGATGTTTGGCGCATCTTTGGGTGTGTTGGGGTGGCTTACGGGTTGTTTTAAGCCATCCGGTGAAAAAACAGGAGCTGGCCTGAGAGAGAATACGCAAGCTCCGACAAACGTGTCACGTCACCAAATCAAATCTGGGACCCAACAAGGTCCGACGACGCCAGAGATGCTTCGCTATTTTAGTCGGTGCGGTGTCACTCACATATGTGGCACCCCGACTGACGAGGGTAACAAGGGTTTCTATGACATTGCAGATTTAAGGCGTCTAAAATCCATGTGTGAGGCGGAGGGAATTGTTTTAGCAATGATCCCGTTGCCCTTTCTCACATCTAGTCATGTTGATCGCGAAAAGCGCGCAGCCATTGTTCTTGGCCAATCTCCAGAGCGTGACAAAGACGTGGCAGATATTGTTCGCACGATGGAAGCCTGTGCGGAAGTTGGAATACCTGCAGTGAAATACAATTTAAGTTTACTGGGGGTCATGCGCACTGGCACGACAACAGGTCGCGGAGGCGCAGAGTACAGTACGTATCGCCTACAGGAGCGAAAAAATCCTACGGAGTTAACGCGAGCGGGCGCTGTTTCTGAAAGCGAGTTCTGGCAGCGTATTTCCTGGTTTTTATCAAAAGTCATTCCAGAGGCTGAACGTCTGAAAATTCGCATGGCATGCCATCCTCAGGACCCGGGAACTCCGCCGGGTGGACTTCATGGAGTCGTCAATGTTCTTGGTACTCCCGAAGGTTTGATGAAGTTTCTGGAACTCAAGGATAGTCCGTTTCACGGACTAAACCTTTGTCTTGGAACAACCGCAGAGATGCTAGCAGATCCTAGGCTTGATTTACCTCCGCTCGTGGAGCAACTCGCAAAACAAGGCCGAATATTTAATATTCACTACCGTAACATCCGGGGTCGTCGAGACGACTTCCAGGAGGTATTCGTTGACGAAGGTGATATTGATATGCCGCAAATCGCTCGTATTCTGATGAAGTACAATTACGATGGGATGCTGATGCCAGACCACGTGCCAGGTCATGTCAGTGATTCTGCGTCTTTGCAGGCCTTCGCTTATGCGATGGGCTATATCAAGGGCGTTTTGCAGTCTCTTTAATATTTCATGGATTTCTTGGTCGCTCGTGTGATGCGAGCTGCGCTAAATTTTTTATAGCTATTTTGATACAATAGTCCAGCGCTCAATATCGGGGGTAGTATCGTGTGGATTTTATTCCGCTTGGTGATGACGGTTATCACCGTCGGTTATCGTTTTTATGGAATGGGATTTTTACGTTCGGGATTTCAGTCTTATCCCGGCGATCTGTCAATAAAGGTGGTCAATAAGCCTCCATCAAAGAACGGGCAAAGAAAATCTGTTGTATTCTTGAGGGTCAGATCCGGCGTTTTCTTTCGACTCGTCAAAGAAAACATATGGCTTAGCTACCTAAAGGCCGCTGGTTTTGATCGAGAAGTTCAGGTTGGGGTGAAGGAGTTTGACGAGGTTTTTTATATCGCCACTGAGAATGCTGGTATTATCCAGAAACTTCGTGTTGATGCCGGATTTCGCGATGTGCTGTTAAAGTTGAACGCCGCGGGCTATGAAAAAATAATTGTCGATGGATTTGGGCATGTAAAACTTGAGAAGCCAAGTGACCATACGTATGAGACCGACGAGTTCTTTGCCCAGCTCTCGAGTTTAAAGCGCGGCGTAGAGTCAATTGAGCGGTCTTCATTCCTGGCCGAGCCATTTGTCCTAAAAGTTTTGATTCTAGAGCTTATTTGTTTTGCTATTTCTGGCTATGCACTGGCTTCATATATTTCTCTGAAAATCGAGGGAGGGCAAATTCATCTTGATCTCAGGGATCTGATCACTAAGGGCTTGCTGATGGGGCTTGTTCTCATAGCGACTTGGTATTTTTTTGTTTGGCTTTTTCTGCGTCGGTCCTCGCGACTACCGCTCATATTGTATGATTTTTCCATTCCGGTGTGCTTAACGGCTCTCGTCAGCGGATTTCAATTATTTTCAGATTTGAATCGCTCCTTGGACGTGACGCCGATTTCTGTGGTTCAGGCAGTTCTGGTCGAGAAGTATTCGGAAGTTGTTGGAAGCGGAAGAAGTCGGAGGACGGTATACTATTTGCACATCAGATTTAAAGATAATATGGGGTTGATTCCCTCGCGTTTGGATGTTTCTTCGTGGACATATAACGATTTAACGGAGGGCGAAGGCGTGGAATTTCGCGTGCGTCAGGGTTACTTCCAAAGTCCTTACATCGAAGATATAAAGCCTGTGCCGTTGTCTTGGAAGATTTCTTCTAACAATGGTGATTTTTCTGCTCTGGATATGAATCTAGCGCAAAAATTAGCAAAATGGAAACCTTCGCAGGACTCTCAAGAGGTAGTTAATGGCGTTGTAAGGTGGTCCACAGTCAAATACCGCAGTGGAAAGCTGAGGCAGAAGGAGCCTCTGATTAACGGCAGAAAAAACGGGCTTGCATACTACTGGTTTGAAAATGGAAAAGAATATGCCGTCATCCCGTGGTATGAGGATCAGAAGCACGGGCGCTACAGAACTCACACCAGCGATGGGGTTCTCGAGCAATCACTGTCCTTTAGGTACGACAAACCCCATGGATTGCTTTCATGGTACGGCAAGGATGGAAAAGTTTCGACGCGGGCCCTTTATGATAATGGAGTGCATGTTCAAGCGGATCAAAGCGTCCTGGATACCTTAGCTCGTGAGATAAACGAACCCTAGGCTAAACTCAAACGATCCACCAGGACGAAAGACTTGGTCTTGATAGCGAAGCGATGTGGCCCTACTATTGGGCTGAAGATTTTTCAAAATCTGGTAGTTTATCGCCGGTAAATTGGTCTTCGATATCTTTCCAATTCCAATTGTCATTTTTCGGTTTGTTTCCAAACGGTGAATCCTCCATTCCCGTATCACGATAACCCGTTGGACTGGTAGCTCGAGCTTCATAGCCAGCTTTTGTGTCCCAGTCTCGCAATAGCACGTTAATTTGTGCCTTGATCTCCCAGGCTGCGTCATAGCATGTGAACGTGTAATAGGGATGCCCAATACGGATTGTTCCTGGACCAGCGTCGATATCGTAATTCATCGCATTAGGAATTCCGTCAACTGCAGGAGGCGCAGTGTGATCAGACGGATTAAAGTGATTAACGTTCCATACAATGCCGTGACGCGCTGAAACGATTGAGTCCGTTCCTTTGAGATCATAAGTGGCACTGCGCCCTTCGCCAGGGATGTAGTAATAGGTTCCTGTTGGGATACCTAGTGCAGTTTTAGGCTGACTGTCTACTGCAGGGCCGCCCAAGCATTGCTCTGCTGTGTGATTGACGCCAGTCGTTGCGAGAAGAAACCCATTTTCCTCTTTGCTCCATGTGTGACTCACAATATTGTATTTCCCAAGGCAACAGATCGGTTTGAGCTCCTCAGACAGGTGACACCCAAAATCGGTATTTGTCACGAGATCGGTTGTATTATCAATGGCACTACCAAAATCACCATTTTTATCTAAATAAGTGTGCAGTGTTGATGTTTGTAGTTTTGAGCGACGATTAACAAAGTAGTAGGGCATGACGCCGATGTATTCGCACATATTTTTAGGAACGTGGTAGTGAAGAGATACATCATGAGCTGCAAATCGCTGTTCTTCTCCCTCTACGTTACAAAAGATTTTCTCGCCCGCTTTGGCCTCGCATTTCTCCGAAAAGGCCGTTTCCCCTTTGTGAATGGAAAAGAGTTCTGCGTAATCGCCTCTTAGGGCGACAAAAAACCCAGCCGAGTCACTGACCGTTCCAGGCGCCGGATTCTCGGGTGTATTTTGTTGACTTGGTTTAGTGGGTGTTCCCCCGGAACCGCCCCCGCCTGAGCTCGATCCACTTTGACCGCATGCCGAGATGATTGTGGGCAAAACCAGACACAAAGATATTACAAAAGATGGCTTCATAGTGACACCTGACCATATGGGAACTTTTGATAAAAATGGAAACTCTGCCCTATATTGTACGGGGGATCTCAAAGCCCAGTCAACGCGCCCGGAACCGGTTTAGATCAATGTAATTGGCCAACTGATCACGCATTGCTAGCAGAGCGACTGCTGATAATTTTTGAGAGACATCTCTCATTTAAATTGGGCGTGGGGTGGAGGTGTTTGGATATAGGACAATGCAATCTGGGAAAGAGTCGAGCATAAAGCCTGGCAGATATAACTTAAGATCCAATTATTTCAGTGGGTTAAAATCTTGAAACTTTTAGTCAGGATTACGCTGAATCCTATTGCCAAATGTTGACCTGGGAGCTAAACAATTGTCCTCGGTTCAGTTGAAGGAGATATCCCGTGAATCTAACGTCTCGAAGCCGTTATGCGCTCAAAATTATGATGGATTTGGCCCGTTATGGGGCTGAGCAGCCACTTGTCAGGCGTAGTGAAATTGCGTCACGTCAGGGAATACCAACAGATTACCTGGATCAGATTATGGTTAAGCTGCGCGCCGGCAATTTGGTTGAAAGTATCCGAGGCCGTAGCGGGGGCTACAAACTAGCTCGCCCTGCTGATGATATCTCCATGTGGGATCTTTTCTCCTCGGTAGAAGAAAGCATGATTCCAGTGGAGTGTATCTCCTCGGGTCAGGCCTGTGATTTTGAGTCCAGTTGCTCATCGCGTGATGCTTGGTACTCCATCTACGGCTCGCTTAAATCGAGTTTGAGTGGCATCAAGTTAGGAGCTTTAGCAAAGCGTTGGGTGGGAGAAGTTGAAAACGGAAATATTTTGGCCGTTGAGCACCTTTGCGCGACGCCATCGGTTCAGGAATGTCGAAGTGGCGGGCGTTGTGAGGCGGGTGAATTAGCGATGCATAATCGTCGCAAATCGACAGAAAATCTTAGCGGAGTAAGGCTCGATGGCTGAGATTGTCAAGGAGTCCCTGACTGACCGTGAATACAAATATGGGTTCGAAACCCAGATCGAGACGGAGTTTTTTCCAAAAGGTCTGAGTGAAGACATCGTTAACCTCATTGCAGATAAGCGCAATGATCCGCCTTTTGTTAGAGAATTTCGAATTAAAGCTTATCGCCACTGGCTCACCTTGAAAGAGCCCACATGGGCTGATGTGTCATATGCTCCCGTGGATTTTCAGGAGATTCGCTACTACTCAGCCCCAAAATCCAAAAAAGGTGGCGAAGGACCGAAGTCCCTCGATGAGATTGATCCAGAGTTGCTTGAAACATTCAATAAACTAGGGATCCCTCTCTCTGAGCAAAAGCGTCTGACGGGCGTGGCTATTGATGCTGTGTTTGACAGTGTTTCAGTAGGAACAACCCATCAAGAAGAGCTTGCTGCTGCGGGCGTGATCTTTTGCTCACTGACTGAAGCGATTCAAAACCATCCTGAAATCGTCGAGAAATATCTTGGCTCAGTGGTTCCCTATAAAGACAACTACTATGCTGCACTCAATAGCGCTGTCTTCACTGACGGATCTTTCGTGTTCATTCCTAAGGGTGTGCGCTGTCCCCTAGACCTGTCGACATACTTTCGTATCAATGCCCGTGAGACGGGACAATTTGAACGCACATTGATTGTGGCTGAAGAGGGTAGCTACGTCAGCTATCTGGAAGGCTGCACGGCGCCCATGCGTGATGAAAACCAATTGCATGCAGCGGTCGTCGAATTAGTGGCGCTAGAAAAAGCCGAGATCAAATACTCGACAGTTCAAAACTGGTACGCGGGAGACAAAGAGGGTAAGGGAGGCATTTACAACTTTGTCACAAAACGCGGTATCTGCCAGGGTGCTCACAGCAAGATTAGTTGGACCCAGGTCGAAACTGGTTCGGCAATCACTTGGAAGTATCCGAGCGTGATTCTCAAGGGCGACCATTCAGCTGGAGAGTTTTACTCGGTCGCGCTGACCAATAATAAAATGCAAGCAGACACTGGTACGAAGATGATTCATATCGGCAAGAACACGTCTTCGCGCATTATCAGTAAAGGTATTAGCTGTGATGACTCACGAAACACCTATCGTGGACAGGTGAAGATTTTTCCATCGGCAGAAAACGCACGTAACTTCAGTCAGTGTGATAGCATGCTCGTGGGAGATCGCTGCACGGCGAACACGCACCCGTATCTTGAAGTCAAAAATGACTCTGCGATTGTCGAGCATGAAGCAACCACGTCAAAGATCTCTGCAGATCAAATTTTTTACATGAAAAGTCGTGGTATCGATGAGGAGGGGGCTGTCAGCCTTCTTTTGCACGGATTTTGTAAGGATGTTTTCAAGACGCTTCCCCTTGAATTCAGCGTTGAGGCGGTGAAGTTACTTGAGATGAAGTTAGAGGGAAGTGTCGGTTAAACAGTACTGGCGAGAGGAAAAGAACGCATGACAATGTTGGAAATAAAAAATCTCCATGCAACTGTGGATGGTAAAGAGATTCTCAAGGGTCTTAGCCTTAAGGTCAATGAGGGCGAAGTCCATGCCATCATGGGGCCGAACGGTTCCGGTAAGAGCACTCTGTCCAAGGTCTTAGCAGGGCATCCAGACTATGAGGTCACCTCGGGTGAAGTCAATTTTGAAGTGAATCTTCGCATGCGTAACGTCCTGGATATGAGTCCAGAGGATCGCGCGCGTAATGGCATCTTTCTAGCCTATCAGTACCCGGTTGAGATTCCGGGCGTTCCCAACAGTGTCTTTTTGAGAGCTGCCTTCAACGCAGTTTGTAAGTACCAAGGCGCGAAAGAAGTTTCCGAAGAGGCGTTTGCTCCTGTGCTCAAGGAAAAGTGCAAGCTTTTGGGGATGGACGAGAAGTTTATCGACCGCGAAGTCAATGTGGCGTTTTCTGGCGGTGAAAAGAAACGGAATGAAATTTTACAGATGGCGATTATTCAGCCGCGGCTGGCGTTTTTGGATGAGACTGACTCAGGTCTCGATGTTGACTCTCTCAGGATTGTCTCTGATGGCGTCAACAAGCTTCGCCGGAAGGATAACGCCGTCGTGCTTGTGACCCACTATCAGCGGATTTTGAATTATATTGTGCCTGATTTCGTGCATGTACTTTATCAGGGCAAAATCATCAAGAGTGGTGGCAAGGAGCTGGCTCTTGAGATTGAAGAGAAGGGTTACGACTGGATTTTAAAAGACCTTGCCCACTGAGAGTGATGGAATAGATGACAACATTTTCTACAGTCCAATCTATTGAACAAGCGTGGGATCAGCGCCGGCGATCTCAAACTGACGAACCGCGTCAAGTGACTGAGCGTCGCGAACGCTCTGTACGAAAGATTTTGGCTGATGGTCTCCCGACCACCCGGCATGAAGAGTGGAAGTACACAAGCCTTAGACCACTGCTGGAAAAGGGCTTTGTTCTGAACGGTTCCGTAAAGTCCAATGCGGTTCATCCTGACGTTGATCGTTTGGTGCAATCAAAGAAGCAGGCTTACTCTTTGGTCTTGGTGTTTATTGATGGTTGCCTTGACCAGGATTTATCTGACAAGTCAGCACTAGCTGCGATAGGTTTTAAAACATTGTCTCAGGCAGAGTCTGAGTATGACGCTGATTGGTGGGACGCTTGGCAATCAGCTCCAGGAATGACGGGACTTTTTGCGGCAATGAATGCCGGTTTCGCTCGTAATGGAGCCGTCTTTAAAATCAAGAAAAACCAAATCGTTGACAAACCTCTTCACATTTTACACATAGCAACTCCTGGCTCTTCATCCGAAGTCTCTGCAACGCGTTTAGTGTTTGCGCTGGAAGACGGGGCAAAGCTAAGGGTTGTTGAAGAGTTTATTGCCATAGGGTCGACGACATCTGGTTGGTCCAACGGCCTCACCCAATTTAAACTGGGTGCGCTGGCAGATTGTGGCTACTACCGCATTGTCTCTGCTCCCGACCTGTTTCACACCGGCTCTGTGAGTGTTGTTCTTGATCGTGGGAGTTGTTTTGAGACATTCTCGCTATTAGCGGGATGTCGATTGGCTCGCGTCAACGTAGATGTCAAATACACTGCCCCTGACGCCGAGTGCATTATTAACGGACTATACCTAACAAGGCACAACGAGCATGTGGATCATCATACCTGTGTTGACCATCAGGTGGGGTACTGTCGAACCCATCAGCTCTATAAGGGTATTTTGAACGATGAGAGTCGAGCTGTTTTCAACGGAAAAATATTTATCCGAAAGGACGCTCAAAAGACAGAGGCCTATCAGACATCGAAAAATCTATTATTAAGTAAGGCTGCTGAGATCGATGCAAAACCTCAGCTCGAAATTGATGCCGACGACGTCAAAGCATCTCATGGAGCGGCTATCGGGTCAGTGGATCCATTGGAGCTATTTTACCTGCAGAGTCGTTGCATCGGACGCGCCGAGGCTATGGCTATGTTGTGCCGCGGATTTGCCGACGACGTGGTCATGCGTCTCAAAGATGACAGCGCAAAACGTCTTTTGAACGCCCGTGTTGCCGACTGGTTTGCCCAGGAAGTGCGTCGTGCTGGAGCGTCATCATGACGACCTTTGCGCCTAATGGATCTTTGAATGTCGAAGCGCTGCGACAAGAGTTCCCAGTTCTAAGCCGTGATATCCGGGGTAAGCGTTTAACTTATCTAGACTCGGCTGCAACAACACTAAAGCCTTTGCGGGTCATCCGAGCTGTGGAGCACTATTACCGTCGGGGGACAGCCAATATCCATCGAGCAGTTCACCTTCTAAGTGAAGAGGCCACGGGCCTCTACGAAGGAACAAGGACAACGACCCAGCAGTTTCTTAACGCTAAAGACGAACGAGAAATCGTCTTTACAACTGGTACTACGGGAAGCATCAATCTGGTCGCCCGCTCCTTTGTAAAGCCGCGCCTAAAGGCTGGTGATGAAATTCTTCTGACTTGTTTAGAACACCATGCCAACATTGTGCCTTGGCAGATGGTTTGTGAGGAAACGGGCGCAAAGATTGTTGTTTGTCCGGTAAATGATGATGGTGCTGTAAATTTTGAGGCTTTTAAAAAGCTAATCACACCGCGAACGAAGTTTATTTCCTGTCTATGGATATCAAACGCCCTAGGCGTCGTAGCGCCGATTCGCGAGATGATTGCCGCGGCCCGCAGTGCAGGCGTTCCAATGTTGGTTGACGCAGCACAGGCTATCGCTCATGTGCCGATTGATGTGCAAGCTCTTGGGGCAGATTTTCTCGCTTTTTCTGGTCACAAACTTTTTGGACCCACAGGGGTTGGGGTGTTGTGGGGTAAGATAGAGCATCTAGATGCGATGCCGCCATTTCTAGGCGGTGGCGATATGATCAAAACCGTGAGTTTCGAGAAGACTGTTTACGCCGACGCTCCTGCGAAGTTTGAGGCTGGAACTCCGGATATAGCCGGAGTCATTGGCCTGGGTGAGGCAATCAGATTTGTGTCTGAAGATATTGGTTTTAAGGCGATCAAAGCTCATGAGGATCACCTTCTTTCCAAGGCAGAAAAAGCCTTAGGCGAGGTCGTCAATCTTAGAGTTATTGGCACGGCTACGCCAAAGATCCCGATTTTTAGTATCGTTATGGGCAATATTCATCCTCATGATGTCGGTTCGATTTTGGACTCTTACGGAGTAGCCATTAGAACAGGGCATCATTGTACCCAACCACTCATGGCTCGTTTTGGTGTGCCCGCAACATCGCGCGCTAGCTTTAGTATTTACAATAATGAGGAAGACGTTGACTGCCTCGTGAAGGCGCTTTGGAAGACGCAGGAGTTGTTTGCTTGAGTCCCCATGCGTCAGATTTATACCAGTCAGTGGTTTTAGATCATAATCGTTCGCCACGGTGTTATGGTGCCGTCACAGGCGCAACTCACAGGGCGGAAGGCTTCAATCCGATCTGCGGAGACCGGATTGTGATCGAAGTATTAGTGACAGACGATTCTTTGGGTGTGGTCGGGTTTACGGCTCAATCCTGCGCGCTTTGTCGAGCGAGTGCGTCTGTGATGATGGAGTTGATCTCGAAAAAATCGATTTCCGATGCAAAAGAGACCGCCATCTCCTTTGAAGCCCTTCTGAAGGGGGCTCATGGCAATCCCCTGCAATTGAAGGATAGCTCGGCATTAGCTTTTTGTTCGATAAAAGACTTTCCGGCGCGCGCAAAGTGTGTGCTGCTGCCATGGCGTACGATGCTGTCTTGTTTGTCAGACCAGACGTCGGTTTCGACTGAGTCCTAAGGAGAACATGAATCATGTCTTTGCGCGTTATTACCCAGTCTACACCCAACCCTAATGCCTTGAAGTTCATCACGGCGAAAGACGTTAAGAAAATCGGCAAAGTGACCTTTGTACACCCGGCGGAATGTTTGCATGTGCCACTAGCGACAAATATCTTGGGTCTTCCCAATGTCACCGCTGTTCATTTGTTTGAAAATGTTCTGACCGTTACTCAGGATGGGCACGGCGATTGGCCTGTGTTAGAGTCGGAGATCATAGAGGTTATCAAAACCTTTCTACCATCTCACGATCCTGAATTTATTACGGCGGATGCGCCTGTCGATCAGTCTAATTGGTCTGATGATCGCCGGAAGCTTGAAGAGGTGATTGATCGCGAGATTCGTCCGGGTCTTCAGGCCGACGGAGGGGACTTGGTCGTTCTGGACTTCATCGATAACATTGTCACGGTCAAGTACGAAGGTGCCTGTGGTAGCTGTCCGAGCTCGCGCACCGGAACCCTAAGTGGTATCGAGAGTATTTTGCGCCATGAGATCAATCCTCACATTCAAATCGTTACACTTGATTAATCAGTTGCGACTGCGAATGAAGAAGCCTCAGTTTTGGACAGTATGACTATTTCAATTCGTTCGGCGAATGAAGAAGACGCCGGCCTTCTCTCCAGACTAGGAGGCGGGCTTTTCAGTCAGACTTTTGCGCACTTGTATGATCCCGTGGATCTCAGTTTTTTTCTCAGCACTAGCCATTCTGAACAAAAAATCCGTGATGATATGAGTCACGGCGCACGCTATGGAATTGCCTTTTCCTATCAGAAACCGATTGGATATATCAAGTTTGGTAAAAATGGATTGCCGGTCGTGTTAGGCATTGGCCGCCATTTTGAAATCAAACAGCTTTACATCGAGCGCGCATATCACCGGCAAAAAATCGGCCAAAGATTGATGGATTTTGCATTTAGTCAGATGGCGCCTAATCCTTCAGACGTGATCTTCGTTGGAGTCTGGACCGAGAATTTCTTGGCGCAGAAGTTTTATGCTCGATTGGGTTTTGATCCCTTTGCCTGCTATTGGTACCCAGTCGGACGTAAACTAGACAGAGAGCTCATCATGGTGAAGTCATTAAACCTGCCCTTTGTCTGATCGCGGATTTTTGATTCACGCCAAAAAAATTAATTTTCTGCTATGCAATTTGATTCATTTTCTACTTGTTGTGGCAATGCACGCAAATCGGATGTCTCTCGTTTGACAAAGAAAGGATAGATCGCTACGAAGCTCCTTAGGGTGAGATGTAAAAGCCCTTCACATAAGGAGATTTTTGTATGTTCATTTCAGTATTTCGATCAGTGATCGGTTTGGTGACGCTATTTATGTTTGCTGGCTGTGGAACTTCGGTCTCACGGCCAAAAAATATTTTTGGTGAGGATAATCGGCAGCGAATCGTTACCAATGAGGTTCCATTTTCATCTTTAGGTAAACTTAGCAATTCATGTTCGGGTGTGATGATTGGGCAAAAGACTATGCTGACGGCTGCCCATTGTGTGTTTGATGTCGCGACTCAAAAGCCACGCGAGAATTTTAGATATTTTGATCTAGGACTCACAAACGCGCAGGCCGTTGCATCGCTAAGGCCTATTCGAGCGTGGATAGGCTCCTTGAATCCAGAGGGTGATCGAGCGACCGATTGGGCAATTGTGGAAATGGAGGGTGATGTCGGCGCCGGAGTGCAGTTTTTGAGTGTCTCTGCGGTGTCGATGGAGAAGACGTTACCTTTTTCTGTGAATCTAGCAGGCTATAACTCAGACGTTAATGGCGGACTGACGGGGAGTGTGCAGTGGGGGTGTTCTGTTCGCAAGGTGGCTGGCGCAAAGCTTTTTCACGACTGTGATTCAAGTCCTGGAATTTCTGGTGGGCCGTTATTTGCGAGCGTCAACGGCGAATGGAAAGTCGTTGGAATTAGTGTCAGTGAGTTTCGAAATGGAGCTGAGCCTCCGGTCCGCCGGCAAGAGTGGAGTGAGGAGTATTCCAATGTCGCGGTTTCCGCAGAGTCTTTTGCCGGTGTAGCAAATCTGATTCTGACATCCGTGGAAAAAGGTCTTGCCGTGCCGAATACAGAGCGTGCCATTGTCATTGATTTTAAGAGAAATATGCCCCTTGGAGCTTCGGTGCCCCCCGATGCAAAGCCAAGCTCAACGCCAACGCCAGCACAAGAACCGCAGTCTCAACCTGCCCAAGTCCCAGAGCCCCTTCAGAAACCAGGTCCAGGTTTCTCACCTAATGATGTTTTTCGCTTTGAAGAGATGCGTACTTTGGCATTGGTGTGGCCTGATATTTTTGTCATTCAGGGAGCTCATCGAGCCATCCAGGCTGATGCACTGTATCTTCGGTCATTGGCCAGTACCTATGGTGACAGTTACCTCTATCCGGTGACGGACCACTTTGTTAACAAGCTGAGCGACAGTATCATTACATGGAATGAATACGTGCATTGTATGACTAGTGGTTGTCCTTGCAGCTTTGATTCTGGTCGATTGTACAATTCATACGTTGTCATGAAGTACGCGGAAATTGATGTGCGATCGGCAATTGCAAACGCCCCGCAGCCAACTCGTAACCTTTTGTTATCGCGAGCCACTATGATTTTGAATCATTTGCGACAATTTGAGATGGCGGTCTTTTCTCATGCGTCACGGTGATCCATCCAGTGTCGTGCGTATTGTCTTATTTATTGTTGGGGCGTATCTCTCGGACTTGGAGACCGCTTTCTCCGATTTTTTGAATAGGTAACATGAAAGGAGATAACATGAAATTTGCGAGGAGCTTACTTTTATACTTGGGTTTTGTAGGCGTCAGTGTTGGGCTGATATCAGCTCACGGATTTTCATCTGAGGATTCTAATGCCATGGTCGTTGCGGTTCAGGCATCTAAAGGTGCGATGATTCGGGTGCCAATTGACAATCAGGGGCGCGAGCTTTTGTCGGAGGCGCAGTTGCGAATCGTTGGCGAGGATCTCAATAAAAACGAACCGTCCGGGCTTCGGGAGGTTTGGAATAGGGGATTCGATGTGAGTGCTTCGCATGCGCTTGATTCAAGCACCTCTGGAGATTCATCCACGCGTGGACTGCTTTGGGGCTGGAATGCATGGCGGTGGGCTAACTACGGATGGTACTCGCCCTATTACTACTCGGGATATTGGCCGACCTACTACTACAACGGTTACACATATGGCTATGGATCACCGTACTATTATCATTACTATGATCCATACAATTACGGCGCTAACTCAGCGTGGGGTTACCGCTATTACTATTATCCATCAGCGTGGTAGACACAGGTTTGCTGGGCCGGGGCCGAAGGGTCTCGGCCCTTTTTATTTGTTTAAAAGTAATCACTATTGATTATTTATCGATTTTTTCTTGTCTTTCGTTTGAGCTAGAAGCTGTGCAAAGCGAGGCGTTCGTTTGCCATCGTTAAAAGTTTTCATAGGGAGGCACAGCATGTTTGGTTCTAATGTCAAATACGTTCTAATGCTCCTGGCGTTGATGAGTCAAATGGCTGCAGCTGGTGAGCTGTTCAATGTTGGCTTGCGAGTTGACTTGAAGTACGATTCGTTTGGTGAGTCTTGTAGGCTGCATGCGTTATATCGGCACTATAATCTTTCTGCTGAGATCCACGATGATGTTGTAGAGCGAGCACAGCTTACGAAAATTAAGATGTCAGAGTCTCAAAAAGTATTTGCTCTAACCTCTGATGAAATGCTGGCGCTGGATATTCGACATGATCAAGGGTATTCGTGGTTGAAGTCAATCGCGATCGGTCCAGATCTTTTGCGAGTTATCATTCGAACCGCAGATGGTTTGTCGAAGTCTGAGTGCAAATTGCCGCACGACGTGATTATAGAAAATGACGATCATATTGTTTTTGATTTTGGAGTGGAGAAGGTTGAGTACCTTTTACCCCATTTGATGGATTCAAATTCAGTGAAGATTCGCGGCAGGAAGGAAAATGGAGATCCCGTTTTAATGACTCTGACCCTGACTCAGGATCGGACTTAAGACGACATCTGGTGTTTTGGACACTCCTTACCGATGAAAGAACAGTTTTAAAAAAAGGGCCGAGAGATACGTCTCTCGGCCCTTTTCTGAATTCGCTTTGAGTCGATTTGACACGACTCAATTTAAATTACCAGCGATTACGACCACCACCGCCGCCGCCGCCGCCGCGATTATCGCGAGGAGCTTGAGGACGTGCCTCGTTGACGGTTAGCCTGCGGCCATCAGCCTCAGATCCATTTAGTTTTTGAATTGCTGCATTTGCTTCAGCTTCGGTAGCCATCTCGACGAATCCGAAACCTTTGCTGCGACCAGTGTCACGATCCATGACAATTTTGGCGCTCTCGACAGTTCCAACGCTGGAAAACAGCGCGTGAAGTCCATCATCTGTCGTACTGTAAGAAATGCCGCCCACGTATAATTTCTTGCCCATAAAAAAACCCCTTTTTCCTCCTCCAAGACTTCTGAGGGACCACATTCACTGTGAACCAATCCATCAGAATCTCCGGTAGGAGATTGATTGAGCCGGCAATATACACGCTTTTCAATACAAAGCTAGTAACTCTGAACAATTCTGAATAAAAAATATGCGCCTAAATGATAAAGGCCTGTAATTTATGGTTTTTATGAGTGCTTAGGTGGAGCCCGTTTCCTTCATGGTCGAGCGGATCCAGCTCTGGATAAAGTTAAATACCTGGTCATGGTCCGGTTCGTTATGTAACTCATGGAGGTCATTAGGCCATAATTTGAAGGTCACCCGCTCGCCCATGCTTCGGCTGAGGTCCTCGGATGCGCGAGGGGACGTTAACTTGTCTTTAGCCCCGTGAACGATAAGCACCGGTGAGGTGATCTCCTTTGGTCCACGGGTTTTGATCTGCTCAACACAGCGGAGCCAATCGTTAAACCATCTCACACTTAGTTTGCTGTGGACCAAGGGGTCGCGTTTGTAGGCAGCAACAACTTTAGGATCTTGTGAGATGCCCTGAATATCTAGCTCATTTCCTAAGACGAGTCCCGGTGCCCAGCGGTCTAAAAACTTCGCCAGGGATATTTTCCATGCCGGTGGTTCAAACCCCGGAGCAATAGCAGGGCCTGTTGTGATGAGCGTGGTTTGACAAAGTGGACGATTGATGGCCGCCCCCAAAGCGATAGCACCGCCCATGCTGTGTCCATAGATATGGATGGGAGCATCCGGATGGTTTTTACGAGCAATCGTGACTAGCTCAGCAACGTCGTCATAAAGCCCGCCAAAACTTGCAATGTGTCCACGCTTTCCACTTGAGCGGCCGTGGCCAGCAAGGTCCAAGGCATAAACGGCAAACCCTTGGTTACAGAATTTTGCAGCCCAATGTGTGTATCGTCCTGAGTGTTCACCTAGGCCATGAATTAAGACGACAACACCCTCGACGTGGCGATCGGAGGGTTGCCAGCAGCGAACGTGCACAATACGATTTTCTGGCCTGCGCATTTCAAAGTTTGTCGGTCCCATCGAATATGCCTCTAATTTGCCGTAATTGATGATTTTTTTCTTTTAGGCTCCCAGTATACAGCAGCCTTCCGCGGATCAGCTCAAAAATTCAGGTTTTAGGGAAAAAATGTCCATAATTTTGGTGCATTTATGGGGTGATCGTGCTAAATCGGCGGGCTCTACTGTTTTAGATAGTGGAACCTCTTTTTCGAGTAACCTGCGGGGGGGGATTCATGAAGCGCATCGAGCCGTTTGGCGATTATAAGCTGGTGGGGTTTAATAACCTCACTAAGGCCTTAAGTTTCAATTTGTACGACTTCTGTGTGGCTCGTAACGAGACCGAGCGCTTGTCGTATGTGAAGTATATTTCCGAGAAGTACAACGCCGAGCGCGTCACCAATATTCTCAAGGGTATTTGTGACATCATCGAAGCGAAAGTCTTGGCTGTCAGTGATCAGAATTATGATCCATGGGGCGCGAGCTCCATGGTGCTGATGAGCGACATTGCCGGTGGTGGTGCAAGTCCGGATGTGGCCACGTTCAAAGCCATGCATCTCGACAAAAGTCACATCTGTGCACATACATATCCGGATTTTCACAGCGGTGGCAGCATCTGTACGTTCCGTATCGATATCGACATCGCCACCTGCGGCGAAATCACACCCTTACGCGCTCTGAATTACATGATGGAAAACTTCGACAATGATGTTGTTGTGATCGACTATGTCGTGCGCGGGTTTACAAGGGATTCAGAGGGTCGTCGCGTATTCCGCGATCACAAGGTCACGAGTATTCAGGATTTTATTGAGCCGAAAATCTTGAAAGACTACTACTGTGTGGACTTGTCCCTGCAGTCGGACAATATTTGGCAAACCAAAATGCTGCGGGTAAATCAGGATGTTCAGACCTACTTCCCCGCAAAGGTTGACCCAAAAGATCCAGCGGTGCAAGGGTATATGGCTGAAATTAATAGAGAAATGCGCGGCATTCTCCACAACTGGCCGGACTGATTGTTGGTTGACACGGATTGGTCCTGTGATAGATGTATGAGCACAGGTTTTAGACTCTAGGAGGTCTGTAATGGGTAGCATGTCCCTTGTTCACTGGTTGATCGTTCTCGCAGTGGTAATTTTGTTGTTTGGGCCGCGTCGTCTACCAGAGCTTGCTAAAGGCATGGGAGAGGCTATTCGTGAGTTTAAAAAAGCTGTTGGCGGACCAGATCAGCAAAAAACTCAGATTACGAGCGGACAGCAGAATCCCGTGTCCTCCGAGCCAAAGGCATAACGAGCAGAGTGTAATGATTCAAAGACCGGCCATAGTGGCCGGTTTTTTATTGCCTTTTTGTCGACAGAGCGATTGCGATCATGGTATCGGAGGCGAAGTTTTAGGTTATTATTGTTAGAAGAGGAGACGTCGTGATGTTTGCTACAAGAAAAATATTCCTGGCTCTTGTTGGAGTTTTAATTGCAGATTCCGCTCTCTCGCGTCCACTTACTGCGGAACAAAAACTAGCTCTATCATTTGTGTTGCCTCTAAAGGCCCCACAGCCCAAAGATAATATTTCTAACACGCATAAAATTGAATTGGGCAAACAGCTTTTCTTTGATCCAAGAATTTCCAAAGATGGAACCGTTTCCTGTAACAGTTGCCATAATGTGATGTCATCAGGCACAGATAATCGTGCAGTGTCCGCAGGTGTTGGCGGTCAGTTGGGTGGTCGCAGTTCACCAACGGTCTTCAACGCTGCATTTTTGTCCGCTCTGATGTGGGATGGACGGAAAACCACCCTGGAAGATCAAGCAACCGGTCCTCTTACCAATCCGGTAGAAATGGCCATGGAAAGTAACGACGCTGTCGTCGCCCGACTAAAACAAATTGATGGTTATCAGGAGCTTTTCACTAAAGCATTTGGCAGTCGAGATGCGCTCAATATCAATAACGTCGCTAAGGCGATCGCAGCCTACGAGCGCACCTTGATCACCCCAAATAGTCCGTTTGACCGTTGGGCAAAAGGTGACGACCATGCAATCTCTGCTTCTGCTAAGCGTGGCTTTACGGCGATGAACGAACTTGGCTGTACTAGTTGTCATTCTGGCCCAGCATTTTCGGGCCCAAAATTACCAGTTGGCACGGCGTTCTTTCAGCGCTTTCCGACGTTCACCGACAACGACTATGTGAAAAAGTATGACCTTATGGCGGACGAAGGACGTAAGACTGTTACCAAAGATATTGCGGATGCTCACATGTTCCGCGTTCCAACGCTTCGCAATGTAGCAACGACAGCTCCTTACTTTCATAATGGAAAAGTTCTGACGCTGCAGGAAGCTATTCGCGTGATGGCAAAAACTCAGCTAAATAAAAATCTTTCTGCAAACGAAGTAGATGACATTTATAATTTCTTGGTATCATTGACTGGAACTGTTCCGGAGCAGACGATGCCACGCCTCAGCAAAACCATGGGCACATCTGTGACTCCGCAGTAATGGAGTCTGATTGAATCCTGCTTTTGCATCGTTGCAGTATCGAAATTATCGGCTATGGTTTTTTGGGCAGCTTATATCACTAGCTGGGACGTGGATGCAGACCACAGCCCAGGCCTACCTTGCATTTGAAATGACCAAGTCTCCCGCCTTCCTTGGTTGGCTGGCATTTGCTAATGGCGCACCATCGTGGGCGTTAATGCTTGTGGCGGGGGCTGTGGTTGATCGTTTTTCCAGGCGCCGCGTTTTGATTTATAGTCAGGTATTTATGATGATCCTGGCTGTTATCATGGTTGCTTTAACATACTTCCAACTATTGCTGCCCTGGCATTTACTCGTCTTGTCAGCGCTTCAGGGCGCAGCCAACAGTTTCGATGCTCCGGCGAGGCAGTCCCTCGCCAGCGAATTGGTTGACCGCAAGGATTTGACCAATGCGTTTGCGCTAAATGCGACGCTTTTTAATACCGGTGCAGCCATCGGACCAGCTTTAGCTGGTATCATCTATGTCCTCTATGGGCCCGTATGGTGTTTTGGAATCAATGCGTTATCTTTTGTGGCTGTCCTAGTTGCTTTATTCAAGATTCAGTCGCAAGGCGCAGTTAAACACTCCTTGCAGGGTTCATTGCTGGGGCAGATGAAAGAGGGAGTTGATTACGTCAAGAATCATCCCATTATCGGGGCATTAGTGGCGATGGCTGCAGCACTGAGTCTTTTTGGAGTGTCTGTTGTCACTATTTTTCCAGCGTGGGCGGTTGAGCAGCTACATGGTGATGCCCGTGTTGCAGGCTATTTGCAGGCAAGTCGCGGAGTTGGTGCCGTTGTTGCTGCAGTCACGGTTGCCTATTTTGCTTCGACGCTCGCACGTGGACGACTTATTAACGCGAGTGCTGGTCTTCTGCCCCTGGCTTTATTGGGATTTTCTCTTACGAAGACTCTGCCTGTATCAGTTTTTTTTGTAGCTTTACTTGGTGTGGCTCAAATTATGACTCTGAATCTATCGAATAGTATTCTCCATTCTGAGGTTGAGGATCGCCTGCGTGGACGTGTGGCGAGTATCTTCAGTTTGACGTTTTTCGGATTAATGCCTGTTGGTGGACTCATCATTGGTCAGCTAGCGGAGCGATTTTCTGAGCCAACAGCCGTGCTCGTTTCTGCGGTGATTTTTTTGATGATGACGATGGGGATTTATTCGCGGTATGGGCGGGTTTTAAAGCTTCAACGTTAGGGCTGATTCATCAGTGACGAATGCCAACCTGATTGCTTCCCATCGGGTACCAGTTGTTATCCAGTAAACCATTTGAAAAATACTGGCGCGCAGCCTTTAGCGTCATGATCTGTTGATCAAAGGCAGGCGTAGGCATTTCGGCTTTTTTGAGGCGCGTATCCAAAATGCTAAACGCCGAGGCTCTATTGTTTGGGTCAATTGTCAACTGGACGTTACCGTCGCGGTAGTACCACGTATCCCATTCTGATTGGATGGTGCGTCCAGGCCAGTCATTAGCAAATAGTGGGCCGCCAAATGGTCCGAATTTTGATGAATCGACCCCGAGTAAGTCCATGAGTGTTGGTTTAATGTCTATGTGACTAGCGACTTTTTGGGGACTAATTTTCGGAAGATTGTTTGTCGGATCGAAGAAGATAATGGGAACCCGAAAGCGTCCCGGCATGCTATCAAACTCGGGGTTGTCAGACAAAGATGTGTGGTCTCCCGTGATCACAAAGATCGTATTAAGAAACCATGGCTGATTTTGGGCTGCTTTGAAAAATTCGGACAGCGAAAAGTCAGCGTAGCCGATGGCTTGGTGAATTGGTAGTGATCCAGTTGGGAAGCGGCCTGAATATTTCTCAGGGATCTTGAAGGGATTGTGTGACGTGAGCGTAAAGATTCCGGCAAAAAATGGTGCTTTTGCTGTGGTTAATTCGTCCACTGCAAATTTTAAAAATGGCTCGTCAAAGATTCCCCACTGCCCATCGTGATCGTTAGCGTTAGGATATTGGTTTTCTCCAATATACTTGTCAAACCCTGCGATTCGCGAAAACACGTCAAAGTGCATGCTGCCATTGGCGGCCCCATGAAAAAATAATGTCGCGTAGCCTAGCTCATGCAGAGTCTTTGGAAGTGGCATTGTCTCGTTTGCAGCGTAGGGGGAGGTGACAAAGGGCTGATCTCGCCACGCAGGGACCCCTGAAAAGATGGCGGGCATCGCATCTATACTTCGACGACCGTTAGCATACGAATGTTCGAAATAAATAGATTTTTTGGATAATTCATCAATAAAGGGGGTGTAGCCTTTTCCGTGGTTTAGAAAACCGACATATTCAGTGGCCAGGCTTTCTACGATGAGTATTACGACATTTTTGCCGCGGGCAATACCACTAGGAGTCCTGCCCTCGAGACGAGGATTCAGGATGCGCCTGATCTCCTTTACATCCTGAAAGTCATCGTATCGTTTCACTGCGACAGACTTTGGCGTGCGCAGAACAGTCATGCCAGAGTTTAAAACCATATTGGCCAAAACTGTCGGCTGCCAGTTAAATGCGTGTGCCGGAGCTAGCGGTTTGGTCTGCCAGCCACCTCGGATCAATAAAAGTCCAATGAGTATAAATCCCGCAGATTTTGGCCAAGTGTTTTGGAGAAAGCTCCAATTGTAAGTGCTGCCGGAGTGATCTTTCTGCCAGGTGTACCATGCGAAGATGAGAATCAGGGCTACGGTAGGTATTGTGATCCACCAAAATTGTATCATGATGCCGATGGACTGATCTCGGATATCGCCGCCAATTTCGAAAATGGCCGGACTGATTCGCCGTCCCGTAAAGCTGACCAAATGGCTGTCGACGACCCCGAAAACAATGAGTGGAACATTGGTTAAGACGAATAATAAACTGACAGCATGATCGAGCCATTTGGGGTGTCGAGATATCATCGGTAAACCACGAAGTGTATGGATGGCCACAAGTGGAATATTGACGGTTGCGATGATGCAGAGGTCAAAGCGAAGTCCGTCAAAGAACGCAGAGACCAACCTTAAACCGTCAATTGCTACCAGTGCTTTGAAATTAAATCCGATAAAAAGCAGCCGTTGGACAAAATAGGCAAGCAAGAGAGATATAATGCGGCGATACCAGATGCTCATGAATTTTAAAACTCTGACAGTTACTTGATCGCTTTACCGTTGCTACCAATATTGAATGGATGTGTCTTTCTGAATAGATCAAGACTATCACGCTCAATTCCAATCAAGATTCCAAGACTTGAGCAGAACATGATCATAGCCGTCCCTCCGTATGAGAAGAATGGCAATGGAACTCCCACAACTGGGAATAAGCCAAGCACCATCGATGTATTAATCATGAACGAGACGAAAATGATGGCGGTCATGCCGATGGCTAGCATGGATGAAAAAATATCCTTTCCATGTTTGGCAATTGCTAGCCCCATATATACGAGCGTTACAAAAAGCCCAAACAGGATAGTGGCTCCTAAAAACCCATGCTCTTCAGTAAAAACAGCAAAGATAAAGTCAGTGTGTCTAGCCGGTAGAAACTGGAGCTGCGTCTGAGTTCCTTCCAGAAATCCTTTACCGAAGAACTTGCCGCTACCAATGGCGATAAAACTCTGCAATGCGTTGTACCCTGTTCCACTGCGGTCCATTTCTGGATAAATGAGGTTTAGAACCCGAAGCTTCTGATAGTCGTGCAGAACAAAAAACCAAGCAACGACGAGCAATACGAGCATCGTCACAATGACGATTCCCAAGCTTTTGCCGTTTACGCGCACGAATGCGAGCTGACAAGCGGCGATCAGTGCGCAGACGCCTGCAGTCCCAAAGTCAGGCTGAGCAAAGATCAATACGAACGCCGCGCCAATAATGGCACCCAGTGGCAAAAGATCGCGAAGGCTGTAGGGTCTTGAGAGCCTTGAAGTGTGAAAGAATTTGGCCACGACCATAGCAACGGCCACCTTTGCTAACTCGGAAGGCTGAAAGACGATGGGGCCGATTTTTAGCCAGCGTTGCGCTCCCATGGCGATGCCGCCCATAATATCCACCAAGATGAGTAACATGCATACGAGGCCAAAAATCCAGTACGCGTAGGTATTGTAGTGTCTTGGTGGGATGACCCAGCCACAAACAAAAAAAGCGATCAAAGCTATGGCGAGGTTTTTAAGCTGCGACCAGAAGAGCCCGGTTCCCATGGCTGCACTGTATAAATTAGTCATGCCCATGATGATCAGAGCAAACATGATACCGATGATCACTCGTGACCAAAGAAGTCTTGGCTCGCGGATCTCTTGCCCGGGTACAAGAAGAACGGGCTCACTGACCATAGTTGGCGAGTGATTTGACTTATCATTGACGTCACTCATAGGTTTTTTCCTTTGCCGGGCCAGGATTTGGTTTTGCAGTTGCTCCGCTGGCGAGATTGGCGCGCCTATTTTTCAGTTTGAAAAAAGTATTTAGTATATGACCCGCAACCGGTGCTGCGGACGCGCCGCCACCGCCCTTGTCATCATGCTCGCTAATAACTGCTACGACAACTTCAGGATCCTCGGATGGTGCAAAGCTTGCAAACATCGCGTGCTCTTTCCAAAGAATGGATACGTCGGTTTGATTTTTATTTTTCTTAAGGTTTACAACCTGCACCGAACCTGTCTTGCCGGCTACGGTGACTCCAGGAACCCTTGCCTTTTTCCCTGTGCCTTCGTCGTCCATAACCACCGCCTCGAGTCCTTGTCGAACCAGCTCATAATTACCTGGCGAGATGACATCAGTAGTGCGTATGAGTTGGGGTTGTCGCTCCTCAATCAATTGACCGACAGGGCTCGAAATTCTTTTGATGAGATAAGGTTTCCAGATCTGTCCCTTGGTGGCAATGGCGCCATAAAGGCTTGCCATCTGTAGGGGGGTTACAAGGTTGTAACCTTGCCCGATCGCAATGGGTGGCGTTTCTCCTGTGGCCCAGGCTTCTTTGTGCGTAGCAAGCTTCCAGGCCTCTGTTGGCACAAGTCCAGGACGCTCCATATTTAGCTCAAGACCAAGCTTTGAGCCAAGACCCAGCGCGCGGGCATACTTTGCGATGCGATCAACTCCAAGTTCAATGCCCAAATGGTAAAAGTAGACGTCACATGACTGCATCAAAGCCGATCGAAGATTGACCCATCCGTGTCCTTCTTTTTTATGACAACCAAATGTTTGAGCGCCTAAAGAAAATGAACCGCCGCAGTAATATGACTTCGAGGAGTTGATAGCATTCTCTTCAAGTCCAGCCAAGGCAACGACCGCTTTATACGTTGAGCCCGGAGGGTACTCACCGCCAGTGGTTTTATCCATGAATGGATGGAGAGGATCCAAGGTGAGCGCGCGGAACTCTTCGACTGTCATGCCTCTCTGATACATGTATGGATCCCAGCTTGGCTGACTTGTCATGGCAAGGATTGCACCCGAACGTGGATCCATGACAATGACGGCTCCGTTTTTACCGCTAAAGGCCTGGCCGACTGACTCCTGTAGTTCAAGGTCGATGGTCAACTCCACGTTAGCACCAGGGTGTGCTGGTACCATCGGAAGAACCCAGTCTTGTTTGGAGGGGTTTGAGGCGCGTCCAAATGCGTCCACTTGAATGACTTTATATCCGCGACGCCCGCGAATATATTTTTCAAGTCGCGCTTCCAGTCCTTGTTTCCCGACAAGATCACCAATCATGTATGGATTATCGCGGTTTTTTGCGTTGAGATCATCGATCTGAGTTGGATTAACTTCCCCAAGGTAGCCAAGCATGTGAGGCGATATGTCTTTGTTGTACTCGCGACGAGCTGTGGTTCGAATCTCAACGCCTGGAAGAAATGGTCTGTTTGACTCAATAATCGAGACTTCATGCTGGCTCAGGTTGCGCTGCATCGTGATGGGCATGAATCTGGGTTGTGCGCGTGCGGCTTTGAATTTTCGCTCGTACAGCTCTTTAGGCTGGTGGAGTAAGCGCGCTAAGATGTCGAAGGTTTTTTCCCGATCTTTTATATACTGAGGAACCACAATAAGGTCGGAGCTCGGCGTGTTTCCAAGCAGGACCTTGCCATGCGCATCAAAAAGGATACCCCGTGGCGCAGGTATTTCAATTTTTCGAATACGGTTATTTTCGGACACTCTACGGTAGTAGTCTCCGCGGTAGATCTGCAAATGCCAGACCCGCAGCCACAAAATCAGAATAGCCCCAACGATCACGATGCTCGCTATAAAAAAACGGCTCTCCACCAGAAACTGCGATGAACGAAAGATTTTTTTCATAGGGAGGGGCTCTCCCCTTTAAACCTTGCCATCCATGGTTGAGCTAGTGCCATGCCCACAACAACCGAGAGAGTGACACGGACGACCTGTTTTGCGAAGTGGAAGAAGTCCAGTTGCTCTGGATTTTTCCGAATAAAAATGAGCGCATTTTCAAAGTTTGAAATGAAAAATGACGAGAAGAAAAAAGTCACGAGCCAGGGCACAGCATGTCGCCATGACAATGTTTTTCTGCACAACGCGAGGGTTGCAAAGATAACCCAATAAGCAGTTAGATACATTCCGCGCGGTGCTCCAGAGCTTGTCTCTATAGCCAAGCCTCCAAGTAACAGTGCAAAAAAAGCCGTGTGCATGGGCGCAACAACAAATGTCACCACCAACCACGGCGTCATCAGCATGAAGGGCAAAGAGCCAGAGGTGAGCGAGGGAATAATGTGAGTATCTAGTGCAGCAACGACGACGACCCAAAGCATGTCCGCCCAAAAGACTCCGGTGTGAGGTCGCATAGGCCACCATCCGCGGCGCTGATCATCGGCCCCAGTGAAGTTTGGCTGTTCTAGTGCAAACTCAAGATTCAAGAGAGACTTGCCTTTCTATATTTAGCCACCCGCAGCCGGGTTGGTCGACGTTTCGATCCAGTCAGCACCACCGGCCTCGGCAATGCGTGAAAGCTCCGGATCATCGCGCAGCAGAACTATAACCTCTTCAAGCCTTCTATGATCGACCCACGGCTCTACGGTGATCACCTGACTGACGTTGTCGGTTTCAAAGCTAATTCGAATGACTTTGCCGACCGGAAGGCCTTTCGGAAAACTGCCAACAATTCCTGATGTGACAAGGGTATCGCCAATTCGAACTTCGGCACTGCGCTGAAGTGTGAGACGGCAGCTTTCGTTGGCATAGCCACCCAAGACGCCGCGGATTCTGTTGCGCTGCACGAGTACGTCAACATTTGAATCGTAGTCCACAATCAGCTGCACATCTGAAAACTTAAAACCGGCACGAATGACTTTGCCGACAATTCCATTTGAGGAGACAACTGGCATGCCAACTTTGATGCCATCCATGCTGCCTTTGGCAATACGAATTGTTTTGAACGGTAACGAGCGTTGTCCCGTAAAAACTTCTGCAGCCACAAACTTATCGGGAATAGACTGTGTGAATCCAAGTAGCTGCCGCAGGCGGTTGACTTCGTTTAGCCGCTCATCGTAGTCCAACAGGCGAGTTCGCAGCTCTGTTACGTCTCTCTTCAATTCAAAGTTTTGCTTCGACTTGCCAGAAAGGTCAAAATACCGTTCCCACGCATTTTCAATCCCCGTCGATAATTCGTGCCACGCCCACGCAAATGGATATGACACGTCCTGAACTAGAGATGCGGTGCGGGAGGCTGTGCCCTCAGTCCAAGGTGTAAACTGGGTGGAAAAAAACATCAGAGGCGCAATGAAAACGGCGGCGACCATCAACCAGAAGCGTAAGCGTTTTTGACTCATTTAAAACCTGCTCTCTGTTCCCTGAGTTTCTTGCCACTCGAAGTGAAGGGTCGAAGCTAAACGTTTGTCAGCCACGACCCTTTCACTGCACACGACGCACTGTTAGTGGTTACTGCACGGTCACCTGACTCAAGATGTCGATCTGGTCGAGGGCTTTACCGGAACCAAGCACAACAGCACATAGAGGATCATCAGCGATCATGATGGGGAGTCCAGTTTCTTCACGGAGCAAGATGTCGAGGTTGCGGATCAGCGCGCCACCACCTGCGAGCATGATGCCCTTATCTACGATATCTGCTGCAAGCTCAGGAGGGGTTTTTTCCAACGCAACACGAACAGCTTCAACGATGGTATTTACTGGTTCCATGATGGCTTCGCGAACTTCTTCGCTGTTAACTTCGATGGTCTTTGGAATGCCAGCAACGAGATCCCGGCCTTTGACGGCCATGGTCTGAACGTTTTCGTCTGGGTATGCGGTACCGATTGTAATCTTGATTTGCTCTGCTGTGCGCTCACCAATCAATAATTGATACTTGCGCTTCAGGTAGTTGACGATAGCTTCGTCCATCTTGTCGCCACCGACGCGAACGGACTTAGAGTAGACGATGCCGGCCAAGGAGATGACTGCAACTTCAGTTGTGCCGCCACCGATATCAACAATCATGCTGCCGCTAGGCTCTGTGATCGGAAGACCTGCACCAATCGCAGCTGCCATTGGTTCTTCAATTAGATAAACTTCGCGCGCTCCAGCAGATTCTGCAGACTCACGAACAGCGCGCTTTTCAACTTCAGTGATGCCGTAGGGCACGCAGATGATAATACGAGGCTTAACCATAGTGCGGCGATTGTGAGCACGCTCGATAAAGTAACGAAGCATCGCTTCGGTGACTTCAAAGTCTGCGATAACGCCGTCCTTCATCGGGCGAATAGCAACGATGGATCCTGGAGTACGACCAAGCATTTCCTTGGCTTCTTTACCGACAGCGAGAATTTTCTTTCCGCCGCGCGCATCGCGTTGAACAGCAACAACTGACGGTTCGTTGGTTACGATACCAATACCCTTCACGTACACGAGAGTATTTGCAGTGCCAAGGTCGATGGCGAGATCGTTGGAAAATAGTCCCGCTAACCAGTCAAAAATCATAAGAGCCTCCGTAACCATTCGGAATTACAAAATTAATGCAGTAAATTTGAGTGCATCACTTATTATGCTTGGAAAAATTAAACCTCAACCGCGCAAGACGCGCAACAGGTTTTCCCACCTAGCTTTGAGGAATTTTTTTAGCCCTCTTGATTAAATAGTAGACACTAGCTCCTTGGAAAATAAATAGTTAGACAAAACCCAGCAAAATCAGGCAACTTTTAGAGTTGGAAGAGAGTTGTCAAAGTTATTACTCAGGGAGAACGGCTCGATGTTGCGTTGGAAAGACAAAGTATTAAGCGGGGAAATGGACCGTAAAAAATTGCTGCAGAACTCCGGGGCCTATTTCCTGTTAACGTTGGCGGCTTTTGCCATGGTTTTCTTCGGGATTTGTACGCCCCAGGATGGAGGCGGGATGATGGTCTCAGGAAGTGCTGCGAAAGTTGCTGGTGATAAGATCACTGCCACTGAGTTTCAGCGTGCATATTCTCAAATGAGACAGCGGTTTCAACAGCAGTATCAGGACGGATTTGACTCCATCAGTGGTGAAATCCCGCGTTACGTGATGCGGCAGCTTGTTGATGAACGCGTGTTGTATCAGGCTGCGCTCCGGGCCGGTGTCGAAGCTCAGGAAGACGATGTTGTTAAGATGCTGAAAGACGCCAAAGCGTTTCAGGACGAAAACGGAAAATTCAGCAGCCAAGCTTTTAGCAATTACCTCAGGTCGCAGCGTTACACGGAAGCTTCGTTTTCTAACGAGATCCGTCGTAGTATCACCGTGCAGAATTTTCGCCAGTTTGTTAACAGTATTGCCTACGTTTCCAAAAAGGCAGCGGCCCTGGACTATCAGATTTCAGAAACAAAGTTTGACGTTGATTATTTGAAGATTGAGCCATCCATGGTGAAAATCGCCGTATCGTCTGAGGATGTCACAAAGTTCCTCGATGACGCAGGCAAGGCTAAAGTCAAAACCTATTACGACACGCATTCATCTGAGTTCAATACTAAAGAACGTGTCAAAGCCCGTCACATTCTCGTGTCATTCAGTGGTGCGCGAAATGCATCTGGTGCCGGAGCGTTGCGCACAAAAGATGACGCCAAGAAACGGGCTGAAGACGCGCTGCGTCAGGTCAAAGCTCCCGGGGCTGACTTTGCCAAATTGGCCTCTAGTTTGACGGATGAAGCGTCAGGAAAATCCAGAGGCGGAGACCTTGGTTTTTTCAAACGAGAAGACATGGTGCCCGAGTTTTCTGAGGCTGCATTCAATCTTCCGGCGGGGCAAATCTCGGGTGTCGTTGAGTCACCATTTGGATTTCATGTAATTAAAGTTGAAGAAAAGCAGGCAGACAAGACAACAACCCTCGAGCAAGCAACCGCTGAGATTGCAAAGAAGTTGCTTCAGCAAGAGCGCGCTCCAGCGCTGCTTCAGGCAAAGGCTGATGCGATTCTAGCGGATGCAAAGGCAGGGAAAAGCGTCGACGCCCTCTTGACGGAGCTAGGCGCCAAATGGGAGTCGAGTGGGTCGGTGGCTGCAGGTGCAAGCAGCCTACCTAAAGTGGGTGGAGATGCGTTATTGGTTGATGCAGCCATGGGGCTCTCCAAGGTGGGAGATCTCGCCGGTAAAGTTTTTGATGTTAGTGGCAGCAAGGTGATTCTGAAGCTGAAGTCTCGAACGGAAGCTGATCCTGCCAAGCTTGACGGCAAAAAACAGACTGAGCTTGCTCAGACTGCTGCGTCAAACGCTGGTTACGCGCTGATGACATCTTACGAACGAGCTCTGCGCAAGGAACTGGAGGAAAAAGGTAAGATCTGGGAAAATCCAGAATATCTCGCCCTTGGTCGTTCAACTAGTGATGACAGTGGCGGGTGATTCTAAGGCGTCACTTGGGTTGTAAGTAAAGTGGGGGCAGATGTTGAAACAAAACTCTGTCCCTTTTGTTTTTAGCGAAATGAAGGAAGGTGTCCTCAGATGAATGCGAAGACAAGTTTTCAAGGACTACAGGGCTTGGGTTTGTTATGGGGAGCAGTCCTCACTGTGAGTTGCGTCACTGCCAAGACAGCAGACGTTACAACTAAGGTGACCAAGGACCTTATTTATGCGGAGCGCACCGGGGTCAAATTGAAGGCCGATTGGTATCCTGCCGAGCGTGGTGATCTCGCTAAAGATAGGAAGACGCCAGCCTGTATCGTCATCCATGGTGGGGGTTGGTATAAGGGTGACAAAAAAGACATGGATGCAGTGGCGTCTCGATTAGCGCAGTCAGGAATTGCGGCACTCAATATTAATTATCGCCTGGCACCCGCTCATCGTTTCCCTGCTCCGGTGATTGATACCAAAGATGCCATCCGTTGGCTCAAGGGTAATGCTGGGGCCTTGGGTGTTGATGCGGAGCGACTCTGTCTTTTTGGCTATTCGGCGGGAGCTCACTTGGCACTGATGGGTGGATTCACCAAGCCATCAGATGGGCTTGATGATTCTCGCCCACCAGCTGCGAAGGTTTTTTCATTTGGAACTGATGGCGTTTTAAAAGACCCTCCACGGTCATTGGATGTAAAAGCCATTGCAGCCGGTGGCTCGCCCACTGATCTGACGGGCGGAAATTACAACAAGTACTACGAGGCGTTTTTCGGTGAGCCGCCTGCGAAGATTCCTGAAATCTACCGTAGTGCATCTCCCGTAACGTATGTGCGCCAGGGTCTTCCCCCAACTTTTCTATATCATGGGAAGCTGGATTGGGTCGTCGAGGTTGAGCAGTCGCGACAACTGGTGGATAAGCTACGGGCAAAAGGTGTTGTGGTTGAATATCTGGAGGTCACCTTCGGACATGTTGCAACGTTCCTTTTTGATGAGAAGGAAGTTGGTGCTGCCGTTAAATTCCTCAAAGAGCATTTAAGATCCTAATCCGACGATTTCACTGCCTTTCCTGCTCATAAATTTGATGAAATAGGAGCGGGACTCAGGTAAAACTATGCATGGTGCGGAGTTTTCACCAGTCTTGTTCTTCGTGCGTTTGTATGCAATCGGTTGAGCAGGCCATCGTGGCCAAGAGGTGTTTTCTTAATCATGGCAGAAGTCCTTCTTGTAACAAAAACTTCAGCGTGGGACTGGCACGGGGCTTGGTATCAAAGCCAATTCCAAAAGGGTTCATTGCCCGAATGGGATTACAATCGTATTCGTCAGAGCCATGATGAGCATCAGGAAACTGTAGTGCGTGCTCGTGAGCAATTAACCAAGGTCAAAATTTCTTTTCGCGAAGTGAATGTCGACAAGAAAGATTGGACTCCTGATGGTGATACGGCGTTTGTTTTGACTCTTGGAGGTGACGGAACGCTCTTGTCAGCAAGTCACCGCGTCCAATCCAACAACATGACGTTAATTGGTATTCGATCGTCAGGCTCGAGTGTAGGTTATTTATGCGCAGGTGGTGCTGATCGTTTAGCCGATATCGTGGCAAAGATAAAAACCGACTCCATTCCGTTTAAAGAGGCGAGTCGGGTCCGTGCTGAGATTCTTCCCAATGACGGCTCGGCACCACGCATGTCAGACCCAGCTCTTAATGATTTCTTGTATTCCAATGCAAATCCAGCGGCGACCACACGGTACCGCATTAGCCTGGCGGATCGCGTTGAGGAGCATAAAAGCTCTGGTTTGTGGGTGAGCACGGCGTTGGGGAGCACCGCTGGCATTTACGCTGCAGGTGGTGTCATTATGCCTCGTAACGATACAAACTTTCAGTATGTGGTCCGTGAGCTCTACCGCGCCCCAGGTAAAAACTTCTATCTTGTGAACGGATTTTTCGATCCGGATCAAAAGTCACTAATGATTGAAAATCGGTGTGAGCAGGCCATCATCGCAGCAGATGGCAATCACGGTGTGATGAAGCTCGGATGGGGTGATCGAATTGTTTTTCAGAGAGCCCCTTCGATTAAAATAGCCCAAGGTTGAGGCAAATCGACCAGGGAATAAACTCGCGTGTGTATGTTTTAAAGGGATCACGACATGACTGAACCAAATCACGATTACTCTCCCGCGGAAATTGAACGTAAGTGGCAGACTTACTGGGTGAGCAACAAGACGTTCAAAACGCCCCAACCCGACAAAACAAAGCCCAAATACTATGCTTTGGACATGTTCCCTTATCCGTCAGGTGATGGTCTCCACGTAGGTCACCCCGAAGGCTACACGGCAACTGATATCACCTCACGCTATAAGAGAATGCGCGGATTTAACGTGCTTCACCCCATGGGTTGGGACGCTTTTGGATTACCTGCGGAGCAGTATGCGATTCAGACGGGAACGCACCCTGGAGTAACTACCTCCAAGAACATCAAGCGCTTTCGTGAGCAATTACAGATGTTGGGGTTTAGTTATGATTGGGACGGCGAAGTCGATACGACGGATCCCGCTTACTACAAATGGACGCAGTGGATTTTCCTTAAACTCTTTGAGAAAGGCTTAGCCTACCAGAGCTTTGAACCAGTTAACTGGTGTCCTGCACTGGGAACGGTATTAGCCAATGAAGAAGTGATTGATGGTAAGTCTGAGCGTGGAGGGCACCCCGTCGAGCGCAGGCCTCTGCGTCAGTGGGTTTTGAAAATTACAGAGTATGCAGATCGTTTGCTGGATGATTTGACACTGGTTGATTGGCCTGACTCCATCAAAGAAATGCAGCGTAATTGGATTGGCAAATCCGAAGGGGCAGAGGTCCGATTTCAAATTGATGGCCATGCAGAGGCGTCGTTTGAGGTATTCACAACTCGTCCCGATACGCTATTTGGCGTGACATTTTGTGTGTTGGCTCCCGAGCATCCCCTAGTTGATAAGATCACGACTGCTGCTCAGAAGGCTGCCGTGATTGATTACGTTTCTGCGTCTAAAAATCGCAGTGATCTTGATCGATCCGCGCAGAGCAAAAATAAGACGGGCGTATTCACCGGTGCGTTTGCCATCAATCCGGTAAACGGCGAAAAAGTTCAGATTTGGGTCGCGGACTATGTGTTGATGTCTTACGGCCTCGGCGCCATCATGGCTGTACCTGGTCACGATGAGCGGGATCATGAGTTTGCAACGAAATTTAAGATTGCGATCAAGCGCGTGCTAACGGGCGGTGATGAAACCGATATTACGGTGAAGGCTCATACGGGTGAGGGTGAATTAGTTAATTCAGGGTTTCTGAATGGTAAAAGTAAAGACCAAGCCATACATGCGATGATCGAGTGGCTTGAGCAAAAGAAACTTGGACGTAAAAAAATTACGTACAAACTCCGTGACTGGCTGTTTAGCCGTCAGCGTTACTGGGGTGAGCCGTTTCCAATTTTGCACGATCAAGATGGAAATGTTCGTGCGGTTGATGTCGGTCAATTACCTGTGCGACTTCCTGAGCTTGATGACTTCAAGCCGAGTGGAACTCCAGAGTCTCCGCTTATCAAGGCCAAAGACTGGCTGACGGTCGATGTCGCCGGAAAAAAATCGCAGCGCGAAACCAATACGATGCCTCAGTGGGCTGGTTCCTGCTGGTATTACCTGCGCTTTGTGGATCCACGAAATGATAAGGAACCGTTCAGCAAAGAAAAGCAAGACTACTGGATGCCGGTTGACCTTTATGTAGGCGGTGCTGAACACGCCGTGTTGCATCTGCTCTACGCTCGTTTTTGGCATAAAGTTTTGTATGACTGTGGGGTTGTGAGCACGAAAGAGCCGTTTCAAAAGCTGGTCAATCAAGGAATGATCCTCGGCGAAAACGGCGAGAAGATGTCCAAGTCTCGGGGTAACGTGGTTAATCCCGATACGGTCGTAAAGGAATACGGCGCCGATTCACTTAGGCTTTATGAAATGTTTATGGGTCCACTAACCCAAACAAAACCATGGCAGACCGCTGGTATTGTGGGATGCCATCGTTTCCTCTCCCGTGCTTGGCGACTTTTTGTTGGTGAAAAATCTGAATTCAAAGTTGTTGATCAGTCATCGTCACCAGAACTTGTGCGCGCAGCTCACAAAACCATCAAGAAAGTGACCGAGGATATTGAAGCGATGAGCTACAATACAGCCATCTCGGCTATGATGGAGTTTGTAAACTTGGCTTACAAGGAGCCTCATGTCGGGCGAGATGTGGCCGAGCCTTTTGTTTTAATTCTTAGTCCTTTTGCGCCGCACCTTGCTGAAGAGCTTTGGAGTCGCGCGGGTCACACGAATACTTTGGCTTACGAGTCATGGCCTCAATTTGATCCGTCAATGGTGGTCAGTGACACGGTGGTTGTGTCTGTGCAGGTGAATGGTAAATTACGAGGTACTCTTGAGGTGAGCAAGACAGCGACGCAAACCGAAGTGTTGACGGCTGCGCGAGCCATAGATGCTGTGCAACGAAATATGGATGGTAAGCCTGTTCGCAAGGAGATTTACGTCCCCGGCAAGATAGTTAACTTTGTAGTCTAAAGGGGCCTCGTTCCATGTATCTTTGGATGAAGTGGCTGCATATTATTGCCGTGATTTCTTGGATGGCCGGGATTTTATATCTTTACCGTCTGTTGATTTATCACCGTGAGCGGGGAGTTGGCGCTAAAGATATTCACGAACTTCTTTCGCTGATGGAGTACAGACTTTATCGTTATATCACCGTACCTGCCATGTGGGTTGCTGCAGTAGCGGGATTTGCAATGATAGGCCTGAATCCTGAATTACTTCAGGGGAAATGGTTGCATGTGAAGCTTGCTGCGGTTGCGTTTCTAATCGTTTCAACCGTCGTGGCGGGTAAGATTTCAGTGCGTGCCGCAGCTGATCCGTCGAGCCTTCCAGCGAGCCGTACGCTTCGCATTGCAAATGAGGTTCCCACGGTTTTAATGATGGTTATTGTTGGTTTGGTAGTCTTTAAGGCCTTTTGAATGATTGGCGATTACTGAGATTGGGGGATGCTTATGACGTTTTCTTACCAGCCCATTTTTGAAAAGGGTGAAGATAAAACCAACTACCGACTGATCACTAAAGATGGTCTTAAAGTTGAAAAACTTGCCGGTCGCGAAGTGCTAACGATTACACCTGAGGCTCTAACGCAGCTAACTGAAGTTGCCTTTGATGACGTATCGCACCTCCTGCGTGAGTCTCATCTGGAAAAGCTGTCCAAGATTCTTCAAGACCCAGAAGCCTCTGAGAACGATCGATTTGTTGCTACTGAGCTGCTTAAAAATGCCGTGATTGCTGCCGAAAGGATTTTTCCCTCCTGTCAGGATACAGGCACAGCGATCATCATGGGTAAAAAGGGTGAGGATGTTTACACGGGTGTCAATGACGAGGTGCCGCTAAGTGAGGGAGTTTACAATGCGTACCGCAAACGTAATCTTCGTTATTCACAATTAGCGCCTCTTGGTATGTACGAAGAAAAAAACACAGGCAACAACCTTCCGGCGCAAATCGATTTATACGCAACCACCGGCAATAAATATGAGTTTCTTTATATCGCCAAGGGTGGTGGCAGCGCCAACAAGAGCTATATATTTCAGAAAACTAAGTCGGTTTTAAATCCAAAATCCATGGAAGCATTTGTTAAAGAAGCTCTCAGTGGACTCGGAACAGCAGCTTGTCCTCCTTATCACCTCGCTCTAGTTGTCGGTGGCACGTCAGCTGAGATGACGCTGAAAACAGTGAAGCTCGCCTCTTGTGGTTATTACGACAATCTCCCGACATCCGGTAATGCGAGTGGACGGGCATTTCGTGATCTGGAGATGGAGAAGCTCGTTGAGCGATGGGCAAGGGAAACCAAGATTGGAGCTCAATTCGGCGGAAAATACTTTGTGCACGATGTGCGCGTGATTCGCCTGCCTCGGCACGGCGCATCTTGTCCTATTGGTATTGGGGTGTCGTGTTCGGCAGACCGTCAGATCAAGGGTAAGATAACTAAAGACGGCGTATACCTTGAGAATCTCGAAACCAATCCCGCCCGATTTTTACCGGAGGGGACCAAAGACAGTAATCATGCTATCCGCGTAGACTTGAATCAGCCGATGGCTGAGCTCTTAAAGCTTTTGGACAAATTACCCGTGGCCACAAGGGTCATGCTCAACGGGCCAATGATCGTAGCCCGTGATATTGCGCATGCAAAGCTATTGGAGCTGATGGAATCCGGAAAAGGGCTGCCTGATTATATCAAGCAATACCCTATTTACTATGCGGGCCCTGCTAAAACGCCAGCGGGCTATGCCTCTGGAAGTTTTGGACCGACAACCTCCCAACGTATGGATCCTTATGTTGCCAAATTCCAGGCTGCAGGTGGTTCCATGGTCATGCTTGGCAAGGGTAACAGAACCAAAGAGGTCACCGATGCCTGTAAGAAATACGGTGGGTTCTATCTCGGAAGTATCGGCGGACCGGCTGCCAGACTTGGGCGGGATTGCATCACCAAGGTAGAACAGCTAGAATTTAAAGAGCTTGGAATGGAAGCGATCTGGAAAATCGAGGTCAAAGACTTCCCGGCGTTTATCATTGTCGACAACAAGGGCAATGATTTCTTTGGTGGTAAAGGTGGAGAGGAGTAAACATGATCCAACTGCGAAGCTGGCTTTTGATCTGTGCGGCAGTCCTGATGGTGTCTTGTCTTCCAGAGAAAAAAAGCGGGGGCGGTCAGCGTCCAGCGGCAGCAGATGCTAACTGTGGTAGCCGGACTACAAGCAATTGCGCAACAAATACCAACTGTCAGGTCAGCGGAACCCAATGTGTGGGGACGTTGACTTACTGTAACAGTTACCAAACCGAGACAAGCTGCCCGGGATCCTCCTGTCAGTGGAGTATGAGTAGTAATACCTGTTCGCCGATTGTTCCCTTCACGCCGTCATCGACCGATGCAACCGCGGGTGGAAATTGTAGCAGCTATTATCAGGCAAGTGCTTGCCCGTCTCCGGCCTGCGTATGGAACGGCGTTTCCTGTGTTGCTAACACGTCGACAACAAATCCTACAACCAACCCAAATCCAACTAATAATCCAGATCCAGGTCCTGGTCAGCCGCTGCCAATTGTAAATCAAGTTTGTGATTCGATCGGCGAGGGTGTCGTTGCTCAGACACGCTGCTGGCTTACAAACGGTTGCCGTTATTACTATTGTGCCTTGGGCTTCTGTGACAACAGTTCCGGAATCCGTGGTTGTCATGCCCAAGGAATTCCCTGAGCTCACATCTGTAGTCAATAATTAAAGAAACGCCCCAGTCATGGGGCGTTCTTTTATTCCACATCTACATCATACGCGTCTTTATAGACCTGTTTAATCTTTGTCTTCCAGTCTGTACTTTCTGTCCGAAATTTCGCGAATTTTGGATGATTGGTACTTTCCAGAAACTTCATTGACGTTTTGAAATGGCCGGAAAAGTCGAAGATATTTTCACTGAAAAATTCATCTTGAGACAGTGGGAATCTTAATATTTCCGAAATGAGTGAGGCTCGATTTTCTGAGACTGATGCGTCAGCATAAAGAATTTTTAAACTGAGAACGTCATGGGGCTTCCATTCCACTTTATCGCTGACAAACTCAATCGGAAATCCAATCATTGCATATGACATGACGGCCTGTAAGTCATTTCCCCAGTTTTGGTTCATGCCGTATCCAGAAAAATTATGGCGAAGACCCAGTGTGTGACCCAGTTCATGAAGCACGGTAAACAGGTAAGAATCTCTAAAAGATTTTCTTGGATCATCAATGAGTCCCAGTTTATGAAAGCCATCGATCATTTTAATTCGACCTGTCAGATTAGATTCTTCCCCTAGTCCAATTCGAGCCTGACGAATCTCTCCATTGTTGTCGTCAAGAAGCATGAGAGCAATGCCTGCGCCTCCCATGGCATCTCCCATTGCAAATGCGATGTCAGGCTGTAGCCGCGGCTGCTCACTTGTTAGAATGATCTTCTTTCCCAAGGCAGGAAATTTAATTCTCAAGTCTGCTGTCGCAATTTTGAGGGCCTCTTGAACCCACGGACCTTGGTTGAATTCAGCGAGAGGCTTGCCAAAACTGTCATGAAGATCATCTATCACGATCCTCGAACGCAGAGGATTCCAACGCTGTATCGGAGTGTGGTCAGGCTGCATTGCAACATAGTCTCTGAAATATCTGGTTCCAAATCCGCTGCGTTCAGTCGTAATAGAACTGTTTTTCAAAGTCGGATATTTTGGGTCGCTAGCCACTCCCGGAAGAATAACTTGATCGGCATCTAGTTTGACCTCAAAAGTCATCTTAATGAGTAGCTTTGTGTCAGGAATATCGGCCCATCCTACAGATCGTTCACAGCTGATAAGCCACGTAATGCCCTTCGGTCGATAGATAACCTTATTGACAGATATTGTGGCGTCGCCGTCGCTAGTGTGCGCTGGATATGCTGATGACCGCTTAAAATTGGTAAATAATTTTCCTGAGTCACTGAAGTAGTCTGATGGACAGCCTTTAAAAAAATCTCCAGAAAGTTCTTTGGATGTGACCATGGATGTGCCGTTTTTTGATTTGGTTGATACCGCTTGAGAGCTCGCTCTCCCCGGGATGCCTGAAAATGAAAGTGACGACGGAGATAGAAGTTGCTTTACATTTGCGGGCTGAATTAATTGATCTGCAGCAGGGATCATGTTCTTTTGATCAATTTTTAGATTCTCTATCCGTGCTTGAATTTTTTTTGTTAGGGCATCGTCATAGAGCATGCTCCACATGTCTAGGCTTCCATTAGAATGGCTTAGCGAAAATTTAGCTGTTTTGAGTGCCTTGGTGTCAATTTCGAGTTCTAGTCCGCCAGTGTCGCTAGTTATACTTGGAGTCAAATCTTTGATGCGACTTTCATCATCGCGGACACGGCAGTGTGAAATGGATACGATGAGGGCAGTGAATCCTATCGCTCGGAGCATGCAAAACCTCTAGTTTATTCACGGAGCCATGGTGATATTCCAATGGCTATCCAAGTTACAGATCTACATGGGAGTGATCGGAGTCTTTCTCAGACGTTTAAGTTCCATTGTTATGACCTTTTGGAAAAATGGAAAAATTAAACAGAAACAGATGTGAAATTGGGGGTGGTGGAGTGATCTCAGAAATCAAACAGCTTCTTCGAGGGGGTCACGCAGTTGCCCTGTGGCGATAAGTTCTGAAGCAGTGGCTGCTATTTTTCGTTGAGCTTCTGTGACCTTGGCAATTTGAACTGGCTTTGTACTCGCAATATTTTCCTTCAGCTGTTCAGCGCGACGTTCGGACATGGCGCTAAAGAATAACGCGGCCAGAGACTCGGGGCATTTGCGAAGTGCGAGTTCAAGGTCCTGTGGTGTAATTTTAGCAAGAAGTTTCTCCACATCAAGACGATCAAGTTTTGCAATATCTTCAAATGTGAAGAGACCTGCGCGAACCTCTTCCGCAAGAGCAGCGGATTTTGTTTCTATTTCAGTCAGAAGTTGTTTTCTTTGCTCGGGATTCATAAACGCCAAAATTTGTGCCGTTTTAGACGGACCACCTAGTTGTTTTGAATTTGATTTTCGGCATTCGGCAATAATCTTGGAAAGAGTTTGTTCTAACTCATGGAGTGCTTTTTGATCAGCTTCTTGAATCGTGGCCAAACGCAATAGAATGTCGCCTCTAGTCTGCGGGTGCATGAACGATACGACCTCTCCAGATTTCTTGGCACTAAGATGAGCGAGAATGAGTGCGATCGTTTGTGGGTGCTCTAAACTGAGTAGGCGAAAAAGCTGCTTACTGTCAATTAACTCGGCATCGCGAAAACACTGTGCTGTTTCCTTTGGTAGCTGTGCCATTACTTGCGCGGCGACATCTTGATCGAAAGCGGATTGAATCACTCGGCTCGCAAAAGATGATCCATTTGGTAATTTTTGATTTGAGGACTGTGTCAGGAGGGAGGAAAACTCGGCCTGAATTTGCTTGGCTGTTTGATGATCGACGTTTTGGAGGCGCACGAGAGTTTGGACAATTTTTTGCGCTTGCTCCCGAGGTAGCTGAGTTAAGAGCTCGCCCGCTAAATCCTCTCCGAGGCTTAGCATTAAAATCGCAACCTTTTCCAACGGGCTATACTGCGCAGTCATGAGGTCTTCCTCCCAATCTTCAGGACTCTATCGGCATTTTGGCGAGCTTTATTGACAGTTTGGCATTGGCCGACGCCTTCACCCGGATATAGGCTGTCATTTTGGGGGGTTTTAGCTCTAGCGAGGGATCTCTTAGAATGAATAGCGGCGATACCAGCAAACACCTCGCGGGCGGAGGGCTCATTTTCCGATCAAGCAGTCATCGATGGTGATGCTGTAGTGTCGAATGTGAATTGAAAATGCAATGCAGTGGTGTGCTTTGAAGGTACCTACTCACTATTTAGATCACTCGACTTGCACAGTTATCATGAGAGCACTATGATGAGCGACTTGAGCCATTGACACGCTCGCTTGTGATTTGTGCGATACAATGGGAATCACACATTGAAAAGATTTTATCTTACGGCTTTGATCTGTATTTCCTCAAGTGTCGCGCTATCGGCAGATGTTAGCGTTGACGGGGGAGGCGAATCTTTGGAGCCCTCTAAAGAATTGGACGCAACCCCTGAGTCCGTTGGATCTTTGGTGGGTAACCTGTGGGAAAAGACATCCGAGAAGGCATCGGATCTTAGTAAGACAATCACTGGAGAGAAAGACTCAGCCGCATGGCGTGGTGAGCGTAAATATGCTCTGCTAGGAGTATACAGTCATTTCGATTTATACATTCCAGCGAAAATTGGATTCACACTGATCTTGAATGAGTCTAAAGATAAAAGCTGGGAGCTCGAATATCTACAAGGCCGTGTTTCTGCGCCACTTGGGATTGTGGATCTTGGTTCTTTCAGAGAGCGTAGGGTTTCCATTTTTAAAAGGTCTTTTTGGGGTACAAACAGCTTTTCAGGCTATTTTGGTTTGAGTTGGAATAAGTTTGATATCGTTCTCGGGGACGAAACATTATCAAAGCTCTCGAACGGTGCCGCTCCATCTGGTCGTGGTTTGAGTCTCGAGTCCATTGGGATCAATATGGGCCTAGGAAATCGATGGACAATCTGGAATGGCTTTACATATGGCGTTGACTGGCTTGGTTGGTCACAACCACTGTTTACGTTGAATCAGGAGTCATCCGTTTTGGATCAGGCCGCAAATGGGGCGGAGAGAGAGCGTATCGACAAAATCCTCAATGTGGCGACTTATTTTCCGAGGATTTATGTGTTGAAGATGCAATTAGGTTGGACGCTCTGATGCGCTCAACCGAAGTCGCTCACATTAGAACTTAAATTCAGGTTCAAGGATTTGAGCTTCCAGCATCCTTGGCGGCTTTTTCGTCACTATCTAGCTGGACCTCGATCTCCTTAAGGTGCGATTTGTCGATATCATTGGGCTCTCCCCGGGCCCGAAGGAGCATTAGCCTTGCATCGGCGATGTCGCGATACTTTTGATACTCAAGACAGATGATGCACATAGGTTCCCCCCTTTATCTCCCCATGGAGGTGTTCGACATCTGACGACAATTTATGAGTTTGTCTCTCAAGGTGCTGAATGTACAGTATTATTTACTGGCAAAACGAGACATGTTTCTAGTTGCTTGTGACATTGGTGGCAATTAGCGACCTCCAAGATCCCTCTTGATGAATCAGCTACCGGCGAAAATGAGGTGCGTTCAGCTTTACGAGTCCTGGTAAGAAAACACCAGAGAACTGCCTTAAGTGGTCCCGAAGACGTTGTGCTATTTCAGGCAGGGTATGACGCTCGGGATCGATAGCAACCTCAGTTCTGATGGCTGCGATCGGCGCAGTAAACTGAGTGCTCATCCATTCGGGATCAGTTTTTACAGCGATACCGTTTGTGATTAGCCATGCAGCGAGCTCGGTGAGTTTCTGGCGCATAGGCTTTTGAATGGCGTCCAGCGTAAGATGCTTTGGAATATTGCCGGTGAGATTTTCAAGTAGCATCAATCGAAAAAATTTATTTTCTTCTTGATCAAACCACCGTTCTGCCAGCTTGTTTAAAGCATTCTCGGCGAAGGTCCATGGCGACTTTGCGGCTGAAAGGACATCCAAATTCTCGGAGGCTGCAAAAACGGCTTTGGGTCCAAAAAGCTCAAAAAGATCTTCGAGGATTTCTTGTTTACTCTTGAAGTGACTATAAAGTGCGGGGTCGCTAATTCCAACTTGGCTTGCAATCTGCCGGATGGATGTTGCTTCAAAACCTTGTTGGGAAAATAAATCGAGAGCCGCAGAGAGAATCTCTCTGCGGCGATTTTGGCTGTCGCTTTTTGGCGGCCTGCCTAGGCGGCGTTTTTGTTTCATGTGGGCGTACTTATTTGCGAAGATGTTTTCCGAGAGCCATCGTGGCTCCATCCGGGTCTGTCAAAAAGATATTTGACCAAAATTTCGGGCTCTCGCCAATGAGCTTTGATATCCTCGAGGATATTCATCCATTCATGAAGGGCTACATAAATTGGATTGCGTGAATTTAGCGGTTTTACAAGGCCGTACTTAATGGGCTCGCCATGCTTTTCGCTGATAAATGTACCAAACAGTTTATCAAAGATAATGAGCACCCCACCGTAATTGGCGTCCAGATAATGGGGGTTTGAGGCGTGGTGAACCCGATGATGGCTGGGTGTGTTAAATAGGTGCTCTAACGGACCTAAGCGTCCAAACATCTCGGTGTGGAGCCAGTATTGATACAGTAAATTGAGTGAAAACATCCCCAAAATGTCTGTGGTGTGAAATCCTGCGAGAAAGAGGGGAGCAAACACAAGCATGGCTCCTGAAATATTTTGCGTCCATCCGAGGCGTTCAGCGGTCATAAAGTTCATGCTGTTAGGGGAGTGGTGTACAGCGTGAGTGGCCCAAAACCATCGAATTTCATGGCTCCAGCGATGAAACCAGTAGTATAAAAATTCGAGACTTAGAAACAGCAGCGCAACTCGACCCCATTGCCAACTATCGCCGACTCTCAAGGGCATGTCGGCGATTTTATATTTTTCTAACCAAGGTCCAATTTGGGCTAATAAAGGCCCACCGATCGCCAATAAAACCAAATTACGAATGATCATATCTGCGATGGAGACAGCGCTCTCCGTCCAATTGTAGGCTCGCTTTTTGTAACGATGCCACAAGACTTCCATGAGACCTAAACCGAGAAAGTACAACAACACGATGGGACCAAAATGTAGAAGACCGTCCATAAGATTGCTCCTTTGCTATCTACAGGATTAGTCTATCACTATAAATTAGCGATCGCTAGTTAATTTAATTAACATGTAAATACGGGGGTTTAGCTATATCCGGCGAAGGTTTTAGCTTTGAGTCGACCCTATGATATTGAGTATGGCTGCTGTGTTAGCTGATCAGTTTCCCGTGACGCTAACCCCGTCAACCACCATCCAAGGCATCTGCATGGAGCCTGAAAGGTCTTCAGTAACGGTTGAGACAGCCTGCACTTTGTTGAGAACCTCAAACAAATTACCTGCGATCATGGTTTCTGCAACGGCACCAATGTCTTTGCCGTTTTTGAAATAACGGCTTGATTTTGCAACCCCAGAAAAATCACCCTTGATCGGATCAATGTTTCCTGAAAAACGGTCGACAACCAAAAGCTCTGGGCGTGCGTTCATCATGGCGGTAAGATTATCTTTGCCGGGTTTGCACATGAGAGCAAAAGGGCCACCTGACGTCGCCGTTGACTTTGATTTGCATCTGTTTGCGGTGTAGCAATCGTGAAGATGCGTCATCAATACGCCATTTTCGATCAGCGTTCTTTTGGCGGTGGGTAAACCGTCTCCATCAAATGCGGTAGCTCCAGAAAAGCGTTCGTTATGAGGATCGTCACTTAGGTGAATCATATTTGACACCACCTGGGATCCGATCTTCTCGTGCCATTGGCTCTTGCCATCCATAACACTGGATCCAGCCATGTGATAAAGCATGGTGCCAAGAAGAATTTCTTCCACGGCGCGCGGCGTGAGCAGAACAAGGCCTTTGTAAGTAGGGGCTTTGATGGGGCGGAGATTGCGAACCACTTTTTCAGTGAACTCAGCACACTGTTTGAGGGCTAGGTCGAGAGATCCATCCCATGAGTATGCGCTTCTGCCATCGTAGTCAAATCCGCTGACGTCATTGCCATCAACGGCCATGCCCATAAAGCTCCAACTAACAGCCGACTGCGTTTCAGTTTGTCTGACGCCAAGCGAGTTATAGAGTCCATGCCACATACAGGATGTGCTGACTTCAAGTCGGTCAATAGCAACCCGCTTATCTTTAGTCAGGTGAGCAAGCATCGCCTGCGTAAATTCCTGCAAGTCTTTTAGAGAGATTTCACTGGTGCGATCATTCCACATAAAACTCAATGGTTTTGTGGATGGAGCCTCGGTTGCTGCAGGCATAATCAAGAAAGGGTCGGGCACTGAGAATCGAGCAAGGGACAAAGCATCAGTTACAGCGCGCTGCAAAGATGGCTCTTGAGCGTTGTTCAGCGCAGCCGATCCTTTGCGTTGGTCTTTGTGAACGAGCAGGCCGATCTTTTGACTCTCAAGGGTGTTGGCCAGAGTAAACTCTTTATTTTCAACAACGAGTCTTTTCTCCACAGTGCAGCTTGCAGAAACCTTCGTGCGGTCAGCCGACTGTGACTTGGAATAGTCCAGCGTGGCTTTAGCGGCCTCGTCAAGTTTCTTAGATAATTCGTTGATGGTGTTTTTGGTCTCGCTCATGACTGGCGACCTCCGACGTTGATTTCGCAGCGGATATAAGGCCCTCCAGCGTCCACTTTCGCTGGCTGTCCTTTTCCACAATGTCCAGTGCCGAGGTCCCACTGAAATTCCGAGCTGACCGCGTCAACAGTTTTCAAAACATCAAAGGCAATTCCAGAGAGAGTTGCTTCCCGAAGAAGATTTGTCTTTTTACCGTTTTTAATTTCCCAAACGTGGCTACAGCCGAACATAAACTCACCGTTACTGTCAGCTTGGCCGCTGCCAGCGCCTTCAACAAGGTAGCCATCGTCCATCGTAGCGATCATGTCAGCCAATTTTGATTGGCCCGGCAACAGGTACGTGTTTCGCATTCTTATGAGTGGCTCATCGGAGAAAAGCCAGGCTCGTGAATTACCAGTGGGGTTGACTCCAAATTCAGCGGCAGTCTCGCGGTTGTGCAGGTAGCTGACGAGTTTGCCGTCTTTGATGATGATCGTGTTTTCAGTTTCAACGCCTTCATCGTCAAATGGCAGATTTCCGACGGCGTAGCCAGCAATCGACTCCTGACCACTATCGGCCATCGTGACGAGGGGGCTTGCGACTGCCTGACCAATTTTTCCTGCTGCCACCGACCCCGCCTTAACAAAGTCAGCTTCAACTGTGTGTCCAATGGCTTCATGACATAAGAGTCCCACAACGGCAGGTGCCAAAATCACTTTCTTGCGTCCACCTTCTGGATACTTTGCGTCCAGCAAATCGACCGTGGTCTTAGCGATGTCATCGACGACGTGATTGAGAGTGGGGTGATTGAATAAACAAGTCCACCCACCGCTGACGCCTGCGCCTTTGCCGCCGGTGGCGCGCTGTCCGTCTTTTTCGGCGATAGCTGATAAGGCCAATTCAGGTTGAGCGATTTTGAGTGAGCAGTTTGCCCCGTCAGACGTGACAATAGCTTTTTCTTCCATGTATTCCGTGTAGCGTACCTTTGCGGTGTGCATGCGCTGGGATGATTTCGCGAGTTGTTTTTCGAGGTCAATGACTTTCCCGAGTTTGTCGGCAATTTGCATTTGTTGAAGCTCTGCAAATCCGTCACCCACGAAATCCTTGGTGCAAAGTCGGCCTGTTTTAAGGGCGATCGTGTGACCCTTGCGAGCTTTTGCCAGAAGCGCTGCATTGGCTTGCGCTTGCTGAATGGCGCGTTTGATCGAGGGCTCACTAATATCTGCTGTGGCCGCAAATCCCCATGCACCATCTACCAGCGCCCTAACACCAACGCCTTCGGTTGTAGACGTATTGGCGACATCGACTCGACCCTTGGTGGCAACGAAAGACTGGCTTGTGCGTTTGTGCCAGCGCAGTTCAACGTAGCCTGACTGACGGTGCACAAGATTATGTAGAATTTGTTTCATGGACATGTTCGGGCTCCCCTCAACTAGGTAGCCAAACTATATCATGAAATTGAGGGATGTCATTAATTGTAAAAATTATATTTTTACTCTAATTGGGACAGGAAAATGCAGCTAATGTGCTTTCAATTTCCGGCTTTGACATCTTGCTTTCCGGGATAATAATGGCGAAATAGTCCCTCGTGATCTCTTTACTCCCTGTATTTGAGTGAATGAGATCAATTGAATCGTTGCCTCTTTTCTGTAAAAAAGCAACGTGACAGCCATTTTCTGTATTGGCAAACCGCCGGGCGGATCCAAGGTCAGCTTGGACCGACTTTGCGCAGAATTTTGCACGCGAAATCGACGCGCCACTCGCTCTCTCAATTTTAGGAGATCCGACAAACGGAATCCAGCTAGTTTCCTTAACAGGCGCCTCGCCCTCTTTGAGTGAGCCGTCTGAGTGGCAAAAACGCTGTGGCTGAAGCCAATCTAGCGTATTGATCATTGAGCCCGCAAAACCGTCTGCGACCCATACGCCTGAGACATCTCTAAGCGCCATATATGTGGGTTGTGCCTCCATCGACGCCTGTTTTGTACAGGGAAGCTTCGCGCCTTCACATACAAGCTCATCCATTCCAGATTTGTTTTTGTATGCGACAATAAATCTAGAACGCGCCGTTTCAGTTTTAGATAACTCAAATAAGGCATGGTAGCCAGAAGCTGTGTTTTCTTTGGTCGGAGCCGAATATGTTCCACCGTTTACACTTTTGAAAAACTTAACCTTGTTTTCTGCGGTGGGCAGAATGAGGTTTCCTTCGGGAGTTCTAAATTTACATCCGACCGCGTCATTCGCCGGAGCGGGGGTGTCTTTGGTGGAAACCTCGCAACTGAGGTAGGCGCCGGTTACAATTTTCGGATCCTTCGCTTCTTTATCGGCTTCATTGTTCCCCTCTTTACGTTCACGTTTTTTGATCAGGTTGTTGCCGCCACCAGACATTGAGGTACCGCCGCAGCTAGCTAGCAGGATAGCAACGGAAAACAGCGCCGTAAGAGCAGTTGTTATACGTGTGATCCGCATAGCTTGAACCTCCTGACCGCCAGTCAGAGTGATTTCGGCACTGGTGAGGTTGAATATTAGGCATTCTTTCGCTGTCCTTTTAACAATCTGACTTTATTGATTTATTTCCTTGTTCCGCCGCCTCAATTAGAAATCCATCCAATCGTTCTTTAGGTTGATGGGCCGTGCATTGAAGGGTATCTTGGGGGGCCGAATTATATGAGTCGTTTCGACTGCTTAGCGAATTAAAGCGGGCTTAGAGAGTATGGAGTTTTTATGAAGCCGATTTCCCTTGAAGTTGAGGTGGTTACATCCCTTGGAGATTTACGTCCGGATGGAATGCTGGTTGTACTGCCTGTGGATAGTAAGGAACCCTCTAAGCCTGACAACTTAGCTAAAACCCTGCCGGCTACTTTTAAGGCTGAATTTTTGACTGTCGCCAAGAAGCGAAAGTTCACAGGCAAGCCGGGGGCATCCCTCGTATTTGATGGCGCTGACGGCGTACGGAAAGGGGTATTGTGTGTTGACCTAAAATCCAGTTTGTTTGAACTGCTAACTGTAGCTCGAAAAAACGTTGATTCAGTCGTATTTGATGCGCATGTTAAAAATCTCGCAGTTGATCTGACCCACGTTGGTGCCAAGGGTGACGAGATTGCAGATGCGTGGATTTCAGCGGCGGCCGCCAAGCTCTATAAATTTCCGAAGTACAAAACTCCCAAAAAAGTAAAAGACAATTCTGAGGATGACGAGGCGGAAGATCTCTCTGTAGTCTTTGTTGTTGGAAAGCCGCGCGTCGCCTCAGTGGAAGGCTCAGTTGCTCGTGCTTTGAACGCGACAACCTCGGGGACCAATCTCGTGCGCTGGTTGGCAAAACGTTCCGGCAATGATCTGACTTGTAAGGCTTACATAGATTATCTGCGTCAATTGGGTAAAGAGCGCAAATGGTCGTTCAAACATCACGATCACGACGCATTAACAAAAATGAAAGCAGGCGCATTCCTGGCTGTTGTCAAAGGTTCTGAGCACAAGGATTACGGTATCGTCGAACTGACGTACACCCCAAAATCAAAATCAGCTAAACATCTCGCTCTGGTTGGTAAAGGCATGGTGTTTGATACCGGAGGCCATTGTTTGAAACCGTCAGCTTATATGCTTGGCATGCACGGTGATATGGCTGGAAGTGCCGTTGCACTGGCGGTCTTAAATGTCGCATCACTGGAGTCATGGCCCGTAAAAGTTACGGCTTATTTGGCTGTGGCCGACAATATGATTGGTCCAAAATCCTACAAGCCAAATGATGTGATCACATCGATGAAGGGTACAACCATTGAGATCATTGATACGGATGCTGAAGGACGGATGGTGCTGGCAGATACTTTGCATCTTGCAGCTCAGACAAAACCAGCTTTGATGATGGATTTTGCGACCTTGACGGGTGCCTGTATGCGTGCCATTGGGACTACGTACTCGGGAGTGTTTACAAACCGCGATGAATTGCATGCCGATTTGATCAAAGCCGGTAAAGAAAGTGGTGAGAGGGTTTGGCCGTTTCCGATGGATAAGGACTTCGCAGAATGCCTCGAGAGTACTGTGGCAGACTACAAACAATGCCGAGAAAAAGGTGGCCTGGATCACATCGAAGCGTCGCAGTTTTTGATGCATTTTGCCGGAGATCATTCACCTTGGGTCCATGTGGATCTCTCGGCGATTGAGCACAGTGGTGGTTTAGCGCATGTCCCAACTGAAGAAACCGGTTTCGGCGTTCGTTTCGCGACAACCTTTCTTCGGGACCATTTCGGCATAAAATATTGATTGGTGAGGCCTTGAGGTTAACTATGAAAGTTGGAATTATTATTGGTAGTCAGCGTAAAGTTAGCCAGAGTGCTAAGGTTGCACGGTATATCCAGTCATCCCTAACAAAGGTGGATCTGTCTCTCGGATTTTATGTTCTGGACCTTGCAGCCACCCCGCTTCCTTTTTGGGATGAGGGCGTTTGGAGCGGTGACCCTTCATGGCAAAAGATTTGGTCACCCATCTCCAAGGAGCTTAAAGAGTGTTCTTCATTCGTCGTAATCGCTCCGGAGTACCACGGGATGGCTCCTGCGGCCTTGAAAAACTTTTTTCTGTTAGCAACAAAAGATGAAATTGGCCATAAGCCAGGATTAATTGTTGGTGTAAGTAGCGGTCGAGGGGGAAGTTACCCTGTGGTTGAGCTACGAACCAGCTCTTACAAAAACTCACGTATTAATTGGATCCCTGATCACATGATTGTGCGAAATGCTGAGCAGGTTCTCAATGCCGATACCGCGGCGTCAGAGGATGATCGACTGACTCGTGATCGGCTTGATTATTGTTTGCGTCTTCTTTTGCAGTATGGTCGTGCCTTAACGCTGGTTCGCGAGTCTGGTGTTGTTGACTTTAAGAATCATCCAAACGGCTTGTGAGTGAACAATTGGCTCTCTTTAGCTACCTAGTTTCAGTTGGAAGTAATCTTGGCGACCGTCGAGAGACGGTTGATCGTGCGCTAGCGATGATTAGTGAACGTGGCCTTACGATTGACGCTAAATCTGAGCTCGTGGACACATCGCCGATTGGGGCTGCTGATAAAGTGTTTTTGAATGGAGCATTCATTTGCACTGGCGATATCAATCCAGATGATTTTATGCGTCTACTTCTCGATGTCGAAACGCGGCTGGGGCGGGTTCGTGATGTGCGTTGGGGTAATCGTACCATTGATCTTGATGTATTGCTTATTCGCAACGAAGCTAGCGAGTCAGTCGAGTGTAACTCCAGTCTGCTGACTGTACCGCATCCGCGGATGCTTGAACGCGACTTCATGCTGCGGCCTGCGGCTGCCGTCGCTGGGCATTGGGTGTTGCCGTTTTCTGATCAAAATCTTCGAGCTCTTTGTGTCTCTAGGGGCTGGCGCCCTACATGGAGTAATCTAAAAGGGAACATTAAGCTTTGGCAGGCTCTGAAGGGTGATGTCTATTCCGCAACGACATCGCGATTATGGTGGCCAGTGCTCATTGGAATGCTTTGCTTGCGTTTATGGTCCGCTACGCATATCCCGTTTGGAAATGACGAAGCCTACTATTGGGATTGGGGGCGAAGTCCACAGCTCAGCTTTTTTGACCATCCTCCATTTGTGGCTTGGATTGCTTGGCTTTCCCGTTTGTTGACTTTTACCTGGCTTGATGGACCCATTCAGGGGCGCTTGCTGGTGCCGCTGCTTCATCTTGCGACGACGTTAATGTTTGGGGCGTTGGTCGTACGACTAACCCGTCGTGTATTGACCACGATGGAGTCGCGAGCGGTTATTCTGGTGTCGCAATTTGTACCGGCCTTTTCTTTGGGTGGCATCATGCTGATGCCCGATGTCGGCTTGATTCTATTCAGCACAGCTGCTGTTTGGTTTGTGCTTGCAATCAGTCGACGCGACCATCTGCCTTGGTGGTCCGGGGTGATCCTCGGGTTACTTCTTGGCGGCGCGGGTGTTAGTAAATACCATGCAGCGCTTATCGGCGGCGGGCTCTTAGCTTGGCTATTCTGGAAGCGGCAGGAGTCCTTCACAAAAGAACTACCATTTTGGATTTTGGTGATGATCTCAGGTCTGGTCACCATTTCGCCCGTGGTTTTATGGAATGCTACAAATGATTGGGCCTCATTTAGATATCAAGCCGGACGCGGTGTGGCTGGTGGTGGCGTTAGCATGACTCGTGCTTTGCGAACTTTGGCTGGTGAGGCCTTGTTTTTAGGGCCAGCAGTTTTAATTGGCTTGTGGTTGGCCTGGAAGACACGTCGAAAAACGTGGAAGGATGAAGGTAGTATATTACTTTGGACGGCGCTGCCGATGCTCGTTGTCTTGAAGATTTTTTCGTTTACATCGCAAACGTTGCCTCATTGGTCGATGCCTTCTTTCTGGCTTCTGTGCGCGATTATAATTCCAGTTCTTGCAGATTCCGCCGCAATGCGTTGGACAGCTCGAATTTACGGCGTCGTGTTCTGTGTCTTTTTGCCTCTCTTTATGTCCTCAGATGTCGCGCGTCGCACGCTGCTCCGTTGGACGGGTGATCGGCCGGGTCCGTTGGGCGAAATGACGCTTTGGGAAAATGCATCGCGCGATCGTGTAATCACTGGTTACATTTTTGATCGGGCATGGATTGGAGAAGGGTCGACTGAAGCTCGAACATGTGACCGCGGACTTGTGTTTGCAGCGCCAAGGTGGTTCACCGTTGCACAAGTGGCGGCGAATTTACCTGGAAATCCGTTAGTTGAAAGCTTGGATCAGGATCATCGATCTTATTACCATTATCGACCTAAGGTTCCCGTTGTCGGTTGCTCCGTAGTGATTCTGTCAGAAAAATCTCACTGGAGAGATGATGGCTGGAGTGGCTCAATTCGAATAATTGAGAAAAGAGAATTTGAAGTAGATGGTCATCGCGATCGAAAGATCGTCATTGGGCGCGGCATAATTGAGTCGGATCCGTTAAGCTTTTAAGAATCAGAGAAACACGGAGAATCCGGATCTGACGCTTAAGCCAGTGTAAGAGGTGTCTGTTTTTCTCATGGCATATTGAATGCGGGTTGAAATGGAAACACTGTCGGATAAAAAGTATGCAAATTCGGGGCCAGTTTTCACGGTCAATGTCGAGTAGTTTTTAACTCCGTCGTTTTCATTGCCAACCGCAAGTCCAGCAAAAAAATTAAGCGAAAAACCATCACCTGGATCCATGATCCAGTACTTTATCAGACCGCCCAGTTCGAGAGCTTTGGTGCTGTAGGATGTATTAGACGTTTTTCCGTATTGGAACTCTCCGCCAGCCCAAATCGCTTTGGCCGGGACGAGATAAAAACCGTTGAAAGAGTAAGATGACAGGCTTCCTGTGGGGGCTTTCAATGACTCGTAATGCAGGTTCATCCCCAGCTCTTTGGTCATGCTGCCTTTTGCGTGAGCGTGCGTTGAGTGAAAGATACCTAAGAATGCTAAAACTAATATTGCATGCTGTATTGAAATCATTATCTCAGGTTCTCCTCATCGGCTTTGATTTTACCTTAATCGGCTTTAAAACGCTATGATGTTGGATCGTGACCTCTGGCCTATGTTAAGATACGCCCCGGAGGGACTTGTCATGACGGCTTTGCGATGGGCGGCGATGATTAGTGCAATTTTAGCACTCGCGAAGGGATTCGCCTTTGTGTGGACCGGCTCCGTTGTCGTCCTCGCAAGCTTTCTCGACTCAGCGGTCGACACGATTCTTTCGTTTGTAAATTTCAAAATATCCAGACTGTCGCAGGAGCTACCCGATCGAGAGCATCCCTATGGACACGGTGGATTTGAAGTTCTTACGGCAATGGTGCAGGGCGTTTTAATTGCAGGATCAGGAATCTTAGTTCTTTTTCAAAGCCTAGATCGAGTGTTTTCGCCCAAGAGTATTCAAAATCTTAGTGTCGATCGGTTGCCCGTGGCCTTTGTTATTATGATCGTCTCGACCTTTTCCGCATTTATGATCACACTCATCCTCCAAAAATCGCGTCGGGCTGCTAAAGAAAAAGATCAGCGTAGTCTGAGTTTGGATGCAGACTATGCTCACTACTCCGGGGATGTGTTGCAGAATCTTGTGACGATTGTTGGTGTGGGTGTGTCTTGGTGGTTTGATACGCCCTGGGCTGATGTAACTGCCGGATTTTTTGCAGGTTCTATTTTGCTGTGGGCAGCATATCCACTTTTGCGCGAAAGTGTGCGCGATATCATGAATACTCAGGTTGATCCCAAATTGCGGGAGCAGGTTCAGAAAATTGTGGTACAGTCCGGAATTCAAGAGATAAAGGGAATGCATCGTTTGAGAACTCGCACGCTAGGTCCGAACCGGTTTGTGGATTTTCATTTGAAGCTCCCCAATCAGCTACCCCTGATTCAGGCGCACGAAATTGGTTATCGTATCGAGACCTTGATCAAGCGTGAAATTCCGGGAGTCGACGTCGTGATGCATTTGGATCCGGAAGCGGAACCTGATGATGATGTGCACTAAGCTCGGTGCGGGTACAGTTGTAAATTTTTAGGTGTGAGGAGACGATTGTGTCAAATTCAAAGAAAATAGTGATTGTGGTGGTTGGAATCTGTCTAGTAAGCCTCTGGGCAACTCTTAATCTCATCAAGGAAAGTCGTGAAAGGCGCGCCGTTGATACCGCCTCATCCAGAACGGGGACACAAGCTGAGCAGACGTCAAATACAAGCGCTGATAAATCAGGAATTGTTTCCACTTCGGATACTGGAGAGCAAACTTCGACAGCGTCAAGCGGTCAAGCTGAATCAACGGCGACATCCGAGGATACCCCAGGTGCTTCAAAGGCGCAGGGAGAACAACAAGCTCCTGGCGTGATTGCCTCACAGAAGAGTGAAAAAAATTCATTAGACGCGTCCTCCGAGGGAGCGCTGGTGCAGAACAGCGCCGCGTCAACGATAATTTCCGATCCAGAGAAAAAGAAAATTAAATTCCCGGGTATTGAACAACATCAAGGACGAGTTATGGTGCGCGACATCCGCCATAAGATGGGGGAGGGCGAAGACCAAGTGAGCGTGACATTGACAGTGACAGATGGCGGCGCTGAAGCGTCGGGGCGTGTTTGGATTATAGGTGAGTACATACAACGAGGAACGACCGGCGTCATGTACATGCCAAGTCATCAGGATCTTAATCTGTCTTCGGATGGAAAACCTCAAAATCCTGCGGTTGGGCAAACCTTCTCCATGCGTTCCAATACAGAGAAGACCTTTCTGATAAAAAGACCAGGGTTTGAAGGCGAGGAGTTGACCGCCATCCGCGTTGGAGTCTGGGATAAAAATATTAACAAGCTTCACGTCGCGCGCATGCTAATTAAAAATGGATCGCGCAAGAGCAATCATCAGCGAGCCAAGGTCGAGGTTCAGTAACTGCTGAGATGTGAATGAAACAAGAGAGGTGGACAACAGGAGTTCACCTCTCTTGTTTCAAATCAGTGAATGTTATATTTGTGTCCCTTCCAATCATAACCGAAGGTCAATTCGGGCATGTGATGCGTCGCTTCCGCGGGCCCGACAGGCTGAATGGTTACGTGGCTGAAGAAGTCGGCGGTGGCTTTAATTTCCTTTTGAAGGCAGCTTCGAATGCTACGCTCCGCGAGTATGTGGAAACTGCGATGGCTCTCTGGATTATACTCATTCATCGCTTCAAATAGTCCGGTCAAAGCGGCGGCAATCAGATCTTCGCGGTCGAGAGGGATACGGCTATGCTCCTGGATTTGAGCGATCGATCCCTTGATCAGTGGCGCGAATTCAATCATGACGGCCTCGCGATCCAATTTTTTGACATGCTTCGTGTGTGAGCGTGGCATAAATCTATCCCTCCCTACAGGATTGTCTCCTGCTCTTTATACCTTCCACCTCGGCGAAGTCGAGAATGCCTTTAAAGAATAAAATTATACCTGTAAAGATGGGCGGTTAAGTTATGGGCTCAAGTTTGGTTGGGTGATCTTTTTTACTTGGCTCGCGCAGGTTTTTCACCACCACGTGGCATGATTGTTTCCAGCGGTTGATTGGCAGAGCGATCAGATGCTTTTAGGCGTCTTAAAGTTATGTTCGCTACACGTTTAACATCTCCACCAGCCTTGAAGCGTCCATCGGCGTCATTGACGAGGTCCTGCAAAAGCTTTATGGCCTGAGCCTCGTCATTGAGTCCGTTTTTATGTACCAAAGCTAACTGATAAAGGGCCTCCGCGCGGGATGGTTCTTTTTCTAAAATTGATTGGAACGCATTTTTTGCGTTTGTCCATGAAGAGTTTCGTGACGCGGCGACGCCGTAGCCGTACTGCGCATCAAAACAACGTTGGCAGCGTCCCGAAGTCTGCGCGAATGTCTCCAGAGCGCCGTTTGTGTCGCCCAAATCAAGTTGAAGATAACCCATGTTTAAACCTGCTGCGACGTGAGTACCGTCATTTTCCATGGCTTTGCGAAACCATGTGATAGCATCGTCATAGTCACTCCTGCGGTTTGCAGATGCCATCATAATACGTAGTCCTACTAGATTCATTGCATCTGAATTAGAGGGCTCGGACTTTAAGACCTGGCTCGCGTAATAGGCTGCCATTTCGTAATTCCGTCCGGCTGCATATGCCGCGCCGAGTGCTGTTAAAAGGCCCTCGTCACCAGGTTTTATCTCTAACAACTGGCGAGCCTCTGAAATAGCAGATTGCCACTCTCCTGATGCAAGTTGACCTGACAGTTTTCGGCTCGATGCCCCCTCGGTATCCCGTTGCTCAATCCAAAAATTTGCACCCGATTTTGAAATTACAGGACTCTTACTACCGGTCTGGACCATGATCAATTCACCGGTACCAGGGCTTATGTTTGCATCGTCTGATGGTGTGACCTGCTCCTTTGGCGTCATGATTGATTTGCTGCATCCAACGAGTGTCATGACTATCGTAATTATCAAGCTGTAAACCATTAAATTTGCTCCTAGCGTGCGTGCCATTGAATGAAGTGTCCGCTGGTGTCGCTTGTGAATTTTGGATGACTCCAGTCGTTACCGTTCTGCCACATGATCGCAGTCGTCCAGTCTGGATTTGTTGCGCCGGCTTTAGCTTGTTCTAATGATTTTTCATCGGAATCAAGGACTAGGTTGTCTACGGCTTCAATAATGGTCTTCTTGCGATTTCTGAAGGAAGTAACATCCTCGGGGTCCAAAGTTTTTGCTATATCAAGATCATCATAAGCTTTTAAAAAATCTTCACCAAGTCGCGCCGAGCGATGCATGGCTGGCCCACACCACCCAGTTCTAACTGGCAAGCAGGCCGATCTGTAAAGCTGATCTAGTTCCGTGAATTCAGCGTAGCCTTTTTCAAGCTGTCCTTTGGGATCGCGCGCGGCCAAACTGCTGACGGGCTCTTTGAATTTATTAAGCGCCGAGGTGTCTGCCAATAAAAAACGAATTTCGCTCACTATCTCCGAAACTCCTGGCAGGCTTTGGTCTAGTCCGCGGATCTGCTTGTCAACTAGGTTTAGCCCTTGCAAATTTCTTTGGTCTGCAAAAGCTCTGGCTTTGACTGAAAGGGCTGTTGCCGTGATGAGCGTGTCATTTTTGAAGTTAGAGAGAAGTTTGTCGGCCGTTCTTAGAGCCGTTGCTGTAGAGCCATGTCTAGCGGCAGTGTCCAAAAGCCGCCGCGCAACATCGTGACGGATTCCGTTATCCAGGTCATTTCTCCCGACTAAAATTGACATCACACGGATTGCGGAGTCATAAATTTCTCGTCCCATGTAGAGATCGGCAAGAATTTGCAGAGATGAGATGCTTTGGCGATCTTTAGGAAACTCCAACGCGTGAGTTTCCAGAAAATACATGACATGATCATCCCAAGTCATTGCTAGCGTCCAAGCCCCTCCCTGAATAAGAGCGTCATGCCGGTATTTTGACTTGGTGTGCATTTTTGTAAAGGCGACCATCGTCGTCACGGCATTTCTAAACTGCCGATCACCGTGATAAGCCAATGCTAGGCTATAAAAACCTTCGTCATGTCGCCGATCTCCGCGCCAGCCTTTGACGTACTCGTCAAGTTTTGCGATCGCCTTTTTGTAGTCATTTGATTCCAAAGCGTTGACACCGTTTTCAATCAGCGCGATGCCAAGTAGTTCCTTGGGGCGATAAGCAGTCTTAAGATGAATTGCTGTGAGGTTGGCTTTGGTCATGATTCGACCCAGGGATTCCAGTGCATCCCAGTTCTTCGATTTTATGTAGGTCTGCCCCATCCACCCTGCTGCCCTTGAGGCATGTCCTCCACTCGGGAATTTTTGTAGCCTTTCGTTCCATACTGTAAATGCGTCCTCGGAGTTTCCTGTAGCGATATTAAGGAGTCCTACATGTGCCACTGTGGTCCAATCTGCTGCAGTACCGCGATCAATCCGCTTGTACATACCAGCTAACACGACGCGGGCCTCACGGCTGCCTTTGGGTATGTCGTTCCACGGTGCATCTTTGGGCCAATCTGCCAGTTCGGTTTGACTCCTAATGGCTCGTTTCCAAATGTCGATGGCCTGGTTACCTTGGAGCTCATTGGCGATCCCTGCAAAAGTATTAGCTGCGGCTTTGTGCTGCTTAGCTAAATATTGAATCTCGCCAGATGCGATCCGGACGCGAAATTTCTCGCTATCTGGTATGTTTGTGCTCAAGTAGCGATCTATTGCCGACAAAGCATCTTTGCGCTGGTTGTCGCTTGCTTTAGAAGAGGACGCTTCGCGAATCAAGGAATCAACGAGTTCTCGATGTATTTTGTTCACTGTGCTCAAGAGACGCTCAACTTTTCCCTCGTTACCAGTCCCTAAAAACTGTTTGTCTTGATATTTGTCAGCAGTTTCCATGAGTGCCCGTTGCCACCGCCGGACCTGCTTATCTTTGCGAAACTTAGCACGCTCGAGCTCTATGATGCGCATATCAATGGCGGCTCCCTGTGGAGAAGCATTGAATGTAACGGCTAGTGAGCGGTATTTTTTAAATGCCGCAGATTCGTTGCCTTTGCTCCAGTCTTGGATGGCTTGTCGCTCAGTGATCGCTTTGGCAAAGTCAAATTGTCTCTGCGCCTTTAGGTCGATGGGTGGCAGAGTCCAGGAGGCACTGTCACCCTCGATGCGACGCCACATGGTCACAGATTGCAACGCGGTTTTTTCATGAGTCGTCTCATCAATTTTTGCGGCTGCGTTACATGCAGCTAGGAGGTGTTGCCTCCAGTTTCCGTTGGGCTTGCCGGCTTTTTTTCCGGTATTTGAAAGCCCTCCAATTATACGTGCAGCTGTCAATTCGGCGATAAGTCGCGCTTGCTGTCCTAATTTGTTTGCTGCTTGACGCATCGCAGCAATTTCTTTTGCCTGATCGGCGGGTTTTAAAGGGCGAGATAGCTTTTGTAGGGATTCTCGAAAAACAGCCTGAGATTTCGCCGTGACCGCGTTGCTCTGAATGAGTTCCTTTTGATCCGATAAATCCCCAGAGGACGATGGCATCTTCCATGAGCTATCCAATGGCAGTACCGGCTTAAAGGACTCGGCGGCAAAACCTGAAATTGGTAACAAAACGACCGCAAGCGCTAAGTTAGAAATGGAACGCAACATCCACATGTCTCCACTATTTCTGAAAACCTCAAATCTGCATCGAGTTGTCGGCACTCTGGGCCTGATCCCTAGTCGGGGTTGGGCTGAGTGTTTTCGATAAATATCAGAACCTAATGAAATCTTGACGCATTTTGGGTGGGCTTGTCAAAACATCTAAACTTACTGGCTCGTCATCCGAAAAATCGAGTGATCCCGAAGGCAGGGTTGCTCCCGGGTATTCAGGCAATTCACGGAGTGGATGATATGCAAAGATTAAAGTCAGTTCTGAATGCGGCGCTTGCTCAACAAGCTTTGCGTATTCGTATGGCCGCTGGCGAAGCTCCCGAATGGCTGACTGAAAATCAGGCAGTTGAAAAGGATCCTGCTGGTCCTATTTCTGAAGATGAAATCAAAGGGATCCTAGCTGTCGTGCTCCCTGGGCATAAAGTTTTTGAATTGGGAGACGCGGTGGGAGCGCTGAATATCGGAGCGCAGGGCATTTTAAAAATCAGAGCGCAGACGACGCCATCTCTATCTATCTCGTTTTACACTCAGCGAGGCAGTGGTTTGTTTGAGTCAGATAGCACTAAGGCTCCTGCGACCTTAGCAAACACATCGCCGGCACCAGCGTCGTCAGGTCCACCGACCTCAAGTGTGCCTCCTACACCGCCAGTTTCTGGGGGGAAAATTTCTTTTTCTCCGGATCCGGCGCTCGCATCAGCGCAAGCCATTCCACCTCCGCCACTACCTGGTTTTGGAGTGGCAACCGTCGCAACGCCGCACGAGGCAGAAGCTCCGAGGTCGATAGCTTCGCCGCCCCCGCCCAGTCCTTTAGCAGTGAGTGTGGCTCAGGTTCCTCCCGCTCCATCAGTTTCTACTCCGGTCGAACCACCAGCTGCACCCCAGGTAGCCATGGTCGCTGAGACTGCTCCTGTGACAATCAAGAGTGAGCCGGCAAAGCCCTTAGACAGTGCTAAATCGCAACCTGCTAAGGAATCTTCGGATCCCAGCAGTATGTTTCGTGTGTCGGCAACTCCAAAAAAGTCAGTGACGAAAAAAGCAGAGTCTGTAGATCAACCGCAAGCGGCAGCGCCTGCTATGGTCCAAAGTATGCCGTCCGGACTTGTTCAAACGGCTTCTGCGCCAGTGATGATGGCCGCACCACATGTTACTTCTGCCCTTGTTGAAGAGCCAAAAGAGATTAATTTTGGAAATGCCGAGGCTTCAGAGGGTAGTTTGAGTGATGGTCAAAACCCGATCGATACGTTGCTTCAGGAAATGGTGAAATTGAAGGCGTCCGATATGCATCTAACAATCGGACAACCCGTGATTTTCCGCGTATCCGGTGACATCACGCGCATGAGTGAAGATTTTATCTCACCTGAAATGATGCAGCGATTTTTGATGCCCACTTTGCCTCCTCGCAACCGCGCTGAGTTTTCCAAAATCAACGATACCGACTATGCTTACGAACTGCGCGGTATCGGTCGCTTTCGTGTTAACGTGTTCCGTGATCGTAATGGCGTTGGTGCGGTTATGCGCCATATTCCATCGCAAATACTCACGGCTGAGCAGCTAAACCTTCCTCCAGCTATTACGAAACTTTGTACGTTGAATAAGGGCTTGGTGCTGGTCACAGGCCCAACAGGAAGTGGTAAATCTACAACCCTTGCAGCGATGCTGGATCTAATTAACAAGACCCGTAAAGAGCATATTCTTACAATTGAAGATCCGATTGAGTTTGTTCATCCCCAGCAAAAGTGTCTCGTCAACCAACGAGAGGTACATAAACATACAGGTTCTTTTGCGAGAGCGCTAAAGGCAGCCTTACGCGAAGACCCGGATATTGTTCTCATTGGTGAGATGCGGGATCTTGAAACGATTGCTATCGCAATTGAAACAGCAGAGACCGGACACCTGGTATTTGGAACGCTACACACGACGACTGCGATGTCGACCGTTGACCGTATCATCGACCAGTTTCCTGCTGATCGTCAGGCCCAAATCCGAACGATGCTTGCAAGCTCGCTGCGCGGTGTCGTCGCTCAAACCCTTCTGAAGAAAAAGGGTGGTGGTCGCGTTGCAGCACATGAGATTTTAATTTCCAATGATGCTGTCAGTGCCATGATTCGCGAGGGCAAGATCCAGCACCTGGCAAACCATATGATGACCCAGAAAGCAGAGGGTAATCAGCTTCTTAATGACGCTTTGCTCAAACTGGTTCAAGATGGCGTGGTGGATCCCCAGGACGCGTTCTTCAAGGCTGTCGACAAAAATTCATTCATTGCCTCGGCAAAACAGCGAGGAATTATCATCAAGCTGAACGAAGCAGGATAGAAAACTTCGACGAGGGATCCGTTCGTGCCCTTCAAGGGTTGGGCGGTGTGTTGGCATCGTGCGCGTCAAAGCATTTCTCGACGTCTTCTCTGGTAAAAAATTTTGCCTTACATTTTATACAAATGTATCGCGCACCATCGCGCTTGAATTTCTCATTCTTCTGGTTGGCAGGCTTATTGCTTTGATTCATGTTATTTCCCAATCCTTCAACTTCAGATTTATTCCTATGGTGCTACCTACTACTGGTGAGCGATTGCCTGCCACATGGTATTAAAAACAGCGCCCGTACAGCCGTAATGGGCACCAGGGTAATCACCGGACCAGTTCCAAATCGAATTAAATATATCGATGTGAGTGTACGGCCCATCTGCAAATTCCCTTAGAAAATGGGCTGCGACGTTCGAGCCTCCGCCCATGGATGCGTGTGATGGCATCCGTCCCATGTTTGTGAGGTCGGCAGCATTGATTTTATTTCCATTTAGAAATGGCAGGAAGTCATCCCAAAACGTAAAGGCTTCACCGTATTTTTCTGAGGCAGCGCTGACGTCAGTTTTGAATTTTTCAGATGCGAAGTGAACAGGTGTAAAAAAGTTTGTGAATTGCCGCAGTGATGCTGTCGTTAGGGTGGCGGCCGTGTACATGTGGGAGGGCGAAAACTTGTCCCACACGTAAGACATGGCATCTGCAAGGATCAGGCGACCCTCAGCATCCGTGTGTTCTACAATGACAGATTTGCCCTTCCTTGATTTTAGGATGACACCAGGTTTCATGGAGCGAGAGTCAATAGCATTTTCACACGCTGGGATGGCAAGGACTATCGGTTTATCGTAGCCACTACGGATCAGCCCCATGAAAAGCTGGGCAGTCAGCGCGGCCCCACCCATGTCGTTCTTCATACAGTTCACAAACGATTCGTGCGGTTTCAAATTGATTCCACCCGTGTCGAACGTAATACCTTTGCCAACGAGGGCGATGGGTGACGATTTCGCGTTGAGATTTTTACTAAGAATGTGCAGACGAGGAGGCGACTTTTTTGCGCCTTGCCCTACAGCAAGTAAGAGGTTCATGCCTTCGTCCTGCAATGCACTCTCCTCAAGGGTTTTAAAAGTGCAGTCATTGCTATTGGCAAAGTCACGAAGCCTGTCGCCAATTTCAATTGAGGTCAAAGAATCTGGATTCTCATTAACCCAGCGACGAAATTCGAGCTGATGTTCGAACCGAAGTTTATAATGACGATCTTCCTTGGAGACTGCGTCGGGATCGCTTGCAAAGACGCGAACCTCATTCCACTTCGATGAGGTGAAAAGTGGTCCCGCAAAAAGCGTGATGAGATCTTCAACGCGCACAATGTCTTCTGTCGTGCAGCCATCGGTCATGAATACACAAAGTTTCTTATTCGCAAACATAGTCTGTAGCGACTTTGCCCAGTCGTGGAACACCCATCGTCTCTCGAGGGCGTTACGACCGTTCTTCGTAAAAACAGGTGCAACCCAGGGCCGATCACTCGCACCAAAAAATCCGGTATGAACGGTCAGATAGTGGGACTTACGCTGAAGAGATGAATAAGCTTTTCGAATGAGTTCATCGAGCGATGAGGACGGTGCGCTAACTGGCGACAAAATAACACAAATTTCATCTGCTGCGACAGTTGTCGAGAGGTTTCCGATACTTAGCTTGTCAATAGTAAAAGGCTTCATAAGTTAGTCTCCTGATCAACAGCCCGCGGCAAGTTTCGCCTTTTTTCGACGGAATAGCAACGACCTGGCGCGTGTGTTTATGTGAGTGATATCTGATAAAAAAATCTGCGTGTATTGATTAAATATGAGGCGAGCTTTGACTTTATTTTTTGCTAATCACCTTGGAAGCCCTGGGGCGATGTGTTAAGACAGGATAGTTCTTCAAAAAGAAATGAGTAGATGCCAAAAACACTTGGGATCTTTTATAGTTACAGGAAAAACCATGTCGCAGCAGCCGCAGCCGAGCCCCAAGAAACGGAACACTCTTGGACGAAGTATTTTGAAGGCCTCAACGATTGCTTATTTCGTCATGGGATTAGTCGGATTTGAAATTTGTTGGTGGTATCACCAGAATGTTCACTCACTGCTAGGCTCCCTGCAATATAGCACCAAGACGACGATCTCAATCATTGTTGCATCTATTGCTTTTTTGCTTCTTGTTCAGCGACTGCTCGAAGATCTTTTTTCTTCTTACGTCACATTTAAACGTCGACTTGCCGTTGTCTTTGGTGGTCTAGGCTGGCTTGGGATGCTTTGGATTGCTTTGGTGTCTGCGGTCGGAGAAGAGATCTTGTTTCGCGGTGCCATTCAACCTTTTCTAGGGATTTGGTTTACGAGTTTGTTGTTTGGACTCTTGCATATGGATCCTGAAGGCGGTATTTCAGCGTGGACACTTTGGGCGATACTTGCCGGCGTTGTCCTCGGTTCGGTAGTCAATGTGACTGGTTCTCTGTGGCCGGCAATATTCATTCACTTCGTCATTAATTTTATCGGCATTCGCTCCTTATCTCGTATTGTTTTAAAGCCGGTGAAAGCACGTCCCGATGTTTCAAGGGGTCCTGGTGCGTCATGATCAAAGGGCATCCAGAGATATGCCTCTTTCGTCCGGAAATTCCTCAAAACGCCGGTAACATCGGTCGCCTCGCCGCGGCGACCCAGTGCCGTCTGCACTTGGTTCGTCCGTTTGGATTTTCCGCTAATGATAAAAATCTTCGTAGAGCAGGCCTAGATTACTGGCCCTTCCTCGATCTTGAGATCCACGATGATCTTGAGGAGCTCGTTGCGCGCTTTGGCGGCCGATTTGCCTTTTTCAGTACCAAAGCAACAAAAATGTACACGGAGATTCCGGTCGAAACGGATTTGTTGATTTTTGGACAAGAGACTCGCGGTCTTCCTCCATGGGTCTTTGAGCGTTGGCCTGAACATGGTTACAAGATTCCCATTTTCCATGAGGGCGTTCGCAGCTTGAATGTGGCCAATGCTGTCAGTATTGTCTTATATGATCATTTGATGAAGAAACGGAGGCATCTGTGAGTGACGTCCGACAGCCTAGTCAGGCATTTTTGGAACAATTCATGACCCCGTCGTTATTTAAGGCGCGTGGATATCATTTGGAAGCTCCAGATGTTGAAGTAAAGCTTGATCAGAATGAGAGTCCCTGGGATTGGCCTGATCAGGTTAAGGACATTGTTCTATCGAAGTTAAGAAACCGTCCGTGGAATCGTTATCCCACGCCCTTTGCTGATGATTTGGCCGCAAAAATTGCCGCAAAAATCGGTGTCGGTTCCAAAAATATTTTATTGGGTCCTGGCTCGAATTATCTTATCGGTCTTATTTTACAGACATTCTCCCGTGCCATCCGCGGAAAAGTTGTCTTAGCCCGGCCATCGTTTCCGCTTTATGAGAGCCACTGCCAATATGAGGGGATTCCTTACGAGGTTTGGTCTTTGAATGCTGATCTTGAGTACGATGTCAGCCTATTGCCCGAGCTTCCCGCTGGAAGCATGGTGATCTTCGCATCCCCTAATAACCCTGTTGGGAATGTATTTACACGCGAGCAACTTTCAAAGCTTCTTGAAAATTTTCCGGATGTTTTATTCGTTGGTGACGAGGCCTACTGTGAGTTTGCTGACGAATCCTACACCGATCTTCTGCATAAATTTCATAACCTGATTCTTGTGCGAACGTTCAGTAAGACGCTCGGGGCTGCGGGCGTACGTCTGGGTTATATCCTTGGTGCTGCTAACGTCATAGAGCTGCTGCGCAAGCCTCGTGTGCCTTTTTTACTGAATCAATTTGCGCTAGTTGCTGCGATGGAGGTTATGGAAAACCAATCCATGGCAAAAGTATTTGACGACATCGTCGCAAATGCCTTGCGAGAGCGGACGCGTGTTTATGAGGCTTTGAAACGCGAGTCTACGCGCCTTCAGTTTTCAGTGAAGCCCAGTCAGGCGAATTTTCTTCTGCTGCGTTGGCCGCTTCAAGACGGGTGTGACAAGGCTTACCAACATTTACTTAAGCATGGAATTTTAGTGCGTAATGTATCTGGTGCGCCGAGCCTGGGTGGTTGTCTTAGGATATCTATTGGCACAGGGCCTGAAAACGAGCGCCTGATAAAAGCGTTTGCGACTTTGTGAGTTTTTCAGAATTCCATTAACGCATCTGCACGATAGGTTACTGTTTACCCAGGCTGTCTGACAGGATCCTTGCACATGCTGATCCCTCAGGAAAGTTCAGTCCAAGGCAAGCCATGGCGCAAAGCCAGACAATTTTTTCATCCAAGTCATGGGTCTGTCCCATCCTTGCAGCTACACCCTCATGGTCGATGGTTTTTTGTGTGTGCAGATGACCATTGCTCCATGTGAGGCTACCATAATCACCGCCTCGACGAATGGTTGCCATGAAATAGACGATTTCACCGGTGGTTGTTTTCTCAACGAGCAAGTCAAAGGGGCCGTCGCCAAAAAAGCGTACGCGATTTCGACCCGGCTCTAATATTTTTGAAGCGTCAACAGGCATCGATACAGCAGTGCTTCCGCAGCGAATCGGTTCGACAAATGTTCCAATGCTTTGAATCGAGCGTTCGTGCCCGTGTTCGAACTGGACAACCCACAATCCATCGCGATGCTCAATTTTGGAAATCCTAAGTGGAATTGATTGACCGAAGGCTGACAGAGAGAAATCTGCGGGAAGTATTAAGCCCGACAGAGACACACCGGCGTCTCCTTCCAGCAGGCAACCTTGATAGGAAAGGTTAAGAACTTTAAACAAGCCGCGTTCCTGGTGTTTCATAACAAGCAAGTCCGGGGCATGGATCAAATGGCGATTAAAGTACCGACGCTCGTCCTTATTCAAGCCCCCCACTGATTGGTTGCTGCTAATCCACTGGAGAACGGTTTTAAAGATATTCAAAACAGGCATCAAAGCCTCCACGGCAAAATCGCCATCCAACCATTATAGCGTTCGCGCCCAGCGATCTCAACTCTGGCTAGTTTTTATAGGTAGATATGCAGGAATATTCATCTTGCGAAGACTCATGGCGGCACTCCATGCATGACTTTCACTGTGGGAGATCACCAAGACTCTTGATAGGGTTCTCAGCAAGGGAATCAGTGCTGACGGATTGTGCATGTGAAAGATTTTTGCTGATGGGTGCAGAGGCTCCGTCTCATAGGACACATCTGGTCGCATATCAAGAATCATAACGCCAGTCTCATTGGCAATTAAATTCAAGTCTTCCACGTCAAGCCAGATGTTTTCGCCGACCTCAAGACATTCATTTAGAACCTGACATACGTCTATCCATGGGATCCCGGTGAGTCTTTCCAGATCTCCGATGGTTTCGGGAACCTCTTCTCCCGCCCGCTTTAAAAGATCGGGGGGTAGTAAAAACCTCTCAGTGAGAACCACCTCCAGATATGGAAAACCTAGGCTATCCAGCCGCGTTTCGGACGTCCAATATTTTGATGGGTTGTCGTGCATGGGGTGCTTTCTCTGAAAGATCTGGTTATCTTGTCTATCAACTTCAATGTACTATGACAGAAGACCCGAGAGGGTCAAACCAAGGATTTAAGATTTTTAAATTAAAGGAGAATTAGTCTTGATCAGGTTGCCAAATTCGGTGGTGATGCCCTGGCAAGGTCATGAGCCAAAAATGGGTAGAGACGTATTTCTTGCCAGCGGCGCATCTGTCATCGGCCAAGTCGAATTGGGTGATGACGTTAATGTGTGGTTCAACACGGTTATCCGCGGTGACGTCAACACCATCAAAATTGGTGCAAGAACCAACATTCAAGACAATACCACAGTGCATGTGACCGTAAACACCGGCCCAACACGCATTGGGAGTGATGTTACGATTGGTCATAATGCGGTTATTCATGCTTGTACAATTGAAGATGAGTGCTTGATTGGTATGGGAGCAACCATCCTCGACGGTGCGATTATCAGATCTCGGTGTTTCGTGGCAGCTGGTTCCGTTGTAACACCAGGAAAAGAGATGCCATCAGGTGTGATGGTCATGGGCTCTCCGGCTAAGCCGGTCAGACCATTGACCGAGGCTGAGCTGGCTTTTCTCAAGAGATCTGCCAAAGACTATGTTGAAACAGCGCGAAGTTATCGCTGAACAGGCTATTTGCATTGAAACAGACAGACACAAACAGTTTTTCAAATGAGCTGGCCATTTCTGCTAGCGATTTGGGACGTGTATTTCAGACCTATAAAAAGCCCGAGGGCTTCAAGGCCTCGGTGGCTGGATTTTTCAACCGACAGTACGAGTATAAAGAAGCTCTCAAGCCGACGACGCTTGATATCAAGCGCGGTTCCATCGTGGGCTTGGTTGGGGCAAATGGCGCGGGAAAGACGACGCTACTGAAGCTGCTTTCAGGTCTGATCCACCCAACGTCTGGCAGTGCGCGAGTTCTTGGTCATGAACCGTGGCGACGCCAAGAGTCTTATCTGAGACGCATGGGTATTTTGTTGGGTCAAAAAAATCAATTGTGGTGGGACATCTCGCCAGCCGATAGTTTTGCGTTATTGGGCCGTATATATGGCATTACGCCGATAGACGTCCGTAGTCGTGTCATGGAGCTTGCCGAAAAGCTGCAGTGTACCGAGCAATTAAATATCCAACTCAGGCGTTTATCCCTCGGTGAGCGTATGAAAATGGAGATCATCGGCTCGCTTTTGCATCGCCCAGAAATTTTGTTTTTAGATGAGCCAACGATTGGCTTGGATATCGTGGCACAAAATACGATTCGTGAATTTCTCATGGAATATGCACGTGCTGAGCGACCTACGATCATTTTAACGAGTCACTACATGGACGATATCGCTCATCTGGCAGATCGCTTGCTGCTGATTAGTCGCGGAGCCATTGTCTATGACGGTACGGTCAAAGGATTTATGGCGCGAGCTGATTTAAAGCAGCGATTGAAGATGAGATTTGAAGATCCTTTGTCATCCGCTGTGACTGCTGGAAAGGGCGAATACTCTATTGAGGTCGGCGCCACCGTTGCGGATATTGCTGTAAACGGTAACGAGGTCAGCGCAGTATTAAAGGACATTCTTGGGCAGACTCGTATTGCTGAGCTGCAGATTGAGCAGACGAATTTTGAGGATGTGATTCATGAGTTTTTGGCGTCGGAATCTCGCCGCCGCTAGGCTTGCGTGGATTCAACAGTTTGAGTACCGATTCAATTTATTTGTTGATGCAATCTTACAGCCGGTGTTGACTGCCACCGTTGAGGTTGCCTTATGGTATGCCATGGTTTCCGGCATCGGTGATGGAGATTCGCTCGGAGGATTCTCCCGTGCTCACTACTTACACTATGCTTTGTGGGCCGCGTTTGTCGCACGTATCGGTGCTAACTGGATGTATGAGTTCAGGATGGGTGAGGAGATCCAGTCAGGAACGATCAACGTAATCCTGACAAGGCCGTTGTCATTTTATCAGTTTTACCTGTCCCAGTTCATGTCCTACAAGGTTTTGACGTCAATGCTGTCTCTGACGGTGCCGGCAATGATCGCCAGTTTTTTAATTCCAGGGCCGACGGATTTAAGTCGCTTGCCTATGGCTTGTGTGTTGATACTGGCCTATTTAATTATGGCCTATAACATTAGCTTTATCGTGGTGTGTGGTGGGTTTCACCTCAACAGGATTTCGTCCATCACCACAGCAAAAAATATCGCAATTTGGTGTTTTACGGGTGAACTGTTTCCGATTGATCTGGCTCCGCTGGCCGTTAAAAATATACTGCTGAATTTGCCGTTCTCGGCTGGGGTCTACGTACCGGTCGGCTATATCACGGGTCGATGTGGAGCCGATCTCGTCTTGCGAAGTTTACTTATGGTGCTTGTTTGGGCGGGGATCACTGGCTTGATAGGGCAGTTGCTCTGGAGTTTTAGCATCAAACGATACTCGGGAACTGGGGCTTAATTATAGAAGGTTTAAAAAGGACGCGTCGAATCAGTGAGTCGGTATTTTTCAATTTTCATGGCATTTCTGAAAACCAGCTTGGTCGCAGATATGGAGTTTCGCGCAAACCTATCCATCAAAGTATTGACTGATGTGATTTGGTATATCGCCCAGCTCGCAACCTTTGAAGTATTGTTCGTGCATACGGACCGTCTAGGAGTGTGGCACGTTGAGGAAATGCGCGTATTCATGACCATGCTTTTTATCATTGACGCTCTCTATATGCTTTTATTCGCCGAGAATTTAGATCAGCTAAGTGTGAAGATTGTCAAAGGTGAATTGGATTTTCTGCTGACTAAACCTGTGGACGCACAGTTTATGGCGAGCTTCCAGCGAATTAATACCGCATACTTTGTGAATATTTTTATGGTCGTTTCTGCCTTCTTTTGGAGTTTGGGTCGACTACCGGAAGGTATTCCTTGGGAGAGGCTTCCCGTTCTTTTAGTGGTGATACCATCGGGATTAGCTGTGGTTTATTGCACGCGACTTCTTTTCGCCGCGAGTGCATTATTTTTCGGGGCCAATTCAAGTATCATGATGGTCTGGTTTCAATTGTACCGCCTTGCAACGAGGCCAGATTTTATCTATCCGCGCTGGATGCGATTTCTGGTACTCACGATTCTGCCCATGGCGTTTGTCGCCAGTGTGCCCACACGGTTGTTGATCGACACATGGTCGACAGCACTGATTTGGTCTAGCTTGATCGTCGGTTTTGCTGCGTTTTGGCTGGGGCGCGGATACTGGCAATTTGCAATTAAGCGTTATGCGAGTGCCAGCTCATAAAATCCAAGCAGTTGGGCGGATCATTCTTCCTCTTCGCCAATTGAGTCAATGTGATCCATAAGAACAGCCTCATCGGCGATGCGGCCCATACCGCTTTCTTCGCAAAATGAGGCAATAGCGTCCAGCTGTTTATTTAGAGATTCCTCGCTTGAGGCAAGGCTTGTATAGGCAATCGAAGTTTCGCCGTCTTCCTGCATTGAGCCATATGGCATCACAGTAATTCGAAAGCGGGCGCGTAGCTTCTCAATAAACGCAGCCATCTCTTTGCGGTCGGGAGCAGGAGCACCAGCTTCTCCCTCGAATGTGATCTTGACCACTGCAAAGTACATAGATCCCCCTTTATATCTGCCATTATACCCATGAACTATCGGAATACCAATTGCTCGGGAATCGGCAAGTTGAAACGAACAGGACCCACATCCACGGGGCACTGTCCTGTTACGCGAAACCAGCGATGCATGGGTAAATCTGCTCCGCTGGGAGGATGATCCAGATCGCAAGGAGTCCAGCGACCATAGCTTCGCGCTGCAATAACGACATCACATGGGGCCGCCTCTGCGGTGGGACAACGCTCCTCACTGCTGGCAACGGCCCACCTAATACGCCCTACGTCCAGGATCAATTTTTTTGTGATGATCTGGATTTCAATGGCCGCCAAACAGAGGAGGATGTTCATGAAAAGCCCAACAACGTGACTCATCATTCGTCTTCCCACCCAACATCAAATTCGGCTGCGTCCGAGCCGACTTTCGTCGCCATTTTTTCAACTCGTTCCTTGATCACTTTACCGATCCAGGTCACAGCGGAAATGCTGACTAGAAGGGCAAAGCTGCTGACAATAATGTACTCCATGGTCACACTACCTTCTGATGAATTTTTACGCATGGGTCGGTTGGGTAAGGTTTTGATGGTTCTAAGGGTCATTCTTTCCATGGAGGGCCTCCGGTGCAAACGGTGAGATTTAAAAGTCCGACAAACGCCTGTGAGAGTAGGATCTCAAGGTTTCCTTGGACAGAGACATTGGTAGGCCGACGGGATTGTCTGCCACCGACCTCCGTGCGAGGTTGGAAGGGGGCACCCTAAGACTTAAAGAACAACTTGAGGGGTGGTATCCGTGGCTCACGGGGGCTATAATGGAAGACTGTAATTTCAAACAAAGCGAATCACTATAGTGCGGAAATTAAAAAGTTTTTTGGAACTTATTGCCAAAGGGATGTGACACAATGAGCCAATCACCAGTCCGCGATTCAGCGTCGGCGACAGAAGTTGAAGATATGACCATTCAGTCTGCAGCTGACACGACTGCAAAGCTGAAAGATAGCATTGCATCTGTAATTTTTGGACAAGAGGAGCTGATCACCGAGACATTGACGTGTTTGATCGCAGGTGGGCACATTTTGTTGACTGGTGCTCCAGGGCTTGCCAAGACGACGTTGATTCGCGTTTTTGCGAGAAGTCTTGGTCTTGGATTTGGCAGGGTTCAATTCACCCCGGATTTGTTGCCCTCTGATATTCTCGGTAGTGAAATTTTAAATATAGATCCCGAGACTTCGCGTAGAAGTTTTGAATTTTCAAAAGGACCGGTGTTTACGAATTTATTGTTGGCCGATGAAATCAATCGCGCATCGCCTCGGACACAGTCCGCATTGCTCGAAGCCATGCAGGAGCGCTCAGTAACGATCGCCGGTAAACGTCATATTCTTCCGCAGCCGTTTCTTGTTTTTGCAACGCAGAACCCATTTGAGTCAGAGGGGACATTCCCGCTTCCGGAGGCTCAGATGGACCGCTTTTTAATGCATACTTTGGTCGGCTATCCATCGCAGGACGCTGAACTGAAAATGCTATCGTCACACGCTCAGGGCGAATTAGTTGGGGAAAAAGTGGATTGGTCCGCTAACGAAGATCGCCTGTCTCCGGGCACACTTTTGGGTGTCATGAAGCGAGCTCGGCAGATCCACGTCGACCCCGCTTTGATTGCTGTGGTCAATGACTTGGTGCGTTCCTCACGCCCTGAAGATTCGTTGTGCCCGAAGCAAATTAAAGACGCGCTTTGGTATGGTGCTGGTCCTCGTGCCGGCATCAGTTTGATTTCAGCCAGTCGTGCCTATGCGTTAATGTGTCAGAGCGAGGCGGTCCGATGGCAGCATATTCGCCGCATGGCGCGCCCCGTATTGCGTCATCGTATTCGTCTTGCAGCGCACGCTATGCGCGATGGTTTGACTGAGGATCAAGTTGTTGATCAGCTGTTAGATCGAGTTCAGGCTGATCGTGGCAATCAGGCTTTGGGTATAGATTAATCTTTGATCGACGGCGTCTCATGGAAAGTCATCTTAGTCGAAAATACACGCTTGCCGAGTTGGAGCCAGGATGGCCCGAAAACCTTGGAACGTCGCGTGTGAAGTCTTCGCCGAGGATGCATGGCTCCTTGATCATGTCGTTAAGACGCGTTTCGCGAAGTCCAGAAAATTCCCGCTTGTACGTGCACGGTGATCCAGTGAGTCTGATTGACTGGAAGGCTTATGCGCGCACAGATGAGTTAATCATCAGAGAGCATCGTGATGAGGCTGCAGCGAAAATATCGATTGTTATCGATGCCAGTGAATCACTTTTATGGCCCGATCCCAAGGCACTTGATGAGCACGGTGGACTTGGACAAGTTCCTCAGAAAGTGGAGATTGCTTGTCGCGTTGCTCTATATCTGGCGCACGCTCATTTGACGATGGGTGACTTTGTTACGATTGCATTCTTGGATCGCGATGGCGATGTGACGCGCTCATGGATTCCGCGGAGTCCAGCTGATCTTATCGGTATGTATGAAATGTGTATGCGACAGGGCTTTGTTGAAGCACTGGAATCTTTGATGAGCATTGCCAAGTGGGTGCCTACCCAGGACGACTGCGTCTGGTGGCTAAGTGATTTTTTGCGCGATGAACGATTGCCTTCGATTTGGAATACCCTCAAGCGCGTCGCTGTGTTGCATGTGTTTAGTCATCTTGAGCTATCCACAGAATGGATGGATGGTTCAACAAGTTACCGTGATGAGTCTCGAGGCCGTAAAATTTATCTTGGTGATCAGTTAAAGTCAGGGCAGCAATGGGCTGAGGCCCTGGATTCATGGCGGAGTTTCGTAAAACAGACGATCACCCGCAGAGGTGGAAGTTATTTGGCGATAAACAACACGACCAATGTAGGTGATTTCTTTCATTGGTTGACCACGGAGGCCCTTGAATCTTGAACTTTCAGGCCTTTCAGTCGATGTTTTCGCCATCCATGATCAGCATTGCTGCTGGAATGATGGTTGTAGGTGGCCTCGTTATATGGTGGATCGTCAGGAAGAGATTACGAGATTTCTGGCTGCCCATCGTAAGAATTTTGGATTTTCCGGTTAGTAGGCTTCCGCGGATAGTCCTCAAAAAACCCCCATTGATTCCCTTTTTGATGTTTTTGCTGGCCGCTTTGGCAGTCTTAATCTGGACACTGAAACCTCGTCTTCGCGTTTTCTCTGATTTTGAACCCGGGATGTCGCAAGTTCACGTTTATGTCGACATGAGCCCATCGGTGTCAGCTCATGCTAACTTGGAACAACTTGGTAAAAAGTTGGTCTCATTGCTTGAACAGGTTGGTTCTAAGTCTCGCGTCACGTTTGGCACCAGTCACGGCCCTGATATCTACGAAATGACGGGGGCTTCGTCGGCATCAGATTTGATCGCTGGCATGGGCTTTCACAGAGGCGGAGGTAAAATCGGTCCTGGCGTGCGCTCGCAGATAGCACGGATCGGAGAGGTTGATCAGCTTTTTGTATTGTCTGATCGTGATCAGCACAGTTGGGGTGGATTTCAGTGGCAGTACCTTTTAGTTGATTCTGACGTCAGACATGTTGATCTCTCGGAGAGTCAGATTGCAACGACTCCTAATGCTTTTATCCAGGACGCCCGTTTTACCAGCTCTCCCGGAGCCCTAACGATGGACTGGGAGATTGAAATATCTGAGGGAGCTTTTGTTCGTCCCGTATCTGGAATGGTGAAAGCGTCGCTTGCAGGGAATTCTCTTGCGTCTGCGACTTGGGAAATACCGCAGGGTCGGCGTTCTGTTTTAGTGAGTGTGTCATGGCCTGCTACATTAGTTCCGCGAGACGTTGTGGGTGAGCCCATCGAGTGGACGATTGAGGTAGAAGGCGGCGATGCCCTCAGTATGGATAATAAATTTCGCTCTCCTGTCCTTGGTCGACGCGACCGTGTGGTGGTAGTTGGTGAGCCGACTGGTGAATTGAGACTTGAAGATGCTTTAATGCCACTTGAAACAGCTCTCCAGGTTTCAGGATTTGAGGTTGAGCGATTCGATCGATGGCCTTCAAAACAAAAAAACGAGGTTCCAGATGTGATTGCAGCATCAAGATTTCTTGCAGTCCTGACCGGTACGATTTCGTCGTTGGACTTATGGTGTCCTGCTGCGAGCGACAAGCTAGTTCCTACCTGGTTTATTCCTGATGTCAGTCAAAGTACTTTCTCCGCCATGTGTCAATGCTTGACGCGCTTTTCTGTCGGTGTTTCTGCAGACATGTGTGGTGCTGGTTTAACGCGGGAGCAGTGGCTCGCGACGCTTGTCAATATTGGCGCCAAACAAATTGGTGGCGACATCGGCTACGCAAATCAAGCGATTGCCATGCGACTCAAAGGGCGTCAGTCGAACTTTGATTTTACGCTATTGACTGTTCCTCTTAGGCCGATTGCAAAGTTTGGATTAACTTGGGGATCTTTCCCGGTTTTGGTTCGGCAGCTTGCCGCCTTCACTACCGGGCAGGAGTCCATGGGTACGTCTGATGCCCAAGGACTTCGCGGCCTTTGGCCAAGAATACCGGATGTTTCAGCGCTCTTGACAGGTGAGGCTGATGGAGTTGCATCAAGAACGCAGATCCTTAGGGAGACTAACGTTCCAGCCGGAGAGAGTATGATGGCACTCGTCGCAGCAAGTGATCTTCCTCCTTCATGGTCGTCTATCGGGGATGTGGGGCGTGTCAAAGCGCCCTCCAAGCGAGATAGCGAAGATCCTTTCCCGTGGATTCGCTTATTGGTTACTCTTGTGGCGCTGGCAATTTTAATTGAGTTGTTGTGGCTGTGGCGTCGACAGAAGCAGCGGCGTGTCGAGACGGTCATTTATCTAGTTTTGTGCGGTGCGTTTCTGTTTTCAGCCCACGAGAGTCAAGCTCAGGTTCGCTTGCAGTGGCTTGGTGTGAAAGCTGGTCCAGGCGCTGAGTTTCAGACTCTTGCCAGAGAGGTGTCCTCGCGAACGAGTCTGGAGTTTTCACCACAGGCTGAGTATGTCGCGTCATTCGATGATACGGCGGCCCAATTTCCGTGGCTTTGGACCAGTAACCCGTCTGCATTGGCTGGTCGTGATGGCAAAATTTCAGGGATGGCGACTTTGTGGCTAAAGCGCGGTGGCATTTTAATCGTCGACAATAACCAGGGCGAAAAGGGTCTTGAAACGATCTTTGAGCCACTTATGCAAGGAACGGTGAGGCCGACTGGGTGGATGTCCATTCCGCCGGATCACGAGCTCATGCGAAGTTTCTATTTGTTGAACTCCCTGCCAACTTGCCGTGGCCGTCCTTGGAAAATTTTTTCATTTGATGGGCGTGTCGTGGCCATTTCCACTCCATACTCCTTATTGGCTTCGCTTCAGGATCAGCCGGCTCGCTGGTCCTGTGAGTCGAATGTTGCCTATGAACAGCAGGTGCGCATCTTCGTCAATCTTTTGATGATGGCGTTTACGACAGACTACAAGCGAGATCAGATCCACTTGCCTGAGATCTTAAAGCGACTGAGGGTGCCCTGATGATATTTGCGATCATAGGTTGGGGTATTGTCTGCGCTGGTTTGGGCTGGTTGTGGTTCCGCGATATTGGCCTAGTGAGGGCCGTTGGCGCCGCTGTTTGCAGATTTTGTTGGACGCTGCCGATCGTTTTAAGTTTGTTTCCTGAGACGGTTACTAAACGTATCCCTGGCACGGTGGCGCTTCAGCCCGTTCATATTTTGGTCGACGACTCGGAGAGTATGAAATCTCCAGACCCGACAGGGGGATCGTCCTCTGGAGCAGCTAAATCACTGCTAAAGCGGATTGATGACGCTTGCCTTCAGTTTGGATGTTTGCCGCGGGTGACCCTCTTGTCAGATTTAGGTTCAGAAACGTCTAACGGCTTTACTCCACTGAGTCGTATCATTGAGCCATGGCTGTACAAAACAGGTGGTGAACCTTGGCTTCTTCTGTCTGATGGTGGAGATTTCAGGCCATCTATAAATTGGGATGATCGACTGAAAGGTCGTGGCAACGATGTTTTGCCTTCTCGCGTCGCGGTCGATGAGGATGCTGAGAAGCGTCAGCGAACGGCTGGCTTAATTGCGGCCTTTGGCGCGCCACGATTTCCAGGGGTGAGTGTGGAGTCGGTGGTGCTTGCGCCTCTTGCTTTTGAAGGCAAGACGGTCCAGATTGGGGCGACAATCGAGCGGGTTGTTGTTGATCAGAGAACCGGTACGAAGCGCGCAGATCCACAGCGAGTCCAGGTTCAGGCCTTGCTTGACGGTCGTATTGTCGCAACGACTGAAGCGTCTTTTGGTGTTGGATCAGAGGCTGCGACCATTGAGTTATCCTTTCCAGCTCCAAAACGAGGCCCTCACACGGTCAGTGTTAAGGCGCTCGCTATAGAAGGTGAGTTGGACACGTGGGATAACACACAGACGCGCGTACTCGATGTGATGCCTAATACCGTTGGCGTTTTACATCTGCTGGGATCTCCGGCTTGGGATGGTCGCTTCATGCGCCGCTTTCTCAAGGCTGAGCCAAAATTTGATGTGATCAGTTTCTTCATTTTGCGAGATCCCTGGGATAGTCAGCAAGTCAGTGAGCGTGAAATGAGTTTGATTCCGTTTCCAGTTGAGCGTTTGTTCAAAGAAGAGCTGGTGAACTTTCGCGTGATCGTCATGCAAAATTTCACTTTGATGAGATTTCTACAGCCTGAATATCAAGAAAATCTGGCCCGCTTTGTGAAAGAGGGTGGTGGGCTTTTATTTATTGGTGGTCCGCGAGCGTTAACCGAAGCAGATACGACAAGCTCGTCCTTGGCTGGTTTATTGCCTTTTTCAGTACAGCCAAGAAATGGGGCTCCTGCGTCGCAACCGCTACCTGGAGGTTTTGACGACGGACTGGGTAGTATGGGTTCATCTTTTGACGCAGATGCTGCATTTAAAATAGAGATGGCAAATCCCGATCCCTCGGCGCGAGCTTTGGCCAATGTTTATGAAAACTGGCTTGCCGTTGGTTCGCGACTGTCATCGGTGCAAACGATGAAGGGGCTCCATCGCATGGAGTCTATTAAGTTTCGTGATAAAGAGATTACGCCGCTTCTAAATGCTCGGTTAAAGGATGGGCGTTCTGTTCCTCTGGCTGTGGCGTCCTATCCCGGTCGGGGACGCGCTCTCTGGATCTTTAGCGATGCAATTTGGCGCTTGGCGATGTCATCTAATCCTCTCAATGCGCGTTCTGACTATCATGCATTTATGGATGGTGCTTTAACGTGGCTGACCCGTGGCGATGTGCGTGGAACTCTGAGTGTTCGAAGCTTTCGGGTCTCTCATGCTGCCGATAACAGCGGAAAGATCAAGTGGCATGCATCATTTTACGGACCAGCCGCGCGTCACGTGAAGGCTGCTGGGAATCTACGCATCAATGTTTGTGGGGTGACGGTTCCGACTGATGCCGTATCGTTTGGATCGCCCTCTGGAGATTCAGTCGAGGCCGAGGGTGATGTTTTGTCTAGTGTGCTCGAGGGGGCCCTTTGCCAGTTACGGTTGGAGGCGGAGCACCCATCATTTGGTAGCTTAAACGTTTCCGGTTGGACTATGGTACCGGAGACTTTACCAGACGTTAAAATTGGTCCGTCAACGATCAAGTTACGACAGTTGGCAGCTTTGACTGGGGCGCGATTTGTTGAGGCGGATTCGGAGCGTAGTCGGAAAATCGAGGAGTGGTTGCAGTCATGGGGTGTGGCAAATGGTAAGGCGTTGCCTGATAAAATGAAGTCAACCCGGGAGTTTTTCTGGCCATTAAATTTATCTATGATCTGGATTTTGCTACTTTTGATTCCGATCGAAGTTCTGATCCGTCGTTGGCACTTGATTTCGGCAGGCTTTGGTTTGAAGTCACCTAGAACAGGGGACGATAGTGATGGCTGAGCCAATCATCAAAGGCTTCATATTTGACTTTGATGGGACCATTATCGTTTCTGAAGATGTTCACATGCGAGCCTGGGAAGATCTCTCCCGCCAGACAAGTCTTAAACTCCCACACGGATTTCTTGAGATGAGTGTCGGCATGGCCGATCATCAACTTGTCAGAATTCTTTTTGAAGCATGGCACCATGAACTTTCGGAGATGGAGATTTTAAACAAAAAGAAAAACTTTTATATGGCTAGGGTGCCCAGTGAGTGTCACCCTGTCCCCGGTGTGGTGGATGTCATCCATCGGCTCAAAGACAAAAGTTTCCCCCTGGCGATTGCGACGAGTTCATCCCGGGAGGAGGTCGCTCCTATTTTGAAAAATTTGAATTTATCGGGTCACTTTTCGGATGTTATTACTGTTGACGATGTTCGCTCTCCGAAGCCAGATCCTGAGATATATAGGTTAGCGGCAAGTAAACTTGGACTGCCTCCGAAAGTCTGCATGGCGTTCGAAGATTCTCGCGCTGGTGTGGCTAGCGCACGCGCGGCTGGCTGCATTTTGGTGACTGTTCAGACCCTATATGATGAAAAAACATTGGGGCCGGCCCTCCGCTCAATTCGTGATTTCACAGATCCGGATCTTCGAATTTTTCTTGATAAAATCGCACCATAGCTCCCTAGATTGAGTTATCAGGTCGTCAATATCAGGCAAAAGCTTACATTTGATTTATAGGGGAGCTTTGACTACAGTTTGACCCACCTTATCGGCAAAAATTAAGACTCTTTTGAAATGAGATGGGGGCTGCCTTTATGTCACATATGCTGTCTGATTCACGACCGGGCGTGGCCCGAAACGTCATAGTGTGCTTCTTGATAATTCTGATGTTAGGAAGCTGTGGCAACAAGGCGGCAAAAGAAAATCCGACGAGCCAAACGTCAAGAACGTCCTATGGGCTTCCTTTGGTCGAGCCTAAGTACATCGATGAATCTGCGAGTGTGAGTCAGGATGGCATAAGATTATTATTTACCTCCGGAAGGGATGGGGGCGTTCGCCGAATTTATAAAACCCAATGGTCGGGAACTGCTTGGTCAGCTCCTGAGAGGCTGGCAGCAACGAGCGGAATGACAGAGGAGTGGTTGGCTCGTCTGTCGCCCGATGGTGCGCGTGCGTTAGTCTATGGGAGCAACTATCTTGGTGACGTATTATCCATGTGTGATGTGAGTGCTGGCACTTGCACTGTCGTGGCGTCTAGCCCGAAATCCGCAAACTCGTTTGGATTTAGTCCTGATTCGGCAATGTTCTTTTATTTGAAAGACGAAGGTGACCCGGCAGCAACTTTATACGTCTCGATGACATCAGATCCGGCTGCTGCGCTAAAAGTTGGAGATACCGGTGAATGGCGAGAGGCGTTTTGGACGGGTGATCCGACTGCAACCTATGCGCTTGTCGCAGCGCGGCAATCCAAAGTTAACGGTAAGAAAACCTTGATTAAGCGGACCTTTAATACACCAGCAGCGAGCGCTGTTTCTGCCCTTGAAACAAGTTTGGGACCAGATCTGACGTCAGCGTCAGCAGTCGATCCTGGGTCAGCAAGTACTTTGCGATTTACTATGCTTTTGCCAAGTGTCACAACCACAGATAAAAAGTTTGATGAGTTGGGTTCTTATAGTGGAACGGATAAAAGGTCTCACACAGTACTTCGTCGCGTGCATTCGTGGTTAGTTAACGGAACAGACGAAGGAGCTCTGGCTACTCCCATTGGAGTGGATACAGACTTTGCTCGGATGACCGCCGATCATGCGACGATTTTTACAAGAAATCATATTGCAATACGCTGTGCTGGTGACGTGGATTCTACCTGGGGCTACAGTATGGCCGTGGTTAATAGAGTGGATGGTGCAGTCGTCTGGCGACACGTTAAAAAACCAATAGATCTTAGCCAGGCGCCGTCTTTTACCGAAGATCCTTGTGATCGAGCGATTGATGGTGTTGCGACGTCATTAGATTTGACGGTCAGAGATACGGTCGTCAATCGTGCGGCGACTGCTGCCAATCATACGCTAGTATGGACCAGCTCTATGACGGGAGACTCAGAAGTGTATGCCGCCATATCAAATGGCGGCACAGTCACGATTTATAATGTATCTGGAAATCGTAAGCCCTAGGACCTTACTGCTTAATCGCAACTTGTAAGAACTCAATATCAGTGAGTGTCGTGCTGCTATTGAGCTGTGTCACCTGGGCTTCGACAAATTTAGCTGGCTTGTTGGCGCATGACGAGACGGAGATATCAGTATACTTGTCCGAGTCACCAACGGTTTTAACTTCCTCGTATCCTGGCTTATTATTTTGGTCTTGGTAGCAACGGATTTCAAGCTTGATATCTTTCCAGGGTTTGTTGGCCCCCGATTTTGACTTCCAAGTGAACACAGTGCTGATGTTTGGTTTTCCTGCTTTGTAGCCAGCTTGTTTGGACATGTCGAATTCCTGAGCAGCCTCTCGTACATAGAGAGTCGCGCCGGTGAAGTCGTTATACATGTAAGGGTCACCACCAGCAGATTCCTTCAACAAGGCTGCATTAAATCCTGCGGCTCTGTTGTTTTTATCCTTCAGGCTTAAAATATAGATTTGACCTGTCGTTCGGGTCAGGCCAACAATGCGACCGTCTTTCAACGCACTCATTGGTCCAATGTTAGTCGGAGCCCTCTGGTAGTCCGACATTCCCGTGCAATTTGCTTTACTGACCAAACATTCGCGTGGAAGAATTCGTACACCTCCCAAATTAGGGCCGGCTCTGCTGCTGATATAAACCGAGTCCGTGCTTGAATCAACCGACATTGTGTAGATGTCGGTACCGTTGAATGCATTACCTTCAGAGTCGCCAGTTATTGAATATGAAATACCTGCTGATAACCTCTCTAACACCGACTTTGAGCTCTGCGTTAGAAGTGGAAAGGAGGTTGAGACAAAATTGTGGTTTTTAGCTCCTGAATTATGCTGGGTGAGGGTATTGAGATTGATGGCCGTAATATTGCCAGCAATGATCCACTGAGAGTAAAAGATATTATTGACCTGATCGATGTAACAGCTATACCCCCATTGATTACTTTTGATAGTTCCCTTTGCGACATTGTCCCATAGCGGTTGGTAGGGTTTTTCGTCTGATAGGGGAATATCCCAATACGTACCATCGCCATAGGCAGCAAAAACATAGCGTTTATTATTTTTTACGTATGAGGCCAGACAAATTCGCTGTACACCTTGGAGACCTTGAGTGTCTACTTTTCTGGTTTCTGGTACTGTGTCCTGAGGGGTTTTCTCCGGATCGATAAAATAAATATTCGGGTACCTGGCTGCAACGAAACCGCCTTCTGTAACATAAGTTCTGGTTCCACCGTCGCCTAAGATCCCTTTCCACTTTTTAATTTCTTTTATCGTATCGCCCTCCAAAGTGATTTGCTTCGCAGTGCCGTTAGTTTCAACAGTCCAAATTCTGTGAATATTTGAGGCCTCAACTTTACGTTGATCCGAAAGCAAACTGCCTTTGGGTAGATCTACAGTCGTGCCAGTCGTTGGCGACTTAATCTTGCTAGCTGGTTTCTTCGTCAGGGCATTTCCACCAGTGAAGCTGGACTCTGTGCATGCGAAGATCAACGACGAAATTGTCAGCATCCCGATAAAGCTTTTTAGATGAAGTTTAGCCGCTTTCATTGGTGAAGTCCTTATGGTCGCTCTCATAATGTAAATGTGTAAATCATAGCATAAGTCAGGCCGAGGTTTTTAACTTCAAATCCCCAACTTGTAAAAAGGGTAGGATTTGCATTAGCTGGGGTTATGATGACAGATGATGCAGACTCAAGGGCTTTGATCAGTTTGCTATCACAAACGGCCGTTAGGCTTTTGTAGCTAGCTAAAAGTTCTTGAACGTCAGGAGAGTCATTTGCGCAGGTATTAGCGTTTACAATTTCAACCTGGGATCTTGAGTGCGATTTGCCTTGCTGGTCTGCAACCGCGATTTCAGTCCAGTTTACCCTCTCGCCCTCCTTTAGCAGGGTCACGCCATTTGACTCGACATAGGTATCTGATTTACTACCTACCCGCAGAAATATAACTTTGCGTGTGGATACCTCTGACAGATTTAAACTTTGGCTTGGATAAGTGACTCCTGTCTTGGGTGACACAAAGGGGTCATCAAAAGCTCCGGTGCATGCAGCTATCCCGAAACCAACGGTGACTGCCATGAGCGCCAGTTGAGTTGTTTTAAAAATTTCCTTGCGGTTCATAACTACCTCGACGATGCCACCGGTTCATCAGTTGGTCCTTTTGGATGACTTGGGAGGAGCTCCCTTGTCGATTCCACGGATTTAGTTGGGCGGACTACCTTCTGAGGTCTTAACGGATTTTTCGGGACCGATGATGAATTTTATTTGCAACTAACTGAAATTAAAGGAAATTATCAATCCTAAATACGTTTGATTTCCCATTCAAATGGAGATCAATACTGATTTCCTGTGGTAGTTCCGACAGTTGCGATAAGCAAAGGTGCCTCGTTGCTTGCTAACGATGCTCAATATCAATGGTTTGTTCAATCTGAGTACCGCTAGGTAGCGTTAGCCGAAGCTGTATATCTTGCTCTCGAGCCCAGGACTGGTTAGCCCAGGTTCCGTATATGCTGATGAATCCGGGTTGTGGCAAATACTGGTCAGACACCTGCCACCATCCGTTTCCTGTACCCATTTCGATCCTAGTCACCTCAGTTTCGGAATAGACGTAGAGTTGCACGCCCCCGCGACGATCCGCTTGAGTGATGGCCTTGAGGCTTCCTAACTTGGATGCTGGTTGATCGGGTGTTTCAGAAGCCGGTTTGTCAGATGAAGGTTTTGATACAGTAGTATCATTGGAATCTTCATGTGGCTTTGAGGTTGTTCCGCTTGGGTTAACCAAAGCTTCAGACATCATCGACTGCGGGTCGGCATTATAAATGATATCTCCTACGTTGTAGCGAGCTTGTGAGATCAAGCTTTGAAGTGTGGCGTCCTTTTGGTCTTTAATTTGCTGAAATGCTTGCAGCATGCCTCTGGTCGCCTGAGCGATCCAGGACATCTGATTGGCGCCAACTGACGTGATGACGAGACGCTCTTTGAAGAGGCCCTCGGATGATTCTAGATTTTGTAGCCAGGAACCACTGAAACAAGCGCTGACGAAAAGCACAAGTCGTCGAAACGGTTTACCGTTACGACCCTCGCGAATCGCCTGCAAAACTTCTGGATAGCCGATGGTCACGTAACGCTGATCATCGGGCTGGATTTGACCGTTGTTGGCACCGTGTGCGGCTAAAAATATCAACAGGGTTCCTTGATCACTTACTTGCTGTGAAGCGCTGCGAATGTTTGCCAACATTTGATAATGACCAACGCGACGCTCGACCATGGTTTTGAATCTGTAATTTCCATCTGGATCAGTGACGACTTCGTGAAATTGATTCAAATCTGTTTCAAAAAGTGAGCCGTGTTGTGGAGTAGAGGCGTATGCCGTCATAAAAAGAGCAAAGTTATCTGCATTTGCAGTGGCCGATAGGCCTTTTTCTGTGGATTGCGGTGGCGTTACCTTGGATAGGGTCTTACATGCAAAAGAGGAAAACGCTGTCTGTAAAGTCAGCAGATACAAGGCGATTCTAACGAGATGAATTTGCATGGTCGCGCTGTCCTCATAGATTGATCCTGGTCCCATTATAACAAAATCTAGCTATTAGTTGTTCTTTGGTTGCTGGCCGGTCTTAGTCTAGGGGCTCAGTAAACTAAATTAGCGGAATTTTAGATGGTCATTGGTGATTTGTGGGAAAATCCCATGCTCGCGCATCTATCAAAACTGCGGGTCTAGACTTACGAGACTATTCGATTCATTTCCTTCGACTTGGGTTGGATAGGTCAAGCCGTCTGTGGATTTTGGCACGCGGTTCATAATCAGGCCAGAATTGTATGAGCCAGTGCTGACGGGATTGTGTCCTCCCAATTGCTTCGTGCGATTTTTGACGAAGACCTCAATTTCCCCAAGTTCAATAAATCCATCTTTGACACCGTCGTAGGCTCCGTCCGCATCACCCCATAAAGCTTTCCATAATGAGTGTCCGAACGCGCTGCCTTCGCTTCCTTCGGGGCCGCTCACTGCTCCGGCGGGACCCGTGGAGGATGTTTGTTCGAGAGTGCTTGAGGTCATAACAAAAAGCGTGCGTCCCTGCTCTTTAAAACTACGCCACTTAGCCTGATTGCGATTGATCTCGTTGACGAGGCCGCCGGAGTGACAGGACATTGTAAAAACAATAATTTCCTTCGCGGGTAGTTGAAGCAAGCGATCAGCAATTTCACTCCAAGAACCGCCATACTGCAGGCCATCTTCCGATCCATGACCACTAGAATATTGAACGTACATATCGTTTCGAGTCATTTTTGATTTGATCTGTTCAAACGATGATAGGATTTGTTCGTCATTACCTTGGCCAACAAGTTTAGCGCCATCGTACCTTCCGCCGAGGCCATGAGTAAAAATTTCGTGAGTGTGAAGAACATCGAATTTCGTTTCATTATGCATCATCGCAGGGTCGTTGACGTCAGCATGTCCCCACCCAAGGTAGTACTTCTTGCCCGAAAATGTGTTGCCGGTTAGAGATCCCAGGCGTGAGAAATTTTCATGCGGAACAGCACAAGATCCGATTGTGATTGTGACGCATAGAATAATCAGATTTTTCATATGATTTGTCATTCTGAACCTCCATCAACAAAATCTTACTTGAGTAGTTTAATGAAGTTCGACGCGCTACTCGTTGCTTCCTCTTGAGATGAGGAGCGAGCGAATCCATAATAAGCTCTTCCGTCCACGGTGGTGGAAAATGCGGAGACATAGATGCTTCCCGATTGGGTTGTTAGACGTTTCCATGAGGTTGAACCGATGGTCTCCGGATTTTCGTCGGACACAATGCGGGCCGTGGATGCAAACATCTCTTTCATGTTCGGAGATTCTCCTGCTTTTGAATATAATCGAAGATAAGCAGTGCTATCGCTGACGGCTAAGATCGTTACGCCGTCCTCAATTAGTTCCTGCTCAAGTCGCCATCCATCCGGGATGGAAAATCCAAACTTATAAAATTTCACAACGGCCCCTTGAATATCAAACGTGTCGCCCGAGCCTTGTTGTTGTTGTTGTTGTTGTTGTTGTTGTTGTTGTTGTTGTTGTTGTTGTTGTTGTTGTTGTTGTTGTTGTTGTTGTTGTTGTTGTTGTTGTTGTTGTTGTTGTTGTTGTTGTTG
>CANLUT010000005.1 GCA_947494335.1 Oligoflexales bacterium | reverse complement strand
TTGGAGCGGCATTGTCGTAAGTAATACTCCACTGGGTTGCAGCCGTATTACCATTGGTCGCCGAGTCATTAGCAGCATTGGCTGCTACGTCGGCTGTCACAGCAGATCCGGTGGCTGTAATTGCCAGGGTGTAAACGGTCGAGCTTGTGGCCGTGAATGTTCCTTTAGTCGCATTGGTTACGGAAACGTCGGTAGCATCAAATCCTGTGACAGGGTCGGAGAAAGTAAACGTTAAGGTGATCGCCGAATTGTTGGTCGGTCCCGGATCACGGTTAGATGTGATCGCCACGGTCGGAGCGGCATTGTCGTAAGTAATACTCCACTGGGTTGCAGCCGTATTACCATTGCTAGCAGCATCATCGGCAGCATTGGCTGCCACGTTGGCCGTCACAGCAGATCCAGTGGCTGTAATCGCCAGGGTGTAAACGGTCGAGCTTGTGACCGTGAATGTACCAGCCGTCGCGTTAGTAAGCGAAACGTCGGTTGCATCAAATCCTGTGACAGGCTCGGAGAAAGTAAACGTTAAGGTGATCGCCGAATTGTTGGTCGGTCCTGGGTCACGGTTAGATGTGATGGCCACCGTTGGAGCGGTGTTGTCGTAGGTAATAGACCAAGGTGTCGAAGCGGTGTTGCCGTTTGCTGATGAGTCCACTGCAGAGTTAGCAGGGACACTCGCTGAAACAGCTGATGCTGTCGGTGTAATCGCTAAGGTATAGACGGTCGAGCTTGTGGCCGCGAATGCCCCAGCGGTCGCGTTCGTTAAGGAAACATCGGAGGCTGTAAATCCTGTCACGGCTTCCGAGAATGTGAATGTCAGAGTGATCGCCGAGTTGTTCGTCGGTCCTGGGTCACGGTTAGAAGTAATGGCCAAGGTAGGAGATGAGGAATCGTAGTTGATTGACCACGGTGTTGATGGAGAGCTTGGGTTGCCAGCCAAATCATCTGCGGCCGCACCCAGAACACTGGCCGATATAACGGATCCGCCGGGCGTTAACGCCAAAGTGTAAACAGTATCGCTGATTGCGGTAAATATGCCTTTGCTCGCATTCGTGACAGCGACATCACTTGCATCAAATCCTATGACCGGCTCTGAGAAAGTAAATGTGAGTGTAATGGATGAATTGTTGGTAGGCCCTGGATCACGATTCGATGTGATCAGCACAGTCGGCGCCACTGTATCAAGAACAACATCATGGGTATCTGCAAGGTTACTTCCCGAGACAATGGACAAATCAGCGTCATTCCCAAAAGCATCCCTAATACTCACACCAGTGTCCAAATTAATTCTAACAATCGAAAGATCAGGCACGTTATCACCAGCCTGAACGACATAGCGGAATCTCAGAGTATCGCCGTCAGGCTTTGATACGAATCCCGCTGCTCGCGTTCCGCCCGTGAGGCTCAAAGAAAGCGAGTTCCCGACCAAGGAAATTGGTTCAGAAAAATTGACATCGATGTCAACAAACGAACCGGCTTTGTATGCACCGTTCATACTTCTCACGGTTACAACTGTTGGAGACGACGTGTCAGGAGATGTTGTGTCAAAATGAACGGTACCAGCCAAGGCTTCATTTCCTGCATCATCGCTAACGACAACCGCAGCATGATAACGCTGCAGATTATTGAGCCCCGTCAGCGTGAGAGATGTGCCACCCACTGTTTTGCTGTCAACAAGATTGCCCAAGGCTTTTACAACTTGCAAAGAGTCAAGGGATGACGACGTCGACGTGTAGACGCGGTAAACTAAACTTCCATCGAGTGTTACGTTGTCACCCGCCTTTGACCAGCGAATCATCGCACTGGATGGCGTGATATTTTCAGCAAGCACAGCACCAGTGGTCTCAGGTGGCGAAGAGTCAACTGCAACTGCATCCAATGCAAAGGTCTTTTTAATCAAACCCTCGCCAACATAAGCAATACAGGCCTTGAATTTACCCTCTTTCAACTCTCGCAGCTGGCTTGCTGTAGGAATTACTCCAGAGATGCCCTTGGGAGAATCGCAGGGATCAAACTCGCCAACCAATGCGACGCCGCGCAAATGCGGCGCGAGCGTGGTCGATGGAATTAAAAGCTTGGGCTCATCAACCAGATACATTAGCTTTGTGAGTAACGTAGGCTCTGATTGTCGCTTGACGACGCCCGTCTGGGTCACCAGGTCTGGGTTGTAAACAATCAGGCCTTTAGCCTGAGCAATACACTTTCCTTTTTCTACACACTGCCCTCCGACCGCATCACGCGCAGTTTTCACTTCAATGTAATTAGGTTGCGTACCGCATGCTGTCACCCACTGCGTGACAACAAACGCCACAAAAAACCATCGAAGTTTGCCAAAGATTACAGTCAAAAAGAGCCCCTCCGCCGCTTATAGGAGGGTTCGGTAATGAAGCGGTAAAACTGAAGTTTTTTTGAGGTTATTTAAAGGGCTCGGAATGACCCGAAAATGCACTTTAATTTCAGCCGGTTAAAGACCTATTTTGACGGCGCTATCAGTCCATTTCCAGAGAATTGGACCAGGTATCAACCTGACTAAGCCAAATGAGGCACTTATACCAAAATCGAAGCCCACTCGTCAGACGACCAGGCAAACGACTCAGAAGGCATCGGCAGAACGCAAAAATTATTAGTACTGATGAACATCACCAACGCGAAGCGTCCCCTTAAACATTCCTTCCGGATATTCTGGATCAGCTTGGTAGTGATACAAGTAACATTTCTTTTGAATTTCAGGATTCATACCTTTAATCAAATCGTTGATATGAGGATGCACTCCCGAAGTAAATTTACCGGTTTCACAATCCATATACACGGCCGTAGCCTTTTTATACAAAACTTCCAACTACGGTGGAACCACTCAGCACACTATCGACATGTTTATTGCCACGCGCCAAGCCCAACACTATGGAAGCTCGTAAACATTCACTTTGGTTCGGTAGCGATAGGGGTTAAGTAAATCATTCATTGTGTAGTTGATATCCGTCAATACAGACGGACTTGAGAATATATTTTGATGCCCGAAGGTTCCCGGCGCTGACTCGACAAATTTCATCGTAACGATTTCAACAGCCGTCCCTAATGAATTTAGAAAAAACGTTTGGTGACCAAGTCGCGGACCTAGCTCCATTTTGGAGAAAAAGTTATACAGCTTCGATAACGCTAAGGGTAAATCGGCAGTAATATTCGGATTCACAGCCCCTTGTAACACGGTTCCGTTCACATAAAGCGTGATCCGATCCGTAATCAGCAAGAGATCAGGCAATAAATCGCGGAAGCGAAATAATCCCATATCGCCACTAGCAAGCATGAGATTGTGCACGCGACAAGGAATATGCGCCTTGATCTCTGCTGGCGAAGTCCCGTAAGGGAAGAAACCTTGATAATATCGACTAAGAGATGCCAACGCCTCGACTGAAAGACGCGCACCTAGACTGTGCGCGACGACATTTATATTACGATACAGTGGCTTTGGGTTTCCGCAGACCATTCCCAGTAAGTTGACTAGTTCACGGCTATTTGCGACAGCCATCTGCGCATCACGCTCATAGGCGCGCGCGTAGAAGGGACTGCCTGTTCGAAGCCACTCCGACACATCAGGGTCATCAACACTTTTGCCTACGGACGGCCAAGAAAAAACAATCGACTTCGATCGAAATGGCGGCACACCGTTCGCAGGGCGTTCTAGACCAGCGAAAATCTCCGCACCGCTAGACATCGCATTTTCCAAAGTATGATTAAACCCGTGCACAAAAATAACGGCTCGCGATGCAAATGTCGGGTCATAAGCAGCTCGATTTAACTCTTCATTAAAACGCACATCGTCTGCGACAATCGGTGGCCTGCCGATATTGAGAGCACCAACCTGATAACTCGGCGCAATATTAAAACTGGAGACTCCTTTTTGCGCAGGCAAGCTCGAGAGCTGGTCCGAATAAACACTTCCAGTCACCGGATCAAAAGCCGACGGTTGCCGCGTCGTATACCAATTGACGCGAACCTCACCAAGATAGGGCGTTTGATAGTCTTTAACCGCAGAATCCTGAGTCGACAATGTCTTACAGGCCATCGGAAAAATCAAACCGGATGTGACGATTAGGTACTTCATGCTTTTGATTTACCGGATACACGCCGACAGAGTCGCCATTAAAAAATAAATGGGCCTCACTTTGGGTGAGGCCCGCTTCATCGGCTTTAAATCTTAACGTCTTCGGAGTCACATGGATCGAGACTAAATCCTTCAATTTCTGTTCCACTCGAATCCACGAGGCTACTTTCGCCATCAGAATTCTGCCCCAGAGTCATCGTTTTTAGAGTTGCTCCCGTTGCATCAGTCACCACAACTTGAGCTGATCCGCTCTCGATCGAGCAGGAGCTGTCCGAGTGTTTAACTTTTAAATTATTGTAGGTCGTTGTAATCGTCGCATCCGAGTCCTTCTTAGCAACCAATTGACCACTGACAAACGTCTTGCTTTCAACTGCATGAGAGGTCTTGTTTCGCTCAACTTTAACAACCAATGGAGCGCCGTCCGCTGTGGTCATTGTTAGTGATGAGCTCGTGCTGCTACCATCTTTATTCGTCATAGAAAGGCTGTACTTAGTGTCTTTGACGATGACGGATTTATTTCTGACGTAGGTTGTGCTGGTATCACTAGAGGTGTCATTAGAACTCCATGTGACTTCGCGCTTACCAGAACTCGAAAAAGATTTGGATGAGGACCGGGTCAGTTTCGGGCCTGTGTAAGTCTGAGAGTCATTGCGACTTCTTTCAAAACTGATATCGAGCTTTAGTCCGCTGGGTGACTGAAAGTTAACATTTGCCCCGGTGGCGGCGCCGTTACATGAAACTGTTGTACCATCGGTTCGAGACCATGTTCTCGTCGCTGTGCTAGATCCAGTTCTGGTAGCCGACACTGTAACGCGACCACCTCCAGATGTTTTTGCTCGCGTACGATTAACAGTAGCACTGACTGTCACAACGGCCGATTTACCGTCTGCGGACGCTGCGCAAGTTTTGGTGACGTTTGTCGAATCGTTGTCGCTATCACCAGTGAGAAGCTCAAATCGCGCACCTGAAGCGCCTTGGTCCGAGGCTGCTGCCAATGCATCACCATGGGTTGCATTCACAATACCGTTAGTCAGCTGACTGTCTGACAACAGCTGTGACGCCGTAATGGGAGTGACACCTCCTGCATTATCAGACTTTCCTCCGCAAGACATGACGCCACCCGAGACGGTAATAACGGCAGAAACAATCAAAAGTTTTTTCATCCGGAAAACTCCCACGACATTGATGTGTACAACAATCGGATTATAACACGGCTGTCACTGGTCGACGACTCCGGCAGGCACCGAAATAACCTAAATCAACAGGGGTCTATCTCGCTGATCTGACGAGGGATTTGAATGTCTCTTCAACTTTTTACCAATCTAAGCCGATACAACCTTTGGAGGTTCTGCACATGAAAAAACGATTAGCCTTTTTGTTCGTGACACTTCACTTGTCAGCATGTCAGGAGGGCAACTTCATCGGCGACTCCAATCAGTTTCGGAGTCGCACCAAACCCTGCGTACCAACAGCAAAAAAACCCTGCACGACAGTTATAACTCAGCCCGAACCGCCAAAAGAACCCCCAACGCCCATTGCTCCTCCTGCCCCGCTATTGGGAACCGATGACGGAGGCCTTTGCTTAAAACGCGCACCTATCGTTGATTTCGTGTTTGCCATGGACGTCAGCGGATCGATGCAGTCTCAAAGTGATCGTGTCAATCGTGCCTTCGCTGGCCTCGTAAGCAACCTCTCAAACATCAATATTCCTGGACTTGGTAAAGTCCCTAAAGTTCGATTTGGACTGGTGACTTTTGAAGATTCAATTATTTTTCAGGCACGTCTGGATGAAAACAGCAATAACGTTGCCGCTGCAATTAACACACATTTCCACGCCGTAGAACGCGGTACCGATGGGACTGAAGCAGGTCTGCTTGGAGCATCAACGGCCTTAAGCATTGCAAAAGCGGGTGGTGAGTCGGTAAAAGTCTTACTTCTGGTAACGGATGCGTACTCGCATGACGGCAGTGGTTTCGATGGCAGGCGAAACTATAGCTCTGTCGCTGTCGATCAGTTGCTACGAGATCCAAGCATGAAGTTATCATTTATTTACGCTGCTTCAGACTTCAGTGGCGGTAATAACTGTTTACTGTGTTCGAACCCTACAAATAACGCCATCGATCAGTGGACAAATATTCGCAATTCAGCATCTGCTGCCAACGGCCGCCCTCCACTAGGACGAAATTATGACGTATACAATTTTTCAGAAAACGATATCAGCCGAGCAATACCTAACGATATCGCTTCGCAACTTCGAAAGTGTAATCCTTAATTCAAATAAGGCAGAAATCGCATCTACCAGATATAACCGAACTTATTCTTTGACAGCTTTCAACTTCATACTATTCATCGCTGGCTGCTGACCATCACGGCGACACTCAGCAGTGCTTAGGTCAAAGGTCGCATTCAAGTAGGAGTCACCAGAACTTGGTTTGATATAACGCTCCTCACCCATAGGTGAGATCACTTTGATGACAAAACTGACGGAATCATACGCTACTGCACGTCCTCTCTCGACCAGTAGAGCCGAGCGGCGAGCTTTCCAAGCAAAGTCGCTAATACTTTGCATTTCAACTTCTTCCTTAGCATCCCAGATTCGCGCAAAAGCCGGCATAAGAGGTTTCGCCGACGTCAAACCGGAGACCAAATAAACACGAGATCCCCACACGATCGACGCATCACGAATGGTGACGTCAACGTCGCCCGTTGTAGACGTGTAATAACTACACGAATTGGTGACCGCGACGCCCCAAGCTTCAATAGCTGATCCAGCAATACGGTAAATGTTCTGGTTTGACACACCTGAAAGTTGGGATTCTTTTGAATGAATGGTACCGCAACCGCTTAATAAAAATCCGATTGCCGCAAAGACCGTGAGCCCAATGGCCATGCCTTTTTTCGATCTCGCCTCTAAATTTTGACCTAATTGAGTCATGGGAACACCTCTCACTGTAAGCTAGGTACAGATCATCAGAGCAAAGACCGCGCCAATTTAAATGAATATATATTTCAGGAGGTTGTGGCAAGTCCGGGTGTCAGAAAACCGGCACCAACTAGACACCTTTCTCCCCGCGTCACACCCGGATAACGCTCGTTCCTTAATAGCCTTGCTTCTTATCTGCAGCCCCTCCGGAGAGCTCATTGATGATCGACACGGTTGCACTGGCCCCAATCCGGTCCGCTCCCGCAGCAATCAGGGACAATGTCTGTTCCAAATTGCGGATACCGCCGGACGCCTTAATTTTTGTCTTGGACCCTTTTACGGACGAAATACTCTCTTTCATAATTCGGATATCATCGAGCGACGCACCTCGACTGCCAAAGCCTGTCGAAGTCTTCACAAAGTCAATTCCATCCTCGGCACACCACTTCGTAACGTTGGCAATCTCTTCCGCCGTCATTAGCGACGTCTCAAAGATTACTTTTAACGGCACAGCGCCGCATGCTTTCTTCACAGCCACGACATCTGCACGCGCCTTGTCACCGGCACCAGACTTGAGCTCACCAACCGAAAGCACCATATCAATCTCGCGAGCGCCTTTTGCAATCGCATCCTTAGCCTCAAAACATTTGCTTTCAGTACCGTTGGCTCCCAGGGGAAAGCCCACCACTGTAATAGGCATGACTTTAGTGTCTTTTAGCAGTTTTGCGGCCAGAGGAATCCAAACCGCGTTTACACACACAGCCGCTGTACCCAAGCGAGCCGCCTCATCGCAAAGAACGCCAATCTGGGCTGCTGTGGTCTCAGCCTTCAATGCTGTGTGGTCAAATAACTTGGCAAGCTCCGCAGGCGTATATTTTTTCAAAATTCAGTCCTCCCAGACGGATTTTTAGATTTCTTTCCAAATCCAACTAAAACGTTGCTCGACACGAGCTGTAACATTGGAATCCTCAACCAACGGTGGCGCATGATGTGGCTTGATCCGCGCATCGATCACAAGGGAACCGCGGCAGCCCCAGTGTTTGAACTCTACGAAGGAATCCACACCGTAAATATCATGACTCGGATTACTGCGTGTAAAGGTGACCCAAAGAAAGTTCGCAGCCGACGCCGACGCCGCAGCAAACTCCGCATCATCCACAAGAACCACCAACGGAATGCTATCCGGAAGCTTTAATCCTGCGCAAAACGCCGACACTTGTTGAGTAGCACCTTTATAATCAGTGAAGGGTGCCACCGATACCATTAGAATCCCAGGGGCGATAAATTTTGAACTGTGTGGCCGAAGTCCATCGGCTTGCGGCATCGTAAACCCGTCCGGTAGCGACGCCGACAACGCTCTTACTGGACGCCCAGCCGCAGCAATGACCAATTTGCTACCGCTATTGAGAGATTCTCCCGAATAGTCAAGGGTGTCGATGGTAGTCTTCGTTTGAAAGTGTAAATCCCTCTCCCACCTGACGCGCTCAAGCACATGAGCCATAAAAGCCATTTCATTATGACAATCCAGAGTTTCGTCATCCTGACGGGCTGCGATCATTAGATACTTCGCCAACGATGCTTGATTAAACCCAAGAATCGCATTCGCCTGCGTCAAAATCTCCTGCGGCGAGCGCTCTTTGGCATAAGGAACATAACGCTCACTGCCTATGGCGAGCAGCAGAGGGTGTACGCCAGCCGAGTCAACGGCGTGCATCGACTTTACCCCTGGCAGCGAGACTGGAACCATTGGTTTGGTCATCTCATGAATCATCGCACCAAACGAGGTGTCCTCCTGGGGAGGGCGACCCACCACGGTGAATGGCCACACGGCATTCCTGCGGTGGAATACTTTTTCTACGGTCAAAACAGGAAACTCATGCGCCAATGAATAGTATCCGAGATGATCCCCAAAAGGACCTTCTGGCTTGGTTTTCGATGGATCAATCGTTCCTAAAATACAAAAATCAGCATCAGCTGCGACCGTCCAACCTTGCCACTTGGCATAGCGAAATCTTCGGCCTGCCAACATTCCAGCAAAAACAACTTCCGGAAGGCCCTCTGGCAGCGGCATCACTGCAGCAAAAGTGTGGGCTGGGGGACCACCGACAAAAATTGCCACCTTCAGCTTTTCACCTCTGCGAACAGCTGCGGCATGGTGGACACCAATGCCTCGATGAATTTGATAGTGAATACCCACTTCTCGATTTTTCTCATATTCATTGCCGGCCATCTGGACGCGGTACATACCGATGTTACTGCGCATCACACCTGGACGATCAGGATCTTCACTGTAAACCTGTGGCAGGGTAATAAATGGGCCTCCATCTTTGGGCCAACTCTTAATCCATGGCAGTTGATCGATCGTCGTTTCGCACTCGAGAACCGCCGGATTCCAGGTACGCATGGGAAGACTAAGAAGCCCCGTAAATGGTGCGTGCCAGTATCGCCATACAGCTTTCAGAGCAGACATCGGATCAGCCTTGATCTGAATTGCATCTTTAGATCTGCTCAACGTTTTCCTAAATATAAAACGACTGCGCTCGACGGAGCCAAATAGGTTACAGACCGCCGGAAACGGTGAACCTTTTACCTTTTCAAAATAAATAGCTTTGCCACCTGCGGCATAGACACGGCGTTGAATTGCCGCCATTTCAAGGTTTGGATCCACTTCGTCTTTGACGCGCACCAAGTGGCCGTGTCGCTCCAAGTCTTTAACGCAATCGATAGTCGAGTTGTAAGCCATGATCTCAACCACCCGCCCGAACAATCTTCAAATTTTTTTTACTAAACAACGCTTCTACCTTCGTACGAACGTCTCCACGCAACTCCAGGGTGCTATCCTTGATCGCACCGCCACATCCAAATGACGACTGCATCGTTTTTAAAAGCTCTTTTGCAGATGCCTCGTTCATCGGGAGATTAAACAGCACAGTCACAGCCTTGCCCCCACGACCATTTGTTTCAAGGCGCATTTTGGCGGGACCAGCTGACTGTTGCCAGTCGCTTGACTTTTCTTTGTCGTTTTTGTGAGACCCAGAGTCCGTCGAGTACACCAATCGTGAATCGCTCATAGATAACTCCTAAGATGGCGGCACAAAGCCGTCGCGAAACATAAAGTAGACGGCCCCCAACAAACACAAACTCGCATAAAAAAAGTTTCGTGTGACCGGAGCGCCCATGTACCAAATGGCAAAACCTGCAAAAACAATCATCGTGATCACTTCTTGGATAATTTTAAGCTGGCCCAATGAATACAAATCACTACCAATCCGATTAGCTGGAACTTGAAAGCAATACTCCAGCAACGCCACGCCCCAGCTGATCACAATTGCTATCCATAAGGGCTTTGCGCGCAAATCTTTCAGATGACCATACCAAGCGTATGTCATAAAGATGTTACTGATGAGCAATAGCCCAATTGGTTTTAAATAATTAATCACCAATGAATATCCTGTCCCCGATAATCCAAAAACCGACCACTATCCCCAAGACTCAATCCATCAATGACCGAAAGCATTCCCTTCACTGAATCATAGGTTTCAGCTGTCGCCCCGTGCCCCCCCATATCGGTCTTAACCCAGCCTGGATGCATGACAATTGTCGTAATGGTCTTATAATCTGCGGCAAAAGACCGATTGAACATGTTGAGAGCCGTCTTACTCATGCGGTAACCATAGTACCCACCGCTTTTGTTGTCATCAATCGATCCCATACGCGATGTCACCTGAATCACCTTAGGCGCCGATGACATTTGCAAATGAGGTAAAAATGCCCGTGTCACCTGCAATGGACCAATTGCATTCACAACAAAACTCTTGATCACATCATCAATATTCAACGTGGAAAGGGGCTCAGCCGCCCCACGCAATATTCCGGCGTTGTTGACCAGAACATCCACTCTGGTATTGGACAAGGACTTCGCAGCCGCATCAATCGAGGCAGAATCTGAAACATCAAGTTGCAGCGGACGAAATCGAGTTTTGTAATCGGACTGAATTTCCCACAAATCACGCGCTCCGTCAGGATTTCGGCAGGCACCGATTACAGTCCGTCCCAATGACAAAAGTTGCTTCACCATCTCAAGACCAATACCGCGCGACGCACCAGTCACCAACCAGGTTTCACTTTTTTGATTTGAGTTCACGTTACCCCTCCTACTCTTCTTCGTCGCTTCTTGCGGGTACAACGACCGCACGCGAAACTTCGACGTCATCTGACGCAATAAAGCTTTTCGACGGATCAACAAGCCAATTGCTGCGCAGAGCTTGGCGCCCCACAAGCATTCTAAAACCCATTTCATCGCGGGCAATTAAAGTGACCTCAGCCAAAACCTCGCGCGCACCCAGCATAACTCTGGTTTCAATCACCGGTCGAAGCGTCCGTTTTCCACCACTATCCGTAACCTGCCGCCACTCGAGTAGGCGCGCCTCACACTCAACTATCCGACGCGTATTTTTTTGCAACGGGTGCACTTTGAAGCGCACCATGCTTTTCCCCTGACGCTTTGCAATCGTCACATCGAAAGCGTGCAATGAAGATGTTTTGGCGCCTGTATCAATTTTAACTTTGATCTTTGAAATACCGAGATCGGGAAGCACAGCCCACTCACGCCAGCCCACTACCGGCTTAAGCTTTTTTAATGATGACCGCTTTGGGGATGGTGACTTTCGCTTCAGTGACGGTTTCAACACTGGATCACCAACCGTAACGTGGCTTTTTGTCAAACGCATGCATGGTTTCAATTTCGCGAATGGTTCCTGTCTCTGAGCGCATCACAATTGAATGTGTGGCCGCGCCTCCCCCGGTATAGCGGACGCCTTTCAGAAAACTACCCCCAGTCACTCCCGTTGCAATAAACATAACATTCCCACGCGCAAGGTCAGTCAACCCATAAACTTGATCCTTGCTTTTAATTCCCATTTTTTTCGCCCGATCCCATTCAGCATCACTCGTAAAGAGCAAAGTTGCCTGCATGTCGCCACCAAGGCAGCGCAGCGCAGCCGCAGCTATGACACCTTCCGGGGCGCCGCCCGAACCTAGAAGAACGTCCACACCGCTTTCCGGCATGGCTGTTGCCAATGCTGCCGACACATCACCATCACCAATCAAGCGAATGCGGGCTCCACAGTCACGAACCTCTTTGACGATGTCTTTGTGACGATCGCGATCAAGTAAAATCACACAAAGATCTTCAATGCTCTTGTGAGTGGCTTTAGCAATTTCGCGCAAATTCCAGGTTACACTTTTGCTGATATCGATGGCTCCCCGAGCTGCAGGCCCAACTGCAATTTTATTCATGTACATGTCAGGGGCATGCAAAAACCCGCCGGCTTCAGCTGCAGCAATACACGCTATTGCTTCTGGACCACCCTTCGCTGTGATGCTCGTTCCCTCAAGTGGGTCACAAGCAATGTCAATACGCGTGCCTTTTCCTTGGCCAACTTTTTCACCAATATAGAGCATCGGTGCTTCGTCCATTTCGCCTTCGCCTATCACAATAAGCCCATCAAAATCGATAGAGTTGAATGACTCTCGCATGGCCGTAACTGCAGCTTGATCGGCAGCGTTTTTCTCACCACGACCAATCCATCGACCAGCGCTCAAAGCTGCCGCTTCTGTCACACGCACAAATTCAAGGGCTAGGTTGCGATTCACGTTAAAATCTCCTTGGGGTCGTCGGCCGTCATCCCCGTGTTAAAATACCACATACACAAAGCGATCCATGTGATGTCTGCAAGTCCCAAATGGACAAGCTGCATCCATACTGGCGCGAGTAAAAGCCAATTTACGATTCCACCGAGCAATTGAATAACCATAAGACCACCTACAATGTAGCCCCATTTACGGTGAATCAATGAACCAAAAACCTTCGGTAACATCAGACACTGCAGAGCGATATACACAGTCGCCCCCACTGCAATCATCGGATGCCAAATACGCAATCGAATGAGAAAATGCGCAGTCGCCGAGAAATCTTCGGCCATACCCTCCGCAAGGGATTTTGCAGGAAACAAAGTATCACCAAGTGCGACTATAGCACCTGCAGCACCCGTTAAAACTAAGGCCGTCATGCAAAGCATGACGTTGAAACGTGCAATTTTTAGATTCGAACTTTTAACCTCACGTAGCGACCCGCCCCTGGGACTTGCCAGGAAGGCCACGCGGCTTTGCCAGAACAGAAGAAGAAACGTGTTCACCAGATGCATGGCAATCACAACCGCTCGGAGTACAGAGTCATTGTCAGCCACAAGCCGAAGTATAACCAGCATCGCCCCAACAGCGGCTTCGCCTAGAATAAAGACGAGGGACCAGCCAGCGGCCTTGCGAATTGGGTGGAGCTTTGGCCAGATTTGCCGAGACCAAATGTAGAGTCCACCAACAAACAAAAGCGAGACGCCACTTGTCAAACGGTGGCTAAATTCAATCATGCGCTCGAGACTGGGTTCACGAGGAATCACCTCGCCGTCGCACAGGGGCCAATGCTCCCCGCAACCGGCGCCACTTCCCGTGGCACGCACAAAGGCGCCCCACATGATCACCAGCACCGTGTAGCCAAGAACGAACCAAGCGAACTTTGAAAACTTCTGATGGTTTGAAAGCTGTTCAGGCATGCCAAAAAAATCCCCGCTTTAGACCAAGGAAACATGAATCCAATCGGAGCCTTATTTCTAGTATTGGGCGGCGCAATTGTCACCCGTTATTCGAAGCATGCAAAGGTGGCTTCGCACATCGATATGGTTAATCTTTAGTCAAACCAGAGGGGTTGTCAGGCCTTGCTTTTGACCCATGTCCGCACTTCCGCGTTGATGTCTTTTATTTTGCAGAAAGTTTCGAGATAATTAGTCAACTTGGAACCTGTGGTTAACATCAACAAGTCCTTAAGATTACAGCGTTTAGCAATCATTTCGACGGTTGCCGTTGAGAGCTGATAGTGCATTTGTGATCCGGTCGCATCAGACTGAGGATGAGATAATCGCGATGCGTCAGGAAGTTCCTGAGCTGCAAGCCACTTGTAGTCCACCTTGCGTTTGCTACCAAGATAGTTTGCAAACCCCTCTTCAAGCCAAGACGGAATCGCCCCTTTAAACTTCTGATTGGAAATCACATGGGACAGCTCATGACGAAAGGTTGGCGTAAAAGTCTCAAGATCTTTTTGCGGCTTAAACTCAATGGTTTGACGGGCAGGAGAGAAAAACGCGTTCGCCGAGAAGTTGAGGTTGGCGGCACCACTGAATGACGCATCCGTGTCGTGAAAAATCACCTTCACACGGCGAATGCTCCACCCCATGTCGCGCTCCATCTTCGCAGCAATATCACTCAATTTGAAATTAGTGAGCCACTTAGGTGCATTCGTCACCTCACAACAGTTGGTGCGATAAGAGTTTGGAGCCGCATAGGTAGTGGTCGTAGCAAAGATGAGTGTCATGATTAATCGCTTCACGCGTAGCTCCTTGTATCCAGAAAAATTTGTTCTCCCTGCATTATGCGCGCGATCATTTGTCATTACCAATAGAAAAATTCGCGATTGGCGGCATTGCAGAGCACCGTGCATTCATCTTGCCAAATTCAAGACCAGATCCTACTATCAAACTCAGTCGACTGACCAAATCCCATCTTTTGTGAGACCAACGTGCTGGGCAGCATTTCCAAAAAACATCCGGCGCTTTCAGCACTTGCGGCATTTGTCATCGTTTTTTTGTGCTCATTGCCCTTCAATGACAAAATTGCACGCAACTATCTAGTTGAACCATCAATCAAGTTTGATCACAGCTTTTACATGAACATCGCCAAACGCGGTTATGAATCGGCAAGTGAAACTGCGTTTTATCCTCTTTGGCCTACCCTCATGGGAGTTGTACAAGGATTTTTTCCTGGACACTGGGATGTTTACGTAGGAAATGCTCTAAGCCTCAGCATGTTTGCCTTTAGTCTTTGGTTCATTTGGGCCCTCGCTCAGAGACTATGTGGCGACGAAGGGGCGTGGTGGACGGTATTTCTATTTGCTTTAAACCCAAACTCTATCTTTCATGCTTTGGGCTACCCAGAAAGCTTTTTTTGCTTGGTGGCAACCGCGTTTCTACTGTTATCGCTAAACATTTTGCGCGAGGAGTCACGTGTCTATGCTATGGGTGTTTTTGTAACAGCAGCGATGATGAGTGCGTCACGACCGATACTGCTCCAATTTCTATTGGCTGCGATAATTGCGATCGCTATGGTTTGGCTACTTTTCCCAAAGGATGAGAAACGTCCTGAGGCTTTGCGAAAAACGGCGAGATGGTTTGCGCTATCCGCGACCGGAATGCTAGCTGGCTACCTGCCTTACGGAATCCACTGCCAAGGTAAGTTCCAGAATTTCTTTGCACCATTTGACGCACAAAAATACTGGGATCGAAAATTTGGATTCTACTGGAGTCTGATCACCAATCCCAAGTCGGTTTCCAGCAGCGACAACATTCTGACTTGGGATATTCAGGCTTTTTATTTACCGACACTGCTCCTTGGCCTTTTGATTTACTCATATCTAAAAAATCGTAGCAGACCCACGAACCAATCACTGACACATGATTCCCAACAATCCAAGGCCTTGATAGTAACGCTTTGCCTACTAATTGCCGCAGCACATTCAGCGATCGCCTTTCTAACGTATCCGATTTTCATGAGCCTAGGCCGTCATGTGTTTGCAACGCCCTTTTTCTATGTGGGGGCTGTGACCGTAATTTTTGCCACGCTCCCAACGCGACCGCGAATATTCTTACTGCGGTTTTATCTGTTTGGATCGGTTGTCTACCTCATGAATTTCTGGACAAGATTCGGTAATTCTGCGTGGATGGGCTAGACGCAAGAACGGTCACGCCCCCCCCCAAAAAAGACCGCCTCGCAACTGTCAGGATTTATTCTCTCGATCAATCATTAATTATGCGATTGCCAAAGACGAAGTCTCATCTTGAAAGCCAAGCTGACCGATACAAACCTTGAAAAAGACGTCTAAGATGAGTTTTAAAGCATGCAGCAGGTAAATGACAAGTTGACCAAAAATGAAGTCCTCATCTTCTTGGACGATGCGTCCTGGATATGGGACTTCACAAGGCGTGCAGTCCAACCAGGCGCCGTGACAAGCATTAAGGTACCGAGCAATACGCTGATTCGCCAAAGCTGGGGTCGATTATCCAAGGCTTCATGTATCGTTATCCACTGGGAGGGAAAGCATCGCGGCGGCGGTGCCATTTTGGAAGAAATTTTGGAAATAACGCCGGAATTCGACACATCGGACCGCGTGATTGTCATTACAACCAACCCTGTTCATGAAGATGTTATCTACTTTGCCGAGCTTGGCGTTAAGCGGGTCGTTCGTCCGAGACTTCGAGAAAAGGATATTGATCAGGCGACAAAAGAAATTCAACAACATCTAGATGACATTTTTTCAAAATATCGCACTTTCATTAAAGACTCAGTTTGGGCCAAGTTAACTGCCGCGATCGACAATTCACCAAAACAACCGCAACCAGGTTTTGTCGAGAAGATCGCAGCCACCATCAAGAAACTACGCGATCCATCGACAACCCCCTCCCTAGCTGAAACGGAGGCTGTCGTCAGTTTCCAAATTAAAACCGGAAACCTTCAAAGCGCCGAGGAGACACTAAGAAAGACACTCGATACTCATCCTAACTATTTTCGGGGATGGAACCGCCTGGCAGATATTAAACGACAAGCCGGCGACCATCAGGGTGCATATGCATTGCTTCAAAAAATGCATATGCAAAATCGAGGCTCGGTCCGACGCCTGGTCGCCATGGGCGAAGTACAGTTGGCTCTGAACAACCCGGGGAAGGCCGAACCATATTTTCGTAGCGCACTCGATCAAGATGCATGGTGCGCAAAGGCTCTTAACGGCCTCGCAGAGGTAACATTTGCCAAAGATGATCTCGAGGAGACGCGCCTTCTGCTGTCCAGATCCAGCCTTGCCTACCGTTTCGCGGTGCATTTGAATACTCACGGTATTGAGCTTGCAAAAGATGGGCGCTACGCCGAGGCGCTGGAGCATTACAGCAAAGCGCAATATGTGCTGCCGCAGCAGGAAAAAAGCCCAAGGCTCTTCTACAATATTGCGCTTTGCTACGCAAAATGGGGGCGTCCAGAGTTAGCCAAGGAGTTTCTAGAATTGGCCCTTATCAAGGAGCCAAATTACAAGAAGGCTCAAAAAACTCTTGAGACCCTTAAACAGAGCCCACAAAAGCTTCCCAAGGACGACTTGGACGTCGCGTGAATTCCCGCCCCTAAAGACTTAAAACTGTTTCTTACAGGTAAAGTGCAGCGTGCCACCCATGCTATCTCCAGCTTGAAACTGGTAGACCGCACGAATTTTTTCTTTGTCTATATTCTTTTCAATCAAAAAATTTCCAACCATTGTCAGGGCCTGCTCGCCCACAACACTGGTCGCATTAATATTACGAAACTGTGAAAATCCCTTGTATACACGCGGATGAAAATCAACATTCTCCGTAGCACCCTCGTTTTCGAAACGAGCAACAAGCGTTTGCGATACCGCTTGTCCTGGATCCAGAGAGATATTTCCTCCAAACTCTTCGATGACGCGCACCCCATCATCTCTGACCTTCAGTGTGAATTTAAGATCAGCCTCTAAATCAACTTGACTCTGCCCGAGCATAGAGGAAGCATCCCCATCTGACTGACAGTGTATCCTGATTTTCTCTGCCTGAAACTGCTCATCATCCCCGCCTTGATCGGCAATCGCAACTGACGAATTGACTGCGATGATCGCTCCCAGCGTTCCCAACATAGTTTTGATTCTCATCATAATCTCCTTTTCGAATTTTTTTCGAGGATCACTTTGACCCCGCACCACTCGACTAAACAAATTGTTCTCATCAGTCTATCCAGCCCATCACCCATTTTTTGGAGGGTGATCACATTGAGCCTGGACACTGTGCGATTTCGTCTTCAGTGTGGAAAATTTTCGCGCAATGACCTCATTTCAAAAATTTGCTAGGCATGACCCCAGGCCACAAGGAGGTCATCATGTGCAAATTCATAAACACTAGACTTTTAATGAGTATGCTTGCACTAATTGTACCCAAGGTGACGCACGCTGAGTCGGAACTAAAGCTATCACAACCACACATGACTCGATGTCTTTCGTCAGAGGCGGGTGCATTCACGAAAGTCGATTTCAGGAAAGATCGCACCGATGGCCTGATCTCAATGCAAGTAACGGTCGTGCTGGGATACACGGATCGCTGGCTCCACATACCAGCACTCGGTAAAAATGTTTTGACACCCGAGCCTTCAAGCTGGGATTTGTATAAAATCACAGCAAGCCCGATCGCGGAGCAGGAGTTGAACTGGTTTGGCATTTCCGATCAAGGCGTCGAGACGGGATACAACGGAACCGTGCTACCCGGATTTCTAGACATAAAGATGCCCTCAGGAGAATCCCACCGCTTCATGCTTGAATGCTATGAGTTGCCAGATCACTATTGGAGTACGCCAGAATCGCACAAAAGAAAAAATCCACCGCGAGCTCACTCAGGGAGTCAGGCAAGCTCAGGTGGATTAAAAACTTAATTCGGTAGGCACCAGTTTTTGAATGATCACGGAATCAAAGCGCTACTTCGCAGGACGAAGCCTTATCCCTTCACGTGACGGTCGTCGGTTTGATACATCCGCGGCAATCCTCTCGCCTCTCGGATCAAGAAAGCTTGCTGGTTACGCAAATACCGAACGACGTTTTGGCTATCGGGATTCATTCTTAATTTGTCGATCTCATTTTGGATGTCATTGATACGCTCAATGTCATTATTCTTTTGATAGATTTGGTCGAGAATGCCGTTAAATTGATTTTTTTCCTCTTCCGATAAACCCGTCGTATTGGTGTAACGGTGATATTGACTGACCGTGTTGGGCTCAGTATCCACCAAAACGGTTCCGTCGACACGACGCTCAACAACCACTCCAGGCTCAGTGTAGTTTCCTGAGCGGGACACGATATCCCCAATGTTTACATTTTTTACCGGACCCATTGTACCCTCCCTGATGTTTTAAAACTTTAATTGCAAACAAATCGAACTCACGCGTCACCATCCATGGCATCAGCGTACTTTCCCCTCTTCAGTATTATAAAATCTAGGCTTGATACCCTTGATGTTCATCAAGTGACGCACCTCGCCCTCGAGATATTGAACGAGCTTCGTGTTTCTTGGGTCTAACTTCAGCTCCTCAATCTTAGATTGCAACACTCCGACGCGTTCAGAATTGTCATTATCGCTCATCACTTCATCCATGATTGCATTGAACTGCTCGCGAGATTCAGGGGCCAAGCCATTAACCAAACCGTGTCGGGTAGCCACTTGAAACGCCTTAAAATCCTGATCGACTTTCATGGTCGATTTAGCATCATCCCGGCCTACAACAACGCTTGGAGAGCCGGACGGCGAAAATACCGTGTCACCTATTCGAAAAGCCATTAGAGACGCTCCCGCCTGAAATTACAGGTTCTTCCACTAGTCATCATAACCGACCCCAAAACTGACTGCAAGTATCTGAAATTATGAATAATTTGCCTATTTTTCCAGGCACTTTTTACCTACCTAGACAGGCTTTTTTTAAGGGGGGGGACTAAAAAAAAGTAAAGAATTCAGTTGGAATTCCGAATGGACTCTAAAGAGCCTGGGGGAGAAGGCCTCCAAGCCCGCCAATACATGGGAGGCGTGCCGCATGCGGTACTGAGCAGTTATGAGCATCGTAAGGCTTGATACATTCAAACAGAAGCAGCAGCGCAGCTACATGAAGCGCTACAGGTCGCGACTTGACCACTTCATTCGCGCAAGAGTTCCAGCTGACGCGGGAGGCGACATATTAAGGCTCGCAGAGCAGCAAAATAGTGCGGCGGCCGCTCATCCAGATTTAATTTGGGATTATGTTGAAATGCGAGAAACCATGCTCGATTTCGTTGCGCTTCACATAGCAGACGAAATCTATGATGAGCTGGCGCGTCAGTTTTGGTTTGACGATCGTTACGTGACCAAAGAGATGGTTGCTGAGAAATGCCTGACTTTCATGATTCTTGGGCCTGCCGCCATGGCAGCCGAATGAAAAACCCCGGCAAGGCCGGGGTTTTCATTTCTTATCTTTTCAAATTCATCACGAGTGACAAGACCACTACCATTCAGGTCACAACGCTTTGGAAGAATCACTCTTCCCCGACGTTATTTTGAACGGGACGATCGCTCTCGATGTTGCCATCTGCGATCTCGCGAAGGGCTGTTACGCCTTCTTTGTTTTTCGTGCGTACGGTAGGAACTTGTCCTGCCATCAATTGGCGAGCACGATCTGCGGCAACGGCCACGAGGGCAAAACGGTTTTCCATATATTCTAGGCAATCTTCGATGGATACGCGGGCCATAGGTGCTCCTGGGCGTTAGGCTTAAAAACGAGTGGCTATTATTACGTGATCGAGTTAGTGTGCGTCAATGCCTAAATATAGGGCAATTGCCCATGCGATCTGGTCCGTCAAGGATAAGATAGCAGGGTTTTTTTGACGGAAAAGTTTGAATGTTTGAAATAAAAACAGCCAGTTTGGCCCTGTTGATGGCCCTCCTCACCCTTTTGGGCTGCGGACGTCAGCGGACGAGCGTGACCAATCCTGAGGAAACCTTCCTCCCTCTAACGGTTCTTGAAGGGCAGCAGCCCGAGATGTACCCGTTTAGCGACGAGCGATGTCAGGCCTCTGAGACTTCAGCCCCCGATAAATTGAACAGTGTCAGACTACAACTTTGGCACGATGGCGCAATCAAGGACCGTGAGATTGATCTCAAGCCTCTCCGGCTAAGTGGAGCATCCTTGAATGGCCCACACATTTCTCAGGTCACCGTGAATTCTCTATTTGAAAGACAATGTGATGCCACGAAGGCGTCACCTCCGGAGTGCCGGGACCAGCGTGACCATCCAGCTGGATGGTTTGTTACGGAGCGCGGGCAACCACTGAAGATTTGTTCGGCCGATTCAACTCCTCCTCGTAAAAGTCTTGAACATGTTGGACTTGCAGCTGCAGTGGCCGTAGAAAAATCGGCACAGACTCTGGAAGATTTTATTCCTGAGATCAGGGCCATCGCACCGCTTGAAATTTTGGCGATGCCCCGCTTTGATACACGTTGGTCACCCTGGTTTCACAATGGTGACAAGGGACACTATCTGACCCACGTGACTGAAAATCTCGCATATTTTCCCGAAAGCCCGGCAACGGCACCATTTATTGCAGTATTTCCAAAGTCCACGAGACATCAGGATGGAATTTATTTATGGGAGTCCGAATTTGTTTTAGCTCACGAGTTTGCTCATCATGTCGAAAGAAAACTTGGCATGGACCGCTTCGGCAAACAGGTTTCGACTATCAGACTCGCGGCTAGCGAGGCTTTTGCGGATTCCCTCGCATTTGCAAGTCAAAACGCAACGAGCGAAACCTTAAAAGGCATACCTTGCGTCGGACAAGACCGCGACCCATCGGAGTGGGCCTTCACCAACGGCGTCGCCAAGATAATTGACCAAGCCTTGCTTAGCCGCTTGGGTGCGGCATCATCCCAATCTACAAAAGACGAACACACGAACTGTCAAGGCGTCCTACCGCAGTCAGCTCATGGCATAGGAACGATCTTGGCACACTGGCTACATGAGTTTGCAAAAACCACTCCCGTTTACGACCGGGAACCGGGGCGCGCGCTCGCTCACTTGACCGTCACCTGGCTCGACCATTTAAATCGCAGCTTGCCCGAAGTTGAAGCAACACCAGCTGTTGAGGTTGATCTTGCAGCCAGGTCACTTGAGGTCGCTGTTGAGAAAGAATTTAGCCAGTCTGGTGTTGATCTGACTGACAACACAAGGCGGATGCTTTGCCAAAAAATGACACTGGCGTTCCCCGTCCTGAAGGATCGCGCCTGGTTTAAGAGAACTGATTGTTAAGACAGTGACTTCAAGCTACAATTTTCACAGAGAAAATTTTATTTACTAATACCTTAGTTTTTAAGTTCAGGGTGCCACTATGACTCGTGCAGGGATCGCGCGCATTGTCTCCGCTTCCATACTTTTCAACCTTTCATTTGTCGCCGTCGCGGAAACGAAGACATCTAAAAAGTCGCAAACACGCTCGCAGGCCTCAAAGCCCTCTTTGAAATCACAAAACAACAGGCAACCGCAACTTTCCAAAAAAATGCCAAAAGGCGTTGTGGCACAATTTGCTCTTGCAATGAAGCTTTATGACGCTGGTAAATTTGCAGATGCTTTAGTGGCTTTTGACCGGATCCACAGATCCTATCCAGCTCACGAACCGACGATCATCCAGTATGCCAAGACCTTGTATAAACTTGATCGCATTCCCGACAGCTACAATCTATTTGCTCGTATCAACCCTCAGTACCTTGACCCAGAAACTTCCTATGAATACGGCTATGCATTCTACGTGCAAAACCGCTTTGAAAATGCTTTGTTCGCATTCAAGAGAGTTCCAGTGGACCATCCACTTTACGACCTTGCAAACTATTACGGCGCCATGTGTGCCATCCGCTTGAAGAAATACGCTGATGCAGAGGAAATGCTGGACAAGGCTGTGGTGCTTCCAGACAAGCTCGCCCGCAGTAAAAATCTCTATCAAAAACACGTGACATCGCTTCGCCAGTTGCAGGAGAAGTCTGACCTTGAACGTGCCGCCGCAGAAGAAAAACAGCGTATGGCAAACGACCCTTCCAAGACTCAAGGTAAACAGCCTGCAGGTCAGCCCGCTGCGCCCACACCAGCCGCGCCGCCAGCTCCCGAAAAATACTCGCACGCAGGTTTTTTTAGTGTGGACCGTCTCGTCAGCATTAGCTATCTGCAGACAAATCAGTCATCAGACCTCCATGGCTATTCGCGAAAAGACTATCAAAGCCAAATTGGAATTTTTGAGTTCATGCATGGTCCTGTGGTACCCATTGGATCAAAGTGGGACGGGGATCGCAGAGCTGCGATTGGTCTGCAACTTTACCTGGCTGCATCGAGTGTGACAACGGAGGGGGTGAAGGATCGTCTGGTCGCATACGAAGACAGCCGAGACATTATACACAACCTCACCGAGCGGATGCCAAAAACAACATCGACCTCAGGTGATGTCAATGGGGCTGTATGGATTGAAACACCGCTGCCCTCTGACTGGTGGCTCGGTGTTGACGGTCACCTAGGTTTCTCCTATCCAAACTTCCAGCGCGGCCAGCGCTACGGAACGCGCGGTGCAACGGGTCGATTAGGCTGGATGAAAAATGCTCCGACAACGTGGATCGTAGAAATTCTTGGAACCTATGATCTGATTGTCGATAGCGAAACTGAGCCTGTTACCGCACAGATGATCTCTGATAACTCAGTCACGGTGGCCTTACCATCATCGACCTCTTTCCGACTTGGCGCAAAATACGTAGCCTACGACTACAAATTACCCGTGTTACCAGGCCCGGACTCATCGGTTAGTGGCTCTCTGCTTGCAAAACAGAAGTTCCCCCTTGGATTTGATATCTCTTTATCCGGTACGATTGAACAGCAGACCAACTATATTGCACGAGGCCTCAGCTCGGTGGGCAGTGCATCTGCTGATGGACAGACGCTGATCGGTATCGCTAAAATTGGAGCTATGCCGCTACCCTGGCTGGCAGTTTCTGCAAAGCATACAAGGTCAAAGGCAACCTGGACTGTCCACCAACCTGAACGAGTCGAGGCTTTTAAAGCGGCGACTTCAGACTACTCGGAAAAAACTGATTTGGTTGGTTCGTTATTGTTCTTGTTTTAACCCGTCACGGAGTTCAAACATGCAGTCTGATAGCTCATGGATTAAAAATTTGGCTCGGGCAAAGTACCAAAACGGTCAATGGATTCCAGCGGACGCTAGCTTTGCAGGCGACGCTCCGTTTGGAGCTCTAATCGAAGATATTACCCAGGCGGTGGAAACCTACAACAACCACGCGTCATCACCGATCCGAGTGCTATCGGGAGCCTCCAGGTCACCTTTGTTATTGTCGTTGCTCCACGGTTCTGCGCAAATAAAATTTGCAAGAAATGGGCAATATCTGGACATCAGCCTTCTTAAAACTAGAAACTTCCAATCGGTTGAGCTGCCACTTGCACGTCTCAACCCGGTGATCGATATGTTTGGCCATCCAACATGGATGAGGGGATCTACTGAGTGCTCCGCAGACCAGCTCATTAAACACACGTTCATTCAATTGCTTGAAGCATCGCAATCGACGTAATCTGAAAGCCGATTTGAGGAAAGGATTTCAAATCAATGAAAATTAAGTTCGCAAAGCAACCAAACAGCGAGATCATCGCAGCACTGCAAAAGACCATGGATGGCCGTGCCCTTGGACAGATTGTTTCTGTTCACGAAGAAGGTGGGAGCCTTGTCGTCAAAATCTCAAAATTAGGAACATCAACCCTTCAGTTTGATCGCTCTGAGCAAGGTAACGATCTGATTTTTACTTTGGCTGTTGAAAAAATTGCCTTTACGCACAAGGCGTTTAAAGATGAAGTCAAATCTAAATTTGTACATGTCATTGAAAAATCAGGAGGCAAGGTCCTCGAGTCATGAAGCACAATCATCGCCCAAAGTATTTCACCGAACCAGGAGAATCCTTGTGGACGAGGTGTGTTTGGGACCGAGAGCTCGCGTCCACTATTGATCAAATATCCTGCGAACAGTTTCACTTGGCGCCAGCTGCACTCATGGAGTCGGCTGGACGCGCGGTGGCAAAGGCTGCTGTTGATCGCGGAGCAGGATCTCATCCTGTGCTTGTTCTTTGCGGTCCAGGAAATAATGGCGGCGATGGGCTGGTCGCCGCCAGATATCTGCACGATCAAGGATGCAGCGTCACGATCGTCGTCGCTAGCGAGGTTGGCAAAAAGCCATCGCCACTTTTCCTGCAACAACAGAGTACCGTCGAGGAAATGGGGCTCATCATAACCCCCTGGCAACCCGGAACTCTCGCGGCCCTTCGTCTTTCCAAACCGATTATTATCGATGCTATTTCAGGTCTCGGATTTCGCCCACCCTCCAGTGGGGTTTTGTTAGGAATCCTCTCGGAGGCTGCGACCATTGCAGGCGCGACTGTCATCGCTGTGGATACTCCATCAGGACTTTCTGTTGATGATGGTTCGGTGATGTCGGCACTTCTAAAAGCCCATGAAACTGTAACCTTCGGATCGTCTCGCCCCATTCATCGTCTAATGCCCGGCGCTGTCCTCTGCGGGCATGTTACAGTCGCCGATATCGGCTTCCCTAAAGCCGCTATCGAACGCTCACTTGTATCAAAACAGGCAGTTTGGCGAGAGGTTGATCCTCAGTCAGTCTTACAAGCTGATCCGTGGCAACAGCTGCCCAAGAACGCTCATAAATACGACCGCGGTCACGTTTTGGTCATCGGCGGTTCCGAGGGAAAATTAGGCGCACCGATTATGGCAGGACTTGCGGCACTGCGCAGTGGCGCTGGCTGGTGCTCCATTGCCGTGCCTCGTGGGCAAGCCCCAGTCGACATGCCTATTCCTGTTGAGCTTACCGTCGAAAACTTTTTTGATGGCGCCATTATTGACCCGGAGCGTTTAAGACGTTTTATTGATGAAAGGCGCGTGGCAGCTGTGATCGTTGGCCCTGGCTGGATACGACAGTGTCTGGATCTTGCGTCGTTTACAGTACTGCGGGATTTTGCGTCTATTGGAGGGAAAGTCATCCTGGACGCTGGAGCCCTCCACAATATCACCGCACTGATAGCGAAACAGGGTTCATTGCCGCACGAGCACTTTATTTTGACACCCCATCATGGCGAGTGGCTTAAACTGGGCGATGCTCCGACGCTTCCGCCTTTAACACCTGCAGGTGTTATTGCTGCAAATCAAATGACCCAGGCGTTGGGAGCGCACATCATATACAAGAATGCCGCTCCTGTGATTATGTCACCTAAAAAATCTTCTCCCATCATCTGTCTATCAGGAACCTCCGCGCTGTCGAGAGCTGGGTCTGGGGATTTGCTGGCGGGCATCATTGGAGCCCACCTCGCGGCGGGATGTTCACTCAACTTCGCGGCGGCAAGAGGCTACACCCTGCTGGCAAGAGCCGCGTGGATGGCTGCGCAAGATGTTGGCGATGACGCTGTGATTGCGTCAGACATACTTACAAGAGTCGGAATCGCAAACCGACTTTAATCAGAAATGAGTTTTAAATTTATCAATAGCAGCGCAGGTCGCCGCGAATCTTGACAACGCGGGTACCACCGGATCGATGGCAACGATTAACCGCCTTCTGCATGTCGTAAGCCTCTTGCTCACTGATCGGTTGGCTACCTCCCTCATTCCCCAAGACGGAAAAACCGCTCACGGACTGACAGCCTGACAACAAAGCAAAACCAGCAATCATCAGAGACGAAAAAAAGACTTTCATCGCATACCTCCAAACATGGAAAAGGCATCCAATCATTCTTATTTTAACATATGTGGAGATAAAACTATTAGCCTTCGATCTTCTCGACGATAAGCTCCATCAGTTCGTGAGAGCGACCTTGAAACTCTTTGACCCGGTACGTATCGTCAAACCACTCCCGAATCGGATCTTTTTCGGCTTTTTTTGCCATTTTCACCAAGTCGTCGTATGTCTTCGTTAGCTCAACCATCCGCTCCATAACCCCCGTTGCAGCCGGGTTATTTGGAGTGTAAATCTCGCGAATATAGCGAAAGATGAAATACACGGTTACAGGATCAAGCTCAGACGCTGTTTTATAAATTGTAGCGGCATTGGCGGTGCCGTTTTCAATGGCATCCAGAGTCCACTGCGCGTTTCTTAACTCACTCATGAGCAACCTCTTTTTCTGATGGGAGACAGGTTCACTTCTTATAATTTACCACAATTGCCCAAATAGGAAAAAACATTTACGATTTTACTCCTGTGCTGTCCCGAGCAAAATCCGCTGAGGAGGAAATGTACAATGTCTCAACGATTAAAAATTCGCCGCGCTGCCGTGCTTGGTTCCGGAGTGATGGGCGCTCAAATAGCTGCTGTTCTATCCGCAGCAGGCATTCGCGTCCATCTGCTCGATCTCGCGAGCCAGGAACCTCCGAAAGATCCGAAAGAAGCAAAGGTGGTTGGTAAGAATATCCGCTCAGCACGAAGCATCCTGGCTATCGAAAATCTAAAAAGCCTGAAGCCATCCCCTCTTTTCACGCCTGCAGTTCTATCAGGGATTATCCCAGGAAATTTTGATGACGACATGGCAGTCTTGCGCGAATGCGACTGGGTGCTAGAGGCGGTGATTGAAAAACTTGATATCAAACAGAAACTTTTTGCACGCGTAATGGAGTACGCAAAACCAGGAATTCCCATTACCACAAACACATCGGGCATCAAACTTGAAGACATTGCCAAAGACATGCCTGAACAATTTGTCACGAACTTTTTTGGCACGCACTTCTTCAATCCACCACGTTACATGAAGCTTCTAGAGATCATTCCACATGGGTTGACAAGAAAAGATTTGGTTGCCGATTTCAGTAAATGGTCAGAGGAAACCCTAGGCAAGGGCGTCGTGCACGCCTTTGATACTGTCAACTTTATAGCTAATCGCATCGGAGTCTTTGTCAACCAGGCAACGCTCCAAGCGATGGCAAAATTCGATTTAAATATTGAGACGATTGACGCCCTCACCGGGAAGTTGATGGGACGCCCATCCTCAGCAACATTTAGAACAATGGATGTTGTGGGTCTGGATACGTTTGCACATGTCTCGAAAAATACATTTGAGCGAGTGCCAAATGACCCTTACCGTGAATGGTTCAAGATGCCAAAATGGATTGACGATCTCATTGCAGCAGGCCGACTCGGTCAAAAATCAAACAATGTCGGCTGTTACAAGAAAGATAAGGATGCAGCTGGGAAAACCGTGATTCTGGCCTTGCGGCCGTCCACTGGAGACTATGTCAGCCAAGCTCCAGCCGATGTGCCATGGGGCGCCCAAACGGCAAAAGAGCCAGATTTAATCAAACGACTCTCGATTGTTCTTGAACAGAAAGACCCCTATGCCCAATTTGTGTGGCATATTCTACGGGATACCTTCAGCTACTCGGCTTTACTGATGGATGACATCGCCGGAGGAATCCCCAAGCCCATCGACGAAGGTCTTAAATGGGGATTTAACTGGGAGATGGGTCCCTTTGAACTATGGCAAGGACTTGGGTATGACAAAGTCCTGAAGCGCATGCAGGACGAAAACGTTAAGCTTCCATCATGGTGCAAACCAGGTATCAAATTTTATGATGTGGCTCCGGGAACCATGGTTTGGACACTAAGCGGTCCATCGGACCAATTCTTTAGCCAAAAACCAGCGCGTCCGAAAATCCCGTTGGAAAATCACAAATTCAGATTACCTAAATTCCAGACTGATGCTGACAAACGGGTCGTGATGAGTACGAAAAACGCGTCACTTGTCGACATTGGCGACGGCGTGGCGTGCCTAACCTTTCATAGTAAAATGAATGCACTCGACAGCAGCATTGTTGAGTTTATGCTGAAATCGGTACCAAAAGTATCAGAGTCATTTGATGCGATGGTCATTGGCAATGAGGGAGATGCATTCTCAGCAGGCGCCAATCTCAAGGAGATTCTTGAGGTCATTGGCAAAAAAGACTGGCCAACCCTGGACAAATTCATACGCACATTCCAAGGCGCCATGCAAATGATCAAGTTTGCACCGTTCCCGGTCGTAGCTGGGGTTCATGGACTTGCTCTCGGTGGCGGCTGCGAGACAACACTGCACAGTGCGCACCGCGTGCTTGCTGGCGAAACATATGCTGGTCTCGTAGAAATCGGTGTTGGCCTGTTACCGGCTGGGGGCGGCACAAAGGAGCTCGCTCTTCGCTGTTACGATCTGATGACGCTGGCAGAGCGTCCAGATCCCATGCAGTTCTTGCAGCGGGCATTCTTGCTCATCGGCATGGCAAGAACCTCGACATCTGCGCACGAAGCGATTGAAATGGGACTTATGCCTCAATCATCAACGATCTCTCTATCACGTGAGCATGTGGTCGCGCGTGCGAAAGCACAAGCACTGCATATGGTTCAATGTGGATATGTCCCGCCAACGCCACGCACTGAGATCAAGGTTGTTGGAGACCCTGGCGTACAGACTTTCCGCATGATGCTATACAACATGCTAGAGCAAAAGCAGGTATCTAAACACGATGCATTTATTGCAGAACGCATTGCACGAGTCCTTTGCGGCGGCGAGGTTGATGGCGGAATGGCCGTTTCTGAGCAGTATTTGCTTGATCTTGAGCGCGAAGTGTTTGTGGAACTTTGCCAAACAGAAAAAACCCAAGCTCGCATTGAACACATGCTAAAGACAGGCAGTCCACTGCGCAACTAAGATCTTTTAACGAACCAACGAGGTATCAGCACATGACAGCGAAAGCAGCATATATTGTTTCCCCTTACCGAAGTGCCGTTGGCAAAGCTTTCCGTGGCGGCTTCAAAGCAAAGCGCCCCGACGATCTCTGTGCGGACGTCATCAAAGGCATCCTCGAACGGACGCCAAAGTTTGATCCTGCACTGATCGAGGATGTTATCGTGGGCTGCGCCATGCCAGAGGCAGAACAAGGGATGAACATCGCACGATTTATCGTTTTGTTATCAGGACTTCCCGAGTCGGTATCAGGCGTTACGGTGAATAGATTTTGTTCGTCGGGCCTGCAAACAATCGCCATGGCTGCCGATCGTGTGATGGCTGGGCAAGCTGATTGCATTTTAGCCGGCGGAACGGAGAGCATGTCATTGATACCCATGATGGGTCATAAGGTCGTTGGAAGCCGCCAAATGAATGATTTGCACCCAGCAGCTTACCTTGGAATGGGTATGACAGCCGAAAACGTTTCCATTGATTTCAAAGTTTCCAGGGCTGATCAGGACAAGTTTGCCTTTGATAGTCACCAAAAGGCGTGCAAGGCCATTGAGAAGGGTCTATTTAAAGACGAAATCATTCCGATTAAGGCCGTGTCACGATTACCCAAAGACGGTGGGAAAGTCGATATACGCGAGCAAATTGTCGATACTGATGAAGGACCACGTGCCGACACAACCATTGACGCCCTGGCAAAACTTCGTCCTGCATTTCTTCAAGCCGGAGGTTCCGTGACGGCTGGTAACAGCTCACAGATGAGTGATGGAGCGGCGATGTGTTTTGTTTGCAGCGAAGATTTTGTCAAAAAGCACAATTTAAAACCAATGGCCCGTTTTGCGGGATTCTCGGTCGCAGGAGTTCCTCCGCGCGTCATGGGCATTGGACCAATCGCTGCGATTCCAAAAGCGTGCAAACTAGCAGGAATATCTCCAGACAAAATCGAGCGAATTGAATTGAATGAGGCATTTGCCGCCCAAGCTTTGGCTGTGGTTAGAAATCTTCAACTCGACCCCGAGCGAATAAATGTCACCGGTGGCGCGATCGCGCTCGGCCATCCACTAGGAGCGACAGGAGCAAAACTCACTGCTACGCTTCTCCATGGCATGAAGCGAGATAAACAAAAATGGGGTATGGTCTCCATGTGCATCGGAACCGGCATGGGTGCCGCAGGCATCTTTGAATTGCTTTAAATGATCAAGAAACGCACGAGAAAAAATAATCGCGTGACACCAAAGGCCTCCTGGGAGGCCTTTGTCATGACCATCACTGTTTTCGTCGTGACAAGTTGCAACCATCTTTTTTACCATCCCCACGCGAATATTTATTTGACGCCAAAAAAGATCGATCTTGAATACTTGGAGACGACTGTTCCAAGTTCTGACGGAGTCCAGTTAAAGGCATGGAAGATCCCAGCAGAAAATCCGCCAAAACACAAAACAGCGATCATACAGTTTCACGGTAACGCCGAAAATCGATCCACCCATTTTTTGTCAGTGGCATGGCTGGCCACGCGAGGGGTCGACGTTATTGTATTTGATTACCGCGGCTATGATGGTTCGACAGGAACCCCTTCAAGGCATGGGGTTGTAGAGGACGGCGTTGCCATGCTCAATTGGTTTCAGCGCGAGTACCCCAACTCAAGGCGCTTTGTCATCGGACAAAGCCTCGGCGGCGCCGTGGCGATCACATCTCTGGCGAAAAGCGGCGCCAAGATTGATGGCTTGATACTTGAAAGCACATTTTCGTCCTACCGCAGTGTAGCCAGGCAAGTCCTAGCGCGTCACTGGCTGACATGGCCCTTCCAATGGCTGCCGTGGATTTTACTAAGCGGTGATGAAGATCCAGAAGACTACATCAATCAAATCAAAGTGCCCATTTTGGCTTACCATGATCGTCGTGATCCAGTGGTCCCCTATGCTGCTGGTGAAAGTCTTTACCAGAAACTGCCATCTGATCAAATCACATTGCGTTCATTTGATGGCAACAAGCACACGCAAGCCTTTGCCAGTGATAGGAAAGATGAAATCGACGCCTTACTAAAATTTTTAAATGTAAAATAACTACAAGGGCCAGCCAACCGACCGCCTTCATTCGCGGAGTCGATTAGCTGGCCCAAGCTTAGATTTTAGAGTCTTTCTACAACGCAGAAAGCTACTGGATTAGGGATGACCGGCATTGAGCAGGTCAACACCGAAGCTGCAACAGCACGATAGTTTGGATTGATTCCAGCATTAACGTTCAAACCATGCTTCGAAAGAATGGTAAACAAGTCATCAGATGCTTTTCCTACAATCCCGGAGAAAGACTCGAGGCTGCCAGTCTCTGCATTGACCGCATCATAAATACAGCGGGTCTTACGAGCTGGGTTAGCAAGATCTTTGTCACAACGTAGATTTTTGATGCGGAGATTTGTTGCGCCGATCAAGTGATCCGTATCTTGGACGCCAAGATTTTCAAGAGCAGAAAATAAACTATTTGCGTCAGATCCTTCAATTTCAACAACATCAGTCACAGGCTTGATATGAGCAGGTTGCGAATCATGAGCTAGCTTCGCTCCAGAACGTAGCTCGCTTCCGCAAGAATTTATCAAGGAAGCAAGAACCATTAGACTGCACGCGTTAAACAATCGCTTCATAAAAACATCTCCTTTAGTTTGGGCAAAAAGCGGCCTGGCCGCGGATTCTGCCTATCACCGAGCAAACTCCGGGCCAATGCCTATTTTTAATAAGCCTCGAAAACAACAGCGTTTGGCCAATGGGCCACACGCGGGGATGTCAAAAACACACTAAAACTGTCGAAATAATGGCCGAAATTCAGCTGACCATTCAGCCAGTTAACTGGTCAGTCGGTCAGTTTTTGATGAGGTCAACGAACGATTTAATTTTCACTTCGCGTGCGTCAGTTGCAACGGCTTTGATGTTGTCAGCAATCGCCTCGTCAATCGATGGAAATGCACCACGAATGCGCGGAATAATGATCCACTGGCTACCCGACATGTTAGGCTTCAAATCGTCAGCTCTGACAGGGGCGGTGATTTCAAATCCACCGCGATTAAGCAGAGTCACATCAAACTGAATCAACGCTAAGTGCTGCTTGCCACGATTGTACACCTCAACCAAAACCCGTCCATCCGACCCTCTCGCACCGGGTGGGGTCACTTTGATATCAATGTGCGACCCTCGTTCTGGACGTGGACGGTAGGCCTGCGTGTGCGGAACGAGCTTACTCCGCACTTTTTGCGCATATGCCGTTGGCACAAACAGCATTATAAAAAGTAGTAACACATAAAATCGTGTATTCATCTTACACTCCACTACATCTGTGATATTATAGCATAAAACATTTGCCAGAAAATAGATTCTTCGGACTCTTAAAGACTTGGGCACCCCATGTTGAACACTGAACTAAAAAATCTCCGCATGACCCCCGCTCCGTCCGGTCTGTATTTCAAAGGGCGCCCAGGAGATCCCAGGCTCGGTGAATGGGTCGAACAGATCACGCTGTCTGAAATGGCATCGTTGCACTCTCAAACATTTGTGTTGATCGGTGCTGCCGATGATACCGGAGTAAAACTTAACCGCGGACGTCCGGGCGCTGACAAAGGACCTGATGCGGTGCGCAGCGCACTTTATAAATTCGCCTGGCCACTCAGTAGAAATTTTGAAAAATGGCGTTTTCTCGATGCCGGTAACATAACTCCTGCGAAGGTCATCACTGATACCCACGAGCATTCGCGACTGGCATGCACTGCAGCGGCACATTTGGGAGCGACTGTAATCGCCGTCGGTGGTGGTCATGATTTTGCGGCTCCGCATATACTCGGAACATTTGCGGGCCTGAAGCGCAGTAAAAAGGATTTTGATTTTGGCGTGATCAATGTTGACCCTCACCTTGATGTACGAGAACTAGAAAACAATCTACCGCACTCTGGCACACCCTTTCGGCAAATTATTGAGAGTGGAGTTGTTGAGGGTGAGCATCTGTTACAATTCGGAGCGCGAGACGGACGAAATGCCAGAAGCCATTTTGAGTATTGTCGTAAACAGGGTGTTAAGGTTTTAGAGCTTTCATCCTTAAAAAAAGATGATGACGTCATCGATGCATTCAAGGCAGAACTTAGGTCATTGACAAAAAAGACCGACTACATTGCTTTGACAATCGATATGGACTCATGCTCAGACATAGAGGGCGTCAGCGCGGCACCGGTCATTGGATTTTCACCCTGGGAGCTATGTCAGTTTGCATTTGCAGCCGGTAGGAATCGCAAAGTGCGAATCCTCGAGATCGCAGAGATAGCACCTGACCTTGACCCGTCGGGCCGGGCTGCCCGCATAGGTGCAGAGGTGATTTTTCATTTTATCTTAGGTCGTATCAACAAAGCATAGGTTCACAGCTTTATGCCACTCGACTTCAGATATTGCATCCGGCGAACGTGTTCGTTTGCCAATAAACGCGCTTCTCCAGTCGAATCTGCTGCAATATCTTTGTAAACGCTCTCTGCCTTTTCATAATCGGCAAGTTCAAACCACCCGCTTGCAAGCATCTTCAGCCATTCGCGCCTAATTTCTAGATAATTACTTGTTTTCCCCAAAAGAGACGCCCACAGAGTCATCGTCTCTGGGGTCGCTCTATTCGATCGCCGCGCTCGAAGATAGACCTCAATCCAAGGTTGCTCCCCGCCCACAGCCGGTAACTCACCCCAACCAGCTAAATATTGACGCCAAGGAAGCTGCGTTTCAGCTGGCATAAACTCTGCCAGGGCCAACCGGGCCTCGATCTGCCGCACAATAGAGACACCTAAAAGACGCGTCTTCATAAATTCCCGAAGATCATTCAACAGGGCGTTTGATTGATTTGTAGCACCGACAAGAGCGTGAAGATCGCTGGAGATGATCGCAGCCTCAACGTCCTCTAAAACTTGCGGTGGCCACGTTCTAGACTTATCAATGGTCTCAATCCAAACATGGAGGCCCGTGCGATCATTTATAGATGTTGTTACAAATTTTTTTACTGCAGAACGTAGGGCTTCAAGACGTGCCTGGCGATCACCAGAGGATAAGCGTGAACGCCAGTCCACCCAATTCTCAGGGTCCCAGCCCATTGGCTGCCGCAGGCGAACAAACCAGCCATCGGACCTTTTTCGCGCGAGATCAGCGACCGAATGTGGACAGATATCCGTCAAAACGCTTGGCTCACGCGATAGGCTTTCGATGAGCATGGCTGTTTTCTCGGTATCGTAACTCAAAATGTCGGCTTGCCAAGCGTCAACAAGCTGCTGCCCGCTACGTCCGGTCACGTCACGAAGCGTCTGTCCTGCGTATATGGAACGCAAGGCCTCTGGTCCGAAACGATCACTGATCCACCTTAGCAATGAGCCAGCCACGGCGTAGGATCTCGTGCCAGACTCACTCCAGAAACCAAGCGGATTAAATAAATGAGTCACATCGCCGACGCGTCCACTCTTGATAAGACCAGCTGCCATCTGATCCAACGATAATGAGTAGTCAACTGGCGCGAGAGCCATAGCCACGCCCTCTGTAACAAGCATATTTGGATGAAATCCCAGTGACATCCAACTTGCATAGCTCGCCACAGCATGAATTAACTCGTGCCGTAGCGTGGGATGGGGAGATGCTTGAAAATCGATATGTACGGTCGGCGTTTTAACATCGGTCACATCTGTTTGGCCTCCACCAAATAGAAGCTTTTTTTTCACTTCAGACGAGTATGCAAAAATTTTTAAAGGTCTGATGGTCGTTAATCCGAAGGATTCTTTGATTTCCTTGACATGAAAGACTGCATCTCTCACTAGCTGTTTAGCGGTCTCATCGGCGTTCGGCTTACTTGAATCATAATAAAACTCTACATCAGCCCCCGTTATGAGCTTTGGAAGCTCTGATTGCAACGCATCTAAACCGTGACGCTGGCTTGGGTATCCCGCCGCCAAGAAAGACAAAACTCCGATCGCAAAGGCTATCGTTTTTGATCTTGCTGAACGCCATTCAATTAGCTCGGAAGCCAACGCCAAAAAATAAAGGCCAATTAAACCGTGAGAAAGGCGAGCAAGTACAATACCACCGTCAATCTCAATCTGCCGGTCATATATCGGTCCATGGATAAAACCCAGCATCATGCTGGTCACGCGCTTTTGAGGAAAAATCCAAAGCCATATCAGAGATACCAATATCAAAATCCAAGGCCATGACAAAATCAGAGCTTTAAAGCGAAAATTGGCCCGATTTTTTATGAAGCATGCTATTTGGAGTGTGGCCATCGATATCCAGACCGCAGGTATGACCAAAAGAATCATCCAAAACAAAAATCCATTCACGCTGCATTGACATTGAGATGTCGCAAAAACCAAGCCGCCGGGAATCATCGTCACAATCGGCGAAATCACTAGCCCTGCGAACGTCCACCTTGAATTGGAACTGAAAAGGTTCAGCCAACGGGATGGAAGAACCATAGAGGATAAAGACGCAACGATCACCATGACAAGGGCGACTTGCCATGCGTATTCATATTCAAGATTTAGTGCTGAAGGAAAAAACAACACCAAGGATGAAATGAGCAGCTGGATGGCAGAAAGTTTAACGACTGGCTTCACGATAAGCGATCAAAGACCGCGCAACAGCTCCCAGGATCGGGAACCCTCGCGGCAAATATTCATCAAGGTAGAGCGATGTCGATAAAGGGCCTTAATGGTCTCAACGCGCACCTGGCTTTGGCTATTACCATGCCGTCTAACAAGGGCGTTAAGCGCTGGATCCATAGCTGCTATCAGCACTCCCACCCTTGCGGTGACCGAGCATTCACCGGCTTGAAGCATCTGCGGACCACAGTCCATGATTGCATCGTGATCTGCCAAAGCTTCAGCCAGATCATCATCCGACAAGATATCAAAAATAGCCCGGAGTTGGTCTACGCGCTCATTAATGGGCCTGGCCGCGTCCATCTTGTATGCACTCGCGCGATAGTACCGCAGACGCTGCTGAAGGTCTTTTTTAACTTCATGACAAAGCTCTACCAGCTCAAGAACTAGATCGCTGTAACGAAAGCGCGCCATGGCCATACTCCCTCACGAGAAATGAGTTACCACTCCAGTTGAACTTTTCCCTCGCCTGTTGCCAAAACAAGCTTTGTCTTAGGCTTTTCCACAAGGTTGGTGGCGCCAGGATTCACTGCAGCGCGGTCAAAAACGACCAAATAGTCGGATGTCCAAGGGGAAATTGTCTCAAAGAAATTTCTCCACCGAATCTTGTCATTAATTTTGCGAACCAAAACGGGACGCACGGGTCCGTCTTTAGTTTCAAAAATGAGCGTCCAGTGGCTGGTATTTGATAAGTCGACCGTCTCGCGTTCGAGACCGTATATAGTCACAATGAATCCAGCTTTTGATGAGGCTTCTTCAAAAGCTCCAGCGGCATCTTCCATATAAAGTTTTTGCACACGCTTTACGAGCGCCGAGCGAAATTCGGGCGAAAGGTACGTGGCATGAAGCCGATACTTTACATCAAACTTTTGAATCAAGTCGCCACCACGCGTGGCCGACTGATACTTGTCGTAGTAGTCCTCGTCATTGTGAATTTCGTCATTAAGCTCAAACCCTTTATCAATTGAGCTGACACAACCTGACCAAGCCACCGCAGACAAGAATATAATCGAAAAATTTTTTAATGACTTCGAGATCACACGCATTCTCCACCGCTTCTAGGTTCAAACCGTGACTTTATTTCTTCCGTTCTGCTTCGAAAAATACAACTTTTTGTCTGCCGATTCCAAAAACGCCTCGACTGTTTGCATGTCGGGAGAGAGTTGAGATACACCCATACTCATCGTTTGTCGGTGATCCACAACTTTGCCATCCACTTCAATTTTGAACACATGATTTTGGATCGCTGCACGCAAACGTTCTGCAAGATCAGCGGCCACTTTTTGGTCGGTATCGGGAAGTACTATGACAAACTCCTCTCCACCGTAACGCCCAAGGACGTCATCTTTGCGAATGGCTGACTTACAAATACTGGCTGTGTCACGCAATACAACATCACCGCCGTTATGCCCAAGCGTGTCATTAACCTTTTTGAAATGATCAAGATCGTAGTAAATGATTGATAACGGGCGCTTGTACTGCCTCGCAAATTTGAGCTGACTGTCTAAAAAGTCGAGAAGGTATTTTTTGTTGAACGTATCCGTTCCTGCGTCAATGGTAGCCATCCGATAAATTTTATCAGCCCAGATGGATTCCGCATTGTCAGAGGCAAAAAAGCGAAACAAAACTGTTCCAAGACGAAGCATGTCCCCATCTTTGAGCAATGTTCTGGTTGTGACTTTCACGTCGTTGATGAATGTGCCATTGGAACTTCCGAGATCTTCGATTTCAAACCCTGCTGCCGATGAAGTTATTGCGGCATGTTGGCGAGATACACTAGCTTCGTTGACAAAGATGTGCGATTCGGGGGTGCGACCAACGATCGTTCGTTGCTCGATTAATTGAATTCTTCTGCCTAGATTTGCGCCGTTGTATTGAATCAGCGACGCTGCTTTGCGTTTTGGCGGCTGAAATACGGTGCTACCCGGATCGGCAATTATGGTTTTATCATCTGACATCGTGCACCCAACCAAACCAAAAAATAAACAATAAATTAGGATGTTTAATCCTCTTTTATTTTACCCTGTGCCGGTTTTGATCGCAAAATCACCCCAGGGCCCAGAGACTCATGTTGCACCCCCACCAGCCTTGCGCTAATCTCACAATCGTCAAAAAGTACTTGAAAGTACGGAGGATTAGCTGATGCGGATTGCGGTCATCGGAACCGGTTATGTTGGGCTCGTTACGGGTACCTGCCTCGCTGAGGTCGGCCATGTTGTAACCTGCGTGGATTTGGACGAGAAGAAGATAAAAATGCTCAAAGAAGCGCACTCGCCGATTTATGAGCCGGGTCTTGAGCCTCTGATTCAGCAAAATCTTGAACATGATCGACTTTTCTTTACGACAAAACTGGAAGACGCCCTGAATGGCGCGGATGTCGCGTTCATCGCCGTTGGAACTCCTGAGGGGGAAGACGGCAGCGCAGACTTGTCTTACGTAAAGGCCGTAGCCAAAAGCATTGGCGAGATGTGTTCCGGCAACCTGCTTGCCATGGTGAAGTCTACAGTCCCTGTCGGCACGTGCGACATTGTAGATGACATTATCCAACAGACCCTGAAGGCGCGAGGTGCCAAACACCGAGTCAGCGTTGGCTCTAACCCCGAGTTCCTTAAAGAAGGCGCTGCTGTCAATGACTTCCTACACCCTGACCGTATTGTGGCTGGGGTTACCAATGACCAGGATGCCGAACTCCTTCGAGAGCTCTATACGGTATTTGTCATCGATGATCCGTCAAAGCTATTTATCGTGGATCGCCGCTCCTCAGAGCTTATCAAATATGGAAGTAACGCCATGTTGGCGACGCGCATCAGCTTTATGAACGAGCTGTCAAGGCTTTGCGAAAAAGTTGGTGCTGATATCGACAATGTTCGGCGAGGTATGGGCTCGGATCCGCGTATCGGCCGCAAATTTCTTTGGGCCGGCCCTGGCTACGGTGGAAGCTGCTTTCCCAAGGATGTTGCGGCTCTTGTAAAAACTGGCGATCACTTCGGCGTTTCATTGGAAATTTTGAAAAGTGTGACGACGGCCAATGAGGCACAAAAGAAACACGGTGCTTTGAAGGTCCTAAACCACTTTGGTGGCAATCTCAAAGGCAAAACCGTAGCCGTTTGGGGTTTAGCGTTCAAACCAGGCACTGACGATGTGCGCGAGGCTCCTGCACTGACAATCATTGAAACACTTCTTAAGGCAGGCGCGACGGTCATAGGTCATGACCCACAGGGTCAGGAGAACTTCAGCCGCGAAATTGGCAGCCAAAATGGACTCACTTATGTTGACCAAGCATACGATGCCGTCAAAAATGCCGACGCCTTGGTGTTGGTGACGGAGTGGCCTGAATACAAACGGCCAAACTTCGAAAAAGTAGCGTCTCTGATGCGAACCCGTGCCGTATTCGATCTGCGAAACCAGTGGAGCTTCAAACATTTAAAGAACCTTGGATTTCACTATGAGTGCATGGGGCGCCCTGACGCTTCCGCATCACAACGCGCACGCACCTAGCACCCAAGGAGATCCTCGTGGCAAGCAACGAAACGATTCTCGCAGCACTAAAGGAAGCCCAGGCTGGTTTAACTCAACTGATGGCCGATCAGGCAAAGTTGAGCCGTATCGCTGAAGCTGCTGCCATGATGGCTGCCTCTCTGAGTAAGCAGGGACGGATTTTTTCTTGCGGTAACGGCGGCAGTATGTGTGACGCCATGCATTTTGCTGAGGAGCTCTCCGGGCGTTATCGTCTTGACCGACCAGCCTACGCTGCTGCAGCTATCTCTGATCCAAGTCACCTCGCCTGTGTTGCGAATGACTACGGCTACGAATTCGTGTTTAGTCGTTATCTCGAAGCACACGGGCGACCGGGTGATGTTTTAGTTGGAATTTCGACCAGCGGCACCAGCAAGAACGTCGTGAAAGCAGCTCAGGTAGCTAAAAGTATTGGCATGAAAGTCGTCGCCCTGACAGGCAAAGATCAGTGCGCCTTGGGCGATTTGGTCGATGTCCATATTGCAACGCCCGCAGGTCAGTATGCCGATCGGGTTCAAGAGCTTCACATCAAGGTGATTCACATATTCATCGAGTTGATTGAACGACAACTAGCCCCGCAAAACTACAAGTAATGATTCCTCAGTTATTAAACATCAAAGCCATATCCATGGAGATCACATCATGAATCAGCCGGGACAAGGACAGCCTCAAGCAGGACAAGTTGAAATTACGATTGCTCGCATCTATGTCAAAGACTTGTCGTTTGAGTTACCGAAAGCACCCCAGATTTTTCAGCAACAGCATCAACCAGAGATGAAGGTTGAGGTGAATGTCACGCCAAAAAAGATGAATAACAACTTCTACGAAGTGACGCTGAATGTTCTTCTCGATGCGAAAGTTGGCGAGGAGTCGGTCTTTATGATTGAGATTGAACAATCAGGTGTTTTTGAAATCAAAAACGCGTCGCCGCAGCAGTTGGATCACATTCTCCTCGTATTCTGCCCGCAAACACTGTTTCCGTACGCTAGGGCCAATATTGATCAGGCGATGACTATGGGCTCCCTCCCTCCAATTATGTTAGCTCCGCTTAATTTTGAGGCCATGCGCAACCAGCGCGAAGCCGCGCCGACTCAGGGCGGAGTGCACTGATGCGACTAACTTTGGCTATGCTTCTCGCGATCGCGAGCATTGCTGCGGCACTTGCGACCACAACTCGCTCGGCCGAGCGTTATCTCTTTGGGCGTCCGCTTGAGTATGAGCTGATTCATAGTGACTCGGGAATTTCACGCCCTCCGCTTGCTGATATTCATTCAGCCTTTGCAAAATTACACCTGGAGCACTCTTCTACGACTGAGTGGATAGAATATGGTCGCTCGGGGCAAAACAAACCGCTAATGGCACTCAGGATTATGAACAGGGATGTCTCCACAAAAGGTCGACCTGCCGTATTCATTTCGGAAGCCATTCACGGCAACGAATACCTGCACATCACGGATCGGTTGCCTTTTGAGTTTTTAGCCAAAACCAATCCAGCGCCTGAATTTAACCGATTCATAGAAAATGGTGGTGTCGTCTACTTTGTTCCAATCATGAATCCCGACGGGTACAGCGCTGGACAGCGCGGCAATGCCGTCGGCGCTGATTTAAACCGAGATTTTAAAATTCAAGCGGCAGGTAATCAGGGCTTTCGCCAACCAGAAACGCTGGCGGTTACCAATTTCGTCGCCTTGGAGGCCCAGTCGCTTCAACTTACCGTTGAAGCGACGATGGAATATCACTGCTGTATTGGCGGCCTTATTCATCCATGGGCGTGGACCTCTGAAGGACTCACAGGTGATGCACTGACTAGACACCAGGAGTTCGGCGAGCTGGTCAAAGATATTTTTAATTACCCGTACGGCACCGTGAGCGACATTCTAGGTTACTCCGCTGTTGGTGGGTCTGATGACTACTATCTTGAAACATACGGCCGCAGAGCCTTCTCATTTGAGGGTCAAAGATCCGTCGAGTCCCGCCGACTCGCAGACCACATAAGACTTTGGGATCGATTTTTTGCGACTCTTAACTAACGGAACGACAATGGACTGTGACCATTAGGGGCGACTAAGTGCCGAGGCAGGGATAAAAGAAAACTCTGCGGTATTTGGAACTTTCCACTGTAGCACCACCCCCAAATAGTCACGCGGACCTTGGAGGTAGTCAACTCTAAAACGATGTTCACCTTTGGTCAGGTTAATCGAAGAAGGCTGACGTGCAGCAATGGCCTCTGGCCAGGATAATCCGTCCCAATTCAGAACCAACTGATCGTCAATAAACAGTTTTGCGCCATCGTCTAACGCAGAAAACCTGAACGTATATTGTCCGTCCAAGGGCACTGAAATTTTGCCACTAAAACGAATAGCAAACCATTCCACTAGATCTGGCGCCGATGGAAATCCATTCGTCCACTTTGTAGTGGGAACATTAATATTCGGCGCCATGTAACGCTGTGGAAGGGGTGTTAGAGTCGACAGGTCTGGTAAATTATAAACCTCTCTATCAACGATAACACCTGGCCCATGATTTAATTTATAAATGTTGGCCAAGAGAGCGCGACTGGTGCCATCGTCATGAATCAATACTTTCCCCGTGCCAATAAGCTTGACCAAGCAAGAGGCTGTCTTTGAGCCATCTTTAAGCGTTAAAACTACGTCACGGTTTTCTGACACGATGCCAGGAGCTGTATAGGATATCGCTATTGTATCGACTGTGGCCATTCCAAAGTCATCTTGGACCGCTACAGATGTCGATGCAGAGGGACCAGAAACATTAATTTGTACTGTCTGACCAGCATTAGCTGTGACAGATGTTTCGATACACCCAAATGTTGGTAATCCTGTTGGAGGAGTTATCTGTTTTTTAGATTTTGCAGCTGAACCCGAACCACCAGCCATCTCTGCGTCCGCGCAGCGCGCAAGAAACACCGCTAGAACGACTACGAAAAAAAGTTGTTTATTTTCCATTGCTTCTCCTATCAGGAAGGAATCGGAAGAAACTCGACAGACATTGAGGTGATCCATTGATCTCGCTATTTATTCTAATATTTTCAGTATTTTACATAAAAAATCTGCGCCAGGTTTCATTGCGAATCTGCCTGCTCGCAGGCGTCGTTTACGTGAGAGTCCCGTACCAATTTCCCCAAGAAAATGAAATACTCAGATCATGGATCGAAATATTTTGTGATGGAGCGTTCCATGATTAGAAAACTAGCGTCCAGCGTGGGCGATGACGTATTGAAAATGCAGGGTACACGCGTGTTCGTGCTGGGTGACTTGATCCTCGATACCTATGTCACAGGTAAAGTGAGCCGCATCTCTCCAGAAGCACCTGTTCCGGTTGTGCTGGAACAAAAACAATGGGCTGTGCTTGGTGGCGCAGCCAACGTTGCAGCAAACATTGCAGACTTCGGCGGTAAAGTCACGCTGGCAGGACGCATCGGACAAGATGCAGATGGACAGCGATTTGAGCAAATTTGTCATGAGCTCGGCGTTGACACATCGGCTCTTTTAAAAAACGCCCAGCATCCTACCACAAGAAAGCTGCGCGTGATGGCTGGGTACCAGCAAGTCGTGCGGATTGACAGTGAGACAAGTGCAATCATTACTCCGAGTGAAGAAGATCTGCTTGCAGAGAAGGCCACGGCATTCGTCGGTTTAAAAGGACCCAAGGCGCTGGTGATCAGCGACTACGGCAAAGGTGTTTGTACGCCCGCACTCTTGCAACGAGTGATCAAACTTGCAAATGCTAATAATGTCCCGGTTATCACAGACCCTAAGTCCCTTGATATGAAGCGTTACAACGGAACAACGCTCATCAAGCCCAACCTCTCGGAAGGGCGAGACATACTTAAAATCACAAAACCGGGATTCAAAGTCACCTCTTTTGACAGTGAAGTGGATGCTCTTTGTCAGGCCATCTTAGAGTCAAGTGGTGCTCGTAATGTGGTTTTATCACTGAGTGATAAAGGCGTAACTATCCGTGGGAAAGATGTTGAAGGATCTGAACACTTTGAGTCAACTGCACTACAAGTAGCCGACGTGAGCGGCGCGGGTGATACCATGGTTGCTTTTCTTGCCATGGGTATGGGTGCCGCTGTCGGAGCATCCCGAAGCGTTCAACTCGCCAATATTGCGGCTGGCATTGTTTGCGGGAAACTCGGAACGGCGACGCTGACGGCAGCTGAATTTCTTGATGCATTTAAATCTGAAACTGGCGAGACCGAACCGGAAAAAGTTTTACCCCGTCAGGAGCTTTGTCAAATTCTTGCCCAGGCGCGAGAAGAAGGCAAAAAAGTCGTGTTTACGAACGGCTGTTTTGACCTGCTTCATGCTGGTCACATTGAATCCCTACAAAAGTCCAAATCATTTGGTGATCTGCTGATCGTCGCACTGAATAGCGACGAAAGCGTTCGTAAGCTAAAAGGCCCGTCTCGCCCACTACAGAGCGAAGACGACCGCGCGCGGATCATGGCAGCCCTTGCTTGCGTTGACTACGTGACCATTTTTGGCGAAGAGACCCCCCACTCACTGATACTGGAACTTAAACCGAATGTTTTAGTCAAAGGTGGTGATTACACGGTCGATACGATTGTTGGTGCTAAAGAGGTTATCGCATGGGGCGGACGAGTGGAGGTCATTCCTCTCGTTGATGGGCGAAGCACATCTTCATTGGTGCAAAAAGCGAAGCATTGATCGGGGAGTACATCCAATTGAAAAAGATCGTCACCATCCAAAAGCCAAGAAGCAATCACTGGGTTGGCAACGGCTTTCCCGTACGCAACATGTTTGGCTACAACGATCTAGGCAAGAAAATTTCACCATTTCTACTTCTAGACTACGCCGGTCCTCATGAGTTTCCGCCGTCGTCTGGCCAGAAAGGCGTTAGCGAGCATCCTCATCGCGGTTTTGAAACCGTAACGATCATTTACAGTGGTGAGGTCACCCATAGAGATTCCTCTGGGAGCACAGGGACTGTAGGCCCTGGAGATGTTCAATGGATGACTGCCGGCGCAGGTGTTCTTCATGAAGAGATGCACAGCGAGACTTTCCAGAAAGCCGGCGGTTTATTTGAGGTCATTCAACTTTGGGTTAATCTAAGGGCCAAAGACAAATCTCTTAGGCCCCGTTATCAGACACTTTTGGAATCAGATATCCCAACCGTCGATCTTCCGAACCAAGCGGGGAAGCTTCGCATCATCGCAGGCGAGTACTGCGGGAAAAAGGGGCCAGCGGTCACCCAAACACCGGTCAATCTATGGGATATTCGCCTTAAAGCAGGTCAACCTGTGGAGTTAACCGTTCCGGAGAATCATACTGCCGTGCTGTTCTGTCTCAGCGGTCGATGCAAGACTGATGACAACCAACAGTTTGGTGAGGTCGAACTTGCCGTTTTTGACAGCGCTGGAAGTACAATTGCCTTAACTGCAGAAACAGACTCAAAACTTTTATTCATGGGCGGAGAACCACTGGGCGAACCCATGGTCGGTCTTGGTCCTTTTGTGATGAACACGCGCGAAGAAATCACTCAGGCATTTCTTGGTTACGATGCTGGCACTATGGGGCGCTACGAATAGGCACTCATTACTTTTTTGCGACACGAATTAAGGACTCTTGAGCCACGGACGCCATGAGCTGTCCGTCATGACTAAAAATCTGCCCGCGGTTAAATCCACGGGCACCCGCTGCAGATGGACTATCTTTGGCGTAGAGCATCCATCCATCGAGATCGACGGCGCGATGAAACCAAAGGGAATGATCAAGACTGGCAATTTGAATTCCAGGTTTAAAGAAAGTAAAGCCATGGGGCATCCCGGCGGTAGAAGCCAAACCAAAATCTGAGGCATAAGCCAACACAGCCTGATGCAGATAGGGATCAGGATCTTGCACGGAACCCAATGTTCTGAACCATGAATTTTTTATGGCTGGTCGCTGTTCAGGCGAAAAATAATCTACGGGATCTGCTACACGAATCTCAATGGCCCGATCTGCTGTCAATGCATCGCGAGCCTTTTCGGGAATCTTTTCTTTCACACTCCGCACACGCTCGAGCTCGCTAAGAAGACCGTCAGGGCCCTTTACATTTTGCGGCATGGAATCCTGATGCGAGAATCCTGGTTCCAACCTTTGAAATGAAGCCGACATTGAAAATATCGCAACACCACCCTGCTTTGCAACGACAAGCCTGGTTGAAAAACTTTGCCCGCTACGCACGCGGTCCACTTCGTAATGAATCGGTTCATTGGTGCGACCGAGACGCAAAAAATATCCATGGAGGGAATGACACAACCGATCGGATTCTATGGTCTGAGCTGCGGCCATCAGCGACTGGGCAAGCACGTGGCCTCCAAAAAGCTGGCCAAAACCAAGATCCTGCGCATGCCCAACAAACACATCACTTTCAACAGGTGTGACTTTTAATAGCTTGAGCAAATTATCAAGTGGGCTTGACGACATTTCATCTCCTGTTTGGTGGCAGCATCAAAACAAATCGCTAGTGACTGATGTTACTACAAAGACACAAGGAGTCTGAAGCCCGATTATCCAACTGCGTTAAACCTGAAGAAAGAATATCAGACATACTTACGTTGCTGAAGACCCCTCAATCATTCGGCCTTTGATTATCTGCTAGCTAGACCGACATTCTATCGGTAAATTAAGGCAGATAGGAGGTATTGGCTCATATGAAAATTCTGGCGATCGACATCGGAGGGACCAAGTCTGCATTGGGACAGTGCACGCTTGAAGGAACCAAGGTCACAAAGATTCTAGGATTAACAAAATTTGCGAGCAGCGACTTTCGCTCTTTACCTTCCATGGTCACGGCTTGGTGTAAGCAAAACCCTGAACTGAAATTTGACGCCATTGGAGCTGGGGTTGCTGGACCCGTGATCGATGGTCGCGTTCACCTGACAAACCTTGGCTGGAGTATCGATTCCGATGAGATGGAACACACGTTCCACACTCCATTTAAAATTTGTAACGACATGGAATCCCACGGCTGGGGACTCCTTGGTCTCGAGGCATCTGGAAAATTTACGATCAATCCCGGTTCACCAGGCCCTGGAGCCATGGCATTGATCGCAGCAGGCACGGGCCTCGGCGAAGCGATTATCGGTTGGAATGGGAAAACCCATCACCCCATGCCAGGAGAAGGCGGCCACGCATCCTTTAGTCCCACAAACCCTATCGAAGACGAGTTGCTTCTGTATTTACGACGCGAATACCCCGAGCACGTAAGTTGGGAAAGAGTGCTTGGGGGACGAGATGGCTTTAGGAATTTATCGCGCTTTTTGGCAGGACATCGAAAGACGGAACTTCCTGCATACTTGGGAAGCCTGCCATCAAGCCAATTTGACTGGGGCGAACCCATCATCAAAGCAAACGCTGCAGGTGACCCCTTTGCAAGCGACGTTGTTGCGCTTTATGCAACGCTATATGGACGAGAGGCCGCCAATTTGTCCTTAAAATGCGTTCCGCGTCAGGGCGTCTTCCTTGGTGGAGGTGTCGCGCCACGTATAAGCAACGATCTGCAAAAATACTTTATGCGCGGATTTACAGATAAAGGTCGATTCAGTGAGCTACTGAAATCAATACCGGTTTTTGTTATCATGGATGATGTGAACGGTCTCAAGGGAGCGGCGATTCAGTGCTCCGTCATTAGATTGTAAAACAACTACACGGGAGATCCTGCATGAAAACAGTGATTATTTCTGTCATCTCTGGCGCAGTTGGCGCCGGGCTAATGCTATCTTTTTTTCAACCATCATACGCTGAGCAAGTTTCCGAGCGAGCCAGAACCATGATTCAGGATGGATCTTGTCAGGTCAATGTGGACTATGGTCGGATGAACTTGGGTCCACGTTGCTTCAGAAACGAAGTTATGACAGGTCATGATGGCGATTACATTTACTGTGCAAATATACAGGTAACATGCAACTGATTTGTGTTCGTAGCTTTTGCAAGCCGCTCTAACAAGTTCAAAGATTCATCTGATAATCCGCATATTGGGCCCAAGCTGGGCATCTGGCGCTAGCATGATCTGTTCAGGTACGAATTTGATTCGTGCTGCCAGTTCAGCAGCAGAGTGGCTTACTGTCGGCATCTGCGTAAAATAGTACGGCAGAAGTGTGATCTTCCATCGATCCCATCGATTGACCATATTTGGGACTGCCGCGGTACCAGTGTTTTCTTGGTACAACGGAGCATCAAAGCACATACCCATCGCCACTAAATTATTATAGGCATTAGTCTGCGGAAACTGCTTACTACTCGTCAAAACGCCTCCAGTGTATAGCTGGATGGTCATCACCGGCCTGGTTCCTTTTCCACACTTGATACATTGGCCAGTCAAATTCGCAGAAACTTGATCAAAAGGGGTTTTATCGAGAATCGAAATGCCACTTGTCGATGTACAAGTCACTTCAATTCGGATGCCATTGATAGCATCTGTGGAAAGTCGACACGGCCCCCCGGAAGGGCAAGTCCAGACTGCCGCATTCGTAGTTGGCGGCGACACACTAAGTGCAGCGATGGAGCGAGGAATCTTTTTGCGCAAGACAGCCGCCACTTGCTCTTTGGTCGCCTGCATATTTGACTTGGTCTCCTGCACCCATTTCTGCTCTAGATATGTGCGATAATAGCGAACCGCAAAAGTCATGACGATTCCAGCAATACCTATGGAGACCAAAAGTTCAACCAGGCTCATTCCAGCTCGACGATCCCAACCTCTCCAAGATCTCTTGGTCTCAAAATAATTCAAAAATTTTTTCATGTCAGCCTGCTCATCATTGATCCCCACTCACGTAAAATACCCCGTAAAGGCGCTTTCCAAGAGATCCTCCAGACGACGCACCAAATTGACTAGAGTAGTAAACTGAGTACAGGATCTTAGCACCTTGAGCACCACCATTGACGTCGCGGCACAAAATGGGCGTATCTGTCTGTAGCTGAACAGGTACAATCATAACTTCCATGAACGTATCTGGGATGCGCCAAAAAGACTGGGTGCTGAGATTGCCTTTTTGAACATAATTCTGTGATGCCTCAAACTTTAAACAGAAATATGCGTACTCTCCAGCCCCGATCCTCGCCCCATTGGCAATTCCATTTCTCGGCTGTGTACAGCGCTTGGCAGCATCTTTATGGTCAGACGCGCGTGCAACAGGCGTCGTCGTGTAGCGCATGGAAACGCTGTCACCGCTATCCAAAGAGTTTATATCAAGCTTGTCAAACGCAAACTTTAGCGGATTAGACACCCCACCAAAACGACTACCAGTACAATCATCGGCAATGAATTTTCTGGCAGTTTTGGCGAGCTCTGCTCGCATCACATCTTGAAATTTTGTCGCAGAGGCACGCACAGCATTTTCATTTTGAAATTTTCCAGCTTCACCCAGTGACTTTATGACACCAAAGCCCAAAATACCGAGAATTCCTGATGACACTAAAATTGCAGGCATAGAGGCTCCAACCTCACCCCACAGCAGAGGCCTTAAAATCAAATCGAAAATATTTTTTGCTCCTAGTTTCACGCCTGAAAAAACTCCATCGCTTAAATTAATCTACGGAAATCTAATGTCACAGCGACATAGTGTCCAGGTGATGTGAGGCGGATTACCAGCGGCTTTTGCATTTCGACAGTCTCGCCCATTGACACCAAAACAAACCGTGTTGTTACCAGGACTACTGTATCGCAATGCTCCCCCGCCCCAAGGCGCTGCATAAGGCCCAAAAACTCGCTGACACAACTCTGTACGGTTGCCTGCTGAATCGACAAGAGATGAGTTCCCGGGATTTCCGGCAATTTGATTGTAAAGTTCAAACGGCAAACGTCCCGGAATACTTAAAAACCGACTCGGATCCCAGTTCGCTTGATTTCCATAATGTGTACCTCTTGCAAAGTTTGGATTTGGCCGACACGGGAAAGTGCTTATTCCTGAAGTGCTACACTGCGCCACCACCAAAGGCCCGCGCCGCAGCGTCACTGAGGCAGATATAGGCACGTTGTTGCCTCCGGGCGCTGTGCCTGAATATTGCCGATTCCCATCGGGTGACGCTGGAGGTCGTCCGCTCATGGCAATATTTTGTTGTTGATAGTCCGAAACATCGCCCGTTCGCGAATTTGCAAGGCCGTAATTCATAGTCACAAGTTCTCCGGCCATATAGGGCGTCGTCTTATTGAAAGCCAACGAGCAACTAGGCCTTGTGACGACGATGTTGGGCGCAGGACAAGCGACTGCCGCACCGGTAACACCTTTCAAGGAAACATTAACGCTAAGCCTGGTTCCACTCGGCATCGTCGTATAGTTGAACGAGTTAAGATCTGACAAGTTGATGGTCAAGGGCGCGAGATTAGCCGTTCCCCGAACGCTGTTGGCTGCCGTCAAAACCCTACTCACATCCTGATTGACGTACGTTCGCATCACTCCACCAACCATCGCTCTAACGGAGAACGTGTAGCCTGTTACAACTCCCGATGCTGAAACCGTCACGGTTCTGGTGTCACCTGGCTGAATGTTTGGTGGAACGACGACACCATTGCACACAGGCGGGGGTGGAACCGGTAGTGTCCCTAAAAATACCGTTGATGAGTTACTTCCCGATGCTGCATTACTGTTAACGCTATAGTTTGCTGTGATGAAATCAGCCTGAACGCAATAAACCCCGGTAAAGCTCGGAGACGGCGCACCTGTGGGCGTACAATGCGAGAGAACAAAGTTCTTGATCGTAGACTTTGTTGTTGGCATTCGTGACAGCAAACTAGCGTCGAACGAACCGCCATCAGCCGCATCGGTCAACAAACTGTTGAGACCAGCTGGATTTAATCGATTTCTATCAACCGCAAAGACATCAATACTGCGGGTACTAGCATAGGCAGCGCTACTCCAGATAGCGCTACCGGCAGGACTTGGATTTACCAGCGTCAATCCTGCAGGAGGACTACCCGTGAATACGGCTGCCGAGGGGATATATGGATCTACATATAGACTCGGCATACGAGAGGGTTGACCAACCAAGTTAGGCGTTGTCCACAGACCCGGCGGAGAGAAAAGGGACTTCGCCACGATCGCCGCATTTATCGGATTTAACGCGGCGTCGGCCCTACGCTCATTTAGCTTGGCAACCTTGCCCTCATCAGAATACTTTTTCACTAATGCGGAAACACCTACAAGGGACGCCGCTGAAAGCAGCACCACGAAGACAATACTCAGGCTACCCTCTTCACCTGCAGTCTTCTGAAATTTATAATCTTTTCGCCTGAACCCCATCGACAGCTCCCAAACGGTATTCGGTAACTTACTAAGATTAGATGAGACAAGGGAGCTTTAACGCAAATTATTCCATTATTTTCAGATACTTACCTCCAGTTAATGCAAGGAATTTGAAATCACTGCGACAAGGTGCGCTCTTTAACCCTTTAGAACAGGCAGTGAACTCCAACCATGATCCCAGGCCGTCAATGCCTTTGACATCTGGACTGGTTAGGCATCAATGAATTCAGGACCTTAAAATTGGCCCGCCATTTGCTCTGGACAGTCTCGGTGTCACCGAGCTTTGGAGGCCAATTATGACAAAGCGCTTTTACATGACGTCACTACTCGCGCTCGCAGTATCTGCTTGCGGCGTAAAGGGCTCTCAAAATAGCACGAGCCATGTCACATCGGTTGGCAAACCGACAACAGCCTCAGACCTTCACATTGTCAAACACTGTCTTGCCAATGCGGTGGAAAAACTGAAGCAAAAAGCCTTGCCTTGCTCCATTGATCCAGCAGCAGTAAAAGCGACGGCCATCGACAATCGATGGTACAATCCGTCTGCCTATGTTTGGTACGAAACAAAAGCTACATGCGACTTACGGTCGCAAAAAGATATGACCGTGATGATTCAATATTACCAAGGTGAATGCCTCTAATTAGGCAGACGATCACTGACAACGATACGAACCAGCCTAGCGCGTCATTAGAAAACGTGAAATATCGCGCGGATGATCCGCGCGAAAACTCGGATAATCAGCGGGATGCTCAGGATTAAAGCCCCAGCTGACCCAGATTGCCTGACACTGCATGGCCTTAGCTGCAAGCACATCCTGATGCCCATCGCCAACCATCACAATAGGATGAGTCAAATCTAATCCACTAACATTTAAAGCATGTACAAGAGGTCCCTTGTCCGGTTTAGGTTTTGCCGTGGAATCACCACCGAGCCATGTCTTGAAGAAGGGCTGCCAATTAAAAAAACGCACCAACTCGTCGACAAGCGCAGCTGGTTTGTTACTGACGACCCCCATGGGAATTCCGCTGTCCCGCAAAAAATTTAACAGCTCAGGTACGCCGTCATAGGGCTTTGTATCACCGGTAACATTCGCAGCGTAGTGACGCATAAAAACTTTTCTTGCATCAAGAAACCGCGCGTCTTCTTGTGGATAGGTGACTCGGCTAACAAACAAATTAACACCGTCACCCACAGCACGCACCACCTCCTCGAGCGAAAGCTGCGACAGCCCTAACTCCTTGCGTGCGTTATTAGCGGCGCGCGCAATATCGTGACGCGTGTCGAGCAGCGTTCCATCCATATCGAAGAGAACAAAAGGCGTTTTACTTGCCAAAACGCTTCACCGACTCAACCATGGTCCGAAGGCCGTAAGCACAACCTCCGGAGCCCGGGAATCCAACGGCCTTGCAGTTCCAGCCAGTGCCAGCAATATCAAGGTGAGCCCACTTGGCGTTACCAACAAACTCCTTGATAAACATGGCACCCATGATGGTTCCGGCTTTAACTGAAGATTTTGCAATGTTGTTCAAATCGGCTGTCGTGCCCTTTGTTTCCTGCTCAAGCTCAGGCCAAAGTGGTAATTGCCAGAATGGCTCACCGATTTCTTTACTTGCTTTGAGGATATGCTCTGCGGTTGCGTCATCGTTGGACATCAGTCCTGCGCCAACAGTACCCAGTGCAATCAAAACGGCACCCGTCAATGTTGCCACGTCGATCATCATTTCTGGCTTGAACGTGACATTTGCATAGTGAACCAAGTCCGCCAACACAAGTCGCCCTTCAGCGTCAGTATTTTGAATTTCGATCGTTTTACCATTCATCGCGACAACCACATCACCTGGCTTGGTGGCGTGTGAATTAATAAGGTTCTCGGTCGCTCCAATAATACAGATCGTTTTAACAGGCGGTTTCACCTGACTGAAATAGAACGCCGATCCCAAAACGGCTGCTCCACCTGACATGTCATACTTCATCTCTTCCATGCCAAGTCCGGGCTTGAGGGAAACTCCGCCGGCATCAAACGTTAGTCCTTTGCCAATCAGAGCGACGGACTTAGAGTTATCCTGACCATCAATTTCCATGACAATCATCCGCGCTTCATTTGCAGAACCTGCGTTAACACTGAGAAATGAACCCATGCCAAGCGTCTGCAATGATGCCTTATCGTGAATTGTTACTTTGATGCCGTTTTCCTTGCAGACGTCTTCAGCGATTTCCGCAAAACGTAGCGGGTCGAACCAATTGGCCGGAGCATCTTGCATAAACCGCGTTAGAGCTGTTGCCCGAATCATCGAGCGCAGGTGCTTCTCGTCATCACCGTCAATTTTTCCGCCAAAGAAACTGAAATGTCCCGGCAGCGGGTTTTTGGAAGGATCTTTCTTTTTACCCTTAAATGAACCTTGAGCATAAAATCCTTGGGCCACACCGTCAAAAACTGACTTCGTGCAAAGACCCTCCGCCTTGCAGAGCACAACTCGAGACGACTTAAGATTTTTCAAGACGCTCGCTGCATCAAGTCCCAGCGCACGACTTTTCTGCGGCTTCGACGTCTTTACTTTTGTCGGGGACACCAATACGTAAGGATTGCCGTCAACGATGGCAACGAAACTCCCAGAGCCTTTCCATCCGGCTGCAGCAACCGCTTCCGTAATCTTTTTCTGAACATCAGCTGCCAACTCAGGCGCATTTAGGTTTACCGAATCGTCACCCTCTTTAGCCTCGGCCAAGGCGACGACATGCGTGGCACCAGCAACGATAGCAGAGACCATATCGAGCTTAACTTTTGCAGCCCAGTCATAGGTCTCTGGTAGAAGTGCTTTCCATGGTTCTTTATTAAATCCAGTTTTCATAATGATGATCGCTCCTAAGCAAATTGAGGGCGTTTACAAAACAACGAGTGACTAGCGTCAAATTTATGCATGAAACGACCCGTAAGCAAGCAGATATTCCCGGAAAATACCGCGCAGAGCAGCAAGGAACTCGTTGACAACGGGCCATGAAAACGTCACCTTTTTAACACTGCAATTACCACCAATGGGAGCACCCTCAAATATGACAACCATTAGCTTCGTCCATGCCCGTGAAATCCTTGATAGCCGTGGAAACCCGACCGTTGAGGTAGAGGTTGGTACCGATAGCGGTTACTTCGGCCGAGCAGCCGTTCCGTCAGGTGCCTCCACAGGAGAATACGAGGCATGCGAGTTAAGAGATGGTGACAAAGCTCGTTATTTAGGCAAAGGGACCCTCAAGGCCGTACGCAACGTTAAAGAGGTCATCACCCCCCGCCTCCTTGGCATGGATATCCATGATCAGGTCGCCATCGATCAGATGATGATCGAATTGGATGGGACAGATAACAAATCCAATCTGGGAGCAAATGCCATTTTGGGCGTCTCATTGGCCTGTGCCAAGGCTGGCGCCGAGGCCGCAGCATTGCCGTTGTATCGTTACCTTGGCGGAACGCGGGCCGTCACGCTCCCAGTGCCACTGATGAACATCATTAACGGCGGAGCCCATGCGGACAATAACGTGGACTTCCAAGAGTTCATGATCGTTCCGGTTGGCGCCCCGACATTTCGCGAGGGACTTCGCTATGGAACCGAAGTATTCCATGCGTTGAAGAAAGTTCTTCAGGGCAAAAAGCTGAATACTGCCGTCGGAGACGAGGGAGGTTTTGCACCCGATCTCAAAAGCAACGCGGAAGCACTCGACATCATCATGACCGCAATTGAAAAAGCTGGATTTAAGCCAGGCAAAGACATTGCGCTCGCTCTTGATGTCGCAGCTTCTAGCTTCTGCAAGGACAAGAAGTACAACCTCGAAGGAGAGGGCAAAACTCTCGACTCCGCCGCCATGGTTGAATTTTTAGCTAAACTATCCAAGTCGTATCCGATCATATCTATCGAAGATGGTTTGGATGAACACGATTGGGACGGTTTCATTGATCTCACCAAAAAAATCGGTGATAAAGTTCAAATCGTCGGCGACGACCTTTTTGTCACCAACGTAAAACGACTTCGGGAAGGCATCTCCAGAAAAGCAGGGAATTCAATTCTCATCAAAGTGAACCAGATCGGCACACTGTCCGAAACTCTGGAAACCATCGAGATGGCAAAGACTCACGGATTCACATCGATCGCATCACACCGTTCAGGAGAGACAGAGGATACAACCATTGCTGACCTCGCGGTGGCCACAAATTGCGGTATGATTAAAACTGGATCTGCCAGTCGAACAGACCGAATCTGTAAATATAACCAGTTACTCCGAATTGAAGAGGAGCTTGGATCTTTGGCTCGGTACGGCTGGCCGCGGGGCGATTAACCAGGCAACTTTTGGACTTGTCGAGATTTCTCGTGTTTTTTTGGTTTTTGCCAAATAAGTACGTTTAAGCTTTTGCACCCAATCTCCGAAATCTCTCATGGTAAACATTGTTTTGTTTGCCAGCAAATAGCGACGGCTTACTCGGAGAATGACCATGTCCAACAAAATCACATTTGGCAGTCTGACGATTGAAATCGAACAATCCGGAAACGGCGTTCTCTATACTTTCAAAGGTGATGTTGACGACACATTCAGGCAACAGGATGTTCCTCGCATTCAAGCCAATTCAATTATCATGGATCTTGAGGGCATCACTAACTTCAACTCCTGCGGAGTTCGCGAATGGGTTTTCCTGATTAAAGATCTGGAAAAACTCGGTCAACTTACCTTTAGGAAATGTTCGATTCCAATGGTCGACCAATTCAACATGGTACCCGAATCCATCGGCACTGGGACCGTTGAGTCTTTTTTTGCACCCTACGTTTGCGAAGATCATGGCGACATGGAAGTCCTTCTCGACGTAAAAGCCGACAAGGCATCTATCACGGCACAGTCGGCCCCTGAAAAAGCCTGTCAGAAATGCCAGCAAAGCCTGATATTTGATGCCATGGCTGACAGCTATTTCCTATTCCTGAGTCCTACTGAGTCAAAAGTCAGTAAAGCCTCTTAATCACAGTTTTCGTAAGGGGGCGGCGCATGGATAACAATGCTCTGACCAGCGCAGCGCTTGATAGTTTGCGCCGAGAGAGCCTACCCATCGTCATTGCTGCATTGGATGAAATTCGGTTAACGGGAGCTCTACAGGACGAGACTCGCTCACGCCTGCGCGAGGCACTGATCGAAACCTCGGACCTGATGAATCTAGTCCTCAACTGGACCGGAAAACCCCAATTAGAGAACACCGAAACTAATACCGCAAATGAGTCCATGTCGGATGAAGAAGCTACGCGTCTCATGGCTGAAATGGATGCCCTTAGCTCACAATCAAGCAGCGAGCCTGCGATGTCAAACGACGACGCACAGCGGCTCCTCGCCGAAATGGACGCTCCGACTCCTGTACGCGAACCAAAAATTGCGATACAGCCACCAGCAAACGAACCTCCCTCAGATACGCGAGATGTACCCGAAATTGAGGAGTGGGAGTCCAACGACTTTGCCTCCGACCCCGAGATGATGAAAGATTTCCACTCTAACTCCGCCGAAATTATGCAAACTCTTGACGAATGTATTTTGCGTTTGGAGCAAAACCCTGGAAGCAAAGACACGATCGAAGAGATATTCCGCGCCGCCCATACACTTAAAGGAGCGTCCGGCATGTTTGGATTTCGTGCCATAGAACGACTCACCCACAGACTCGAAAACCTGTTTGATAACGTTCGCAAAGACAAACTGACTCCTACATCAGATACCATCGATATCATCTTGGGAGCGATCGACAGTTTAAAAAAGCTTCTAGAGGCGGTATTCAATCAGGAACCATCTGGTATTAAGACCGCCCCGATTATTAGACTCCTGGAAGATGCGGCGGCAGGCAAACCTTCCAAGATCACAACCACACAAGAGCGAGCGAATAAGAAAACAAATCCAGGTAATGACATAGAGCACGCCGAAGAAACGGTCAGAAAAACCACTAGCCACGTCAACGACGACAAGGCTGCGCAAGCGAAGAAAAAAACAGAGACATCAGAAACGATTCGCGTCGACCTTGAAAAGCTTGACGCGTTGGTCAACCTAGTCGGCGAGCTCGTGATTGATCGCACCAAGTTTCAGAACATTGCCGAATCCATGCGACTGCAGAACTCTCATGGAAAGTATATGAGCTCCATGACGGAGACATTGCAGCAATTTGGCCGTCACATGAACGAGATCCAGGAAATCATCATGAAGGTGCGAATGGTACCAGTGGGCACCATATTCAATAAATATCCCCGCATCGTTCGCGACCTCGCACGGCAACTGGGAAAAAACATCAACCTCGTCATTCAAGGTGAAGAAACCGAGTTCGATAAAACACTTGTCGAACAGATCGCCGATCCGTTGGTGCATCTGATTCGCAATGCCTGCGATCACGGTATCGAGTCTCCCGACTCTAGAGCAGCATCGAGAAAAGACGAGATGGGAACCGTTATTTTATCAGCCAAGCAAGAAGGCAACCAAATCGTCATACAGATTTCCGATGACGGCAAAGGCATGGACGCAAAAAGGATTCGCAGCAAAGGTATCGAAAAAGGCCTTATTAAGAGTGATACTCTATTGAGTGACCACGAGATTTTTAATTTGATCTTCGAACCAGGATTCTCGACAGCCGAAGCAGTAACAACTGTCTCCGGCCGAGGGGTCGGGATGGATGTGGTTCGTAAGCAGATTTCTAAATTAAAGGGCACGGTTGACATCGATTCTACAGTCGGAAAAGGCTCAACTATAACCATTCGCCTACCGTTAACCCTGGCAATTGTCCACAGCCTGATGGTTGAGGTGAGCGAAGAGACGATGGCTATACCGCTAAACTCGGTGATTGAAAGCATCCGCATCAAACCAAGTGATATTCAGACTGTTGGTGAATCCTCAGTCCTTAAACTACGGGACAAGGTCATTCCAATCTACCACCTGGAATCAATTCTTGGCCTAGACCATAAACGTACGGATTCATGGTACGGAACATCTAAGCAGTCTTCTCACGGAACTCCTACGACATCACAACAAGCACGCAGTACCGATCGAAAATACGCAGTTATCATCGGCAACGCAGAGCGTCGATATGGAGTCGTTGTGGACTCTCTGATCAGCCAACAAGAAATGGTTATCAAGCCCTTAGGTGATCTTATGCAGGGCATCCCCTGCATTGCAGGCGGTGCCATTCTAGGTGACGGAGAGGTTGTTTTAGTCATGGATACAGCAGAACTCGAAGACTTTCATAAAAGCAAGAAAAACAGGATTAGTGCTGCCTGAGTGCTTAACTGATCACGGAGGACGTACATGGGAATAGATGTATGGGGCCAAGAAAACGAGGATGGTGGGGATGTATATCGAGGTCTGTTCGCCATCACGCGTTCGTTGGATGAGCATCAGGTCGTTGGTCAACCGAATCAGCATCGATTCCTGCATTTAAAAATTGGCGCTTTAGCCTATTTACTGGACTCAGAAAAAATTCTTGAGATTCTCATGGTGCCAAAGCTAACTTTTGTTCCGAACGGCCCAACCTACGCGGAGGGCGTCATGAACCTCCGTGGGAAGATTATTCCAGTTATCAATCTAAAGAAAATGCTAGGTGGCCTGCACGAGCAGGGGACAGCCGGCACCAGAGTTCTTGTTTGTGATTCAGGGGATAATGCTGGCCCAATTGCAATTATCGTTGACGGCGTAACAGGGATCGTTTCCGTCACCGCCGCAGATATAGATGAACAAGCTCAACCAGCTGCCGAAACCGGTCTAGATCTTATGTCCGGCGTCTCAAAACGCGACAAGCATTTAGTCGGAATTTTAAGCGTCTCAAAAATCATCTTAGCCGCCAAAAGCCACAGCTCGACACCTGGCACACAAAAAGTGGGTTAAGAATAAATTTAGGGGCCACTCGCTCCCCTACTACAGAAAATCTTGCTGAGAATAAGCGAATTTTGGATAACTAGAACGAGCGTTCTTAAATAAAATGCTGCATGTGGCCCGGTTCAGGTCCGCATGCAGCATTTTTTATAATCCGTTAATACCAATTAACTGCAAACCTTATTTTTTCCTGTACCAATGCACCATGAAAACCGCTTTTGATTGAAGTAATTTTAAATAAAATCTGGAGTCCAAAAATATTACGAATACTTTAAAATCTGACTAATTTGGTCACTTGCGCTTCAAACAAACAACGCTACTGCGGCCATAGGATGCTTCGCTGAACGTGACCTGAGATATTAAATTAGCGACCATCGCGCAGGAACGTTCCAATGGAAGAGCATATGATCCGGACCAAAACCACCAGCGATGATGACCGTCAGTTCTAATTTCCCATGAATGACCGCCTAAATAACTGACCATCGCCTCAAATGAATGGGAGGCCGACGCTGCTCTAGGTGACGCGATATCGCTTGCGCTCTCAGGCGGAGACCACTTATCACCATCAATCGATTTACAAGCGTCTTTGGTTTCAACAAAGCCTCTCTGCTTATTGAGGAATGCTAGTTCTACACCCGGTGAAAATTGCTCTTCCGCCCTGATGGCGCGACCGGTCTCCAAATTGCGAGTTGAGTCCTCAACCTTGTGAAAGCAAAAGGCTTCTGGCTCATTCTCATTTGAATTTATGTGATTTTGAACGTCATCAAGTGAACTGCAGATTTTGAGTTCTCTAGAATCTGGATTTTCAGAGTCCGCAGCTCCGCTCTCTGGCTGTTTAGGCGCCGCCTCTGGTTCAATTTTTGACGTCTTCGGATTGTCGCATGACGCAAAGATCACAAACATCAAAAATATTCCAACTACATTCTTCACAAGAGCCTCCACAGAATTCAGAGACCCTACCGACAACTTTTTTCCAGTGAAAAATTGCATCATCATATCCTCCTGAACGTCTTCAAACGATATCTCGGTTAAAACCACTCCTTAATCTTGAACCAGGTTTCAAATACGCGCCGTTGAGCGGCGGTCAGATATCCGTATGCCGACGCCGGAGGATGCCTGTCCCGCCAACTTCAGACAAGAAAAGAAAGACGTTGGTAGTATTATTCTGTTCGGCAGTATTCGGCGTTTCGCCGGCTGACCCCGGGGAAACCGGTGGCACAGATAACCTGCCGATTTACTAGCTGATACGATTTTTGCGCCAGCGTGGGCGTATATCGAATTTTTAAAAATTTCTGACACTGTTCCAACCGACCTCAGACTAAGTTAAGGTGTAGAATCGATTTTAAGGTGAATTTTGAGTCATCGCCGCCTAAACTGACATCTGATCCGCAATCAAGCGCAACTAAGATATTCGAAAATATATTATCAAAGTTTTATTGAGGCGAGATCTCGGAGGCCTTATGAAAAATGTCCTTTTTGTTTTGTTCATGGTTGTTTCATCTAAATGTTTAGCTGGTGAAAAAATTCCTGTGGTCGATATTTTTACCCTTAAGTCACTGCCTAGGCTCCCCATACTTGCCGAGGGCTGTGAAGGGGAATGCTGCGGGCTGTTGAAATCACAAAAGGTACTTGCCGATATTAATCTTGCGGAAGGTCCAGGTAGAGGGTTTAAAAATGTTGGCGTTATAAAAAAAGGCGAAGTTTTAGACAGCGTTGAGTTCTTCATCAAGATATTGAAGTTTGGCTCCACAAAGGTCAATGGAAAGAAACTGAAGGTTTTAACTTACATGGCTGAAGGCAACGTATCGATTTGGGATGGTAAAAAGGTCCGCGCTACTGAATGCACTTCGGGAGGAGATATCTGTGACGATAACCTCAAACAAGCAGCAACGGAAAGCTGGCTCCGTATAAAAACAAAAAGAGGTGTCACCGGCTGGGCAAATATTTCGGCGAGGGGCGACGGCATACTTGACTATGACTCGTGTCACTAAGCATTTAAGCCGAAAGAATGTTAAATTCAGAGACACTTAATTGATTGCTTATTGCTGGCGAAGATCAATCAATAGCCAATCAGATATGTATCCCGACTACCCCAACTAATTAGCAAACATGTCGCGATAGTGCCGGTACCAATCGCTCTGAAATCGCTCAGCAGGATCATACGTCCTTTTGAGGCGAAGAAATTCTGGCATCTGGGGATACGCTTTCAGAACTTGATCCTTTCGTGCCCATCGATGATAAGTCAGATAATAACTGCCACCAAGTTCAAGTGCGCGATCAATGATGAGCTGAAATTCTTTTTTAGCCTTTTCAATTCCTTCCGGGGAATGATCCACATGAAAGTTAAAAACTGTGGCAGCGTAATTCTGTCTAGCCCAAGCAAGAAAACTCTCATCGTCTTTTTCGATAAGTCTTACGGTACCATACACCACATTTGTACCGTTCTTTCTGAAATCCTCTCGCAGCTGATCGAAGAGGGCCCTTAGCTTTGCTCGTGGGACATAGATTTCGCTGATCATTTCGGAGGCGTTTCCATCCGGGTCAAACTTGCGATGATAGTCATCGAGATAAACACCCATTTGGTGGGTATCGCTACGATAGAGCTGTCCGTTGGTAGTTAGATAAAACTTGGAATAGATGTCAAAGGCGCGCGACTTGTCGGTGTGTGCTAGGGCTAGCAAACGATACCAATCATCACCCTTCATTTCTTTTTGCTCACGCGCGATACTGAGAGGTCTATTCACTCGCTTGTAGAGAGAATAAATTCCGCGCCTCATAAAATCATCGGACTTAGGGTCAATCGCAAACTGAAAATCTCCATACAGAAAACCATCACGGATTCGAGCTGAAGCAAGAGGAATGAAGTCTTTAACTTCGATGAGCTCTACAACACGTTCCAGAACTTTTACACGAGAAAGTCGCACTTTGACTGTTCCGATGACGCCGAACAGCCCATATCCACCGATCACTAACTGAAATAGCTTTCTGTTTTCGGTTCGACTGCAGGTTTTGAGATTCCCATCGGCATCGACAAGAGTGAAGGACTCAACGTCATCAACCATTGGTCGCATTTTTAAGCCACGGCCATGGATATTAGATGAGAGTGCACCGCCAATGCTTAATCGATCAGCTCCAGTCTGCTTTTGTCGGATACCCCACTGCTTTTTCGCGCTTGCTTGATTTTTGGAAAGCCAGGCCACCAGCTCCGGCCACTGAATACCTGACTCCACCTCAACAATTCCTTTGTCTGTATCAAGGCCGATGACCTGATTGAAATCAGACATACTCAGGTTGACTGTGCCAGTTCCAAATTGTTGGCCGCCCATGGAGTGCTTTCCGCCACTAATGCTGATGTATTTTCCACTACGTTTTGCCTCTCGAACAGCTGCCTGTATTTCCTCAACAGATTTTGGCGCAAGCAGAGCCTGATGATTTGTTTCGTTTAGCTGAGAGTGAATGTCGTTCAGTACCACGCCTTTTGTATCGGTCTGATTTTCTTTGAACACTGTTTTTGCGGTTTGTGTATGGGTACATCCCAAGAGTGGGAACAAAATAGCCATGAATATGTTTTTCAGTTTCATCGCTGGACCTTCTCAATAGTTAACAAACCCTTTGATCCCTTGAAGAAAATCAAAAGGCCGATGGGGCCTAAGTAAAACAATAAATAAAAGCGCTGGCTTATCTTCTCAGGTCTCAGACTATTTGTCAGCCCGCCCTATCTGGCCACGTCGACTAACCTAAGATATCTACCTGTGTCACTCCATTTCTGCTCAAAAAATTAGCTCTTGTTGTTTCCAGACAGGCACCGAGATGCACCTTACCAATCAGCATCTCGAGCACCGGAATTTATACGTCCTACATTCTTGCGCCGCAGGCGCACACTTAATGATCCACACCTACTGTTCTGCGCGGAAGCTACGATGCCGCTCGTAAATTGCCAGCATTCTTAGCAATGTATAATGACTGGCGTTGGCTAATACTACAACGTCGATCAAACTAGCCACTAACGCAAATACAATTACAACGAAATGTCCTGGCGATAGGGGCCATGCAAAGAGCCTTTGGTCCATTTGCCAAGCGCAACCACAGGATAACTACGCTTGGATAAACAGAGCTCACGGCTCGTTTATGCTGAGGGGGCAAAAGATCAGCCTAGAGGGCTGCCTCTCTGCCAATCATCTTTTGAGATCATCGGTAAAGTTGTTGGAATCCAGCGTAGTTTTGGTCCACAAGTGATGTGACCTGATTTCTTCCCTCTCAGATGTTTATACTTTATTAGAATCAATATTTTTATTTTTATTTATAGGTAAACACATCTGAGAGCCAACTTGCGCCAAGTGTTAGCGACTTTGAAAAGCGCTACATGAAACAAAGCGGCAAAGGATTGAATCAGATTGGAGACGGACGACTTCCCTTATCTACTAAAAATATCCTAAATAGTCCATGACACCCGTTAGACATCCGCTGGTATAAAAATGAAACCACCTCGGTATTATTTTGTCGCTGCACCGCGCCATTATGCATCAATTTAGACGAAAATTTCGGCCTTCTGAACTTATTCAGTCTTCTTCCGGCTAATTTTGACTATCAGAAAGCATGGCATTGGTATTGCAATAGAGATGACAATCAAAAGTCATGCGCCAATCGCTGACAACGTGCAGGCTCTCTCAAACGTTTTTGACAGGCCCTCTGGGCAGGAGGCAAAAAGTGAATCAAAATTGGCAACCCAAAAGATTTGTCCTAAAAAAAATCCTAAGGTCATTCGTGGCCTTGGGAATGCTTGCCTCTGCCAGCATGACAACCACGACGTCGTATTCCCAGGACATCGATGTTCCGAATGCTCAAGCCAGGTACAATCAGGAACGCGCACAGTCCGACCAAGCAAAGAGAACCTTTGATCAAGAAGACTCAGTTCATCGAAACTATTTGTCACAGTTAAACGATGCAGAGTCTCGAGAGTCAAGAGCTGAGCGCTCGCTAAACGATGCGCGGACCAATCTACAAAGAATCGACCGAAGCATCATCGATGTGGAAAATCAAATTTCCCGATTGGAATCCGACCGAAACCAATTAAACCGCCAACGAAATGACGCGGCAAGTGAACTACCAACTCTGCGCAGAAGAGCAGAGGATTTAGCACGCCAACGTGACGAGCTGCAAAGAACGGAACGAGACCTTGAACGAAGGATCGCCAATCATCAAGGCGGCCCGGGTCAAGGCCCATGGACATGCTGCTCCGTGGATCGCGGATGGGAAGAGCACAGAAGCGGACACTGCTCCACGAACGAAAATAAGCAAGCTGCACAAGAGGCTGCGCAACAAAGCTGCCTTGCCGTCCATGCGGCATGCGATCAGCGACGTTGCGAGCAACCAGATTCACCAGAGCTAGAACGCCTTCGCCGCCAACTTGAGACGACGCGAGCAGAACTAAGAGATGTCGAATCTCGTTTATCTTATGCTCAAAGCCAAGTTGACACGCAAGAACGTGACATTCGCAACTATGACAGTAGACTATCGCAAACCGATCGCGATATCAGTTCAAAACAATCCGAGCACAGCCAGCTGCGTTCAAGTAGAATTGACGCGCAATCGCGAATTTCTAGCGAAGAAAGAAATTTATCTAGAGCTGAAGACGACGTGCGCACCGCACAAAATCAAGTTGACCGACACACCGGAATTCTTGATTCCGCAAAACGCGAATGGCAAAGGGAAGAAGACGAAGCTCAGGTCGCCTATAGGTACCTTCAACAAGTTATTGCTAATTACAATGCAGCCCTAGGAAGAGTCTTAGCTCAAGCTGAACAAGAGGCTACCCAGCATTCAAGTCGTGAAGCTCAAGAGCGAGCTCCAAGCGTTGCAGACTCGATGGGACAACGCGACGCAAAAGCGGCCGGTGAGGAAAAAGGCAGCGCTGAAGGTAGCTCGCGCGATTTCGCAAGAGGGTACAAAACAGGAAGAGAATCAGCTTCGACAAGTCAGCGCCTTGCGCAATCATACAGTGAGGGACTAAAACTTGGCCAGGACTCCGCGGATCAAAAAGCTCAAAAGGAAGACTTCCCATTAGGTTATAATCAAGCGTGGGATCAACTCCTTGCCAATGCACCCGAAAATGACGCCGTCGTTGATATAACATCGCAAATTAGCCCTAATCCTGGTGATAATGGTGCTGACCTCGACCCCCGCAAGCGCGCTATCGGCAATGTACCGTCACCTGCATTCCAATTCCCAAAGGAGCCTACATATGGACCGCCAATGGCAGGAAATCCGACGTTCAGCACCCCTGGCGCGGACTTCCGCTACCGCGCATACCCATGCTCAGGCCTTCAATTACCTGAGTTTGAACCAAAGTGTCGTGAGCGATATGACGCCACCTACACGCGAAAGTTTGTGGACCAATACAGCGCTGTCTTCCGTAACTCCTATACCACTGCATTCAACGGATCGGTGAAAAGTCACTACGATGCTGCACTGGGGCGGAGCTACGACGGCAGCAAGAGCCGCGGTGAGGAGCAAGGCGCAAAAGATCAAGGCATCCTCGATGGATTCGGTTCAAGTCTGCCCCAAGCTCGAGCACGCCAATTTCAGCTGGGCCAAGCAGCAGTCACGAACTCTCTTTCAACGGGACACTTACTTATTGTTAGGGACGTCAAACTCGTCGAGGAGTCTGGAGACGGTCTATTTGCCTCCGGAGATCGAGCAAAGCTTCGTGTGGTCATTGATAATTACGGCCTCAAGTCATCACCACTGGGCAAAGCGCGAGTTCGCATCACAGGCAACACAAATGGCGAGTCTTTAACATTTGAACTCCGTGACCTACCCTCACTAGCAGCTAACACGCGCACTACCCTCGAAGGAGTTGTAGCGGCAAAGATTAGTCAAGCTAAGGCGCTATCTAAAATTGTCCTTGAAGGTGTTATTGAATTACGAGGGGCTGATGGCGCCTATTCGGAATTGGAACGAATTGCACCTGAAGCTGAAATTCGCTTCCCCCTTGAAATTCAGGCCATAACACTATCAAAGAATCCACGGGTTGATGAGGAAGTTCCAGCAAAAATTAAACTGACTAACAATACAAAAGACATGATTACGACAAAAGAACTGTTCCTCTCCTCTGATCCAGCGACCGTTTCATTTATCAAGTCACCTTTGATCACTCCAGAAATTAACCCGGGAGAAAGTGTTGACCTTGATGTAAACGTTAAGCCAGGGGTTTGGGTTTCCGATGACATTCCCGTCAATGTATTGGGCACAACACAGGGCATCAACGGCGTCAGTAGCTCAACACAGATTTTCCCACAAACCATAAAATTGGAAAGGAATGCTGTGCTTTCGCTGAAGGATCGAAACGGCCAGCCCGTTCCTAGCGGCGCGCTCGATGCAGTTGCAGGGCAGGTATTGTCCTTCAAAGTTCAGTTCAACTTCCTTGCGAACAGTCGTCAGCCTGGACCATTTTCGGTACGCTACACCCAATCAAGCGATCCTGGAATCCGTCCAGCTAATAACTCTACCACCGGGGTGAACTATGGCAGCTGGTCTCCAGGGACCAGGGCAGAACCAATAACCTTTTCATTCAACATCCCGGAAAGTCTTCGGGGAAAAAGTGGCTACGTGATGATTCAGCTAAATGATGGTTCTCGCGCCACCCACGCACTTCAGGTTGCGATTCGCGTTCAATAAAAAACGGTCGTACTAACTCAGGTCAAATGAGAAAAAAGGTAAGCTAAGATTCATTTTCACAAGTGAATCTTAGTTTAACTTTAAATAATTGATTGAGCTCGCTGTAAATTTTTCTACCTGAACATGCTATGTCCCCAAAAATCATCCCGTAAAACAGTAGTCGACAACTAATCCTTTCCGCACTGACCATCTATTCATAAACTTGTTTTGATTGTGATTTATCACGATCCATAAATTGTCGGTGGGAGTTCTAGGAAAAACAAAATTTAAAGTCAGCACCTTCTGGATATCTTGCCTGACTACTTCGCCGATCAGATGTCATCGTACCCAACTTTCCCAAGCAAGCTCAGCAAAGATTCAACCCGAACCCCTAACCCAAAAAACTTGGCTCTCGTCGTTGCCGGACTGGCACCGACACGAACCTGACCTATCAGCATCTCGAACACCGGAATTTACAAGTCATACATTCTTGCGCCGCAGGCGCACCCGATTTACGGGCACATAAATGATTGACTATTGATTGACCTGTAACATCAATGGGCAATCAGTTATCTGTCCCCGATTAAATGGATTTTGCTCTTGATTTGAGGGCTTTAAAACTTACAGCACCAAGCAATCATCTGAAGCGATTTGCGAAACTTTTAAATTGTGGTCAATTGATGATGGGCCAATTGCCCTTCCGTCCTTTATCTCAATGATCTGATCACAATCGGCAATAGTCGCCAATCTATGAGCGATAATGAGAATTGTTCGCCCGAGGAATTCACGGCGAATCGTCGTTTGGATCCGCACATCAGTCTCGACATCAATCGCTGATGTAGCTTCGTCCATCAATATTATCGGAGCTTCAGACAACAATGCACGCGCCAAACAAATCAGCTGCCGTTCGCCCTGACTGAAGTTACAACCACCCTCCGAAACCACCGACTTTAGTCCATCGCTTAGTGATCGTACGCGGTCCGCCAGCTGAACCCGCTCCAGGGCGCTCCATATTTCGTCATCTGAATATAAATCAAATGGATCACAATTCCCCCGCAAGTCGCCCATAAAAAGCACTGGATCCTGAGGCACCGTGCTGATGAGGGATCTTAACTCGCTGATACGCATCGCGGTCTGTGATCGCCCTCCAATGAGAATTCGACCTTCTGTAAGTTCACTGAACCGGTAGAGTGCGTGAAACACACTGGACTTCCCTGCGCCAGTTTTTCCGATGATTCCAACGCGCTGGCCTGCTCTAATTGAAAAGGACAACCCACGCAAAATCAATGGAAGATGATCCGCGTAGCGCATGCTGACCTGATCAAAGATCACATCAAGACCCCGTGGACCAGGCGATGCGCCAGGCTTCTTATCGGTAACGTCCTCGGAATGACTTTCCACGGACGACTCCTGGGGAATACTAGAAAATCTTGCCACTCGCTCCACACAGGTCATCTGCGACTCAAGCTGACTGAACATACGCACAGCCCAATTCAACGTCTCCCAAAACCGCACCCCATACATCATAGCAAGACCTGCTGTTCCCGCCATAATATACCCGTGCGCCACTGACCAAACTGAGGCCAAGCTAACAGCGATGCTGATGGCGGCTGCTGTCAATGCAACTCTAAGGGAGAACCATCGGTTTAGCAAAACCATTCCATGAAACATTCTTTGATTCATACTTATGCGGCTAAAAAACTCTTTTCGAAAGTAGTCCTCCCGCTTAAATGCACGGATCACGGTAAGTCCCGTCAGTGTTTCCTTAAAATGACTGTACCGCGGCGATCGACTCACAGAATAAAGTCTCTGAGCCTCACGGCTGGACATGCGGTAATCGCGCTGTAAAGTGTAATATAACGCCAATACAGGAATCGTTACGATTACCGTCAATGGTAACAACGTCGATATCAACACCAGCTGCCCGATCATTCCAAACAACGACCGAATCGATTGTTCAAAGGACCATGGAAGATGACGCTCGATAGTATCGAGGTCTTTACTAAACCGGTTAAGCACTCGCCCAACTGGCGTTGAATCAAAAAACCTGATTTTGGCACCAAGCACTGATTGTAGCATGCGGTCATGAAAATTCTTTCCAGCTCGCACTCCACCCAGACCATAAAGCATGTATTGGCCCCAAGCGACGCAGGCACTCGCTGCTGCAAGCCCCATGTAGATGCCAATATTTTCTCCCTGTGACGGAGATACCATACCAAAAAATAAACTTGAGAGACTGGACACGCCATGGGATCCGTTCACGGACGCAGCCTGATCGAGAGTATCACCCCAAACTCCCATCCAAGCATTGACTAAAATCGGCATCCCTGTAGCCGCCAACATCGCTAAGGCAAATAGAGCCATCACCGGAAAAATCTTTGACTGCCGACCCGACAGGTTTGACCACATGGATCTCAAATAAAGAGCGTAGTGATCTTTTGAAACCGAGCCATACTGCCGGTCCTCATTTTCGGTAATTCGTGCCAGATCTTTATCAGCGAATATTTCTTCTGGAGCCTCTACCGTTTCTAGACAAGTTGCGCCACTGTCAGTCCCAATATGATCAGAAGATTTTTCTTGAGTGGGGTTTTCAGTTATATCCGCCTGGCTATAAAACTCACGGAACCTGTCTGACTTATCCAATAACTCTTCAAAGCTACCGATAGCCGCTACGGTCCCGTTCTCTAAAAACAAAATCTGATCGAATCGACCAATATACTTTAGCCGATGAGTCACAACCACTCGCGTTTTTTGCGCCCATAATCCAAATATCAGCCCATCGATGATCTTTTGCTCGGTCTTTTCATCCAAGGCCGAGAGGGGGTCGTCAAGCAACACAACAGATGGACGCTGAATGACCGCACGAGCTAGAGCTACGCGCTGTTTCTGACCACCAGACAGATTGACCCCGTGTTCTCCAATTTCGGTATTTATACCAGCGGAGAACAGTTTTACGTCAGCATCAAGACAAGAGGCTTTCAATGCTTCGGAAAGATTCAGATCAGGAGCGCCGAATAGAATGTTCTGTCGCAATGACGCATTTTGAATAAATGCCTCCTGCGGAACGTAGGCTATCCGCGCATCCTGCACTAGCGCATCACGTCCAAAAAACGCGACCCGCCCGCTGGCTAGACTAACCTCCCTTAAAATCCCTCCAAGAATTGCAGACTTTCCGCTACCGACGGGACCAACAATGGCAAGCGATGTACCGGGTTCGACGCGAAACCGTAATCCCGACAGCACAGGCTTGTCAGCATCTGAAAACTGAAGTGCACCATCGTCAAACTCTAGTCCAACAGCATCGTCCACAGGCGCGCTTTCAGGAGTGCCGGCCGATCTGGTTTCGGCACCTAAAAATTTACCGATCCTTTCACCGCTAACGAAGGCATCCGTAATCATCGAGATAATATGTGTTAAATGTCCAAAAGGGGTCTCCATCACCGCAATTAAAGATAATGCAGTAAATAATTTAGCCGCCGTCAAAGGCTCTCCGAGGTACGACATGGCCCCTAGTACCACTCCGCCAACGATGGTTCCGATAGAGCCATAAAGCACCACCGATAATCCAGATGCTTTAATAAATTTTTTCCGATGCCCGAGCTCTTTGTCGCGGATGTCACCAATCTTGGACTCAATAAGCTGTTCCCATCCAAATGACTTGGCAATCCTGATGGACGACAGAACCTGAGACATATAGGCCGCGCGCTTATCTCGCTGACTAGATACCTCATCACTGTGAAAGCAGAACTTTTTAGCAATCCACTTAGTTGGAGGCACGAGCAGCACAAGAGCTAGCACCGCCAGATAACCGGCGTTCCCGAGAAAATAGACCATCAGCACCGAGGCACCGATGATCGATATGACTGCCATGAATAACTCATTGATTGCCCATACAAAGTCCTGAACCGAGTCGGTGTCTGAACCCATGTAATTGACGACATCACCCGTTGGATAGGCTTGTCTGGATTTTTTGCTTAGCTTTAGTGATGTCTCGTAGATCCGCTCGTTTAGGCCCGCGTTCACCACCATGCCGATAGCTAGGAATCGATAAATATAATGCTGACCAAGAATGCCGCCAATGGCACCACATAGGCCAAATGCCATGGCCAAACCTGAGGCGCGCTCAATAAAACCCCATGAGGGCGACGGAGTGACAAAGAGATTCAGTAAGCGGTTTAATAAAACCGGCCCCAGCAAATCACAGACAACTAGCCCGAGAGACAGTAAGACCATCCCGGCCACAGCACCCTTGACCCGCCACACGACGTCAACGAGAAATCTAAAGACAGCGCCGCGCGATGCCTTTTCTCCTGGACGCACCTCAATCGGCTTTAAAGTTTCAAATATCTTCGAGACTTTGAGACGATTATGGATATCCGGCAGCGAAGGCATGTCCTCACTTTCAAGTGGGCGCGTCCGTCCCAACCGAACCAACGATGTGACGTCCGAAAATAATATTTTTTTCACAAGTTTCATAAAAAACTCCGAAGTTTTTACGTAATAATTGGACAATGAAATACTCACAACAGTCCAACTCTTGACGTTAAAACTTCGATCCGTAAAACCTGGCAGATGCCAGCTTCCTGGCTTGCTCAACCCGAAAGGCTTCCCGCTCGCTGTGATAGAAAAAATCACGGCTCGCCCTCGCTTTTCGAGGCTTCCAACAGAAGTGGAACCATCGAATCGGGCTGATTAATATACGAAATAAAATTGATACATTGGTGGTGGGCGCACGAGACGTAACAGCGTCAAAATCTCCGAATCGACGTCCGGGATTCCCGACGAATGGCGGATTAAATAGACTTGCAGCACTCTCGCTTGCGGTGTTTTCTCTCGAAATTTTCTTGGCATTCATTATTGAAGCTCCAAATTTTAATTTTGTTTTTAAAGCGTTGTTTATTTTGGCAATAACCATCTTTCACCTGCGTCAGATCTCCTGCCGCGTTGTTTGTTAGTCCCATAAGGTTCATGACGTTTCCTCCAGGCCTCGTCAGGCCATCAAAATAGTTAAACTTATTAATTCTTTAAAAATAACAGACCATTAAAACAAAAAAGCCCAGGTCTCCTCACGGCGACCTGGGCTTAGACACCTTGCTGTGTCGTCACATAAATCCAGGAGGCCCCTTCTGCGCACGATCGTCACCAACTGCGTGTAGCAGCGCGTTGAGCGATAGATTGATTGTCATATACACGTTCATTATGGTGACCTCCTTCCCGATTTATTTCTCTGACTTCTTAAGACTATCGAACTTTTAAAATTTATGCAAGCCCATGATGCTTGATAACACCCAATGACAAAGCCATATGCTTCGATCACCAGGGATTTGTTTCTAATTTTTCTTCAAAAAAAATGAAAGAATGGAGGACCCTTACTTCTGTTTACGCCGAGTATTTTTGTCAGCCGACTTTTATACGAGCTCCACTTATGTTTTTTAAACCAACCGAATTTCGCACAAGTTTTTACTCAGTCCACTGAGCATTGTCATCCAAGTGTCAGCAACGTTTGTATGAATTCGCGACTATGAACATATTTGCAACTTGTGGACGCATCAACTTGACTCAGTGGTTGTCGAAGATCCGATTTTTCTGCAGGCTGATGGACGATTGGCCTGGATTATCATCCAGGCCAATCTAGACAGGCAGGATTTAGACGAGTGTATTATTTACATTCATAGTTAATGCGCCACTCTGTAACTTGACGTTCAGTAGTGTCGGTTTCAGACGAGTGCGAACCAAAACCTAGCCCGTTATTGGACAGCCTAATTCCACTAGATCCATTCGAGTTGACATCAGTTTGAGATCTTTTTGAGACGCCAATAACAACTTCACCTTCCTCAGTGATCGATGCCTTCTTATTCCCGCATGTCCTCTGCATAATGGCATCCGCTTTTGCGCGCGCCCTCGGATCTTCGTGTGGACTTAAGGTTACTACACCACCTTTACCGGGGCGCATTGAAACAGATTTTGCTGTTGTCCAGTCGTGAGCACAAGACGCCAGAGCTAATAAGCCAAAGAATGCTAGAGCGAATTTAAAGTTGTACATTGATATACCTTATTGATGATGTTCGTTTTTTTCATTTGAAAATTATTTTATGAAAAGACGGTTTCTATCTTGAATCGCTGCTTAGAATGCCCAACCCATGTACAATCTTGCAAGATGCAAGCTAGAACCACCCATGGCTGTTTTGATGCTGTTTTCCTGGTTAACTTGGTGACTTGCGTCAAGATTTTCTGCGGAGCTAAATTTCGAAGAGGAAGACACTGACAAAAAGTATCCGATCCAATCACAACCAATTGTGAACCCAGGCCATTGCCATTGATTACCAATGTGAGCATTTAAACCAAGGTTTGAAATATTCCCGCTAAGATTTTCCCGGTCTATTGATTGTCCAGATTTTAATACAGAATATTTTACGTCGAAATTTTCGTAAGTAATTCCGCCGTCAGTATAAAAAGTATCTCCAAAGAAGTATTTCGCTTTGCCTTCGATAATAGACTTCTTCGATTCAAAGCTACCAATAGTTGCTGTCGATGAACCATAGGACACCTCACCAGCAATATCGGGATTGAAAAAATAACCAGCACGCACTCCACTGACAGGCGTCATCGTCATTCCAATTGCCTCCCAAGCAGCGTACGCGCGCTTACCCTGACGGTTGCCTCGATTGTCAGCTCCGAGGGCGACTGTTGCATCACCTAGTACTAATGAACCAAAAAACAGCACAGCAAAAAACTTCTGAATTGAAATGCCCATAATTCCTCCCAGCGGAAATGTTATTCACTTGCGGTGACGATCGAATATTCGGGTCGGGTTTTCAATTCAAGGTGACCACCAGAAGAACAAAGATGGTCGGCGTGGTCGGGCCAATAAGCCGAAGAAAGCAAGGAAACAGTCTGCGATAGTGGTGTAACCAGATAATTTTACATTGTTTTTTAAGTCACAATTCCCATTGACAGTTTGAATCACCTGGGACATAAGCGTCGCGCTTAGAGGTCGTGCAGCTACCGTTGAATCCCTCTCGTTACGAATCTCCCCTCGCTTATGCAAAACCAAAGGATCATCGACTATGAACGCATCGTGGAAATCGTTGGCTTCCTTAATCTGTCTTCTCCTAATTTTTATTAGCGCTGAACTTGGATCTTCTGCCAATTCCAGCGGCGGCGTCCGCGTTGGTAACGGAGGTGATTGGCGTAGGATCATGTTAGGACAAGCGCAACGGGAGGCTGCAAATTGGGTCAATACGGCAGCGCTCAATAGAGAGATGTTCGCGCAGGATGAGCAATTAGCTCAAAACCCAATCGTTCAACGGCTTGTCATGCAAGATAACGTTCTTCTTAATCTCGCGTCGGACATCGTTTCTAGCAGCCACATATACAACGATTCTTCAGAGGCTCCTCGAGGAGAATACACGACGTGTGCTTGGACTAATGACCCATCGACGCCAAGCCTTAATGATATCGTTTTCTCGCTGAACCTGTGTGAGGTCGGCTTACATGATGGTGGCCAATCATTTGCAAATCGCTTACTGATCCACGAATCAGTTCACCACATTTTAAGAGATGAAGGATTACGCAAGGAGGTTGGTGCCATTTTCTCGGGAACCAAAGAGCAACAGGCCCAACAAGAAGATCGTCTTTGTGATGATTTTGCCCTAGCTATCCAACGTATTTTCGAGCTGGTCGGCAACAATGGAAAACCTCATTGGAGAGATCTGGAAACACCTTATTTTACGATAGACGGAAAAGAATACACATTTGAACCGCGCGGCTTTCACGCTACCGCATGGACTGGGCCTTCTGGGGAAACTTCGACTCGGAATAGAATGATTATATGGGGTGGGTGCCGCGAAGGTGAGGCCACCATTTACGCGTGTGGTGGCAACCAGTATTTCAATGATGGCGCTATTTACAATCAAGCAGAAAACTCATGGAAGCCAATATCAACGCACGCAGCACCCTCATCCCGCGCAGAATCTCAGTCTGTCTGGACTGGAGACAGTGCCTCCTTAAATCTCAGCAATCTATTTGTTGTGTGGGGAGGTTGTCGTGACGGAGACGGGTGTAAAACCCGACTGGCTGACGGCGGCGTCTACAACATGAAGGAAGACCAATGGACCCCGATTCCAGCGTCGTCTGCTAGCCCCTCACCAAGGGTTCACCACACCTTAGTTTGGACAGGAAGCCAGATGATCGTGTGGGGCGGGCATCCTAATGACGATAATCCGGAGTCATTGACACCCCCCACTGCGGACGGCGGAATATACGACCTTGTGAGCAAAACTTGGCAGAAAATTCCCGCAGATAGCCCCGAGGCACCAAAAGCACGGGCACACCATTTCGCCGTTTGGACTGGAGATACCGGTAACGAGCTGTCCTCGAACAAAATGCTAATACTTGGCGGGTGCGTCCAGGAGATCGCCGACGCCTGCTCAAAGATCCTCGATGATGGCGCATTCTTTGACCCAGAGACTATGAAATGGTCAAAGATAAACACCGCCGGACAGCATTATGTTCCACGTCACAATGGCTCATTCCTTCATGTGCCAAGTCAAAATCGAGTTTATATTTTTGGGGGCTTTGACTCAGATTCAAACGTGATCTCTGAGGGTTTGATTTTAGATCTTAAGACCCTGCGTTTTCAAAAAATGGCAGCCATGGCAGAGGGCCGATTCAAGCATCGCGCTGTTTGGGCTGGAGACAAAATGCTGATTTTTGGAGGAAAGATTTACGGAGCTTCGAGAACGTATGAGCTAGCATCCTCAGTCCTGGGTTATGTCCCTGGCGCTCTTGGTTCAACGTCCCCCGGTGTCTGGAAAGAATTCAATACGGACGAGATGATTCCTCTGAAAGCAATTGAGTCTTCTGCCGTCTGGACAGGTAGCTCCATGTTGATTTGGGGCGGACAAGTTTTTGATAGAGGCTTTACCAATTACGGATCAGAATTTTTTACAGGTTGGTAATGGCTGATTTGTCTTCCTCTCAGCTCGACTACAGAGAAGTACTTTTGGACGCCTTTAACAGTCGTCGAAAGAAGAATTCTGGCTACTCACTAAGAGCATTTGCTCGCGATGTTGAGATGTCGCATTCTAGACTAAGTGAAATTTTCTCCGGCAAGGGCGATCTGTCGCTCGAAAAAGCTCAGAACATAGCAAAGAAACTGCGCCTAACTCCAATCAAAGCGGCTGATTTCAGGGACATGGTCCTAATTCGCACTTCCAACGATGTTCGTAAAAAAAATGCGGCCTCAAAGCGCCTACTGGCGCGAACGAAGACGTCTAATCAGAAAGACGTGACGGATGATCAGTTTCAAATTGTGGCGAACCCCAAATATTCGGCCGTTTATACGTGTATGATGCTCGGATTTTATGATGGGTCGTGTGAATCAATCATGAAACTAATCAGCATGAACAGTATTGAGCTGTACGAGGTTTTGCGACGCCTTGAGAGACTGGGCTTGGTCACGATTGAGGATGGACGCTGGATCGCCAATCCATTCAAAGTAAATGTAGATAATGGGATCCCATCAGATTGGGTTAGGTCATACCATAGGGAAATGGCGACACTTGGTCGTAAAGCTATCGATACAGTTCCTATGACCTCTCGATATTTGGATTCAATTGTAATCCCGATTGATTTGGATCGCTTCGGAGAAATCCAACAAAAGATCGCAAGCTTTTCTCAAAGCTTGCTTGAGGAATATTGTAACGGTAAAGATGTGGTTTACGGAATGGCTTTGCAGTTTTTTCCGATGTCCAAAATTGATTCGTCACTCTCGCACTCTTGAGACCCAACACACGTCGTCCGACTCTGTACTTCCAGTAATTTCTCGTTTTAATTTATAGACCATACAGGAAGCTTTTCACCACCGATTGGACCGAAGAATTTGTCGAGTTTTTTTGAAAAAAACAGATTTGGAATTGAGCCGTCCAGGCTTGAATCAAATTGTACTGGTCCGTCTACAGATTCGAACACCTCTAAAATATCGCCGTTGATTGAGTTGATGACAAACCATCGACCCGGATGGACGTAAACTCCCAGGCGGTTGCCAGATGGATCGAATTCAACTGTTTTTACTTGGAAGAACCTCTCTTCGCGGGTCGGAGTCCACTCCCGTTGCCAAATCTTCTTACCTGCCTCCAAATCAATACCAATGACCATCGGCATTGAGCGAAACGGGTTTTGGGGATTTCCTGCTTCACCAATAGACCTATTCCAGGCTACGGTCGCCAGTCTGCCGTCATCACGAAAACTCACCTTGCCTCCAAAAAAAGCTCCGTATGAGTCATGAGGATATTTCAGCTCGTCCACAGTTACTGTTGTGAAAGTTCTACGTGTGAGATCATAAATTGAAAAATGCGTGTCCTGAGAAAAAGAGTAAAGGTGCCTCGAGTCACCGGAAAACCTCAACGATAATATGTTCCCGACAGCTGGCACTGCCAAGATGCAGTTGCCAGTTTGAGTGTCCCAAATATTGATGAATCTTTTTCGCTCAGGAAGCACACCTTTAGCCGCTACAGCTGCAGCAAGAAGTCTTTGATCATTTGACCAAACCATCTTGGAATAGAAAATATGTGCAGCAGATTGATCGACGCACGGAGGCTTTAAGTTTGATACTTCATGACCGGTCTTCGGTTCAATAATCGTAATTTTCCCCGGAGAGGAATTTACAGCCAAGAGAGCCCCAGATGGGCTAAATTCCCCGTAAACCGCAAATTTTTCTTTATTCGAGGCAGTTTGCCATAATGCTTTGCCGCGATCGAGATCAATCAGCGCAGTTTCTCCCGATGTGGACGTTAAAAAAGCCAGTCGCGACAGTGGATCTAACGTAAAACCCACTGGGTTTTTAAACGGCAAATCAATATTTGAATGGCGAATCTTTTTCGCGTTTTCTTGCTTCAATGACGATTGATACACGGATCGAGTTTTGCAGCTCGAAGCCAATATTAAAATCGCCAGCAATGCAACAATCGCGTTCAATTTGTCGACCTTTTCACGCCAAAAGCATACGGTGAAATTGTAGCATTAATCGAAGCCGACGCCCAATTGATCGGACAGGAAAGCTGACTAGCGCCATCATTAATCGCTAAAATTGAAGGCTCGGGGGGCATTGAAGACCCAAATTTTACGGCCGCTTAAACACCCCTGCGGCTACGACGTCGGAGTTAGGGTTTCAGGACAGACAAATTGTCTCATTAGGCAGAAAAATTCAGCGTCACATTACTGATTGACGATTGCTTGATCTGTAACATCAATAGACAATCAGTTACGCGTCGCCGATTTTCAGGCCATTAATACTGATTTCAAAAATATCAGCCGTTTTAGAGCTTTGCCCTTACGCGACCAACCCGACCATTAGCATCTAAAAACATCAAATATGAGACTTTAAGGGATGGGTCAAAAATCTTCACGGTCCGGTTGAAACGACCATTTTCATCACCGCTTAAAATGGGCTCAACGACTAAGTCTGTAAGCTTGAATACATGAATAGTTGGATGGGAACCCATAGGATTGGCAACACTGACTTTTACTTCAGCCTCAAAACGCTCTGCGAATGTATAGTGGATCTCATCACCCCACTCTGTACTGGTAACGGAGCAACGCGCCACTTTAGACGGCCCAGGTGTTGTAATCTCAAGGCGAATGCTCTGACCGTTCACACTTGTCAATCCAACGAGCGTCGCCGGTAGAGAAGCCACGTCGTCAGCCACGCAGGGAATCGCGGCAAAGGCTAAACTGGGGAAAAAACCCGTAATCATCAAAGCAAAACTGAAAGCCAGCGTTTTCATAAGAACTATCTCCTTTAATGGTTCCGATCATCTCGATTTCGAAGCCGACACTTAACATCATATTTGATGCAAATAAACCAGATAAAAGAAACCTCTGACATCGCTTTTAGCGAATCTATCACATAGTCGTCCAAAGAAGCACGACGGCAGCCTAAGAGGCTAAGCTTAGGAGATTTTCTCCTATGCCGAAGTTGAAGCAGGAACCGGAGCTAACGTCTCAGGGGCAGATGCCGTTTGGGATTGCTATCTTGAAGAATCGGCAAGTAATTACAGGCGGTTAGGGTATTTGGGGAAACACGACCAAACCTTGATTGTCCATATATTAATTTTGGTTTGGTCGTGTGTCCCTAATTTACCAAAAAACAGAGGCCGCCCCATGGGACGGCCTCCTCAATTCAACCAAACCTCAGAAGGAATCTAATTAGCGTTTCAAGTTCACGACCTCTTCAATCATGGAGTCAGTGGTCGTAATCGAGCGGCTGTTTGCCTGGAATCCACGCTGAGTCATAATCATTGTTACGAACTCTTGCGCCAAGTCCACGTTGGATTCTTCAAGAGCTGACGCGTAGATCGAACCGCGTGTTCCGCTTTGTGCCAATCCAATCTTCGCAGGCCCCGAATCAAGAGTCTCCGTGAAGTTGTTTTTACCGCCCTTCATCAGACCATCCTGGTTTTCAAAGGTGGCGAGTGCCAAAGCTCCGAGAACTCTCTGGACACCGTTGGTATAGATACCGCGAATCGTGCCGTCTAGCTCAATGTTCATACTCTTAATGTTACCAGTCTCGTAACCGTTCTGGCTGTGGAAATTGGTCACACTTTTTGCGGAAATCGAACGGGTTGCGTTGAGGCCGTTACCTTTTTCGAGACCAATATTCTTACCGAAGTCGAGCTCGATAACTTGGTTAGACTCGGCGCCTTCCCCAAAGTTGATGGCGCCGCCATCAAAGTTTTCTTCAAGAAGGTTACCCTTGGAGTCAAATTTGACTGATCCAGATCCACCGAGCATGAACTCCTGTCCTTCGACCGGATCAGCAACATCTTTACCTTCAACGCAAGCATGCCACTTCCACTCAATGCCCTCACTTGTAGGGACACGGTTGTAGAATACCGTCATTGGATGGCCGCGACCGTGAGAGTCGAATACGGTGATCGTATTGTTAAATTGGGACGTCGCCTCAGGATTGGTGATATCAAACTCCACTTCCGATGGCTTAATACGGGCATCCAAGTTCAAATCAAGGAAGACCTTGTCAGTTTTCTTCGGCTGAATCTGGCTTGTTTCGATCCGAATTTCTTGCATACGAGACGACAAGTTTCCTTGCTTCGTGGAAAGGAATCCCATCACGCGGTCTCCACCTGGGTCAGCAAGATATCCGTCTTTATCAAAGACGAAGGATCCAACGCGGGTGTACTTACGGTCAGATGAATCGTCGCCTTGACCTTGCTTACCGCTCAGAATAAAAAATCCGCTACCCTGAATCGCCAAGTCGGTCACGTTATCCGTTACCGCAAGACCACCCTGAGTGTGCAGTGTTCGAACGGACCGCATACGAGCACCACGACCGAGCTGCGCGGCACCGGAACCAGTCGACAGGTCAGACGAGACCATGTCTTCAAATTCCGCACGGCCTTTTTTGAAGCCTTTGCCGTTGGCGTTCGCGATGTTGTTGGCGACAACCGACATACCGTCGGACATCACGGACAAACCGGTAATAGCTGTATACAGTGATTGTGAAATAGGCATAAGTCCCTCCTCACGGTTGTACGAAGTCCGAAAAACTCCTGACTCGTATTCTTGAGATTATCAAGGCCTTGTGAGGCGTGGGTGAATGTTGCAACTTTTCAAGGATTGGGGCGTTGACAGGGCAAAAAAAACCACCCGCATAGGGGTGGTCGGAAAATTATTCCCACAAACAGAGGAAATGGGGGACATTTTTTAGGAAAATTCAAACGCTGAGTAGCTTTATGCAACAACCTTGAGGTTGCCACGGGACTGGCCGTCCTCGCCTTGGCGCTTGGCATCGGACATATCCTTGCCTTCTGCTACGAGCTGCTCTTGATATTTCTTGAATTCCTCAGGCTGTAACACTGGAGATGGCACTCCGTCTGGACGAGGATTTTCAATAACATCTTTCCACGCGCTGTAAAGAGTGTTGAGAAGTCTCTCGACATCATCAAGACATTCAACTTTGTTGTGAATGTTTGCTTCAATCAGCTTGTCAATCATGAAGATGTAGAGATTTTCGAGATCTTGCGCTAGTTGACCACCAACCTTGAAATCAAGGGTCGCCATCAACTCACTGAGAATTGCCGTTGCTTTACTAATTGCTTTGCCTTTGTCGGCAATCTTTTTTTCAAGCATAGCTACGCGAGCTTGCTTTGTGAAACGGATGGCGCCTTCGTACAACATCAACAAGATCTTTTCACGACTTGCCGTTACTACCTGGGTTTTCTGATACTGCTTGTACGGATTCGTCATCACACACTCCTAATTAGTAAAACGTCTCATCCTTAAGACGAATCACCCCCGCCACTCGACTGAGGTGTTCCCATGCGCGCCGCAAGGAAGCTTCCTTGAGACTTCATGTTGGCAATTTGCCCGTCGAGTGCCGCGAAACGCCGTCGAATCATTTCACCTTTAGACTCTGCTTGGCGCTCGCGTCGCTCAATGTCCTCGTCTTGTGACTTGATGATGTTATCGAGAGCTCTTAGTCGACTCTTTACAGCACCACTTCCTGGATCTCTTAGAGACTTCAGCTTGTCAGCCATAGCCTCGGCGATTCCCATTCCGTCACGACCACGAATGAACAATCGTGCAACGCCTTCGTAATCTTCGGCCAATGCAGATTTAACTTTAGCGTCGTCCATCTTCAGGGCACCAGATTTTGGATCAGTCGTGATCCCTACGTCAGCGAGTGTTTGAAACTTTCCGCTATTACTTCGGTTATTACCAATAACGGATTGGACTCCGCGCATGACTGCTGTCAATGACTGATCACCGGCCAAAATACCCCGCTTGCCAGTCTGGGGATCCTCCTGATACTGACCATGGCCGTAACCACTGAGCTGGTTATACTTATCCACAAAAGCTTTAATGCTCTCTATTGTTTTATCTACATCGTGTGTGATGTTGAGCTGCACGCGAGTTCCAGGTTCCGCTCTTTTTATGTTGAAGGTCACACCATCAACAAGCTCATCTAAAGTGTTATCCGCATCCGTTACAGGAACGTCTTCAAATAGGACATCTAGATTTTGTCCGACTACCTGGTTTTGAAACTCAAGAAAGGTGGTATCCTCATCGACCTTTATTCGTGCTTCTTTTCCGGATTTTTCACTAACCACGAGAAGTCTAAAACTGTCCGGATTATACTTCGTATTTACAACCATCGCGCGAACGCCCACATCAGCGTCGTTGATCTGGCGAGCCACATCCTGCAGCGTTGATCCCGGCTCAATGGTAATCTCTGCTGGAGTCATGTCTTCACGTTCGACTTGAAGATAACCAAACCCAACCGCGCTTTGATCTTTGTCAGGGAACCCGTAAGCAAGCTGTTTATCAGATCGCGCGACACCGCGAACTTCAAATTCATAGGTCCCGATGAGCGCATCCGCTTTGCAAATGCCATCCATAATATCAGGATGCGAAGATTCGACTTTCATTTTGAAAAAATCTGCTCTCGACTTAAGAGAGTTCAGTGTTGAGTCGAGCTCATTCAAGAACCCGTTAAGTTTCTCGATTTCTTTTTTCTCGGTCGTAAATTTCTCTTTCCGCTGTTTCGCGGATTCAATCGGAATTTTTTCAGCTTCAATCAGCTGATCCACGAGTTTTGGATCAAATCCGCCGCCAACTCCACTCATTCTGATTGGCATTGTAAAAATCCTCCATCCATTGTGATCACAGCGTCTCTAAAAGGCCAGGTCATGGTATACTCACAAAGTGCGTTAATCATAGGAGGCACAAAGTGTCCGCGCCATCGAACATTTCGTTTCGCAACCCTGCCTCGTCCCTCGAGCGGGACTCACGGGACCTTCTTCTGATGAAGTCCCTGCGCGAGGGAACTCTCGACTGGTCCTATGATGCTGAGTATCCTCTGGTGCTTTCTACAGAGGGGAACTCGACCAGTTGGTGCGCATTCATGGGCAATCAGCTCATTGGTCATGCCAGCCTATGGCCACGCACTCTCAAGCACTCTTCAGAACAGAAGTCGATCCCTATTGGTCTCGTGGGCAATGTGGCCACCGACGAAAACTTTCGAGGTCAGGGTCACATGCGCTCTCTGATCGCACAGCTGGAAAATCTTGCCTACACTCAGAGTCTTTGCGCGCTGGTTCTTTGGAGCGATTTATTAGAATTTTACCAAAATTTCGGCTTTTCGTCGATTGGGCGCGAATGGCGCCTGACCATTTCCAGGTCGGAACGACCTTATGATACCGGGCTGCGCAGGGTTGATCCCAGTAGTCTGACCGATACTGATCTGAGCTCCATGATGACCTTAAGACCAAGACTTGAGTGGGGAGTCGAGCGCAGTCCGAGGGAGTTCAAGGCACTTTTAACGATACCCAATTCGCTTGTATTCGTACGTCGTAGAGGAGCGAAAATCGTCTCTTGGATGATTATTGGCAAAGGAGCGGATTTACAAGCTGTTATCCATGAATGGGGCGCCCTATCTCCAGATGAGCTCATTGCCGACATTCAGACCATTCTGTCCGGTTATTTAACTGAGTCACTGACCCTTCTGGCCCCTGGTCAGCTTCACCACCACTGGCTGGAGCCATTGAAACAACGCTCATCACAGCATTCGGAACATGCCATGGCACTCGCTGCACCAATTGGTCCTAAAGGTGAACAAGCGATAAAGGCTTTAGCAAGAAGTTTTATTTGGGGACTGGATTCCATATAAAAAAACCCGCTAATCAGCGGGTTTTTCAATTTAGGAAAGTGCCATCATCCCTTGAGTAACTGTAGCGCCATTTGCGGAATACTGTTTGCCTGAGACAACACGGAAATTCCGGATTGCATGAGAATGTTATGCTTGGCCAATTCGGCAGTCTCGTCAGCGACGTCGACATCCTTAATACGACTACGAGCTGCGGAGAGATTCTCCACACTAATAGAGATATTACGGATGGTCGACTCGAGACGATTTTCTATAGCACCGAGCTCACCACGGACAGACGACACCGTCTCAATTGCATCATCAATAAATGCTAAACTGCGCTGCGCGCCGTTCTTGTCCGCTACACCAACATCCTCGATGCCAAGCTTATCTGAATTCACGTCAAGCTTGAAAGCATCAAAACTGATTCGGTCAACTCCCAAGAGGTTCTGACCGCCAGTGTTAATCTGGAAATCCAGAGATCCACCCGTACCGTCCAGAAGGTAAGTTCCGTTAAACTCTGTTGAGTTTGCGATTCGATCAACCTCTTGTTTTAGGCTCTGAAATTCTTCATCAAGGTATCTACGCTCTCTTGCCCCAATCGTATCGGATGCCGATTGAACCCCAAGCTCTCGGAGACGAACCAAAATATTTTGAACCTCGTTCAAGCCACCCTCGGCAACTTGAATCAATGAAACGCCGTCAGAAGCATTGCGCTGGGCCTGAATCAGTCCACGCGTCTTGGCGCGCAGCTTTTCCGTGATCGCGAGACCGGCTGCATCATCTCCAGCTCGATTAATGCGATAACCGCTGGACAGACGCTCGATAGAACGATCAAGCAATTGACGTGTGTCACGCAAATGCCTTTGACCAGTCAATGATGAAACGTTCGTTGATATTCTCAAACCCATAGGATGCCTCCCACACGGTTGCTCTTACCAATAATCGTACCATAGCCATTTTTAAAGGCACAACTTCCGGACAGCCCAATGCGTAAGTTAAAATCGCGATGGATTATTCGATTAGAAAAAAACAGCAAGCAAAATCTGTTTAAACAGAGGATTACGTCATTGGTCCTGAAGAATCTGTGGTACGTCTTTCTCCAAGGCTTCCGCTCGCGTAGATGCAACCTTCACATAGCGGTTCAGATAACTGCTGTGAGCCCAATACTCAACGTCTTTGCCCAGCCCTCTTCGCTTGAGCTGAACGACTTCCGCATCAGCACCACCACCCTCAAGCCTTACCTCGAAAAGCGTGGACAAAGCCTTCAGGGCCTCCTCATCCTTGTCCGAGGCGTAGGTTGCCGCCTTAAGCTGGCTTAACCGCTCAAACCACGCTGAGACCTGCGGTAGCGGGTCTCCAGCTGATCCATCTGCACTCCAGATTTGAGCACCCTTGGCATCACGGGAAGAATGTACAAAGCGCTTTGTTTTCCCGCCATGAATCAAGGTTCCGGACTTTAAATCCTCAAGCGCTAGCGATGTCAATGCTCGCTCGAAAAACCGCAACTCTGGTTTTTCAAAATCTGAGATTAATTCGCCGCCGATAAGGAGAACTTTTTGATCACTTTGATTCAACACGTAAAGATTGCGACCACCATATAACTGCTTGCCTATCGTCAGAGTCAATAGTGGCGAACCTTGTGCATCTTTCAATACGAGATTTTTAGTCCCTTCTTTAAGCCCATAGTCAGAAAGCTTTTCGTCGGCTATCCGACCCAAAACACGAATCGCCTGCATTGGCGCAAAGAGTACAAGAAAATCCCGAAACTTCCCGGAGGCAACGAAGCGCTCACTTTCCGCAGTTTCAGATCCTTTTCCACCGGCTGCATCAGTTACGCCGCGCTCGTAAGAAATCCACCAGCGCTCAAGAGGCTCTGTCATCTTGTTTGCGACAACACGAACTCCCGGACCCGACAGCTCCACCGCTGCGATGACCGCAGGCTTTAGCGTAATGACCGGAACTTTTGTTTGATTGTCCTCACCTTTTGGCAAAGACGCCCAGAACGCCAGCAGTAAGCTCACAATGACCGCCGCTGACCATGCAATTAAATCGAGGCCTTTTCGTTTCATGACTGACTTCCTTCAGTGCGCTTTTGTCGGCGAGCGCGACGTGTTGCGATTGCTCCTGACAAAACGACGAGTCCAGGAACCAGAATGATCGTACCGTAGAACCACATCATATCTTCTTTCTTTGTATGCCTGATTCGAATGTCCTCTTCTGTAGCTGCAACTCCAGTGGTTTTAACCGCACCCACAAGCCATCGTAGAGAATCAACGAAGTAGATCGCGTTTGCCTGGCTTTTTATAAGCATGTCACTCGCAGCTGTAGCATCTGCAAAAACCACGACCCTGCCTTTAATTTTATCCGGCTGATCCCCTGCGTTGGCGCCAGAAGATTTCGCCTCAATCGCAGCTCCTATGACGCGAGGCTCGCGCTTTTCTTTGCCCTCGGAATATTTGAAGTCCCGATTTTCATCCGCAAATGTATCGGACAATGTCCGGACCGTGTCAAATACAGCCCAGTCTGGATTACTGGGCGATGTGACAAGATAGCCCGAACGAAAGGTCAGAACTGCCGCTCGTTGGTCGTTTCGCGCAAGAGACTGAACGGATTCATGAGACGTAAAGATATTTGTATACAAAAACCAAACATCCGCCTCGGATCTGCTGGCTGTTACAAAGTTTGTCGCATTTGCCAAAATCCCAGGTTCAAAGGTCACACCGATGGTTGAAAGCCAACGTACCAGTGGGTCTTTATCTACTTGTCTCACTCCTTGATCTATGCGCGACTCTGACGCCATATCAACGTCAAGCATGGCTAGCACTTTACCACCAGCTTGAACATAGGCCTTGATGGCATTGACCTCCTCATCCAAGAAAGGCTGATCGCCTCCGACAATCACGACAGCATCAGCATCTTGCGGCACCTTGTTGGCTGATCCCTCACCTACGCCAAAGAACCGCATCGTAAAATTCAACTGCCGCAAATAACTCTCAAGTGTCTTTATTGACTTTAAGGAGCTCGCATCATCGCCCGTTGACCATGACAGCTCACCGTGACCACGAGTAAAATAGAGAACTTTCTTCTTCTCTGTGACGGCGAGTAAAGCCTTCTGAAATTCAGAATCAAGACTCCGCAGGGTCTTCCGCGCCGATGCTAAGTTCAAACCAATGTCAAAGCGCTCAGTCTGCTCACCAGCCTTCAGCACGACGTAGCCATTGCGACTAACCCGAAACCTTTCGGCCTCCAAGGGCTGAAGTTCCACATCGTAATAATTCAAAGAAAGACGCGCGGACGTTTGGGTCAGGTGATTGAAATACATTTTTGCTTGAGACAACACCTCGTTACCCTGAGGGAAAAAGATACCAACCTCGATATCCTGACCTAAAGCATCGACCATTTTCTTTGTCGAATCACTAACAGACGTTGTCTTCAGATAGCTCAAATCCCACACGATATTGCGCTTAGCAGCCGCATAATTCAAACAGGCAACAACGATGGCTAACATACCCACTTTAAGCCAATCACGGGTCGCCATACGCACCCGCTGCGGCTCGGCGTAGACCCCTCGACCATTGCGCATACGAGCCCACTCGAAGCCAATCGCCATAAAAAAGCCCAGCACGGCAGAGACCAACCAGCCAACCAGAAGAAGTTTTTCTACGAACGTAACTGGAGCAGGCTTTGTACCCATGACCTTTGCATAAGCAAGGTAGACCAAAGCTGAGAGCAGAAACAAGGCTTGCCAGATGATCGATAGCCCCCACACCGGCCACTCGCGCTCATAGCCCTGCTGCTTCGCCTTCCTTAGGCAGACGCCAGCTAGCAAAACCCCGCCAAACAATGCAAAAACACCGAAACCGGTTAGCCACCAATGAGTTGAAGAGTCGACAAAGTAGCGCTCTCCGACAAAAAACAAACAAGCGCCCATCACGGTCAAAACGAGCCTAAGGACTTCCGTAAGCTGATTAGTCATGTTCATTATTTTAACTCCTCATCCCTGACATCGTCGTCCAATGAGAGCACGCGTGGCACACTCAAGAAAAAACACCACTAAACCAACATAAAAAACCAAATCCTGAAGATTTATGATGCCATTGCTGAAAGGCGTGAAGTGGTCACTGTGAATGGCAAGCCAACTAAAAATATCCCTGAACGGTTGGTCAACGATCTTTGCCAGCATCCAAAAAGTCAACAAGACAACCGTAAGAAACCCACCTCCAACAGCTGCAACCAATTGATTCGGCGCCAGTGTCGATGACAATAACGTGATTGAAATAGTTACCGCACTCAACAACATGAGGCAGACGTAGCCCGCCAAAACGTGACCAAATGAAATTTTTCCATGCACCAATATAAGTGCTGGCATATAGAGCGAAACCAAGTGCAGAACACCGGCAAAAAGGAAGGCCGAAACAAACTTACCGTATATCACCTGACGCTCAGAAATCGGTGATGAGAATAACAAAACGATGGTTCCGTTCTGCTTTTCTTCTGCCATGAGCCGCATCGCTAGAAATATCCCCGCAACCATGCTCATACCACTTGAGAAATAGAAGAAGTCCGATAGAACATCAGCCGAAAGCTTGGGCTCATTTCCAACTGCAAACGCGTTAAACAAAAGACCATCAATAATCAAAACAGCAGCTACGATTACGTAACCCATCCACGTATTAAAAAATGCACCCAACTCCCTACGGGCAATTTGCCACGTTTTACCCATGAGTGACCTCCGCTGACGTCTGAAGTTTGGACGATCTGACCAGACTCATAAAAATAGACTCAAGACCATCACCATCGCGTCCTAGCTCTAAAAGCTGAGCTCCTGATGTGATGATGGCACGCGCAACCTCAGATCGAACATCTCCATCGCATTCTATCGTCAACAACTTACTATTTTTTTCAACACCCTGACCCTCGATCACCTGACGAACGCCACTTATTTTTCGAATTTCCGCAAGGGAGATGTTACCCACGTACTGGGCCACAACTCGCATGGATCTCGCCACAGCCTTATCAAGCTCAGCCTCTTGCCCCTCGGCAACAAGTCGACCCTTATCAATTATCAGAATCCGATCACACGTTCTGGTAATCTCGGACAAGATATGACTCGATAGAATGACTGTGTGTTTACCACGTAAAGATAAAATCAGATCGCGCATCTCGACGATCTGAACTGGATCAAGCCCGTTGATCGGCTCATCCAAGATGATAATGGGTGGATCGTGGATAAGGGCCTGAGCAATGCCGACTCGCTGCCTGAAGCCATGGGAGAGCTCGCCTAGTGGTTGCCATGCCACCTCTTGCAGGTTTGTTTTTTTCAACACACTGGCAATGCGCTCATCAATGAGCCGGGGAGCTACATTTTTCAGCTGCGCTACAAAGCGAAGATATGGGATGACTCGCATCTCTTCATAGAGCGGCGGAGTGTCTGGCAGATAACCGATCAACTCTCGGACTTTGTCGGCATCATCTTCGACCGAGTGCCCCCCCATAACCGCGCGCCCAGAGGATGGCAGCAAAAACGTACCCAAAATTTTCAAAATCGTACTCTTACCGGCCCCGTTTAAGCCAAGTAGACCAACAATCTCACCCTCTTTGATGTCAAAGCTCACGTCTCGCACGGCAGCGTGCGGCCCGTAGAACTTGGAAATGCCCCTGACTTCAATTAACGCCATATCAACCTTCCGCAATCATTGAATATGAGCACTTGTCTTTGAGTTATATCAACACTTTGCCAGCCCCCTTTTTTGACGTCAACAATTTGGTCAAAGTCCGGTGCCCGTTATAAAATAAGAGAGTCTAAAATTTAGTCGGGAGGCCCTATGTTCCATCAAGTTGACCTCATGAAGATGACTTCGGTTGCAGTGATGTTAGCTGCCGCAATCTCTTCCTGCCGCACGGGCCTGAGACCCCAGACCAACCCCGGAGACCCCGTAGGTGTTGAAATTAAAGTCGTGGGCATGAAAGATGCTGATTTGGCCCGGCCAGAGTTGGTTTACACGCTTTCGGGCTGTGGCGCCGGGAACACCTCCGGAACGAAAGGCACGGAAAACCTCGTCAACTTCATGACTCAAAACCTGAGAAAAGACGATCGTTGTGACTTAAAAGTTTTGGCAGACAAGGCTGACGTCGGCGTTGCCAGCTGGTTCTCAGATCCAGGCTTATTGTACGACGCCCGAAGAATTGCGATTAATAGTGACTCCGGAAAGCTGTCGGGCGTGGCTTTTGTCCAGCAATTGTATTCAACGCCACCATCAATTCAGGGAGTTCCGGCCTCCACCGTTTGGCAGCTAGAGGTCCCTGTCACGGGACCAAAAGCATTTTCCGGGCTTTGCACCTGCTCAATTTCATGCCAACCGTCGTTAGCCAATAACGTGACGAAGCTTGAGGTCCTACAGGTACCGAACGCGGGGACATGTAGCTTTGCAAATGTCACCAAGGCTGATGCTGCAAGGACCCAGTGCGGCAAACTCATGGTGCAGTGTGGATCCGAATTCTTCGTAGGCAGCTGGCCTAATGGCGCAATCTTTGACGGCAACCTCGCAAAATTACAACCTGCGCCTGCACTTCCCATCGTTGCAGGTATGCCCGAAGAAATCAGCGATACGAGTATTGAAGTTGTTATCCCAAAATAATGCGGAAAGCAAAACCGGCGTCGGACTTATCCGACGCCGGTTTTCTATTTGTGATCTTATGCAAAGCGGCTATGCCGCGTGCTGATAGCGCTTACGTGACTCAGGGAGCTGACATCGATATCAAACCTTTTGGACTCAGATCTTTTAGACTTTGCCATTTTTTGAACTGGACGGGTTTGGTCAAGCACATTGACATCACTCAATTGGTAATCAACATCTGACTTAGAAGCGCCAGTGTCCCAATCATACTGAAGTTCCGCTGCGAACTTACGCAAACGACGAGCATTTGACCAACGAACGAGTACGAAAGGGAAGATAATTGCAAACAAAGCAGCGGCAAACATACCACCCATCATCATCTCTTTGTGGTAACGCTTCGGAGCAACGCCCGAAACTTGAATCGATATCATAGATTTCCAAGCGGCTTCGTAGCTTGCTGGATTTGCAAAGTTGCTTGCCAAATCGGTATACGTCATCAAATAGGATTTAGAGTCGCCAGAAACAACAACCTGCATTTGCATCATCTGATAGTTGTTTAGAGTAAACTGCGAGAACAAAATCAACCCATCACCCTTGCCCTTGTAGTCAAAAAACTTATGATCGGTGAATGTCAAATCCGATGAGGATAGTCCTTTTGAATACATTTTCGAGACTTCACCTTTCAACTCAGCAACGGCTGCCTCGTCAATCGGTCGCGCTTGATGCATCGTCAAAAGTGTCAGATTTCTAGCAAATACCGGCTTTGAATAATCGATCTCACCAGTCTGAGGAGGCAATACCTCCTTCATCACAAGGGACATGCCCGTGGACTTGCGCTCAATTTTCCAGCCCGCGATGGGTGCAATCGATAAACCCTCACCCAAATCAATCACAGAACCGTTGGAAATTTCATCTGCAACTACAGCCGACTCAGCCGTCTGAGATGTGGCCGTCGCCTGCGATGCTTGAGTCAACTCTTCAGCAGAGATCGCCACGGAGGCAAATCCCATAAGCCCGCTAAGAGCAAGAAGTGATGTCATAATTTTTGCTTTGGTGGGACGAAGCCAGGATGGGATAGCATTTCGATTCATTTGGAAATCACCTCAACAGCAAGAGTTAGTCAGCAACAGCTAAGAGCACCAATCCCTTCTCTTTGAAGGAATATGATAGTGTTATACAAAATTTTTAAAGTTTGTAAAGGTTTTTTATTAATTTATAAAAAATATTATAATTGCCGGCCGACCAAATAAAATATACAGTTGTTTTAGTCAGTTAGACAAAGGACTCTGAGCAATGCAACCAACGGTAACAATTGAAAATTTTGGGCCAGCCCCTGTACCCACCATCTATGGAATTGGGCGCAACTACCTAGAACATGTGAAAGAACTGGGAAATACGCCGCCTGTTGGAGAGCCGGTTGTCTTTCTTAAAGCCCCCTCCTCTCTTAGACCCCTCGCAAGCGGCAAAATGGGTTTTCCAGACACTGCGTTTCACTACGAGGCCGAGCTTGTCCTGCGCATCGGCCAGACCACAGCGGTTGGCACCAAAGGGGTCGGCTGGGATATTGTGGATGCAATAGGACTTGGCATTGATATCACCCGCCGTGAGAAGCAGGCTGAGCTTAAAGCCAAGGGTTTACCATGGACATTGGCTAAAAGTTTTTCTGGGGCATCGGTCGTAAGCCCATTGGTTCGGCTCTCCGATTGCGAGACAAAAGAGAACTTCCGCTTCAAGTTTTATCTAAATGACGAACTGAAACAAACTGGTGACACAGCTCAAATGATATTCTCAGTGCCGCAGGTATTGGATTTTCTATTGTCGTTCAACACGCTGCTACCTGGAGATCTAATTTTCACAGGCACCCCTGCCGGAGTCGGACCAATCAAAAAAGGCGATAAATTTTTACTTGAACTGCTGGAACCTCACCGCCAATGGTTAGGCGTTCTCTGACCACGCAGCATTCTGGGTAACAATTATTAGCGAGCTAATGCAGCAGCACCAAATAGGGCTTTCAAATCCTGATCATTAAAGGCAAGTCCGAGGCCGCCAAACGGAACTGGACCTTTTTGCTCCTCATAGGTTCTCGGATTTTTCTTGCGAGTAATATCGTCGACGCCCGCCATTAAGTAGATATGATCAAAGAACAGTACTTGCAAGTAAGCCTTCAAACGGGCGACTCTGCGCCATTCATTGTCGTAGGTCTTGAAGTCAAACGCTTCAAGTGAAAGCCTGATCCGGTCGCGGAAAAAATGCATATCTACTGCTCCACCACCAGTGCTTTCAAATAGGCCCAGACGAGCAGTCACGAAGTACCAGCGCTTCGCCAATTGCAAATTGAAACGTATCGCCTTCCGTTCAGTAATACGCTCGCGACTCTTCGATGTTGCGGGTGCGTTTTCGCCCGCAGGAATATCAGCCAAGTCCTCGGTCGTTGTATCACGAATGTTCTCCTGACCATCGGTCATACCAACAAGATAAAAACGATCGGGTCGGGTTTTGAAAATGACGTTAAAATAGGTTTGACCACTTCTGTCAGCTCGTCCCTCACCGTGCGTGTCCACAACTAACTGCATTTTTGTAGCCGGCGAAAGGACCTGACGTAGTTCTTTAACAGCGGACTCGATCTCGTGAATAGCGGCATCGTCATTCACAAGTTTTCCGATCGTGCCCTCGCCCTTCTCGATCTTCTCACTAATCAGTCGTATGTTCTTGGTCGCGCTTTTGACTTCACTCATGCTGTCGTCAAAAGACGCAATGATACGGTTGAGACGCTCTTTATTTGAGTCGTCCAGAACATCTCCGAGGGTGCCTGTGATTTTCTTCAGATTACCGAGAGACTTATCAAGATTCGTGACAATATTCTTCATAGAATCTGGATTATCGCCAATAGCGCCTCGGATCGACGCGCCAGTAGAGCGCAAATCTGCTGTCAGAGTTTCGATATTGTCGAGGATGTTGCGCAGTGACGTTTCACCCTCGTCGTTACCGACAACATTTGAAATCGTACCAGTTATTTTCTTAACGTCTTTGCCAATATTACCCAGAAGCGACATCACTCCCTGCATATCGAGCTGGTCATCAGATTTCGGGATCAAACCACCTTCGGGAATATACTGCCCCGTATCTTCTACACGAATGATTTCCAGATAAACATCACCCAACAAGCCTCGAGTTCTAACCTCGATTTTACTTCCAACGGGAAGCTTAACATGGGAATCAATCTCTACTACAACGCGAGTATTATTGATATCCAACTCCACCGCTTTAACTTTCCCGATGGTAACGCCGTTGGTCTTAACGTGAGTTTTAGGAATAATCCCCGCAGCGTCCTTTAGAATAGTGTAGTACTGCTTGCGGGTTGTATCTTTCAAGAGATTAGGATTCAACACAAAGAGCATATAACCGAGTGTGAAGAGGGCCACAATCGTGAACACCCCTACCTTAAACTCTGTTCCCATTTGTTTCCACATACCCGGCTCTCCAATTTGGCCTTCAATTCATCGGAACAATCAATCGCGTCTTTAGTCTCACGACCTGATCGTCATCATGGTAATTTCATAAAAACTCCATTGGACCGGAAACTTTTCCGCTAAAAAACTGCCTTACCACCGGATCTTTTGTCGTTTTGAAGTCTTCTGGAGATCCTGCCAACGCAACTTTGCCTTTGTACAAAAAAACAATATATTCGGCAGTGCCTAAGGCGGCTTTTAAGTCGTGGGAAATCACAATCGATGTGATCCCCTGAATTTCTTTATTTACATGTACTATGAGCTCATCAATCATTTCTGACACCAACGGATCCATGCCCGTTGTTGGCTCGTCATACAGGATAATCTCTGGCCTTGAGACCAAAGCACGTGCGAGCCCCACTCGCTTTTTCTCGCCCGTTGAAAGTTCAGTGGGATATTTATGCTGCATATTTGGAAGTCCAACTTGCTCAAGCACCCTCTCTACTCGCTTGAGCATCTCATCGAGAGGCATCTTCGTGTGCTCCTTGAGTGGGAAAATCACATTCTGTCCAACAGTCATCGAATCAAAAAGCGCAGCATGTTGAAAAAGCATACCGAACTTCTTTCTGTATTCTCGAAGTTGGTCATGCTCAAAATCAGTAATATCCTCTCCGTTGACTACTATCCGCCCTTCGTCTGGCTTCAGAAGTCCCATAATGTGTTTAATCGTCACCGATTTACCTTCGCCAGATTTGCCAACTATAAAGGTGATTTTTCCTCTCGGAATGGAAATATCAAGATGATCCAGTACTGCACGCTGATTGAATTTTTTTGTGACATTCTTGAACTCAATGATAGATCCCATGATCACAACCTCAGCTGGACGTAAGTGATTACAACATCACAAAGCAAAATAATGAGCAGGGTCGTTACAACCGACATCGTCGTCGCCCGACCAACACCCTTTGCACCACCACTTGCAAGCAATCCATATCGACATGCCATCGTAGAAATTATAATCGCGAAAATAAAAGCTTTTTCTAAACCGTTGATAATGTCTCGAGGTTCTACAAGCCATTTGATCCGATCGATGAATATCCCAACGTCCACATCAAAAACCGCGACGCCCATCGTGAAAGCGCCAAATGTTCCAATAAAAATAAACACGCCGCACAATAATGGAATAATCATCATCGCTGCAAGCGTGCGCGGAACCACAAGGTAATTGATTGGATCGACAGCCATAGCTTCCATCGCATCAACTTGCTCATTAACACGCATCGTCGCGATTTCAGCGGTCATTGCTGACCCAGCCCTTCCTGTCAGAAGAAACGCCGTCATTAAGGGCGCCATTTCTCTGGTGAGTGCTTTTGCCGTTGCAGCTCCCATAATACTCTCAGCCCGAAAAATCTGAAAAATGCCACCGATCTGCAAGGCAAATACAGCACCGGTAAAAAAGCCTGTAAGCAGGATGATATTAAGCGATTGATTTCCTATGAATTCCAACTGTTGAAAAATAAGCTCCCATCGCATGGGACGCTGAACAGTTTGCTTTGCGATTTCGTACAGGTAGAGTCCGTAAGCACCTAGGTCGTGAAGACGCTGTAGCGCAATTTTTCCAATTGCGCTTACTGGATCTACCAGTAACGTTTCTCGCCAGGTACTCGTCAACAATCTCGCCATGTCCCCGGAAACCTCGCATAACAATAAACTATATATTTCCAATAGTTATTGTATCCGGGATAGCTGCCGTAGAACACTAGGCACTTGCTGCCCAGTTTAATCGAACTTGAGGCATTAAGGTATCGATCGTCCAAAAAGCTCCGAGAACTTCAGAATTCCGACAATCGAATGTATGTCATCGGTCTGCTCATCCACCCGAAGCTGCCAAATGCTTTGAGACTCCTGGTTGCCATGGATTTCCTCGGCCAAATTTTCAATGATTAAATCTTCCGATTTGGCACGAGCTCTAAGAATCGTAAGTTCATCTGCGGAATTATTTTTCAGGTCGTCAATTACAGGACGTGGGAGACATCTATTAAAAACGGCTCCATCAAGCGAATACCCCATATGGCGTAATTCATTACTGAGCGCGCCTGCGGCCCGAGCTGCAGCCTTCTGAGGAACGCAAACTAGCACAAAACTCGTTGATTCACGGCGAAGAATTTCCAAAACCCTTTCACCAGAACGATGAAAGCCCTCTATGACTTCCTGCATCAGCAAGATAAACTCTCCGAAGCTTCGTAGCGCTCCAAATCCAGTGATACTCGTTACTCCACCTAACACCTTCTCACTAATGGAGGCCACTCCGCCAAGACCAATTCGTCCAGCCATAACAATTGGCTTGAGCAAGCGACTCATGACCTTATTATCTACAAAGGCCGACAAAACATTGGGTCTAGCCAAAAAATCTAATGCATGAGAATCCGGCGGCGTATCCAAAACAATCAAATCCCAGTCAGGGCTCTCTGATAACTCCTGCAGTCGAGCCAGCGCCATGTACTCCAGCGGGCCACTGAGGTTTGTGGATGCAGATATATACAACGGGTCTCGCATTATCTTATCCGCAATGTGGGGAGAGGGAGCGTGCTTACGAACCATGCTGTCGAAGACTGCCTTTTGATCCAACATTGCAGCATGCAATACACCTTTGATACCGCTCGATTCAGGAAACACAACTGGGCGCAGTTCATGACCCAACTCAATCCCTAAAGCAGCCGCAAGACGCTTTGCGGGGTCAATACTAAGAAGCGCTACGCGCCTTCCAAGTCGAGCCCCGTGAATTGCCAAAGCTACCGATGACGTCGTCTTACCAACCCCTCCGGCTCCTATCACGATGACAACACGCTGGCTTTTAAGCATTCTCTCAACCGGCGATCCTTCAATAATTGTCGTACGGGACTTACTACCCACAGAGTTAGTCATGACGCTCCTCCGAATAGTCTCAATACCGTTGTCTCATCTAAGGGTTCTGAAATTGACCCCAACTCCGGTAAGAGAATCAGGGGTAATAAACGTAATTGATCACTTTGAGCCCTGCTTTCTGCAAATCTAGACAAAGCGGCCGCCTGCCGCGTCAGTCTTTCATCCAGAAATGAAAATGCAGCCGAGCGCGCACCATTTGCATTTAAGGACGTCAAACAGCGATTCATCACAACCGCACTCAGCGCAACTGGAGACCTCGCGATTAGCTGTGGCAAAAAATCAAGAGTTTCGTTCACAACGAGTTCCTCGGGTATTCCAACATAGATCGTGCCGCAAAGTTTTGAGTCGGCAAGCCAATCTCTAACCATCGTTGTTAATCTAACAATTGGTCCGGCCAGGCCGGACTTAAGCACGGCATCCGGTGTGGTCATCAAGCTCATGAAGTGACCAGATGCGTATGCGTCCATAATAACCAAATCGGGACGAGGCTTCGGGGACTCGTTCATTGCATAGTAGATTCGTCCTAAAAGCATTAACTCGGCGAAGCCAGGTATTGTAGTAAAAAAGCTATGAACTATCTTGTTTGATAAAATAACGTCCAAAAGAGACGACTTCATCAGGTGCTTCGTTATAAAATCTCGGAAGTTTCCACCAGCCGTAAAATTCGCAGCCCCAAGATTTCCAGACCAGAGTTCTTCGTGGCCGACATCTTTCAGGCCAAGTAGCGGTCCTACTTGCTCTACCGCAGATTGCTCGACCACCAAAACCCGTCGCCCCAACGACTCAGCTCTTTTGGCTAGAGCACAAGTTAGCAACGTTTTACCGATGCCGCCCTTACCGGTGACCAACAAAAATTTCTTGCTCTGAAGCAAGTCGTCGACGAAGCTCTGTGAATTCACGCAATACGCCTTGTAATCGCAACATAATAACGCGGAAGCAACTTATCTTGTACCGCGGTTTCAAGTAATTTGGTAGCAGACTTTGACTGTGCCAAAGACTGACTTCGCTTACCCGCTGTCGTCATGAAAATCTTTGCTCCACCATCGATTCGACTGGTATCATAACTGACGAGGAACACATTGTCTTGTCCCATGGGAGCAAAAACCTCCCAATAACGCAAATCCCGACCGTCTCGCATGCGCAGTGACGCCTGATTAAATGCCGTGACTCGATTCTCTACGCCGAGAACGACGGGACGCGCCTGCCCATAATGACCAGATGCAACGATATCGCCATCCTTTTCAAATAGGCTGTAGGCAAATAGTATCTCATCCATACGGCCTGCCAGACCACTTGAATTAAGCACACCTTGAAGGAAGATTCGAACATCAGTGACTTCGCTGCGCGCCTGGCCAAGCATATTGATCATTTCGCGGGTGATAAACACCTGGTACATCAATAAGGCGGCAAACCGATCCCTCTCCAAGACATCGCCCTTCACACAACAGTAGACTACAAGATATTGTGTGTTGCCCCACTTGAGACCGAGATACCAGCTAGCTTCACGTTCTTTTCGCAGGCTCCCAACCAATTGGATATCCAGCCATGGAGCTGGCTCAAAATAAACACCACCCATAACAGACAAATCAGCGGGCACTCCACGCGCTGTGCTGTCCAAATAATCACGTAGCGGTAGAAACTTCTGCGAGAGCAACCAACCCACGTGCGCACCAATCGCGTCAAATTCACGTTTTAGCCAGTGGAAATCCTGCGGCGCATCAGTGCCAATATCCGCAATCACGATCAGTCCTATAGTTTCGCCACCAGCACGAATAGGAATCAAACACTGCATAGAGCCTGAGGACGTAAATATAGAGGATTGACTGCGGACGGAGCTGTCTTGACTTCCGGTCGACGAGAACACTTCAGGTCGAACCGTCAAGTCCGATCCGCTAGCTTGTAATACTTGCGTTGATCCTAGATCCTGTTCCGGAACAAAAGTCCTCTCCAACGAGTCTGCACTATAAGCGGCCTGATCACCACGTATAGTCATTCCGGATCCAGATAGATGAAGAACTAGGGTCGAACGAATTGTGAAATAAGGAAAAACCGATTTCAACATCTCTGAAGATTCTGCTGCACCCAAGGTGGAAAGCAACACAGGATCCGTCTTAACGCCATCTGACAGAACAATCATATATGGGGAATCTGGATAAACTGACCTCAGCACATCGATAGTGCCATTCAAGTCAACTCTACCTTCAGAATCATTATTAACAGCCGACACCAGAAAATCTAGGTGTCGGCTGACAAGTTCGAGCGACACCCCCAGCGCTGGGCTGACACCGGAATGGGCTAGCTCTGGCCGAACGAGCTCTACAGCCGGCTGAACTCCTAAGTTTTCCATCACTCGTTGTATATAGAAAACCAGTCCGGACAAATCATTCTCGTCAGCAATTTTCAGAGACAGATCAAGATAGTCAGAACGACTTCGTTGCCCCCGACTCAACAGATGAGCTCCAAACCATAAATAGCAAAGTGACTGAACCAAAATATTTCCTTCAACCTTCGCCTCTCGCAACGCGTCATCATAAATTTTTCTAATACTTTTAGAACCGATAAGCTCTCCACATCGGGCTCTAATCATTGACTGTACGGTCCGTCTGTGAAAAATCCTTGCCGCAAAAGGCTGGCGCTCGCCCAACAAACTAAGCCATCTGAACATTTCAGCATTACGCATCACTTGCTTCCCGTATTCCATCTCAAAGAAAACCGGGAACACCAGCAAAAACATCCCAACGAAGTCATCCTGCCATGCAGCAAGAACCTCAGAACGGGGAGCGTAAACGAATTGATTTACAACTTTCGAAAAGCCTTCACGGGCATGATCGTCTTCTCCACGAGCAAAAACAAGTAGTGTCGTCACAATATTGCTAAAGAGATCCTCGCGACCACCGACAGCACGCCGACGACGCAAATAATCTTCGCCAATTTTAACAAGTCGCTGTCTTCGCCCTCGAAGCAGAAGCCCGAAGAGAAGCAGAGACATAGACATCGGACTAATCCAATTACGTGTAGGAACTGTCAGTCGAACCTCGGAATTCAGTTGTTCGACTGCATCAAAATTCCCAACCAATAGCTCCAGATACTGCTTAAACACCACAAGTTGAGCGTAAGCGATACGATCCTGCTCAGAATCGATTTTTTGGAACGCCTCTTTCACATGAAACGCCACATCATCAAGACGACCCTTAACATAATCAACCGTCATCGCACGAGTCAAGGAGACGTAACCGGAGGCCCGAGGTAGCCCGCCTTGGCGACCAATTTTATCGGCCAGATCAAAAAGCTTGTAAGAACTTCCGATAGCCCCAAGCGACGCCAACTGTCCGGCTCGCTCAGCAATAATCTTTATGGCCACAGAGACCGGTGCACGACCCTCCAAAACATCCGCACGAGCAGCTGCATGCGCAGACTCAGAAAGCGCCCTGTCATGTCGACTGGATGCTAACGCCAATAAAAACCGAAGGCGTGCCTGTGAAAAATGGATATCAGCACCATCGCCAAGTTTTTGCCGTCCCGCCCAGCACTTCCTTAAGCCCGCCACCAACGGGGCCCCAGGGCTCCCTGCTAAAATAGCGTCCGTCAACAGACCCACAAAAAACTTAAGTCTATCGGACCAACCTATTTTTGGAAGAAGGAAGCCACGCGCCTCCAAGCCTTTGCGAATCCACGATAAAGACTCAGAAACATTTCCACAGACTAGATGGAGCTGAGATGCTTTTGCAGCCGCTGAAGAAAACTCCAACCTTGACATGGGCTGCTGTAACAATTCAGCATAACGTTGCAACGCAATTTTAAAGTTTGTCTGGCCCGCATTAACATCTGCAAGACGCTCAATAATTTTTCGTCGAATAGAAGGATCAACCTTCGTAATCGTCTTTTGGTCAATTATCTCAAGGGCGATCCGGTAATAGTTGTTAGCAGCCGTCCACCCCTGCTTTAGGCGGATTGCGTCACCAGCCTTCATATTAAACGTTAATGCCTGCTGTTCAATTTCAGGATCCAAAGCTGATAGATCCCGACTTTTGTTTAAATGCTGAGCAATAGCAAAAAGCATCTGGTCTTTTGGCTTTTCAACCGCCTCCATTAACTGTCTCGCTATTGCCCCATGAAGTGTACGCTTTTCGTTTAGTTCGATCACATCATAGAGAGCATCGCGAACTTTTTTATGTACGAAAAGGTACGCCTTACCCAGATGCTTAAGTCCGGGTGGCTCTGGAGCTCTGACGATGATTCCTTCATCAATGGCTCTTTCAATTAACTTAACCACTCCGGTTGCCGGCTGCTTACCCTGCAAAAGTAACGTCTCATACTGGAATGACATGCCCGAACTGGCAGCCGTCCGGAGAATTGTTAATTCTGCACCTTTGAATTCGGTTAGCCGACCCAACACCAAGTCCACTGCCGTTAAGCTTATCTTAGCGGCACGAATTTCTGACAAATCGTACTCCCAGCCCTTATCTCGTCTGTTTAGACGAATCATATCCAAAGCAACCAGGCGACGAGTCAACTCAACCAAGCGCATTGGTATCCCGCCACTTTTTACTACCAAATGCTCAGCGAGCTCCGAAGAGACAGCTTGAGACTGCCTTAACAGTGAGGTCACAACAGAACGTGACGCCTCGAGAGATAGAGCACTTAGGTTGACCTCTGCATAGCGAAGCTTCAATCCACGGAACTTCTGAATAAATCGCCAGAAAGGACTACCCTCCTGCACAGCATCCATTCTGCACCCGATCACCAATTGAAAGCGCAAAGAGTTCGCATTTGAGAAGAACTGGTCAATGAGTCCTAGGCTCTTCTCATCAGCCCAGTGGACATCATCTAGAATCATGACCAAGGGCTGAGCTTCAGGAACTAGGCAACGAGTAAAATCGGAAAATGCTTTTGCAAATCTCGCATACCTTTCGCCATCAATGTCAGTTCCGTCCTCAGGCTCAGGAATGTCATTAAGATAAGATTTGAGACCGGGAACAACGCCGGCTACTAAATGCGCATCAGCACCGATGACTTGTTTAATTTTTCGGGACAATACATCCGCATCGACGGGAGATGTCTTTGCGGTTTTAACCAGTAATTCATTGAACGCATTTGCAAGGGCATTAAATGGCAAAGCATTTTCATGCTGTGTGAAGACGCCGCTCAGGAATTTAATTCTGCGTGCAGCAAGGTTACTCCTGAATTCATTTAAGACACGAGTCTTACCCACACCCGAAGCTCCGGTGACTACGGTGATACGCCCCCGTGCCTTCGCATCTGCGACCTGGCTGTACTCGTGAAGAATCGCCTCAATCTCAGCTGATCTTCCATGCAACGGAAGCTGGGCTGAGACAGCAAAGAATGCATCCTTAAGCGCAAGGGGAAATGTTGGAACGTTGCGAGGTTTTTGTTCCCACAATGCTTTAGCTCGGAGCAAGTCCGCAGATAGTGAGAAGGCCGTCTGGTACCGCTCATCAGGACGTTTGGCCAGAAGCTTATGAATGATCTGACAGACAACCGCTGGGACATCGGGTCTGATGCTTTGAACCGGCTCAGCTTCAGATGTCTGATGAGCGCGCTCGAGAGTCTCACGATTATCCCCGCTAAATGGTGGGTGGCCCGTAAGGATCTCATAGAGAACGCATCCTAAGGAATAAAGATCAACACGATGATCAGAAACTCCAAATCCAGTGGCTGTCTGCTCTGGCGCCATATAAATCGGAGTGCCTGCGCGCTCTTCTGCAGTCCCATCATCTCTCCCCATCACATCACCCAGGCGTGCAACACCAAAATCCAGAACACGCACATGCACGCCACGCTCATCACCGGGAGCCTGACTAACAATTATATTTTGTGGCTTGATATCACGATGAATGATGTTTTTACCATGCGTGTAATCGAGGGCGTCTGCGACCTGGAGACCTACTTGAAAGAAGAATGCCAGATCCTTCCGGCCATCATCCGCCAAACTTTCTTTAAGATTCTTACCGCGAGCATAATCCATCACTATGTAGTAACCGCGACTGATATCCTTTGACTCTTCTGCTTGGAATATTCCGAGCTCATGAAACGCAATAATGTTGGAATGATATAGCTGACTCATCAGAGCCGCTTCCTTCTGAAAGCGGAGCAAATCAGTCGAAGACATTTTCTGGGTTCGATGAATGAGCTTGATTGCAACATCATTCGAAGGATCATCGACATGAAAAGCTCGATAGACAGCACCCATCCCACCGCGACCGAGCTCTTGCTCGATACAGTACCGCTGCCCGATCCACTTGCCCGTGAATCTATTTGAAGAGCTACTCACACTTCCTCCAAAGAGGCACATGTCACCGACATTACAATGATTCCCGCAGTTTACCTTCGGATGCTTAAACCGGATGCATTAGCGCACTGGTGACGACACCTGGCTTTGACGTCCCGGTGCTAGAGGTGTAACATTTCATAAGCACTAATGTTTCTCCCGTTTGTTGGCCGACCCGCCACCAGGCGTCTTGAATCTTTTAAGCAACCGAGAGGACCACCCATGTCAAAGGTCAATGCGACATCTTCCTTGAAACTCCCGAACTTTCAGAACGTCTCCGCCGAGGAAATTCGCCATTGTAAAATCATTGGTACCTTGGGTCCCTCCTCTTCAAATGAGAATACACTTCGCGAATTGATTCTTTCGGGACTGAACATCGCCCGACTCAACTTCAGCCATGGAGACTACGAAACTCACAAAAAAAATATAGACATGGTTCGTCGGATCTCTGAGGAAACCGGCCATCCGGTTGCTTTACTCCAAGATCTTCAAGGGCCCAAGATTCGTTGCGGCAAACTTCTAAACAACGGAATCGAGATCAAAAAAGGCGAAATCTACACGCTGGTTTTTGCCGTCGAGCAAACAGACCCTAAGGTCATCCCCATCGATTACAAAGATCTGGTGAAAGATGTATCCATCGGCCAACGCGTCATGATGGACGACGGCAACTTCATTCTGCGCATAGAGGACATAAAAGGTCAAAATGTCATCGTTCGCGTCGAAGATGGTGGGCTCCTGAAGCCTCGCAAAGGGGTAAACTTCCCAGATGCAAAGCTGTCTTTGCCTGCAATGACCGAAAAAGATAGCAGAGATCTTCTATTCGGCATTCAAAACGGTGTGGACTATGTTGCGCTATCTTTTGTGCAGGACCCTGCCGATATCCACGGTATCAAGAAAATGATCAAAGCCATGGGTTCCGACATTCCAGTTATCGCCAAAATCGAGAAGCTTCCAGCCATTGCAACGATCGATGAAATTGCTCAAGCAGCTGATGGTCTAATGGTCGCTCGCGGAGATTTGGGCGTAGAGGGCAACGTTGAGCGAGTCCCTGGATTCCAGCGGATGATACTCGCAGCTGGTGCACGCCACGCAAAACCAGTCATTGTGGCAACACAAATGCTTGAGTCCATGATCGAAAATCCACAAGCGACTCTTGCTGAAGTTGCAGATGTTGCAAACGGCGTCCTTGATGGCGCTGACTGTGTCATGCTATCAGGTGAGGTTGCCTCGGGAAAATATCCGGTGGAATGCGTAAAGACTATGGCGAATATCATTCGCGAGGTTGAGCATTGGACGTTCAAACGTCCTGATCGGTATTCCACGGATGAGCTTGATCGATCTCGACACTGGGAGGATCACGAGGCAATTGCAAGGGCTGCATGTGAAGCTGCAGACTCTCTGAATGCAAAGGCAATCATTGCCCTAACATTGACAGGTAGTATTGCAAGAAGCATGGCCAAGTGGCGGCCCAAGACCCCGGTCATCGCCATTTCGCCACGCCCCGAGGTTGCTGCTCGTGTTAGCCTTATATGGGGATGCTATGGGCTGCAAAACCCCTTGTTCTACAACACGGATGAACTACTTCAGCAGCTACCTGAACTTCTAAAAGGCCTTGGCGTAGTCAACTCTGGCGATACTGTCGTCATCACTGCGGGAATTCCCATTAACCAGGTTAGACCGACCAACATGGTCAAGATCAACAGGATCCCCTAGCCTGCAAGCATGAACTTGGTTGCGACCTTTTTCCTTGCTGCGATAAAGCATGGCGTCAGCAAGTTTTATCACGTCTTCGCCGCTCATCGTACTTCCTGGGGGCACGAAGCATAAACCGACGCTACATGTCACCTTAGCCACAAATTTTTGATAGGAAAATTCCGCTTTTTGTACGCAGGCGCGAATGGATTCCGCTTTTTTATTCAATTGTTCAAGATCATTTCCGTGTATGACGACGATATACTCATCACCACCATACCGAGCAGCATAATCACCCTCGGCAAGATGATCTTGCTGACGAATTATCCGGGCGACTGATTTAATTACAAAACTGCCCACAAGATGATTCATCGTGTCGTTAATCATCTTGAATCGATCAAGATCCAGCATTAAAACAGCAAATCCCCGCCCCTGTTCGCTACATCCCTTGATCGTCTTTGAAAACTTATTCAAAAACCCCCGCATGTTCGCAAGCCCTGTTAAATCATCGGTAACGCTCATCTCAGCAAGTTTATGAACAGCAGTCCTCAACTCATCTGCCGCAATCTTATGGTTGATAACAGCAATTATTTTTGACTTTAGAATCGTTATGCTTGTGTTTGTTGTAATCACATCATCTGCGCCGGCATAATAATTATTAGCAAACGTCTGTTCGAGATTCTCGTCTACGGGAGCCATAACAATGACGCCCGTGTGTCGTCGACCATCAACTCTACGAATATTGATCGTAAGAGCCTCGGAAAACCCACTTTCAAAACCGCAAATAACGACGAGATCGGGATGTCTCTCTTTATAGAAAACAAACCCATCCTGAACATCATTAACGATGGACACACCGGCTAGTAACCCGGAAAGAGACTCTTCAATCGCGAGTCCCAGTAGATTGCCGTCATTTCGCCTTTTGCAAACCAGCAATAAACTGACCGCCCGTGATGGCAATTGCATAACCAAAAGAAACCCCTCCGAATTCGATACCGCCCCCAAACCTCTTGCGCCGTTTCGGCAACCACTCGAATTTCCTTAGTCAATTTAGACAAAGCAACGCAATAACTCCATCATATCGACGGTTTGCCGGCCAGCCTCCCGGTTGATCCCGACTGTTAGCGTAAAGGCAAGGCGACGCCGTCCGATACGGAACTCATAATTTCTTTAAAGGAATTCGTAGACTTGGAAATAGAATCTAAGTTGAAAATGAAGGCCGTACTGCCGGGACCCGAAGAGCCACCCGAGCGATCTGGTAAAATCTCGTGGTCCATGAGGTTTTTACGATTATCACTGCTTTTTTCCGTACTCATGCTACTGGCAGGAACCGTAACTGTCTACCTTTGGCTGAATGCCCTGGGCGTTTTTAACCTCGATAAATCAAGAATCTCAATTCTTGAAAATTATTCATATCGTGACAATTCGATTGTCTATGACAGTGATCAGAAAAAGATTGGTGAATTCTTTGATCGATACCATGTTTTCGTACCCTTTGAAGAGCTACCAGACCATTTCGTTAGAGCATTGACAGCTATCGAAGATGCCAGCTTCTTTGATCATCATGGCATCGACTATAGGGCAATACTACGCGTCATCGTCTCCCGATTAAAGTCAGACTCATTTAATCAAGGCGGAAGTACCATCACCCAGCAGCTTGTAAGAAATACGATCTTAAATAATGAGCGTTCGATCGAGAGAAAAATTCAGGAAATCGCTTGGGCTTTGGAAGTTGAACACCATCTGAGTAAAGAGAAAATTCTCGAGCTTTATGTCAATATTATGTTTCTTGGCAATGGGTCATATGGCGTGGGTGCAGCTGCACACCGTTATTTTGGAAAAGAAATGCGTGATATCTCAGCTGCCGAAAGCGCACTTATCGCAGGTCTCTTCCAATCACCAAGCCGCTACAATCCCGCCAAATATCCAGAGCGAGCAAAAAAACGACAACTCATGGTGATCGACGCTATGCGCAAACATGGCACAATCACCGACAGTGAATCAAAAACCATCGCAGCACAAAAGCTTGTTTATCAGCCATATAAGTTCCTCAATACGGAAAAAGCATCCTGGTTTGTTGATCATGTTGCTGATCTCATGAAAAAACTTAAACTCACCACTCCCCAACTAAAGAAATCAACCGGTCTCCGTATTTACACCACACTAAATAGTCGTCTGCAGTCTCTAGCTGAGCGCTCTGTAGGATGGTACGACAAACCCTTAAATGAGCTATCGAAACGAACTGGCAAAATTAAAGACCCGGAATCAGGCCTCTTAAAAAATGCAACCGTGGAAGCCTCAATGCTTGTTACCGACCCGAAAAATGGCGACATCCTCGCTATGGTCGGCGGACGAAATTATAGGAAGTCACAATTTAATCGGACAACCTCAGCACTGCGCTCCCCAGGATCCGCATTCAAACCAGTTGTCTACACCGAGGCCCTCTTTCGCGGATTTAAATGGAGCGATATGATCTATGTTTCACCGATCAATATCGAAAATTATCGGCCTAAAAATCAATCGGACGACTACCTTACTGAAACAACTATGATGAGAGCCTTCTACCGCTCGATGAACTCTCCAACCATCGAAATCGCCACAAAGATTGGACTACCTGCAATTATTGATCGAGCACAAAAACTAGGTATCAAATCACCAATTAAGCAGGAGTTTGGATCAGCCTTAGGTTCGTCCGATGTTACCATGCTCGACTTGGCACGTCTTTATGGGGCATACGCTAGTCAAGGTATGCTGACTGAGCTTAGCGCAATCACAAAGATCACGAACGCCGATGGCGACATCCTATGGGAGCGAAGCACGGTCGAGAACAGAACACAAAGAGTATTAAACGCACAAATCGCCTACTTAATGACACAGGGAATGCGGGCTGTCTTGACCAGTGGAACCGCCGCCAAAAGCTCGGACTTAGCAGTCCACGCTGCTGGCAAAACAGGAACAAGCAATGACAGCTCTGACAACTGGTTTTGTGGATATACATCCAACCTCGTATCTATTGTGTGGGTTGGAACAGACGAGCATGCCCCCATTTACGCAAACGCATCCGGAAGCAGCGTCGCACTTCCCATATGGGACCAATTTGTCCGAAATTCATTTACAATTAGGCCGCCCACCCAGTTCGAAAGACCCGATGGCATCACTGAGGCAACAATACATCCGCGCTATGGTCACCGAATAGACGGTGGTGCACGCATGTACTTCCTGGAGTCGAATCAGCCCATTGAAACCTCATCCGCGTTGGAATCAATAGAACAAAATTCTGATAGGACCTATCGAAATGTATTCCGGCATTAAAAAGTTTTTGATCATATCACTGGCTGGAAACTTTTCCGTGATATGCACATCACCGGCTCAGGGTGCTTCCCGAGTTTTAGCGCAGTCAACCGCGTCTTCCAAAGTTGACAGTGCAGAAAAATCCGTATCATCTCCGACTCCTGCCCTAGCACCTGCGAAACCAAACGACGAGACGTGCCTCAAATTATTTAACAAATTCGTTCCCTCGCTTAAGGAACTTTGGAGCAAACGCCCAAAAGACCTGCGTATCGAAAGTACTGATGGATACTCATTTATTGAAGACATGACAGCAGACCATTGCAAAAGTGAAGATACGCGGCACGAATTCATTGCTCTTTTGTCAAAAATACTAAACACGCACACTGGACGTGTCGGAATTATTCTACCAATCGGAGCTCAATCACATTTAAAACACGTGATTGCTGCGTTTGAAGCTCGGGCGCGTCAAGACAACCTCGATCCAAAAAAGTTTTTGGTGCTGATTGATAACAACAATCGACCAGAGAAAACGACACAAGCGGTCTCATCGCTTATCTTTGAGCACAAAGTTTCGGCAATTATTGGCGGAACAGAGCCAGCTGATGCTGCAATACTACGCTTGTGGGCACCTCGTCTTATGATTCCCACTTTCATTATGATGGAGCCACCAACAGCAGCCCCTGCACCGTTTGTTTTCTATTCCTATCCAAGCCAAAAAGTATTGGCTGAAGGTGCCATTCAAGCCAATCTAAGATTTGGACACAAAAGAATCTCTATACTGACTCCCTCGCATCAACGCTCGAACCGATTTATCGCTCATTACGTTGATGCAGCGAGGAAAAACGATATCAATGTCATACACCAGGTCACTTATGACTCAAAGCGTTTTGACTTGATGGAATCTGCAGCACGGAAAATTTTTCGACTGGATCCGTCTGAACGTCGGGATGATCTGAAAAAGTTATATGAAACAGCTAAACTCCATTCACAGGAAACAGGGGAGCCATTCAATCCAAAGATGATCGCTTTAGCTCCTGATATTCAACAAGATGCAGTTTTGATACCAGACAATTTCAAAATTGTACGCCATTTCGCAAAAATCTTCGGATATCTCGGGGTACGACGGATGCCGCTATTTGGTCACCACGAGTGGCGCAGCAAAGGCCTACTGACTCCCTGGGACAGTTTTCTTTCTGGCTCATATTTTGTCGATTTACAGGGGTCCTATCAATCACTACCGGCTCTCATTCGTATTAACACTGTCGACTCTCCTTATCTCCTGCCACCCGACAAAGTCGAACAGGCTGACTTTTCCCTGCTGGCATGGAAGGCAATCGATGCACCCCTTCATCTCGCACAAAGAAAATCCGAAATGCGCCGAAAACTAGATAGGTTCGTTCCCCGCGTTAAGGAACCAACGAATTCTGCACTGAATCAAGCCGCAACTGTCACGTATAACCAGGATAACAACATCACTTGGGATGCATCTATATTTTCGATATCCAGTAAGTCTACGTCTGCTGGAATTTTGACTCTTATTGGTCCATAAGCCAGGTTTCGGCTGTCACAAAGCCCAATACCATCTACCGAAAAATTTCTTATCGTGTATCAACGTCTCTAAAGAATACTTAGAATAAACCGAAGAAAGTATAAATTCTTTGGGGAGAATCATATTGTAGGGGCACGCTTCATTTTTTTTGCACGTGTGATCGCTGGTCTAATGACGAGCAGTCCGACTGTCTATTGCCAAACTGGCAAGGGCGCTGCAATTTCAACCGAAAAACGCGTCATCTATATAGATGTTTCCGATGAGGCCCTCGACGAAGGCAACTCCATTGCACGACAAAAACTCAGCAAAGCATGCGAATCATTTTCTGTTTACTTGACAAAAAACAGAGGCCTATGGGCTAGCGGACCGTTCACCCGCGGAATTTGTAGCATCAAAACCACTAGCCAAGGCAGCACACAGTCCGCGAAGAATAGCCAGCAAATAACCGCGGTATTGCCATGGACCATGACCATTAGCTCCCAAGGAGAAAAAAGACGTTTTGAAATCATGTATCAAAACTCCAAAGGCGAAAAGTCCAAACAAGCACTCTACGAGTTTAATTCAGAGATTCCATTGATAACGCTCCTTGAAAAGCATGATTTTTCTCAATTAATCGCAGCCTATCTCACCAATAGCCTACCAATTCGGACAGCTTTAACAGGATCTCGTCTGGTGAGCGGGGGACGTGTAACGATCAAAAGTCGAGGTTTATCGAATATAAACCCGGAGTCGAAAGATGCAGAAATTTACCAAATCCGCAGATCCGGGGACTTGTGGCTAACCAAACTGGTTGGAACGGCAAGTATTGTTAAACGATCGGATACAAAAACTCAGATCCAGATCGAGCAACTTTTTACAAACCCTATTGACGACGCACCCTTGGCAAAACGCCAATCTATATACTTCCTCCACCAGATCAGTGACAAAGAGGCAAATCTCCGCAAAATTGACGATACATTAAAATCCAGGATGAGCAGTTTTTTCGCAAAATTTCTTAACATCGGTCGATCGGCTTATTTGGGTATCCGTTATGGCGTGCCACTACAGAAAGGCTCAGGTGTAATCGCAAACGTAAATTTAATTGGAATGTTTGGAGAATTTAGGGGCGGATTATTGTCCGGGCTACGCGTTAACTATGACACGATTCCAATACAAAAGTCAGAGACTGAAGAATTTCGAGATGAGCTTTCATGGTCTCGTATTCAGCTCGGCTATGGCTTTGGACTAAAACTTGATAATCCCATTCTCAATTGGGTCGACATTTCACCCCGGTTAGGGGTGACCAATCTCTCCCTAAAAAGCACACCTAATCCTGGTGCGGCCACCGATGGTTATGAATTCAAACTTCAGCGAGCCCCCACCGTTGGACTTGAGGTCGGCCTAGAAAAACGTACCAACTCATTTTTAGTTCGACTTTGGGGTTATGGTAGCTACAGTCTTGGGGTTCTCCCCATTGACAAAGAGTACAAGAGTACCTCCATCCGCGCAGGCCTTGACTTGTACCGCGAGATAGCTGATTGGAAGTCCCTAAAACTCGCTGTACTCATATTTTCGGCTGTTGACCAAAATCATTACACACGTTTAGCCACAACGGAAGAATTGAACGAAGACCCTAATTTAACAACACAGCTAAAATTTGGAAGTTTCTTTGGTGGCGGAGGACTCACTATTACATGGTAGTAAGAATCATCATGACAATACTCTGTATCTCAAGTGTCGTTGCATCTGCACAATCTTTGCGAATACCGATGGATTCCACAGACCAAACATCCTCGACGTCTGAAACCAAAAATTCGAGCTCACCTCAGGCAGAAGAAACAGACAAGGTAGAGGTCACTCCCCCACCGCCTCCAGATCTCACTACGTGGTATCAGAAATGGCGAGCGGCAAACAAAGCTTTTGCAGAAACAAATTCTAAACTCATCATCATAAGTTCAAATGGCAAAACATTTTCTGCCATTGACACAGATACTATTTCAGAAAAAGACTCCCATCATCTTTTTACCCCTTCTGACCAAGAGCGCGACCTTCAACTGGGTATCAATCAAACTGGGAAAGAAAACCCATGCGTCCGCAAACGCCCCACACTCCTTAAATGCTTATCTGCCCGCTATATCTTGGACGTAAGTAAAAATAGCTGGGAGTTCTTGTCGGTCGGAAAAACTGATGACAAACTGTCAAGAATTTTCACAATGAAAAAAGATGCGTCAAATGACTACTACCGTTGGCTCAACAAGAACCTGGGGTTCAACGCAAGAGTGCTCGATACACAAAACGGCTACATCCTGGCACTCACACCACCACTCGCAAAGTACAAAACCGTTTCTGGACAAATCATTCTTGATTCATCGGAAAAACCATTTCTTCGGACAAGCGACATTAAATTAGGCGAAAATTTGGAACTCGTATCTGCCAAAGGCCGGCTAGCTGTGTTGAGGATAACTTCCGAAAATCCTGGTTCAGGCATTTTGACACTAAAACCGTCAACCAAAATCAAGCTCAATCTACCCACGGCACCTAAATCAGAATCTACACCAGAGCCCGCATCCGATAATGGGATAGATCGTCCAGAGCTAGAATGAGTCTTCCTTACAACCTATTTAACAATAGTTCTTTGGATGATGGGCACTATGACCCCATTAATTGTGCATTCTGACAGAGCCCGAGCATTTCCGTGGTCTACCGGCAATGCTAGTTTACCGCCGCTGTGAATAACACCATCGGCATCATGTATTGCGTCAAGGACAATCTGATAGCCTGCTCCTTGAGGATTGGGAGAAGCGGAGCGAACTTCTCCCGATGATAGCTTGACGTTAAATGGCATTGGACAGGACATATTCCAGGTAAATAAATCATCATTGGAAGCATTATCCAAAATTAAAATCCCCCGAAATCCGTCATCAGTCATGAATCTCGCCGTCAACCTTAAGTCCTGGTCCATACGCATCAATTTAACTGCGATTGTTCCAACACTTTTGTGATGTATACGCGCTGCAAGTTGACGCTCAGATGTTCCAGAATAAGAAATTTCATAGGTTTCTATAGACGCATCGCTTACAGAGCAACCCCACGTAGTCTGATCATTGCCCGGCGGATCTACAGGCTCCCCCAGTCCATAAAGCACATCTTTGAAGATGACATAGGTAAAGTGACGTTGATCAGCGAGAGTCAGATGACCTTGGGATGTAGAGCAAATCAGACTATCCTGCAGATAGGTAAGTCGCTGCGGTCTGGAGATGAACTTACGCCCGTCATCTGCCGTTGCAAATACTGTCACCTTTGAGTTTAGCGTTCTTGACTGGTCACCAAGAAGCAACCACTCAGCATGAACCTTCATTCCATCAAAGATAAACTCACACTCATCAATTTTTCTGCCGGTGGGAATTGTCTCAACTTCATTTAAGGCGAAGTTTTTCAAATCTAATCCATAAATTGTATTACGACGATGACTGTCTGACGAACCCTGTTCGAACGGCAAATAGCCAAATTGAGAGGCACATCGAGTCCGAACAAAACGACTCACGTCCCTAGCAAGGTCTGATCCCCGGGGTGTCGCTAAATCAGTAATAGCGGCCTCTATAAATGCACTGTGAGATCCGACACGGGTGTAGACGCCTGGTCCTGATTTTTGTGCACAACCATTTCCGTAGCTGACTATCCCAACAAGCTCCCAAGTACCGTTTTCATTCTTCGCAACCATAGGGCCGCCACTATCCCCCTGGCAGCTATCTCGCCCACCCTGCTGAATATCGCCGGCGCAAATGTGTGATTCACCAACATCAGGATACGTTTCACTACATTTTTTCAAATCCAGCACCGGAATCTCAACTTCACGTATGACTTGATCGAAAAGGTTTCCAATCGAGGTTGTATTACCCAAACCAACCACGGTTACCATGTTATTGTTTTTCTCTGGTAAAGCTCTGTCTTGAGTATATGGCAGTGGATGAACCGGCCTCTCGAATTCAACGCCGTCATAATTAGCTAAATACAAGACCGCAATGTCATTCTTTAAATCACTAGCAGAGTACTGAGGATGGATAATCAGAGCTTCAACTTTTACGGGATGATTCACGTTAAGATTTGCACCATCCGCAAGGCCCAGTGCAACATGAAGACTGCGCGACGCGGCCAAGTCAATACAATGGGCAGCCGTCATAACGATACGCGGCGCGACCAGCGTTCCACCGCAGAATCCCTCAGCACTAGTAGAAGAATCCATTAGTTGAACGAACCATGGTCGATGCTCAGCAGTTGGCCGACCGCCAATGATTTTCAATTGAGATATGGGGGTCCGACCGCAGGCTACTAGCAACAATCCCATAGCTACCGATAAGCCTACCCTGCTCACTACGCACTCCCCTGCTGAACAAACGGAACCCGGAGGTCATGACCGTTGGACCAAAAAAATTAGGATGGTTTTAACTGGAACATCCGTCCAAAGAAATACTGCCTTAAGGCAGCGTCTGCAATATTAATTTCCCGCGCTGATTGGGCAATGACACCGCGTGCGCGGCGCCGCTACACCATCCGCTCAATTTGTCAGCACTACTCGTCTTCGGCTGTCCAATCTGACTACAAGATTGTTCAACCAAAGAGCGCACCCGAGCCGCAATCGCCTTTCCAGAGTCAATTAGTTCGACTGAGGGAGGCAATAGACTCGTCAACTCTTCGGCTAGCAAGGGGAAGTGGGTACAACCGAGCACTAGCTTGTCCAATCCCAGTGAAATAGCATCAAGGATCGGTATAATTTCTGAGCATACATCATCTATCTTAATATGTGTGCCCCGCAATTTTTGCTCTGCCAATATGACGAGCCCACTGGATCCACATTTAATAACCTTGCAGTCACTTGCAAACTCATGAATTAGCTTATCTAAATAGGGCCTAGAAACCGTCGCTGGCGTCGCAAGGACTCCGATTACTTTGGATTTAGATCGCTCTGCGGCAGGTTTAATTGCCGGGACAACGCCGACCACCGGAATAGGAAGTCCTGCTCGGATCTTGTCCAACGCAACAGTACTGGCTGTATTGCAAGCAATAACTAAAATGTCGAGCTTGGCGGCCTGATGAAAGCGGGTCGTCACCTGACTCGCGCAATCAATGACGGCCGGTTCCGTTTTTGTGCCGTAAGGAAAGTTTTCATTGTCACAACAGTAGGCATACGATGCATCTGGAAGCACCTGCTGGATAGCCTCAAGGATCGAAAGCCCTCCAACTCCAGAATCAAAAACACCTATGCGCATGCGGCAGTCACCTAGTGGTTTGCGGCAAACACATACCGCAGTCCAGACCATATCGATGGCTTGGACCCAATCAACATATCCTGATCTTCCGGAAGAACCAAGTCACGATGGCGTAGAATTCTCAAGGTACGCTTTTGCACCTCGTCCAAAGATTTTCCACGCCTCAATTCGATGCCACCAATTGGTTTACGCCCGAGGCTGCCTCGACTTGAATGGATGTAGGCGATAGTCCGGGATTTGGCGTCGACATCAATCACCATCATCACATGACCTTTTTCGACGACTAGATCCCCCGCCCGCGCGTCTTCGAGATTTTTGCCGATATTTAGAAATCCATAACGCTCCCGTAGGAAGTCATGTCCAGATGATTGAAGCGTTCGTGTGTCGGCAAAAGGAAACCCCAAGCCAGCCTCAGCATAGAGTAAATTCACAAAATTACTGCAATCGATACCGCAACGCTGGCACTCGGGGCATCGGTTATATCTTGATAGGGTTGAATCAGCTGGAAGTTTTAAACGACGCGCACAATCGACGCAGCCTTGACATTGCTTGGGAGAACCGATGCGGCTTCCCCCAAAAACATAGGGAACTGACGTTTCCTTTACCAGACGATCCGCTGCAGCCAATAATCGCTCTATTGCCGGCTTCGGGGATGGCGCCCCAATCAGAGGCATCCTTAATTCAGCTAATTCAAAGCGCAATGTGGTTGGGAAAATCTGTTCATCCTGGCCGATTGAATGGAAAAAGCGATCAGCCGTTACAGCAGCTAGCCCCACCACACTCCAGGCAAGAACTACAACTGCAAAAATACGCACCAAGGGCCGGCGCGAACAAAGCCCTTTGCGATCAAATAATGAATGAAATAACGAGATCATAACTTTACCTTTAAGTCCTGAGGCCCGCGCCCATCAGGGGTTAGGGACCATATCACTGCCGTAAACTTTTGCAAACCCTTGAAACCTTTAAATCAGGCGACAAACGCCACTCCCCAAATACTCGCTGAAAGCCTGGCGAAGAGTGCTAAAACCATTTAAAATCAGCCACATATCAAGGAGAACTCATGAGCTCCCTGCGCACGCGCTTAGCTCCAAGCCCAACCGGCCATCTGCATCTTGGTCACGTCCTTCATATAATGTACGTCCAAGGCATTGCCGCCAATCTTGGCGCAGACATCGTTCTGCGCATCGAAGACCACGACCAAAGTCGCTGTCGCCCAGAATTCGAAGCCTCCATCTGTGAAGATCTCGCATGGCTCGGCGTCACCGCCCCAAAAGGCCTATGGCGCCAAAGTCACCGCGACGACGTATACAGGAAACATCTTGAGGATTTGATGAGAAGACATCTGATTTACGCCTGTTCGTGCAGTCGGAAGGATGTTCAAAGTAGCATTGGTCAACATTCAGGCGAATTGACGTACCCAGGAACCTGTCGGGGGCGCCCAATCCCCCTCAATCAAGAGGAAACCTGCCTGCGACTCGTCATACCGGATGAGTCATTCTCTCTAGTAGATTGCATGAAAGGCCCTATAAGTCAGAACCCTGCACATCAGTGTGGTGATGTCGTCGTTCGCGATCGACTAAAACAATGGACGTACCAATTTGCTGTTGTGATCGACGATCTTGATCAAGGTATTAATTTGATTATCCGCGGCGAAGATCTTCTTTCAAGCACTGGGCGACAGCTTGCCATGCGCAAATTAATCAAGCCTGATGCTCCTGTGCCTATTTTTGTACACCACCCCCTCATCGCAAATCCCGCGGGTCAAAAACTTAGCAAACGAATACTTTCAGAAAGTTTAAAATCCTATAGCCGCACTAGCTTAGGAGCTGATGAATTGAGAGGCTTTGTGGCGAATCTTGCCGGCTTGACGCCCGATGCATCCCCCATCAAACTTGACAGGCTCCCAGAGCTTTTTCGAGGCATTGGAGAGAAAACGTCAACTTAAACTCGGAGCATGCAATCCATGGCTGACAATCAACACCCTGGTCAATCCTTTGGCGAAAGCGAATTCCTGCGCTGGCTTCACGATTCAATGCCAATTTCAAAGTCAGCTCTGGTTCCTAACGGCGACGACGCAGCTCTCTTAAGCACGACTGATCGTGGAGTGCTAGTTGCAACTGACATGTTTTTGGATGGAACACACTTTCTCGCGCTGCAAACCACGCCGGAGCTAATCGGCAGAAAGGCTGTAGCCGCCAATCTCAGTGACATCGCTGCTATGGGTGGATGGCCACAAAGTGTCTTTATTTCTCTTGGCATTCCCGGCAACACAACACGGGAGTGGATTGAACGCCTGATGATTGGAGCTGCAGCGACTGCGCGTGAGTTCCAATGCGGAATTGATGGTGGTGACACCAATAGCTGGAGCGGTCCTCTTGTCGTAAACGTATGTGTAACCGGAAGTCCCCATTGGCGTGGGGCAGTGACACGCTCCGGCGCGCAAGCTGGAGACTGCGTCCTCATAACTGGAAAGACCCTAGGCCACAGTCTTGAAACAGGGCGGCACTTGCGGTTTCGACCGCGCCTTCAAGAAGTACGCTGGCTCATGGATCATTTCAAAATCCACAGCATGATGGACCTGTCAGACGGCCTTGCAACTGATTTACCTCGCCTTTCAGACGCTAGCGGCGTGGGAATCACAATCGATGCAAAACAAGTTCTAGGCATCGCACCTGCTACTGACAGTGAACTTCAAGCAGCACTTTGTGATGGTGAGGATTTTGAGTTGGTGTTTACCTGCAGCAAAGCCGATGCGCAAACCATAGTAAAACGTTTTCCGTTTGAATGTGGTATCAGACAAATCGGGACTGTGACTGCAGGCCGAGGAGTAAAAATCATTCCTCTAACTGGTGAACCTGCCTCATCTCTTGCGGTACAAGGCTACGAACACTAGCGCAATTCAATCAATTTGGGGACACACGAGCAAATCAAAACTAAATTCCAAGCAATTTGGGTTTGGTCGTGTGTCCCCAAAATTACGAGTCGAAAGAATCCGCGCGGGCAACATTCCAAGCGCGGGCAAAAGCTTTTGGTGGAGTTGCCAAAAGAAGATCGCCGTCATTCAAGTAGTCAAATATCTCACCGTAGTGCTTCACTTCGAACGGACCAAAGCGACGCATAAGATGCCAAGGCCTGAGCTCTGCGGTCGATGTGCAACCCATTGCACCAATCATCTCAGCAACGGATTCTAGAGTGGCATGATGAAAGTTGCGGACACGCGTCTTTTTATCATCGACAACAAGCCCTCGTACTAACCAAGGATTTTGCGTAGCGACTCCCGTGGGGCATTTGTTCGTATTGCAGTGCAGCGCTTGAATACAACCCAAGGCCATCATCATCGCACGCGCCGAGTAACAGACGTCAGCACCCATACAGATTTTTGAGACGATATCAAAACCAGTTGTTATCCGACCAGACACCCATAGACGGATCTGCTTTCGTACCCCGATACCAACCAAAGCGTTGTGCACAAAAACCAACGATTCATTCAACGGACTACCCATGTGATTTGAGAACTCAAGAGGCGCAGCACCGGTACCTCCCTCTCCACCATCGATGGCGATATAATCCGGAACGATCCCCGTCTCGACCATGGCCTTACAGATAGATAAAAACTCGCGACGTTTACCCAAACACAACTTAAAGCCTGTCGGCTTGCCACCACTTAGGGTGCGCAATTGCTCAATGAACCTCAATAGCCCAATGGGATCTTTGAACGCTGTATGCGCAGGAGGCGATAAAACATCCTGCCCCATGGGCACGCCGCGGATTGCGGCGATCTCTGGAGTCAGCTTTTTTGCGGGAAGGATGCCACCGTGTCCAGGCTTTGCGCCTTGTGACAACTTCAGCTCGATCATCTTTACATTGGTAAGCGATGCCCGTTCTGTAAATCGTTCGGGATCAAATCGTCCATCAGGAGTTCGACATGAAAAGTATCCTGTCCCAATATTCCAGATGATGTCGCCACCGGGCTCAAGATGATACGGCGAAAGACCGCCCTCACCCGTACAATGTGCAAATCCACCCATCTTTGCTCCGCCATTGAGGGCAAGTACGGCGTTCTTGCTCAGCGCTCCAAAACTCATCGCTGAAATATTCAGGATGGACGCGTTATAAGGTTGTTTGCACGCTGGACCCCCTACAGCGACGCGAAGATTATCTGGTTTGACATGTTTGGGAGCGAGACTATGATTGACCCATTCATAACCGGTTTCATAAACGTCAAGCTGGGTTCCAAACGGCAACGTTGCAATATCGTTTTTTGCACGCTGATAAATAAGCGAGCGTCGCTCTCTGCTAAATGGGCGACCATCAGTATTACTCTCAATAAAATACTGCTGAATCTCAGGTCGGACCATCTCCAAAATCCAACGTGCCCGGCCTAATACAGGAAAATTTCGTCGTATAGAGTGGTGTGGCTGAATCATATCATGGATGCCAACACCAACGATTGGCACCAAAAAGACCAGTCCATAAAGACCGGGAAACCAGACAAAACCTAGGGCGATATTCAACAATACGCCCGTGATTGCGAAGATAATAAACGTCTTCCTCATCTGACATCCCTTTCAGAAAAGTGTGGACAATCAAATACTAAAAATTATTCAAGCCAGACGATTCGACCATTGTCGAATTTTCTTCCATTGTCTGCCCCAACAACACCGCTCAGACGGAGTTCATACGCGGAAAGACTTATGGGACTGGACTCTTCAACGATTCCAGGACATGAGCGTCTTGGTTGCGAGACGATTGATGGACATGCGCCCACGTGAATCGTTTGATCAGCCTCAACATACCAAACCCCGCGTGATTCACGCATGGAGTCGCTTGCCCAGCCGGTCGCCTCACTCCACTTCGATCGTAAGCTGCTTCTGCAGCCTGCCGACATTAGCAGAGATGCTCCAACAAGGGTTGCGACGATGTTGAACCGAAGTCGCATAGAACCTCCAACATAACTCCTAACCAGGACAAGGACTTGAGGCAGTATAGCACACCTCTAAATGCGACCGAAATTCCCACAAACTCAAAGGGTTTGCGCTCCTTGGCAGAGATTACAGACCATTAGACGCTGCTCTGATCGTAGACGCTTTCTCCTCCCGGAAGGGGGGGTTACTAAAATTGAGAGTTTATTTCCAAACCGGCTCGTTTCAGCATTTATTCAATAATTCCAGACAATTAATAAATCTTCAAAACTCTCGGCTGGACCCCAATTTACCGAGTCCGAACCTTTGGTCCCTCAACAATGCCAAGCTTCTTTTAATATTGACGGGAGACAAGGATTTTTAATAAAAAAGCCCGTAATTTTAATAACGCTTAATTCAAACCCGGGAGGGTTATCTCTTATGATGTCCAATATTCGCGGTCTTACCTTTGATGATGTGATGCTCGTTCCTGGGTATAACGGCATCCGGTCGCGTCAGGATGTGACTACGAATGTTACGGTTGCCGGGCGCACGTTCGAAATTCCCATGATCAGTGCCAATATGGACACCGTAACCGGTGAGACCATGGCCAACGCCATGACAGATTTCGGTGGCATGGCGATTCTACATAGATTCATGTCGATTGAAGAGAATGTCGCGATGTTTAAGCGCCTCAAACACCCAAAGAAAACAGGAATCAGTATCGGCATCGGTGAAGAGGCTTTACCTCGCGCGGAGGCACTCATCAGTGCCGGTGCAGAGATTATTTGCGTTGACGTTGCTCATGGTCACAGCAAGGAAGTGAATCGCACCATTCGCCAGCTGCGTGAAAAATGGGGACAACACATCATGATCATTGCAGGTAACGTGGCAACGTATGCTGGCGCCGACTACCTGTCAGCTGCTGGCGCAGACGTCATAAAAGTTGGAATTGGCCCGGGATCTGTCTGCTCAACTCGCATCAAAACAGGCTTTGGCGTTCCCCAACTTACGGCGCTGCAAGAATGCCGTAAGGTCGACCGCTGTATTATCGCTGACGGCGGTATCAAGTCACCTGGAGACGCCGTCAAAGCCTTAGCTGCAGGCGCCGACTTCATCATGTTAGGTGGCATGCTGGCTGGAACTGATGAAACCCCTGGCGAATTCATGACACGCAAAAACAGCGATGGATCTGAAACCAAACTTAAACGTTTCCGAGGAATGGCGTCTCGCGAGGCGCAGGAAGACTTTATGGGTGGAATGGCTGAATGGAAAACAGCTGAAGGTGTTGCCGTTGAAGTCTTGGCCAAAGGCCCAGTAAAGAACGTGATCCTCGATGTGATGGGCGGCATCCGCTCAGGCCTCACCTACTGCGGAGCCCTGAACATAAAGCAGCTGCAGAGAAAAGCCCAATTTATGGAGATCACTCCGGCAGGCTTTCATGAAGGAACACCTCACGCATCAGGTCGCCTGACGAAATAATAACAACGAGGTCTATCGCTCATGACACCGCAACTTCCAAGTTTAGAATTAATTGAGTCTCAGCACTCGTTTCCCGGACCGTACATATTCAAAGTCATTGGCGACCACCGCGAGGATTTTGTAGCTGATGCGCTTTCCTTAGCACTAAATTCTCTTGGCGATGATCGTGATTTTCAGCACTCAACACGTCCGTCAAAGTCCGGTCAGCATCTAGCCTTGACCCTTTCACTAACTTTGAATAGTGCCGCTGAAGTGCATGGAGTTTACGAAAACCTGCTGAAACTTAATGGTCTTCGGGCGCTTTTTTAACAATTACCACAATCCTAGGACTCATGTTCCCTGACGGAACGCCGAAACCTACCAGGACGGCGGTTACTCTGCCGTTTTCACTCAACGGTACAAAGGAGTTGAACCATGTCAGAGAATAAAGAAGCGCCAAAAAAAGAAAAAAAAGAAAAAAAAGCTGACGGCGAAGGTGGCGAAGTTGTCCACGTCCACAATCAGCGCGTTAAAAAGAAGTCAGCATGGACCCTTGATCGCTGCAAGAAGTTTGCAAGCCGCTTCAAGAGCGAGTCAGAGTGGGCAGAAGGCGCTCCGGCCAGCTACAAGTCCGCAACTGCTCATGGCTGGATCGCCCAGTGCATGCCAGGAGCGAAGTCTGGACGTCGCGTCGGCTAATTGATTCAAAATAAGTTAAAAAAAAACGGCACGGGTAACCCCGCGCCGATTTTTTTTCTTTACATAAGCAGCTGCGTTTAAACGCGCAGCTCCTTGCGCAAAATTTTTCCAACATTTGACTTAGGCAAATCTTTTCTGAATTCGACCGCCTTTGGAACCTTGTATCCGGTCAGATTTTGCTTTGCATAAGCCTTAAGCTCTTCTTCCGTTAAACTCTGGTCGCGCTTTACAACAAACAGCTTCACGACCTCGCCTGAGTGAGCATCCGGAATTCCAACAGCAGCGCACTCTGCCACCTTCGGATGCCCCATCATCACGTCTTCAACCTCGTTTGGATAAACATTGAAGCCCGAAACCAAGATCATGTCTTTCTTACGATCAACAATTTTCACAAATCCGTCATCGGTCATAAATCCAAGGTCACCCGTCCTGAAATAGCCATCAGGCGTCATAACTTTTGCTGTCTCATCAGGACGCTGCCAGTATCCGCGCATAACCTGCGGACCATGAATACAAATTTCACCGACATCTCCGGGCTTACAGTCTTTGTTATCATCATCGCGAATGGCCACTTTGGTCGAAGGAATCGGAATACCGATATAACCATTGTACTCTTTGTTGGTCAAAGGATTGATACAAGCTGCTGGCGATGTTTCGGTCAGTCCATATGCCTCAATCAAAGGAATTTTAGTTAGCCCTTTCCAACGCTCAGCAACAGCTTTTTGAACAGCCATGCCTCCACCTAAGGTGAGACGCATCGCTCCAAAGTCAACTGTCTTGAAATCATCATGGTTCAAAAGAAGGTTAAATAAACTGTTAACACCCGTAATCGCAGTGAACTTCCACTTCTTAAGCTCTTTGATGAAACCCGGAACATCCTTTGGATTTGTAATCAGAACGTTAAGACCACCGATCGAAGCAAAAACCAGGAAGTTCGCTGTTAAGGAGAAGATGTGATACAGAGGAAGCGGCGTAATGATAATCTCTTCCCCTGGGCGCACTGAATTCTTGATCCACTCGCGAGCCTGTAGCATATTTGCCACAATGTTACCGTGCGTCAATTCAGCGCCTTTGGAAACGCCTGTAGTCCCCCCCGTGTATTGAAGAAAGGCCAGATCTTTGTGAGTCAATGCTGGTACCTTAACACGTCCGGCCACTCCTTTCGCCAACGCATCCTTGAAGCTTACAGCGGATGAGATACTCCACGCGGGAACCATCTTCTTCACGTTCTTTATGACAAAATTTACAATATGATTTTTCGGAAATTTGAGCATGTCACCGATTTGCGTCGTGATGACGTGCTTGATACTTGTATTTGGAAGCACCTTCTCAAGAATAGCTGCGGAGTTTTCAAAAATAACGATGGTCTTCGCCCCCGAATCCTTTAGCTGATGCTCAAGCTCGCGCGCCGTGTATAGAGGGTTGCAATTCACAATAACAAGACCGGCTTTCATTGCACCCACCATTGCAATCGGATACTGCAATATGTTTGGCATCATCACAGCAATCCGATCACCTGCCACCATTTTTAATTCATTCTGCAAATAGTCACCAAACTTGCTGCCGAGCTCATCTAGCTCAGCAAAAGTGATGGTCGTCCCCATATTGTGGAAGGCAGGTGCCACAGCGTACTTTTTGAATGTATCCTCGAATATATGATTAATAGAGGAATAGGTTTTTAGATCAACTTCTTTTGCAACACCCGGCTCATAATGATTAAACCAACGGCCCATAAAATCTCCTCCAAACAATCAACGGTAAATGAAAAAAATTTATAACTTCAATTATAAATACACTCGGTGAACCTTGGAAATATTTCGAATACGCCCCATCTCCATCTGATCTTGTGACGAGACCTCTTCATCCGTGCGAATCACGGCCATGGCCCGTCCACCACGACGATTACGACTCAACTCAAAGGTTGCAATATTGACACCTTTAAAACCCAGGAAGTGCCCAAGATCCCCAATGACACCGGGTTTATCTTCATTTTCAACTAACAACATGTGTCCTGAGGGCTCCGCTTCAAAATAATAATCATTGATCAGAGAAAGCCTCGGTATCTGATCATCAAACACGAGTCCACCAACACGCAATGATTGACCATCAACGCCGGTTAGGGTGATTTTTAAAGCGCTACGGTAGCTATCAAATTGCGGATCAGAACGATCATTAAGCTGCAGACCAATCTTGGACGCATGAGACTCTGCATTCACAAACGAGACATAGTCATTTACGACCTGGGACAGATAGCCTTTCAAAAAGCTCAGTCTGATCAAGGAGTGGTCACTTCCCGCGATATCACCGCGATAAGACAACTCTGCCTGACTCGCGTTAAAACCGGCAATTTGCCCAGCAAGACTTCCCAATTTTTCGGCTAACACCGCATAACTTTTGGTGCGTTGATCCTGAATAACGCCAACTTGTGGGAGGTTCACAGGGTAATCTACAACTCCGCCATCAATTGCCTTTATGATCTGATTATATATCGCCTCACCAATGGCGATCTGCGCCTCTTCAGTTGACGCCCCTATGTGTGGTGTACACCAAACACCCGGCAGGGTAAGCAAGTCCGGATTCACCTTCGGCTCCGTCTCAAAAGTGTCAATACCAACTCCGCTCAAATGCTCTGACTTCAGTAGTTCAATGATATCCAATTCTTTAAAGACACCACCGCGAGCAGCATTCAGCACCCAACCACCTCGCGGCATGGCCTGCAAAATCTCTTTGGTGGCCATACCTTTGGTCTCTTTATTCAGCGGAACATGAAATGTCAGGACATCGACCTGTGAGGCAAGATCCCGAAGAGATCCGACGCGCTTTGCGCCATGCTGTTCGAAAATCTGAGGGGCGATGTAGGGGTCATAAGCAAATACATCCATGTCAAACCCACGTGCAAATTTGGCAACGCGATGCCCAACGTTTCCTAGACCAACAATTCCCAACCGTTTACCACGCAATTCTCGCCCCGTGAATCGGTGACGATCCCAGCCACCCTTTTTCATGGTCTCCTGTGCTTGTGGAATATTTCGCAACATCGCCAAGAGGAGGCCAATCGTAAGCTCAGCCGCGCTATTCGTATTTTTTCCGGGGCAATTGATAACCAGGATGCCCTTTTCCGTGGCATACGAAATATCGATGTTACCGACACCAACGGCTGCCCGCGCGACCACTTTTAGAAGAGGCGCTGCATCCATCACCTCACGATCCACATCAGTTTCACTACGAGTCACTAACACCTGTGCGTCACGCACATATTTCAGCAACGTCGCGCGGTCACAATCCGGGTGATAGAGCACCTGCAAGTGATCATTACCCTCAAATGACGCCATAGCGGACTTGTGCAATGCACCGGTAATCAAAACTTTGGTCTTAGCAGACACAGCCCATTTCTCCTTGGCACGTCGCATTAACGTCGAGAGATGTTACTCACTGGTAAACTTACAGGTACTGACTTATCGTTTACGATTTGTCCGCGATACAATACCCGAGCATTTTGAATCACGGTCACGTTGACTCGCGCCTTGTCTTGTCCCCAGTATTCAAAAATCTTATCACCGACGGGTCGAGACTCATAGCCAGAGACAAATATCTTCACAGGATCTTTGCTTAACGTACCTACTTTCAGACGCATCTGCTTCCATGACGGAACAGGAGGCACCTCGGTGTAGGTCCTCGTCTTTAATTCGCAAATATCAGAATTATGACTGCAAGGATTGCGGTCGGTCTTGGTCAGGTAAAATCCTGTGGCACTCTCGGTTGTGTAAGACTCTCCACTGACAACGAACGTCCCACTTGAGCCCACCAGTTCCTGACCTGGGGTCAGACTCCACAACTCAGGAGAGGACTTATCGGTAACGGCGACCCATCGGTCCCCATTTCTTTGAGTCACGATATTTTTATTTACAACTCGAGCAAGCGAGAACAATATTCCCTTTGCCGTCTGATTGGGATCTGGACTGTATGCACGTAGAAAGTCTCTTGGACTAGCGTCTTTTTCTCCATCGACACTGGAGATCATCATGAGACCAGCGCCCTCTTTCTCAACGCGGTCAGGCTTTTCAATTAATCCACTCAGTCGAACCTTCCAAGTTGCATTAGGGTCAATTCTTAGGCCGATTTCAGCTGCGCGTTTGCGCAGGGCAGGTAATACTTCGCTGCTTAGAGCTGACGTTTGATTTCCGTTAGATTCAAACCAAATACTCTCATGGCTTGATGCGATTTTGATCTGTTCTTTCGATATTGTTGGCTGTGGTCTTTTCTCAGCCGATTCATCTACACTTCGATCAACGGAGGTTGTCTTCTCCTGAGAATCAGTCTCGACAGTTGTCAAAATCATTGACTCTGTCTGCTGGCGATTGGCATCCGCTCCCTGCTTAGGAGCACGCGTGCGAACGATGTCCGAAGGGCTTACTGCCACAGCACTTTTTGCTTCAGCGTCGTTATTGTCAACAACATGTAACTGCACACTGCCACGCAGTTCGACATCGCTTTTTTCTGGCTTATCGGGAGGGACTGCAAAGTTTTTTGTTGCAAACAGTAACTGATGACTATTTTTCTTGGCAATCGTCAAAGGCACTGTGGCCCCCAACGGAACCTTCATATAACGCCGCCACTCTCCAAAACTATCGGTTGTACCAACTCTTTTTCCGCCATTTTTAACGACGGCACCGGCGATTGGCCGCCCCCCAGCATCAAGTGCCCTAACCTCAAAATATGCGTAAACGATTTCTTGCGATGAAAAGTATGACCACGGCTTAAAGCGGGCAGCAGCAAATCCGGTCAAGACCAGCAAAAGAGCACCAGCCAGAATCTTTGAGCGTGAACTCTGCGGTAACGAAGTTAAAGCAGAATTATCAGCCTTTGAAGGCACTCGGTATGGACGGTCCGATATGACACTCAGGTCGGCAAATAAATTTTTATCGGTCACTGAGTCATCTAGGCCCTCGAAAGGGTCAAAACGATGAGACGAATGACTGGTGTTGTTCCGGTTTTGCAAGATTCCCATGGAACAGAGCCCCTTTCCGAGACTAAAATAGATAAGAGGTTTACAATGGTTGAAGGAAGGGGCTGGTTTAGGGACCCCTACATTTCATTTTATTGGAGGCTAAGGGTGCGCAAAATAAGCACAATTTGCCGATTCCCGGGTAGGATTTACCCGGTAACTCTTGCCGCATTAGGATTCAGAGTCTTAGCTCTTCCTGTCGCATTGAGCGCTTCACCCTCCTTGCAAGCCCAGATCGCTCTTCCGCCACCACCAGTTGCAGAGCCAGCACCCAGTTTTCCAGCCTCAAAAGATCCAATTCAGAAAAGGCGCCTTGAGCGTGAAGAAAAAAAATCTGAAGGTAAAAAGAAAATCGAAGCAGAATCTATCGCACGCAGGTCCCAAGAGGCAGCGGACAAAGCCAAAGCTGAGGCGCAAGAGAAACGTCCGTTCTACGGATTCTTCGATCTCAGCCTGTTAAAACCAGCAGCCGCTGTCTCGGGATCACGCTCAAACTACCACTGCGACATGACCACACATCTATCGACATATCTGCGGATGTTCTTTGATAAGGATCCTAGTATTGCACAGGGCTGGTTTGGCGTTCGGGTTGCGCCATTTGGCGGCTTTGGAACTCAAAATAAGGTGACAGCGCGATTTGCAATGACATTCCTTGGTCCCGCTATTGCTGTTGGGAGAATTGGTATTCCTGACGACCCACTAAGTGACAACCCCACACGCTTTGCCTGGCTATGGTCAGGTGGCGTGGCTGCTATGAGCAAGCTTGCGCGGAATGACGAAAGCTTTAAAGGCGCACCGAGCGACTTCCAAGGTTCCGGATGGGCTTACGAATCTCCGGCACTTTGGACCGAAGTGCGATGGACTCGGATTACCCGAGGGGCATTGGGCTATGGATTTATAACAGGAGTCCAAACTGCTAGCGGTAAAACATTCTATTATGCCGGACTTTCTGCATCCGGATTCTACTAATCATCAACGCAAGACCTCAGTTTGTCTTGGTAAACCGATGTTTTTTCATAATTCGCCAAAAAATCGTTGAAAAAAAATATTAAGAACGATCTGAGACGTCCGATCAACCACGGCAGAATTTGCCGCCTATGGAGGACTGCATGCGATCGACGTTGTACACATTCTTGCTTTTGCTCTGCATAGCAACTGTGTACGTCAACGGATGTCAGACGGCACAGCAGCAAAGTGATCTGGCCAACTTACAAGACGAGGAGCAGGATGATCAAGGCCTCGACTCCGAGGATCTAGCAGAAGAGGAAGTCGATTCGTCGAGCGGTGTCACGTTGATGCCACACCCAAAAGAAGCATCTGCATGGTTCACGCGAAAGCTGATAATGACGTCTCGCCAGCCATCTGCAGATAGTATTAATCGTTGTAGAGAGCGGGTTGAGGCGGTATCGAGTCAAGCGACTAATTTACGCGCCCTGCAAGACGTTGCAGCAGACCTTGAAAGTCCGGTCTCTTCAAACCCGCGGGTGTTTCATTGGTGCTTCTATCAAATGATGTCAGACCTTGATAACCGGTTAGCTGCCGATACCTCACTCATGGACGAAAAGGCGGGAATTTTTCTCGCCAGAATGAAGTCACTGTGGGCACTGGGACGCGCTCTGGACGCATCGAGTGCCACGGGGGTCTATATGAATTACCTGAGAGCGCGCTATACTGAAATAAGCCAAAATACTTTTGGACGTAGCCTTGAAACAATGAGTGCTGGCGATTTCAGATTGCCTGCGTCATCTCGGGGAAAACCAGCAGAAGAATTTGATGAATAAATAAGAGCTAAAATTAGAAATTTCTAGGACAAAATACAGGAGGACAATTTATTATGTTAAAACTTACGACCGCAGTATTGGCATTGGCAGCTGGAGCCTCCAGCTGCATCAAGCCTGGAAGCCTCAGCAGTAACAATCAAAATGGCGCTAAACTAGTGAGCGTCAAAATGAAGATGCCGACAAAAATAGGCGATAAGGATATCACGGGAAAAATGGACGGATACTCGTTATCCATCAAGAAAACTGGCGGTGATTGTATTTTCACAGACATTGCACGGGTAGAAAAAGTTGCTGCTGATGACGTCAAAATAGACGCATCATTACGCCAAGGCTGTGACTACTCCCTATTACTTTCATTCGGAAAAGTCTCGGCAGACGGCAAAAAAGTTGACCAGATTTTTTTGACATCTGACGCGCACGATAAAAAGGCCGCCCTACCTACAGCAATCAAGAAAGAAGAACTCCAGGGTAAAACAGCAATCACAGTCAAAGCATGCGTCAGCGTCACTGAGCTTGGCGCCAAGGAACTGGGCGTCAGTCTAGCAGCATGTCCAAGCGTTGCTGATGATTCAACAGAGACTGTTATCGACCCAGTCATCGCTCAACCTTCTCTAACTTTCAAACTCACAAGACCAGCTACCCCAACAATAAGCGGATCAAATTTGATTTTGAGTTCTGGTGAAATTACATCCATTTCATCGGCAGTAAAGTTCTGTGCAATCGCCACAGAGGTGAAATTTTTGGGAACGGCAATGAAGCGCGCGATGCTTGAAGATGCCGTTATCGAGGTCAAGCCCGGTGATAAGAAGAACATTGATAAAACGATCGATATCAAAGAAATCACTGACGCAGGTCCAAACAACGTCTCTGAGGTAAAGATCATCGAATCCTGCCTCGACACAAAGCCAGAAGCCAGCACCACAGCACTATCTCTCATTGATAAGTGCACAGCTTCGGGAACGTGCACTGTAATTCGTCCATAAACAGACGAATCACCTGATCTTAGTTTCGATTTTTAGTATTTTGTCAAAAAACAAAGGTTGGCTGAGGCCAACCTTTTTTTATTCCTGATGTTAATCACCGTTAAAGACCAGCGGCCGACTGCCGATACACCTGAGGCAAGCCCAAGATTTTAGGGAGAAGATCCGCGTGCTAAAGGCTCCAAGAAAGCGAATCATCGCCAGTGTTATCGCAAGTAGTATTGCGCTAGCCTGTAACGCATTTGCAGCTTCACAGCAGCAAGGACAGCAACAGGCTGGAAAGCAGGCCTCCCAACGCAGTCAGTCCCAGCAACGCGCCTACTCCCAACAGTCCCAACAAAAAACGTCCAAAAAAAACCAGCGTCTCGCTCCGCGACTCTCAGCGCGGGAAGCCTCTCAACAAGGGCTGGATAATGTTGCACCCAACACTGAGGTGCGTCAATTTCATGAAGTCTTAAACGATCTCTTGTCAGAATTTGCCTATGACGTCAAGCAAGGCCAAATCAATGGATTAAAAAATCTCTCGATCAGACGAATCGATATTTCAGACACTCTACCTCGCACCTACGAGCAATATACAGAACTTCTAGTATCCGAGAGAATCCGCGAGAACAGCAAAGTCAAACTGATCAATTGCGTCCCATGCAAGAGCAAGTCATCTACCATGGTCGAAGGAAAATTAATCATAACATCACCACTAACCAATATTCAGAAAATGGACGAAGCCGCAAATCAATTGGGTATTGAAAATTACATGGATGTTGTCCTGGTTTATCACACGACCCATATGGTTTTAGCGTTCAACGTCTTCAGCACGCAAACCAAAGAACTCGTTTGGGCTCGTACTTACAATAGCGAAACCGTGCGCAGTCGCTATCAACGTATGGCTGTCGACTTCAATCAAATCGAAAAATCTCGGAACAGTGATGAATATGTTCCTGACTACAAAATCCTAGTTGGATTTAGCGGTTCAAATCTTCCCAACGTTGCTGGCGGGGAGAGAGACAAATCCTTCCTTGGAGTTCACATTCGCTCGGTCGAAAAATTCGCAAACCGCAAATTAGATTTTGGACTCTTGACGTCAGGCTACATCAGCACGGCAAAATTTCTCAACACATATCCTAGCGAGGGTGCTGCTACATCGTCATCATCATCGACAACTTATTCAGGAAGCGCCAGACCATTGCCCTATAACTATGTTCTTGGGATCCAGGCTCTAACCGCCTATAACTTTGTGGGCGACGTAGAGGTTTATGACCGCGTTCGCCACGGCGTGCATTTTGGACTAGGAGGCATCATTAGTACTGGCTATCTGGCTCCCTCGGCGCGGCTCGGTTGGGACACATACTTTGGTCGTAGATTTGTGTTAACGGTTTCGGCTCAGTATATCTCTGAAAGCACGATTTTGGTTAAAGGTGATTACCAGACTTCACGCGGAGGTGGCGGCGGTGACCTCGTCCTCTCTTACAACTTCTAAGCGCGTTCTAACAATGACTGGAATCGTGTTGCTTTTTGGCTGCGAGACGTCGCGCCCGTTCAAATCACGCCTAGCTGAAGGAAGTATTTCATACCCATTCGTCGCTGAGACTAAAAGACTGGGAAATAACGGAAAAAGATCGCCTTTTGTCATAAGATCAGCAGTCGGTGACACTGAATATTCGGTCGAAATACCTGAAAACGGCGGCCGTTATGACATCGCTATACCGCTTGCTGAAATCTCTGGAAAACCTGCCCCTAATGATGCATTTGCTCTGGGACGCAATTCAAAGCCAATCAATGCAGCCACCACCGATAAGGAGTTGGTCGCTGCGCTTCCAGACGTTGCCAAACAAAAGCCAGACGAAACATCCATGCTAGATGGCGCATTCGGCGTCGGAGCACCTGAAGGCCCTGTTCAATCACCAAGCTATACAATTGGTATCGCGAAGGTGAACCAACTCTTCAGGGAAAAGAATTTTGAGCTAGCTCTGATAGAGCTTAACAATCTTCTAGCATTCTATCCCAATAGTCCAAAGCTGCTAAAAATGAAAGGGACGCTACTCATAAAAACCGGAAATCGCGAATTAGCGATGCGATCTTGGCAACGAGCTTATGACTTGACACCGGGAGACCTTCCTCTCAAGCGCTCCATTGATCGCCTGAATGAGCGGATCCTGGCCGAGCGTAATGCCCGGGATCTAGCCAAACCTCCTTTGAATCAAAAGGCAAACCCAGACGGTAGCAACACGACAATTCCCGCGCACTAAGTTTATGATATGATAGTACTATACGGCACCACGTCTTAACGGCTGGGTCGTTACGATTTTTACAACCGGAGACACGTTCCATGCACATGGCCCCCTTGATTAAAGATCTGGCCGTCATTCTTGGTGTGGCAGCGGTTGTGACATTTTTATTCCGCTTGATTCGGCAACCGGTCGTTCTCGGATACATTGTCGCTGGAATCATTGTTGGGCCGTACACGCCCCAAATATTTTCAATCGTTGACATCCAGAATGTCAAAGTATGGGCAGATCTCGGTGTGATTTTTTTCATGTTCGCACTGGGGATTGAATTCAGCTTCCGCAGGTTAACGCGCATTGGCAAAGCAGCAACGATCACTGGATCGATTCAAATTGGATCAATGATGTTTGTCGGCTACATGGGGGGCAAGTTGCTCGGCTGGAGTAGCATGGACCAAATTTTCCTTGGCGCCATGGTAGCCATATCGTCCACTACATCCATCATCAAGGTCCTCGAGGAACTGGGTCTCAAAACCAAAAAATTCGCTGAAATGGTTTACGGAATTCTCGTTGTTCAGGACCTGGCCGCCATCCTGATCATTGTGGCGCTGACCAGTATTGCGACCAATGAGTCCGTCAGTGGAAGTGACTTGATTGGTGCAGTTACAAAGCTTGGTGTCATCGTGGGAGCATGGCTCGTTTTTGGTTTATTTATTGTCCCGAGACTGATACGAGCTGTTGGGAGGCATGGTACCAATGAAATGCTTTTAATCGTATCGGTTGGGCTGTGCTTCTTGTTGGTCTCGCTAGCAGATTTTTATAGCTATTCTGTTGCCCTAGGCGCATTCATTATGGGGTCTATCCTGGCAGAGACCCGTGAGAGTCACCACATTCAAAACCTCGTATCCCCTCTCAAAGACATATTTGGAGCGGTCTTCTTCGTATCCGTGGGCATGCTTCTTGACCCGGCGGCTATCGTACAAAATTATGGAACGATAATATTTATCTGTTCACTTGTAATTGTGGGAATGATCTCCACCGTCTCCCTGGGCTCCCTGCTCACCGGACAGACGATTTCAACATCTTTGGCGACAGCTTTCAGTCTTGCACAAATCGGTGAATTCTCGTTCATAATTGCAGGCGTAGGACTTTCGTTGAATGTCATAAGTCCATCGATTTATCCCATTATTGTGTGCGTGTCCCTTGTCACAACATTCTTCACACCGTATCTAATCAGGTCTGCACCAAGAGCTGCAGCCTTGATCGAAGCACGTCTACCTGATAACACTAAGGCCATCTTGGAACGGTTTCACGGATGGTCACAACGCCAACTTCCGAATCTGAGCGGACACGCAAAAGAAAACGGGATTCGATGGTTAGCAAACGCAGTTGTGGTCATCACGATTTTTATCGTATCCGAATCAAAGCTCCTTCCATGGGTATCGCAGCAAATTTCATATAGCAAATACGAGGCTGCCCTGAGTTGGGGGGTAACGTTCGCTGTCTCGTCACCGTTCATTTGGGCTATGTTCACAGCATTTGACGACCGAAAATATACGCAGATAAATCCATTGGATCGGCGTCGGCAGAACGCCGTACGTATCATCGGCATGTTTCTAAGCAAGGCTGCCACAATTCTCATTGTCGGAGGCCTAAGCACTGAGTTCTTTTCTCTCAAGATTGCCATTGCGATTACGGTCGTAGCAAGCTTTGCCATTTTCCTGATTTTCAGAAGAAAAATTGGTCTCTACTATCATACTATCGAAAACTCTTTTATTTCCGGAATTGGCAAAACACCTTCTGAGCTTGGAGCCGCTCAACGGCATGCTCATTTGATACCATGGGACGCCCATCTTGCGGAACTTGTGGTTGGACCGCTGTCAAAATTCAGGGGGCAGAGGCTCATTGATCTTCAGATAAGAGAGCAATTTGGCGTGAATATTATCGTGATTATACGAGCCGAAGAGACAATTGTTGCCCCACACGCAAAGGAAGTCATCTTCCCCCATGATACGCTTCTGTGTTTTGGAACAGATGAACAGCTGGAAAATTTGTCAAATGAGATTAATCGAGGCCAAGAGACTCATAGCCAAAGAACTGATAGTTCGAATTACGCGTTGCGACAGCTCGATATCCCAGAGATCTCGATTGTCACTGGCAAAACAATCAAAGAGTCTGGGATTCGCGACGTATTCAATTGTATGGTTGTCGGTGTGGAACGCATGGGTGCCCGTATTCAATCACCGGAGTCAACTCACATGCTTAAACCAGGCGACTCCATCTGGCTTGTGGGTGATGTGACGGACTTGGGGCGATTAAAAGACTCTCTCTCGCACTCACCCACTTAGTTGTGACCCGCCATAACCCAATTAACCACGAATTGATCCATCCAAAAACGTCCGAAGTCATGGCACTTATTATGCGAGATCCATGCAGCGTGACCACCCTTGCGAGTGATCACCGTCTGACATTGGGAATTACGTGGCAACTGTACGAATGGCAGCGGATCAATGATTGGATCATCTTCTGCCGTCAACAACAAAGTCCGACATTTAATGTCACCGATTAACGGGGCAGCGCTACAGCGTCTATAATAATCCTGGCCGTTTAAAAAACCACTGACAGGGGCTACATACATATCGTCAAGCCTTGCAAGAGATATTGGACCCTTGTTCCAAGATTCTGGTAGCGCCATAACCTTCTCTGGGAATTGCGCATTTAGCGACCGAATATGCTGCACCAAACGACCCGTGAAATAACGGTCAAAAAGAAAATTTTTCCAGTGTGAGAGTCGTTCTGAACAAAGCGCAAGATCAATCGGCGGCGAAACTGCGACAACGCTATCCAAAAATTCCGGACAATTAGATCCGTATTCACCAACCATTTTTAGCGTTGCATTTCCACCCAATGATATACCGATCTGGGATATTGGGGAATTAGGGTGCCGATTCGCGATCCACTCGAGCACCGCTTTTGCATCATCACTGCGACCGCTATGATAAATTCCGGAGGCAAGCCCTAATCCTGGACCGCATCCTCGCATATTCATCCGAACGGTCAATATCCCACGGCGAACAAAAGCAGAGGCGAGCCGAACAAGGTGTGTGGAATCTTCAGAGCCAGTTAACCCGTGGACAAGAAAAACGACGCGCCCCCCTCGCGTCCATGTCGGAGGGCGATTTTCAATTACTGATAAAAATCCGTCATCAGCGATAGAGACGTTACAGCGTTCAACAATCCCACCTACCGTCTTCGTCTGAGGCCAGAAAATACTTGCGACCGTTTGCGCGGCACCATGGCTGACTGATCGTAATGGCTGAAAAGAAGACGACATAGGACAGCAAACCTATCGAATTCTGAAGCAGTTATATGTGCAGGGCAGAAATGTGCGCGACCAGCAAGCATTCACTGCTGTTTTTGCTGCAAATACGGCATCCCAATGAATCCAGTAAGTCCAAAAAGAGGGATTTGAAACAGGCCATGCATTACACTGAAATAAAATTGGATATGACTCCGCTGACGGGACTACGACACTTGCCTGCATCGCAGGGCCTTGCGCTGCAAATCCACCAACTCCAGGATCACTGATCGCCTGAGAATTCTCGACAGATTTCGAGACGCCAGAGGAGTCGTTATCGCCACTTAGCCGACTGGGAGGCGTAATTTCGCCACAACTAGTCGCCACGCAACCGAAAATATATACAAGCACGGACAAATAGATTCTAGACATTCACCGCCCTCTCCAGAAAAGTCTTACCGTGAAACTTCTAGCAACAAAGTCAGGGGGATGCCAACCAATTTTTCGACTGTTTGAATCCAATCCTCACCCCAGAATGCTCAAATCTAAGTCGATCAGTCGCTCGTTAAGGTGCCAAAATTAAATCACTCTTTAACCTTAATTTAGAAAACCACCAAACGCACCTGATTATAACCAGCGATGATCCTACCGATAGTCCCCTCTGAACAGAGGAGTCCCGAATGCAGGATCGCGAATTCTTAGCGATATATTTGGAAGAGGCGGCAGAACTATTGGCGCGCTGGGAACATATTTGTCTAACGATGGAGAATAGTCCAAGCGAAAGTAGCATGAACGCTTTATTTGGCACAGTCAATACGCTTAAAGAAGGATGTCTAAGCGTCGGACTAGGGGAGATGGGACTGTTTCTAAAAGAGATCGAACACAGCATCCTCTTCCTCAAAAACAATCCAGAATTCGCGAAACCCGCTGTATTTTCAATTGTGCTAGATAGTCACTCTTGCCTGATCAACTGGTTCCGAAATTTAAAATCAAACCCAAATTTTGTTGACCCAGAGGCAAGTCACCACCTGCAGAGACTTCAAATAGCGATCAGTACACCAAACCAGACAGAACCAAAAGTTCCTGGCCCATCTGTAGTTGAGAAAATTGAGACACAACAACCAGATCTGAAGAACGAAATTATAGAGCCTAAAGCTGACGAACCAGTCGTCCAGACAGCAAAATCTGTGAGTGCACCACTGGAGTCAGAAAGTACGCAATCGGTTCAAGTGCCAGTCACAGAAAAGACTTCTGTTGTAAAAATCGTCGACGTAGATAAGGATAATACTGTCGTTTCACCACAGATAAAAACCAAAGCCAGCAAGCAGACTCGCCCTCAGCGCAGTGGTACCCCAACGAACAGCATCAAAGTCAACCTTCACAAAATCGATCAACTAATTCGAATGGTCAGGGATATATCAATCCAGCACGCTATCATTACCCAAGCCAGCGCTTGCGATGAGATTACAAATCCGACCACAAAAGAGGCGATCAATTCAACAGCAGAGATTCTGAGAGATCTTCAAAAACAGGCCGTCTCTCTGCGAACAAAGTCAGCAGCGAGCCTTCTTATTCGGGTCGAGAATGAAGCACGAGACAAAGCAAAGTCCCAGTCTAAACGTCTAAAAATCAAAACAACAGGTGATCAATTTGACATAGACCGCGAGATCCTCGATGACGCAAAGAGCCTAGTGGTTCAATTGACGTGTAATATCATCGACCTTTGCATAGAGTCTGAATTGGCACGGAGAACCTCGAGAAAATCACCAGTCGCCAATCTACTTGTTGAGATCATACCATCAGCCAATTCTATCCGCTTCAGAGTGTCCCATGATGGACGTGACATTTCGCCAATGGAGATCAGAGATATTGCCATCAGAAATCGGCTTATCACAGCTGATAAATTCAGCCCAGCAGAGGAGGCACTAAAGCTTCTTTTCGTCCCTGACATCTCAAAAGAGACGAACCCCGGCGACGCAGACACCCGGGATTACGAACTTCTGAGTGTTGTAGACACCTTAACAAAGCTGAAGGCTAAGCTTACGCTCAATACTACACATAAAAATGGCTCAATTTTTGTCATGGAAATTCCCTGGAAAGCGACAATGATTGACGCCATTATTGTCTCAATCGCAGATCGTTATTATGCGGTGCCGATCACTGACGTCAGAGAGGTGGTGGATTTGAGCGCATTTGTTGCAGACCCTAGCGATACACTACCAATAACGATTAATCTTCGTGGCGAATCACTACCTTTATTACACCTAGAATCGCTTGAGGATTTTTCATCAAGAACGGCCTCCAACTCCCGACTCGCCATCATCGCCTCGCAAAGCGATTCGAATGTGGCTTTTGTCATCGACAGAATTGTAGGACAGCAAACCGTGGTCAACCAACAACCTGAGGCCAATGCCAATGCCACACCCGGGTGCACGGGTAGCACCATTCTAACAAATGGCCATCCTGCGATAATAGTTGAGCCGTCCCTGATTCCAATAACAAAACAGAAAAGAGCGAGCTGAGGAACTGCATGTTTGTAGCTATAAAAAAACATCAGAACACGCCTCCAGTAGCAGCTGAATCACGGGTAGTAAAAAATCCGTATAAAAGATCGCCCGCCCGATTCACTGGGAGGCCCTATGAACCATAACTGGGGCGTGAAATCTAGAATGTATGCGATGCTCGGCGGCTTAATTTCGTTCGTCGCCATTTGCGCATATTTTGTAACATCAGACTTACTAAACCTGATGTCCGCCATTGAAGATACAAGGCGCTCCAATGACTATCAATATCTTACGAGTCAAGCCGACCTAGCACTATCAGATCTGAGCATTCAAGGTCTCGAGATGCTTAACGAGAGCCATACTGATGATTTTAAGGGGTTCGAAAGATCTCGCTATGAAGCCCTGACCCAATTGAAGGTCGTAATGGAAGCGAATATCCAGAAGCTGACCAAGGATAGCGGCAGATTTGACGTGACTGCTTCGGTCTCTGGATTCAAAGATACGATAAACACATTTTATTCCGCCGTTGAGACTCTGGGGACTAGCGCGCGCACCCGAAGAATAACGGAAGAAGACACTATAAAACTTGAAAAATCGATAGGAGATTTGCGCGCCAACGGACGTAAACATCTAAATCAACTAATTGACGTCACTAGTGCAAACTTGATATCCGCCGTCGATCGCCAGAAACTTGCCAGTGAAAGCCTTCAAAAGACTCTACTCGGAGTCATTTTCACAACCGTTTTCGTACTCGTCGTATTCGGCGTTCTAAACGTACGGCGCATGGTTGGCACTCTCACCAATGCACAGTCAACACTAGGTTCCGCGATTAAAGACATGACTCAAACAAGTGGATTTCTATCGGAAGCCGCGCAGAAGACAACGACATCTGCATCGCGCGTCAGTTCAAAGCTCGAAATCTGCATTAACACTCTCTCTGATTTATCCTCAAGACAACATCAAATTGATAAGCACAATTTAAAAGCAAAACACGCGCTTCGAGAGATTAACTCAAAAGTCGATGAGGTCAGTCGACTCATTGTCAAATTAAACAAATCCATTCAAAGTGGGAAAAGTATTCTGGACCGCATCGATCCACCTGCGCAGCCGGCACAAAATCTGAAAGTATGCGTACAGATGCTGGAGGATATCTCAAGAAAGAGTCAGCTTCTCTCAATTAATGCCTCCATTGAGGCTGTCCGCGCCGGATCAAGCGGTAAAGGATTTTCGACGATAGCAAATGAGCTGGGCGCACTTCATATATTGAGCGATAAAGCACTTAACGAGATGACCGTTGCTCTTTGCGAAAATGCATCGTACGAATCGCAGTCGCAGAACCAATTGACGTCCGAATTTGAGAAGCTTGCAAAAACATCTATAAGCGCCCTGGAACTCACAAACAGCATTCGGCAAACAACAGAATCTGTATTCGAAAAATCAGGTGACATGGATCGCGCCCTACTCTCTCAACAGAAGGCCAGTCACTTCGTCGCAGATCTAGCGCATCACCTAACCAGGGACTATGAGACAATCAAGGGTGCCGTACGTGACAGCACTCATCTGGGAACCCTGCTTATGAAACAATGCAAACAGATGCATTACGCTTCAGATCAATTCCAGATCACCTTGCAAGGTGGAATTCCAATATCAAACCTTGCCGATATCAGGGAGCCAATCCCCGAGGCAAAGCCTAACGATGTAGACCAGCAAGAATTTGACCCAAGGATGGACAAAATACTAACGCTTGAGCCAGCAGGTCCATCAGCTGATATCAGCGAAAAAACTGACACACAGGATGACGAGCATTTGAAAAGCACTGGAAGCTAGCGACTAAGCAATTGGGGACACACGACCAAACCCAAATTGCACTCACACTGTCAAGGTGGCCTGCTCAACAATCGTGACGTCTTTTCGCGGCAGCGACCACGTCAGACCTACCGGATATCCGGCAATCGTGGGCGGCAAAATTGAAACCTTTAGACCGTGAGCAGAAAGCATCTGCTTCGCCAAATCGACATGGTAGAGCATCTCTCGGCTCGGAGCCTCTGGAATTTGATTGTGTTGTTTAGAAGGAAGGGAAAGAATGATGGTCGCCTGATCTTTGAAGCGCTTTTGTCTCACCACAAGCGGTAGACTAATTGACTTCAAATCAACGCCCGCCAAAAGCCCGAGGTATAGATGAAAGAAACCACTGACCATGACAGCCGATGAGACGGCTGGATACATCTCCTCAGGACTTCCGAGCTGAGGAAGAGTTTCAAAGGTCATCGTTTGAAACTTATCGTCAGCACCAATAAGCCTTTGCGCCGACATCAAACACTGACACCAATCAGAGGTCTTTTCTGATTTATCACGGGTCGCAATACCGTGCCAAAGCGCCGCCAGTTTACTGACAGATTCACAATCGTCAATCGCTTGTCGAGCAAGCATGGCAGCATTAAGAGATTGATCCAAAGCACCAGCCGTCAAATGATCAAGTTCGAGCATGTCATCATCAAGTTTGGAACGCCCCGGGTACGCACCCTTTGTCTCCACCAAAGATCTGAAAAACTTACGAGCTGCAAGATCCCGGTTTGTCCCCTGACTAAGCCCTTCTTTCCAGCGACCGCAAAAATTGGCCAGAGATTTCGCCTGTACAGCGAGTCCGCTCGATGCGATATCGTATATGTTTTCGCAGACTTCACGCATCTGCTGCATTTGTCGCAAAAACGATGCTGACGTATGCTGAAGCTGTTCTTGCAAACTCGCCAAATCACTCATACTCGCAAGTTTTGCCTCTAGATCAGCCATTTCTGTATCGCGCTCCCGCAATCGAGCGGTCATACTCTCAATACGATCTTTTAGGAGACGTATCTGCTGGCCGCGATGCTCATCTTTTGCAGCAACAATTGATTCAGCCTGCTTCACAATCTGCGTCCATGTGAGTGTTACGCCTTGGGCGGTGGTACCCTCACTAGCCTTGACGAGTTGATGGTCTTTCACCCATTCTTCGAGTGCCTGTCGCTCTTTCTCGTCTTCGCGCTCTCGGGTGGAAACTTGGGCCAGAGTAATCACAATCAGCACGCCCAAAGCTCCATATAACAGCCAAAAACTTTCACGCTGCGTCCGTAGCGCAAGTCCCGTTAGATTGGGAACAACGCGGTAGATCCAACCATCTACATACAGCGGAAGCGCGAAACGCCCATCCGTCATACGCCCATCACCCCAAAGCCTGGCACCCTTTGCGCCCAATCCAAAACCGATGTCACGTTGAGCAACTAGCTTTCCCACCGCCGGATACAAAGAAACCCACACTTGGTCGAAGACAACCTGCGCAGCTGCAAAAACAGTACGACCATCGAACTGTTTCGACACAACCGAAACTAATACCGCTTCATCCTGCTCATTAGTCTGCCAAACCAATGTCGGCTTGCCAGATTTCACGATCTGGCAAAGGTCACTCACCGGCTTACCGGTTTGCGGAACGCGCGCAATCAATTGGCAATCCGCGTCGAGAAGATCAATCTGAGTCACTTCTCCAGGCCTAATATATGTCTGTAGAGACTGCGAAACTGTATTGATGTTACCCAATGAAAAGTTTTGCTGAATCTGTAGATCAGCTAATGCACTCCAGGCTATTGCACTGAGACGCCCGCGGGTTTCGCCAACAACCGATGCGAATTGAGTGCGAATACCGGCGAGACGCTGCATCTCGTCATTGAAACCTCTATCCACCATCGTCATAACGCCGGTGAAGATGAACGCGATCGGTAAAAGCCTGATGGCACGCATGACGTGTCCCCCCATTCTTCGCACCAAGCGGCGAGGGTCGGTAAACTCCATCGGCGGGTGCTGAAATCGTTGAAAAATTTAGGCTCTCTTATGTAAAAGTTTAAGGCATGACCAAATTAATGTCATCCAATAATTTTCATGATGTCGCTTAAAGATTATTTAGTTTCTTGAACCAATTCAATGAGCAAACCACCTGTTGATTCAGGATGGACAAATGCAATCAATGTGGAATGTGCGCCTTGCCGGGGAGAGTCATCCACCATCCTGACGCCCTTGGCTTTCATGCGTTCCAAGGCGAGGACGATGTCGTTTACGGTCACTGCAAGGTGGTGAATACCGCCACCTTTCTTCTCAAGATATTTAGAAATGGGCCCATCGGACGTCCCCTCTTGGGGCGAGACGATCTCCAATCGGGTTTGAGCCCGTGGAGCAGCCCCTGGCGCAAACATGGCCGTCATTGTCTTCTGGGGAACAACCAACTCGTCGCCAAGGTGCTCAAGCCCAAGCACGTCCTGCAAGAACCATCGGCATTTGACCGGATCTTTTGCTGCCAACCCCAAATGATTGACCCCCAGAACCTCAAATGACGCCATGATTAATTCCTCCAGAAAAAAAACCACCCGCGGCTTTCTGCCCGGGTGGTTTTAATCTATCAGTGTGTCCCTAATTACAGAAGAGATAAGTAAGGATAGTGCTTAGTCAACGCGAATTCCAGCGCGCTCAAGAATATCTTTCAACTCCTTGCGCTGAGCTGGTTTAAGACCTTTTGCGTTGCACAGCTCAACCAATGACTCACGGGCATTGCCGGTGATGTTCATGAACTCTTTGTCTTGAAGCATACGGAAGCGGCTCATCATGCGCTCAAATACTTCGTCGCGGTCAATATCAGCACCGGTTGACCACTTGCCTTTGCGCATAGCGTTTGTCGCCAGGGCTACAACGCGGCTGAACCGAGCACCTTCGGTGCCAGAGCGACGGCTCTTGCCGGAACGCCCTTTAGCTCGCAGCTTTGCCAAAAGCTCGTCATAGGTAAATGCGAAATTGCTTTCGACTTCACGAAGCCCCAGCGGGGTATCTTGAACCGAAGACCAGATGATGTTGAGGGTATCGCCAGGGCGAAGCTCTACAGATGCCATGTTAATTCTCCTCTGAATTCTTATAGGACATGAGATTTTTCAAGCGAACGGAGGTTTACTAAGGCATTTTATGGATGTCAAGCTTATTTATCTAAAAATTGAGCAGTTAGCACCCTATGATCATAGTTTGTCTTGCAACTATAAATAAATACAGGCTTAATTTAGGCGGACCTTCTATTTAATAGATAGAGACTTATGGCATTACACCGCCCCCCTCTCATTTGTAACCGCTTTGAAGTGGTTCTCGTCATTTTATTGAGTTTTATCATCGCTACGCGTTTAGTTTGGCTGCAAATTGACGAGCAACCCCGCCAAATGACTGATGAGTTTTTCACCACGGGAAACACCTTCACCCGCTCGTTAAGCCAGTCATGTGCCTCTGGAGTAGATACATCCTTCCCCTATCCCGAAAAGCCAGAGAGCTACACCCCTTTGGCAACAGGAGCTATATCACCGGGGCTGGAAGCTGTTCTTTGGGGAGTCTGCCAGGTAAAAAGGCTCAGTGTTGAAGAGTACGTCAAACTCGCCCCTGTCATGATCGGAGCCACTTCTTTTTTAGTCGCTCTTACATCGCGAATACTAACGAGCACATGGGTCGGCGGCTTCGTAGCTGCTAGCGTTGTGTTAAGTCGCGGATCTTTGCTGGAAGGAACCCATCTGGCGTCAACCAGTTTTTTCGTGCAGTTTTTGGTGTCGCTGGTTTTTCTTTTAACTGCCATCTACCTGCGCTCCCGAGATGCCCGTTGGTTACCGGCCATATTCACCGTCGCCATCACAGCGATACTATTTCATCCCGTTTTTGCACTCTCGGTGTTCCTAATGGCTATAGCTTTGTTGATGCGAACACTGAACCATGCCCATCGCTCTAAATTCGTTCTGCACAGATCAAGCCTGCACTTCATCAGTATTGTGTCGATGATCATTATCGTTCCTGTATTGGTGCTCGCCCTCCGCAGCATCATGCCAGCCTCAACAAGTCCAATCGGAGCAGTTCTTCGGCATCTACAAGTCATTGGCAATAGCAATTCGGCGACCAATCAAGGCAGACCGCCCTTTGTCACATTGCTGGCAGAGCTTCAACAACAGGATTTTCATTTTCAATGTTCATTGGCGCTGATCGCCATTGCTGCAACCTGGAAGCGCTACTTGCCACGGGGAAGCGGCTTTTGGGCCATGCTAGTTTGTGGCTTGGGGCTTGTAGCACTGACAATAGATGGCGCCCTGCGTGCCGTTTTACTAGCTGGCTTAGAAAGCTACTGGCCAATGGCCTTAAAGTTGACAGGGGCTATTGCTGCTCTCGAACCCCTGATCATCGGCACCGCAAGTGCCTATGCTTGGTTCACGCTTCGAGCACTTCTTATGGCTGTGTTTCCTTCCTATAGCTCGCCCCCGGGAGCACATGATAGGATTAGGGATAACTCGGTGTAAATTCAGCCCTGGTCGTTGAGTCAATTTTTCTTGATTGGAATTGGAACTGTAAATGCGAAGCTGTTGCTATGTTCTCCTCCTTATAAGCTTGGGACTAACCTCTCTCGTGTCATGTGAGAAGACACGTCCAGCGCGAGAACCTGTCGCCAATCAAAAAAAGCGCTCTGTGTCTCATGCGGCACCTCAGGGAGCCGGTGACAACTCAACTCAGGACACTTCACTCTCTTCGCAAACATCTAACTCTGCAGCATCGGCACCACCAACCGTAAAAGCGTCTGCAGAGTGCGATACATCACTCAAATTCAATGATGCCGAGCCCGCTTTTCTTCCTGACAACAGAGTCTTTGTGACGAGAATTATGTCTCCATGCCTTGGCAATGACGGCAAACCCGGTCACCGCCGCAATGCCGGATGGATGGCTATGGGCTTTCCTTGCTCCGGCGGTGAAGGTCGAATCGACTGGAAGGGCACAAACTACAACAAACCAAAGATGGTTTCATTCCTCTTGGAAACAAGTTGTGCGATGGGACCTACCGATAAGTCTAAAATTCAACAAGAGGCTCACGAACGCCTAGGCATCTCAAAGGAAGCGCAACTTGTTGCGTTCAACCCCTTTGTCATTCAGTACTGGGAAATTCCTGATTATGGAGATGCAGACACATCATTTGTTGTCGACCTGCGTTCCACGAAGGGTTTGGATGAAGGATGGGCTCACTTCATAAAACCAAAGCCATTGCGCATCTTTCTTGTTGGTCGCGAAAATGCCTGGGTGACTGGTAATTTTCTTTACGCTGTTGAAGGTGATCTTCATTGGGTAAACAAAAATCGCTTCACCTTCAAAGTAGATAAGGCCAGAAATCTAAGTACCACTGAACTTCAAGAGATTAAAACCCGATGTGAGGCTCTCAAACCTCCACGGGATTGCTCAAAAGTTTTCTGACCACGTGCGATCACGGGCATTTTTATGAGCCAATCACATAATCCATGGGGCGACCACGCCACCCAGCACTTTTTTTCCCTGACCCCTGAACATATTCTGAGGGCTGTTGAGCGGTTTGGTCTTGTATGCACGGGCCGATGTCTCGCTTTGAACAGCATGGAAAACAGAGTTTACGAAGTCGAAATTGAAGTTGATGACCCAAAGAAGATCAAAACTCCTGCGGATCGCTTTGTTATTGTTAAGTTCTATCGACCCGGTCGCTGGAGCTGGGACCAGATCCAGGATGAGCATGATTTTTTGTTGGACTTAGCAGAGGCCGACATTCCTGTTGTGGCACCGAATCAATCCAGTGATGGTCACAGTGTTTTTACGGATGAAGATCTCGGGCTCATGTATGCCATTTTCCCGAAAGTTGGGGGACGAAGTCCTGATGAACTTGATGATGAGCAGTGTGAGCGTGCTGGTCGCTTACTGGCACGGTTGCATGCAGTTGGTGCCACCCAAGCGGCCGAGTATCGACTGCGTATCGATCCGGAAACCTACGGAATCAATAATCTCAAATGGCTGATTGACAGCAAAACGCTGCCAGCAGAGATCGCAGACCATTATAAAAACACCGTGGAGCGCATCTGCCAGGTGAGTGCTCCCTGGTTTAAATCAACTCCATTTCAACGAATTCATGGAGATTGCCATTTGGGCAACCTCCTTTGGAGCGATCAAGGCCCGTTTTGGGTGGACTTCGACGATATGGTCATGGGACCACCGGTGCAAGACTTGTGGCTCATGATCCCAGGACGTGATGACTACGCTCAACGTAAACTTCAACTCGTTTTGAAGGGCTACGAAATGATGAAGCCCTTTGATCATGGATCACTGCGACTCATCGAGCCGCTAAGGGCTTTGCGCTTTGTTCATTTTGCTGCATGGATTGGCAAGCGGTGGGATGACCCCAGCTTTCAAAGAGCTTTTCCGCAGTATGGTTCAGCCAGATACTGGGCGGAACAATTAAGGGACTTACAAGAACAGCTTCAAATAATCAGCTGATGGACTTGGTCGTTACAGCTTAGAGGGTGGTTCAATTGCACAGCGGCCGGAAATGCAGCAAGCCACTGCCGGTTAAAGTGCGCTTAGCTCATCAAGACTTCTTCAAGGGCAATCCCTCTGCCTGCCACGCCAAGATTCCACCGGTAACATTTGTCAGATCCTGAAACCCGCATTCGGCTAGAGCCTGCGCAACGCGCATGCTTCGTCCACCACTTCTGCAGAACAGGAATATCTGCTGATCTTTGCGCACACCGCAATCTTCGCCAAAGGTTTCCGGATTAATTTTACTCATCGGGAAAAACTTTCCCACAGCTGGAGCAACGTCATCGACTTCGGCCTGCTCACGTACGTCGATCATGACCGCATCTTTACTGTTTTTCAAAATGTTAAAGGTTTCTTGAACCGTGGATGATTTAACTTGAATTGCCATCGCTAGTCTCCGCTAGGTCCTTTGGAAATTAAGGACTGCTGAAAATAAGTTGCTGAATGATAATAAACGACCCAACCAAAAGTATAAACCACCCAAATGCGGGTTTTAGTTTCGCCTGCGGCACCTTGCTTGCAAATTGACTACTTACAAATGCCGTCACCATCGCGATTGCGGTCAAGCCTACTAGCTGCTCCCATGGAGGACTCTGCTGCGCCAGACTGCCCAGAAAGCCTGAGATCGTGTTGATAGCAAGAATCAACAACGACGTACCTACGGCTTCTGCCATCGGCATTCCGAGTAAATTCACCAGCGCTGGTATGATTAAAAAACCACCGCCAGCACCAACAAACCCTGTTACAAGGCCCACACCTGTTGCAGCAATCAGGCTTTGCCCAAGAGCGTGCCCATGGGAATTCGAGGCGAGTTTAGCGGGCACCTTGTTTGATTTCTTTTGCATCATGCTGCGGGCTGCCAGCACCATGATTGTGGCAAAAAACAACATGAGCAGCTGATTTTTCCGCAGCACCAATGTTTCGCTTGCAAAGACAACCTCAGGAACCATTGGCAGCAACACACGACGAGCTACAAAAACTCCAGCAAGACTCGCTGGAACAAATTTAGCAGCGGATCCAAAATGGATTTTCCCCTGTCTCCAATAAGTCACAAGGGCGACAAGGGAAGAGGCACCAACAATCCCCATGGAGAAGGCTGTAGCATTTGACGCACTATATCCAAAAAAATAAACGAGAATCGGCACCGTTAGAATGCTGCCCCCAGCCCCCAAGAGACCAAGAGTCACACCGACAAGTGCCATCGCCATATAGCCTAGAAAAATCACCGCGCACCCTCGCACCAGACCGTTTAACGAGCCTCAAAATCAGTGTACACTATAGGCGATCAATGACGGAGGAATAAATGGAACCCTCATGGATAAACGCAATTTTTGGCGGCATCGTTATCGGAGTTGCTGCTTCTGCTTTTTTGCTATTAGAAGGCCGCATCCTCGGCGTAAGCGGAATCACGGGACGAATTAGCGAGCTCAACAAAGGCGACACCCTATGGCGCGTTTTGTTTGTCATGGGCTCAATTGTGGGCGGATATCTCGCAGCTCAGATCTGGACTGAGAATTTTTCCAACATTATTGATGGATCCAATTACGTCCGTCTGGCTATTGCCGGTCTCCTGGTCGGCTTTGGTACCAAAATGGGAAGCGGCTGTACGAGCGGTCACGGGGTGTGTGGTATTGGGCGTCTGTCGCCGCGCAGCCTCGTGGCAACTCTGACGTTTATGTTTTTTGGAGTCGTCACAGTTTATATCTTCGGTCGCTAAGTTGGAGTCATAACATGCATCTAAATATAGTGGCTTTTGTGATTGGTGTTGTTTTTAGTCTAGGGCTCGGTTGGAGCGGCATGACAGATCCTGCGCGCGTTCTTGGATTCCTCGATATCACAGGCGTTTGGGATCCCAGTTTGATGTTTGTGATGGCGAGTGCCATACCTGTTTATATGGTGACCTGGCAGTTTGTAAAGGGCCGCCAAAAGCCCCTGCTTGAAACGAAGCTTCATGTACCAACCAAGAAGAATCTAGATAAGCGTCTCATCATCGGCTCAGCTATCTTCGGTATTGGCTGGGGTGTAGCTGGTATATGTCCAGGCCCAGCTCTTGCGAGTGTTGGCGCTGTCTCTACGGGTGCCGTAATTTTTGTCGTATGCTACTTTGTAGGAGCAAAGCTTGAGGGATTTACCAATGCAAATTAAATCCTGGTTTGACAAAGATACCTATACAATGACCTACTGCGTCTATGACACATCGACAAAAGACGCCGTCGTCATCGACACCGTTTGGAATTATGACGCTGCAAGCGGTGCTTTATCACTCGACTCCGTCAACGAAGTTGCCGCTTTTCTCAAAGCTGAAGGATTGAAGCTTCACTTTATTCTTGAAACACATGCTCACGCCGATCACCTAACGGGAGCACAACCACTTAAAAAGCTCTTTCCAAATGCAAAGATTGGTATCGGCGCAAAGATCACCGAGGTCCAAAAAGTTTTCAAAAAAGTTTATAACTTCAGTGAACAATATCCTGTTGATGGCAGCCAGTTCGACTTCCTACTTCATGACGGCAGTGAAACAAAGGCTGGTAGCATAACGATTAAAACTATGTTCACCCCCGGGCATACGCCCGCCTGTGCCAGCTATCTGATTGGAGACGCGTTGTTCTCGGGTGATGCCATCTTTATGCCGGACTCTGGGACAGGTCGCTGTGATTTCCCTGCGGGGAGTGCTGACACTCTATTTGAAAGTATTCAAAAAATTTACAAACTACCGGACGCAACCCGGATTTTCACATGTCACGATTATCAACCCAACGGTCGGCCCTTGAAGTTTCAATCAACGGTCGGCGAACAAAAACAGGCAAACATTCAACTAAAGGGCACAACGACCAAGAGCGAATATGTATCGTTTCGGACAGCGCGCGATAAAACCTTATCAGCACCACGACTGTTGCTTCCTAGCATTCAAGTGAACATTGAAGCCGGCCGCCTGCCGGTGCCTGAATCAAACGGTGTAAGCTACCTTAAGATGCCGCTTAAAGGATCGTGATATGAATCAATGCCCCTGCAGTTCAGAACGTACCTTTGCACTATGCTGTGAGCCCATATTGGCGGGCACGCCTGCCGCTAGTCCAGAGGCACTTGTACGCGCGCGCTACACAGCATTCGTCAAAAAGGATTTTGATTTCATCGAGCGCACGCACGCACCTGAAGTGCGCGATGATTTTAATCGCGCCGAAGCCGCCAGACTCGCCGACGAGGTCGAATGGGACTATTTGCGCATTCACAGTGCGAAGGACTACGGCACCTTAGGCGAGGTGGAATACGTCGTTAGCTTTCGCAAAGAGCAAAAGCCTATCAAGGGCGCCACTACATCTAAATTTCGCAAAGAAAACGGCGAGTGGTTTTACGTGAGCAGCAAGCCAGCACCGCACATTGCAAACTTAAGGATCACACCTAAAGTTGGTCGTAATGACGTCTGCCCCTGTGGATCAGGGCGAAAATATAAAAAATGCTGTGCAAATCCTTCCGCGGAGGACGCCCGCGCATGACGCGGCATTTTCGTTGTACAGCCTGCGGAAAATGCTGCTATGGCCAGTTACCCTTGACCTGGCGCGATGCCGAAGCCAATGCCCATCTATTTCCACTTGGCATGGTTTGGACTCCGGTACCTCAAGCCAGTAAAGACTTCAATCTGGCATCTCAACTGGGTACGACTCTCAAATTACCAGATCGTAAAGAACTGGCGATACTGGTTGTACCAACCTCGTTCATCCCGGCAACACGTCCGTGCCCAGCCTTGGTCGACAATAAACTTTGCGGGATCCACGAGCAAAAACCAGCCCGCTGTCGAACGATGCCCTTCTATCCTTACCGCGAAGAACGCTTTCAAAATGAAGTCATTAAAATTAAGTCAGACTGGGAGTGCGACACCTCTGAGGCCGCCCCTGTGATCTATGCGGATTCAAAAGTCCTTGAATCCGTGGACTTCAATACAGAGCGCACACAAATCGAATCTGAAGCACCCATGATGCGGCGCTATGTCGAGTACATGATGAAATACACACCCACTCTTGCGAATCAGTTGACCCTTGCCAGCACATCCGGAAAAGCAAAACACATTGTAACGAGCCTATCCTCTTTTATCACGGCGACCAGGTATCAGGACGCAAAGGCTTTAGCGAGAAGACAGATCCCTGTTCTGCAAGCAGCGATTGACCACGCAAAAGACAAGCCCGAGCTAGCGGACTTCCTTCGCTATTATGACTCCTGGTATAAAGAAATGTCTTATCTCTCGCAGTAGAGAGTCCCAGATTCCCTGATTAGGTCGCCGTCAGCTGCTTTTACCGTCGCGATGGACCCCTTGGACTGAGCGGCCCGAGGGATCTGCTGATTTTGCAAACGACGCATCCCATCGAATAGCGACCGGTGAGCTGCAAGCAATGCTTGGACCATCCGGAATACATTCAAGGGCGGACTTTTGGGGAAAGTGTGACTCAAATATTTTCCTGTATAGATAAGCCTCTTTGGTTAGCGGAGTCTTTTCAGGGAATCTGGTTTTTGCGCCTGCAAATTCCTCATCACTAATCATCGCGTTAGCTTCCCGCTTTAGTGAGTCAATCCATGAGTATCCCACGCCGTCGGAAAACTGTTCTTTCTGTCTCCAAACAATTTCTTGTGGCAGATCCTTCTCAAAGCTTTTACGCAAGATCCATTTTTCCATACGCCCATCGCGAATCATCTTTTCTTCCGGATTTATACCCATGGCTACATCCAAAAACTCTGGGTCCAAGAAAGGCACCCTCGCCTCAACACCCCAGGCGGCCGTTGACTTGTTGGCTCGCAAACAGTCGAATAAATGGAGCGAACGCAGTTTCCTCACCGTCTCTTCGCAGAACTCACGAGCATTTGGAGCCTTGTGAAAATAAAGGTAGCCACCAAAAATCTCATCAGAGCCTTCGCCTGATAACACCATCTTGATTCCCATCGCCTTGATTTGCCGGCTCATCAGATACATCGGAGTCGATGCTCTTACAGTCGTAACGTCAAAGGTTTCCAGATGGTAAATCACGTCAGATAGGGCATCGAGCCCCTCCTGCACTGTGAAGTGAATTTCGTGGTGAATTGATCCAATGTGCTTGGCCACCTTGCGGGCCATGACAAGATCAGGAGATTCCTTAAGACCAACAGCAAACGAATGGATCTGCGGCCACCACGCTGGAGAACGCCCCTCCTCTTCGACACGATCTTTGGCAAATTTGGCCGCGATAGCTCCGATAATCGATGAGTCGAGTCCACCAGAGATCAATAGACCGTAGGGTACATCACACATAAGCTGACGCTTTACGGCACTCTCGAGAGCACTGCGTAGTTTAGTCGTATCGAATGGATTTGTTGGCAGGCTCGTCGTATCAAACCACTTAGGCTTGTAATATCTGGTTGGTGCAGCATCACCCGACATTAAATAATGCCCGGGAGGGAACTCTTCAACTGTCACACATACATCGACGATTGCTTTCATTTCTGAGGCCACAAAAACTTGGCCCTGGGCGTCCTTGCCCCAGTAAAGAGGAATGATCCCCATGTGATCGCGCCCTACGAAGAAGCCGCCCGTTTTCGGATCATAAAGAACAAAGGCAAAAATGCCGTTTAATAGATTTAAAAACTTTGGACCATGCTCATCATACAGATGAAGGATGACCTCACAATCGGACTCAGTCTGGAACGTGTGTGGTCTTTTGAGACCTGCACGTAAAATCTTATGATTATAAATTTCCCCGTTTACCGCGAGAACGCGGCCAGTATCTGGATCAACCAGGGGTTGCGCGCCGCCAGAAACGTCTACGATCGCCAGCCGTTCATGAGCCAGTATGGCGCGGTCGTCTGCATAGACCCCACTCCAATCAGGCCCTCTGTGACGAATCCGCTTCACACGTGAAATAACTTTTTCACGCAAGGTCTTGGCATTTTCCTTGGCATTCAATACAGCAAGAATTCCGCACATGGAGTCACCTATAGGCTAGCAATCTTGGGTTTCAGAAGAGATTACCCTGCCCCGCCCCATAAGTCGATGAAATTGGTGCCACCCGACTGATTCCAATTATTTCGCTTTTGAAATTGGTGCCACCCGACTGATTCCAATTATGGGTGGCACCAATTAGTAGCGCAAATCAGTCGGGTGGCACCAATTAGCCAAATACCGGACAAGACTCAGTGACAAAGACCTGTCAAATCATCACAAATTTTTGAACAGCATTGCCAGTCAACACCACAGAAACCTTTTCTACCAACACAGCCGCCTCCGCCTACTTGGCACAGGCCATCCATTCCGCAGGAGTTTGAGCAACACTCCCAATTAACCGAACAGTGATTTTTTGCACCCAAGCAAGGTCTGGTATTGCCACCAGAGGAAGGAGGTTGCGGTTGATTAACCACAACTGGGGGACGGGAGTGATTCGGGGTTTGAATTGCCGGTTGAATTTCAGGGCGTCTAGGCATGTCACTAACATCAAAATCCGGTTGATTAACGAGGTTATAGATCCCGCCACAAAGTTCCGGTAAGTCCTCCGGATAATAGGTGGGGTTTTTCCTGAATCGATCGATCACACAAGCTAAATCTCCGCCGCTAAGACAGACGGGCCACAAACTCTGATCGTACCAATTCTTATTGATTTCTCTTCGCAGAATTTCAAAGCACTGTTTTGGAGACATACCACCGTCACTGTTACTGGCAACCGGCACACCGTTGTTTGACGCATCCTTTGTAGGGTTTACGCCAAAAGGTGCTAATAATTTCTGGAATTCGTCTTGATACTCAAAATAAGTGAGCGAGTTTTGTTTATCCGTCAGAGATAAACGCACCGATCTGATAATCTTTAGATTTTTTTCAATCTGCTCAAGCTTCTTCACCGTTGCTTTGGCACTTTCGTTACCAGCCTGAGCGGCTGTTTTTGCCGTTTCAAGAAAATTTGCAACGACAGTGATACTTTCGTCATTTCGAGGATACGAACCAACATCGAAAGGCAGCTTTGCGATAAAGTCGTTTGCACTCATTGACCTAGGAGGAATATCCGACGCACAGTCTCGCGTCACTGGGGACACAGAGAGTTCCTTACAGGTTTTAAGCAAAACTAGATTGCCATCGCCGTACAAAACAAGACTTTTGGCCGCCATTGAGTCAATGAGCCCAACATCACGAAGTGATGAATTATTTTCAGTTGTAGGTGTTTTACAAGAGATCAAACCGACCAAAAGTACTGACAAAATAATGCGGATATATAAAGACATCATGACTCCAAATCCCCTTAGAGATAGAACTTTATTCGGCGCCCTCGTATCGCCTAACGAGGAATATGGCTGGACAACAAAAAAGTTGAACTAAACAATTGTCTCAGCTCGCTAAATATATCACGACGCTAAATGGCCAGCAAACCAGGGACCTTGTGATTAGACTATCGACTAGGCCTTAAAAATCTCGCTATACCCCTGCGAGTCCGAGGCTCCAAGGCCTCTCCGGACGCTGACTTATCCTGAGCTGGGCGGCTGTAAAGCTTCGAAATGCAAGCCACACTGTCTTTCAAGCAATTGAGCGCACTCGCGTAGCCCAGATCCGCTTGTTCGGCAACAGCGACCTCGTCCATCTTCTTCCACTCTTCTGCGGTAAACTGCATTTGGGTATCGAAGAAAAAGCGCGACTCCATCTGTGCACGATTCATATCAAAAGCAAACCAGGATTGAACAATCCGGTTTTGTGCCCGACTAAAAACCCCGCGGCCAGTCCCGAAAACTGCTGCCTCTGGCATGACCCGCTTCATGTCCTGAACCGGGCTCATAAATACAAAACCGCCATTGTAAACGCGCTTTGTAATCGGACCATACACCGATTGAACTGAGGCAGGATTGCTATCAGCAATGGGAGCAAAATAGGTTGGCTCGCTCACAGATGCGCGCACGCCCAACAACAAATCCTGAGGGGTTTTGATCGGTCGCACATCACACAGACGCTCTTCAGCCTTAATAGCCGAAAGACGCTCCGCAATTTGGGTCGTCACAAAGTAAGTACATGCCTTTCCAATTTTTCTACCATCCTCGTAAACATCGAAGTTACCCAGATCAACGTGCTTGTTAGCCTTTGTGCCAAGTGGACTTCCCGACCTCTGATCAAGAATTTCCATATTGGCCGCCGTGAGCATCAACGGATACTCCGGCATACAGGTTCCGTTTTTTGTCACAATATCAACGATCGGCTGCAGATTTGTGTAGGGACTATCTGTGTCTTCACCCAGCATCAATTGGATCAACTTGGCTTTTGTGTGCTCATTAAGAAGCTTTTTGTCCGACCAGTCTTTTAGTTTTTTACGAGCAAAGATCGCAGTTTCACGAGTTAATCCGTGGCATCCGTAGTAAGTCGCAATCAAACTTCCACTGCTACTTCCGGCAAAAATCAAATTAAGATCACGATCTAAATCTAGACGCTCTGCTAATGCTTGAGCAGCTCCAAAATCCCAGCCGACCGCTGTTCCCTTGGCATCGAAGCTGACGATTAAGTCCTGATTAGATGATTGGGCTGCCTTTGGACTGATTACCGCTTGCGCAAGCGAAGAGGTGTGAACCACTAGAACGACGGCTAGTGTACCAAGCACTTTTAAACCTAAATTACGATACGTTAAGCAGCTCATGTTTATCCCCTTACTTCACCGACGCCGACAATGTTGTCAAAAGAGACTGGTCAGTTGCTCGGATTGACGCGAGCTTTAGCTTCACAGGTAATCCTCTTCCAATTTCGACACCTGAGATATCGATTTCACCCTGCGGAAGAATTTCATCAAGTCTTGCAATCATGTGTTTTGAGTAAACAGGATCAATGGCTGATCCATCACGACCAGCGATCGACCACGGTTCCATAAATGAAAGTAGAATCTTTCCGTTGTCTTTTTTGATTTTAAAGACACGTTTTATATCGATATTTGTCCAGCTTCGACCAAGCGTTTCAACGCGACTCCCCCGCGCGACAACGACAATTTCATCTGCATTGAAAGTCAGAGCAATCGGCTTTGTTTCGTCAAAGTGTACAAGAAGCTCCTCTGCTTTCTGATGAATATCATCCACAGAATCAATGGGCAGAGCCTGATCAAACATCATTTCAATCAGCTCCATATCGGAAAAGACTGCCCCGCCCAAGGTCTTGGCGATAAAGTTCTCCAGAGCCTTAGGATGAATTTCAGCCGCAACGGGCTCAAGTTCCGTGACAACAAGGGGACTAACGACTGACCCTTGCTGAGGCTCAATCTCTTCTACCCGGATTTGCGCTACAATTTCATCGCCCCCGAAACCAACAGCTCCCCCGAGAAGCTTTCGCTTCACAAAGGGCCCCTCAACAAACCGAGCAAATGATTCTTTAATCGGAGCAAGCATTGCTTCAACCTGCTGATCCAAGGAGGCAGCAAGTTGGCTGCCAACGGACTGATTGGCATCAACCACACTTTGATCGTGCCTACCGTAAATTTCACGTTGGGCAGCCCTGAGAGCCATCGCCGCCGTAAATCGCGGGAACAGCCCATTTGCCTGAGCATTGATTGGACCGTAGGCGATCGAACTCTCCGAGTAAGCCATGGCATCACCAGATGCGACGCCATCCGTTCGTAGCGCTAGTCTTTTATATGCTTTTGTTTGTGTCGTAATGTCCCAATCAAAGGAGATAAAAATGTTTCGGCGCGGCCAGGTGGATTGGCGACTCGAAGTCAGTGTTTGAGTCTCCATTTTCAGAAGCAACCCAGCACCACCATCTTCAGCATTCAACGCGCCGGTAACAAGCCCCCTTACAGTTGCGTCACCCTCGACACAAACGCCATCAGCTGTCGTTTGATTCACGGGACGCGTTTCGACAACAGGAATATTGACTAATAATGAGACCAAGGATTGGTGCACCGTCAAATTGACGAGGGGGCTTGAGAGGGCTTGGGAACAAAAAATCAAGGAGGGGATTAAAGAGGGCAGCAAAACCGTTCGTGACATAAGCAAGACTCCAAGATTATTTGAGCGTCAATCGCTTAAAAACGGCCGTGGTTTACATTTAAATAACCCCGTAATCAATAGAATTAACGCAAAAAAATCTGATGAACTTTCAGGCACTTAGCTGGCTAGCCAGCCGATAAGGCTAACTTGTCAATGTTCTTGGGTTTCGCTACAGTCTTCCAACGCCTAAATTGATGTTAGATTGCGGAAGTTATTGAGTTGAGCGCGCGAGTCATCAAGACTCAGGAAGGACTAAAATGCAAGGTTTCGAGACAATCACTGAGATGGGACACGAGCAAGTTGTCTTTTGTCACGATAAATCAACTGGACTAAAAGCAATCATCGCCATTCACGACACAACGTTGGGACCTGCTCTCGGTGGAACGCGCATGTGGGACTACGCTAACACTGACGCCGCATTGTTCGACGTTTTGAGACTTTCTCGAGGCATGACCTACAAGGCAGCTTGCGCGGGTCTAAATCTTGGCGGCGGTAAAGCTGTTATCGTTGGCGACGCCAAGAAAATTAAAAGCGAAGCGCTCTTCCGCGCATTCGGCCGCTTTGTAAATAGCCTAGGCGGTCGTTACATCACTGCAGAAGACGTTAACATTAACGTTAACGACATTGAGCAAGTGGCTGCTGAAACTAATTACTGTACAGGCGTGGTCAGCCGTCCAGGTGGATCCGGCGATCCATCACCAGTGACCGCATGGGGTGTTTTCCACGGAATCAAAGCTTCTGTGAAACAACGCCTTGGTAAAGACTCTCTCAAAGGCTTGAAAGTTGCCGTGCAGGGCTGCGGCGCCGTCGGACGATATCTTTGTGGCTATCTCCATGAGGAAGGCGCACAGCTGATTGTTAGTGACATCGATCCCGAGAAGGTCAAACAAATCGTTGATAAATATGGCGCTAAGGCCGTCGAGGGTCATTCTATCTACGGTGTAGAGGCTGATGTTTTTGCTCCATGCGCACTCGGAGCGATCGTTAATGATGAAACGATCCCAATGTTTAAGTTCCCCATCATTGCTGGTGGCGCCAACAACCAACTCCTCGATGAACACAAGCATGGAAAAACCCTGAAGGACAAAAATATCCTTTACGCTCCCGACTATGTGATCAACGCGGGCGGACTGATCAATGTTTACAACGAGCTGCGTGGTTACAATGCCGAGGTCGCGCGTAAGCAAGCTGCAGGAATTTACAACACATTGCTGACCGTTTATTCCGAAGCTGAGAAGCAAGGTATTTCCACCCACGCTGCATCAAATGCTGTTGCAGAACGTCGGATTAATGGTGTGAAGGCCGTCACAGGCTTTAAGCACACCTACGACAACCAGGCATGGATTCGTCGCTAAGCAGTTAAAGATGTGAAGCAAAAACTCCGCTGTCCCGAAAAGGTTAGCGGAGTTTTTTTATGATCATTGCCTCATACTAACCCACGCCGCGCAGCAAAATCATTTGTCCTTTTGTCACATTGACTTTTTTCACCGCGTTGATTTTCCCATCCGTCTTGACCTTGACTTCATATGTTCCAGGGGGCAGAAATGCCCGAGTAATATAAAATGCTTGCGGCAGCGTAATCCACGACCTGGTATCCGCTGTCTCCATCGCAGCGGTCAAAATATTCGCGGCCAATCCGGCCAAGGGACCAAAATTCTTCTCTGCTTGGTAGTTTAGCTGCCCCTTCACCAACAACCGAGCCATCTGTTTTGCAACCAATCTCGCACGACGATTTTCCAGGGTATCTGCAGCAATTGCATCCATATAGGCCGTATTTTCAGCGCGAATGAATCCATTTCTTTCAATGTCGAGTCCTGTGCCGCGATCCATGATTGGCTTTGGACTGATCGCAGGAAACGAGAAGCGTACAAGCTGTTTTCCTGCAGTCATAAAATGCTCTTTGGAATACTTCTGTGCAATGTTACCAAGCTCGTGGACCACTACGATCTGTCCATGGGTCGTCATCTCGGTTAATGCGCGATCAGTCAATAACTGGCTATGATCGCGAACCAGGCGCTTAAAGTCATCAAACCTCTGGCGAATCATGTAACAGCGCGCCAAACCGCGAACAACCCCGCCAGGAACACCACCTTTCACAAAATCACTGAAATCATTTTTGTAAAGCTGTAACGCTTTCGCGTAGTCGATAATAGCGCCATCGCACTCACCTCGTGACTCATAAATTAGAGCACTAAGATAGCGCGCGTGCGCATCTTCACCGTATTTGTTTTTATTGTCCGCATCATATTTCTGGTTAATTTCATACAGCTTGTTGTTAATTTTGCGCGCCTGAACAGCCGCCTCTGATGATTGCCCTGCGTTGATAAATTGATGCGCAAGAATTGCGTGAATAGCAACGCGCTCATAATCTTCGCCTTCATAATCAGACGCTGACTCGTTGGTTACAAACGTACTTGCCGTCTTGGAAACACTTACCGTGTAAAGATCATCAGCAATTTTATCCGCGTCCAACAATAATTTACGACTCTTCTCATAATCACCCTGGCGATCGTAGATCATTGCGGTCTCAAGATGCCATAGCAGTTCGTCGGACGATTGATCTTTCAAGCCCGACTTATTGAGCGCCTCATAAGCCGCATCAAAATCTCCAGAAGCATAAGCCTCGCGCATTTCTTTCATTTTTCCAGAGTAGGACGCGCATGCAACAAGGCCGCCCATCAGGACGGCCAAAATTGCACTTTGAGAAAGTCTAGAAGATTTCATCATAAACCTGAAACTACTGTCGCAATTTCATTACCACTTGGCACCGGGACGGTTGAATCGCTTCTTCAGAAGATGCTTATCGGTCCATTGAATTTCAGACGTCTCGATGTTGATCAACTTCATCTGCATCTGATAACTCGTTGTCTTCAGGGTACCATTGGTGTGGATCTGGCTTGTGATCGATCCAGCCAACAGGAAGTCAGCTCCGGTCATATTACCGGTCTTTTTCTTGGATTTATCATCAACAGCGCCACTATTTTGGAACGCCTGCTCTTCCATAATTTGATCACGACGAGCCTTCTCCATGAAGCGAACTTTACCGCTATTGACCAATTCAGTTTCCATAATTTCAGTCATCGCCTTCGTGTCAATGTGCTCATCCGTGCGATTTTCGATGTCCTGAACAATTACGATCGGCTGCTTGCCGCCCGAGTTCTTCTTGAATTGCTCATACCAAGGACGACCTAGAGCCGAAGTGATCATGACGTTCATCATACTTTGAACATCCGACTCGTTGAATTTGTCATCGACAATTTCAACCTTTGTTGGATCGGAGTACTCGCCCTGCATTTTTTGGGTGCAAGATGACATTGAAACCGCTGCGGCTACGGCAAAAAACACGATTCTGGGAAAACAGCAAATCATATCGACATCTCCTGATGATTCAAATATTTAGCCGCCACTGACCGGGGCAAGCTCATTCGTATGCTATAATCATAAAGGATCACTGGACAAAACTCCATAGTGCATTGCGGAGGGATTTATGACGTCATCTCTTAAGCTCAGACTGTTTGCTTTTGCATGCATTTCCATCTCGTCTAACCTCGCTGACCGTGGATTCGCTTCCAACGCCGCGGGATCGCTACATCCAATGCCGGTTACAACACCGAACCGGAGCGTCTATTTGAATGGCGTGGATATTTCTAGCGCAAGAAACCAGGATCTGCGAAATGTTCACGTTAAAATCACGGAGAACGGAGATATTTTCGTGTCCGCTCCCCAGTATCAGGTGACTGAAGAGGAAACATTTATGCCTCTTTCATCCTATTCCTCTAAAAATGGCGCCCCTGAGCACAAGCCACCGCAATCTCTGCGTGACACCGCATCGCCAATAAACTCGCGAAACTCGGATCGCCCGGGGGCGGAATCCGCACGAAGCGGCTTATTAAAGTCTGAGGCGCCAGCAACACCAGCTCTGTCAGAACCTGCAAGTAACGCCGCACCCAAGTCCGGTGGATAAACTTCATGTCCTTAGAACAGCGGCTGCAGACCATTCAGATCAGAGTCGCTAACGCCACATCTGAGGCCGGTCGAGGCCCACAATCAGTTCGTCTCATTGCCGTCTCAAAAACTCATCCTGCCGCACTTATCGAGGAGGCCCATCGCCTGGGGGTGAGGGTTTTTGGGGAAAATTATGCGGACGAGCTCGCAGAAAAACAAGCTAGCTTAATACACCTGTCGGACTTGGTATGGGTCTATATTGGACAACTTCAATCCAACAAAATAAAAAAGATAGTCATACACGCCGATGAGATTCAATCCATCGCTACCGAGAAACACGCTCGCTACGTGGAGCGATACGTTGCAGAGGCGGGAAAGTCTAAATTTCCGGTATGGATTGTTGTCAACGCAGAGGCCGAGGACACCAAAGCAGGCGCCACCTTTGCTGATGTGCCGAGTCTAGCCCACTTTATCGCCTCCGCGTGTCCACATTTAGTGCTCCAAGGAATCATGGCCATACCGCCCGCCAAATATTCCGATCAAGCGCAAACGGTCGAAGGAAAATTCCAGGTACCAGAACTCTACAAAGAACTACGTAAACTCGCTGATCAGACTGGGCTTGGTAAGCTTAGCCTTGGTATGACGGGGGACCTGCAAATCGCCATTGCCGCCGGAAGCGACTGTATCCGTATCGGTACCGCCATTTTTGGTGAACGGGCGCGAAAATAAGATGCTTGACCAGCACCGACTGCCCTTTTAAAATCCTATAATAATTCTGAGACGTTGGAGGCAAACAAATGCCAGTCGCTATTGTGAATATGATTTCATTTATTCTAGAGTTGATTCTGAACATGGCACAGGTTGTGGTCATTGCATCTGTGATCATTTCTTGGGTGGGAGCTGATCCCTATAACCCAATAGTCCAGTTGATACGTAATTTGACTGAGCCAATGTATCGACCATTCCGCAAATTGACGGAAAACTTCAGCGGACCGATTGATCTTGCTCCGCTAATCGTTTTACTGCTCATCACAACCATTCAAAAAGGCATCCTGCCGTCAATCAAGATGATGATTTTGCAACCATCCTAAAGCCAAGGGTCATGGCCGATGATGTCTCGAATACTTCCTTTTGCTCTACTGCTAATCGCCATAGGAACCTGTATTCGGACGGGACGCTCCCTTAGCCCCACAGAAAAAGCCGCTTGGAAACTTGTGTCAGCACCACCGATGTCTGGATTAAACTCAAAAAGCATCGACATTCTGACTCTTGGTCACCGCGGCATCTTTGATGATATTGCCACAATCTGGATTATCCAGTTTCTAGGAGATAAGGAACTTGTAAAAAAATCCTCTGCTGAGGATGTTTATAAAGCCATCAACTCCTTCACAAGGCATCAGCCCAGACTGGAAGGCATCTATTTACTGTCTTGTTTCGTATTAGCTCTGGATTTCAGCCACCCTGAGTATTGCCAATCTATCAGTGTAGACGGGCTAAAGGCCTTCCCTGACAGTTGGCGTATACCGATGACTCAAGGCTTTATCGCATCGTTTAAATTACAAGACGACCTCAAAGCGGCGGCATTTTACCAAATAGCTGCATCACGACCCAACAGCCCTGAATACGTAGCAAGACTCGCTAAACGTCTATCGGAGCGGGGCTTTGCAAATGGGCAAGACCTAAACGAAACGATCGACATGCTCAGCGAAGTACCTGGAGGTACAAGGATTATTGAAATTCTGCGTGACCGTATGAGCAATCAAGTGACTCCGCCACGTCCGGGAGGGATACAATGAATTCGTCGCAGATTATTCTCTCACTAAGAGGAATAGAAAAAACATTTCGTACGGATGTTTTCAAACCGCCATTCCAGTCCCTAAAAGGTGTAGACCTTGAGTTTCCAGCAGGAAGCTGCACGGGACTGGTCGGACATAATGGAGCTGGTAAAACGACGACGATCCGCACAATTCTGGGACTTATTTCACCGGATCGTGGTGCTGTGATGTTTCGCGACCGTCCCATGAGCCGCGATGATCGCTCAGCGATCGGATACATGGCTGAGTCGGCAAGATTTCCTCAAGGACTAACTGCAAGGGAGGTTCTCGAGACTCAACTGACACTCCACAAAGTCAAATCACAAACGAGCAGAAAACAATTGATCCACGACAAATTAGCATCAGTGGGTTTGGAAAATGACGCGAATCGACGCATACGTGAGTTCAGTAAGGGAATGCAGCAACGACTTGCCTGGGCTCACGCAACCATTCACAACCCCGATGTATTAATTTTGGATGAGCCTTTCACCGGACTGGATCCACTTGGTCGAATCACCATGAAAAACTGGATCCTCGCGGAGAAAAAGCACGGCATTACAATTATTCTCTGTACACACGAGCTCCCGCAGGTGATGTCACTTTGCGACCATATACACATTTTACAGCATGGAAAACTTGTCTATTCGACATTCAACGATAAATCCAAAGAAAGTTCGTTGGATGATGCACTCCCCCGCTACTTTATTGATTTGAGCGGAGCAAAGCAGGCAGATCTTGAACACCTCCTGAGTGCGCGCAAGCTACCGATGTGGAAGACGTTCCATCAGGATGGATTCATTTCGCGTCTTGGATTCAGCGACTACCCTTCGGCAAGTGCGTGGCTCCAGCCTTGTATGGCCCAGGGCTATGTGATCGCGCGGTTTGGAGACGATCAGAGTGCTACCGAAGAGCAACTGTTGGCGCACTTTAAAGAGGAGTTCACACGATGAGAGCTTGGTGGCAATTATCAAAGGAGTCATTTCTAACGCTTAGGCGCGATCGTATTTTTTTGCCGATCGTCATTGCAGGTTTCGCTATTGCATCGTTTTCAAATTTAGCGAGCAACTGGGGATTTGAAAGCTTTGAAAAAATACTCTTTGACCTTGGACTGGTGGGCTTTCGATTAACAGGGGGGATCGTAGCAATTTTGTGGGGAGTCCGTCTGGTGACAGATCCACTGCAAGATCGAAGCATTGAACTGCGCGTTGCGACACCAACATCCAGATCAGTCTGGTTACTGGGGCGCTACACGGGCCTGGCAATATGTCTTGTTTTTACGGGCGCAGTGTTTGCCGCAGTGTGGCAATTACTGATGCTTATGAACCAGTTCGGCGCAATGACAAACCTTCAAGCTTGGTCGCTCGGCTTTCTTTTTCTTGAGTGGATCACCTTGGGTGCCTTAGGCTTACTCATGGGTACCCTGGCAGGGTTTTCTACGGCGCTATTCGTCACGTTTGCACTTTGGCTCGGGGGACTTCTGGCACCTATCGTGGCGGCGACTTTGGACCCCTCTGTGGCACCTGCTCAAAAATCACTGATCGAATTTATGGCTGATGTTTGGAACTTTCAACGCTTCAACCTCGTTGATCAGGTGACAGCTGGCGCTCATACCATCATGATGTCTGACCTTATTCCGCGATTGACCTGGGCCGGCAGTGTTACAGTTGGCTGCTTGGCACTCGCTTGCTTGGTCTTTCACAAAAAGGATCTGACCTGACGTTCCGCTTTCAAGAGACGTCAGTCAAACACGAAGGTTTAAAGGTTTAAAGGCTTAAAGACCCTGCGAGCTTAACTTGCAGAGGTCTTCGCCCTCCTCCTCAACACTGACAAACTTCAGATTTTCGGGATCATACGTATAGATAACATTTCCGCGTCCAATTGCAGTCCGGTCGAATGTAATTGTGTGAGCCGTTGAATCAAACCAGAAAAATCGGGAATCTCCTGAGTAATGAGCTCCGAGCATCCTATTGGGGTGACCAAATGTTAACATCAGCAAAAAATGCTCTGGCTGGGTTTCTGAAACCTCAAAATGACATCCATGATTGGGATCTGTCTGAACGCCCCGAGCCGTGCCAATATTTGCTCTGATCACCTGATCAATGGACTCGGTTCCGCGATCTGAGCTAGCTTGAGCGACAAATGAGTTAATCAAAACCAGCAGAGCCATTAGACGTTTTGATGTGTCGAAAATCACAGCGCCCCCTTGTTATAAGATTCTTGGCGTGAATCACTCACCCCACAAATGAGTATTGTATCATTCGCGAGATGAAACACTAAATTTTTCTGAGGGCTACTGCACGAATTTGACGATATTGTCGAGTCGTAAGACCTTACTTGCACATAGCTCGACAGCTTGATCTGGGTTTAAGTTAAGTTCTCCCATTGCTTTTTTTGCGCATTCAGCCGTCTCTGCATTGCCTCCGTTAACACAAAGCTTTACGGCCTGATCACTTGTCAAATTATTCACGGCAATCGCCTTACGCGCACATTCAATAAGTGCATCGGCTGTCTGTGCAATGCCATCCTGGGCACAAAGACTCAAAATCAAACACGGTATGGAAATAATTTTCTTGAACATCGGATACCTCGCAAGGTTGTATATCCCAAACGCGACAAACGTCTGGATTACAATGCGCAAGCAAAGGCTGTTCCAATTAAATTATTCAGAGAGTGTTCATTTATTCGACGAAGCTTTGACATCACGACCGCCCCGAAACGGCAATGCAATCATTTTTTGCGGTAAAAGTGACAAAACGCGAATAATCCACCGCATGCGCCGCGGAAAATCATACACATCTGCTCCGCGCGCAATCGCTCTAACAATACGTTGTGCAGCCACGTCAACATTCATCAAGAACGGCATTGTAAATTGGTTACTGGCCGTCATATCGGTGCGAATATAACCAGGGCAGATCGTTGTGACCTGAATGTTAGATTCAGAGAGTTCAAGCCGAAGCCCTTGTAAAATAGCACTAACAGCTGATTTAGACGCACAGTACACATAACTTTGTGGAAAGGAAATATAGGACGCCAAACTCGAAATACCGACGACCGTTCCAGTATTTCGCTTCAGCATTTCAGGAAGTACAGCTCCGATGGTGTAAAGCAATCCTTTGACGTTGACATCGATAATCTTTGCAGAAAGCTCCGTATTGAATCGTCCAACCTTAAAGCTACCTGAAACTCCAGCGTTTGCGATGACTACATCAATCGGGCCCAACTTCTTGTTGATATCTGCAACCGTCCGCCTCACATCACCCTCGACAACAACATCACAAGAAAAAATTTCCACGCGCGCACCGAGTGACTCACAATCTTTCTTTATTTTTTCCAATAGCTGGGTGCGTCGTGCTGCTAGTGCCAAAATGGCCCCTTGTCGGGCATACTCTCGTGCAAGCGCTTCACCAATTCCGCTAGAGGCTCCGGTCAAAAAGACCACTTTTCCCGACATTACATGATTCATAGACCTGAAACCTCCACCGCTGACACATTCTCTTAATGTATCACGGATTAAAAAATGACTGAGCATTCAATTTCGTCGCGTCAAGACAAAATCTAGTCGCGAGCGCCAAACTATAAGGCCCAATCGTTTGGGTTTGTCAGATCGGTTGGCTGGATCGAGAGGCTAATTGGTGTCTACTTTACCGAGGACGCTCAGTGGTCCCGATTAATTGAAAATAAGAATCAGTTGCTTAATGATCCACTTGTCAATTATGTCGTCATATTTTTTGTGCGTCTCAGCATCATTGCAAGCTTCTCATCAGTTGGCACGGCAAACCAATTGACATGATGGATTTCTACTAAGTCAGTGTCTCGATTCTCGCCACCACGCAAACAGATCACAGTTAGAATCCACTACGAGTTAAGCTACGAGCCGTTATTGGTTGACAACAGTCAGATGCCTAAATGATTATGATCCTTGAAACAAGCTTCACTTTTATTAGAAGAGCAACATTGAGTGGTCGCATCGCGATCTCGCAGCATTGCTTGTTCGGAGCACTGGCATGAGTCCTAATTACAAAATGCGTCTTTACATGTTTTTTCTGCTGTCATTGAGTCTAATTAATTGTGCGCCAAAGCGCTCAACGCAAGTGACAGAGTACAAAAGTGGTGCTTTTTTCGTCTCATCGACAGCTTCCAGTAAAGCCCGGTGGTCACCAAAGATGTCGCTTCATATTGTACCCGGTGCAGGGTCGCAGTTAACTGACGGAAGAATCCTATTTTGGTCAGCCGCAGATCGTATGAACTATATTCCAGGGCTCGGTAAAACGCAGGCTGCATTTTTCGACCCAGCAACAGGGATGTCGACAGAAAAAGAAGTTATTGAGACTGGTCACGATATGTTCTGCCCAGGGACAACTCACCTCGCTGATGGGCGCGTATTGATTAATGGCGGTAAGAATAGCGAGAAGACAACGATCTATAATCCTGCAAAAAATCAGTGGCTAACCGCAAGCCCCATGAATATCGCTCGCGGTTACCAGGCCAACACAATTCTTCCGGATGGAACAGTATTTACGTTTGGAGGCTCATGGAGCGGAAATCCAGGGGTCGCAAAGAATGCTGAGGTTTGGGCGTCAAACCAATGGCGAACGCTGCGTAATGTCAGTTTGGAACCAAATTTTTATGCTGAGTCGACCCTGTTGACACAGAGCGATAACCACTTCTGGTTACTACCGATGTCTAATGGTCGAACTCTTCATGTCGGTCCTGGCACAAAAATGCATTGGATTGACACGGAGGGTGACGGCGATGTGGAACCACTGGGTGATCGCGCTGATGACGACTCGGCAATCAATGGTGCAGTCGCCATGTATGATATTGATAGGGTTCTGAAATTGGGCGGAGCAAGAGACTACGGTGACGCGTATGCCGCTAAAGTCGACGCATCAAATTCAGCATATTCGATAGAGATGAGCGGTGATGGTAAGATTTTTACAACGAAACTGTCGCCGATGAAGCATAAGCGAATTTTTGCGAACACGGTCGTATTGCCGGATGGGCGGGTGATCGTCGTCGGAGGACAGACGAAGCCCCGGTTATTTTCCGATGACAATGCTGTCATGACTCCTGAGATTTGGGATCCAATTACGCGAACATTCTCGGAACTACCAGCCCCTCCGGATTTAATCGCCCGCAACTACCACAGCGTTGCACTGCTGCTGTCGGATGGACGGGTGATCGTCGGTGGTGGAGGGATGCATGGTGATTCTGACATCGACCATCCCGACGTTCAGATACTCTCGCCACCGTACCTTTTTACAGAAGACGGTCGACCTGCAGTACGACCAAAGATTCTCTCCGCACCAACGTCAGCGCTAAATGGCGAGCGATTTCAGGTTTCTACTGATCAGAGGATCTCCTCTTTCGTGCTAATACGCCTTGGTTCGGCCACCCATACCATCAATAATGACCAAAGAAGAATTCCATTGGATTTTGCTGATATGACCAACAATGTCTATCAGGTGAAGATACCAGCAAATAGGGGCATCGCTATCCCTGGATTTTACATGCTATTTGCTCTCAGCTCGAATGGCGTCCCTTCTGTTGCGAAATTCATTCGCGTTGGAAACGAGGTTCCCACTCTCCCAGCGCCGGATCAGGCAGATCTATTTGTTTGGCGATTTCAAGCTAATCCTGGGATGTCTGAATTTAAGCATGCGAACGCGAATTTTTACTACCAGGTGACGACAAGCCCCTCAGCTCCGAACGCACCAGCTGGCTATCAGACAGATCCTAACGCCCAAAGTTTCATATTTCAGGCTTGGTCGACTCCCGGTGCTGGTCGCGTGCCTGTTTATCTTTGCAAGGAGCAAAATTACAGAAGTTATCTTTCTCCAAAAGTCTGCTCGTCAGGAGGGAGCTCGTCTCCGCTATTTTATGCTTACTCATCGGCGAGACCAGGCACCAGCAAGGTTTTGCGGTATGTCCATCGTCAGTGGGGAGGACAGCTTTCTCTTCCGAGTACGGCGCGAACCAGAGATCAGATCAATGGCATGGAGAATCCTAATGGATCTGCGAACTGGTTGGCCAAAGTTGGACGAGGCCCTGGCACAAATACTGAAGCATTCCATGTCATTGCACGAGACCCCGACAAGAACCCTGATGTATTTGTTTGGCGTTATTTCGCTACGCCTGGACCTGGACGGCCTAACAACCGTTCTGATTATAATTATCTTGTAACGGGAACGCCGTTTCCGCCGAATGCACCTGCCGGATTTATCAAAGACCCAACGGCTCCATCATTCATGTTTCAGGCTTGGAGCACCCCTGGTGACGGTCGGGTTGCCATCAACCTTTGCCAACAGCGTGCCGGCGGAAGACTCTGGATGGGAGCAAAATGCGAAGGAGACGCACCGATCCGCGTATTATTCTATGCGTACGCGGCACCAATGCCAGACACCGTCAAGGTGCTGCACTACACCAGTAATCAATGGTTTGGGAAGTTATTGATTCCAGATTTTCCACAAACAAGGACACAAATTGAAGCACTCGACGCATCTCAGGGGGCAGACAAATGGACAGGATGGATCACTCGTACGGTTAACAGGATGGCTCCATTCTATGTGATCGCCAACCCTTGCATGATGAATGGTAGTTGCGTGGCTGATGAGCCGGACCTTTATGTATGGCGTTTTTACAGTAAGATTTTACCTGGTCGACCCAATCAAAGATCCGACTTTTATTACTTGGTCACTTCAACGCCGAAAGCTCCGGTTCCGCCAAACACTTTTCAAACAGATCCCACAGCCACAAAATACTTATTTCGGGCCTGGAGTAGCCCGGGTAAAGGAAAGATTCCGGTTTATCAGTGTCAAAATCCATTTGGGAAGCAATATTGGATTGGCAATGGCTGCGCAGGCGACACACAATTGGCCTTGATGTTTTACGCCTATCCCCAGGCGGTGCCAAATACAGTACGCGCTTTGCACTACATGAGTGCGAAATGGTTCGGAAAGCTTGTACTACCGGACACAGCTGAATTGAAAGGTCAAATCGACGCTCTGGATCAGGCAACACCCAACGATCCTTGGACGCCCTTCATCAATCGAGGAAACATTGTGAGGCTAAATCCGTTTTGGGTTGCGCAGTGATCCAATCTAGCGTTTACCGAAACTCAGTTTAGCTTGAAATTGGTGCAAATTGGTGCCACCCAAATTGGTGCCACCCGACTGATTCGCATCTAATTTTGCAATAATTTAGTGCCACCCGACTGATTCGCAATTACGCAATTTATTGCAAATCGCTTTAAATGAATCAGTCGGGTGGCACCAGTTAATGAGATTCTGAAACCATTTTTCTTAAGTCTCAATCAAACCAAAAAGGTTCATCCGGCGTCGGTACCGAGCGGGCATCGATGATGAATCCTTTTGTATTTTCAATATAGGCCATCGTCGCTTGCAGCTCTTGGCTCGCCAGTGGAGATAATCCCTGGTTCCAGCGATTTAGAATATGGGAGATTAGGTTATCCGTAATATAGAGCTGCGCGACAAAATGAGCTTGATTAGGTGACGCCCAGGATCTGGTGAGAAAAGGACGCATGATAAAACGTCGCGGAGGAATATAATTACCGGTAAGTGGCCCTCCGATGAGGTTTGCGGGAACCCTTACCGTCCTTCGCCAGATGGCATCGATGGTTACATCTTGCAGACCTGCCACCTCTAACAGTGCGGCAAGTAAAGCAGTGCAGTCCGTGCCTTCTCCGTAACGTGGACGCGCCGTAAGTCCGTAACGTGTGTCGACCCCTCGTTCACGAAACTCTCTGATGAACTGGACGAGGCGAGAACAAGTCGTGGAGTTAACTTTGTATTGAATAAACGCAGCGGCACCAGCGTTCATATAGGATCTCAGGACGTATGTGGTGCGTTCTCGGGTATCCAGTTGTCCTGGAAGTACCGCGAACAGTGAGCCAAGGCCGTAACCATGCCTCAACACCAGATTATTCGCATCGTTTAGGTTGACCAAGTTGATGCCACTCAATTCATCGTGTTCAAGGGCGTCTCCATCCACGATGCTGCACTTGAGATGAAACATCCCGTGACCGTATGGTTGAATCGCGTTGGATCTGTAATTGCGTGCTGTGGATAAGGCCAGACCTCGTGGTGACGAAAGATCGATGCCGCGTGCAGACGGGACAACATAAGCGGTCAACAATCCGGCTTCCAATGTTTGATTGAACATGATCAGAAATATTATAACGAACGATTTGGTCAGGCGCATAATTGAATCCTTCTCGTAATGACACTCAGTAGATACAAGAGATATGCCACGACTACGGAGAGTGGGACTATTAGGTCTCAATGACTTGTAAGCTAATCGATTTAAGTAATTTACCGGTTGTAGCATGTTCCAGGTGCTGGTGAGATCCGCCGTGCGTCAAATGAATCAGATAGTGAAACTTGCCTCAAGGGCGCTAGGCAAAGTAAATAACAAAATCGGCACTCTCCGGAGATCTTGTCGACTCATTTAACCCGACAAGATGTCTTTCTACTTCACCGGCCCATGTCTAATCACCAAAATTTCTGCCCGACCACTCCATATCCGCCCAAAAACTTAGCGTTTAGTCTCAGTTACGTGCGATCTGAACGCACTCCCCCATGGCCGGAGCCCTGAGCACCTGCATTTACGCATCATATACATAATCAAGCTCACCGGTGGATTGCCGTCTCTTTGGAGGGCCCGTTGAAACAATGCCGAGACGCATCAGCACGTCCGCAATCTTTTCGCCGTCGGTGACCGCATCATCCACGATCATTCTTGATCCGCAAATACATATTTCGGGATCGACGCCGACCGTTCTGTGCAGGAGCTCTGCCCATTTATTTTTAGGACCACACGACCAAACCCAAATTGATTGAAAGTGAATCAATTTGGGTTTGGTCGTGTGTACCCATTTTAAAAGGATCGTAAAAAGTTAGACCAGAGCCAATCAACACCAGTGTGCAACAAAGCTGGCGCAGCCAAGCTTTTGCGTCCGGTACGCTCGTAAACGTTTGCATAGGCAAGACCGGCAACTGTTGCGAGGGCAACATACCGCCAATCCCAGAGAGGTTCGTTGTTGAGATGGCTCAGTCCAAAGACAAGAGCCGTCATCCATGTTGCCACTATTTTTTTGTTCCAGCTCCGCGGCCATGGCATGGCCTCAAGTGTGGGCTGCATTAATCCGCGAAATAGTAACTCCTCTGGCAAGGCGACCGTCAAATAAAGTCCCAAAGCTTCCACGGGATACTGCCAATAGGGTGCTACCTTCGGATTCCAAGCAAAAAATCCGGTGAGAAATCCAAAACCGATGGCAAGCGGTGTAAACCACAACTGATCGCGAAGCGTTGCGTCAAGATCGACTTTTTTCGGCATGATCCGAAAGTTCACCACACCAATACACGACTCAGCACTTGCAACCTTCATGGCTGCCATGGCCAGCACACATGAAATCCAGACGTTCAACATGTATGCTGCACCGCCCTCAGGCCATGGCCACACAGGCGCTAATAGACCAGAGTCGAACGGAGCCCAAATAATCAAAATAATCGCCAGTAGCCACCAGGGTCTACGACCTACCGGCATCAGGGATGCCAACACTGCAAAAACGAAAGGTATAGAAATCATACCGAGATAGATCAATGATCCACTCGCTGTTATGACAGCCTCACCCACATCCGCCGCGCTCACACCCAAAGCGTAGACAAGATAAGCCGTAAACGCCCACACCCAAGTGCCCGCCGCAATTCGCCACGGGGCATGGTGCTGATTTTTCGGTTTCAGTGCTGCTCTTTCAGCACTTGAACTAATCACGCCAGTCAATAGAAAGCCTGCAACAACGATTGCGAAAGCTAGTACCAACCCAAGACTTGCCACATGCCAAGGCGTACCGCTTGCATGCAATATCCCGGCTGCGATTGCTGTCAACAACGTTGAACTTAGACTAATGCCCAAGAACTGGTTTTTGGAGATCAATTCCATAGTCACAAAAACAACCTTCACTACATCATCAGTTTGGCACCAAATCTAATAAAAGGCCCCGAATCAGAACGACTAACGATTGAATCCTGCAACCAATAGCCCCGATCAACAACAATTCCAGTGACGTCACCGTAGTTACCGTCATTCGCCATTTTCTCGACATCAAGGTAGTAGCTCAGGACGCCGCTGTAACCGAGGTCTGAGAACCACTTTAGACGGCCCCCACCCCAAGTTGTGCCAAGTCCGAATGAGCCATAAAGGATATCCCACTTCGCAGAACGCTCACCAGAAATCTTGTTACTATCGCACTCGTGCGAGTTACAGTAATCGATTGTTCTGTCTGAATAGGTATCCACTTGATAGTAGCGTTTTGAGAATGAGATCGGAACTCGCCCCTGGCCGTGATAAATCGTCACGCTAGTTACAGCATAAAAGCGCTCCCCGAAGCGAACACCCAAGTTATACGCTGGACCCAAAACATTGCTGCGGCTACCGGTGGCCACGCCAGCTTCAACTTCGAGGTTTGGCTGTAAAACCCACCCTAACCCGAAGCCCAAAAAGTTTCGTGGCGCGATCCCAAAGCCGTTATCAATACTTATGTAGAAATCCTGATCTGCAGGTTTATTTTCTGTCTCCGCCAAAATTGGCGCAGCCATTACGATCGACAGGAAACACATCGCTGCAAAAGCATTTTGGATTGTATTTTTCATTGGGCAGATCCTTTGTAAAAAGTTGCGCTCACAGATTCTTTGAAGACGTCGAATTACCCTTTTGCCCAATAAAAGGAAAGAAATTATGATCGTCACACTTGAGGCATTTTTACACGCTACCGAGGTAAAAGCGGCATTCACTCTGATCCGATTGAATACCGCTACATCGAATCAATGAAAAAAAATGGATCGGCGATAGCGCCGATCCGATTTTGAGTAAACTCAAGCTAAAGCTTAGCCGGCCTTCATGGCCTTCGGATTATTGCCAGCCTTCTCTTCTTTGGCCTTTTGCATCGCCTGAGCCATCTTTGCTTTCTCTACCTCTTTAGCCTTCTGTTGCTTCACTTTGTCTTTTGGACTTCTGTCACCCATTGCAAATCTCCTTATCTACAGGTTGAACCTATGGACGCATGTCCTACACCTTTATTTTACTGCTAACGGGGATCAGGGGTTAGCCGGCAAGATTTGACCCTCGCCTAACCTATTGAATCTACGACACAATCCACTCAACCGACGGGAACGTCCACGTTTCCGTAATTTCAATATTTTATTGATATTTCTATTGAAATTAATTAAAAACCGTTTCGAAAGAGAGACCCCGACGTGTATCACTACGAAATGAATGAACTGATCATCAAACGCGAGAAGGCTGCAGCTCGTGAGCTGCGCAAGTCTCGCTGGTGGCAATCCAAGATTGCATGTCGGGCTACGTGCCATTACTGCTCAAAATTACTAAGAAAAGACGAGTGTACGATGGATCACGTGGTGCCTATTGGCCGCGGCGGAAAATCCACCAAAGGCAACGTGGTGATCTCTTGTAAGGACTGTAATAACGAGAAAAAAGACCGGCTGCTTATGGATTGGTCATCCTACCGTCAAGACGGGGAGCTAGATTTGGCAAGCTCGCATGAGCCACGCGACCAAAAAGAGCATGACGAATAACTGAACGTAGTGAAACCATCGAATTGACCCAGAAAGAGCGGGAAATCCGCCTTTTTTGGAACTCTGCTTGCGAAGAGCTTGCTCGTACCCCGCCGATGCGCCCGACCGATTGTTCTTTTTATCAGCAGTAGCCCTGCTGCGAACATCCTTGATATTGGTGATTTTTGGCTTATCGCTCATGGCTTTCGACGACCTCAAGAGTATGATACAACGACTTTTCACTGAACGTCTAGAAGGCCCCATGAATTTGACCAAATCTGCACAGACGACAACCATCCAAAAGCCTCTGGTCATTGTACCAACTTACAATGAAGCGGATAATGTCGAGCCATTGGTACAAAGAGTTTTTGCTGCCGTTCCGCACATTGATCTTCTGTTTGTTGACGACAATAGCAAAGATGGCACTCGTGACCGCATTGACCAATTGATGCAAAAGCACTCAGGCCAGGTTCACATTTTAAAACGTGCGGGCAAGCTCGGACTGGGCACTGCCTATCTTGACGGTTTTCGCTGGGCTCTGGGTAAGGGCTACGATGCAATCATTGAGATGGATGCAGACCACTCCCATGACCCAAAAGAACTCGCAACCTTCATTCAAAAGCTCGCTGAGTACGATGCAGTCGTTGGTAGTCGTTACTGCGAAGGCGGCGGGACTGAAAACTGGAGCTTTGTCAGAAAGTGCATCAGCGTTTTTGGCAGTTTTTATAGTCGCGCCATCCTTGGACTTGAGATCCGCGATTTGACCGGCGGCTTTAATGCTTGGCGTCGCGACACAATCACAGCCATTAACCCAGATCTTGTGCGCAGCGAAGGTTACTCTTTCCAAATTGAGCTTAAATACCGCGCGCATCTTGCCGGTAAAACGATTGTTGAATCACCTATTTTGTTTTCGGAAAGGCGCGCTGGCCAATCGAAGATGAGCCTAGCCATCGTCTTAGAGGCGATGGTGCGAGTCTGGTCGCTACGAGCGATCAAAGGTGAATTACTTGCCAGGAAGTCACAACACACATCCGCATCATGAAAAGCCGCTACGACATTTTATTTGAGCCTGTACGCATTGGTCCTGTGACCGCTCCCAACCGCTTTTATCAAGTTGCTCACTGTAATGGTCTTGGGCATCGCTTCCCCAAGTCACTTGCCGCGCTCCGCGCCATGAAGGCCGAAGGTGGCTGGGGCGTGGTTTGCACAGAGGAGGTTGAAATTCATCACACGAGTGATCTCTCTCCATTCCATGAGGGTCGTCTTTGGAATGATGATGACATTCATGGACTTCGTCTGATGGCCGAAGCAGTTCAACGCCATGGATCACTTGCAGCCATTGAATTGGTTTACAGCGGTATGAACTCCACAAATTTATATTCCCGCGTTCCCCCACTTGGGCCAAGGTCTATGGGAACTTCTGGGGGCTGCGGCTTTGACCCTGTTCAATCAAGGCGCATGGACAAAGACGATATTCGCAATGTTCGTCGTTGGCACAGACAGGCAGCAAAGCGAGCTAAAGACGCCGGATTTAACATCATCTATTGTTATGCAGGGCACGGCTTGACTCTTCCGATGCAGTTTATGATGCGTCGCTACAATGATCGCACCGACGAATACGGGGGAAGCCTTGAAAACCGTGTTCGATTTTTCAGAGAAATCATCGAGGAAACAAAAGACGCTGTCGGTGACAAATGCGCTGTCGCGGTGCGCTTTGCAGTCGACGAGCTCCTTGGCGACGATGGCATCACGCATCAAGGCGAAGGCTATGACATTGTCTCCATGCTGGCAGAACTTCCTGATCTTTGGGATGTGAACATCAGTGGATGGACTAACGACTCCGCGACGTCCCGCTTTGAAAAAGAGGGCTACCAAGAGCCCTATATCTCGTTTGTAAAAAAACTGACAACAAAACCAGTCGTTGGCGTCGGCCGCTACACCTCGCCTGACTCCATGGTCTCCGCTGTGAATCGCGGCGTTCTAGACTTGATTGGTGCAGCGAGGCCATCCATCGCAGATCCGTTCCTTCCGAATAAAATCAAAGAAAATCGACTGGAAGACATCCGCGAATGTATTGGCTGTAATATCTGTGTTGCTGGAGATATGAAAATTGTCCCCATTCGCTGCACACAAAACCCAACCATGAGCGAAGAATGGCGTCGCGGATGGCACCCAGAAAAAATTGCATCAAAAACATCAAATAAAGAGATTCTTGTTATCGGCGGAGGCCCTGCTGGGCTTGAGTGTGCGCGCGCTCTTGGACAAAGAGGATATCCTGTAACGCTGGTTGATAGCCGCCGAGACTTTGGCGGTCGGGTTCTCCTCGAGTCAAAACTCCCGGGACTCAGTGAATGGCGTCGGGTCGCAGAGTGGCGACTGGCCGCTCCGCAGCAGCGTCCTAACCTAACCTACTTTCCCTCAAGCTTGATGACTGTCAAAGACGTCCTTGAAACCAGTATTAAAGATGTCATCATTGCAACCGGTGCAAAATATAGACGCGATGGCATTGGACGCACCATTCATCGTCCAATTCCAGGCCATGAACAGGCAAATATTTTCACTCCTGACGACATCATGGACGGCAAAGTACCGTCAGGAAACGTCGTCATTTACGATGATGATCACTACTACATGGGTGGAGTCATCGCTGAAAAGCTAGCTCTAGCGGGCTGCCAGGTCTCTTTAGTAACCCCTTCGCCCATGATTTCATATTGGTCCCAGTTCACGCTTGAACAGGAAAAGATTGAGAAGAAGCTGCTGGCACTTAATGTCAAATGCCTGACAAGGCACACCTTGAACACAATCTATCACCATGATGTGTCAGTTGAGTGCGGACTGACCGGTACCCTGACATCGCTTAAGGCTGACGCCGTTGTCCTCATCACAGACCGCAAACCAAATGATCAACTTTATCACGACTTAAGACCGCACCTAGAAAGCGGCGCGTTGCAATCACTGCGCATCATCGGCGACGCAGAGGCACCAAGCACCATTGCTCAAGCTGTCTATGCCGGCCATCTCGCTGCACGCGAGTTTGACGAGACAATTGACCCGGACCAGACGCCGTTTAAGGTCGAGCGCGTTACAGACTTTTCACCAATTTAGAAAATAAAATAAGTGGCCACTCTCAATTAGCGCTAACTATGACTCTGTTGCAGATTTGTTGAAATCCATGACTACAGGTAGCCAAGCTGAGGCATTCGACCCGTAATCCGGTCACCCCACCCTAAAATCGGGGCGACTCAGTTACACTTCAAATGACTCCACCCGAGCCCTCGCCATACAAATTAATGATTTTATTGGCATTAATACTAGTGCTAAAGAGTGTCTTCGAATTCTCCGACAAGACCTTTTGATCTCGAGCGAAGGGACCTTTAAATGAAAATCGTTATTCTGCTCATTCTAATGCACTTGGGTGGAGCATGTGGAAAAATTGGGGATGTTGAAGCTCCAAAGCGACTCGCCGATGACAGCGCCGTAGACGAGGATTTCGAATTTGAGTTTTCCGGCTTGGCACTTCAAAATCAGTGCTCCGATCCAGTCACAGCTGCGTCGAATGACGCCTTTAGTTGCGCTGGTCAAGCTCTAGAAGACGCAGCCAGCTTAGTAAATCCAGCTGAAACAGCCACCAAAATCAGTAAAGCTTTGAACTGGTATACACAAGCCATAGGGGTCCTTAATCGTTTAAAACCAGTGTTAGAGCGACTTTCGCAGGCCAGCACTGGCAAAGTTGGCATTACCGCTACTGAAAGAACTTCTGTCAAAGACTGTTTGACAGATCTTGGAGGTCAATATCAGGGATCATTTCAGGCAGCGGATGCTCTCGCCGCGCTTGACCGAGCCCAGCAGGCGGGGGATCCCGTAAAAGCCGCTGCGGCTCTTGTTAACCTTAGTCGTTTCGCCCTCGGACTTGTCAGTTCTACTTCCGGGCCTTGCGTTGAGTTACTCACCCCTGATTTACAGAAACAACTAAAAGATATTTTTGGGGACGCTGTAAAACAACTGGGTGTCATATCTACGCTTATGCAATGCGGTGTCGCAATCACAAATGGTACTTATGTTTTGGTCGGCCAGACTAGACTTTTGATTTCTGACGTAGAAAATTATTATAGGAGCAAAGACGCTCTGAACCGCCAACGTCAGGCATGTTTGGCACGGGAAGTAAATACCGAAACTGGTTGCGCCACTAACTTCGGAATCGCAATGTCAAAAAAGGCCGGAGGCCGGGGTTCGAGTTGTTCTGCATATTGCGCAACAAGAGAGGGCTTACGAATGTCGTCTAACGCCCGTTCTGCTCCTTTCGTCTTCGGATCAAAATCCGCCAAAGCTTGCCAACAAGCTTGGAAACCTGGAACAAACTGTAGTGGACCTGCGGTGGATATTTGTATCTCGATGTGCTGCAAGCAAAATGGAAAGTGCGTCAATGCGGCGCACAAACAGCCCACGATAGCTAACTGTCCAAGTTTATGCACCCCTGGATCTGTTTTATTCTCCGACTGCACGGCGTCCATTGCAAATAGCTCGAATTCCTCTGAAGTCAAGATATGTAACGACTCAGGAAAGAACTATAGATCACTAGGGTGTGAAGTGTACTCATGTAAGGAAGGCTTTAAGAGATCTAATAATTCATGTGTTAGCTCACAAATTTGTACACCCAATCAATCATCATCACAATCTTGTTCAGTAGGGAATGGAAGCGGAAGTCAGTCAAGAACTTGTAATTCCGATGGCTCTGCCTGGGGGAGCTTCGGTGCGTGTACGGCGACTAGTTGTAATAGTGGGTTTACTTTAAGTGGTGGACAGTGCGTACAACAACAAGTTTGTACACCGAATCAATCATCATCACAATCTTGTTCAGTAGGGAATGGAAGCGGAAGTCAGTATCGATCCTGTAATTCCTCTGGCACTGCCTGGGGGGGCTTCGGTGCGTGTGCGGCGACTGGTTGTAATAGTGGATTCACTTTAAACAACGGAAGATGCATACAATCGGGATCAAGTTGCGCTCCAAGCCTGACCGGTTACGGCACCTGTGGTTCCGGCACGTCGTCGGTATACTGCAGTGCTAGCGGGGGGGAGTCCTACGGCGTAACAGCGAGCTGTGGAAATGGATGCCGCGGAACAGTCACAGTAACGAATTACGGAAGCGAATGTGGAAGGTCAAATTCAAAAACGTTTTCCCTTGGAACGATCTCAATTAATAATAGCACAATGGATGGAGACCCCTGTCATGGCACCCCAAAGTCGGCACGTGTAACTCTGAACTGCCAATAGCCAAGACTTTAATAAAACATAAGCCATTACTCACCAATTCCAGCAAAACCGGAGCGACTCCTAATGACGAGCCTTCAGTGACGTCGATTGACAGCACGTGCGGGTCACAAAACGTTACCGAAAAGCCGATTGAAATCAGACCGGAAGAAACGCATAAAAACCCATTAGTATTAGGTATTTAATGGTTTTTTACCAGGCACCTGAAGTCCAGCGATTTAAGTATCGTTACCGGCACGCTGACCTTCTCCTTATAGGAATTTGATACTAATGGCTTTTTCGGGAAATCTAGCTGGCAAGAAACCGACGCTTGACGCTTGTCCAATGCGTACAGCCATTTTTGTTTTTTGATGGCACCGATCACACTTGCCATCACAGCATTTAATCAAAAAATGAATTATGTTGAAGCGAGCGGGCGCACTGTCATAGCTAAATGTCCAGAAACCTCAACCACATAACCAATACTGAAGGTTGCGCAGCTGATGGTGTTTGGGAGCCATTCAACGTAGCCAAAGCCTGGAATATAAATACGCCCAATTCGCTGGTAAAAATCTACGCTAAATTCCGAGACGGCGCAGGAAATGAGTCCGAATGCGTGAGTGCTTCGATCACTCACGATAACATTCCGCCTACAGACACCATTATAAGCATCAACTCTGGCGCAGCTGAGACAACGTCTACTTCTGTCCAGCTAGCTCTCACCGCAAATGATGCGGAGCGGATGTACATTACTAACACCTCCGGATGTGACTCCAGTGGAATATGGGAAAGCTACTAATGACTACCGCGGTACGTTCACGCCGGAGGTCACATACAGTGAGTTAAGTGGTCATCCCATATGTCACAACTAACCACGAACTTGTCACAGCATGCTGGATCAACTAGTTGGATTTTGTTTTATGGGTCCCAGCGGAACTTGCATCAGCTATTCGCTTCACAGTTATCGCTGTTCGGTTTTTCTCCAACCAAGCGCTAAACGGATCCCGATGGATAATCACAGCCGTAATTTGCGTGGATCCCTTATTTTTCGCAGCAGTACTGCTGTTTTTTAGCGCTACCCAGAAATTTCCCTGGTCAATAAGCTTTCCCGTTACTTTACCTGGCGCGGTCGCATCAAGAGCCACTTTCTTCCATTGCTGAGCAATGAAGGGGCCAGACGGCAAATTACCGACAGCAGAACTTTTATCAGCATCCCAAACTAGGCCCTTTACAGGATCAATAATGCCCCTCTTAGACAGAAAACCATATTTTTTTGCGATTTCCTCAAAGGATCCTCCACTCTTTTGAACTTCTGCAAGAAAATTTTCACCTTTTTCCCTCTGCGGTTTGTGAAAATCTTCGTCCTTTAAGTAGCCTTCAGTATATGCCAACCGATCGGCCATCATCGGCAAAACGAATATTTTTTTGAATGCTGAATTGTCTCTGCCAAAAACCTTTCGAACTTCAGCCATTTTGGGATTTGCCTTTGCACTTTCGTCAATCCGTTTAGCCTCGGCATCGATTTTTTTATCCAATTCGCTTAGTCCTTTTTTCTTTAGGACCTCTGCAATTGTATAGCTACGAATCAGCTGCTCCAACGCAATCGTTTCGCTTTGTTGAGGAGAAAAAACTGTCATGGCTTTCAATCTCAAGTCGACATCAGCCTTAGTGATAGGTAGTGATCCTACCTCAGCGAGAATTTTATTACGGGTACAGCTACTAAAAGCTGCAATTGTGGCTGCCGCGATAAGGATCATGAATCTTCTAGTCATAGATTTTTCCTTTTACGGTTTACTTATCAAAATGCAGCGGCTCGGACTAGCACCAGAAATTCAAAAATAAATTTTCAGCCGCGAGTGAAATATTATCCCACCAAATAGGAATAAAATCTATACAAGATGCCAAACTTCTGACTTGCCGCTTAGCATCAAAGATTACCAATTGTCACACGTTTTAAAAGCAAATCAAGACGAAGAATGAAACAGATAATTTAATTCCAAGCTTGAGCTGGAGTTAGCGCGCAAGCTAATCCTACCATTGGAAAAAAACAGCACCAATAGACATTATTAGCATTGCGCAGTAGTCCGCCGAACTTTCACAATAACGGCGCTGTAATGACTCGTCTCCAGGGAGTTAACGTAAAAGTCTATTTCGAGTCATATCATTTCAGATCCTCGGAACCGCCAATCCGTCGCATGCGATCACAGGGATTGGAATTTAAAATGAGAGCCCCCGCTGTCAATGACCAAATCCCAAGACGATCGAACTCCAACCAGCTCCCCCTACTTTCTTAGCAAAGATCCGACGAGTCCTAGCGCTTAAAAATACTAAATTCTAAAGACGGATCCTTGAGATTCGGTCATTTTGAAACAATACTTTATTCTTAACAACGGGCCCATGAATGCTTAAGTTCGTCGATTCATAAAAGACAAACTTCTTGCAGGCAATAATACGGATTGAATCTCTGTGTCGACTGGGTTTAAAAAAAACATTGCGCCAATCCCCGCCTGCTTTTAGGATCTACTCAGGACTAAAACTAGAACATCACTTTGATAAAGCGAAAACTTTGATCGCGGAATAGACGCCGTCAGAGACTTAAGTTTAAGGAATGGGGATCTCATCGATTCGACCATACGAAAGAATGGAGCGCGACTTGGCCTGGACTACGCCTGTATTATTTTTCCTTTAGTTTTTGCCTTAGTGTTTTCAATGCCCTTAGTCGCACAGTCTAACAGAAAATCCTACAATACGAAGGACGGCAAAAGTGCTGCCCGGGGCGACAACCAAATTAACAACCCGGGATTTCTTGACATTTCGATAGAGATTCTGGGGGCACCAGCGTCTGAAACCATCGATGGGAAAGAAGTCACTTTCTCTGAGATTTGTCCTAATTTTGGAAAGCTTTTAGTAAGTAATAGCGGTTTGTGGGGAACTGGTCCGTTCTTACGATTTCAATGTCTGTCAGACACCACTTCAGCAGCTACAAAAAAATTTCAATGGAAATTGACGGCCACCAAGACCGGTGACACCACAACCTTTGTAATTAGCTTTTTCGATCCCAGCACTAAGCAGTTTTCACCACAATCTGAGTACAAAATTGATTCACCCGTAAGTCCATTAACGCTGTTAAAGGAACCGCGCTACGCTACTCTGATAGCAGCTTACTTGTCATTTGGGCTTCCCTTTAGGTCAACAATTACGTCCTCATCACTTCGAATGGGCGCTGACCTGAAGATCGTCGGAACTGCTCTGTCAGACGTCCCGCCGCCCTCACAAGCATTGGAAATTTTTGTACTAGCACGGTCTGGAGGCTTTTGGCAGTTTTTTAAAGTTGGGAGCGCAGGCTTTAAATCATCCACAACCCCCCCAAGGTGGCTGGTACAATCCGTAAATAAAAACTCGAAAGCAAAATCAAAAGGATCATTGTCAGATACCCACTTATTCCTGCATCAAAGCACCGGGAGAGAGGAGGCTAAAAAACTCCTGGATGATACTCTCAAACATGACCTTGAAAACCTTCTTGGAAAGCTGCTAGGAGTTGCGAGATCAGCCTATATTGGCACAAGGTTCGGAGTGCCTATGGGTAAAGGTGAAGGCGTATTTGCCAAAGCCCCTCTAATCGGAATATTTGGTGAGTTTCGAGGCGGACTGCTTGCAGGAATGCATATTTACTATGACGTGATACCTAAACTACAAGGTAAGAACGAACTTGTTTCTGAGCAGTTTTCTTGGTCGCGATTTCAGGCGGGTTATGGGTTTGGTCGGGCCTTTGATAATCCAATCGTCAATTGGGTTGATCTGATGCCGAAGATAGGTGTGACCAATTTAGATTTGATAAGTACTCCTACTGCAAACTCCAAGTCACAACCTTATACATTCAAACTGAATAATGCCCCTACAATTGGACTCGAATTAGGAGTTGAACGACGAAGTGAAAAGAAATTAATTCGTCTCTGGGCTTACGGGAGTTATGGACTGGGAGTCCTCCTCGACAAAAAAATAAAAACGACGGGAATTCGTCTCGGCGCGGACTTCTACCGAGAATTAGCTAGTTTTGGCACAACTAAATTTGCTGCTTTGTTATTTTCTGCCTACGATTCAACGTCTTTTAAGAAAACATTGACTGCTGCGGACCAGAAAATTGACCCAAGTGCCGTTAGCGAAATTAAATACAATAGTTTTTTTCTAGGCGGGGGAATGGCCATAACTTGGTAGAAACTCGAAAGACGGGAGTCACCGACGTCCATTCTATATCTAGAAGAGAGGGACTATGACATCGAAAACGCGCCGTGGCCAACTATGTTTACTTGCGAAAACCCTTCTATTTTTGAGTTTGTGAGATCTGACCTCTTTTGGCGCAGTTGTTCAGCCACCCAGAAAGTCCGTGAAAAATTGGGTTCGAGATTGGGAATTATCCAAAAAAGACAAACTACTTCGACCAGGTGGCGCCGCCATTCTCAGTCGCTGCGTAGTTTTGCAGAAGTCCGATAAAAAATTCGAAGTGCTGGGAGTGAACTACGAACTTTTCCAAGTGGATTCCATTGTGGATACGCCAAATCCAGAGGAGGTAAATCTGACCTCGCTTGGTAATAAAGTTAGCTCAAATGACGAAGACAAATCTGGCCGCTTGCAGTGACGAGTTGGGGTTTGTAGCTCACATGACTCGTTGGATCCCCAACGCACTTCTTGTTATCCTTACAGCCAGCTGAACCTGACACTTTCACCATCAATGAATTAGTGACGACTGGGTCCGTACAACTTGTTGTAAGGGACACTCAAATCACATAGCCCGCCCACCTACTCGGGCAATCGGCCAGCCACGAGGGGAACTTTAGGATCTACCAAATGGATATGAGGTTCTATGCGCAAGGCATAATTTTTATTGGTATTGTAATATTTTTTTATGTTTATTTGGAGTTGGCTTGAGCTCGACATAGCATTAGTCATAGTGAGTCAGATGCCATTTGGGAACACATAGCTAAATGACAATTGGAGGGGCATCCCAATCAATCGTCATTCAGTCATGTGTCCCCAATTAAATCGGGTGGCACCATTTGTTCAATTGTTTAAAGAAGGTCGTAACGGTCGGCGTTCATGACTTTAGTCCATGCGGCGACGAAGTCGTTCACAAACTTCTGTTTGTTATCGTCTTGTGCATAAACCTCAACACATGCCCTTAGGGTCGAATTCGAACCAAAGACAAGGTCAGCCCGCGTAGCCGTCCACTTCACAGTTCCTGACTTGCGATGAACAATGTCGTAGCTATTCTTGCCCGTTGGCTTCCACGTGTACGACATATCAGTCAGGTTAACGAAGAAGTCTGTTGTTAAGGCCCCTACTCGATCAGTTAAGACGCCGTGCTTTGTCTTGCCGTGATTGGCGCCCAGCACCCTCATGCCACCCATCAAAACCGTCATTTCATTTGCTGTCAGACGCATTAGCTGAGCACGGTCCAAAAGCAGTTCCTCTGGAGTGACGACATAATCTTGTTTGAGCCAGTTACGGAAACCATCGGCAACAGGCTCAAGCACATCAAACGACTCCGCATCAGTCATCGCCTGCGTCGCATCACCGCGCCCTGGCGTGAAAGGAACTGTAACCGGGAATCCCGCTGCCTTTGCAGCCTGCTCAACCCCCAGGTTTCCACCGACAACAATCACGTCAGCAACACTTGCGCCAGTTTCCTTGGCGATCTTTTCGTAAACAGCTAATACCTGACCTAAACGAGCTGGTTCATTGCCTGCCCAATCCTTCTGAGGCGCCAAACGAATCCGCGCACCATTAGCACCGCCTCGTTTATCAGAGCCTCGAAAGGTTCTCGCGCTATCCCAAGCAGTAGCGACCATGTCGCCAATGCTTAGACCTGCAGCGGAAATCTTGGATTTGACCGCAGCAACATCATAGTCCTTGCGACCTGCAGGAATAGGATCCTGCCAAATCAGGTCTTCCTTCGGTACATCAGGACCGATGTAACGAGCCTTTGGTCCCATATCGCGGTGAGTTAACTTGAACCACGCGCGAGCAAATACTTCAGAAAAATAGGCAGGGTCTTTGTGAAAGCGTTCAGAGATCTTTCGGTATTCTGGGTCCATCTTCATAGCCATGTCTGCGTCCGTCATAATTGGATTACGACGAATCTTCGGGTCTTCGACATCGACAGGCTTGTCTTCTTCTTTGATGTTTTTTGGCTCCCACTGCCATGCACCAGCTGGGCTCTTTTTCAACTCCCAGTCGTGATTAAGCAGCATATCGAAATAGCCGTTGTCCCACTTCGTGGGGTTTGTGGTCCAAGCGCCCTCGATACCGCTCGTCACCGTATCGCGCCCAACAGCTCTAGTCTTATGATTCATCCAGCCAAGACCTTGCTCGTGGATGTCCGCGCCTTCCGGTGCAGGACCAAGATTCGCTGCGTTACCGTTACCATGGGCTTTTCCGACTGTGTGACCGCCAGCCGTCAAGGCTACCGTTTCTTCGTCATTCATCGCCATGCGAGCAAAGGTTACACGAATATCGCGCGCAGTTTTTACAGGATCTGGCTTACCATCGACACCCTCAGGATTAACATAAATAAGCCCCATCATCACCGCTGCCAAGGGATTCTGTAGATCACGCTCACCTGAGTAGCGAGATCCTTCGCTACCACTTGGCGCTAACCACTGCTTTTCAGAGCCCCAGTAAATATCTTTTTCTGCGTGCCAGACGTCTTCACGTCCAAAGCCGAAACCAAAAACTTTCAATCCCATGGACTCATACGCCATGTTACCAGCAAGAATCATCAAATCAGCCCAGCTGATCTTGTTGCCGTACTTCTTCTTAATAGGCCAAAGCAAACGGCGCGCCTTATCAAGGTTGGCGTTGTCCGGCCATGACCCCAAAGGAGCAAAACGCAACGTTCCATTTCCTGCACCGCCTCGTCCATCAGCGATACGGTATGTACCAGCTGAGTGCCAAGCCATCCGAATCATCAGTCCGCCGTAATGTCCCCAGTCCGCTGGCCACCAATCTTGGCTATCGGTCATTAGTTTTTTGAGATCGTTTTTTACCGCTGTAAAGTCGAGTTTCTTAACCTCTTCGCGGTAATTGAAATCCCGGCCCATCGGATTGGTTTTCGTGTCGTGCTGATGCAAAATATCGAGGTTGAGTGACTTCGGCCACCAATCAGATTTAGACATAACCTGTGATGTTACAGCACCATGCATAAAGGGGCACTTACCTGAAGATCCTTGGCTCATCTTCCACTCCTGATTCTTGTCCAGATACGGTTCAACAAAATGAAACAAAACGACTAACGCGTACAGATCTTGTACTCCATCGATCTAAAAGCGTAGCTGAATCCTCAGGAATCGGTCAACCCCTCGGAATAAATTCATGGTCGCACAATTTTTACTTCTTCAACAGAATGTGTGCCGCCACCGCACGCAGCTTCTCGTCACCCAAATAAGCCTGTGGAGGCATCTGAGGGAAGCCACTACGGACTTTCACGGGTGCACGAGCAAAGTTCACAATGCCCTCTGGATTTCCTTTATACTTCGCTTGAATCTCTTTTACGGGTGGTCCAATCAATTGATAGTTCATAGCGTGACAACCTGCGCAAATTGCTGCATAGGTTTGCTCACCAAGATTATCCGACTTGACTTCTGGAAGTTTATCCTGGGCAACAAGCATTGTGGACATGGATCCGGAGGCATCGCCGTCATCACATTTTGAAAAATGTTCCGTATCGCGAAGCTTCAATCCATCAGGATTCTTGATACAAAGCCCTGTGCCAGCTTTTGTGCCTACAACATCGCCTCCGCGAGGGACCACGCCTTCATCTGCACCCTCAGGAATACCCGTACTGATCACCTGCTTGACGAGATAACGGCCCCAAATCACCAAATCACTGAAACTTTTGCGACCATTATTGACAAATAAATTATTGAGAATTTTGACGCGGTCCGGATTCGGCTCTACCTCAGGGTCTTTTGCCATATGAGGAATTGCTCCATGGTGTGCCACAATAATACCCGCCAACGAGTTATCACGAATTGTGTTGTTCTCAAAAACAACATCATCCGCAGCAAGAACTATCACGCCTGATCCTGGCGGAACGCTCGCAACGATTGATCCCTTAGCACCAAAGTTCATGATGTTGTTATTAGCGATCAAGTTATTACGGATAATAATATTGCCGCTAGATTTTTTGGGCAACTCGGGCAGAGTGAACGCCAAAATCCCGCTCGTGTTTCGGTACACGTAGTTATTCTCGATGAGAACGTCATGGGAGTTCTCTGCTTCAATCCCTGCCACATTATCATAGGCCTCATTACGCCTGACATCTGTGTGCTGGCACATACCAATATATATCCCAGCATCAGCAATACCAAATGTGACATTATCCTCGACGACCACGTTGCGTCCCAACGTCGGATAAATGCCGTAGATACCGGTCTTTTCAACGATGAGATGGCGCATGATGACGTTGTCGGCCGCCTGAGTTGTCACACCGTTAGCCTTATAATTTCTGATATGCAACCATTCGACCGTAAACCCGGAGCCGGATGCGATGATTCCATCATTGAGTGTCCCTTTACCGTCGAGTATCGGCCACTGACCTGTCTTAACAACACCACTCAATTTAAGGTTGGCTTTATCCACCACAAGATTCTCGTGGTAAATCCCAGGCTCGATAAAGATCGTGTCACCAGGGCTGGATTTAGTGATCGCGTCTTGAATTTTTTCACCACTCGCAACACGCCATTCTGCGGCCTCGACAGCCTCTGCAAAAACAAAAGTGGCAACGATAATTGAAAACTTATTTATAGCCATCTCCTTACAAACCTTTCACTGGCAATTGACCCGAGGGTACTTTTTCTGGAACTTCAATCCTCCAACTATCATCCGTTAATGCATGTAAAAACGCCACCAAATCGGATTCCTCCTCACGACTGAGTCCAATCGGTCGCACATGCCAATGAGTGTCTCGACCGGAGATACCCAATCCAGATCTACCGCCACCTGCATTGTAGAAACTCACCACCTCAGCCAAACTTGCGAAGGCCCCACGATGCATGTAAGGGGCTGTCTTTGCAATTTGCCTGAGTGTAGGCACCTTAAAAGCGCGAGACTCGCCTGGCGCGCCAACCGTGAGTATCTGATGATTAGTGAATAGCGGCGGCGTGTGGCATTCGGCGCAACGGGTCGCAAATGAGCGAAACAACGTCATGCCGCGAACCTGATCTGCACTCATTGCCTCATGATCACCCAGGACATAACGATCGTAGGGCGCTGTAAACGAAATCAGTGACTTTTGAAAACTGTCCAGCGCGTCTACGAGCTCCATCCACGAAATCGGTTTTAATTTATCTTTTGGAGTACGAACGCTCGCAAAGAGTCTTTGATACTCGGCAGACGTATTGATTCGGTACAGAGCCGACTCCAAGCTATCATTGCCCATTTCAAGTGGCGAAATCATTGGTGACTTGATCTGCTCGGATGCACTGTCCGCTCGTCCATCCCAAAAAAACTTTGGATTATAGGCCAAATTAACAAGCCCGGGAGCACTTCGTAGATTTTCGCGAACACCTGAAAATGCCTTGCTCGGATCGTGGCAGCTTGAGCAAGCCATTTTCTGATCGTGAGAAAGAATCGGATCAAAAAACAACAGTCGGCCCAAGTCTATCTTTTGGGGCTGGAGTTTAATTTCACGACCTTCAAGCTTCCAAAGTCCATGGTATGCCCCATTGACCTCAGAGTAAGGGACCACAGGTCGGCAAAATCCTAACTCGTCTTGATATAGTCCCGTTGCTGGGCATTTATTTGATAATTGAAATGATGTCCCGGCACTCAGTCGAGAACCTTCCAGAGCTAGGAACCAAACGGTCAATTTAAAAAGTCGCAACCGCATAAAACCTACTTCGAGGGCAATGTTTTACAGCAGCGAAATCCCAAGTGATAATTATGATGACTATTGGCACTCATGACTTTGTCTCCATGCCAGTAAGGCGCACGCCAACGACACCAATCAGGATGAGCCTTAAACTTGTCAAATATGAACCAGCTCCCTTTCATCTCAGTGACACCGAGCTTTGTCGATCCACGACTAGTCATCTGATCCTCAGCAAGAGGCAGGTTCATATGCTCTGCAGCATTTCCATGCTGATCGTAGACACCAAGAGGACTGCGACATTCTGGAAACATGCCTGATGGATATGTGTTTGATCCGCAATTGCGCCAATTTCCGCCATTACAAGCGGCGTCTTTCGTGCTGTTCATGGCACAAATTCCTTTTTTATCTTCAGGACCAAAAGCCCAACGCTTTTCAGGGGATGTCTTTCTATTGTGAGCAAAACGCATTTTCTTAACCGCGTCGTTATCGCCCAGACCTTTAACGCCGGCAAAATCATAATCAGGTGGAGTTAGTCGCCCATCACAAGCCCCTTCCCACTCGTGAGCATCACACATTCGCTTACCAACGGCTGCGCAGATTTCTTGCGCCTCCTTAGCGCGAACCCATACCACCGGATAGTCACAGGGAATATTCGGAAACTCAAATTGGTCAATACAGGCTTTTGCGTCTTCTGGCTTCTCGCCTTTGGCTGGATCATAAAGAGGGGCCATATACTTGGAGCCACAAATCTTTAGGGAGTCCGAGTTCTCGTGAATGACACCCGCTTGCTTTACCTTTTGCTGGCACTCCTCAGGCGTTGCGGGATGCTTGGTAACACTTGGATTACCCTGACCCATGAAGCCAGAACGCTGGAATATGACTTTCATCTCGGAAATCTCGCTTGGCGAATAACCAAGCTCAGACTGCATGCGTTCAAACATGCGGTTGTTTTGCTCAAGCAATGCTGGAGGCACCGGGCCTGATGCAGATCCGGCTAAACAGTTGGCGGATAGCCATTCAACCAAAAGCAAGAAAACCGGAGCTCTCGCCGCTCGCATCATTTAATTCCATCCTGAACAATCGGAGCTTTCGGCAAGAGGTAGAAGAAGTCACGATTGTCTGGCATTCCCACAAATCGCGGTACATATACGCCGACACCTGACTCATCTAGTACCTTCATACCTTCATCCAAATAGTAAGTCGTCGAACCCGATCCATCTCGATCATAAACCGCCAGATAAGTATGTTCCAGAGCATTCATGTCTAGGTGCATCGCATAACGACACCCATAGGACTGAAATACCCGCGCCATAGCAGCCGGCGTCACACTCGTGAAATATCCGTAAATTAGATAGCGCCGTCCACTGGTCTCCTGCATGCAAATACCCGCTCGCAACGCCCGCATGGTCTTACTGTCAGATCCTGACCAGTTCCCCTGACCCCAGTTGGCAACCAGGGAGCCAGGTACACCCATACGGGAATTCTCATCCCACTCGACGATCGGCACGCCGTTTTGACGAGCATGGCGAATGCTTGAAAGCGATGCATCATCTGCTTCCGTCCAGGTTTTCATGTCTACTTGGCCTGCGACATCAATGGTAATTGTGGCCAAGCCAGGATTAAGACGGCTATGAATGACGCCGTTTTCAATGAATCCGTAATGACTTCCACGATTCACCTGCGCTAGTGGACCCCAACGGAATGCCGAGTGGTAACGTTTAAATCCCGACGTGAATGTTGAAACCACTTTCGACATCAGATGCGGTGGAATCATACCAGGACTGACGATTGGGTCACGTTTTTCAAAGCCATCGGGTCCCAGCCAGCCCTTAGGTCGAACCGATGGATTGGCCCGAATGGACCAGTTAAGTGACGGATGCTCAGTGCCAAGCATCATACCTAAGTCATAAAGACTTAAATCATAAGCCACCGAGATAACCAAAGCTTTACGCTCAATATCATCAAGTTTACCTGCGATATTTTGATTTGACTTCATGATATCGTCGGCGACACGTCCCGGCTCCATCAGACTTACAAAGACCCCCGGCTTTGAACGCAATTCAAACCACTCACCAATGGGTAACATCCCATCTTGTTTGTCCTTGAGTGGTAAATTTAAAGCTGTAGCTTTTAAAACAATACTAACCTCTGACTTATTAATTTTTGCGGGATCAGGTCCAGGACGAGAGGATGCAACATGTGGCGTTGACGGATCTACAGAGCGCGACTCCTCAGAAACCTGCAAAAACCCATCTTTGAAAAATGTGTTCTTGACCATAGTCGTAATTTGCTCGCCTTCCCAAACGTTACGGCGCAAAAAGTCTGCAACGACCTCTTTTGTCGATGAACGCCCCGCAACGGAAACCATCAAGTAAAGACGATCATTACAAATGGCCTGATAAGGCCTCTCTGACTTGGCGAATTTTTTGAGGACACTATCTCCATGCTCGTCCCATAATTCGCAGCGATCCACACGATTGTGTGCCTCGATGGATATTCCGCGTGGGAAGGCTGCATCTAGCGTCAAAGTCTGCACGCCGGGGTTCACATTCATCAAGTTGTAGGAGTTTGATGTCCCACCATACCTGATTTCCAGCACATAGGACCCATTGGCATTGGGATTGACGTTGATGAGCTTGACTTGGGTTTGTCGTTCGCCGTCTGCCCCAAGAGTCAGCTGAGTCTCTTCCTTCCATTGTTGAAGATCCATAATTGATATGGCTCGTTTCAGCTCTTGACCTTGAGCCGACGATAAAGAAATCAGCATTATTAACGCAGTCAACTGGATATTTAGCATGTTGTGCGCACGCACCATGGATAATCTCTCCACATGGCTCCGGAGCGGCGGTCATACATCTCAAAAAACACCGTCATTACGACAATGGCTTGATGCACTGATCCAAAGCCCGAAACGATATGTCGACTATCGGAAATTTAAAGTTTTCTTTGAGCTCCAAATGACTGCTCTCCAATCTGCTTCAAGTCGAGGCAGTCAAAACGGACTTAATAATTGCGAAAATAATTAGCTTATTGGTGGTTTTTTCGCCAAAAGCCAAGACCGCTCGGCCTCCCAGAATCTTTGCGTTTCAGCCTTAGCGTGTTTTTGCCAGGAAAAAGATCTAACTTTCTGATATCATTTTCGAACATGCGACTGATGGGTATTTTTTAAACCGAGGGTTTGATGTTTAAAGGATTGATGGTCATCTTTGTTTTGATCGCATGGGCGTCGGCGTGCGTGACAACTCAGCCACTGCCCAATGTCGAATTAAAATCAGGTGATCTCATCTTAAAACGAATTCCTGATCGTTCTACGTCTGCCCCCCTTGGATCGTCATTCATCACAGCCATCAAAAATTTACCAACTGAAGCTCGTGAGCGAGCCATCCTCTCAGAAATCGAGCGCGGAAACGTGCCAAGTTTTTTAAGACGATTTCGTCCCGTTCGCCTCCAGCTTCAGCAGCCCGGGCGGAAAATAGTAAACGCGACGATTTGGGTTAGTCCGGACTATCTTGCGGTCGGAAGCGATAAAAACTACGTTCGAGTTCCCATGAACCCTGTAACAGCTCAGAAAATTGCCGATCGTTTCAGCTGCATTCTTCCAACAACAAAGCTGGTTGACGCCATATACGAGCAAGCCGACATAAAACTAACACCAAAGCCGATGAAAGCTGGATCGGCCATGGTTTCTATCGACTACTTTTGGCGGCATAACAGCACTATAGAAAGCCAACTAAGAGGCTTCAGTGCCGGAAAGCTTATTGCAGGTCACAAAAAAGACGTTGTGGTGACGAACAAACTTAAAGTTCAACCAACAAGGGTTGCCATTTACGGTTGGCATACTGGGCCAAAGCGCCCCATACAACCCTTAAGCCTTGTGCACGGTTATCGATACGCAGATTACAGCCATGGGATAAGACTCATTAGCCAATATATGCAAATTGACGGCAGAGCGGTCAATGCCGCTGAAATCCTGAAGGATCCATCGTTGTCGTGGCTACTGAGTAATGAGGGACCGGTTTCATCTCCACGGATTCGCACTGAATTGTTATCATTTAAACGGCAGAGCGATCATGGACAAAAATGGCTATAAGCAGGTCGCACCTCAGGAGGCGATTGAGCTCATCACAGATAACTCAACTGTTGCAGTATCGCACGCCTCAGGTGAAGCTAGACACTTTTATCAGTTGATACACACCAGGGCCACGCAACTCCGAGGTGTGAATATTTACGGAGCCAATCCAACTCAGCTGTATCCATGTTTCCAAGAAAATGATCTCAGCGCTCACATTAACTTTGATTTAATGTTTTTGAATAAATCAGTTCGGCAGACAAAAAACATACCCCATGTTCAATACGTTCCCAGTCACATGTCTCGCTGGTCCCGACACATTTGTAGTTCCGCAGCACGAAAAAAAAACCTTTCCCGGGATCAAAACGAGTCATCACTTTTAGATATTTTTTGGGGAAGTTGCTCGGCTCCGAACGAGGATGGATTCGTCAGTCTCGGACTTAACGCTGTGTATGAGGCAGAACTAATCCACAAGGCTCGTATCGTTATTCTTGAAATGAATCCTCTTATGCCGTTCACCTTTGGAGCAACATTATTTCCATCAAACAAGGTGGACTTCGTGATTCCTCAAGATGCGCCGCCGCCGTCCCACGATGCAGCACTCCCGGAAGCTGAGGACTTAAAAATTGGTGAGTATGTGGCAGAACTTGTTAAGAACGGCTCAACGATCCAGCTGGGAATCGGAGCCATACCAAACGCGATTGGCCAGTCATTATCCAGTCACAAGCACTTAGGTGTTCACACGGAGATGATTAACGATGCCATTATGCATCTCACCAAACAAGGAGTCATCGATGGCAGCGCTAAGACAATTTGGAGCGGGAAGATTATTGGAGCCTTTGCCTACGGCACGAGGGATCTGTATCAGTTCATGCATAAAAATCCTGAGATCGAGTTGCACCCTGCCTCACTGATCAACGATAGAGCGTCGATTGCAAAAAATTACAAAATGACATCGATCAATACGGCAATTGAAATCGATCTCACCGGTCAGGTTTGTTCAGAGTCCATCGGTCACGGAGAAATTAGTGGGACGGGAGGTGCAAGTGATACTCACGTGAGCGCACAGTTCTCTGCCGGCGGACGAGGTATTATCGCCCTTCGTTCAACCACTCGGGATCAACGGCGTTCAAAAATAGTTCCTTCGTTGGCAGATGGTGCCAAGGTTTCAATTCACCGCAACGACGTCGACACAATTGTGACTGAGTATGGAATTGCCGAGCTCTCCGGTAAAAACACAAGTGAGCGCGTGCGATCCCTGATCGCAATTGCACATCCAAAATTTCGCGACGAGCTTTTCTTTACAGCGAAAAAATTCGGCTACTGCTCCTGACAAGAAGAGCGAGATCTCTAACTGAAATTCACTGACCGAAGACCTTACAAGATCCGTCTAAGCAGATAATTTTTGAACCATCTGTGATACTACCACTGACGGATTCCCGAACTACGGTTTCAGTCGACCCTTGGCTCAAGAACTCATAAACGACCGTTGCGATTTTACTACCGCCGCCGCTAGTACATCCTAAGAAGGCTACACTTATGACCCGAGAAGACGCGCTCGGGATCGCATCCTTGACAAGACCCTTCTCACACTGACCATTGGCCAGAGCATCAAAACGAACCTTGACCGGCTGAGGGGACTGATTGCCGATCGCAATGGTATAGGCTCTAGAGCGCGGAGTCTCTTAAGACGTGTTTCCACCACATCATGACAATAATAATAGAGAACCAACAGCTAAAACAGCATCAGGGAAACCATGACTCGTCGTGCCATTAAAGTCATACATTCAGCAAAAAATACGGTCGGTTGATTGTGGCTCAAGACCTCAAAGCTCCCTTAAACCAGTTCCAAGATACTGACTTTCCAAACCCTTGCTGGGTCACATGCGCCTAAATTTTAGTCAAAAGGCTTAATAGATGACTGATCCCTGGAGGGCTTAACCCCCTTGATTAGCCCCCAATCTGGGGGTCAAGTTTTTTACAGTCTGCTTAAAACCGTCGATTAATTAGACAGTCTTATGGGCCAAGCCAATCTGCTTATTTTTATTAAATGCATGAAATTATTGGGATTATTTAGATTCCATCAGTTTTCCTAATACATGGCACACCCCTTGCTTCGTAAAAGACACCACATTTTAGGAGGACTGATCATGAAACCGGCACTACGCACTACATTAGGATTATTTATATCCATGACCCCAATTTTGATGTCCACGGCAGCTGAGGCGCGCCGGGGCGACCGAGAAGGATTGAACTTCGGTTCTTCGGTTCGCATCATGGACAGCGACGATCGGGGCGAATCAAGCACACTGAACAGCAATAACACCCGTACCAAAAGCGCGGGTCAGGCGTTCAGTCCGTATGTCGGTTACGCATTCGGTCCCATGAACCTCGGCCTTATGATCAATATTGAAAGCAAATATGAAGAGTTCACGGAGACCAGCACGACCAGTAATCAGCAATTAAGTCGCGATGCGACAACTGCAAGCAAGGCTATCAGCCTGTTCTCGCGCTTCAATTTCGGTAAAATCATGTATTTGGAGGCAGGCGCAGGCGTTTACAGCCAAACGACCTCGGTGCACACAGAGCTCCGCTCAGTTAATGGTGGAACGTTCTCGGGCTCAAGCGATGATTACAAGCTTCAGGGAATCGGCCCAGGATACCATACAGGTATCGGTATGGAGCTTCCTGCATCGAATGGGTTCTACTTCACGGGCTCCTATAAAGTTCACAACTATATGTTGCGTGATACTGTAAAGAGCAGCTACGGTAGTGTGATCGGCAGCCAGCAAAAGCGTGAGCTTTCGTTCGGAATCTCGTACTACAACTAAGATGCTGCCTTACGGTAGAACATGGGCTCTTTAGAGGAATCAAAGAAATCAGGTTTATATGATCAGATAGGCCACGCCTTCATTGCGAAGGCCGTGGCCGAATTCTATAAGCGCGCCTTCGCCGATGTCATGATCGGTCACTTCTTTTTTAATTCAGACATCCATCACATCACAGAACAACAAATTACCTTTGTCACTGCCATGATGGGCGGACCATCTCGCTACACTGGCAAACCCCTGAAGCCTGCCCACAAACCATTTAAAATCCGGCTCGTTCACTTCAATCGCAGGCAAGTCCTAATGAGAGAGGTCCTCCAGGACTTAGGGTTGGCACCGGAACTCATCGATGCCTGGCTTGCCTTGGAAGATCAATTCCGACAGGTTATTATTAATGCTTAGATGAAAGGCCTTCATCATGGACGATAGAGCCAAAACCATAGAAACTCAGCTCCGCTCAGTTTTTCGCACAGGGGTCACTCTCGAGGTCGAGCACCGCGAGAAACTGCTCATTAATCTCAAAAATGAGATCCTGAAACTGGAGCCAGAAATCTTTGCGGCTCTGCACCAAGATTTGGGCAAATGCGAGTTTGAGGCAAGAGCCACCGAGACAGGCTTTACGGTTAGCGACATCAACCACACACTCGACCAACTTGAAGAATGGACGAGCATCACTCAGTCTCTGGCCCCTATTGCATCGCAACCAGCAAGTGCGAGAGTGATCCCGAGCCCTAAAGGGACCGTCTTGATTATCGCGCCCTGGAACTACCCGTTCCAACTCTCCATTGCTCCACTAGTTTCTGCAATCGCTGCTGGGAATACGGTCGCCGTAAAACCAAGTGAGCTCACACCCAATGTCTCCAAGATCATCAAAAAACTGATTGATCACGCATTCCCTGCTGGAGAAGTACAGTGCGTACTCGGCGGTGTAGACGTTTCAACTGAGCTTTTACGACAACCATTTAATCACTTCTTCTTTACGGGTGGTGCAAAAGTCGGAAAGATAGTTGCTCATGCGGCAGCCGAGCAATTGGCTGGAGTCACTTTAGAACTTGGTGGCAAAAGTCCTTGTATCGTCGACAAGTCAGCAGAAATTACGCAAACAGCAAGACGAATTGCATGGGGTAAAGCACTTAACGCTGGGCAAACATGCGTCGCACCAGATTATGTCATCGTCCATGACGATATCCATGATGCCCTTGTGGATGCTCTGAAAACTGAGTGGAAATCATTCTACGGCGATGATCCGGAAACCAGTCCAGACTATGGGCGAATCGTCAACGAGCAACACTTTGATCGACTGGACGCCATTCTTAAAGCGACGAAAGGCAATATTCACGGTGGACGGCGTCACCGAGATCGCCGATTCTTCGAGCCAACTCTATTAACCGGAGTGGACACCAAAGACGCCTCGATGTCAGATGAAATTTTTGGCCCAATTCTTCCGATTTTCAAATGGAATAAGTACGCCGATATCGACTTTATTTTGGAGCAGCATCCGGATCCGCTTGCACTCTATGTATTCACGGAGACCTCTTCTTTTGCTGACAGATTTCTCACCCAACGCTCTTTTGGAGGAGGATGCGTGAATCACATTGCGCATCATCTCGGAAGCCCGAACCTACCATTCGGAGGTATTCGTACCAGCGGTGTGGGTCAATATCATGGTAAGTATGGGTTTGACGCGTTCACCCATTACAAAGGCATTCTCGATGCCAGCACAAAATTTGATGTAAAACTGAAGTACCCGCCCTATGGCCAACGCGCAGGACTGCTGCGCTGGCTGTACAGGTGAAAGTCGTCCACGAGTTTTCGACCATCGATCACTTTATCAATTTGGTGAGATCATCTAGCTGCCGCTTGGCGTAAGACGGTAAACCTGCGCGACTCGCAGCTCCGTACGACTGTACCATGCTCCTCTCCAGTGCAGACAAACACTGTACTGCAAGGGACTTATCTTTTCCTTTGCGCACACAGCCTTCATAGTAGGCGTCTTGAAGAGTCCATAGATTTAAATCTCTGAGGTACTCAGCCGACTGCCCTGCAAACCACAGCATCTGCTGCTCGTTATCGCCACCACGAGAGCGTCCAAGGAGATCATGCAGTACGGCAGATGCGCGCATATACTCGATCAATGCTCCGCCATGCACTTTCTTGGCAAGGGTCTCCCCATCGCGAATTAACCTCTTGGCAAGCTCGAAGCGTTCTTTATCGTTCATGCTAGGTGGACGTCTCTCTGCGCTCCAAGCCTTCGCCGACTGCCGCCACATAGCGATATCACCACGAAGGGATGGAGGAATATTTTCTGGATAATCTTGAATCCGACTGAGTAATTCAGTCGTTAAGCTTGGATCTTTTTCAACCCTGACAGAGATAGCGAGCATCTTTCGCACAGCCATATTCCATGCTTCGGGATCGGACTTTGCAAGAGGTTTATCGACGAGTACGTACTCATATTGTTTGAGCGCATCGGAGAATTGGCGAGTCGCTGCCAAATATTCAGCCTTAGTCAATGCTGGCATGGACTTAAATCGCTGCGACTGGATCACATCCGATAGGTGCAGACCTTTACTGGTGCGTGTATGACAACTGATACAGTAATCGGTCACATTTCGCATAAGCCGCCTGGGAACCACGCGGTCTCCTGAATTCCACATGTCGATGGACATCCGAATATCATGGTCAAATTTTTCAGCGATGAAGGGAATACTTGGGTCATTGTCGGCAAACTTCTTGGTGCTGACGACCATCTTTCCTGACAGATCCTGCATACGGTTCATCAGGGATACGATCTCGCGTGCATTTTTTGGATCTTCAAACGAGACCTTGTTTAAAACCAACGGCAAAAAATCGCTCAGCGCAACGAACAGGCCTCCCATCTCTTGACGAATGGGTGCTCCGCTATCCGCAGCGCTACTTTTTTTGGTGGCTGCTTGGAGGCCCATACTCCACAACATCGTTAAAAGAACGGCACCCAGTTTTATAGATCGCATCATTAAAAGCCTCCCCCCCCTTCGCAGTTCACTAGACCCTAAAACTATGATGCATGGGGCAGGCCAAGTGAGCAAAATACTCAACATTTCAGCCGGTTATCATAATTATTAGAATTAAATACTTCTGTTAAAATCAAATAAAATCATTGACTCAAACAGCGTAAAATAATAGAAACCCTCATGATTTGGGACCTTTGGAGGTGCTTTGTGTCTACCCGCAAACAGCAAACTCATGGCCTGCTCAACGCTGCAGCAGCCATCCTGATCGCTTTCTCGACATTCTCTAGCTGCGGAGCACCGCAGCCAAGCAAACTGGACATTATTGGCGGCATCCCGGTTGAAGAGCAAGACCCTCTTGCAAAGCACGTTGCAGCAATTGTTACAGCGAATCATACGGTTCACTGTTCAGCTGTTGCCATCGACACGTCAACCTTCCTGACAGCCGCACACTGTATCTACGGCAGAAATTTGCAAGGATGGAAAATTAAAAGTGGCCTTAAGGCCGGAGATGAAGAGTCGCTTGACGTCATCTCAGGAGATGCCCATCCCAAATATGATCCGTCCATGATGCGAACACTGACTCCAGATCTTCCACCTTATGATTTAGCGGTGATTAAGACGGCAGAAGCTGCACGAACGATCATTCCAGTCCCGATTATTCGCAAACAACTGAATCTTTTCGCTCAATCAGAGCTAAACGTTACAGTAGCAGGTTACGGACGCACCGACGGACAAGACCCAATGTCGACTGGCAGACTGCAGAAAGCATCATTGAATGTTAGCGGCTTCAATAAAGTTGCGCGAGAATTCACAACTCGTGACGACGACGGAAAAATGGGCTGTCATGTTGACTCTGGAGCTCCGGCATTCATGACCATTGGCAAACGTCTGACTCTTGTGGGGCTAGTGTCTCGCGGCGACCGCAAATGCTCGTCAGGCACAACGGTGTTTACCGATATTTCAGAACAGTCAGACTATGTGGCGATTATTCCCGATTAAATAAGTCTAGACTCGATTTAATCTTGGGTGCATAGGTTCTTCAACACACAACCCGTTGCCGGGTTCTGAAGGAGATACTATGCCGACCTTGAAACAATCCTACTTTGTACTTTTTCTCTTGTTCGCAGTCTCGACCGGATGCGGCAATCGAGCTCAAATCTCCAAACTACGCGAGCAGTGGAATCCAGCCAATGACCCACTCAGGATGTTACCTGATAACTATGAAAGATCATTTTCCGAACTCGCAACAGACGCCCAATCGTCAAAAAATCCATGGTCTGACAGTTACTGGCCCACGTCTGCGGGAGGCCTGGCTCATAGGTGGAATGACACTGATTCATCGATGAATGACGCATTTATATACCAACCGTACTCACTAAACCAGCTGCGCCTCATGAGCTCTGCAGATTTGTCAAAACTATCTCCTGCAGAAAAATTTGATATCTTGAACGCGGCGTATCATTATCCCCTTCTGAATGCAGAGCGTCGTCGGACGAATCTTGACGCACCGGGTTGGGAAGGCTTGTGTCACGGCTGGGCATCGGCAGCACTTAATTTTAAAGAGCCGAAATCACTTATCGTCAAGAATCCAGATGGAATCGCAATTCCCTTCGGCGCTGCAGATGTTAAGGCCTTGTTAGCCCTTTACGTTGGAAACTACGGCAATGCACGAACGTACTTTGTCGCAGAACGCTGCGAGTATAATTTCGCTGAAAATCCCAATGCAAAGCGACGACCCGAGTGTCGCGATGCCAATGCCGGGATGTTCCACCTGGTTCTTGCCAACAAAATTGGGATTGATAAAAAGGGGTTTGTAGCGGATCTCAATCGGGAACAGCAGGTTTGGAATCAGCCCATCGTTTCATTTACCTCGGAAAGACTCTCCGAACGGGATGGGGCCAGTCGTGGTGCTGCACCTGGCACGGTCAGGGAAGTCACGCTGAAGACCGTGATCGGCTATGCCGTAGAAACCATGCCCGAATGGGATGCAGGCATTGTAAATGAATCAAAACGAGAATATAAGTACCAGCTTGAGCTTAATGCCAGAGGTGACGTCATAGGCGGCGCCTGGCTAGAAGAAACAAGGCCAGACTTTTTATGGGTCCAAGAAAAAACAGCTTTCTATGATTTTGGGTCCATTAAGTTCAGTAGTCTTGAGAGGCTATATCGGGAGTCCACAAACTCTGATGGAATCGCAAACCCCGTAAATCAATAAGTCAATGGGAGTGTAGATCATGACAGATACCAAAGAAAATCAAACAAAAGACCACGATGTCCCTCACGTGCATGGCCCAAACTGTAATCATGGCCATCATCATGATCATAGCCCTTACGTTAGAGTAACGCCAAAAGTTGGCGCAAATGATCCTTGCCACTGTGGCAGCGGTAAAAAATTCAAAAAGTGCTGTCGCAAATAATTAGGACTTACTTGCAGGTATCTCGGACAGCATCTGTTGAATTTCGGCCTGAAGTGTTTGATAGGTCGGCTGATCTGGGGCCTTTTTGATGATGACATCGATTTGACGCCACTGAGGCTTGGGAATACCCTTCATGGCGCGGCCGCGCGCCCGCGAGAAAAAACTACCCCACAGACCATTCAATGCCATCATATAGACAGGCACTGGATCCGTAGCAAGAATCTTGTCAATTCCCGGCTTGAATGGAAGAAGATTTCCATCGCGGGTGATACCCCCTTCTGGAAAAATACAAATGATGTGCCCGTCGCGCAAAGACTGGGAGATCAATTCAAATGCCTTCTCTTTTAGGCTTGGGTCTTCCTTAGCAGGCGCGATGGGTATGGCTTTAGATGCTTCGGCAAAAATCTTGATTCCAGGCGCTTTAAAAAAATGATGGTCCATGACAAAACGGACCGGACGTCGACAAGCAGCCGTGACAATAAACCAATCGATGAACGACACGTGATTGGCAACAATGACAGCCGCGCCATCCTTTGGCAAAAGCTCTCGACCCCGATAACGGAGGCGGTAAATCGTACTAGCCATAAGCCATATGACAAACCGCATGAGAAACTCGGGAATCAGTGCAATGATCCATGAACAGACCACGAGGTTCATAATCGCCGTGACCAGAAGGATTTCCCCAGTGCTCAGTCCAGCTTTATAAAAACCCATGGTCGCCACTGCTGATGCCACCATGAAAATCGCGTTAAAGACGTTATTTGCTGCAACCAGTCGCGACCGGGTTTTCTCTTCTGAGCGAAACTGCATGTAAGCATAGAGCGGTACGATAAAAAAACTTCCCATGATTCCGATCAACGATAGATCCCGCATAACGCGCCATGGGATCTGAATATTGTTGACACCAATCGAAGGGAAATCAACGAGAGCCATAGAATCGACACTCAGGTCTACAAAGTAAAGGTCAGCACAGAAGATCGTCAACCCCAGCGCACCGATTGGTACCAACCCAAGCTCAATTTCACCTCGAGACAGTCGTTCAGAAAGTATCGATCCCACACCAACACTCACCGAAAAAACGGCCAATAGAACTGTTGTCGTCATTGGGTCGCTACTTTTGAGGAAATGCTGGCTGTACGACGGGATTAAAGCCAATATGGTGGCACCAAAATACCAAAACCAGGAAATACCCATCACGGCATTCAAGATACCTTCCCGCTGTCGAGAAACGGCTATTAGTTCCTTCATGTCCCGCAGAAAGTTAAACGAGATCTCAATACTTGGATCTGCTGCTTTAGCCTTTGGGATCATTAACGACAACAGCCATCCCCCCACTGAGAAAACCATCACATAAATTGAAATAGCTCCCAAGCTACCTTTTGCGCCCAGCACACCGCCCAACAAAGTCCCTGCAAGAATTGACAGGAAGGTACCCATCTCAACAAGAGCGTTACCAGCCATGAGTTCTTCATCACGCAATGATTGGGGAAGAATCGAGTATTTGACAGGTCCAAAAAACGTGGCTTGGGTTCCCAGCAGGAATAGCGTCGCAAAAAGAACTGCATTCGAATTCAAATAAAGACCGATGCAACCCAACACCATGATGACGATTTCGAGGATTTTAGTTGCACGAATAATCGAGTCTTTGTCGTATTTATCCGAAAGCCGGCCAGCAATGGGCGAGAAAAGGAAAAAAGGCAGAATGAACAAACCACCTGCGAGATTGACCAAAACTCCGCCTTCGGCCTCGGAGGCCGCCTTATAAGACAGGAGAATGACCATCGCGTTTTTAAATAAATTATCGTTCAGAGCCCCGGCACATTGAGTCAAAAAATACGGCAGAAATCGACGTTCGGTCAGAAGTTTTACGATGGACACGGGTGATCTCCGTTTTTTCCCACACTGGCAGAAAAATCATCAGTAATTCAGGGAAGATGAAATTAAACATACCTTCTAGTTTAGCTTACAACGATACCAAACATCAAATGAGGACGATCCTTCGCCGATCCAGGTAAATATCACAAACGCTGGTCCAGCCACTCCCTTCAGACAATTGCCATTTGACAGACCTAGCACCTTTGTCGACAATCCATAGACAGCGATGTTATTGGGCGAAGCAAAAGATCATTGCGAGGAGACAAACTTGGGTAGACTCACCACTCATGTTCTGAATACGGCATCGGGAAAGCCTGCAAAACAAATGGCTCTCTCGCTCTACTCACTTGAGGGGAATCAGCGTCACCTAATCAAGGAAACAACGACTAACGACGACGGTCGATGCTCACAGCCCCTCTTGGAAGGTTCAGACTTTAAAACCGGCACCTACGAGCTGGTATTTCAAGTCAGCCGCTACTTCTCAAAGTCCTCGGAAACCTCTAATCCCCCATTTTTGGGTGAAGTACCGATCAGATTTTCAATCGCCGATGCGTCAGCTCATTATCATGTGCCGCTTTTGGTCTCCCCTTGGTCCTACTCCACGTACCGCGGAAGCTGAGGCAAGATGACAGGCTACATCATAGACTGGTTACAAATACTACTTCGTTTTTTTCACGTCATAACCGGGATTGCGTGGATCGGTGCATCGTTTTACTTTGTCTGGCTCGACAACCACCTGCGAAAGCCAGAATCACCAGAACTGAAAGCCAAGGGCGTGGACGGCGAACTGTGGGCTGTCCATGGGGGTGGATTTTACAATCCCCAGAAATATCTCGTAGCACCGAAAGAACTACCAGCTGACTTACATTGGTTTTACTGGGAGTCCTACTCCACTTGGTTAACTGGTATCGCACTATTTGTGGTCTCATATCTTGTGAATGCCAAAACCATGCTGATCGACATACGCGTCATGGCATTATCTGAGCCTACAGCCATCGCACTCGCTATCAGTTTCCTTGTCATTGGTTGGGTTATCTACGACTTGGTTTGTCGATGGTTTCAAAACAGGGACACGATTGTAGGCTGTATCGTAGCGGTGATGATGATTGTCATCTCGTATTCCACTTGCCAAATCTTTTCTGCAAGAGCCGCATTTCTCCTGACCGGAGCCGTGATGGCGACAGCCATGACCGCCAACGTGTTTTTTTGGATTATTCCGGGTCAACGCGCGGTGATCAAATCCATGCAAGCAGGTGAGCCTGTGGAACCTCAGCATGGGAAGCGAGGCAAGCAGCGTAGCGTTCACAACACTTACTTCACACTTCCCGTTCTTTTTGCGATGCTTTCCAATCACTTTCACATGCTTTATAGCCATCAGTATCAATGGATCCTGCTGGTTTTGATGATGCTCGCCTCAGCTTTAATCCGGCACTATTTTGTATTGCGCCACAAGGGTCTAAACTCTCTCGGTACACTAGCATTTGCGGGTGGGCTAATTGCGGTCGTTATGGTTTGGGCTGCCCCCTCTGCGCCGGTGGTCGCCGAAAGTACACCAACTGCCGCGAGCCTTGCTGAGGTTACAAGCATCATTAATCAAAGGTGTGTGCCCTGTCATAGTGACCAACCAACACTCATGCCCATTACACCCAAAAATCTAAACCTGAGGGCTCCTGGCGCCATAGAAGCAAATGCAAGTGCCATTTACCTCCAGGTTGTGCAGCAAAAAATTATGCCCGTGGGCAATATCACTGAGATGACTGACGAGGAACGGGGCAAGATCGCATCATGGTTTGAGACAGTACAAAATTGATCCTTGCCATTAGCCTCGTCGCTCGAGCTCCGTAATGACTAAAGACACGTCCCCGGGTACCTGCTGAATTTTCAAAAATTTTCTATGGTCGATTGTAAGCTTCGCGCGGGCACTGCGATCAAGCATCGTTCCGATTGGGAAGATCATTTGCTCCTCCTTCCACGAGGTCTCTTTTGCGAGAAATTTATCGAGTAAAAGCGGTTCTTCAACTCCTGCAAATGGATCATAGCCAGAATCACTCAGAATTTTTACACTCAAACGATCAGCCTCTTTTTCCTGCTCCCATCGGGCGCGATTGACTGCCTCCTCCCTAAATGGCAGCGCCTGGGACCTTGTCTGCTCGTTACTTTCATCGTGAGATCTCGTGTAGCGAATGATTTCTCGAGCAAGAAGCGACGCAACATGATCCTCTGTTTTTAATCCGCGAATGACTTGTGGATAGAACCATACGACACCAAATTTGGTTTCCGGAAGTTTGACTGTCTTATCTGAACAGACGACGCGAAGTATTAGCGCAGGACTCTGGAGAACAGCTTTTTGTAAAGACGCGCCATCAATAAGCCTCCTGAAGGTCCGTTGTAAAAGATTAGATGTTTTTGGACAAGCGTCTCCAGACTCCTTGGACGATAGATCTTGCTGCTGCCGGAAATTTTCGATTACTTTTTCCCGAATCTCACTGGGAAAAGTTGACTTAGGAACGACAAGCTCACCGGCAACAACGCTAGCTACGTCAGAAGTTTCATCGCGAAGATGGGAGGACGCTGCATGCTTTCCCGGGACTTTGCAGCTCCCCAAAATCCCTAGAGCCAAAATCGTTATCATTACATGCCAAGCTATCTGCATTTAACCACCCTCGTTTTGTAGATCCTTAATTCTAGCACAATAGAGCGACCGATAAGGCTCCCGGGTAACAGGCCAAGGAGCCTCGGCCCAAAAGCCGCGGCCATAACATCGACCTCACAGGGGTGTCAGACATTGATCAGTCCGTCTTATGGAATACAGGTGGCTTGATCTAAGTGCGCGTTTTCTCGATATTTTTAATTGGCTCAGATATTGCTTCGAACCTGTGAACCCTCAGCCCATCAGGGCCTTAGGGTATATGAGGCAAGTCAATGATTCGCTCGTCTAACAAGAGATTCATATGCATCGTTGGTAGCTTAGTTACAGCTACGACACTCGTCTCTTGCGCCAATCGTGACAACGCCGATGAAACACCGCAGCAAACAGCTGCCCCGAGTATTTCGGAAATTGCACCAATTCCATTTGCAACCTGGAATGGTGAGGGTATCGAAGCAATCAACCCCATCTCGATGAAGGCTACACCAGATGCCGATACGATGATGAGTTTGTCGGCCTGCGAGTGCGCTCCGGGATTAAATGCAAAGTTTTTTGCAATAAGCGCTTTAACACGAGGCGTTCTTCCACAGGTACTTGTTCCAACTGTTCGTCAAAAAATTGCAACCAACAGCACTCTTGAGTTACTACGTCGTCTACCACCTGGTCTTGCCAGCCTGATGACGGGTCTATTTGCAGATGACGATGCTATTTACACTCAAGTGCGAGATGGACTTCAGGCCATGCTTGCCAAGTCACTGGCAAGCACAGGCGGCACAAGCCTACATCTGCGCATGCCTTACAGATTTGATCTATTTACATCTTCGGTGATTTCGCCGGCTGGATACCCGGTGGCTTTTGATGTGAAAAATCAGGCTGCACGTTGGAACCTTGTCATGGCTACTAACGCAATGTGGAAGAACGCTATTCCCGTCGATGGTGTTGATCATGGCTTGCAATTACTAGAGACAACCCGGGTGGTCGCAGAGTGGGCTTACATGGCCGGCATTGGTAGTGACGGGGCCCCAGATGGATACGGTGGTCTTGCTGCGAGTATCGAGCAGCCAGCTGGAAATATGGCACAACCTGAAAATCCTGAGACGACATCTGACACGTGGGGTATCTATACATCTGGAAGGTATAGCGTTGGATATCCAAATGCTTCCTCTCTCGACCTGGCAACCCGCGTAAAAGAGATGTGGACCGTTGAAGTAGACGGAGTCAGTCTTGAAGAGCAGGCGACCGCGTCGCGTGCAGCCGCACTTGCCTTCGCAAAAATGCGCGCAGATCGCTTGGGTGAAGCCGAGAGATTATTCTCAAATCCAGACGGTGCGCTTTCGCCTAGTATGGCAAAACTGCCTCTCGTCTGGCTACCCGCCATGGCGACCATGCTGAGTCAAAAGTATCTCGACAAGGAAACTTTGACTATTCAGGAATATGCTTTTCCAAAGGAAGGCCAGCAACGCAAAGCGAGCCTACGCTCACTACTTAGAGCTGCCCAAGCCCTGCAGGAATGGCGCCTGGCCACGAGGGACATCGAGGGAGCCAATCTTACGGAATCACTTAATAAACGCTTGGCTCCTTTAAACGAAGATCTCGTCATGCCTCTACAGTTGATCACCCGCACCATACTGAATCGCTTCACCGCCATTAATACGACTAACGGTGAAATCTGGGTCATGCCAACAAAGGAAGATGGCACGGTAGAAACTGATCCATTGATCATCGCAGAACTTATCTCAACACTTGCAACCCTGGATCAGGCGCTGTTTGTCTCGCCAGAGCTAAAAGACAGAGTGACATCAATGTATCACTGGTACGCAAAGTACGTGCTGATGCCCAAGATGACCGGTTTTGATTATTTAACTGCACCTCAGGTCTTGTGGAACGTAAAGGCTGCAGATGTCATGGGCAACTATCAAAACGCAGCACCGTGGATTTCCTCACTTGAAATGCGTCTAAGATCCGTTGCCGTGGGGATACAGCTATGAAAACACATTATCGATTTACAAAATGTATCCTGCTGATGTCCGCATTTTCCTGGGCATCCATGAGCTTCTCGCAAATTCTTCCGGAGGGCACAGGAGCTGTTGCATTTGGACAAAGACAGTATAGCCCAACAAGCAACCAATATGACCAAGGCGGTCAACTGCGCTCTCTGGGAAATCGTATTGACATGGACTTTGATTCACGACAAATGGCTTCTGGCGCGCTTGGTGAAGACCTTAAACGTCTTTACGACGAAACGAAACTATATGACTCTGCAAATACCGGCAAAGCAAGCCTTGCGGATCAATTAAATTTTGGAAATCTACGCGGGGATATTCAAGCAAAAATTACTGCTAATTATCTTGGCGCTGTATACGGACTCCGTAAAAATCTGACGATTTTCACCGGGCTTCCGTTCATTCGCTCGACTGTTACTGCGAATTTGACCATGGAGGGACAAAATACCGCCAATGCCGTCAAGGCAAGACTTGGGAACTTGGCCTTTAAAGATATTCAGGACGGATTAGATACGGCTAGCGGCATCAACGTATGGACAGTGAAGAAAAAAATCAGTGAAGACTACGGTTACATTCCAGCAGATAAATGGGAATATACCGGAATCGGAGACTTCCTTCTAGGAGCCCGTTCAAGCATGTACGATGCAGAGGGCTTTGGTGGAAAATATAACTTACAACTAAGCGGCCAGGTTGAGTTCCCGACCGGTCACGCAGATAACCCGGATATCCTAACAGACGCAGCTTTAGGAAAGGGCTATGTAGCACCCATGGTAAGCGCACAGCAGACCGCATCCTACGGCTATTTAGAAGTAGGTCTAGATACAGGTCTCGGTATTGGCATCCCAACCCAGACAACACGTCGCGTACCAGTGGATAACGAAGCACTGATCACCCTAGATAGGAAAACAAAAGTAAATTGGATCCCAGGTCCCGAAACAAGAGTAGTCAGCTCTTTAAGCTTTGGTCCGCCATTGGTCAAGGGTTCGTACCGCCTGGGCGTCAACCAACACTTCCGCGATCGCTACTCAGGAAAACTTCGTGGAAACTACAGTACTCTCGAGAAAGACTCCGAAACTCAGGAACAGTTCCATCAGTTTGGGATTACTATCAATACGGTCGATGCATATCTATCTAACAAATTTGCTCTACCAATGATCGCAAGCTTAACAGCTCATGAAAGCCTCGGTGGACGAAACACCGTCCGATCCCGCTATATTGAACTTTCTATTGCGACATTCTTTAAGGGACATACTCCCCGGGCGGAACTAGCCGACGAAAGTCCTCGAGTTGAGCCTCAAATGACAAAAACCGTTTCCCAAACCGACGCGATCCCCGCTATAACTGAAGACGGCGAGTAATCTCACCAGAAACTGTTTTAGTATGGACACTCGTGGCGGATCATGGAAAACGGACATCAACCTAGAGCAAATAAATCTATCACCGAGAGCGATCACGAGGACTTGGGATTCCGCTTTGAGCATAGTTACTCAGAGCTACCTAGCCTATTCTTTTCAAAAGCTGAGGCGGAACTATTCCCGGCACCACGCCTGACAATCTTCAATGAAGCTTTGGCCAAAGATTTAAATCTAGATTTTTCTCAGCTGCCTCCAGATGAGATCGCCAAGATATTTACCGGCCAAAGTTTACCTGTCGGAGCCAAACCCCTTGCCCAGGCTTACGCCGGACATCAGTACGGCGGCTTTACGATATTAGGGGATGGACGCGCCCTACTGCTCGGTGAGCATCGAACAAAAAATGGCGAACTCTTTGACATCCAATTCAAAGGCTCTGGTATAACTCCGTATTCGCGACGAGGTGATGGTCGAGCAGCTTTGGGTCCGATGCTTCGCGAGTATATTATCAGTGAAGCCATGTGGTATTTGAATATACCAACCACAAGAAGTTTAGCGGTCGCGACGACAGGTGAGAACGTTTATCGTGAAAGACCTTTACCCGGAGCCGTCCTAACTAGAGTCGCCTCAAGTCATATTCGCGTGGGTACGTTTCAATTTGCCGCATATAGACGAGACCATCTGGCATTGCGAAAATTAGCAGACTATACGATTTCAAGGCATTACCCCGAAATTTCAAATCATGACGATAAATACCTGGAGCTATTTCGGCAGGTGGCAGAGCGTCAAGCTGTCTTGATCGCTAAATGGCTCGGGGTGGGATTTGTCCACGGCGTGATGAACACTGATAACACGTCAATTGCCGGAGAAACGATCGATTACGGTCCCTGCGCTTTCATGAACCATTACCATCCAGATACTGTATTTAGTTCAATCGACCATCATGGTCGGTATTGTTTCGCCAATCAGACTGCAATCGCCCAATGGAATCTTGTTCGTTTTGCAGAAGCATTGTTGCCACTTATCGATAAGCAGCAGGAGAAGGCTGTAGATATTATGACAGCAGAGGTCAATCGTCTTCCCGGGATCTTCGAAAAACGACGACTCGACTTGATGCGAAGCAAGCTTGGACTCAAGTCAGCAAAAACTACAGATGAAGATCTTATTTATGATCTTCTAAAAGTCATGGAGACCACTAAACTAGACTACACAAACACTTGGCGCGACCTGCCAACAACTCGGATAGACACCAATCCAAGCTACCAAGTTGCCGAGTTCAAACAATGGTATCAGCGATGGATCCAGCGCTTGTCACAGGATGGCGAGACTCTGGAATCTGCACGTCTGCGAATGAATCAGGTCAATCCCTATATCATTCCTCGTAACCATTACGTTGAAGCGGCACTTTCGGCCGCAGACGTCAACAATGACTTGCGTCCACTAAGGCGTCTCGTGTCAGCACTTTCTCAGCCCGCCATCGAGAATCAAGATTTCAAGGATTTGAGAGAGCCGCCCCCCGAAGACCAGGCCTGCTACAAGACATTTTGCGGGACGTAGAAGACGAAAATTATTTTATATTCAGAACTTAGTCCTTGGCGAATACCTGAATGCGATTAATGCCACCATCGGGATAAGTGCGAATTTTCAATTCACCCGTTTTCATGGGCGTCGACACGCGAATTTCCTTGCGATTACCGGCAAACGCTTTTACCGGAAGCCTGCCTGCTATATCCACCCATTCAGATCCACGTTTGGCAAAAACCTGAACATAGAGAGGGTTATTGTTCACAAAGTATTTGAAGTCCAAAATAATACGTCCGACGTCGGTTTCCCCGGATAGCGCCAACACTACCTCATCAAAGTGGTCAGGCGTACGACTTCTAGATGACTCCATGCCGTCAAACATATTTAGCGGTGGAAACGGTGAAATGACATTTTTCGCTGGGCTGTAATGTTCGTTCGTAGCACTGATAATCCGTGCTCCCAGAGCCGCTGAAGCCACGTCAAATGGACCACGCCTGCTTCGTCGGATATTCTTCTGAATCTCCTCGTCAGTCGGATCGTAGTCTAGAGTCATGGGTTTAATACCTTTAGGCACGGGCTCACTATAACGCTGACAAACTGACTTCGCCAAAGGCACAAAATCCTTAGCTAGATCATTTGGCAAGGAACTATAAAGACCCACTCTGGTTAAGCCGCCATCGGGATGCATCTCGATTCTAACCTTGGAAACGCGAATTGTCTCAGCGGGGAGCTTGATAAGTCTAAACCCATGACCATCCATAGAGGTCTTTGGCAGCAACTCTGACCATTCACCCTCTTCTCCATCACGACCGAGAATTCGTACAGCCTGCGCCTGATTCCCGTCATGGTATTTGGTTGACAGCTTCACAAACGACACCGCGCCCGGAGTCCGCAAGTCCAGATCCAACTTATCAAAAGGCAGAGGATTGTGTCGCGTTGACTCCCAACTATCCATAATCTTACCCTGCCGTCCATAGAGGGCTGGATCGTATTCAGGCTCTCCGGGATTAAAAACGTTTTCGGCGCGAGCAAAAATATGATTCGTGACGCGACGAACGCTAGCATCGGTCAATAAATTATATTTTGCTAGCGGATCGATCCGACCACTTCGCTGAATCACCTCGGGCAACATCGGCTTGAAGGCGTCAAATATCAGTTTTTTGTAACCCAGATTGACGATCTGCTCCTGACCCAACTTGGAATAATCAAATCCAGCCGCAAAGCGGGCGAAATCAATTCCAGATACATCGAGTTGCTTCATCAATAGCTGCGTCACCTCGGATATGTAAAGCACGCCAGAATTGTCGGCATTACAAAGCACGATAAAGCCTTTTCCGGAGTCTGGTCCAGCAAAGCAGTGAACGTAAATCGCCCTAAAGCCTTCATTTGCACCCTGGTGCACCGCCAGCCGATTATCCCCGGCCTCTGCAACAAAAACACCAAGTCCCATGTCACAGCCCATAAAGTCTCGACAACCCAAGTCGCGCCCATGAAGCATGAGACGCGCCGCGTCATGGGAGATGGGCCCAGATCCTTCCACATTGACGTATGCACTCCCTAGATGACGCAAGAACCCAAGCATGGCTTCAGCAGAACCCATAGCGCCCGCTGCAAAAGCTGGAAACAGAAGTCTTCCACCTGGCACAACTTTACCATCATCAAAATAACCGTCCGCGTAGGAACGACCCAGAATGTCGTGCTGCTCGAACGTCAACTCATTGGGCGAAATTTTTCCAAGGAAGTCCTTTGTGAGATCTTTAATTTTCTTTCCTGACATCACTTCCATTAAATGTTCAAGAACAAGAAAACCGGCTCCTGAATACTTAAATGCGGAGCCAGGCTCCGAAATAACATCAACCGGTTCGTAACCGTAGCTAGGTCCATCAATCAAAATATCGCCACTAGAAGGCACTTCGCCAGTCTTGGGAAAGCCTTTAACGTAGTGCATGTTCAAGGCACTATGGCTCATGAGATGCTGAACAGAAACCGCGTCGGCCCAAGAACTATCACCCTTCAGACTTTTCAATCGAAATTTTGATTTCGCTTCCGCAAAAAGCTTGTTTACAGAAGCGTCTATGCGAATTCCCCGGCTCGCAAAAAACTCCATGGCAAAGGCTGACGCCAGGGTTTTACTCAAAGACGCCAATTCAAATAACGTGTGCTCGTTGACTGGAAGCTGACCGCGAACAGCATCTCCCCAGCAAATCGGTTGAATATCACGACCATCGGTGACTGCAATTTGTGACCCAGTGACTTTATATTTCTTGGCGATCTCTGATAAATCCGAAAAAACCGAATCAACCGGTGATTCATTCATTCGCTTTAAAGCAATGCTCCACAGCGCGTCCTGAGCATTTTTAATTTCCGTCTCTTTGCTGTTTAGAATTCGTGTTTTGAGTGCGTCCAGCAACTCTTTACCAGAACGACCCTGAGCAAAAACTAGAAATTTAAACCCAAACTTGTCGCGGTATTTAAGCCCCATGTCACGAAGCTGCCCAAGAATTTCGTCACTACTTTCACTGGCTTTCTGTTGCTCAACTCGCGCACGACCATCGAGCGTCCTGGGCGACTCACCGATATCTCCGTGAAAACTGGCTGCTTCAATTATAGACTCTGACGAAAACTTCGAGACTATAGACTCACCGAGAGCTCGATCAAGAAATGGCTTTGCCGCCATTTGCGACGCAAAGGATTCTGCACCACAGCACTCGAAATAGTAATTCCAACGCTCGATGTAAGAGTCCAATTTATACTTCAAAGGATCAAGCTGTTGCACCTTGGCCCAAGGATTCAGATCATTTCGAATCTCCGGCACAGTAAATGGAAGTAAGAGCTCAGAGGCAAATTCGACGGGAGTCTTGGCAGTCATCAGCTGGACCATCAGTTTGAATGCCACCGGATACCATTTTGCCGTGCGTTCATCCCATTTCACTTGAACGATCTTTTTGTCATCCGAGAGGTCTTTGCGAATGAATCGCATTTCCTCATGGGCTATACGGAGGAAATCCTCCAACTTAAATCGACCGTGATAAATCTCATGCCACACTTCCCACCGAGAACGCTCAGCTGTCGCGAGGTCATCCATAACTCTAACCGGTATTCCATCAATAATGGTCGGCAATGCCACACAACCATTTCCGGAAAGCCAATCGGTTATATATTGCAACGATTGAAAAACATTGTAGCGAATCTCATCTGGATGGTTGTTGGGGACGTAGTCAGACTCCTTGATATCAGCAACCAGAAGTGAGCGCACGTAGTTCGGATCCTTTGGATCAAGACCTTTGATGTCATCTCCACGAATAAAGGCGTCAACCTCTTTGCGATAACTTTCTGAAAATATTTCTTTCGTTAACTTAAAGAGTGGCGTGTGATCGCCTTTCTCGTAACGGTGCCAAGCCTCGATGATCGCAAGGCCCAAGCGAACAAAGTCCGGGTGTGCCACCCAGTACCCTGTCAAATCTCGCTTTAGCTGCGTGATGACATCTTTGAAAAAACCTTTCGAGGCGACCTGAAACGACGGGCTTGTGATGTCCGTTGATTGCGGAAGGATGCCGTACATCCCACCAACTTTAACACCACCACGCGATCCCACCACATCAGCCAGCAAAGAGTGCGAAGCCTTGATGTACTTGATGACAATATTAGGATCGGCCTTTACCGGAATACGGTAATTCGAATCTTCCTTAAATAAACGCGCCGTCGACGCCAAATAGTCGTGCCAACCTAACGATGCACCAACAAAATAAGGATGCAGCGCGTCCATGATTTCATGCGTGCGCAGGATGGCACGCGGATTTTCCAAGACAATCATCAAACGAATCGTACCAACCTTGTACTCGGGATGACGCGCCTTGATCATCTCTTCGGCAGTAGCAATCATCGTATGGATGTAGCGGGCCTCTTCCTCATTTTCAAGCTTTGGAACATAAAACGAGAGTGATTTCGGATTGTGCCAGTTTTTGAATAAATGCAGAGCGAAGTCGTACAAATGCAGAGGAATCGGGCTGTCTTTGTAGAATAAAAATGTGCATGGAAGCGCCAACCCAGGAAAACGCTTCATGGGTGCCGACAGATGCGTACTAGCAAGCTCGTAATTCTTATTTCCCTCTTTTAGAGTAAGAGTCCCATCAAAACAGCCGGTGAGATTCACACCAGCATCAATTAAATCTTGCCTCAACGGCGTTTTCGAGTCCTCATCATCCGCACCCCATTTCGGGGCAGCATTCTGCGTCGCAAGCAACTCTTCAATAATCGCAGGCTCACCCTTTAGCTTACGATGATAGGCATTCATTGCGTTGATGGCCATTTTCGCGGAGTCTGGGGGACCGAACAGAGTTACATGCGGTCCCTGCAAATAGTCGGGAATTGGAGCAACCGGATTGCCACCAGACGTGCAGTATGAATCTGATTTCGGACCGACAACAATACGGCCATCCGCATCCTCCAATCCGATGACTGTTTTGTAATCAGGATCTAGAAAATCTCGGTGAAGTTTTTCGTTGAACTCAAAACACGCACGAGCACGCTCGTCGATAAATTTTCGGTCTAAAATTCTCTGCACCAGAACCTTAGCCAATTCCGGCTTGACTCGCTGGTAGAGTGTTACAAGAAAAGACAAAGACTCAGCAGTCTCAAGCCCACCCGTCGCTCCGATGTGCCGAAGACCATCGACACCTGGCATCGTTGCCGCCTGCGACAACAAATGCCGAGCCAGGGTCGGAGAAATAAAGTCGTGGTAGTAAGGGATCTCAAAAAAAGGTTCCACATTCCGCTGATTATTTTGTGTTTTCATGAGGATAAGCCTAGCCGCCCGTGGCCCTGATGGCAACCATGATTATTGGTCATTAGCCATGCGCAGGGCGGTTTCTATGGCAATTTTGGCAACCTGGGCTGAGAACTCAAGGTCAATATTAGCGGCGATGTCGGTCGACTGGTGGTAATTTGGATTGTTGCTCTCTGGTTGGGAGTAGTCCATATCCTCATTAAACAGAATGCCTGGATATCCTCGAAACTCGAACTCGAGCAAATCTGTCTGAAAGACACTATTACGCAGACGATTCCGCGGTTGATAAACGGCTTCAATAAGCCCACCAGCAAGATCTTTGGCGGCGTCAAGAGCCATAGCAGCAAATCTTTCTGACCCCGGAACGGCTGTGGGACTGATCTGAAACCGCAGAGAATCGGGCTGATGGGAACCTATAAAATCGGTGATGATCACACCATAAATATCCTTTTTATCGCGCATCATTTCAGACAGAAAATGGCGCGCGCCAAGATCGACAGCGGGAAATTCTTCGCCAGTCAGATGAACTAACCAAATTGGGCGTTTTGGTTTGACTCCGCGCAATACCTTAGCACTCTGTAATAATAGTGATGTGGCCGTACTGTTATCATTTGCCCCAGGCGCTGTGACACGCTGACCGGTGCTTTCAAACACGTCTTCAGCAATTGCTGAATCGATATGATCAGCCAACACAATTGGTGGCAAAGTTGGGTCTTGCCCTTCAATTACAGCTATTAAATTTGACTGCGGAAGGCCTCGCCATTGGAACCGCTGCCGAGTCGTTGGAATTGACAACTCTTTGTAGCGCAACTCCAGATAATCTACCATGCGCTCGAGATCATGCCCGACCTGATGGGATCCCTTTTTCTTGAAAGGCTTCAACGCTGAGCCATTTGGAAGTCGCGGTTCAAGCTCTCCGTCGGCAATCTTGATGTCACGTTCATAGTCTTTCGTAAACGAAGCGGGCCAAGAGCGAACAAGAACTGGCGATTGTATGGGATCAGTAACTTCGTTGGGAGCTTTAAGCCAATTGACAGACTCAGACCATTGCAAGCGGCCCTGATTGACCTTAAACGAGAAAACCAAGTAGCGATCATTAAAGAAAGAAGGCGGATTTACACAGTAGGCATCATAGGCTCCACGTTTTGTTAATTCAGACCGCCATTTTGCTCTATCCACCGAGTATGGATCAGGCCAAGCTTTTACTACTTTTTGAGTTTTACGATCTACAAAGACGCAGTTTCCATAAAGGGGCTGGTCATAGAGACCTGGACGCTCCGAAAAATCTGCAAAAATTTCTATTTCATCATCGACATGTGACGGGTGAAGCAAATAAGCAAACAACGGATCGCCACCCACCACCGCTGCACCGCGTCCGTGATCATGTTTACTGCGATATCGACGAGCATCTGCTGTTGTGAACCATCGCCATTCGGCGTCTTTTCCGCGCCAACGAGCGAACACCCATTCAAATTGACCGTTCTCATCAAGGCTAGGCCAAGCCTGTACCTCAAAGGAAGCTTCTCCTGTCATCTTGGCGAGTAAACTTATCCGCGACTCGACCTTTGCTTTCAAATCAGCAGGCAAACGAGGGATTGGTCGTGCGGAAGTGCCTAAGACAATCTCTCTGGAGGATAAACCCACAAACAGAGGGAAATATCGCTCAGAAGAGTTTGGCGTGTTGAGCCATGGCTGTGATGGCAGTTCTCGAATCAAATCAGAATATTCTGCGGCGTCTGCGAATAGGTAACCTGAGCTCGCAGAAACAGCGCTCTGATTCGCTGTCGCACGACAACCGAATAAACAAAATACAACTATGCTTAGTACAAACGAATGTCGAAGACTCGAGCACGCGGATGTCGTCGATCCGCCATGATCATGCGCGAACATCTGCTGTCACTCCATCTTCATGATCAATTCGTGCTTATACCAGGGCTGACCTTTGGTTATGGTCATCCCGAAATTATAAACTTTCTGGCTCCCATCAAGATCGTGCCAACGGTCCAAAAACTCGTACGTTGGTATGAATGTGTAGTGCCCAAAAGTACTAGGATCCATGAAATAAATATTTTTTTCGTCATAGCCAATTGCCACCGAGAAGTGTCCATCCTCCCAATCTGACCGGTAATCATGGCCAGGAACCTCCAAGTCTGCCCAAGCCTGCAGCAGCACCAAGACGGGCACGCCCTGATCAATGGAAGACTTAAGACCCTCTAGTGTCCAATTGTAGTGGGCCTTGACCTCAAAACCTTGGGCTTCAGAGAACCGCACAATGTCTCTCACCAGCGTCCCATCGACATCGTTAGAGTGAAGTTCTTTGGCAAGATCCGCCTCGAGATAAACCTTCGATTGATCGTAATAATAAAGAATAGAAGCTAGAGCGGACGGTCCACACGTGTAGTTCATTCCCTGACGCGTTAGGGGCACACGAATTAGATTTTTTGGCTGAGATTGCATGGGATCCCTTTCGGAAACACGTTGGGTCAGCGATCGCCCTGCCTTCAGCAAAAGCGTCTGACCGATGGCTCCCGAAGCTGCGACGAACAACAATGTCTTTACGAGAATTGAAATCTTCCGCACAGCGACCTTCATGATTTAAATTGCTAGCCTGCAAGTCCTTCCCTATATTAGGCAGCCGCTTAACTCACGGCAACTAAGTTTTGCGACCATGGAGAGAACAAAATTTACTGAGACACGTATGTGGCAAACGAACCTACAAACCTAGTGACAATGGGGTGCGTAGTAAACATGCAGCCAAATCATTGATGATCTCAATAGTCGTTGTTAAGTCGCTGGTGGAGAATGATCATGATGAATAATAAAAACGCACTTGAGCCCATGATTAAAACTGAACTTCCTGGACCACTTGGCCGAGCCATCATTGCGCGCGATGCCGCGTTTGCATCACCATCTTTGATTAAAGAGTACGCACTTGTAGCCGATCGCGGCCAAGGTTGCTTTATTGATGATGTCGATGGCAATCGCTTCCTCGACATGATGGCAGGCATTGCCGTTAGCAGCACCGGCTATGCCCACCCCCATGTTATGGGCGCTGTTAAAGAAGCGATCGAGCGTGTTTGGCACATTTGCGGCACTGATTTTTACACTGAAGCTTACACTCGTCTTATGGAAAAGCTTGGCTCCTACGTTCCACAAATGGGACAAAAAAAGATATTTCTTGCCAACACTGGAACCGAGGCGATCGAAGGGGCCATGAAACTGGCTCGCTACCACACAAAGCGTAAAGGCTTTATGTCTTTTTACGGCGGATTTCATGGGCGGACCTTGGGCGCATTGAGCCTCACGGCATCAAAAGTTAAATACCGTGATCATTTTGGCCCTTTCATTCCAGGGGTCGTACACGGAAAGTTTCCAAATCCCACAGATTGCCCCAAAGGAATGACTGAAGAGGAGTTTGGCTTAAAGGCGATCGAAGACATTCGAAGAACAATTTTTGATCGCGTCATGGCGCCCACCGAGTTAGCCGCAATTTTTGTAGAACCTATTCAGGGCGAAGGTGGTTACGTGACGCCGCCGCTCTCGTTTTTGAAGGGACTACGTGAACTCTGTGATGAGGAAGGTATTCTCCTAGTCTTTGATGAAATTCAATCGGGCGTGGGTAGAACGGGGCATATGTTTGCTGCTGAATATTTTGATGTGGCGCCTGATATTATCACCTCCGCCAAAGGCCTTGGATCAGGACTTCCAATTGGCGCCATTATTGCAAAAGACTCAGTCATGACCTGGGGACGAGGAACTCACGGCAGTACATTTGGGGGAAATAATGTAAGTTGTGCCGCAGCTGTCGCCACGCTTGACGTGGTTGAAACACTTCTGCCCGAGATTCGCGAAAACGGGGCCTACTTGTCAAAACGTTTAAAAGATCTATCAACTAAGCATCCAGTAATCGCAGATGTCAGGGGACCTGGCTTTATGATTGGAATGGAACTGCGAGACCCCGCCACAGGGCGACCCGTTCCTGAGATGATGGCTGAACTTGAACAGATTGCCTTCCGCAAAGGTCTGTTACTTTTGGGTTGCGGGCAATCAACAATAAGATTTGCTCCGCCACTGGTTTGCGGCAAACACGAAATTGATATTGCGGTGCGTCTACTTGACGCCAGTCTTTCCCAAATAAAGGCATAAAATCTATTTATTCAGTCACTTGACGAAGCCCTTGAACGAGCTCACTGGACTATTGGAATGATCAACTCATGTCGCCGCATAAACCATGGCGTCCAGGGCGGATTATAACGGGCATACATGGGTGCGCTCGCGGGTTTTAAATTTCGCTCGCGCATGAAGGCCTGTAAAAGTTCGGTACTTTTCTTGACCTTATCGTCACTGTTAAATCCACTGAATTTTAAAACAGCTGCTTTGTAGCCCGATACCTGCTTCAAACGCACACGCGAATCTTCAGGCGTGGGCAGGCTCTCCATCGTGTACGAGCTCGGCATGGTGAACGTAATAAGCCATTGATTTACACCACTTTGAGTGGGAGATGAAACCTGGGACACGGGCGCTGTCATGGCAATTTTCTGCGATGCACTGTCAGTCATGGATACGGGAGCGGTCATGGCAATCTTATCTTTAGATTTATTTTTACCAAATATATATCCCGCCAGTCGCCTGAACCCCTCATTGGGCGCGTCGTAAAAATCTCCATCTACCGTCGTTTCGGCCACAATGGTTGGAGCGTATTGACGAATCTCGAAATCACCAGAACGCTCAATCAAATCAAATTTTGGCTCTTCAATCCGGCCCACCGCACACCCCATCAACGAAAAAACAATAACCAAGCAAACGAAAAAAAACGGCTTCATGATGAAAAATCCTCCATCAGCCAAAGATCGTCGACATTATTTTAATTCTTATTCTTCGAATGCGCCATCGACTTCGAATTCGTATCCCGATGCTTCCTTCACATCAAATTCTGGTAGTTGATCCGAAGTCCAGCTGAGTGGCTTATTTGATGCCGCATTAGGCTTACGGTTGCCCGGATCATACTGCCGGGACATGCGCGCAATCTCTTCCTGCTTGCGCTTCTTTTGATCTTCCTTACTTCGGAAAATAAGGCGCAGCGGCACATCCGTAAATCCTAGCTCCTCGCGGAAACGATTGATCATGTAGCGTTTGTAGCCTTCCTGAATTTCGCGGGCCACATTTGAGAAAACGAGCAAAGTTGGCGGAGCCGTCCGCACCTGAGTGCCGTAGTAGAACTTAACACGCTTACTGGTTTTGCGAATCAGGGCCGGAGTGTGCTCATGAGCCATGGTGTGCAGAGATTGATTGACTGAGCGGGTATCGACACGGTGTTCATACTGAGCCACGATATTCTCTACTAGCTGCATAATCTGATGAATGCGCTGATTCTCCAGGCACGAAACATATAAAACTGGGACCCAAGATAGGAGCTTGAGCTTGTAGCGCAGAAACTCCGTGTATTCTTTTGCAGTGTTTGACGATTTGTTTTCAACCAAGTCCCATTTGTTAACGATGATCGCCATGGCTTTATACTGCTCGGCTGCCATAGAGGCGATTCTTGCATCCTGATCGGTTAGCATTTGCGTCGCATCAAGAACCAACAAGACAACGTCAGCTCGTTCAATCGCCTGCATGCTGCGCATGACACTAAGGGACTCGACCTTGTCGTTAATGCGACTTCTCCGGCGAATACCCGCTGTATCGACCAAAACGTAGTTTTTATTGTTATAAACCAGAGGCGTGTCAATCGAGTCACGAGTTGTGCCCGCCACCTCACTGACAAGACTTCGTTCTTCGCCAATGAGACGGTTCAAAATAGATGACTTACCGGCGTTTGGCCTTCCAACAAGCGCGATTCTCGTACCACGCATGTTTTGATAACGCCGATCCGCTCGCAAATCATCCATGGCGTTAAATTTCTGTTCGACGGCCTCTAGAAGTTCATCCATGCCGCGCATGTGTGCCGCCGATGTAACAATGAACTGATCCACGCCCAGACTATAAAAATCGTAAACGCGATCTTCATGTTCTCGAATATCAACCTTGTTGACGACATAAAGAACGGGCTTCTCTTTTTTGGCAAGATGCCTCACGAGCTCTTCGTCGTGAGGATGTACGCCGGATTTTCCATCAAGGACAAGTACGACTACATCCGCTTCATCAATCGCGGTTTCTGTCTGCTGCCAAACGATATTTTCTGTGAATGGCTGGTAGTAAAGATCTTCCGTTTCAAAACCGCCCGTATCGATCACCATGCAGCCATGCTCTTCCATGTCATCGAAATATACGGTCCCATAAAGACGATCCCTTGTGACACCCGGGCGGTCATCGACAAGAGCGTTACGCGTTCTGGTTAGCGCATTAAACAGCGTCGACTTACCAACGTTTGGGCGCCCAACAATAGCGATCGTGCCTTTGATCATGGCGATAACTCCTTCATGCGACTCAAAGCTGACCTGGCTGCAAGTTGGGCGGCTTCCTTCTTGCTTGCCCCCCAGGCGCGCCCCCACTCTTCATCTCCAAGACGGGCAATCACCTCAAATGCTTTTTGATGAGCAGGACCTTTTTCCGATATGACTGCGTAGGTCGGGGTAACGCGGAGCTTTTCTTGAGCCAACTCCTGAAACGCTGTTTTTGCGTCCCCATCTAGAAATCGACGAGGATTGCCGGTCAGCTCATCACTCAAAAGAGACTGGACGACCCGACGGGCAGCCTCCCAACCACCATCAGTAAACACAGCACCAAGAACAGCTTCGAGAGCGTCGGCTAATAAACTAGTCTTCTCACGTCCACCCGATGCAAGTTCACTTGGACCTAAAACTAGAGCCGAAGATATATCTAATTTTTCACGCGCAATACGCGCCAAGTTTGCTTCACAGACTACCGCTGCGCGAATGCGAGACATTTCGCCTTCGCTCAAAGCCCCATCTGCGGCTAACAAGCATTCGCTCACCACCAAGCTGATTACAGAGTCTCCAAGAAACTCCAATCGTTCGTTCCAAGGGCGATGCTGAAGAGCATTTGTGGTTAGCTCATCAAGTCCGACGAACGCAGAGCGGTGGGTCAACGATTCGTACAACGCATCACGCTTGGCAAATTTGTAGCCAAGTCTGGCCTCCACATCTGCAGCGCCACTGTAACGAGACGGTTGAATCTTCCAAAGCACGAACCACGCCCTTTCAAAATCCCGGCGATGCCACAGGGAGCGTCGCCAAGCCTACTTATTGAACACATTCCAACCGCCTTCCTATATAATCTTTATAAATTAAAATCAATGTTAATATTTTTAAAGAATATTAAATAATTTCGCTAAATTAGCCTCATGTTAGAACCGACTCCTGGATCCGCAGCTGCGACCCATTCCAAGCCGCAACTCTTGCCGTGGTATATTAGATAGTTAGACCCCCACAGAGATTGCGGAGGAGCAGCATGAAAGCCTTTTTTAAGTTCCTGCTCGTAGTAGCGCTTTTCGGATTTGGCGCCGTCGTTGCCGGTTTTCAGTACCTGAATTCGTGGCAGTCTGAGCCTGTAAAACTAGGCGGCGATGTCATCGTTGAACTTAAGCCCGGCATGCCGCTCAGACTGCTCTCGCAACAACTCGAAGATAAGAATGCCATCACGAGCTCAGACCTCTTCGTCGTGTGGATGAAATTGAACCGCGATTATCCCAAGCTCCAGGCTGGGACATATCAATTCAAGGGAGAGATTTCGCCTGAGGCCATTGTCGATAAAATGAAACGCGGTGAAATTTATGTACCATTGGTTCTGCAAGTGATCATTCCCGAAGGCTTTACCTTACAGATGTTAAATAATCGTTTAGCGACCAAGGGCGTGGGAAAAATCAAAGACCTACAGCGGCTGGTTCGAGACAAAACTTTCATTCGTAGTCTCGGTGTCAAATCGACAAGTCTCGAGGGCTACACTTACCCAGCAACGTATTCATTCGAAAAGCTCCCTTCGGCAGAGGAATTTTACCGGAAAACTGTGAAAACGTTTTTTGAGAAAATACCACCGGACTACGAGACTCAGTTGACAAAGGTCGGACTTACTTTGAATCAAGCTGTGACTTTCGCCTCGCTGATTGAACTAGAAACTATGCGCGACGAGGAAAAACCCATCATTGCAGAGGTCATTTGGTCACGATTGAAAAAAGGCGACGTTCTTGGAATAGATGCGGCTGTCATTTACGGCATTGACAATTATGACGGCGACATCAGGTGGAAGGACCTCAAAAATAAAAATAATCCATACAACACCCGTATTCATCGCGGGTTACCGCCCACCGCCATTGGCGCCGTTTCTCGCTCAAGTCTTGAGGCAGTTCTGAACCCCACAAATCTGGGTTATTATTATTATGTGTTGGATAGCGCTGACCAGACGCGCCATGCATTCTCCAAATCTTTGGGTGAACACAATGCTCTGGTCAAAAAGCTGTTACGGGCGGGCGGAGTTAATCGCATCAAACGCCCGCAGGCATCAGAATAATGTTTTATCAGGCCCATAGCATTCAGGAGAAATCATGAGCAAGAAATCATCGAAGGTCCGTTCAAAGAATAATGAAACGGCTCCTGACAACGATCATAAAAACTCTTCAAGCTCCGCCGCAGATCGCAACGACCACAGAGTCCCCATTCAACTTTTGGTGGACTATAAGGCCGAAGGACATTACTTGTTCGACTTTTGCCGAGACCTCGGCACAGGTGGCGTTTTTATTGAGACGAAAAGCCCACTAAACTCTGGATCAGAAATTGAATTGACCTTCACAATTCCTGACAGCAAGGAAACGCTGCGAACCAAGGGGCGAGTCATCTGGAGTCAGGCTCCGATTGCCAATCGCTCGGATGTCAACGTTGGTATGGGCATTCAATTCACCCAGTTCAGTGATAGTCAGCGTAAAATTTTGGATGACTTTATTCGGCGATATGGCGGCAAGAATAGTGGCGCTGCGTCTCAAAGACGTGCCGGCTAATCAGGCAACCGCAGAATCGGCTTTTTTTGATTTCGATGATTTATCTGACGAGCGCGCACTTTGCGCGCTTTCTTTTTTGGAGAGAAGGACGAGCATCATATCCTGCTTACTCAGAAAATGTGCTGAGGCTGAAAACTGATGGCTCTCACCGAGTCCCTGGACCGAATGACTGACATTTCGCACCGGAGGCCAGTGCCCCCGATCTCGAAGATCGGCAAATGCCTTACCGAGCAATCCGTCATCAGACTCACTACACACATCACCGTAACTTCGCCCGACAAACTCTGAGGGTTCCTGGCCTGTAACACCCGCCAGTACCCGACTTGCAGCGAAGTATTTCATATCAGGCGTGATAACAAACGCAAAACCAGGAAACGACTCAACGAGAATCCTGATGTTTTCCTTGGAAAGACCCGCTAATCCATCGAAACGCCTAGTCTTGCTTCGACTTTTCAGATCGCTGCGGCGAAGCAGCCACCATCCAATTAAACCTGCGAAGAGAGAGGTGCCAAAAAAGTTGCGATAGTAGTCACTCGAGGTCAAATAAGCAGGCAGAGAACACGGTGTCTGCACCATCAAGGCCGGACGTTTTAGAAGATCATCGATGACGGTATAAACAACGCTTTGGTTTCCCTTGAGAGAAAATGACCAGCCTCTATTTTGAATTGCAGACACCATACTTTGCTTGGCAACATCACCAAGGGAGACGTCGTCGGCAAGTCTGAAGGTTCGGAAATTTTCCGCATTTGGAATCTCTCCAAAATAGGAATCACGCAGTTTGGCCTCGTCAACTTTTAGGCGTCCAAAATCATAGGGTCGGGCTATTAGAAGAAACTTCGCACCCTTCTCTGTTTTTATCTCACGAATAGCCATCACAAAAGATTGACTACCGAAGTCGATGACACCCGATATGACCTTATCATCTCTGACCGCATCAAAAAATCCTGAATCAACTGGAACCAGATCCGCTGCCTCATTTTGATTTATTGAAGAATATCCGCTGACTCCAGGCAGCCGCCTAATCGCGTCGAGCACCTTCCGATCCTGGTCAAAAATCATGATCACATCCAAAGAACTAGCATCGAAGAAATCACGATTAATAGCTAGAGAGCCCGCGCGACCTGCTTTCGACCATACGCCGGTTGCGAAAAAATTGATCTGTTGATTCAAATTTTCAAGAACGGCCTCATGTCGCGCCCTGACGGCCACGTCAACGGAGGCCGCAGTCGACTTAGATGCTCCACCAACAATCGATTTGTAGAAGAAAAGACCCGGAACCAGCACCGCCAAAAACACGCAAATGCCAAAAGCCACAAACTTGGCTTCTCTTAACGCCTCCAGATGAATTGTTCCTTCTGATATTCGCACTTAGCCCCCCTCCACAAGGCTTAGATCGGACCGTGCATAAATAATCTGAGACGCCGAATTTGGTGTTTTGACAAATTGGGGGCTCACGCCTAGGAAAAGGTCACTGTTAATGGCACAATAGAGGTGTTTTCGAGGGGTAAACATACGAGAGAAAGGATTTTGGTCATGAGCGAGTCTTTGGAAAACACCAGTTTTATGCGTTCGCTGTGTATGGGACGCATCGAAGAGTCACTTTTGTTTCCATTTCCAAAAATGAAGAAAGAGGAGCAGGAAACACTGCGAACCCTGGTTCAGTCATTTCAGCAATGGCTTGGATCCCGAGACAAGGAATTTCGTAAATGGGATCACGAGGGAGAACTTCCCAAAAGCTTCGTTGAAGAAATGAAAGAATTTGGTCTCTTCAGCCTGATCATTCCGGAGGAATTTGGTGGCTTAGGTTTAAGTGCCACAGGTTACTCGCGTGTTCTTCAAGAACTAACCAAGTACGACGGCAGCGTTGTTCTCACTGCTGGTGCCCACAGCTCAATTGGCATGAGAGGCTTGGTGTTGTATGGCAACGATGCTCAAAAGAAAAAATATCTCCCGAAGTTGGCAACCGGTGAAATGATCGCGGCATTCTGTTTGACTGAGGCAAATGCCGGGTCAGATGCCGCCAGCTTGAAAACAAAAGCGGTCAAAGAAGGGGACAACTGGATCCTTAACGGGGAAAAAATATGGATCACCAACGGCGGTATCGCAGACTTTTTTACCGTCTTTGCACGTACTGAAAGTAACGAAACAGGCGGCAAGGCAAAAATCACAGCCTTTATCGTCACAAAAGACATGGCAGGTGTCAGCAGTGGACCCCATGAAGACAAAATGGGAATACGAGCTAGCAGCACGACGACCATCAGTTTTGTTAACGTCAAAGTCCCCAATGAAAATATACTGGGCGAGGTTGGCACTGGCTTCAAGGTTGCCATGAACATTCTCAATAGTGGCCGCACAGGCTTGGGCGGCGGCTGCGTCGGGGCCATGAAGTTTTTAATCGAAAAATCCACCAAACAGGCAAAGCAGCGGAAACAATTCGAGCAACCCATCGCTAACTTTGGCCTGATCAAGCAGAAAATTGGCAAAATGGTGGTTAACGCCTATGCAACGGAATCCTGCGTTAACATGGTTGCTGGACTTGTGGATCGTGGACACAAAGACTACGCCGTTGAGGCAGCTATCTCCAAAATATTTGCATCAGAGGCTCTTTGGGATACCGTTGATGAGGCCCTTCAGATCGCTGGTGGTAACGGCTACATGCGTGAGTTCCCTTACGAGCGTATTATGCGTAATGCGCGCATTAACAGGATCTTTGAGGGTACAAACGAAATTCTCCGTCTGTTTGTTGCTCTCACAGCCATGAATGACGTCGGTACCAGCTTAAAAGAGCTTGCCTCTGCCCTTGGCAACGCACTACATGACCCGATCAAGGGCTTCGGAATTATGAGCGATTATGCAAAGCGACGCGTGACTCAGGTCACCGGTATCGGAACTGTCGAGATGACTAAATGCCACCCGGCCATCGCGGAGCAGGCACGCCTATTTGAAGAGCTGACAAGAAAACTCGCATCGGCAACTGATACAATTCTTCGCAAACACGGCAAGAATATTATGAACAAACAGTTCGCCACCAGACGTCTGGCCGACATCATGATTGACCTCTACGTGATGGCCTGTGTCATGAGCCGCGTATCACTGTCGATAGAGGAAAATGGTGTCGCCAAATGCACCCAAGAAATTGAAATTCTTGAGATTTTCTCAAAAGACGCCAAACGCAGAATTCAGCAGAATCTAGATCAGATTGATAATAACAATGATGAACTGATTAAATCACTAGCTGATCATGCATTTGACCAGGAAAAGTACAGTTGGGATAACATTTAATCGTGTTGCCGCTGATAGGTCATCTACGGTAAAACTAAGAAAGCAAAAACCGGTAGTTGACTAAAGAGGCGCAACAAATGTTTGTCGTATGGAAACGTCCAGATGGATTTCTAGGCGCTGACCCCGCTGATTATAAAGTGGTAGATATTGGTGGCCAGGCTCGCATCTGGCTGCACAAGAAAGATGTAGACTGGTTCCCCTTTCGCATATCTGGTGGCTGGCAAGAACAAGAGGCCACGCAGCGACTTAACAGGCTCGTAAACCTGATCGGTAAACCCAGCGCGAGCTGGGTGAAACATCTCGTTCACGAATTTCACCACTCAATGTCTGATGACGGCAAAAAGTTTTTCGCGGAGACGGTCACATGGCTCGAATCTCTTCTGTCGAATCTGAAGGGTGACACGTGGGAAGTTGAAATCATGTCTCACGCGATTAATGAAGTTTTAAATCGCGTCAAGGACACTCAAGTTCCGTTCATGACGCAAGCTAAATAAAATACAGATTACGGGTGCAACAATGACCAGTGCTTGCACAAACCTTGTTTGGCCTCTTTTAATTATGATTGCAGCATGTGGTTCGCGTCACGAGCAATCTTCGCTGACGAACAAAGTTGAGAAAACTCCGAAACCATTGATCATCAGCATGAGCGGCTTTGCATCTTGCAAGGCATCTCAAGCTCACGACGGCAAGGTGGGACCGCTAGGTAGCAGTATGATGGCTCACGTTTTTGATCTTCAAAATTTCATTGAAGAAAGAACCGGAGAAGAGACCCATGTTATGGCGAGCTGTTTCACCTCGGAACGACAGCTCATAACCAGCTCAAACGTCGTAAGCTGGGGTTTGGAAAATCCAACCGATGAAGAATACCTGGGACATTTGCGACGAACAATGGTCGATTACTCCGACATTTACATTATCGGACACTCTTATGGTGGCTGGTTATCCATGAAACTACTGGCAGACTGGGACGGACCATCTGACTTGATAAAATCTCTCTACACCATAGATCCGATTAGTAAGAAATTGTGCTTTTTTAACAACCCAGCTGAATGCGTGGTAGCTCCAAAAGACATCCCCGCTCCAGAGCGACAGCACATTAAGGACAACACAGATGTATGGGTTAACCCTTGGCAGCAGAAAACTATGTTTTTACACTCCTCTAGCATCCCTCAGGCAGACGAAAACCCACGCTTTGATATCAGTCATTGGGAAATCGACAACCTCAGCTCAATTTGGAGCGAAATGAAGTCAAGATTGACGCTTTAGAGCTTGGCTTGATTGAATTACTGTCCAAGTGCCGCAGCAGTGTCGTCATCGTCTAGGCGGTATTGTGCCAACTTTTGATAAACTGATTTTGTCATGCGCACATCGAATACAGCTAGGTCCTGGCGCTCGTAGCTGACATCCAAAATCATACATGTTCTATAAACAAGGGACACACCGTCGCGGTCTGAGGCTGGTATCGCTAACTTACATCGAATAAAATTGGCAGCAAAAAATTGATAAACATGTTCGCGTAGACGAATCATATCCTCCTGCTTGTAAGCCGATACGGCAATACTTCCGGGATACGCCTGCTTGAGAATTCGGCCCAGGAACGGATCATCGACACGATCCATTTTGTTGAACACATGAATGACCGGAATATGAGCTGCACCAATTTCGGCCAGCACGGTCTTGGTTGTCTCAAGCTGAGCTCGATAATTTTCGTGAGAAATATCGACGGCCACAAGCAGGAGATCAGCCTCCAAAACCTCATCAAGAGTGGACTTAAAAGATTCGATCAACGTGTGTGGGAGGTTGCGAATAAATCCAACCGTGTCGCTCAGGAGAAGCTTTGGCCGAGTGTTGGGGTCCAGCGTACGAATATTTGAGTCCAGAGTTGCAAAGAGAGCATCTTTGGCCACGAAGTCTCCATTCGTCATGGAGTTCATGATCGTTGTCTTGCCGCTATTGGTATAACCAACCAGCGCAACCTTCAGCTCGTTACGGCGAGCCTTACGCTGCGTCTCGCGCTCCTTAGCGATCTGAACCAGCTGCTCTTTTAGTTTTGCAATCCGCTCACGAGCACGACGGCGATCGACTTCAATTTGCTTCTCTCCGTCACTACGACCCACAGCTCCGCCTCCACCCTGACGGTGCAAGTGTGTCCACTGCCCCACCATTCGCGGCAACATCATCTCAAGACGAGCGATTTCAACTTGTGTCTTCGCTGCGTTGGTCTTTGCATTTTGTGAGAATATTTCGAGGATGACGCCACTGCGGTCCATGACCTTGCACTTTGTCATCTCTTCAAGATTACGAACCTGCGGCGGTGACAACGGCCTATCAACAATGACATAAGTCGCACCACGATCTCTGGCTAACTCCCGGATGGCTTCCACTTTTCCGGTGCCAATCAAACAGCTTGGCGTCAACTTGGGGCGCTTCTGAATTATGTGTCCGACCGTTACAATCCCTAGTGTCGTAAGCAAAGCTTCAAGTTCAGCTAGGTCATCTGAGAGAATTTTCGAATCTTCATGGGGAAGTAATACACCGACGATAACGGCCGACCTTACTGCGGTGAGCTTGACGTCTTGCTCTAATTTTGGGGCTGTTTGTCGGTACGTTTTAACTCGAGGTCTTATGGCATGCTCCCCTGGATAATCCATTTACAGGTGGTAACCATAAGTTTAACCAAAAACGAGAATTGGTTATAGAAGAATCAAGGGCCATCGTCGGATCGTCCACGTTGTGCTGCCAAAAACGCAGCCTGCCGAGCCTTATTGATCATTTCAAGTATCACCGACGAATTCTGCAGGTAAAACAGAATCTCATCGCGGACGATCTTTTCATGTTCGCCGGGGGTTACCTGGAAGATATGTAAACTCTTCAGATGCTTGATAGTAATCTCAACCAGCTGCTCTGGCTTAATGGGCCAGTCATCGAATATCCGGCGAGCCGATTTCGTCGCCATCACCTGCATGACAAAAACTTCGATAGGTATTTTCTCAGTATTCATGCATCCACCGGCCTTCGATCAGCGAGGCAGACGGTTGGAAACGGGTCTAGCAGGCGCAGACGACTGAATCCCGTGCTGAATCATCCGATCACCTGCAGCTTTAAGTGTTCGACTCGTCTCAAAAAACTCATAAAGAGTATCCACCAGTCCTCGCATAGATTCCGGACTTAGCACAAATCCAAATTTGGACTGACTGGCATGGCTAGTAATCATTTCCTCAAGCGCCATCCTAGTGGCCGATTCCATCGCTCCGCGCATTGTTGTCCCCCTATTCAAGTAGACCTCTTTAATTGTTACACAAGGGGGCTTCGAATGCGACTGAGGTGGCTTTCTTTTGTTGCATTAAATATATGAAAATATTGAATTTTTTGCCGTTTATTGCTGTTTGCAAAAGAAAATCCTTTAGGCTTTCCCAAAAAAGCCGAAACCTCCCCTAAGGATCAGGATTGTTACCTGGTCGCTCCTTCAGGAGTTATCGCGTGGAGTGGATGATCAAAACCATGATTCTACTTTGCATCTGGCTTTGGGTGCACGGACCCCTTATCGGCTAAATGAAAAAGGCGGGCTTAAATCCCGCCTTTTTCATTTCATGTGATACCAATAGAAAAGTTAGTGATGAGCTTCTGCAAGCGAAGCGTGCAACAGAGGATCAGCAACAGCAACCATCGGATTGCGACGACCGAAAGCAAAAACGCTTGCTAAGAAGAGACCAAAGACCCCAAAGAAGACGCCCAGCTCTATGTAAGGAAGTCCCATTCCCTTCTCGCCGACAACCTCAGGCATCACCACAAGCATGTAGGTGAACCATTGAGCAACCAAAATCCCAGTAGCAATGGGAACTGCAATCATCTTTGTCCACTTACTTGCCTTTGGAATTAGGCCATAAAGCGGAATTATAAAGCTAACCAGAGGAGCAATCACCACTATGTAGCTCCATGGAGCATGCAAACGATGAATAAAGTACTCTGTTTCCTCTGGCATATTTCCATACCAGTATGTCAGCACATGCGCGTAGGTCAGGTACGCAAAGAATATGGTAAAACCATGCATCAACTTACCAACGTCATGGAACTGCTGACGCTGAATGTACTGACCAATCGCGGTGCCCTTTAAAGACCACATGGTGATCATCAGGGTTGCCATTAGAGTCTGCATCATCACTGCAAATAACCAGCCACCCCACAAAGTTGAGAACCATGTCGGAGCCAAAGCCATCAGTAAATCAAATGCCAGCAATGAAAACATTAATGAGTAAACAACGAGAATAGGCGCGCTCCAATAACGAAGCGTATCACGAACCTTCTCGCCCATTTTGTGCGCCTCTTCTTTGTTGCCTGCGACAAACGCTCGGTCGCGTGCAGTCTTCATGCCAATTTGCCAGTAAACCAAGCCAACAATTACAGCCACTGCCAAAATGTCACGAATGACCCAGAAGTTCTCGACAAGCCACGTGCGCTTGCCCCAAAAGTGATGGATGGAATCAGGTTCCTGAATCCATGAATACAATCCCTGAGCACCGCCAACATTGAACTTCACACATAGAATAATGGAGACGAAAAGCGCCCCAGCAATTGGGACAAAACTTGTAAACGACTCATGAATTCTCATGATGGGACGTCCCCATTTCGCTCCGATCACATCCTGCATCGCTGCAAAAGCTGATCCACCGAGTGCCAAAGCAAAAAAGAAAAACGTATTAAAGAGCAGTGCGCCCCAAGTGCGCGTTTGTTCTCCAGTCGATAATCCCAGCGCAAATACGGCAACTCCAATTAGCAAAAATAAGGAAACCGCACCCCGCGTCGTGGAGTTTGAAGGGAGGTAAAAACTTTGACGCTGATCATATAAATCATGGTGACCGTGGCTCATTTAGATTCTCCCTGCAATTTCCTCACATAATGCACGATGGCCCAACGCTCGTGAGACGCAATTGAATGTCCGTACCCTGGCATGATATTCGCCCCAAAGGTGATGCGGTAGTAGAAGAAACCATCCGCACGCTTCTTATAATTGTCTGCTGTGATATCTGGTGGCCTTGGGTAAAGGTCTGTGATTGATCCATCACCTTTTGCCGCAGCTCCGTGACAAGGGATGCAGTATGTGTTGTACATCTTCTCACCAAGAGCCATCACGTCAGGATCACTCTGCAGCGGATTCTTAAGATTAGCCTCTGCCTCTTCAACCGTGCTCGGGTAAAGAATACTGTTTGTGGCTACAGAACCCTCGGGCGGCTCAAGGTAATTTTCTTGAGGCTTCATCGTCGGTGCATCGGCCATATCAGGAACATACTGGATTTTAGGGATACTTTTGTCACCCCCGAGAAGCTTGGCAATGGCCCCAGGAAGGCCGGTGTGCTCCACCGGGCTCCCCGACTTCATGCACGAAACGACTGACAAGACCAGAGTCGTTGCTGTCAGTGCGCCAATCATTGATTTACATATTTTCATTAGGTGTGATCTCCTAAATTCATAAGCTCAATTAGCGAGTGGCTTTGATTTCGACGGCACCAGCTTCCTTCAGAAGCTTAGCCTGCGGACCGTCTACAACAGCGCCAGGAACCCAAATTCCAAACATGTCATCTGTGAGACGCTTATCAAGGATTTTCACTTTTGGATTCGGCATGCGGCACATAACGAGGACACCCGCAACAGTAGCAATCGCACCAAACAAAATTGTGAATTCAAAGCCAAGTACCACGTAAGCGGGAAGCGAGAAAATACCGGGCATTTTCCCGCCAACAACTACTGGCCAATCCCAATCACACAACAATGCCAAAGCGAAACCGGTCACAGTTCCAGTCATCGCGCCGACAAATGTAAACCAGCGCACAGGACTTGGAGAAAAGGCGCAAGCGTGTTCAATTTCGTGGTACGAGGTCGGACTATAGACCTCGTGATCTTTAAAATCCGTGCGTCCTTTAACCTTTTCGACGGCGTGACACACGGTGTCCAAATGTTTAAACATGGCAAGAATACCAATCTGCTGACTCATAACTCAGTGTCCTCCCTTGCCGTGACCGCTAAGAGGCTTCGGCATAATGAGCTTGATCTCCGACAACGAAACGATCGGGAAAAACTTACAGAAGAGAAGGAAGAACATATTGAAGAGACCAAAGCTTCCGATCGTTAGTCCTATCTCCCACAAACCTGGTTCAGCATGCCCCCACGAACCTGGCAGGAAGTCCTCAATCAAAGAGGAAATGATAATGTTGTAGCGCTCAAACCACATGCCAACGTTAATGAGTACACACACGACATAAGAGATCACCATGTTGTAACGCATTTTCTTAGACCACCAGATCAGCGGGAAAATACAGTTACAAGCAACCATCGTCCAGAAGTAGAAAGCGTAAGGACCAGCAGCACGTTTTTGGAAAATAGCCCACTCATATGGGTTACCGGAATACCATGCGACGAAGAACTCGATGCCGTATGCGTAGAATACGATCGTGGACGTCAGAAGCGTTAGCTTGATACACGCTTCCAAGTGATCTGCACGAATAAATTTCTCAAGTCCGAACATCCAACGAATAGGAACGAGAAGCGTATAAACCATCGCACAACCAGACAAGATCGCTCCCGCAACGAAGTAAGGGGGAAAGATCGTGGTATGCCAGCCTGGCTGAATAGACATCGCAAAGTCCCAGGATACGATGGAGTGTACGGAAAGTACGAGTGGCGTTGCCAAAGCAGCAAGGAAGCCGTAACCCGTCTCATAGTGATGCCATTGACGAGCTGTTCCACGCCACCCAAATGACAGCAATCCGTAAACAACTTTCTTGAATCCAGAAACTCGGTCACGAATGGACGCCAGGTCAGGAACAAGTCCGATGTACCAGAACAATAGTGATGTGGTGAAATAAGTTGAAATCGCACAAACGTCCCAGAACAGCGGGGAGCGGAAGTTCACCCAAAGGTTGTTTGTGTTCGGAAGCGGAAGGGCCCAGTAGGCACCCAAGTACATGCGCCCCATGTGAATCAAGGGGAACACCGCCGCACAAATAACAGCAAAAATTGTCATCGCCTCGGCAGATCTGTTAACCGTATTACGCCACTGCGCGCGGAACAGGAATAAGATCGCAGAAATCAGGGTCCCTGCGTGCCCAATACCAACCCAAAATACGAAGTTGGTGATATCTACAAGCCAATACGTCGGAGGAGCGAAACCCGTCCAAACACCGAGACCGACGACTGTGTGGTAGCCAACCATGGTCACAAACAGCAACACACAGGCAACCGAAATCGCGAGAGCGACATAATACATCTTATGCGGCCGCTCCAAGTTCACGAGAATCTCGTTATTCACGTCTGATATTGTTTTTTCCCACTTGATTTCACTCATGAACCTATTCTCCAGGAAAACTACTGTTAAGAAGCACTCAGGTTTCCAAATTCAGATCACTGCGGACTGGCCTCTTGAGCCGGCGCCCCTTGAGGCGCAGGTTGCGACGTAGCAGGCGCGCTATCATGGGCGCCAGCTGGCGCGTCATGATTTGAGGCTGGCGCATCGCCATGCTTTCCAGCTGCCGCATGATGCTTACCATGCCCTGACCCATGACCCTCTTCACCGGTTCCAAGCGGTTCACGATGAGCGACGACAGCCATGTAACTGACATTTGGTAGCGTCTTGATACCAAATTCTCTCTTATTGGGATCACCACCAAGAGCCAGGTAGGAACGTGCTTCGTTACGCTCCAGACTGACGCGACTGCCCTGGTCTTTCAGGTTACCAAAGGTGATAGCATCACTTGGACAAACCTGAGCACAAGCTGTCATGACCTCCAAGTCACGAACACTTCTGTTTTGCTCTTTGGCTGAGTACTTCGCCTGACGAAGACGCTGCACACAGAAGTTACATTTTTCCATAACTCCACGCGTACGAACGGTGACTTCCGGATTCAGCGCACGTGGCATGCGGTCCTGAGGACGATCACCCATTACGCCCCATTTGTGTGTCCACCAGTTGAAACGACGAACTTTGTACGGACAGGCGTTAGCGCAGTAACGCGTTCCAATACAACGGTTGTACGTCATCGAGTTAATGCCCTCTGGGTCGTGGCTGGTCGCAATAACCGGGCAAACCGCCTCGCAAGGAGCATGAGTACACTGCTGACACATCATTGGCTGATAAGTCACCTGTGGATTGTCAACATCACCGGCAAAGTATCGATCAAGTCGAATCCAGTGCATTTCACGACCTAAAAGTATCTGCTCACGACCAACTTGCGGAACGTTGTTCTCGATAGCACACGCCGCCATACAGGCACCACAACCAGAGCATTTTGTTAGGTCGATCGACATACCCCAACGGTGCTGAGCCTGTTGATCCTCAACCAATGCCGGGTAGAGATCAGGAACATCATCTAGACTGAGTTTACGTTTGTAGGTTTGAACTTCATCGATAGAATATTTTTTGATGATGCCTGTGCGATTACCAATATCATGGCTCTTCTGCATGGCCGCCAAACGATAAATCTCTCCAGTTTTTGTGATCTTAACTGGTTGTCCAGAGGTCACAGGAGCTTTGATGGCGCCATCAGTCAACTTCGCTGCCAGGGTCAGCGGATCAACACCAACATCACCCTGGATCACACCGGAGGACTTTTTGTGACCATTTCCACGATTGATAATAACCGCGTCGGCATGAAGTCCCGGCAAAGGATAGAGAGCCACTTTCAATGAGCCCGAGTCGGTCTCAATTAAAAGAAGATCATTACGCTTGAAGCCCATTTGAGCAGCCGTGTTTGGATTCATAGCGACCCAGCTATCCCAAGCGATAGTCGTCATCGAGTCGCCAATCTCCTGAAGAATCGGCTTGTCAGCGCCCCGACCATCGCCCAAACGAGGGTCCAGCGGAGCAAGCAGTCGTGGACCTTTTGCTGTTGCCACGTCGGCAACTTTAAAACCTGAGGCCACAGCTTTTACTGAGGGAGCTGGACGAGTTTCAAGTTTACCGCCAAAGCCTTTGCGCAAGATTGCTTTTACAAAGGTTTCGTAGTCAATACCCTTGGCATCGACCAAGGTCATAAGAACTTTCCACTTATCATTCAGATAAGCACGGTAGTCCTGGTAGCCTAAACTTTTCTTCTGAGCAGCTAACAACCACAGAAAGATGTCTTCGGCTTGTCGCGTATCCTTCACAGGACGCACCACCGGCTGACGCACAGACCAGAAACCTGCAACTGGATGTTCGTCGCCCCAACTTTCAAGCGTGTGATTGATTGGCAAGATCACATGAGCATAATCGTCCATTTCGACCGGAGATGACTGCATGCTAACGAGCATCGGAATTTTCTTCACCACGTCTGCAAAGCCAAACGATGCAGGGACTGTAAACACAGGATTGGTGTCAATGAAGAATACCGCATCGTACTTGCCAGCATTTTCCATGAAGCGGGCCAAGTCACCGGTACGCACTGGAGACCGCATCCAACCACGATCTATAAACAACGTTTTGCCGTATGCTCCGATCATGTCGTTAATCAGGGCTGCGGCAACCTGAAGCATTGTAGCGTTTTGATCAAATGCAGTGTTACCTGCGAACACGATAGATGGTGCTTTCAGCAGCTCTTCCGCGACATGGTCAAACACATCCTTGGAAACGCCCACCAATTCATAGCCGCCACTGACCAGGGTTGCGTTATCAGCCAGAATACGGCTAGCCTGCTCTTTGCTTACACCTGAAACATTCTTCTCAATGAGAGACTTCATCAAAAGAAGAGCGACCACGATTTCGCTAGATGGCGGAACCACGTGACGCTCATCGGCTTTCGCTCCGGTCTGAGTCATCATGCTCTCAAACTGAATGAATTTTCCAAAGTCGGCTCCTGCACGGTAAGTGTGAAAGCCACCAAAGTTTTTCGCGTAGAATACCGGCGAGACACCAACATCCAAGAAGTCAGTTCCGAGGCCAACAATAACTTTGGCAAGACGCATGTCCGGACGGGGCATACACTCATAGCCGAATACCATTTGGTGGGCTTCGGAGATCGATTCGTAGAGAGAGTTAGACTCATAGGTGTAAAGATCATTTTCAGATCCACCCATTTTCTTCAGTACATCTTCGTAGAATGAATTGCGCGAACCAGTAGACCCACCCGTGAAGACCGCTACTTTCTTGCCTTCAAGGCGCTTGGCAAGAGTTTCATACATATCGTTCCACGCATACGTCGAGAGTCTTCCACCTTCGACAAATCCCGGAGCCGCGCGCCGCTCTGGATGAAAGAGTCCCTGCAAGCTTGCCTGACCTGTTGCACATGTCGAGCCTTGACTAAGCGGATGCTCAGGATTGCCCTCGATCTTAACGGGAAGTCCAGACGAAGTTTTAACGGTGATACCACAACCAGATGCGCACTCACCACATGTCGTAGCGAAGTAGGTCGGTAGGCCAACGGTGTAATCGACAGGCTGATTGACATAAGGAACAGCCTTTTCAAGCGGACGGCGAAGACAAGCAGCAGAACTGGCAACAGCAGCAGCAGAGAAGAGCTTCAGAAAATCGCGACGATCAACGCCTGTCTTTGCGAGTGCCTCATCCCCTGCACTCATCGGAGCATCAGCTGAGTCCACCTCAGGCATAACCTCTTCCACGCCCATGTATAGCGGGCCCTTTTCGATAACTTTGGCGGGAGCTTCAAGGGGACCATCGACCGGAGCATAAACCTCAGGCCCGCGTTCAGTTATCGTGTAGCCTGGAATCGAAGCAATGGCCGTCTGGCGTTTCGGCGAGTTGCTGTGGGAATCTGTGTCCATGTGATCTTTGTTCATTTCGTCTCGACCCTCGTTTTATTCGATGTCAAAAATCATTTTATCAGTAATGACAAGCAATACAGTCCAAAGGCGCATTACGCTCTTTGTGACAGCCAATACACCAACCCATTTGAAGAGGAGCGCCCTGTTCGACGACTTCCATCTCCTCCACTTTGCCGTGGCACTCCTGACATGCGATACCCGCACCACCTTGGTCTTTGCTCTGAACGTGACGCTTGTGAGGGAATCTAACAAAATCGGGAAGGTCATGAACCTTGACCCACTCAATAGGTTGGTTCTTGTTGTATGCTTCTGTGATCTTTTTGATGGGCTCCTTGTCGGTGCGCACGACCGTATGACATCCCATGCAGGTGTTGGTCGGAGGGATACCTGAAGAAAAGGAACGACGAGCACTGGAATGGCAGTATTCGCAGGGGATTTTGCGCTCACCAGAATGGAGCTTGTGACTAAACGGGATCGGCTGTTCTGGCTTGTAACCTACGTTATCAACCGTGTCTCCTGGGGTCCAAAACCACCACGCATAGGTCACGTCTGCATGACCTGCAAGGGCCAAAATGGCCGCAACCATGAACGCCTTAAGAGAATGAATCTTTGAGATGGATTTCAACACGTTTCCTCGCCTCCTGAATCGTCGGGGAGATATTTCAGACAATCGCCAACCCACTAAAGGAATGATGAGCTTACAAAAAAGTTCAAAAACACAATCACACAACGAAAACTTAGAGCTAACATGATAAAGTGTTTAAAGGGCCTTCACAATACAAAAAGTCGTGTGAAGTTAGCCTGTTTTGTTGGCAAGCGAACGGGCTTGTGATTAGTTTTTAGACACGTTAAAGAATCATTTATTTTTGAATATAAGTACGTCTCAAATGTCTCAAAACGCCTTCAAACTCGCATCTGGACTCACTCCACAGGGAGATCAGCCGCAAGCTATTGCTGAATTAGTGAACAGAGCACAGGCAAACGAGCGCCATTCCGTGCTTCTTGGTGTGACGGGGTCTGGAAAAACGTTCACTATGGCCAACGTCATCGCAAAACTGGGTCGTCCCGCTCTCATCATGGCACCCAACAAGACTTTGGCTGCACAATTGTTTTCTGAGTTCAAAGAGTTCTTTCCGGATAACGCGGTCGAGTACTTCATCAGCTACTACGATTATTTCCAACCTGAAGCATACGTTCCTAGTACGGATACCTATATCGCCAAGGACAGTGCGATCAATGATGACATTGACCGGATGCGGCACAAAGCCACGATGTCTCTTTTTGAGAGACGCGACACGATCGTCATAGCCAGTGTGAGTTGCATTTACGGTTTAGGCTCACCTCAGAGCTATGCCAAGCTCGTCTTACCAGTGAAGGCGGGAGACCAGATTTCACGCGATTCATTCATGCGTAAACTCGTTGATATTCAATACGGCCGTAACGACGTGAACTTAACCCGGGGACATTTCAGAGTTCGCGGCGATATTATCGATATTTTTCCCGCACACCAACGCGATGAGATGCTCAGAGTGGAGTTTTTTGGCGATGAGATCGAGGGCATCTCACTGGTCGATGCCATCAACGGTTCCACGGTAAGAGCCGTTCAGGAACTCACACTTTACCCCAGTAGTCACTACGTCACTGACCGCACCGACATGAAGCAGATTGTCAAAGAGATTTTGGAGGATTTGGGCGTCAGACTGCGCGAGTTGAGAGCGATGGGTAAAATGGTCGAATATATGCGCCTTGAACAGCGCACCATGCACGACATCGAGATGCTCGAACATTTGGGCTTTTGTCCGGGCATTGAAAACTATTCCCGTTATCTAACGGGTGTTGGACCAGGTCAACCGCCGCCAACTTTACTGGACTACTTCCCAAAAGATTTTATTACGTTCATCGACGAGAGCCATATTACCGTGCCCCAAATTGGCGGCATGTATCGTGGTGATCGTAGCAGAAAGCAGGTGTTGGTCGATTTTGGTTTTAGACTTCCAAGTGCTCTCGATAACAGACCACTTAACTTCGACGAGTTCATGGCGCGCACTGGGCAATTGATTTACGTCTCTGCGACGCCCGGAACTTACGAGCTGCAATCGACAAACAAAGTTTTCACGCAGCAGATCATCCGCCCTACCGGGCTGATCGATCCAGAGATTTTCATAAAACCGATTGCTGGTCAGGTGGATCAGCTTTACGGCGAGATGCGTCAGGCGATTGAACGTGGCGGACGGGTGCTCGTCACAACGCTAACCAAGCGGATGGCGGAAGATCTGACAAAGTATTATCAAGACATGGGACTCAAAGTCCGCTGGCTTCATTCTGACATCGATAGCCTTGAGAGGGTTGACCTTCTTAGAGACCTGCGCAAAGGCGTCTTTGACATACTGATTGGCATCAATTTATTGCGAGAGGGATTGGACTTACCAGAAGTGACACTGGTTGCTGTGATGGATGCGGACAAGGAAGGTTTTCTTCGTAGCGCGCGCTCGCTCATTCAGATCGTCGGTCGCGCAGCTAGAAATGCTGACAGTAAGGTGATTTTTTACGCTGACCGGGTGACTGACTCCATGCGCGAGTGTATGGACGAGACAGCGCGTAGACGAACTTTGCAAATGGCGCACAACAAAGAACACGGCATCACGCCAAAAACCGTCATTAAAACCATCCCTGAAGATCTACGCAAAGTCTATGGTCTTGCAACAGAAAGTGACGAACTTGAATCACCTGACGTCAAAAAAGCGCTCGCTTTATTGGCAAAACACGACATCACGACAGTAGAAAAAACTATCCGCGAAAAAAGCAAACAAATGCAAAAATTCGCTGCCGAGCTTGAGTTTGAAAAAGCCGCAGAGCTACGCGATGAAATACGATGCCTTAAAGACCTTTTAATCAAGCACTACAGCACATCAGATGCTAGCGCTAACGGAGAGGCGACTTGAACGCGACGGTGCGAACTAAACTAACATCGTTACCCCGAAGCCCCGGCGTGTACTTCATGAAGGGCTCCAAGGGACAGGTTCTTTATGTTGGCAAAGCCAAGGATTTAAAATCACGTGTTAGCAGTTACTTTACCGATAGCAAGGATCACTCCCCAAAGACACGCTCTCTCGTGCGGGAAATACAAGATTTTGAAGTGATGCTGGTCAAGACTGAAGTCGATGCGCTCCTTCTTGAACGCACGCTGATCAAACACCATCAGCCACCATTCAACATCCTGCTGCGCGATGATAAGGAGTATCCTTATATTCGAATCGACTTTTCCGTGGACTGGCCGCGTCTCGAAATCGTGCGACGACGCCAAGATGATAAATCAGAATACTTTGGCCCATTCAGCGCGGCCGGAAGCTTACGTACAAGCCTTGAGGCGATTAAACGCGTGTTTCCATTGATTCGCTGCAATCAATGGGAGTTTGAACACGCCAAGCGCGTTTGTAACTACTATCACATGAAAATGTGTCTGGGACCATGCGTTTTACCGGTTGAAAAAGAAACTTACAAATCCATGCTACGCGACGCCATGGCTCTCCTTCAGGGCAAAAACGACGAGGTCGCAAAGACACTAGAAAGCAAAATGATCACCGCATCTGAACGCGAGCAGTATGAGCTAGCGGCATCATATCGGGACCAGATCAAGGCAATTGAGATTTTGTCGGAAAAGCAGACGGTCATTTTGGATCCCGACATCGAAGGCGACGTGATCAGCTTGAAAGAAAGCGCCGACATGATCGCCATTCATGTGGCGATGATTCGATCGGGTCGTCTCATAGGCGGTGACTCATTTACATTCCCGGTGAATGGCTTGGAAAATCCATCAGAGGCGCTGCCCCAGTTCATGCTTCAATACTACGACGGACGCTATCTTCCGACTCGTATTATCATCTCTTCAGTCATGGATGAAATGGATGACATCGCTAAAGCCATCACCCCCGAAGGCAGTCGCCAACCTGAAATCAGATCATTGAAGAATCTACGTGCCCCATGGCCCGATCTTGCCGCAATTGCCGAGAAGAACGCACAATACGCTCATGATGAGGCTGTACGAAACCTGGATCGACGGCGGTCTTCCCTGGAAGCACTGCAGACCACTCTGGGATTGGAGCGACCTCCTAGACGGATGGAATGTATCGACATCAGCAACCTTCAAGGTACAGCCATCGTGGCGTCGAATGTTTGCTTCATGGATGGACACCCAGACAAAAGCCTTTATCGCATTTACAACATCGAATCGGTCCAAGGCGCACCCGATGACTTTGCATCCATTCGCGAGGTCGTGCGACGCCGCGTTGAGCGAGGCCTACGCGAAGGCGATCTGCCAGATCTCCTCATCATTGACGGAGGAAGGGGACAACTTGAGAGCGCCATGACGTCGATTGCAGAATTCCCGGGACTTCAACTCCAAGTTGTGTCCCTCGCCAAATCAAGACTTGAAAATAAACGAGGAAAGCAAGGGGCTGTATCAACATCCGCACCACGCCATTCATTGGAACGAGTCTTCAAACCTGGCCACGACACACCGATACCCTTGGTTCCAGGCTCACCAGCCTTCCGTCTTATGACACAGATCAGGGATGAAGCTCACCGATTTGCCATCACCAAACATCGTCGAAAACGCGGAAACCTGGCAAAAAAATCTCTTCTCGAGGAAATCGAAGGTGTAGGTCCCAAAACTCGCGAAGCCCTGCTAAAGCAATTCGGAAGTATTGATGCTATCGCCTCTGCTAGCGTGGAAGCGCTCATGCAAATTAAAGGTGTAAACGACGACTTGGCGAGAAAGGTTCTCGCCAAGCTATCAAAATAATCTAAATTTTAAGTTTAAGATGTCTTCTTATTTCCGCGCCACTCAGCTCTGATCTTGGCACCCTCAGGCGGAGCGGCCGTAAATGTCAGTGATCCCGTACTTACATCGTACTTGTAGTTCGAAGGACTAACCAAGGCACCGTTGACATAGACTTTCAAGAAACGAGTGTCGGCGTTGGGGGCGATATTAAAAACCGTCTTAAGAGGCGTATTTGCCTTGTAGCTGACAACAACCGTACTGTTATCTGCTGGGCGCGTTGAGAAAACTGCTTTTCTGTTATTTGGATCATATGACACGCCGCTGGCGGCCTGACCGTTAACTGTCGCAGCAAGCTGACCATCCGCAGGCTCCTCAGGCATATCAAAAGAACTAGCTACAACGCCAGACGCGCCACTGACATAAGTCACAGCGATCGCAGCTCCAACGGGGGGATTAGTTGTGAAGTGAACGTTGCGACCCGTGAGAACGTAAGCACTCCATGGCTGACCATTGACAGTCATGCGGAAAGTCCCAGCATCAGGAGTGGATTTGAGTACAAAATCTGCTTTGAGAATTTGTGCGACATCCCGAGAAATTCTGGTCAGAGTGGTCGAGTAGTCATTGTCACAGATCGATCCCCATGTGCCACCAGTTCTTTGGACAACATCAGTAATTTTACTTGCCTGTTTTAAAGCTGTTGAACATTGACCCTGGGACTGTGATGGATGCCAGAAAATACCGTAGACCTTGGCATCGGTCCCTAATTTGCGAATCGACGATAAATAGTTTGTCAAATAGGAGCCATCAAGGTCTGGAGAGCCCGCACAACCGTATCCACGCTCTACGTCGATGTGACAGTTATCTTCGTCTGTAAGAATTAGAACCGCAACGGTCGAGTCTGGACGAATCCATGTGGTTCCACCGTATTTACATTTGAGGGCATCCACTGCCGCTAAGATTGGTCGCTCAGTACCGGTACCACTCGTGCCAGCTGCACGCACAAGACTTTGGAAACGGCCCTCTGGGTTGAGATCCGTCTTCATAATGGGCGTATTTACGCAGCGACCCAAGAATCCAAGATTGTCTTCAGGATCTGTTGTGGTCACCAAAACGCGCCAGTCAGAATCCCGGATTGCAGAAAGAAGCGGAGCCATCCGGCTCGAGAGGTTCGCTTGCTCTTCAGCCATCGAACCACTATTGTCGACCACAACAACGATATCAACTATACCTTTTTGTGTGACGCTATAATTTTCGTTACCATTTGATCCAGACGATCCTTGTTTAAATTGAGTTTGGCGAACCTCGCGCACCACTTGGCTTAAATCAAGAGTTTGCAGAGGCGGCAGTGCTGCAGCTCGAGTGGACTCTCCGGAGAAGTCACTCGTCTTACATGCCGAGGCAATAAGGCCAATTAACGCAAGATGGCTAACAAGTTTCATAGGCGCATTCCTCTAAATCAAGATCTACTTGCAAAACTGCACTCTTAAGTGGGCGTAGTATCGGCATTTTTACTCTTAAACTTTAGTGTCTTAGAACAGGGGTAAATTAATCTTGACAATTCAGGGAGTTGCAACTAGCTAAGACCTCTCAATAACCCTAGTCTCTTCCGCTTGAGGTATTTCATGGCCGACTGGACCAAATCATTTTGGATGGTGGTTCCACCGATTACAGGAAAAGTTGAGGCTCCCAAAGATGGCGGCATTGCCGTTATTGGATCAGGTCTTTCTGGCGCAAGCGTAGCGTATTGGCTCTTGGAAAATGGTCTTGATGACGTCACCATTTTAGATTTCGAACAAGAAAAGGCGGCCACGTATCGTAATTGCGGTCACATTCTTTATGGCACGGTGGAAAGCATGATGGCACTCACCGCGCTCCATGGTGAGCAGGTCGCTCGCGAAATTTGGGGCTACTCAATAGATATCTGCCATGAAGTGAGGGACACGATTAAACGCCTCAATATGGACGCGGACTACCGACAAGACGGTTACATGGTGATTGCCATTGACGACGTCGAAGATAAAGAGATCAAAGACTCAATTGAATTACTGCATCGAAATGGTTTTGACAGCCGCTACGTGCCAAAGGCCGAAGTCGAGGCGATGGGCTTCAAAAATGTCCGCGGAGCCCGCTACGAACCTGGAAGCGCTCATGCCCACCCCGTTAAATTCAGAAATGGGCTCATTCAAAACGCTCTTGATCGCGGTGCGCGGTATTTCTCGGGCGTCAAAGTTTCAAGCGTGGAGGAAGTTGGAGATTTCGTTGAGGTAAAAAGTCAGCATGGCACACATAAATTTGACGCCGTTGTAATCGCTGCTAACGCCTATTCACCGCTGCTCTCAAGATTTTTTGCGGAGCGCAAACTGGTGGATCCATTCAAAGGACAGATCATCACGTCAAAGCCACTCAAGCATCAGTTCAAGGTCAAGTATCCTCATAGCTTTGATCATGGTTACGAGTACGCACTAATATCAGAGGACAATCGTTTAATGATCGGCGGCTGGCGTAACAACACCCCAGGCGGCGAGATTGGTACCTACGACGTCGTACCAAATCCAACTGTTGAAAAGGGTCTTCAGGATTTTGTTCAACATCATTATGACATCAAAGAAAAAATCGAATGGGAGTTCAGCTGGGCAGGCATCATGGCGGCCTCAAAAACTGGATTTCCATTTATCGGACCTACAACTAGCCCACGCGTATACACCTGTGCAGGTTACACAGGACACGGGTTCAGTTGGGCTCATGGCAGCGCCAAGCTGCTTGCTGACATCATGATGGGCAACCCAATCCCTGCGGTCGCGAAGTATTTCAATCCGAAAACTTGAGACTAACCATTCATTTGAGCGGCCATGTTCATTAGAGGAACCTCAGATAGTCGGTGTGCAAGCACCGGCTCCTGCTGCTCTACCTCTGCACGAAGCATCATAAATCGTGGTATCGCTTTATTCATCCAGCGCTCCGCAATCCAGGTGCGCGTAGAATCAATCGCTGCATCGGCGATCAGACTCTCCGCTATACAAATTGCAGACTTCATCTCAGTGACTCGTTCTGCGTGAAGAAGAGCCGGTCGCAGGTTCTCAAATTTTACCAGGTCCTTGGTGATGACTTGAATCATCTTACGGATGTTCATCGGGTTCACATCACCCATGGACGCTTTCATGTTAGCCTTTACCAGCTGGAACATGATGTTCACCATCGTTCCATTGAACTCTTTTTTGAGGTTTGCAAGTTTTCTGCGGAGTGGATCGCGCTGAGAAATTTGTGCAAGCTGGGAGCCAAGCGCACTTTCAATAAAGTTAGTCGGTCGGCGGATGATGTCTTTCATCGTGTCTTTGATACACATCAGTGCCTGAATCTGACTGGTGCCTTCATAAACAGGGATAATCAAGCTTTCGCGTAGCCACCATTCAGGCTGGTATTCTTTGGTAAAGCCGTAACCACCATGCATCTGTAAACATTGCCGCGCATTGTAGAATGCCTGTTCCGCGGCATAGTACTTGACCAGTGGAGTCCAGCGTCGAAGCCGACGCTCGTACTTCTTCTTGATGTCCTTGATACGGTCCTTCGATTCCTGTGTTAGGGACGCGTCATCCAGGAGCTTGCGACTTGCGGTTTGATAGATGGCTAGAGCATTCGCTGCCTGATAGCACAATGACCGTGCCGCAAGAGTGGAGACTTCAAGGTCTAGCAGTTTTTCTGCCAGCAATTCATGTTGAGCGATCGGACGGCCCCAAGCCTGACGCTGGGAGGTGTAATCTTTTGCGAGTCGTAATACTGACTCCATGACTCCTACACCCTGAATTGCCACTCCGACGCGAGCCTCATTCATCAGGTGCAACATGTACTGAAAGCCAGCACCCTCTTCCCCAATAAGCTCTGCCCTTGAGCCATCATATTTCAACTCACAAGTTGGTGAGCCATGAAGCCCTACTTTTTCTTCAATTTTAGTCACTTCATAGTTGTTGGAGCCATCGTCATTTTTACGAAGGCATACGAACATATTAAGGTTTTGGAGGCCCTTAGCACCCTTATTGCCTTTCGCAAGGACAAGCGAAACCTGACCACAGCCGTTCGAGATAAATCTTTTGGACCCATAAAGGCGCCAAGATCCGTCAGCCTGTTTCTCCCCGTAAGTTCTAATTGCGGCCAAGTCAGAGCCGGCATCCGGCTCAGTGAGCGCCATGTTACCGCTCCACTCACCTGAGGCAATGCGCGGGATGATAGCCAGTTTTTGTTCTTCGGATCCGAACTCATCAATGACCCGGGCCACTGGGGCGTACCAGGTAATATTGATATAGGTGGAAGGACAGGCACGGTACAGCATTTCCACGGCTGGGAGCTCTGCGGCGATCGGCCCAGGGAGCCCGCCAAAACGGCTTGCTATGCCCATTCCAGCGATACCCATGTCCTTCAAAACCTGGATATTCTCACTGATGGCCGGGGGAAAGTGGACCTCACCATTCTTCAGGGTCAGATCCTGGGTAGCCACCTTGTGCTGGTTGGCGGCAATCGTGGTTCCAACAACCTCACCCAATTGGGTGAGCAGATCTTTGAAGGATTTTTTGTACTCATCTTTGCTGGAGACCCCCAGAGAATCGCGGTCTTCAGCCAGCGTCATGTCAAACAGGACGTCCCACTCGATCTTGTTCTCAAAGTGAAAATCCAGATCTTGGTTGTCGGTAAAGAAATTGTCCTTCTTTTGCATGGGAGCTCCTGCCCACGGCGGGGCTAATGTGCGAAAAACCAGATATTTTACTCTCGAATCGAACCTTAAAATTTAATAGACTCTTAACACTGTTCCAAGGAGAAAACGTTGTGCGCGCTTATGTATTGCGAATCATGCCTATTTTTTTTGCGCTAGGTTGCCAGCCAGCCGTAGCTCAGGACGACCCTACCCTAAATTATAGGGAGAAATGCAGGCGCATCGCAAGTGGAGCCTATGCGGACGCCGTTGGCGACAAGTATCAGGCGGAGGATGTAATTATTCTCGCAGAAAATGCCAGAAAAAAGTCCAAGGCCATTATTGAGAACCATGAAGCTAAACTGCGACTTGTCAATAAACAGCTACAATCAAACGACTACGACGCAAAACTCCTCGAAGAACGGGACACTATCTCGTCGCAAATCAAACTCTTTCACGAGCAGCTGCTTACAAGTGAGGGCCAGCTCGAGTCAGCCCGCAAAAAGCTGGGATCCGTTAAAAAACATCATGATTCACTGAAACTAAAAGTTGAGAAGATTTTTACAGTGACATTCTCGGAGGATCCCGACGGTGGACCTCGAAAAATTTTCAGCACCATTGATTGGAAAAGTCCATGTCCCAAATATCGAAGCCTGTGCCCGTTACCACCGGCGGACGCCAAGGTCTTGGCCTCTCTACTCGATGACATTAACGACCAAGACTTGTCATGCTTCAAATATTCAAAGCTTAAATGAAAAGACTCACTTGAAAGGAGTTATTTATGAAATTTTCGATCTTAAAAATGATGATGAGCGCTACTGTTTTGGCGGCATCATTAACCGCATCAGCTGGGGTACCAGTATGGCAGTCAAAAGTTTCTCCGTGGCTGCTGAATCAGTACAAGCAAAAAAGCTTTAACGAAACCTCGCAAACAGTCTTGATCTACTTGAAAGACGAGGCCAGTTTTGCCGCTGTGAACCAATCGGCAGAGCGCGCAGAGCGCATTAAGGCCGTTTTCAGCGCTTTGGTAGATACGTCAACAACATCCCAAGCAGATCTGCTCAAGTGGCTATCTTCCGAAAAAATACCCACGCGATCCTATTATGTCAGCAACATGATCGCTGCGGACGGAATCACCCAGGCTCAACTTGAAGTCTTGGCTAAGCGCGAGGACGTTCTCAGAATCGTTGGAAATCCAGAAATCAAGAACATCATGCCCTCAACAACTTTCAGATCATTTGATGAACCAAAAGGCCCTGGAGCAAATGTCACCCGTTTTGGCGCCACAAGAGTTTGGAGCGAGTTCAAAATTCGCGGGGAGAACATCGTCATTGCCGGCCAAGACACTGGCGTGCGTTGGGACCATAAAGCACTCCAACCTCACTACCGCGGTTGGAACGGAACAACAGCGGATCACACCTACTCCTGGCATGATGCCGCTCATCGCAGTATCGGTGGGAGTTCATCGTGTGGTTACAATGTGACCGCTCCATGTGACGATCACGATCACGGAACACACACCATTGGCACGGTGGTCGGCGACGACAATCAAGGCAACCAAATCGGCGTGGCCCCAGGGGCAAAATGGGTCGCCTGCCGCAACATGGACGCGGGCATCGGTAACCCCGAGATGTACACTGAATGTTTTCAATGGTTCCTTGCGCCATGGCCACAAAATGGCGACCCTGTAAGAGATGCACGCCCTGACATGGCTCCTCACGTGATCAACAACAGCTGGGGCTGCCCACGTAGTGAGGGCTGTGAAGGTGGCGAGTTCGAGCGAATCTTGACGGCTATGCGAGCTGCAGGAATCTTTGTTGTCGTTTCTGCCGGCAATGAAGGGAGCGGATGCTCAACGATCAAGGATGGTCCAGCATTCCATTCAGACCTTGTTCTAAGCGTTGGCGCCGTCAATCACCGCAATGACTCGATTGCCAGCTTCTCAAGCCGTGGACCAAGTACGTTTGACAATAAAGTTGGACCTCACGTTTCCGCGCCGGGAGTTGACGTACGTTCGGCTGTCCGTAGCGGTGGATACGCTGAGTTTGGTTGGAGTGGCACATCGATGGCCGGCCCTCATGTGGTAGGTTTGGTTGCTTTGTTGTGGTCAGCCGATCCATCACTGATCGGTAAAATCGCCGAAACAGAGGCGCTAATTAAAAACACATCTGAAGCAAAAACAAGCACCCAGTCTTGCGGCGGCGTCCCAGGAACCGCACGACCCAACAACACATTTGGTCATGGCATTGCTAACGCCTACGAAGTCGTAAAGACTCGCCTCACCAAATAAAGAGCAAAATAGGGCTATCCGACTGATTTGAAATTGCCAAGTAAGGAGCAATTTAGAATTGGACGGGTAGCTCCAATTTCTGCCATCCAACCGACAGTGAAAACAGTTAGCATGTAGCTTGTCCCCGATGTTTGCTTCCTCCACGTCCAAAAAATGGCACTTTATTCATTCCAATTCCACCAAATCCAAATCCCGCCAACTCGTCGCCCAGAGGCTATTCAATCGCCACCTCCAACCGCAATTTAAATCGACCAATTTAGCCATAAAAAAAGCAAATAATTCAGGTATCTAGCGCCGTTTCCTGCACACCTTCTCCTCTGAGCTATGCCGTGTTGAAATTTTGGTTAAAGAGCGAACCAATAAAATCCGATCCCAATTCTATGACTGAAAACGGAGATCGTTTTGACTTTATTAGTCTTTCCGAAATTTAAATTAACTCAAATGTCATCACGCCTGACCAGCATTTGGGCGATAGTACTTTTGATGACATCAATTCAATTTGGCTGTCGCAAAAATGCCACCGGGACTTCTGCCTCAGCTGGAGCTTCTAGCAAGAGCGTCGAGGTCACCGGGACAGTCAAAGAAGACGATCCTACCGACTTTACTCAGGCAGACGAGTCCGTGCAGATTGGTGGCGTAAACCTGACAACGAGATTAACCTATACCATAAATGCGTATGCTTTGGAAAAAAACGGAACGCAAACACTTGTAGGTTCCGCCACCTCGTCATCAAATCAATTCAGTCTCAAACTAAATGCGCCCAAAGGGTCTTATTTAGTTGTAAAACTCTCGCGCTCTGATGGCAAACTATTCGCAACGGTGCTACCCCCGATTTTCAAAGACCTGACAGCCAAGACGATTGTCGACGGAACATCGTCCATCGCCGCGAAAATGATGGAGATTGCCGCAGCGAAAGCCGTCGCTGGTGATACAGACTCAACAAAGGCTTTTGCCGTCACAGCATTCCGCATCGCCGATGTTATGCAAGTGGCAAGTAGCGTTTACCTCACCGTAAGAAAACAAAAAGAGGAAAACATAAAAGCTAATCCCATCAATCTAACCAGCCTAACCAGTCAAATGACTCAGGAGTCGAACAAAGCTTTGAGCGCACTGGTTGCACAAGGCAAGTCGCCATCAATCGTTACGGAGCAGGTTGCACAAGTTGAGTCTTCATCAATGTTCAGCACTTATGGCGACTCTATTCCCATTTCCGTTTTAGCTTACCGCGTGAATCACGGCATTGAGACCTCAACTTCCTACGAAATTGCTAACAATGTCTTGAAAAAGGCGGCTGAAACAGACACCTCCTTTGCACCTACGTACGCCGCCTACCAAATTCAGTCGACAATATATCGTCAGGCGGAAAGTCCGAGCATCGCGGTCCAACAACAGTCAACGATTGAGTCTCGATATGACAGCGTATACGCCGATTGCGTATCTGGCGCAGCACTTGCGGGTACCGCTTGTTACAGTTCCAATTACACTCCACCGACGGCACCATCCGATCCACCACCTAGCTCCCCACCCCCTCCATCTGACGACTCTCCTACGGGAGAACCTTCAGGCAGCGGAACTGGCGGCGGAAGTGGCAACACCGCACCAACCTATACTGCCTCTAGCATTACATTCTTTGACAGTGATAGTGACACAGGCCAAATTAGCGGGACACTTTCCATTGGAAAAGCAACCGATGAAACGAACATCACTGATTACGTATTATATTGGGGATCGAACTCTACTCTTAAACTAGCGGGGCAAGCTGCCATCGCAACTCTTGCAAAAACAGGCTTTCACATCCAGCATGGTTTTTCTGGAAATACGGTCATTCCCTCTGGTGCCACTCACTTTCTCGTCTACACCAAAAACAGCGTTGGCGAAATGGCGACAGGTATATCTCAAGCCATCACAGACGCCCAGCCTTCCGGCGGAAACCCTCCGATGTCCAGCGTAGTATCATTATGCTTCTCTGATTCCAACACAACTCAGGGCAGCATTACGGGTGATCTTCACATCAATAGCGTCTCCCCATCAACGAGTAGCGATATTTCGCATTTCGTCGTTTACTGGGCAAACGATTCCAATGCTTTTACGGTGGTTAATCCATTCATGACGATAGCCAGAGACGCTACGTATTGGGACGAACCAAATCTTCAGTATGCTGCACCAGTACCAGCAAACACCGCGGTACCTGCAGGATCAACGAGGTTTATTGTCCGCACCAAAAACGCTAACGGTGAAAATCAATCATTAGTTTGGGCTGCGATTAATGATAATTCTGGCGGTCCAGCAACTGCGTGCGGATCACAATTTTAAGTGCGACTGCACATGTGGCAAATCGGAAATCTTGGCGAGAACTCTAAAAATAGGCGATAATCATATCGACTAATTTGGATTTTTAACGATAGGAATAAGCCTGAGCATGGCAAAACTAGACAAACTACTACAAGACTGGATCGCGCAGGGCTTCATCAACTCAGAACAAGCCGGCAAAATTCACCAATACGAATCCGCCAAACCTAAAACGTCCTGGTTTCTATACGGAACCCTGACGCTTGGCGTATCCGTACTCGGCATGGGCATCATTTCGCTTATCGCTGCAAACTGGCATCAAATTGGCGACTATGCCAAATTGTTTGCAGCGTTCAGCATTTTGAGCGTTGTAGCCATCTTTGCATTTCAAGCCAATAAAGCGAGCAAGCGTGTTATTTATGATGTACTCGTTTTAGCTCTTCAAGCTCTTTCATTAGCGACGATTGGACTTATTTCACAAATTTACCATACGGACGGTGAACCTTATCAAGCCCTACTATTCTGGACTTTGATTACGCTACCTTTAGTTATCACAACCGAGTTTACATTTGCGCCATTCATTTGGGCAGGTAGTTTTATTGGCGCGTCTCTTTGGGGACTGCTTGAATCCAAAATCCTGAGAGTACCCGAAATAGACCATGCCGAACTATTGCTTGTAATCACCCCGCTCTTCACCGCAGTACTCGCTATCATCGCCCGTCTGCTGCGAGGATCCACCGGCATTATGAAAGCCATGCACATTTGGGTCATGATTGGCGCCCTCATTGGACTGTCAGTCGTCGAGTTTTGGAGCGCTGGTCATCCAAGGCTCAACTTTGGACAGTTAGGGACATCTATCATTTCAGTCTTGTCTTTAATGATTGTCGCACCAGTGGCAGCAAGTAAACTGTACTCAAACTTACAGAAAGTCTTACTCACGTCCCTTGTCATTGTTTATATAATCGCTGTAAACATGGCCGCTACGCGCTTAAGTGGGGACCTTCTCGGCGCGTGCTTTACCTTGATTGAGCTTGGCCTCCTAGGAGCATTCTACGCCTCACAAAAGGCTAGAGGACGATTTAATATCGTGCTGATGCTCATGGGACTACGGTTCTTTGTTTTGTTCCTGCAAGCATTAAGAGGGCTTGCGATGACCGGTTTCGGTCTAATCCTATCCGGAATCATACTGATTGCCCTTGCCTCGGTCTGGAATAAGCGTCGTCATCAAATTGCCGCTTGGATGGAAAGGATCACGCAATGAATCGCTCACCAAAATTTATCATTGCAGCTTTGGCATTTCCCATTCTGGCGCTATTAGGTCTAGCAATCAACAAAGCTACGATCAGAGAAATTGGAAGAATCGTCACATTTAAAATTACTGGTTATGATCCGCGCGACCTATTATCTGGCCACTATCTAATTTATCAGATCGATTATGGCATACCCGGTCTATGCACAAACCCTGACGTGCAAGGCCAAACCATCTATATATGCCCGCAAGAGCAAAGAGTTTACGGTGACAAGCCAGCCTCATGTTCTTACTTTATAAAGGGCACTTGCCAAAATCAAAGGTTTGAAGCAGGTGTCGAGCGATATTACATTCCTCAGGAATATGCCGTTCGACTTGACCGTTTGGTGCAAAACAAACAAGGATCTGTCACACTATCCGTTGCATCAAATGGAGAAGCACAAGTGAATCGGCTTTTAATCGAAGGACTTCCGTGGGCCGAGTTTATTCAGAAGAACCAAGAACCACCAGCACCATGAACCGCAGATAAACAGATCGGCACATGACAAATAAATTACACGTAAAAATTCAGAAAGCCGTAAAATCTTTGCAATCGTTCGCCGATCGCTTCTGGTATCCGCCACTAATCGGTTTGCTTGCAGCTCTAGACAATCTAATTCTTGTAATCCCCAATGATGGTATCCTCATTTCAAGTGCCATGCTCACACCAAAACGCTGGTTTGTTCTAGCATTAACTGTCGCTATTGGCTCAACGGTGGGCGCATTAGGACTTGCTGCTATCGTTGAACTGCTAGGCCTTCCCTGGCTATTGGAGTTCTTCCCGGCCCTCCACGATTCAACGACTTGGAAACTCACTGAAGAATTTTTCCATCAATATGGGCTTATCGTTGTTTTTGTAGTCGCAGTGACACCCATTATGCAGCAGCCCGCAGTCATCTTGGCAAGCCTTGCGGAAACACCACTTCTTCAGCTTTGTGCTGTGATTTTTATCGGTCGATTTATTAAATTTCTAATCATGGCGTACGTTGGCTCTCATGCCCCACAGCTTTTAAATCGCATGTGGGGCCTTAAAGGCGAGCTTGACGACGCCGGAGTTAAGATCGATAAGTGATCAATCCGACTCAGCTACGCTCCAAACCCAAGATCGTTAAATCGCGGGTGGCACTTCGCTGAAGGATGGCCATAATCTTATCCTTATGCGGCAGACCTGACGTTTCAACAGCCGACATTAGCTCGCCACGCAGCTTGTCATTTTTCATGTATGACAAGCAGACTGGATACCGCTGTTCCACTGGAATCCGATCAAGCCAACCAAGACCTTCACGGTAGACAATGTTTGATGCCATATAAGCGGCCAAAATCGCAATCTTATGAGCAAGAGGTAAACGCTCAAGGATACGCGCGCGGTATTTTTCCACCAGAATCTTCGGGCAGTGATTCAGCACAAGTCCCATGAAGAACTCGTCCTTCTCAACCTCTGCTTCACGACGTGTCAATTCATCCAAGAGCACATCGGTCACTTCGTTAATCTCTCGACTGATATCCATAGACAACTCAACCAGCGTGCGTTTTCCTCCAGATCGCAGATATTCTCGGAACAGAAGCTTCGCCTCGTTGTCGGCCTTGATTCTCAGAATGTCGATAACCTGACTGACATAGGTAGGCTTAATATCCAAGAATTCTTTTTCCGAGATCGTGAGCGAGGCAATAATCTCGTAACTTGAGCAAATCACCCCGGTCTTGTTGGCCGAGCTATCTTTGATCATAAGCACACCCGCTTCTTGCAAGCGTTTGCGCGCGCCAGCTGTGAAGAAGATGTTGGCACCCTCGACAACAGCCTTGCAGGTGGGATGCCCGTCTTTGAGGAAAATATCCCAGTTCTTGTCGTTAACCGTATAAGGACGACCGCCACCTGGAATCAAAATATCAGCAGGGATGACTCCATGAAGCTCATTGCGAGTTTTAATGTTTTCAGGAGTATCTGCTTTTACAAGGAATGCTCCTTTGCCCTTCAGCAGACTCTTGTTGAATTCCGCAATCCCAAGTCCAGCCTTGAACAAGCGAAGAAGCTCTGGCCAATTAAGTCCATCTGGATCATGAGCGGCACCAGTGCCATCAGAAATAGCCACCACTTTGGCGTTTTCACCATATTCACGGTGCAGAATCTTCAGCTCATTGCCCGCAACGTCTCCATCTGGGCCGCCGGTCATCTTAATAGTGAACGTCTGCTTACGGGGGTCGATACGCAAAAAGCGCAACATATTCTCAACAAAGACGTTGATACCTTCGCTCGTAACTCCGTATTCTTTATGGTTGATGCCAGCACCTGGCTTGGACGACATAAAAGCAGCGGCGTAAGGATAACCGCGACGCGCAGCTTGTGCGGGAATCCACTCAATTAAGTCGTTTGTGATATTCTCGTCTGGACCTAGGTAAATGATGTCGTCTTTTTCATAGTAGGACACCATCTTCGCCTGTCCAGCTTCATGCGATTCGTCGTCACGAACAAGGAGATCCAGAAGAGCGTTCACACCTCCGCGGACTGCTGCCAAGCGGTCACCGCCCGGCTTCAACACGAGAACGCCTTTGGCGCCGCCCTCAGGAATATCTTTGTTCTTGAGCTGCTGAGCGTGTGACAGGCCATACACTTCATCATAATGCCCAGCCAGTGCCACATCATAGTCGGTTGGGTTTTTAGGCATGACAACACGCAGACCACCGCGGGCAATATCCTTCCAACGCGTATGGAACATGCGGTAATCGCGACCAACAATAAAGAAGATACAGAATGGACGCTCGGGATAATGCTTCTTATCCAAAACATCTGGGTTAATTCTAAATGCCAAGCCAGTCTTGGTCTGACTGAAGTAATTGGTCTTCTCTGTGTTTTCGATGAAAGCCAGTGTTCGACTGAAAATATTGCGTTCAACTTCATCTGAGAGCACTTCGATCTTCTTGTGCAAATCTTCCATCATCTTTTGAACATGTCCCTGTTCACGGGCACGCTGTTCTGTCGGGTCAAACTTCGCCCTAAAGCAAGCCACTAGATCTTTCGTGATCTCAGCAAACTTAAAGTAAGTCGTACGGATTTTATAGTTGCTATAGTAATACGAGTTATCCTTCCCAAGCATAACGTGAATCCACGTTGCCCATGACCGCACGAGGTTCACAGCGTTGATCGAGTATCCATACTGCGGCGCCATAAATGCAGAGAACTCATCGGAGTCAACCCATCCCATAGTCCTGAGAGCTTTGTTCAACTTGATCATCGGAACTGCACCGACATCAATCTTCGCCCCGCTCGTTGTGGCAATATGAAAGTGGATGATTGAAATCGGACTTGCGTACCCCTCGCTGAAAGTGACCACGAATGTTCGACTCAGCGCTACACCGTATCGATTCAAAAGATTAAAGATCTGCTCAAGCGCCTCACCTGGCGTGCCATTTTTGAGACCGAGGGTCAATCGTGCAGTAGGGCGATCATCAACCGGCTCAAAGAAGGTGTGTGCTCCCTCATGAGACTTCATATAGCGCACCATACGGTAAGTTAGCTGAATACGACCTGCGGTTGAATACATGACAAAGTCATTGTCGAGATTATCCAAATAATGCTGAACGTCTTTTTCTTCAGAGGAGTGCTCGGCCAAAACAAGTTCTTTTGCCAAACGAAGTTTTTCGACAATACGCGGGTTTTTACGGTCAACTGCAACATGACCAGAACAGGTAAAACTTCCAATGAATAGGCGGTCATCACGACTGACGTAAAGGCTGCCCATCTTCATCTTGAAGGTATGGAGTCTGGCGGCAACTTCTCCCAAAATCTTCGCATCGCCACCAGGACCAATGAAAGTGACCTGAGTACGGTCTTTACTCCATAGAGTCAGGGTCTGCTTGGTCTCAAACAGGTCACTGGAAATCAGCGCCTGCAAATGGCTGACCTTATCGGCACTGGGTGTTGTCTGATAATAGATTGAAGGCATATTGTTAAAAAACCACGGTGTCAAAGCATCGACGCTATGGTTCATGTTGTCACGCACCGTTTTTGCGACGTTAGCAATATACTGATCCAACTTCTCGCCACTCATGGCATCCGATGTAAATGCGGATGCCGATGCCCCCGATGCTTCGTCTTCGGAAATTTCTTGGTTTCGAAAGTTGCTGTCATTGATTGTCATGGTCTATGCCCTATCCAAAACGGGTTGTTGAACGATATTTCAAGTTAAAGTGCGGGATCAGGTCGATTGGCAAGGATGTCTCGCCAACGCGCCTCCACCCTCTCGATACACGCAAAGTCAAAACGCCCTGATCGCTTAAATTCATCAACCAAATCACTGGCCGGCACCCGGCCCTGCATCGTGAACTGGTCAGCAAACACCTGCAAAGTTTTTAACGCTCCGCCCCCAAAATAACAACCAGGCAATCGGCGCAGACCCTCTGAAGCAACATTGATTAATTTTTTGGCAAGATCAGCCAGCAGGGGATCCTCAAGGCCATGATCGGCCTTGCCCAACAGCTCACGAACATTTGCCTGATGGGGCAGCATAAGATCTAACGTTTGATCCAATGCCTTAGGGTCATACAAAATCCCCGTCCACCAAGCAGCGGGAGTGAACTGCCAAACCCGCGACTGACAGTCGACACTTCTTAACTCAAGGAATCCACGTGCACGTACCTCCGGAAAGAGAAGGCTCAGATGGGTTTCAAAATCCGACTCATCCGGTCGCTGCCCGTTTATTCCCTGTTCCATCCATTGGGCCCAGGTGACCGGTGTGTGCATGACTTTGTAATCCTGATTAGTCACAAACACAACGCGCGCTTGCATCAGAAAATCAGTCCACGTGTCAACACAGGCCTGTTTGTCCATTTTTGCAATCAAGCGATCAAGTTTAGGTATGTCCGTTCTCGAGGGATCAAGGTGACGCCAGACGCGCTGACGCAGCCCCGTAATTCCAGAGAAGGCGCCATTCTCAAAGGCACTGTAGTTAAACATCGCGCCACTGATCGGCGCAATCAACATACTGGCAAGAAAGCGTTTCGCCATCGTCACTTCGTCTCGACCAAAATCGAGATTCACCTGGACGGTGCAAGTCTGACGCATCATTTTCGGACCAAAAGAACTGATTTTTGAGAAAAACTCATTCATGGCGCGATAACGAGGCTTTTTCATCTGGAGACCAATATCGTCTACCGAATGCCAAGGGTTAATACCAATTTGAGTTAAGGTCACGCCACCGGCATCACTAAGTTCTTGGTCAAGCAATGACTGAACATAAAGAGTACGACTGATCGCTTCGCTCAGGCAGTGATAGGGACGAGATGAGAATTCCAGCTGACCACCGGGCTCAAATGATATGTTGTCCTCTTGATCGAGTTTAACGCCCATCAGTAAGCGATCGGCTCCCGTATCACTTTCGTTTGTCTGCCAACCATGAGCACGAGAGATGGTCCGCAGCCATGCAGCCAGGGAATTCGACTCGCCTTGAAGTGGCACGCTTTGTGGAAGTTCCCCACTCTTTAACCATAGAGGAAGCATTTCAATTTCCAGCCCAACGGAGCCAGGAAACTCAGGATAGGTGTTTCGGTACGATTCCGGTTGCAGTGGGAAAACCTTTGTATCAACCCACTCCCGACAACGATCAGGCGTCATTGGTTGACCAAGGGTTTTAGACTGACTCATTCGGGCTATCCTCAAGTCTCAGCAGGGGCCCCTAGTCTACACTTAAATATCCGCCTTATCAGCGATTTTTAGCGTTACATCGGTTATTTTTTTGATGAAAAAATCCACGATTCCTGACAAACACCAACCCATGGTTGATCAGTTAACTGCCGCACGAGCCAAAAAATTACTCAGCGATTGGAAACAGCGCCACGGGCGCGATATCAATCGCGCAGAGCTTGAGTCCCAGGGCTTTCCTGAGTCAGTTGTGGATGAGCTGGTGCGTAGCCAAATAGTGGTCAAATACCAAGTGACTGCTAAGGGCGGGCGAACTGAAAACCGCTACAAGCTTGTCAGTGACTGGCGCTCGATCAAGCAATAGATTGAATTTACTGGTTTTTTATTAATATTTTGCGAAATATCTAAATATAGCGCCCACCCTGACGATACCCCCTCACCTGATGTCCATGACGTGACATCGCCAGCGGAGGGGGCTTTATGTTTAGACCAAGGATGGTTATCGGGACTCTATTTGGGGGCGCTTCATTGCTGACGACGAGCTTGTCGATGGCTGCAGAAAGCCGAGATGCACATGCGCAAGCCGTTAAAACGTTCGCTAATCAATCCGTGCTGCACATGGCGGCCTTCGGAGACTCGATCACCAGAGCCTTCAATACAAACGGACCCAAAGATCACCCATGGAACAGCTGGGCCACCGGCAACAGTGACAATGTTGGTTTGTTTCGACGCGGCCAGGTAAAGAGTCACGCGGAGCTGCTGGAAGAGACCACTGGCAAGCAAGTCGTTGTCCACAACGTCGCCAAAACGGGCGGGAAATCTACGGATCTCGACGAACAAGTCGAGGCTGTCAAAGCGGTGCCAATCCATTACGCGACCATGCTGATTGGCGCCAATGATCTGTGCGCTCACAGCAAACCTCTTGGTGACGGTAAGCAGTCCGATATGCAGCAGTATACCGTTCGCGTTGAGCGCGCGATCCAAAAACTAATTGCGCGAAATCCAAGTATCAAAATTCTACTGGTTAGCATTCCTGACATGCCAAGACTCCAGCGAATTGGCAGCGGATCATCGTGCCAGGTCAAATGGAGTCGCTATGGAATATGTCAAAATTTGCTGCGCGATGTCATCTCTAGCGACGAACTAAGTATTTTTGAAAAACAATGGCAAAACGCAAATGACTCCTTAAAAGACATTGCGGCCCGCCATCCACAGCATGTTTTATACAATGCCCGTCTGGCTGAATACCCTTTTGAGCGTGATCATCTCAGTGATTTTGATTGTTTCCATCCAAACATCGTTGGTCAAAACCTTCTAAGTTCAGAAACCTGGGCTACAGGATGGTGGGGACATTAATAGGACTAAGGAGCAACGACCGGGTTAGCCATGAAGATACCAAAGCACGCAGAAAATGCTGATTTGTACAAATCCTTGGAGAGCACAGAGTTCAAGGATCGGGAAAAGTACGATCAAAATTTCGACAACTCCATGGCTGTAAAGTTTGAGAAGAGATTTCCCAGTCAACCGCCGCTTCCTACTGAACCCTCGGCACTTCGAGAAAATCCAAAATGGGCCGCACGCAAAAAGCGGCTCCAAGATCTTACATTCATCGACTGGGAATGGATAAGGATGACCTACTGGAAAAACGTTCACGCCAACGAAGAGCAACGTATTAAACAGCGGGAAGAGCACGTCTTCGCCGTCGCTCAAGAAGACGCACGAGTGTTCTATGAGACGCAAATGAGCGAACAGCGCTTTCGCATCCTGATGACCTGGTTCGAGCGCTTCCGGGCGGAGCGCAAGCATCGTCTCCTGCGGCTTGAAGAACACAACGCATTTATTGATGAGATGCGCGAGAAACGCGTTGAAGGACGCGAGATGCTGCGGATCGAAAAATTTCTGGTTCGGCGTAAAAAAGGCCTTGAAAGTCCCGTTCCGCCGCCACCGGTGATCTATTCACTTGATGTAACCAAAGCCGAGCTCTCGGCCAGGCACGAGTTGGCGCAGAGACGGGAAAACTTATCCGAGCAGGTATTGGCAACCCTGCGCCAAGCTCAGATTATGACATCGACTGTTTTATTCAAACAGCAACTGGATTTGCAAAACTGGCGCGAAGAGATCAGTGAAGAAAAAATCAACAACGCCTACGTGGTAAATAAGATTAAAGCGACGAAACGCTAATAAAATTAGTATTTAGGAACTTAGATCAGAGACCAGAATTTTCGACGTTAATCGCAAGATCTGTGATGCCCTGACGACGCACAGCATCAATCAAACCGACGACAAATCCATGGGGCGTATCTTTATCTGCAGCAACCAATGCTTGCAGCTGAACATTGGGATCAGCCGATTTCTCCGAGGATACGCGAGTGGCTATATCCTCCAGACTAATCTGTTTGCCATCGAGAAAAATCACACCAGATTTATCCACAACGAAGGCGAGATTTTTCAACTTAGGAGTATTTTCACCCGTATCAGCCTTTGGCAACTGCACCTGGATTGATTGCTGAACAATGTAAGTCGATGTCACCATGAAGATAATCAAGAGAACCAACATCACGTCCACTAAAGGCGTGACGTTGATGCCCGTAATCTCACCGTCATCTTGAGGTTCTAACGCTCCACCAGCCATGACTTCCGCCTTTCATTCTCTATGAGATAGAACCAGCCGACTGATGGCCTCCGCACCACTGATTTGGCGCTTCACAAGCCGCTGAAAAAAGTTATACGCAATCACAGCCGGGATAGCCACGATGAGACCCACTGCTGTTGCAATCAACGCCTCAGAGATACCTCTCATCACCACGGCCGCTCCCCCTTGGGGATTTAAGGCCAAATCACGGAACGCAATAATAATACCCAAAACCGTACCAAACAGTCCGATAAAGGGTGCATTATTACCCAGGGTCCCTAAAACCATAAGACCGTGATCGAGCTTTTGCCTTTGCCCAATCATGTAACCAGTCATGGTCTCCTCCATAGCGTGATTGCCTCGAGCTTTCGCTTCGACTCCGCGAAGGACCGTCTGGCAAGCAAGAGCCGGGGACTTCTCGCACAACGTAGTCACACCTTGCCAGTCATTGGCTTCAAGGTGTTTTGTCAACTGATCAGTGAATGCCACCATATCAAGACTGATTTTGTAAAAGAAAATGGTTCGTTCAATGATGATAGCCACACTGACAATACTGAGTATTATCAGCAGCCACAGAACCCACTCGGTCCCGAGAATGGTAATTCCCAGAAGTTTTTGTACAATATCGAAACCACGTTCCGCCTGACTTTCCATCTCCGCCCCTTCCAACTCTTTTTGGAATTAAAAGAATGAATTCAACAACGAGTCTGCCACTGATGATACGTCATCGTCATTATAAACTAAAGACAGAGTAACACCGACGCGAGAAAGTTTTCTGTAGTTTGTACCTGCATCATCTGGTGCGCCTTGAAGACGCTGCAATACGGCCTGACCAATATCGAGACTTGTCTGCCAGGCCATACGTTTTGACACAGGCATGATCATGCCTAGTGATGCGGAACCACCAAGCCCCAACCATGCACCATCAACTTCGCGCTCCTCATAACTTTTAAATAGCTGGTACTTCCACATACCACCACGTAAACCCAAGTAGAGAACGTCCAGCAACCTGACTCCAAATTCAGCCCCGTAATCCATGACCACAGCATCTGTGCGCGGAGGTGTTGCCGAGCTTAAACGTCCCGGGGTGTACTGAGCATAAAGCGCAAAGTCCGCCACCTGTGCAACTGAAAACCCCCAACTCATCCGGCCACCAAACCCGTAATAGTTCGGTGTGTCCTCATTTTGCTCGGCCTCAAACACAAAGTTGTTCCAATTTGGCCCGAGGGTGAAGAGATAACCGGCACGACAGGAGTCTGCCCATCCAAGCAGCCCCAAAAAGTATGCCGGTAAAATAAGCGCGAGACGACGCATAGATCAGTTCAAGGCTCCATTGATCAACAGGTCTTTCAGGGACTCCACAAGGCGTCGTTCATACTCTGAAATTGACAACAAATCTTTGCCAACCCGCGAGCTACTGACACGTCTCAGGCCCTCGCCTTTTTCGTCGCTCCACAACGTTGCCATGTCCCAAGGTGCCTCGTTACTGCGTAAAAATAAATTTTGGCCGACAATTTTTTCCGCGCGACTGATGCGCCAACCGACTACTGATTTTTCCATTAACCAGCCGTGTTCATTCATCGGCTTCATAAACAAGAAACTGCGCCCATCTTCCGTTGAACCCTGTTCTCGCAAAATCACGCGACCGGGCAAACCTCGGCGCGCATCCATAGACAGCTGATCACAAAACTCCATAAGTCCGCTCACCACTCGATTGAACGTTTCTTCAACATCACGAGGATTATCATCAATACGGTAGCGATCCACACTGAGCGGCGCCCTGGAGACGACAATCTCGCGACCTCGACGGCCCGCCCCGAAGTCCCCTCGCATGGGCTCTAACCCCCCGTTATGACGAAAAGGATTCGTACTTCTCAGGATCTCTTGCAGACGTTTGAAGATGGCCATTTGTTCACCTCATAAAGTAGCAATGATATCTACCCGACACTCATAGATAATGTTCTTGACGACAGCCCGCCTCTGTCCTAAAACCATGGCTCCTGTTTACCAGGGTATTTCGGAGCATGCGGGTGTAGCTCAGTTGGCTAGAGCGTCGCGTTGCCATCGCGAAGGTCGAGGGTTCGAATCCCTTCACCCGCTCCACTTAAAAATCCTTCGTCAAATTTTACCAATCTGTGCGGCATTGACTTGCACTCAACACCGCCCCCTATCGAGTATTGTAGCGTTTGCGAAAAGCCATGCGCGATGAGGCTTTTTTGCCTAAGACGAGGTTGTTTTCCTCGTGCATCAGGCTGTGTGCAGGAAAAATTTGCCCAGCGTCAACAGAGAAACTGCCGCAAACACGGCAGGCATACGGCTTTCATTACCGATGGATCTCAGGTATCCTTGATGGGAGAGCACTTTAGTTTGACACATCATGCTGAAGGGTGGGACGAAACTCTATGCTTACCTTTATCTGCGCCTCGATTGCGCTTGTTAGCGCTGTTTATGCCTATCTAAATCATCGCAGGGCCAATGAACTTCGCGCCATACTTGCGGAGGGAGCTCGCAAATTCCAGCATCAATTCGAGGAACTAGGCGTGCTGAAAAAGCGGCTCGCTGCTGCCGCAGATTCTCATTCTGTTATGGAACAGGACCTGCTTCAACTGAAACAGTCGCAGGAGTTGGAAAACGCTCGCAACGCGAAAATCGTCGGCGAATTGCTGAACACCCAGGCTTCCATGGAACGCAAACTTGGTAACGCAGAAGCTCAACGCGATCACATTTTAGGTAAGTTCGAGGCTCTTAATGATGAACGCCAGCATCTAATGTCTGAGCGTAGCGACACTGAGCAGCTTATTAAAACTCTCGAGTCGGAGTGCGACCGACTCCAGCAGGAACTTGAGCGTACGAACAAAAAAGCTGCCATGACCAACTCTGAAGACGTACAGAAGCTGCGCCAACGTTTAACTCTTCTCGAAAAAGAAATCAAAGACAGGACGCCAACGTCGGACAAGAGTTCGGCAGACTTGGAGGCGTTTCGCCGAAAATCTCTTCAAAATGAGCAACTCTATCTCAGCATGAAAAGCCTGCGCGACATGACTGAGGAGCGCAATAAAAATTGGGAGATCGCCCTGAGGAAACTCTCAACATGGATTTTGACGTCAAGCCACGTAGCACAACCGAAAGACCCTGTGCTCATGCAGTCATCCATCGGCCCTCTAGTCGGAGAAGCCCTTGAGCGAATTGGGGGAACTCTCCTCGATCAAGACGACTCCGGGGATGTCTCCCTTGAAAACCCAGAAAATAGTCACTCGGCGGAATCTTGAGCGAATCAGTTATACCTTCCGATGCTTGGTCTCTTTTGTCGCCCCAGTTAACAGACAGTCGTCGTGCGCGCATGCTTTCTACAGTTGCACAGCGAACGCGACATGTGCGGCTGATTGTACAGGATGTTCATCAGCCTCATAATGTCAGTGCCTGTATCAGATCGGCGGAGGGTTTTGGCATTCAAAACATTGACGTCGTGACTCTCCACAGCAAATTTAATGCCTCAAGCGTTGCCAAAGGAGTCGACGAATGGGTAGACATTACAAAGCATCAAACAATCGACCAATGCATCGACTCCCTGCACAAACAAGGCTATATCGTCGCAGCAGCATTTCCACATGGCAAAGCATTGTCGCTGGATGAGCTGCCGGTAGATCGACCGATTGCCGTCGCTTTTGGAAACGAGCATGCAGGCCTTGACGCCAGTTGGCGGGATAAATCTGACGTGTGTTTCACAATACCCATGTTTGGCATTGTCGAAAGTTTAAATATTAGCGTATCCGCAGCCATCACAATGCACTCTTTGATCTCACGGGTACGTCGAGAATTACCTAAAGACTTGTATGAGTTATCGCCTGGTGAGCAAGAAGCACTTCTCAATAAATGGATTTGCCGGCAGATTTCATCTTGGCCGCAACAACTTCCGCGCCTGCGCGCTGATCGCAGCTCAAATCCGAGGTAAGGCGAATGTCAATGGTCCCCGCCTCTGACTTCAAGATTCTCCCAACAGCGATCGTGTTTGTTCTTTTACTCGTTACGCCTCTCGGAGTCGCAGGACAAAATGTGGGACTTGCGATCGCCATTATTGGATTTCTGTTCTGGACCTTTCAGGGTAGGCATCGTAAGGCGGAAAAATTTTTTGCGGCTGGCCCCATCTCACAGTTTATAACGCTTTGGGCTCTATTCACGATTCCTATTGCGATGGCCACGATCAGAAGAGGAGCGATCCAAGACAGCGCTCGTTTTGTTCTCGGGCAAGTCATGGCAGCAGCCATGGTCGTTGGTGCTCTGAGACTTCGCACAGCGTTTATGCGCCGAGATGTTCTGCTGAATACAGCAACGCTTTTAATTGGTTTCATGGGCGTCATCGCCGCATCGCAGATGCTGATTGGATGGAAACTTGAAGGAATAAAATTTGCTGACCAGATCAAAAGAGCTCAGGGGTTTTACAGCCACCCTTTAACATTTGCTTACGTGTCCTTGGTCTTTATGCCTTGGGGATTCGCCCGGGTCATGGCTAGACCCAAACAGTGGCAAAGCTGGGTCATAGCTCTCGGGCTTGCATTGATTTTAACAACCACTCAATCCGTCACAGTTTTATGCGTCAGTGCCCTCGTGGTCTTTTTTCTGATGACACGACTTTTATCGAAGAAACACTTAGTGATCTCGACTTTGCTTGCCGTAACGGCCGTCGCAACCTTGATTAACACACCGAATCCCATCCAAACCAAATTTCAAATGGTGCTTAGTGGGCAACGCGGAGATCACGAGACACCCTACCCGGACGACCGTATGGCCTTCTGGCATGCACATTGGGAGATGATAAAGGATTCTCCGTGGCTTGGACACGGAACCGGACTCGAAGCCGTCGACCGCCGCCCTTATTATGAGGCCCTCGGACTGGGGCATTTGAAGCGCATGTATGAAGCGCACAACATGTACCTGCAGGCTGCAGTGGAGGGCGGCGTTATCGCAAGCCTTGCAGTAATGGCTTTTCTAGCGTGGTGGTTTCGAATCGCCAAAAAAAACCGCGCCACAGAGGAGTGGTTTCGCCTGGCTATGATGTGCACGCCGGTGGCCTTTGCACTAGGCGGATTGACCCAGAATGCCATCCAAGACAGCGAGGTCCGTTACTCGTTAATGCTCCTATGTGGCTTTTCACTATGGTTTAAGCGCAACGATGATCTGTCGACATAATCAAACGCCCAAAGTGGACCGCGCGGTAAAGCGCACTGTCAGCGATGTAGTGATTAAATTTTAGACTACTTGCCTGCCTTTTCGCATTCCACTGGCTGACCTAATTTGATAACGTAAATCCCCGATCCTACAACCACTTCGAGGAATTTTCGTGACTCGTTTTATAATCATTTTTCTCCTCCTGACGTCATGTCTTCATACGGCCGAGCCGGAAGCGAAATTTGGTATTAATCCATCGCGCAAAGGTTTTGTTCCCGCCAGGATCGCTTTGATTCCTTGTATGACCTGGCCCGCCGGATCAACAAAGGTTAAATATCTCCCTCTCATCAATCGGCCGAGGGAAGAACTTTCAACTCTTTGCGAAGATCTCGACAAATATGTAGCGGATGGCTTTGACAACCAGCCCTACATGAAAGGCCTGAGCCCTCGCCTCATCGAGAAACTCTATTCCTCCTCAGGAATGACACCGTCAATCCTTGAAGCGATTACTGCCGAGTGGAAAGGACAAGCAGGTGATTGCCAAGATTGTAAAAGTTTGCCGGAACTTTACGTTCGCAGCATACAACCAAGAAAGTCATGGCAGATATGGCTAGCGAACTTTTCACGGGCCACAAAGGGGGCAGACGCTTTGATGGTCCCGCTCGTTCTTTCGGTAAATACTCGCATCGAAGATGATCGTGGGATTCTGCAATCAATTCGCAGCGGATCTGTTGTAGTTTTGCTAATTGACACAAATGACGGCTCACTTCTTTGGAGCGGTGGTCGTGAAGCAGAGGTCGTATATAAAGCGCTCGTTGGATCCGTTCCCCGTGACAAAATGAAAGAACCACCGGTCGACGATCTCAAAAGACGACTTTTGACCGATGCAATTTGGATTGAATTTCCAGGCAGACAAGTATTTCGGTGACATCGCCCGAAGGTAAAACCAAGGAGCTTCTATGTTTGACAATGAAACAGCCATATCGCGCCTACTTGAGTTACGACAGAAAGCTTTAGACGGTGGCGGCAAGGACAAGCTGGAACAACAGCATAAACGCGGCAAACTGACCGCACGCGAGCGTATCCACCTATTACTCGATAGCGGAACCTTTGTTGAGCTCGACGCTTTTGTCACTCACGAGTGTACTGACTTCGGAATGGCAGACAAAAAATTTGTGGGTGATGGCGTCGTCACAGGCTTTGGCGAAATCGATGGTCGCCTCGTCTATGTATTCTCTCAAGACTTTACTGTGTTCGGTGGATCATTGTCTTTGACGATGGCCAAGAAAATCTGCAAGGTCATGGACCTGGCTGTGAAAAATGGCGCGCCGGTAATCGGCATCAACGACTCCGGTGGAGCCCGAATCCAGGAAGGCGTCGCCAGCCTCGGTGGCTATGCTGATATTTTTTATCGCAACGTCCAAAGCTCAGGCGTCATTCCGCAGATATCACTCATCTGTGGCCCTTGTGCTGGAGGCGCCGTTTACTCACCTGCGATGACCGATTTCACCTTTATGGTAGATGACACGAGCCACATGTTCATCACAGGCCCCGATGTCATCAAGGCTGTCACGGGGGAAGAGGTTACGTTTGACGATCTTGGCGGATCCCACACACATACAGCCACAAGCGGCGTTGCTGACAACCGATTTGCCTCTGAGCAGGAAATGTTTTTGGGCGTAAAACAACTTCTCAGCTACCTACCCTCCAACAACCTCGATGACGCCACGCGCTTGCCAGCACCAGAGACAGACACGCAGTTAGCGTCCGAATTAGAAGCTGCAAAACAAAAAGTTGGAAAAATTGTACCAGCCAATCCTAACCTCCCCTATGACATGGGTGAGGTCATACGCTCCGTTGTGGACCCAGGCAGCTTCTTTGAAACAAAGCCAGAGTTTGCGCCACACATCATCACTGGATTTGCGCGTTTGGCGGGACAATCCGTCGGTATCGTGGCCAACAATCCAAATCATCTGGCTGGCGTACTCGATATCAATAGTAGCGTAAAGGCCGCAAGGTTTGTTCGTTTCTGTGACGCCTTTAACATTCCTCTCATCACATTTGTTGATGTTCCAGGATTTCTTCCTGGTACAGCGCAAGAAAAAGGCGGCATTATCCGCCACGGAGCAAAACTGCTTTACGCATACTGCGAGGCCACGGTGCCAAAGCTCACAGTGATCACGCGTAAAGCATACGGTGGCGCATACGACGTGATGAATAGCAAGCATATCGGTGCCGACATGAACTTAGCCTGGCCGAATGCCGAGATTGCCGTCATGGGAGCAGCCGGTGCCTGCAACATCATTTTCCGTGGTGATATTGCAGCCGCCAAAGATCCAGAGGCCAGACGCAAAGAGGTGATTGCTGAATACTCGGATAAATTTGCCAATCCCTACATTGCTGCGCAAAAGGGATACATCGACGCGGTGATTTTGCCCGAGGAAACGCGTGAGTACCTGATCAAGGGGCTGCGCGCAACGTCAACCAAAAGAGAAGACGGCCCCAAAAGAAAACATGGGAATATTCCGCTGTAATAGCTGCGGGACAGGAACATAGCATGGAAAATACACCACTTAAAAAGCCCCTACCGATTAAACGCCTACTCATCGCTAACCGCGGTGAGATTGCAGTACGCATCATCCGCGCAGCACGTGATCTCGGCATTGAAACGGTGGCACTCTATAGTGACGCCGACCAATACTCTCTCCACGTTAAGCTTGCAGACTACGCCGTAAGATTACCCGGAAACACTGCTGCTGAAACATATCTGAACGTTCCCGCCATCGTTGCGGCGATCAAGTCTTCCAAAGCAGATGCGGTGCACCCTGGTTACGGCTTTCTCTCTGAAAATGCGGACTTTGCAGATGCGGTTACCACGGCAGGCGCAAAATTTGTTGGACCCTCGGCCAAAGCGATGCGACTTATGGGTGACAAAATTGAAGCCAAGCATTTAATGAAGCAGCATAAAGTTCCCTGTGTGCCCGGATCAGAAAACCCACTCAAAGACGTCGATGACCTCCGCAAACACGCTCAGGAAATTGGTTTTCCAATGATTCTTAAGGCTTCCGCCGGCGGCGGTGGGCGGGGCATGCGGGTTGTGCGTACCATGGACGATCTTGCCGAATCATTTGCAGCGTGTACCCGTGAGGCTCAAAGTTACTTCGGTAACCCGGCTGTATTTTGTGAACGCTACATTGAAAATCCCAGGCACATTGAAGTACAGGTGCTATTTGACGAACACGGCAACGGCGTTCATTTGTTTGAACGCGATTGTTCCATTCAGCGCCGTCACCAAAAACTCATTGAAGAAGCGCCTAGTAAATTCCTTAATCCTGAGCAACGAGCGGAGATTGGACGTCGAGCCGTCGTTGCGGCTAAGGCTGCCGGCTATGCATCGGCTGGAACGATCGAGTTCATCTGTGAGTCCGCAGAACGCGTTTATTTCATGGAGATGAACACGAGGATTCAGGTTGAGCATACGGTTAGCGAAGAAATCACCGACATTGATCTGGTGCGTTGGCAATTACTGGTCGCCTGCGGGGAAAAGCTACCCTTCAAGCAAGAAGACATCAAACTAAGAGGGTGGTCTATTGAAGCACGGATCAATGCCGAAGATCCTGCCAAAGGTTTTCTACCTGGACCAGGGCGGGTCAACCAGATCAGGTTTCCCGCTGGACCTGGAGTCAGGATTGACTCCCACCTTTATCCTGGCTACGAAATTCCGCAGTACTATGACTCGATGGTAGCCAAATTAATTGTTTGGGGACCAACACGCGATGAAGCGATTGCGCGGATGAAACGTGCCCTAGCGGAGTTTGAAATTGACGGTGTACCCACCACTGCTAAATTTCACGAGGCCGTGCTCCGTCATCCAACGTTTCTTGAAGGCGAACACAACACCGGTTTTGTTGAAAAGCAGGCATCTTATTTCAAGGAGGCGTTCTCAGCCATTCCAGATGAGCACACCGCGTCATCGGCCTTGCTGGCCGCCGTACTGGCCGCGGAGGGACAAAAACGTGAGGCAGCCTCTGAGACATCCGTGACTTCTGGTCAGACATCCATGAGTTTATGGCGATCCCGCGCGCGGATCAACGCCACCACCAGAGGAGGTGTGTGATGCAATGGAGTGTTGTCATCAACGGCAAAAGCCAAGTCATTCAACTTCCCGATGCGATCCCTAATAACGCTGACTTTTCTGGCTCCATCAATGGACGTCCAGTGCAGCTTCGCTGGCAAAGACAAACAAGAACGCTATTTGTGCTAGATACCGCTAAAAGTCGGGAATGGTCGCCGCTCAATATTCGTTCAAAAAACGTAACCAAATTTCCAGGTGACGGTGATATCGCCGTGAGTGCAGAGTTTTCATTGGCTGGCACTTCAACACCTATCAATCTGGAAGCCACGGTCAGCACTTACTTACCAGGTTCAGACAATAAAGAAGGCTCAGCCAAGAAGAAGCCTGCTGTGGTACGCAGCCAGATTACTGGCAAAATTCTCAAGATTTTTGTGAAGTCGGGCGACAAGGTCAATGTAGGTGACACATTGATGATCATTGAAGCCATGAAGATGGAAAATCGGGTCTTGGCGGCAAATGCAGGCACCGTGGACACAATTAAAGTGAAAGAAGCTGACACCGTTTCAACCGGCGCTGAGCTGTTGAAATTTAAGTGAACTAAAGAACCATGAATAACATACTCAATCGATTGGCTATATTCATTGCCACTGGCTTTGGATCTGGACTTGCACCAAAAGCACCTGGAACTTTTGGCTCAGCAGCAGCGCTACCCCTGATTTGGCTTTTTCATCAAGACCAGTGGACTCCTATTGAAACTCTATTCTGGGTATTGGTCGTTTGCATCATTGGGATCTGGTCCACAGATGTCACAGAAAAAGCTTGGAATCTTCACGATGATCCTCGGATCGTGGTCGATGAGTTTGCCGGCATGTTCGTCACATTAGCGTGGTTTCCCTTCACTGTTCCCAACGTGATTGCGGGCTTTCTGCTATTTCGTCTGTTTGATATTTGGAAACCGGGCCCAATCGGCTATATCGACGAGCACGGACCCGGGGCTTGGGGAACATTTTTCGACGATATCGTTGCAGGCGTGTTTGCAGCGTTGATTTTACTTGCCGCAAATCGCGCACTAGGACTGTAACAATCATATGGCGCAATCACCAATTGAGAAAACAAATCTGATCACACCTGCTGGCTACGATCGCATGTACAGCGAACTTCGTCATTTAGCTGATAACGAACGACCAAAGTTACTCGAAGAAATTGCTGCTGCTGCCGCGCAGGGAGATCGAAGCGAAAACGCTGAGTATATTTACGGACGCAAGCGACTACGCGAGATCGACAAACGCATTAACTTTCTCAAAAGCCGCCTTGAAAAAGCCAAAATTATCGACCCAAAATCCCAAAATGGTGACAAAGTCGTCTTTGGCGCAACAGTGACAATCAGTGACGAAGAAGATCGTCAGAAAACATGGTTTATCGTGGGAGAAGATGAGGCTGACCCTTCCTCTGGCAAGATCAGCTGGCGCTCACCACTTGGACGAGCCCTGTTAAACAAGGCTGTCGGTGATTATGCAGAAGCGTCAACACCAAAAGGGCCCATGGAATACACGATTTGTGCGATTAAATTTGTTTAAGTGTAGTCATTAGTCCTAAAATTGATCAGATTCCAGGTAATGCGAGCTGTTCGACTGCAGATCCGATGAATACCTGCGGCAAGGATGGAGTTGTCATACCCGCCTCTTTAGCACTGATGCAGGCTTGAATATTTGATGCCAGCTCTTTGAATTTTGTCGATCTGGGCAAGCTATCGATCAGGCAAGAATCCCAATAGGTATACTCGTACTCGCTACTGCAACCAAAGGATGTACGATCACTTCGCGCAGCCGTTAGAATAATACGGTTGTCCTTTTTCAGACCCGAGGAATCCATAACATAAAGCCCAGAGTAGCAAGCAGACACCAAAACAACGGTCGGTCTGTTACCACACCCGGCATCCAATGCAGCGCCAAGTGCACCTGGCGATAGCCGGCTATCGCCAATATTGAACCCGTCACGAGACCCATGTGATGTCATATGTACGAGGCAAGCATCATTAGAGCCAGTTGCGTTCAGGCTTGAAACGGCATTCGAAAAATTTTCAGTGGTCGCTGCAATGACAGACTGATTTTGAAATTGAGGCTTTAAGGACAGCTGGCGAATATCCGATGCCTGAATACCCCTGCCTTGGAAAAACTGTAGAAGCTTCATGCGTGCATTGTCGAAAACAGAAATCCAAGCAGACTGATTGCCTTGATCGGCTGCCATAAGAACTATTTTCCAACGTAATCTCGTTCCAGATTGATTTTGATTGATATCTGTTGGCGCAATTAGGGGCTCATCGGGAAGCCCAAGAATGGTCCTTCCATCTTGAGTTGGATAGATACGAACGTTCGCTGTAACTTTACCGCTCGAAGAATCTTTAACCTGAACACTTGCGCGAAGATTCGGCCCGTCGTTGGTCAGATAAATTCGCTCAAACCCTGTGCCATTTGCTGTTGCCTTACCAAGGGATAATGTCACCGTGTAAAGGCATCCATTACGAACTTTTTCATTCGCTAAAAAACCTGCGGCATCCGCAAAGTTTGGAATGAACTTTTCGATAGACGTACCAGAGACGTCCGTCATGCACTGCTCTGGGTTTATCTTGAGGTATAAACTATTGATCTTGTCACGGCCCAAGTAAGGCATGAGAGCTGACGGTGTTGGAATTGAAACTAAGGAAACCTTTGACCCGACAGCTCCCTGAACAGGACCAACCGCATGATCTTCGCTCTGACCACACGCCGTAGTGAGGCCTGCGATGATAATCACATCGCAAAGGACTCTGAAGAATCTCTTTTTGGAGCGCATTTTTAGCATAGTTATTATGAATGGATGCAAGATTTACACCCAGCAGCTATGCGGCCTAAAAGTCTGATATATAAAGATATTTCTACCGGCACCGCCTGTCGGTCGTCAGATTGCTAAACACAGTGTCCAACGTGAGGACACTCTAAAATGAGCATCAAAGTTCCGATCCCGGCATAAATTTATGCAACCCTTCAGCCATCATCTGATCTTTCTTTACAAAAACTCCGAGAAGCCACTGGTTTAGATCTCTTTCCCGGTCGGGGATGCTGGAAATTTCGTTACGGATTACATGGAGGCGCGCCTTGTATCCGCCCACTGTGAAGAAATGCAGAGCACTCGGCACGCCACAATCGTACTGAATTGTCACATCATATACAGCGGCCAGGTGTCCGGACATACCTTGGAGACACGCGTGAATGCCTTTGCCCCTTGGAATTAAAACATGGTCGAAAACCGGAAGACCTTTACGCTGGGCATACGCGCGGCTCGATGCAAATTTGGACGGCTTCATTCGTGTTCCTTCCGGAAAAATCACTAACCACGTCGGTAATTTTTGTTCACGCAGCTTTGCAAACGTTGCCCGAATCGAGCCCGCATCTTTCGCCCAGTCACGCTTCACAAATAGCGTGTTAACAAACATCATTCCCCAACCGAGACCGGGAACATATTTCAAAACATCTTTTGCAAACCACTTAATCCAACCAACAGTCTGAGCATCATAACTCCATCGCCAAAGTAAAATGATGTCAATCATCGACTGATGGTTAGCAAAAATAATTGCATTTTCCTGACGTGGGAGATCCCCTGTGACGATCAGTGTGTTACCACACCAACCAGCACCCTGCGCAACAAAACCACAATAAGACTGCTTAATGGCCATGTTGAATTGCATGAAACGACGCTGGCTGAACGGGAGCACAAAAAGCGTCAATAACTGGCAAATATTGACTGGAATCAATGCCAAACATACCAACACTATTGTTAGCCAGCCGCGAACTGCCTTTGCCAGAGAGATCATGAGTTCTTGGAGCCTGGCTTTGTAGGAGTGTCTCTGTGGAGCTTTCTAAAATGCTCGATATGTGGTTCCAGACACTTCACCACCTCGTCAACCGTATCCACAACCTGAATCATGCGCATATCATCACGATTCATCAAGCTTAGGGCCACCGGCACGTCTTCCAAGTATTTGATCAATTGATCGAACATGCTGTGACCTAGCAGTATAAATGGCCGCGGTTTAATGTGATTCACCTGCATGAGCTGCCAAGTGTAGAACAATTCAAGCAAGGTTCCAATTCCACCTGGCGTGATAACAACCGCATGACTAATACGCATAAACTCGTCTAAGCGCGATGAGAAGCGCTTGTGGTGGTGCTTCACATCAAGATGCGCGTTAGCATCTGTTTCAAAGGGTAGCTCGATCGGAAGACCAATGGAGCGACTGAGGTTACTTCCATCCTTAGCACCCCGATTTGCTGCTTCCATCAAACCAGGACCACCGCCAGTCACAATATCAACACCACGTCGCGCCAGCTCCTTTGCCAGCTCGTAGGCCTGCTGATAGAAGGGGCTATCGACGCCAATTCTAGCTGAACCAAAAATACAGACGCGGTAAAAATCTGTTTCCATCTCTGTTAGGATGGTGTCGATATCTGCGATCACCTCATTGAGCTGCTGAACCTTATTGCTCAGGAGTTTTCTGATTTTTTTTCGCTCAACCATCGCTGCATCCTCGTTTTGATTTTCAATTGAACACTTATTTTCATCGTAATACATTGAAAAGTCAATGAGTTACAGAAGTCACACTTCGGCCATCGATCAACTATTAGAACAAACGGCCGATACTCAACTAAGCCATCAAACTTCGAGGGTTATGGATTCTGATGCCACCCATCAAGCACATTCTTGCTGTCCTTGCATCGTCACTGTTGGCGTGGCCAATATATGGTCAAGTTCTTTTGCAAAAAGCGAAGCCTGTTGATGGTCAGTCCCTCGGGTTTCTCATTATGGGTACCATCGCACAAAAGACCCCCGACAACAATGTGGCGTTGATCAAAGTGATTGCCACTGGTCAGGTGACGGCAGTCAAAATTGGCTTAATCATCGATGGCCGGTACAAAGTGACGGACGTTTCCGAGAAATACATTCGCGTCATCACTCGCGATGCAAAAAATTATCTGGTTTACCTGGATAAGTTCGCCGGAGAATTCCGCTATGCAGCAACCGAGCAACATGGGCCAGCAGTGAACCCTGACGGCAATTACCGAGAAGATGGCTTTGAGCGCGCGAGCGGTAAAGTTACAATGACCAGCGCCTACCGAGACAGAATTGCTAATCAGGATCTTTCAAAAATACTGATGCAAGCAACAGCTGAGCCAGTGATGCAGGCGGGATCAATCGTAGGTTTTAGACTGTATCAAATCGATTCTGATAGCATATTTGCAAAAGGCGGCTTGAAAGATGATGACATCATCATGTCTCTCAACGGATTAAAGTTGAATAGCGTTGCCGGTGCCATCGCGACTCTCAAATCCCTGAAGGAAGCCTCCGGCATTGAGGTAGAGATTCTTCGTGGCGGCGAGCCTAAGTCCATTTCAATCAGCGTCAAATAATTATCGATAGACTTGTGAAAGTTTCCGAGCAACCTCTTCGGCATTATAGCCAATATCAAGATTCCAGCTGCGAATTTCTCCTGTGATTGCTTCGACGTCACCATTGTAGCCACCAATTCCATTCTCCAAATCATTCCAACGCTTCGTAACACTCGCTGGAATCACGGCGTTTAAAATGTTTGTCTGCACAAAATAGATCGCTTCAGAGATTTTTGCCCCAGGCTGCTCTACAAGGTACTTTGAGATTTCACGATCTGCGCGTTTATTTAGATCTTCTGCCGATCCGCCAGACGACCCAGTGTTTTCTTTATAAACTTCAACCAGGACAGTCGCTACTTCCTCCGCTTGAAATCCCTGAACTGAGGAATTCCACGACTGAATCGTTCTCGCAATCGCTTCCTGCACGCCGAAATACCCGCCGCCAGGTTTTGCCTCCTTCTCGAGCTCGAGCCAATTGGACTCTATCGCCGGCGCGATAGCTTGGCCTTTAAGCACACTCTGCTTGACGTAATCAAGCGCGGTTTTGATGTCAACTTTTTTAGTAATAATGTGGTTAGCCACCTCAAAATTGACATCTTTACTTTCAGACCCGCCCTCAAGCAGACACGAGATCGAAGATGTACCCATGGGAATCCCTGCTGACTGACAGGAGAGCTTTCGTGGGTTTGCGTTCGCCACCATACTAATACCAAACTTGAGAGGCGGTAATGCTACTTTCGTAGCAGCGGCGTCTATCGTAACAGCACCACTCGCTGCAGGCACAGTAACAGTTAACGCCGATAACTTATAATTATCGGGACCAACATCTGGATGGTTGTGAACAAATACTAAACCACCTGCAGCGTCCGAAGTTTGAAGAAGGCTCACAGACGCACTTGTCGTTGTCCCGCTTTTCAGGCGAGATCCGATCTGTTTTGGCGGACTACAAGCATTGAGTTCGAGAGCGAGAACCAAAAAAGAAATGATTTTCAAGTTTTTCATGGGCCTACTCCTCATGGACACTTCACGGTCACTGCTGACTCCTGCTCCAAGCGGGCGACAGCTGAACCAGTGCAACTCTTGTTTTCAAATTTGAAGGTCAAAGAAACCTTCACGCCAAACTGACCAAGCGGATTACTTAGTCCCTGCATTACAAGCGATGCCTCAGGAACCACGATACTGTTAGGCTCCACCGCGTACTGCATGTCAGTGAATTTGGCTTGATTCCCTCCGTTGAAAATCAGAGTGGGGACGCCTTGCTTGGTCACCGCAATACCAAGCTTAGTGGTCGCGGTCACATCACTACTTGAAGACGGTAGTCCGCTTTGATTGTTGCTACCAGTGGATCCCGTATTGCCTCCCAGCGGAGGGAGCGAGGGGCCACTTTGGTTATTGCTACCAGTCGATCCGCCATTTCCGCCAATTGGAGGAAGTGACGGACCGCTTGGAGTACTTCCGCCGCCAGATCCGCCAGATCCGGAAAGCGGTGGTTGACCTGAATTGTTTGAAACGGTCGGAGGTCTTGAACCTGATGTACCTGATTGAGGTGAGTCGTTCGACGGATTGCTAGGAATCCAATCATCACTGCTCGTACCAGTGCCACCACTGGTATTGGTTGGCTTATTACAATTTTTTGAGGACGCTGCTTCCTTCGGATTTGCGCAGGGATTTTCGAAAACAACCTGTCGCGCACTCCTTTGGCATCCGCTTACTGCTAGCGCCAAAACGACTCCGATCAACGGAAACAATTTATAGGAATATAGCATGCGCCCCCCCTTCGCGTTCGGACGAACCGGAAGAGTATCGGTGTCAATAAGCCAAAACTTTAAGTAAAAACAAAGTCCCAACGAAATTGATAGGTTTTCTGCGCTCTTATCAAAAGATCCATCCAAAGGCTTTTAAAACAGCTGCCTAACATGCAGTTCTGAATCAATAAAAAGAGATTAATCAAGAACCGATCAATGACATCCGATCCTACCGGAGCAACCTATCTGATCTGAAAGTGAGGCGCCATGAGTGTTGGACAACTGAAAGCTCTGCATTTAGTAATTGCGATCAGCACAAGCAGTGTAGTTGTCGGCTGTAATCGCAAGGCAAGAATTGTCACGCTCCAGCCATCTAACAACTCAATCAACAACTCCGGTAACTCTACCGGAGGGAATGGTCAGAGCCAACTTCCACAGGACGATGATCAGCGCCCCGCAACAAACAATCAAATTCCTGAACAACAACAACAACAACAACAACAACAACAACAACAACAACAACAACAACAACAACAACAACA
>CANLUT010000004.1 GCA_947494335.1 Oligoflexales bacterium | reverse complement strand
GGCGTCAAATGTCGGCGCTCCGACCTCGCCGTACCACATGTACTGTCTCGGTCGTCGCGCCTCGTTTTCCTTGCCTGAATTTAAAATAAACTTCGTCGGACGATTTTGTTCTCCTTAAAATTGGTAGGGTGGCACCAATTTTATGGCACCAATTTTATGCCTAATATATCCGGGTGATTGCAAAATAAGCTAAAGTTTGCCCTTTCGTTTACGATACTGACTGGAAGGAGGCGGAAAAAAATGAAACTAAATAAATTGCTCATGGGTATTAGAATCTGCAAAGTGAGGAAATCCTTATTTTGCGCAACATTACCGTTTCTGCTTTCAACGACCGGTGCTTATGCTCAGATGATGGGCGGCCCACCATCCAATATGAAGTTACATGGGGCGCCCAGCTCAATACCGTCTCAGCCGGCATCAAGAACTGGACCTACAATCAATTCAGCTCCAAGCTCAACTTCCGGTCAAGGTAGCCAAGGCGCATGCCAGACGGCATTGGATTCGTGCAAAATAACCGCGAACGGTATGTTGAAGGCTTTGATGGCTGGATGCCTTAGGTACACTAATCCCGATTCAAAAAAAATGTGCGAGACAGCTGCCGAAAATAACTTCAAAAACATGGATCCAATGGGAACATGCAACAGAGAATTCGCACGCTGCATCGCAGATGTGGGCATCAAATCTGGTCAGACCTATATTGGACAGGGTCGAGATTGTGGCGGGATGAGGGCAATTGTGGCTGATTATAACCGTCGGATGATGATTGTGTCCGCCAAAGGAGCTTTGGCTTCAACTGCGGACGCCATTAGCTCGATCGTCGCTGTTACAACCAGACCAGCGCATGGAACTCCGCTTCCAGATTCGCCGCCTGATGGCTCTATGGGTGGGCCCAATCAGACTGTCGATGGGTTCAAGTCTGAGCTTGAACAGTTGGCGATTGAATTGGGAGCTGCGACACGAGCGTGCGCTTCAATTTGTGGGGGGACATGCCCTTAACAACTAGTTCCTTACGGGGCCTAGGAAAAATAAATAACAGAATCAACACTTCCTAGACATCTTGTCTGCTTACTGATCCAGACAAGATGTCGTGCTACCCTACTCGCCCACAGAAACTCAGCAAAAATACCGATTCCGACCCTAACACTTTTGTCGCAAAACTTAGCTCTTGTCGCTTCCGGACTGCCTTGGGGTCGGCACCCTCTCTTAACCAGTACCCTGAGCACCAGCGTTTACAAATCGTACACAGAATCAAGTTCACCCGCTGATTGCCGTCTCTGTGGTGGGACCGTTGCAACGAGCAAAGCGTCTACCGAGCCTTGCAAGAAAAATTGGTGCCACCCTACCAATTTTTATGCCTAATATATCCGGTTGATTGCAAAATAAGCTAAAGTTTGCCCTTTCGTTTACGATACTGACCCCAAGGAGGCGGGAAAAATGAAACTAAATAAATTGCTCATGGGTATTAGAATCTGCAAAGTGAGGAAATCCTTATTTTGCGCAACATTACCGTTTCTGCTTTCAACGACCGGCGCTTATGCTCAGATGCCAAGCGGCCAACCATCCAATACGAAGTTAAATGGGGCGCCCAGCTCAATACCGTCTCAGCCGGCATCAACAACTGGAACTACAATCAATTCAAGCGTGATAAAACCGGGGGTCCAGCAGGGCATCGTTGATATTGGCAAAAATCCAAATTTCAAAAATGGCGTTAAAATTTGCGCTATTGGGGCTGGCGGATTGAAAGCCTGGGAGAGTCAAATCGGTAACGTGTTAGGACAATGCACTGCATCTGCCGCCGTCGCAGCCGTTGGCGCATTATGCGCTGGCGGTAACAGCGCATTGACCATTGGTGGCTGTGCTTCAGGTCTCGACGTTTCCTGTGCTTTAAGTATTTTCACGATGCTTTCAACAAATTATGCTGTGGGCGGCCAGATGTGGAGTGCTATCGATATATGTTTAAATGCCTCCGAAAATATAGCCGTCTGGTTAAACCCACCGCCCGCAATTTGTTCGACGTCTCCAGACCCGGGCATGTCTTGTGAAGATGTCGGCAGTTACGGCGCTTGTTCACTTTATAGCGGTAGCAGCAGCGCCTCCTTAAGTCAAAGGACGAGCTGGGCAAGCGGCAAATGCACCGGGCAGATAAAGGGTTGTAAGGCCAAATGTATTGCAAACCTCGTACAGGCGTTTCCTGTGCGTTGCGGTATGTTGGCCTCTACGTGCACGGTGCCGACGGGCGGAATCAAATGTGACATAAATAAATATCCTGTCCAGCCCCCAGGCCAGGCATGCCCCCCCGGGATGATGATTAACCACCCTAAAGCGCCGGGGCGATGTGTTCCAATGTCTTGTGGTTTTTGAGATTGGAATAAATTGAACATCAAAGCGGGTGCAGCAATGACTCTCAAACAGTAATTTTAGTCGGGGTTTCTTGAAGCATCTGATGGTCTGAGATTGCCGAGGGCGCCAGGATAAACAAAAAAAATTGGTGCCACCCTACCAATTTTTTTTCGTAGCTTTTTTGGGCTAGCAGTACGGCAATTCTCATCATGTCAGCATCTGAAAGTCTTGGCCAGAAGTCAGGTGAGGTGAGCTTTGGAAAGCTCATGGTCGGAAGCCACGCCAGTAAGGAGAGCGTACGTTCATCGATTACCGTGTGGCGATCAAACGCCATGCCAGATGACATGCTTAATCTCCCCAAGCAACTATAGATGAAACTAATTCTTTGTCACAGTGGCAGTCATCGCCCCTAGTGCCGCGGAAATCGTCGTGCCATCGGCGCAATCTATAGACGATGGGTCGTAATTAATTGTGACAGTGACACTCTCTCCCTCAGCAACTGTGACGGCAGATGGTAACGTAATAGTAATAGGCATAACAGGCCTAATAGAGGAGGCAGCCCCATCGCACTGCAGGGCGTTACCTTCATCGTTATTGAGCATGTCAATTCGTACCTTAGTGAAGACGCCGGCTTCAATGGAGCGTCCTTGAGAATTCAATACTGTGTTGGCGGCCGTTGGGTCAATGAGCTCAAAAAAATCAGTGTTTGAATTGGTGCATTGAGCCATATCATTATTGCATCCTGCATTAATCCAGATGTCAGGATCAGGACTACGTCCTATCTCGAGGCAATTGCCTGGAGGCTGGTCTCCCGCGCAATCGGCGACGAGATCGACGCCGCGAAGCTTTGCCTTGAGGCTTGTTGCGTTGGCTGTGAGCGAGGAGGCAGAGTTTTTAAGTTGGACTTTAAAAGACGCAAGGCCTTTTTGTTTATCATCTTTTTCGTCTTTTGAGCAGCCAGAAATCGATGTGATGGCAGCTATGGCCAAAGAGATGGTTGTGAGCAAAATCTTGATCTTCATATATCACGTCCTTGTTCTGGAAAATGTTTCATGCACCTACAAGCATTGTCAGTCTTTTGACAGCCTGAATTGTCGCTCTAAATTCTAGGATAGCGTGAGGACATAGCGCAAGAACTTCTGCAAAAGTTTGTTTTCAACAATGGCCAATCAATTCTGACGATCAGATGAAATTTTTTCACGTTGTTCTGAGTTTAGACTATTTGCAGTACCGATTCCTATGAAAACCAGAAAAAAGACTCGGGGCTAAAACTAGACTTAGCAAGCACGTGTCAGATTCAAGCCGATTTTGAAATGGCTCGAATTGCGCGTTCAATATTTGCAATCCAGTAACTCGACGGCGAATTATTTTTGGCCCACTTCAGAGTTTCCCTTAGATGATTGATACTTTCCTCTTTGTGCCCAATATCATTCAAAAAAAGACCTAAGCTAAATCGAGACTCGAGAGCCAAATTAAAATTACCTGTTTCGATAGCCAAGGATTCACCTAAGGCGACAGATTTTTCTAGGTAGTTTCTTGCCGTAGCAACTGATTGATCCGTCTTTGTTGGTTCTTGGCCTAAAATGAGTCCCGCACTGCCCAAGCAAGTTGCCGCAAAACTATCAAATCCGATGAGTTCAGAATAATTGGCAAGTGTCTCTAGGGCTTTCACGATCTCTTGGGTGGAAGCAGACGACTTTCGATCCGTAATGTCAAATCCAGGGCGTGCGATTCTGTATGTCGTGAACATACTGGTTGCTATCAACACTAGTACGGCACTCGAGACTAACGAGAATAATCTAATTGACATGCGAGCATTTGTCATCCGGCCAACCTCCTTGAAAGGCCATCGGGTGAAACAACCGAGACTTTATCTTTTGTTGAAAATATTAGCAATTATCGAGCATTATGCCGAATTTACTCGAACCGAGTCGTTTGCTGATGATCAATACGACGACGCGACCAAAGTGCCAGCATCATCTAAAGTACGTCAATCTTTTGAACATATTATCGCAAAAAAATTGCACTAACCAGAAATATTCCCAGTTGCGATTCTTTCGCGCTTGTACCGATGTTGCCTGACTTCGTTAAAACGGTTCACGCACGGATTGCCATATTTTAAGTCACCTCAACCACGAAAATTCCGCAATTAATGGAGCCTCGCCAAAATACGCAATAAGAGGCGAAAATTCTCCTATTACGGCTCGTCCGGCATGAGCTCGGCCCTCGAAACGGCGTCCACAACGGGGGTACTCAAAGAGGTTTGTCCCCAAGCCGACTAAACGCGCAAGTGCCTTGATAACGGATCGACGAAAAGAAGAAAACAAGTCTGGCGTCCCTCAATCAGTTGAAGAACACAAATTTCGCCGTCTCAAAGGAACTCAGTCAAAAAGGTTCCATGATTAGTCAACGGGAGATCTATGAAATTTGCAGCAGTTTGGGCAGAAATAGCCAATCAGAATCTAATGATGCGGTTTGTCATCGCCACCCTCGGCCTGGTCGTCATCACCTTAAAGACCATTGCTTGCAAAGCAGCTAAAATCTAGCGCACTAGGAAGCCGACGAACTGAACACGATGCGCTGACAACCCAAGTCATAAGTAATGAACTCTGCTGAGGCTACTACAAAGCCCAAGAATTCCCGGGCTACAGGCACATGTCAAAGTAAAATAGGTGGATCGAACCAAGGTCAAAACCTCTCAACATCAAAGGCCTAACTTTGACATCAAATGGGATTTAGCAACCTGATAGTCTCTAATCGTCTCTAACCTGCTGTGCCGGGCATCAAATAGCTTATCAGAAGCCCCCAAAACATCAGGAGAATTTTTGACTCCGCGAGCATACTCGGACTGCGTGATCTTGTAATAACGTTCTGCCCGCGCGATATTCTGCTCCGTCTCGTGTACCTGATCATGAAGTAACTTTACCTGGGCCAGCTCGGCTTTCAAATGAATAGCCGTTTCCCTGCGCTTATGCTCGGCCATGAGTTTTGCCGCTGCCGCCTCTTGCTCGAGGGCTTGTGCCTCTCTCACCGACTCCATTCCAGCGGGGATATTTACGGTAACTTTGACGCCAAGCAGGGCTTCGTTTGTCTCGGCTGAAGCTTCTGTCTTATTTGCACTGACCTTACTAATGCTAGCGAAGGCGTCAAGCCTCGGCCACCATGAGCGCCTTTGCTCATTCGCCGAAAGAGAAAACTGCTGACTGAGGAGCTCCTGCTCTTTAAACAGAAAGTCGTACTGACTTTCTGACGGCGTGAGCCCGGCGTCTTCATCATGCTCATGATTTAAACTCTCCGGGAATGTCAGCGTGACACTTTCATCAAACCCCAAGACAAGACGCAGTAATTCCGTGTGCTCTTTCAAAATTAGATCGACCTTAGACGAATCACGCTTTAGGTCAGCCGCCTTCATCTCAAACTCGAAAAGATCAGAATTCGCCGCCACGCCACTTCTGACGCGCTTCTGTGCTGCCGCTAGATTTTGGTTATTGACCTCAATCGTCGTCTTGAGAAGAGTGGCCTCTTCTTTTAATGAAATTAGCTCCCAGTAAAGGACTCTAGCCTTATCAAGTTCATCAGCGGCAACTCGTTTTACTTGAGCGGATTTACGTGACGCTTCAAGGGAGCTGATTTTGTTTTTTATCTCATCTCGTCCGCCATTGAAGAGATTAAAATTTGCCTCAACTCCGTAAACCGAATAACTGCGCCATTTTTCTGATCCAAGTTTTGAATTCTCTCGGCCGCCGTGCAGCGCAAAAGACGGCATAAATGATCTAGACAAGGCACCTTCACGCTGACTGGCTGCCGTAGCCTCTAGCCGTGAAGCTGCCACAACGGCATTTTTTTGCTCAAGAAGCTGCCTTAGCTTTGTTGCAGTCAAGACTTCTTCGCCCGCTGATGCCGACTGGCTCGACAGAGCCACAAAAAGACTTGATGCGAAGAGAAACCACTGGGTCATTAGACTACTTTCTCGGTTCAACGTTGAAAGTCAGTTTATCAGTCTCTCCCGTTTTCGAGTGCGTCACCTCAAGTTTTAGTTTGTAGCGGTGGACACCTTTAGCATCGTAGGCACCCTCAAAGAAAGCATCGTTAGGCTCGAGTTTTATCTCTTCAACCTTTTTCGAACGCGGAAGCTCCGCCTGGGCTACAACACTAAACTCCCCTGCTGTAGCAGGCTTCATATCCCGGTCATAGAGGTAGATCTTAATACTCTTGCCCTTAGCCACCACCTCGACCCGTGAGGCATCCAGAGATTTCACAACGCCACCTTTCGGAGCTTTGATGGTGGTTGGTGCGTCATGATCGTGACCTTCATGCGCCATAAGAGCCGAACTTGAAAAAGCCAGAAGGGCCAAGGCTATAACTAAGTTTCGCATGGGGATCGCCCTCCAATTCAATGTTTGTAAGTCTACAGTTAGATCTCTTGTTCAATGCTTTGTAATTTTACGTACTTTTCGGCTGATTGTCTTCCATAGCGGTAAAAAATCGTCGGGGTTACAATAATGTCAAGGATCGTGGAACTAAGTAGTCCCCCCACAATAACGACGGCCACGGGATGTAAGACCTCACTACCGGGCTGTCCTTTCGAAAATATCAGTGGAATTAACGCCAATGATGTAACGGAGGCGGTCATCAGCACTGGAACCAATCGTTCCTGAGAGCCGCGAATGATCATATCTCTTGTGAATGACTCGTTCTCATACCGCATCAAATGAAGATAATGGGAAATCATCATAATCGCGTTCCTCGATGCCACTCCGCAAAGGGTAATAAAACCCACAAGGCTTGCTACAGTAATGGATCGATCAGTAAAAAATAGCAAAAGCACACCACCGATAAAGGCAAATGGAATGGTCACCATGATTTGCGCCGTGATCGCTTTTGATTGGTAATTGTTCATCAATATTAGTGCGATTCCCAATATGGAGATCAGACCAAAAAGAACTATTTTGTTTGTTGCAGCCTGCTGGCTTTCAAACTGTCCTCCATAGACAACATAGTACCCCTCGGGAAATTCAACTTTTGTTCGCACCTTGTCTTGAATTTCCTTCACAACCCCACCCAAATCACGCCCGCTTAAATTACCACTAATCACAATACGGCGTTGGCCGTTTTCTCGATTGATCTCGTTTGGCCCGAAAACCTCGTAGACGTCGGCAACCATTTCGACAGTAACTTTCTGGCCGGTTGGCATAATCTTCAAAACAGTTTTTTGCATATTTTCAATGCTTGCCCTTGAACTCTCATCAAACTGAAAGAAGACTTCGTATGACCGGTTATCCTCAAGAATCTGAGCGACGACCTCGCCGTTGAATGCCACCTCAAGGAGTTTCGTCACTTGACCAGCACTGAGGCCGTATCTAGCTGCCTCGTCTCTCATGACGTGAATTTTAACTTGTGGCACGAGACTTTGCTCTTCAACTCGAAGGTCCACAATGCCATTGGTATCAGCGATTGCCGCTTCAAGTTCGATTGCTTTTTCTCGGAGGACATTCAAGTCTCTACCAAATATCTTGATCGCCAATGCCGCATTAACGCCAGATAACATATGATCAATTAAATGTGAGATGGGCTGACCCACATTAACCCCGACGGTGGGAAATTTTTCTTTGAGCTTAGTGCGAAGGTCATTTAAGACCGCCTCTCTTGGGCGGCCTTTTTCATGAAAGTCTACATCAATCTCTGAGACATGAACTCCTGCCGCATGCTCATCCAGCTCGGCTCGGCCGGTTTTGCGCGAGACCGACCTGATCTCTGGTATTGCAAGCATGATCGACTCAGCAGCAGCACCTATTTTGTTGGACTCTGCGAGACTAATTCCAGGAGGCGCGATGATCGCGATCATCGCAGTCCCCTCGTTAAATTTAGGCAAAAAGTCCCGCCCCATAAACCCAGTCAAACTCATGGATGCCGCAAACAAGCTCAGAGCAACACCGATTACAAGTCGACTTCGAGGCAGCGCCCATTCAAGAATTTTTTTGTCTAAATTTTTGAGCCAAAGCACAAATTTTGTGTCGCCATGCGCATTAACTTTGCCTCTCAGAAAAAAAGAGCATAGAACTGGCGTCAGCGTTAAAGACACCAGCAACGACGCCGCAAGCGCCGACAGGTAAGCAACGCCAAGGGGAGCAAATAGTCTACCCTCGAGTCCATCAAGGCTAAATAACGGAAGAAACACGAGAGCAATAATTACCGTAGCAAGAACAATTGAGTTTCGGACCTCACTTGAGGCGTCGTAAATGACTTTCAAAACTGAGCGTGGCCTAAGACTTTTGGTGTTTTCTCTAAGCCGTCTATAGACATTTTCAACATCCACGATGGAGTCATCGACGAGCTCACCGATGGCGATCGCAAGGCCGCCCAAAGTCATCGTGTTTACACTCAGGCCAAAAAGACGAAATACGAGTGCTGTAACGAGAAACGACACGGGAATCGCGGTGATCGTGATGATTGACATCCGAAGATTGGCCAAAAAGACCAATAAAACCACGAACACCAAAACGGTCCCCAATTTCAGCTTTCCAACAATTCCGTCGATGGATGCCTCGATGAAGTCCGACTGCTTGAATACATCAGGATTGACCACAATACCCGCCGGTAATGACGGCCTGATCTCATTTATGGCCTTGGCAATAGCCTTAGTGATCGTGACCGTGTCGGCACCCGGCTGCTTTTGAATTGTCATAACTACGGCGGGCTTGCCATTAAAGCTTCCATCACCACGCTTAAGGCGCGGCGCCTCAGTGACTTCGGCGATGTCTCCAATCAATACAGGCTTTCCGAAATGAAGACCAACAAACGTACCTTTGATGTCATCAAGATTTTCAACGATTCCGATATTGCGAACAAGATACTCCTGACCGTCTTTTTCGAGAAAGCCACCGGTGGTGTTTTGACTAATTTGAGCAAGCTCTTCGTCAACTTGTTCCATGGTTAGCTGGTGTAAGTTTAGTTTGGATGCCGATACCCGAATTTGGTACTGCTTAAGACCACCACCTATGGAGATAACTTGGGCCACGCCAGGAATTGTCATCAGTCTTGGTCTTAAGACCCACTCAGCGATATTCCTGACTTCCATTGGATCAATAACGTTATCTTTCGAGTAAACGGCAATCTGCTGAATCTGACCCATGAGTGACCCCACAGGTCCCATTACCGGCGAGATGTCTTTCGGAAGACGTTCTCGAGCAAGATTAATCTTCTCCTGAACGAGCTGGCGATTGCGATAAATCTCCGTGCCCCAATCAAATTCAACATAAATAACCGAAAGGCCAACTCCTGACTGGGAGCGAACTCTTTCAACGCCAGGAATTCCATTTAAAAACGACTCAACGGGTAATGTGACCCTTGTCTCCACTTCCTCTGGAGCCATACCGTGTGACTCCGTCATGATGGTGACGGTGGGTTTTGTGATGTCAGGGAATACATCAATAGGAAGACTGGTAACCGTCGCGCCGCCAAAGACCACTGATAATGCGGTGATGGCCAGAACAAGCAGCCTATGGTTAAGTGCAAAGCGAATGATCTGATTTAACAAGTAAGCTCCGTTGGTAAAAAGCCCCGTTGGGATTATGGGTCCCAACGGGGGGTTTTTCAAACCACCTTTGGCCTAAAAATCAGATCTCTGTTGCTCTTTGATCACAGTGATCGCCGTCAACATGATGGACGTTGCCATCGACGACGTAGTCGCTATGGTCACCGTGCTCAATACGCTCATGCCCACAATTAACGCCGTGTGTATGGCCATTTTCAGCTGAAGCTTTAACATGGTCTTTCGACGCAGCTACACGCACCTTGTGCTCAACAACTTTGCCGTTAGCTGCAGTGTTGTGAAAATGGCCATCGTGCATGTAGTCAACATGGTCACTATGCTTAATCGCAGCGTGACCGCAGTTTTCACCGTGCTTATGAGCCTCGTGGGATTTATGCTCAACTTTAGCGGCCGCGGAAGCAATTGAGGCACCAGCAACGCAAGCAAACAACAATGATAGGTTGAATAGTTTCATAAAAAACTCCTTTGAAATTTTTTTAATTTAATTTTTAACATAGATAGCGAGCACCCACCGCAGAAAGGTGCATTGAATCATTCAGATGATATTTCTCATGAAATAATGCGGACCGAGTGGGTAAACTGAAATTCCGCTCTCGACCGCATAATTAATGGATGCGGTGTTCGAGATGCTTTCACAACTCGTGGTGCCTCAGGCAAAACGTGCGCAATTGAAAAGTAAGAGAGTACGATATCATGCCCGTCTTGAATGGACGTGTCATTTACACGGGACGGAGTAATTTGGACTAGGCAGTGCTCGTGTTCATGGGAAGATGAGGATCCAAAGATCTGGCCAGCATCTTCATCACAATTTGGATGAACTTCACAGGCCAAATGTCCGGCTAAAATGACGTAATGCCAAGACAGGCCTAGAGCCATTACTGCGAGCACGAAACGCATTTTATGTAACCACTTGGACATACTTCTAGGGTAACACGGTATCTTTTGAAACACCAAAAGATTCTATTTATACCGCATCTATTTATTGTCAGCTTCGTGCACAAATAGGCTCTTGTCGCTGGCAGGCGCTAGGAAAAATAACTAGCAAAATCAGCATTTTCCGGACATCTTGTCGACTCATTTAACCCGACAAGGTGTCATACTACTTCACCGGCCTATGTCTAATCACCAAAAATATCGATTTGCCCAATCCATTTCTACCCGAAAACTCAGTCGTTACACTCGGCAAACTGCGATCTGGCCGCACGTCCCCATGGCCAGCGCCCTGAGCACCTGCATTTACACATCATATACATAATCAAGCTCCCCGGTGGATTGCCGTCTCTTTGGAGGGCCCGTTGAAACAACACCCAGGCGCGTAAGTACCTCAGAAATCTTTTCGCCGTCGGTGATCGCTTCATCGACAATCATCCTTGCTCCGCAAATACATATTTCAGGATCCACGCCGACCGTTCTGCGAAGAAGCTCAGCCCACGGAATCCAAAACTCTGCTGGTGCTCGTCCAGTTGAGGGTTTGCCGGTTGGTGGCGGGTCAGAGTCGTTAGGTTCATCATGAGCTGGGCACGTTCGCTTCTTAGTAGGACCTGGCACCACAAATTCTCGCCATGCGTGATTTGGAGCGAAAACGCCGTGAAATCTGGTTAGATTAAACCATGCGGGAGGAATAATTCCAGCGAGTCTCTCTACGAAGTCACGCTGACTGAAGATTAAAGACTCTGTGCCGTCGTTCCATTTTCTCTTTAGACGAAGCTCCAATTCGCTTCTATCTGGATCATCAGGCTCCATGTAGCTCAGAAGTGATAGATTCACCGATGATCTAGCACCGTAATGAAATAGTTGCCGAAGGCCCTCTCGGTTTGCACCCTCAATTGACACCGCGGCATGCAAAGAGAACCATTTGTATCGCACGTTAAGCCAGCCTTGTACCGACATCATATCAGGATCTGGATGCTGAAATAACGGATTTGACAGAAGGCGTCCCTTGCGTCGGTAAGCCTTCGGAGCACGCGGGCGAAATGGCATCGGCACACTTAAATCATCTTCGCTGTCAAAATCCTCAGGCAGACTTACCTCACCTGATGCATCGACATAGCCCTTCTTTGCAAATAGTTTCGCTAGCCTCAAATAAATCATCTCAATCACATCAAACATCGATTCCTGGCTCAGGCCTCGATGCTCAAAAAACTTAACGCCGTCTTTGCCACTCGCAAATACACCATCGAGAAACATCATGTGAAGATGAGGGTTTGGGGCCAAACTGGACCCAAAAAACTGCACAAAGCTAACTGACCCAGCCGTCGGCAAATAGATCTGATCCTTGCCAAGCACGAGCGCTGAATGCTGTTCATAAAAAAAAGAAATACTGTCTATGACAACTGAGATCACTTCATTAAACAGCTCAGCACTGCGAAGCAGCCACGCACGAACCTGATGCGGAAACGTCAAAACCCACTGCCTTGCTTTCACGCGAGGCCACACTTCTCGCTCAATTCGGTCTGCCTTTTGCAACGCACGCCGAGATCCGCATGCCGGACAGAAACCTCTTCCTTTGCATGAAAATCCAATCACCCGCTCAGCTTGGCAGTCCTTGCAATAAAGCCTGACAAATCCATGTTCCAAGATTCCGCAACGCTTGTATCTCTCGAATTCTGCTGCCACATGGGGTGCAATCGTTTGTTCATTAATAGCATACTCGACCTCAACCTTTGGCCAAGCTCTAGCCACTGATTGATAGAGCACAGTCGATTCCGGCCGGTGACGCTCGTAAATTGCCATGAAGCCCTACGCCAATGAAAAATCACTAGCCAGGCCAATACTACATGACAATCCCCGTCAACCACTGACGCAAGGAAACAGATACACCGGACGAAATGTCTACAGGATAGAACGGCATCTCAAACTGCAGTGTAGCGCAGGAATCAAGTGCCATTCTCCCCTGCGATGCTGCTTAAACGCCATACGTCTTTAACCTTGAGTTAAGCAAAAGCCCCGTGTCCAATTTCGGTATAGTTTAGTTTGAGTCAATTCGCATCCTGGCCACTCTTTTGGTTAATATATGATTACCGTAAAGCAGGAATTTAAGCTTGAACGCTTCCGCTTGCTACCAGTTATAAAAAATCCCTCGGGGTGTCGCCAAGTTATACGCTGGGCGTTCAGCCCGACTACTCCCAACAATATCCGAACAGAAAACCACATCATCCCAGTCTCGATGTCTTACATCTTTGCTGCATCTGTCTGCCATGAAACCCCGACTCCGACGCAGGAGTGAGGACGGGATATTAAAATTAATCGGGTGGCATGAATTTTAGAGATTAAACCAGTATCTGCGGGTTAGTTCATTGGACCCTGCGCGTGAAATTTTATTTTCGAGTATTCCGCCATTTGCTTCGATGGTCCGAATTGAGGCGACATTATGATCAGAACACGTGACCAAAGCTCGGTTAAGGTTTCTTGCTTTCAGGTGTTCTAGAGCGAGACGTAAAATCTCCCGTGCGTATCCTTTCCCACGCTGCGATGGAATCACGCCATAGCCAATGTGGCCGCCGATCGCACTCAGCATATCGTTTAGTTCGTATCGAATTGAGGCTCTGCCCACGCACTTGCCGTTTAAGAACGCTCCCATATAGCTATTTGGAACAAAACCCCTTAGGTCTCGTCCTTCGGACTGGTTACGCAAAAGATCGCAATAATCTTCAAATTTCATGCTATCGGAAAAATGAAATGCAAACTCCCAGTCTGGATTGTGAAGTTTAAATTCATCTACAGCAGCACGAAACGTGCTCTCGTCATTTTTTGTCAAAAATCTAAGCTCCAGCATTCAAGCTCCAAAAGACATGCGACAGGTTCCTTGTGCCGCCGTTGTCAGCTCTTAACCTTATGACCAGCGCGGTTGCCAAGGCCGTCATAGGCGGCGTACTTATAGAGGTCATGAAGGGTTGGATAATTGAAGATCTGCGCGATGATAGCAGGAAGATCTTTCTTTTCTTGAACAAGGAGTAGTCCGTAATGAATGATCTCGGTTGCAATTGGGCCGATGATGTGTACACCGAGCACTCGCAGCGAAGTACGTTCAAAAACAATCTTTAGAAAGCCATCTTCTGCGCCCATGATCCGTCCGCGGTGCATGTCAGCGTACCTTGCACTACCCGTACAGACATCCAAGCCCTTGTCTTTGGCTTCTTGCTCCGTCATCCCAACCATCGAAACTTCTGGTACGGTGTAGATGCCGTAAGGGAAGTCTTTGCTGACACTTGAAATGTCGCTAAGCCCAAACATGTGCGATACCGCCACCCGCCCCTGGTCCATGCTGGTTGCGGCGAGGGCTGGGAAGCCGATGACGTCTCCGGCTGCGAATATATTAAGGGTCGATGTCCGAAACTGGCTGTCGACTTCGACAATCTCACGTTTTCCTAATTTTACGCCCGCAGCCTCGCAGTTTAATCCAGCCGTTGTGCCGCTGCGGCCTGCAGCAAACAAAAACATTTCGCTAGTTATCTTTTGACCGTTATCTAGGACGGTTTCGACACCTGTAGCCGTTTTTGTGACTGATTCTAATCCCGTTTTGAATCTTATATCGGTTCCAGCTTTTCGCATGTGATCGACCAGACTCTTTGAAATATCTCCGTCGAGAAACGGCATGATCTGGTCGCGGTCGTTGATGAGGTGAACCTTGCAGCCCATCGTGGCAAAGATGGTGGCATATTCGCAGCCAATCACGCCCGCTCCAACGACGACTAGGCTTTCAGGAATTTTCTTAAGTTTTAGAATCGTATCTGAGTCGTGGACAAGATCCTGATCAAACGGGATGTTTGCAGGGTGAAAGGGGTAACTCCCAGTTGCGATCAAGATGAACTCTCCGCGGATGAGTCTTTCGCCCGCCCTTGAGTTGACTCGGATGTGGTGATCGTCTTGAAATTTAGCAAAGCCGTGAATGATTTCTACGCTGTGAATGTTGAGATTTTTTCGGACCTCGTTTTCTACATTGGTTTGAACCAGGCGCTCACGGTAGAAGAAGTCGTCGATCGTTGTCTTTTGTTCCAGTTTCTTCTCAACACCGTGAAGTCCTCGCTCATATTTTCCACTAAAAAATAAAGCCGATTCCTTTAAGGTCTTTGACGGGAGTGTGCCGGTGTTGACGCCTGCGCCTCCGACCATCGGTTGAGCTTCGATAATGGCGACCTTTTTGCCAAAATAGGCAGCTTTAACGGCAGCCTTTTCCCCTGCAGGGCCACTGCCGATGACCACTAAATCAAATTGATCCTTGGTGTCCATGTGCGGTCCTGCTTTTAGCGGCCAAGGCCTGGGGTGCTGGGATTATCCTCATCGCCATTGACATGGGTCAAAGCGGTTTGTCGACGATCTGCCTTGTAGACTTGGTCCATAATGGTCTGCCATGAGGGTCTCGATCCGTTCACTAAGTTTGTGATAACGACGGCGTCATGACGAGCGCCAATATCAAAGGTGGCCCCGATTGACGTTGTGATTACATCCAAAAACTTAATTCCTTTTGGATCGGCGCTGGAGCTTTTTAGTTTGAAGTAATCGAGGTTGTAGTACGCAAAGGTTGAGCATCCATTAAAATAGAAGATCTGACTTTTTTCTTTATTCAGATTAAGCGGACGCCCAAGTACTTGCTGAAATCTGTCAACATACAGGTAGCCGCCAAGTCCCGAATGACCGTCGTAGATGAAGATGTCAGCAGTCTCAAGTCCTTCAGCTGCGGCCTTAACAAATTGGTCTGTTCCAGGATTTACAAGTCGCATATCAACTTCAACGTCGTAGTCGGGCGTTGAGTAGGTCAAAGAGCTTCGTCGACGGATGGAGGATTTCACCTTGAAATTGTTTTGCCGAAGCAGGTCAAATGCCTCGCGGTAACTATTGCTACCTAAATCGCCAGCCTTAAAGTTTTCGTCAACACCAACCAAATACATAATTTTGACGGCTTTGCCGTTACCGTTATCTCCTAATAATTTGTCGTAGTCAGGATAGGTCTTTTTGGTGTTCGGGATTGGCGCTAAATTTCCCGTAACCAATTGAAGATCTCCACTCCCGATGGGGCACCCACGTTTTGTCGGATGCCAGAAGTACCAGAAGTCTCCTTCGGAATTGTAATGTTCGTCGGTGCACAGATTGAAACGGCCGTCGGGGTCTAGACCGCGGGAATAAATTGCAACCGGATCTCGCGGTAATTGGAACTTGATCGTCGGTTTATCTCCCCTAAAAACACTTTTTTTGAATACGACTCTATCTTTGTGAGTGTACCGGATGCGTCCTCGTCCTTTTCCAGGGTCGACCGAGCTTGAGCGTAGGAGTGTTTCACCTTTGCCTTCAACGATTCCTGGATTATTTCGAAACTCGTCGTGGACTGAAAAAGTTCCGTAAAGGTGTCGAACTTGCAGGTCTATTAGCTCGAGGATTTGCGATTTCACATCGGGCTTTGAGAGATCCACTTGACTTTTGACGCCTCTGGGAAGCTCAAAATCAAGATCTGCATCAAACGTCATGATTGCAGATTGGTTGTCCGTTCCATAGAACTTCAGATCTGAGCCGTCTTTTGATGCAGTTTTGCACGTAGATAAATAGGCCATCGATACAAACCAGAGTAGAGAAATCAGGTTAATTTTCATGGGTGTCCTCGATGCGTCGTTGCTTTAATTACTCAATCATTCTCTCATATCCTAGCTGTAAAACGTCTGGGTAATAATGTCCTAGCACGCTCAAAGAGCGAGCCTATATATTTAATATCATTGCATTAGTTAATAGATCTCAAATTGGCTTGGTTTCCGTCCGAACCTATTTTGTACGGGAGGGGCGAATGTTGCGCGGAATTTTTTATGTAGCAGGGCTTGTCAGCGCTTTAGGCGTGATATCTTGCGCGGAATCAACAGAATTTAAGGGCTCCATTGCCAGAACGAATGAGAAGATCAAGAATGCAACCGGTAAGATTGACAAAGTTGTTGATCGTTTTTTGGGATCAATGGTTGCCTGTAGTTTGGAGGCTGAAAGAACATCGCCCGACTCGACTCTTTGTAATGTTTCCATCACGGGAAGTAGCGGTCTGGCAGAAATGACTCCAGAAATTTCACCAACACCGGTTGGTTCCGTAGCTAGGCAGACTGGAGGATTTTTTACTCAGGTGAATTGTCCCGCCACTGGTGTTGCTATCGATGCGGTATTCAAGCAGGAAGTTGAGTCTGACTCTGGTGACAACGATGGAGAGTCATCTGAAATTGTCACAGTTGCAACCTGTGGAGTTGATGTTCAACCAATCGAAAAACCTGGCTGCTCCCTCGTTGTGGAGTCACAAACGATTACACTTGGCGGTCAAGTGAAGGCGAAAGTCGTCTTGGAAGATGACAAAGTTCCAGTTAGTAAAATTAAGATCAATGACGTGGTTGCAAGTCTTGATCAATTTGTGACATTTACGCCTGCAAATTCTGGGATGTTTTCACTCAAAGGAAGCGTTCAAAATCAGACCTCCACAGAACACTGCTCTTTTGATGTTACGGTCAATAATCCACCTACGACAGTAGCGGTCATACCTCCAAGTTGCGCCATAAATGCCGCACGGGAGAATGCTTTGTCGACCAAGTGTGACGTTTCTGTCGTATCGACTGGAGGCCCAATTAGTGGGTCACCAATTTTGTCCAATAATGTTGTCCTGGCAAATAATGCTGGTGTTTGGAGTGCAAAAGCTGACTGTGCGGCGGTTGGTCAGGCCTTCACAGCTACTGTGAAAAATCCGCAGAATACTTCGGTTAGCTGTCAGGCAAACGTTCCTGAGATTGCCTTGCCGCAATGCGCTTTGACCGCTGTTCGGAAGTCGGCTGTGTCAACGAAATGCTTATTGAGTGTTTCATCGGCGGGTGCCGGTCAAATTTCCGGAACGCCTTCGATCGCAGGAGTTCCGAACCTTGTACAGAGGATGGCTGTTTGGGAGGCCGAAGTCGATTGTGCCGCAAGTGCCGTGCCGTTTTCTGCCACGGTTACCAACCCTCGTGGTAGCTCCACTTGCTCTGCTACAGTGGATGCAATTACAAAGCCCGCCTGCTCACTCCAGGTGGACGCTGCGTCGACCACCCTAGGTCAGTCTGTAAACGTCACTTTGAATTCAACTGGCGGTGAACTGGTGTCATCTAAGTTGAATGGAGTAGATGTTAATGTTTCAAATCCAGTTATATTGACACCAACAGCTGCCGGCGTGTTCTCAATTGTTGGTACTGTTCAGAATCCAGCTTCAACTGAGACTTGCTCGGCGTCTTTGACCGTTGCGGCTCCACCGGTGCCACCTGTGATTCCTGCGAGTTGTTCAATTTCGGCTTCTCGCTCCTCTAATGTCACTGCGCAATGTAAGGTTGTTGTCAATTCGACTGGCGGCCCTCTGGCAGGTGCGCCTACCGTCGCAGGTAAGGCCTTGGTCCAAAATGGTGCTTCATGGGAAGGTTTGATTGCTTGCAGTGCCGCCGCGCAATCTATTTCAGCGACGGTGCAAGGTTCAGCAGGAGGTCAGGCGACCTGTTCTGCAAATGTTGAGTCAATTGCTGTTTGGGTGCAGACGAATGGCGGGGTCTGCCAAAATGTTTGTAAAGGGGTTGGTCGAGTTAGTATTCCTTCTTCCCAGTACAAAAATCGGTGTGTCAGTGGTGAGGTTCGCGGCGACGCTGTTGGGATCAACTACACCCAGGGAGTTTGGGGTGGTGGGCGAGAGTTTTATCACTCGAACAGTGTCGGTGGACGCTGCTATGGGTCAAATTCTATCAAATCGCAGAAGCAGGATAACGACAAAACTGACATAACCGTCGGCTGCTATTGTAAGTAAATTCAGATGATAACAGGCTTTTTTCCGGACCTAGCGGAGGGAAAGCCTTACTCCTATTATTATAATTTTAAATTGTATTGACTTCCCTTGGCATCGTTATTAGAAGTCGGGCTCCCTCTCAGTGGAGCCTTAAATGAAAAAGACTTTAATTTCCGTATGTTTCTCGTTGGGATTGATTGGTTTGCCTGTCGCTAACGTGGCGATAGCTCAGCCCGTCCCCTCTTATAACCCTGCTGCGATGCCCCCGCCGAACAACGGAGTTGTGACTCCTGCCGCGCAGCCTGGGATTCTGTATATAGTGCTCGGTGGTAACGGTACCTGTAACCGCAACGGGTTTTCATCTGCGGTCCCAGGATTAAAGGATGTCATCTTATTTGATTCATTTAATCGCTGGTTTCTTAACTCGGGCGTGGTCACTCCAGCCGATAATGTTGTTTATACTTGCTACGAGTGGCTAAGTCCTCAGATGCAGTACTTCGTGCTAAGAGGCAGCCGTGGCATGGCGCCGATGCATGAAAACCAGTTGGACGGATTGGTGGGAAGCTTGATGCAGAATGTTCGCAAGATCATCATCATCGGCCACTCTCACGCTGGATGGAGAGCTATGAAATTGGCATCCAGCCCATACATCGGCGCACTTCCTGTTCCGATTCTGTTGGCGTCACTTGATCCAGTGAGCCGCGCAACATGTCAGCGTCTTCGAGATGATGGGTGTCGTGAGGCGCCGCGGGATTTCAATCAAGCTGAGTGGTATCAGCTGAACACACGGACCCGTTGGCTTAATCTCTACCATCAGCCAGCGATTATTCTGGGTTCTGGTCCAATGCCAGCAGCTCACTACAACCTCCGAGTATTGGCAAACCACGTAGCGATCGAGTCGGACTACACGGTTTGGTTTAACGTTCGCCAATTCGTGATGGAAAATCTTCGTTAAACTCAGCAATTAATCATAGAAAAATCCCTCCTCATGGAGGGTTTTTTTATCTAATTATTTTTATTTAAAATCGATTGCGAGCATCGCGGTATTGAGAAAACTGCTGCAGATTTTCGGCAAATAAAAAGGGGTTTGTGTTGAGTTCTTCGCTCAACCTTAATGGCACCGTAAATTCACCTTTTTCTCGAATAGTGAGACAGTTTTTCAGACGCTCTTTGATGGCGGCGTGGTTCGGTAGAATCGTTTCACAAAATCGCCCGTTATTGACGGTGTATTCATGGGTACAGAAAACTTTGGTTTGTGGTGTCAGTGTTTTCAGTCTCTGCAGTGAGTTAAACATGTCTTCATAGGTTCCTTCGAAGACTCTTCCGCAGCCCATGCCAAACAGAACATCCCCCGTGAAGGCTATGTGCTGGTTGGTGGCAATAAATGCAATGTGACCGGTGGTGTGTCCAGGAAGATGCCAGACGTCAAAATCAATGCCAAGGATTGTGATTTGGGTGCCGTCAGTTACTGTGTGCGATAGCGGTGGTAAGCGGTGGCGGTCTCCTTGAAATCCGATAACTTCAGTCTTTGGGTAAAGAGACTTTAGTTCTTTGACGCCGCCTGTGTGATCAGCATGGTGATGAGTCATGAGAATATGACTGAGATTTAGGTTGTGAGACTTGAGGAACTGAACAACGGGAGCTGCCTCCGCGGGATCAACCACCACAGCACAGCTGTCTTTCACCAGCACATGAATAAAGTTGTCGGTTAGGACAGGTAAGCTTTTAACGGTTAGAGAGATCATAGGATGGGATCCTGGTTTAGGTGTCAGAGATCATTACAGTTTGTTTGCCAAGTCTGCACAACAGGTTTATCTAGATCTCCGTAAGATATTGAAATTACTGATATCGATCCTTGGGCTGGTCTTTGCATGCAGCTCTACACGCTCGACTGCATTGTCGTTTTTAAGGAGTGGATAAACCATGAAAACCTTGATCTCCCCGCTGAGTCCGTCTGTCTTAACCCATGCTTTGATCGTTGGGTTCACATTAGTCGGAGTTTCATGTCGGTTAAAGCCTATAGATGATATCGGAGCAAGTGGTGGATCGTCGCGCGTATCCTCAGTATCGATGCCGATTCCCGCAAAGCTAAAACCTTACATGGGTGACGACAAGGTCAACGCTTGGGCTCTTTCCGTCGTGGGTGGAGCCTGTGCAAATGGAACGACGACGCCCGTTAGTCACAAAGAGAAGTTTGGTTTGTTCTCAGTATCTGATGTTTTGATCAATGAAAAAATTACAGCAAACTGTGCTTACACGTTTGTTTTGTCTTTGGGTAAAGCCAGTGCTGACAAAACAAAGCTTGAGACAATTTATTTAACAAACGATATGGACGGGAAAAGAACTGAAATCACTGCTGATCAGAACAAGGGCGGAAAGGTTCCAGTATCTGTATTGCTATATTTCACTGCTGACGGCACGGCAGCCTTAGGCGCTCAATCAGGAGTTCCTCTTGATCCGACACCATCAACATCCAGTAATACTCTGACGCCGAGCGGCACAAGTAATGGAGCATCGCCGTTGCCAGACTCGTCTGGTCCGATCAGCAGTAACTCAGACCAGCCTGCTACAAATTCAGAGCTCACAGCAGATCCAAATTGCTATAAGGGTGATGCGGTTATTTGTAAGATTGAATATTTGATCGCACAAAAGACCAATGCCTACCGCAGACAGTCCGGTCTTCGTGAGTTGGCGTATGATTCAAAGATTTCCTTTGTTTCCCGTGATTGGTCCAAAAAGCAGGCTGCCCGGGGTGATATTGGTCACGAGGGGTTTCCAGGCTCTCGTTTAGCTGTGTATCGCCAGGAGTTTAATACGTCAGTATCCATGTCCGCAGAGAACGTGGCCTATAATTTCTGTAGTCGTGGAAATGAAGACTATGCTGCATCGGCATTTGTTAACCAGTGGTGGAATAGCTCTGGTCACCGCCGCAATATGCTAGGTGGATTTAGTGCCATTGGTGTTGGGGTGCATAGAGACTCTCGCGGCGCCTGCTACGGCACTCAGATTTTTAGATAATTCTTTTGTAGCTTATTCATCGTAGTTTTACGTCAAAGTGACCCTTTAGATAGACGCCCCCAAGATTCAGTTCATGGGGGCTTACTTCTATGCTGACAATCCGCTGACGGAATGTGGACTCTACAACATGATGAATCTCAGAAATAAGCTGGGGCCCGCGTCCTTTGGAGTGATGGCCTTTGCCGGTGATAATTCTGATGTCTACAGATTGTCCTTTGGCCTGGCTCAGGATGTCGTGGATTGTTCTAACAACATAAGCTTGAGCATCGGCTACAGTCATGCCGTGAAGATCAATCGTGTGCCGGCTGGCTGATTTTTGCGTGCGTTGGGCGTTTTTAATTTTTTCGAGTTCTTGTTCAGAGTCTTTGGGTCGAAACTTTTGACGTTCGACAGCCTCTAAGAAAAGCTTGGCTTCTTGCTCCTCGCGGAGCCTTGCGTCAAGCTCGCTGTGATCTTGATGCTCTTCCTCTTCCTCCCACTCCGGAGAGAAGGTTTTTTTGGATTTTGATGGTTTTTTGGGTGGCTGACTCATGAGTTCATCATAGCTGCTTTAGCTGGTGATGGGTATCCGGTATTTTGTTGAGGAGGAATTGGGATGACGTCAGCCTTAGTGATCTTCGGTATAAAGGCATCTTTGACCAGGATGGAGTGAGCTCCGCTGCTACTTTGTAGCTTTCCGGATACACATAAAAATGATTGTCCTGATATTTTGTGACCAATGCGCTGTAATACTTCAGGTGTGATGGCAAGATTGAAAAATCCTGTTTCGTCCTCCAGTGTAATAAACATCATACCATTGGCACTTGGTGGTCTTTGCTGAATCAAGATCATCCCAAAGACGGTGATGACCTGATTAGGGATCATGTCTTCGATAGTTTTGGCGAGTTTAAGTTTTGACGTGGGCACCTCATAGCACCAAGCTTCATCACGAATAAACTGAGCGGGATGTGCATATAGACAGGTCTGAAAGCTGGCAAAATCTTGCTGAATGGATTCTTCCCGTGTCTCCTCGGGAAGTCGTGAAGAAAGGTCTATATCTTCAAGCCAGTGAGCGTGCGGTGCGGCGGCAGCAATCCATACAGCCGATCGCCGCGATAGTCCAAAGATTGCAAAGCTATTGGCTGCGGCCAGTGCCGTAAGATCGTGACGTGGAATTTTAGTGTGCTGGAGAAAGTGCTCCCAGGAGGTCCACGGTCCGAGGCGTTTTCTGGTGCGTTCAATTTGCTCTCCAGATTTTTTAGAAAGACCTGTGATCAGTCCAAAGCCTAGACGAATGGCAAAGTCTCTCGTGCTTCCTGGTGACAGTGGTTCTAATGTTGACGCCCAGCTGGACTGATTGACGCACACAGGCAGCACGGCTATCCCTTGCCTTCTGGCAGCTTGTACCAGTGCATGGGGTGAATAAAATCCCATGGGTTGTGAGTTCAACAATGATGCAAAGAAGGCCGCTGGATAATGACACTTAAGATAAGACGATGCATACGCAAGTAGCGCAAACGATACCGAGTGCGATTCTGGAAATCCATATTCGGCGAAGCCTTTCATCTGTGCCAAGATGGCCTCTGCAAAATCAGGGGCAATGCCGTTTTTTTGCATGCCGATAGCCAGTTTGTTGAGCCATGGGTTGATATCTCCACGCATGGACCAAGCACCCATGTTTTTACGCAGCTCGTTTGCTTCTCCCGGAGAGAAATCTCCAATCGCCATAGCAATGCGCATGACTTGTTCCTGGAAGATGGGAATTCCTAAGGTGCGGTGAAGAATAGGTCTTAGTCTTTCATCAGGATAAGTGACAGGCTCAAGACCATGGCGTCGACGCAAAAATGGATGCACCATGCCGCCTTGAATTGGTCCTGGACGAATGATGGCCACCTCAATCACAAGATCATAAAACGTCTTTGGCCTAAGTTTTGGCAGCATCGACATCTGGGCCCGTGACTCAATTTGAAAGGTACCGACCGTATCCGCCCGTTGGATCATTTTATAGGTGGCAGGGTCCTCCTGGGGTATGGTGGCCAGTGTGAGTGGCTGCTGATACTGATGCGATACAAGGCTAAGAGCCTTGCGGATTGCAGACAGCATGCCGAGAGCCAAGATATCAATTTTAAAAAAGCCAAGATCTTCGATGTCGTCTTTGCACCACTGAATGACCGTCCGTCCTTCCATTGTCGCAGGTTCCTGGGGGACCAGTTGACATAGGGGACGGTCAGCGATCATGAAGCCACCTGAATGAATACCAAGATGACGGGGAAAACCCTTTAGCTCGCTGGTGAGCTCAAGCCACAGCTCCCAGGGTATGTCTTTGAGGGGAGAGTCTTCTTTTAGCTGTTCGACCACGTCTTTTATGGTTTTTCCTACGTTCACTCTTGAAGCCATAAAATCACTGGCCTGCCCCAGGAGTTCATCAGGGATACCCAAAGCTTTTCCACAGGCACGAAGAGCGCCTTTTTTCCGGAATGTTATGACGTTAGCGACCATGGCGGATTTTTCTCGGCCGTAGCGCTTGTAGATGTATTGAATCACCTCTTCCCGGCGCTCGTGCTCAAAATCCACGTCAATATCGGGTGGGTCTCCGCGTTCGACGCTGATAAAACGCTCAAATAAGAGATCAAACTTCATCGGATCAACAGCGGTAACTCCGAGCACAAAACAAACAGCAGAGTTAGCCGCTGATCCCCTCCCCTGACACAAAATACCCTGCTTTCTTGCCCAGGCTACGATGTCCCAGACGGTTAGAAAGTAATCGGCAAACCCAAGGGTTTCGATCAGCTGCAGCTCATGCTCAATCAGAGAACGTACTTTTGGTGGTAGTGGCTGATCGTATGTTTCCTGGGCACCGGCCCAAGTGAGTGCAGTGAGATATGACTGCGCCGTATGTCCAGGAGGAATCATCTCTTTCGGGTAACGGTAACGAAGCTCAGCAAAAGAAAAGTGACACCGAGCCGCAAGCTCTTTTGAGTTTTGTATCGCTTGATCGAATAAGGGAAACTTTTGAAAGCGCTTATAAATATCATTTACCGTGAGCAGTGTGCGCTCATCATTAACAAATGTATGGGCGACGGCCTCATCGAGACGAAGATTGGTGCGAATAGCCGCCAGCATATCGCATAGCTTTTTCCGTGAGCGATCATGCATAAAAGGATCAAGGGAGACTAAAGGCTTGATCTCAAGATTCTTCTGTACCCGGAGAGCACGTTTACTCCAGATATCTTCTGAGGCTGAAAGATGGCAGCTAAATGCCATAAACGTATCATCTGCTCCAAATAGGCTTTTAAGTGTCTGACATTGTGATTCCCATGCTGCAGGGTCTTTGCGTAGCAAGCCGCGCATAGGAATAATGATGCTGAGATCTGTTAGGACCATGGATGACAGGTCCTCTAAAGATAGATAGGCGTTATGCTTCCCACCACGATGCGCGCGCGTAAGTATTTGGCAAAGGTGTCCGTAGCCACTGGCTGAGCGCGCAATCAAGGCGATCGTATTTTGCTGGATCACCGGCTCATGATGATCTTGGGTCAGATGAAGTTCGGCGCCGTAAAAAAGTGCGGGCCTCGTGTTTTCATCCATCGATTTCCAATGGCGGTAGGTGCGAGCAAGTCCGTAAGCGCCATCAAAGTCGCAGATAGCTAAGCCCGCATAGGCGCAATCTTTAGCCGTCTCAAGCATCTCGTGAGGGTGGGATGCTCCATGCAGAAAGCTAAAATTGGTGTGCGTGAGCCACTCAATCCAATGGGATGCTTCTTGTTTAACCGTAGAGTCCATGGAGACATAAACTCCCGTCGTCATTTTGAAAAACCCACTGTAACAGTCCGTCGTCGGTCATACGCACATAGTAATTGCGACATGTCCCGCGCGGTGAGGGTGCGGTATCTGTCCACCAGGATGTGGCCAGACGCTCGCAAAATACCATGGCTGATGATTGATGCTTTTCGGCCAGTGGCTCTGGATGATCATACATAAACAAAGGGCGTCGTTGGTTCATGGCAAGCCTCGCAATGTGTCCAAAAGGTATGTTTTGTAGGTCTTTTATGTTTTGTGCGTGTGTTGGGGTAAACGATCTTTCCGGAGACCAGTGATCGGTTGTGGTGTAGCTAACTAGAGGAACCGGAAGAGAATTTTCAAGATCTCTGAGCTGTGCAGACTCTGTGGATAAGTCGTCTTTAAATAGGCTTTGAATACTGGAAGGCATGATCAGTCGCTCAGCGACACTTACACTCCATTCTGTCACCGCATCATCACTCAAATATGTCTCGCCATCAGCCTCCGGTTTTTTCCGTGAGCGCATGGCGTTTTGCCAAGAATAGAAGGCCTGGAGCAGTGCTGTCTTGTGGTGGCCGGATTCGCGGTGGAGGGCATGCGGATGGCGGAACAAGACGGGGATGCGGAGGGATGGGCTGCAGGAAAAGGACAGCACCCACTCCAGGCTTACAACTCGTTCGCTGGACGTCCAGCAATTGAGATTGCAGATTTTATTAAGGTCTTCACACAGGAGTGGAGCAATATGGTCCCACTCTCGTAGAGATGACTCAAGGTAGCGACTGATCTTTGGTGATTCTTTGTAGGTGACTCCTTGCCATGGAAATCCATCGATAAAGGTTTCATCAAAGAGAGATCTTTGTTTGCCCCACGTCCAATCCCAGGCGGTAGCAATCAGTTTGCCAAACCGGCGCTGCATGGCCGTGGCTTCTACATCAGCCATTTGGGAGATGTTAGAAAGGCGCATACGCTCAATCGTTTTAGTCATGGCAGAAAATGACGCTTGGATATTCTTGCTACCAGTTGCAAGTAAGTGATCACGAAGCTCACGACAAAGTGCTAGCCAGTTTGTCCAGCTAACGTCATGAAGGATTTTCCGTCCAAGGTGGCTTTGAACATCAAGAAAGCTTAGTGTTGGTCGTTCTAATGCAACCGACAAAGCGACTAGAGCTCGCCATGGATGATCAGCTATGGTGACGCACGAAGGTCTATGCGACAAACTCTCAAACAGTTTCGGTAAAAACTCGGTAAACGAGAGGTCTTGCTCAGAAGCAATCTGTGTCCAGTATTGAGTGACATGACTGAGATCAAGAATAAACGTGTGGCGATTCCACTGCATCACCCGTGGTGTGATGCTCAGGAAATCTCCGCCATCTGGCGCATCCGTATAAACAGCTACGAAGCTGCTTAGGCGGGATGCGCCAGACAATGCGGACGAAAAGGGGAGGACGGGATACGTCATGATCAAACTCGTTTTTAAATGGGAAGCGACTGTTAAATAGATGCTTCATGGATCTATTTTGAAATTAGGATGCTGAAAAAATGATGAGACCTTCGTGGATCGATGGAGGCCGCGCACCGGTGTGATCTCCAAAATGTTTTGGTGCGCCGGCCTCCATATATTTAAGCGATACTTAGCTGCTGTGTTCGAGTCTCTTGGGTCCAAAAAGCCATCACGAGCGACAACAATGATCTTGCGATGCTGGCGCGCACATTGCGCCAAAAAGACATGATCGTCCGGTTTCAGAGGAGCTGGGTGATCGATGACAATGACCCGAAAGAGATCGTTTAACAGAGCAAACTTAAGATCGCCGACTGGTGACGCGGACCAGGCAAAGCGCAGGCGCTGTAGGTCGACGCCCAGGGCCTGCCAGGCTGGTGGGTACGCTGCGGGCTGCTGCCTTGCAGAGATCCACAAACACCAGTGCCTCTGTCCGTCGGAGGCTCCGGAGCTGGCGGCCGCTATAAATTGGACCAAGAGTCTGCGGCCTCCGTTGCCGAAGGGTATACCCATTTCCAAGAGGGTTCCAAATGCCAATCCACCACTGAAGAGCTCGTCCAAAGCGCTGATTCCAAAGCATAATTTCACCTCCTGAGGGTTGTTTGCGGTTGTGGCTGAGGTTACGGGCAAGGACTTTGGGTGGTTGCTACTTGCAGTTCGGATGCGGTTATCAGACAATATTTCTAAGACTTCAGCAGCTACCATAAAAGACTCCATACCATACAAATGTATGGTATTACGTTTCGAAGATCTCTGTCAAGCCTCGCGCCACACAATTCTTTAAAACCCCCACTCTGCAAGTGTTACATCGATTGTTGCATCGCCCCATTTGAGGTGATAGCGATGACTTGTATGGCACTTGATGTGTTTAAAAAAGAAGCAGTAGTCGCAAATATTTATAAACGTGTTCCCAAAGGAGCGCGTTCTCTTTTATCGCGATCAGTTTCAGAGCTAACTCCACAGAGCAGTGCTGCGAAATTTGATCATTTGATCATGCAACTTCACGCAGAACTTCGTCGCAAGCATCTCGTTCATTTGAAAATTGAAACATACTTGGGCGATGAATGGTTTTGTCCGAGTGGTACAACCGCAATCGCAATCCCCTTTTGGCTTGCTGATTCGCGCTTAAAACAGATTGAACAAAAGCTCATTGGTTTTGTCGAAGGTGGCAGTCGCGCGGAGTTTATGCGTCTTCTGCGTCATGAAGCAGGACATTGTGTTGATCACGCCTACCGACTTTCAAAGCGAGACGACTGGCGTGCAGTTTTTGGAAATCCCAAGCAGAAATATGATCCCGACTCTGTTCCGACACTTTCGTCGCACCCAGATTACGTCAAAAATCTTCCCGGGGGATACGCTCAGACTCATCCCGATGAAGATTTTGCTGAAACGTTTGCCGTCTGGCTTGACCCACATTCGCACTGGAAAAAAACCTACAGTAAATTTCCAGTGGCACTTAAGAAATTAGAATTTGTCGACAGGCTTATGCGTGACGTCGGCCTGGAAATCCCAAAGCGTGTATCAAAGCAAAGAATTTTTGATGCACGACGCATGCGACGAACACTCGCCTCATACTATGTTGGACGTTTGAAGAGTCTCAACGTTCATTGAGAGAGATCTAACCAGCCTGTCTTGAGCTACTCGTTAATTGTTGTTCAGCAAGAGATGCAGCAATGATGTCGGAGATGAGCTCTTGATATTGAATACCGCTTGATTTTGCCGCTTTGGCAAAGTCATCGTCATGGGACAGTGCGGGGTTGGGATTGGCTTCAAGAAATACTGGAACGCCGTCTGTTGTCAGGCGCCAATCAATACGAGCATAGCCACGTAAGCCTAGGCTTTTAAAAATTTTGAGGCTTTGAGAGGACAGCATCTCAAGTTGAGCCTTAGATAGGCTGGCTGCACGACTTGTCGAAATTCCCCAGCGAGCCCGGTAATTGTCGTCCCATTTTGCTTTATAGGTCGCGATCATCGGCTCATCTTTTTCGAGATTATCAAAGAAAAGCTCGCGCGGCGGAAGGGTTTCGATAATGCCGTTGCGATTAATCACGCCAATATATACTTCTCTGCCGTGAATGAATTCCTCAACGATCACGTCTGACTTTAGTTTGTGGGCGACCCAAGCGGCTCGCTCTTCGCAGTCCGTCCAGTCATGTACGATGCTGGCCTTGGAAATACCTTCGCTGGCTTCTCGGTCCAGAGGTTTTACGATTAAAGGGAAGTTCGCAACGAACGGTTCGAACTTGAAGTCATCTCGCGTAAACATCTTAAATGCCGGGACTCGAATATTATCCCATCCGGCAATTTTTTTGGTGGTTCCTTTGTCTTTGCAAAGATGAAGCGCTGCGGGACGTGATCCGGTGTAGGGAACTCCGGAAAGCTCAAGCAGAGATGCAATATCGCCTTCGTAAGACCTGCTTCCGCGGTAGGTTTCGCAGAGATTAAAAATAACATCAGGCTTTAGAGATAGGATTTTGCTTATAAGGCCTGGCATGTCATTAAACACGCCGTGGATGTGCAGTTCAAACCCGAGTCGCTTGATGGCGCGAACGACGTCGCGTTCTGTTGGACGATCGTCATGATCAATCAGGTAGCGAGGATCATCATGCTCCGAAACAGGTTCGGGCAAGTCGTATATGAGCAGAACTCGCAAAGGAGGTCGTGCCATCGGACGTCCATCGTCTTGGGTTAATCTATCGTATTGATTAATTTTACATCATTACCGAGGCGACTGGAACCCTTAGCGGCCGTATCTCACCTGAAACGCGATGTCTCTTGGGACAACAATGGTTATATCAACGGGCTTTTTTACCAAAAGTTGCAAGTAGCTCTGATACATCGTGTGATAGCCAGGATGTCTAAGGAGTGGGCTTGCAAGGTGTGAGTCCCACGAATTTTTTACGATGAGATAATCCAAAGCCGAGGATGGCTTGGCCATTTCAGCCAGCATTTCATCGCGAGGTACACTTCCAGGCCGACCGCCTACATTTACGAAGTCGGTTACTAACACAACGTGCCCACCGTCTTGTTTAAACTCCCGATTTGGATCTTGCACTGAATAGGACGCGTCCCATTCATTAAAGGTTTCTTCATAAATCATGTAGCTCAATGGAATTGCTAGGCCACGTTCGAGCGTCAGTTTGATAGCTTTCACAATCTGATCGTAGCCTATGGTGGCATCCGGAATCATGTAGGTGTAATCGTCAACTGTAAATCCGGCGACATCTGCGATGAATTCTTTGGCGTCGTACGTTTTTTTCTCACCGCTTGCAGTCAGATAGTCGAACGTTGAAGGTGGTTTGCTACCAAAAGCTTCTTTTTCCGAGAGAAGATCCACGATCATCTCCCAAGTTACTTTTGAGCGGCCATGTGTGTTCATGAGCTTTGCAAAGCCAGCATAGATATGTTGTAGCAAGGCAGTTTCCTGATCGCCGTCCTTAAACTTGTAGGACCACGAACTTTCAGGCACAACTCCGAAGTCTCGCACAAGCTGAAGTGCACTTCTTACGGAAAGACCAGGATTGTATAGTGGATTGAAAGTTACGTCCCAACCTTCAAGATCTTCAAAAACCTTTTTCTTGACGAGGTCAGCATCAGCAACCTCTGCGGCCTCAACCTTCTGAGATAATGCATGTAGCTCTTCAGCCATGCGGTAAAATCCTAAACTTTCTTCGCTTAAATCCATCTGGACTCCAGTTTTGCGAAGTATGATGCTTTCAATCAGTCCGATTGTTGCGTAAGACCAACAAAAACCAACATGTCCCTGACTCTTTACTGGCGTTTGCGGAATATCGACGGTTTTTGTCGACATGGGAGCAATCTCGCCTCGGCTGCAAGCTGCGAGGGAAACGATCATTGCAAGCAAAGCAAGTGATTTGAGGCTCTTAATCATAAGTTGGTCCTTTATGGCGGTGATGCTGGGCGCAACCTACTCAAGCCAATGCGTGCTGTAAAGAGAAAATAACAGCATTATTTTCAGCGAAAAATCATATTAAGATACCGATATTAATAGGGAAATATTCATTTTTAAGCTTTTATGCGAGTCGTAAGTGCTATCATTATTCAACATTATATGTAAAATAATGATAGCACTTTTAGACGCTGAAGGAACGGTGTAACGTGCCGCACAGACGGACCCGATTCATTTCTCCATACCTCAAAAAACAGGCTAAGCTTTGGCCTGTTGTTGGCGTTGTAGGGCTGAGGCAATCGGGCAAAACTACCCTATTTCGCGAGCAGCTTGGCATCGCTAACTACATCACGCTAGACGACGACGATTATCAGCAGTCCGCCATTGACTCACCCAAAATTTTCTTAGCTCGGCAAAATCGTCCAGTAGTTATCGACGAGATTCAGAAAGCACCCAGGCTTTTCGACGCAATAAAAATGTCAGTAGATAATAAGAGAATTCCTGGACAGTTCTATGTGACTGGTTCGTCGCAGTTTTCATCAAGAATTGGGGTCAGGGAGTCTCTTACGGGTCGAATCGGTTTGTGCCAATTATTTCCAATGACCCTGGCAGAGGCTCAACAAGCTCATCCTTTAAAAGGCTTGCCTGAGTTAGAGGAAGGCTTGCGCGGACGTTTCAGTTGGGAAGAGCTGCTTTTTCATGCGCAAAGGGGTGGCATGCCTGTGCCCATGTTTCTTAGGAATGAATCACAAGTTAAAGATTATTGGAAAGGATGGCTTGAGACGACAATCTATCGCGACTTGGCGCAATGTTTTAAGAAGTCTTATCAGCCAGAAATTACGAAAGGAATCCTCCGAAGTATTGGTAAGTCGTTAATTCAAGGCGAGCTTCCGACGCTGACATCTTTTGATTATGACAGTCGACGCCTTCGTAATTATCTGGAGGCAATGGAGACAATTTTTCTGGTCCGACGAATTTCTTGTCACGAAATGGGTGTGGGAAAAGAGATTTGGATTTTAGGTGACTCCGGACTTGCAGGCTATGTTATGGGAGACGTCAAATCCTCATCTGCAGTTTTATCTTTAATTCGTCACGCCTTGTGGACTGAGACTTCATCATTGATGGGTTTCCACGGTATGACTGACGATCGTTGCTATTTCAAAAGTATTAGGGGCTCTGCAGTTGATTGGATCTGGAATAACTCCCCGATGAAAATTGTTACATCATTACAGCAGCGAAGTTTTTTGGAGCGTTCACTTGAAGGTGCGATGCAAAAACTGGGGTCACGTCATGGTTATTTAATTGCGCCAGTTGGACATGCAGAAATTCCCCCTAAATCTGGAGGAATTGGAGTCTTGCCATGGACGACTTGGAGTTAAACAAATTGCTTTGATGCCCGAAGGATTCTATGCGATTTGTTCGTCTATTAATAGCTGCTCTGCTCCTGGGTAATACAGAATTATTATCTGCAATGCCTTTGTATTGTAGTGATTGGTTCGCCGCGGCACGGGTGAGACCTGGGCTAATGTGTATGCTAGATTGTATGGCGATAAGGACATCGCTAACGACGGCTATTTGCCCAAACTGGTGCGCAGATCTTTGCGAGCTCAACTTCGGAGGCGTTGCGTTTTTTGAGATTTCCAAGCTTTATCCGGCTTTGACAATGTCAGAGCGTGCTTTGGTTTCAGAGTTTCCATCGGAAATGACGCGCGCTTATGCGTACTCATGGAAAGCAGAGCGATTGTGCTTAACAATTTACAAAGGCAGTACAGCAAATGACGAAAGTGATGCTTGTAGGCATTTCGTTTGGGCTGGATTGCTAACGAGTCATTTTGGTCCGAGATTTTCTGTTACAGTTCTAGATGCTCACGAAGATACGCTGCTTCAATCAGTTGAAGAAAAGGCAATGGACCTTGCAAATAATCGTGCTGGAGTTTTAGCTTGCGAGAACTTGAGGCTGATCAGTCAGTGTAATGGAGAAAATTTACTAAAAACATTTTTAGATTCTTTGGTACAAAAAAGATTAATTGTTCTGTCACCGCGGGGGAAAAAATTTAAGTGAAAAATATCATAATTTTCATTTTAGTCATGACAGCGGCGAGCGAACCATCCTTTGCGCAGCTTGTTTGGTTTGGAAAAAAAATGACCGTTGAAAAGGCAGAAAAGCGCTGGGGAGGGGAGGGTTTTGACGCATCTCGATTTAAAAATGGAGGACTAACTGAGCGGTCTAAAATGGCATCTTCATTACTGCGGAATAAAAATAGATGGATCGGGCGACCGATCGAGGACATTCGAAAGGAGCTGGGAAATCATGACGGATATTATTTTACTGACACGATACCCGCTTATTTGATTACATGGGCAGAAAAGTCAAATGACGAGATTTGGCAGATAGTTTTTTTGCCTGATGGCAACTATCTGGTCAAAGATGTTATCATTGAGCAAAATGGAAGTTAGGATTAAATCCCATCGAGCTGATCTTCTGAAAAATCTTTTTGGAAGTATGAGATACAGCCTAGCAATATCTCCAGGTCCATTTACGTGGACTCGTTAAAACGGGACGATATCGCTGGTTAGTTCGATCTTGCGTCCAAAACATCCTGGAAAATTGCTTCGGCAAACATCTGATCCCATTGATAAATTTAACATTTCTTGATTACGCTGAGTGAGCTGCCGATCCTTCTTCCACCGCGCAAAAGCTTTGAATGATTTTCATGTGGTTATTTATCATCGAGGAGCTCCTTCATGGCTGGGTTACCATATTTTTCTACTGGTTTGGGTGTACTCAAACCAAATCAGGAAATGGAATTCCAGTATCGCCAGATGGATTTATATAGTCCTCGATTTAAACTGGCTTTGATCCTCGTCTCCCTTTGCACGTGGACTTTCTACTTCATCACTCGCTACAAAACCAACCAGTCGCCCAACGTCGGGCTTTATTTTGGTTTGTTTCAGGGCTGGATTGTTTTTAATTATTTATTATTAGATGCGCGAAACCGTTTGCGCTTATTTGCGAACTATATGACTCCGGTATTCCCCGTTTTTTTTCTATATGTATACATGGCACTATACGCCCCTTACCTTCCTAACAAGGGGATGATTCTGCAGACGCAAGTCATTCCTGTTTTAGTGATCGTTGCCAGTTATGCTTTGGAGAAATTGAGTCCCGTCTATGCGATTTTGACAGGGTTAGTTTCCTCGGTATTTTTTCTCTATTTGCGCGCAAAAATACCAGCATTCGCTGAACTGCCAAATTGGCAGATCATAACCCAATTAAGCTTGGCAAATGGTCTAGGTGTTTTTATGTCTCTTGATCAAGGGATAATTGCGCGGACACAGTTCAAGCTTGAAAAAAACGTCGAAAGAAAAAAGAGAGTCGCAGACAAACTGATTGCTCGCGTTTTCCCAGCCCAAGTCGCCCGTGAATTGAAGGCTACTGGGTCCAACATGGCGCGTGATTACAAAAACGTGACAATTATGTTTGCTGATATTGTTAACTACACCAGAATCTCGTCAGGCCTGCCGCCCAAGCAGCTGGTGGCTATGCTGCACGAGTTGTTCAACCAGTTTGATCGACTCGCTGATCACTACGGTGTTGAAAAAATAAAGACTATTGGTGATGCGTATATGGCTGCCAGCGGATGTCCACAAAGTGCATCAGATCACGCACAGAGAATTGCGAGATTCTCTTTAGCTTTGATCAAACAGGTTGCAAAATTTAATCAAAAATTCGGAACAGACTTGAATATAAGGATCGGTATTCACTCTGGGCCAGTGATTGCTGGCGTTATTACCGGAAAGCGGATTAGCTTTGATATGTGGGGCGATGCTGTCAACGTTGCCAGTCGAGTTCAGACAAATGCTGATCCTGGTGAGATCCTGGTTAGCGAAAAAACGGCAGAACTTCTTCAGCGCGAGTTTTCACTGTCCGATTTAAGGTTTGCTGAGTTGAAGGGCCTAGGGCTTACAAAGGTCAGGCAACTTGTTTCCGAAGTCCGCAGTCCCAAACACTCGCTCAAATCATTGAGTCAACAGTCGGGTCTTTATCATCCAAAAGTTGCACTCAAAGTAGCAGTGTAGATTTTCACCAAAGATAAAAAATCAAAAGCTTCTTTGCAGGGCTACAACTCGTCCAATAACTTCAAATGAGCGATCTTCCGCAAAAACAGGTTTGAATTCTGGGTTTTCTGGTTTTAAAAACCAGCCACGTTGGCGATCTTTCATAAGGCGCTTGACGGTCGCCTCGCCTTCCAGGCGAGCCACGACAATTGAGTTAGTTGGTGCGGTCTGCTGACTGGCGACAACAAGCCAGTCTCCATCCATAATTCCGGCTCCGATCATGCTTTCACCCTTTGCGCGAAGCGCAAATAAAGACGTACGCGGGGGTGTCGGTTTGGGTAGCATGCTGGTTGACATGCGAAGCGTTCCAATACGGTCTTCAATGGCTTCGATGGGGTTACCGGCTGGAACGGCGCCAAGACATGGAAGTATGAGGGTAAACGGATCATCGTCTTCGCTGTCTTGTGCTGGAGTGATGTCCCGGCCCGCAACAGTTGGAACAATTGCGCGGGCAGCCTGTTTGGAGGGTTCCTCCAAAAAACCCTTCCGTCGCAGTGCTGAGATCAGGTCCTGCGCACTGCCTACTGCGGAGTATCCCATGAACTGACAGATTTCACGCAGTGTTGGGGCGCTTCCCGTAGACTCCATCGCAGAACGTATGAATGTCAGGGCTTTCATCTGGGTTGGTGTTAGCTTATCCATGTGATCGGTCTCCCAAATGGACTATAACGACATACCATATAAAAGTATGGCATGTTTTGGTGCGGGAGGAAAGAGTAATTGTCCTAGCCGTTTACGATAGCGCACTGATTGATATTAAAAAATCTCTGGAGGTCTTTATTCCCCCAGAGATCTTGATGGGTCTCTAACTATTTTAAAGGGCAATTCTTTGGACAAAGTTGCGCTTAAAGTCACCTTTGTACGCTTCAACAGTAAACTCAATCACTGCTGGAGCAATCTGATTGCGTTTCATGAAGTTGCCAGCATCGTAGCCAATTCTTCTCTTGATGACCTTGTAGCTTGCGCCGGGGGCACGCTTCGCAACCTGATCAATCGCACTTGTTTCTAATTCAACCTCTCGAGACGCGAGGCTGGTGGGGCGGCTTGAGGGGGTAAACGCTGGGTCGATCTTTACGAGGGCCGTCTTGATTTCTGTGATGGCGCCACCAGATCCAACGGTTACGTCGACGCTACCTTGCTGCGATAGCGACCGTCCTCCCGCTAGGTTTTGTTTGAACGTAAATTTACGGGATGTGATTTTGCCCAGGCCCTGCGCCCCTCCGATGCGCTCTTCAGCGAACGCAGCCAATTCCAAGGAACGATCGACCTTGCTGAGGCCCGTTAGCTTTAAAGCGTGCTCGGCGATTTGTTGCGATTCCTCTAATGATGGGACGGCGTCGCCTCTGGCATCAGCTGCGAGAAAGTTTTTCACCGTTAGCGTTCCCGTTTTTTCATTGTATGTCGCAACGCCAGTATTTGACGAGAAGGTGGTTATCTTGCCAGAAATTGACTTGGTTGCGCCGCCCCCCACCAATGACTTAGCAAATTTTTCGATATTTAATTTGACGGGAACCAGCTTTAACGCCGCCGGGATGGAAGACTTTAAAGAAGGGCCTTTGCTCGCGGCATACACTTTTCGATAAACCCAGGCTGATGCTGCATTAGGACGGGACTGTGACTCAAAAGTCTTGTTTTCCTCAATGTAGTCAGCTGCATCTTGCTCGCTTGACCCATAACAGAGGACGGCAGGGATATTATCAGCAGAAACCGACTCAGAGGCATCCATAAATGCCTTAGACAGGGATGTACTGCCATCTTTCAGGTTGGCAAGGAGGTATTCGCCGTACTGGTCAGCGTCAGCCATATTGTTTGAATAGCCGAAAATACAATTAAGTCCTTTTGCAGCGTTTTTCCAGGTTCTCGTTGGATTCTCTCCACTCGACTCGGGATAGTCGCCAGTTCCGATTTTTAAGCCTTGGCATGTGGAAAGGATGGTATAACGGCTCGTATTATTGCCAAGCTCTAAACTTGTGGTTGGAATGTAGCAGCCACCAGCATTTTTTGAACCTGCGAGTGCTTTGTAGACGCCGCTACTAGTGACACCATGACTGGCAATATAAGTGAGCAGGCTAGCGTCGGCGCCATCAAATCCGTTGGATGCTTCGGACGAAGCTTTGTGGTCACCATCTTTGGTCCATTCGTTTTGACGGACTCTCGCGTCCTTCCAGTAAAAATTCTTTTGCATGTCAGCGGGAAGGTCGGGGCTGGCAAAGAATCGATTCATTTCCTCAATTGTTCCAGGGATATTTCCAGCGCCACAACTTGAGTGGTTAGCAACAGCGTAGGCTCCAACACTGACAGACGCAGCCTCGGCACTCCCAGTAGTAACGACTGCGGCGATCAAAACCTCGAGTGGTCTCAGCTTTTTGATTGTTGCTGGCATGATGGGCTTTCCTTTCGCTGTGCGTGCGGTAAAAAAATGAAACATGCTATTAAGTTTAGCATGTTTCAGTGAGTATCGTTTTTCCAGATGATCGCATCACATGATTAATCAATGGAAAAATTCAATTTTTTGCCATTGTCTAATAACTGCGAATCGAGCTATCGAGGCTCGCTCGCCTGCAGTGCTGCAATACGCTCAAGCATGGGTGGGTGGCTATAATACATGGCAGAAAATAGCGGGTGAGCAATCGGCATTACGCTGCTTTTTTCTCTTAGCTTTTTTAGTGCTTCGACCAGTGGGCTTCCAGTTCCAAGAGTTGTCTTAGCAAATTCATCGGCAGCAAACTCATTTTTGCGGGAAAACCAGGTTTGAATTGGTTGCAGGTAGAATTCAATGAGGCCAAACCAGAGTGAAAAAATAACAAGCCCTGCATAATGGCTAACTTTTGTTAGCTCAAATGCCTTGTAAAAGTTCGAGTTGGGTAGCATCGCCCCGATTCCCGCAAAGATCAGAAGTGAAATGATCAGCCCCCGAATCATTCCGGTTCTTACATGGTGGAGTTTGAAGTGTCCCAATTCGTGTGCCAAGACCGCGACGACCTCGTGATTTGACATGCTCGATAGCAGCGTGTCGAAGAGCACAATTCTTTTCTTGCCGAAGACGCCCGTGAAATAAGCATTGCCATGACCGGAGCGTTTGGAGGCATCCATCACGAAAAGTCCATCAGTCCGAAAACCGATTTTTTGTGCCAACGCGTTTATTTGATCTTTCAGCTCGCCATCTGCCAGGGGTGTAAATTTGTTAAAGATGGGAGCGAGCAGCGTTGGGTATATCCACGCGGTGAAAAGACTAAACACAGATAGAGCCGCCCAAGCGTACAACCACCAGAGAGAGCCCATGGTGCCCATGATCCATAAAACGAGCGAGAGAATGCCAGACCCCAGCAGCACTGCGAGTACGGTGCCCTTGAGGAGATCAGACATAAATCCCTTTATGGTTTGCTTGTTATAACCGAATTTTTCTTCAATCACGAACGTGCCGTACAGGCTGAACGGAAGACTTACGCCTTGACTCATAAGCGTCAGCAGGCCGATAAATATAAGCCCTTCAGCAATCACGCCTCCATTGATCCCTGTCGTCAGGTCCGCGGAAACTTTTTCTGTGATACCCAAACCGCCGAGTGCGAAGAATAGTGTTGAGATGATGATGGTCGTCACGGCGTAAGCGCGTGACAACCCGTACTTTGCTTCAGAGTATTGCGATGTTTTTTCCATGTCAGCTGCTGAGATGCCTAGGGCTTTCGCTGCTTGTTCCTGACGGGATTTGTCTCCCCACCATTCGCGATTTTTTCTAGAGAGCCACGTCTCAACTGCATACTGGATGATTCGTAGGACTAAGAAGGTTTGCAAAATGAGAGTCGAATCAATTTCGGACAAATTAGACATTTTGTATCTCGGATCAGGGGGTTATCAGCATTGGGATAACTGCAAATTTATAAGAATTTTCCCCATAAATCCAGGGTAATAACAGGTTTGGTCTAAAGCAAATCATCGGTCAACCGAAATAATTGAGGTTTTTCGGTGGACCGCTAGGGTCTGCCCCTGACAGGACGATGAATTTTATGCGTAAGACACCTACAAAGAGCCACGGGACCATGGAACGCGCCGAACACTTGGCAGCTCATCCGCGGGTGTTTGCATTGGTAGCTCTTATTCCTGTTTCAGTTGCGATTCTCGTTCATCATATCTTTGTTGCAGGTGCAATACCCTTCGGTGTGTGGCTGCTACTAGGTGGACTTGGTTTCTCGTTTGGTCTTCTCAGATTTTTGGCGTTGCGGTCTGATCGCGAATCCTCCCAAATGCGCTCTTTTGCTGATGGATTGGTAGCTTTGCTGTGGGGTGTGGCAGCTTATTTCTTGTTTTCCATACTTGACCTTGAGGCCGCAGGCTTAGCTTATTCTTCCCTTTTAATGAGCTTGAGCTTATTCGCGGTGACTTACATTTTGCTGGTGTCTAGGCGCTTTGGTCTGCAATTAGTTGGATCTTTTTTTACTTTTGTTACTGTTCTTATGCTGCTTAGTGTGAGCTGGCGTTCAAGTCATGAATGGATCTATCAATCAGCTGTGATGGGTGAGGATTTGTCCAATGATCCAATGGCTGGAGTCTCAACTGGACGTGCGCACTGGTTTGCAGGCATGGCATCAAAGAGTTTAACCACCAAATATTCTGAGCCTATTGATAAGCAGCCGAAACCTTGGTCCTACGATGGGGCCACTGGCCCTTCGAATTGGGCATCTTTAAGCGCGGAGTTTTCGAAATGTGGCTCGGGTAAATGGCAGTCACCGATTGACATTCCACGTAAAGCCGCGAAATCCAAGAATGCGATTCGATTTAAGTGGGCCTCCGAGACCATCACTGTCGATCGTAAACATCGATCCGGAGAACTGAGCTGGTCTGGGCAGACTAAGGCATTTCTTAATGGTGAAACTTATGCTGTCAAGAAGTCCGTATTTCACAGTCCAAGTGAGCATCAGATCAATGGATTTAGCTACCCGATGGAAATGCAGCTGTACTTAGAGCATCCGAGCGGAAAGATCGCCATTTTAGGCGTATTTGTTGAAATCGGAGCCTCTCACAAAGAATTTGATAAAATTATCTCTCAATTCTCGCTTCCTACGGAGGCTCCCCCAGTTGTAAATCAGGTAATTGCCCGTGATCTTTTGCCGGCAAAGTTTGATCACTATCAGTATGAAGGTTCACTGACCATACCGCCTTGTACGGAGGGTGTGTCGTGGTATGTGCTAGACCATTCAGTTGAGGTGTCTGCGTCTCAGCTAGCTCAGTTACGCTCAAAGGTGGGGCAAAATGCAAGGCCTGTGCAGGCACTCGGATCAAGATCCTTTGAGGCTTCAGAAGCTTTACTCAGCCACTAGCTTTATTACATCAAAGTAATCGGTTCGATGGATTTCAGTGACAGTGTGGTCGGTAGGCCAAAATCTCCGTACCGGTTTGCCGCAGAGAAATCTAGATGTACAGCCCTCAAAGCAATGGCCCCGTCTTCTTGATGTGGATCAGTCGAACCATAAAGGCTGTCTCCATTGATGGGATAGCCGTGCTTGGACATTTCATAACGCAGCTGATGCGACCTTCCAGTCAGCGGTTGCAAATGCCAGATGGATCGATTTGCATCGAATGTCACCAGTTTTGACTTGGTTATAGATTCTTTGCCATAATCCGCCTCGTAAGCTCTTTTTTTTCCACGCATCAGTTTGCTTTTCCATATATTGACCTCTCCTGGTTTGAAGGGGGTCCCTATTGATGGAGCAGCGGAAATGGCCTCATAGGTTTTTCTCACCTCGTGCAGCTCAAACCAGCGATTGGCTGCCTTGTGAGCGGAATCATCCAAGGCAAAAAGTAAAAGTCCTGAGACTTCTTCGTCTAAGCGATGAACAGGATATATCTTTTGTCCAAGATTCTGTTGTAACAATATGCCTACAACAGGGCGCGGGTCTGTTCGTCCCATACGCGAAGGGGTACTTAGGGTACCTGCCGGCTTTTCAATGACGACAAAGTGGTTGTTCTTGAAAACAGTATTCATTTGCATAGGGGTCTCAGTGCTCCAGCGCACGGTTTTAAGTAGGTCCTTCAATCACCCATTTCCATACATTGTGTCAAATATTCTGACAGCAGGGGTCAGAAATACCCGCTAAGTTACTGAAAACAGGTCCCCTATCGCGGTGGCATAAAAGGTGCTGGTCACGCGGCGTGGTCCCAGTTGCTGGGGTGGGCTTACAAGAGCTCATTTTGATGTTGGAGCGGAAAAACAGTTGATGTGGAGCGTATTTATGTTGAATCGAAATATGTTGTTAGTCACGACGGTAACCATGTTGGTTTCCGTGGCTTGTGGAAATGCTAGTTTCTTTGGTGGGGGCAGCTCCAAACGCAAAGAGACTGTGACGCAGAATCAGAATACAAACGGTCAGAATCCGAATGGTCAGAGCCCAAACGGTCAGAATCCGAATGGTCAAAACCCATTTGGCCAAAATACCAACGGTCAGAATCCGGTTAACGGACAAAACCCTCAAACAGGTCCTGCTGACCAAATTAGCCAGCCAAACCCTAACACGATTATTTTCGGTCAAGATAAGGTCTTCCACATCGGTGATGGACGCTTCCAAAACACATCTTGTAAAGATGAAATTGCTCAGCTACCACTAACAGGCACAGCTTATTTCTTCCAATTTGAAGTGTTGAATGACAACACGACTCTTAATATCAACGTCGCAAAAATTTGTGGTGTTGACTACCAGACCAACACATTCGAGATATATGGACTGACGAGCCGTTTGCAAGGTCAGAATATCCCTCTAAATTCTCCGACGGCATCTGCCAGTAATGTGACCCTCAAAAAGGGCGCTTACTCGATTCTTCTGACCTCGGGCTGGGGTAAAGATACCGAATCTTCAGCAGCTGACCGCGACGACTACATTGTCGGCAAAGTTACTGTCGAGGGTAATAACGCGATCCGTCCAATCCGCTACGGCGCTTATAATCGCTAAAATTACTGGTCACATCGACACAAATTATGTAGACACACCGGATCGCTATAAACGATACGGTGTGTTTTTTTGAGGTTAAAACTTTGATGGCACTCTTGCAGTCATTTGGGTTGGTCGCAATTTCAGAGATGGGTGATAAAACCCAGCTTTTGAGTCTGCTGCTCGTTTTGCGTTACAAGAAGCCATGGACGATCATGGCCGCGATCTTTTTTGCGACCATCGCGAATCATTTTGGTGCCACATGGGTTGGGTCGTTTCTATCCGACCTCGTACCTACAGTATGGCTTCATTACATCCTTGCCGCAGTTTTTTTTATTTTTGGTTTGTGGATTCTGATTCCTGACAAAATGGATGATGTAGAACGCTCGCCACACTACGGAGCTTTCATAACAACATTGGTGGTGTTTTTTCTTGCTGAGATGGGAGATAAAACCCAACTGGCGACGATTGCATTGGGTGCGCAGCATCAGTCTGTCATGATGGTGACGATCGGAAGCACCCTGGGAATGATGGTATCTAACGCGCTAGGTGTTTTTGGCGGCGAGCGTCTGGTTAAAGTTTTGCCGATGAACTATATTCGGTATGGAGCAAGTGCGCTCTTTTTTATCTTTGGATTGCTAGTTTTGCCAATTTAAAATGTCACTGGTAAGCTATTCAATTATTGTCACTAACAGATAGATTTTTCCAAAATAACAAATTAAAAAATTGATTATCAAAAAACTAAGCCGATAATATGAATGTGATTTTAGGGCATTGGTATTTTAATTTGCGCTGATGGTCAGTCTATGTATGCAAAAGCCACAACCAAAAGCAGAGTTGAAGAAGCGGAGCTTCCTCGCAAAGGAAAGTCTCGTTCAAAAGCGGTTGACGAGGATTTACAGGTTAAGTCTACTTTTGCAGCTCATGATCGCACACAGCTAGAAACAGTATTCGATTATCCGGTGATCCCGAATCTTGCTGGTGCAACGCGCAAGCAAAAATATGTTGTGGAGGCTTGGTTTTTCTATCCGCCTCAGATGGCCGTCTCGCCACAAACCTATACTAAAGATCGATTTTACGCGGATTTGCGCCCTTTGGTGCGTTTTCGTGAGCCGCGATTTTCGTTTCGTGAATTGATTGGGTTAACCGGCAGTCGTTCACCGATTAAGTTTTTGGAGGACTACGTAAAGCAGGTTGCTGACGGTCATCCTCCGGTGACAATTCAGCGGGCTATTTCAGAAGCTAGAATTTTCGGCTGCTCATTTGCGAGCTACTTTCTCAAGCGAATGGGCAAACGCACCAAGGCAATTCGTAAAGTTCATAAGTATATCGCTACGGTCTACGATGAGCGCGGTCAGGGAGTCGAGTCTCTTGAACACTACCTCGATGAAACACGCGAGCTTTTGAGTAAGGCGCTATATCTGCTCAAGCAATGGCGAAAGCTTTTGATCGAAGCCGAAAGTCTAAATCAGGACTATCTTCGACCGCTAGTCAACGAGCTGAAATTTGTAGATGAATACTGCACGTATCGACTGCGGGATGGTCTTGCTAATTTGATGCGCGTTGCAACTGAAATTGATCCTAGACTGGTTCCAGAGATAGACTATCTTGCGTTCCTTAGGCGTTGTGTAGCCTTGAATCGCTTGGAGCGATGGTACGCAAAAAAGCGCGGTTATGCCTGGATTGACGAAGACAGTTCAGACGATGAAGTTGAGCGTTACATGCATCGCCGAGGAGTCTTAAAAAGGCGAACCTGGGGAGTACTCTATCTAAGCATCCGAACAAGGCCCCTATTCGAATTTCAGCGTCAACTTGGTGCTATGGCCGCCGCCGGTTTGGCCGCACTTTGGTGGGTCATTGCGATGTACTTCATTACGCTACGCGGAGGGGCCTTCGTAGGTGGAAATGCGGCGGCTGAAAGTGACTTCTGGCAATCAAGTGGATTTCTGATCGTCACAGCTTCGATGATTGCTTACGTCTTGAAAGATCGTATCAAGGAAAATGGTAGGAGCTTTTTCTCTGGTAAAATATTTAGCCAGCTTCCGGATAACAGCGAACGTATTCTGTACGAACCAGCAACAGAAGCTGCGATTGAGGTCGGCAACGTAAACGAATATACACATTTCGTACCTCCTGAAGACTTGCCGGTTGAGGTCAAACAACTGCGGATTCAATCCTATTCAGACGACCTAGAGGCTGAGGACGCCCCTAAAAGCATTATTCATTACAAAAAGGTCGTTGAACTTTATCCGCGAGCAATCAGCCTTATGGATTATCCGATTCGTGCGGTGCACGATATTCTGCGCATAAATATTGCTGGCTATCTGACTAGGCTCGATGATCCTCAGGCAGGAACAGACATCATTAGCATTGACGGTCGATTGTCCTCGCTAAAACTTCCAAAGGTTTATCATATGCATATAGTTTTGAGGCATTCCCTTCAGCACCGTCGCGACAAACAGGTCGTTTATGATCACTTTCGTATGGTTCTTAATAAGCGCGGAATCATCCGAATTGAGCGTCTTTGATTTCTGTTTAAAGTCCGGTCACTCAGTTTAAAACTTGTTAAAGGCATCGGCGGGAGTTTGATAAAAACGAGACAGCTGCCTCGTTTTCCTGCTAATATTTGCTCATTAAGATCTTCATGTGAACAAAGAAGCGATAAGACGCTTACAGAGAGGATTAAATTTTGACTATCTTATTAAAGCAGATTTTTGGGCTGATAAAACTTTTGAACTCAGAAACGGGCACCAATCAAATTGCATGGGGTGTGGCCGCAGGGTTTGTTCTGGGAATGTCCCCGGCGCTTTCATTGCAATCTTTCGTGATCTTTCTGCTGATTTTATTTTTCCGCGTACAGGCGGGAGCTGCGTTTCTTGCGGCTTTCTTCTTTAAATTTGTAGCGTATCTTTTGGATCCAGTATTTGCCTCGGTTGGCGCCATGGTCTTGGAACAGCCTTCTTTGAGAGGCACATTTACTGTGTTGTATAACATGCCTCTTGTTCCGTTGACTCGCTTTAATAACTCCATTGTCATGGGATCTGGAGTGACCGCGGTTTTGTTGATGCCCTGTGTGTTTTTCGCCTCGCGCATCTTAATTGTTAAATACCGCGAAAAGATTGTTCAGCGTTATCAGGAAACAAAATTTTGGAAGGCTGTGAAAGCGACGGGACTCTATAAATGGTACGCCAGCTATAACGAATTGTACGGATCTTGAGATTTTGACCATTTCCTCAACCACTCAACAGAGATCATATAAATGACAGACCAAAAAGCAGCTCAAGTTAAAAAAAGCAAATCCCCGAAGTCAAAAGGGCCTCTTAGAATTGAAGCCATCATACCCATCGCCACCATTATCGCGCTGGTTTGGTTTTATGCGGTGACCATGTTGGATGGTCATGTACGTCGAGGCTTGGAGCTTGCAGCGTCTTCTATTTACGGCGCGCAAGTGGATGTCGGTTCTTTGAATATCAAGTTCACAGATCCGTCTCTCACAATTGGCAAAATCGAAGTAACAGATAAGAGCAAGCCACAACAGAATGTGGTTTCGATTGGGCAAATACGCTTTGCACTTCTTTGGGACGCTTTATTAAGAGCTAAAGTTGTTATCGATGAGTCGTCAATTAAAGACATTGCGCTGTATTCACCGAGAAAAACCCCAGGAGAGGTTTATCCCCCAGCGCCGCCAAGCAAAACATCAGGTCCAGGGCTGACCGAAAAAATTGGCAATGAGCTGAAAGCTGAGGCGGAAGCTCAACTCAAGAATAACGTATTCGGAGATATAGCCAATATACTATCCGGGACTGATGCGACGGAGCAGTTAAAACAAATCCGTGATCAGCTGCAAAGCGAAGCTAAGATCAAAGAACTTCAGACGGTGTTAACGTCCAAGAAAGACGAGTGGACTAAACGAATCGATTCCTTGCCAAAGGCCGACGAAGTTAAGGCGGTTGTGGAGAAGGTAAAATCGACCAAGATCAATACGTCGAATCCAGTGGAAGCAAAAAATCAATTAGAGGGATTAAAGAAGGACATTAATAAGGTCCAAGATATTGTGGCGGCTTACCAAAAGAGCCAGAAAGATATTCAGCAAGATGTTTCGGGATTTAATAGTAGTTTGAAAGAGATCGATGATGCGGCGCGCAAGGATATGGAAGCACTTCAAAATCGATTTCAGTTGCCCAGCATCGATAAGACCAGCATCTCAAAGGCATTACTCAATAAAGTTATGGGCGACAAACTCGTTAAGCTGACGGGGTTCCTCGATAAAGCGAAAGCTTACATGCCCGACAAAAAGGAGAAAGATGAGCCGGAGTTTGTTCCGCATCCTCGGGGAACTGGCAGAACCTACAAGTTTCCAGTGACCGTAGGTTATCCACTGTTCTGGCTAAAGAAGGCTGAGATATCCAGCAAATCAACCCCGGAGGGTTTCTCCGGCGATTTTGCAGGGAAGATTCTTAACGTATCTTCTGATGCATCGCTCATCAATAAACCCACCGAGGTTCGTCTATCTGGTGATGCGCCAAAGCAAGAGATCAAGAAGGCGGACCTACAGATTGTCATGGATTTCAAGGGCGACAGAAGTTCAACGGCTGTCGATTTATCGGTTGGTGCTCATCCGTTCCCTGAGCAGATGTTTGCATCGAGCTCAGATATCACGTTTGGTGTTGCAGCAGCTCCTGCGAGTCTAATGGTTGACGCTGAGTTTGACGGTTCAGAGCTTAAGGCCAAGATTAAAGAAATGATTGTCAGCCCTGTCTTTAAGACTGATGCAAAGTCACCAATTTTGAAGGAGGCTTTGACGAGTGCGACATCTCGGATAAAGGCCCTTGAAATGGAGGTTACCCTTGAAGGTGGTCTGACCAATCCAAAGATTGGTCTGGATTCAAATCTTGGAACAGAGCTTGCGTCTGGTCTCGAACGTCACTTGAAGCAAAAGATTGATCAGGCCAAGGCAAAGCTCAAATCATTTGTTGATGATCGTATCAAAGATGAGCGTGGAAAACTCGTGGCCGAGTACACGAAAGTTCAAAGTGCCTTCAATAGTTTGCTGCAAGGAAAAGACACCGAGTTCAAAAACCTTCAAGCAGAGCTTGAAAAGGCATACAGAGAGAAGGGATCAGCTGACTCGAAAAAATTGCAGGATGATGTCAAAAACAAGGCGAAAGACGCCTTGAAGAAGTTCGGATTATAAGAGTCTAGTATTCAAAATTGTTGGAATGTTTTGGCAAGATCCCCTGTTGCTACCTTGGCAACAGCATCGTGGGGATGCAGGCTTTCGAGGTGCGACACCTCGCATAATGTCCCAGATAAGTTGGGGTCGCGACTAAGGGCGTGACTCATTCTCCGAACAGCATCTTCTGCAAACATTAAATTCTGAGCGTTGAGACGAGCAAACTCCTGCTCATCTTCGCGCTTAACAGTAGACTGCACAGCTGTTTTTAGTGCTGTTTCCAAACGCTCAATCATCGAAACCGCAAAGGTAAGATCTTTTGGCACAGCTCGAAGGGTGGCGGTCACCTTGCCTTCACTACGCTGTCCGTGTGGGGTGCCGGCAATGGAATCTTCTTTTCCAAGCCATTCAATCACGGCCTCTCGGGTTAGATCTTGCGCAGGCGCAAAGCTTTCAGAGAATTTGTTTTGTATTAGCTGACGCGCCAAAGCTGCTGAGCACGGACAGGTGCTTGAGTAACGTACGGTTAACTCGATGCCGCATTGTATGCCCTGTTTTGTCGCTGTAGCCCAAAGGCTCATGGGATATGAACGCCAGCCTTCATTTTCACTGACGAGAGAAGGACGCTTGAGCATCATCTCGAAATTGACGCGAACGTGCGCCAAGTGGCTGATACCGTCATGACTTTTCAGAAAAGACGATGCAATTTTCGAAAGTAGGTCTGGTGAAACGGGGTCCGCTTCAAGCGCTTCAGTGAGTGCAATGAAGAGACGCGACATATGGATGCCCTTTTGCGGCTGATCAAGGCTCACGAACGCATCGGCCCGCGCTGAGGCCATACACGCCGGACGGCTATCAAACTTGATGAGTATCGGGCATTCAATATTGCTCATGCCAACGCGATCAAGACGCTGTGCATCGTTGATCGTGGTTTTAGCTACATCTATGTCTTCAAGGTGACGTTTCATAAACGCTTCCGTGGCTCAAAATCCCAGTCGTTTTGGGCCCTCCTTTTAACAGAGAAATGGATTTCATTGAACGGAAATCTATAGTAGTTTTCGGACGTTCTCGTTATGATGAAAAACCGTCCGGGCTTAAGTCTTAGCTTTGGGGGATAAATATGCACAAAAACAAGATAAAATCGTCGCTTGAGACCAAGATCTTGATCAGAGGTGTTGACCTTTGGAATGCGGATTCTGAGCGAAACCGGGTTGATGTTCTGGTTCAAAATGGAATCGTCGAGTCAATTTCCGAAGATTTATCCAAGTCTTATCCACCTGATGCCTATTTAATTGATGGTAACGGGCTGGTGCTGATGCCAGCGGGCGTCGATGCGCAAGTTCATCTTCGAGTTCCCGGCCAGCCGCATAAGGAGACCGCAAGCTCTGGCCTTTGGGCTGCGGTCGCGGGTGGCGTCGGAGCTCTTTTGACCATGCCTAATACTCATCCTGTTTTGGACAGAGTTTCCGTGCTCGAATTGGCTCGGCGTGAAATCAATGGGCCGGCTGCAGAGACTGGAGTTCAAGTCCTTTTCTCAGCGGCGATGACAATTGGACAAAAGGGGCGTGAGTGCGTCGACTTTGAGGCTCTCGCCCGAGCTGGTGTCAGTGCTTTCACGGATGATGGTGTCGGTGTTGCTGACGATCAGGTGATGGAAAACGTACTTCGCGGAGCAGCAAGAACGGGACTCCCGCTTCTTCAGCATGCCGAGGTGCCTGGTCACGGCGGCGTTTTAGCAGCTGGACCTGTTCAGAGCCGTTTAGGTGGAGTGGCTTATCCAGAAGCTGCGGAATTTGACATGGTGAAACGAGATTTAGATCTTTTGAATAAGGTTCCAGAGGCCCGTTATCACGTCCTTCACGTCAGCTCTGCTAAGACCATCGATTTGGTTAAAAAAGCTCGACAGGCGGGGCTCAGTGTTTCCTGTGAAGTCAGCCCACACCACCTGTTTTTTACCGCTGAAGACATTGATCGGGAAAATTCATCTTTTAAAATGAATCCGCCTATTCGCTCAGCTGAGGACCGTGCGCGCTTGCAAAGTGCACTTGAAAACGGGGATTGCGACTTCATGGCAACGGATCACGCGCCTCATGAGGCAGCTGTGAAGACCGTGAACTTTAAGACGAGCGCGTTTGGGACGACCGGTTTAGAGACCTCATTGAGAGTCCTGATTTGGCTTTGGCAGAAGGGAAAACTATCATCCTCGCGTCTTGTCCAGACGTGGGCAACCAATCCTGCCAGATTTTTGGGGGTTGCCAATCAGTTCGGTAACATTGCGGAAGGTCGGCCTTTCAATGCTGTTATATGCGATGTGCGGGTTACGGATCGTTTGGTTCTAGCATCTGATTTCGTGGGACTTTCGAGTAATAGCTGCTTTGTGAACGCTCGATTGCCGGGCAGGGTTGTAGCCACGATTCTTGGATCAAATGTTCATGTCATTTCTTGATCCACGTGAGGCTTTTTGATGAGTGATATTCAATCAAAGAAAAAACATATGTTAGATCAACTCGCGGAGATCACTTCCAGTGATGATCGCTACAAGTTCATCATTGAAAAAGGCCGCGAATTACCAACCTTAAAAGACGAGCAGCGCCAGGATAAATATTTGGTTGAAGGCTGCATGTCGCAGGCATGGCTTGTGCCTGAGATGAAAGACGGACGAGTGTTTTTTTACGTCGATTCTGATGCCGTCATTGTTAAAGGCATTATGGCGGTACTCGTGGCTGTTTACAGCGGAAATACGCCAGCGGAAAACCTGTCTTTGCCCCCGGATTTTCTCAAAGAGGGTGGCATCACGGAGCATTTATCCATGAATCGTCGCAACGGACTATCCAGCGTGGTCAAGCAGATCATGCTCTACTCCACCGCTTTTAAGGCTGTGTCTAAGAGTTAATGCAGGGGAATAGCCTGTAGATATCCCCATTCACAAAATCGTTTTCAACGACGTTTACCAAGAAGTAGTCGTCATGAACGCTGGAGATAAAATTCCAGCTTTCGCTGTTTTTGGAGTAAAGAGAGCGCCACTCATCCAACCATAGGTCAAACGCCTCGTCCTTCCAGATTGCAAAGCTTTTGGAGTCGACAACGGTCGGTTGGATGATTTCTCGACCAGGAAATACGCCCCATGTGACAGCGTTGACGCTTACATCGTCTGTCGTGGAGTAACTTTCGCCTTTTTCATTGATGGCATGAATGGTGATGGATGGAATCTTCTTGGCTCGCTCCATTAGTTCAAGCATTTTGGCTTTAGTCGTGAAAAATTCGACGTATGCTTTTTGAAACACAAAGCCGCCAGCACCGCCCCAACCTACATCCGGAGCATCACTCGGTGCGGCGTTGACCTGTGGTTGGCTATTGATGGTTAGATAGCCATTAAGATTAATTGAGACGAGTTGCGAGACGATTCTGCCAGTTTCGATTTGGATTGGCATCTCGCACCAGGGTAGCCATTTGATTTCACCGCGGCAAAATTTGGCAAATACCTCAGTTAAATCACTAGCAGATTTAGGTTGGCCCCAAATTTTTAATCTATTTTCTCGCATAGCTGTGTCTTGGGTTCTGCGGAAAATGTAGTAATCGTTTAACGAGCCAAAAGTTGGGGAAAAGCTATCACCCCAGCGACCATTTGGGAAATCATCCCAAGTCAAAGTACGCGCAAGATAGCTTTTCGGTCGATTACTCCAAAAGATTGGGCGTACCTCCTCAGACTTGCGATTTGCAACTGTAGACGCACGCCATGGCATCGGGCGCCTTGTTCGACAGTCTCCCAACAGGTCCAAGTTCTCGAGGACCTCAGTTACAGACGACTCAAGATTGAGAGTGTAGAAATGAAGTCCCGGAGCACCTAGCTCAAATAATTCGCGGGCCATTTTCACGCAAAGGTCGACGCCAAAAGCCCTAACTTCTTCGTCGTCGGTCTTTATTGGTTCTAGAGCTTGCCGAATATGCTCTGGAACTTTGATCCCCGTAAACTCAGTAAACTTTAGAAAGCGCTCGTAAGACATGATCGGCATGACGCCTGGTATAATAGGACAGTGAATACCGATCTTTTTACAGCGTTTCAGAAATTGGTCGTACTCGCTCACATCGTAAAACAACTGGGTGACTACAAAGTCAGCTCCAGCGTCGACTTTTTTCTTTAGGTACGCCACGCAATCGTCTTTTGATTTGGCCTCTGGATGCCCCTCAGGATAGCCGCCCACTGCGATACAGAAGGTTTGACCATAGTTTTTGCGAATCCATTTGATCAAATCAATGCTGGTTTCAATAAACGAAGGCTCAGCATGGCGATCGCTACGAGGTGAATCTCCGCGCAGTGCCATGATGTTGCGGATGCCACAATCACGAGCCTGATCAAGAGCTGACCGCAAACGAGTTTCACTCAAATTGGCACAGGTAATATGCATCATGACGTCCAAACCAAAATAGGTTTGAGCGTCTTTGCTTAACGTCAGTGTGGTTTCAGATGTGCTGCCGCCAGCGCCCCAGGTGATGTCAATGAAACAAGGTTCAAGACCGGCCATGCGGTCCAGGCGCGAATAGAGGTTGTGGAGTCCGGTCTCGGTCTTTGGTGGGAAATACTCAAAGGAGAAGAACGGCTTACCAAGCCTTTCGTAGTCTTTGATTTTGTCCAATATCTGCATGATCCAAAAGTCCAACTATTGGTTCTAAGTCTCACATATTAAGGGCACAAGGGGCGCCGGATTATGGCAAAATTTGAGGCATCCTGCAAAACATAAATATTTGGACATTTTCACCAGGTTGCCCCGACCTTGACAGAGGTCGATTCGGCCCCATATTGCGCTATGAGCGAATTGGACTCGCTCAGAGTTTTTCTACGAAAGGTGGATATAGTCATGGATGCCAAGCTGAAGGAAAAACCAGGCCGTATACCGGTCATTGTTACAAGAAATTATGTGTTATTTCGCGGCCGTACGGTTCCTTTGGTTATCAACCGCCCCCAAAGTGTGGCGGCAGTAAACGCGGCCACTGAGTTATTTGATAACCGCGTCATCATTGTTGCGCAGCGTGTTGAGACTGGGGATGGCTCGAAAGTCCATAAGGATGAAACCTACCTTACTGGCGTTTTAGCCAGAATCGATAAAAAGGTGGGTGACTCCAAAAAGGGGTTTCAGCTCGTGGTTACAGGGCTTGAGCGCGTGACCCTCTCCGACCTTACTGATGATGCCGCGTATCTTTCTGCTGCGTTTATTGCAGCTGAGGAGCTCGATGATTGTGATCCGGCGACTGGTAAGGCATTGCTGGCGAACGCAAAAATTCTTGCCAAAGAAATATTAGCTCTCATTCCTGGTGATACCTCGCACCTCGAAGCCTTGCTAGAAGCTGTCGATGACCTCGACGCGTTTATGCCGATCATGATTGAGAATTTGGATGTTTCTCTGCCTAAGCGTCAGGAAATACTGGAAATCGATAGTTCCAAGCAGCGAGCTTTGGTTGTATTGGAGCTAATGGCAGATCAAAAGAAGACATTGGAAATCCAGGTTGATGTTCGCAACAAGCTCAATGAGAAGATAGGTAAACATCAGCGTGAAGCCATTCTTCGAGAACAGATCAAAACAATCCGAGACGAGCTTGGTGAGACCAAGAGCGAAGCCGATGAAGATTACATTCGTAGGATCAATGAGGCTAATCTGCCGGAGTCTGTTCGTGCGGTAGCTATGGACGAGGCAAAGCGCCTTGATTCCATCGGACCAAGTAGTCCAGAAACTCATGTGATTCGTAATTATCTAGATTTGCTACTGGCAATGCCATGGAACATCTCAACCGAGGATCAATTGGATTTGGGGCATGCGCGGGATGTCTTGAATGCCGATCACTATGGATTAGAAAAGATCAAAAAGCGAATTGTACAGCATCTGGCTGTGATGAAGCTGAAGAAAGATAAACGCGGTTCCATCATTTTATTTGTCGGTCCGCCAGGGGTTGGGAAAACGTCTCTGGGTGAGAGCATTGCTAAAGCCCTAGGACGAAAGTTTATTCGCACAGCTTTGGGTGGTGTGCGTGACGATGCCGAGATTCGTGGACACCGGAAAACCTATATTGGTGCAATGCCAGGTCGTATCATTCAGTCAATCAAGCGTGTTGGTGTGAAAAATCCGGTTTTTCTACTCGATGAGATAGATAAATTGGGTCGCGGTTACACAGGAGATCCGGCGGCAGCCTTGCTGGAGGTTCTCGATCCCGAGCAGAATAGGGAGTTCACCGATCATTATCTCGATGTTCCATTTGACTTAAGTGATGTGTTTTTCATTGCCACAGCGAACACGTTAGATTCGATTCCTGGTCCATTATTGGACCGGATGGAAATCATCGAGCTTTCAGGCTACATAACGGCAGAAAAGCTTGCTATTGCTCGTGACCATTTAGTGCCGAAGCAGTTAGGGGAGCATGGTCTTGCGTCAGAGCAGGTCTCATTTACTGACTCGTCTCTTCTGAAAGTCATTCAGTCCTACACCAGAGAAGCTGGTGTTCGGGGTCTTCAAAGGCAGATTCAGGCCATTTGTCGCTATGCGGCGGAAAAGATTGCAGACGCAACCTACGAAAGTTTGGTTATCACAGGCGATCGGGTGCGTGAGGCTCTTGGATCCGAACGCTACGAGTATGAGGAGACTGATCGGATTGTTCCCCCGGGAGTCGTGACGGGTCTTGCTTGGACGCCAGTTGGCGGTGATGTGTTATTTGTTGAAGCAGCACAGATGGCTGGTAGTGGGCGTCTAATTCTTACAGGACAGCTCGGTGATGTGATGAAGGAGTCAGCTCAGATTGCTCTGAGCTTAGTCAGAAGCAACTTAGCCGTTTTTCTTAAGGTGACGGACTTCGATAAACGTGATCTTCATATCCATGTGCCCTCAGGGGCGATTCCAAAAGATGGTCCGAGTGCAGGTGTGACGATGCTAACTGCCTTGGCATCGTTACTAACAGGATTTAGGGTCAATCCGAAGCTAGCCATGACAGGAGAAGTGACACTGCGGGGCCAAGTAACTCCCGTTGGTGGTATCAAAGAAAAGATTTTGGCAGCGCATCGATCTGGTGTGGAGCACGTATTGATTCCGAAGCGAAATGAGAAAGATCTGGCAGATGTTCCATCGGAGGTTTTGTCACAGATGACCATCACGTTGGTTGAAAATATCAGTCAGGTGCTAGAGGTTGCCTTGGGGATTCATGACGCGTTTTTCCCTGCCACAGCATCGTCGGCGGCCCTTCCTGGTGCGGTTACTGTAATGCCAAGTTAGTCGGTGAGCCTAAGCGAAATGGCAGCGAACCAGCGCAGAGTCACCACTGGAAGGTCGAAGGTCTGGAGCTTGGGCCGAGCAGGAGGCAACGTTTTCGCCACGGGAATCTTTGGACTTCATTAATGGACAGCGTGGATGAAAGGTGCAACCCGAAGGTGGCTTGACTGGAGATGGAACGTCTCCTTCTAGTGGTTCTGGGAGTTCGGCTCCTATCTTTATTTCAGGGACACTCGCGATGAGTTTTTGGGTATAGGGGTGAGATGGCTTATGGAGGATGTCATCGGCTGCGCCAAACTCAACTATTTTACCAAGGTACATGACGGCCACATGATCGGCGATGTAGCGCACAACGCCCAAGTTGTGGGTGATAAAGATGTATGCAAGACCAAGTTTTTGTTGCAGCTCTTGCAATAGATTAAGCACTTGAGCTTGAATTGATACATCGAGAGCACTGGTGGCTTCGTCCAAGATCAGAAGCTTCGGTTTCAAGATAATAGCGCGGGCGATGGCGATCCTCTGACGTTGGCCGCCACTAAATTCATGAGGATAACGATACATCGTGTCACGTGGCAATCCGACTTCTTCCAGTGTGTCGCCAATTCGTTTCTCACGTTCATCCGGGCCTAGACTCGGTGCATGAATCTTCAGACCCTCATCGATAATTTCTCGAACCGAGAATCTTGGATTTAACGACGCAAAAGGATCCTGAAATATGATCTGCATTTCTTTGCGTAGGGTTCGCAAGTGCGCTCGGTCAGTCTTGAGGATATCAGTCAATTCGGCGTCGGTGCTAAGAATCGCTTCGCCGGATGTGGCATCGATCAGACGTAAGATCGTCTGACCGAGTGTTGACTTTCCGCATCCTGACTCCCCTACCAGTGCAAGCGTTTGCCCGGGATAAATCTTTAAAGAGATGTCATCAACGGCCTTCACGTGTCCAACAACGCTTCTGAATATCCCAGCCTGAACAGGAAACCAGGTTTTCAATTGCTTCAGATCAAGAATAGGCTTTCCGATGGCGGGCAGTTTTTTCTTGGCAGAGACGTGCTCTACAGATTTTTTCTGTGCGGTCGTTTTCAGGGGGTTTTTGCTGTCGTACTTGAAGCAAGCGACTTGCTGAGTCCCAGAAGAATAAAGGTCTGGTGCGGTGGACTCGTGGCAGCGAGGTCCTGCATCACCGCAGCGATCGGCAAATCGGCATCCATCCACAAATGCTGTGGCCGGTTTCACTTGTCCTTCAATCGAGGCCAATAATTTACGGTCACCAGAAATTACCGGAACAGCTGCTAGAAGTTTCTCTGTGTAGGGATGTTTTGGGCTAAACAAGACATCCTTTGTTAGACCTTTTTCTATGACGCGTCCCGAGTACATCACCATGACGTCGTCGGCCACTTCGTTAACCACACCGAGATCATGTGTAATGAGAATGGTAGCCATACCAAGAGACTTTTGCATTTCGCGAATCAGTCTTAAAATCTGGGCCTGAACAGTGACGTCAAGTGCGGTGGTCGGCTCATCGGCGATGAGGATATCAGGCTTACAAGCTAGTGCCATGGCGATCGCTACACGCTGACGCATGCCTCCGGACAAGGTATGGGGCCAGGTTGTCATAACGCGGTCCGGAGAGGGAACGCCTAATTCTTCCAAAAGCTCAAGCGCTCGACGATAGGCCGAATCCTTGCTGGCTTTTAAGTGCCGAATCATGGGCTCTGCGATTTGATCCCTCACCGTCCAGACTGGATTGAGCGCAGCCATGGGTTCTTGAAAGATCATGGCGATATGACGACCGCGAATAGCTTCCATTTCTATCGGTGAAAGGTCTAAAAGATTAAGATTGTTATAAAGCACCTGCCCTGATGGGTGAGAGACTCCTGGCCTGCGAAATAGTCGCATGATCGTTGTCGCCAGGACGGTCTTACCGCATCCAGATTCTCCGACCACCGCGAGTGTTCGACCTTTTTCTAAGTCAAACGATACACCGTCAACAGCTTTAGCTTTTCCAGCCGTTGTCTCAAACCATGTCCGCAGATTGTCAACTTTCAGTATCATCGGGTTCTGTCTCATCCATTTCGTCTCGGATCAAGGGTGTCAAGAATGGTAAAGCCAATATTGGTTACCAAGAGGGTTAAGACAAGGAGGGTTCCACCTGTAAACAATAACAACCACCAAGCGTCGAGATGTGATTGAGCCTGCTTGAAAAGTTCACCAATGCTCGGTGTTGGACTTTGTACGCCAAAACCAAGGTAGTCCAAGGACACAAGTGCTTCGATGGTGCCAATTACCGCGAATGGAAGCCTGATGATAATGTTTGTGAGCGCATTTGGAAGTATGTGTCTCATCATGATGCCAACATCACTGACACCAAGTGCTTTTGCAGCTTTTACATAGTCCAAATTGCGAGCCTTAAAAAAATCGATCCGTACGTAATCTTGAACTCTTGTCCAATTAAAGAGTGCGAGTAATAGAAGTAGAATTCCCAGGCCTGGCTCGAACAGGGACGCTAAAATAATCAGCATATAAATGTAGGGCAGTGAGTCCCAGATCTCGATGACACGCTGAATAATCATATCGACCCAGCCGCCAAAGTACCCTTGAATCGCTCCAATGATGATTCCAATAATTGTATAGATAAGTACGCCAGCGACACCAAAACCTACTGAAATTCTAATACCGTAGAGTAGTCTTGCGAGGAGGTCTCGTCCTCGATCATCGGTGCCGAGGAAGTTTTCAGAGGACGGGGGGCTTGGGTGCTGAAGACCAGGATTTGGGTTGATTGTTTTATAGTCCCAGCGATTGATCGGCCAGATGGCAAAGTTGCCTTCAGCGGATAGCTCCTTCTTCGTGTCTGGGTCATGATAATCAGCGGGCGTATCAAAGATTCCCCCAAAAGTCTTATCACTATAGGTGTGAACAATTGGATAGAACCATTGACCTTGATAACGAACCACAAGTGGCTGACTATTTGAGATCACTTCAGAAGCCATCGAAATGACGATTAATATCAGTAAAACGATCGAGGAGTAGTAGCCCATCCGTTGGCGTTTAAAAGCGAGAAGCTTACGTCGTGTTTCCGGTGAGATTCGATGTTTAGGTTTTTCGAGTGTCATGACCCTTCCTCGCCTAGGACCGGTTTGCATCAAGACTGATTCTTGGGTCAACTAGAACCAGAATGAGATCAGACATAATTTTTAGCAAGAGTCCGAGTAAAGAAGTGATGAAAAGCATGCCCATAACCACCGGATAATCTCTCCGCGTTGTGGCTTCCCAGGTTAAAAGTCCGATGCCATCCAGAGAGAAAATTTGCTCCACAAAAATGCTGCCCGCGAAGAAGACGCTAAAGCATGCCGCGGGAAGTCCGGCAATCACCAAGATCATGGCGTTACGAAATACATGTTTGTACAGAATTGTCTTTTCGCTGGCACCTTTGGCCATCGCAGTTTGCACATAAAGTTGCTGTAATTCATCTAGAAACCAGTTACGGGTTAGAATTGTCAGACCAGCAAAACCGGCAAACGTGTATGTGAATACAGGTAGAGCCATGTGCCAGATGTAGTCTTTTATTTTTTCAATTGTGCTAAATGATTCAAAACCATCACTGGTAAGTCCTCGGATAGGGAACCAGCTTAAAAACGAGCCTCCGCCGAAAAGAACTAGCAGCAAGATGCCCATGACAAAGCTCGGAATGCTGCTGGCAACCATAAGTGCAACGGTCGTTGACGTATCAAATCGACTCCATGGGCGCCTTGCTTTGGCGATTCCGAGGGGAATACAAATCAAGTATGTGAGAATGAGGCTGGGGATGCCCAGTGTTAATGAAACCGGAAGTCGTTTTTTGATCAGCTCAATAACGTTCTCGTGATAATTAAACGACTGTCCAAAGTCGAATGTGAAAAGACTCACGACCGTGCTTGCTAAACGCTCTCCGACCGGCTTGTCGAAACCATACTGTTTCTTCAATTCCTCAATTTGCTCTGGTCTGATGACGTTGCGCGAAGAATTTCCTCCGCCTCCGCCCGACTCACTGGAGTGCTGCCCTCTCAGTTGCTGAATTGCTAATTCAACAGGACCGCCCGGGACCACTTGCATCAGAGCAAAGCAGACGATCACAATTCCCATGATCGTAGGAACGAGCAGTAACAGACGGCGAAAGATGTAAGTCAGCATAACAGTCCTTGCATTAGCACATATGCCTTAAAGACTTTTATTGTTTTTAACGGCGGACTGTAGTGCAGTTTCTTTATTCTGATCAGACCAGCCATAACGAACCATGAACTCGGTTGGTGAATACTGAAGAGGCTTTTCACCAGTCTGTCCAAACTTGTTCCACCAAGAAACGCGGTGGGCTGCCATGTACCAGTTAGGAACCATGATATGCAGATTCCAAAGAACTCGGTCCAAGGCTCTCGTCGTGATTACAAGTTCTTCACGGTTTTTAGCAGCGATGACTTTTTCTACGAGTGCATCAACGGCCGGATCTTTAAGTCCCATGAAGTTACGACTTTCCGATTGGGACGCTGCTTTGCTGTGCCAGTAGTCGCGTTGTTCGTTACCTGGAGATTCGCTTTGACCAAACGCCATGCTGATCATATCGAAATCCCACTTCTCAACGCGCTTGACGTAATTTGCGGGATCTTCAGTCTTTAAATTGACCTTGATACCGATTTTTTCAAGTTGTGCAATATAGGGCTCAACAACGCGCCCCATGATCGGGGAGTCGAGAAGGAACGTAAACGTAAGTTTTTCGCCTTTCTTGTTGGTCTGAACACCGTCTTTAAGCTCCCAGCCAGCTTTTTTCAGAAGATTTAATGCCTCGGCAAGGCGCCGTTTTCCGGTCAAGCCTTTCCCAAGAGCGTCCTTGGCTTCGGTGAAAACTTCTGACGGCAATTTGTCTTTGAGTGGATTTAAAAGAGCTAATTCTTTTGCATCAGGCAATCCTTTTGCGTTGAACTCGCTATTGTTGAAAAACGATGTTGAGACTGTGTATTGCTTGTAAAAAAGTGTTTCGTTTGCCCAATCGAAGTCGAAAGCAACCGAGAGGGCTTTTCGTGTAAGTCGGTCTTGAAATATTGGTTTACGCAGGTTGAAAACAAATCCTTGTCCACCTTGATTTTGATTGTGAGGCCAGAGTTCCTTCATGATCCATTTTTTGTCCCACTTAGGACCTGCATGATCCACCGCCCAAGCCTTGGAAGAGTTTTCTGGACGGATATCGAAATCTCCAGCTTTAAATCCTTCCATCATGGCATTCTGGTCTTTGTAGTATTTGACATAAATCGTATCGAAGTTCCACGCGCCCTTACTAAAGGCTTTGTCCTTGCCCCAGTAGTTTGGGTTACGTGCATACTCGATGTATTTTCCAAATTCGTATGATTTGACAATGTATGGCCCACTCCCCACAGGCATTTGTTTGACATAGGCTTTTATAAAGTCTTTACCAGGGGCGCCGTAAATATGTTTTGGAAGAATTGGCAACTCGCCCATGATTAATGGGAGCTCACGATTAAATGTCTTAAAGGTGAATTTAATCGTCGTTTTGTCAATCACCTGTCCACCTTTAACGTCACCGTAATACAGGCGAAACAGTGGTGGAGCTTTGTCTGTGGTCAGAATTTTATAGGAGAAAAGTACGTCATCAGCGGTGAGTGGTTTGCCGTCAGACCATTTTGCTTCTGAATGAAGGTAATATGTGACAGACATGCCATCTTTGGCCACGTCTACACCCTTGGCGAGCATACTGTAAGTTGTGAAGGCTTCCCCAAGGGATCTCATATGAAGATTTTCGAAGACGGTGCCGCTGCCATCGATTCCATAAAGAAGACCATCGGCCGAGCTCTTTATCGCAAATGGATTTAGAGAGTCGAACGTACCGATTGTCCCAAGAACAATACGGCCACCTTTGGGGGCGGCTTCATTGACCCATTTGAATTTAAGATCTGGTCCATAAATTGGTTTGGTTCCCAGTGCGAGTCCGTGAGCGTTTGTTTCACCGATTTGAGCCAACGCTGCATTTGAATAGAGTGTGAAGCCTAGTAAAGTCATCCAAGCCGCTGACACAAAACCTTTCATAAACCTTTCTCCTCTCGATGCAACAAGGAGGACCAATAGGCCTCCGTGCAAGTTGTGCTTAGAAGAAAGATTTTAGCATGTTACGCGCGAAAATGCTTGTGTCTACCCTAGTGAAGTAGAGTGTCAGTTGATGGGGATTTAACCGGTAGCAACCGGATCATCCCGGAGCCCAAGCAATTGTCACCATCATAAAATACGGCAAATTGTCCATTAGCAAGTCCGGGGTCTGGTTCGCTGAGGCTGACTAAGTAAGAGCCATCATTAATTGCATTTAGATGGCAGGCCACTTTTTTCGGTCCATGACGAACTTTCACCTTTAATTCCAAATTTTGCGGGGTGTTGCTCATCCAGTTAACGTCAGTAACGATAAAATCTCTTCTCGCCAGATCCTGTAGCAAGTCGCTGTGAGAGACGTAGACAACATTTTTGTCGCAGTCTTTATCGACCACAAACCATGGACCGCCGTGCAGCCTTAGTCCCTTGCGTTGACCATAGGTATGAAACCAAAAACCCTGATGGTTGCCGAGTTTTTTTCCGCTTTCCCATTCCCTGATTTCGCCTGGACGCTCCCCGAGGTGAAATTTTACGAATTCGTTATATTTGATTTTACCGAGAAAGCAGATGCCCTGACTGTCGGGCCTATCTTTCGTCGGAAGATCCATTTCGTGAGCGAGTTCACGAACGCGCGCCTTTGGTAGTGGGCCTAGGGGGAACAAACAACGCTGCAACTGTTCTTGAGACAGGTGAGATAGAAAGTAAGTTTGATCTTTCACGGGATCAACCGCTTGACGAAGATAAACGCGTCCGTTTTCCTCATACGTGGATGCGTAGTGACCAGTAGCAATTCTGTCGTAGGTATCGTCAATGTGGTCGAGGAAAGCGCCGAATTTTACACGCTGATTACAAAAAATATCAGGACTCGGAGTGCGACCAGCTTTGAGTTCAGAGATGGTGTAGCTTACGACGCGCTCGTTATATTCCTGCTGAAGAGGAATGACCTTCAAGGGAATGTTTAACTTGTCGCAGACAGCGCGGACGTATGAGAGGTCTTCCTCCCAGGGGCATTGACCAAGGAAATGCAATTCATCTTCGAGCCATATTTTGAGATAAAACGCGGTGATGTCATGCGTCCCCTCTCGGGCAAGCATGCTGAGCACCACCGAACTATCAACCCCTCCGGAAACGAGGGCCGCAATCTTCATGACAAAACCTGACTTAAAAATAGACAGGACGAGTTTTTATGATATTTTAAGAGTTATTTCAATAAAATTCAGGCGGCTCATCCCGCTAATAAAGCTTTGAAATCAAAGGGATTTATTAACTCTTAGGCGTAAGACTTTCAATGTGACGACGAACATCATCAAGATCAAGGGCCTTCGTCTGCTCTTCCAATGCGCCTGAAAATACCTGTAGAGCCTTCATGTAGGCCACCCTGTTACGGTTGGGTGGCATCGAACGCATGAGATCTGGAAGCGGACGAGCATCTTCTGGAATCTGGTCTGGTATCTTAAGAGTCCTTGCTGCATAGACGGTTGCAGGCAGGCCGTTTGGCATTTGAATCTCACACTGGAATTCCTGCCAAATAAAAATTTCAATTTTTGGTAAACCAGTTCGCCCGGCAGCTGCATCGATCAATTGTGGGTTGATAGGAAGGCTGGGATTTACATCGCAGATAATGCCAGGAACATCTCCAGGATCAGACGGAATCACAATCAATCCGTCCTCTCGTTTAACCGCGACTAGAAGAACAGCCATATCAGTAGGACAGTGGATCAGAGTGGCCATAATTTTGTCCTGACGGGGTGATGGATTGGTGTCCTTGTTCGAGCTTGTCCATAATCTGGCGCGCAAGACTTTCTAGACACTCCATGACACCTACATTCTGCGTCGCACATGTCTCAAAGTCTGGATAACCAGCTGAATTAAGCTCTTGGCGGAGAATGTCGATGGGCAGAATGCCGTCGAGATCTCGTTTGTTGTATTGGATGACGCGAGGCAACTCAGCGACGTTATAGCCTTCGTCTTGAAGGAGGCGTCGACACTTGTTCATGGCCTTGGTGTTCTCGATCAGGCTTTCGATGCGTGAGTCCGCCACAAAGACAAATCCGTCGACCCCGCGAAGAATCACCGAGGCTGTGCTTTGATAGAGACTACTCACTGGCAACGTGAACAGATGCAATTTGACGTGAAAGTCGCCGAGCTGTCCGATACTGAGCGGTAAAAAGTCGAAGTATCTGGTGGAGCCGTCTTCTTGCTGGAGCTCCAAAAGTCCTGAGCGTATTTCTGCTGATGTTTGGTTGAAAATCGAGCGAAGGTTCTCTGACTTTCCTGAAGACGATGGTCCAAAGTAGATGACCTTGCAATGAATATCTTTAGTCTCAAAATTCGTAAATGCCACGTTCAGCCCTTCAATCGAATTAGGAATTCACTTCAATTGACTCTATTGTAGCATTAAATAAATTCAGAGCATCCTTGGTTAGAGGATTATTTTGAGCATTGTTGAGTATTTGTTCTTTTTTTTCAGCCGACTCCCGCTGATGAATCACCGATAGTGTCTCTGGTAAGGAGTTTTGTGGCTCCGCCTGAGTCGTAGTGGCACCCTTCTTTGCTGTGAAACTAATAGAGCCTTTAAAGCCGAAGAGATCGCTAAAGGCCTCTTTGAGCTTCTTTTGTTCATCGGCCTTCAGCAGAGCTGCTGAAAGAAAGCTTTCACTTGGAATCACCAACTCAATCTTAGTTGGAGAATAAGTTACAGGGTGAACATCCTCTAGTCGCTTGGCTTGGAGGGGTTTGTGTTTTTTCCAGATATCGACAAGCTCACGCCAAGTCGCCGGCATTGATTTGATTTGTGAGCCCTCGGCTGTGATCGCATTTTGAGGGGTGGGCACGCTGCTTAACGGTTCCATTGCCGCAGCCGGAGTTGGGGCCTGCACTTGCGCTGGGGTTTGGACGGAAGCGGTAATCGGAGTAACTGGTGCAGGTGCTTGCTGCTTGGTATGCAGAGACTCACGGATGTTTGCCATTGTTTTTGCGGCACCGAGCTGCGGGCTTGGCGAGCTTTTTACTGGCGATCCTTGTTGCGGGCTGGCTTGCAATAAAATTCCCGGATCCAAGCACCATTCCAGGCAATAGTTTTCCATGATGTAACGATCAAGAACCGAGCCATCAAGTTCAGATCTTGATTTAGCCAACGTTCTGAAGATTCGGTTGAGATCTGCGGGACCAGCTTTGCGCGCGATGTCACTAATACATCTCGTCTCTTCGTCATCTAGTCCCAGAGCCTTAAAGTCAACATGATCTGTTCCGATGTCGCGAGCGATGAATCCATGGCGAGCAATAGCTGCAGTTTTTTCTGCAACATCCTGCATGCTTACACCGCTTTTTTCCATGGCGTCCAGAATGGCGATGACGTCTTCTGGAGAGCGAGTCACGAGAGCATCTAATAACGCAATAAATTGAGTGGAAGATGCGTGGGAAATAATTTTTTCGAGTGCTGCGACCGTAACCTGACCTTCGCCGAAAGCTATCGCGTGATCAAGTAAGGTCAGTGCATCGCGCATGGATCCATGGCCCTCGCGAGCGATGGCTGCAATAGCCTTGTCTTCAAACGCTATGTTTTCGGCTTTAAGTACCTGCGCGAGACGGTCGCGAATGGTGTTTGTGTGGAGGCGTTGCAGGTGAAACACCTGGCAACGACTCATGATCGTCTGTGGGATTTTATGGAGTTCTGTGGTTGCAAAAATGAACACAACGTGTGCAGGTGGTTCTTCCAAAGTTTTTAGAAGTGCATTGAACGCGCTTTGCGAGAGCATATGAACTTCGTCGATGATATAGATTTTAAATCTTGAGCGTTGTGGGACGTAGGCGATGGTTTCCCTTAGTGCACGGACGTCATCAACTCCGGTGTTAGATGCGCCGTCGATTTCAATTACATCTTCGTGAATACCTTGATTGATGGCTAAACAGCTCTCGCATTTGTTGCAGGGCTCAGCTGACATCGCGGCATCACAGTTTAAAGCCTTGGCATAAAGACGTGCTGATGTGGTTTTACCGATTCCGCGTACACCACTGAAAATCACTGCGTGAGATTCACGTCCAAGTTTGATTGCGTTACCTAAAGCGACAGCTGTGGCGTCTTGACCTACAAGTTCACTAAAAGTTGCTGGACGATATTTTCTGGCCAGAGGGATATAACTTTTGGAGGGAGTCATTGTTCACCTGCATCCCAAAAAAACAAAAAGCCCAAAGTGATAGCCAGATGCACCGAACACCTACCAGATCTCACTACCGTTGCTACCTTCCGGTCCTGGCGGGGTTCGCGGGACGGTATCATCCGGGATCTGGCCATCACTTTAGGCTTTTGTCAGATTGACGTATGAGACGTCCTCCGACAGCCGCCGTTATGGCATAAAACTTCGGAGAGCTCGACTAAAAACCTACATTGCCTGTCAATTTTGTCACGACATCTATATATAGATGGGGTTTCCGCAGACAAAGGCAATGTTCATCATGGCTGCCGAGACTATATAGAGAGCGGGAGGGGGTTGTCCAGTGAAGGCGTTACTACAAAGGGTCTCATCGGCCAAGGTGACGGTTTCTTCTGAAATAATTGGAGAAATTCCCGCGGGATGGCTTGTGTTACTCGGCGTTGCAAAGACTGACACAGAGGCTGACATCCCTAAATTAGTTGATAAAATACTGGGACTTAGACTTTTTTCTGACGCAGATGGTCGCTTTAACCTGTCAATTCAAGACACCAAGGGTGCCTTTTTAGTGGTCAGTCAGTTTACGCTTTTTGCTGACTGTAGTCGAGGTCGACGCCCGGGATTTAGCGATGCTGCTCCACCTGATGAAGCGCGGCGCCTATACGAAAAATTTGTAGAGTCTCTTCGCACTTCAGGACTTACTGTTGAGACAGGCTCATTTGGTGCTGACATGAAGGTCTCATTGGTCAACGACGGTCCGGTCACGGTGATGTTAGATACGAGAGAGCTTGCAAAATAACGCCGGAGCGTTGGCATATCGATGATGCGCTTAAATGCCCCTAATGATCAGCTTTCGAATCAACGACTCTCGGTCGTGATGGAGCATCTTGCCCAAATCTGTCAACGTCAGGACGTTACGATTGGTTCACTGCTCCATGAATTGAATGTCTATGGGCATATGTTAGTTTGTTTGTTATTTGCCGTGCCGTTTCTGCTTCCCGTTCCTCTGCCAGGACTATCGACTATTTTTGGATTTGTGATTGGGATGGCCTCATTGCAGGTGATTTTAGGTAAAGATCCCTGGGTCCCTGCTTCCTGGCGCAATAGAAAAATTTCATCGGACATATTAGTCAAGATGTTTGAGGCCGCACAACGCGTTCTCAGAAGAACCGAGACATTGATTAAACCAAGACTTGGATTTTTTGCACATCATCCAGGATTTGTGCGTTTCAATGCCTTGGTTGTTTTGTTGACGGCAGCTCTTCTCTCACTGCCAATGCCACCAGGGTTTAATGCGCCACCTGCCTTAGCGATTATCGTGTTAACTGTTGGAAGCCTCGAAAAAGATGGCGTGATGGTGATCGCCGGTTATCTTCTGGCGATCTTGAATGTGTTGCTTTTTACGGCCGTCTTCTCGCTTGGCATGGATGGTTTGAAGGCGTTACTCGGATTTATCTAAGTCTTGTTATTGGAATGTTCGCAAAGGTTTAATCCATTCGCTTTTGAACTTCTCTTTGTCATAGACGATGCCAACCCGGAAGTTTTTAAGTATTTCTTTTGCGACTCGTTGAATATCTTCTGGTGTCACAGCTTCAATGCGGCTTGGCCATTCGTACATAATTGACGCATCACCAAAGTAAACTTGGGCATTGGATAATGCTCCTGCAAGTTGATCGTGCGTCTCCATTGTTAAATAGTACGCTGTAGTGAAAACGTTCTTGTATTCTTTGAGCTCTTCCGGCGAGATCTTTGTGTCGCGAAGTCCCTTGATGACGGACGCAATAGTTTCGAGGGTTTCTTTTGGCTTGGATGTGGATGCTGAGATTGTTCCTATGCCTTGATTCATTTGTAACGTGTTGGCGTGTACGGCATAAGATAGACTTTTCTTGGTGCGAACTTCTTCGTGAAGTTTTTCACTTAAGATTTCAAAAAGGACTTCGGCAGCGGCAGCATCGGTGGCTGTCGCAGACGGGGCGTTAAACTTAGCCCTGATGTAGGCTGTCGGGATATCTCGATGTTCAAATGCTACAGCATTCTGGACGTTGAAAGCGGGTGCCGGAACAGACTTTCCTTGTCGCTGAATTTTACTTAGTTTTCCAAGCTTGGATTCCAGGATGGAGAGTGTCTTTTTTGAGATTTTAGGGCCGGCATAGGTCACAAAAATATTCGTCGCATCAAAGACAGTGTTGTAATAACTGCGTAAATTTTCTGCCGTCAATGATTCTGTTTGTTTGATGCCGTCCTCGGGTAATAGTCGATAGGGGTGGTTCGTGTCATAGAAGACCGTGTTAACGACCGAGTTAACCCGGGATTCTGGATTTTGCATCTCCTGCTGAAAGTCCGCGACTCTTCGTTTCTTTACCAGGTCCACGTCTTGAGGATTAAAAGATGGCTCTGTGACAACGGATAGCAGCAGATCCAGAGCTTGGGGCAAGTACTCACTAATCGCCTCGACTTCGCAAGCACTCATTTCAACGCCGCCGCTACAGTTGACGCTAATGGAATACTTTTCGGTCATAGAAAAAATTTTCTCCTTAGAAAACTTTTTCGTGGCATAGGGCATGGTTGAAAAAGTGGCAAGATTGACTGCGCGTCGCTCCGCGGGCAGATGTGAAGAGCCAGTCAAGAATCGAACTTCGACATGAACGATATCACTCCCTGGCGTTTCTCTAGCGATGACGGGAATTCCATTTTCAAGCCAGGTTTTTGAGGTGAGTTTGCGATCTGTGCCGGAAATTGATGACTCAGCTCCTAACGCGTGCGTTCCCAGCATCAGGATCACTAAGGAGACAAATAAACGTCGCTTCATGTTGCTATCCTCGTGTGCTCAAAAGTGATGGTCAATAGTTCTTAAGGAGTTTTTCCGCCAAAGGTGCGGAGTTATCTTTGATGTTCGCCTTTTCTGAATCTTGGGGACTCAACAATGTCGCAGAAACATATGGCTTATCGATTAAATATTTTTTAACGAAACTCTGAACGTCTTTGAGTGTGACTTTGTCCATAGAGCGTAAATAGTTGTCGTAATAATCCATCCCGGTCACAGCCCACCAGAAGGCGAGTGTCTTGGCGTAGGCGCTGGGCTTATTAAGCTCCATCTTGTAACCGATCTTGAGTTTTCGTCGCACATCGTCAAGTTGAGACTGGGTGAAATATCCCGGCTTCGCCCATTCTTTTGGCTCTTTGAGAAGCTCGGCTCTTGTCTTGAGGGCGTTTTCAGGGGTTGTCATGGCATACATGACCAGTTCACCAGCCTGGCTCTGTGTGTGGTACGAGAAGCCAGCATTCAGTGCTAAGCCACTGTCGATATATTTCTTAAAGAACTTGCCTGAGCGGTGATCCAGTAGCTGAATGAGGATGTCGACTGCCCAGGAGTCAGCCTTATCGATCTTGGCGCGCGGACCCTTCCAAGTGATCTGTTGGTTGACGTTCTGAGCAAGCGGATGAGTTCTTACAATCTCAGTCGTAGCCGGAAATGCTGGAAAATCTCCTCGATTGAGCGGTTTCCATCCGGCCGGCGTCGTCCAGCCTGCAAAATGCTTATTCACCATTTCAGGTAGCTTTGCTGGATCCACATCACCAGCCACAATCAAGGCGCTGTTTCCAGGAACAAAGACATCTTTCTTTATCTGCAACAATTGCTCTCTGGTCGTCTTCTCAATAATTGATCGTCGACCTAAAGGATTGCGCAGGTGCTCCTGATTGCCGTAAATCGTCATGCGTTCCAGGTTAAACAGGTCAAAACCAGGCTGACTCGCGTTACGATCATACTCGTCAAGGACGACCTTTCTTTCGCGCTCCATTTCGTTGGTCTCTAGTAACGGGGTGCTGATGGCATCAGCCATAAACTGAAGGCCCTCGTCGAGATTTTTGGACGGCAGTGTGAAGTAGTAGCGCACCATCTCAGCGCTGGTGTCACCGTTGAACGTGATGCCTAGTTGTCTGACTCTTTTGCTGAAGGCTTCCTGATTGGGAAGGCGCTGATTGCCTTTGAAGAACATGTGTTCCCATACGTGAGTCAATCCATTGGTTGTTGGTGTCTCAGTCATAGCTCCGGCTTTGACCACCAAAACGATGGTGACCAGGGGAACCTTGGACATTGGTACTGCCAATATTTCCATCCCGTTTACAGCTGTAGCAGAGCGATAGGGTTTCGTGGTGGAAGACCATGCTGTTTGCGCCAGCAACAGTCCGGTTGCCAACAGAAGTCCAAAAACTTTCATGTTAACCTCAATCTTTTGCTTGATTATGTGGGTAAGCGTTCAGCCACAATTTCTGCAATATCTTTTACGACGACTTGTTCGCCTTTGCCTTCGCCTTTGATGCCGTCTGTCATCATGGTCATACAGAAAGGACATGCTGTAGCGACAGTGCTGGCGCCTGTTTTAATTGCCTCTTGAGCGCGTTCAACGTTGACGCGCTTTCCAATGTGCTCTTCAAGCCACATCCGACCTCCGCCGGCTCCACAGCAAAAGCCCTTTTCTTTGTTGCGCTCCATCTCAACGACCGGTGCGTTTGTCACGCTCGCTATGGCGTTACGCGGTTCCTCATACACTTCGTTGTGACGTCCGAGGTAGCAGCTGTCGTGATAGGTCACAGATTTAGCTTCATGAGGAACGCTTGACGCTTTAATTTTTCCATCGTTAACCAAGTCTGTGATCAGCTGGCTGTGATGAATCACCTCAGCGTTAAAGCCAAAGTCCGGGTACTCGTTTTTGATGGTGTTAAAGCAATGTGGGCAGCCTGTGACGACCTTTTTTACGTTGTACTTTTTCAAGGTTTCAACATTTTCTTGAATCGCCATGTTCGCTAGATATTCGTTACCTAAGCGGCGAGCTGTATCACCGTTGCACTTCTCTTCTGTCCCGAGAATCGAGAAGCTGATGTTGGCTGATTGCATGATCTTGGCGATTGATTTGCTGACCTTTTTATAACGATCATCGTAACTACCAGCGCAACCGACCCAGAAGAGGTAGTCAACATCACTTTTCTGCGCCATGGTTGTAACGCCGAGTCCGTCAGCCCATTTAGCGCGATCGCTATGGGGCATGGCCCAAGGCGAAAAGTTATTCTCAAGATTTTTGAAGGTGTTGCCAAGTTCCGCAGGGAAGTTTCCTTCAGTCAGCGTCATGTAGCGTCTCATATCGACGATAGCTGGTATGTGTTCGATGTAAAGTGGGCAGGCTTCCATACAAGCTCCACACGTGGTGCAGCTCCAGAGTTCATCTCGGTGCACGATACCAGGGGCTGAGTCATCGCCAATGAGTGGTTTGCGTTTGCTGGGATCTGGATTGGCAACGCTATCCTGCAAAGTCTCTTTCAGGTGGTGGATGATCTTTCTTGGGTCAAGTGGCTTTCCTGTGTAGTTGGCGGGACATTGTTCGGTGCAGCGACCACACTCAACGCAGGTCATGCCGTCAAGTAGTTGCTTCCAGGAGAAGTCCTCCATTTTTCCTGCGCCGAAAGTTTCGGCGTCATCCTTGAATTCCATGGGGCGCAGACGTCCGCGGCCTTTGTGGCTTCTAAAGAAAATATTTGGCCACACCCAGATGAGGTGCTGGTGTTTTGAGAAAGGAAGGAACGTGGTGAAACTAAACAGAACCAGGCAGTGCACAAACCACCAAGACTTGTAAAAACCGGCGTACCCCTCCGATGATGCAACGCCAAAAATAGATGCGACAGAACTTGCCAAAGACCATGAGAGGGGGACAAAAGAACTGGAAATGGCTTGCTCATCTGAGAGTCCCGCTTTTGCGCCCATGTAAAGCATGGTGGTTACGACAAGTGCCAAAATAAAGCTTAGCACAATGTAAGCATCGACCCGGCTGGACTTTGCCAGTCCCTCAAATCGCTTGGGTGGGAAAAACATACGTCGCAAGATGGCATACGAAATCGCTAGAGCAACGGCGGTATTACCGGAGTCTTGCGACAACAGGTAAACGTTAAATAGAGGTCCGTCACCTAGAATCCACTTGTAGGAAAAACCAGGAATGATTCCTGACAAGATGGTCTCACCAGTGCCGATGGTTACCGTGACAAATCCCCAGAAGATGAGCGCATGCATGATGCCAGCAGAAAGGTCCTTGAACATCTTTTGCTGAAGGAAGCCAAAGAGAACCGTTTCTTTCACGCGTTCGGCTAAATTATCTGTTCTGACGTCGTCAGCACCTTTTCCTAGTTGGACCTTGGCCCATGTGCGGCTTAAGTTGTAACCGAAGTAACCAAAGACTCCAGCACTCACCAACGCAAATACGACGTTAAAGATACCCATCAGCATGCCTCCATGAGACGTCTTGAGACCAGTAAATGTGCAAATAATTTTAGTCGATTACAGCGGGGAAATCTACGGAGATCAAAATGGGTTGCTCAATTGATGGTCACTTGCCAAATTTTGCCATGAAGGCCATATTAATGACTTATTTGAGTCGGGTTGGCGCGTCCAGTTCGATGGATGTCGACATGCAAGCCCGGGGGCCAATAAATGAACTCCACCACAAAAAAGATTGAACCAAGGCGCCTAAAGGGTTTTCGGGATTTTATGCCTGACCTGATGGAGCTGCGGTCACGCCTGCAGTCTGATATTCGCCGTCATGCGAAGCTCGCTGGTTTCCGGGAGATCGGAACTCCAGTTCTCGAGTATGCAGAGACACTTCTCGGTCAAGGAAGTGATGAAACAGATAAGCAAGTCTACCGCTTTGAAGATCACGGTGAGCGCAAGGTAGCTATGCGCTTTGATTTGACCGTGCCTTTTGCTCGATTCGTCGCGGAGCACCAAGGAGAGCTCGTGTTCCCGTTTAAACGCCTCCAAATCGGTGATGTTTGGCGCGGAGAGAATACGCAGAAGGGGCGCTACCGCGAATTCTGTCAGTGTGACTTGGATATTATCGGTGTGGACAGCGTTAATGCTGATATCGAGATCCTAGCTTGCTTTTACAAAATTTTATCTGGCTTTGATCTTGGTGGTTTTACCATGCGTCTTGGTAATCGCGTGCTTCTCTCTGCGATGCTAGGTAAAGCGTTTCCAGGAATTGACGCGCAAGGTGAAACTGATGCACTAATTGCGCTGGATAAACTAGATAAAATTGGTGCCGACAGTGTCAGTGATCTATTGGGAAAAATTCCTGCGGCTTCGGTTACTTCTGCAAAAGATTTATTAGCTTGTTTGCAGTCGCGCGATAGCTCTGGGGGCACGGACCGAGGGAAAATCCGCGATTATTTAGCGGGACATGAGAGAGGGCTGATGGAATTGCAGCGAATGGAGGCGATTCTTTCTGCGATGAGTGAAGTTAGTGGCTCTACAAAAGGTGGAGATGTTCGCCTTGACCTATCCATTGCGCGGGGTCTTGGCTACTACACAGGCGTCGTTTTTGAGACAACTTTGGATAGCCTTCCAGGATTTGGAAGTATCAGCAGCGGTGGCCGCTACAATAATCTGGCGGAGCGATTCACGAATAGATCGCTGCCAGGAGTGGGAGGGTCCATCGGTTTGGATCGCTTACTTGCCGGCATGGAAGAGCTGGGCAAGGTCGCTTCAAAGAAAACCAATATGGTGTTTATCGCGGTTGCAACGGATGATGCACTGAACGCGGCACTGATGATGGCTGGCGAGCTCCGAGATGCAAATGTCGCCTGTGATATCGGATTAACTACAGGCAAGGTTGGCAATCAATTCAAGCACGCTGACCGTTTGGGGTGTCCGCTTGTCATCACATTGGGAACTTCAGAAGTTCAAAGCGCTACTTACAACCTAAAGACCATGGCTACTGGAGAAGAGTCCAAAGGGCTTCCGCGTGCGGGGCTTGTCCAGAATATTTTGCAGGTCATGAAGACCCGTTAAGGGCAAAGCGCCTCCCCCCTTTTTAGGGATCGATTTGTTGGCGCGCCGCGAGTACAATTTTGACATCAAAATGTCGGACTCCTCTTAGATGGAAATGGATGACCATGCGCTTTTTCTTGACTTGCTCACTTGTCGTATCATCTTTAGCTGCAACTCCATCGAGGGCTCAGCCTGCAACCGATCCTTCAGCGACCAAAGATCTGAGTCCTGCGCTGACGCCGGCTGAACAGCCAAAGCAGCCCGATGTTGCGCCCCTGCCCCAAGCACCACGGAGCCTAAAAGTCAAAGTCCTACAGAAGGGTACTGGTGGTGTGCTGCGAAAAGTTGAAATTCGACTGGGAGCTACAAAAGCCTTCACTGATCCTGAAGGTTTGGCCACTATCGAATTGCCTGCTCAGCCGTCTGAAGTAACATTTGTGAAAACTGGGTTTTTGACGTCAACTCTTCCATGGGATGAAATCAAGGATCTTGCAGAGCTTGAGATTTATCTTTACCCGGCGCTTGGATCTGATGACGAGGTAATCGTCCGTGGTAAACGTAGACCTTCAATCAGTAAGAAAGTTATTTCTTCCATTGAGGCAGCGCGTGTTGCTCCTGGAGGAGATCCGGGACAGGTCACTAAGTTGATGCCGGGAGTTACAACCCGACCGGGACGTCCGGATGTCACAATTCGGGGAAGTAAATCATCAGATAGTTCCTACTACCTGGATGACATTAAAGTTCCCTTCATTTACCACGCTATCGGTGGCATTTCCGTTCTGCCAGCATCCATTATTGAAGATGTTGAGTTTAGCGCTGGTGGTTTTGGTCCAGAGTACGGTGATGCTACAGGTGGTGTAGTTGTCCTGCGATCAAAAGTTGATATTCCCGAAAAACCTGTGACTAGATTCACATTGAATCTTCCTTTGTATAGCGGCATCTACCACGAACGCCCGCTGAGCGAAACATCTGGTCTACTTGTGGGAACTCGCAGAAGTTATCTGGATCAAATCTTGCCGAAGGTCTTACCTAAGGACTCTGGCGTAACCGTAATCCCATTTTTTCGGGACTATCAAGGTATCTACACTAAGAAAGTCGATGACGGACATTATAAGCTAAGTTTACTTGCATCAGCTGATGGTCTTAGGGCTGTAGCGCCAAATGACTTTAGCGCCGATGAAAACGGGACAGCCAATTTTTCCGTAAGCACCTACTTCGGGGCAATAGCTGTTGAGCGTATGAAAAAGCTTAGTGACGGTTGGTCAATGACAACGACGCCCCAACTTGTTTACACAGATAACAAATTTGACATCAATGATCTGAAATTTAGGGTGCGTGCACATTATTTCAGGCTGCCGATTGAATTCAGTCAGAAAGTCAGTGCCGAAGAGCGTCTTTATGCGGGTGTCGATGCAGAATACATCCCATTCAATGTGACGTTCTACTTACCAAGGTTCGATCCAGATGATCCGTTCTATGATCCAGAGGAGGCGCCTAAGGTTGCGGGTGAAGAGAAGGGGGCTCAAAGTAACATTTCTGGGTGGGTCGCCCGTGATTTCAAGCTTGGTAATGGAGGTGTTGTTACTCCTGGTTTACGAGCTTTCTATTTAAGCTCTACTAAGAAGTCCTCTGCAGATCCACGGCTGCAGTATCGTCAGAGCGTAGGAGGCGGGCATACCATAAAAGGCGCAATTGGGCAGTACTCGCAAAATCCCCAAAATGCTGAGCCTTCAAAAACCATTGGCAACCCAACATTGGAATTTCCTCGAGCCTACCATTACATATTAGGGCTCGAAACAACCTGGAACGAGCGCTGGGATTCAGACATTCAGATATTTTTGAAAGACGTGCGTAAAGTTATTCGTAACGATCCTGTGAAAAACTATAACAACGATGGTCGTCTCGAAAGTTATGGATTTGAAACATTTGTGCGTCGCGCCCTTACTGAGCGTTGGTTTGGTTGGTTTGCTTATACTTGGTCCAGGACCCGCGAGCGCCTCAATGATCAGTCCGATTGGTATTTAGGCGAAAACGATCAGACCCATGTCGTAAACCTCGCAGGAAGTTACCGTGTATCAGCTGGATGGGATGTTGGTGGGCGACTCGGTTATCACACGGGTAATACTTACACCAGTAAGCTTGGCGAAGCGGTTTATAATTCGAATCTCGATAAATATCAGCCTAGATCAACAAATCAAGTGAATGCAGCAAGACTTCCTGACTACAACGAGGTGTCTGTATATAGTGGGCATGACATATTATTTGATACCTGGAAATCTACAATTCGTTGGGGTCTTGAGTATTTTTGGTTTAAGCGCCAGGCGTATGGCGTACGCAACAACTACGACTTCACCAAAGAAGAGTATTTTAAAGGTATTCCCCCGATTCCTTACTTGGAGCTTCGCGGAGAATTTTGATGACTTCCTCTCCTGTTGTCAGTCCAGATTGGTCAAAAACCGGTTCTTACTGGTTTGATCTTTGGGACTCGTCAGCGCGGGATGATCTTTGTACATCTTTGGGTGAACCTAAGCCGGGAACATCATTAAGTGATGATGCAGCAATGTTTTTAGCTGCAGCCAAGGCTTTGCAGGGCGTTGGTCGAGTGTCTCCAAACCCTTTGGTGGGTGCGGTGATTGTCGATGAGCGGGGGCGTTTTCTATCCTCCGGGGCGCATCTGCAGCTTGGTGGTCCGCATGCAGAGGTTAATGCCACTCAGGCAGCGATTGATCGTGCGACTTTGGACGGCGCGACAATTTTTGTAACGTTAGAGCCTTGTGCGCACGTAGGTCGTACGCCAGCTTGTGCCAGCATGTTGGCTGGCTTGGGATTTAGGCGAATCGTGTATGCAGTTCGTGATCCGAATCCACTGGTGGATGGTGCCGGGCATAAAATTTTGCAAGATGCAGGCAAAACTGTCGAACTTGATCACCGTTGGACATCTCGCTGTGAGTGGCTTGCGCGTGTTTTTCTCTATAACCAAAGACACCAGCGCGTATTTACCGCCTTGAAAGTGGCAAGTACTCCTGATGGAGTTGTGGCAGGTGATCGGACGAGCCGCCTGTGGATCACAGGAGAACGCGCCCGACAATTTGGACACTTTCTTCGCCTAGAGTATGACGCTATTTTAATTGGTGGTGAGACGCTTCGTCTTGATAATCCGACATTGAATGTCAGACATCCTAACATAACTGGTCGAACACCTCTGCGTATCGTTCTGGATGCACAAAACAAAATTAACCTGGAACAGACTCCCTACAAACTTCTTACAACCGAGCCATCCAAGACGATGATTGTTAGTTCTGGGTTGACGGAGACGTTGTTCCAGTGGGAGAGCGGGCTATATAATTTGACGCTACCAGTAGATAAAAATCGTCACTTTGATTTTGAAGCTATAAAAAAGCATTTGTGGACTATGGGTCTGAGAAGCCTTTTAATTGAGGGTGGTGCTGGTACCTATCAATCTGCATTGTCCTCTTCGGCCGTCGATGTTATTCATTGGTTTATAGGTAATGAAGGTATAAAAAGCGGAGTTACCTGGGCGATTCCTGAGCCTTTAAAGTCCAGATGTTCATCAGGTTTTGGTATTGTTCTCGGGCCCGATCGCTTAGTTGAGATGAGTCTTTCCTCGAGGTGACCTGTGTCAGATCGTCCATCATTTGAAGAGATTTACATGCGCTTGGCGATCACGCTTGCCGAACGTTCAACTTGTAAAAGATTGAAAGTCGGAACAGTTATCACAAGTACAGATTTTAGAAAGGTGTTGGCTGTCGGCTATAACGGCAATGCAAGTGGGCTCCACAACGGCTGTGATAGGGATGAGGTAGGTAACTGCGGATGCCTACACAGCGAGGAAAATGCGGTTATCAACTGTGACAGTCCCAGAAGCACTGAAAAGGTCGTGTTTGTGACGCACCTCCCGTGCGCCATGTGCGCCAAGCGTCTTATCAATTTAGGAAACGTTCGCCGAGTCGTTTACGCTCAGGACTACCGTAAGCGCGACTCAGTCGATTTATTTGCACAAGTGGGAATAACCGTAAGCCAATTAACTTTGTCGGTCCACCAGTCCGGGATGTCATTAAAAACTGATGCATAGTCACGATCACTCGCACTCACACATGCACGGTCACCATCACTCCAGTCATACGCACGACTCGAGTCGGCGTATTGGGATTGCTTTTGCTCTTAATTTTGCATTCGCTGTCATCGAATTGGTTGGGGGTATTTGGACGCAAAGTGTAGCGATCCAGGCGGATGCGATTCATGACTTTGGAGATTCGCTGCTTTTGGCGGCTGCCCTCGGCCTTCAGGTGTGGTCGTCAGCCCAGGCTAAAGGACGTTTTACGTTCGGCTATAAAAGACTTTCTCTATTGTCGTCTTTGGCAACGAGTCTTGTTCTGCTGGGTGGTTCGATTTATATCTGCGGCACGTCGATTGAGCGACTTTTGAACCCGGTGACGCCTGAGCTAAACGGAATGCTTGTTTTGGCCGTGTTAGGAGTTGTGGTTAATGGCGTGGCTGCCTGGAAGATGGGTCATGGCCATACTCAAAACGAGAGAGCATTGACATGGCATATGATCGAAGATCTACTGGGCTGGATTGCTGTGCTGATCGGTAGTCTAATAATGCGATTTGTGCACGCTCCTTGGATTGATCCAGTGCTGAGTCTTGTAATCGCAGGAATTGTAATTACGGGTGCTAGTAGAAACTTTTGGGCGAGTTCTCAGTTATTTCTTCAAGCTGCGCCCAACATTAAACTTGAAGCTTTAAAAGACGAACTGTCTAAGGTTATCGGTATTAAGCGGCTTAACACGCTGCGTATCTGGTCCTTGGATGGGGCTCACCATGTGGCTTCTATTCATGCTACTTTGGACGTTTCTGGGGACTCCGCCTCTCGAGAGAGGATTAAATCAGATTTACGGCACGTACTCAGTCATCATGGTCATTTTGATGTGACCATTGAGTGGGACGAGGCTTAGTCCGATTTTGTCAGACGGGAAATCCCTGCTTGTCAAACCATGCGCGAATCAAATTTATGACCTGATCGTAAATGGCTTTGCGCTCATTTAACAGTTCATGCAAGCCGTCATGAATCCAGTGGAATTCGACGATGCTCTTTGAATGCTGGGATGCGGTAGCAACCCAGTGCTGAATTGCAGACGCATCAACCACATGCTCTTCTGTTCCGCAAAGCACCAGGATTGGGATGTTGAGACTTTGAATGTTCTCAGGGCGAACAATAAATTGGGTTGCTTCAAAACTGGCTTTTACCCACTCAAAGGTCGGACTTGGGATCGGATAAGGAGAATTTTGAATCATGTTATAGCGGTCAACGGATCGCGTTAGAAGGTTAGATTCAAAATCGTCTTTCCAGTATCTTCCGCCCCCGCTGTTAATAAAGCCCATGGAGCAGTGAGTCAAAAACTTTGAAATACGATACGAGATCGGTGCCGGAAATGGGAAGTTAGGTAGTCCCATCAATGGGGATGATAATACAATACAGCGTGGCTTGATCATTCCTCGCATTGTTGCGACTAGGCCAACCAGTGCCCCCATACTGTGACACACAAGATTGAAGGGTTTACCCTCAGTTGCTTTGTTGATCACGATTGCCATGTCCGAGGCATAGGTGTCGTAATGATCGATCCAAGCGCGTGCACCACCTGAGGCTCCTTGACCCCGGTGATCGTAGGAGATAAATCCAGTGTCATGGCCGACGCGCAAATCAGTTGGTAGGGCTTTATATTTTTCGAGCCATTCAGAGCGTCCGTTTACCATGACGAGATATCTGGATGCGCGATCAGAATTTTTGTCGCGTGCAAAGCGCAAATCAAGCGTGTTTGACTTGTCCCGGATGGTTTCAATATGCATGGCTATCTCCGGTCGTACTGCCTATCTGTAATAGATGCTCTAGACGTTGGTGAATCTGCTCTTCCTGCTTTAGCCACTTACCGAGCTCCCTTGGGTAATTGGTGCAGTGACCATGAACACCCAGGGCTTTTAGTAGTGTCCAGGAGGCTTCTCTAGCAGTGTCCTCGCCAATCATTGACGCCCAGGTGAAAACCTGCCAACCGCGGTGCGTGCACTGCTCCATAAATGGTTCAGACATGAGTTCCATTCTCGGGTGAACAATGCTGGAGTCAGTCATTTGCATAAAATTCAGCACAGCCATGTGAGAAAAGTATGGCCACGGAACTGTGTCATCTCCGGTTAGACAAGCGCGCTTAATGTCGGGACAATAGTCTCGCATGTAAAGGAGTGGCTCTGGAGAGAAGCAGGAGACGATAATTTTGTCCCGCAAAGGATGCTGTCCAACGATGTTGCGTACGACCTTTGCGGCATCAGGATTATTACCTTTAATTTCAATGTTAAGTTCAATACGCGGCAGCAGTCGCTCTACGACCTGCTCAAGGAACGGAATCTTCTGACCATTGCGAAGGTTTATCAATTCAATGTCGGCGCGATCAGTCTTTGAGCAATAAATATCCTTTCCAGTGGTGTGCATGAGATGGTCGTCGTGATTAATGACGGCGTGGCCGTCTCGACTAAGAACTACATCCAGCTCGATACGGTGAGCGCCGCAGGCCACGCTCTTCTCGTATGCATCAAAACTATTCTCAAAAGTCTCTTTGTTATTGCCGCGATGGGCTATGACTAGCATGACCTTGCCTTTGCATCACCAGTGGGAAAACTTTGCCCAGTATTGCTACTTGCTCGGGAATAATTTGACTATCGGCAAACTGGGGTCCCGTCAGTATACAATGGAATGGAGTGGATTGCCGTCATTTTTTAGGCCCCATCTTGTTGATCGGACTTTTTTATTGAAAGGATTATCGCCATGAAAGTATGCAAAATTGCCATCACATTAATAGGGATGGGGCTTGGTCTGGCGTCGCAGACGGCCATGGGAGCCGCCGCGAAAAAAATTCCTTCACCGAGCTCCTCAAAAGGCGGCCGCGATTGGCTCTTTAGTTTGCCTTTGATCGCAGAGCGGCCACAGCTCCGTATTCATGCAGAGTATAACGCCGACCGAAGTGTTGGTCTTGCACTGGAAGCCGGAGTTATCTCTGCAGTGGAAGAGCTTTCTGACGAAGAAATACTTCTGACGGGCAACTCCCTGCAAATCAATGGTATGCAGGCATCGATTCTTATGAGCCGCTATAGTGATGAAGCCAACATGGCAGGTTTCTTCTGGTCACTTGGCGCTGGCTATCGACGCTGGCAAGCTGATTGGAAAAAGCAAGTGACAGACAAAGAGTCATTTCGTTTAGCATTTGTTGACGAGAAGGGATATCTTCACCACAAAGTGGAAGGCAAAGGCGCAACGGGGCATATTCGACTCGGTTATCGTTATGTTGGCAGTGATTGGCCATTGGCTTTTGGCGCCCATGTCGGTATTCGTCACATGAATTCTCAGGTGACTGACGTTGACGTATCAGAGGCTGATCAGGAGAAACTTAAACTTCAATATTCCGACCTAAATCCTGTTGAGCGTCGCAGCATGAAGCATCGTATGATGACGCAGCCCGATATTACTGTTGATTTCGGTCTAGTTTTCTAATTTTAAGATCATAAAACTTTGGAGCGTTAAACTGTGGCTCCAGGAGATTTTATATCGTACCGGTAAACAGGCAATCGGGGTTTAGCCTTATCGAGCTGATGCTCGTAGTGGGTATTATCGGAATTTTGTACTCCGTTGCTGCGCCTAAAATGGAGATTTTTGTAGCGAAGTCTCGGCGGGTTGAGGCCGTCAACATACTACGCAAAGTAAATACGCTTCAATCCTCATTTCACGCGGAGAACAATGCTTACACGCAGTCTTGGTCCGATTTAGGAGTGACTCAGGCGTCTCTAGAAGGTAAGTGGTACATGGCGCCCCAACTAAAGCCAGTTGGGCTTGGTGGTAAATCCTATCATGCTGTGACGGGGATTGCAGACGGAAAAACTCTGTGTGCCGGTGTCACTCAGGACACCTGGGTTGTGGGCATGTGTGGTTCGGGTGATCCTTTGTGTCAGATGATAATGGATGGTACCGGTATGTCGGCAGACGAGTTGTTTTCAGGAAAGCCTGTAGCATTGAATCCTACGTTCAGTTGCCAAAGGTAATCGTTGACATTAGATTTTGGGCTTTTGAGCCCCCCTTCTTTCGTCCTAACTTATAAAAATATTATTTATTTCAGTGGATTGTGCCGCATTTTCTTATAAAGTAGACATGGCAAGGCTACAGATAGAGAATGGGGGCCATTTTTTGAATGGGATCCACGGGATATGCGGGTTGCGATTGATGCCAGAATGATCAAGCCGGGCAGCATGCACGGCATTGCACGATACGTTTACGAATTGATTCGTGGCGTGGCGTCGCGTGAAAAGCATTTTGATTTTTACGTACTTGTGAACCGCGACAGCCCGTTAAAGTCTTTATCCTGGCCAGAGTTCATCCATTTTGTTGATGTGGATGCGGGCTGGATTAGTTTCCGAGAGCAGATTGAAATCCCAAGACGTCTACGGGAACACAAGATCGATTTATTTCACGCTCCGTCCTTCGTAGCTCCCCTGCTCTCTCCGTGCAAAATGATCATGACCATTCACGATCTTAACCACTTGGTGTTACCTCACTTTTATACGCCGTTTCACCAGGTCTACTACCGAGTCTTTGTAAAAAGCTGTATTGCCCGCTCGACCTATATTTTGACGGTCAGCCAGTTCTCCAAACAAGAAATTGTTCGCACGCTATCTTTGGATCCAGAAAAGATTTTTGTCACCTATAACGGAGTGAGTGATCTTTATCAGCCCGTTGCAGATCCTGAGGTCTTGTCATACGTGCGCGAGATCTATGAGCTTCCCGACGAGTTCATTTTGTGCGTATCCAACAATAAGCCCCATAAAAACGTCCAGCAGCTGGTCCGCGCATACTGTCAGTCAAACCTTGAGATCCCGTTGGTGTTAGCAACCCCGATCGATGTTGCGCTCCTGCGCTTGGCAGAATCATTTAATAAGAAACATCTTATTTACTTCTCGAAGTTTATTGCAGAAGAGCATCTTCCTGCCGTCTACTCGATGACTAAGCTATTCGTCTATCCGTCTACTTACGAGGGTTTTGGTTTGCCGCCACTTGAAGCTCTGAGCTGTGGTGCACCGGTTGTGGTTGCACGCTCGTCATCTTTGCCAGAGGTGGTGGGAGATTACGCAATTTTTGCTGATCCTTACGACTATATGGATATTGCACGTGCTCTAGAACGCGGTGTGAATGATGTAAAACTAGTAGAGCGTTCCCGCCAAGGGATCGCCGAGCATCGAAAAAAATTCTCATGGGATGCCATGACTGACCAAACATTGACGTTGTATCGAAGCTGCCTTGGAACAGGGCCTCGCCCCGTAGCCAGCACCTTTAGTGCCACGGGAGGCGTTTCGTCATGAGAGTCGGGATTAATGGACGCTTTCTCGTGGCGAAAAGAACCGGTGTGCAGCGTGCCGCTTACAACCTGGTAAAGACTCTGATCGAGATTGATCGCGAAAACGAGTACGTGATTTTTACCGGTAAAGAGCAAATTGGTGCTCCTGAGTGGAACTATCCCAATGTCACTGTGGTCGGCGATAATTTGCGGCCGATGGAAAGTTTTAGAAATCACATCTGGGAGCAGGTGCGCCTGCCGCGTTTGGCCAAAAAATATAAAATCGATGTGCTACATTCTCCTGCTAACGTGGCACCGCTATTTTACTCGGGCAAATCGATTATTCACATTCATGACTTGTGCTTTGTTGTAAATCCCCAGTGGTATAGTTTTGCGTTTCGTACGGTTTATAACTTGATTATCCCGCAACTTGCCCAGCGGGCCACTAAAGTCATTACCAACAGCAACAACTCTAAAAACGACCTCCTCCAGTATTTTGGTTTGCCGGCAGAAAAAGTCAGTTTGGTATACTGGGCCGTTGACGACACGTTTTCCTTGCCACCCTCGACGGATCAGTCAAATCCCATTGATTATGGCGGCGATTACATTTTGTATGTGGGCTCACTTGAACCTCGTAAAAACATTAAAGTACTGATCGAGGCGTACGAAAAACTTCGTCACGACTATCCATCAATTAAAACTAAACTTGTTTTGATTGGTGGCGAAAGCCCTTTGTTTGCTTCAGTACAGCTGAAAGCTCGTGAATTCAGGGATGACGTTATCTTCAAAGGCTTTGTCACTGACGCCGAGTTAAGTGAGTATTACCGCCACGCCAGGCTTGTGGCTTATCCAAGTCTTTACGAAGGTTTTGGTCTGCCGCCTCTTGAAGCCATGGCCTCAGGAGCGCCGGTCGTAACAAGTTGCACAAGTAGCATTCCAGAGGTGGTAGGTCAGGCCGCGATCCTCATTAATCCTTTGGACCGTGATCAGCTAGCTTTGGCACTCCATAGAGTTCTGACGGATTCTAAGTTGCGAGCCTCACTAGTGCGTGCAGGTGCTGACCGTGTAAAGCGGTTTAACTGGTACCGGGTCGCCCGCGGTGTGTTGTCAGTTTATCATGAGGTTCATAAGCGCACGGACTCGCAGCCATTGACCGTGCAATCGTTTATTCCAAGAACCATCTGGAGCAAGCTGCGCCAGATTGAGACCCTAAAAAACGCTGTTTTAGATGAAAACAGGATTCGCGGTCTTTTGACCGTCAAGGAGCCACAACCATGAGTATTCGTCGTCATCGTATTAAAGATATTTTGCAGACTGGAACGGAAGGTCAGCAGGTTACCATTTGCGGCTGGGTGCGCTCTCGTCGCGAATCAAAAGCTTTCGCATTTCTGGTGTTAAATGACGGGTCTTGTCAGGCAACGCTGCAATGTATTGTTGATCAGGGTATCCCGGGATTTGATCTTCTTGGGCGTTGTCAGACGGGAGCGTCAGTGCGCATTGATGGCGAACTGAAGAAAAGCCAAGGCAAAGGTCAATCCTGGGAAGTCCATGCAAAGAAACTTGAGCTATATGGCGAGGCAGATCCCGAGACGTACCCGCTTCAGAAAAAAGGTCACACACTCGAGTTTTTGCGCGAGATCGGTCATCTTCGTGGGCGCACAAATACCTTTGGTGCGGTTTGGCGTTTAAGAAATGCGTTGGCATACGGCGTCCACGAGTTTTTTCAATCCCGTGGATTTATGTGGGCCCATACGCCCATCATCACCGGCAATGACTGCGAAGGTGCCGGTGAGATTTTCACCGTGACCACCCTTGATCTCAATAAAGTCCCCAAAACCGACAAGGGAGCTATCGACTGGTCCAAAGATTTTTTTGGTAAGCATGCACATCTCACCGTAAGTGGTCAGCTTGAAGGTGAATTTTTGGCTCTCTCGCTTGGTGATATCTATACTTTTGGTCCGACGTTTCGCGCGGAGAACTCCAACACCACCCGGCACCTGTCAGAATTCTGGATGATTGAACCTGAATTGGCATTTGCAGACCTTGAAGACGACATGAAACTCGCAGAAGATTTTGTGCGCTTTCTCTGTGGATGGGCTGTGAAAAAGTGTCCAGAGGAACTTGCCTTCTTAAGCGAGATGTACAAGGGCTTGACCCCCGATGACATCGCCAAGCTGAGTGAGTCCAAATTTTCAGCAATAACTTATACAGATGCGGTCAAAGAGCTTGAAAAGGCGTCGGTAAAGTTTGAGTTTCCTGTGAAATGGGGGATAGATCTTCAGTCTGAACACGAGCGTTATTTGACAGATCATGTCTTTAAAGGTCCCTGCATCGTCACAGATTATCCAAAGGATATTAAGGCGTTCTACATGCGGCAAAATGACGATGGCAAGACCGTGGCCGCCATGGACGTGCTAGCCCCTCGCATTGGGGAGATCATCGGCGGTAGCCAGCGCGAAGAGCGCCTTGATTTGCTTGAGACCAGGATCAGGGAGATGAAGCTTCCTGTTGATGAACTCCAGTGGTTCCTTGATCTGCGACGCTTCGGGTCGGTCCCTCACGCCGGCTTTGGGCTTGGTTTTGAGCGTATTGTTCAGTACTTATCGGGGATGGGTAACATCCGTGATGTGATCCCCTGCCCGCGGGCTCCAGGATCGATCGCGTTCTAGTCGGAGTTTTTTCGCCAAACCCGCGTTTATCAAAGGTTCCTTGTTGACCAGTGGGGGTCACTTATATATATTGCCCCCTCTCTATGGACCAGCACCCGGCTTCTGCGTTTGACCGGTTGTCAAAAAGTCCAATAATTCAAGCGCCGAAGTGGTATCTGGAGTTACGGATATTTATGAAAACTGTAAGTGTAAAACCTGCTGATGTGAAAAAGCAGTGGACCATCGTTGATGCGTCCGGCAAGACTCTCGGACGTCTAGCGACTGAGGTTGCACGCGTTCTTCGCGGAAAGCACAAAGCTGACTTTGCTCCTCATATTGACGGTGGCGACTACGTTGTCGTTGTTAATGCCGGCAAAGTTAAAATGAGCGGTGTAAAGACGACTGACAAATTCTACTTCCACCACACCGGATACATCGGCGGCATCAAAGCGATTGCAGCTCGTGACCTTTTGGCAACCAAGCCAGAGCGCGTTCTTGAGACAGCGATCAAAGGCATGCTTCCTAAGTCTAAGCTTGGTCGTAAGATCTGCAGCAACCTTCATGTATACGCTGGTGCTGAGCATCCTCACAAAGCTCAAAATCCTGTCGCAATGCCGACTCGCTAAGGAGAATCTGATTCATGGCAACTAAGTCAAAAGCAATTCACGCAGTTGGTAAGCGCAAGACAGCGATTGCTCGCGTATGGATGAAGCAAGGTAAAGGCAACATCGTTATCAACAAGCGCACAATGGATGACTACTTTCTTCGTCCAACATCGCGCATGATCGTTAAGCAAGCTCTTGAGCTCGCTGGTGTTGTTGACGCATACGACATCACGATCAACGTTATTGGCGGTGGTCTTACTGGCCAAGCTGGCGCGATCCGCCATGCGCTAAGCCGCGCTCTCTCAACGATGAACCCAGAAAGTCGCAAGACTTTGAAGGCTGCTGGCCTTATCACTCGCGATGCTCGTAAGAAAGAGCGTAAGAAGTACGGTCTTGCATCTGCTCGCCGTCGCTTCCAGTTCTCGAAGCGTTAATCGGTTACTTCAAGTACAAAACAAAAAACCAGGCACACCCGAGCTTGGTTTTTTTGTTTTTCGGCATTCAACGCCGAGCACGTAGTTTTTGAAGTGGATGGACCATTGGCGCTCGCCGTCCACGACCCATCGATAGGAGCGATAGGAGCCAGGGGCGCTTTGGTTCAGCTTTACTTTTACTGCTGACCGACTTGGCGCGATCGACGCGACGTTTAAGCCAGTTCAATTTTTCTGCGGACGACTGTCCCCATGTGGATGTCATCCATTGCTCGAGATCAAATTGAAACATCAGGGGCAACAAAGCGTTTGGCAGCCAGTCTGTATCAAAGCTCAAAATTTTTTGTGGCGTTACCGGTGAAATTTTAGTTAAGCACGCCTCTGCATCCGGACCTAGAGGGAAGATTTTGAGGGTGTCTAGTGTCTGACCAAGAAATTGACTTGTAATGAGATCTGCAAGTGGCGCGCAGATGTCGATGTCGACGATTGAATTCTTTAGCTCTACATGCAGGAGAGCATGATTAAAGTCACCGTATGTAGCTCTTATCTGACAGCGGCCAATGGGGGTTCCGTCGGCAGTCTCTAGAACCCATAGATCCGTGCTTTCAATGCTTTGAGAGGCGCGAGACTTTGGATTTTGCGATGGCATCGCTGCAGATGTGGTGTTTTGATAAAAACCAACAGAATGTTCAAAAAAAACGTGATGTTTGTCATCCCAGGAATCCTTGTGCCTAAGCATCCATCCGGCACCTGTTAAGGAAACCCCTCCAAATGATGGTATACTTTGAGAGGATGTTTTTGAGACACTACGTGTAAACATAACGAATCCGCAGGATTGGGTGATTCATTCGATCATAGCATGCCAGACTAGGAGAGCGACATGTTTGGAAATGATAAAAATAACGGTCCAGCACCAAAGCGTTCCAGTGCGACTTCCAATAAAGATGGCGGCGTGACCATTCTAACGTCGGGTTGCCACTTCGCTGGCAAGCTCTACTGCAAGGGGGCTACTCGCATCGGTGGAACCATCGAAGGTGAAGTCATTGCAGAGGGACTTCTGATTGTCGAGGAAGATGCCGTCATAAATGCTGCCGTCAAAGCTGAGGAAATCGTTGTTCACGGTCGCATGGAAGGAAACTTGACGGTTCAGCGCAAAATAGAAATGTGCGCGACAGCTGACGTTCAGGCTGACATCGTGACGCCAAATCTTCTGGTGCATGAAGGTGCGATCTATAACGGTCGTACAACCATGAAGCGTGCCGTTGCAGGTGCTGAGCATGGCAAACGTGATGGGAAAGATCACAAAGACGTAAAAGGTCGCAAGTTTGACTCGCCGAAAGTTGACTCCGACAACGATCGTTCACCGCTAGTTGCTGCGCGAGTACCTGATATTTCTTTAGCCTAATCCTCCTCTTGGGCAGAACTTTTTTGATCTATGTCTAGCATCTTAAAGACTGAACACTTGAAACCGGATCTCGCCTCATGGGATCCGGTTCATTATTCTGTTCCGCGCAAGCCAAGTGCGGTCGCTGTGCTGATTTTTGAATCAGACTCCCCTGATCCAACTGTCCTATTTATAAGGCGAAGCACGCGCCTGGGATCCCATCGCGGTCAAGTTGGATTTCCCGGTGGTCGCATGGAAGCAGGAGACAAGAATCCACGAGATACGGCTTTACGCGAGGCTGCAGAAGAAATTGGACTCAAACCTGAACTCGTCAAAGTGCTTGGCGCGACGGATCCTCTTCCAGCCCTGGATGGATCTCTCGTTTACCCGATCATCGCGACTACCGAGGCATCGAGAGACGACCTCCAATTGAGTCCCTCCGAGGTCGCTGATGTTTACATGGTGCCCATTCGACTCCTTATCAGTGAGAATCGTCAGAAGTTCGAGTTCAATTTGTTTGGTTGTTGGCGTCGCAGTTTTTTGTACAATTGCGGCACAATGTCAGTTTGGGGGTTGTCGGCTGAGATTTTAGCAAAAGCCGATCTTCGTTTGAGTGTTTAAATGTCTCGGGAGAGAAAAACATGCGAATTTTTTTGATGCTGCTCGTCAGTGTAGTAATTTTCTGGTCATGTACTCAGGAAACACAAAATAAAATTTCGCGCTCGATTCAAAACTGGACAGGCACCAATGGGGTTGTGGATGTCATTAGTGATGGGAAGATCATGTATCGATGGGTCCAGGTAGATAAACTTTCGACAGCCATGTCCACGGGCAGTGGAGCAAAAGAGTCTCGCGCCTATCGTTATGGTTACGGTGTGATGGATTTAAATCAAAACTTTATCGTCGATGAGAACGAAAAGAAGGTCTATTTCGAGGTCGGAGACTTTGCCACCTATGTATTTTATGAAAGCCCCTTCCCGGCGCAGTAGTTACTTCGGTAATCCCTTCAGAATCTTCATGGCAATCTGAAAATGAGCTTGCCAAGGTAGGTCGTGACTAGCGCCCTCGATATCCTCAAATGTCACTTTGGCTTGAATCGTACGTAGTTGATCATTGAACGCGTCTGCTTGTGCCTTCACTGCAACATCATCATTGCGCGCGTGATAAATCGCGATACGATCTGGTAGTTTTGAGGTGTCCCAAGCGATGGATCTATGCTCAAGAGCGGCCTCGCCGTCCTTAGCTTTTAGAGCTGCAATGGTCTTGCTGACACTTTCATTCTTCGTGGTGCGTTCCACCACCTCAAGATCATAAAAGCCGTTGCCAACCATCAACCACTTTAGTCCTGAAAGGGTCTTTGCCGTAAAGGAGGCTGTGATGGTGCCGTGGTCGTAAGCCCAAAGTCCAACGAGACTGCCTTTACCGATTCCTGCCTGCATGCCAGCAACAGCTGCTGTGACTGACTGCGGACCGCCAAAGTCATCACTTCCCGTCGACTGGCCTTTACCAGATCGGAGCACCGTAATGACGTTAAAGCCGCTTTGTAGGAGAGCCTGTGCTGACCAATCATTACAAAATTTGGCCGCATCACTTTGATCAGATATTCCCAAGACTGCAGCATAAGGATCTTTGTCTTTGCCTGTGCATGAGATCCAATGTGCTTTGAAGTTTGCACCTTGGAATTTATAATCCGCTGTTCCTGAGTTGGACTTTGAAGCTGAAACTTTTAATTTAAAATTCTTGGCATCCGAGGGATCTATTTTAGTCGATGAATCGTCGTCAAAATTTTGCGTGGTTGCACATGCCGTCAAAATGACAGCATAAAATATGCTAGTTGCCGTAAATTGCCTGAATGCCTTGCTGTTCGTGATCATAAGACGCGGACCCTTTATGGAAGTTTTCCCCGCAAAAAAATTAATTTGACCAGTTGGCCAATATGCTGCTAGGGTTTCTTTAACTAACCAGTTTAGCACAGATTTTTTTGGTCGAGGGAGCTCAGGGAGGGCACATGGCAAAATTCCTAGGATTGGGACTTGTGGCACTGTTGTTTGCGCAGTCCGGTCAGTTGATGGCCGAGGCGCGCGTTATTTACGGCGAAGACGATCGTCGTGATCTATTTGACAGTGATAACGATCCTAAAATGGTTACCCTTGCGCGTTCGACTTCAATCTTGGTCAAAAAGAGCGATTTGACTCCTGAGGGCTCACGATTCAAATTGCCGACAGAGACGTTTGGCGAAGCAATGAATCTTTGCGACGATGAGCCATTCTTTGAACAACCGACACCTGGCTTTTGTTCTGGCTTTCTCGTTGGCGAAGATCTCTTAGTCACGGCTGGCCACTGTATTCGTGACGCTGAAATGTGTGCTGGTGTAAATTTTGTTTTTGATTTTGGCTATGATCAGCAGGGCAAAGATCTTACAACTGTTGATGCAGCAGATGTTTACAGCTGTAAGTCGATTGTCTCCCAAACACTCGAGGGTGGACAAGGTAATGACTATGCGGTCATCAAATTAGATCGTGCTGTCACTGATCGCGAGCCATTGAAGCTCAACCGATCACGCGCTCTGAAGGTTGGGGATGGTGTAACCGTGATTGGTCATCCATCTGGACTGCCGACCAAGATCACGTCAAAGGCCAAAGTTCGCACCAATGATGCGGCGAAACCTTACTTCGTTGCCAATCTTGATACCTACGGTGGAAATAGTGGATCAGCTGTATTCAATACCACCACGGGCGAGGTCGAAGGAATTTTAGTTCGCGGTGAAACAGACTTCACATATCGTGGAAGTTGCACCATCTCCAATCGCTGCACAGAGACTGGCTGCCGCGGTGAAGATGTCACTCGCGTCAACTCATTTGCCCGTCACATCCCTACCCTTTAAGCCTCGCGCGCGTCGCGGTGCTTTAACAGGAACAGGCCGATTCCATGGACGGAATCGGCCTTTTTTATTGTCTTTTCAACAGCCGCCTACCGCCTGATCAAAAAGTAATCAGATCAACTAATTCATTTACCTACCGATGGGTTGGTGGAATCGACAAGATTCTGTAGAAATAGAGCTTTGGAGGCGAACTGTCAGTTGAATCCCTAACGTAATTAGGGGATTATGGTTCGCCGGTCGAAAATACTGAGCTCTCTTCTGTAATGTTCAAAGTCTCGCGTGAGGTAATTGATACGATGGCTGTTGATGTAAAGATGCCAAATGTTGGCGAATCCGTTCAAGAAGGTGTCATTCACAAGTGGCGCTTCAAGTCTGGAGACTTTGTCAATCGTGATGATGTTCTTGTCGAACTTGAGACAGATAAAGCAACGGTTGAGGTTGTCGCCGAGTCCAGTGGCGCCATCGAGATCATCAAAAAACAAGGTGAGACGGTTGCCATCGGTGAAGTGATGGCGCGTATCGATACGTCAGCAACAGCACCGGCTGGTGGTGCTAAACCTGCAGCGGCTCCTGCGCCATCTGCTGTGCCCATAACACCTCCTGCTCCTCCAACCGTCACTGCTGCCCCGCCGGCACCTCCTCCTGTAACGCAAGCAAGTTCAATGCCGCTCAGCCCTGCTGTTCGTCGCATGACCGAAGAACATGGAATCAGCCCAGGGTCAGTTCACGGTACGGGGAAAGACGGTCGTATCACCAAGGGCGACGTGATTGCACACATGGAAGGTGGAGCTCCTGCTACAGCTCCCTCCCCTGCTCCTGCGATGATGCGAGCCAGTGTGCCCGCGGGTGTTCGTACAGAGCGTCGCGAGCAAATGTCCTTGCTACGCCGCCGCATTGCAGAACGTTTAGTTCATGCGCAGGAAACAGCTGCGATCCTTACAACCTTCAACGAGATCGACATGAGTAACGTCATGAAGATTCGTAACGACTACAAAGACAAATTCAAGGAAAAATACGGTGTAGGCCTGGGCTTTATGAGTTTCTTCATCAAAGCAGCAGTCGAAGCGTTGAAAACCTACCCTGCCGTCAATGGTTGGATCGATGGTAACGATATTGTGTACCATGACTTCTACGATATCGGTGTAGCCGTATCGTCCAATCGCGGACTTGTGGTTCCTGTGATTAAAGACGCCGATCATCTGTCGATGGCTGAGCTTGAAATGGCTGTGGGTGACTACGGTAAACGTGCTCGTGATGGCAAACTTTCTGTAGATGAGATGACAGGCGGAACATTTACCGTGTCTAACGGCGGCGTATTTGGGTCTCTGATGTCGACGCCAATTTTAAATCCACCGCAAAGTGCGATTCTCGGTATGCACAAAATTCAGGAGCGCCCCGTTGTCGTAAACGGTGAGATTGTCATTCGCCCCATGATGTATGTGGCCTTGTCTTATGATCACCGCATCATCGACGGTAAAGAATCGGTGAGCTTTCTCGTCAAGATTAAAGAGCTCGTAGAAGATCCAACCAGACTGCTTGTGGGGGTTTGATCGATGGCTGCGTATGACGTGATATTTGTTGGTGGTGGTCCTGCTGGATACACGGGAGCGATTCGAGCAGGGCAGCTTGGGCTTAACGTTGCCTGCGTCGAGTTTAGAGGTTCCCTGGGCGGTACCTGTTTAAACGTAGGCTGTATTCCTTCGAAGGCGCTTTTGCAAAGCAGTGAGTTTTTTCACCACGCTCAGCACAAGTCGGCAGAGCATGGCATCAAATATCAAAAAGTAGAGTTTGATGTCGCGCAGATGATGAAGCGTAAAGACGGCATTGTCAGCAGTCTGACCAAAGGCATTGAAGGCCTCTTTAAGAAAAATAAAGTCACTTACATCAAAGGTAAGGGCACATTTGTAAACGCAAACACCATCAAAGTCGCAACGATGGATGGCAGCGTCGAAGAACATACAGCGAAATCTTTTGTTATTAGCACTGGATCAACGCCGATCGAGTTGAAGGCCATCGCGCCGTTTGATGGTAAAGACATCGTGAGCTCGACGGAGGCGTTATGTTTTGAAAAGGTGCCAGAGCATTTAGTTGTTATCGGCGCCGGTGTCATTGGTTTGGAGATGGGAAGTGTGTGGCTCCGCCTAGGCTCAAAAGTCACAGTCATTGAGGCTTTGGACCGTGTGCTACCACCGATGGATGCAGCCGTCTCAGCTGAGATGAAAAAGATCCTTGAAAAGCAGGGCATGGAGTTCATGCTTTCTACCAAGCTGACTAAAGCAGAAAAATCAGGGAAGAAAGTCAAAGTCACCGCCGAGCGTGATGGTAAACCAGTCACCATTGATTGTGACAAGGTACTCGTAGCTGTAGGGCGCAGAGCCTACACAGATGGCCTCGGCCTTGAGGCTGTTGGACTGGCGCCAAGGAAAGATGGCAAGCTTGACGTCAATCATCACTATCAAACAGCTGTGGCCAACATATTTGCTGTTGGCGATGTGATTGATGGTCCGATGCTTGCGCACAAAGCCGACGAAGAGGGTGTGGCTGTCGCCGAGATTATTGCCGGTAAGCCTGGGCATGTAAATTACGAGGCAATCCCGAACGTGGTTTATACGTGGCCAGAGGTGGCCTCTGTTGGCATGAATGAGGAAGAGGCGAAGGCCAAAGGCCTTAACTACAAAACCGGTAAGGTTCCCTTCATGGCCAATGGTCGTGCGCGTGCATTCGGCGAGACGGATGGATTTGTAAAAATTATTGCAGATGCGAAAACCGATCGCATCATCGGCGCTCATATCATCGGGCCAAACGCCTCTGAACTGATCGCTGAACTGGTGATTGGTGTTGAGTTTTCAGCGAGTGCAGAAGATATCGGTCGTTCAAGTCACGCGCACCCGACATTGGCTGAAGTTATGAAAGAAGCTGCATTGGCCGTTGATAAACGTTCATTGAACTTTTAAAGGACACGCGATCCATGAGTGGAAACAAATTTACCTACGCGACTGCGACAAACGCTGGATACATGGAAGAGCTTTACGATAAATATCGTAAAGACCCCAACTCCGTTGAGGAAAGCTGGCGTAAGTTTTTCGAAGGTTATGAATTTGCTGTCACCCATGGGGCAGGGGAGGCGGCCGCCTCTGGAGCTGGTGATCAGGAAGCTGCCAAAGTGGAGGCCTATATCAATGCCTACCGAGTGCTAGGCCACCGTAGTGCCCATCTAAATCCGCTGATTCCAAAGCCTGCATTAAGAGCTGATATGCAGCCGGAAAACCACGGCCTAAAAGACGTCAACCGTTCGCGTAAATTTGTTGCGGCAAATCTACCGACGGAAACTCCGATGACATTTGATGAGATCAACCAGCTCATGCAGGAAACCTACTGCGGAAAAATTGGCGCAGAGTTTCGTGACAGCGATGACATTGATTTCGTAAAGTGGATCCAGGTGAAAATGGAGTCTTGCCGCAATAAGCCAAAGATCTCCAAAGAACAAAAGCTCGCCATACTTGACTCGCTCGTAAAAGCCGAGGGATTTGAGGCGTTTCTGCAAGCGCGTTTTCTCGGTCAAAAGAGGTTTTCGCTCGAAGGTGCAGAAAGCTTCATGCCGCTTTTGGAGACCATGACTACGATTGGTGCCACCAATGGTGTTGAAGAAGTGATCATGGGTATGGCTCACAGGGGGCGTCTCGGAACGCTTTGTAACTTCATCGGTAAAACCTATGAGGCGATGCTGAAGAAATTTGAAGGCAGCGAGTTTAATCCATTCCAGATTGACGGTGACGTAAAGTATCACTTGGGGTTTGCGGGAGAACGTAGCTTTGCCGGTAAGAAAGTTCGACTGTATCTGTCCCCAAATCCGAGTCACCTTGAAATTGTTAACCCCGTAGTCGAAGGGTTTTCCCGTGCTCGTCAGCGCCTGATCGGTGATAAGGACCGCAAAAAAGTCTTGCCGCTCCTTATTCACGGTGACGCGGCGTTTATGGGGCAGGGACTTGTGGCTGAGACTCTCAACCTGGCCGAGCTTCAAGGCTATACAACCGGCGGAACGATCCACGTGATCATCAATAACCAGGTGGGCTTTACGACAGATCCTAGTGATAGCCGTTCATGTGAGTACTCATCAGGAATTGCAAAAATTCTGAAAGCTCCAGTGCTGCATGTGAATGCGGATGATCCGGAAGCAGTGGTATGGTCGGCACAGATTGCAGCCGAGTATCGTCAAAAGTATCAAAAAGACTTTGTCATCGATCTTGTCGGGTATCGCCGCCATGGTCACAACGAGACCGACGAGCCAAGCTTCACCCAGCCATCGATGTATAAAATAATTGCTAAGCATCCGACGGTGCTTGCGCAGTATGGTGAGCGTCTGATAGCAGAAGGCGTCATTACGGCTGATGATTTGAAAAGACGTCAGGCTGACTTCCGAGCCAAGCTTCAGGAAGCGTTTGATCTCCTAAAATCAGGAGACACCAAAAACGACAAATTTAAAGATAAGTATCCCAAAGACTTCGAAGACGTATTTCATCCAAACCATGGCGATGAAGCTGCCATGGAAAAGCCCGTTAAAACCGCAGTACCGGCAAAGACTCTTTCTGAAGTTGCCAAGAACATGGTCGCGGTTCCAAGTGGCTTTACAGTGCACCCGAAGTTGGTCAAGCTACTTGAACAACGCGGTAAGATGGCTGATAAGGATGGTTCTGGTGTCGACTGGCCGATGGCTGAGCTCTTAGCGTTTGGAACTCTTGCTAAAGAAGGTCACCACGTTCGCCTATCAGGACAAGACTGTCAGCGCGGAACGTTCTCAAGCCGGCAAGCGGTGCTTCGCGATTACGAGACGGGCAAGCCTCACTACAGTTTGAATCAAATCACGTCTGAGCAGGCCCCTGTTGAAATTCTCAATAGTCCCCTGTCAGAACTCGGAGTCATGGGATTTGAGTTCGGGTACACGGTGGCTGATCACAATGCCTTGGTACTTTGGGAAGGTCAGTTTGGTGACTTCGTTAACGGCGCTCAGATCGTCATAGATCAGTTCCTTGTGGCCAGTGAAGCAAAGTGGGGACAAACCTCTGGGCTTGTACTTCTTCTTCCTCATGGTTACGAAGGGATGGGTCCAGAACATTCTTCTGGTCGCCCGGAGCGTTTCCTGCAGCTGTGCGGTAATGCTAACATTCAAGTGGCTATTCCGACGACTGCAGCGCAGTACTTCCATATTTTGCGCCGCCAAGTCTGTCGTGACTTCAGAAAGCCTTTGGTGATCATGTCACCAAAGTCACTACTGCGTCACGCGAAGGTCGTAAGCCCTGTAGCAGACTTTGAGAAGGGTCAGTTTGAAGAAGTGTTAGATGATGAGCGGATCAAAGATCCGAAGGCCGTTAAGCGCATTGTCTTCTGCACAGGAAAGATTTTCTACGAGATGCAAGAAGCAACATCCACTGGGCCAGAAGGCGAGGTGGCGTTGGTGCGTATTGAACAGCTTTATCCTTTCCCAGCAAAGAAGGTAGCTGATGTCATCGCTCGCTATAAGGGCGCCAAGGATGCGATCTGGGCCCAGGAAGAGCCTCAGAACATGGGTGCTTGGACCTTTATCCGTCCGCGTCTCGAAGAGCTTTTACCAGAGACCATAAGACTGAAGTATGTGGGACGACGCGACTCAGGCACAACTGCCGAAGGTGTCACCAAGGCGCACACCGCTGAACAGGCGCGTATTATTAATGAAGCGGTTAATCCCAGCGTCACGAGTGTCAGCTCTGCCAAAAGCAACGCCAAACGCTAATCAAAGTCGATGAGGGTGACGGTTGATGATTGATTTAGTGACCTACAAGTGGCTCCACTTGATCGGTGTCTTTTTAATACTGTTTGCCTTTGGATCTCTGATATTCCGCGCAGCCACGGGAGTCGATCACCCGACTTTTTCGAAAAGACGCCTTAGCATAGCCCATGGTGTGGGTATGTTATTTTCGCTGGTTGGTGGTTTTGGGATGTTGGCGCGACTTGGAATCACGGGCGGTGATTGGCCTTTGTGGGTGTCAGCGAAGTTTGGGATTTGGCTCGCACTGGGGCTGATGATGGCACCAGTTAATCGCGCACCAACGAGGGCTGCCACATGGTGGTGGTTAATTCTTTTGTTGGTGATTACAGCTTCCTTTTTGGGTCTTCATCATTGGACATTTGGTGGGTGAGTCATGCTTAGATCATTTATCTCCATAATCGTTCTTGCGTGTGTGGTTTCGGCTGCAGAATCTTGCGTCACGAATAGTGAGGGTCGTAAGTCATTTAACATGATTGGCGATGGTCAGATGAATAATCTCGGTGACGATGCATACAAAGAAGTGCTGACGAAGGCGCAAAAAGAGGGAAAGCTTCTTTCAAAATCATCACCGAAACATGAAGTGGTTGAGCGCATTGGTCTCCGTATTGCTGCCGCCAGTAAAGCAGATTTCAAATGGGAGTTTGCTGTCATTGATGATCCAAAAACAGTGAATGCCTTCTGTCTGCCTGGTGGAAAAATAGCTGTCTATACCGGTATTATGCCCGTGGCTCAGACGGAAGCTGCTCTTGCTGTCGTGATGGGTCATGAAGTGGCTCATGCGACCATGCGTCATGGCGCAGAGCGTATGAGTCAACAATTGGCGATTGCTGGTCTTGCCACGGCTGCTGATATTTCCCTGAAAGACAGTAAAAACCGGGATCTTTGGATGGCGGCGTTGGCAGTGGGAGCTAACTTTGGTGTGATTTTGCCATACGGCAGAGGTCATGAAACGGAAGCGGATTCTGTTGGACTTAAATATGCGGCTTCAGCTGGATACGATCCCTCAGCAGCACCAGAGTTGTGGAAGCGCATGGGAGCTTCTGGGATGTCGCCCCCTGAGTTTATGTCGACACACCCTGATCCGTCGAACCGCAGTCGTGCGCTGGCTGCAATGCAAGATCAAGTTAAGCCCCTTTACGACGGTAGTGAAAAGCAGACGGATCGCCCCTTGCCCAAGTAATTTGATACCCGAGGAGACGCTATGAAACATGTAACAATACTTTTGGCTGTGATGATGTTAACGATCGTCTCCTGCCGTACGACTTCGGTTCGAAGTCATAGTTTTACCAAAGCCGAGATTTCAGGGTGTGATTCCCGAGGTCTGATTAAGACATTGGGCACGGGTGGATTATTCGGCACCAGAGGTGTCATTTATAACCAGGCCCATGTAATACCTGGCGTCATTCACCCACTGATGAAGGAAAAGGAAGCCACTGGATCCCTGGGGCTCTACCATGCGTATGAGCCAAAAGAGTCAGTTGAATCTGTGGCAACGGCAATGTCTGACATCGCCCTGCTCTCGACTAAGGTGCAAGCGGCAGAGCCACGCATGCCGTCTTCGCAAGCGGCTGTCTTTGAAGGCTTGGATAAGACTCTGAACGTATTTTCAGTGGACGGCGCCAAACTACTTAAAGTCACGTCTCTGAAAGTCGATGTTCCTCCTGAGGCGTCAGCGATTATTATTATCAAGGGCCAAACGCCAGCTTTGACGGCAGCAAAGCTGGAGTCCCCATTTAATCCTGCAAAAACTCTTTTTGTACTTCCAGACGCCATATCATTTACGGTACGTGGAGACCGCTTTGCTGGAACTGTGATTGCCCCTAATGCGCAGATTCATTTAGATGCCAAGCACGAGGGAAGTCTTTACGGTGCCAATGTCAGGGCCATGATGATCTCAAAGCCTGTGATGTACACGGGCTGTATGTTTGCTAGCGATCAGTTTCAAAAATAATTTTTAAATGACGAACTCGCGATCACGGGGATGACTCGGCGGTTTGCCTGGACAATGTCTATGGGGCGAAAAACTTATTATTTAAATTTAGTCGTGTGGCTATCTTGCTCATCGCTTGTTGGATGCGGACGTGGGCATCCGGTGCCTAGTGAACTTTACCTCGAATCCGGATATTTGGACATAGATGGCAAGGTTTTCCCCGGTGTTTACGGCCTTGTAGTTGATCCTCCTGCTGATCAACTGGCTCTTGGAAAAGTCAGACCATCCTGCACAGCAACAGCGATTTCTCCGACGGTTTTGGTGACAGCTGCACATTGTTTGAAACGATCTGATCGTGCCTTTATTTACTACTTACTCGACTTTAATTTGAAACCGGTGCGTGATGCTGACGGCGCATTTTTGGTGGGAGAGGCTGTTGCCCACCCATTGAGCCAGTTTGTTTCTGGTCATAGTTGGCGGCAGTCTTATGATTTGGCCTTTATCAGGTTCCAGACACCTAGCTTTGCTACCTTTTATTCATTTATGAGTCGTGACCCTGTCCCGGGTAGCGATGTCCAGCTCGTAGGTTACGGTATGAAGAGAGGGAGCCAAGATTCGGGCCGGCAGTATGGAGCTAACAAGCTCGTCTCTTTACTAAGGGAAGGAAGCATTGATCCACTAGGGCACCCCGTGAGGCCAGCGTATTTTTCCCTTTATGTGGTCACACTTGACCGCGTCTTGAATACTGACCCGCAACATCCAGTGAACTCAGGCACAGTCCCTGGGGATTCTGGCGGGCCGCTTTTCACCGGGAATCAAATTACTGGGATTCTTTACGGTGGTGCGTATTGGAATCAGCTGCGAGATGAGGAAAACGAAGAAGATCGCGGACGATTTGACGACTCAGTGTATGTCAATCCACGAGCACTATTTCACCAAGAATTCATCAAAGATCTGCGTCAGGAAAATTGGGATATTCCTCCAGACTTTTTTTTATAACCAACTTGATAATGCCGTCATCCATTTTGCAATAAATGGGCGAACGAGGTCTCCAGCAGTCTGGAAGCTCCCTCCAACGTATAGGTTTCCAGAGGCATCAATGGCAAGGGCTTTAACATGATTGTTCACACCAGAGCCAAGAGCACTCCACGAAGAGCCATTCCACTTGGCGATGTAGTTGGCAGGACCTCCCCCGGCGGTTCCAAACCCCCCACCAGCGTATATGTTTCCAGAACTGTCAGCGGCTAGGGCCATGACCCAGCCGTTCATGCCAGTTCCAAGAGAACTCCACGACGATCCGTTCCATTTGGCAATATAGTTGGCCGTCACTTCCCCGGCCATCGTGAATACTCCACCCGCATAAAGGTTGCCTAAGCTGTCCACGACTAAGGCACTAGGGAAAAAGTTCAACCCTTCTCCAGTATCACTCCATGTAGACCCATTCCACTTGGCAACATTACCACTACCAGTGCAGTCGCTTTCGACACAGCCAAAACTGCCTCCAGCATAGAGGTTTCCTTCTTTATCAAAGGCTAGGGAAAATACTTCGCCACCAAGCCCATTTGCCATCGCGCTCCAAGAAGTACGGTTCCACTTGGCAATGTAGTTGGCGTCGACTCCCCCAGCTTTGTGGAATGCCCCACCAGCATAGAGATCGCCTGAACTATCCAATGCCAGTGCATAGACTATGGGGGTCGTTCCGTGATCCCTCCACATCCCAGTACCAAGCGCACTCCATGATGAACCATTCCATTTGGCAACACCATTGACTGGTACTCCACCGGCTGTCCCGAAGAAACCTCCGGCGTAAAGATTTCCAGAGCTATCAATAGCAAGAGCCAGCACTTCGTCGTCCATTCCAGTTCCCAGAGGACTCCAAGAGGTGCCGTTCCACTTGGCTACATTATTGACCGCAACTCCACCAGCGGTTGAAAAAGCTCCTCCTGCATAGAGGTTGCCAGAGCTGTCAATAGTAAATGCATTGACGTTGCCGTTCAGATTGCTAAGTGGAGAAACGGTGCTGTCTATCGTCTCTGCCTTCACGTCAAAACTCGCGAGAGTCTTTTCGCCACTCATCATGAGGATCGTGCTAATGGGACCCGTGATTTCCTTTGGAACCGTGAATTTGGCGGTATTAGAATCGATCACTGTAAGAGTCGAGTCTTTTGATCCGCTATCTTTTAAAACGACGCGAGCTATCAAGTCTTTTACGCTGGTTGGGAATTTTTCCCCGGTGAGTGTGACCGTATCGCCAGCTTTGGGGCTTGAAGGTTGAGCGCTAGAAATAACTGGGGGAGTGATTTTGATACCGGAAGTTCGTTGCGCACTGATTTGGCTAGTGATGTCACATGCGTGCAGCGCCGCCATCATCAAAATGGCGCTGAGCATCGAAAAGTCATTTGAGCTAAAGCGGCGAAGAAACATCACAGCCCTCTCCTTCCATCTTAAAAGATGTTCGGTCATTAAGGAGGGGTGCTAAAGGAAGAATTGCCAACCGAATTTAAAGATCGGTAATTATTGATATAATTTTGCCGACAGGGCGGTATTTGCGATGCCCGAGACTCACAGCAATCCCCACCCTTAAGTCTATGTGGTTCATGTGGTTTGAGAGGTTACAAAAATGAATTTTTAGATGACTAATCCACCATCAACAGCAAGCACAGCGCCGTTGATATAGCTTGCGGCGTCACTTGCCAAATAGAGGCACATATTAGCGATATCGGTAGTTGCTCCCAGTCGACCTAAGGGAGTGGCATGAGCCATTTTTTCACGAATTTCAGCTGGAATTTGCTCCACCATGGACGTTTGAATATAGCCCGGTGCCACGGCGTTTGCGGTGAACCCTTTGCGTCCCCACTCTTTGGCCAATGACTGCGTAAAACCAATGATCCCCGCCTTGGCAGCTGCATAGTTAGTTTGTCCGAAATTGCCGTAGCGACCAACAACGCTAGAGATATTGATAATACGCTTACCGGCAGTGTCAGTTACGAAATAGGGCATTAGGGATTTTGTAACGTGAAATGCGCCTAAGAGATTGGTGTCAAGAACTGCTTCGTAGTCTGACGCTTCCATTTTTGCAAAGGTCTTGTCACGTGTGATGCCTGCGTTGTTTATCAAAACGTGCACAGGAAAGGTGAGTGCGGCTGCGGCCTTAGCACAGCTTTCGCGATCAGTGATGTCGACAATGAAACTTTGCGCGCTCTTGGAAAGATCTTTTAGCTCAGACATCGCTTGCCTTAGACCTTCTTCAGACTTATCCCAGAGGGCTACGCGAGCGCCAGCCGCTAGAAAATCTCGGGCAATCTGCCAGCCAATACCTTGGGCTGCACCGGTGACGACCACGCCTTTATCCTTGAAATTAAATGATACGTCCCGGCTCACAAACACCTCTATGACTTAGTCGGAAGAAAAAATTTCTTAAAACTGGAAGAACTCCAAACAAGAGCTGTCAGTGGGGCAAACCAACCAACGACTCTTGTCGTATTTTGCTCAAGAAACCCTGTCCATGTTAGTCCACATAAAATGATGATACCAATCAGGTGGGCTTTAGTCAGGACTTCCAGTACCATTCCGAGACGGCTTTCCGCTGCGATCCAATCACCTTTCAAGACCATAATAAAGCCCACGATCATGTAAAGGGCATCAACGGGCCAAATCATCCACAGATTAGCGTTGTGCGGTAACACTGTGTGACTGCCGAAGGTCCATGACGCTGCCAAAAAGATGCCAATAAATCCCCAGAGCCCACCGAGAGTGATATTGGCTAATCCAACGAGTCGCGCAGCCTGCGTGTGACGTCGTGTTGTCTTTAGGAGAAGTAGACCGAGGAGTGCTGGTAGTCCGCTATAAATCCAGATCATCATGTAGCCATTGATGAGGCTCGCCTCTGGACGCGGATATTTGGCTAAAGTTTTAGTTTCAGAGAGAAATGTTTGTCCCGGGATCTCTAGGCCTTGATCGTCAAACGCTGGCATCGTTAACAGGTAGTCTCGAAGTTTCCCCGGGACAAACATATCATCCCATTCAGTCATTTTCTTATCTGGCTCACTATTTAAGATCACGTCTTGACCCATGGCAAAAAACGGTGCGGACTCGTTATGCTCCATGACGCGGTCGCGGTAGGTTTTTCCTGACATCCGGGAATCTGCGCGGGTTTTGATTTGTCCACCGACCGCCAAATCAAACAGGTCTCTAACGCGGGTTGAGCAATTATCGTAAAAGAAAAGGTATGGGTAATTTACGTTTTCAGGGCGAGCCTGCCAGATGATGCGATCAATGAGTCTCTTTTTTTGTGTGTCTGTCAGATTGACCCGCTCCATCCACGTGGTTTGCCGCTCCATGTGAGATATTTCGACCTCGTCATTCCAAGGTCCAAAACTCATGTAATAAATCAGGATGCCACGTAGAAAGTTTGGTACAAAGCCAGGTGCATCAAAGTCGAACGTCCCCCAATTGTAGCCAATATCTGTGCCTGTATCCGTGTCGAGGACTCGCACAATGGTGTGCCCATATTTAGAGTAAATGGGATGACCGATATCTCTGGTTCCCAGGTACACCTCAACTTTTGACATGTCTCTGGGCACTGGTGGTTGAGGGTAACGAGCGGTTTGCGCAAACGCCAAACTCAACATGACTGATAGAACAGTCATCACAAAAAATAGTCTTTTGATTGCCGAATTCATACCTTGGCAATCTAACATATTTACAGCAATGGCCCCAATTTAAATCTAACGTGGTGGTCCGCGTTCAAATGCTATGCTACGGTCACTAAATAGGGGGCTTTTTATGCTGAAATTACTCAACGCATATTCTGCAGAGCAGCAGGCAATTGCTATTTATCAAGCCGAGGTGTTTTGGCGTTCAGGTGCAAGTGGTGATGTATTTAGGGCGGTACTGGCAGAGGAGCAAGCTCATCAGCGTTCAATGGACGCCTACATGGACTCCCGTTGGATCATTTACGTCATGACACCATTTAATTTTTTCTTTGGCTGGGTTTTTGGAAGTGGCTTGTCATTATTGCCGAGACGGCTTTGTTACCGAATTCATGTTTGGGCAGAGCGTGAGGCCGCTAAAACATATGAAGTAACCGTAGCTAATATCGGTCCCGATGCACCTGAGCCTCTTCGTAAATCATTATCTCACGCGGCAGCGCAAGAAGTTGAGCATGCACGCCGTTTTGAGGATCTTTTAGCCATCAAATAGAGAAGCAAATGAGTCGTTTATCGCGTCTGATCTTCGACTAGATGTCCATGCATCCAGGGAGAATAGATTTTGCGCTGATTACGCATGACGCGGTTGTTGTAGTTGCCCTCTACAGCCCATAGTTGTTTGGTCGCCACGTCATAAGCAACAACCATGAATGTGTGAGTGCCTTGACTTGTGCCCTCATAGCGGATGAAATCTCCAGCGAGATTTTCGGAGACGCCAAGTTCTGGGATTCGGTTTGCATCACCTAGAGAATTATACTGCTTAAAAAAGCTTTGAGCTGAGTACTGATTTTTGATCTTGAATTCTAGTCCGGCAGCCCAGGTATAAAACCGGTCACACCATCCGCCGTATGCGGCATATCCTAAATTTGCGTCATACATTCCATGATCCCATTCGTAGGCTTCTTTTAGCGCACGCAGCACGAGGCGACGTCGAGATTTAGAAATTTTTGAGTCTGCGGTTGTTGAGACGAAGTAGGAATCTTTGATTTTGATCGGCATGCCTTGAGTGGCGTCCTCAAGGGTGACGTTATCGATGCGGTAAACGGTATCCGGGTCTAGGCCTTTCAGGGTGAAATCGACAACGCCTTTGTCAGCAACCTCGACCTCTCGTTCAAGAGGAATCTTTACAGCAGAGTTACGGAGGTTGACGACCGTGCCTTTGACCTTAACTTTGATGGAATTTGCGAACTTACCCTCATTTAAAATCATCCGAACGACGGCTCCTTGGCTGCTGTCACGAGACAGTGTACCAGCAAAGTCGTAGGTTACGGCTGCATTGCTGACAAGCCGTGGAAGAGTGATGTCTCCTGTTGGGGCAATATCTTGTGTGTTGCTTGAGTTTTCTTTGCGACTGATCTTTCCGCTGAGCAAGATTTTACGCTCAGAGGCGAGTTCTTCCACCACGCTGATGGTCATGTTTGTACGAATGATGACGGGTGACTGCGAGCGCCAAAAGGGACCTTTGACATTGGTCATTGGTAAAAGCTTTGTTGTAGTTTTTATGCAATCAGCGGACTCGAGTAAGCAAATACCAAGATTTTGAACGTTAGAGTTCACGCGCACATACACGGTAGACGCCGGACTTTCATCTGAAAGTGCGATGGCGCCATTGAGGGAATCACTGCGTAAGTGGCTTTTGGGTTCGATGTTGCCCGAGCCACACGCGACGATGGAGAGTGCGCAGATCAGGGCGCATAAGACTCTCGCAAAGGTCGCAACCATCGGCATGGGGGGCAGGCTCCAGGACATTGTGATGAGCCAATTGATGCAAGAAAAACGCCATGCATGGCGGCTATTTAAACGCATGAAACTATTGGATTAATTTAGATTCGGGGGTGTCTCGTGGGTGTTGGTCCCGCGGACATGTGTCAAAACGTCGACCAGGCCTTTTGGGTCAAATTGACTTGCTGATGACAAACGAAATCTCTTGGGATTTAAAAGGGGCGCTAAAAGAATAGTCCATGATTGAAATACTAATACTACCATTGCCCATGCCAAATTGAGCACCGAGGGATAAGCCATCAGAGAGTTCGTAAAGGCCCCGAGCTCCGAAAATTGTATGCGACATGGATTTTATATCTAAAGACGAAGCCTCGCCATCCTCGTTAGTTGAACTATATTTGCCAGAAAGTAACAATAGGTCGGTTCCGAAAAAACCGCCTACAGTCCACTGGGGCGTTGCCGAGAACATCAAGTTAACGGTAGGTCTAATTGTCATATGAGAAACATCGACCTGTGACTGTTCGCTGTTGGAGATCGTTGTATAATGAAGACTTCCACCTAAATCGATCAGTAGCGATCCAGTTGGAATTCGATAAAATGCACCGCCACCAAATTCGAATCCTTTATACGGGCCGCGCTCTGACTCCGTAAATGTATAGGATGCCATTCCTACTTGACCGGATAGATGAAGGCGTCCGGAGTTACTGACTTTATCTGTTTTTCTCTGGATCTTTGGTTGGGAGGCTTTGTTTGAGGTCGGTTTCTTACGGCGATTTTCACCGCCATTTCTACAAAGTGCTGGTTCTGTAAATATTAGTGAAAGCGGTACCGCTAATAGCAATATTCTTTTAGGTACAATTTTCAGCCTCAATTGTGCGTATCCTTAACTTGTTTATGCGTCCTAATTCATCAGCACATCAATCCTGTGAAGTGTATTAAAGCTGACAACTATTGACCGCAGAAAGTGGCGCAGATCGATGTATTAGCTTTGCGTATCGAACTAACCCGGCATTTGGTTTACACGACACCACTATTAAAACCGGAACGAGGTATTTAAGATTTTTTACATAGACTTGTATGATGCCACCCTGTTCGAAATAAGGTCGGCATAATCGTTAAAAACTTGAATAAAAATGCAAAATTCGAGAAATTTTGGCTTCTTCTCTGATCGATAAATCAACTGATGAAAAGTGGCGGAGAGAGAGGGATTCGAACCCTCGTTAGGGATTAACCTAAACACGCTTTCCAAGCGTGCGCCTTCAACCACTCGGCCACCTCTCCAGATGTGTGATTGAGCCGACAGTGATAGCTGATAATCAGCAGATCGGTCAAGGATTTACGGCCATCATTGGACAATGTTCGGCACTCATCGCAAGGCGTGCCCACAACTTGTGCAGAAAGTCTTGAGTGCCAAGGGTTCCCGGTTAGGTAAGTATCTCAAACAACTGGTTTTGCCGCAGTCGAGGGCGCGTCTTTCTTGGCGGGGCTTTTGACTTTGCGAACTGCAAGCCAGGCAAGAGCTAAGACCATGCCAACGACGGCACCTGCGATTTGGGATGATATAAGTTTATCGGTTGCCCAAGCTGCCGCAGGTTCACAATTTGTGCCAAAACTAACGGGCGGAGTGAATAGAATGGAGATCACGCGCGGAGCAACCCAGGTGCTAGCGATGGCTCCCAGTAGTCCAAATCCGAAACAAAAACTAAAAAGCTTGTGCATGGTGATGTTCCTTTCCATTAAGGCTCGAAGGGAAGGTCCTACCACATTGGTTTTCCGATTTCACGTCCTAAGTCATACGGTATGCTTTCAAAAAAAAAGACCCCCGCAATCTGAGCGGGGGTCTTTGTTTGTCCACCTATTATTGATCTTAGAACTTTGAAACTGTTGGTAATCCTGTTCCATCGATGACGGCTTTCACTTTCGTGTAACCCGAGCCAGATGCACTGACCGTTCCCAGGCCAGAAGCAGTCAGATCCATCGCCGTGGAGAATGTATTTAGGCTAGCTCCGGAGCAGTCACTCGCATTAGCGCTCGTGAGATCCGCAACTTTTCCGCAAATCTCGACAGCTTGAGTGCTACAGTTGTCAGACGAGAAGCGTCCCTTGCCGTAAATAAAGTCGCTGTTCGCCTTAATACGTACGCCGCATCCAACGCCTGTATAGTTTGCGCCGTTTCCGCTACCGTTACTGCTTGTGCGATTTGAAGCGTTGGCCATTTCAAAGACTTTTGTGGTCTCGTTGGCATAGACGTGGAAGACGCTTGTGGTGAAGTTTGTTTCGACGCTGACTTGAACAACAGTTGCTTCCGTGCCAGCCTCGTTAACTTTCGCGAGGACGCCGATGGTTGGCGGTTCATTGCCTGACTCGTTTTTAGAGAGTTCAGCTAGGTACCAATAGCCGTCTTTTTTGCCGAAATAAATCGACAGACTCGTACCTTGAGTTTGTGAAGGACTATCAAAGCAGGAGAAGTACATAGGGAATGCGCCGACACCAGGTATGTCTTTTAAATCCCAAAGTTTTGGTTCTTCGGAGACGCATTTGCCAGAGTCGGAGCTACTGGCTCGGCTCTCGAATTCAGCGATACGAGTGTCCACTTTGCTAAGGCGCTCGAGGAAATCTGTAGGACCGTCGCCGTAGAAACGACTTTTGATCTCAGCGAGATTGCTGTCTGCAGTTAATGAAAGGGATGCAGACTTAAAGCCGGCTGGTGATTGATTTTCAACCGGTGGCTTTACAGCTGGTACATTAAATGGACTGGACTTTTCGTCTTTTTTTCCGCATGCAAGGCCAACGGCCAAGATTGCAGCGGCAGCGGTGTATGAATAGACAGAATTAAATCGCATGATAAGGGCTCCTTTGATGGATAAAGTGCCTCTAGTTTATCATGCGCTCCGCTCACTCTCAAAACAGACTTAACCCGATCAACACTAGAGTTTCAAAATTACAAAATTATACTCAATCGTCCGCAGTTATCGGACCCTTAGGTGCATCGAGAAGATTTATGATGCTGCGAAGCTTCACTAACATCGCCAAACCAGGCAGGGCTGCGATGGTCGAAAAGATAAAAAACGTAGGCCAACCAACAGTTGTGGCTAGTACGCCGGCCATGGGGCCGACCCAAACACGTCCAACTGCAGAAAACGCTGAGAGCAAAGCATACTGTGTTGCCGTAAATTTCTGATTACATAGGGCCATAAGCAGAGCTACGAATGCCGCCGTGCCCATTCCACCCGTAATATTTTCGAAACCAATGGCAGTCACCAGAAGTAAATCGACATTTGTGGCTTCTTTAAGTGATACGATCCATAAATCAAAAGGCGGTAATGCCAATGATCCCCAGGCATCTTTTCCCAGGTTGGCAACCATTAAAAATCCAAGATTTGATAGCATTTGTAGAAATCCAAACAATAGTAAGGATCGGAATAATCCCAATCTGACCATCAGTATTCCGCCCAATATTGCACCGAGAATTGTCAGCCAAATGCCAATGACCTTATTAACGACACCTATCTCTGCCTGAGCAAAGCCGACTCCTTTGATCAAAAACGGAGTGGTCAGTGCACCTGCAAATGCATCACCAAGCTTGTATAAAATTATAAGCGCGAGAATACTGGCCGCGCCTTTCATGGTGAAGTAATTAGCTAACGATGTGTTGAGTGTTTCAAACTTGGCTTTCCGTGATGTCCACCATGCTAATGGAATCGTAAATCCGAGCCCAATCAAGAGTGATATGAGATCAATCCATTTTTTGAGATCCGTGGGAGCTGGATTTTCTGGAGTCACAGAATAGAGCGATTGTAAAAGAGCATCACACAGTGGTGTGACTATCTTCACTGTAAATAAGTAACCAACGACGACGGCTGACAGAAGTGCAAAAAACCCCTGGACATCATTTCTGGCATTACTCGTCGGGGCCACGTTGCTCTTTGGAACGCTTGGTAAAAACAGTGCAGTCACCACAGCAAGCGTTGCCATGATGGTCGCCATGATCATGTATATCTGTGGCCAACTCCAACCATTACCTGACACTGTATCCGCCCATACGAGTGCGATTCCTCCCGATAAAATCATTGCCATGCGGTAACCAAACACACTGAGTGATGAGCCTATGCCTCGCTCCGTTGTCAGCAATACATCAGTACGATAAGCATCGATCACAACGTCCTGAGAGGCTGAGAGAAAGGCAATCAAAAGAGCCACTAATGCGACAGCCTCGGTCTGATCAATGGGTTTAAAGTTCGAAATCAGTGCAAGACTAGCTGCCAGTGCAAGTTGAATAATGACTAGCCAACCGCGTCGACGACCCAAAAATGGAGGTTCGAAACGATCCATAAGGGGTGCCCACAAAAATTTAAACGTATAAGGCAAACCAACAAGGCTGAAAAAACCGATCGTCTCAATTTTTACGTTATCGATCGTAAGCCACGTTTGAAGGGCGGCACCGGAAAGCGCAAGTGGGAGACCGCTGGCAAAGCCAAGGATGGTGACCATAAAAAGTCGCCAGGCAGGTGATGTCTGAAATGAATGAATCATGAACCTGCCCCCAGTGGCGCTAATAATAAAACTTTGATGATCGTGGCTTGTAAATTTTACGTAATTTGGATTGGGTCGTCACCAAATTTAGAGTGTCGCTTGGGGGTCCACGTCAATCTTTACACGGATGTCACCGGGAGGCTTCGCCGCAAGTTGAGCTAGTTGTCCCGCCAAGGCGCGTGCATCACGCAGAGATGACGATAAAATAATGATGCTCCTTCGCACGCGCCCACGAATGACTTCAATAGGTGCTGGCGCAGGACCTAAAACTTTTACTGAGCGAGCCAGCTCCGGCTGCCGGTCCAGAAGGTCTGCCAGGGCGCCCTCAAGCTCTGCGCACCAATGGTCAAGTTTCCTGGCGTCAGTGCCATTAAATTCAAATAAGACCATCCGTCCAAAGGGCGGATAGCCCATGGCCTTTCTAAACGCCAATTCATCTTTGGCAAACATGGGAAAGTCTTGCTGCAGTGCTTTTTGCACCACTGGGTGGCTTGCGCGAAGACTTTGGACCATGACTTTTCCGGCAAGACTTCCACGGCCGGATCTTCCTGCAGCTTGCACAAGTAACTGAAAGGTGCGCTCTCCGCCTCTGAAGTCCGGTAAGCCCAGTAGCTGATCGACCTCTAAAATCGCGATGAGTGTGACGTTTGGAAAATCGTGACCTTTTGCCAGAATCTGCGTTCCAACCAGTATATCCAACTCTCCTTGACGAAATTTTCCCAAGATCTCTGGTAGCACATGGGGATTTTGAACCGTATCTGAATCAACACGGGCGATGCGTGCTTGTGGGATCGCAGCCTTCAAATGATCTTCTGCTTTTTGGCTGCCATAGCCAACCACGGCCCATGTTTTGGTTGGGTTTTCGTCGATGATATTTTGGATCGTCGTGGTGTAGTCACAGTAATGACAGCGCAGCGTTTTGCGCCGGCCATGCACGCTGAGACTGATACTGCAATGGGGGCAGCCTGCGGCCTTGCGATCCTCGACATTCAGTAGGTAGTACGCGTAGCCGCGTCGATTGACGAGAACAATACTTTGCTGGCCTTTAGCGAGATTGTCTTTGAGTGCTGCGATCACCTGTTCGGAAAACGGTGAGTCTTTTTCGTCGATCACATCACCACGCACCAGGGAGACAGCTTTAAATGGTGGCTTACTTGGAATGGTTTCAACCTCTGGTAGAGGTTTGGTAGAAGCTCGCTCAGGCATCGAGAGCAGGTGGTATTTTCCGGTCTCGGCGTTATGCCAACTTTCCATGCTGGGTGTCGCGGAGCCGAGCACGACTGTGGCACCTTCAAGGCCTGCGCGCACGATGGCGACATCGCGAGCATTATATAAAAGTCCACTTCCTTGTTTGTAGCTACCGTCGTGCTCTTCATCCACAATAATTAGCTTCAGATTGGCAAAGGGGCCAAATACAGCAGACCTTGGGCCGATTAAGACGGAGGCCTCACCTCGACGGACACGGTCTAACTCTTGCCACCTTTCGTCGTCATCCATCGCGGAATGCACGACGGCAACGCGCCCTGGAAATCGCTCTTCAAAGATGCGAGTCATTTGCGGCGTCAACGATATTTCGGGCACAAGGACGAGTGTCTGTGCTTTCTCGCCTGCGGTTTTAGCCTGCGCAATCGCTGCACGAATCACGTTTAAAAAGACTTCCGTCTTGCCTGAGCCGGTCACCCCAAAGAGTAAAAACGGTTTACGTGATTTTGGATCACTGGCGCTCAGTCCATTCTCGATGATTGCTGAGACAGCCGTCTCTTGGTGTGTGTTGAGTTGTTTAAATAAACTTTCAGATGACTGGTCTGGAGATTTGTCACTGATTACTACGGATGACGTTTGTCTAGTGTTGATCTTTTTCTCGCGGGCCACATCGATCCACCCTTTGCGAAGCCAATCCTTGATCAGGTCCTCAGTTTGAGATGGAGAAAGTCCTTGGTCTTTACATTTTTTCTTTAGCGTTGGCTCGGTGATGGTTTTTTTTCTTGAGAAAAATTTAAGTGGCTGAAGCGTCACGTCATCTGAAACCGCAGCACCTGCAAGTGTCAGTTCATAGGTGACCTTAGTCGATTTTTTGCTGCTTGCTGGCAGCATGGTTCTAAGCACTTCCCCGATCGGGTGCATGTAGTAGTTTGCCATCCACTGGCCGAGCTGCATGAGGTTAGGCGAGTAGACGGGATCTTTGTCGAGAACTGCGTTAATTGGTTTGATCCTGAAAGGCTTACCCTTAGCATCGGTCTTGGGTGCGGCGGGAGCGTCGGCAGCCTTTGGCATGACGACCCCAAGGGTTTTAGGCTGACTTCCAAAGGGCACAAGCACCCTGACTCCGGCGGCCAGAGCTTCCACGTGGGAGTACGTGAAGGTCTGGTGGAGTGGGGTTGCAACTGCAATTTGAAGCTCAACCGTCATAACACCCCGTAATTAATGATTTTATCTTGGTAAGTCTTGGTTGCTTACCGCTGAGTCTAGGTTCTTTCTGACCGCGGAACCCAAAGCGCAGAGATTCGACTTAGCCCATGATTTTCATTCACTGAGAATGACCCGTAAAATCCGTATTTTCAAGGGTTTTATGGCTTTACAAAGAGGCTTTGTCTGGGGTAATGTCCCCGTTCAATTTTCGGTCTCCGTGGTGGAGATCCGACATTAACAAAGGTTTTTTTCCGGAGGTAGCCAATGGAAAACGTGGAACGTCCACGACGCAAGCGCCGCTTTGCTTCTCGCAAAAAGCGCACGCTCGACCCCAACCTGGTCATCGATTACAAGTATCCTGATGTTCTTAAACGCTTTGTCACCGAACGCGGCAAAATTATCCCTCGCCGTATTTCTGGTGCCACTGCCAAGCAGCAGCGTCAAATTGCTCTTGCTGTAAAGCAAGCTCGCTTCCTTGGTCTGCTTCATTACTCCGTATCTCACCCGCATGAAAAAGGATTCACTGGTGAAATGGCTGCTGCAACTGTCATGTTGGCTGGCCGTGACTTCGGTGGTCGTGGTCGTTTTGACCGCGGTGGCGAAGGTCGCCCTTCTGAGCGCAGTGAAGCCCGTGCTGAGAGCAAGGGCGCGAGCGAGGAGGAATAACCAATGGCTAAGCGTTGTGATATTACCGGCAAAGGCGTTTTGGTTGGACACCGTGTGTCCCACTCAAACATCAAGACTAACCACCGCTTTCTTCCAAACCTTCAGACCAAGCGTTTTTGGTCTGACGAATTGAAGAAGTTTGTTTCCCTCAAGGTGAGCGCGTCTGCAATCCGTACGATCGATAAACTCGGTCTCGATGCATACTGCCGCCGTGAAGGTGTAAAACTAGGCTAATTCAAGGAGGAATTTACAATGGGTCGTGGTGATAGTCGTAGAACACCAAAAGTTCGTCAGCGCAAAGCATGGCGTAAAGCTAAAGCTCGTCTAGCGGCAAAAATCGCAGGCGGAGGCAAAAAGGTCGCTGCTCCTAAGGCAGCTCCAAAGCCAGCTGGTTCAACCGTTACGAAGAAGAAGACAACGAAAGAGTAATCTTTCGACTTCCGATTCTAAAACAAAAGAAAAGCACCCGGTGACGGGTGCTTTTTTTATTTGGGGACACACGACCAAACCCAATTGCTGTATGATTAATACAATTTAATTGGGTAGACTAAGGAGTCGACCCTTCGATGAGGCTCGATCTAACGTTTTGAATAAGTACGGAAGACTAGTTTATGGCAAATAAATCCTCAAGTAATCCTGACGATCCATCTGTCTCCCAAAAGATCCGTGCGCGACTTGAAGCGAACCGGAAAAGATTTAATGCTAACGACAACATCTCGGCCTTTATTGAGCCGGGTGAACTAGATCAATTACGAGACGAAATTGCTGATAAGATGAAAGCGCTTTTGGATAGCCTTGTCATCGACACAGAAAACGACCACAACACTCAAGACACAGCCCGCCGTGTGGCCAAGATGTACTTACATGAGGTCTTTCGCGGTCGTTATCATGCCGCTCCTGCGGTGACAGAGTTCCCTAATGTTTCGCATCTTAACGAGCTGATCCTGGTTGGGCCAATGACCGTTAGAAGTGCTTGCTCACACCATTTTTGCCCAATCATGGGCAAAGTTTGGATAGGTGTTATGCCTAACGAGCACTCCAATTTGATTGGATTATCCAAGTATGCGCGCCTGACGGATTGGGTCATGAGTCGGCCCCAGATTCAAGAAGAGGCCATTACTCAATTGGCGGATCTTCTGATGGATAAGATGCGTCCTGATGGCTTAGCCGTCGTTATGGAAGCCGATCACTTCTGTATGCATTGGCGAGGTGTCAAGGATATGGATTCAAAGATGACAAACTCAGTCATGCGTGGATCATTCCTTAAAAACAGCGCTCTTCGTCTCGAGTTCTTGTCCCTTTTCCCGAAAAAACACTCATAAGGAGTCGAAACCATGCTTGTTCGCCTGCTCTACGCTAGCCGTACGCCAAAAGAAATCGACAACACGGTGCTCGACTCCATAATCTCCCAGTCGCGAACCCATAATCCCCCTGCTGGTGTAACTGGCATTCTCTGTTACAGCGGAAATATCTTTATGCAGGTCCTTGAAGGCAACCGTCGAGAGGTATCCAAGCTCTATAACCGAATCGCTGTTGACTCCAGACACTCCAACGTGGAGATCTTACTTTTTGAAGACATCACGGAGCGCCGTTTTTCAAACTGGACCATGGGACAGGTTAATTTAGGGAAGGTGAATCCCTCGATTTTGCTTAAGTACTCGGAACGACCGGTGCTTGATCCATTTACACTCGGTGGAAAAGTGTCCATGGCGCTTCTTGAAGAGCTTATGGCAACCGCAGCCATCGTGGCGAAAGTTTAAGTAAATTTGGGGACACACGACCAAACCCAAATTGTTCAAAAACTAGTTTGGGTTTGGTCGTGTGGCCCCTTTTCTTATTTCTCTAAACGCCGGTAGAGCCAAATCCGCCGCTGCGCTTGCCGCCTGCGTCAAGGCCAGGGATTCGTTGCACCAAATTTAAAGTGATTTGCGCAACACGGTCACCCTTTTGAATGACAAAAGGTTCACTGCTTGAGTTGAAGAGAAGTACGCAAATTTCATCTGGGTAATCAGCATCGACAGTACCAACACCATTAGTGAGCATGATGCCCTGCTTGAATGCGAGTCCTGATCGCGCGCGCACCTGAAGTTCAGGGATCATCCCCACAGGAACGGCGTCCCAATCGACTTTGTCAATCCAAACGCCTGTTGGAACTTTGCCCCGTTGACCGGCAGGTATCACAAGCTCAGATGCCGCCCTAAGATCCGCTGCCGCAGAAGCGGCAGTAGCATAGGACGGCATCAGTTCTGGTGATTTACTTTTTAAAGTAATCATCAGTCTCTCAATTACGCTGTAGGTTTTTTGCCAAGTGCTTCCTTGCGAGAAAGCTTGATCTTGCCTTGACGGTCAATCTCAAGAACTTTTACGAGCATCTCATCACCCTCTTTGCAGACGTCTTCTGTGCGCTCAACGCGCGCATTGTCGAGCTGAGAAATATGGCAAAGCCCTTCAGTGCCTGGCTTGATTTCAACGAATGCTCCGAAGTCCATGATCTTCTTTACTACACCAAGATAAATGGCGCCAATTTCAGGATCACTGGTGACCGAGCGAATCATCTTTTTTGCAGCCTCAGCACTGGTGACATCCATCGCTACGATGTTGACCATACCGTCGTCAGTGACATCAATTTTTACGCCGGTGTCAGCGACGATTTTCTTGATGTTCTTACCACCTGGTCCGATCAGGTCGCGAACGCGATCAGGCTTAATCTTGAGTTGGAAAATGCGAGGAGCGTATTCGCTGATTTCAGACGGCGTCGAAATTGCTGAGGTCATCTTACCAAGAATGTGACGGCGACCTGCCTGAGCTTGTGTCAAAGCTTGGCTTAAGATGTCACGAGTCAGACCGCCAATTTTGATATCCATCTGCAGTGCCGTAATTCCATTTTGGCCACCGCAAACTTTGAAGTCCATATCACCCAAATGATCTTCGTCACCAAGGATGTCAGAGAGGATCGCGAATTTATCGCCTTCCTTAATCAAGCCCATAGCAATACCTGCCACGGACTCCTGAATCGGAACGCCAGCCTTCAGCAGAGCCATCGTCCCGGCACAAACGGAGGCCATGGACGAAGATCCATTTGATTCCAAAATTTCGGATACAAGTCTGATCGTGTAACCAAACTTACTCTTATCAGGAATAACTTGCGATAGAGCGCGTTCAGCCAATGCACCGTGACCAACTTCTCGGCGGCCAGGAGCGCGATTTGGCTTTGGTTCCCCAACAGAGTATCCAGGGAAGTTGTAGTGAAGCATGAAGGACTTCACAGCGTTTGGCGTCACGAGGTTATCAAGGCGCTGCTCGTCATCGGCTGCTCCTAGTGTGACCGTGGCAAGTGACTGGGTTTCGCCGCGGGTGAACAGTGCAGATCCGTGAGGGCGCTTGAGAACTCCAGTTTCACAGCTAATCGGACGGATATCGGTTAAACCGCGGCCGTCGATGCGCTTGTGGGTATTGAGAATCAGGTTACGCATGCTCTTGAATTGTACTTCTTCAAGGATTTTTTTGACGATTTTCGTGGTACTGGAGTTAGCATCTGGATTGACGGCAGTCAGGATGTCTTTGGTCAGGGTTGACAGCGCATTTTTGCGATCAACTTTGCTCGCAATTGTGAATGCTTTATCAACAAGCGGAGTGGCCATATCGGTCACTTTCTTAACCAAGTCAGCATCCCAAGCTGGAGGATTGACTGGACGCTTTGGTTTGCCGATCTCTTTTTGGATGGCAAGCTGCATCTGGAATACTGGTTCCATCAGTTTGTGAGCGTGGGTGATAGCGTCGAGCATTTGCTCTTCCGAGAGGAAGTTTGCTCCTGCTTCCACCATCAGAACCGCTCCTGGTTTTGCAGCGATATTAAGATCGAGGTCGCTACCAGATCCTTCTTTTGGATCGATGATATACTGGCCATCTTTCATGCCAACCCGCAGCGCAGCTACTGGTCCATCGAATGGGATATCAGAGATCATGAGGGCAGCGCTGGCACCCATCACGGCCAATGGCGCAGGATGGTGCTCAGGGTCATAGGAAACAGTTGTACAAGTAACTTGGACTTCAGTCATGAAGTGCTCTGGGAACAGGGGGCGCAGCGGGCGGTCAATCACGCGTGAGGTCAAAACTTCATGTTCACTAGGCTTAGTTTCGCGTTTGAAAAATCCGCCTGGAACGCGACCAGCTGCATACATCCGCTCAAAATAGTCAACCGTTAGCGGGAAGAAGTCTTGGTCTGGTTTGGGGTCTTCAGCTGCAACAACGCAGACAAGAACTTGTGTGTCACCACAGCTGACCATGACAGAGTTCGCTTGTTTTGCGTATTTGTTGAACTCGAATTTGATGGTTTTGCCAGCAACTGTGATTTCACGGGTTAATGGGGTAATTGCCATAACGATGGGATCCTTTCTTTCACTCTTTTCTTTCGTAATTCTTCGTTCTTACAGTTGTCCCAAAATAAAAGCGGAGGCGCAATTTAAATTCGCCTCCGCTCTCTGAACTTTTGGGCTAAAAAATCTAAACAATGTGTCCTATCACTTACGGATGTTCAGCTCAGTAATGAGCTTCTTGTAAGCGACGGCATCCTTGCGCTCAAGATAGTTGAGCAGGCGGCGACGTTGGCCTACGAGCTTAAGAAGGCCGCGGCGGCTGTGGTGATCTTTCACGTGCTTTTGAAAGTGGTCCCCTAACTGGTTGATACGCGTTGTAAGAAGAGCGACTTGAACCTGAGGAGAGCCTGTATCAGCTGATCCTGTTGCGTGCTTCTTGAGAATGTCTTTCTTTTGTTCTGTTGTCAGTGCCATGGTTAACTCCATTAAAATCGAGTTGAGCAATTTGACCGGATCAATCCACCAACTCCGCAGACCGGTCCAGGGCCCGCAAATAGGCCAAGGATAAGGTGTTTACTGGAGCTTATTGATCTACGCAAGCGAAATCTCTACTGAAATCGCTGAATTCGACCCCTGTGAAACCCCTTTGAATTCAACCAATTGACAATTCTATGGGTAATTTTATTAAAACCTTTAAAATAGATTGACTTTTTGATCGGAAGTGACTATTTAATAGGCGTCAGCCGGTCAGGCGCATTTACCCGATATAAGACCTGCTTACGATTTGGAGGTAAGTCAGATGACATTCAATATTGGCGATAAGGCGGTATACCCTGCCCACGGCGTTGGAGTGATCTCCGGAATTGAGTCCAAGGAAGTAGCTGGAACAAAGATGGACTTTTACGTCGTTCAAATTATTTCTTCGGGGGCGCGTTTGATGGTCCCGACCAACGCAACCAGCCGCATCGGTCTGAGAAACCTTTCCGATGAAGGTGCATTGCGAACAGTTTACTCAATCTTAAGAACGCCAAGGCGCGTATCCCAACGAGCATGGAATCGGCGATTTCGAGAGTTCAACGACAAGCTTCGTACTGGTTCTATTAGTGACGTGGCGGAAGTGTTGCGCGATCTCTCTTCTCTAAAGCAAGATAAGCCGCTATCCTTCGGTGAGAAGAATATGTTGGAAAAAGCCCTGGGAATGGTGGTGTCTGAAATCAGCGCTGCTGAGGCCCGCAACGAAGGCGAAGTTGCCGACGAAGTGAACAAGTTGCTTCTTCCTAATTAAGGAACCTGAATGAATGTTACAATCACAAACGTCATGGCGATCAGCCTTGATGGAATGATTGGAAAGCACGCCCTCGAAAGTGATAGCGAGCGGCGTGCTTATGATTTTACGAATATGGATGATCGAGAATTTGTTCGGGAGCAACTGGAGCAAGCGGATGCTGTTATCACGGGCGCCAACTCATTGCGCGCCAGTGGCTCCACATGGGCTGTCACCAATGATCGTGGTATCAACCCCGCATGGATTGTATTTACAACCCGCGGACTCGATGAGCACCTTGGATTCTGGAGACAGAAAAACGTCAGAAGGATTGTTGTGTCTCCTTTTCCAGTCCAGGAGTCGCTCTGTACCGCCATGGGTGTGGAAAATTGGATATTCGATGAAAAAAGTTTACCGGAGTTTATGAAGCGCTTAGACGCCGAGGGACTTTCGCGAGTCCTGCTTTTTGGCGGTGGATCAATCAACAAAATGTTCTATCAAAATGACCTTGTTGATTACGCAAAAATAACTCTTTGTCCCTTAATTATTGCAGGTATCAATTCACCTCGTTTTGTAGATTTGGGCTTGACCAAACCCTCCCATCTCAGGGCTGTCTCTTCCGTATTGAAGGGAGATCTTGTATTCTTAACATATAAGGTCAAGAAATAGCTCTGGTGTGTAAATCGCTTGTGGAAGATGGGTCTGTCCTAGTGTTCGCAAGCAAACAGCGCTAAATGAGGTGAGACATGGGTTTAAGAATTCGTACGAACGTCCAATCCCTTACGGCTCAGCGTCACATGGGACTTGCTGGAAAAGCTGCTGCAAAACAGACTGAAAAATTGGCATCCGGATACCGGATCAACCATGGCGCAGATGATGCTGCTGGTTTTGCCATCGCGGAAGTTCTGAAAGCCGATGTCAGATCCCTTGGCCAAGCCCGCCGAAATGCAAATGATGCGGTATCATTGGTTCAGACAGCTGAAGGCGGTCTCGACGAGATCAACAACATCATGATCAGGCTTCGTGAGCTTTCAGTTCAGTCGGCGTCTGATACCTTAGGATCCCGTGAGCGCCGCTACCTTAATGAAGAGTTTATGGCTCTCAAAGATGAAGTTGACCGTATCGCAATTTCAACAGAATTCAATGGAACGCGGCTGTTGACCGGGACCTCTGAACTTTCTGAGGATCTGCGTCGTGACCACAACTGGTCTCCGCTGGAAATTCAGGTTGGTAAGGATTATTACGGAATTTCAGACAGCCTTGAGGCCGCTAACCCCACAAACATTATTCGTGTCAATATGGATAAGTTTAACGCCCTAACTGACGGTGAAGGCTCACTCGGTCTTGGTAATAGCTCTAATTCCGATGGTACGCGCATTGACAACAAGCAATCGGCGCAAAGTGCGATTATGCAAATCAATAAGGCGATGGAATCGATTGCATCGTACCGCGGGACGCTGGGTGCATTTCAGAACCGATTAGAGTCAACGGACCGTAACCTTGCCATCCAAATTGAGAGCTTGTCAGCTGCTCGCAGTCGAATCAAAGATGCAGACTTTGCGGCTGAGTCGGCAGAGTTCACGCAGCAAAGTATTCTTCAGCAGGCTGGCGCGTCTGTTCTCACACAGGCGAATCAGTTGCCACAGATTGCATTGAAGCTGCTCCAGTAATAGTTTTAGGTTTTGAATTCTATGCAAAGCTCCGGACCTCGTTCCGGAGCTTTTTTTGTAAAAGAAGATACGGTGTCGAATCTTTCGCTTTAATTGAGCACCCATCGAGCGATGTAAGGATCTAATAATATTAACATATAATATGCTTATAAGTGTTAGTTAAAGTCTTCGTAGTTGACGGCCGATGGCCTTTCTTAGAGGGCCACCATGAAAAAAACTGTGCATTTAAAATTCATCATAACTTTTGCTCTTGTAGCATCATGTGCTGCTCCTGAGGAGCCAGCTGGTCTTAAGTCTGGCGTCACCTCTACCACAGATAAATCGGCAACTCCAAAAGCTAAAGCTGCCGCCATTGCTGTCAACTACGGTGGTGCCAGTATTGGTGATGATGACCTGAAAGCTGCGGTTAAAAAATGCCTGGATCAAGGTAAGTTTTTTGATCGCTCGAGTAGTGTCACTGGCGCCTGTACTAGCTATAAATTGGCAGAGGTTTCTTGCACTGACTCAACAATTACAAGCATGATGGATGCGCGAGATACTGAAGATTACAAGAAAATCATGTCTAGGGATCTACCAGGTTATTCGCTGGATCAATGTCTGGACTGCTCCTCGCCGGTTGGAAATTCTTTCTGCGAGGGCAATAAGACCGAAAAAGAAAAGCTCCCGGGTACTCGACTATTTCACGTGAAAGTCACCGGAACGGTCGTCGACATAAAAACGGTTTATGTTTACAAGTGATGTGTTGAGTTTTTGGCGATCAAATTCTGACGCCAGGCAATTTCTACCTGAATAATTCACCCGTCTTTTGACATTTGCTCATTTTGGAAAATTGAAATTTTCTAGATTTATCTTTTTGCTATTCATAGATTTCGCTGCGCGCTCTTTAATGGGCCTATTCTTGGCCAATCGTTTGGCATGAATGATGCATGAAAAATTCTGGCGTCAAATATTTTACGTCAGGAGACTGCGTCATGTTGAAAGCGATTTATTCACCAATGTCCGGTGCTCTGGCACAGGAAAAAGCTTTGGAAATTATCGCCAATAACCTCGCCAATACAAATACCGTTGGCTACAAGGGTGACACAATTACCTTCAAGCTTTTGAATCCTGAGCCTGAAAAAAACTATAAGTCACCACTTCCTCCTGCTAACTACAAAGTAGATTTAGATAAAGTTTCCCCACTTCATGGCAATGATATTGCCTATGTTGGTGTGGCTGGTATTGAACGCGATGAAGCGCAAGGTCCAGCAATTCAAACCGGCAACCCAACCGACCTTATGATCGAGGGTGAAGGCATGTTTGCTGTCAATACCCAAGATGGCCTTCGTTACACCCGTAGCGGTCAACTATCGATTAGTCCAGATGGTGTGTTGATGACGCCTGCTGGTCATCCGGTTCTAGGCGAGAAGGGCGTCATCTCAGTAAAGGCAGGCCAATTCGAGGTAAATCGTCTTGGAGAGGTTTACCAGAATAGCCAGCTCATTGATCGTATTCCTGTCTATAAATTTGAGGATGCCGAACAACTAGAACGTTCTGGCATGAATCTTTGGTTTTACGGCGGTCCGGACTCTGGTCGTGCGATCAACAGGGATGCCAATATCGCACAAGGTTCGCTCGAGGGTTCGAATGTCAATGCAATGAAAAACCTTACATCAATGATCATTGCACATCGTTCATACGAAGCTTACCAAAAAGCAATTACCAACTATGACAAGATTATGGATATCAGCAACAACCAGCTTGGCGTCGTTCGCGCCTAACTCGTAAATAACAGGGGGTTTCAATCATGATGCGTTCATTGATGACAGCTGCGACGGGGATGGAAGCACAACAAGCCAATATTGATACCATTGCCAACAACTTGGCGAACGTGAATACGACAGCATTCAAGCGATCAAAGGCTAACTTTCACGATCTGCTTTATCAAACGCTACGAGCCCCAGGACAAAGTGCAACGACAGGTACCGTTGTCCCAAGCGGTATTCAAATTGGTGCCGGTGCAAAGCTCAGTAGTGTTGACAAGCTCTTTACAGAGGGAAGTGCCATCGTAACTGAGCGAAATCTGGACTTAGCTATTGAAGGCGACGGATTCTTTAGAATCCAAAAAGACGACGGAACGATTGCTTATACCCGTGATGGTCATTTTGATAAGGACAATTCAGGCCGATTGGTCACGGCCGACGGTTTTCCACTTGTTCCTGAGGTGGTTATCCCTCAGGGAGCAACCGATTTTCATGTCGGTATCGATGGTGTAGTGACCGTCAAAGTTAATGGCGAGTCACAAGAAATAGGACAGGTGCAGCTTGCATCTTTCATCAATCCAGCCGGTCTCGCGTCACTTGGCCGAAATCTGTTCGGAACAACCCGTGCTAGCGGTGAGCCAATTGTAGGCCCAGCAAACCAAAACGGCGTTGGGCGTATTGCGCAGAATCAACTCGAGGCTTCAAACGTAAATATCGTGGAAGAGATGGTCAACATGATCACTGGTCAGAGAGCCTATGAGATTAACTCTAAGGTCATTACGACAGGTGACCAAATGCTACAGGCGACCAACCAAATTCGCTAATTAGTACCTTTAAGGGGTTAAGATCGCCATGAATTGGGCCTTGCGCATCATGATACTTAGCAGCCTCGCAGTCCTGGATTTGATTGCATGGCTATCTCCTTTTTCATTTGCGTCGGGGGAGTCGTCCTCAGTGACAATTGACATTAACCCTACAGCATCAGTTTCTGGATCGCGAATATATCTTTCAGATGTTGCAAACTGCGAAGGTTTAAAGACTTTATGCCGGGAAATCACAGGAATAGATGTGGCTACGAGTCCAGCTCCAGGACGATCGCAATTTATTCAACAAGCGGTTATTCGTGGTGTTTTGCAGAAAGAGTGGCCCAAAGCTGATTTTTTGGTGACGGGCGCAGAATCTGTCCGAGTAGAGGCTTCGTCGATTGATCTGTCTGCGGATGATGTGCGTGTTAAACTTCAGTCCGCAATTAATGAACGTATGCGTGAAGTCAAAGATCAGGTTCGGGTGCAAATTCAAAGAATTCAGTCGCCTTCCTTGAAGGTTCGTCCAACCCAAACGGCGTTTGATTTCTCTGACCTGGCAGGAATTGCCTTTGATGATCCGAATTGGCTGTCTAAGAACTTGGTTGGAAATCGTCCTTTCACGATCTCAATTTATAATCCTGCCGATCCTGACGACAAAAGTAATATTCAAACTCATGTGACTTTTTCAGTTGATCGTCATCTGCCTGTCCTGAAAAAACATATCCCTGTTGGGCAAATTATTGGGGAATCCCAGGTGTCCCAGTCCTGGATCACCATGCGTCGTGGTAGTAACGACTTTATTCAGACATCCGATTTACTGATTGGCAAGAAAGTTAAACTTTCGATTTCCCAAGGCGAGCCAGTGCCTGCAAGATTTCTTGAATCACCGATGGCTGTGGGCAGGAATCAAATTGTAAAAATGATCGTACGCAAGGGAGATCTGGAGATAGCGGGCAAGGCAAAAACAATAGACCAGGGTGCGGTTGGGGAAACTGTGCAAGTGGTAAATATGGCAAACAAGATGCGTATGCGAGCAAAAGTCGTTGACGATCGAACAGTAGAGGCGGTTTCATTCTGAGGTTTGTATGCTTCAATTCCGTTTTTCCATAGGTCTGTTTTCTCTATCGATTCTGGTAAGCGGTTGTCTTACTGGTGGCGAAAAATATATTTCTAAACGCGAGCCAATGCCAGTTGTCGCTACTCAAAAAGTTCCCTCTACTGAGGGGCCAAAGATTGACGATGCAAGGCCGAGAGATCTATTTGTCCGCCAAAAGGAAATTAAAATTAGGCGCAAAGCTCCAGTGAATGACACTGGATCCCTTACGGATCTAAATGACCCAAGGGCTTATTTGCTCGGTTTTGAAAGGCCGATTGAGGTCGGTTCATACGTTGACGTGAAGATGGCTTCCAATCGGGTGGATACTAAGTCGTCGTCTAAAGAGGCGGGAGAGGATCCAGCAGTTGCAGATGGAAAGGTCGCCGAAGCTGGTGGAGGCGGCACCGATGATGCAAAAAATATTCTCAAGTCATTGCCAAATCTTGAACCTTTGGATGGTAAAGCTGCACTGATGACGTCCATGAAGATGGAAATCATGGAGAAATTTGAAAACGGGGATGTTCTTGTAATGCATCGACGTCGTAGCATGCGTGAAGGCCAGGCATCAGAGATTGTTGTGACGTCTAGGTTGCCGTCGACAGCCTTGTCCCGTCAAGATCAGCTTTCCACTAAAGATTTGGTTGATGTGGATTGGCGTGAAAGTTTTGACGGGGAAGTTGCTGAGAGGAAAAGTGCAAACTGGGAAGACGAGTACACTCTGCGTCTGAGCGGATTTGAAGAAAGCAAAAGTAAGCAGGCGATGGCCGTTGATGAAAAGCGACAAGAACTGAAGACAGCTCGGGATAAATTTGAGAAGGATTTAAAGCAGCAAATAGCCGAGAGAGATAAAATTTCGAAAGAAAGAGCGTCTCTAATGGACGAGAAAGAGAAGGCGTCCCAGAAGGTCTCAGAATTGACTACTGAAAATGAAGAGCTCAAAAAGAAGCTCGGCGAAAGCTCTGAAGAGTCCTCCGATGCAAAAGATGATAAGAAGGATGCTGACAAGAAATCAACAGATAAAAAGTCTGCAGAAAAGCCTAAAGATCAGAAGAGTGAAGCTAAAAAGCCAGAAGCAAAAAAAGCTGAGACGAAGAAGTAAGGGTGGGACGTATGAGGCTTCATAATATGAAAACACTGGTAGTTACCATTGCGGCCATCTCTGGCTGTTTTGTCATTTCGGAGTCTGGCTTGGCGCAGGAAGTTCGAGTCAAGGAAATCGTAAATGTTCGCGGTGTTCGCTCAAACCAGGTCATGGGTGTGGGTCTGGTCGTGGGTCTCAATAAAACCGGTGATTCTTCCGCATCTCTTTCTACCAATCAGGCCACTGCTGCGATGATGCAGAAAATGGGCCTTAAGATAACTGACAAGCAGGTTTCAGGTGGAATGGCTGCATTAGTCATGGTCACAGCGGAGCTTCCGGCTTTCGCAAGAAATGGTGATAAAATTGATGTGCGGGTTTCTACCATCGGCGATGCTAAAAGTCTTGCTGGTGGTGTTCTGATGAGTTCAGCCTTGAAGGCTAACGATGGACAAGTTTACGGCATGGCTCATGGCCCCGTTGTGGTCAGTCAGGCTTCAGGTGTTGGTGTTCAGGTTCAAACAGTTGCTAATGTACCTGGTGGAATGGTTGTGGAGCGAGAATTTTCACCAGTGATCGATAAAGATGGTCTCATTACACTTAGTTTGAAGCGCCCGGATTTCACGACCAATCGTCGTTTGGTTGAAGCTATTAATAGGCATTTTAAGGGTTTTTTTGCGACATCTAAGGACGTGCACGGAATTGATGTGGAAATCCCTTCGATTTTTGAAGGACGGACTGTCGACTTTATTGCTGAGCTCGAAACTTTGAAGGTTTCAGTAGATCAGAAAGCTGTTGTGCTGATCAACGAGCGCACAGGGACGGTTGTTATGGGTGGCGAGGTTGTAATATCTCCTGTGACGATTTCTCACGGAGACTTGAGTATCAGCGTTGGTGGTGGTGGAGCAGGTAAGAAAAAAGGTGCTGCGGTCATGAATCTCGGTGGGTCAACGGTATCTAAGTTGATAGAAGGTATGAATGCAATGGGCATGAAGCCAACAGATCTGATTGGTGTCATGCAAGCGCTCCAATCAGCAGGCGCTTTGCAAGGTGAATTGAGATTTATGTAAGACAAGCGGCTTCGAGGAACGGAGAGCTAAATGGATATCAAAGCCAATTTGACGAGCTCGATTGATCAGGCATCTGCTGCCAAAGTGGATGGCCTTGTTGAACGTGGATCTCGCGAAGGGGACATTAAAAAAGTTAAGCAGTTGGCTAAGGACTTCGAATCCGTTTTCCTTGAGCAAATGTTCAAATCAATGCGATCTTCTGTGCAAAAATCGGGGCTTATCGACGGCGGAAACGCAGAAGAAATTTACACGTCGATGCTGGATTCTGAGTACGCAAAGCAGATGTCTCAACAGAGCGCTTCAGGACTTGCAGATATGATTGAGCGCCAACTTTTGCAGAGTATGGGTGTCAAATCAGCGTCTTCCCCTAGTGCCTTGAAAAAAGCGGCGGTTCATAGCTATGAGCGTGCGGGAGCTGCAACGTTGCGGCCTGAGCAAAAAGAGGTCACAATAGGTACAGGTGTCGCTTCTGCGACGAGAATAAGGGGGTAACAGATCATGGCAATTAAGAATGTATCATCATCGCCGGTGGGTAATCCCAATCTGTTGAAGACTAAGGAGTCCGAATCGTCAAGTTCTGCAGCAGCGGCTGTTGAACTCGGTAATCCGAATAGTATCGCTAAAGCTGCGGCAAACACCTCAGCAATTAATAAGAACTACGGGGTTGAGCTGAGTGACAAAGCAAAGACACGTGCATCAGAGCAAAAAAAGGCTTTCGATATAGCAAAAAACACTCCTGATGTTCGAGACGACCGTGTCGCTGAAATAAAGGCAAAAATCCAGGCTGGCACATACGAGGTTGATTCGGGAAAAATCGCAGATGGAATGCTGCGCGAAGCGTTTATGGAACACCTGGCTACGAGTAAAGATAACTGATTTGCGGCGCGCCGGATTTCATCCGGGCAGCCACGGATGGCCGCTCACATGAGGAAAGGGATGCGCGATGTTGAATTCTTCAAGATTTAACTATCTCATCGAAATTACACAAAAGTATCTTGCTGCCATTGTAAAAATGCGGGAATGCTACGCAGCTATGCCCAAGCTGATTGAGGAAGAGCATGCGATGATTCATTCGCACTCTTATTCAGCGCGTTTAGAAGAATTGGCTGCAGAAAAAAGCCTACTCGCGGATGAAATTACAACAGCATTTGACGAACTTCAGCAGTTGGCTCAACAAATTTTCAATATTTGGGGTGATGCCGATTGTGAGGGGTCAGCGATGCATCCTGGTGATCTATCCAACGGGATCCAGATGCTTGAGGGTATCCACAAAACTATTGCCGAGAGGCAGACAGACCTTTCAGCGAACGTTTTGTCACTACAGATCTCGAGACTTAAAGAAGAGTTAGCGCTTTTCAAAAAGGTCGCCGCAGAGGTCAAGCCAAAGATTGAGCTCAATCGTTCTGCATTAAGTGGTGTTGTCCGAAGCTATCAAGAGAGCACCAGAGTCATGATTGAGTTGTGTGAGCAAGCGCAGGCCACATACTCCGCGCAGGGAACACAAAATAAATCTTCAAGCGGCGCATCGACCATATACGTGAGGGCATAAGCTAGATGGGTGCAGGCCTATTCCATACCTTAAATATTGGCGAGCATGCGCTTCATGCGTCTCGACAAGGCGTTGATACGGCTTCTCACAACATTTCTAATGCAAACGTGGAAGGATACAGCCGACAGCGGGTCGATGTGCGTTCAAGGACTCCGCTGTTCACTCATGGACTAGTTCTTGGGTCCGGTGCTTACGTTAAAGACATTACCCGAAGTCATAATCAGTTTGTTGAACGACAACTGAATCGTGCTCACCAGCTAAGTGGTGAGGCCACTGGTCGATTTGAAGCTCTGAAAACTTTAGAGTCCATCTTTAGTCCCGAATTAGCCTCTGGTGTGTCGGATGAGATCACAAATTTCTTCAATTCTTTACAAGATTTGAGTGTCAGCCCCGAAGACATGTCAATCCGCACGGCTGTGCGCGAGAGTGCAAGAAATGTAATTGGCTCCTTTAAAAGGGTTGACTCCGAGATTCGTCAGCGTCGCCTTGATATCAACGACATCGTTACTCAGGAGTGTTCAGAGATTAATGGACGGCTGAAGAATATTGCCAGTCTCAACCAACAGATTCAGGAAATGGAAGTCACGCCAGGCGCCTTCGCCAATGACTTGCGTGACCAACGCGACATGATTCTCAGGGAGTTGACGGAGAAGGTTGAGATAAATTACTACGAAGATGAATATGGTAACTTTTGTATTCGTGGTCCACAGGATATCTCTCTTGTGGATCGCAACTATGTTGCAGAGTTCACAGTGAGTGCCAACGATAAAAATGATGGATTTGCGGATATTTTGATTACCGACAGTGATGGTGGTAGCAAGAGAAATGTTACCCGGATGTTGGACGGGGGCCGTTTGAAGGGCTTAGTCGAGGTTCGTGACAATATTTGTAAAGATATTATCGATCGAAACAACGACATGGCTGTGAAGTTTACGTCGAGGGTCAACGACATTCACAAAAAGGGTTATGGCATCAAGAATTTCGATGAGTCAACTGGTAGAAACTTTTTCAAGCCAGTTGAGAGTCTCGCCAATGCAGCTCGCGACTTGGATCTTTCAGCTGATATCTCAGACTCTGTCGAGGCTATATCTGTTGCTGGCACTCCGCTGGCCGGTGGTGACAATATTGTCATCAACGAAATGCTCGGATTGAAGCATGAAAAGATGATGGATGGCGGCAATTCTGATTTGATCGAGTTTTATTCGACCTATATAGGTAATCTCGGAATTGAAATAAATCGCTCGACCCATTTGAAAGAAGCTAATGATCTCGTCGTCAATGACTTGCAGACCCAGCGCGAAGCGGTCTCTGGGGTGTCACTCGACGAGGAAGCCGTAAGTCTGATGAAATGGCAGTCTAACTTTACGGCATCGTCTAAAGTGATCACTACTGTGGACGAGATGCTTGAAACCGTTCTGAGCCTGAAACGGTAAGGGGATCGGTTAAATGAGAGTAGCTGAAAATCAGCGTTACAGGCAGGTGAATGAAAAAGTGGCCACGGCAAAGGGCAATAATGCGCGAGCCATGGATACCGCCTCGAGCATGAAGGCAATTCGGGATATTTCAGATGATCCTGTGGGTCTTACCCGTGCGCTTCGATACAGGGACCAGATTAGCTCGCAGGACCAGCATGTTAAAAATATCGAAATGAGCAAGGGATATCTCGAGACTTCAGAACAAGCTATTTCCAGCATGACAGAAAACCTTATGCGAGCTAAAGAGCTTTCGATCGGCATGGCAAATGATACAAATAATGCGCAGAGTCGCGATGCAGCATCGCGGGAAATTCGAGAAATCATCGATGAAATCGTGATGTTGGCAAATAGTAACTACAACGGAAAATTCGTTTTCGGCGGCTACAGGAATCAGAGTCCACCCATCTCTCGCGACGGCGAATATGTTGGTGATGACGGGAAGATATTCGTGGAGGTTGCGCCTGGTAAGTTTTCTCAAATCAATATAACCGCTCGTGATCTTTTTACGCCGACATCTGAGGAGCAGGAGAAAGGTCATGTGAACATGATTCACTCCCTACAGAGGGTTTATGATGCTTTGGTAACAAATGATAAGTTTGCAATTCAGCATGGACTAAGCGAGCTTGAGTTTCACTTGGATAAAGTGACGAGCTTTCAGGCGACCATTGGAGGGATGTGGAACTCCATTAACGGGACTCAGAATCGAATCAATCGCGAAACTGAGGCGGTCAAGGGACGACTGAGTGGCATCATGGACGCTGATGCGTTTGCTGCAGTGAGTGATTTCAAGAAAACAGAAACGATTTTACAAAGTACTTTGGTGGCTGCGAATAAAGTTCTACAGCCTTCGTTGTTAAACTTTCTACAGTAAGGGTTAGGGAGTCAGGATGGATTTCTGACTGTGTAGTTTTTTGTTTAGTGCCCCGCCAGGGAGGGCGATACCAAGGAGGGTATTGGGGTGTTAGTTTTAACTAGGAAAGAGCGTGAGGAGATAGCGATCGGTGATGACATTACGGTTGTCGTCATGCAGATCAAAGGCAAGCAGGTCAGAATTGGGATTAAGGCAAGTCCTAATATCATGGTTCACAGGGGTGAGGTCTACCAGCGAATCCTTGAGGAGAATAGGGCTGCGGCTGTGTCTGACGCAGGGGCCTTGAAGGAGGCTGGATTAATGTTCTCCAAGCCACAAGACAAGCGATCTACAGGAGTTAGACGTGTAGTGCGTGCGTCAAAACCTGAGGATGACAACGATTGAAAAAAATTTATGCAGGTAACAACCCAAAATACTTGCAATCTGGTGAATGTCTGTTCTAAACTAAATATTAGCTTAAAGGGACATTCAAGCGTTTTAGAAACTGTAGCGATTAGACGGGGTTAGTCTGCGCTACCGTGTAGGGCGCCGCAATTTACGGGCTTTCCATTGCGTAGAAGGAGTCGTGTCTTGATCAAAGTAAAGACTACAAGGTTCGGCGAAATCGATGTTCCAGAAGGCGACGTCATTCATCTCCCTTCAGGCCTTATTGGTTTTCCTGAACTGAAGCAATATGTGCTTCTGGATCATGATAAAGACTCTCCGTTCAAGTGGTTCCAATCGGTCGAAGATGGTGCCATCGCGTTTGTGTTGATTGACCCACTTCTATTCAATCCAGAGTATGTTGCTGAAGTTACTGATGCAGAATTAGCCGAACTCGACGTCCAAGCAGAAGAAGACCTTGTTATCTCTGTAATCGTAACTGTACCAAGTAACCCGCAAAATATGACTGCCAATTTGAAGGCTCCCTTGATTTTCAATTTGAAAAATCGCCGTGGTAAGCAGGTTATTTTGAATACGAGTACCTTCACAACTCGTCACAACATCATGGAAGAAGTCCGTAAGCGTACGGCGAGTGATGAGGCGGCAAGCGTTCAGGAAGCGGTTAAGCAGGCCAAGAGCGATCAGTCTGCCGAAGCTGCTCCAAAGACCGGATCTTCCAAGAAGAGCTGATAGGCTTGGATTAGATATTTAAAAGTAGAGGCGGACGAAGTAGTCCGCCTCTTTAATTTTCAGGAGATTCAGAGTCACTCATGCACATCTGGTTGGATGGTATCGAATGCACGATGCTCGACGGTGAATTAGCAGCGGGTCGTGCCGACCTCTTTGCCGGAGTGCGCGTAATGACAACAATGCTTGCGATTGGTCAATACGTCGTCGATTTTGACCGTCATTTGGAACGCTTAATGAGTCATCAAGAGCGCATGGGCTTCAATGACAATCTCCGCATTGATGTGCTGCGGTTTGACATTGAAAAAAGCTTGGTCAATCGTTCGTCGAATGAATGGTCTCGCCTGCGGCTAATTTTATTTCTTGATAATGACAAATCTCTACGACGTCTCTTGATGGTTAGCCCTGAATCATCTGAACTAATCGTGCAAAAAAATAAATTAGGTCAGAAATTACAGCCTATACGTGAGTCTTCGTGGCCCAAAGGATCTCATATTAAAACGGGACTGTTAGGAACGCGGCACATACAGGTTGAACGGGCGAAGAGGGCTGGATTCGATGATGTGCTGTGGATTAACGGCGATGGTGAGCTTGCCGAGTCGACCTGGAGTAACATCTTTCTAATTGGCAGAACTGGGGACTTAGTGGAAATAGCGACCCCGGCCCCGGCCAGCGGAATTTTAGAGGGAATCACCAGGCGACGGATTAAAGAGTTACTTGAAAAGGCTCAGATACCGGTAACCGAACGCGTGATATCGGAAGAGGAGATACCGCGTTTTGACGAGGCCTTTACCACCTCAAGCATTCAGGGCGTGGTGCCGGTGACACAAATTGGGTCCCATCGTCTACACACCTTGCGAACCAACGCTGTTTTTGGTCATGTTGAGCGCCTGTACCGTACCTGGCTTAAAACAGGCCTCCCTAGTAATTCCGGTGGGTTATCTTTAAATTAAAAGATCTAACCCTAGGGTTTATTAAAATCATTGAAATAAATTAATACTATGATAGGTAGCATTTCGATTCTATTAATCGAGGTGATAGCATGGCAGGGGAAAATCTCAGCAATCTGTGCCGCAAAGTCCACTTGGTTTCGTTGGGTTGTTCGCGTAACCGCGTCGACTCTGAGGTCATGGTCGGTACGCTGTTGCGTGATGGTTGGAGATCGGTTGAGGAGGCTGAAGGTGCCGATGCTGTCGTTGTGAATACCTGCGGCTTTATTGCCTCCGCGAAGGAAGAAAGTATCGATACCATACTTTCGATGGCGGAACTGAAGAAGACTAATCCTGCGATGAAGCTGATCGTTACGGGGTGCTTGACCCAGCGTTACAAAACCCAGCTTGCGAAGGGCTTGCCCGAAGTTGATCTCTTCATTGGTACAGACGAATTTTCAAGAATTGGCGAATTAATCGATAGCCCAACGTCAACGACCGGGGCGATTCATGCAAAGCGAACAAACTATCTCTACAATGAAGACATGCCTCGGGTGAATACTCTGGCAGCACATAGCGCTTACGTCAAAGTTGCAGAGGGTTGTCAGCACAATTGTGCGTTTTGCATTATTCCGGCCATTCGTGGGAAGCTTCGCAGTCGTCCAGTCCATAGTGTGGTCAAGGAAGTGATGCAGCTGGTTGACTCTGGCGTGCAGGAGATTAATCTGATTGCGCAAGATCTGGCCGCCTACGGTCGGGAAACCGGCGACACGAACCTTCTCGAGTTACTGCGCGCGTTAGTGAAAATCGAAGATCTTCGCTGGATTCGCCTGCTATATGTGTACCCTGAAAACATAAGCGATGAATTCCTTGAATTCTTTGCCAAGGAAGAAAAGATCGTCAAGTACCTGGACATTCCAGTGCAGCACGGAAGTAACTCTTTGTTGAAGCGTATGAATCGAGACGTAACTCGCGAGGAAATTATCGCAACAGTGAAAAAACTGAGGGCGATGGTCCCAACTGTGGCTATTCGAACATCTGTCATGGTTGGATTTCCTGGAGAAACACAAGAAGAGTATGAAGACCTCAAGTCCTTGGTGAAAGAGCTCAAGTTTGAGCACCTCGGCTGTTTCACTTACAGTCAGGAAGAGGGAACGGTCGCTGGGCGCATGCCGGACCAGATTGACGAATCAACCAAGCAAGAACGTATGGCTGAGATCATGGAAATCCAAAAAGGTATTTCCAGGGAAAAGCTACGCCGGTTCGTCGGAAAACGAATTCCTGTGCTGGTTGCAGGGCCGAGTGAGGAGAGCGAGTTTGTTTGGCAGGGGCGGATGAGTGTTCAAGCCCCAGAGGTTGATGGCCTTGTCTACTTAAACGACGGTCCAGTTAAAGCGGGACAAATTCAGATGGTCGAAATCACTGACTCCTACGAGTACGATCTCGTGGGGCATGTTGTTCAGTAATATCTATCCAGATTTTCTGGTGACGCTTAAAACTTAACTTTTACTGATTACAAGCAGCAACTGAGGCTGAAAGTCCACTAATGCGCGGCATTAGCTCGCGACATGCTAAGCTGGAATTTCCGAAGCTCTTTGCTCCCAGTATCAACTCACGAACTAGAGTATCAACAGTAACATTTGACCGTCCCTGATTGAGCAAAGTTTGCATGCGCGATGCCCATACGAGAAGATAGCGAGCGCGATCTTTTCCTTGAGCTTGCGGAGCCATGGTTTCAATAAATCTTGCAAGAGGCTGACCCAAAGCGACGGCGATATCATGCTCATCATCATAAGAGGGTTCGTAGCAGTCGTTGTTTGCCGACGTCGATGAACGACGACCTTCGTAGATATCAATACGACTTTGATCGAGGCCCTTTTGCTGGCCTGCTCGTGTGACAGCACTGGCAGGATCTCTTGAAATTGCCAGACACTCGATCCCCTTAAGTTGATCTCGAGCACTGTTACCCGCAAAGTAAGCGTATAAATCAGCAAATGCTTCGTTCACGCCGTCAAGAGCCAATTGCGCTGTATCAGTTGTCAGGCTCATGCGTTGTTTCAACTCATTGTCACGGTTTGGCATAATTGAGTCCAAACCATTTCTAGCCTTGATCGTCAGACCCGTCGATTCGGCCGATTCTTTAATATAGTGGCTGAAAACATGATGACCAAATTCATGATTCATGACGAATGGAATTTCCCAGAGATTATTCTTATTTCTTGTAAACCAGCCTTGGGTGGTTGGATAAATCATGAATAGTCCATAGCTCGGAGAGTTTCCGGATGCTGGCAGTTCCGCAAACGCTGCGTTATCGGAATCAACGCGATTTTTGACCTCTCCGTTTGTTTTAATGATTTCACGGGTGATTTTCGGTTGGCTAATCAGGAGAGACTTTGAAATTCCGGACATATTTCCCGCAATTGAGTTGTAAAACCTATAAGCTGATTCAGTGAAGTACATCGCAGTTAATGTCATAGCCTCCAGAGAGTCACGTGCATATGTGGCATTAGATCGACAGATACGTAGCCATTTATAGGATGTGTTGTCTTTCGTAGCGTTTACACACTTGCGCTCTCCGGCTTCGTTAATTGTGCACTTGTAATTTTGTGAATAATTAATTGCCGACGCTAAAATATTTTGCGTTGCGAATTCTTTGTCATCCACAGTCGCACCAGGGATTTGGACGGCTTTTGGCGAGGTTTGGAGTCCATCCCATTGATAAATTGTTGCCGACGTGATTCGAGTCGACGTGCCGCTTGTCATGCAATTTGGGTCTTCTGCTGCCAGCCAGCGAATATCTGACGACGGAGAACTTGTTTCGGGACGAATGTCGTCTTGTTTGTCGTTCTTTTTGTCGAGTTTTAAGCCGCAGCTTGCCAGAAGAGTGAGTGCTAGAGTGATATTGCTAAAGTAGATTGTACGGCTCATTTTCAACTCCAGATGAATGCAATGCGATAGCAGCCAAGACAGGGGCCTCGACGCCATGGAGCAACCTCTATGCCATGAGTAAATATATGTTATTTCAGGGTGTTAGATGTTTATTGGGTGGGGGTGTCATAAGCTGGTCGTACAAACTGACCAACAGTTATTCACGGTTACATTGGGGCTTAGAGCAGTTTACTGTAGCCTTCCCTAAATGTTGGAAAGTGAAAGGTAAAACCAGATGATAGGAGTTTTTGGTTGCTGATACGTTTATTCGTTGCAGGGATCTCCTGCTCATGACAGCGCTGATGGTCGCCGGTTTGAAAAACCACCTCAACTGCAGGAATAGCCATCGCCCTGCGAATCCAAATCAAGACCTCGTGATGGGGTGCAGGATCATGATCAGTAATACAAAACGTCTCGTTTGAAATGTCGCTATTAATCAAGTGGATAATCGCTCGCGCGCCATCGTCGACATGAATTCGGTTAGTGAAAGCTTTTTCACGAACGATAAGAGTTTCTCCAAGACCTTGAGCTAAAGAAATCATTCGAATCCTGTTTGGTCCGTAGATTCCGGACAGTCGTGCTACGATCGAGTTTGGTCTCATCTGCACTAGTTTTTCACCAGATAGCAGTTTAGCTTGGGTATCTGACAAAAGATCATGACTTGTAAACGACAGCTCATCAACTGCTTCTCCAGCGTTTTGTGCGTAAACTCCTGTGCTGGATACGAACACTAACTTAATGTCTGCTGGCAAATTTTGAATGACATTCTGAATTCCAACCTCATAGGCATTCCGATAGGCTTGAACGCTTGGCTCTCCCGCAGAGACACAATACACCGCGGCCGAGATCGAATATTTTTGTGTAAGATTTTGTAATTGATGTTTCAGCGTCTGCGCATCCGTGACGTCTAATTTGACCCAGGAAACGCCGTGATCGTCGGTTTCTGGTAGAACGTTTCTTCGCGCGGCAATGACGTTCCATCGCTCGTGTGTGGCAAAATCAGCTACCCGACGGCCGAGGTAGCCTGCACCAATGATGAGAATTGTTTTCTTATAGTTCAAGGTACGTGTTCAAAAAAATTTAAAATCGCGCCAGTACCGCGCCTGCCTCTAAACCTGATAGTGATTTCCTCTGAAGATCAATCCATGGGCGCAAAACGACTTGGCCGGTTGGAGTCGATTGAGCAACCAGACTTGGGCTGGCAGACGTTTCTTCGACAAAAATTGGTGCGATAGCCATCCAGCCGCCGAGGGCCGTGCCCCCCAAGAATCCAACGGATGCGCCAATAGAGATGAATTTAAGTTGTTTCATCGGGGCATCCTGGAACGTCAAAAGTGCTGCGCCAATCGCGGCTCCTGCTGCAGCGGAGTATCCGGCTGTTACGAACATGTCCTGAAACTTCTCCTCGAGCTCTGAGTCAGCCCTTAGGGGGGCGGGGGTTAACGCTGCAAAGAGAACCAAAAAAGTCATTAAAAACGTAAATTTGCGAAACATACATGACTCCTTTCCCGTTGCGATCTTGGCGAGTCCCGGTTACCCATGGCGTTTGGATTGGCCTTCATTAATATTATACCCTTAATTTAAAGAATTTACCTCTTGCGAAATATTGAAAACGAACCTATATAAATTGGCACCGCTCAAATCTTTGAGACTGATTCCCAAAAATTTCAAATATCTCATTAACGGTATCTTCAAGATCTCCCACTCAACATTTCGACTTAAAACACCATCGAAAACTTTATAACAATCTTTACTGAGGTAGATTGCCCATGACTCAAGGCAACAACGGCGACGATTCAACTCCAAGAAAGCGACCTGCTCGACCTGCTAGGCCCCATAATCAGGTAGCTAAAGACGTGGCTGTATCCGAGGCGGCTGTGGCCGTTGCTGAGCCAGCGGCTGTTCCGGCTAAGACTGCTCCGGTTGATAAGTCTGCCCCGACCGCTCCGACCGTTCCAGCAGCTGGCGCACGTCCGCTGCCTAAAACACTTGCAGACGCTATTGCAGGGGAGATTAATCTTAAGCAGCTCAAAGATCGCCATATCAATGACTTGAACAAGATTGCTCGGGAGCTTGAAATCGAGGGTGCAAGCAACCTCCGTAAAAACGAGTTGATGTTTGCCATTTTGAAGAATCTGTCGGAGCGTGGTGGCGTCGTCTACGGCGAGGGCGTTCTTGAGACCTTGCCAGATGGTTTTGGGTTCCTCCGTGCACCGGATTACAACTACCTGTGGGGACCGGATGATATCTATGTGTCTCCAAGCCAGATTAGGCGCTTTAACCTGCGTACCGGTGACACTGTTTCCGGACAAATTCGTCCACCGAAAGATGGCGAACGCTACTTTGCGCTTCTTAAGGTTGAGAAAGTCAACGGCACGTCTCCCGATCAAAGCGCAGAAAAGATTATCTTCGATAACTTGACTCCGCTTTACCCAATGGAAAAGTTCAAGATGGAATACGATCCGCAGAATCTTGCGACGCGTATCATCGACCTGCTTGCTCCGATTGGAAAGGGACAGCGCTCGCTCATCGTCGCCCCCCCAAGAACGGGTAAGACCGTTCTTCTACAGAACATCGCATCTGCGATTGCCAAGAACCATCCGGAAGTCGTTTTGATTGTCCTTCTGATTGACGAACGTCCTGAAGAAGTGACGGATATGCAGCGAAGCGTACGCGGCGAAGTGATCAGTTCTACGTTTGACGAACCAGCTCAACGGCACGTTCAGGTGGCAGAGATGGTTATTGAAAAAGCCAAGCGTCTAGTTGAACACGGTAACGACGTGGTCATTCTTTTGGACTCCATTACGCGTTTAGCACGTGCCTATAACTCGGTTGTTCCTCCATCAGGAAAAATCTTGTCGGGTGGTGTTGACTCTAACGCGCTGGATAAACCAAAGAGATTCTTCGGTGCGGCGCGTAATATTGAAAATGGCGGTTCTCTGACAATTATTGCTACGGCCTTGATTGAAACCGGTTCACGAATGGACGAGGTGATTTTCGAGGAGTTTAAGGGAACCGGTAACATGGAACTTAACTTGGACCGCAAGCTTGCTGAAAAGCGCGTATTCCCTGCAATCGACATCAATAAATCGGGTACTCGTAAGGAAGACTTACTGCTTCCACGGGATATTTTGAATCGCATGTGGATTCTAAGGAAGCTTCTGGCGCCGCGAAGCACCGTTGACGCTATGGAGTTCTTGCTCGAAAAGATGGAAAAAACCAAGACAAACGCCGAGTTCATCGCATCGATGAACGGTTGATTTGAGTTCAAAGAAATCTGATGTTTACCAAATTGGATACAGTTGAGCGCCGCTTCGAGGAGATCGAGGCGGCGTTGTCGCAGGATGGGTTGGACTCAAGGGAGTTAACGCGTCTTTCGAAAGAGCGCGCCATGATTGAAGATGTAGTCACGGCATTTCGCTCCTACAAAGTTCTATTGAAAGCGCGTGATGAAGCAAAGTTGATGCTGAATGACAGCGACCCAGAGTTGCGAAGCTTGGCTAAAGAAGAGCTCGATGAGACCACGGAAAAGCTTGAAAAGGCAGAACGTGAGCTCACCGTTTTGATGCTTCCGAAAGATCCAAATGACCAGAGAAACGTCATGCTGGAAATTCGTGCTGGAACTGGGGGCGAGGAGGCAGCGCTGTTTGCTGGTGACTTGCTGCGTATGTACACCCGCTACGCGTCAAAGATGGGTTGGCGTACGGAAATACTCTCCAGCACAATGGCTGAGCGTGGTGGGGTCAAAGAAGTTGTTGTCATGGTTGAAGGAGAACGCGTCTACAGTCGCATGAAGTTTGAGAGTGGGGTCCACAGGGTGCAGCGCGTCCCTGAGACCGAGGCACAAGGACGTATTCATACCTCAGCTTGTACCGTTGCGATATTGCCTGAGGCAGATGAAGTCGAGGTCAATATCAGACCTCAAGATCTTGATATCACGGTTTGCCGATCCTCAGGCGCCGGTGGTCAGCATGTTAACACGTCAGATTCTGCGGTTCGCATGGTGCATATACCCACAGGGATTGTTGTGGAGTGTCAGGACGAGCGTAGTCAGCTTAAGAATAAAGAGCGTGCCTTGAAAATCATGAAGGCTCGGATACTTGAAAAGGCTCAGGCAGAGCAAGACGCCGCTATTTCTGCAACTCGTAAAAGTCTTGTTGGTTCAGGCGACCGCAGCGAGCGTATTCGTACCTATAACTTTCCCCAAGGACGGATGACAGATCACCGCATTAATTACACAGTTTACAATCTTCCTGAAGTTATTAATGGTGATCTGGACGATGTCCTTGATAAACTTGGAACTCACCATCAGGCAGAGCTCCTGAAAGAACAACTAGAGAAATCCATTTGACCATTTTAAATGATCAAGATTCGCAGCCCTCGACTCATCCCGACTTGTGGACTGTGCGACGCATCATCGCATGGTCAGTCGACTATCTAAATGGTAAGGCCGACGAATTCAAATTGACCTCAAGGCTTGACGTTGAGCTTTTGCTGACGGCTGTTTTAGGGTTAGATCGAGTCCAATTGTATTTACAAATGGATCGGCCAGTAAATAAAGATGAGAGAGAGTCGTTCAAATTATTACTAAGACGGCGCGCTGATTTTGAGCCAATCGCATATATTCTTGGGTATAAAGATTTTTACAGACATCGATTCAAGGTGACGCGCGATGTTCTCATTCCGCGTCCAGAGACAGAGATGCTCGTGGAGTCGTGTGTAGCTGCATTGAAAGATGCCCCCGCCCCACGAATTCTTGACGTGGGCACCGGATCGGGCTGTCTTGCGGTCTCGTTGGCCGCTGCTCTGCCACAGTCACAGGTCGAAGCATGGGATGTTTCTGACTTGGCTCTCGATATTGCTCGTGCCAACGCAGAACAGTGTCAGGTGCGAAATATTTCATTTTTAAATCGTGATGCTAAAGCGCCAGGGATGAATCCGCCGGCGGCATTTGATTTGATCGTGACGAATCCCCCTTACATTGCGCGTTCGGAGACTCGTCTGATGAGTCGCGGGGTTTTACAATACGAGCCAGAGCTCGCGCTTTTTACTCAAGATGCATCTGGGACCGAGTTTTATGAGATTTTTGCATCGTGTTATCAATCTCGATTAAAGCCAGGAGGAAAAATTTTCCTGGAGATTGGATATGGCCAGGGTGCAAAAGTTGCTCATTTATTTGAGCAGTCAGGTTGGGAGAAAATAAAAGTATCGAAGGATTTAGCTGGTCACGACCGGATGGTATCCGCTGAAAAACCTCAGTCTTGAAGAGACCTGATCGAGCATGACAGAGAAACCCGAAATTCCAGGCCACCAGCACGATTGGCAAGCGATCAAACGCTTCGTAATCTTTTTGGCTGTTTTGGCCGCTGCAGGGTATTACGCGAGCTGGTTTTACGAAAAGTTGGTTGCTCCTATTTTTGTCTCTGCTTTTTTGGCTTATTTGCTGAATCCTCTCGTTAACCTAATCGAGAGTCGTAAAATTAATCGCAAACTAGCAAGCTTGTTGATTCTGATTTTGATTCTTGGCCTTTTGGTTTGGATCGTTGTTCGTCTTTTTCCTTTTCTCTACGATCAACTTGTAGGTTTGGTTCAGCAAATTCCGGCTCTTATCGAGAATATCTCTAAAAATGCGGGAACCTATTTCCGCGAAAAACTGAGTGATTACGGGATTGATGATCGAGGGGCTGTGAGTCGAGCTCTCAAAGGGTTTAGCTTGGTCGACCAAGTCATTGGAAAGTTGCAGATCGCTGCGCAGCAAGTTGTTGACTTTGGTACGATCCTCATGGGTTCGTTATTAAGCGTTGTACTTATCCCGATTCTTACTTTCTATTTCATGGCCGAGAAGGCACGGCTCATACAGGGATTAAGGAAGATTACACCCAGAGATCTGCGTCCATATGGAATAAAATTGGTTGCTATCATCGATGAAGCCTTGGTTCATGTGGTTCGTGGACACATCAAGGTGGCACTAGCGTTGTCGTGTCTTTACTCGATCGGATTTTCGGCTATCGGTTTATCCGCAGGAATTGCGATAGGCATTACGGCAGGAATATGTCGGATCATACCGTATCTTGATGTGGTGGTTGGGGTCACTCTTGGTTTGACATATATATTTACCCAGCAGCTTCCTATTGCAAAGGTTTTCTACCTGGTTGGTGTGATTGGGACGGTCCAGTTGCTTGACGGCGCCCTCATCACCCCAAAGTTGATTGGAGAGCGCGTGGGATTGCATCCTTTGGTAGTTATTCTCACGGTTATTGCTGCCAGTTCGCAATTCGGATTTTGGGGAGTTATTTTGGCGATCCCCGGTGCGGCGGTATTTAAAGCTCTCTATAAACTTGTTCTTCCGGTTTACAGAGATTCAAAATGGTTCACCGGCGTTTCTTAGGTCTTGAATGTCTCGGTTTGGAATTGGGTGCTGATTTGAAAAAATCAGGACGCATAGATCTTTGTTCTTTTGGTTTGCTGCTTGTCATTTTAGCCTGAAGACGACGAGAGTTCGGTCTTGATACGGTGCCGTTACCGGCGACGATGACAACGTAATTAAGTTTCTCAGGAAGATTTTTGACCCTTATAGCGATCGCTTCTGCGGTTCCATACCAAAAATCTTCGGCCGCTCCACTAATGTCGACGCCAACAAAAACTTTACGACCGCTGCCACGTAAAACTTTTTCAAGACTCTCAAAAAACTGCTTCATGCGGTAAGGGGTATCGAACAACACGGTTGGCCAAGGGTGGTCGAACTGCTCGCGGAAGAAATTTTCCCTATCTTCTTCGTCTCGCGGTGGAAATCCGGCGAATTGAAATCGTCTACAGTCGATCGGGCACACGGAAATCGTTGCCGTTAGCGAGCTTGGCCCAGGAACAACCCGCAAATTGGCGCCAATACGCACAGCGACTTCGACAATGTCGCGTCCAGGGTCTGCGAGTCCGGGAGTGCCTTGATCACTCATGTAAAGAGCATCGTTTCCAGCCTTGAGTTCTCGTTCCAACTCTTCGAGAGTAAACGCCTCACGCTGCTCGGTGTAACGCATCCACTGCCTTTGCACCCCTGCAGCCTTGAGGAATTGACGAGCCTGTTTGTCCTCCTCAAATATGAGGAATGGGCATGTTCGCAAAAGCTCCAATGATCTCAGCGGAATATCTTTGATGTCCCCCAGGGTCGTTGCTGCCATCCATAGTGTTCCAAGACGGGGGCTAGCGGTGCTATTTGTCATGTAATTTCCATTGGTTGGGGTGCTTATTTCAATCTCGTAGACGCTCACAGGTCAATATGTTACACCTCGGGGCTCGTTTGTGTCAGTAAAAGAGCGACTTTAGCTAAAGTTCAGGACGACTTAATGCCTCCTTTAGGTTTAACGACCCTGTTAAATGTACCGCGGAGCTCCCTTCCCCGTCATGTTGCCATGATTATGGATGGTAACGGTCGTTGGGCTAAGCAACGCGGGCGGCCCAGGGTCTTTGGCCATAAGTATGGCGCTGAGCGGGTTCGCGAAATAGTCGAGCAAGCGGGACAATGGGGGATCGAAGTCCTTACCCTCTATGCTTTCAGCGACGAAAATTGGAATCGCCCTCTAGATGAAGTTGGCGTGATCATGCATCTTTTGGAGCACTACTTGCGCAAAGAGCGTGACGAATTGAATCGTCAGAATGTGCAGTTCAGGGTGATTGGGGATCTCAGCAGGTTGTCACCATCCTTACGCAAGCTGATTGCCGAGACCAAGGAGTTGTTGTCGGCAAATTCGGGATTAATCCTAAACGTCGCTATCAGTTATGGGGCGCGGGCTGAAATTACCAGGGCGATGAAAATGATCGCTTCAGAAGTGGCAGCAGGTCGAATATCTAAGGAACAGATAGACCAACAGCTTGTTTCTTCTTTTTTGGACACTGCGGGTCTGCCGGATCCAGACCTTGTAATCCGCACCAGCGGGGAATTGAGAATCAGCAACTTTTTACTGTGGCAGTCCGCCTATTCGGAGTTTTACTTTGCTCCTGTGATGTGGCCAGACTTCACTCGCGATGAATTTGCTAAGGCTATTCAGCACTTTGGATCGCGTGAGCGACGGTTTGGCATGACCTCGGCTCAAGTGGCTCAAGCCAATTCGGATTCATCCACAAGTGTTGAAGGTCTTCGTACATGCTGAGAACTAGAATTCTCACTGCGGCGGTATTGCTGCCGACTATTCTTGGGCTTCTGATCTATGGTCCATCGTGGTCGGTGGCTTTGTTACTCCTTTTTGCAATCAGTCTTTCAGTTTTTGAAATGTCTATGATGATTCAGCCAAGACTCGATGAGATGCTGCGCAACTATTCATTGGTTGGTGGAGAGCGATCTGAGACCGGAGAAATCTATATCGCAGCCAACAGGACGTCTCATTACCGAATTTTAGCCCTTTTTTGCTGTGGTGTGATGGGGGCGATTTTCATTCTTTCCGCTGCTTATAATCTTCCTGCTGATCGCAGTATTGTTGTCTTGGGACTTACGTTCGCCATGATTGCTGCGGTTTTTGCGACCAAGGGTATTGAAGCTGAAATGGCGCGAGTGCTTGGTTTTACGCTCAGCCTTTCGTACGCAGGATTCCCTTGGCTAGTAGTTTGGGATCTTTATGTAAATGAGCCCTTTAGCCGCCAACTACTTCTGGTTCTTGTAATTGTTTGGATGGGTGATACGGGTGGTTATTTTGGTGGGCGCTTCTTTGGAAAACACAAGCTATCGCCGAACAAAAGTCCCAAAAAAACCTGGGAAGGTGCAATCGCAGGGCTTTTAGCCAGCATGATAGGAGCCGTTGTCTGGCATTTGAACTTTTACCATGATTTGAGTGGCGGTACGTCCACCGCTCTGGTTTGTGGATTTTTTGGGGGAATTGCGGGACAATTGGGCGACCTTGTTGAATCGGTCATTAAAAGATTTACCGGGGTTAAAGATTCGGGATCGCTGTTGCCAGGTCATGGTGGTTTACTTGATCGCATAGACGGAGTGCTGTTTGCTGCTCCTGTGATATGGTTTATTCTTTACGTTGCTGCAGCCCACTAATCAGATTTTTCAAAGTGATGGCTGATGGTCTGGAGATGATATGCAAAATATATTTTCACATCCCATCATAGCGATGCTCATCATGCTTGGCTCATTGATACTATTCCATGAGTTAGGTCACTATTTAGTTGGTCGCTGGTGTGGTGTTGCGATTGAAAAGTTTGCTATCGGCTTTGGACATCGCATAGCAGCATTTCGTCGAGGTCAGACCGACTACCTGATCGGTTGGATTCCACTTGGCGGGTATGTGAAGTTCTATGGAAGTTATCGCAATGAAGATGTGCCGGATTCAGTGACAGGCACACTTTTTTGGCAGGCGCCTGTTTGGAAGCGAGCACTCATTGTCGTTGCCGGTCCCCTTGCGAATTTTCTTCTCGCTTTCGTTATTTTGTGGGCGATGGTCATGCATGGCATTGAACACCCACCGGCTCAGGTCGGGGATGTTATCGAAGGTGGCCGTGCGCAACAGGCAGGAATTTTACCCGGTGATCGGTTTCTTGAGGTTGATGGTCGGAAAGTCAAGGGTTGGTCCGATATCGAGCGGTTGTTTCAAAAAAGCCCTGATCGACCTCTAAAGATTGTCGTCGATAGAGAGGGGACAGTCCTTGAAAAGGAGGTCACGCCAGAAGCGGTTACGGGACGCAGCATCTTCGGCTCAACCTCCAAAATCGGTCGCGTTGGTGTTGCTTTAGGTTATCCAAGTGCTGTTGTTACGCTGCTTTCCCAAGATTCGGTTCTGTACAAAGATGGTCTCGTCACTGGTGATCGCGTCGAAGGTTGGTTTGATACCCAGGGAGTTGAGCATAGAATTCATGGTCTACATGAAACGTTTCACTTATTTAGTCAATGGTCCCGCTCTGGCGTCAAAAGTGTCAAAGTCTCCGTCAGACCAGTCTCGATCGTTGAAGATGATGCTGGAAAATTAAAGGAAAAAGTTACAGCAGACCCGCGGTTAGTTCAGTTAAATGTGAGTCGGTGGCCAAGTATAGGTTCTGAGTCGGACCGTGCGTACGCGCAGACGCTCGGGGCTGTTGATAGCCATCTTACAGTTGGTTTTCCTCGCGGAGTTACAATGGACGTGCTGCGACCGGGGGATCGAATTGTTGCCTGGGATGGGGGTAAGATCAAAAACATTTTCGGGCTTCAGGAAGTCATGGAAAATTGGCGTAAACCTGACGTCACGTTGGATCTCATCAGAGACTTTAAACCACTTACAGTTAAAGTCGCACTTAAACCGGTAGAATTGCAATTACCAGAGGGCGCAGTCACGGCCTATGTCTTGGACGTTGGTATGCTTGGTCAGACTGCGTTGCCTGACCCTGTGATCAATCGCGAGGCAAACCCTTACAAAGCGGCTTTAGTGGCTATCGATGAGGGTTACACGCAAACATCCATGATGGTGACCAGCCTATGGATGATCATCAGCGGCTCCATGCCAGTCAAGGCTCTCGGAGGTCCAGTGATGATTGCAAAAGTTGCGGGTGATTCGGCGAAGGCTGGATGGATGGCCTTTTTTGCAAGTATGGCGGTGATCTCGATAAATCTAGGCTTAGTTAATTTATTTCCTATCCCCGTTTTGGACGGTGGGCAGTTGCTTTTACTGGCTGCCGAGGGGGTGAAGCGTGCGCCGATTGAGGAATCAACGATCGAGAACTTTCAGAAGATTGGTTTTGTCATTGTCATGTCCCTGGTCATTCTTGCTCTCTACAATGATCTAAGCAGATTTTGGAGTTCCATGGTTCGGAGTATTCTGAACTAATATGCCACAACATGATTTACTCATTGATACATCGATTTTTGGAGCCGCCGTTGGGCTTCGTCATGCAAGTCAGGGGCTGGTTTATTGCCAAGTCGCCCCTGACGTTCAAAATAGTGCTCGGCAATTACCTCTGATGGTGGAAGAGGCGGTTCGAAGCGCAAATACGTCGCTCACGGACATCAGGCGCGTTGTCGTGTCACAGGGGCCAGGATCCTTTACTGGTATTAGGGTGGGGATAGCCTACGCCTATGGTTTCTTTAAGGGCTTAGTTGAGACGTCGGGCGTGGAGACTGCTATCGCAGGTGTTTCATCCTTGGAGCTCTTGGCGCTTAATGTTAGCAAAATAGCTTCGCGTGATATTGCTCTTTTTCTTCCTTCGACCAAGTCCACTGGATTTTTTGCGGTGGTGAGACAAGGCGTTTCTAGCTTGTATGCGATAGATTTGGCTAAAGATCTGGGTGACACTTTAAAGTCACTCGATTGGAAAGTGTTGGGTCAATGGGATGCTTTAGTTGAAAAGGCAAACTGCCTGCATGCTAATTCTATTGAGTTGTTGGATCTTAGGGAAAGTGCACGGCTGGCTTTGTTGGCGATTGATGATAGACTTTCGACAGACACAGTATTGAATTGGTCAGTCGACATGCCATCTGCAATTTACCTACGGCAGTCGACTGTTGAGGAGAAAGCTAGAAAATAGCTGGAATTGACAATCTATGGTAGCGACTAGCTAACGTGATGAGGTGTGATAACTATGACTGGTCAATTTACAAGTGAAGGAAAACCTGGAGGACGATTAGGTGGTGCAGTTTATATTCTACCCAATCTAATAACGACCGGAAATTTGTTTTTTGGTTTTTTTTCCATAATCAAAAGTCTAAACGGCCAGTTTGGTTGGGCTTCTGTGGCCATCTTTCTTGCCGCAATATTTGATGTCCTTGATGGTCGAGTGGCGCGACTAACCAAGGGTACAAGTGAGTTCGGCGTGCAGTACGATTCTCTTTGCGACTGTGTGTCGTTTGGAGTTGCGCCAGCTTTTTTAATGTATCAATACGGCCTTCTGGAGCTTGGTAGAATTGGTTGGGTGGCCTGTTTCATGTTTATGGCCTGCGGTGCACTTCGTTTGGCGCGATTCAACGTGTTAAGCTCCATTGGTAAGGCCTCTGGGGACTTCACAGGTCTTCCTATTCCGATGGCTGCGATCACCGTAGCAAGCTTTATTTCATTTATGGTTGATCTTGATCAGCGACACGCTGTAGATAATCTTATCGACTTGCCGATCATCTCGATTTTTCTGAGCCCCGACTTTAGAAAAATGTTTCTGGTGGTGATGGGGCCTATTTTGGCTCTGCTAATGGTTAGTAACATTATCTATAAGTCCCACAAGGTTTTGAAGTTTCAGTCGATAAAGCCATTTCAGCTGCTTGTGTTATTAGTGATACTGATCTCCTTTGTTGCGTATGCACCTGAAGTTGTAGGATTTGTTCTGATTTTTACCTACGTATTGACGGGCCCGCTAGCATGGGCATTCGGGCTTACGAAACTAACCAGTGAGGACGATATTTTTGCCGCTCCGAGCGGTGATGAGGATCACTAATGAAGGTTGCGATCGTTGGTGCCACGGGTGCTGTGGGTCGTGAGATGATCTCCGACCTAGAAAACTCGAATATAAATCATATCGATATCAAGCTTTTTGCATCTCCAAGAAGTGCTGGCGAAGTATTGACGTTCCGTGGCAAGTCGCATGAGGTCAAGCCTTTTAGTCTGGAGGCAATGCGAGGTCTTGATGCGTGTCTGATGAGTGCTGGAGGCTCTTTCTCGCGTCAGAATGCTAAAGCGATTGCTGACCTGGGCGTGACTGTCATTGATAATAGTTCTGCCTGGCGCATGGTTGACGGCGTCCCTTTAGTTGTTCCCGAGGTTAACCCGGAAGCTCTTCGCGGATTGCCTAAGGGCGTGATTATTGCCAACCCTAACTGCTCTACAATACAGATGGTCGTCGCTTTAAAGCCATTGATGGACAAATTTGGTGTCGAACAAGTTCAGGTTGCCACCTATCAATCGGTATCAGGAACAGGCCAAAAAGGTATAAAAGAGCTTGCGACTCAGGTTGAGTCGATTTTCAAGTTTCAAGATCCGAAAGCTGAGGTCTACGCTCAGCCCATTGCCTACAACGTGCTACCAGGAATTGATGTTTTGGATGGTTCCGGTCATTGCTTTGAAGAAGAAAAAATGGTCCGGGAGACTCGAAAAATTTTTGGAAAGCCGAACTTGCCAGTAATGGCAACCACGGTTCGGGTGCCGGTCTATCACTGTCATAGTGAAGCTGTGAGTGTGCAACTCTCGAAACCCGTGTCGAGACGGGAGGCTATTGAGGCGATGACTGGATTCAAAGGCTTAACAGTGCATACAGAGGATGCTCATGCTGCATTCCCCACTCCGAGAGGTATTGCTGGAGATCAAGGCGTGCATGTGGCTAGGGTAAGGACTCCTATCGATGCTGAGCGTAGTGACTGGCTTCAAATGTGGGTCGTGGCAGACAATCTCAAGAAGGGCGCCGCCACTAACGCGGTTCAAATTCTGGAGGCGATCAGTTACCATTAATAAGTGGAGGCTGATTATGTATTTAAATCTTTATAAAATCGTCCTATCTGTGGTGGTCGTGCTTACAGGCTCCCATGTAACAGCTTACGGGCAAGACGAAGGCTCTGTCGAAGCTCCAGCGCCCTTGTCTCCGATTGAGGATACGACCCTTGATAGTTCGAATGCGGCTGCTGCCGATGCCGCTAATTCTGTCACTCCACCGCCTGCTTCTAATAATCCGCTCCCAGCACCAGAGGCTACGCAGCCTGCGGTTTTAGCCGAGCCATCGACCGATGCAGCGCCATCATCAGGCAATGAAACGTCGCGTGCTGTGGAGTCTGCAGCTCCAACTGATGCGCCTGTCCCTGAGCCCTCAACAACTGAGGAGACTGCGAGTCAGGATCAAATCGAAGCTTCCGATCAAGATAACGAGACGGCCAGTGATGAGAAGGCATCGCTGAACAAAGTCGAGGATGGTCAAAGTGACGATGTCGCCGCGAGTCCAAAGCAGTTGGAATCAGGCGTTAAGGGGATTTACGGTGGTCGCGTGTTTGGTCGCTACCGTATCCAGATAGCCGGGAACCAACCAAAATTCAATGAAGGTCAGAAGTGCTACGACAAGTTGTACGGGAAGCCTCAAACTTACTACTCAATGACTGGCGACTGGTTCCCACTTGATTGGTGGATTAATCCCGGAATCACGATGCGCATGGGGTCCTATTCAGCTCGGGGTAAAGCAATTTCGGGCGTGGTAGAAAACTCACAAATTACGTCCTGTGATCAAATCACCGTCGATAACAATAGCAAAACCTCGCTACTTTTTATGCCGATCCAGCTTGGGGCGAAGATTCAGATCACACCATTTAGTCGCAAATGGCTGGTTGTCGATGTGTGGGGTGCTGGTGAGTATGGGTGGTGGCAGGAAACCAGAGATAGCGCGTCATCATTTGTATCACCGTTTGGATCCTTTGGATCGGGGTTGGCGGATTCTACGTCGACATCCACGCGTACTTACACAAATACGGGTCGCAAACCCGCAGTTAGCACCGGAGCTTCAGTTCACATTTTGCTGAATTACTTGGATGAGCAGACTGTTCGCTCGATGGTGGACTCGATGGGTGTCGGCTATGTGTTCCTGTCCGGTTTTGCTGAGCAAGTAAAGTCGAGAACGGTCGGCGGTCTTTCGTTTGGTCGGCAGGTCGTTGGCGTAGGATTCACATTTGAAACATTTAAATGAAGCATCCTCAGAGTCCAGCTCTAGTGCTGTTCCGGTGACGCAGAGTCTTTATCGATTGAGCTTAGCCTACATCGGAACTCGTTATCATGGTTTTCAAAGTCAGCCCAGCGGCATGGGAATTCAGGATCACGTTGAGAAGGCATTGGCGATCTTTTGCCGCCATCCCGTCAGAATCACGTCTGCAAGTCGCACGGATGCTGGTGTTCACGCCGAAGATCAAGTTGTCACGTTTAAAACGGTGACAGGGGTCAATCCTTTGAGAATTGTAAGGTCTGTAAATGCTCTGATGCCCGCTGATGTTCGTGTCAAGCATGCCGCAGTGGTCGATGACACATTTCATCCAATTATAAATTGTACCGGGAAGATCTATCGTTATTCTATTTGGCGCTCTTCCGGGGAGAATCCTCTTGTAACGCCATCAGCATGGACGCAAACAGCAGAGCTAGATCTGGTTGCAATGGAGCAGGCCGCGAGAGTTTTTGTCGGTACTCACGATTTTACAAGTTTTTGTGCGGTTGATAGCTCGGCGAGAACTAAAATCAGAACAGTACGTGAGGTTCTAATTGTTAACAAGCATCCACTTCTCGAAATTTGGGTTCTTGGAGATGGCTTTCTCAAGCAAATGGTTCGTAATATGGTTGGCTCACTAATGGCGGTAGGCCGAGGTAAAATTTCTGTAGGTGACTTAAGGAAGATTTTGGATGGCCGCAATCGCGAGCTTGCCCCCGCTACGGCTCCTGCGGGGGGTCTTTGTCTTGTAAAAGTATTTTATGGCGATGATTTGTCGATATCAGCTTTGATCGAGCAGGCCCGAAGTGGGTATAATGTTTCCCTAGCTGGCCAATGGATTTAGGTCAGCCATAGATCCGGGAAAAGGGGTGTGTTTGAAAGTAGTAGCACGTCAAAAATTTTATCTGATGGTCTGTCTTGCTTCGCTACTTGTTGCCTGTCGTGCAACCATGCCGAAAAAGTCCAAAGATGTTCTGGATGCCAACGATGTGCAAACGAAGACGCCAGATGCAAATGTGCCTGGTCTTGATGACGCCTCGGGACTTGATGCGGCAGCGATGTGGTCCCCCGCAAATCGACGTGCCAATGCAATCTTTCAGTTCCTTGTTGCTGAAAAGCTTTTTCAAACTGGTGATACACATTCTGCAGCATCGCACTTTGAGGCATCATACAATCTTGATCCGAATTCATTTACTGGTGCTCAGCTGGTTCGCTCAAAAGTATTGGTAAATCCGAAGGATCAAGATGGTCTCACTGAGGCAAGACGCATGGCACTTTTGTACCCTCAAGATGCCGACATAAGACTTTTGTTTGGTCAAACCTTGCTGATTGCAGACGACATAAAAGAGGCTGAAGTTCAGCTGAAAAAAGCAATACAGCTAAACCCTCGACTGGAGAATGCATACTTAGCCTTAATTAGAGCTTATCAGGAGGAGAATCGCCTGCCCGCAGCGATTGATATCGCAAAGAAGATGGTTAAGGCAAATCCGCAAAGTGCACAGGCATGGTCTGTTTTAAGTCGGATACTAATTTCTGCAAAACAGCTTAAAGACAGCTTGGAGCCAGCTCGAAGGGCTTGGGAGCTTCAAGAAAGCAATCCAGAACTGGCATTGATTTACGCACTATCTCTGGATCTCAATAAAAGGGGTAAGGATGCGGTGAAGCTGTATGAGCAGCTCTATCGCTTCAATCCAGGAAATCAAGAACTCGTTTCGAGAATGATAGCGCTTTACAAAGAACTGGGGAATTTGGCAAATGCCGTCTCCCTACTTGATGACATGATCGAAAACGCGAGGGACGAGGTCCCGGGTTTGAGAATGCAGAAAGTGATCATTCTTTGGGAGATGAATAAAAATGACGATGCCTTCAAAGAGGCTCAGGAATTGATTGCACAGCTTCCTGAATCAGATCGAGCGACATTCGTCTATGCTGCCGCATTGCAGAAAATCGGCAAACTAACTGAGGCATTGGATCAATTTGCAAAAATTCAAAACGAGTCACCACTGAAAAGTGACGCCTTGAGGCTTCACGCCGTGATTCTTATTGAACTTGAGCGACGAAATGATGCCATCATAATTTTAAAGAATCTTTGCGACCGCCCGGACGTTCAGCCGCTAGCGTATTTGCTGCTTGGAGAGGTTTTTGCTGCTGGAGATAATTTCCGTGAGGCAATTGAATCCATTGATCGCGGTCTGAAAAAATTTCCAAAAAATACACGTTTGATATTTGCCAGAGGGGCTTATCTAGAGCGTTATGGGAATGCAGGTGAAGCAGAGGCCGCTATGAGGGATGTTATAGCAGCCTCTCCAAATGATGCTGCAGCATTGAATTTTTTGGGTTACATGCTGGTTGAGCAAGGGCGCGCGTTAGACGAGGCAGAGGACCTTATTAAGCGAGCAATTAAAATCCAACCGGAAAATGGCGCCTATTTGGACTCGCTGGGTTGGCTCTACTTTCAGAAGAAACAATTTAAACGAGCACTTGAGGTCCTTGAAAGGGCGGCTACGCTCGCCAGCGACGAAGGGGTCATTTGGGAACATATTGCCGACACTCATATGGAGCTTGGTGATCGACAAAAAGCGCGTGATGCCTATGAGAAGGCCTTAAAATGCAAAAATGAACGCCGTGACCAGGAAAGAATTGAAAAGAAGTTCAAAAGTCTCGCTTCTAAGGGGGGCTAGCTTTGTCACGGAAATTGCATCTCCTTTCTGCGATCCTCTTCGGAATCATCATCAACTTGCTCGCCGCATCTTGTGTGACTGCGCTAAAGCAAAGAGCTCCAGCCGCGATCCCAATTGTTTTCCAGCCGATATTTCAGAATTGCTGGCCTGCTGATAGTGATGCTCTTTTAACGGTTAAGAAATCCGGAATACGCGTATTTTCATCAAATATGGTCTGGTCCATAGTTGACGCGCGGAATGCAGATATTCAATTCAACTCTATCTTGGGCGACACGGTTTTTGAAGTTTCGCGACGTATGCCCAGTTGGAATGTTGTAGGCCCGAAGGATCTTAAAATTTCTGAAAATATCCAAGGTATTGTTTCGATCGACGGTTTTGAAATCCCAATTCTCGCAGAAGAAATTGGCTGTGTGCTTTCCGGAGTCTGGCCATCAGCCTGGCTGCAGCAATTGACATTAAATTCTTCATCTGCTGGTCAGGTTTCCTTAAAGGGGCAAGATGTCCATCGAGATTTTGCGATCACGATGAAGGTTGATCATGCTCCGAAGGCTAATCGCGCCGATGACATCCAAAGCTGTACCGTGCTAAAATGGGGTGGATTTCTAGGGGTAATGCGCAGAAAAGTCACACTGTGTCGGGAACAGACTGGCGAAGGACTTCTAGTGTCCCTAACAGGCGTTAACGACTTTTTGGTTGAATGGGTGATCCAAAATGAATCATGACAAACCCGTCCCCATTTTTGAAATTTTGAAATCTCGGGGTGTCTTGTCGACATCAACCCAGAGGGTTATCCGTGGTTTTATGGATCGTTGGAAGGTCGATGGATTTCGCGCGTGCATCGAGACAAATATCGTCGAAGAATCAAAAATGGCAGATATTTTATCAGACTTCATGAAGCTGCAGCGGGTGGCTCGATTGCCATCAAGAAGTGTTAATCACGATGTTTTCAAATTTGTTCCCTATAATCTTGCCCTCGAGCATACCGTCTTTCCGTTCGAAATAAGTTCGGATGGCTCAAAGTTGAAGGTCGCAATCGCGGACCCCACAGATCCGGAGCGTTTGAAGTCAGTTGCTGCGACGACCGGTAAGGAAACGATATTTTTCGTGGCAGAGAAGACAGAGATCGTAGCTGCTATTCAAAGGCACTATCCGTTAGCAATGCAGTTGCCAAGTCTACTTTCTGCGATCGAGACTGCTGAGGAGAGTTCAAATTGAGCCGTCGACGTAGAATTGTTTTGACTGGAGGTGGTACGGCTGGCCATGTAATGCCACATTTGGCAATTTTGTCAGAGCTGCGTAAAAGCAATTTCGACGTTGTTTATATCGGATCAGGTGGCATTGAAAAAGAGCTGGCTGTTAAACATGGAATACCATTTCACCAGATTTCTACTGGAAAACTTCGACGCTATTTCAGTTTGCAGAATTTTTTGGATGTTTTTCGAATTGTTGTAGGGTTTTTTGAGGCGTTTGTGTTGATGCTAAGACTGCGTCCAGCTGTAATTTTCAGTAAAGGCGGATTCGTTGCAGTCCCTGTGACTCTTGCTGCATGGATGTGTGGGGTGCCGGTTGTGACTCACGAATCGGATTATTCTCCCGGTCTGGCCAATAAGATTATTGGCCCTTTTTCAAAAAAGATTCTCTATACGTTTCCCGAGACTCAAAAGTATCTTGGATCAGGTAAGGCGATCTTGGTTGGCAGTCCTGTTAGGCCTGACCTCTTTTCTGGAGATGTCGAAACAGGGAGATCATATTGCGGGTTTAGTGATAAAAAGCCAATTTTGTTGGTGATGGGCGGCAGTCAAGGCGCCCAGAGAATCAATGACGCACTACGCGATGTTCTGCCCGACCTCTTATCTAAGTTTAATATTGTTCATCTCACCGGTAAGGGTAAGTCTATCAATGTCTCTTCTCCTGGTTATCGTGGATTCGAGTTTGTAGGTGAGCAACTCAAAGATATTTTTGCAGCATCTGAGCTGGTGGTTAGTAGGGCTGGAGCCAACAGTATTTTCGAACTTTTGGCTCTGAATAAGCCAATGCTTCTCATTCCACTCGAAATTGGTTCCCGTGGTGATCAAATATTGAATGCCAATAGTTTTGAAGCAAAAGGCTGGGCAAGTCAGCTCAAGGAATCCACGATAACACCAGCTAAATTTCAGGAATCAATTTTTAAATTAGCGGAATCCGCTAACGACATAAAAGATGCCCAGCAAACGGCGAACGTGGCGTCTGTGCCGTCAAAGATTGTTCAGATACTTCTTGAGGCGGCTGGACAGTCCTGATTGATCCTAGCAAAAGCTGTTGTTGCTGTGGTTGATTTTATTTTGTCATCGAAGCGGCAAACTTAAGAGCTTCCTCCGCAGCATCTCCAGCTCCGACTGTAACAAACATAACTTTTCCATCCTTGCCGATCACGCTCAGCATTGGAATGGATCCTGCTGACCAGGCGGCTGGAGACTTACCATCTGCATCGCGAAGAATTGTGAAATTTGGTTTTAATCGATTTGCATAGCTTTGAAGAACGTCTTTTTCTTCTTCGCTGACGGCGAGAACAGCGATTTTTGGATTTTGAGCAGCAAACTCAGATAGTCTTGGATGCGTAGCACGGCATGCCGGGCACCATGTGGCCCAGAATTCAACGACCACAATCCGTCCCTTAAGCTTTTCAAGGCTTCCTGTCTCCTTGCCATGAATCACCTCAAGATCAAAGCTTGGAGCGGGCTTTGCAACCAGTCGATCGCGAAGTAGCTGCAGTTCGTCAGGTCTGAGAACCAGTTTTAATTTTTTTGTGATTGTCTTTTTGTTTCGTAGAATTTCTATGGTTACGGTTTGTCCGATACCAGAGGCGCCTATGACATTGATAAGCTCGTTTGGATTTTTGACGACTGATTTGTCAATTTTCAGAACCTCATCTCCAACTTGAAAACCGGCCTTTTCTGCGGGCGTATCGGGTAAGACGCCTTTTACTAAAACACCCTTGGATCCCTGGTCAATGGCGATGCCTAGCCAAGGTTTTGCAGCAACATTTGCCTTTTTCGGCTCTAAAGCCTGCGCATGGGCGTGACCGCTATACAATGTATTTCCGAAAAGCTCGAGAACGGCAATGACAACGAGCCATTTTGGTGAATTCATTTTTGCCTCTTTGGGTCTGGGATATTTTTTTATCAGATACGATTATACCGGATTCGCTGTATTAGATGTTAAGAAGATAGCCGTTTAATAAAATTTTTCGCGAGCGTTAGCCCACACTCCGAACCAAATGACTCAGGGTGAAATTGGACCGACGCGATGGGTTTCGTGGCATGACTCATCATCATCAATTCGCCTATTTGATTTGACCCAAGTGCTAGCCATTCTTTGGAGCAAATCTGTTGTGGGTCAATTACGAGTGAATTGTAAGCGATAGCATTAAATTGCTGTGGTAGATTTTCCGTAAACCAATTGTTCGCAGTTACGCGAATTGATGACGTGGTTCCGTGCCAAGGATTAGATGCCTTAATAATCCTTCCCCCGGCAAGCTCGCCCAGCATTTGATGTCCCAGACAAATGCCAAGAATAGGAACCTTGTCGATAAGGTTTTTTAAAAGTTCGAGCGTACGCGGGTAGTCGGATGGTCGCCCGGGACCTGGTGAAATAACAATGGGAATCGGTGAGTATTTGACTCGTGCCAATGACGCCTCATCACCTGCGACAATTCTATTTATGGAAATACGCCCCTCGCCAGCGCGTTTCAGCCAGTCTAGAACGTTGAAGCTGAAACTGTCATAATGATCAATGAACGCTATATCCATTTTCGGGTCCTGATCGGCAAATCGATTGAAAACCGGAGAGATAAAAACATGGTTGCTAGGTGCTCGTCTAGGCTGATTTTTTTACCGATTTTGTTTGCTATAGATATGAGTCATGCAACTGCGACCGTTAGCGACGCAGAGTTATCTGACTACTTTGATTTTTTATCGCGGGTGAATCACTACTCTCCGCTTGAACATGCAGGAAGTCATGGAACGCTGGGCGTTGGGATTGGGGCTGGCCTGGTCAGTTATGCTGGTCCTGACAGTTATCGACTTAGACGCGAGCATTGGCGTCAGGCGGGAGTTGATGCGACAGGTAATGATACCAACAAGGGGCGTGTCACCATGGGCCAGGTGCACGTTCATAAGGGTTTGCCGTGGTCTCTCGACATCGGGGCAGGGCTAGCGCGTGATCCAAGCACAGATTCAAAGTTCATCGCTGGTTACCTCCAATGGACCATCTACGAGGCATTTGCGCGCCCCGCTCTCGCCTTGCGCGGGCAATACAGTCGTTTCATCGGAATGGCGACGACCGATGCATCAGCCATAGAGGGAAGCGTGCTAGCGAGTTATGGTTTCCTACGTTTATTTACAGTCTACGGATCCTACGGATTAGCTCGTCATGACCTGCGTCTTCATTACGGAGACACCTACGGAACGAGTTTGAGTCTGTCTGAGGGCCCAGAAGGTGAAGTGAGACGGGTTCTCGCGAGGACAACCAGATCAGTGGGGTTGCAGTACCAGCTGCTGCCGCCATTTTGCAACGCAGCATTAGAATACAGTCAGTTTGGACGCGACCCAGCGAGTTTCGCCGCTAAGGTGTCTTTTGGAATGTAGTATGGGTCATGAGAGAGCGAATTCAGGTCAGAGAATGAACTCTGCGCCTTTATCAATTCCTTCGTAGCAAACGGCCCGGATCTTGTCGGACGGCTTTTCCTCTCGCTTGATCAATCGTGCCACTTCCCGCGCCATCGACTCAATGCTGGTCTCTCCCTCGACGAAGAAAATGCGATTCGAGGGTAGCGTAGCTTCGAAGGATCCTAGTGTTCCATTGTAAGCCAAGGTTACTGGCGCGTCAGTTTTACCACGATAACCGACGTCTCCATCTCCAGATTTGATCTGGTCGACTGTGGCGATGTGAATGTTGGAGCCGAAAATTTCACGTGCAACAAAGTGCTCAAGATCAGGTCGTCGCTCTTCGCCAATGAAAATTTCTATCCGGCTGCGGTGACCATGAAAAAGTCGTTGGCAGAGGCCGTTATGGCCTTTGATGCCGTGTGTGTATCGAAAGCTAGCCTCTGTGGGAGCAATGCTTTCCTCGCGCAGTTTAACAGCTAAATGGTGTACGCTGGGTGGAAGCCGATGTCGCAGAATCCGGCCAAACTCTTGTTCAATATTGGTCGTCTTGAGTGCGATTGTATGAACAGGGAATACCGATCCTTTAGGAGATGAGTACTCCCAGCGTGATTCTCTGGTTTCGCCACGCGGCTTGCTTTTTAGGGTCCAGCGCTCGCCGGATCCAAACTCGCTGAACTGGACGGTCTGACTCCCCACCGGAATAATCAAGGCGTGGTCCAGGGTGCTAGCCAATGTCTGCCGAATAAGAGCCTTAAGTGGGCTAAAATCAAAGACAAATCCGTTTTCATCGAGGGTTCCGGTCAGCCAGACGTCCACGTACCAGCTTTGCCCGATAATCCCCAAGCCCGGATCGAATAAAGCGCTGTCTATCTTGCCAACATCCCGGACAAAAAGCGTGCTTCTGCGATCATTGGAGACCGGGGTATCCAGCGTGTCTTGTCCCAAGGTATTTGTTGAGGAATTCAGACCGTTCATTTAAAAGATTGCCTCGTGTAATCGATTCTAACGACTCTGCTAGCCGTACTTGCGGGTTGTAGTGGTCTTAAAAACAGCAATGTCGGCTCCGTTGTATACAGTGACTTGCTTAAGGATTCAAGACTAAGAAAGCTAGGTTTCGACTCAATGAGCTATTTCAAAAAAGTCCGCGTTCGCATTGCCCCATCACCCACCGGCGACCCCCACGTTGGGACGGCCTATGTTGCTCTTTTTAACTACGTCTATGCCAAAAAGCACGGCGGAGACTTCCTGCTTCGTATCGAAGATACGGACCAGGTGAGGGCTAAATCCAGCTCAGAGGCCATGATCATGAGGAGCCTACGCTGGCTTGGGCTAGAATGGGACGAGGGGCCAGATAAGGGCGGCAGCTGTGGCCCTTACCGGCAGTCCGAAAGGACCGCCATTTACCGGGAACATGCGGATTTACTGATAAAGTCAGGGCATGCTTACCGTTGCTTCTGCACGGCTGAGCGCTTAGATGCAGTCCGAGCACAGCAGCGAGAGGCAGGCGTTACAACAGCTTACGACCGCCACTGCCGGGGACTAAAAGACTCGGAGGTCGAGGACCAACTGAAAAAGGGTCAACCTCACGTCATTCGTCTAAAAATGCCTGTGTCTGGAGTCACAAGTTTTGTGGATGAGATCCGCGGTGTCGTGGAAATAGAAAATGACCGCCTGGATGATCAGGTTCTTTTGAAGAGTGATGGCTATCCAACCTACCATCTAGCCAATGTGGTCGATGACCACTTAATGAAAATTTCACATGTGATTCGCGCCGAAGAGTGGATTAACAGCACCCCTAAACACGTTGTCCTTTACGATGCATTTGGGTGGGAAAAGCCAAAGTTTGCCCATTTACCGCTTTTGCGGAACGCCGATAAGTCAAAAATTTCTAAAAGGAAAAACCCGGTTGCTCTAACCTATTACCAGCGCGCGGGAATTCTACCTGTCACCCTGATGAATTTTCTCGCAAATATGGGTTGGAGTTTTGGTGATGATGTCGAGTTCTTCACGATCGAAGAGATGATGAAGAAGTTTGATTTCAAAGATATCCATCTCGGAGGTCCGGTTTTTGATACCGTCAAGTTGACCTGGATGAATGCGCACTACATGCACAAGATGTCGACGGACCAATTTGTAAATTTTGTACGTAATGAGATTTTCACAGATGACTATTTACGCGCGTTAAAGCCATTTGTTCTTGAGCGAATGTCCCGTTTTGAGCAGTTTGTCGACAACAACTCATTTTTCTTCAATGGTGCCCTGGACTACCGCGGCGCTGAGATTATTCCGAAAGGTAAATCTACTTCCGATATTATGGGAATGCTAAGTGGTCTGGTAGAAAAACTTGATGATCTTTACGATTGGGAGCACGAGCGCATCAAGGCCGTGATTGAAGCCTACAAAGATGAGATTGGATGGAAGCCGAAGGATATTTTTATGACGCTTCGTCTTGTGGTCACAGGTCGCAAGGACTCTCCACCTTTATTTGAAAGCATGGAGCTGATTGGTCGAGAGATGGTTCGATTCCGTATGCGTGACTGTATCCAAGCCTTGGCCACCATGCCTCCGGCTCCGATCGCCTGATCGGATGTTTTTTACGATATAGCGGCCAGTACATGCGGCAGACTGTCGTCGAAGCGATAGCTTGTTCCGCTGTGGTTATCGTCGAATTCCGCATAGCTATGTTTAATGCCGGCCTTTTTTAATTTTTCAGAAAATTGCCGTGCTCCGAAATGCAGGAAGTACTGATCGCGATTTCCGCAGTCGAGAAATAGACATTTCAATGCTCCCATTCGGTCTTGGGCCTTGGACGTGTTGATGATTTCCAAGGGGTCATTTTGAAGCCATCTTGCCCAGACTGATTCGATAATTTCCCCATTGCGCAGTGTGATTGGCAGGTCAAACCCGACTGGCTGACCTGGGTTGGGACTGTAGAAAGCCGCCATTCCAAGCATCATAAGAATGTGGGTGTCAAATCCAGAAATCTTTTTTTGCTTTTTTAGCTCAGTCATCCAAATCAAGGGATCTTGGTATTTATAGAGTCCTGTACATATATCGATCAAGCTTCGCCTGTAGGTCCATTCAAATCCGATATCGCCTGCATGACAAGCGACCGCTGCAAATGTGGAGTCTCGGTCCAGCGCAAACCTTAATGCTCCAAATCCTCCTGAGGATCGTCCCATCACGGCTCGATGCCGCCATCCCTTTTTTACCGGAAAATTTTTTTCAACATACGGTATGAGCTCATCTAAAACGTGATCAGCGTGATGTCCAATCCACGTGCTATTTATAAACTGACTTCCGCCATAATCTATAAATAAGTCAGGAGAGACCACTATACATGGGGGAATAACCTTCTGATCGATTAACCGGCCTAGTCGCGTTGGTAAATCTTCGCGAAACGGCTCCCAATTGAACATGGTCCGACCCGCACTTGTCCAGGGGGCGAGGAGGTAGACGATAGGTAATGGTGAGGCTGGATCCGCTGCTTTTGGGATGTAAACCGCGTGAGTTCGGTTTGAACTGAATCCAGCTTTACATGTGCGTTCCAGAACATCACTTTTTAGAGTGAAATATCTGATAATTGCTCCAGATTCATGAGGGATATCCCAACTATTCACAGTCATGTTGTTTTCTTCCTGATAATTACGTCGAAGAGTTTAATACTTGCCAGCAACCGTCCAAACCTAATGCAAGTTCCCATGAGTCGGCGGGTTGGCTTAAAACCAAAAATTCTCCGGTTGCGAAGTGTAATGATTGTCCTGAATAAATATTTGCACTCACGCTGATCACTGGATTGTGACCGACGACAAGTATCTTCTGGGTCGTCTCAGAGGCATGAGATTGAATGACTTTTGAAAATTCGACGCCGCTATGTGCGGTGTAGAGGCTCGGATCAATCTCGGTTTTGTGTATAGGTAGAGTTTTTGAAATTTGCTCCAAAGTTTCTTTGGCGCGGATCGCAGAGCTGACGATGGCAATATCACAGGACCCAATAATTGTTGTCAAAGACGGTCCGATGGATGCCGCTTGAGATCGGCCAAAGGGCGTCAGTGGACGAGCATGGTCGGACTCAGCCAGTGTGGACGCCTCAGCGTGTCGAACTAATACAAGTGTCAGATGCTTCATTTAAAAAATTGTCCAAAAAAGACGGTTTCACGACAGTTATTTTGAGGATTTAGTATACCCGTTCAGCCCAGTGTCAGTAAATATACCGAAGAGCCAAGCTCGGGCTAAGAAGTTGTGCTAAAATAGGGTGTTATCTCTTTTTGTGACCACACTTAAGTTGAGGCACTCGTTGATTCCGACGATTTACATCGTAGACGATGAGGAGGCCACGAGCCGGATGTTTGCAAAATATTTGCAGACCAAGGGCTATCGTGTGGTGGTGTCGCCGTCCGCAATCCATTTTTTGTCTGTATTCGAACCGGAGCAACGCGGCTGCATCGTCATGGATGAACGCATGCCAGAGCTATCGGGACTTCAAGCTTTAGAGTCGATTGCAAAATGGCTGCCTATTTATCCAGCAATTCTATTGACTGGCTATGCAGACGTTAGTCTGACGGTAAAAGTCATGAAGACCGGGGCTTTCGACGTTTTAGAAAAGCCGATTGAGCCAGATGTTTTGTTGGCAAAGATCGAGGAGGCTCTTGGATGGGCCCTAGAGGTTTCGGAACGCCATACAGCAGATGTTCAGGTGTGGTCTGATATGCAGACTCTGACATCGAGAGAACGGGAAATTCTCGGCATGATTATAGAAGGTCAGTCAAGCCGATCCATCGGGAATATTTTACAGATCTCCGCGCGCACCGTGGATAATCACCGAGTTCATATTCTCTCAAAAATGCGAGCCAAGTCCTTGAGTGATCTTGGTCGAGCCGTTGCTCGCGCGACGGCTATATTTTCGGAACCTGGAATAAATGTTACGATTCCAAAGAGACCCAAAAACAAATAGATATATCGGTGAATCCTGCGCATGATCGACGTAAATGTTAATAAGCAAATTCATTGCAGTCTCAGGTTTTTTTTGGCTGTTGCTGTGACACTATTTCTAACGTCTTGCGTGTCTGCTAATTTGGCTGAAGTCGATTCTGCCAGCGACTTTGATTGGAATTCCCTGAAACGTGATCAAATTCTGATGACGCCCCTTTTGGATTTAAGAGGTGATGTTAAGTTTCCGGAGGGGCGTGAAGACACAGTGACGCCTTTCTCTAAGGAACAAAATCTCGCTTATCCGGAGAAATTTAAGCAGGTCTTCTTTAAAAGACGAAAAGATATTCGTGTTTTCGGCGCTGGCGGTGCATTCGAGAAAATAAGCACGATTGAAAATCTTGATGCAATCGCTGAAAGGGTTCTTAAGAAGGAGCCACTCGAACCCTCTGACGTGAAGCGAATTCGGGATTCAAACCAGGACATCAGATTTCTGTTTTTTTTCGTCTTTGCTGGCGAATCAGTGCGATATGGCTATCAATACAATATGCCTCTTAAAAAACACTACGTAGAAAAAGTTTATACGGCATCACGAGTCATGACGATCAAGTTGGCGCTATGGGACGCAAAAGAAGAGAGGACTGTTTGGATTGGTGAGAAGGTTGCTTCACCGTCGAATATGAATATTATTCGATTGAAAAGACCTGACTGGGGGTTTAAGAAAATTCCCAAAAAGGATCGAGATATCCCGCTAAGCATGCCTGATGCCTTTGATTTCGTAAATCCAACCAGCTTTGATTATGAATTGGCGCAGCATAAAACGAGATTTCCGGAGTTTCCTGCCCGAGAAACATCATTCTCGAGTACATTCGATAACTTTGCACTGTCACTTCCTCTAAACCCCTCGGAAGCAAATCTGATTGAGTACGAGAATTTCACAAATCATCGGCTTGAGTTGGGATTGAGTGGTTCTGAACTCGGTAAAGTTCCAGTTGCCCGTTTTCATCTCAATTTTTCGTCGATGATTTATAACTTTTACCGGCTGGGCTTCGACTTTTATACTGATCTAAATTCACCGCGCTTTCTTTACAACAAAAAGTATTACGATATCTCCTCTTTTGGAATCGGGATGTCGACAGATTTACAATGGGAGCTTTCCGATCAGACTCGACTGTTAACCGGAGCGACATTTGGGGCTTTGGGATACAGAATAAGGGATGTGGAGGCAGCGCGTCAGGCGCAGTCGAACGCTAATCAGGATCCAGATGCTGAGGAGGATGAAGAAACATCTACGACGAAACCAACCTACGATGAATCGGATGGATCGTTTTTCGTACGGCCACGTATCCACGTTCTGCGTGGTCCGAAACACGGCGTCCAATGGGGCTTTGGTCCCTACTATATCTATGCTCAAGAGCCGAAACACGCTCTATTACAGAAGCGCACCCCTGTTAAGTGGGGATTTGAATTGACGCTGTCCGTCACTTCGCGAGGATTTTAGGGGACTGGTTCGGCTATCGGTTAATCAACAACAAAAAAGCCTGCGCTGATTGGCGCAGGCTTTATGTTTTATGGCTCCTCAGGACGGATTTGAACCGCCGACCCAGTGATTAACAGTCACTTGCTCTACCGACTGAGCTACTGAGGAAAAGTTGGTAGACTAGATGGAATACCTGATCAGATGATGAGGTGTCAATGACTTTTTGGTGGGCGATGTGTGGAAAAGATCATTTATATTAATATATTACAGAATTTTAACCGGCGCTTTGCAGGTTCTTGCGGATCGAATTTAGGAGGAAATCCACGTCAAACGGCTTAGCGATAAAGTCATTAGCGCCTAAAGCCATCGCCCTTTGAATGTCCTCGGTAGATTTGCGGCCTGAAACCATGATGACAGGTACGTCTTTCAGAACGCTGTGACTCTTAATCAAATGGACAAGCTCAAAGCCGTCGACCCAGGGAAGATTCACATCGAGAAGGATCACGTCAAGAATCGTCGTCTCCAGAAAGTGGCTGAGTGCATAGCCGTCTTCGGCAAGTAGCACGTTATAATGTTCTCCTTCAAGAACGCGCTTTAACGCATTTCTCATGATTTCTTCGTCATCAACGACGAGCACGGTTTTCTTGCTCTTGGATTTTCTGATGTCACGGTATTCAGAGAGGGAGACGACTTTATTTTCATTGAGTTTGCGGCGCGTAATATTGTCGAGCTGCTTACGGAAGTGTTTTCCCGTAGGACCTGACATTTTAGGCTTCAAACTCATCCTTGAGTCCTTTTCTGCGGAGCCATCCTGGCCCCGGATTAACTATAGTGACAGAGTGGTTTCGGAAGTTGTCCCTGACTCTTAAATTCAGTGTGCTATAATGGAATTGGACTATTATCCAAAGCCTCTTGATTTACAGGCAAAAGGAGCCTGGTTTGCCAAATCGACAATTGACCATCGAAGTTCCGAAAATGAGTGGCCCTGGTTCAGAGAAAAGAAATTTTGTCTGGAACCAAAGCCTGATTGTTGACTCGGATCCTGGTGAAAAAGTCCTTTCAACGCGCCTTTTTGGTTATGAGTCCGTAATTGGAATTTTACGCTTTGCATTCGCCAACGGATTATCACGTGATGTTGCGTGGGATATTTCGAATATCGATCCTTATTTACACAAGCCACTTCTTGCCGCTGCAAAAGTTTATAAGCGGGGTGTTCGCGTCCTTGGTGTTGATGATGTCTCTACAGCGAGCACCTATGAAATTCAATTTTTCGATGATTTGATGTCAACGTTCGCATTTTCTAGCAGTCGTGATTTGGTCATTGTTGATCGTCGGGTGTCGGACTTTTGGTGGAACCAGATCCCAAATGGATTAAACGTGGTCGATTTTGATGAGGAACGAAAAGACCTGACGGCTGTCACTGACATCATGGATATTGTGCGACGTCAGGGGAAATCTCCTAAGAATATTGTTGTGGTGGGTGGCGGCGTTGCCGGTGATGTTGTCGGATTCGCCAGTGGCCTTCTCGGCCTACCCTGTCGATTTGTTCCGACAACACTGCTTTCCATGGTAGACAGCTCAATTGGTGGCAAGGTGGGGGTGAATTTTGAACAATGGGGTAAAAATCAGGTTGGACTTTTTAATCCCCCAAGTAACGTAAATCTCTGCACCCGCTGGCTGGACACCCTTCCGCTGACCGAGATCAAGAGCGGCATGGTTGAGGCATTGAAGCACGCGGCTTTGGCGGGAGATCATATGCTTTGGAACAGTCTAATCGCCATTTCGCGCTCCGTTCGATGGCAGGATATTCGTGGGTTAATCCCCTCAGTGCTAGAGATTAAAGCGAACGTGGTTGCGCGAGACCCTTTTGAAGCCGGTGAGCGAGCAGTTTTGAATTTTGGACACACGCTCGGGCATGCTGTGGAAACAATGCTGAATCGACGTCGATTGCGAGTGTCTCATGGAGCCTGTGTAGCACTTGGCATGTTTCACGCCCTGCGTGTTTCCAGTGAGATCTATGGTTTTGATGCTGGGCAATATACAAAAGATCTAATAGAGGCAAATCTAATTCCCGATCGGGATATTTTGAATCTGATTGCTGGAATATCGGACGATGAGTTTTCAATGCTACTCGTTTCGGACAAGAAAAATTTATTTGGATCCAATTACGTTGGTCTCGTCTTATTATCAGACTGGGGGCATCCGGCACGCAGCGAAGACGGAGGGTGGCTTGTGAAAATTCCAATGGATCTGGCATTGAAGCAAATCCGTGAAAGCTTTCTTTTATTGGTCTGACACCGCTCGGAGATCTCCGGTGATCCCAAGATCGAGACCTCCCGCAAGCGAAGATTGACGTCGATCTGCTCTTAATTCCAAGTCAATGAGCTTTCGTTTGATTTCAAGACCACCAGCATAACCCGTAAGACTGCCGTCGCGACCGATGACCCGGTGACAGGGAATAATGATCGGTATGGGGTTTTTATTGAGAGCCATACCGACTGCGCGGACAGCACTCGGGCGGCCTATGGAAGCTGCCAGATCACTATAAGACGGAAGTGCGCCGCACGGTATTTTTTTCAACGCCATCCAAACCGTTTTTTGGAATGAGGTCCCAGTTAAAAAAACTGGTACATCGAAACTAGTACGCTTTCCAAGAAAGTATTCGTCAAGCTGTCCACATGTTCTTTGCAAAATTCCAGAATCACCAAAGTTGCACGCTGTTTTTCCAAACTCGACATCGGTTAGACCCGCATGGTTGGCGCGAAGAGTTAGCCAGCCAATCGGGGTCCAATGCTGAAGTATAGAGCGTTCAAACATGGGCGGACATTCCTTACATGGACCTTCGGTAACGACCGCCGACCCTGTAGAGAAGGTCAGAGATTTCACCAAGGCTTGCAAAGCGCACGGTGTGCATGAGCTCGGCAAAAATATTACGATTCTCCAGAACCGCATTTGCAAGCCCTTGTAGCGCCTTTTCTTTGGACGCTTTGGCTTGATCCTTAAATGCCTGGAGACGCTTCAATTGATCGTCTTTTTCATCGTAGCTTGCACGTGCTAGTTCAATTTCAGGTCGCTCGTACTCCCCAGAGATAACTTTGGGGTTCAGGTAGGTATTGACACCAATGATGGGGAGCTCTCCCGTGTGTTTCAAGTGTTCGTAGTAGAGGCTTTCTTCTTGAATCTTGCTTCGTTGGTACTGTGTTTCCATAGACCCCAACACTCCGCCTCGGGACGATAGCCGGTCAAACTCCTGTAATACCGCTTCCTCCACGGCATCTGTGAGTAGTTCAAGGATGTAGCTGCCCTGATTCACGTTTTCACACTTGTTTGGTCCAAACTCCTTGTTGATGATCATTTGGATCGCCATCGCGCGTCGTACGCTTTCCTCTGTTGGTGTTGTGATGGCCTCATCATACGCGTTGGTGTGGAGTGAGTTACAGTTATCGTAAAGAGCTAATAAGGCTTGAAGCGTTGTCCGGATATCGTTGAAATCAATCTCCATGGCGTGCAACGACCGGCCTGATGTCTGTATATGATATTTCAGCATTTGGCTGCGTTCGCTGGCCTTATAGAGATCGCGCATTGCAATAGACCAAATTCTTCGGGCAACGCGCCCAATGACTGCGTATTCGGCGTCGACACCGTTAGAGAAGAAGAAACTCAAGTTGGGAGCGAAGTCATCAATCTTCATCCCACGAGCCAGGTAATACTCCACATATGTGAATCCATTGGCCAGAGTGAATGCCAGCTGACTTATAGGATTCGCTCCCGCCTCGGCAATGTGATAGCCAGAAATCGAGACGGAGTAGTAATTGCGCACCGATTTTTCAATGAAGTACTCTTGAATGTCACCCATAAGCTTAAGAGCAAACTCAGTGGAGAAGATGCAGGTGTTTTGCGCCTGATCTTCCTTGAGGATGTCAGCTTGTACCGTGCCGCGGACTGTTTGCAGGGTCTTATCATAGATGGAGCGGTGCTCATCTGGATTTGGGGCACGATTGTGCTTTGACTTAAAGTCATCAATCTGTTGATCGACAGCGGTGTTCAGAAACATCGCCAAGATAATTGGCGCGGGTCCGTTAATTGTCATGGACACAGACGTCATTGGCGAACATAGATCGAAGCCGCTGTAGAGAACTTTCATGTCATCAAGCGTGGCAATTGAAACGCCAGATTCACCTATCTTACCGTAGATATCAGGGCGGCGATCAGGCTCGGCGCCATATAGAGTTACGGAGTCAAATGCCGTAGATAGACGTTTTGCTTGGTCATTTCGCGACAGATAATGAAAACGCTTGTTGGTGCGAGCAGGGCCACCTTCGCCCGCAAATTGGCGCTTGGGATCTTCTTCAGTGCGGCGGAATGGGTAAACGCCCCCTGTATAAGGGAAGCTTCCAGGGACATTTTCACGCAGAAGATAGTCGGCGATCTCAGCTTTGCTTCCTAAGCGCGGAAGCGCGACCTTGGGAAATGTTAGCTGGGAAAGTGTCGTGAAAGAAGACTTCACACAAATATCCTTGCCTCGCACTTGGTATATGAACTCGTCGTTGTTGTATTTCTTGAACATGTCAGGCCAGTCATTTAGCGTGTCCCGCAGCGATGCTGGTAGGAGTTTCCAGGTTTTGTCAGCCTCAAATGAAAGTGAAGTTGCTACGTCTTTATGACCACAATCAAGCATGTGAGCCGCGGAGCGCTCCAACGACTCGGCTTTGCGAATCATCTCCACCCATGTTCGACGTGTCGCATGGTAGCTACGTACAGCGCGCGAAATGTCGGATAAGTAGTTGATCCGCTCCCCAGGAATTAGAGCGCCTCGATTTGTAGATTCAAGAGCATATTTGCGCGAGGACGACGGTTGAAATCGTTGCTCACCGAGTTTTTCATTCATCTTTTCACAAAGGGCTTTATAGAGCCCGTTTGTTCCGTCGTCATTGAAACGACTCGCAATGGTGCCAAAAACCGGATACTGGGCATCGTCAACGCGTTGGCCTTTGAAGCGTGTACGTCGAAGTTGGGTGCGCACATCTCGCAGAGCGTCAGGCGCTTGCCGACGCTCGAATTTGTTAATGGCGATGAGATCTGCAAAGTCGAGCATGTCGATTTTTTCTAGCTGTGTTTGCGCACCAAATTCGCAAGTCATCACATAGAGGCTGACGTCGCTGACGTCGAGAATCCCTGTGTCACCCTGACCGATACCGCTTGTTTCCACTACAAGGAAGTCGAAATCCCTTGTCTTAAGTAAGGCCAGAGCATCTTGGGTGGCATGTGCGATCTCTTTGCCGCTCTGTCTTGTAGCAAAACTTCTTAAAAATACACGCTCATCACTGGCGGTGTTGACGCGAATGCGGTCACCAAGTAGGGCTCCACCGGTCGCCTTTTTGCTAGGATCGATGCATATCAGTCCAATTTTTATATTGGGGTTGTCCCAAAGAAAACGCGAAATCAATTCGTCTGTAATGGAACTCTTACCCGCTCCACCAGTTCCTGTAATACCAATAACTGGAATTTTTGATTTGTGATGTTTGACTGGTTCAAGTGCTTTAGTCAGCTCTTCAATTTTGCTGGTTCCGTTTTCTAGAAGTGTCAGAGCACGACTTAGACGGACCCATTGATCTGAGGATTTATCGCGATTGTTCCACGCTTTGTTCGCAAAATCCGTTTCTCTCAGCATGTGACCTATCATGCCGTCGAGGCCCAGTTTTGCTCCATCCTCAGGACTATAAATACGGGTGATTCCTGATTGGTGTAGTTCAGAAATTTCTTTGACTGTGATAACGCCGCCGCCGCCGCCAAATATTTTTACGTCTTTCGCACCGGCTTCATCTAGCAATTGTCGAATGTACTTGAAAAACTCCATGTGCCCGCCCTGGTAGCTGGAGATCGCAATACCTTGTGCATCTTCCTGAAGGGCGGCGAGTACGATGTCTTTCGCAGATCGATTGTGGCCTAAATGAATGACCTCGGCTCCGCGTGCCTGCAAAAGCCGACGCATGATATTGATAGACGCATCATGGCCATCAAAAAGTGCGGTCGCCGTGACGAAACGGATTTTATTTTTGGGTTTGTACTCTTGGAGTTCTTTTGCTTCAGGAGACGCTAAAACGCTGCCGCGGTGTTCTGTCGTAGACATAGTATTTTCTTCAATCCCTTTGATGACTTGGAGCCCGAAAGCATATCAAATCAAGGGTTTGCCGTCACCCGGTCATTATCCCAGTCTTTTCAGTCAATTATACTAGCCGGTTTGTTAATCCCAAGCACGACGACACAGCCCTGAGTTTGCGGTCGTTTCTGATTCTTTGATCGACGAAGCGGCCGATGGATCAGAGTCCTTACCAAATATACCGAACTGCAAAATTACCCATGAGATTAAATTTGGTGCCGCCCACAGCAATCGTTCTTGATGTGCCGCCGGTTTTAGTGGTGTCTGTGGTCACGGATGTTTGAGCGGATGTCGGTGTGGCTGCGACCCCATTGGTAACAACGTAGCTTCTCGTCTGAGTTGACGTCGAGTTCTTCACGTTGCCGCCACTCGTCTGGATCAATCCAGTTCCGAAACCGAGTCCTATATGGGGAAACCACTTTAAATAGAACTCGACATTGATGCGAGGGCCATAACTCAACTTTGCATCGACCGAAGATGAAGTGGAACCAAGACTCGATTCCGAAACTGAGTAGGTCGACATGTTCGATGTATCTGAATAAGTTGTTGTTACTGAGCCTGTTTTGTAGCGGACAGATGTTTTTGGTGTTTGTGCAAACAAAAAGCCAATCGATGCCTTAAACCATCGGTCGCTAAAGAAGAAGTATTTTGGCTGGATTCCAAGCGTTGTTTTTTTTGGATTTTCTGTCCCAGAGAACCGTTGATTTACAGTCATTGACTTTGGATTCGATAATTCATTTGAAGATTGGGTGACATTAACAGTCGCTGAATTTGAGTCTTTTGTATAAGCAAAATATACATCGACTCCAAATTTCTCTAGCGCAAAACCATAGGCGATGGCATCGGTTCCAAGGACCCCAAAATTTGAATCTGAAAGCTCAACTCCAATCGAGTGTTGCATTCCTTTTGGCGACCACCAAGAAGTTTCACTTGGCGTGGCGGCCAAAGTGTCTCTAGCAAATGAGGAATCAGTTGTTTTTGCTTTTGGAGCTCTTATTGGGCTTATGCCCGTATCAGATTTAGGTTTGGCTTTTAGCTTAGCTCCGTTTGCTGGCGTGGTTTCGGTGATGTTCTCTTCGGGTTCGCTGTCCTGGGCTTTTGATGTGCTTGCGTCTAGATTTATCCAGCAAGCAAACAATAAGACTAAAAATTTTTGCATGAAAATCTCGGTGAATACTAAAATTAAGTGTGACGTCACCCTATAGTGAGGATCTCGTAATATAGTGTCAATGCTAAATTGATTGTCGAGTTTGTCAGACCACTAACTCTTACGACGACGTAGCATTTTGAGTGCCTCGCGAGGAGTTTTGCGAATTCTGGCCAATCCTATCAATCCAAAACAACCTACTATGAAGAATCCATCAATCGCAATCCGGATTCCCGCGTTTACTTTGAGTGCGGTGATACCAGAGGGTATGGCTAGCCAGTCGCTGAACTGTGTGTTGTCGACATATGGTGCATAGACCCAGTGAAGGATTACAACCATGCTAGAGGCCAGTGATAAAAGAGTGATCGAGCCGATAACTTGTCTCCAGTTAATCATGACCTTGTCTTTACGCATGCCGATGATGAGCAGGAGAGAGTTTAGAGTCAAAATGATGGACGCTGTTGAAGCCAGGCCTTCATGACCAATTTTTTTGACGAGAATGGAATTGGCGATGTAATTTGCAAAAATGCTCAGAAGGCTGACGATCATAGGAAAGCGTGTACGTCCTGTGGCGTAATAATAGCTATTCATGACTTTTAGAAGTCCATAGCCGAGAAGTCCGTAACTGTATGCTTTAATAGCTGAGGCCGTCTCAATGGTGTCGGTTGGCGTAAAGCGTCCAGCTTCGTAAAGCAGTCGTGTAATATTGGTCGAACTCAGAATCAAACCTAAGGTGCATGGAATCATAAGCCAGGCGACTAGATCCATGGCGTCAATCGTTTGTTGGCTTGCAGTTACGTCCACTTTACCGCCAGCCTCAGTGATTGATTTTGAAAGTGCTGGTAGAACAGCTGCGCCGACTGCAACGCCAAACATCCCAATCGGAAGTTGGACGAGGCGAAATGCAAAATAAAGCCATGTGACCGCTCCTGTCCCAAGGCTTGTAGCGAAATTCGTATTTACGATCATATTCACCTGCCCTGCACTTGCAGCGATAATCATCGGAGTCATAAGCAGTAAGACTTTTTTAACGTCAGGGGACCAAATACGCGCAGTGAAAGAAAAAAGTTTCCTACCCTTGAGTAATGGCTGCCAGATTCCCCAAGCTTGAATCGCAGATTGGGCTGCACCGCCAAGCAAGGTCCCAATGGCAAGTCCCAAGATCGCTGGATCGGTCACAGAATTTTGAATCTCTTTTGGTGTAATCATGGTTGCTAATGGTGAAAACCAAAGTGCACCAACGATACTAAAGAGGTTAAAGAGGATTGGAGCGACACCTGCGAGAAAAAATCCTCCGCGCTGATATAGGGCTCCCTGAACGACAGCGCCCAAAGCTGCAAATCCAATAAATGGGAATAATATCTGAGTTAGTCCGACGGTCATGTTGTGGAATTCCGGTACACCCTTTACTGATCCGTCAAACATCGTCATCAGGTGCACGAGATCATCAGCAAATAAAATTCCGAGCCCACAAACAGCAATACTAACCATAACCACAAATTGTAGCGTCTGGATTAGAAGCCTCGATGCTGCATCGGGATCATTGACATTGAGGCTTGCATAAACTTTGGTGAAGCTTGATCCGAGAGCCCCTTCTGCCAGAAGCTCACGCAGCAAATTTGGAATTCTAAATGCCACAACGAAGGCATCCATGGCCATGCCGGCGCCGAATACAGCGCCGATGACTGATTCCCTGGCAACGCCACTGATACGGCTTAACAACGTACCGGCAGCAAAAATAAAACTCGATTTAGCAACTGACATGACCACGATTGTATCGTAACGCCAGTTACAATTGTACGCTAATGTCGCCTGTTAGAACTTTTTGCCAGTACCTAATAAAAGGTAGCGTGTTGTGAGGTCGTACGACTTTTCGCTATAGCTCGGTTCCAGCGGAGCAACTGGGAGGCCGTATGCTCGATAGCCATCGGAGCTTTTGAAGTGTACATGGACGGTTTCCTGGGCTGCGCAAATGTTGAATGAAGCCGTGTTATCCGCGCTCCATGCGATTTTACCTGACATCTCAGACATGCTGGCTGATGAGTCCGCAAGTACCCCCGACTTACCATTGTAAGCAGGTTGCAGTAAACCAACTCGTGTCATGGGTGCATACCCCGCTTCGATCTGCGCTTGCCAGCGTTCTGATAAAGTCTTGCTAACGCCAGATTTCAAGATAATTCCATCCACATAATGTCCAGATTCCGCGTTACGGTATGCTGACCTTCGTGCCTCCACTGCTGGAATAATATGAAGTCCAGAAATCTTTGAAGATAAATCAATGTCGGCGGTTAGGTCTGCGTACATCCGGACATAAGCGGATGGAGAGGGAATTCCCGATCCTGGGACTGTCGATGCTCGATGATAGCCAGCGCCCAACGAGTAAAGAGCATGATTGGTTGGAAACGCGCGCTTAAGCCCAAGGTTCAGCAATGCGCCTCGATTTCGTCGGAGATCTTCCGATTCACGAGACCCATCAACACGTAAATCCCCTGACGAAGCCATGGGCATTTGAAAAATTGGATAATCACTGGCGCCCAATGCAACGTCAAAAACATTGAGTGGTGGCATCTTATTGTTTACGCCAGGTTCATCGAAAGAAAAACTCGGTGGTGTCACATCTGGCCCCGGCTGCGCCAGAACCATCCTGCTGAACAGTACCATCATCGGCGTCAGGAAATTTTTGACGATGCGCCTCAAGGTGTCATCTCCAAGCTTTAAAAATCAACATCAAACGAAGGCATATAATAATTAATTTATAAAATCAATAAAAAGTTATATAAAAAATAAATTTTATATATTCATTTCAGGGGCTTAGCGGCTAAGATGGTCTGCAAGCCGGGAGCGAATTTTTCCTGTAATTTCAGCAATCTCGGTAAAGTTGAAGACCGTGAAGGCGATCGCGTAGGCCACGATGCCAATTAGCATGAAAAATACTGTGGGTTCAGTGAAGACTTGTATAGCGACTAAGCCGTAGAGGGTTATTCCCATGATGGCCGCAGGCAGCAGGCTCTTCAAAGTTTTTTTCAGCAGAACCATCCCATTCAGGTTCCACACCTTCATGGCCATGTGAGTCAAAAGAAGCGCGCAGATCAGCTTTGCGCACAGTGACGACCAAGCTGCACCATTCATGCCACTGTAAGTGACGAGATACGATCCCGAGATAATTCCCACTGCTGATCCTGCGCCTAGTCCATAAATGAGTGGTTTCCAGGTTCCCTTGAGGGCCAGTAGTTGCAATCCAAATATGGTGATCATTCCATAGAAAAAAGTCGAAAGGATGAGAATTGAGAGAGCATGAGCGCCTGCGACAAAAGCATCTCCAAAAATGAATCTGAGGATGGTGGTATCAAAAAACCAGATGCCAACGATAGTCGGGCCGATGACTGCACAGGACCAAAATATTGCGGCAGATAGGTGCCGTACGATCGACTCACGGTCAGGTTTGCCAATCATCTCTGAATAAAAGACAGCGGTGACCATCCATATCACGGGCGAAAAACTAGCGACGAGTTTACTAGCCGCTGAGTAAATGCCGGTCTGTACGGAGCCTAAATTACGCTCTACCAGAAAAAGGTCGTAGCGCTCCATGAGCATCATGAGAAGTGTCGACACAGCAAATGGGGTTGCTTTCTTAAAGGCATCGCGGACCTTATCAAAGGATGGAAATTGAATTCCAATAAGATTCAGAGCGATCACAAATGACGAAAGTGAGATGAAACTGTTGGCGAGATTTGTGATAACCACAAATTTTACGGTGTCATCGGGAGAATGAATAAACTTTAAGATTGCAGCTAAAGATCCAAATTTTGCGATGATGGATAAAATACTCAAAAGAAACATTTTCTGTCTTGCCATCAGTACCCAGGCGGCGTCTAGCGCCGACGTGAAAACGATACTTATTGACGACAATACAGCCCATTTGTATGGACTATAGACCGAGGCTTGTTCAACAAGGTTCCACAGAATAGCCGAAGCAATCGTTGCCAGTATGAGTCTAGCCAGGACAATACTGCCATTGACCGACTTTTGTTCCTCAGTTGTTTGCGCTTGCCCAAGCATGATTGGGCCGACTTGAGAAAATCCGAATACTGTTGCAAAGATACCCCAGTCGAGTAACCAAAATGAAAACTGCGCAACACCAAACTCAGCAGTTCCCAGTCTAACAGCTACGAAATGCAGAGTGACCAGGGGTATAACTTTATTTGCAAGCTCGCTTAGAAATGCCAGAGACAGTGTGAGGGCTATACGCTTTTTATTCAATGTCCGCCCTCACCCAAACGTCAGGATTCTTTCTTCTTGGTCTTCTTGGCGGCGGAGGCTTTCTTTGCATCGCCTCCTTTGACCTTGGTCTTGGAGACGGCCATCTTCGCTGCAAGCAGTGGCAAAGCTGTTTCAACCGTCACATTTTGAGGATCCATGTCTTTAGGTAAAGAGGCGCTAATTGTGCCGCATTTCACGTAAGGACCGTATTTGCCCTCAAAAATTCCCATGGTTTTGCCAGACTCTGGATGCGTTCCCAGATCCTTGAGCTGTTTTGCGCCAAAGCGGCCTTTCTTTTCCTCTTTAAGTAACTCGATCGCACGCGCAAGACCAATCGTATATTTGTCGTCTATTTTTTTGAGCGAGCGCATATCAGCACCGCATTTGACATACGGTCCAAATCGTCCGTCGTAAACGGTGATCATGTCTCCATTGTCAGGAAACTTTCCAAGATCACGTGGCAGGCTGAGATACTTTAGTGCTTGATCCAGAGAGAGGGTTTTAAGATCCTGATCCTTTGGAATAGAGGCTCTTCTTGGTTTTTCTTTGGATCCCTCGACTTGTTTCCCCACCTGCACGTAAGCGCCGAAACGACCCGTCATAACGTAAATATCCTCGCCTGTGGAAGGATACTTGCCGATACTTTCTGGACCTTTGGCTTTTGTTTCAATGATCTGCAAAGATTCGTCCAGCGTTAAATCCGCTGGTGCAATACCTTCAGGAATAGATGCAAAGACCCCTTCCTCTTCTTTGACGTCTTTTTGAGATAGATATGGTCCGAAACGACCAATCCGAATTTCCAGCTTGTCACCAAGCTGAGGCAAGTGAATCGACCGGCTATCTTTAGGATCAATTTGTTTTACCTTGCTTTCAATGCGCTCCTTTAGCCCTTTGGGGCCGAACCAGAACTTGCCAAGGTAGTCCAGGTGGTCGAGTTTACCCTCGGCAATGCTGTCCAGGTCCTCTTCCATCTTTGATGTGAAGTCAAGATTAACAAAGTTGTCAAAGTGTCTTTCCAGTAACTGTGTGACCGCAAAGCCCGTGAATGTGGGGATAATCGCGTTATTGGTCTTGGTGGCATATTTTTTGTCAAAAAGTGTGGAAATAACACTCGCGTAAGTCGACGGACGTCCAATCCCCGCTTTTTCCATTCCTTGTACGATGGATGCTTCATTATAACGCGCAGGTGGTTTTGTTTCGTGGGAGTTTGCATTTAAGTCGCTCAGCTTTAGCTTATCGCCAACTTTCATTGGTGGAAGGAGAGTCTCCGATCCCCATGAAGCGTCGCCCGACTCAAGCTCTTCGTCATAGGCCTTCATAAATCCGGGAAATATGATTTTGGTACCTGTCGCATTGAATAATGTATCCCCAGCACTGATGCGGACAGACATGGAGCTTTTCTTTGCGTCTGTCATCTGCGAGGCGATCGTGCGTTGCCAAATCAGAGTGTATAAATCGAGCTCTCGTCCTGATAGTCCTGTTTGGTCTGGAGCCGTGAAGGTGCCCGCTGGTCGAATCGCTTCGTGAGCCTCTTGTGCTCCTTTGGATTTTGCGCTGTATTGGCGTGGTTCATCCGAAAGATATTCTTTGCCATAGCTATCGCGAATGATGTCACGAGTAGCGGATATCGCTTCCTGAGATAGCGTGGGTGAGTCTGTTCTCATGTAAGTGATAAAACCCTGCTCATACAAGCTTTGTGCGACTCGCATGACATCGCGTGTGCTCAATCCTAACTTTCTGTTACCGGATTGCTGTAAGGTCGACGTGATGAAGGGCGGTTGTGGTTTTGATGAACTTTGTTTTTCTTCAATATTTTGTACAGCCCAATTAGCTATTTTCAGCTTTTCAGCGAGATTCTTCGCCTCGGACTCGCCCAGGACGATCATATCCTTGGACTCACTGAGAGCTCCTGTGGTTTCATCAAAGTCTTTCCCCTGGGCGATACGCTTGTCTGCGACTGAGATGAGTTTTGCTTCAAAACTTTTTCCTTCGAAATTGAGTGCTGCGAGAAGATCAAAGTATGTAGCTCGTTTGAATCTCATGCGCTCGCGTTCGCGTTCTACCATCATGCGTAGTGCAGCAGATTGAACACGACCGGCGGATAGGCCATAGGTAACTTTTTTCCAAAGTACTGGCGATAGAGTGTAGCCTACGATTCGGTCCAGGATCCTACGCGCTTCTTGAGCGCGGACTAACTTGTCGTCAACATTGCGTGTTGATTTCAAAGCTTTTTCAATCGCTGGCTTGGTGATCTCGTGGAAAACCATTCGCTTGACTTTGCACTTTGGCTTAAGCAGCTCTAGCAAATGCCAGCTGATGCTTTCTCCTTCGCGGTCTTCGTCAGTCGCTAGGTAGAGTTCATCAACATCTTTAAGGCGTTCTTTCAAATTTGAGATGATTTTGGTTTTGTCTTTGGGAACTATATACAGCGGCTCAAATTTATTTTCGCAATTGATCCCAATTTCCTTGGCCCAAGGCTCTTTTTTGTATTTTGCAGGAATATCAGCAGCTGATTGTGGGAGATCACGAATATGTCCCATACTCGCTTCGACGACAAAGTTTTTTGGAAGAAATTTACGAATCGTTTTTGCCTTGGTCGGCGATTCCACAATCACTAGGTACTGTTTTTCCACACTCTGCTCCTGGCGGCTGCACATATATAATAGAGGTGCCAATTTCAAATACCGGACGCCACACGACCCGATAAAGCCTCATAATGTGCCTATTGTATCAGGGATCTGCTAGTCAAAATTTAACCGGGTCCAATAAGTATTCAGAATTACAAGATTTACTGATTCCTATCGCCGGTCTGTCCAAAATTGTGTCACTGTTTCAGCAAAAAGTCGGTCGGTAAGTGACTCAAGATAATAAAAAACCACCGGCAGTCGCCGATGGTTTTGATGTTTTAGTCCAGAGCTGTTCGACTGGATTAAGCTTTAACGCCAGCCTTCTCGTACTTACGTTTAAACTTCTCGATACGACCTGCAGTGTCGACAACTTTGTGCTTACCAGTGAAGAATGGGTGCGATGCGCTCGTCGTTTCTACGATGATCATCGGGTATTCCTTGCCGTCTTCCCACTTAGTGGTCTCATTTGTGGCTACTGTTGAGCGAGTCAAGAAGGCCCATCCATTGGATGCGTCTTTGATGACAACAGGGCGGTAGTTCGGGTGAATGTCTTTTTTCATTTTAGTTCTCCATTTTCTCAATACATGGGTGCCGTATATGTGCGGCAGCGCTTCGAGAATAGGGACGCAAACTAGTCAAATTACCGGTGAATGGCAAGAGGATTTCTCGATTTGGGTTGGGTCTAGGGAAGGCTGGCGATCGGGGGGTTTACACTGGCCAGCTGGTCGGTTATCATTTCCAGAGGCAATAACCTGCAATATCAACGTTTTTCGTGTTTCCCGCACCAGTAAAGGCGGGGCTGGAGTGATCATCGTGAACACCAAGAGCTGCCCACGTTGTGAACATCAAGCCGTCCTGAGGCCTAGAAACTTCAGCGATCAGGCAGTCGCCTCCCTCGTATCTTGGGGCGATATGGACAAGAAGGTTGTCGGGAAGCCTATTTGCGACGACTGCCACGAGGAACTTCGGGATGCCCTGATTGAGCATCAGCGAGTTGCCGCTGAACAGGAAATTGACCGTACACGCTCCAAAAACCGTCGCGCGAGCTAAACCGTTCTCGCCAGGGCATGGGTAGGGTTGGTGTTACTGCGCAGGCTTCCATGGCGTCATAATTCGTAAGCATAATGAGGCCAACGCTTTGCTGCTCAGGAAGCCTGGCTAGAAGTCCTAAAACGCGGCGCAATTGCGCACTTGTCATGCGGTCCTACAAGCCAAGAGTTAAGTCTGTCGTTAAAATTTGAGTACCTCGTTGATTGCGATCCACAGGCGAGCATCGTAAACAATCAAAAAGTGATTTGTACCAGCTAGCTTCACATTTGCATGAGCTGCTGGCATGGCGTCAGAACCAATGACGATACCTGGTGCCTGAACGGCGTTAAGCCATTTTGTGCGCGAATTCAAAGTCACAAGTTCTCCCGGATCGAAATCAGTAGGTGCCATGCGGCAGCCCTTATCTAAGGGGGTGTTGCAATTAGTTTTGCTGATTGGGTCGATGGTGATGAGCGTCGCGTTGCCACGGCCTACGCTTTGAAATTGAGGAGAGGACACTAACTTCATGGCTCTCCATCCGCCATAGGAATGTCCCATCACAACCACGCGCGAGTAGTTAGGAACTTGCGGTAATACAATGTTGTCGAACTCGGCTTGGTCGATCGCCACGCTTTGAGGGTTATTGCGAACATCATAAACCCGCATTGTCGGACTGAACGGATCGTAACACGAGAAAATGATGTTATCGCTCGGAGTCACGTAACGGGATTCAACCAGGTGTTTGATAAATGAATAACTGAGGCCAGTCTTGATCAAACCTGGGTAAGGCTCCTTAAACTCGAGGGGATTACAAGTCGCATTACCAGCCATGACGACGTAAAGCGTCGAGGCCGAGTTCATATAATTAATCCCCGATCCTGGCATCTGGTTGATGTACGGGTCTCCCACCACCGGCGTCTGCGGTTGTGGTGTTACGGGAGACGGAGCTGGTATCGGCATGGGAGGTTGCTGCTCCACTGGAGTTTGAGGAGCTTTGCGAGACGATGCAAAGGGACTGGCGATCTTGTCTCTAAGTTCTGAGGTCCCTTGAGACCCGCAGCTTGCAACAAACATGGCAGCAATGAAGGATGACAAAATGAAGCTGTTTCGTGGACTCACGGGAATTACCCCCTTTAGTATTAAATTCTTAGAATTGTGAACTTAAAATACATTAAAATTTTATAAATTCAATAGTAAATTTAACCATTTTTATTAACATCTTACAGCTTATGCCCCCATTTCTGGATCAGGTTCTAGCCTCAGGATGAGCTAAGGCTACGATCTGTCCACTGGCCTATGAGCCTCTGTTCAGGCTTTAGACAGGATGTAAAGGCAAGTGACTGATAAGTCGATCTTATTGCCTATTTTTCTAGTGATAACAGATATTTAATCGAAATAGAGCGTTGGCCGAAATTTTGCTTATTAAGGCACTAAACCAAGATTTGCTGAAGGCTTCTATCCTAGACCCCTGGAGGAATATCATGAGCACCAACGTTAACATGATCGCCATTGCGACTGCGGCAATGACACTCATCGCATCCTGCGGTGTAGCTCCAGAGGCAGAGGGTCTGGGGGCCCGAAAAGGCTCCCGCATATCATCGATCACAATGCCAATCCCCGATCGGCTAAAGGCTTATGTAGCACCAGACAAGATCAACGCCTTCAATTTAAGTATTGAACCAGGTACCTGCGATCAGGGTGTGACTGGTACGACAATCACTAAAGTTGCTGGTAAGATCGATGGAAGCGGCCCGACTCTCGCCAACGAGAAGATTCGCCAGGCCTGCTCCTACACGCTGATTCTCTCTCTCGGTAAGGTTGATGCCACCGGTACAAAGCTTGAAAAAGTCTATTTGACCAATGATATTGAGGGTCGAAGAACAGAGATCCCCATCGAGAAAACCAGGGTATCCAAGATTCAGGTTACAACTTTGCTTTACGTGACCGCGGATGGTCAAAAAGATCTGATGATTGATGGTCAAACTGTTCCTGTTCCAACAATTACAGAGTCTGACGCCGAAATTGGGGTTGATATTGCTCAAGATGGTAGTCCAACGACGCAGTCTGGACAACCGTCAGCGGATTATGACTACCGTAAGGATATCGTTTTCACCGACGTTGCTTCCTATGCATTTTCTGGAACCGATTATGGAAGCGTTTTCTACAAAGATGTGATGACTCATACTCCAGCCGGTGAAAGAGATTTCCAGACTGGGCCCTCAACTCATACTCATGAAACACTGCATGGTTTACACAACGCTATGCGCAACAGAACCAGCCAAAAGGACGCATTCTTTTACCTCGAAAATGGCAAAGGCTCCTACGTCATTGAGCCTATCGAAAACTCACGAGACGTGAAAAATCATATTGGTGCAAGCTTCCGTCAATTATCGGCCAGTCGCTATAATCTTTACCTTGTTGAGCAAGCCAGATCTTGGACTAACACGTTGTATTTCTTCGATGAGTGGAATGCATATGTTGGTACGACACGTTCTGCTGTCGAGATCCAACGTGCTGGTCGCTGGAATCCGGCTGACAATGCAGACCCAATAGAAGGTCTGGTTGATTTTATGTACTACTGCTCCGCTTCCATTCTTTCCATCAAGAATGTCGATCCTCAGTACCTTGCGACCAATAAACAGTTCAAGGCGACTTACGCCATGATCATGGAGGAAAGCGTGAAGTGGATGAATGAAGCCAGGAAAGAAAGTATCTGGTCCGGATCCAAGGCATGGATCAAGATGCAAAACTTTCAAACGGCAGCTGACGGTGCCAATGTTCGTAAAGCGATCAAAGATCTAATGGGTGATGCTTGGACCAAACGAGTGCTGAGCTTTTAAAAGTGCCTCTATCCAGAATGTAAATAACATTCTGTTCTTGAGGGTGATTGTTCTCCTTCTCTCTTTGGCGGTCAAAGGTAAAGCACCTTTGACCGCCGCTTTTATATATACGGAGTTCAAGCACCGGTTTGAAAAGATTTTGGTGCGCGCTAATATAATTTGGCCGAGGGACGTATCAAGATTCAAACGACTCAGTTTTGATTTGGGTCTCAGGTACTCCACCATCGCGAGCAACCTTGCCGGTTAAATCCATGATCGCTGTGGGGCCGCAGGACATAAATGTACAGTCCTTATAGTTTCCGCTTATTGATTTTGAAATCATCTCAGCCGAGATTCGGCCTTGCCAGAACTCTGGTGGTGCCTCGTTATCACGTGAGAGCGTTATAAAAACCTGACAACCATGTGTCTGACTTAAAGCCTTCAAATCCTCTTCTAAAATCAAATCTTTTCGACTTCGATATGAGACAAGAAGCGTCATTTTTTTGGGAGAATTAGGCTCGCCAATCTTTTTTGCATATTCACGCATGATGCTAACAAAGGGAGTGACCCCGCTGCCAGCTGCGACCATGACGAGATGACTCAAATCTTTTCCTGCTTCATAGATGAAGCGGCCAATCGGACCTCGTGCGCGTAAAATGCTTCCAACTTTCACGTTGTCACAGAGCCAGTTGGATATCAGGCCTTTTTCGACACGCTTCACAGTGAAAGCACAGGTCTCACCCTGGTTGGGTGATGATGACATTGTGTAGCTTCGAACAATTGGTTTATCTGCGACATCATCAAATCTGAAAGTTAAATATTGACCAGCCCAATAGTCCCAGGGCCTACCGCCTTCGTCGGCATCAACCATGACAAAGGTTTTTGTGTCGTGAGTTTCCTCGATAACATCGACGACCCTGAGATTCATCCATCCACGTTTCACTCTGCGATTTGTGTTATCCATGAGATGCTCCGCGATTTCGTTCAGTTAGGCAAACGAGATACAGCATGCTGATATTCAGCCATCAATCGGTCGACCAGTTGCTTACAGGTTGGAATATCCTTGATCATGCCGGCAACCTGTCCAATCTCCAGCTCGCCTTCGTCCATGTCACCATCAAGCATGCCAGCTTTTGCGCGGCCTTTGCCAAGAAATTGTTCTAATTCTTCAGCTGTTGCGCCGCGTTCTTCCAATTTACTGACGCCGTCGTAAAACTTATTTTTCAAAAGGCGTACAGGCACAGACTTCTTCATCACGAGCATTGTTGATGCTGGCGTAGCGGCGACGATCGCTTTTTTGAAATTATCATGGGCAGAGCTTTCAATAGTTGCAGCAAAGCGACTGCCTATCTGAACGCCCTCGGCGCCAAGGCAGAGAGCGGCAGCCATTTGACGACCATCAGCAATGCCGCCGGCTGCAATTACCGGAATCTTGACAGCATCAACGACCTGAGGAATCAGAACTAATGTAGTAATCTCATCGCGACCGTTATGTCCACCTGCTTCAAAACCTTCAGCCACGACAGCGTCAACCCCGGCGTCTTCACACTTTTTTGCAAGCTCCGGCGTCGATGTTACGTGCACAACGATACAGTTGTTGGCTTTGAGCATGGGCGTATATTTTTTAGGGCTACCAGCTGAAGTAAAAAAGATGCGAATTCCGGAGTCCAAACAAACTCTGATTTGGTCTTCAATGCCGTGGTAAAGAAGGGGGAGGTTTACGGCCAAGGGCTTTTTGGTCAGGCTTTTGGCTTTTTCGATGTGTTGTTTCAGCAATTCCGGTTTCATCGAACCGGCCCCGATAATTCCAAGGGCGCCGGCATTGGCTGCGGAAGCCGCAAGCTTTCCGCCGGAGACCCAAACCATTCCCGCTTGAATGATGGGTAGGCGGGTGCCAAATAGCTTTACAATTCGGTTATTTGAAAGGTCGGGTCCACCTGTGCTCATTGATGCGTCCTCGAGCGTGTTTTCTTAGTTCAAGGCGCGGAGTATAAGGCGGTATTTTATTGATTTCAAGGGAATTTCATGGTTTATAGGCGCTCGTTAAGGAGCTGTTCGGGATGCAATACGACTATAAATTGATTGATAGTGGCAACTTCCAAAAGTTAGAGCAGGTTGGCCCTTACCGCTTTGTCCGTCCGGCTGCGCAGGCGGTTTGGATGCCGCGCCTTTCTGATGATGTGTGGAAGAAAGCGGATGCGAGCTTCACGCGTTTTAGTGGTGGAGACGGAAAGTGGGCTATCCATAATCGCAATCTGCCAAAGAAGTGGACCATCCAGCAAGGCCCAGTGAAATTGGTGATCTCTCTCACCGATTTTGGCCATCTGGGAATCTTCCCTGAGCAAGATGCTAATTGGGATAAGCTACATGAGTTAATTCTTGAGCGTGGTAAAAATCGTGACATCAATGTTCTAAACTTGTTTGCGTACACGGGTGGATCCACACTCGCTTGTGCGACAGCTGGCGCCAAGGTTGTGCATCTTGATGCGTCTAAAACCAGTGTTGCGTGGGCGCGGGAGAATGCTGATGCCAGTGGTGCGCACGACAAGCCTGTTCGTTGGATTGTCGACGATGTGCAAAAATTCGTTGAGCGAGAAGTGCGGAGGGGTAATAAATATCAGGGCATCATCCTGGATCCTCCAAGCTTCGGGCGAGGAACGAATAATGAAGTTTGGCAGATTGAGGATCATTTGGTTCCTTTATTAGATCATTTGAAGAAGATTTTAGCTGAGGATTATCTCTTCGTTCTGTTGTCATGCCACAGTAACGGTTATACGCCGATGGCATTGCAGAATTTGTTACTCGACATTGTAAGTGAGAACGATGGGTCGTTTGATATCCGGGAAATGATTATCGCCGAAGAAGGCTCTGGTCGCGTCCTCCCTAGCGGGGCAAGTGCGCTGTTTGTGAGACGGGAGTTGTAGTCTTGAGAGCTTCTCTGCATATCTCAAGCCCCAGTAATCCCACCATCAAAGAACTTGTGCGTTTAAAAGAACGCAAGGGTGAGCGAGCTGATCATTTTTTTATAGTTGAAGGTCGTCGAGAAATTGAACGAGCCATCAAATCTGGTTTTAAAATGACCGAACTGTACATTTGTCCAGAATTATCTGAGGCAGCATCAGCAGATTGGATTTTCGAGACTTCAGCAATAAAATCCATTGAAGTGTCGAAGCAGGTCTTCGCTAAAATCGCAACCCGGGAAGGATCAGATGGATTAATTGGCGTTTTTGCATCAAGACCGTGGCGTCTAGAAGATATTACCGATCGTGCTTCAGGAGATCATTTCTTTCTGCTGGTTTTGGAAAATGTTGAAAAGCCGGGCAATCTTGGCGCGATGTTGAGGACAGCAGATGCCTTTGGTGTACATGGTGTCATCCTTCTTGGACAGAGTATTGATCTTTGGAACGCCAACGTCATTCGCTCAAGTTTAGGCGGCGTTTTTTCAGTACCAGTTCTTTATCTAAAGAATGAAGATTTTTTAGAATTTTCTTCCAAACAAAATATCAAGTTGGTCGCAGCTGCTCTGAAGAATGATAGCGTCAGTTTGAATGAATCTGAATTGAGTGGACCAATGGCAATGATTTTTGGAAGTGAGGCATTCGGACTTAGTGACGCCTTACTTGGACGGGTTCACACGAAAGTTGTCATCCCCATGCAAGGAGTTTGTGACAGTTTAAATGTTTCTGTCGCCGCGGGTATCTTTGCTTTCGAAGTTTCAAGGCAACGTTTGCAGGGTCGTAAAAACAAGCAAAACCCATGATACTTTTTGGGAAAACCTGCTCGAGAGGGCGCATCCTCGGCCTGAAAAATATAGCCAACTCTATGAAATTATTTGATTTAGTGCCTTTGTGGAGGCGCTCAGTCTAAACCCACAGTCACACCATCCCGATAACAAACCATCGGATTTTATTGTCATAAGTTCGGTTGGAACCATGGATGGTGACGCGTTTGAAAAAGCATTTTGAAACCTGCCCTATGCTAGCTCGGAGTGACTGGGGAGTCGGCCACATTCATCAGAAAGGTCTGACTCACTCATTGAGCCCTGTACAAAGTCCCGTTGGGTTTCATGGTCCAAGAGTTGGAGGTTGGCTAGTCTTTCTTAACGGCTGTCACCGTGGAGAGGATATGCGCTTGCCAATTGGTGAAACCAAGATTGGGTCTTCATGGCTTAGTGATGTCGTTCTTACTGGAATTGGTGTTGGTAGCCAGCATGCCAATATTAGGGTTGGATCCGATGAAGCCTCTGTAACTCCACGGTCTGCAGAGAGAATTCTGAAAATCAACAATTCTGTCATTTCATCTGAAACGAAAATTAACGATGGTTGTCTTATCTCCTTTGGAGAGTTGCATTGTATTTTCCGTCGCGTTGAACAATTCTCCCCAGGTTATCGCCCTCCTTCAGCTCCTTATCCGACTCTTATGCCCAATCAACCAGCTCACCATGAGAGCGTTTGTGGTTGGGTGGTCATATCGAATGGGCCTACGATTGGACAGGATTTCCGACTCATAAGTGGAAGCAACAGGATTGGATCAGAGGCCGGACTTGAGGTCGCTATCGCTGATCCTGACTTGGGGCGAATTGCTTTTGTGCTGGATGCCGGTGCAGGCGAAGGAAAGATTAAGGAAATAACCCCCGGAACAATAATCTTTATCAATGATCAACCGGCTAAAGCTGGGGACCATGTTCATGATTCAGACTCGATTCGTGTCGGCGGTTTAGAAGGATACATAAAATGGTTTCGTTATTAACCTTTCTTTCTAGGGTTATTCGTTTCACCTGCGCTTTTGCATGTGTTCAAGCTCCTTTATTTGCACAAAGCCAATCAAAAAATGAAAAAAATAAATCTGTATCTCGCGTTGCGGAAATTAAACATGTCAATTCAGTCAATGATAGTCGCTTGAGAGTTATTTTCAGCGCGCAGGAGCGCGACGGCGATCTTCGTTTCCCCATAACTACGATCGACCGCTCCATGGTTCGTGTCGAATTTACAAATTCTGCAACTGCTCCGATTGAACCTAAGTCTCTCCTTTTGCATGGCCAGGGCGGGGCTGAACTTCATCGTGCATTGTATGTTGGGTTTGCTCTTCATCGCCATTTGAATGGCAACGGAGTGATGGAACTTAAAAGTCAGATTGGTGATGTCATCAAGGCGCTGCCAGCGGAGTATATGACACTTGCCGCAGTGTCTCAGGATAGCGGACGCATCATAGCCGACGTAAATCCTGAAAAAGGCGATAACATAAATCGGATAATTCAGCAGCTTCAGTCTCTTGAGCCAGAAGGTGAAGGTCCCTCGTTAACCGATACATTGTGCGTTGCCTCGGAGCGTTTTTCGGCATGGAATCTCTCGAAGTTTACAAAGGGAGATCAAAAAGTTTTAATTATTTATACGAGTCCGGGTGACGCACAATCAACGGAGCGATATCGTGCGGAGAATTGCTGGAGATCTTTGATCGATCAGGGCGTCCGGGTCTATGTTATTGCCTTCGGTAAGCCGTTTGGTGGTCAGGTGATTGACCTAGCTAGTACGGCATTAGAAAGCGGCGGTCACTATCACCGGGTTAATGGTCCCGTTGAGATGTATGCCGCTACTAAAAATTTGATAGCCAATCTAAACAATGAGTACGCGATAGAATTTGATACTCCTGAAATTGCTTTGGAAGATCAGCCGCTTGAGGTGAAGGTCAAGATTTCTTACCATAGTGAGGTCTTTGAAAGTCCGGTGTTCAATGTAGGATTTTTTATGCCGTCCCTGACGAAGGCGTTTGTAAAGTCTGATCCGGTAGATCCTCGAACAGGCCCCAATAAAGAAGACAGTGGTGGAATGATTGATTGGGTCGGTCTCGTTCCAATTTTTCTAATCATACTGATGGGCGTTATTTTGGTGGCCTGGTCTGTTCGTGTCATTCGCCGACATAGTCACACCGTTTCATGTCAGACGTGTTCAAGTCGTGTCGCCCTTGATCACTCAGATTGTCCTTTTCGTAAGTCGGAAACAGTTGCACGTTTTGTTGTTGTCGGCGGTAAAAATGCTGGGCAGACGATTCCAGTGAGAAAAGGTGAGACTGTGATTGGCCGTTATCCAAATTCTGGCGTACGAATTTCAGGCCGTGGGATCGCATGGTTTAATCATGGTGTTGTCAGGCTTGATGGACAGAAAGCAATCTACTCGCCCGCTAAGTCGGGTCGAGATCGCATCAATGGATGGATCGTAAACGAGCCAAGATTACTGGGCGTGGGTAGTTTGTTATGTGTAGGTGATCAGAAGTTGCGATTTGAGGTGAAGCCTCAAGTTCACACTTAAGTGAAGGCTAGCATGAGTCGACGTTTTACAATGAAATTCAAAACTGGGCCGGTTGCTGGACAAGCATACTCTATTGGCCCTGGAGAATATTACTTTATCGGCTCTGGCGAGAACTGTGCGATTCGTATAACTGACGATCCCACAATCAGCCCCACCCACGCCTGTATTTTTCATGATCCGTCTGGTTTGATTCGTTTTAAAGATATGGGCAGTCAATTCGGAACATTCCGAAACGGTACAAAGCTAGATAGATCAATCGAGCTCAAACCTGGAGACAGGATCACTCTGGGGCATACAACCACTTTCCAAAGCAGTTGGTGGAACGCACTTCAGGTAACAAAATTAACCCGCTTTAGCATGATCAAAGATAAATCTATAGCACAGGAAGTCGAGACGCCGTGGTATGGCAGGGCGTTGACTCGCGGGATTATTGCTCTGATAATTGCCATTGTTTGTGGTGCAATCTACAGTTGGCAAAATTCTCAATTAATGGATTTGCAACTTGCCCAAAAAGCGCAAATCGCCGATGACTCAGTTGTTAAAAGAGATCTTCTCGGAGATTTGGGTGTCCTGAGTGGTGAGTTGAGCGCAAAGTTGTTTACGACAAAGCCAAAGCGTGCGGCTCGAAAGTCCTTTCAAATGACGCCTGAGCGCCAGTTCATTTGGGACGAGATCGTTGCAATTTCGCGTCGATTCGGCGACCCCCCGCCATCTGCGATGGATCCAGGTTTCGTTCGCGAGGTGGAGAGACATATTCAGCGATTTACAAGAAATAACGGCCATCGAGTGCTTCTAGAGCGTAAAGCAAATTTTTGGCCGGTCATTGAAAGGACGTTGATTGATAGTAATCTTCCCGTCGAGCTCGGATATATTGTCTGGGTCGAGTCAAACTTCGACTTGGATGCCGTTAGTCAAGTCGGAGCTTCGGGCCCCTGGCAGTTCATGCCAGAGACCGGAAAGGAGTATGGCTTAGTTGTTGTCCGGGGGCGAGACCAACGTAACGACCTGGCGCTCTCAAGCCGCGCTGCTTCAAAGTACTTTCGCGATCTCCTAACTATGTTTGGTACTGAGCGTTATTTGCTTGCGATTGCCTCTTATAACACAGGTCAATATCGTGTGAAACGACGGCAGATTGAGCAAACCGTAAATAAAGAAAGAACAAGTGACTTTTGGCAGTTGCGTCACGTTCTGCCAAAAGAAACAGTAGAGTATGTTCCGAAATTTATCGCGGCGGTGATTATCGGGCGAAACCCGAATCGATGGGATATTGCACATTAAGGGATGACTGATGGGAACACGCAATTTTTATAGAGACTTGGTGGCGTTGGAGTCATTCTCGGAAGCGACAAATAGTGCAGTTCATGCCTCGTTGCCAGAGGACTGGTGGATTGTTATAGCGGATGTAAAAGGATCGACGGTTGCCATCGAGGCTGGTCGGTACAAGGATGTTAACACGGTCGCTGCTGCGACAATGATGGCAGTTATCAATGTAGATCGCGATTCGGAATTGCCATTTATATTTGGTGGTGACGGAGCCTTAATGGCTATACCCCCGCATATGGTTGATGGAGTAAAATCAGCATTGATCGGAGCGCGGCGCATGGCTGGCGATGGATTCAATCTTGAATTGCGAATTGCTTTGATGCCGGCTCGAGCCATCTTGGCAAGGGACTATCGACTGAAAGTCTGTAAATATCGTCACAGTAAAAAGATTAATCAGGCAAGTTTCTCAGGCTACGGCTGGTCCTGGGCTGAGAACGTTATGAAAGATGAGGTCCTTGGTGCAGAGTTCCTTGTGAAAGATGATGGCTCCATCAATCCTACCGCGGACTTCACCGGATTTGAGTGTAGATGGAAGCCGGTTAAAGCAAGGCTTGAGTCGAAGTTGGCGATCATTGTCCAGTGTATGGAAAAAAATCCTGATCATCATGCAGAGGTTTATCAAGATTACCTCCATCAGATTCAAAAGATTTATGGCAATGAGAAAAAATACCATCCATTGGCGGAAAGTAAGCTTGGTTTGACTACGAACTTAGCGCGTCTTAAAGGTGAGGCAATTGTTCGTTCACGAAGTCGCACGCCTTTGAATTATTTGATCGGTTCTATTGCACTTGCTGTTATCAGTGTTGTGGGCACGATCGCATTTAGATTTAACCTGAAACTAATGGGCGCTCGCTGGGGAGGATACAAACGTGAGGTTGTCGATAACGCCGACTTTAGGAAGTTTGACGGAGCGTTGAAGATGATTGTCGATGGTACTCTGGAGCAAGAGATGCAATTAAAGAATTATTTAGACGCTCAGAAAGCCGATCGAAGGCTCGTATATGGCTTACACCGATCTCCAGAGGCGATTATGACTTGTCTGGTATTTACACCGGGACAGGATCATGCGCATTTTGTTGATGGAAGTGATGGCGGATATGCGATGGCTGCAAAAATGCTAAAGATACAACTTGCAATATTCAAACGATGAAAGTCGCCACAAGAGTGATTCAAAGCGGCTTAATTGTGAATCCATGCCCTGACATCTTCAATGTCTTTGTTGCTAAGCTGATTTTTGAATGAAGGCATAAGACGTTTGCCGTTTTTGATCGACGAGTAAAAGATCGCGTCTGGAATGAGTCGGCCTTTTAGTCGTGGGCCGTTTTTCCCGAGTCCGTCAACGCCATGGCATGCGGCACAATAGTTTGAGAAAATCTTTTTTCCCCTTGTTGCGTGACCCGTCATGGATTTTTTCGGCAATATCAGTTCAGGTTGCGCGGACAAATCCACTATCGGGTCTTCCGATCCCGTCAGGTCCAAGTTAGTGTTACGTTGGGCTAGCGCTGAAGCCATGGTGTCAACAGTTTCTGAGTCGATGTTTAGGCCATAGTCTGCCATTTTCTTTATAACTGTAGCCCAATCAGATTTAGTCAATTTCTGTTGCTCGATGATTTCCTGAGAATGGCATGTTAGGCAGTGCTGAGTGACCAAGTCGATTCCCCGGGTGTAGTTTGCTCGCTGTTTACTTCCGCTGAAAGATATTCGGTCAGCGGCATTGTAAAGGTATCCTTTTGGATTCCATTCTTGATTCAAAGGTTGGACATTGCCTTTTGCGTCTGTCGCGCGAGATATAAGCTCATACTGAGTGCCGTCTTTGATATCCACGCTAAACTCAAATTCTTGCCAGCTGTATTCCTCTCTAGGCGCAAGCTTTGCAACGTTCCAAGTTTTTCCGGCATCGATGGAGATTTCAACTTTCACGATGGGGCCGGAGCCGGAAAAGGCTTTTCCTCTTGCTATGTAGGTTCCTGGTAAGACGCTGTCTCCAGATTTCGGATCGGTGAAAATAGTTTGAACTTTGATGAAGTCGATAGGGCGTCCCTCTTTAACTGGATCCCATGAATCGCCTGGTTTCAAGGTTTTTGTTGGCATCCGGTAAGCCTTTGCCGCATATGCGCGCGAGTCTGGTTCCGCACTGAATGCGACTTTATTGACCCATTTAATCCAGTTTTGACCGTAAATATTTGGCATCACCAATCTTACCGGACCGCCATGGGCTACTGGGAGTGGCTCGCGGTTCATTTCAAAAGCAAGTATCGCTCCTGTTTCTAATAGGAGTGAGATCGGAATAGAGCGAACAAATTTTGCTTTGCTAGGGATAACAGGTTCGTCATAGCCTTCAAACGTTGCGTACTTCGCTGTCGGCAAAACACCGAGTAAACCGAATACGTCCTTAATTGGAATTCCTCTCCATTCAGCGTTGCCTACGGCGCCTCTTTTCCACTGAATGCCGGAGACAGGCGGGTTAAAAAGAGCGCGACCATTTCCAGAACATTCCAAGACAGCGTGAAATTGGACCGTCACTTTTGATTTGAGTTGTTTTAAGCTTAGTTTCTGAGGTTTTTTTAGAAGACCTTCAAAAGATATGGCCCATGAGTCATCAGTTTTGGTGGGCAAACTATTGTGATGAGTACGAACAAAAAATCCCTCCAGAGGAGTTTCCCACGGGCGCAACGCTTCAATGGATCCCTCTGCCATCATGGGTCTCGCGCTTCTTTTGATTAGGAGTCGGTCACTAGCGGCCAGCGCTGATGTCGATAAGATCAAACTTAAAATAACGATAGCTTTCATTCTGGCTGTGCTTTCTGGATCGCGCCCTATACGGTGACGTCAAGATGATGTTTTTTTAATCAATCTACGAGCTCTTACGTGTTTGTCCTCTAGAAACCTTAATAACCCAAATCCGCACAAAAAGTAGTCACAATTGATGCCTGATTAGCCTTATTTTAATACATTTTTATATAACATCCACTTCGTTTGCGGTTTTCTCCGAAACGCTTGCGGGTTATGCTCTGCGTTGAATTGAATCAATCATTTATATGGTCTTACCCGTGATGGATCACGAGTCTCAGAATATTCGATACGAGCAAGGAACGATCCTCGTCGAAGGATTTGACGGTGTCGTCATGTCTAAACTCGAGGATTGGGTGAAGCGCGACCAGCGAACACTCCAATGGCGGGCGGAGGGGCGCAGGTATCGCGATATAGCACTGGCGCTGCGAGACTGTGGTGTAAAGTGGAAAGACCTGGCTAGATCCTACGATCTTCTGAGGCTTCAGTTGAAGTCTCCGATTGTTCCACGTTCCCATCAAGCGGAGGCCATTCAGTCTTGGACTGAGGCTGGACGCCGCGGTGTCGTGAGTTTACCCACCGGTGCAGGTAAGACCATTCTGGCTGTGATGTGTATGACAGCTGTGGGTCGTCCCACGTTAATCTGTGTTCCTACGATTGATTTGATGCATCAATGGCATGCCGTGATCACGAAGTATTTTGATACGCCCGTGGGACTTCTCGGGGGAGGGAGTCACCAGGTTGAACCAATCACAATAGCAACCTATGACTCTGCGGCGATGTACGCTGAAAAACTTGGACCCAAATTTGGTTTGGCTATATTTGACGAATGTCACCATCTCCCGGCACCCGGATATGCCATGATTGCCCGTTGTCTTATAGCTCCCTTCCGTTTGGGATTGTCAGCAACCGTAGAGCGGTCGGATGGAGGCGAAGAGATCCTCTTTGATCTGGTTGGTGATGTCGTCTTTGAAGGCCGGTTCAGCGAACTGGAAGAGAAGACATTAGCGCCATATAAAGTAGTCCAGATTCTTGTTGATATGACTTCGGACGAATTAGTTCGATACAACGAGGCACGAACCACTTACAAAAACTTTCTGCGTTTCAATCGTATTAATTTCTCGGACGGCAATGGTTGGTCGCAATTCATTGCCCTTTCGTCTCGTTCGACTCAAGGACGAAACGCCATGAAGGCATACCGCGAACAAAAGCGACTTGCACAAGCGGCGTCCGGCAAGCTGACAGAACTTTGGAAAATCTTGCAAATCCATCGGGGCGAGCGCGTGATTGTCTTCACCGACGAGAACTCTCTTGCATACCAGATCGGGCGGGAGTTCTTTGTGCCAGTTCTGACGCATCATACAAAGCCGGCTGAGAGAGCAAAGATTCTCGAGTGTTTCCGGTCGGGCGACATTACAGTCATTGCGACATCAAAAGTTTTAAATGAAGGTGTCGATGTGCCAGAGGCGAGTGTTGGCGTTGTGCTTTCAGGAAGTGGTACTGTACGCGAGCACGTTCAGCGCTTAGGTCGAATTTTGAGGCATAAAGAAGGAAAGAGCGCGTGTCTCTACGAGATAATCTCCCGAGGCACATCAGAAACTTATGTTAACCAAAGGCGAAGGCAGCATTATGCTTACCAAGGATCTGGTTCAAGCTACAGTTCGTAGCGGAAAACTTTTTCCAAAATTCATTAAAGCCGGTGATGCCAAAGCCATCGCGGACGCCGAGTCTATTTGTGAGCTTTTTGGGAGTTCCTCTGGTCGGATTGTTGGAGAGGTTGAGGAGGATATCAAAGCTTTGGGTGCTGGGCCTAGATCGCGTGCATTTGCTAAAATCATGATGGACGAAAGTAAGGTCGCGGAGCCTGGGGCGGAGGTGTTGGATCTGCGCTGGAAGATGTTTCAGTTTTCCGAGGCAATTCGACGAGAGTGTGTTCCTGCGTTAGATGATCTCCATAGCAGAATGGCCGGTGCCATGAGAGAGTCTGTCGATAGACTGCAGCAAAAAATCTTCGCCGATTTGCCGAGTGCAAGGATTTTGGAAGGTTCTCCGGACATTGGGACAAAAGAATTGATAGAGCGATATAATTTGTCCCACGTAACAACCTTTTTGTGCCTTGCAAACGACGTCTCCATATCAGTTTCAAATCTCTCGGTGCCGCAAAAACGCGAATTGATGCGCCGTCTTAAGTTCAATCGTTTAATGTCTGATGTTGAAGTTAATCGTGAGTGTAACGAGCTTCATCTTGAGCTGAGTGGTCCCCTCAAGATTTTTGGCAAAATCCAAGGTTATTCCCTGCGTATCGCGAACTTTTTTCCGTTTATTGCCTCGCTTCCAGAATGGAAACTTAAATCAAGTTTGACATGGAGGGGTAAGAAAGTTTCCCTCGAACTTGATCATAGCTGTGGAGTTATCGCGCGTTCGGTGCGCGGACAAGGTGGCTACATTCCCAAAGAGTTTCAGGACGTCTTGGTCGCCTCAGCTGATATGGACGGAATTAAAATGATTCCTGGTGATAACTTTATTCATCTGGGGCGTCAGAGCTATTGCTTTCCGGATTTCACGGTGCAGTTTAAGAATCGAGAACTGGGTATTGAATTGTTTCATCCGTGGCATAAGGGTCAGGCGAAACAAAGAATTGAAGCAGCCACCGCATGTAAAACAGATCGTTTGCTGATTGGGGTTGACCGGTCACTGTTGAAGGATCCGGATTTGCGGCTGCTTTGTGAGAAAAGTGCATGGTTTGCAAAATACGGATTTGAGTTTAGCCAATTTCCTACCCCGAATATTTTGAGGAAGGCTATCCTCCGCCATGACTGATCAATCAGGACGCCTACTTTCATCGATTGACCATGTTTTGCATGAGGTGTTTGGATTTTCCGAATTCAGGCCCCGTCAGCGAGATGTTTGCTTATCAGCGTGGCGCGGCAATGATGTTTTACTTGTCATGCCAACCGGTGCTGGAAAGTCTCTGTGCTATCAACTTCCCACCGTTGCTAGGGTCGATGGTCGTGCGCTAGTGGTGAGTCCCTTGATCGCATTGATAGAGGATCAGGTTGGTAAGTTAAGAGCACTTGGAATTGCCGCCGATCGGATTCACTCTGGTCGCTCCCGACCTGATTCATGGGAGGCTTGTAGACAGTGGCGCGCGGGTCAACTCCAGTTTTTATTTGTGGCACCCGAGCGACTTGGGGTTCCTGGTTTTCTGGATTTTTTGGAGGAGCACAAGCCAGCACTGATTGCAGTTGATGAGGCCCACTGTATCTCAATGTGGGGTCATGATTTCAGGGCCGATTATCGTCAGTTGGGACCTAGATTGGCTCGACTGAGGCCTGCAAATATTGTGGCGCTGACGGCCACAGCCACTCCTGAAGTTCAAAGAGACATTGTGGATCAGCTCAACTTAAAACGACCAGATATTTTTATTCACGGATTCAGGCGTAAAAATATTGCTATCGATGTAATGGAAATCACTCCGGGAGCTCGAACTGAGTCGTTGATAGAGGTTTTGAAGGACCAAGGTCGACTTCCAGCAATTGTCTACGCTCCCACGCGGAAAATCGCGGAGTCCACGGCGGCAGAACTTAAAGACAAGTTCACCTGCGGCGTTTTTCATGCAGGCATGCCTACTGGTGATCGTCAAACGGTCCAGGACGCGTTTTTGGGCGGTTCGATCGACGTTATGGTTGCGACCATCGCTTTTGGGATGGGGGTGGACAAGGCCAATGTTAGAACTGTAATCCATCTAGCAATGCCAGGGTCTGTGGAAGGCTATTATCAGGAAATTGGACGCGCTGGACGAGATGGCCAACTTTGTCATGCGATTCTTATGTACGCTCCGATAGATCGTAAAACGCACGATTACTTTTTAGAGTTGAACTATCCGGATCCTGCAATCCTTGAAAGGGTTCTTGACGCCGTGAAGCAGGGATCCAGTGATCGCGACGAGGTGGTCGGGCGTCTAGGCCTGAGCCCCGATATAGTTAAATCGGCTCTTGAGAAGCTTTTGATTCATGGTGGGATTCGTGTGGGGTCTGAGCATCGGCTCGAGACCATGGACGGATTATGGGAGCGAAGTTACCTGAGGCAAAGGCGTCATCGTGTGGAGCAGTTGGCGAAGGCATTTTCGTTTGCTCAAAGTAAGGTTTGTCGAATGTTGAATCTCATTCATCATTTTGGTGATCGAGATGATAGTGAGGAGTCTTGTGGGATTTGCGATGTTTGTCGTGGCCCTTCGTCAGCGACAAAAATGGTTCAGCAACTCATCACGGAGGATCAGACGGCTCAAGAGACCTTGTTGGAGGGGTTGATCCCGTTTCAGTCCAAGACCAGCGGAAATTTTTTTCGGGAGATGTTTGAGCCTCAAGGTTGGAGTCGTCGCAGGTTTGAAGGAATTGTCTGGGACCTTGAAGCAAAGGGACTTTTGTTTCAATCAGCACAGTCGTTTACGAAAAACGGTAAGCAGATCGATTATTCACGAATAGGCTTGACGGATGATGGACGAGCTTATTTGCATGACCGAGGTCGAGCGCCTTCTGTTTCTGAACAGCGAAAGAAAATTGAGGATCGTCAGCGTTCGTCAACTCGTAAGTCAAAAGCTCGGAAGCGTTCGTATTTTGCATCTTTGAAGTAAATAGAAAGTCAGAGGGTAATCTTCCATGGCAAAAAAGCAAAACACGAGATTTGTATGTAGTAACTGTGGTGCAGCTCATCTCAAATGGCAAGGTAAGTGCCCTGATTGTAACTCTTGGGGTTCTGTCAATGAGGAGGCGATGCCAGCGCCGAGCCTTGGGTTTAGAAAGGGTAGTGAAGGATTAAAAGCGTCTTCCTCGAAGGTCATCTCTTTAGATGCTGACTGTGAGCTCCCCGATGTGTCGAGATTTTCGCTTGGGATTAGTGAGCTTGATAGGGTGTTAGGGGGAGGGTTGGTTCCCGGTGCTTTCGTTCTTTTATCGGGAGATCCTGGGATTGGAAAGTCTACGCTTTTGCTGCAGGCTGTTTATGAGGCTGCAAAAAAGGGACAAAAGGTTCTTTATTGTTCCGGTGAGGAAAGCGCGTCACAAATTCTTCTGCGCGCCAAGCGATTGGGACATCTGCATCCAAATATTTACGTTGCAAATGAGACTAACGTAGATGCAATTAATGCAACCATCAAAGAATACGCGCCTGACATGCTTGTGGTGGATTCGATTCAAACGGTCTTTACGCCTGACATTCCATCGGCTCCCGGAAGTGTGACGCAAGTTCGTGAGTGTGCGGCAAAGCTTCTTGATGTTGCCAAGTCGACTAATCTACCTGTTTGGTTGGTCGGTCATGTGACCAAAGACGGAAATATCGCTGGACCGCGTGTCCTTGAGCATCTCGTCGACTGTGTACTGTATCTTGAGGGCGAACCTAATAGTGGTTACCGAATACTAAGAGCTGTCAAAAATCGTTTTGGGTCGACAGGGGAAATCGGTGTTTTTGAAATGTCAGGAGATGGCCTTCGTGCGGTTCCAGACCCTGGTATTCAGTTTTTGGAGCATTTCAATGCTCAGGGACCTCGTCCATCAGGCATATCTACGACTGTTACAATGGAGGGAACTCGGCCATTGCTGGTTGAGATCCAGTCGCTCGTGACTAAGACTGCTTTTGGAAATCCTCGACGAGTGGTCACCGGGCTTGATAATAATCGTGTGGCTATTTTGCTTGCGGTTATGGAGAAACGCGCTGGTCTTTACGTTAGCCTCAATGATGTTTATGCGACTGTTGCTGGTGGATTGAAGATCGTTGAACCCAGCGCTGATTTTGCGGTTGTTGTTGCAATAGCCTCCAGTCTTCTGGATCGTCCTATTGCAGGGCGCTACACGTTTGTCGGAGAAATTGGCTTATCAGGAGAGGTTCGTGGTTGTGCTCATGTTGGCGCTCGAATCTCTGAGGCGGCAAAAATGGGATTTGAGCGTATTTACATTCCGGAGGCAAGCTTGAAGCGTGAGTTTAACAGTGACCGATCTGGAAAAGTCACCGAGACGAAGGGCATTGAAGTTATAGGCGTTCGCTCAATTGCGTCCCTTGACCGCCTTGGGATCTGGTGATTTTGGTACCTCCAGCTGTTTGCTGATACGGCTATGACTTTATTCCGTAACCTGCAGTATCCCGTCGAATGACATCAATTAATTCAGTTGTAATCGGTTGATAGGACGGATGTTCTATAAGATAACTGTAAATAGGTTTTGGGCTCTAGGTTATGCAGCTAGGTTACGCCAGCAAACAACGGAAGGAAGCAGTGTATGTCTTCTAAATTAATACGAAATCATGTGCTACTAGCATCAATTGCTTTTAACTTTTCGATTTTTTTGAAGCCGCCAACTGCTATCGCTGCCAAGATTGATGATGCAAAATCAACCCTAGCCATTGTGACCGAAAAAGAAGGAGTCGCATCGGCTTTAGCGCATCGTCATATCATTGTTGCGACAAGATGGTCTTCGAAGCTTGATCTAAAATTAAATGGAAAAGGATCAATTGAGTCTGGCTCTGCTGAAATTTCAATTCCCGTAGCAGACTTGGTAGTGGACTCTCCCGAGGCAGCAAAGGGCATTTTAAGCATTCTTTCTGCTGGTAACATTTGGGATGCGTCTAAACATAATTTATCTCCGGAAAATTCGGCTAAAGTCCGGGAGAATATGCTGGCGGAATCGCAGTTAGATGCTGCGAAAAGCCCGAGAATCGAGAGTCAGGGGGTCATAACGTCGTGCCGGGAGCGTGAATCTCATAGTTTTGTTTGCATTTTGGATCTTACGGTTACGATCAAAGGGCGGAGTGTCAAGAGGTCGTTGCAGATCAATCTTAATTCGAACGACGGTGAATGGCGGGCGGATTTCTTAGGTCGATTTAAATTTACTGAATTTGACATTAAGCCGTATACGGCATTACTGGGTGCAATTGCTGTTTCGAATGAGTTCGTGTTGGCAGGTAAACTGGTGGCGCGTGATGAAGGAGTGATCCGTGACGGCAAGAAGTAGGACTCGACGAATTTTAACAGGATCTGTGATTGCGGCATATTTTCTTGTATCTTAACAGGCATTTTCTGCGCCCTGGGAAGTTCAAGCAGAACGCCTCCGATTGGATTCAGCATCTTTTCTCGATGCACAGCCTCTGCTTCGTAATACGATAGGTCCCGGTGATAGCTTTCGCGGTGAGTGTAAAGCCGTTTTAACAGTTTTACCTACAATGAATGCCACGGGCGGAGCCAAGACGAAACAGTCCCCGCAGCCACCTGCCCACAGTGTTCCAACCTGAGAGATCGGATACGTGACGAAACGTGATCCGATGGGACGCGGGATTCTTAGATTATGGGGTGGATTTTTACCTGGAGACGCCTGTAAGCAAATTGGTATGAGCGCCTCTGTCGGGCAACAGACAGTTGCACTATCTGCTGGAGTGGCGCGCGAGCATTTAGGGGGCTTTGTGCGATGATGAAAAGTCTGCACTCTTGTCATTTCTTACCGGTTCTGAAAATGACTAGGCCAATGCTGTACAAGATCCATCTGATCCATCGCCACCGCCAGGTCGTGATTTGACTTTTGCAGATGTCGCGGAGATTTTAAGTACGCATTACAGTGGTTGCCACATCGGTATTCGCGCATTCGGCTTGCAGACAATTGAAGATTTTTATGCACTACGCGACAGCGACTCCAGTCCATTGAGGGAGCTTCTTGCGGGATCTATGCCTTTGAGAAATCCTAATTTTAAAGGCATCGAGCAGGGGCAGCGCCTGATTCGTTGGCTTAAGGGTCCCCAGACCGAATAGATTGCGCTAGGTTTCATTCACAGGAATCATAAAATGAGAACGGCGCAGTGGTTGTCCTGCGCCGTGACATCTGTGAACTTTGCTTGACTTAGTTGCAGCCTGCCACAGCAGAATTGCTTTGCCAAAGAACTGTGTTGGCAGAGCTCACAACAAGAAGGTTTCCGTTGGTTGTGAGCAATAGTCCTTGGGCACCTTTGTTTGCGGTCCCAGAGCTCCAGGCAGCCTTATTAGCCGCAGAGTAAATGACCACGTTGCCGTCAGCCTGAAAAATAAGCTTCTCTCCGCCTTTTCCGCCTGAGTTTGATTTCCAAATTTGGACACCGTTTCCACGATTGATGGTGAGATTGCCGTCTGCTTGCAAGATAGCGCTAAAACTACAGTTGCTGAGTTGATTTACGCTAGTCCCCTCGCTGCTAAGGCCATCTCCTATTGCGAAAGGAGTCCCGAGCCCAGCACTCGGACGGAGGCAGCGCGCGCCGATCCATTGACAGCCGACACCGGCTTTGCATTGCATTTCAGTTTCAAGTGGTGAGCACTTTGCGGGCTGTGGAGCGCGTCCGCTTCCAAGAAGTTTACAGGCTCCCCCGTCCCAATAACACCCGGGAGCTACGGTACACTGTGCGTTTGTAGTTAGAGGGCTGCAGTAGGAGCCGGTTGTACTAGACGGCGAAGAAAGGGAGCAGCTGGAGCCATTCCAGGAACAACCCTCGACTACAGAGCATGCGGCCTGGGTGGTGAACGTGCTACATGACGTACAAATCGATCCTGTCCATGTGCATGAGCTTGTCGGGCAAGTTGCCTGTGTTGAGTAACTGGAGCAGCTGAGTGAAATGGACTCGGATACACATGCGGAGCCATTCCACTTACAACCCGATACGGTTGAACATGTTGATTGTGTGTAACCTGAGCAAGTATTTGTTGTCGTCGCAGATCCGCTGATCATGCTGCAACTATTATCGACTGAACTCCATTGACACGATCCCCCCGGGCAAACGCCTTCGGAGCTAAAGCCACTACAGAAGTTGAATGTACCGGAACAGACGCCACTGTTCATCTGACAGTTGCTGTTTGAACTGCAATCTGAAGAGGATTTAGCGCTACACTTTGGATCAATAATCGCTGGGGCTCTTCCAACGGCATTGCTGCTGCCAAATCGGCAAGACGTCAGTCCCGTGAGCATAAGGCATATTAAAGTCAGATATTTCAGAGACTTCATGAATATATTCCTCTCGTTTGAATCGGACGTCGTTGTTAGGGGGTGCGATCCGCAAACTCAACGATAATTATAGCACCAAATGCGGCGCGTCTATATTGCAGGTATTGTTTTGAGGGGGATGTCCCCAGGTGATCGCAAGCATTAACTCAGGCGAAATTATTTAAAAAAAGGTGATTATTTAACAAATGCTTAAATAAAAAAGACCCACCGTTTGGTGGGTCTTTCCATGAAGCTCTACAGTCGGATTAGTAGCTTATGTAGCAGCGACAGAACGGATCATAGTACCAAACAGTACCGGAAGAACTAGGAACGGTCGTTGCTCCATTTGGAATCTGGCCCGCGTTTTGGCATGGCCCTTGAGACGGATCGCATCCGTTTGTTCGCGGAAGATTGGGGTTCTGTCCAGGGATTGGCACGGCAACAGCAGGAATTGAGGGAGCAGTTGCGCCCATTATAACAACTGTCAAAGACGCATCGTATTTCTTTCCGGTGTCGTTGGCGCAGGTCGCAGTCACAAGATACTGTCCTGCTTGACCATAGGTGTGTTGAGTCACAGCACCAGCTCCGGTTGCGCTATCCCCGTAGTTCCAACCTATCGAAAGTTTTCCCTTAAGTTCACAAATACCACTGAAAACGACTGGCTGATTGATTTCGGCAAGAATGGGTTTGGCGTGAATAGTGAATCCGCCCTCTGCCATACTTGCGGCAACATTTCTATCAATGACTCTCAAAGTCATACTTGCGGTTGCAATCTCATTGTCTTTGCTCTTAACGGTCATTTTGACAAGATAAGTTCCTGACTTTGTAAATACGTGACCCGCACTGGCTAAGGACGAGCATTCAGTTCTTTGGACTGAGGGCTTAGTCCCATTCCCAAGATCATAATCAGCACTGATCAGGCCTGGGTTTTGACAAGATTCTTTACCAACATAATCCGGATCGAGTGTGTCACCTGTGGGCTTGACTTCGATGCGGTTGCCAACATACGTCCAGGTCACACTTGTACCACGGTCAAGCACTTCTAAACGGGCAGTCGGTGCAAGTGTCTTGCTGCTATCAAAACTATTTGGGCTTTGATTTCTTGGTTTCAAGACCTCATATCCAGCTTGTTTACAAGCCGTGAGAATCAGTGCAGCACTAAAAATCCATCTCCACGTAACTGAGTTCCATAATCTTTCTTTCATAATCTGGTCCTTTCAACAGCAGCTTTAACAACAGAATCAACAACAACATCAGCAGCACAGGTAAAACAGCACATCAAAACTCATTTCTTATTCGGTTTAGCGGGTTTTCCCGCTTTTGCCTTTGGTTTTCCCTTTGGGGCTGGAACTTTTTCACCAGGATCCTTAGCACCCTCCGCAGCCTTCGGGTTGGCTGTGCTTCTAATCTCCTCTTTCATGCCTTCTCGGTAGATTCTAAATTCAACGCGACGATTCATTTGACGGCCCTGATAGTTGCCGTTGCCTGCAACAGGTTCTCGCTCGCCATGACCTTCAGTACTAATTTTTGCTGCGTCGAGTTTATGCTCCGAGATTAGCCAATTTCTAATCGTATCAGCGCGACGCTTGCTGAGCGTTTCGTTATACTCTGCAGATCCAATTGAATCTGTGTGCCCAACAATAATTAGTTTAGTGAATTTAGGTGGCTGATTTAAATGGTCAGCCAGCTCTTTCAACATCTGTTTGGATTGACCAACAAGCACATGATCGGACGCGAATTCAAACATAAAGTCGTGAACAGTTATGTTTTCGTATGGCTTTGGTTCAATAGCAAATGGCTTCGCAACAGGTTCAGCCTTTACCGGAGGTTCCACCACCGAAATGCGAGCGGGTTGGTCAAATCGAGGTCCGGTTGACCAATTGATGCCTAGGTAGGCACGCCAATCGGGGGAGCTAAGCCCTGCGTCAATTTCAGTTCCAATTCCCCCATGGATCGAGAGATTTGTATCAATATCATGTTTGATGCCAAGTAGTGTCTCTGCTGAAGATGCAGTGCGATCGCTGTTTGTATCAATTTTTTTGACAGGATTACTTCCGAAGACTTCAGCAATAACTTTGGAATCGATAGAGGCGATATGGTAGCTCATCGCGCCAGACCAGATAAACTGATTAGGAAGTGGCTTGATAGGATCGGCATCTTTAAGCGGTGCACCCGCCTTTCGCCAGCGATATCCCAGGTTAACACCAAGACCCATTTCATGAGTGATTTGTTTGCTGCTGATTAATACCAGCGAATATATTGGTGAGTTACTTTCGCCGACATAAGGGTTGTCTTTTGTGCGATTGAAATTAACGACACCCTGCAGAGCGGTTCCACCTTTTTCATCGCCAGCAAGCTGATATTTTGCATTGGCGCGAATTTCTGTATTTCCGTTATCTCTAAATTTCCCATTCCAGCCACTCGTTTTTACAGTCGAGGAAACAACTTGCGGCAAGCTCAAGCCGAGATCGAAACGTTTCGTAACACCGTAACCAACATTCAGGTCGGCGCCTAGGATCGTGTCGTTAAATTTAGTGCGGCTTTGGATCGTATCGGTTTTCTCGAAATAAGGGAGAGTGTTAACTGCGTAGTTCATGAAAAGGCCAAAGTTTGCAAAGCCTGGTTCAAGTGTTGCCGCAGATTCAACAGTTACGAAGTCCAGGCCGCTGGTAGTTGCGTTGAAGTTCTGCATGTCAGATCCAATAACGTTTGCGAAGCTGACGGGTGTCAAAACTCCTGACACCATGATTGGTGCAAGTAGGGCAGCCACGCACCGGAACGGTTTTACCGGCGATCGGAGATTTTTAGGCTGTCTTTTCATAATGTTGTCCTCTCATCTAGACATGGGAATTTTAGTTACACCGATAGCCACAGCTCCCAAAGGGCAGCAGCTATGGCCCTCTGGCTGCAGCATTTATGCCAGTCTTCGGGAATCCGTGACTTCAGCAGTTATTCATGTGTTTTCTCGGGTTTAGAGGGGTGTATACGCCTCGACTGTCGACGTGGCCTGAGGTTTGCAGGCCGATAAGGGACAAGGGAGACCTTTATCTATTGAGATCGCATAGAGACGGAGAGTTACATGGTTATCGAGACCCTACAAAAAGCAACAGCAGATCTTATTTCCAAGGTGCTAAAGGATTCGATTCACCGTGATCGTCGAGATTATGGCTTAGATATCAGACTTTGGAATGACCGCGATCCTCGTGTGGATCAATCCTTCTTTCAAGGCTCTGTTCCCGGCTTCGTTTTGGGAGCCGATCAGAACATAGTTGATTGGAACATTGGTTTCGATCTTGTGTTTGGACATCTGCCCCAGATAAAGCGTGGATCTCACGTGTCAGAGTGGTATCAGTTGATTGAAAATTTTCGCAGATTACCTAACCGCGAGGAAAAGCTTCAGGGTGAAGCCATTTTGCCAATTACTGATCGCGAACGCGTGGTATTCGTAAGTCCCACCTATGGTCGTATGGTGTTCATGAAGATTATGTCGCCGGTCATCGATCGCCATACAGGGAGAATTATCGGTTGGAATATTGCACTCAATGTTAACTCTGTTCATGAGCGCGTTAAATTTTTCACTGATTTGAATGATCGAATTCAGCAGGCATCGCTCCATGCTAGATATGTTGTTTCAATTGACCAGTTGGCTCATAAATCGAAAATATTTCATCAAGCTGTTGAACATGCTGTAAGTAAAGTCAGCGTGACAAAGGACATACTGCTTATTGGTGCAACGGGCGCTGTTCCGTTTGTAGAGGAAATCTTCAATGTAAACCCTTCTGCTCGAGTGTACATTTTGGATGAGGATAACGAGGCCCTGCGCCATCTAAGGCATAAGCTTGCTCATTTCGGCAAGCAAGTGAGACTTGTCCGGAAGTCATTTGGCGACTTATCGATCATTCCCCAAGATAGATTCTCCACCGCGATTGTCCTGTGGCCGACTATGCGGCAAGATGTGTTTGCGAATATGCTAAATGTTCTAAAGAGTCGATTAGCGCAGGATGGTCAGCTTGCTATCATCAGTTGGTTGAATAAAGAGTCGGGAGTAAAGTTTTGGGATAGCGTCCAGCGAGATCTTGAGGGTCGTCATGAGGTGGATTCTATCCGGTGGCATATCGGCGTCGTAAAAGAGGAAGCGAATCGGTTACGGATCATTCCTGTACAAGACGGTAATCCGATTGCTAGTGGTCTTGGTCTCGCTATCTTTACGGTCAAATCAGCGTGATTTTCAAAAGTTAAATTGGAATCCATTTTTTAATTTTCCGTAGATTTAGCCCTTCGGTACGTGGTAAGACCTGCTCTAATGGATAGGTCTTACTTACATAAGCTAATAGCTCGTTTCCGGGGGAAAAATTCGATGAAAAATCGCAGGCAGGAAGTTGATGCAGCGGTTGCTGGTGTTGATTTCGGCAAAAATAAATATCAGGTGAAGCTTGAGACGTCGAAAGGCGACATCCTAATTGATATGTGGCCGGACGTTGCTCCTGGTCATGTTAAAAACATGTTGGGCCTAACAAAGATTGGTTATTACGATGGGCTTTGCTTTCATCGCGTGATCAAAGGTTTTGTTATTCAGGGTGGATGTCCAGTGGGTAACGGCACAGGTGGTCCTGGTTACACAATTAAAGCCGAATTCAATCCGCGTCCTCATGAGCCGGGCGTTATTTCGATGGCTCGGACTCAGGACCCTAACTCTGCGGGCAGCCAGTTTTTCCTTTGCCTGGAAAAAGTTCCCTATCTTGATAATCAGTACACCGTCTTTGGCAAGGCAGCTGACTCCAGCAGCGTTGATGTCATCAGGTCCATCGGTGCAGTAAAGACTGAATCTATGGATCGTCCAGTTGATTCCGTCATAATCAATAAAGCTACGGTTGTTGAGTCATCCTTGTGAATCGTGGTGTCGTCTACATGGTTGTCGCGAGCTTACTGTTCGCCGCCATGGGGGCGTTTATTTACCAGGTGAAAATGTGGGACTCCGAGGCATCCGCTCTGACTGCTTCTTTTATGCGAGTCGCAGTCAACCTGGCCTTTGTTCTTATCGTGTCCTTTGTGCGTTACGGGCCAGCTGACGGGGCTCGTCATCTTTTTGGCGATATGCGATGGTCTCTATGGGCGAGAGGATTTTTCGGAACCCTCTCAGTGATGGGGCTTTTCTCTGCGATTCACATGATCGGTCTTGGAGAAGCCTCGTTTTTACATGCGTTCAACGCTGTTTGGATCGCGGCTTTGTCTCCCATAGTTCTTCGACAGCCGAACACCCGTCTAGGATGGTTGGCTGTGTTTATGGGGCTCGTTGGACTTTATTTGCTGTATAAACCTTCTTTTTCAGGGGGTGATGAGCTTGTCGGTCGCTCGGTTGCTCTTGCGTCGGGTGCGTTTGCGGGTTCCGCATACATGATGATCTCGCGAGCCGGTCGTTCCAATCCTCCGTTGACGGTCGTCTTTTATTTCTGCCTGGTTGCTACGATCATGCATGGCGTATGGTTTGCGCTTGATGGTTTTGTATGGCCCTCAGATACAAGGTCTTGGTTTATGCTCATAGCAGCTGGATTATTCGCTTCGGTTGCGCAATTATTTATGACCCAAGCCTACCAGCTGGCACCTGCGGCTTTGGTCGGTGCGGCAAGTTATACAACACCAGTGTTTAATCTGCTTGTGGGCGCTCTTTTCTTTGCAACAATTCCTGACAAGGACGCATTGATTGGATCAACAATTATTTTGTTTTCGGGGGTCGCTTTGCCATTTCTTCGTGAACGCGCCCGAAAGCCGGCAAACGGAATGGGCATGGTGGGGGTTGTGGAAAAGTGACAAATGATAGTCAAACCTTCTCTGAAGTGGACTCAGTGTTTATGCGTCGCGCCATTGGCCTGGCGAAAAAAGCGGCAGAATTGGGCGAGGTGCCTGTCGGAGCCGTTATCACTTTGAACGATGTCGTAGTCAGCGAAGGTTGGAATCTTCGTGAAACCAATCGCAGTGCTCTTGAGCATGCAGAGATCATGGCAATCAAGGAAGCCTCCGTAAAAACAAATGCTTGGCGTCTAAGTCAGATGAAGCTTTATGTAACCCTTGAGCCTTGTTTGATGTGTGCCGGCGCAATATATCAAGCCAGAATTCCTGTAGTTATTTACGGAGCCGATGATCCGAAGGCAGGTGCCTGTGGAAGTCTTTATAAAATCCATGAAGATACTCGCCTCAATCACCGGTTTTTGGTAAAACGGGGGCTCCTGTCGGAAGAGTGTGGCGAGTTGCTCAAAGCGTTCTTTCGTTTGCGTCGCCAAAACCTGCCGGTATCCCCGGGCGAGGATTGATAGACGTAAGTCTCATCCCTAGGGAGAGATGGCCGAGTGGTTGAAGGCGCCAGACTCGAAATCTGGTATAGTGTAACAGCTATCGAGGGTTCGAATCCCTCTCTCTCCGTTTCCCTCCTGCTTTAAAATGAACATCTCCTAAGATTGTCGATATCGAAACCCGTCACGGTTCTTGTAGCTGTCTAATTGATTTACGCTTGGTCAAGGTCTCGACACCTTGAAGTCCTACTCGCGAGCGTAAATAACTGTAATCTATGGCTAATAAAGCTAGGCGGGGTTGGCTAGAAAGTTGCACCGGGGTCTTTCGGTTCATTGCGGTAGGAGCAAGCGCCATTTCCCGAATTTCTCACTGGAGGCAGCAGATGGTATCGAAAAAGAACCTGGTTTTGATGTGTTTAGGGATGGGCTTCATATCGTGTTCGATTCAGTCGAATGAAAGCACGCAAAACCCTGATCGATCCAATATGTCTTCGATTACCATGCTTATTCCGGATCAAATAAAGCCGTATGTAGCGGACGGACGGCTAGATGCTTATAACCTCGCGATCGTTCCAGGTGCCTGTGACGAGGGTGTCGTTGGCAAGTCGATCATGAAAGTCGCACAAAAAATTGATATTTCGTCCGGCAAGTTATCTGATGAAAAGCTTGTTCGAGGATGCGCCTACACGTTGACGATGTCTCTTGGAAAATCTGATAAAGAAGGCTCCAAGTTAGAGAAAATTTATTTAACCAATGATCAAGATGATAAGCGTACAGAAATTACTGCTGCTCAAACCAAGTTTGACAGAATCAAAATCAGTGCTTTGCTTTATGTGACTGCTGAGGGTAGATCGGACCTCAAGATTGAAGGTCAGCAAATCGAGGTTTCATCCCCAGGGTATTCAGATGTTGATATCGGTGTTGATCTCGGCGAACAGGATGGAGATTTTAAATGGCAATCTGTTTTAAAAGTCGTCAATGTCGCTAACGTCGGTTGGAGCGGAGATGATCTTGGTAGTCCCTTCTATCGTGACATCATGAGCCATTCTCAACGGAAACTTGAAAACCAAGGCGCTACGACCAACGCGCATGAAACTCAGCACTTCTTGAACAATGCAGTTCGTGAGGCGACCAGAGGTGTAAAAGACAATGTTATTTATGTGGGCAATGGCAAAGCTGGTTTAATTTTGGAGCCAGCCATGAAGCCAAGTGAGGCTCGGGCTTACGTACCAGCAGAGTTGAAAAAAGTCAGCCGTTACGAAACATACATGGTGAAGCAGATTGATAACTACTGGTCTAATGAGGCGCTCTATATTTTTGATGAGTGGAGCGGTTATCGTGCAGATCTTCGCGTGGCAATTGAAATGATCAAAGCAGGAAAAGGAAGCGCTATTGGTAACGAGATCTGTATCGGAGACGGAGCGGCTGAGTTTCTGCACTTTGGTTCCTCAGTTGTTGCTGCGCTGAAGGTCAAGGAACCTGCTTATCTAACTAACATGCAATTTAAAGCAGCCTACGCTATTTTGGCTGAGGAAAGTGTTAAGTACATCAAGCTAGGTGCCGGAGACCGTAGAATTGATTGCGACGCCGTAAAATTGTTGAATCATTTTGTCTCTTCTCCTGAAGCCGCAAAAAATCGAGACGTTATTCGTGAGTGGATGGGGCAAGTTTGGACGAAGAGAGTTTTGGGATTCTAAAACCGGTCAGACATCAGAACGCGCAAGCCCCGGGGCCGAGATGCCCGGGGCTTTTTTCATAGAGAACCAAATTTATTTCAAATGTTTGCGAAAAATAGTCCTTAGTCAGGGGGGCATCGTTTCGATGCCGTGAATTCTAAGGAAGTCCTGAATTTCGTTGCGCCTCAAGTCAACAAGCTCAGTCACGACCTGGACTTTATCGGATCCTATTCCGGTAAATGACATGCCACCTCTCGAGATAATTCCAATTATCTGATTTCTGTAAAGTGAAAAAGCAGGACCTCCACTGTCTCCCTCGGCGCTGGCAACCTCGGTCATTGGTTCTGCGATTGGTGTTTTGACATCGTAGATCGCCGATATCTTGATGAAACCGGGATCTCGAGGACGATCGCCCCTCCAAGTAACAAGACCCTCGTGTTTGCCGTCAAATTCTTTTCCGTCGCGCCGATTGGAGGGACGTACAGATTCGGTCACTGGAGTTCTACTTCCGAGCCAGAACTTGCCAGTTATTTTTAGGATCGTTTTCCCGTATCCAACGAGGGCCATTTCCTCCGTGCTTTCATTTGAAGTGCCTGAACCAATCTCACTTGTTGGCATGTTAACTTTGTCCTCAAACCATATGAGACCGATGTCGAAAGAGTTCGGGGTTTTATTGTCACAGCGATACAGTGGGTGAATCACATGGCTCTTGGCGATGAAATCCTCCCAACGCTCCTTCTCGGCATAGACGAAACGGTCTCCTTTGCAAAGGCAGTGTCCAGCTGTCAATGCGAGGTTCGGTTTGATGAAAGTCATCGTGCAGTCAGAACGCTGCGAGTAGATGCCGTTTGCCTCTCGTTCAAAGATCCTTAATTTTCTTACGGATGGCCTTTGATCTTCGGGGATTTCTGTTCCACCAATCACTTTTAATTGTGTCGCATTTTGGTGGATGGCTTTGCAGGACACGACGGCTTCAAGTATGACGAGGCTAGCGTAACCAATAAAGAGGCGTTGAAGCAGGTATGTCATGCTTTCGCTATCTCCGTATGTAAAACTATAGCTGAGGTTCTGCGAATTTTTGACAAGGGCGATCCAGTGTACTTTGGACGTGTTTACCGATATTTCCAATTCGACGAAGTCCCAAATGGGCCATGACCATATCAGGTGTAAATCCCAAGTCCAATTTGTGCGCCATCGCAAAGTGCCTTAGTTGCTCGGCATTCAATTGAGGAATGTCCGCCGCCTGTCCTAACTCGTAAATTGCAAATTTGAGTCCGTGACGCGTGATTCCATGCTGCACAGTTCTGGCATCTGCACCCTTGAATGACATAAATAAAGGACTGGACGTCTGCAAGGTGGTCCTCGTCCGGTTGTCATTTTTCAACGCGTCGCGATAGATGCGAATAGCTTCCGTCGTTGCGGACTCGAGTCCTATGGTTCGGGCGCGCTCACCAGAGATAGTGAGACGAGCAGCCTCACCAGCCGAGAAAAAATTCTGCCAGGTGAGAGAGACAATTTCGGATGCCTTCAAGCCCTCGTGGGCTATCAGCAAAATGAGGGCGACATCTCGCGAGGCTTTCAGCTGACTTTCCCCTGTTCGGGCTATATCAATCATTAATCTGAGTTTTTCGGGGTCAATCGTGCGGGCAGAGTGATACTCATGCGCCGGGACTGGTGCCTGGTCAAGAGGGTTTTGATGCAAGTCGCCACTTTCCTCTAACCATCGAAAGAACATACGCACTGAAATCACAGATCTACGAATGCTACTGTGTTTTGAGCCGCGATCGAGTTGCCAATTTTTGAATTCCTCTAAGGTCCTCAGACCGATATCACCGCTGTTGATGTTGAATTCTTCAGTAAATTTAAGGAAGTTTGCCATGTCGCGCGTGTAGCTGTCGATGGTCGCCGACTGTTTGCCCCGCTGCGCCATGGCGTCTCGGAATCCTGATATTTTAGTAGTGTCGATGGTTAGCATCTTAAGGTTTCTGCAAACTTTGAAATTATTGTGGTACTATGAGCTTCGACTATCTCAAGGTTACCATCCTGTAGGGGGCTGTGGGAATATGTTTTTCAGTGTTGGCGCGCAGTATATGGTACCAATCTTTCTATCAAATCTAATCATCCTGTCTGCTTTTGCACATCCATGCTTCGCCGGGGGGGTGCAGGCATCTCATTCCCACGCTTCGAAAAAGTCTTTATCTACAGTTCAAGCGCTAATTGTGGATGTCAACGGTGAACGTCGCCAAGTTGCTGCCAAAGACCAATTGACCATAGTCGATGGTGACCTGTTTGTATTAGTTGGTGCAGTTGTATCGTCGTCAGACCAAGGTTTTACGATCGATCTCATTGGTTATGAAGATCTGAAAGCGAGCGCAAACAATGATCAAGGGAAACTGATCGATAGTGCCGAAGTGATCAACGGTGGTGTGCGATCCAAGGACGGCAGCCGTGTCAACCGCATAAAAATACGCGGAAATCATGTTCAAACAGTGGAAATACCCATAGTGATTGTTGAGCCTCAGTTGCTTTTTTTTGATATTGAAATCAACGGTGAGAGGATGCGTTTGACAGACAAACAGCGTCTGAGTCTCGCTGCAACTGACCAAATTAAGGTTTTAGATATTGGAACCAATGTTAGGGGTAATGAAAACGTTAAGCATGACCTTGTCACAAAAAGCAGAGCAGACGGCGCCCTTCGTAAGGAAATAAGATTTTCCAGGGGACGTAAGATTTTTGCGAGGATTCCCATTGACTGGAAGGGGTCATGAAATACCCATTCGTTGATAGAAGGCGGATGCTTGAGATTTTCGGGATCCTGGCTATTACGTCGGCTTTAATTGCAATTAGCAGACTTGAAACGCGTTTATATAACCTGAGTGAGACGATTGCCCGCGATTTTTCAATGCTGGCTTCGATTCTGTACTACGGAATTATCAATTTAAATATTTTTCTGGCAATTCTGCTCAGTCTTCTGGTGATTCGTAACATTGCCAAGCTCTTGGTTGATCGGCGACGCGGAGTCTTCGGGAGTCGATTGAGGACTAAACTTGTTGGTGTATTTATCGTTTTTTCCCTTGTGCCGACTGTTCTGGTCTTTTATGTGAGCACGAGGTTTATCACCAAAAGCTTTGATGAGTGGTTTGGCGGCCGGGTTAAAGAAACGACGCAGCAAACACGTGATGCTGGGGCACAAATCTATCTTCAGGATCAGCGAAGACTTGAGAGTGTTGCGAAACTGGCGGCGTCACGAGTAAAAGCAAATCTCTCTATAAACGACGAGATGATGCTCAGTCATCAGGTGGCATATGAATTGTCTGGCTTTGAGCTTGAGCACGGTATCCAGTCTCTTCGAATTTACGATTCATCTGGAAGGATGTTGAATCGAGACTCTGTTCTGTCCGGTCAGCGTGATGAAACACCAGACGCGAGAGCTGCGCTCACGGAGATGATTTCTCGATTTGGCTCGAAGCCTTACCTTGTTGGTGCATCGACTGTTTCAGTTGAAAATGGCAAAGACTTGATCCGCGCGGCTGTTCCTGTTCGCAACGATCGCGGCCATCTTCGGGCGATGATCACGATTGAGGAGAGATTTGATGTGCCTGTATTGGCAAACATTCAAACCATTCTGGACGGATTGTCAGCTTTAAAGCCTGGTGCCCAATTGGTTAGGGTCAGTTATCTAATTCTCGTTACTGTTATGACCTTGCTGATCGTGTTTGCAGCGGTGTGGTTTGGGTTTTACGTGGCGAGAGGTATTACGGGTCCTTTGCAAGTACTGGCCGAGGCAACTAGGGAAGTTGCCTTGGGTAACTACACGATTAACCTTAAGAACTTCACAGAGGACGAGACGGGACAGCTGACCGAGGCTTTCAATTCCATGACCATGGATTTGTCTCGTCATAAAAGTGACGTAGAAACTGCGCAGGCGCGATTGGAAGATTCAAACCGCGAGCTTGATCGGCGTCGCAGATACATGGAAGTTGTGTTTGAAAATATTGTATCTGGCGTTATTGCAGTGGATGCCCAGGGAGTTGTGACGGCGTTCAATGACTCGGCGATTAGTATGCTTGGCCTTCAGATAGTTCAACCGGTTGGTCGCAAAATTGTCGAGGTCTTAGGTTTACAGCTGTACGAGCGCTTATGGGATGGAATCTCAGATATCGAAAAGCCGTCTGCCCGTGAAGTTGACCTTCGCGACTTTGGATTGGATGCAACTATTTTTGTTGCTGCGAGTCATATCGAAACACCTGGCGGCGACTTTCAAGGGACTGTTATGGTCATTGACGACGCTACGGACAGAATTCGTATTCAACGCGCAACGGCTTGGCGTGAGGTTGCGAAGCGTATCGCTCATGAAATCAAAAATCCTATAACCCCTATTCGATTGTCAGCGGAAAGGCTGTTGAGACGATTCTCCGATCGTTTTGAGGGTGATGATCAGGATGTGTTTAAAAAGTGTGTTGAGTCAATTCTGGTCCAGGTCGATACATTAAGGGGCTTGGTGAACGAATTTAGTAAGTTTTCCAGACTGCCAGCCATCCAGCCTCGCCCGTCTTCGCTCAATAGCATCGTCCAGTCAGCTTTGGATGTTTTCCGGCACGGCTATCCCCAAGTTTCCTTTTCGGAGTCCTATGCCGATTTGCGGGACGTTGACCTTGATCCGGATCAGTTTAATCGCGTGGTCGTCAATTTGCTGACGAATGCTGTTGATGCCGTGCTCGTCAATCAGCGCCCGGGGTTGATCTCTATTTCAACAATATTTGATGAGAGTATTGCTGCCCAGGTGTTGGAGGTTGGCGATAATGGTTCCGGAGTTCCTGAGGAAATCCGAGACCGGATTTTTGAGCCGTACGTTTCAACCAAAGAGGGCGGCACCGGCCTGGGCTTGGCTATGGTCAGTCAAATTGTTAGTGACCATGGCGGCTACGTTAGGCTTGTCAAAAGTGACGCAAATGGGACATTGTTTAGGATTGAATTACCGGTGCGGGGGAAAGCAAAAGCATGACATCGCAGACGAAAAAAATGCGTGCTCTTATCATTGACGACGAGAAAAGCATTGGCGAAAGCCTGGTGGGCGTCATCGAAGATGAGGGTTGGCAGGCTTCGGCTGTACTGAATGGATCCAGGGGACTTGTTGAATGTAAATTGAATCCTCCGGACCTCGTCTTTCTAGATATCTGGATGCCCCAGATGGATGGGATCACGGTACTTCAGCAGATAAAAGACATGAATCCAGATATCCCGGTGGTCATTATGAGTGGGCACGCGACCATTGAGACCGCCGTAAAAGCGACTCGTCTGGGAGCCTTTGAGGTTCTCGAAAAGCCTCTTGAGCTACAGCGAATTCTTGCTTTGCTTGGGCAAGCGCGGATCATTGCCGAGAAGGCGGGTGAGGGTCCGGGAGAATCTAATGTTCAAGATTTAATTGGCACATCGCCCAATACTATGTCTCTAAGAAAGCAGATTACGGCTGTTGGGCCTAAGAATGCTTCGGTTTTGATCGTCGGCGAAAACGGTGCTGGCAAAGAGGTTGTTGCGCGTCTTATTCACAATTTAAGTCCGCGTGCAAATAAACCTTTTGTGGCTATAAATTGTGCGGCGATACCTGAAGAGTTAATTGAAGCTGAGTTATTTGGTCATGTTAAAGGTGCGTTCACAAATGCAGTAGCAGATCGTAAGGGGCGATTTGAACTCGCGCATCAAGGTACAATATTTTTGGATGAAGTGGGTGACATGTCGCTCAAAACGCAGGCTAAGGTATTACGAGTGCTGCAGGAGAAAAGTTTTGAGCGTGTCGGCGACAACAAAACCTTGAATGTGGATGTGCGGGTGATTGCGGCGACCAATAGAGATCTGCCATTGGCGATCAAACAGGGTTCGTTTAGGGAGGATCTTTTTTATCGTTTGAATGTTATTCCCCTGACGGTGCGTCCTTTGCGAGAGCGCCGTCAAGACATACCTCTTTTGGTCGACCACTTTATGAAGTTATTTTCCGAGGCTGAGGGGACGCCAATTCGACTTTCGGAGGACGCGTTGCGTGTCTTGGTTGCATATGATTGGCCAGGAAATGTTCGCGAGCTGAAAAATAATCTTGAACGACTCGTTATTTTATCCTCGGGACCGGAGATTGGCTTGGATGACTTGCCTGATGAGATTACCTCGGGTAACTCGGAAAAACTCGATTTATCGAAAACCGGCCAGTCTTTGAAGACTGCCAAAAGTGACTTTGAGCGATCCTATATTCTTGGTAAACTTGAAGAGTGTGACTGGAATGTTTCCAAGACCGCAGATGCTTTGAACATTGAACGCAGTAATCTTCATCGCAAACTGAAGTCCTACGATATCGATCCCAAGAAGTTGAAAGGGTGAACTAATATGGATTCCAACGAGATTTCAGCTAATTGGAATGAATCGAATTTAGTGATTTCCGGCCTGCAGTCGAGTGATCATCCGCCGTCTGGGAAGCCGTGGAAAGCATCAAAGATTGGGAGCCGAAGAGTCATTGCATTTGAGTCGGCCCCAGATGCATCAATTGATAAAGCAACAGGATTTGCCAAATGCTCGGCAGACATGCTCTATGACTTTTTCGCCGGTATCAATCAGCGGCGGTGGAGCGGAATGGTATCTGTTGATACCGGTCAAGGCGTAAAGAAACTCTATTTTAAATCGGGCGAACTGGTTTTTGCTTCTTCTGACCTGATGGACGATCGCCTTGGAGAGGTAATCTATCGTGAGGCTATTATTTCCCTCGATCAATTGACTCAATTCGCAGTTCAAGTTGATCGCAAGACCAAATTCGGTAAGGTGCTTTTGGCAAGTGGTAGCTTTAACACAATTGATCTTTGGCATGCCTTGAGATCCCAAGTGCGGGAAATCTTCCGCAGTGTTTTTTTATATGAGAGTAGTTTCGTCGAAATTCAGTCCGGTTCGTCTCCGGTGGAGATAAGTTTTGAGACAGGGACATTGGTTTTACTTGATGCTGCCTTCAGCTATGGTGCACAGTTTCGATCATTCATGAACAGAATCGGTCCCATGGTTCGTATTCATCGATTGGACACAGAAAGGCCGGACGTTGCTAAGCAGGGGACATTTATCGGGGACATGCTCGAGATTTGCTCTGGATCTCCAACCATGGAGGAGGTTATCCAACGAAGCAAGCTTGTTAAAGCCAACACCGCGCTGGCTATTCATCGACTTGTTGCTGTTGGGCATCTTAAATTAGAGGGTATGCCAGATGTAAGTGGTGTTCGACTCGATGGAAAATTTGCAACCTTGCGATCCGGAATTGATGCCTATCAAATGCTGAGAGGGTTGACCTCGGCTGCGTTTCAATCTGCTGCGGTCAAGTTACCCGTATCTGATTTAGAGGCGTTTACACTTTCTTTGAATCACGACGGTGCGATGTCGATTTACCTGGACGCTTCAGGGAATTTGGCTCCAGAATCTATTGGCGACATGCTCCATCAGTGCTCCATCAATAATAATCGAATGGATTACTTTCAAAACCGAATTGAATCGCTGACAAGATATCTGTTACTAATGGCTGGTGACCTGCTGCCGTTTGAAAAAGCGCGAGATCTTCGCGCTGAGTTCAGGGAGATTACGACTTGAAATTCAAACAGTCACGCCGTGCACCACGAAGTAAGGAAGAGGTTTTTTCATCGAAAAAACCATTAGCGCAACGATCCTCATCACAGAGGCGGCAGGAGCGGGCCTCTCTTCCGGAGGGCGTTTTTGTTGTTGAAGGCGTTGCTGCAATTCGCGAGTATTTAAGACACCGACCAAAATCCGTAATCAAAGTTTTTGCGAAAGATCGATCTCTGAAACTTGTGCGAGATGAGCTTGCCGACTTTCGATGCGAAATTTCTGTTATTGCAGAGGATGGTGCAGAGCAACTGCCGCCGACTCCAGCGTGGGCTCATGTCAAGCATGAGTCTTTGCACTGGTCAGCTTTGTTGGAAGATATCAAGTCTTCCAACTCGAAAAATGATCTTGTTGTAGTTCTTGATCATATTTCTGATCCGAGAAATTTAGGAGCTATCGTCAGAACAGCCGCATTTTTTGGTGTTCGCTACGTGATCGTGCCGGAGAAGCGTCAGGTTCTACTGACTCAGGCTAGCGTCAACACAGCTCAGGGCGGCTTTGCTCTCACGGATCTGGTTGTAGTCGTCAATGTTTCGCGGGCCTTGGAGGAGTTAAAGTCCAATAACTTCTGGGTATTGGGCGCAGCAATGGACGGTGATGATTTGTCGAAGGTTCGCGGTCGATTCGAGAGGCAAGCTCTTGTTTTGGGTGCCGAGGACAAGGGAATAAGTCAGCACGTTCTTGGTCGTTGCGACGTTAAAATCTCGGTTCCTGGGGCTCCGAAATCCTTGGATTCACTAAATGTGTCGGTTGCTGCCGGCATTCTCATGCACGGCTTGTTTCAAAGACAATAGACTGTGCTTGTTTTAGAGGCAAGCCCCCTGCTTGTTTAGAGAAAAATACGCTTTTTCAAGTTTTAGTTTGCTTGACAGCGATTCGCTCTGCATGTATCACAACTGCTCCCTTTTGTGGATTCGTGTGCTTATTTCCAGCGATACACGTTGGTAGTTCAGCACTGATCTTCGAGAGGGATTGTTGAAGAAGTGTTTTCACTTGCTGCTGGCGTAGCTCAATTGGTAGAGCAGCTGATTTGTAATCAGCAGGTTGCGGGTTCAAGTCCCATCGCCAGCTCCAGCTGAAAAACACGGACTTGCGGATGGGTACCCAAGTGGCCAAAGGGGACAGGCTGTAAACCTGTTGGCAATAGTCTTCGAAGGTTCGAATCCTTCCCCATCCACCATCGAGTCGGCTAGCCGGAGTGCCGAATACCGGTTTCAGCAGTTTGTGGAGTGTCTTTGCAGTAAGCGCTCAGGGTAAGCGGAAGTAGCTCAGTTGGTAGAGCATTAGCCTTCCAAGCTAAATGTCGCGAGTTCGACCCTCGTCTTCCGCTCCAACACTGCCTCGGTAGCTCAGTTGGTAGAGCACGTCCTTGGTAAGGACGAGGTCACGGGTTCAAGTCCCGTCCGAGGCTCCACCTTCCCAGGACTCTGTCGGTGCCGCGCGATAGGCGTTTGGCTCGACAATGTGCTGCATCGGTGGTAATGTTTGCGTCCCATCCATTCCGAAGTTCGTAAGACTTTAGCGTGGTGAACGATTAGTTTGTAGATATTTAGTTTTGCTTTTTAGACTGCCAATAGCGGGAGGAAGCCAATGGCAAAAGAGAAGTTTGAGCGGAAGAAACCACACGTTAACATCGGTACGATTGGCCACGTTGACCACGGTAAGACAACACTTACTGCGGCGATTACGTTTATCATGGCGAAGAAGTTCGGTGGACAGGGATTGGCGTATGACCAAATCGACAAGTCACCTGAAGAAAAAGCTCGTGGTATTACGATCTCCACGACACACGTTGAGTACGAGTCTGATACTCGTCACTACGCGCACGTTGACTGCCCAGGTCACGCTGACTACGTGAAAAACATGATTACTGGTGCTGCTCAGATGGACGGCGCGATTCTCGTTGTATCCGCTTCTGACGGCCCGATGCCACAGACTCGTGAGCACATCCTTCTTTCTCGCCAAGTAGGCGTTCCTAAGATTGTTGTATTCATGAACAAGTGTGACATGGTTGACGATTCTGAGCTTCTCGATCTTGTAGAGATGGAAGTTCGTGAACTCCTCAACACATACAAGTTCCCAGGCGACGACACTCCAGTTGTGCGCGGATCTGCACTCAAGGCTCTTGAGTCCCAAGATCCAAACAGCGACTGGGGCAAGAAGATCTGTGACTTGATCGCTGCTTGTGACAGCTATATTCCGCTGCCTGAGCGTCCAGTTGATTTGCCATTCTTGATGCCAATCGAAGACGTGTTCTCGATCTCTGGTCGTGGAACTGTTGTAACTGGTCGTGTTGAGCGCGGTATCATCAGGACTGGCGATGAAATGGAAATCGTCGGTATCCGTGACACCCAAAAAACAACATGTACCGGTGTTGAGATGTTCCGTAAACTTCTCGACGAAGGTCGTGCTGGCGACAACTGCGGTATTCTTCTGCGCGGTACAAAGCGTGAAGACGTTCAGCGTGGGCAGGTTCTTGCCAAGCCAGGTTCCATCAAGCCTCACAAGAAGTTCAAGGCAGAGGTTTACATCCTTACAAAAGAAGAAGGCGGACGTCACACTCCATTCTTCAAAGGATACCGTCCTCAGTTCTACTTCCGTACAACAGACGTTACTGGTTCCATCAAGTTGCCAGACAATGTTGAAATGGTTATGCCAGGCGACAACATCGCTATGGAAGTCGAGCTCATCACTCCGATCGCTATGGATAAGCAGCTTCGTTTCGCGATCCGCGAAGGTGGCCGTACCGTTGGCGCCGGCGTTGTAGCTGACATTCTTGATTAATCGGTTCTAAGTTCCTGAAAGTGGCTCCGAAAGGGGCCACTTTTTATCGTGTCCAACTAAAGGCGAGTAGCTCCAATGGTAGAGCGACGGATTCCAAATCCGTTTGTTGTGGGTTCGAGTCCCTCCTCGCCTGCCACTTACCTGAAATTTTGCTTTGGTTTTGTAGGTGAAATATGCAAAAAGATGATGCTACATGGCTCAGAACCGTCTATGCCTCATGGGCTTGTTTGGCGGGATTCGTGTTTTGGAAGATGTTCATGTTCATCGGCCTTAAGTCCGGTTGGCTTGAGCGTTATGAAGCTGGCTTCAACGCTGGGAGCATTGCACTCGCCGTCGTGTTGGGAGTGCTGACAATTTGGTTGATTGCTCGCGATCCTGAGCGTCATGAATATTTTTTGGCTTCGGTTGGGGAGTTGCGCAAAGTGCAATGGCCTGACTGGGAGAACACTAAGAAGCTTACAATGATTGTCTGCGTTGTCGTGGCAATCTTTTCGGTGATATTGACTGTGTTTGATATGGCTTGGGCCAAGATTTTGAAATTGCTGTTGGCGTAAGCGCTTCAGCTATCGGAGAAAGTCCCGTGGAAACTGCAACAACAAGTAAAAAATGGTACGTGGTTCATACCCACACTGGTTCTGAAGAGAAAGCTCGTCAAGGCTTAATGGAGCGTATTAAAGCTCAGGGTATGGAAGGCAAATTCGGCCAGATTTTTGTCCCTCGCACCGCGACTGAAACTCTACTCAAAAGCGGCAAGAAAAAGCGTGTCGAAAAGACGTCTTTCCCTGGCTACATTCTCGTCGAGATGGATTTTTCTGATGAAACCGGAGCGTTAGTTCGAAATACTCCAAAAATCACGGGTTTTGTCGGTGGTGATTCCCGTCGCCCGCCTCGCCCAATAACGGATGCTGAAGTTCTTAGGTTGACCTCTCCTGAGGCTGTTGAGGCTCAGAAGCAGCAGGTTCGCGCCGAGGTAAACTTCCGCAAGGGTGAGAGCGTTAAGGTGAAGGATGGCCCATTCACCAACTTTGATGGTGTGATTGATGAGGTTCGCCCAGACAAGATGAAGCTGCGTATTCTTGTCAGTATCTTTGGTCGTGAGACTCCGGTGGAGCTTGATTACGGCCAGGTGGAGAAAATTGGCTAAATAACACTCCGTCAGACAGCGGGTGCTGAAAGCTTATTCGGCTCTCAAAAGCTTTCTTGACAGATTGACTGTTTTTCAATATAGACGGCACTCTCGTTTTTTAAGGCTTGAGCTGCTCCCAGAAATCTGAGTGACAGACGTTTGAGCAAAGGGATTCGAAAATGGCAAAAAAAGTAGTTGGTTTCATTAAGTTGCAAATTCCGGCAGGTAAGGCAAACCCATCGCCGCCGATTGGTCCAGCTCTCGGTCAGCGTGGTGTTAACATCATGGCTTTCTGCAAAGAGTTCAACGCTAAAACACAGAAGCAAGCTGGTGATATTCTTCCGACAATCATCACGGTTTACGCAGACAAGTCGTTTTCTTTCCTGACGAAGTCGCCGCCAGCGACCAGTCTATTGAAGAAGATGGCCAAGATCGAGTCCGGTTCCCAGACCCCGGGCAAGGCTACTTGTGGAAGCGTAACTATGGCGCAAGTCAAAGAAGTCGCGAAGATGAAAATGGAAGACCTCAATGCATATGATATCGACCAAGCGGCGAAGATCATTGCAGGTTCCGCCCGCTCCATGGGTCTTGAGGTTAAATGAGTTTGTTCTACCTTAGCCATGGTGGCTGAGGGTGGGCAATGTAGGAGAGCGCCTCTGGCGTTCGATTGTACTACGGAGATATAGAAAATGGCTCGTGGCAAAAAGTACAAGGCCGCTATCGCCAAAGTGGACAGGGAAAAAACTTATCCACTCGACGAAGCGACCAAGCTAGTCAAGGAAACTTGCTACACCAAATTCGACGCGACGGTTGACCTTGCGGTGAACCTGGGCGTAGACCCTCGTCAAGCGGACCAAAACGTTCGCGGTGCGGTGGCTCTTCCCCATGGTCTCGGCAAGACTGTCCGCATTGTTGTATTCGCCAAAGGCGAAGCAGCTCAGGCGGCTCAGAATGCTGGCGTTGAAGCGGTGGGTGGGGATGACCTTGGCAATCGCATTAACGGCGGATGGCTGGACTTTGATCAAGTGATCGCAACCCCAGATATGATGGGTGTTGTCGGTAAACTTGGTCGCGTTCTTGGCCCTCGTGGTCTCATGCCGAACCCAAAACTCGGTACTGTGACGATGGACGTAGTTAAAGCAATCAATGAACTCAAGGCAGGTCGTGTTGAGTACCGCGTCGACAAGGCGGGTATTGTTCACGCTCCAGTCGGTAAGGCCAGCTTTACTGCTGAGAAGCTTACTGACAATGCTCGTGCGGTGCTGGAAGCAATCGCTCGAGCGAAGCCCGCGTCCGCCAAGGGTACCTATCTTAAGAAAATCAGCATGTCTGCGACGATGAGTCCTGGTGTCAAAGTTGACCCAGCACCATTCAGAGCGTAAGCCATCGCACAGTAGCTGATAAGCAGAGAGGGTAAAGCAATGGCAATGGATCGTAAAGGTAAAGAGGCACTCCGCGTCGTAGCAGAGGGCCGTTTTGAAAAAGCAAACGCAGCCGTATTGGCTGAGTACCGCGGATTGACCGTGGCGAGCCTGACCGAGCTTCGCAAAGCTCTGAAAAAGGTCAATGGCGAGTTCCGGATCGTTAAAAACCGCGTTGCTAAGAAGGCTGTAGAAGGTAAGGCTCAAGATGCGAAAGCTCTTGCAGACAGCCTTAAAGGCCCAGTCGGAATTGCATTCCTCTATGGTGATGCAGCAGCCGGCGCCAAGGCCCTGTCGGACTTTGAAAAGGACAACGAACTTTTCAAGATCACGGCTGGTGTCATGGATTCCAAGAAGCTTTCTGCAAAGGACGTGAAGGCAATCGCCTCTCTTCCAAGCAAGGAAGTGCTCTTGGGTCAGATTGTGGGACTATTGGTTTCTCCGCACCGTGGACTCCTCGGAGTTCTCAACGGTGTGCCTAGAAACCTCGTTCAAGTTATCAATGCAATTAAAGAAAAGAAACAATAACAACAATTTCCCAGGTTGTGATCAAGCAGCCTGAGAACCAAATGGGAGGACACCATGTCAGTTACTAAAGAACAAGTCGTACAATTCCTAGAGAACATGACGCTTCTTGAAGCTTCTGAACTCGTTAAGGAACTCGAAACTAAGTTTGGCGTAAGCGCTGCCGCTCCAGTTGCATTTGCAGCTGCTCCAGGCGGTGCTGCAGCTGCACCAGCTGCTGAAGAGCAAACTGAGTTCACAGTTATCCTTAAGGATGGCGGTGCAAACAAGATCAACGTTATCAAAGAAGTACGCACGATCACCGGACTCGGCCTTAAAGAAGCGAAAGACCTTGTTGAAGGCGCTCCTAAGACCGTTAAAGAAGGTGTCAGCAAAGAAGAAGCAGATAAAATCAAGAAGGCTCTTGAGACTGCTGGCGGCAAAGTCGAATTCAAGTAATTCCTATTTGCTTGCTGCAGGCTGAACAAGCAGCTCGGGGGCGAAATCGCTCTCGGGCTGCTGTTGTCTGCTATTTACCGTCAGATTTAGCTATCGCGACGTCTGAACGGCTGTTATACTGCGGTTTCTTATTTTGCTAATAATTCAGGAGAATTTCATGACCTCCTTGGCAGCTAGCTACACTCGTCCCCGTAAAAGCTTTGCAAAAGTCCTTCCTGCAGTTGAGATTCCGTATCTAATTGAGATTCAGAGAAGCAGTTACGCACAATTTCTTCAAGCCGACGTCGAGCCATCAAAGCGCAAGACGATGGGTTTGCAGGCTGTGTTCAAGTCTGTTTTTCCGATCAAAGATACGAACGAAACTGCATCAGTTGAGTTTGAAAGCTATCACTTCGAAGAACCTAAATACACTGTGGACGAATGTCGTCAGCGCGGCATGAGCTACGCGGCGCCTTTGCGCGTTGTCATTCGCCTTGTCATCTGGGACAAGGAAGTCAAATCCATCAAGGACGTCAAAGAGCAGGAAGTTTACTTCGGTGAAATTCCTTTGATGACTGCGGATGGAACCTTCATCATTAACGGTACTGAGCGCGTTATCGTCTCTCAGCTGCATCGTTCATCTGGTGTTTTCTTTGATCACGACAAAGGTCGCAACAGCACCACTGGAAAAGTAATTTATTCAGCCCGCATCATTCCATATCGTGGAAGCTGGCTTGATTTCGAATTTGATACAAAAGACATTCTGCACGTTCGTATTGACCGTCGCCGAAAACTTCACGCTTCAATCTTGCTGAAGGCTTTGGGTTACTCTGAATCAGAATTGCTTGATCACTTCTACAAGCGTGAATCAATCCGTATTAAAGACGGAAAATTTGAGAAGCGTCTTGATTACGATCTTCTCAAAGGCCAAAAGGCCAGCTCTGATATTGTCGACCCAAAAACCGGTGAAGTTTATTGTAAGCGCGGTCGTCGTATTACCCCGGGTGCTATTCGCAAGATGCAGCAAGCGAAGCTCGAGTATCAGCATGTCGCTGCAGAAGATATTCTTGGCAAAATTGCAGCCATGGACATCAAAGATGCAAGTGGCGAGGTAGTCGTCCCGCTGAATACTGAATTCGGTAAAGCTGAGATCACAAAGCTTTTCGATCACGGTATCACTGAGTTCCAGGTTCTATTCATCGACAACGTTAACGTCGACGCATCGTTCCGCAACACGCTGGTTAACGACAAGGTTGGCTCTCGTGACGAAGCGGTTGTTGAAGTCTACAAGCGTATGCGTCCGGGCGATCCCCCAACATTAGAGTCGGCAAACGACCTATTCAATAAGTTGTTCTTTGATGCAGATCGCTACGATTTAAGCATCGTTGGTCGTATCAAGCTCAACGAGCGCCTTGGTCTTAACATTGATCGTGAGCATAGAACACTGACTAAAGAAGACATTCTTGAAGCGGTGAAGTACCTAATCAAACTCAAGAACGGCGAAGGTGAAATCGATGACATCGATCATCTTGGCAACCGTCGTGTTCGCGCTGTTGGTGAGTTGCTGGAAAATCAGTACCGCATTGGTCTTCTTAGAATTGAAAGAGCGATTCGTGAGCGTCTTCAGTTGCAAGACGTTGAAACTCTTCTCCCGACAGATTTCATCAACAACAAGCCAGCTGCTGCTGTGGTCAAAGAATTCTTTGGTTCGAGCCAGTTGAGCCAGTTCATGGATCAGACGAATCCACTTTCAGAGATCACACACAAGCGTCGTCTTTCGGCTCTTGGTCCTGGGGGTTTGAACCGTGATCGTGCAGGATTCGAAGTTCGTGACGTTCACCCGACGCACTACGGACGTATTTGTCCAGTAGAGACGCCTGAAGGTCCAAACATCGGTCTAATCGCAAGCCTTGCATCCTACGCAAAAGTTAACGAGTACGGATTCATTGAGACGCCTTACAAAGGGATGTCTGATGGTAAAGTAACTTGGTACGGCGCCCGTGAAGAGCAGAAGGATCACGTTATTGCGTTGGCATTGAAAGAGGGCACCCGCAAAGGAGACGATCTCGTCGGTGCTCGTCGCGGCGGCGAATCTGAGATGGTCCGTTTCGAAGAAGCTGACCTCATGGACGTATCGACCAACCAATTGGTGTCGGTTGCTGCCTCCTTGATTCCGTTCCTTCAGAACGACGACGCCAACCGTGCGTTGATGGGTTCTAACATGCAGCGCCAAGCTGTGCCACTTGTCAGGACATCGGCTCCGTTGATTGGAACCGGACTTGAAAGAACCGTGGCGCGTGACTCCGGTGCGACTGTTGTGGCTCGCCGTGAAGGTGAAGTTGTGTTCGTTGACGCTGAGCGAATTGTTGTTAAGAGCTCCGGTAAAGATCACAGCCCAACTGAAGTTGGTACAGACGTCGATATTTATAAGCTTCAAAAATACAAGCGCTCCAACGTTGACACATGTATTAACCAAAAACCAATCGTTCGTAAGGGCGAACAGGTGAAGCCCGGTGACATTATCGCCGACGGCTTTGGAACGGAGATGGGGGAGCTGGCTCTAGGTCAAAACGTTGTCGTGGCGTTCATGCCATGGAACGGCTATAACTTCGAGGACTCCATTCTTATCTCTGAGCGCGTCGTTAAAGAAGACCTCTTTACTTCGGTTCACATCCAGGAGTTCGAATGTATCTCTCGTGATACTAAGCTTGGCCAGGAAGAGATCACAGCCGATATTCCAAACGTTGGCGAAGAGGCTCTCCGCAATATCGATGATGCCGGTATTATCCGTATCGGTGCTGAAGTAAAGCCAGGGGATATCCTTGCTGGTAAGATTACTCCGAAGGGCGAAACCCAATTGACGCCGGAAGAAAAACTTCTTCGCGCCATCTTCGGTGAGAAGGCAGGCGACGTACGCGACACGTCTCTGCGCGTTCCTCCCGGAGTTGTTGGTACCGTCATCGGCGCCAAAGTATTCTCCCGCCAAGGAGCTGACCGCGATGCCCGCAGCCAGCAGATTGAGGAGCAGGAAATAGCGCGCATCCGCAAGGATGAGGCTGACACGATCGCGATTTATCGCGATTCCGCTGCGACAAAGTTCATTCGTATTGCCGCAGGTGATGTAACCGCAGTTGATATCAAGGACAAAGACGGAAACGTTGCTGTTGCTAAAGGTGCGAAGATTGATGGCGCCATGATCGATGGTCTTGATTATAGCCTTTGGGAACAGTTGTCTCTTAAAGACGCCGCGAAGAACACAGATCTTAAGAAGGCTCTTGATAGCTTGCGCGACAAGATCAATATCGAGAGATTCTTCACAGATGAGAAAATCAAAAAGATCAAGAAGGGGGATGAATTACCTCCGGGCGTGATCAAGATGGTTAAAATCTATGTTGCCATCAAGCGTAAGCTTCAGGTTGGTGACAAGATGGCTGGTCGTCACGGAAACAAGGGTGTCGTATCACGTATTCTTCCAGAAGAAGATATGCCATTCCTAACTAGTGGGCGTCCTGTCGACGTTGTTCTTAACCCGCTTGGTGTACCAAGCCGTATGAACGTCGGGCAGATTCTTGAAACGCACTTGGGTTGGGCTGCAAAAGGCCTCGGTGAGAAGCTAAACCGTTACATTGAAGAGAATTTCAATCGTCCGGCTCTTGAAAAAATGGCTCTTGAGATTTGGAAGGATGAATCGCAGGACGCTGAAGTCCGCAAGTTCATCAAGTCGGCATCCGATGATGAGCTGAAGGCATTCATCCGTAAGTTCAAAGACGGTGTTCACTTTGCAAACCCAGTGTTTGACGGTGTCGCTGAGCCGGAGATCAGATCTGCCCTTGAGCTTGCTGATCTGGATCCAAGCGGTCAGGTTGAACTGTATGACGGTCGCACAGGTAACAAGTTTGATAAAAAAGTGACCGTCGGTGTCATGTACGTTCTCAAACTGCACCACTTGGTCGACGAGAAGATTCACGCGCGCTCAATTGGTCCATACTCGATGGTGACCCAGCAGCCTCTTGGCGGTAAAGCCCAGTTCGGTGGTCAGCGTCTCGGAGAGATGGAAGTGTGGGCGATGGAAGCATACGGCGCTGCCTATACGCTTCAAGAGTTCCTCACTGTGAAGTCCGATGACGTTATGGGTCGTACCAGAATGTACGAGTCGATCGTCAAGGGTAACAACATGATGACACCAGGCCTACCAGAGTCGTTCAACGTTCTTGTTCAGGAGCTTAAGTCTCTTGCGCTTGATGTGAACCTGCTCCGCAAGGATGGTCAGGAAGTGAATCCGGAAATTAATCCGGTTTAAATAAGCGAGAAATGGGCGGCCCGATGTCGGGTCGTCCAAGAACCAAACAAAGGTTCGAATCTGAATCCAAGACCTGAAAAAGGGAGTCGACCGTGAAGGATCTGATTAATTTCTACGATAAACCAAATGACCCATTGAATTTCAGCGCGATCAAAATTTCTTTGGCTTCTCCAGAGAAGATCCGCAGCTGGTCGTTCGGTGAGGTGAAGAAGCCGGAAACGATCAACTACCGTACGTTCAAGCCAGAGCGTGACGGGCTTTTCTGTGCAAAGATCTTTGGTCCTGTTAGAGACTTCGAGTGTATCTGCGGTAAGTATAAGCGTATGAAGCACCGTGGTATCGTTTGCGACAAGTGTGGTGTTGAAGTTATCCACTCGAAAGTTCGTCGTGAGCGATTGGGTCACATTAACTTGGCAACTCCAGTGGCGCACATCTGGTTCCTTAAGTCACTTCCGAGCCGTATCGGCGCAATTCTTGACATCGCTCTTAAAGATGTTGAGCGTATTCTCTATAGCGAATCCTACGTTCTTCTTGAGGCTTCTGAAGAGATCCTCAAGGATAAAGAACTGAAGAAAGAAATCGGCTCCGTCATAATGGAAGATGAACTTGACGAGATGCTGAAAAAATACGGAAACAACACTTTCCGCGTTGGTGTTGGCGCTGAAGCGTTGCAGGAGCTTTTGGGCAATCTGCGCGTTGAAGAGCTGGCAGACCAGTTACGTGCAGATCTTGAAGAGACGACTTCTGAGGCTGGCAAAAAGAAGCTACAAAAGCGCCTTAAAGTCGTAGAAGCCTTCAATCACTTGGACGAGAACGGCGAATTCTATGCGAAGCCTCAGTGGATGATGCTCAACGTTATCCCTGTACTTCCTCCTGATCTTCGCCCACTTGTACCGCTAGATGGTGGTCGTTTTGCAACGTCCGACCTCAATGACTTGTATCGTCGCGTCATCAACCGTAACAACCGTCTTCTCCGTCTTCAGGAGTTGAATGCGCCTGAGATTATCGTGCGCAACGAAAAGCGCATGCTTCAGGAATCCGTTGATGCGCTGTTTGATAACGGTCGTCGCGGCAAGGTATTTACCGGTCCGAACAAGCGCCCACTTCGTTCATTGTCCGACATGCTTAAAGGTAAACAAGGTCGTTTCCGCCAAAACCTTCTTGGTAAGCGCGTAGACTACTCCGGACGTTCGGTTATCGTCGTTGGTCCAGATCTTCGTTTGCACCAGTGCGGTCTTCCAAAGAAAATGGCGATCGAGCTATTTAAGCCTTTCCTCTACAACAAGCTTGAAGAGCATGGCATCGTGTCCACGATCAAGTCTGCGAAAAAGCTCGTTGAGAAAGAGCGCCCTGAGGTTTGGGACTGTCTTGAGGAAGTATCCAAAGAGCACCCAGTCCTTCTAAACCGTGCTCCGACACTTCACCGTCTTGGTATTCAAGCCTTCGAACCAGTTTTGATCGAAGGTAAAGCAATCCAGTTGCACCCACTCGTATGTTTCGCGTTCAACGCGGACTTCGACGGTGACCAGATGGCTGTGCACGTTCCGCTGTCTGTGGAATCGCAGATGGAAGCGCGCGTGCTCATGATGTCTTCCAACAACATTCTTTCTCCTGCTTCGGGATCTCCTGTAATCGTTCCGACGCAAGATATCGTCCTTGGTATTTACTACATGACCAAAGACGACATTGGTGGAAAAGGTGCGGGTAAGGTTTTCGGATCCATTGACGAAGTTCGCGCTGCTTACGATCACGATCAAATCGATCTCCAGGCTCCAATTGTTGTTCGCATGGAAGGCAAGCGCTGGGATACGACTGTTGGTCGCGTTATTCTCCGTGAGGTTCTTCCTGAAGATCTCGACTTCAGTCTGATCAATAAAACCTTGGGTAAGAAGGACTTGGGTAAACTCGTTGATGAAGCGTTCCACAAGTGTGGTCCGAAGTCGACGGTATTGCTCGCAGACAAGCTGCGTAGCATGGGTTACCGCTATTCGACAAAAGCTGGTCTTTCCATTTCGATCGGTGACATGGTCGTTGCTCCGGGCAAGCAAAAGATGCTCGACAAGGCATACGAGGAAGTTAAGAAGATCAAGGAGCAGTACTCTGAAGGTCTGTTGTCTGATGGTGAGCGATACAATAAAGTTATCGACATCTGGGCAAAGGTTACGGACAACATCGCTGACGAGATGTTCAACAACATCAAGTTCATGAAGCGTGACGACCACAAAGGTCAAACCCAGACGGTTGCATCCAACAACTCCATCTACATGATGGCAGATTCTGGAGCCCGGGGTTCCGCGCAACAGATTCGTCAGTTGGCTGGTATGCGTGGTTTGATGGCGAAGCCAAGTGGCGACATCATTGAGACACCGATTACGTCGAACTTCCGTGAAGGTCTGACAGTACTTGAGTACTTCACATCGACTCACGGTGCTCGTAAGGGTCTCGCGGATACTGCTCTTAAAACAGCTTCGTCCGGTTACTTGACTCGTCGTCTTGTTGACGTTGCTCAAGACTCTATCGTGTCTGAGCTTGATTGCGGTACGAAAGAGGGAATCCCGATGGGTCACCTCCGTGAAGGCGCCGAAATCAAGGAAAAACTCAGCGAACGTGTACTTGGTCGCGTAGCTCTTGACGATGTTACTGATCCGGTATCCGGAAAAGTTATCTTGAAGTCCGGTGAGCTATTCACTGAGGATCTATGCAAGGCTGTCGATGCTGCAGGTGTCGAGCAAGTTATGATTCGCTCCGTGTTGACCTGTCAATCAGCTCGCGGTAACTGCGCACGTTGCTACGGCCGTGACTTGGCAACCGGAAAGCTGGTTAACGTGGGTGAGGCCGTTGGTGTTATCGCTGCACAGTCGATCGGTGAACCTGGAACCCAGCTGACGATGCGTACGTTCCACTTTGGTGGTACGTTCTCCGGTAAGATGGCTCAGAACAAAATTGAAGCCAAGTTCTCTGGTAAGGTTAAGTTTGAACGTGTACGTACCGTTACGAACCGTGACGGTGAAATGATGGTTGTCAGCCGTAACGGTGAAGTGGCCATCGTTGATGATCATGGTAAGATCAAAGAGACCTATCCAGTCAACTTTGGTTCTTTCATCAAGGTCAAGGATGGGCAGTCCATTCCAGCTGGTCAGTCGATCACCGAGTGGGATCCGTTCTCTGTGCCGATTATCTCGGAAGTTGCAGGATCTGCGAATTACAAGGATTTGGTCGACGGCCAGTCCATGGAGCAGAAGCTGGATGAACAGACGTTCATTAACCGTAAGACGGTTATTGAGTCTAAGGGATCCACACTCAAGCCAGGCATCGAAGTTGGTTCTAAGCGTTATGCGCTGCCCGTTGGTGCAACAATCAACATTGAAGACGGCGCGGATATCAAACCAGGTGACGTACTTGCTAAGATTCCTCGCGAAGCTCAAAAAACAAAAGACATCACCGGTGGTCTTCCACGCGTTGCCGAGCTTTTCGAAGCACGTAAGCCAAAGGAAATGTCGATTATGGCGGACCGTGATGGAACTATTTCCTTCGGTGCCGATACCAAAGGTAAGCGCAAGCTGATCCTCACGGATGATAACGGTGAGCAGAAAGAATTCTCGATCTCTAAGGGCAAGCACGTCATCGTAACTGAAGGTGACTACGTCCGTAAGGGTGACGCGTTGGTTGATGGTTCTCCAAACCCACACGAGATTCTTGAAGTTCTCGGCCGCGTAGCGCTGTCGCGCTTCCTGGTGGACGAAGTTCTCGATGTATACCGCCTGCAAGGCGTAAAGATTAACACCAAGCATATTGAAGTTATCGTTCGCCAGATGCTCCGTCGCGTGAAGGTCCTTGAGGCCGGTGACGCTCGTGGCTTCTTGCCAGGCGAACAGGTCGATCTAGCCGTGGTTGAAGAGGCGAATGCCAAGCTTAAAGCTGAAGGCAAGCGTCCAGCGACTTACGAGCCGCTGCTCCTCGGTATTACCCGTGCGAGCTTGTCGACCGACAGCTTTATCTCCGCAGCATCCTTCCAGGAAACGACGAAGGTGCTTACAGAGGCAAGTATCAACAGTCGTGTTGATAAATTGCATGGTCTCAAAGAAAACGTCATCATGGGTCGCCTGATCCCTGCTGGAACCGGTGCTGCAGCATACCGTGGGCTTAAAGCGGTCGCTGTCGGGTCCAAAGGGCGCGTTGCAGGTGAGACTGAAGAAGTTGTTGGCGAGGCCGCCGCAAGGTAATGAAATCAGGGCGGTATTTTTGGCCGAATAGGCCGGGATTACGGCCTCTTATGAATGGGTTGAAAGAAGGGCTCGACAGGCCCGTCTTTCTCCAGAAATAAGTTGCAGTGAATTCTGGTGTTTGCTATGAGTAGCGTCCGTTTTAGAAAAATTATTGGGGAAAATTAATGCCTACCATTAATCAGCTGATTAGCCAGGGCCGTCAAAAGGTGACTTACAAATCGAAGTCTCCGGCACTTAACAACAATCCATTCCGTCGTGGCGTTTGTACTCGCGTGTACACAACGACCCCTAAGAAGCCGAACTCCGCGCTCCGTAAAGTGGCTCGTGTTCGCTTAACTAACGGCATCGAAGTCTCCAGCTACATCGGTGGCATGGGACACAACCTTCAGGAACACTCCGTTGTTCTTGTACGTGGTGGTCGTGTTAAGGACCTTCCAGGTGTTCGTTACCACACAATCCGCGGTGCTCTCGACTGCCAAGGTGTCAGTGCTCGCCGTAAGGGTCGCTCAAAGTACGGTGCAAAGAAGCCTAAGGCCGGCGCTGCCGCTGGCAAGAACTAAGGAGTAAATAACCATGGCACGTCGCCACGTCGCAGCTAAACGCGAAGTTTTACCAGATCCAAAATACAAAGACGTTGTTGTCACAAAGTTCATGAACTGCATGATGATCAACGGCAAGAAATCTGCAGCTGAGAAGGCATTCTACGGCGCGATCGATATCCTTGAAGCTAAAGGCGCTCAAGGTCTCGGTACATTCAAGAATGGCATCGAAGTTTTCCATGCTGCTCTTGAAAACACCCGCCCACTTCTTGAAGTTAAAAGTCGCCGTGTAGGTGGTTCCAACTACCAAGTTCCTGTTGAAGTTCGTCCAGAGCGTCGTCAGGCACTAGCCATCCGCTGGTTGATTGAATTCTCCCGTGATCGTGCTGGTCGTTCGATGCGTGAGAAACTTGCTGCTGAGTTGCTTGATGCAGCTAACAAGCGTGGCGGAGCTATTAAGCGTCGTGAAGACGTACATAAGATGGCGGATGCTAACAAGGCGTTTGCTCACTTCCGCTGGTGATTTGCTTGCGGGGCTTTGTGGCCTCGCCAGCGTTGTCACTCGTCGCGCGCGGTTGCTCATTTACCGTAAGTAAACTCCGCACCACGCGCTTCTCGTTCCTAGCTATCAAGGCCACCTAGCCCCGCAAGGTTAGGTGGTCTTTGTGCTTTATTGCAATGAGGTGATGTGACCTCGCTAGCGTTGTCACTCGTCGCTAGCGGTTGCTCATTTACGGGGTAAATAAACTCCGCACCACGCGCTTCTCGTTCCTTGTTTCTGGGGTCCTTTGACCCCAAATCGGAATCGAGGGTTGTAAAAAAGAAAAAATGGAGATCGAGTCGAAAGATTCGGTCTCTTTTTTTATGCAATTTTGCTAGTTTGTCGGCTCAAAAAATTGTGACTTCTTGAGGGATTTCTTGCCATGAGTGCAAAGCCGACCGATCTGAAAATGCTGCGTAACATTGGTATCATGGCGCATATTGACGCTGGCAAGACGACGACCACTGAGCGCATTTTGTTTTATACTGGTAAAATCCATCGTGTCGGTGAAGTTCACGAGGGTAATACGACCACCGACTGGATGGTTCAGGAACAAGAACGCGGTATTACCATTACCGCAGCTGCAGTCACGTCGTACTGGAAAAACCACCAGATCAATATTATCGATACCCCAGGCCACGTAGACTTCACCATTGAGGTCGAGCGTTCTCTGCGAGTATTAGACGGCGCCGTGGCGGTATTTGACGGAGTGAGTGGTGTTGAGCCCCAGTCTGAGACTGTTTGGCGTCAAGCAAACAAATACAAAGTTCCTCGCATTTGTTTTGTGAATAAGATGGACCGCATCGGCGCGGACTTCAATGGCTCAGTCGAATCCATGCGCGAAAGACTTGCTGCTAATCCCGTTCCGTTTCAATTGCCCATTGGCTCGGAAGACCAATTTTCGGGAGTGGTTGATCTTGTCAAAATGAAAGCCCTCATTTGGGGCGCTGGTGATACCAAAGGCGATAAGTGGGATGAAACGGATATTCCAGCTGATATGGCTGATGATGCTGCGTTAGCGCGTGAGTTTCTTATTGAACAGCTCGCGAATGCGGATGACGCGCTCGCGGAAAAATACCTTAATGGAGAGTCAATCTCAGAGGCGGAGCTCAAAGCTGCTGCACGTCGTGGGACCATTGGATTTCACTTTGTACCCGTATTTTGTGGGAGCGCATTTAAGAATAAGGGTGTCCAGCCACTTCTCGATGCCATTCTGGATTACCTGCCTTCGCCCCTCGATCTTCCTGAAGTTCAAGGCATGGATGTGGAGGATGAAGAAAAAGCAATTAAGCGGAAGCGTACACCAGACGAGCACTTTTCAGCTTTGGCGTTCAAGATTATGAGTGATCCGTTTGTCGGGCAGCTGACTTATATTCGCGTGTATTCCGGATCAATCGCTGTCGGTGAGGTGGTGCTAAACACGAGAACCGATAAGCGCGAGCGGATATCTAAAATCCTTCGTATGCAAGCCAATGACCGCGAGGAGCTTGAGCGCGTCGGTGCAGGCGAAATTGTGGCAATTGCCGGTTTTAAAATGATTGCGACAGGTGACACGGTTTGCGATCAGCGGCATCCCATCCGATACGAAAGCGTTCTGTTTCCTGAGCCGGTTATTTCGATTGCTGTGGAAGCAAAGAGCTCGGCAGACACGGACAAACTTCAAAAATCTCTTGAGCGTCTGCAAACAGAAGATCCGTCTTTTAGAGTTAGCTTCAACCCAGAAACTGGTCAGACCCTGCTTTCCGGAATGGGTGAATTGCACCTGGAGATCATTGTGGATCGTATGAAGCGTGAGTTTAAAGTGGATTGCAACGTTGGTAATCCTCAAGTTAGCTACCGCGAAACGATTTCTGCAGACGGTAAGGTGGAAGAAAACTACCGTCGCGAGGGGGCGGGTATTAATCAGTTTGCTCAAGTGACCGTAGAATTTGAACCTGGTCCTAAAGAGGGTGGGTTGGTGTTTGAAAATAAGGTTAAAGATAACAAGCTTCCGAAGCAGTACGTTGAACAGGTTAAGAAAGGGCTTGAGGAGTCACTTCTGGCAGGACCGCTAGCTGGCTTTCCGGTGGTTGGCGTCAAGGCGCGATTGGTTGATGGTCGCTTTGATCCGCAAATTCCCGATCCTAATGCCTTCAAAGTGGCAGCTAGCATGGCTCTTCGTCGCGGTGTGCGAGACGCCGCTCCACTATTGTTAGAACCAGTAATGGCTCTTGAAGTCATGGTGCCGGATGATTATCTTTCGAACGTTATGACAGACCTAAACAGTCGTCGCGCCCAGGTTAATAATGTCACGATGAAGGGGCATCTCCAGTGTGTCGAAGCAAACGCCGCCTTAAGCGAGATGTTTGGCTATTCCACACAGCTGCGCTCCGTTACACAAGGACGAGCAACATTTACCATGAAGTTTGCAAGTTATGAGCAAGTCTCTCCGCAGACATTGAAGCGAATCACAGGTCGTTAATTTCAGAACATTAAGATTTTCAAGGTACGTTCGGCACATAAATTGCTAGTTCACCGTGACATGTGACGTGCTATGAGAAATTCATAGCTTGTGCGGTGGCATGAACAGTATTTCGCGCGCTTTGACGCAATGAGCGTAAACTAAAACATGAATACGGTGCTGGAATCGCCGCTGGGTGAGATTCGGAGAATCGTTCAGTCGTTGGGATCCGAGCTGAAGTGGTCAGCGGATCGCTTTGCAAGCATTGATGCGGAAACGAGCCTGGATCGCGACTTGGGACTCGATAGTCTCAGTCGCTTAGAGTTGATGGGCCGCATTGAGCGGCATTTCGGTATTTATCTTGGAGAGCAGACTTATACTTCTGTTGAGACACTGAATGATATTATTAGAGCTGTTATCAAAGCTCAGAGTGAGCAACCTTCGCTGTCACTGACATCTTCAAGTGTCATCTCTGGCGTTCGCCAAGTTAGCGATGATGACGATCGAGGTGCGGCAATTAACGCAAAGACTCTTGCTGACATCATTAGATTCCATGCTGAATCCCATGGCGCAAGGACTCACATGATGATTCACGAGCCCGGCAAGACAGACTTCGGGATGAGCTATAGCGAATTGTATGCATCGTCACGACGAGTGGCCGGAGGCTTGCGTGATCTTGGTGCTAAAAAGGGGGACGCAGTTGCGATCATGCTCCCAACTGGTCGTGACTATTTCTATTGTTTCATGGGTGCCATCCTTGCTGGCGCTGTTCCAGTACCTATTTACCCGCCGTCCCGCCCGTCACAGATCGAAGATCATCTTCAACGGCATGGCGCTATTCTTAAAAACTGTGATGCACGCATTCTCGTAACAACTGAGAGCATGGCCCGGGGGGTGGGGCAGATTCTTAGACTTAAGTCTATGCATTTACGTACTGTTGTTAGCGGTGATGACCTGTCAAAATCTAAATCAAGCTTTGAGATGGCGTGTGATGGAGGTGATCTTGCTTTTTTACAGTATACATCGGGAAGTACCGGTAGTCCTAAGGGCGTGATGCTGACTCACAATAACCTACTCGCAAATATTCGCTCAATGGGGGCGGCCATTCAGGCGACTTCCCGAGATGTGTTTGTTAGCTGGTTGCCGCTCTATCATGATATGGGTCTCATTGGTGCCTGGCTCGGAAGTCTCTATTTCGGCAATCTTCTTGTTGTTACGTCTCCATTTACTTTTTTGAGTCAACCTAGACGCTGGCTCGATCTCATACAAAACTATGGAGGGACTCTAACGGCTGCTCCTAACTTTGCATATGAACTGTGTCTTCGTCACATTCCCGCGGAGTTTACCCAGAAACTGAATCTTCGTACATTACGTGTGATGTTCAATGGCGCTGAGGCGGTGTTGCCTTCTACCGTTGAGAGATTCTTAGAGCGTTTTTCAGGATCGGGGCTCAGTCGTTCAGCCTTCATGCCTGTATATGGTCTCGCCGAGAGTTCAGTCGGCTTAACGTTTCCCCCGCTTGGGCGTGAGCCGCGCATTGACGTGATTGATCGTGAGATTTTTCTTCGGTCGGGACGAGCTCAGTCTTGTACTGTAAATGGAACTTCTGAGATGCGCTTTGTTGCCTGCGGTCAGCCGATTCCAGGGCACGAGGTTCGAGTCACAGATCTTGCTGATAACGAGCTGTCTGAGCGCCAAGAGGGTTATGTCCAGTTTAGGGGGCCGTCTTGCACGTCTGGTTATATGGAGCAACCTGAGCTCAATGCCAAACTATTTCATGAATCTTGGCTCGAATCGGGTGATTTGGGATATATGGCCGAGGGAGATCTATTTATCACCGGGCGAGTGAAGGACCTGATTAAACATGCTGGTCGTAACCTGCATCCAGAGGAGCTGGAGTCATTAATCGGCGGAATAGATGGTATACGGCGAGGTTGCGTTGCGGTGTTTGGATCTATTGATCCTACACTCGGATCTGAGAAATTGGTTATTGTGGCAGAAACAAGAGAGCCTGATCCAGCAAGGCGTTCGCTTTTGCAAAAGACGATCAATGAAAGAATTGGAGCGGTTTTGGGGTCTGCTCCTGACGAGGTCATCCTGACACCGCCCCACGCGATATTAAAGACCTCAAGTGGAAAAATCAGGCGATCTGCAACCAAACAACTTTTTGACTCTGGTGCTCTCGTACCTAAGAAGGTGAGTATCCGCTGGCACATCACGAAGTTCGTTTTGTCAGCGTGTCTTGAATACATGAACAATCAGCTCCGAGCTTGGGTCAGTATGGCTTTTTCATTGATTCTGTGGGGGCTTGCAATTCTTTCATCTGTCGTAATTTGGCCGCTATTTATCAGCTGGCCCACACTAAGTGGCCGATGGAAGATCGCAAAAGGGCTAGCAAGATTCGTTTTGTTTTTTAGTGGCATTCGGATTGTATTGGATCGCGCGGAAACACTCGAATCAAAACAGTGTGTTTATGTTTCCAACCACTCAAGTTATCTGGATGTTGTGATTCTAACTGCTGTTTTGCCGCACCGCGTATCTTTCGTCGCGAAGGCTGAGCTAAAAAGAGTAGCTTTCCTGGGTTGGACTCTTACGAGGCTTGGTTGTGTGTTTGTTGAACGATATGATCTCAAACAGACGATTGAGGATGCCAGACGTTTAGCGTCACTGGTTCAGCAAGGACATACATTGTTAACGTTTCCCGAGGGCACATTTACCCGCCGGCAAGGACTTCTGCCATTTCATATGGGAGCATTTTTGATGGCTGTTGGTGCCCAGGTCGATATTTCGCCGATTGTCATGCGCGGAACAAGGTCGATTCTCCATCCTGACTCGTGGATCATTCGACCCGGTGTGGTCAATGTGAAGTTCTTACCGCGAATAGCTCCTACTTGCGACAAAGCTCAAGATAATTGGAGTCGTGCTTTAAGTCTGAGAGATTTTGCGAGGACTGAGATTTTAAAATATTGCGGTGAGGCTGATCTGGCTCAAGAAAGAGATTTTATTTGATCGACTCAGATGTGATTTGCGGAAATCCCATGAGACCAGAGATCCCGCCCGTGTGAATGATCAGTATTCTTCCGCGGCAGTTTTGCCCAACTATTAGATCAAAGGCTCGCATAAATAGCTTTGCACTATAAATCGGATCCAAAAGGAGTCCGTGATTTTGAGCCATAATTTTGATGAACGAGAATAATTCCGTACTTGTTGATCCATAGGATCGAGGGCTTAATGGGCGATAAACGCGAACGTGACCTTTGACGTTGTCCCAAGTGACTCCGGTGACTGGGGTGACCCATTTCGAAAAAGCTTCGATGACTTGTTCTTCAAATCCAGCCATTTGGACGATGTGAATTTTTATCTTAGGAAAAAATCCTTTCGAGAATAGCCCTGACGCCAATGATGCTGCACTCAATGCAGTCCCACTATCAATGAAAATATGATCAGGATAGGTTCCGTACGGCCACTCTTTACGCTCACGCAATATATCGTCCGCCAATGTCAGGCAGCCGTCGACAGCGGCTAGGCATCCACCACCCTCCTCCAAAATTAGAACTTGGTTACCTTGGGAGGTTAGCACGCTGGCGTGTTCTTGCATGCGTCTCGAGATGTTAGACTTTTCAGAGCGTGGTACGACCTTCAAATCGTCTGCAGAAAGTAAAAGTTTCAATAAAAAATGATTGCCAGTGGGCTGCCTGGATTCATCGCTATGATCCTCAACCGCAAAGACTGTGACGTGAAGTCCTTTCTCTTTACAGAGAGCGGCAGCTGCGGCCAGGTTATTACTATTGAGTCCACCGGTTGCCACGATGTGTGAGATCTTATGATCGAGACAATGCTGAGTGATGGACGCATATTTGCGAAACTTTGTGCCCCAAAATCCTCCGAGCTCGTCATCACGGAGAACCCAAAGCTCGCGATCACCATGACCTTCAAGTTGGCCTAGGTGTAAACGCGTTAGTCTTGATTCTAGGTTTAGCATTGATAAAGGGAAAATGGTGCGGGTACGCTGACTCGAACAGCGGACCTCCACGATGTCAACGTGGCGCTCTAACCAACTGAGCTATACCCGCAAAAGGCTAGGGGAAGGGTTATAGTCTGCCCCCTTTTTTATGTCAAGAATCTAAAGGCTTTTACCGTGTTGTCTGAAATATTCACCAGCGACTAAAGCCGCGGCAACACTGACGTTTAAGCTCTGTACGGCGCCCGTTCCCGGGATTGTGATCAATCCTGTGGATGCTTTTTTTGCATCCTCTGAGAGGCCACGTGCCTCGTTTCCAAATATGACTGCTAAGCGCGCTGGAAGTTTGCCCGTGTCCCCTGCCCCGTAAAGTTTCACCCGCCCCTTCAGGGCAGTGCCATAGACGACCAGACCGCGTTGACGCAGCTCCGTGGTCAAAACATTGATCGATGGCGCGCTGATGAATTCTACGGTCTCTCCGCCACCCTCAGCGGTGCGTAAAGTCGCTGCAGAGGGCTTAAAATTCTTTTCCCCGGGAAGGAGGACGTATCGGCAGCCAAAGTTTGCTGCGCTCCTTAGGATTGCGCCTACATTATGGGGGTTAGCGACGTCCTCCAAGATGACGATGAATTCCGGCTGACTGGCCTGGTCTTCCATGATCGACAGGAATTGCTCCCACTTAGGCGGTGGACGGCGCTTGGCGATAATACAGATGCCTTCGTGGTGGGAGCTACCGGAGATCTTCTCCATGTCCTCAGGTGATACGATGTGATAGGCCTTTCGGCGTCTAACACAGGACTTCACCAGTTCTGAGAAGTCCTCTAACCGACTCTCCGTTAAGTAAACACGAACGATGTCCTCGGCTCTTGTCAGATAAACTTTCTGGCAGGCGTTGTAGCCGCATAGTTTCAGTTCATCATCTTGGCCACGTCCGCGTGAAGCCTCTGTGGACCCTGAGGCCTGAGGCGGACGCTGGGGCTTGGTAGCGCGGTCTGCAGGCTTAAATCTGGGTTTGAGGTCTTTTGAAAAAGGCTTTGATTTTGTAGGAAATTGTTTCATGACCGGAGTCCTTAAACTAGCCGCAAGGCTTGTCGTCGTGTGTGAAGGTCCTCTTCATACAGGTTTTGCATGGGATTCTCAATGTTTTTTAAGGTTTTTAATGAGAAATGCGCGTTTCCATATTGAATTCATTAAAGGTGGCTGCTATAGGGAGGCTTCGCGGTTATCAGTCACAACGGAAACGTCTCCAGGAGGGCCCCATGGCCGATATATCTCTTCCCATCGTCAAAATGAAAACCCCTAAAAAGTTCTCACACCCTTGGGTTTTCCAAAAAATGGTTGAACGTGGACAAGGCGACAGTCGCCCAAAAAACGGCAGTGTCGTCGACCTAGTTAATCCAGATGGATCATGGGTCGGACGCGGTCTTTACAATGGTCACTCGCGAATCGCTGTTCGTCTTCTGACGGAAAACGATTTTGAAGATATCAATGAAGATTTTTTTATCGATCGATTTCGCCGCGCGTTGCAGCTGCGTCGTGATGTGCTGAAGCTTGAGGATGTTACCAATGCATACCGCTTGGTGCACTCTGAGGCTGACGGCCTAAGTGGTTTGGTGATCGACCGCTTCGGCGACCTATTGGTGATCGAATATTTTTCGAGCGGCATGTACCGACTCCATAAAGTGATTGAGTCTGCGCTCCGAAAGTTTTTTCCTAATGCATTGATCTACTTCTTTGCTGAAGAGCATGTTCAAAAGCAAGAATCTATCGATATCAGAAGTCCGAAAGTCCCCGAGCCGACTGTTATCCATGAGCATGGTCTTAAGTTTCAAGTCGCTCCAGGCTCAAAGCATAAAACTGGATTTTTCTGTGACCAGCGTGATAATCGCAAACTTCTTGCCGATATGACCCGAGGTGGTCGTGTGCTGGATATTTGCTGTAACAGTGGTGGCTTTGCCGTTTACGCAAAAGCTCTGGGAGGAGGCAGTGAAGTGACGGGCCTCGACCTTGATGAAGAAGTGATCGAGCTGGCAGCAAAAAATGGCAAATTGAACGACGCTGCCATCAAGTTCGTGCATGCGGATTTGTTTCCATGGTTACGTGAGGCGCACGCCAAAAAGCAAAATTGGGATACTGTAATTCTTGATCCTGCAAAGCAGACGCGAAGTAAAGAGTCAGTGGATCAAGCACTCAAGAAATACTGTGATATGAACCGTCAGGCAATCCAGGTGGTGAAGCCAGGGGGTCTTTTTGTCACGTTCTCGTGTACGGGACTCGTAAGCGAAGAGGAGTTTCTTGAGTCTATTCGCCGAGGAGCCTTCCAAGCTCAAAGACAGGTGCAGATATTTAAAATCAGTGGTGCTGCTGGTGATCATCCGCACTTGGTCAATGTGCCGGAGAGTCGTTACCTCAAGGCTGTGTGGGCGCGCGTTTGGTAAAACATGCCGCTGACTGTATTTTCAAAATCGATCGAAGATCATCCAATTACAGAGCTTCAGTATGAGCTGGTTACCGGGCTTTGGCCCCTGGGTGATCGCACGTTAAAACTGACGACACTTGCCCATGTGGAGCAATCGATTGATCTGGTGTTTGAGTGGCTAGAGTCAAAAGGGCTTGATGCTGGCGAGATTGAAAAGCTGGCGCCCTACTTTGGTGTCGTTTGGCCATCGGCAACCGCTCTTTGTGGGTACCTTGGACAGCCGCAGATTAGAAAAAATTTATCGGGAAAAACCATAGTTGAACTTGGATGTGGATTGGCAGTCCCATCGATTGTCTGCGCTAAGTCGGGTGGTATGTGCACGGCTGTAGATAATCACCCGAGTGTTCCCGTCTTCTTAACGAAAAATATCGAACAAAATGAACCCTGTGATATTCGCTTTGTTGCCTCGCATGATGTGCATCAGATCTCCGAGAGGTTTGACTGGATTATTGCCAGTGATGTTCTTTATGAAAAATCTCTTGGAGATGTTTTTGCAACTATGGTGACAGAACTTGCAAAACCGAATACCAAATGTGTGGTTGCTGACCCAGGGCGGCCGTACATTCAAGAGTTTGTCCATGCGATGAATAGACTTGGCTGGATAGATCGTCTTGAGCCATGGTCTGTTCCTCACAAAGGTCAAATCTGTGATGTTTACATCATGGTGTTTGAGCGTCCTCTGACTTGATGTCAAAAAGCTCTTAAACTAATGTGGTTGAGAGGCTCCAAAATCAATTTTGGAAGAGTTTTCGTGGGTCCCAGTAGGAAACGATGACCAGATGAACAATTTATAAAATCGCCTTCAGTTCGATTTGACCAATAGCTTTAAACTGCTTACACTTTTGCATGGTTACCACTAGGAGGGCTGAACATCATGAGTCATACACTGGGCTATGCCGCCAAAACAGCAAAATCACCCCTTGCCCCGTTTTCATTCAGCAGACGTCAGCCGGGTCCTCATGATGTGGCTATCGACATTAAGTATTGTGGCATTTGTCATTCAGATATTCATCAAGCGCGGGACGAATGGGGTGGATCCATATTCCCCATGGTGCCAGGCCATGAGATTGCAGGCGTGGTCAAATCTGTAGGCTCTGCAGTCAAAAAGTATAAAGTTGGCGACCAAGTTGGCGTTGGCTGCATGGTAGACTCCTGCCGCAAATGTAGCTGTTGTGTTGAGGGTCTCGAACAATACTGCGATCAAGGTTCAACCGTGACTTATAACGGACTTGAACGCGACGGCAAGACGCCAACATATGGTGGCTACTCCAATCACATCGTAGTCGATGAGAACTTCGTATTAAAGATTCCAGCAAATTTACCCTTGGACAAGTCTTCGCCTCTTCTTTGCGCAGGTATTACACTTTATTCGCCACTGAGGCATTGGAACTGTGGACCGGGAAAAAAAGTTGCCATCGTCGGGCTTGGCGGATTGGGTCATATGGGCGTGAAACTCGCAAGTGCCATGGGGGCGGAAGTCACGGTATTAAGTCAGACGCTTAAGAAAAAAGATGATGGATTTAGGATGGGAGCCAAGCATTTTTACGCAACCAGTGATGCGACAACGTTCAATAAACTTCAAAAGTCATTTGATTTGATTATTAACACAGTCTCAGCAGATCTGGATCTCACTGCATATCTAAGTCTTCTGAAAATTGACAGTCAAATGGTCTTGGTTGGCGTTCCGGAAAAGTCGATGCCAATACATCCATTTCCACTCATTATGGGACGCCGTAGTTTGGCGGGATCGTTAATCGGAGGCATCAAAGAGACGCAGGAGATGCTTGATTTCTGTGGAAAACACAACATCACTAGCGACATCGAGACCATTTCTATTGATAAAGTCAACGAGGCCTACGAGCGCATTCTGCGCAGTGACGTGCGCTATCGATTTGTCATTGATATGGCGTCGTTGCGATAACAAATCGTTTCAGTCTTAATCCTCATCCTGGCGCAAGTTGGCCAATACACTCAGGTCTTCTAGAGTGGTTGTATCTTGGGTCGACTGCTTGCCTGCAGCGACGTCTCGCAAAAGACGACGCATAATTTTTCCGGATCTGGTTTTTGGCAAAGCGTCGGCAAACCGAATTTCATCAGGTCGTGCTAGAGCTCCGATTTGGGTGACGACATGTTTACTGAGTTTATCCTTAACCTCTGTGGATGGGCTAATGCCTGCTTTAAGGGTTACGAAACAGATGATGCCTTCACCCTTCAAGTCATCTGGGCGTCCCACAACGGCAGATTCAGCGACCAAGTCATGACTCACGAGCGCGCTCTCAATTTCCATGGTGCTGAGGCGATGTCCTGAAACATTTAAGACGTCATCGATACGCCCCATGATCCAAAAATTGCCTTTTTTGTCCTGACGCGCTCCGTCTCCTGTGAAGTACATGCCGGGAATCTGGGACCAGTAGGCTGCTTTAAAACGCTCGTCGTCTCCCCAGATGGTTCTAAGCATGCTGGGCCATGGCTTTTTGATCACGAGAAAGCCTCCCTGCCCCTTCGGAACCGGGTTTCCATTTTTGTCGACAATCTCGGGATCGATTCCAAAAAATGGTTTCGTTGCTGATCCAGGAATTTGCGGTATGGCACCAGGTATAGGCGTAATCATCATGGATCCAGTTTCTGTTTGCCACCATGTGTCCACAATGGGACAACGTTTTCCCCCGATGACCTCGTGATACCAAATCCAGGCTTCTGGGTTAATTGGTTCTCCGACGCTTCCGAGAAGACGCAACGATTTTAAATTGTATTTTTTTGGCCACTCATCACCGGCCTTGATGCAAGCTCTGATCGCCGTTGGTGCCGTGTAGAGAATCGACACATGATGTTTTTCGACAATACTCCAGAGTCGTCCCCAGTCTGGAAAATTCGGTGCACCTTCATACATCACAGCCGTCGCGCCATTGGCCAAGGGTCCATAAACGATGTAGCTGTGGCCAGTAACCCAACCTGCATCCGCTGTACACCAGTAAGTGTCGGTCTCCTTTAAATCGAAGACATACTTCGCAGAAATGGTTGCTCCCAACAAATAGCCCGCTGTGGTGTGAAGAATGCCCTTGGGCTTACCGGTGCTTCCTGAGGTGTAAAGCAAAAATAGAGGATGTTCGGAATCTGCAGCGTAAGGTTCATAATGGCCGCTTTGATTGGGTACTACATCATGCCACCAATGATCGCGACCTGGTTTCATAGTTACGGATTCACCCGTGCGCTTGACAACCAGAACATTTTTTACAGACGTCGTTTTTTCCAGAGCTGCGTCGACATTTTTCTTTAGTGGCACGTTGGCGCCCTTGCGGAAACCGCCGTCTGCTGTGATCACGACTGATGCTTGAGAGTCATTACAGCGATCGGCGAGAGCTTCGCTGGAAAAGCCACCAAAGACGACAGTGTGCATGGCCCCAATACGGGTACATGCGAGCATAGCGATAGCAATTTCAGGGATCATGGGCATATAGATGGCAACCCGATGACCCGGTTTGACACCCATAGCCTCAAGTGCATTGGCGCATTTTGATACCTCGCGCAGGAGGTCATGATAGGTTAAAACGCGTGTATCGCCCGGTTCGCCCTCCCAAATAATTGCGGCCTTATTACGTTTCTCGGTACGAACGTGGCGATCCAAGCAATTCACTGAAACATTGAGTTTTCCGCCTTCAAACCATTTAGCGAACGGTGGCTTCCAGGTTAGTACTTTTTTAAATGGCTTTATCCACTCAAGCTGCTCCTTAGCCTGCTTGGCCCAAAACTTGGTCGGGTTTTTTACGGAGTCACGCCAAATTTTTTTATATTGTTGCTCTGATCCAATCAGTGCGGTTCTGGAAAACGATTTAGGCGGATTAAATACTCGCGACTCGGCGAGCACACTGACGATGGAATCCTGACTTGGTTTGTTTGGTGAAGAAGGGCGGCTGCCTTTTTTTGACTTTCCATTTCGTGATGATTTTACGCGCGACGGTTTTCGCTTGGTGCTGCTCATGGCATCATCCTCCGCAGGTCCAAAAATTAAGGAGCATTAATGGTAATGGGACATGGACGGGTGATTCAATGCGGATTTACGCAAAGATCTGTTTAAAATCGACTATGTGAAGGAAAATGGTGGGGAAGCACAGACTCGAACTGTGGACTTCCTGCTTGTAAGGCAGGCGCTCTAACCAACTGAGCTACATCCCCGTGGAAGGGCATTGTTATCGCAGTGTGCGGCGTCTTTGTCAACAACTGAGTGAGACCCCGGGGTGATATTTAATGAGCTATAATCATTGAATAATATTCTTTTTAAGGGGTTGCTTTGCGTCGGCCTTAGCGAACTTTTAGTCCCTTAACAGTTGGTGCCTCGATCGCACTGATATCGGGAACCTCCAATTTCGTCGGTAGCGCCTTTTTCCCCAGTCGTCCTTTTACATCGATGGCCGTGACGATAACGTCATGGGTTCCAGGCATGAGGCCTGTTATTTTTAGGTTGGTCCGAGTCAGCTCTTTTTTGTACTTGGTTTTTGGGCCATTGATTTGAACGATGTACTTCGCAGCTCCGGGGACGGCTCGCCATCGAAGGTCAATATTTCCCCGTTCTCCTGCCTGTAAGACGGCAGAATCTACAATAAGCTTCGGCGGTGCCAGCAGTTCTGCTTCCTTTTCGGGTTCGGTCATCGTGGCCTCTAGCTGCGTTTCAGGGGTTGCGGTAGCCTTATTTTCATCACCAAGGGAGAAGCTACCAATCTTAGAGCTTACTTTTTGTGAGATGCCCGGCCAGGTTGCTGTCGCATTCCAGTAGTATGTTCTAGCCTCCTGCAACGGAATAGACGATTCAGTTTCGACTTTGAACGTTTTTGTTTGAACCAAGTTTTTCAATTCCGGGTCTGTTGCTATTGACACCGTAATAGCCTCTGCGCCAGACGGTTGAGACCATGAAAGTAGAACATCTGTTTTCTGAGAGCCTTTTTGAATGGCAATCTGCTCACCTCGGGAGTTAGTGATTAATTTGGGCGATTCCATGGCAATACTTTGATTGAAAACGGGAGGACTTAGTCCCACAACTTTTCCCGCACGCTCAGCAACCAGTTGCCAGAAGAAATACCCGGTGGGAAGTGGTGCCGATGTTTTACCAGTGTCTGCGCTAACGCCCGGTGTTAGGCGCTGCAATTTTTCGCGTGTGCGCCCGGTCTCAAGAAAAATAGTTGAGCCACTAGGTGCGCGGGACCATCCAATCACTAAAGAATCATTATTTCCAGTGAGCGGAATCGACGCGCCAGCTGAAGGCCCAGAGGCGTCAATCGTCTCAATTTGACTGTTCAAAGATAAGTTTTTAGAGGCGCCTTCGCCGATTTGCGTCGTTTTACCATTTTCGTCTGCAAGTTTTACATCTCCCTTGGTGACGCTGATGTTTGCGCTTCCGCTTTCGGCTACAGATAAGGATATGGCTGAACTTTTTGCTAGGTTAAGTTCAATTTTCTTATTGCCAGCTTTGATTATTGGTTGGATGGCTTTGCTCACACCAGATGAGGCGTCATTTCGAACGAAAACGCCGCCATTGACCAGATTCAATTGCAAGTTCCCGGCTTGCTCCTCGATAACAATCAAACTATCTGGCTCTAAGCCAAATGACATGCCCATTTTGACAAACGAAATTTTTCCAGACGCTTTTGGGCCCGTACGAACTGCTTCACCGCTGTATAAACTTTCTCCTGTTCGAATTGGCTCCCAAATGATTCGGGTCGTAGGACGACGTTCAATGAGATCTGAATGAGACTCTAGTACAGCTATGGTCTCACTTTGAACTTTTTGTTGGACCTTGGATGGTTTGCTATTCTGATACCATGCTTGAGTTACCAAGAGTCCCACAGCAGATAAAATCGCCGGTATTAGTAGTCTTGATAGGAGCAGGCGATCAGTCACGAAACAAATATCCTATGGCTCAAGGTCAATATGTTCCAACCAGTTTTGCTGAAAAAAAGTCATAAGTTTGATAAGCTGGTCGGACTTAACTTCCTATTTTAGCAGATTAGGTGTGATAAGCGTATGATCGCTCAACACAACAAAGGCGGCGCCAATCCTAACCGGCCATCCAAGGGTTTTTTTATCCCCATTGGCGGCAAATTAGCAGTTATGATTTTGTTTCTGTTAATGGCTGCAGCTGTTGCTATTTCAGTAAATACGACGTCATTATTTCTTGAAACCTCCGGCAAGCGAGAGGAAGAATCAAATCGGTCTCAAGCCGCAAGTCGGGCCGCAGAAATTAACGGATTACTCGAATCCTATATTGATAAGCTATCCATCATAGGCGCACTTCGACTGAAAGATGTCACCGAGGGTGTCGTCAACAGCGAATCCGCAGCCAGTAACATCGTTCTGCAGCGTGACCGTGAGCTTGCCGGTTTCATTTTGGTAAAACGTGGCGCAACGGGCTTTGAATATCTTGGATCCTATCGAAACCAGACATTTTTGAAGGGTTATAAGGTTAAAGCAGACTATCTTGATGGCCTGAATCGTGACAAACCTATGCCATTGGAGCAGGCGTTTGCCGGTCAGCCCATTTTACAAAACCGATCACAGCCAACAGGAGTGCCCTTGGTGTCACTCGCTGTTCCCGTGGTCAAAGATAGTCTTGGCAGGGTGTCTCACGTTGCGCTCGCAGATTTACCGATGACATTACTACAGCGCGGATTTAATAAAACAACGGAAAGAACTGTCTATTTAGTTGATAAAAATGGCACTTTGCTAGCTCACCCCGATGACAAGTTGGTGGTAGCCGGCACCAGCTTTGCCACCCGCCCAGTTGTCAAGAAAGCATTATCGGCAAAGGTCAGTCAGGGCCAATTACGCTATCAAATTGCAAAGCAACATCAATTCGTGATTGCAGCGTATGTAAAGTGTCTTTTTGATTTGGTTGTTATTTCAGAAGCGTCAGAATCGGTGATACTGGAGCCAGCTCAGCTCATGCGTCGGGAGGTATATTACGTTTCTGGCATCGTCATCAGTATCGGATTTTTTGTGGCATTTCTATTTTCTCTGACGATGACAAGGCCAATTCAACGCCTTGTTGACATTGCGGGACAAATCGCCACGGGAGATTTTAAAATCGTGGCTCGAGATCAAGTCGCGTCGAGAGATGAAGTGGGAATGCTGGCATGGGCTTTCGACGGCATGCTTGAGGGACTACGAGAGCGCGATAGAGTAAAGACCTTATTTAATAAATTTCACGGTAGCTCGGTGACCGAAAATTTACTGAGTTCTGGTGAAGTGAAATTAGGTGGTATGCGTAAACAGGTTGTGGTGTTTTTTAGTGACATTCGGGGTTTTACCCAGTTCTCAGAGACGCGAACACCTGAGGATGTCGTGAGTATGTTGAATGAATATTTTAGCTCAATGGTGCGCATCATTGAGCAAAATGGTGGTGTCGTAGATAAATTTATCGGTGATGCGATCATGGCTGTTTGGGGCACTCCAACATCAACGGGCGATGATGCTTACATGGCCGCGAAAGCATGTCTTGAAATGCGCCGCGCACTGCTTGATCTCAATCAAATTCGTATGTCCCGCGGTGAAGAACCCATAAAAATCGGAATGGGTCTTCATTGTGGCGAGACTATTTCCGGTACAGTTGGCTCGGAAAATCGTATGGAGTTCACTGTGATTGGCGATACTGTCAACAGTGCGTCGCGAATCGAGGCTGCAACAAAAGCTTTTGGTACAGATTTGCTTGTCAGTCAGGAAATGGCGAGGCTTCTGCAGGGTAGAGTTCTTATGACAGAGGCCGGTGATGTCACTGTGAAGGGGAAAAGCGGTACGCAACGTCTCTTTAAAGTCCGGGGATTTTTGCTGCCTGATGGCACGTCCCAGGAGGTCAAGACACCGTTTTCGGACTACGACGCCGAAGCAGCGGAAAAAGTTAAGCTTGGTGACCACTGATTCTGAGGTTGTCCTGTCTGAGGGCTATCGTGAATTTTAGCCTAAATTAACTAATAAAATCAGGATCTTGCAAGATGACCTCATGGGGATTTGAATTGTTCCGAGTATCTTCTTACTTGAACACGGTGGCTCTGGTGGTCGGAGGCCGTTAGACAAGGTAGGGAGGGCGGTTCCATGCTTTGGATTGTTTCATCAGAGCATGCTGCGGCAGGAGCTGTAGCAACCGTATTGTTGGATTTTAGAGCGCACCCGGAGACCGCGGGTCCTGTGGCTTGAAGGCGCTTCTCCGCTATCGGTTTGATACGGGGCCGGAGTCTAGAGTCGGTCCGTCGGAGCGAGTGTCCGGACGCAGTTGGGTGGCGTAGTGTCATCTCGCGTCAAACGTTTAGGAAAAGACCATTGGCGGCCGCGTAGGAGCGCGGCCGTTTTTTTTATAATTTGATAGCCAGACCGAGGCCCAAGCGGTACCAGGTTGAGACAGTTTCTGCGCTGCCGGCGAATTTAGAGGAATGTGTGGTTACGCGGCTGCGGAAGTTTTCCAAGTTAATTGTCAAAAAACTTTTTTCGTGAACTGCCTGCTTTAGGTAACGGGCAGTGGCAGTGTATTGCCATGTCTGATCAGCTGATATTCCAATGGAATTTCCAACCGGATGGAACGTTAGATCCAAGGTCACGTGATTTCGATTTTCAAGCTGCCAATCAACAGACCCTCCGAGATATAGCTCCAGCAATTGTCCCGAGATGGGCGCGATGAGTGAACTGATTTGTTCTTGGATCAAATATGTATACTTATGGGTTCCTAGACCGAGGATTGCATCAAATCCAAAATTAGATCTGATGCTACGCTTTCTTGTCAAGATGGCCATTCTCCTATCCGACACGAGGACAGGCTCTTGCCCTGCAGGCTTTGTGGTGCCATCCTCAAAAAGATAGATATTGGTCTGTCGTCCTCTAATCTCAACACCCCATGCTGATGTTTTTGATTTCAGAATCCATTTCGTAAAGTCTCCGTCGATGGCCGTTAATGTTCCGGAAACCAGGCTGAATTTTTGTCCAGACGTTGAGTTAAAAGAATAGTTCCAAAGTGCTGCGCCGATACTGGCTTGCATAAAATCAACCGCAGCATAGACGGACTCTGGATCTGAAATTTTTTGCTGTCTGATTTTTTGCTGCGATTTTTTGAGATCTTTTTTCCTCTTTATTTGAAAAGAAAAAGATGTCTCAGTCGATGGTTCAAATCCGTCCGCCGTAGCTATAATTGAAAACTTGTAACTACCGTCGGAAAGGTCTTCTGGAACACCCCAGCTTGTTGACTGCGATCGCTCAGAAAATACTGTTCTTGACGCCGTGTTGTCTTGGTCTGTGTTGGCTTTATTATCTTTCAATTCAACTTTAATGAGAGACTCCTTAGCATGATTGGGCAACGTCCAATTGATGACCCTCGGATTTTTCTTTTTGTTTGTCTCGATTACGGGGGATTCTAATTTTCCTGCGCTAATCTGAAATGTACTGGGCTCTGGGTCTTTCCCGTCTTTTTCTATGCCTACTGGAGGATTAGATGTGAGAGACCAGCTGTAGCGTCCGGTTTTGAGTGGAATTATGACCGATTCGCCCGTGACGACTTGTTTCACGTCGATAGCTGTATGATCATCATTTTCTATCGTAAGCAGATACTCGGCTTTTGGATGAAACGAACTCCACTTAAACTCAACCGGAAGGACTTCACCAGGATTAGTCTTCAAAACGATTTTATCTTTTGGATGCGAGATTTGGGGGGTCCTAAATCCGATATTCAGCTCGCCGATAGATTGCCACCGACCAGGAACTCGACGTCGGTCAATCGATCTAACCTCGATAATCCAGGTCCCCAAGGGCAGTCGCTTCGTAATCGATGATGTTGGCGATACAAATAGAATTGGGTTGGTACTGGCTTCGGCCTTATTTTGAGCTTTGATTTCGTACGATATCGCACCATCCACCGGGTTGAATTCGATTTCGACCTCGCGATCTAAATTCGAAACTTCAGCTGCTCTTGCCAGCACGGGTAATACAAATGAAGCACTCACCCAAAGGTGCAAGGTAATCAGATAAAGATGGGAAGCCAGAGATTTCATCATCTGGAAATTTTATCATAGATAAAAATATGGCGCATTTTATCGATCAGACAGCGTTCTGGCATTTCTTTTGTCAAACCATAGACTGCCCGCAAAGCCGTTGGTGGATGTAATGGTGACGTCCAGTCCGGTTGACAGGTCGATCACCCGCATGGATTTTCCGATGGCGACAACTCGGGCTCTTGGAATCTTGATTTCAGTCAAGTCGTGAGCGGCGCAGTCTGGTACTTGAGGTGAGGTGTATAGATTCTCTGAGTTTACAAACGTAATTCTTGCACCATCTCTGATAATGGCACCTGTTCTCAGGAGCGATGCCGTTGACAGGTTTTGAGGCGAACTGATGGCATCTGGAAGCGTGTTGCTTTCAATTACTTGCCCATGTGAGACCACTGTGACATGGGATGCCACGTTAAAAATATCGTCAAGGTCATGACTCACAAGTAGAATTCCTGTTCCATTGTGGTCCTGCCAGCCTCTTAACCAGTCTAAAATCAATAGTCGGGTTGGTCGGTCGACTGCCGCAAATGGCTCATCGAGTAAAAGCCAGCGCGCAGGTCTCAAAATGGCGCGAGCGAGATTGCATCTGGACAGCTGACCTCCGGACAAATTTTTTGGTAGGCGATCGAGGTGTGCGGTGTCGAGTTTTAACAGGACTAAGATCTCATCTATTTTTTCGGACTTTTCGCGTGGTGTGAGTTTCGTATCATGCAGAACAAGACTAAGGTTATCTTTTACTGTCATGTGTGGAACAAGCAGATTGTACTGCGCCATGAAGCTCATTTGACGTTTATGCGGTGGTTCCATGACGATGCTTTTACCATCTATGAGTAAGTCGCCTGAAATTGGGGTGGTCAGGCCTAGCATTGTTCGCATTAGAGTCGATTTTCCAGACCCGCTTCCCCCGCAGATTACGTGCCAAGCTCCCTCCTGAAATGCACAACTGAAAGAGCCTTCCCATGTGGAAAGTTGAACTTTAAGGTTCTGGCATTCAATGATTCCCATGATTGGTCGTCCTCGACTGGCTGAACACGGTCAAAGCTATTGCCGTAATAATTATCAAGCATAGTGAAACTAAAGCTGAGTCCGAAAACCGGTAATGCCCCATTAAAGAAATCATGGTTGTTGTCATTGCAGGTGATTCAGGATCTCCCATGAGGGTTACGACCGACGTTTCATTCATACTGAGAGATAAAGCAATGATAAACATGATAAACAAGTATCGCTTGACTGATGGCCATTCAACTTTACATAGCCACATGACCTGAGACATTCCAGTTAGGAATTTTAGCTCAAAAAACTGTTTGGTATTCTGTGCGTAAATAGGCATCAGAAAAGAAATAATAAATGGAAGTGAAAAGATTGCATGTAGAAGTACAATCGCCTGGCTACTGTAACGAAATTCAGGATATTTTGAAATGATTGCGAAGTAGCCGAATGCGCAGGCCATGCTGGGAACTATGTTCGTAAGAAAAACACCAATAAGTATACTTTTGGATCGACCAGGCTTACCAAGGAAGTTGTATTGACTATGTGATCTGACAACGACCCATGACATCAATGTCGCTAGTATTCCTGCCGGTACCGAATACGTGAGAGACTGGACAAATGATCGGACCACGGTTCCAATTAACGCCGAGCTTCCCTCGAAAATCCTGTTAAAGTCGCGAAGAGCATCTAAAGTAGTTGCAAGCAGGGGTGCAGCAAGCATCAGATCGAATAGAAAGGACACGATTATCGCCAAGATTCCATACTGCAGCTTCGGCGATATGGTTTGTTTTAGCAGTTCAGGATCAACATTTGCGCTTACCGCAGTTTGATCATGTACGCGGCTCCAGTCTCTTGGGGCCAAGAAGATCAGCGACACCAGTCCTGCACAAAGCGTGTGAACTATCGAGAATATGGCGCCAGCTTTCCAGTCAGCATAGAGAAAAAGAGATTGATAGATACCCATTTCAAGAGTTACAGCCCCATTTGAGCTACCAAGTATACTCAATGCCCCAAAATTACCCATACTGAGCAAAAAGCTAAGACCTGCAAGATACAAAATCTGCGGTATGATTTGTGGAAGCATGACCGACGATATTGTTTTTAGCGGTGATAAGCCGATTAAACGAGCTGATTCGATGCTTGTTTTATCAAATGATTTTAGAGAGCGGGCAATGATCAAGGATGCGAAAGGTATGTTCATAATTGCATTGGCTGCAATCACAGCGTACTGAGAATAGAGCCATCCTTCTGGTAACACATGGATACCAAAAGATTCAAAAATCCTCGTACCAATCCCTGATTTACCCCAGCACAAGACAACTCCTGCGGCCACAACGACCGATGGTAGGCAGAACGATAGAGTCCGTAATGTGCTTGAGAAACGGTAATAATGTTCTGGAACCTGCGTAAGACAGATGGCTAAAAATGGTGCCAAGATTAAAACCAAAAGAGATGAAATCCCTGCTTGTAGAAACGTAAATCTAAAGGCGTTCAGAAGCGAGTCCAGCGCTGGGCTCGCTTCGGAAGATGCTCCGAGGCTTCGCGAGCCCACGATGCTAAGTATGAGTGGAAGAAAAGCTGCCAAAACCAGCATGGTTAGGATAAGCCAAACGCCAATTGGCGAGTTTGGTTTCCAGAGGTCTATTTTGTTTGAGTTTCCTTTTGCCATTCCCGAATCCAATTTTCCCGATTGATGAGGATTTCATCAGATTTAATTTGTAGAGTTTGAGCCGGCTGTAGAATCTGGTCATATGATTTTGGTAGCGTTAATGCAGTCTGCGTTGGGTACATCCAATTTTTATGTGCGATGATTGACTGAGCCGATGGCGAAAGAAGATATTCGATGAACCTCTTTGCGAGGTTCTCTTTTTTTGACGTTTTAAGAATTGCAGCATATTCGACAGATATATAATGTCCCTCTGTAAAAATTAACGCCTTATAGCGGTCGGTTTTTTCTTCCTCACGGTGATAGGCCTCGCTTGTTGTGTAGCTGAATACTAGTGGTGCTTCTCCCTTGGTAAATAGCTTGTACGATTCGGACCACCCTCGTGTGGCAGTCAGAATCTGTTTTTGTAATAACTTATACTTTTCAGGAGCTTTGTCCTTATAGAGGGCTTTGATCCATAGTAATAAGGCCAATCCCGGTGCAGATGTGCGTGGATCCTGGACGATAATTGATTTTACAAACTTCGGGCTATTCAGCAATTCATTCATACTTGCTGGTTGTGGGAATGGGCTTCCTGATGGATCTTTGGCTTTTGTATCGAACATAAAGGCGTAATAGCCAAAGTTATACGGAATGAACGGTCCAGTCTTGTTGATGCTTTTGGGTTGTTCAAGCCTTTTCATGCTAATTTGTGGATCCAGGAATTGATTAGTTTTCATTGCACTTGCGATTAATGCATCCTCGATTCCAACAACCAGATCGGCTTTGGGCGCAGATGATTCAAGTTTTATCCGCGCCAGCAGCGCGTTACCGTCTGCAACAGTAATAAGCTTGATCTCGCAGTTGCAATTCGCTTCGAATTCTCGCTTAAGAATGGGGCCCGGTCCCCACTCGGAGGCAAACGAACTATATGTATATACACGAATGACATCTTTATCTTTCGAGTGGGCTAGCTCACAGATAAAAAACATTGATAAAAATAATAGAGAACGCATGGCATTACCTTTGTGTCGACAAAGCTTCGCGCTTGTCTGGATCCAATGTCTAATCATGAATGAATTGGCATGAAAAGTAAATTCATGCGCTAATTTAAGCGTAAATTTTAAAACCAGGTCAAGCCGCAGAGGGCAGTAGCATGCTAATTCCGTCGACTTGTATACGGGTGCCGTCTCGGGATTGCTTAATAGTGATGTCGTGACCGCAGAATTTGATTTGACCTGCAATCACTGCTTCAGGTGTGAGTGTAAGTAAGATTCCATTGCTCCAAGCGATGACAGGATTACCATCATCATCAAAATCAAAGGATTGAACTGCAAGCTTTGCTTTATTTTTCTCTTTCCGGAACTGTGGAATCGCTACCGTAGTTTCTACGGATACTTTGTTGGCAAGTGCTGGCATTTCATTATCACCTTGATTTGTCTCCAACGGCAATTCATCTGTTAATGCCTGCTCACTTCCGCTTGCGATCGATATGGTTGCGGACTCGAGAATATCATTGCTTTCTGCGCGTTCGGATTCCAAGTTGTCGGAATCAACAAGACTTCTCTGTGCTGCAATACTTGCGATTAAGTTTGCCTCAATCTTTTCCTCGTCGTCTGGATGAGGCTCTTCTGCGATTTCTGCAGTCGTGGCTGATTCGTGAGGAACTTCGATGGACGATTCTATCTCTGAAACTGTGTCCGCTTGATCTGCCATATTCTGAAGATCCGCCTCAACGACCACCACTTGCTTCTCAGCATTTGACTCGGCGCTATCCCATACAACTTCCGCTTCAACAAAGGTTGGTTCTGCAGGAGAATGTGATCCGCTAACGCCACTTATTTTGACCTCACTCATAATGAAATCGGCATTGTGATCGAGTATCAGATCCATATCTAAAGTTGGAGCCTTTTGTGGTACTTGAATTTCAGATTCAACGTGTAACTCGGTAGACGCACGTGGAGTGATATCTGCGTCTACTGGACCCTCTAGTCCCTCTAGTTCCTGCGGGTTGGATTCAGATTCTTCATAGGTCAGGGCATGCAGCGCCTCATCCCCTTGTTCGGCTGAATTCATAGTCATTTCGGACGCGCTAGGTCCTGCGGCAAACTCTTTCTCAGCTTCCATTTGAGCCGAGCCGTCTATCGTGGCTACGTCGTCCGGCATTGGAACCTCTGCTTTGAGGTTCGGATCAAATGGATCTTCAGCGGTTGCCGCGTCCTGACTATATGGTGCCAAGGCCTGTATAAATGAAGTTAAACCATCACGATCGATTAATTCTTGCAGAGACTCACCCTCGTTGGCATTTTGACGATAGATATCAACAACCGCCTTAACCAATCCTGCGATTTCGGTAGGCGGGATGCCTTCTGCGACAAATCCAGCCACTTCAGGGAACTGTGAGCTCTTTCCTCCAAGTGAGAGGCGGTATCCATTTGTATCGCCAACCACACTAACGTCCAGCGTGTGACATGGCACACAGCACTTCGCACATCCGTTAATTCCAATCTTCAGGGGGCTTTTTAGTTTTATTCCTTCTAATTCAGCTGATACGTCAAGAGCACTTCCCAAAGCATCTTGCTCGTGAAACTCGCAGAGCTCCCCAATGCATGAAACTGGTTGATGAAGGCCATCCTGGTAATGGCGCACACCGAGGCCCATCGACTTGAGTTCCGAGGCGACGAACGCTGCCTTATCTGGATTGACAATAAGTGCCAAGCGTTGATCTTCGGTGGCTTTTACGGTTACGGAGTCCCCATCGCACAAGGCGGCGATTTTTTTAAGTTGTGATGAGTTGTAAATGCCTCCAGGAGCCTCGGTGGACAAAAGAATACGCCCATTTCGCAATTTAAATGTGTTGCTCATAACCCATCCCTAGAAGCGAGTAGATTGCTCACCTGACTGACACCTGAATTCCATGGGTTGATCGGCTCTTGTAGGGTGAACTTGAATGGGGGCAAGTTCTCGGTACTTTGGAGTCGATTGATAAAAACAAAAAAGCCAAAGGATTTCTCCTTTGGCATTCATGTATTATCACAAAAACTCAGGTCAGGTTTTCCATATAATCACGAAGTCTTTGATTCAACATAGCCTTAGACACCCAGAAGGTTTCTGAAAGCTGGTTGACAATATCATGTGAGGCGTCAACTTTCTCAACTTCTTTCCTTAGCATCTTGCCTGGTATGAGCAGTAAGCCAGCAAAAAGATTGGCTCGAATATCAAGAACCTCGTCTGGGCAAGCTCTGAGGTGCGCCACGTGACCGTTTCCGCTTGTCACTAGATATTTAAATAACTCGCGAGCTGCTAAGAAGCGTAAATAAGGTCTCATCTCGCTGCCGCTATAGAGAACAGACACTTTCGTGTCAGCGCCCTGACCTTCCGTTTTGACTTCAATGGTTTTGGACGTGGTGGCATCTGCAGTCACTGCGAAGTTCGGAAATAGCTGGCAAATTTCAGGGATGTAGATGGGGGCTTCCTCGAATCGACCTGCAGCCAAAATGGAGTCGACTGCTTTTGAAATGCTGGGACGATCAACGTCAAACAGCTCTTCGAAAGTGGCTCGAGTATTTTCCCCTTGGTAGCGAGTCGGGTTTTTGAAGAACTCTTTTTTAAGATTCTCGCTCGTACGTCCAGATAGTCCGAAGGCTCCATAACCGCGATATTCGAATACGGCCTCGTCAAATCCGACCTTCCCTGATGCGATATCAATCAATAGTCTCTCGTCGATGGATAGGTGGTCTGCGATCGTGCGAAGAGTGGAAAGCGCGCGAATATTCTTCTTGCCTTTTTTCCAGTGGCTGCAGTCAGCTGGATCGTAGCCGAGGATCGCGCCAACGTCCTGATCGATGACCTTCACATTGCCTTCATATCGAATCTCAAGAGCCTCTTTGCAGAACTTGAAAAGTGTGGCCGAATGTGGGTACCGGTTCTCGGCAATCTTCTTCATCGCAACTACCTCCTTGGTATCAAAAAACGACGCGAGCCGTTTGGCGACAATTGATTTGGCCACAGCATCCTGCCGCTGGCTTTTTTTAAATGTGGTGAAATCTCTCTCTATGAAATTAGACAGCACTTCCGGGTGTCATGTCAACTCAGGGGCATCATGCTCAAAAAACTTGGGGTTTTAAGGCAATTGATCCTTGGCACAAGGTAATTTAGCCTCGGGGCCCAAGGCCTGTAAAAAACCCATGGAATTTAGATCCATGGGTGATTTTTGATGAGGTTGAAGGGCAGATTATTTAATTGGTTCCAGAATGGCCATGGTGATCGGGCCTGGAACATGGCTTGCTTTGCATTTTGTTCCCGTGATGACTTTTTCCAGGAGCGCACGCGCGCGTTCTGGGTTCTCTCTTTCACGTCCTTTAAGTCGAACAACCACTTTCACCTTGTCGCCGCGACTAAGAAATTTTTCGATGGCGTTCATTTTCGTCTGGAAGTCGTGATCGGCGATGTTCAGTTTGAGCTGAATTTCTTTCAACTCTTGCACAATCTGCTTTTTCTTGGACTTTTTCAGTTCGTACTGAACTTTTTTGAAGTCCTGAACTCGCATGACGGGGAAGTCACCTTTGTCACTGATCATGACAAGGTCAAGTCCTGCCTCTTCAGCGCGAGACAAAGCTTCCAGAACGGATACGATTTCATTTGATTCTTCGCCAACTAGGCGGACTTTGGTGTAATTGCGGGCTGCAGCACGATTGATAACTTGCAAAAAACGACTCCTCATGAGGTTAAAGAAAGTGGAGACTGACCACTGAGCCTCCAAGGCTAGCACAAACGGGTAGGCATTGAAAAGCCCGGAAAATCAAAAGGTTCCCGATACATTTCTACATTTGCCCATAGATTTCAGGGCGTTAAGAAAGCAACGTGTCTGCGCTGTTCAAGCTATGATCTCGTTATGGGGTGATTTCTCCGGAATTTGGATTTTCCACTACCTCACAATAACGCTGCAGCCAGCGTTGCCAATTCGCTGCGCTCACCGCGATTAAATGTGATGTGAGCAGCAATCCTCTCCGACTTGAATTTCTCTATCACGTATGTAAGTCCGTTATTCTCGCTATCAATGTACGGGTTGTCGATTTGGTAAGGATCGCCCGTGAGAACGATTTTTGTGCCTTCCCCCGCGCGAGTCAGGATCGTTTTAATTTCGTGTGGCGTAAGGTTTTGAGCCTCGTCGACGACGAAGAACTGATTAGGCAGACTGCGTCCTCGGATGTAAGTCAAAGGCTCGACCGCAAGCATGCCTTGATTGATGAGCTCCTGATAGCTTTTGCTGAAGCGCTTGGTTCTACCTTGCTGGCCACCGCTGAGCAGCAATTCCAAATTATCAAAAATCGGTTGCATCCATGGATTCAGTTTTTCGTCCAGGTCACCGGGAAGAAAGCCAATGTCTTTTCCGAGTGGGAAAATAGGTCTCGCAACCAGTAGCTTGTGATATTCATCGTCATCAGTGGTTTTTGATAGGCCGGCTGCAATGGCCATCAATGTTTTTCCAGTACCTGCTCCACCACTTAAAGTGACCAATTTAATGTTGTCGTCAAGAAGTGCCTCGAGCGCAAACGTCTGTTCAATATTTCTTGGGTAAATTCCCCAAACGCCCTCGCTGTGAGGGTCCAACATGCGAAGGATTCGATCTTGGCCATCGTACATACCGTAAACAAATTGGTTTGGATCGGACTCATCTTCAAGGATCACAAACTGATTTGGGAAAAGTCCTTTGTCGTCCATTTTGATTTCTCGACGAGAATAAAACTCATTAATCACGTCCGATGAAACCCGCATCGTGGCGATGCCTTTGTACAGATGACTTATGTCGACTTTATCGGCCTCAAAGTCTTCCGCTGAGATATTGAATGCGTCAGCTTTTATCCTGAGGTTTGAGTCCTTAGTGATGATCACGACGTTGCGCGTGTTTCCATGCTGTTTCTGAAGCGTCAGCGCAACCGCAAGAATTTGGTTATCTGTATTTTGCGCCAATCGTCCGACTAATTCGTAATCAGCCCCGAGATTCACGAAAAGGCGGCCACTATCTTGTCGTCCGTCAAATAATGGAATTCCCGCTGAAAGAGTGCCGCGCTCTCTCAGACGATCCAAAATACGACTGACTTCGCGAGCGTTGCGACCAGTTTCGCTCAAATCTTTTTTGAAAGTGTCTACTTCTTCAATGACTGAGATTGGTATCACCACGTCGTTGTCATCAAACTTGAAAATACTGGCAGGGTTGTTCAGAAGGATGTTGGTGTCGATGATAAACGTTTTCTTCATGAGGTCAGGATCCTCTTATTGTAAATCTTTTAAAATTCTGGATCTTTTCAAGCGTTCTTCGGAGTTTACCATGACAGCCTGTGGCCGGCAAATTTTCCCATCCGAAGTTGCTTTTCGGCGTCATGTCGCGCAAATCTGCCGGTGAATTAAGAAAAGAGGTTACAATAAGAGCATGGACAAGCCGCTGCTGCTTATTATTGATGACGAGCCCGATTTTATTGACGTTCTCGAAATGACGTTGATCGATGATTATGCAGTAGAGAGTTTTACAAACCCTATGTTGGCGATAACAAAGGCAGCAAACTCAGACATACGGTTGATTTTAACCGATATAGGAATGCCGGAGATGGGCGGGGTGGACGTGGTGAAATCCATTAGGGCGGTTAATCCATTAGTGCCAATTCTTCTGGTCACGGGGTTGTCGCGAAACGATGATGATGTTCTGAATGCGCTGAAAGCCGGCGGGACAGACGTTTTGGAGAAGCCAATTAGAGACCCAAGGTTGATAACCGAAACTATAAGAAAGTTGATCGCAGTATGAACAGCAAAGACCATATGATCAAAGACCTGTCCCAGGACGTGAAGCGTATCTTCAAAGAGCGTCAAAGTCTGCTCTCTTTCGATCAATTTATGGATCTGGTCAAGAATAAACCAAGACTTCTGATGCGGAATTCTGCCGAGTATGTGCGTGACAGTTTCAAACACTTCGGAGAGGTTAAGTCCGCAAAGGATTCAGAATCCAAGAGTATTGAGCAGATTGATGACTTGCCTCGTTTCAAGTTATTTGACATCGGAACTGAAAAAGGAGTTCCAATAGTCGGTGGAGAGATGGTCCAGCTGGACATATTTCGGATTCTGCAGGCTTTTGTTAGACAGGGAGTTGCCAATAAGGTGATTTTTCTGCATGGTCCGAATGGGTCGGCTAAGTCATCGACGATCGAAGCCATTGCGCATGGAATGCAAAAGTATAGCGAGACGGACGAGGGTGCAGTTTATCGATTCAATTGGATTTTCCCCGTTGATAAAGGAGCAACTCCCCGCGCTGTCAGTGGTGAATCCGGTCCAATCGGATTTGCGGCGCGCTATGACGATGGGCGTAATCGTGACGAGAGCTACGCGTTTCTTGATGACAGTCAGATATCCAGTAAGCTCCAAAGTGAATTCAAAGAGAATCCACTATTTCTGATTCCAATGCCTTTTCGGGAGTCTGTTCTGAGGCGATTTGTGGCGGAGCAGGAGGGCATATCTCCAGACGCCGTCGAGCTGCCTCCGCATATCCTGCTTTCAGGACTGAGCAAGAGAAATCAGCTAATTTTCGAAAATCTTCTTGCCGCATATGATGGCGAAGTTGAAAAAGTTTATCGTCACATTCAGGTGGAGCGTTTCTTCTATTCGCGACAATACCGGATTGGAATATCGACCGTTGAACCTCAAATGTCCATGGATGCAACCGAAAAGCAGCTGACGATGGACCGAAATATTTCAAACCTCCCAGCGGTTTTGCACAATATTCGTTTTACCGAGTCCATTGGAGAAATTGTCGAGGCTAACCGAGGTATTCTAGAATTTAGTGACTTACTCAAGCGTCCACTAGAGGCGTTTAAATATCTTTTGACGACAGTTGAGCGAGCCACGCTGGGGCTTCCCTCGGCGACACAGAACCTAGATGTCGTTTTTTTTGCGACAGCAAACGAGAAGCATCTCGATGCTTTCAAAACCCTTCCAGACTTCAGCTCGTTTAGGGGTAGGTTTGAACTGGTAACCGTTCCGTATTTACTGAAGGTTTCCGAAGAGATAAAAATTTATCAAAAAGATGTTGCAGCAATCAGTAAGTCAAAGAAAATTGCTCCCCATGCGGTCGAAGCTTTATGCCTTTGGGCTGTCCTGACTCGGCTGAAACACCCCGATCCTGAAATGTTTCCGAACGAATTGCGAGGCGTCATTAATCGCCTTGAGCCTTTTGCGAAGGCGATGCTTTATGACCACAGGCCTTTAGGTGAAGCCTATGTTGCCGCAGATCAGATTCTTCTGAGGCAGATTAGATCGCTCATCCTCGGTGAGTCTGTCGGCAATGTCATTTATGAGGGTCGATTTGGCGCATCGCCTCGGGAGGTGCGTGCACTTTTGTACCGTGTTGCTGAGGAATCCTCCAACAAAACAGTAACGCCCATGGCGATTTTTTCCGAGCTGGAGCGCTTGCTTAAAGATCGTAGCGTTTATGACTTTCTGCAGTTCGAGTCACGCAACAAGTATCACGACGCCGCATATTTTATCCGAAATGTGCGCGATTGGTTTGCTAACACATTTGAAGATGAAGTTCTGGGTGCTATGAATCTCGTTGAAGAAGGTCAGTATGACCAGCTTTTGGCTCGTTATGTGGAGCATGCCGTTGCATTTGTAAAAAAGGAAAAAATCTTCAATAGAAAAACGGAAGGTTCAGAGTCGCCGTCAGAAATGCTGATGAAAGATGTGGAGACGATTCTTGGAGTTGCAAGTGGTGATCCGGGCAGGTTTAGAGAAAGTCTTCTAGCGCGAATCGCTGGCTACAAAATAGACAACCCCAAGGCGAAAATCGATTACAGCGTGATATTTTTCGATCATTTGCAGATGATCAAGGATCACTACTACCAGGAAAAGTCACGATTGATTGAGGCTAATTTAAAAGCTGTCTTGGCTCTGGGTACAGACAACGAACGGCAGTTTTCGGAAAAACAAATAGTAGCCGCTCGTTCTACGCTCACAGAGTTGGGGTCTCGATATGGTTATGATGAAACGTCGGCCCGTGAGTGTGTCAAGTTCCTCATGATGGCGAAAGAATTTAAGTCATCATCGGCGAAATAAATATCTGGTATTCAGTGCGATCTGATCAACTTTTGCAGTTCCTCTCGGACAATGTCAACTGATGCGCGTCCAGATGAGGGGTCTTTGTGATTCTCCACATAAAGACGGGTTATGTGAATTTGCGAGTTTTGATCAATAAGACTCATCTGATCTTCGATGGGGATGACTCTTGGGAATTGGAAATCATCTTTTTTAATCAGACGTAAAGAGTGTTTGCTCGGCTCGTTAGCTGATCTGGGTCGAAATCTTGTGAGTGAGTTACTACTGGAAACCTTTTCGAACTTTAAACCCAGACCAGCGATCACAGTTGCAGCCTCATCAATGCTTTCAATTCCAGTCGATCGTCCAGTGTTCGATGCCACTTCAAACGCTCGCTTCCAAAGTCTCCGGTGAAACATAAGGTCGGACACTATCGTATTGAAGTCCGCTAGCTCTTTGGAGTCTCTGATTCGTGATTTTGCTGCTTCCAGTAAAATGGAGGGCATGTTGTGCTCATCTATGGCAGCATACTCATCAACATTGAGGGGCAGAGTCCAGCCACGCAGCATCGCGGTTATTTTTTTGATCATGGCCTCGGCTGCAACTGACGTTTTGTGGAAATAAAGCTGTAGGTACATGGAGTGCCGGGCGCGCAGGTAGTCCTCAAAGGCAGCTAATCCTGAAAACTGAATTGCTAAGTGGAGAGACTGGCCGGAGTCGTCCCAATAAACTGCAAGAGAATTGAGAATGCGACTTTCATCGAAAATTCCGTAAACGACCCCGCACTCGCGGCTATCACGCAGAAGGTAATCCATGCGATCCACGTCAAACTCTCCAGAAACTAATTCATGACAGAGCTGGTGGATACCGTACTTCCAAAGTGGGCTATTTTTCGAAGGCGGTATTTCGGGGGCGATAATCGAGGCGATATCTTGAGCCGTTACTTTGGGTCCCTTGATTTTTGGGTTCTCGCGGTAGACATCGGCTAACACGCGATCAATAGCAAGAAGTGTATACAGTTCATGACGAACCTGAACTTCAGACGGCGATCGGCCTTTGGTACTCCAGCTCTGACATTTTCCCTCAATATACGCTGCAATGTAGGTAGGGAACTCATGTCTGGCGTCAAACATTTGCTGCCAGGTTGGCATAAAGCCCTCTCCGCTGTGAGAAAAGGGTGAGTGTCCAATATCGTGCAAAAGGGCGGCAAGTCTTAATGCTTGAAGAGGGTATTCATCGCCAAAGATCTCGTCGATCATCCCGAATGTTGGGTGGAGTAACCCGTGAGATCCAGGGTCTTTACCAGTTGTCCGCTCAATTTTTGCAAAATCATCATATTTTTTAGTTGTGTGTCGTAGCGACTTTTGATTCTCATAAAGTTTATTCCAAGCTACCCCAGCAAGATGCATGACTCCCAAACTGTGTTCGAAGCGACTGTGGCTTGCCCCCGGGAAGACATATTGCAGGAAAGCTAGTTGCTTGATACGTCGAAGTCTTTGCACCATCGGATGACTAATGACCAAGTCTTCAAACGCGGATACGTTTATGGTGCCGTGAATGTTTTCGCGAATACGTCTTTTGATTTCCATTGCGCTGCGATTCCTTATGTCTTTTTCGAGGAGATTAGGCGTAGCACGAGCCTATTGCTTCCTCTACTGAGCCAAAGCCCCGAAGTTTTAACTCTTGGGCTAGTTCTTCACAAATTCTGAAAACTGCACCAGGGCCCCGGTAAACCAAGGCCGTATAGATCTGAATGGCAGAGGCTCCTCGAGCGATTTTATGAAAAGCATCAACTCCCGACAAAACGCCGCCACTAGCAATCACCGGGACAGATCCTTTGGAGACCTCCCAGATCCACTCAAGACAAGTATTTGCGGGTGAAAGTAAAGGATAACCACTTTGGCCTCCAGCCTGAGGCCATTCGACTCGGTGTGTGTTTGATGCAATAACACCAGCGACATCGAGGCCGCCGATTACGTCTATCAGCTTTTGAAATGTTTTACGTTCCATATCCGGGTCAAGTTTGATCCAGCATTTCTTTTTATGATCACCAGCAGATTGAGCTAGGTCTCTCAGGAACTCGGGCGTCGCCAGGCTTCGAAGCCCTGGAGTGTTGGGCGATGAAATATTTATCGTTATCCATGATGACAGTGGAGCAAAAGCCTCAATGCCCGTCACAAAGTCCCTGATGGATTGTTCGTTAGCCGTATTTTTATTTTTGCCAACATTAACTCCAAGTGGAACTCGTGTGGTATTCCACTTTAGCTCCTGCAATCTGCGTAGGACCTTTTCGGCACCCTCACTGTTAAATCCCATACGATTGATAATCGAGCGTGTCTCGGGGTATCTGAAGAGTCTTGGCTTAGGGTTGCCGGGTTGAGGTCGAGGCGTTACTGTTCCGAGCTCGATAAATGACATTCCCATATACTCAAAGGCTGCTGGGCAGCGGCCGTTTTTATCAAAGCCTGCAGCTAGTCCAATTGGATGACGGAGCCGACCTAGTCCTGGAATGGTCACTTGTAAGGGTACGGCGAGTTGTGGCGGGGCTGGGGGCGGTAAAAGTTTTAAAAAACCGCGCTCCATCGCGGCAAGTCCAATGTCATGAGCAAGCTCAGGAGGCGCCATCCTTAAAATCGATGTAAGCGCGCGACCAAATCTGTCAAAGTTGTCTATCATCCAGGTTGAGCATTCCTTGCGTGGTGACTGAGATCCCGTGGCGGTAAACATTGTAGCCACCGCGCGAGGTCTATGGAAGGCTAATCCTTCAGATTTCTTGAAGATCGTGAAGTCCGTTCCGAAAGTCTCAAAAATTAAAGCCGAGCCGGTGACTCGAGTCTAGTTTGCCTCCAAAGGGAGGCATGTCGGATTTTTTGTTGTATAATATTTACATAAAAATCAGTTATCATTGGTGAAACGTTAAGTAAAAGTGTCGATTTCAAAAGTCAGCATTACGCGATAGGTCGTTTGGCAGGCGATCTAACGACAGCCAGAGTTGAGATCGTCATCTGTCAGCACCTGATTCATGGGGGCTCAAAGCGTGTACATTACGGGAATTCGCTATCGCCGACAGGGAGTCACCGCCGCAACATCATGGCGGTTTACCCAAGGTGTTGGAAAAATGCGGCCCGTGGTCACAGTCACCGGTGATGACGAGTCTCTTGAAATCCTAGCTCACGCCATCAACTTTGCCCTAGCCGGGAAGCGTTGTCAGGATATCGCGGAAGTGTGGTTAGATGCAGCCGATGATGCAGGCGACGTCTGGACTATTGAACGCGGCTTAAAGGGCAGTATTTTTAGGCGTAACAGCCGTCTATTAACCATAGAGGAAGCACAACGTTCCCTGTTGGCGGCCCTACTGGATCTTGATGCTAGCTTAAATCAGTCTGAAGCTTTGGTTGCTCCTGTAGAGCTGCGTCAGATCATTTCTCAAGGCGCAGATGTGGCTGCCACAGTTTGGGATACGAATGCTCGCCATGGCCGCACCGATGTTCTAAGTCTTGCCGCTGCTAAAGAACTTGCGAAGAAAACTGCAGCAAGCGCTGGGCATGAAAACTGGAGCGATCCGCGTAAGCTCTCTCGGATAGCAGGTCCCGCCTCAAGAATTTTAGGAGCTTTTGAAGAGTTAAATAATCAAACAGCCGAGCTCTGCTCTGAGAGTGTTGTGCTGGAGTCAGATGTAGATCCCGCGTTGGAGAACATTCAGTCAGAAGTGGATGTTCTCAACCAAATTGACCAACACATTCGTCGGATCAATGAAGGTGGTGAGTCATACGGTCGTCTCTCCACAATGCTTGAGACCTTTGATCGCAGGATCGAAGAGATCGAATCAAAATGGTCCAAGGAAACCTTGGGTGCCGTTCAAAGGTTAGGCGATCCTTCGAAGTTGATTGAGCAGGCGGTACGCCTCAGAGCATGGGGACGCCTAGTTGAAAACCTACGTAAAGCTCGCGGCATCCTTGAAGAACAAGTCTTACCTGTCGCAACTGACAGCCTTAAGGTCTGGGACAATTTCCTTAGCAACTCTGGCACTAATGGGCAGGATATAGAGAGTTGCTTGGCAAGTATGCTTCTGGGCGTCAAACAGATGGCCCAGGAAGTGGATCGCTACGTCGGTCAAAGTGCAATTATGGATAGTGGTCGTCCCATGAAGTCCACCGGTTGGTTTGACCGGCTCAAGGCAGGATCGACCAAGGTTATCGAAGAAAGCAAGTTCCGCGACCCATCACCGGCAATCCACCAGCAAAGGGATTGGATTGCTCGCCTCGCTCGCGAAATTGAGGCTGTGAAAGTCGCCACCGAGTTCGCGCTTCAGTCCTCTCAAGGTCTTGTGGATCGGGTTAATCAGGGTAAGGAAAGATTTCAAGCAGATACGGGTGTGATCACATCGATTTTGCAAAAAGCCGGAGCGGAATGGGAGCGTCTTCGTTCAGATTGGATCAATTCAACCTCTCTTTTGAGCATTGATGAGTCAATCGGCATGGAGCAGCTAGTTGCATTGATTAGGGATGCCAATGAGCAACTTGTCTTAAATGATGGTCGGCATGATCTGGCAGTCAGAGTCGAAGAACGACGACACGTACAGTCCTCCCTGGAGGGACTAGTCCGCAGATGGTGGGACATCATTGGCAGCCAAAAATCTACAGACCTGAGCAATATTTCGTTTCTGATTGTGGAGGCCAAAGGTGCTTTGCGGTACCGCGATGGACGGAAGCAAAGAATTCAGAAGGGTCTTGAAGAATCATCTCGAGCTATCGCGGTTAAGAATACGACCCAGTGGGTTATGGCCAGGAAGGACGAGCTCAAAAAGGACTGGGAGAAACTGTTTGCAATATCAGATCTAACCGCGCCGGATCTGGAGAGTGAGTTCGCTAAGCAAGTGAGTGAGGTTGCGCTTCGCTGTGCAACCCTTTTAGATATCGCCCGGCTAGAAGAGCAGGAGCGATTTGCGGCAGCATCTCTATGGCCATCACGTCTTGACTCAGCAGTTGTCCTATATCGGTGGGCTGTGCGTCATGTGCCTCCCCCCCAGCGTACTAGCTTCGTTAAATCACTGAATGCATTCACAGGTGATGCCGGTGTGCCCGTACTTTTGCTCATCAGTGACCATGAACTGGCCCAATCCCTTACGAAAGCAGGAACAGGATCTTCTGCAGTTTCGGAGCTATCCGAGCCAGCAGCGGTGGATGGTCCGCGGAGAGAGGGCGGTGTCGTTAAGGCCGAGATGAAGGCCAAACGAAATGCGGCACCGGTTGCGAAACCGGTCGCTCCAGTAGCCGAGTCGACGCAGCCAGAAAAGCGCGGATTAATGAATCCACGCGCCGAGGCAGCACTTCGAATTTTGAACCCGCGAACCCCAAAACCCTGATACATCGCCTATTCCAAACGATCTATCTGGTGATTGATTGCGCCGGCATGTCGACGGTTTTTACGCCCGATCTTCATCGTCGGAGGCAAAATTTACCTTGCTCGGAAATTGGAACCCAAATAATTCACGGGCATGCTTGTGGCGAGGACCCGCTTGGCGTTACCCCCCCTTCAACTTTAATTTGCCCCCTCCTGCCTATGCATTGACTCGACCTCTCTCGGGATCTCAGTCATTGCGTCGACTCGTTGAGGCACAAGATGTTGGGGACTTGATATCTGTTGCTCGAACGGTCTTGAGCAGTGAGCTTAGGGTCTTGTTTGCCATCCAAAGTGACTTGAGTGCCGTCGAAAGGGAAGGGTGTCTCCAAATTTTTTTGACCGCTAATGGCACCCCCGAGTGGAGCGGTCATGGTCTACCAAATGTCATCAATGACGAGTTGCTGCGGGGCTGAATAAGCACCTTTGAAGTCTTCGCGATCGATTTTAACCATCCAGTAAAACCATTGGGCCCCAATGTTTTGGTGGCTTTATATGCGTGACTTGAACGCTTGCAATGAAATCACGAGCAATGTTTCGTGACCACTGTTTTCCTCCCTGTGAGTGGTGACTATGGACACAAGTTTGCTCTTCTCAAAAAATCCCAGCGAAAAAAAAATGAAAAAAAATTAACGTGAGGTATAGGATTTTCAACTCGTCTTGTGTTATGATTTTTTTTAGAGACTTCTTAAGTGAAGAATTGAAATCTATACTCGTGAGAGTATGGCGTCGGACTGAGAAGTGAATCGAGATAAATTTTAGGAGGAGTGTAAAAATGGATAGCATGGAACAAGGAGCAGCTGTGGCTAAGAAAGCAACTAAGAAAAAAGCAACGAAGAAGAAGGCAACGAAGAAGAAGGCAACCAAGAAGGCTGCTAAGAAAGTTGCTAAGAAGGCAACCAAGAAGGTCGCTAAGAAAGCTACTAAGAAAGCAACCCGTAAAAAGGCTACTAAGAAGGCATCCAAGAAGAAGTAATTCTTCTTGGATTTCCTCTTTGGAAATCCTTGAAAATCGAGTCCCGCGTGAGATTTGCTCACGCGGGGCTTTTTTTAACTTAAATGTGTATAAAATTTAACCAGTTTAGCCCTATATCTATTGAAACCAAGCCTCATTGTTGGCATAAGGTAGGGCTCGTTTTTGAGAATGTCATACATCTGTAAGAACTCGTTTCTGGGAGGTTCCGGTGGTTTCTGTTGTGGGAATAATTGCGGCATGCGCGATTTTGTCCTTAGTTGTCGCTGCATTTTACGCAGTTAAGGTTAACTCTTTAAAGCTAACGGCTGCTGACATTGGCGCTTCAGAAGATGTCGTTGCTCGCCTCCGGGAAATTTCTGGCGCGATATCTGAAGGCGCGATGGCCTTCCTGAGTCAGGAGTACAAATTCGTTGCGATTTTTGCATCTGCATTTGCGGTGGTTATCGCTTTTACGCTGGATAATCCCGCAACAACGGGTGTCAATGAGGGGTTATACAGTGCATCGGCTTTTGTGATCGGAGCTGTTATTTCCAGTGTTTGCGCATTCATGGGCATGAAGATTGCGACCAAAGGGAATGTGCGGACCACCGTTGCCGCACGCCGCAGTATTACCGACGCATTCCGTGTTGCATTCCAATCGGGTGCAGTTATGGGTTTTGGTCTTACGGGCTTGGCGGTTCTGGGTCTACTGCTCGTGGTTGTTGTTTTTGACAGTATGCTCGCGTCGTCAGGCATCGAGCGTCACTATATTATGGAGATGGTCGCCGGCTTCGGTTTAGGCGGCTCCACTGTGGCACTTTTTGGACGTGTGGGCGGAGGTATTTACACAAAGGCCGCCGACGTAGGTGCAGACTTGGTCGGTAAAGTTGAGGCCGGCATCCCAGAGGATGACCCTCGCAATCCTGCAGTTATTGCTGATAACGTAGGTGACAACGTGGGCGATATTGCCGGTATGGGAGCCGACCTCTTTGGTTCTTGCGCGGAGGCAACCTGTGCGGCCCTTGTGATCGGTGCGACTTCTGCGGCGTTGACAAGCGATTTAAATACGCTTTTATATCCACTTCTTATCAGTGCTCTTGGCATTCCAGTTTGTCTGATTACAGCCTTTTTCGCGCGCTTGAAGCCGGACGCAACTCAGGTCGAGCCGACCCTACGTGGCCAATTGATTATTTCGACCATTTTGATGACCGTGGCGCTCTATCTGGTCACTGACAAAGTCTTACCGGAATCTTTTTTAATTGGCTCTCTGTCTGTCTCCAATTCGCAGGCTCTATACTCGGTATTGGCAGGTCTCTGGTCTGGGCTCCTCATTGGTTATATGACTGAAGTTTACACCTCTCACGGATTCAAGCACGTTCGCCGAGTTGCTGCTGCCTCTGACAAGGGTCCAGCGATTAATATTATCTATGGTCTTTCCCTTGGATACGAATCCGCAGTTGTTCCGGTTATTGCTATCGCTGTCACGACCTATGCGTCGTGGACGATGGCCGGCATGTACGGTATCGCACTTGCTGCCATCGGTATGATTTCGACGATTGCGACCGGCTTGACCATCGACGCTTACGGTCCCGTCTCTGACAACGCAGGTGGTATTGCTGAGATGGCTGAACTCGGAAAAGAAATTCGTGCCCGTACAGATCTCCTGGACGCCGCAGGGAATACAACAGCCGCCATTGGTAAGGGTTTTGCAATCGGCTCAGCAGTACTCACCGCATTGGCGCTATTTGCCGCCTTCTTGACCCGCGCTAACTTCCAATCACTGAACATGCTAAGTCCAATGGTCTTCGCTGGTCTGTTTGTGGGTGGTGTATTGCCATTCCTATTCACAGCGCAAACCATGCTAGCCGTTGGACGTGCTGCTGAGGGTATGATCCATGAGGTCCGCCGTCAGTTCCGTGAAATCCCAGGACTACTTGAGGGTAAGGCCCGTGCGGACTACCGCAGCTGTGTTGCCATCTCCACGGCGTCTGCTTTGAGGGAAATGGTGGCTCCTGCGATCCTCGTGATTTTCAGTCCTATCCTGGTGGGCGTGGTGTTTGGAGTCGAAGCATTGGCAGGTGTATTGGCCGGCTCCCTGATTTCTGGTGTTGTGATGGCTCTTTCTACCTCCAACTCTGGTGGCGGCTGGGATAATGCCAAGAAGTACATAGAGAAAAACGAGGGCAAAGGAACGGACAAGCATAAAGCTGCCGTTGTTGGTGACACCGTTGGTGATCCGTTTAAAGACACGTCCGGTCCGTCCCTAAATATTCTCATGAAACTCATGGCGATCATCAGCTTGGTCTTTGTGCCGTTCTTTGATTCGGCGCATAAGTGGTTGTTGGCTGCGCTTGGCTTAGGCCAGTGATATGATGAAGACGCGTAATTTAGGCGCGTCCTCGCATGAAAAGGGGAGTCGCATTTTGTTGCGCCTCCCCCTTTTTTTGTGTCAGAGGAGATATTAAATCATGTCGATCAGAATCTTCGTCACCGGTGGTACCTTTGACAAAGAGTACAACGAGATTGATGGCAAGCTTTATTTCAAAGATTCACACATCAACGAGCTCTTGCAGTTAGGACGATGTAAAGTGCCTTACGTGCATACGACTTTGATGATGATTGACAGCCTTGATATGGGAGACCCCGAGCGTCAAACGATTGCGGATAATTGCCGCCGCTGCTCGGAGGATAAAATTATTATTACCCATGGAACCGATACGATGGTGGATACGGCTAAGACCCTTGGGGATGCAAAACTCCCAAAAACCATTGTCATGACTGGAGCTATGATCCCATTTAAATTTGGAAGCTCTGATGGGCTGTTCAATATGGGCTGTGCTTTGGGATTTGTACAATCCCTACCCCATGGAGTTTATATTGCTATGAATGGGCGCGTCTTTAATTGGGACAATGTCCGTAAAAATCGTAAACTCGGCGAGTTTGAAGAACTGTCTTGATTAGGGCTTAAAGATCAAATTTTGCTGATCCGCGACCTATTTCTTTATCATTAAGAAAGACGACGTAGTTTATGGGGGACACGTTATTGACCATGGCGCTGACGCCGCAAAATTTGGTCAAACTTTGATACACGGCATCATTTAAACCCTCGGGTGAGATATTGGTTCCAGTGGCAGAAAATGTAACTTGAACTGAGGAAAAGACTCTTGGGTGCACCTTCCGCGGCTCAGCATCCCCATGTACCGTGAGACTCTCTAAAGCCATTTTATGCTTTTTTAGCAAGGCTGCCACGTCCATCCCTGAGCATCCAATGATGGCGGCTAGAAGCAGCTCTTTGGGTGAAGGCCCTTGATTCTCGCCACCCGCGGCGACTTGAGTGTCCATCATGAACTTGTGATCTCGGATAGAAGTCTCAAATGCAGTTTGACCCAAGTATCTGATTTCCGCTTTCATTACAGCTCCCTAATGTTTTCACCGCTAACTTCAAACATGAAAACTGGCCAGCTACTCTCCCGCTGATGGTCGAAAGCAAGCTCTGTCTTCGGGAAATAGCTGTCCCAACTATTGCGGATTGATTGGAGACGGTTTGCGACTTCATGGCGACTAACCGCAAACTTTGTGGCCTCCAGGCTCAGCGATGCAAGTCTGTGACCAATGATTTGATAGTCTATCCGGCTTGCCGCTTGTGCTGTGGTAAAAAACTCATTGTCTGAAATTGGAGTTTCAATCCGATCTGGTAAATTGCGATAACTGCCAATAAAGTCGACGAAGATGGCGCCCTGAAGCAGGTCGTCACGTGGCACCACCAAGGCTGGGGATCTCCATTGCTGATTACCCGCAAACAAAGTTGGCGTGCCGGGCAGAGAGGTGCCAATAATATTGACGATGTGACGGACCATTCTGAAGTTATCGAGGATCAGAACGGCTGGTCGACCATTTGTCGCCCCAATACGACCCAGTTGGGATTTAACCGCAGCTAAAATAGAGTCTGATTTTTCTGGATTATATGTTCTTTCAGAATAACTGATGTTGCTGTTTGGAATTCCGCGCATCAGGTGAAATAGCTCGAGATTTGCGTTCTGCGGGTAAAAGACAAAGGTTTCTCGAACGCCTTGGGCTTTGAACGTATCCACCAACTTGGTGGCCAGTCTTTTAAGAGGGGGATACACCCGCATCGATTGGATGGTTTTTCCAAGAGGTGCATTTGCGCTGAGCATGAGGACCGGAGTTTGAGTTTGGTCTGAAATCTGATTCAAAGCACCAGCGTGTTCAGGCGAAAGTCCGCCAACGATCAGAGCGACCCGGTCCATGTGCACCAATTGCGACGCCACCCGCAGGGCGTCTTCGCGCGTCCTTTCCGCGCGTCGAACAAGAATGGCAGTCTCCGGGTTATAGCCCTCCCGTCGGAACTCTCGTCGAACCTGTTCGAGAATGATTTGTAATGCGGGCTCACTGCCCCCTGAGGGGGGCAATAAAAAAGCAATTCTTTTTGTTTTCGAGGAGAATATCTCATCAAAGACACTGAGTATTTGGCCGCGTTTTTTGAAAGAACGACAGTCGGAAACTTTAAATCCAGCAATCTGTGAAGGCCAGCGAATTGACTTACGTTGCTCGTCTGTCAAAGGTTTAAGAGATACTTCAAGGGCTGCCGGAATTTTTGCAATTGCTGCTTCACAATGCTCTATTGATTTGTAGTGCCGGGGAGTCAGATCCACAGATTCTACCGTACCTGATTGATTGATCACTTGGATGCTTCGCGACGGCCTGATAAGTGCACAGCTTTGTATGGTCGCTACTAGAAGCACAAAAGTAAAAACGCGAAAAAATGAATAGCTAGTTGCCAAGTTTGAGCTCCCGGTAACTTCCATTGTCCTGCTTTAGTGCGCGAATATCTTCGGCTGCTTGAGATTTTCTTGGTAAGCGTCCCTTCGGGAAAAGTGCTGTCACGCCCACATCGACGGGAGTCCCATAGTCCAGATCAATTGTCACCGGAGTAAGGCTGTCAGGAATTGGAAAAGGCTCTGTTGGAAGGCCATTACTGATCAGGGTCTCGATAAATGATTTCCAGATAGGAAGAGCTAAGGTTGAGCCACTGGCGGCCTCACCAAGGGAGGAGTTGCCGTCTCCGCCCACCCAGGTCGTCGCGACAATACTACGAGTAAAGCCCGAGAACCAATTATCTCGAGAGTCATCGGATGTTCCAGTTTTGCCTGCAGCGTAGCCCCCCATGCCTGCAATTGTTGAGGCGGTTCCGCTGGTCAACACAGCTTGTAGACCTGATCGCATAAGCGCAGTTATTTCCGGTGGAATAACTTGGACTGCTGGATTTGATTCAGGTTTGTATTCGTAAAGTGTTTGACCCTGGCGATCTTCAATTTTAGTGACTGCGAAAGACTCCGTCCTGGAACCCTCATTTGCGAGCGTCCGGTAAATGGTGTCCACATCTTTCATGGAAGCGCTAAATCCTCCAATGGCCACTCCGGTTTCTGTTGGCATGTCCGCTGAAATCCCCATTGCGCGTCCGCGCTCGATGACATTTTTGATGCCATATTTTTGGGCCAGGCTGACAACGGGGGTGTTCATTGATTTTGCTAAAGCCTTTAAAAGGGTGACCTCGGTCATATCCTCACCCTTATGGTTCTTTGGCCTAAAGCCGCGCACATCAATAGGACTAACAAAGACAAGGTCGGCCCATGTCATTCCCTTTTCAAGCGCTAGCATAAATACGACTGGCTTGAATACAGAGCCAGGAGATCGCTTGGATGAGATGGTCCGGTTAAATTGGCTTTCGCGAAAATTGCGGCCACCAACCATCGCAAGAATAGCGCCAGTTTTTGGATCAGAGGCTAGTAAAGCTGACTCAATTCGCTCAGGTTGTTTACGTTTGGGTCTTTTGTTTATCTGGTCCTGTAACGCCAGGAGCGGCGCCGTATTCTCAGCAACCGCCCTGTTTGCAGCTTCTTGGTAGGCTTTATCTAAAGTGGTGGTGATTTTATATCCTTTGTCGTTGAGGGTCAGTTCGTCGGCCCCCAAAATTTTTTCTACTTCAGTACGAATCCAAGCAACAAAATGTGGCGCGACGGTCTCGTTGATTGGCGTCCAAGGTTTGAACTCAAGAGGTTCTTTTTTTGCAGCGTCCACCTGATCTTCAGTTACTAGCTTCGAGTCGCGGAGAGCCTCCAGGACAACACGTTGACGCTTCCTGGCAGCATCTGGATTTTTATGCGGATCGTATAGACTTGGTGCCTGAAACAACCCTGCCAATAGTGCGCTTTCGGCTAGAGAAACATCTTCAACTGATTTTGCAAAATAAACTCTCGCCGCAGCCCCCACGCCATATGCGCCGTGTCCCATGTACATGGTGTTCAGATAGAGTTCTAGAATGCGATCTTTAGAAAGATTCTTTTCCACATAGTAAGCCAATATAATCTCCCGGAGCTTCCTGGAGACTTTTTTCTCGCGGGTCAGGAGATAGTTTTTTACAAGTTGCATGGTGATCGTAGATCCACCCTGTTTCAGGCGTCCAGAGGTGGCAACGCTTAAAAAGGCTCGACCGATCGACTTCCAGTTCACACCTTCATGCTCATAGAACTTTCGATCTTCAATGGCTAAGAGGGAGTTGATCATTGATTTTGGAATCTTATCGAGTGGCACTTGAATGTGATAAAAGCTGTAGTACTCACCAATCTTGTTTCCGGCTTTGTCCAACACAACTGAGTTGTCTGGTATGATCGCCGCAGTTAGCTTTGCTAACTGTTCCTCCTCACTTTCAAACACTCCCTCTGACCACAGGTAGGCCGCAAAAATTAGGATCGCACCCACTAGAGAGCCGAAAATAATTGTAAAAAAACCAGCATTTGAGTGACGACTAGCGGACGCCATGGTTCCCCGATCATGAAAGGGCCCGAATATAACATCTAAGCCCTCGATTAAAAAGAACAAATGTGCTGGGACGTGCCGCTCGAATGTGTATATTAATAGATAGCCAAAATATTTGCCGGGAGTGACTGTGGGTAAATGTCTAATTCTATTTTTGCTGACGCTGGGAATCCAAGGTGCGGTATTTGCAGAGATTCCTGGGACAGCTCGTTCTAATGAACGAGATATTTTACGTTTGGATGCGTCCCTTGCCACGGCCTCACCAGCTCCCGGAGTTGGCTTTGGGGCAACGGTTCTGAGAACCTTCAGGCCGGCTCATGCTTATGGCTTAGCGGTGAATGTTCTGCACCATGGACCCACCGAGCATTACGATCGTGTCAACACCCAGGCTTATGATGCGGTATGGGAGTACTCCCTGGCTTTATTAGAAGGGTTTCATGCTCTGAGAATTCGTGGTGGTTTGGGGGTTGCTAACTCCTATATTGACAAGGACAACAAACCCTTGGTGCACAAGGATGAAGTAGCCACCCGCCATGTGTGGTGCGCTCACATGCTAGCATCTTTGGCCATTGATATGCCTATCGCGGATTTGATGTGGTTTCGCGGTGGCCTTGGGGCTCAGAAGGCATTTGCTAAAGACGCTCCCGTGCAGTCAGCTGTATTTTTGGGCGTAGTCTTCGGGGGTCAGTGGATCGGGGTTGGGGACTAATCAAACGACAGCAATCCTTGGTTCAAATCTTACTCGCGAGTGCTGATGAATTTGGTATGATGTGGATGAATAAATAGCTGGCGAAGTTTGTTTTTTTTGGGGGGTATTTCATGCGCGTTCTAACTTTTTTGAAGTCCGCGTTGGTTTCAGTCATTGTTTCTTCTCTTCTTATCTCTGGTGCTGATGCCGCCGATGACAAAGATTTGCGAGCCAAGTTCACCACCTCAGAGGGAACGTTTGAGGCAAAGCTTTTTTACAAAGAAGTTCCCGTGACAGTGTCAAACTTCGTGGAGTTGGCTCGCAAGGGTTATTACAACGGATTGATCTTTCATCGTGTCATTCCAAACTTCATGATTCAAGGTGGAGACCCCAAAGGTAACGGGACCGGCGGTCCAGGTTACACCTTTGCTGATGAGTTTCATCCATCACTTAAACATTCCAAGCCTGGAATGTTGTCCATGGCAAACAGTGGGCCGGGTACGAACGGTAGCCAGTTTTTCGTTACAGTTGCTGCCACACCGCATCTAGATAATCGACACTCAGTTTTTGGTGAAGTGGTCTCTGGATACGATGTTGTCAAAAAGATTTCTGAAGTGAAGGCGACAAACGATAAACCCAATAAGGACGTCAAAATAGAAAAATTGGAAATTATTGGCGATTGGTTCAAACCGGTTGATTTTAAGAAAACCCGTGAACTGTCCCAGGATGACATCAAGGTAATCTCCAAAAAGCCCGTTGAAACATTATTGACTAAAATTGGAGAATCCCAAGGATTTGGTAAGATGACGGGTGCGACCTTCAGTGACGGCGTCGCGCGCGGTGACCAAATGCAAGTTCGTTACACTGTCAATTACGCCAAATCAAAAGGCGCTCAGTTCATTGGTTTATTCTCTGTAAAAGACACCAAGACCATTGAAATTCAGCAGTTTCAGTTTGCCCGCGGCCAAGGACAATAACATTTGTCGGTTGATGAACGGTCAGATCAGGTATCTAGTGTCACACCGAGCTCGTTGCCCCACACAGATGATTCAAGTTTGAAGCATCTGTTAGATTCTGATCGGGCGGCGCACCGTAGTGGTAGGCGTCGCATTATAATTGTTACTGTTTTGATTCTTATATTCCTAGCTTGGTTCATTCCGTTTATTCCTGCTCTTTATTTTGGATCTATTTCCGTCAAGAGGCTTGACGCGAAGGGTAAGGTCACTGACAGCGAGGTGGGACCAGCCACGCAGCAGTGGGTTCCAATCAAGAAAGTTTCACGGCACGTGATCAATGCCATCATCGTGGCCGAAGACAGTAAGTTTTACCAGCATCATGGTTTTGATTTTGAAGCTATTGCAAAGGCGATTGACCTCAACAGAAAAAGAGGAAGATACGTTCGCGGAGCCTCTACGATCAGCCAACAGGTGGTCAAGATGGCGTTTTTAAGTCGCGAGAAAACCTTGATTCGGAAATTTCGCGAAGCAGCCGGAACTGTTGTTTTGGAACTTCTGATGCCAAAAGACAAAATTTTAGAGTGGTATATCAACCTCTGTGAGTTTGGTGGTGGGATATACGGGGTGAAGCCTGCCGGGAGGTTTTACTTTAAAACCAGGCCAGAATTATTAACGATAGAACAGGCCGTGCATTTGGCGGTCGTTATTCCAAGTCCCAACAAATGGAGTAAAGGTTTGAGGGCGGGAGCATTGACTCCCTTTGGACATCGCCGCTTTGCTCGAATCGTCAATAATTTGTATTTAGGTGGCTACATAAACGAGCTTCAGAAGAACATGGCCCTTGCCCGAGGAAATTTTGGCAATCCGATCGCCGGCTACGGCCCGTTGGATGACGAGGAAGATTGCCGCGGGGACAAGGAGTGTGAAGAGGGGGCTGCCGACACTTCGATACCGAATGAAGTGCCTGCTGTTGTCGATGAAAAGCCAGACGTCGCGACAAGTCAGGAAAATAAAATCCAAGAAGAAACCAAGATAACAACCACCCCTGAGAGTGCGGCAACGCCAGTTCAAGACGAAAAACAACCGTCTGTCGTACATCCGGAAGACTCTGAAAATCAAACCGAGGAGCCTTGATGTGATGACTGCTTTTTTTTCAGTTGTTGTCGTTTTAAAATCATATTTTTTCTGGTTTGCTTTTTCAATTGGTGCTTGTGTTGGCTCTTTTCTCAATGTTTGTATTTTGCGCATCCCTGAGAAAACATTTTGGTCAAATCGTCGATCAGTGTGCCCCGCTTGTGGAGCCCTTATTCCGTTCTATTTGAATATACCGATTGTTTCTTTTTTCCTGTTAAAAGGTCGTGCCAATTGCTGTGGGGCTAAATTGTCGTGGCAGTACCCTTTGGTTGAATTGACGACGGCTGTGATATTTGCAGTTCTTTATGTGTTTTTTCCTTTTATGGGTTGGGATCTATCAGCTCTGCAGTTTGATGCTGATCAGCTGTTGCGATGGCTTCATGCGTGTATCTTTATTAGCTTGATGCTGACGATGAGTGTCATTGATGCGCGCTTAATGATTATCCCGGATGTCCTCAGTCTCGGTATGCTAGCAATGTCACCTGTTGTGGCTTGGGCTCATCCGGACTTGACCTTAGTGGATTCGGTCGTCGGCGCCTTAGCTGGGGGCGGGGTTCTTTACGCTGTTGCCTGGGCCTACTGGCTGCTTCGAAAGCAGTACGGCCTTGGGTTCGGGGATGTAAAACTCCTAGCAGCTATAGGAGGTTGGCTTGGTTGGCAGGCCGTGTTCCCGACCTTATTCCTTGGAAGCATTGTTGGGAGTATAATGGCTATAGGCATCATGATGTTGGCCCGTCAGTTTTCCTGGCAGGCGAAGATACCTTTCGGACCATATTTGGCCGCTGGTGCGGTGGCTCATCTACTATTTGGATCCGAGCTTATTGCGTTAATGACTGGTGGGTAGGGCTATAAATGACAAACCATCTGAATGTGGAAATCCAGCCAATCACTGATAATTTAGTGGGGTCCTTTCGCGGAACCGGACTTGAATTTGCGCAGCAGTGTATTGACCAGTTCAATTTGGAATCGAATTACAAAGGTGTTTTGCGTCGACTGGTTCGTAATCTCTCTGATTGGTTCGGGCTGACTGAAGTTGTCTATTTGACGCTTGATACTGGTCTCATATCTACCGAATCATCTCGACAGCTTATGCGCTTTCCTCCGGTCAATCCGATCAGGGATGACATTGTTTCCGGCATAAGAGCGGCAGTGCAAGCCGTTGTATCAGGAGAAGACGAAATTTGCCTGGGTCATCATGTTATTCAGGTCATGGGTGAGGAATTTTTTTGCGCACAATTTGATGAAACGAAGGCGATTCGAGGTGTGCTTGTCTGGAGGCGCGATCTTTCGAAGGTTCGTGCCGATATTTGTGTCGGCGCCGTAAACCCTACGAGTTCGGATGCGCCGTTGGAATTTTTGGTTAGAAGTGCACAACAGGCTGCTCAATGGTTGAGACGGATCGACACGACCCAGGCCATGCTGTATCAAGACGAAGTGACTGGTCTTTTCAATTATCGATATCTTGATGTTGCTCTGGACAGTGAGCTCCGAAGACATCAACGTTTCCACTCCCCATTCAGTCTATTATTCATTGATCTGGATAATTTCAAAGACGTAAACGATCAGTTCGGCCATCTAACTGGAAGCAGCATTTTGCGACAGGTTGGTGCAGAAATTAAGGCGGCTGTCCGTGATGTTGATATAGTTATCCGCTACGGTGGAGATGAGTTTGTTGTCGTTCTGCTCGGAACAAATAGCCACCAAGCATGGCTTGCTGCTGAGCGAATTCGCAGTCGTGTTCATCGCCATGACTTCAGGGCGGAGGGTGCTCGTGAAGTGATAAGGGTGACAACCTCTATTGGTGTCTCATGTTGTCCGGAGCATGCTCGAGATAAATCAACGATTATTCGACTCGCGGATGAAACAATGTATGCAGCGAAGAGGTCTGGAAAGAACAGTGTTGTAATGTCGAAAGGATCCGGGCAAATGAATGCGGATAAAACTGTGCAAGCGGGTCAAATCTAATGTCTAATTCACAGGCCTTAACGACGCCAAAAAAAGTTAGCACAAGTGAAGTCATCATGACAGAGATGGTTCTCCCACAACATACAAATGCTTTAGGCAGTGTATTTGGTGGAACTGTAATGAGCTGGGTTGATATCGCGGCAGCCACGTGCGCCATGCGTCACTCTTCTCGTCAGGTAGTGACAGCCAGTGTTGATGCATTGCATTTTCTAGCCCCTATAAGACTTGGTTGGATTGTTACGATTAAAGCTTCGATCAACTTTGTTGGGGGAACTAGCTGTGAAGTGGGGGTCAAGGTAACCTCGGAAAATCCCATTTCAGGCGAGACGTTTCACACGGCTTCCGCTTATCTTACTTTTGTGTCCCTTGATAGTCACAATCGTCCTACGCCAATGCCTGGACTAATCCTTGAAAATGATGAGCAACGTCGTCGGCATTCCGCTGCAGAAATTCGTCGTGCAACGCGTCTTAAGTTGAAAAGCGACCTACAGGCTCGAAAGGGCCAATCTTGAGATGTCCGTGATTTCGAAACTCACGGCGATCTTTTTAATCTCACTGATGTTCTATTCTGGGGTGGCAAAAGCCCAATTTTCACCGCCGGAGCCTCTGGACTACAGTAAAACCGTAATCAGTCTGATGACCGTGGGACGATCAACGCAGCTTCACGCGCGTATGGGCCACTCAATTCTCCGTATTCAAGATTTTTCCAATAACATGGACTATTTGGCTAATTGGGGGATGTTCGACTTTAGGGATCCTTTATTTATCCCCAAATTTATGCGAGGTGGACTGCAATACCGCATGGCATTTAGTCCGTTTGATAGAACGATAAGCTATTATCGAGATGTCGAAGGCCGATCAGTGACAGAAGATGAGCTTGATTTGACTGATCTGCAAAAAAAGCGCCTTATTGAGAAGATTATTTGGAATGCGCGTCCAGAAAATATTTATTACTCCTACCAATTCTTCAGAAATAATTGCGCGACGAAGCCAAGAGATTATTTGGACTATGCTCTGAATGGTGGCTTGCGCGCCCAGCTCAATATAGGGGGTTCGGGGGTTTCTTACAGGGACTACGTATGGGAAAATATGGCTTCCAATATTTTTGTTGGATGGATTCTTGATGCCGCTTTCAATGGCGATACAGATGTCACTTTAACCAAATGGGATGAATTATTTTATCCCCCAAAGCTCAGAGATCATTTAAGGAATTCGGAGGCTGTTGACGATAACGGCCAATTAGTTACAGGGCGCAAGCTCGTTAGAGCTCGGCGAGTGCTTGTTGACTTACCTGAGATGGACGCGGCGTGGATCGATGGTTATCAAGTGACGGCAATGCTGTCAGGCCTGCCTATGGCATTAGTCCTTTTGATTTTTGTTTTGGGTTTACGGCGGCCTGTTTCTGCGGAACTGCAGTCAATTCAGTTTCGCTTGTTTGGACTGGTTTCTCTCTGGTGGGGTTTGACGACGGGGTTGCTGGGGATAATTCATTTAGTGGCGTGGCTCTTTTCATCGCACACTGACCTTTACCATAATGTAAATTTGATTTTGTTTTGGCCGCTGGATTGGATTGTGATGATTCCGACATTTGGGATGATGATCAAAGGACGTCCCTTTAGTCCAACGCGATGGCTTACGATTGGTTTCTGGCAAAAATTTGCCCAGTTTCACTTCGCAAGTGCACTAGTCTATGTAGTTTTTGCCCACTCGGGACTTGTTCATCAGAACTCTAAACGGGTGATGATCTATATGCTTCCGTTATCTCTGCTATACTACTGGTTGATGCTCCTGTTTGCCAAAGATGCAGTGAAGCAGAACCATTGAGAGAGGTTTGTGGGCTTTATGCGTTATCGTCCGGCGATTTTAGAAAAGCAGTTCAAAATGTTCAAAGACGGTCAGATGGAAGTCATCGAAGAGATACTGGCCTCTGAGCGTGAGCGACTTTTTGATTATCTGATACGAATGACCGGACAGCTTTCAAAGTCGATGGATACCTCCATTGAAGCATCAAACGTGGTAGGAGCTGTTGCCGACCATGAGGAGTCTCTACAAGACCTTTTGGTTATTTTATACAAGACTGCACGTAATTTTGCGATTGATGCATGGAATGCCGATACGTCGAAGTTAGAAAATATCGCCTATGAATCAGAAAAGTCCGCAGAAAAAAAGTTGATTATGATCAGCTTGGAACACGTTTTAAGGTCGCTTGCCCCCAAGCAACGAGAAATATTGCTGCTTCACGAACGCTACGGTTTTGCACCTGATGAAATCTTTGAAATTACTAGCTTTTCCATGTCAGATGTTGAAGAGACTTTTGCTCTCACATTGGGAATCGTCGAATCTGCGATGTCTGGAAATTCAAATTCCGTTCCGGAGCTTATGACAAAATTACAGGTTTTTCCCCTGCCTGAATCAAATAGTGATACGACTCAAAACTTGAGTTTGGTTTTCAAGAATTTGAAGAAATCCTCGCGCCGGACTCCCAGTGCGTGGTTACGCCTTTTGCTGTGGATAGTGTTGGTCTCTGGCACGGTCCTAAGTGTTTGGAAGTATGATTATATTCTAAAGATTTTTTCCGAATATTTAAGCTCTGCAAATGAATGACTTTAGTACAGCTATTTTTCAAAACAGAAAAACCGCTGTCTAAGATCAGTGCTTTTGGCGCCGATTGAAGATTTAGGGGGTCTTTATGATTCTTAGCAGAAAATTCAGCCTAAATACTATTTGGCTCTTGGCAAGCCTACTGCCCATAGCATGCTCGGATAAATCTGACTTCTCGGAACGCTACCGTGGCGAGGATCCTTTTTATGTCTCTGAACCTGAGTCGCAGATAAACGAGACAGATGATCCCGGGTCTCTGAGATTAAAACGACAGCGTTTTGAACAATCAAAAAAGACCAATCTCGATGTGTTGTGGGTTATTGATAATTCGGCGTCCATGTCACCATATCAGGATCAGCTAGCTTCAAATATTGATGCTTTTTTACAGGCGGCAAGTGACTGGAATGCTGATATTCAAATGGGTGTGACCTCTACCGACATGTGTGAAGCTGTTCGTCCGAGTGATCCTGACAAAATTATGTGCCCGGATCGTGCGCAAACAGTGGCAGGTCTGCGTGGCCGATTGGCTGGAAATAGGGTTATCCGCGGTATGGGCGAAGACGCTCGCAGTGAGTTTTTCCGATTAGCTCGATTAGGTACGTCTGGATCTTCATTTGAGCATGGTTTGACGGCAGCGAAAGCAGCAGTTGAGGCAAGCTTGACCGGAAATAATTTTGGACTGGTACGCGATAATTCTTTCCTGTCGGTTGTCATCGTTAGTGATGAAGAGGATGACGGCGTAGGTCTATCTAAAAAAGACGAGGCGGGGCGAAATTGGTGGGCTGAGGGTGCGACAAGATATAAATTTAGATCGGATGATTTGATCAAGTTTCTACGCCAAGTGCGTCCCGATGGTGCGTTTAGTGTCTCCAGTGTTGTCGGTCTTAGTCGCAAACAAAGTTTGGATAGTCCATGTGGCGCAGACGGGACGTTAGAAGTTGGTGCCGAGCAGTTACGAGCAAGTCAGATGAGTGGTGGGTTTACATTAGACATATGTGAGAGTGATTGGGCTGGCGGACTACAGGCAATGGCAGATGATTTTTCGGCACAGGTATCTAGCTTTAAATTATTTACTGTCCCGCAGGATCCTCGAAGCATTATTTTGAAAGTCGATGGCCTTGTGATTGAATCTGGTTGGCGCTATATCGATTCGCGACAGGCGATTGTATTTGATGTCGACACAGTCCCGGATTTTGGCTCCGTTGTTGAGGTCGAGTACTACTAGAAATTACTTCTTGGCCGCAACAGCAAGCTCTCGGCCAACCTTCTTGAACTCAGGAAATCGAGCAGAGATTAAAGCAGTGCTCAGAGATTTTCTGAGGCGATCCTGATCCAGCGGTAGTATTTTAACAAGGGTATGGACATCAAAGTATTCTGGTACTCCCTGTAATTCCGGAACAGGCCCATAATTATCAATACGAATCCGTTCGTAGTAAATATCCTCAACCTGGGCAAGGTCTCCGTGAATTCTGCTAGCAACAGAATCAAAAATGTTTGTGAGATCTTTCGCATACTTGGTAGACGTCTGAAGGCGGCGGACCTGCGACAGCTGATGAAGATTTTGTCCAAAAATATTCCGCCACAGCCTAAAGCTTTCCTTGATAGCGTTTGTCTGTGATAGTTTTACAGCGATCGGGAGGTCTCGCTGTTTAATCATTGCGAAATGGTAGCGAGTTTCGGTTTCGTTGGTGATCAGTTTGGTGGTTGGGGAATCGACCCAAACAGGTCGAGACTGTTTGTTTCTTTCAACGATAACCCCTTCAGGGCGTTTATCTGACGTCAGGGATGCACACCCCGTCATTTGGAGGATTTGAGCAATCGCAATCAGAATTGAAACGAGACTTCTCATAACTCGCGAGGCTCACTTTTTATTTTGATTTTTATCTTCGTCTTTATTGGTGATGTTGGTCTTTTGGTTTCCATCACCGTTACGTGCTGATCTAATTTTTTCGAGGACCCGCATCAAAAGTCCAGGATTTTCGGATACGATTGTGCGCACGGCTTCATATTCATCCATGTTGCCACGATGACTTGACTTGGCAATTCCACCACTTTGGTTTTTTGATTTGTTGCTACTGTCCTGGGCCATATTAAATCTCTGATTATTCCTGATAAACGCTTTCTAAGTATATCATGATCATATCAAAGAAAGTGCATCATTAGGCCAAGCTCGGCGCCCTGGCTTCGTCGTGACAGGCGCGCGTTTACGAGAAAATCTCCAGCATCTGCAGGTTTCTGAAATACGGTTGTATTACTAACCAAGGTAAAATGTATCGCCATATCCAGTGCAAAAAAAAGGTCAATACCTGCGTACAGCTGATATGTTTCACCCGTTAAATGGGCAGACTCCCATGGACCCGAAAGACGATGGGTTCTCAAGCCATTGAATCGTTCCAACTGCGCTCCGAAACCCGCAAAAAGTCGTCCAGACGGGTCATAGTTATACGCCAAGCCAGCGCGGACGCCGGGGAGGAGCCATGATGTTGACGGTTGAAATTCATCATCGAGCTTGTCGGGCTTGGCGTAAATATAGCCGGCACTGGACCCCAGGAAGTAGCCAGTTTTACCTGATATTAGGATGTGAAATGTGTAGTCGAGCATGAGACTTGCTTGGTCGCTGTTATACGATTTGTCTGTGAAATCGCCGAATCGTTGAACGTTCCATGTTACGTATTGGTATCCTGCAGACAGACTTAAGTTGTGATCCCGTCTGAAACGCCTCACGTATCGGTCCCAAACGTGGAGCGCCAATCCGCCCCCAGGCTCAGTTACAACCTGATCTTCCGTCGAGATCTCAGCGTAACTTATTGGAATTATTGTTAAAAAATAAAAAAACAGAGACACAAGGCCATACTTTATCAAAAATTTGTTTCGCATTATGATGTGGCCCTCATATCTGAGATCGCGCGGTGAGATCCGCTCGACTTAATCATAATGTTTTGGAGTCTTTGATGCAAAGTGATCCTTTTGAGTATTTGATGACCGCAGGAAGTCACTCGAACACCTGGTTCTTGGTGGTTGGACCACTTTTGATTCTCATGTTGGTGCTGATTGTGGCCGCGGCATACGTGCGCGTGCTTCGCCGCAAAACCGACCAAGCGATATCGAGTGAAACCAAGGAGGATTTAGTTGCAGCAAAGAAAGATGTGGCACTCCCCGCATTAGAAGCTGAACTCATTGCAACTGATGTTCAGGAGATAAGATCTCAGGATCGTAACACTTGGCTTACGCGACTTCGAGGAGGCTTGGCAAGAACTCGAGATTCTTTGACAGGAGGACTTGCCGGTATTTTCTCCGGAGCATCCAGAATCGATGAAGAAACGTTGGAGCGGATTCACGAGGTCCTGTATCGAGCCGACGTTGGTGTTAAAACGGCTGATCGTCTTGTTGAGGCCATTCGAAATGATCTTGCTGGACAAACCGTTGAATGGACAAAGGTTACAGAGTCTCTGTCGCGACGGGCTGAAGGAATCTTTTCCGAGGCTGTGAAGCCCTTAAATACGCCTGCTGAGGGCCTGTTTGTTGTACTCGTTGTGGGTGTGAATGGTGTTGGTAAAACGACGACGATTGGAAAACTTGCGGCCCGATTCACTGCGGAAGGTAAGAAAGTTATGCTTTGCGCTGCAGATACGTTTCGTGCAGCGGCTATCGATCAGTTGATGGTTTGGGGAGAGCGTAATCATGTGCCGGTGATAAAACAACATCAAGGCGCAGATCCGGCAGCTGTTGCTTTTGACGGTGTGCAGGCTGCCAAAGCGCGCGGTATGGACGTCCTGATTATCGATACCGCTGGTCGTCTTCATAATAAAAATGAGTTGATGGCAGAACTATCCAAAATCAACAAATCCATAGGTAAAGGACTACCGCAAGCGCCTCACGAAACATGGATTGTCGTGGATGCGACAACCGGACAAAATGCGGTTCAACAAGTCAAGGCATTCAGTGAGGTGACGCAGGTGACTGGTATTGTGGTAACTAAACTGGACGGAACCGCCAAAGGTGGAGTGATCATTGGAATCGCCGATCAGTTTAAAATACCCATTCGTTATATTGGAGTCGGTGAAAAAGCCGCTGACCTGCGCGCTTTCGAGAGTTCCGAATTTATGCGAGGACTGCTCGGGACCTGATATTTTGAATTATCAGCTGGCCAAAGTACCTCGTAGGCCGTTCATCTTTAATTCCCGGGGCGAAGGCCATCGGGACATCGATAAAATCCAATGGTTTTAATCCCTTGCACTCCTGACGTTCGCTGTCGTTTGAAATTTAAAGTAGTTGATGACGCTACCCGACCCTGAGCAATGAGGGAGAGTGTATGCGTCTAGCCTTAATATCAATTTTGGTTTTATCCAGGTGCGGACTTGGCGCCCTCAGTCAAAATCACGCGCAGTCGCGCATCTCAGGGGCAGAAAAAATAACGTCTCTATCGGATGCGGGGACGAGCGAGGACGAGTGCCAGTTTACGGTTGATCCTGCTGCCGGTGCTCTTCAAGAGGCAACCTGCACGAAAAGTGATGCAAGCATTTTAATTCCTGCGGGTGCATTGGCGATTCCAGCCACCGTGGCAGTGTCACAACAAGGTGACATCTATGCTGCGTTAGCATCGTCAGGCGTCTCCTTTCTTCCAGCTGGGTCTGCTGTTTCGGTGACAGCAGGAGAGAACTCCCAGCTGTCGTCTCCTATGACCATTACACTTCCCGTTAGTGGTGGTACTGGGTTAGCGAGCTTTGAAAACTTTTGGGCCTTGGATGAGCGGGCTGAGGGTGATTATAGCGTTGTTCATAAGTGTTTTGGTCGCAAGTGTGAAAGTGACGCGCCCGAAATTTTAACTAATGTCAGGGGCAGCATCCGAAACGGAAAGTTCTCGTTTAAAACGAATCGTTTGGGTGTGTTCCAATTGATGCTTCCCGCGAAGTCTGAGGATCTTTTACCGCCACAAGTGAAGCCAGACAGTGGGGAATTTGATCTTCCCGTCAAAGCAGTCATCAATGTGGTTGATGGTGTGAGTTATCGCTACACGGTGGGAAGCAAAGAACGCGCAAACTGCAAGGATAGCAAGGAATTTACCGACTTCATGGAGGTGCTCTCAAATGGTGCCATCAGTTATCTGAACGTGGTGGCTTGTCGCGGAAGTCAGCAGTCCGAGCCTACGCGTATGAAGTACCGCATTAAACCTCCAGTTCAAAAAAGAATGATCTGCGGCGGTCCGAAGACTGGCAGCTGCTACGCCGTGGCGGAAAAAAAGCTGAATATGGAGGCTATGATTGAGGAAACAAATTTTATTGTTCATTTAGCTAATTTGGGATCTTGCGCAGATGGTTCCGTGGACTGTTTGATTTGGAGAGAGGGTCCCGCAGCTAAGCCTGGGAACAGGATTTTGAACGCCCGTGGTCAATGGAGTAGTGATCGGTCGTTGGTATGGCAGAAAAAACTTTTTCCTGGTGGACATGTAATGAGTGACCTGGATTTCTTGGTCGAAAATAGAGTGAGTCCAATCGTTGGTCGAGTCTGTCCGCCAGCCGTATATGTAGCTAAAACTCTAGCGAACACCTGCCTTTACTATGATGTCGGAAATGGAGAGCAACCATTAAACGCAGGGACCAATGTAAGATTAAATATACCCGGGATCGATTATTTAACAAGCTGGACGAGCCTCCTGGTGAAGGCACCGATGTGGTTCCATGGAAATATCAAGGTTTGTGGTTCCAAAGGCATGCGACTTCCGACATTATTTGAAACTACTGCTGAGGCACGTCTGACTGAGGGCCCGGCGGAGCCCAAAGATCTCACAATGGGCGGAAGACTAGGAGTGCCCCCCATTTCTAGTAGCGCGCCTGGGGCATCCACGTGGACGTGGACAGCAACTGGTGTCAGTTCGGTGGATAACCCGGGCTATTTTTATGGAGTTTGGGGGACCGCTGGGGCTTCTCAGCTGGAGTTTTCTCATTCTGCCAATGTCAGGTGTGTTCTGCCATCGAGTCAGTAACGATGCTTAATTAAATTATTCAGTCGGCCGCTTAACGACCGTTCCACTTTGTGTGATCGGTAGCATCAAACTGTGTGTTTCTGTGAAAAATCCCGTGAGTTTTGGGTAGCGAATTCGCATTTGATAAGCCCAAAAAAGCTGACGTCTTGGATGTCGATGGTTTGCAAGGAGATCCAAAACCTGCAGTTCCTCTTCCGATAAATCCAGTTGCTCACGACGTTCAAGAGCATGCTGGGCGGCCTCGCGAACCTTTTGGTCCAGCTCATGCTGCTTTTGACGCTGTCCGAATAGATCAAGCTTTTGATGCTCATGCTCATATTGCTCGACGTAGTGATCCCAGTTAGATGCAAGTAATGATAGAGTCGGAATTCGATGATCAAAGTGACGAATCATGACCAGAATTTGGTCGACGGGGTGCGCGGCGCCCAATGCTTCGGCGACTTGTTTATTAATTTTTCGTTCATGCTCATCCAGTTCTCGACCACGGGAGAACGCATCGATAATGCGCTGAGTGGTGTCCTCGTCTGAGTGTGCCTTGTGAATTACAGGTTTATCACTGTGGTCTTCATGTCGTTTTCCTTCCACCACGGAGAGCTTTGGAAATCCTCGACGGAATGGAAGAATCACAGCTTCGTGATGGGTGGGTACTTCTTTGAGTCCAAGCTTCCAGCGACTAAGATCCCACTGAATGCCTAAACTAAGACTTTGAAATTTTGGCGCTTGAGATCCATCACCATACCTGGATTTGATAATATGGCGAGCCTCTAGCTCTTCAATCGCCTGACGGACCTCACGGGGGCTGTGTCCAATGATGGAGCTTAGTTCGTTTTCCGTGGTGATTAAATTCTCAAGACCCGTCATGGCAGCGTTTAGTAAATACATGACGACTGAGTATTCACAGGAGTTCATGCGTGACACGGCCAGAACTTTAAGTCCTGACTCGCGTAAAAATCTTTGGATATTGGTGTTCATATAAATTTCCATCACTTACAGCTGAGTCTGAGAGTATTCCGCAGACTTTCATTTATGATACCATGGGCTTCGGCTCGAGGGTGTCGTAAAGGTCCAAGTGTCCAAAAATTAAAATCATTAGATCGTTATTTCGGAAAACTCCATTTGGTGGGGAAAGCTGAAAACGTAAGGCTCAATGGGGAAATCTATGAGTGGGATAAAGGATGTTTCGGACACAGCTCTATGGGTGGCAGTCCATAGAGCTTGCGAGGGGACGCGTCCAGACGCGCTTTATAAAGATCCACTGTCACTGAAATTGGCCGGTCCACGCGGCGAGCAAATCGCAAAGAAAATGGCCGGAGGCGATTTTATGTCTTGGATGATGGCCATGCGAACTGTGGCTATCGATAACATGATAATCAGTGCCGTTAACAGTGGTATCACCAGAATTGTAAATCTCGGCGCTGGTCTTGATACACGTCCGTATCGTCTAAAACTGTCGGTGCAAGTCTCGTGGTTGGAGGTCGATTTTCCTGGTCTTATCGATCATAAAAATAACCTTCTAAAATCCGAGATGCCGCTACTACCGTTGACACGTGTGGGAGTCAATTTGACAGATCTTAATGAAAGACAAAGATTTTTTGACGAACTCAACGCAACAAATGAGCCAACTCTGATTTTGACAGAAGGTGTACTTCCTTATTTGTCTAACCCTGATGTGGAGAGTTTAGCTAAAAGCTTACATCAATTATCGTGCGTAAAATATTGGGTCCACGACTACCGGCAAGGTGGATACGCCTCGGGGATTCCAAAACTTTGGATCATGTGGCGGATGCGCCATGCTCAGATGGTTTTCAAGGTTGAAAACTGGTTTCAGTATTTTGCAGGTCTCGGCTGGAAGGTCAAAGAGAGCACAACCCTCAAAGAAGAGTCTGATCGGTGCGGTCGCTCCATCGGAAGACCAGACTGGTTTGGGCTCTTCAGTTTCATCATTCCGCCTGAACGCATGGATGCCTATAGCCGCCAACTAGGGGTTGTTATGTTGGAGAAGGCGACTTAAGTGTTAGTCCATTCTCCGAGAGTTTGACCGGCCATCACTTGGTCACCCACCTTCACGAGAATATGACCAACGGTTCCAGATTTTGATGACTTCACCTCAAACTGCATTTTCATGCTTTCCAGCACAAATAAAACTTGTCCAGGCTCAATGGTTTGCTCGTTGCTGGCTAGCACTTGCACAACCTTCCCAGGTACGGGGGCGGACATGCCATCACCCTGAGTGCCAGCGCCTCCTGATCCTCCAGATGATGCGCGTTCATCCACGCGAACCCAGTTGTGTCCATGTAATCCAATCCAATACTCAGTTCGATTTGGTGCTTGATGTACAACGAAATTGAATGCCTTGGATAATTTTTGGCCTGACTCGTAACGTCCAAATCCGTACCGACTGATGGATCGTGGTTCCCTAGGGCTCCACGCTAAGTATTTCGCCGTTACTTGGGTTGAAATAGATTCATGGCCTGCTGGTCTTTGCGTTGTCTGTGCAAACGCCGAGGCGGTCACGTTGGTGTGGGACGGATATCCGAGAGACGTGTGTGCGGTGCTATCGGGAATTAAAACGCGACGCCCCTCCAGAGCTATCATCAGACTCTCCTGATCGACAGCCAATGAATTCCGCGCAGATGTTTCCCAGCTGAGAGCGTCTTCTACGTGACTGCCAATAAAATGGGTGTTGCTCGGACGCTCAACAATCTCTGGGTGTCTGGTCAGCCAAATCAGGAACGGAATGTTATTTCGCGGACCAGCGAAGAGGGTCCTTTCCAGTGTCTGAGCCACGAGTTCAAGAGCCTGCTTCCGGTCCCCCGCTGAGCAAACAAGCTTGGCAATCATGGGGTCAAAACCCGTCGTAATTTCGTCGACGGTATCCAGTCCAATCTCCCAGCGAATACCGCGACCAGATGCTGGAGCAAATGCTCGCACGGGTCCGGGTGCCGGGAAAAAATTGGTGCCAGGATCTTCCGCATAAATCCTTACTTCAACTGAGTGACCGCGCGGTTTCATGTTTTTGAACTCTTGAGGTAGCTCCTCTCCCCGGGCCACCCTAATTTGCCACTCTACCAAGTCCACGTTAAACACATCCTCCGTTACGGTGTGTTCAACCTGAAGTCTGGTATTCATTTCAAGGAAGTAAAAAGTCACATGATGCCGATTCGTTTCATCGACAAGAAATTCTACTGTACCAGCATTGTCGTAGCCAACGCCTAACGCCAAGCCTTTTGCTGCCGCATGCATCGCATCGCGTACCTCGGGCGGAAGATTTGGTGCAGGAGCTTCTTCAAGAATCTTCTGGTGGCGACGTTGCAGGGAGCAGTCGCGGTCGCCAAAAATACAAACATTACCATGCTTATCCGCCATAACTTGCACTTCGACATGGCGTGGAGCAGGTAAGTATTTTTCAACGATCAAAGAGCCGTTACCGAATGAGCTCACCGCTTCTGCGGCGGCACGTCGGGCATTATCGGCCAGTTCTGATTGTTTATTTACAACTCTCATGCCCTTGCCGCCGCCGCCATAGGCCGCTTTGATCAATAATGGAAATCCAGTTTTCTCAGCGAAGGACTCAAGCTGGCGAATTGCTGCCGTCTCGCCTTGAGTCAGGTCAAGACCATTAAGTCCGGGAAGGCAGGGGACATTAGTCTTTTCGGCATGTACTCTCGCTGTGGCTTTACTTGCCATGGCGTCAATGGCACCTGGCCGGGGGCCAATCCAAGTTAACCCCGCTTTGCCGACCACCTCGGCAAAGCCTGCATTTTCCGAGAGAAAGCCAAAGCCAGGGTGTACCGCATCGGCTCCACTCGCTTTTGCATATTCAACCATGAGCGCGGGATTAAGATAGGTTTGAGTGGTCTCCTCTTTGACGTGAACAAATTGTGTTACCACGTCAGCGAGATATGCAGGCGGCACCTGGCGATCCGTGATTGCAACAGTTTCAATCCCCATTTTTTTTGCGGTTGTTGCGATGCGACGGGCGATTTCCCCGCGGTTGGCAATAAATATTTTTTTGATCCGAGAGTGACTGTGAGATGCATTCATTGTGGAGCAACCCTTATAACTTTTCCTGAATGTCAGCGTGTTTTACACTCCGCACCCATGGAGCTGTAGACTTAGAAAAAAATGATCGCAGACCCTCTTGTCCCTCTCGCCCTGTTCGAGCCTTGGCAATTGCCTGAACCGTTTCGTCACATTGAGAAAAGCTTTTGGCGCGCAGGCTTTCAAAGAGTCGATTGATGGCTTTTTGAGCCTCTGGACCACAACCGAGTAAAGATTTTACCTCATCGTATACCGCGTCATCCAATTCTGATGTCACGATTTCTATGAGACCAAATTGTTTTGCGTCGTTCACACCAAAAGCGCGGCTTGTCAATGCCATGCGACGAAGTTGGCCAGGGTTCATTTTGCGCATCAAATATGGCGCAATCACGGCTGGTAGTAGCCCTAGCTTTGCTTCGCTTAGACAGAATTTTGAATTTTCATCGGCGATCGCAAAATCGCAGCAAGCGACTAAACCAACCGCTCCGCCGTAAACTGCGCCACGAATCACAGCTATTTTAGGGGCATCAATCGCAACGATTGACTCGAACATCTTGCGAAGCTTGATCGCGTCTTCAATGTTTTGCTCATAAGTCAGGTCTGCGGCCTGCTTCATCCAGGCCAAGTCGGCGCCTGCCGAAAAATGCTTTCCGGCGCCAGAAATAATGACCGTTCGGATGTCTGTCATAGTGCTCAACGCCGTCGCGTGTCGGGTGATCTCATCCATCATTTGTGCGGAGAAGGCGTTAGCCTGCTCCGGTCTATTTAGGGTGAGGTGAGCGATTCGACCATCTTTTTCAAGATTGGTGAACGAAAGCACTGTTTGATCAGATTGCGACATCGTTTACGCCCTTTGATGATTGCGAACATCTTCAAGGACGTCGTTTGGAACAGGCGCCATCTGTCTAAGAAGGGCTTGCGCAAATGTTTTGCCTTGAGCGTCGGTTCTGAGCGTCAACGTTCCGCCGCCACCCAAAGACGCGTCTAAAAGAAAATTATATCCGTTCATGTTGTCCAGTTTGTAGCGAACGACTGAGCCAAAGCAGATTTCCTGGAAAAGGTCTTTGACGCGTTGAGCGGTCAACCATTGATCAAGCCACGCGAAGGCTTTTGGACTTCGAGCTAGGATGCCAATATTGGCCATATCACCCTTGTCTCCGGATCGGCCCAATGCGATGGTTGACAGTGGCACAGATGTTGTTCCAAAACCTTCTTTGATAGCTGAGCTGACAGGTTTCGAAGCAGACTTAGCCACCTGTGTGTCCATCGTTGGAGCTTCAAAATTGCCTATGACGTCAGCATCCACAAGTCGCTCCTCTTTGACGCCACCGTCATATAAAGCCACGCGGGGACGAACAGCTGATTTGGGCATGAGTGCTGGCCAATAGCTAACGACTTCTGTTGGTTTTGGAGCGCCTCCCAAAACACAAACTCCAGGCGGACCACTTAGTATCAGGGCAGGAACCATTTTACTGAACTTGCGCAGTTTGGCTTGATCAGAGTCACGGGCACCAACACGCAAAATGATTTCATTACCGTCTTCGCTGTGTCCAAGGCTGCGGTGACAAGCATTCCAACCAAAAAATTCTGTTTCTGTTGCAGCGAAGTTTTTCCCGACCTTGCTCCAAAAAATCTCCGAGAACTGCTCAGCCTTTTTTCGAGCATGGGGTCCAGATATGCAGATGGTTCCAAGGACCTTATATCCATCCTGATAAGCCATTGAAACTTTGTAAAGGGGAGTTGGTTCATAGCCTTTTACTCCGGATACTTTGACGCGATCCTTTCCGTCCGCGGCGAGGCGAATGGAAGCAAAATCTGCGACGACATCTGGCGTAATGTAGGCTTTAGGATTACCCATTTCATAGAATAGCTGTTCGCGAACAGTATCAACGGATACCAGCCCGCCTGTTCCCGGATGTTTTGTGACAACGAATGTGCCGTCATCATTCATTTCAATGATGGGGTAACCCATTTTATTGAAGCTTGGAATGAGGTGCCAATCAGTAAAGTTACCGCCTGTGGATTGGCATCCACATTCAATAATATGGCCTGCGACAATCCCAGCAGCAAGCTTGTCCCAGTCTTTGTTGCTCCAGCCAAATTCATGAATCATGGCTGCGACAGTGATTCCAGTATCAGTGACGCGACCGGTAACAATGATGTCAGGGTCCCACTTTAAAGCTTCCACAACTGGACCAGCGCCAAAGTATACATTGGCAGCCTCAACTTTGCCGGCAACCGTCGAAAATTCGCGCCCATCTTCCATATTTTTAAAGGCGCATCCCTTGCCACGTAGATCATCAAGTTGGGTCAGGATGTCATCGCCATGGACAATAGCAATTTTTGGTTTCAGGCCAAGTTTCGTCGCCAATGACGCAATCGCTTCTGCGCAGGCCACCGGATTGACACCGCCCGCATTGGTGATAATTTTTGTTTTGTTTTTTAGGAGAGTCGGCAGAACCTCTTCCAGCATTGAGACAAAGTCACGGGCGTAGCCGAGCTTTGGATCGTGGGAGCGTTGCTTCTGCATGATGGACATGGTGATCTCGGCCAAGAAGTCCATGGAGATATAATCAAGGTGACCACCGTTAACTTGAAGCGATAAGGCGCCGGGGTCGTCTCCCCAGTATCCTCCTGCGTTACCGATTCTGATTGTTTTCTTTCGCGTCATAAAAATAAAAGCTCCCTTAGCTGGTGATCTCACCAGGCCTTACATTCTGAAAATTCCAAACTTGGTCTCATCCCAATCGTGGTGAAGAGTCGATGCCAGCGACATGGCAAGAATTTTGCGAGAGTGACGTGGGTCAATGATTCCATCATCCCAAAGTCTTGCGGACGAGTAATATGCACTTCCTTCTCGAGCATATTTTTCGAGAATGGGAGCCCTCATCTCTCTGATTTCTGCATCGGACATATTCTGGCCTTTTCTCGCCAACTGTTGCTGTTTTACAGTTACGAGCACGTCGGCAGCCTGTTCGCCACCCATGACCGATATCCGCGCGTTTGGCCACATCCAAAGAAAACGTGGGTCATATGCTCGACCACACATACCGTAATTTCCTGCTCCAAAACTTCCACCAATGACCATGGTGATCTTGGGAACGTTTGCATTCGCAACGGCGTGGACCATCTTGGCGCCGTCTTTAGCAATGCCACCGTGCTCGTATTTTTTTCCGACAATGAACCCTGTGATGTTCTGCAAAAACACCAGCGGGATTTTTTCCTGGCTGCAGACTTCAATAAAGTGTGCGGCCTTTTGTGCGCTCTCAGAGAACAAAACTCCATTATTTGCAAGGATGCCGACCGGTATCCCATTTATGTGTGAAAAACCTGTTACGAGAGTTGTGCCGTAGTTCTTCTTGAATTCGAACAGCTCACTGCCGTCGACGATACGTGCTATAACCTCGCGCACGTCGAAAAACTTCTTTGAGTCACTTGGTATGAGTCCGAGCATCTCATCTGGATCGTATGCAGGTGGTCTCGGATCTGCAAGCTGGACAGGGGCATTTTGCCGTCTGCCCATGTGTCTGATAATGTCACGAATGATCGCAAGAGCATGCTCATCATTGTCAGCGATATGATCAGCCACACCGCTAATCCCTGTGTGCACATCCGCGCCGCCCAGTTCCTCGGCGGTAACATCTTCTCCAGTGGCGGCCTTAACCAACGGAGGACCAGCTAAAAAGATTGTGCCCTGTTTACGGACGATCACGCTTTGATCACTCATGGCCGGGATATAGGCTCCTCCAGCGGTACAGAAGCCGTGCACCGAGGAAATCTGTGGAATGCCGGCAGCACTCATGCGTGCTTGGTTGAAAAAAATACGGCCAAAGTCGTCTTTATCGGGGAACACTTCGTCCTGCATGGGGAGAAATGCGCCGCCCGAATCCACCAGGTAAATGCAGGGAAGTTTATTTTGAAGTCCTATTTCTTGGGCGCGAAGATGTTTCTTCACCGTAATGGGATAGTATGTTCCACCTTTAACCGTATGGTCGTTGGCAACGATAACTGTCGCTTTACCCGAGACCATTCCGATGCCGGTCACTATTCCACCTGATGGCACATTATCTTCGTAAAGGCCATCGCCTGCCAGTGAGCTTAGCTCCATGAACTCTGTGCCCGGATCAATCAGTTTGCGGACGCGCTCACGAGCAGAAAGTTTAGCTTGGTTTGTTGTAGACGGTGGTCTGGCAATGGTGTCACTAATTTTTTCTTCGTATTCCGTCACAAACCTCAGCAGGGACGAATGATTTGCAATGAACTCAGGAGTGTTGGTTTGTATCTGACTTTGAATTTTCATGAACTACACTTTGCCTTTTTATTCTGATCCAACATTTATTGTTAAACAACAACGCAGTCGGCAACATCACCCCAGGTTGAAATACCGAGTTCATCGTTTTCCAAAATTTCCTGAAGCACACCGTTTAGTACTTTGACGTCCCCTACAGCCCTGTGTCGCGCTTCGAATTTAAGTTTAAAGTGTTCAGCTAGTGTGTCCAAATTATACCTTGGGAGACCTTGCAGAACTTTGCGGGCTAGTTTTAACGTACAAAAACATGGCCATTGGATTTCTAGTCCTTGGCGATTACCAGCAGCCTTCAACATTGACATGTCGAATTCGGCATTATGAGCCACAATAATTGAGCCCCGGACAAACTTTAAGAACTTAGGCAGCACATCGTTGATGTCTGGCTGCCCGACAAGCATATCTTGTGTGATACCTGTCAAATTAACAATGTTTTGGGTGAGCTCGATGTCTGTCCGAACAAAGCTCCAGAACTCGTCTACGACTTTTCCGCCGACGACTTTTAGTGCTCCGAATTCGATGATGCGATCGAGTTCGCTGTCCAAACCGGTTGTCTCGGTGTCAAATAAAACAAGCGGCGTGTCATGGAGCGATGTCGTTGGTGGCAATGAAAAATGTACAATTCGCCTCAACGCAAAGTCATCGTTAGATGATGACGCACTGCCAGTGACGTTAAGGTCAGAGGGGAAAAGTGCATCATGAAATACCGAATGGCGAAGAAGCATGTTTATCTGTCTCCCCGCGTTCTGCGTAACAACATGGATCCAGCAATGGCCGCCGCAATACATGTCACGATGAGCAGGGAGTTCTCTGGGAACGCTACCATTGAATTGGCAAATGCCATCCAAAGAGACAGAAGGAAAACGGGGATCCAAAGTGCACCTTGAACTAAAGTCTGAAGCACTGCTGAGTTGCTTACGTAAGTAGCCGCAACGGGACCGTTTTCGTAGTACCAATCAATAAAGTTTCGACCAATCTCAAATGTTGAGAGGACGTGATCTCTGAACCAACGCAGTGGCTTCAAGTTTTTGTGTAGTGAAGAGCCATAGGCAGCTGTGGCGATGAAGCATTTAGGGTCAGACAAGGTTGCATCATCCTCGCCATTAAGTTCCGAGTAAGTTGTGTTAGCTTGGGGACTGGCAGAAACGCAAGCACTGCGGTTCAGTCCACCTGGTTCATAGTAGGCAAAGACAGCGTATGATTTGCCATTGTCTAATCCAGAAATGGACGCCAGCCCACTATCTGCAGACGCTTGAGCAATATACACACCAGAGGTCGATAGGTTTTGCAGTTCCTCGGTGTTCAGGTAGGCCTTGCTATTCGAGCAGGTGACACATGCGGCTCCATCACCAAAGCCAGATGAAAAGCTGCAGGTGCCGTCTGCCGCTTCGCTATCGCTGTCCGCTGTTTCATTGTAGATATAAGCTGGCAAACTTGTCAGCGTTGCCGATTTGTCGATGGCTATCAGTGTAATGTTTGAGGGCTTTGTGGACGGGGTGGTTCCGGACCAAGTGACAGTTGCCGAAGTAGACCAACCGAGAACGAGCTCCCTGTGGGTCCCTTTTGCAATCACGCTCTCTGGGGCAGAGCTGACTACAGCAGAACTTATCGAAATGACCTCGTTTTCTTTCTTTGTGACTTCAGTTGTCCCCTCTAGGTACTTCACAGTTAACTTGAGAGATTTTCCACCGTTTTCATCCAGAAAGGTTTTAAAATCAGAGTAGCTGTTTGCTGAGATGAGCAGCGTGTATGTAAAGTCTCTCAGGTTGGCATTTGACGCATGATTGGTGATCTGGAGTTCATTACTTTGGGAAACATAAAATGGCATTGCCGCCAACGGTGGATCACCTTGAATTGGCACGGCATCAGACTTGCCGTTGATGTAAACTCGTATGCGGTTTCTAAATAGGTCTGTCTCTCCCGACTGAAGTCCAAATTTTTCGACAGAGCCAATCTTTACGGTTAGCGTAAACGAGCTAACACTGGAACCGCGTTGGATCATTCCTGAAAGTATGGGCTGATCAACAGCTTCAACCTTTGACGTAAAGCCAAGCAAAACTAATAGAAAAGGGACGTATCTCCAGATACCCACAAGTCCTCCCCAGTAATGGTTTCCGGGGATGGAGTTTAGTCTTGGATATCAGGCCTTGTCGAGGTCAATTGTCAAGCCGTCCCAAGCGGTTATAAGATTTGGCCCGCTGGGCTGAGACGCAGCTTCCCATTGGCTTTTGAAGGCTCCGAGCTGTGTCTTTGCGTAGGTCGCTGCACTTTTGTACATGCGTCGTAATTTCGCAGGATTTGCCCAAGGATCGTGATGCGTAAAAACCAGGTTTTTGATGGTCTCGCGCAGAGCTAGATCCACACCGATATTCGGAGAACAATGTCCCCAGTCGAAACGGCTTGCTAATTCTGCAATTTCGTATTGTGCATCAAAAATAAGCATGTCCAGGTTTTGGTAATAGACCAGATCTTTACCGAGTTCTTCGCGCGATATTCGTTTGAATTCTCCGTCAACACCAACCGCGCAGGATTTCCCGTCAGCGTCAAATCTGAAACCAAATGATCCGCCCGGGTGATCCAAAACAAATGGGGTGACTTTCATCGCGCCTAGCTGATGAGGCTCATAGAGCTTAAGCTGGACGAACTCGATTTTGCCGCCAAGCTGTTCGAATGTTAGAGGGAAGTTCACGCCATTAAAATTGATTTTCACTGCTTCTGGGGCATTGCGATGAACATGGTAGATTTTGATGGTGTGGCCGGGAACGTGGACCGGAACGAAAAACGGTAGCCCCATCACGTGGTCCCAGTGCATGTGAGTCAAAAAAATATGGAAAATTTTGCGACCGGAGGCCATGTGGTACGTCCCAGCCTCTCTTAGACCTGATCCCATATCCACAAATGCTAGTTCGTCCCCATGACTTACTTCTGTGCAGGTGGTGTTTCCGCCGTAGCTAATTGGATGAGATAACTGACCCTTTTCGATGGCTTCTTTGATGGAGGCGGGGCTTTTTAGTCCCTTCTTTTCTGCTTCTGTGAGCAGATCTCCTAGGATGGAAACCAGTTCGGAGTTGGACATCGCCTGAGGTAACGAACCGCGAGTCCCCCAAAATTTTATCTTCACATGACCCCCGATTCTGCTGATTGTGGACTTGACCACAATTCCGCAGTCCGTTGATTTTCTTTTTAAGATCAGTTACTTTTAGTATGATTTATTTTTGCCGCAAAGGGAACAGCCGGACATGACAATGAAAATTACACGCTCTGCAGGCGTCGTTTTTCTTTCCGGCGTGATCGATGAGAGTGCTGACTTTTCGCCTCTTCTACAGGAAGAGGCTCCTTTATCTCTGAATTTATCAGGTGTTGAGCGGGTCAATTCCGTAGGACTCAGATCCTGGATGCGTTTTATGGTTCAATGGGGTGATAAGACACTGAAATATTTGGAGTGTCCCGTTGTTGTGTCTGATCAAATTGCCATCATTCCGGCCTTGAGGGGTATCAAGTCGAGGTCGGCTCATGTGATTAGTGCGATGATTCCATATGAGTGCTACGCATGCCAACATCAGGAGGACTTCCGAGTCACGGATAGTCAGGTTTCACCCCAACCCGACCCCAAAGCTCTAAATCCTGAGTGCCCTAAGTGCAAGGAAGAGATGGAGTTGGTTAACCCCGGACAGCTAAGCATTTTTGAGCCCTGAATGCAGGGCCCCTGCTTATTTCATATCATTTTTTCTTGAAATCTAGGCCAGCTGCGTGCTATAGCACTGCTTCCTTGATGGATCAGCTTTCGGGGCGGTACCCCAAGCACCTCGGAGATTCTTCGGAGATAGTCCGGAGCTTGATGTAACCCCTCGTATTAGTTTACGAATTTTGGAGGATTCATGGCAACCACCCTTCGCATGCAGCGCCACGGTAACGCTCATCGCCCTTTTTATCACATTGTCGCTGCGAATAGCCGCGCCTCTGCTACCAAGAAGTTTCTTGAGAAGCTTGGCTACTATGATGCAGCTACTGAGCCATCCACTTTAGTGGTTGATGAGGCTCGTTTACGTTACTGGTACGGTGTTGGTGCGACTGTCAGCAACACGTTGAAGGTTCTGTTGAACAAAAAAGGCGTGAAGCTTGAGCGTGTTAAAACAACCGCTGCAAAAGCTGGTGGCGCTACAAAAGCTAAGGCCCCGAAAGCGGCCAAAGCAGCACCAAAAGCGGCAGCTAAGAAGCCTGCTAAGTAATGTTTCTTAAGTTGGGAACTGTAGGAAGAGCTTTGGGACTCCAAGGCTCTTTTTACGTTTCGGGTCGCGATGAGCCATTTCCGGCCAACATAAAGACGGTCTTGATCGGCAAGGCAGCAGAAGATGCCAAGCTCGCACAGATGATATCTGTGAGTTGGCAGCGCGATCGACCTTTGATTAAGTGCTCTCTCGCTGGAGATAGAACTGCTGCAGAGGCGCTGCGCGGATTATCAATTTGGGTCAAGTCGTCTGAAATAGAGATTGATGACTCCAAAGAGTTCCTGCTGAAAGACTTGGTAGGTCGCTCTGTTTATGATTGCGAAAATATCGAGATGGGTTCCGTTGCCGATGTGGTGATAATGCCTGCGTCCATTAATTTGATTGTCCTCAATCAAGCCAAATCTGCAGACGTTGAGATTCCCGTGATTCCTGCTTATGTGGATATGAATTTTGAGCGAAACGACAATCGACTCAAGTTGGTTGTTCCAGCATCGACATTTGAAGAGATATGGAATGCGCGCAAAAAGAAATAAAGCATGAGACAAATATCCTTCATAACAATTCATCCGAAAATAATAGAGGCCTACAAGGTTTTTGGTGTTTTTCGTTCGGCCGAGTCGAAGGCCATTGCAAGCACCTTTGCCATTGATTTGCGTGATTATGCAGCGGACAAACATGGCTCTGTCGATGACACTCCCTACGGCGGCGGAGATGGCATGGTGCTGCGACCTGACTGTCTGAATCAAGCCCTTGAGGCTGCGCGTGCAAAAATCGGATTTGAAAAATCAATAAAAGTGATTTCAACCTCACCAACTGGAAAGTTGTGGACTCAAGAGGCCGCCAAGCAGTTTTCTAATTCCAATGACTCAGTCGTCTTTATTTGCGGACGATTTGCAGGCGTCGATCAGAGATTTTTGGATTCCTGTGTTGATGAAGAATACTCGCTTGGTGACGTGGTTTACGCCGGTGGAGAATTACCAGCCTTACTGATGGCTGAAAGCTTTCTTCGTTTGGTTCCCGGTGTCCTTGGGGATGAACAAAGTGCAATCGAAGACTCATTTGGAATGGGATTACAGGGCTTGCTTGAGTATCCAAGTTACACCCGGCCAGTCGAGTGGCAGGGGCAAAAAGTTCCGGATATTTTGCTGTCAGGTGATCACAAAGCTATTCGGGAGTGGAGACTCGTTCAATCGACAATTAAAACACGCGAGCGACGTCCGGACTTATTGAGAAAATAATTTAGATTAAAACATGTCCTCAGGATTTGAGTCACCGATATAGTCAATATTTGGATCGTATGGGAAGGCTGTCTTCAAACGATTATAGACATTAAATACAATGGGGCAGGTGCCGTAATTTTCGATCGTGCCCACCGAACCTGCAAGAAAGTCGGGTTTATCCAAATGAGGATATTCTCGACAATCGCGGGGACGAAACTGGTAGACCGTACACTTATTGTCTTTCAGCATGGGGCAAGGTTTTTTTAAAAACGAGACACAGTTGTGATCTTCGGGCTTTGTCTGGGCTAAAACCTTTTCCGGCGTTTCTTTCAGACCATCTGCCATTTGAGCAATGTCGCTAGCATCCATGAAGGGCTGAATTTCACGGCAGCAATGTCCGCATTTAGTGCAATCAATTTTTGATGAGATTTCTTTATTTAAAGTATGAACGGTCTGGTCTACCAACTCCGAAGGGACATTCTGAAACAAGTATGAGCGAAAATTCCAATTATCAGCCCATGTGGGTTCCGCGGACGCAGCGATAACTTCAAGTCGAATCTCTGTCGGGTGCTCATTATCTGAAGATGTCATGGTGTCACCCTTCGCGTTAGAACTGACCTGATCGCAACAAAACAAGTGTGCATGCATCTTCAGTCTCGATCCCGACTGCACGAAGACCTCTGGCAAGTCTTGGATTTTCTGCCCCCGGGTTGAAGATGACCCGACGCGGATGGAGCGTCTTCAATGCTGTTTCAAGAGAGTCACTGGTAGAGGGATTTAAATAAACGGTGACGGTATCAATAGAGTCCTTAACCATTTGCAGGTCAGATATGACTGGACGTGTGCCAATAGATTTCAGAGTCGGGTGAACCAAAACGACCTCATGACCATGACTTTCAAGCATCAGCATCGCCTTGTAAGAGTAGCGATCGGGCTTATCGGAGGCTCCAAGCACGAGTGTTTTCATGGTTCCTCAATGTCTAGTAAGTGGTTATAGTGTACGTAGCCCAACTATACCAGAAAGACTCAGGATCAACCATTCAAACAGACATTAATACTGTGGAGATTTCATGAAAACGCAAAGTGTATCCAGAAAAAAAACAACCAAAAAATCCGTAAAAAAAGTTTCTAAGAAGCCAACAGCAAAGAAAGCCGTAAAAAAATCTGTTAAAAAAGCAGTTGGCAAAAAGTCAACGTCCAAGAAGATCACAGTTAAAAATACGGTTTCAAAGAAAACGCCAAAACTCAAATCTTCCGGTAGTAAGGCTCTTCATGGAATGCCCGCAGTCGGTCAACTGGCACCCGCGTTCGCTTTGAAGTCCGATACAAGTGGAGTGGTAAGCCTGTCGAAGTTTGTCGGTAAGAATGTTGTACTTTACTTCTATCCAAAAGATGACACCCCAGGATGTACGGTCGAGGCCTGTTCCTTCCAGGAAAATAAAAATAAGCTGATGAGTGCTGGTGCTGTGGTTATCGGTGTCAGTCCGGACTCTGTCGAAAGTCATGCTAAGTTTCGCAAAAAATACGGCTTAGATTTTATCCTTGTGGCGGATGAAGATCACAAAGTTGCGGAGTCGTATGGGGTGTGGGTTGAGAAAAACATGTACGGTAAGAAGAAGATGGGGATTCAGAGGGCAACCTTCTTGATCGATCCGTCGGGACGCGTGGCTTATGTTTGGCCTAAGGTTTCAGTTGAAGGCCACACTGAGGCGGTTTTGGATGAATTAAGAAACCTATGATTGGTTGCAAATATACTTTATTGCGACATGCGCTTCTGATTGCCGTACTAGCGACTCTTTGTGGTTGCCGATCTACGGCGGCAATCAGAAGTAAGGTTTTAACTGACCTCGGAGCTGATAATGATGCCGTGGCCAGTCGATTTGAAGCTTATAAGGGCAAGAAAAAGCATTGTCATTTTGATGGTCGTTCGAAATCTGATTACAGGGTTATGTTGACGGGATTTGGTCCGTTTAGCGACATAGAATTCAACACGTCCAGTCTGGTGGCTATGAATTTTGCTGACAGGTTCAATCAATCCCAGTCGGACTTATTGTCGCCTATCATTAGCAAAGACGATGCAGACGGAATTACTCGTCAGGACGTGGTTACGATTGACGGTCTTCGGGTAGAGGTTTGTGCAGTTTCTGCCTCAGTCATTTGGGATCTTGCTGCGGCTATCTACCTCCATGAAGCTCAGTTGTTTCGACCCAACCTTATTATTATGGCAGGAATGGATGGTAGCCAGCATGAGATGGGAACATGGGAACATCATGCAGTCAACGTTGCTGTACCATCCCACGGATACGAGGCGGATGGATCTCAGAGCTCGGTTACCCCAGTCTCTGGAAGTCAAACAAGTGAACCAGAGATTTTGAAAGGCGGTCCAGCTGTTCTTAAGATGACGTGGAACGCGACTAAACTGCTTGAGGCTACTCAATCCATTATTCGCAAGGAAATGCCAGGTTTTGACGTGCGGACATCGGACGAGGAAACCCCTGGCAAGTATCTTTGCAATAATGTGAGCTACCTGGTGTTGGCAGGACTTCAGGGGCTACCGCTTGTTCTAGCTGGTGATCGAATTAAAATGCAGGTGTCGGGGCTGGGTTTGACCAAGGCTGGTTTTTTTCATTATCCGTGGATTTCGAAGCAGGATTTACAGGAAGTCCACATTTGGAGTGACGTGCTGAAAGCGGCAATTCGATCGCAGATGAATCAAACCTCGGTGGACTGAAATCACTTACAAAGTGACAGTGCTAGCATCACTTTTTTGGTGTAAGCGCACTGTGTGCTGCATTACGTAATTCCAGTAATTCCGGTACCGCGCGGAGCACTGCCTTCGTTGCGAGTTCAGTATATTCCTTTTCATGTTTTAGCATTTCTTGAATGGTCAAGTTTTCGTATCGAAAGCAATATGGCGGATGTCCGTCGACGAATTCATCTGTGATGCGGGGTGCTCTCCAGTTGGATTTTTTTATGTTTTCGACACAGATATCGAACTTCTTGTCTGCGACCATGAGGGATTCAAGAAATGTGGTGTAGTGGGCGGCAGAAAGACCTGCTCTGAGGTAAAGTTCAAATCCCACTTCATCAGCTTGCTGTTCCATCCACTGCATCCACGGCGCGTAATGATTTGGATCGTCTTTTGGATCAAGGTGTATGCCACAGGTCGCGTCCATAGTTGGGCGAAGTTTGCTTTCAATATATTTAAAAATCGATTCGATATTTTTTCGGTCCTGACAAATGTTCTCCGGCAGGCAGGTGGAGGTATCGGTTTTGATAAAGTTTTGAAAATTAGGAATGCTGGCTGACAGTTGATCAAAGTTTAAGATAATTGAATCCAGCATTCGCCAGGTAGACATAGAGTCATAGTGTGGATTTCTTATTGCGATACCAAACTGCTCATCCATCTTTGAGAAGGCCTTCGCCGCTTGCTCGTAACTACCTTTGTCAATCTGCCCCAGGTAAGGAATAATTCGCTGCCAAAGATCATGATCTTTCATAAGGACAGAAGTGTTTTCAATGAATCCTGATCTTAAAGCATCATCAATAACGCCCGTGCGTGAACTTTCGATTTTTATTTGCCAAGTTTTCTGCGCAACCTGCCGGCGAGATAGCTCGGCTAGATCAAGGTCTTTGGGTAAGTCTGCGGCCGCGGGCTCTCGTCGTCTGTGTTGCATGGTCACATGCGCTAGTTCGTGGGCTAGTACTGCGGCAAGTGCATCGTCCGTATTTGGAGACATGCGGACCATCTCAGCGCGTACTGTAATAAGTCCAGTGGCGGGATCGGAGTGAGCATTGAGTCCCGCTAAGTCAGACACGACAAAACAAAATTTCGCAGGGCTGTAGTCAGCTGTAAAAGTTTCTGGATTTCTTGCCATGATCCAGTTGGCAAGCTCTTTTACGTATGCGACCGCCTCAGGATAATCAGTGCCGTCTTTACAAGGATTTAGTGGAGACGATGGCGCAACAGCAGTTCTGCCAAAAACATGTTTGGACTGTGATAACTGCTGCCGTGTTTTGCAAGATAATAACGCAAACAAAGCGCTACACAGCCATATGCAAGCAGTGCGTGATTTCATTGATGGTCCATCCTTCAGTTTAATCCAAATGGTATCAGGCCAACTGTCAGATTGCACGAGTAAAACGTCGCAGCGCTTGGTTAAGGTGCTGTTCGTTTGTAGATAAATTTCCAATAATTTCAGATATTTTTTTTATCTGCTTTGGCTCGGCTCGAGGCGCAATTTTAGGAGGTGACATGTTGGGGTGAAGGGGTTTTGATAATGTCTCTTTTAGTTTTAAAGCCGATGCCGTTTGCGGTAGTAAGAGGCCGATTCTAGAGAGGCGTTTCAATACTCTCAGATCAAGTCCAGATAAGATGCCAAGGCTTGTTTTGTCCGGAATTTGATGCAAATTGCGTAAATAACCCTGCCAAATGGCTAGCTTGGTTCCTATTGGAAGAGTGCGCGTTTCTTCAAATTTGTTGAATTGGTTCGGAGGCATCGTCATCCGAAGTCGCAATGGAATCGCGCCTCGGTGTGCATGAGGTGACGATTTGTCGAAGGCTCCACCATCATCGGCGTTCTCGCGTTTCAGCCAGACCTCAAGATTATTTTCAAAGCGAAGATCTTGAGCTCGCTCGGATAACTGTTCGGCTGTCGGACAAGTCCAGAGTGGATTGTCTAAATCATCAAGTTCAGCATAGCGATCATAGAGTCCAACCGGCTTTAATCCGGCACTCGAAAAAGCTTTAAACCAATGAATTATCGATGCTCGGGACTCCCATGGATGTAAAAATGTATCTGCGAATCGTGTGTTGTTGTTCAATGAAGTGAGACCCATCTGTTGCAGTCTTTCGTCAAGCTGCGGTGAAATACTTGCTAGTCGAAAAAGGATTTCGCGGGCTGTTTTCACATCTGCATCACTACCGAATCTAAGTCCAAGTTGCACAAATCCACGATTCAACTCCCAGATCCAGTCACGAGCCTTGGCGTTATAGACCATGATGCGCACGATTCCATTAGGGGATAAATTATCACGAATTAAGTTTAAGGTTTTTTGGAATGATGAAATATGATGCAGAACCCCGTATGCTTCGATGTGGTCATAGCAGGCGCCAGATGTGTCAGGTCTGCTAAGGTACTCATTTACATCGGACTGCTGAAAGATTATCGAGCGTCCTAAAAGCGCAGTTCGGAATTGGGCTCGCCTAAGACTCCGGCGACTTAAATCCACACAAGTTAATTTGGTGGATGACGGCTCCCACTGCCGGATAATATAAGGAAGCATTTCCCCAGATCCAATGCTTAGAAAATGTGCTGGCCTCGTTGGGTCCGCCGATTCCCCGTGAAAAAGGCTGCGCGCAAAAAGTGAGCTTCCCAAGTAGCCGTCTTGCCATCGCGGCTTGGCCAACAACGGATAGTGCGGATATGGGTGCCGCTCATATAACTGCTGAACTTGTGTGGTGGCCTCGCTCATCGGGTCGAGTCTACAACAAATTTAGAATTGGGGACACATAACTGATTGCATATTGATTAAACTGTAATTTAATAGGCTATCTTTATTTTGTGACTCAATTGGAGTGAGAATGTACAACCCGGAGCGTGCAGCCTGGCTTTCTAGTGAGATAATGCGGCACAAGAAACTTTACTATGCCGGTCATCCCGAGATAGCGGACGTCGACTACGATAAATTGGAGGATGAGTTGCGGCAGCTTGCGCCCAATCATCCAGTTTTGACTGTGGTAGGAGGTGTCAACATAGAGTCAGCGAACGCTAAGGTGACCCACGACCAGCCGATGTTGTCGCTTGATAAGACCTATGAGGTCAATGATCTCTTAAAATGGGCTTCGGGTCACGACGTTTTAGGGACATTAAAGGTTGATGGCACCTCGATGTCATTGGTTTATCGCGAGGGTCAATTTCATTTGGCTAAAACTCGTGGCGATGGTCGACAAGGAGAGGACGTCACGGCCAAGCTCAAATGGGTGACTGATGCAATTCCTTCGGTCAGTATCTCCAAAAATTTCGAGGTCCGCGGAGAGCTTTATTGCAGCGAATCAAATTTTATTCGGCTTGCAGAAGAAATGCAGTCGTTAGGTCTGGAGCGTCCAACAAGTCCACGCAATATTGTGGCGGGAATTTTAGGACGTAAAGTTCATGGCGAGCTGGCGCGCTATTTCAATTTTTTCGCTTTTGATGTCATTGGTGTTGATTCTTTCAAAACTGAGATTGACAAGATGGGTTGGCTGGAAAAACAGGGTTTTCGCCTTCCTGAGCCTCGGCTGCTAAAAAAGCCTAAGGACGTCGAGGCGTATCTTGAGCATGTCAGGCAAAAAATGGAGGAAGACGAGATCGGCTGTGATGGTGCGGTCTTCAGTTACAATGATTTAGTAACCCACGAAGAACTAGGATCAACAGCGCATCATCCTCGCTATAAGCTTAGCTTTAAATGGCAGGGAGAAACGGCGCGATCCAAGATTACGAGAATTGACTGGGCTACATCCCGCCTAGGCATTGTGACGCCGGTGGCCGTTATCGAACCTGTTGAGCTGAGCGGTGCTACGATTACTAATATCACATTGCATAACGCTGCCCATGTTCGCGGATATAACCTCAAATCAGGAGACTTTATTGAGCTTGTACGGTCGGGCGAAGTGATTCCCAAGTTCTTAAGTGTCGTAACCTCCGCAGCAGGGCACTGTAAAATTCCTCAAAAATGTCCAAGTTGTCAAAGTGAGCTCGTCTCTGATGACGTTCGCATAAAATGTAGCAATCAGAGTCTCTGCCCAGCGCAACGTTCAGGGGGGATTCTGAATTGGATCAAGGCGGTCAACATTGAGGATTTGAGTGAAAAACGATTGCAGCAAATGATAGACGCTGGTCTCGTTTCGTCGATACCGGATCTCTATAAGCTGACGATGGATGACTTTCTAAAGCTTCCGGCTACCAAAGAAAAAATGGCGAAGAAGCTTTATGAAAATATTCAATCAACCACGACTGTGCCTCTTGCCATGTTTTTATGTGGACTTGGAATCGAAGGTTCAGGACAAACCACCTGGGAAAAACTACTAGAGGTGTTCCCAAGCCTCAAAAAAATTCGCTCGGCCACTGTTGCCGACGTGATAGCCATTGATGGTTTTGCAGAGAAATCTGCAAAGCAGATTGTGGAAGGCCTCTCAAGACAATCTAATTTAATTGATCAACTTTTAGCTGTGGGTGTTTCGCCGGAAGCGCCGCAGTCGACGGGGGATGGTCCTCGTCCGCTTGACGGCATGACGTTTGTCATCACGGGTGCATTGAGTCGTCCCCGCAAAGACATCGAGGATGCCATCAAAAAGTCAGGGGGCCGCATTGGATCTTCAGTGTCAAAAACCACTTCGGTTCTTGTCACAAATGAAACTGACTCGACTTCGAGCAAAATGGTCAAAGCCAAAGATCTCGGGGTCACCGTGTGGAGTGAAGCTGAATTGTTGAAGCGAATTTAAAAAAAGAGCGCACCCAGAAGGATTCGAACCTCCGACCACTTGGTTCGAAGCCAAGTACTCTATCCAGCTGAGCTATGGGTGCGCAGTGGTCGTAAGAAGATAAACATCATTAGCTCTCGCTGCAATAGTTAAACAATCGATCAAGCATCGGCATTTCGTTGTGCCTTGGATGCTTGTTCCTCGATTTTTCATATGCTTCGGTTTTTATTGGGTAATTTAACCCCATTGAGCCATTGCGCTTTTGCTGTGCGCATAAGGTAAGTCATAATTTTTGATTTTTAATTCGGCTGTGCATCATGCTCTTGTTGTCCTAGTCAGGTCATCTCGACTAACATTTCAAACAAGTAAATCGGTCATGAAGTTCCAGTCTATTAATATATGAGGTTAGCAAAGATGAAGCTCAGGTCAGTTTCAATGAACCCTGGGATGTCCCACCTGGTGGTCTCTCTCTATCTATTGATGGGAGCTGGAATCTGCGAGGCGGAAATATCTGGGACTTTGACCCTAGGTGAATGGACACTGAGTGTGACGGTGGAAGATCAGATTGTGATGTCGACTCAATCGGGTGAACACATGTCTCCAGTGCGATTCTTTCATGATGGCAAAGCCCAAGGTGGTGGTTTTCTAACATCTTCGGTGATCATCGGGAGTGAGCATATTGCTGACGTGAAGATCAATGCTGATCAAACTCCAAAGCCTATACCATTCACAGACGCATACATCATCCGCACAGACTCGCCAGCAACGGCTCTAAGGGTCGCAATGGAGCTTCAAAGTCAGAAGTCAGTGCGTTACGCTCACCCTGATCTGATTTTGCCTCTCGATGTGCGAAGTGCGCCGACTGGGGAGCCATATTTTTCATCGCAATGGAACTTATCCAACCAGGGACAGCGTGGCGGTACGCCTGGCGTGGACATGGGTATAGAGTCTGCTTGGGCTGTTACAAGAGGTAGTCCGTCCACAATAGTCGCGGTTCTCGACGTTGGTTTCGAGCAAAATCACCGGGATTTGACGGAAGCGTGGTTTATCAATCCACGGGAAATACCTGCAAACAAAAAAGATGATGATGGCAACGGTTTAATTGATGATGTGAGCGGTTGGAACTTTTCAACGAACTCCAATAAGTTGATTTATGGTTCGGCTCCCCAACATGGAACGGCAACTGCAGGAATTGTTGGCGCTCGTGTCAACGGGATAGGAATCACCGGTGTATGCCCTGAATGCGTCGTTTTGCCAGTTGTCGTGAGTGGTCGCGTCAGCGAAGATGCGAGCGCAATCGGATATGCCCAAGCGATGGGAGCCACGGTTTTAAGTAATAGCTGGGGTTACGCACTGGAGTCACCTCAGACGGATATTGTCAGTGAGGCTCTTGCGCGTGTTGCACGTCAAGGCCGAGGAGGCAGGGGTACCCCCATTTTGTTTGCGATGCGCAATTCGGGAGTCAATGATTGCCGCGCGACCTTTCCTGATATTTCTGCTCATCCGGATGTCATTGCTGTGAGTTCGATTGACCACAATGACGTTAAAGTTCCAAATTCTGCCTTTGGTCCCTGCCTGGCTCTTTTGGGTCCGTCTTCTACAAGCAGCGTTAATGGGATTCCAGCCACGGATCGGCCTGGTGAGGCTGGCTATAACAAGGACGGCCAAGGAAATTTTGAGGAACTAGATTTTCATAATGGATTTTGGGGTACGTCAGCAGCTACACCCAATGTCGCAGGGCTTTTTGCTCTCCTTTTAAGCCATGAACCTGAATTAACCCGTGAACAGGCCTTGTCTCGTGTCAAAGCATCTGCCATAAAGGCAAACCCTGAGGCGGCTCAATATAGCCCCTCGACTGGTCATAGTTTACATTACGGTTATGGACGAGCTCACGCCGGACGACTGTTCAACCAGCATTGAGCGGAAATGGAATGATATGATGAAGAAATATATGAAGTTTGAGGATGCAATGGCCGAGCTGGAACAAGGCCTTCCGCCAGCGGCCGATGCAGGCTTTTTGGGAGTCTCGATTAACCCAGAAGATGCCAAGCTGGTGATGATTCCAGTTCATTGGGAGGCGACAACCTCTTACGGCGCAGGAACGTCGAAAGGTCCTGATGTTGTGATTCCTGCTAGCCATCAGCTAGATATGGAAGATGCCGCATTCGGAAAAGCCTTTAGAGCGGGCATTACTGTTCTACCGGAAGATCCAGTCATTCGCTCATTGAATGACAAAGCCAAAGACGCTGCTCAGAGGGTGATTGAAGCCTGTGAACATCGTCAGGAGGCAGATGATGATCTCGCATTTGTGAACGAATGCAGCGTGAAGATCAATGAATCCGTATATAAGACAGCCAAACATTGGTTGTCTAAAGGCAAATTTGTTTGTGTATTAGGTGGCGATCATTCAAGTCCTCAAGGACTCATTCACGCCCTTGCAGAAACCGTCAAAGGTGGCTTTGGAGTTCTGCACTTTGATGCTCATCATGATCTTCGCTGCGCTTACGAAGGGTTTACCTATAGCCATGCATCGATCTTTTACAATGTGATGACCAGTTACCCTCAGGTGACAAAGCTGACTCAAGTCGCCATACGTGATTATAGTCGTGACGAACGTGCGTTCATGGATTCATTGGGTAGTCGAGGTACCTGCTTTTATGGTCGTGATCTTTTTAAAGCAAAAGCCGAAGGAAAAACCTTTAAATCCGTGTCTGATGAAATCATAGCAACGCTTCCTGAAAATGTTTATGTCTCGTTTGACATCGATGGTCTTGATCCATCGTATTGTCCTTCCACTGGCACGCCAGTACCGGGTGGTCTTTCCTTCGATGAAGCTTGTTACATTCTAGAAGCGCTGTCTGCTAGCGGTCGACGTGTGGTTGGCTTTGATCTGACGGAAGTCGCTCCTTCGGAAGAGGGCGGAGAGTGGGACGCCAATGTTGGCGCTCGAATGCTTTATAAATTGTGCGGTTGTTTATTGCGCACCCAGAAGCTTTGCTAATCCCGATGGGTCTATTGGCCGTGAAATTTAAATCTCGACTTATTATTTTTTCTTGCGTCACGGCACTCCTTTCGTTTCTTCTTTGGGCTTACTACCCAACTCTGATAGCGGAAGGGGTGCCGCTTGCCTTCAAGATTGAAGGCGCTCTGGATTCCAAGCTCAATCTGCGTGATGCTGGTGCAAGTATCAATCAATGTTCTGGCACAAAGATTTTGCCAGAGGGTAAAATTTGGCGCGCTTCGGGATTTTTTTCTGGGTGGGCCTGTGACCGTGTCGGGAACCCAGATGTAATTTATTCTCTGAATTACTCCGATTCGGAAAATCGCCGTTACTACTGCCGCGATCATGAGGAGCTGAGAATTGGTCGGACCTTTCAGCATGAGATGCTCAGTGATTTAGAGTTTTTATCAACATGGGAAACCCAAGCTGGCATGGTCAAAGATTCATGTGCTTTTTTTAAGAGTGCCGTTTCAGAAATTGAATCTGGTAAAAGAATTTTGATGCATTGTGAGGCTGGTCGAGACCGAACAGGTGCAATGACGGCCCTCATTGCAGCATGGTTCTTGGAGCAAGACGGTGAGCTCACAGACGCAGAGATTCAGGCCATTGAATGTGACTACCGAAAATCCGCATCTCTCAGTTCTGACAAATATGGACGTATCACCAAGTTTTTAGAAGATATTCGCAGTCAAGGCGGAGTGCGCGGCTTCATCGCCAATAAATGTCACGAATGATATGGTGCCGAGTTCCCGAATCCTGTCCAGGATAGGTAATGTCTTTGGTTTTGGATAGAAATGACGTCGGTCAGTAGGGCTTTTTCTACCGGCAAGCAAGTAGGACACAGCCTTCACAAGTCCTTGACTGGGATTTTCGCAGTCATAACGGAAAACATCCAAACGCTTACTGGTCAAATCAAAAAAGACAGCGATGACAACTGCCTGTCTTAACGAGCGGAGCCAGCTGACCGAAGGCCTCCCATGAAAATGGTTCATTTCTAAGGCCGGGAAAAATTACAGTTACAGCCATAGAAGAGGCCACGTCCATCTCAGTTGAACGCTCTTCGTCCACGTACGAAAAAGCTTCGCCCGGGATGCTTGCCAGTCACTACGCCCCAAGAAAAAATCTTTATATCATCGAGGACTGGTCAAGCCTAAATGCAAGCGACGGTGCGCCATGGCGAAACAAGAAAATTGGATTATTAGTGACTTCTGGAACCGGCGAAAATGCACAACAAGCGCTGGCAGCGATTCATTCCAAGCCAAGTAATACGGTCTGTCTCTCTGCTCATGGTCATGACAGCGAGGCCGCGCAAAAACTATTCACTGGTATGCGCGAGCTCGACAACTCTGAGGCAGAAGTGATTCTAGCCACCGCTGCGCCGCATTCATCCGGACTCTGGCCTGCCATCGCTGATCGCCTAAAAAGAGATTCTACACGCTAGCAAGTCTTTCCACGTAAAGTGACGCGGCCCAAATGGAGCCGAAATCGCGTCAGCAGTCAGGCGGGGATGATATTAAGGGAATGGCGAGGCTTCGAGAGCTAGCTCGTAAAATGGACAGGTTCGTTGACAATACAAAGTGATGACATCGCTGGTTCAATGGTAGCAGATCTGGTGATGCCGATCTGGACGCCCACCCCAAGCCGTATCAACGCATCTCACATGCTGGTTAAATCGGCAAAGGTCAAACTACAAAAATGTCGAACCCGGAGGTTCATCGGGCTTTTATCAGACTCTGCATCTTTTCATGGGCGTTGTCGCCCAGTAACTCGAATATTTTAGACTCTACTTTAGCTTGGGTATAGTCGCCAACATTGTCATAACCGTCGCCAGCCCACAAGAAGAGAGGTCTGAAAAATGGCGCTAATCTAGCAGTAATTAGTTTTCTGGAGTTGTCGTCTATGGTCACAACGTCCAAAGCGTCAAGCTCAATGGTTTCTGTTCCTACAGCCAACCTTACCGATTCATTAAGTTTCATAACATTCGCCTTCTATAGTAAGAAGGAATTATTTGGAAATGCGGAAGACATGACTTGGCTCTCTTACGGCCACGTGACGCGAGCACCAGTCACGTGCACCGACTCAGGCGCCGTGCGGGAAGACTGCGTACCGTTAGTCGTCGTGAACGGCCAGTTATATTGCAAGAGAAAACGATAGTATTTGGTGACGCCAGACAACGCGGTTACTTGAATGTTGCTCTCAAAATAATTCGAGCGGAAATTCGCGCTGCTGATGTCGCTCCACGTTGTCGCGTCATCTGACACCTGGATTTTCGCAGTAAATGCATCGCTGCTGTACCACGAGGAATCCGCCGGATAACCCATGAAGAAAACACGTACGTTCAAATCCTCGAGACTAGACAGCGTAAGCGTGTTGTAACCTTTTCCGTTGACTGTAACGTAGCCGTCGGGATATGCGCCGTTATAGCCAGTGAAGTCGGCCCACTCGCCAACTTGATCGAAACGCACCCAGCGCGCGACCGTTGTTGTCTGGCTGGTAGGACTGTTTACGCCTGTTAGCACACAACGAAACAGGGGAGTTGTATACATTTGAACATTAAGGCCCATCGAACCGAACGTGTTTGGCGACATCGTAAGACTGTTTGATGTTTGGCCGGGGACGTCAAACCAACCTGATTCATACGTGTTGGGGTCTTCGCCGTAATATTGCCACTGGTATCTAAGTGTGTCGCCATTGTTGATGCTGGCAGCCACTGAGAACGTCGCGGTATCGTTATACGAAATCGCGTAGCTGTTTTTTGGCTGCTCGCTAATGGTAATGGTGGTTGTGCCGCTAGGTGCGGCTGTTGTGGTATTCGCGGCTCCGCCGCAAGTTGTAGAAGCCACTGTTGGAGATCCGTCATTATCAGAGTCATACCACCCAGTAGTTGGGGGAGTAGCGCCATTATCGTTAACAAATACAGAAGCAAAATTTCCAAGACCTCCATAATTATTGATCGCCCATTGAGTGCCGGTCGAAAAAATATAGTAGCCCGTTCCAGCTTTTCTATATTTTGGCTTTCCATTATATGTTCCATTTTCACAGTATGTTCCACCATATTGGTCAAATTGCCCGTTCATGACGGCAGTAACGGTAAATCCATCCACTCCACCGGGAGCAGCTGTGGTGGTTGTGTTGGCCCCATACAATGAAGAAACAGTAAATGAAGGACCATTGCCCCCAGAATATGCGTCACCATTCCATGTTCCGGTAATTGTTTCTACAGCACATGATCCGTCGCCGCCGGCGGGATAGCCGCAGGAATGAGACGCGATTGGAGTGCCGTCATTTCCATCAATAGTTCCGGGGAAAAGCATCCAACCAACATTTGTGCCTCCCGCATAGCTGATAACATATGCATCGGTTGAGTGCTGCCAAGCTGGCTGTCCGTCTAGTATTCCGTAAATAGTGTAATCACCAGAGTAAGCATGAGATCCAGAAATTGAATAGCCGACTAATGAAGCCGCAGTCGTCGGAGCCGCCACCGTAAGGGTTGCAATTGATGACGTCACACTTGCAGCTCCGCCTGAAGCACTGACTACCACTTGGTACACGTCACCGTTATCAGCAGCGTTCGTAAGGCTTGATAAGGCTAATGTGGAGCTTGTGGCACCGCTTACGTCACTAAACCTTCCTGATCCAGATTCCTGTTTTTTCCACTGATAACTCAGTGTGGCAGCGTTGGTGACGCTGGCAGAGACGCTAAAGCTTGCACTACCGTTGGTGGCCGTCTGGTTAGACGGCTCTGAGGTAATCGTAATAATAGATTTCAAAGCACCGGCCGTATAAGTCTGGCTATTCCAGGTGCCTGATCCATTGATGTCGAGTGTGGTCGCTTGACCGCTAAGATAATATGTCATTTCACCCGCACACCAGCCATTTGCAGCACATGGATCCACTGTGAGCGCAGCGTTAGATGACGTCACACTAATAGCTCCGCCTGAAGTACTGACTATGACTTCGACTCGGTACACGTCTCCGTTATCAGCAGCGTTCGTAAGACCTGATAAGGTTAATGTGGAGCCTGTGGCACCGCTTACTTCACTGCCTACGTCACTAAAAATTCCTGATCCAGCTTCTTGTTTTTGCCACTTATAGCTTGGTGGGGTAGAGTTGCTGACGCTGGCAGAGACGCTAAAGCTTGCACTGCCATTCACTGCAGTTTGGTTTGAAGGGTGTGACGAAATTGTAATGGTCGGTGCCCCTCCACAACTTGCGCCACTCGCCAAAGTTCCGTAATCAAAATTTCCAGGAGCTTGGTAAGACCAGCCGCCCAAAGGAGGCGTGGATGAAGCATTGCCATAGTTCGCGATGGCCGTGCCGGCAGACGAATATACCGGGTTGGTGCCAGGGTAAAAAAACCACGACCCTTGACTCCTAAACATTACCCATGAGCCTGATGCGTTATTGTTGACATAGTAAAGAACTCCATCGCTATATCCTGCCGGGCAGAATGTCCCTGAGCCAGATTGCCATGGATTTGTTTCGCCAACGTTAGTCGTGACATACCCAACATTGCCTGTCGGAATAGGCTGTGGCGGGCATGTTACGGTTGAAATAGATCCACCGTTACTCCATCCGCTGAGTGGCGGGGTAGACGCACTGCTTTGAATGGATCCGCTTGGCGCAGCATAGTGTGCGCCGGGCTGGTCTGTGTAATCTATATACCAATATCCACCCTCTCGATACATGAAGTGATTTTGCCCGTTCCTGTAATAAGGTACTCCATCAAATGTCCCTTCAGGACAATAAGTGCCAGTGGCTCCCATCCAATTTTCATTATCCGTAACGTATCCAACGACTCCCGTCGCCCCTGCGGTGGTCGTAGGCGGCGCTGTCGTAGTAGTTGTGGCTCCGCATCCATTAGACAATGTCGGAGCCGGAGACGATCCTGTCACTTCTGACCAACTTGAGGGCACATCATTTTCATTGCTGCCATAATAAGCTGGGGGGCCAGCACCAACTGATTGGCTTATAAACCAAGCCCACTCAAAACCTTCGTACCAAACTAAATAGGTTCCGTTAGAATAATAGGGCATTCCATTGTGCGTTCCGGCTTGCGAATAGCACCCATTTACCGCTGAAGTCCCCGCGCCACTCAAAGTAAACGCCCCGCCGGGAGTCGTGGTCGTCGGAGCGGAAGGCCACGTGACCTGCACAGTGTCGGTGTTGTAGCGTTCGTAAATATGCTGCGGCGTGCGAGTTGCCGACTGCGTGCCGTTGTTTACAGCGTAGGGCCATTTGTTCACGAGGATGGCGCGGTAATACTTCGTTCCTGTACTGGGCTCAATGGTGTATCCAGAGACAGATACAGATCCGCGGCCATCGAAGGTGTCCAAATCGGTCCAGTCGGCGCTGTCTGTGTAGCCGTTTGTAGCGACTTGAATTTTGAGAGTAGTATCGGCACCCGTGTACCACGACGTGTCTGGATAAGCTCCGGCGAAGTCGTAAAAGTCCAGTACAAGGAGTTCACCAACCTGCGGAGCGAATGTGACGGGTTGCGTGTAATGCACATAATTCGACCAGGTGCCCATAGTACCGTACCAGGTGAGATTTTTTCCGTGCAGTAAATCTAGCTGAAGGAACCGTACTTCATCGCTGTTCAGCGTAGACGCGCCGCCCTCAGCTGTCACAACACAGCGCAATTTTACCATGCCCATGTAAGTAAAATCGGAGCCAATCAAATATGCGAACGTGCCGCCATTGGTTACATATGATGATGATGTCGCTCCGGTGATATTGCGCCATATAAAAGCGAGATCACCATTAACTGCATCTGGTCCGTAATACTGCCACTGATAAGTGGGCACACCGCCACCAGAAGTCGTGACGCTAAAAGTAATGTCTTGATTGTATGATGTGCCGTAGTCGTTCTTCGGCTGCGCCGTGATCGTCAGCCCATTCGGAGCGGCAACTCCACCGGGAGCAGCGGTAGTCGTGGTTTCGCCACAACCTGTAGCGTGAGTTGGCGCTGGTTCTTGACCAAGAGGGAAAATAACATCCCAAGAATTGGGAACTGTGGGCTGGTTATTACTATTCCAATATTCTGGAGGACTCATGTCATCAAGCGAACGCCTTATGTTCCAACTATTCTGATACCAAACAAAATAAGTTCCGTTGGTGTAGTACGGGTGTCCGTTGATGGATCCCGACTCAACATAGCACCCGTTGACTGCCGCATTACCTGCTCCGGAGAGAGCAAATGCCCCGCCGGTTGTAGTGGTCGTCGGAGCCGACACCGTAAGCGTTGCATTTGATGACGTCACACTTTCAGCCCCGCCTGAAGCACTAACTTCGACTCGGTAAACGTCTCCGTTATCAGCCGCGTTCGTAAGACCTGATAAGGATAATGTCGAGCCAGTCGCGCCGCTGACATTAGTAAAACTTCCTGCCCCAGATTCCTGTTTTTGCCACTGATAGCTTAGAGTCGCACTGTTTGTGACGCTGGCGGAGACGCTAAAATTTGCACTGCCATTTGTGGCCGTCTGGTTAGACGGCTCTGATGTAATTGTAATAATAGATTTCAAAGCACCGGCCGTGTAAGTCTGGCTATTCCAGGTGCCAGATCCATTGATATCGAGTGTAGTCGCTTGACCGCCAATGTAATATGTCAATTCACCCGCACACCATCCGTTGGCTGCACAGGGATTGACTGTGAGTGTAGCACTTGATGACGTGACACTCGTCGCACCACCGGTAGCGCTAACTAAGACCTTGTAGACATCAGTGTTGTCGGCAGCGTT
>CANLUT010000003.1 GCA_947494335.1 Oligoflexales bacterium | reverse complement strand
TACGTCACTGGTATGCCAAGGCTTCTTTTGGATACGAGTGCATCTGATACTCAAGTGAACTACACGAGTGGCTCTGGTACGAATACTTTGACATTCAATTACACAGTATTCGCTGGTGATAACTCAGCTGATCTGTCTTATGTGTCGACGGGCTCACTGACGCTTAACGGCGGCACCATCAAGGATGTCGTCAATAACAATGCTGATTTAACTCTTCCGGCTCTAGGCGCGGCGGGAAGTCTCTCGGCTACAAAGGGTCTGATCATCGATACGACGGCACCGTCGATCACGTATTCGTCGATCAACCCAGTCTCTCCTGGCATGAGCCAGACGCCGCAAGTTGGAATTAATCTCTCTGAGGCCGTTGCCAATGTCAGACTTTACAATGATTCAAGCTGCGGTGCTGCGATCTCTACGTCTCGAGTCGGTACATCTGGCGCTAACCTGATCACGACAGATTCGTTGACTGCTAACGCCGTAACGGCAATCTTCGCTCAAGCAACAGATGCAGCTGGCAACACATCAAGCTGCTCATCCATGACCAGCTACACCCACGATAATACGCCGGCCACTGTGACATTGGTTAGTTCGACTGCGGAAAATGGCAGCTACCGCGTTGGTCAGACGGTACCAGTGACGGTGACCTTTACCGAGCCCGTGTTTGTGGTGGGCGGTACTCCTCAGATCACCCTTGAGACGGGTGCAGTAGACACGGTCGCTAACTACGCTTCTGGCTCTGGTACAACGACTCTGACCTTTAACTATGTGATTGCCCTTGCGGATGGTTCTAGTGACCTTGATTATCAGTCGACTAGTGCTCTGACTGCGGCAGCCGCCACGATTAAAGATCTAGCAGGAAACAACGCCAACCTTGAACTTGCTGCCCTTGGCAGTGGTTCGAGTCTGGCAGGTCAAAAGGCTATTCAGATCCTGACGGCTCCACCAATGATTACATACCAGTCGATCTCGCCTGCAACACCTGGCATGTCTCGTACACCAACGGTGACGATGACCCTGACTGAGGCTTCTACTGTTACTCTTTATAGTGATGACAGCTGTAGTGCAGCCATTTCTGCACCAACCGCAGTCGCGTCTGCTGCTGGCCAAACCGTGACCACATCGACTCTAGTCGCCAACACCGTAACTAATATTTATGCTAAGGCCGTAGCTGCCTTTGCCAATACTTCAGCATGCACGAGCTTGGTGGTTTACACTCACGATAACGTGGCTCCAACTGTAAGCTCGTTTGTCAGAACAGCTGGTCAGATTGCATCAACCAATAGCTTGCCTGCCAACTTTACGCTCATCTTCAGTGAGCCCATTGCTGCGTCCTCGTTTATAGTTGGAGACATTACCAACTCGGGTACTGCAGCTAACGTGGTCTGGGAACTAACCCAAGTCAACAGCACGACCTACACAGTAGCTGCTACCACTGCTGGTAACGGTACGATCATTCCTCGCCTGGCGGCAGGATCGGTTAGTGATATTGCAGGAAACCTAAACGGCAGTCTTCAAGATGCAAGTCAGACGGTCAACTTCGCGGCTGCCACGTTTACAGTTAGTGTGGATCAGGCAGCTGGCCAAGCTGATCCAATTAATAGCCTTCCTCTGAACTTCACCGTGGTCTTCTCAACCGCCGTGGGTTCATCAAGCTTTGAAGTGGGTGACATCGTCCAAACCGGCACTGCAAGTGGCATTACCTGGTCTTTGGCCACAGCTGACAATATCACCTGGAACCTGCAGGCGACTGCCATCTCGGGCGGGTCTGGTACCGTGATCCCAACGATTGCCGCAAATACGGTCGTCGACGAGTTTGGTAACCAAAACGGTGCATCAACTCGAACCGACAACACGGTGACCTACGATATTGTGACTCCGACACTGTCTTTCTCATCACTCAGCCCAGGCTTAACCGGAGCAACTCTCACCCCGACGGTGTTTGGCTCTGCGTCTGAAGTGTCGACCGTTACTCTTTATTATGATGCAAGCTGTAGCTCGCCGAAGTCTGCGGCCGTGGCTAACACTGTACTTACAACCCCTGGTATCACGGTCAACAGTATCGTTAATGCCAATACGACGACGACCATCTACGGTAAGGTCATAGATCCTGCCGGTAACGCTTCTGGCTGTGCGAACTTAGTGACCTATACCAACGACAGCACAGCTCCAACGGTGGCTAGTGTCACATCGGGTCTGGCTAACGGCAGTTACAAAGTAGGACAGGTGGTGCCAATTGAAGTGACCTTCTCTGAAGCAGTCACAGTAACCGGCAGCCCTCAGATCACCCTTGAGACCGGTGCCGTAGACTCCGTCGTCAACTACACGAGTGGATCTGGTACCGCAACTTTGACATTCAACTACACCGTATCAGCTGGTGATACGTCGGCTGATCTTGATTTCGCGTCTACATCTGCTCTGGCGCTCAACGGTGGAGCGATCCGTGATTCCGTAGGCAATAACGCAACACTGACTTTGCCACAAGTGGGCGGTATCGCGAGTATTGCAGGTCAGAAGGCAGTGATTATCGATACGACCGATCCGTTAGTCACATTCTCATCCATTAACCCGGTATCACCAGGTGCCACACAAACACCGACATTGACCGTCAACCTATCAGAGGCTGCAACTAGCCTTAGACTCTTCTCCGATGCCAGCTGCTCGGCGCCGATTTCGGCAGCAGGGGCGGGTGTAGCTGGTCCAAATGCTCTTACTACCACAAGCCTCACAGCTAACGGAACAACATCGATTTTCGCGCGGGCAACTGATCCTGCCGGCAACGTTGGTCTTTGCAGCTCAATGACGGTGTATACTCATGACGGAGCTGCTCCAGCTGTTACAAGTGTTACCTCAACGACCACTAACGGCACCTACGGAGTTGGTCAAACAATCGTTATAACGGCGGCATATTCTGAAACTGTCTATGTAACAGGTGCTCCGCGTATCACATTGGCTACAGGTTCAGCTAACGGAGCCGCAAACTATGTTTCTGGTTCTGGTTCCAATACCCTAACGTTCAACTACGTGGTAGCAGCAGGTGATAACGCGGCAGACTTGGAGTACTCCTCGGCATCGTCTCTCACCCTGAACGGTGGAACGATCAAAGACATTTCAGGCAATAATGCCTTGCTTGCCTTACCAGCGTTACTTGGGCCGAACACCTTAGGTGCGCAAAAAGCAATTGTGATCGATACAACAGCGCCTTCTATTACATATGAGTCCATTTCTCCGGCGGCAACAGCGCCAACATTGACACCAACAGTCAGTATGAACTTGACTGAAGCTGCGACGGTGACCCTCTATCGTGAGAATACTTGTACGGTAGCAGTCTCAGCAGCGACGGTGCTTACTGCTGGTAGCGGCCAGACGATCACGACGACAGCATTGAGCAGCGATATTGCAACCACAATCTACGCAAAAGCCGTTGATGGTGTGAATAACGCCGGATCTTGTACGACGCTCGTGACTTATACAAACGATACGATTGCTCCAACAGTGGCGTCATTTGTGAAGGGCACGAGCCAGCCGCTCACCACTAACTCAGTGCCGATCGCCTATACATTAACGTTCAATGAACCGGTTGTGTCATCGTCACTCACGGCTGCCGATATTGGTAATACCGGAACCGCTACGGGTGTGACCTGGACCGTGACACCTGTGACCACGACGGTTTATACCATATCGGCGACGGCTTCTGGTAACGGCACCCTTCGCCCAAGGCTGCTTGCCGCTTCGATCAATGACTTGGCTGGCAACGCGTCTGGGGCATTTGTAGATGCAGCGGATACGGTTAACTATCTGGCATCATCATATACCGTGACCGTCAACCAATTGGGTGGCCAAGCAGATCCTATCAACACACTCCCGGTTAACTATACGGTTGTCTTCTCGCGCGCAGTTGGTTCCAATACGTTTGCAACTAACGATATTACGCAAAACGGTTCGGCGTCTGGAATTACTTGGGCCCTCAGTACCACAGATAATATCACGTGGAATCTAAGCGCCAATGCCGTAAGCGTTGCAGGAACAATTATTCCGTCGATTGCGGCCAACCGTGTGGTTGATACATTTGGTAATAACAACGCCGCATCTACATCCACGGACAACTCTGTAACCTATGATATTACTTCGCCTACTATTACCTACAATTCTATTCTCCCAGCAAACCCATCCTCGGAGCTGAAGCCTACAGTTAAAGGCGCAGTTTCGGAGGCTTCAACGGTTGCTCTTTATTTTGATTCAGCATGTACTACGCCAAAGTCATCCACAGCTGCCAACACGATCTTCGCATCGCCTGGTATGACCCTGACCAATGACGTAAATGCTAATGGGTCGACTATTCTGTACGCCCGAGCAACTGACACCGCGGGAAACCAGTCCACATGTACCTCGCTGGTTACCTATAATCACGACAGTGTTCAACCATCAGTGGTCAATGTTTCTGGAACCTTGTCCAATGCGTCTTACAAAGCGGGCCAGCAGATACCAATAACAGTCGAATTCTCCAAAAACGTATTTGTCACGGGCGTCCCGCAGCTCACCCTTGCTGCTCGGGCAGGTGGCGCTACGGTGAATTACGCGTCGGGATCTGGAACAACGACACTTACGTTTAACTATGTGGTAGGCCCCGGTGACACAACTGCTGATCTCGACTACGCTGCGACGACATCACTCAGCGCGGGAACTGGCAGTATCAAAGATGCTGTTGGTAACAATGCAATATTGACATTGGCGAGCCCAGGAGCGTCTGGAAGTCTTGGATTTAACCGTTCATACGTGATCGATACGCAGGCACCAACAGTTTCTTTCAACTCTATAACTCCAACGGCTCCCGGTGCGACGCAGACACCGCAGGTCTCGTTGACGGCTTCTGAGGTAACATCGAGTATCGTTTTATATAGTGACTCGAACTGTTCTGCAGTTGTATCCGCTTCGGACCCTGGAGTTGCTGGAACAAATCTCATCACAACGTCCATGCTCAACGCCAATGGCTCCACTACGTTGTTTGCAAAAGCAACTGATATAGCAGGCAACGGGTCACTTTGTACATCCTTGACCACTTATGTTCACGACGGCATCCAGCCCACAGTCTCATCAGTTTCGTCAACGAGCGTAAACAATACGTACCGGGTTGGACAGACTGTCAACGTAACGGTTAACTTCTCTGAAGTGGTCAACGTCACAGGTGCGCCGCGGTTGACGCTTGAAACTGGTACTGTTGATGCTGTGGTAGATTATGTTTCCGGATCTGGCACGACTGCACTCGTGTTTAATTATGTGATCGCTCTCGGTGACGCCTCGGGCGACCTACAGTACCAGTCGACGGCCTCGCTCTCAGCGAACGGTGGCACTATCAAAGATAACTCGGGCAACGACGCAATTTTAGCCCTGCCCGATCTTGCATCTGGTAATAGCCTTGCGGCACAGAAGGCTCTCGTCATTCAAACCAATCCACCAACACTCACTTACACGACCTTATCGCCATCGTCGCCAAATCCAGATCGTAAGCCGTTTGTTGGTGTCAGTGTCAACGAGAATGCCACTGTAACCCTCTACAGTGATAACCAATGTTCAAGTGCAATTTCCGGTGCTACAGCTGTGACAACGGCTCCGGCTCAAAGCATTCAGACCTTGACACTGTCGGCTAATGCTCAGACCAGTATCTACGGTATAGCAGTCGCCGCCTATGGTAATACGTCAGCTTGTATAAGTCTTACAACCTACACGAACGATGACATGGTGCCGCAGGCCACATCGTTCGTTAGAACAGCTGGTCAATCAGCTCTGACTAACTCACTGCCCGTCAGCTTCACTGTGACATTCAGTGAGCCTATTATCGCAGGGACACTTACCGCGGCTGATTTCAGTAACTCAGGCACATCGACTGGTGTGAGCTGGGAAGTCTCTCAAGTTAGCTCGACAGTCTACACAGTCTCAGCAATCACCGGAACAAACGGTACGATCGTGCCACGCTTGGCTTCAGGCGCAGTCACTGATTTAGCTGGAAACGCGACCGCGACTCTTTATACGGCCAGTGATTCGGTCAACTATACAGCTGCAACCTTTACGGTGACTCTGAATCAAGCTGCTGGTCAGGCGGATCCAGTCAATAGCTTGCCAATTAACTACACGGTCGTATTCTCTGCCCCCGTTGGGTCGACGAGCTTGTCGGTCAACGACATTGTGCAAACCGGTTCAGCGACTGGCATCACTTGGGCCTTGAGCTCCACAGATAATATCACTTGGAATCTTACCGCTACAGCAATTACTGGCGGATCGGGCACCATTATCCCGGTCATCCAATCCAACACGGTCGTTGATGACTTTGGAAATAACAACGGTACATCTACATCCACAGATAAAGTTGTGACCTATGATGTCACTGCTCCAGTGGTCACGTACTCGTCATTAAGTCCCTCGAATCCAGCTGCGACGTTCACTCCGACCCTATTCGGAACTGTCTCTGAGCCGTCGACGGTCACCCTGTACTTTGATAATACTTGTTCGACGCCAAAATCCGCATCTGTTGCTAACGCGGCGTTTGCGAGCCCAGGCATTACGCTGACGGGTAATGTTGCTGCCAATTCCACCACCACCATTTTCGCACGCGCCATTGACGCTGTGGGTAATAGCTCGACCTGTACTAGTTTGGTTGGCTACACCAACGATAGCGCCTCACCAACTGTTACAAATGTTACGTCTAGCCTCGCCAACGGCAATTATAAGGCTGGCCAGGCGATTCCAATCGACGTGACATTCTCAAAAGTGGTTCACGTGACGGGGATTCCACAGATCACGATTGCTGCTGGGGCAACTCCTGCAGTTACAAGTTATCTGTCCGGCACCGGTACTAACACTCTGACATTCAACTATGTGGTTGCACCGGGCGATACGTCTAACAAACTCGAATATACCGCCACCAATGCACTGTCTCTAAGCGGCGGCACCATAAAAGACGGCCTTGGCAACAACGCCAGTTTAACGCTGCCGGCACTTGCGGCTGCGGGTAGCTTGTCTGCCAATAAATCTCTAGTCATTGATACGGCTGCACCAACCATTGCCTTTACCTCTATTTCGCCTGTGTCCCCAAGTACAAGCCAAACACCAGGGCTTACAGTGAATGTTTCTGAGATCGTGACAAGCTACCGACTCTTTAGCGATGCTGGTTGTAACAATGCCATTTCAGCATCGGCTGCGGGAATACTTGGTCCAAACACAGTCACAACATCAACTCTCCCTGCAAACGCCGTGACATCAATCTTTGGTCAGGCAACTGATACAGCAGGTAACGTGTCAGGCTGTACATCGTTGACCAGTTACACTCACGACGGCGTTGCTCCGACAGTTTCTTCTGTTACGTCGCAGCAAAACAGCGGAACATTCGGTGTGGGACAACTTATTAGCGTTCAGGTTACCTTCTCCGAAGTGGTAACGGTTGCTGGCTCGCCACGTCTAGCTCTTGCTTCGGGCGGTGCGGGCAGTAATGCGGTTTATGCATCCGGTAGCGGCACAAATACCCTCACATTCAACTACACGGTTGCGCCTGCTGATAGCACGGCAAGTCTTGATTACGTCGCGACGTCGTCACTGACGCTCAATGGCGGCACGATCTTTGATGGCTCTGGCAATAGTGCTAATCTTGCACTACCACCTGTTGGTGGAGTCAACAGCTTGGCCGGTCAGAGAACGCTTGTGATTGACACCACGGCGCCAACTATCAGTTATACATCTGTTGCACCGACTAGCCCCGGCCAAAGCCAAACTCCAACTGTAACCATGGATCTATCCGAGGCCGCTGCGGTTACTCTGTATAAAGATGTTTCATGTACTGATGCCATCTCGGCTGAGACGTCACTGGTAGCCGGCCCAGGTCAGACGGTCACGACGGGTGGACTTACTGTCAACACGGCGACGGGTATCCACGCCAAGGCTGTCGATTCTGTTGGTAATGCATCAAGCTGTACAGGAATGGTCACATACACCCATGATAGTATTGGCCCTAGTGTTTCTTCGTTTGCTAGGGCGTCAGGCCAACCAACAGTTACCAACTCAGTGCCAGTGAACTTTACGCTCGTGTTTAACGAGCCGGTTAACACCTCGTCGTTTACTGCTTCTGATATTATGAATGCCGGTACTGCCAACGGTGTTGCTTGGGCCGTGACCTCGATCAACAGCACCACATTCACAGTGTCAGCTACGACCTCAGGAACAGGGACTCTAATTCCAAGACTCATCGCTGGTGCTGTGTCCGACCTCGCTGGTAACACCAACACGAGTCAGACCGATTCTGGTGATAGCGTAAACTACATGTCAGCAGGTTACACGCTTACAATCAATCAGGCAGCTGGTCAGGCTGATCCAGTAAGAGTCGCGCCAATTAACTATACGATCGTGTTCTCTCGCGCGGTCGGTTCCTCGAGCTTCACGACTGCCGATATCGTGCAAAACGGCACGGCTACAGGGGTTACGTGGAGCTTGGCATCAACCGATAACATCACATGGACCCTCTCTGCTACGGCGGTTGGGGCGACCGGTACCGTTATACCGTCAATTGCGGCGAACTCAGTAACAGATACTTTCGGCAACAATAATGCCGCTTCAACGTCCTCGGACAATACGGTCACTTACGATGTGACGGCGCCTACTCTCGCGTTCGTGGCTCTAACCCCAGGCAACCCTGGAAACTCGCTGACCCCAACCGTGCTTGGTACGGCTTCTAAGACCTCGACCGTGACTCTTTTCTATGATTCAAGCTGTTCGACCCAAAAATCTTCGGCAACGAGCAATGCTGTTTTTGCAAGCCCTGGTGTCACCCTATCGAGCAACGTGGCGTCGAATTCTACCACAGTGATTTACGGCCGTGCAGTCGACTCTCTGGGTAACGCATCAAGTTGTACGGAGCTTGTCACATATACTCATGACGGTATTGCACCGACCGTAACAGGCGTGAATTCTAGTCTTGCAAGTGGTAGCTACAAAGGTGGCCAAGTCGTTCCAGTGCAGGTCGCATTCTCAAAAGTTGTTACGGTTACTGGCACTCCGCAGATTACAATGACAACCGGTGCATCCACTACGACTGTGAACTATACCAGCGGCACAGGCACAAATACCCTTACTTTCAACTACACCGTATTTGCAGGCGACAACACTGCGAAGCTGGATTACGCGGCGACGTCGTCTCTTGTTCTCAATGGCGGTACCGTTAAAGATGCGATGGGCAACAATGCATCTCTCACCCTACCCGCCCCAAATACCGCTGGAAGCTTAGGCACCAATAAGACGCTGGTGATCGATACGACAGTTCCAACGATCTCCTATGCTTCGATTGTTCCAACATCGCCCAATACGAGCCTCACACCGCAGGTCAACGTCAGTCTATCTGAGGCGGCATCAAATGTACGACTCTTCAGTGAAAGTACCTGTAACTCTGCTATTTCAGTCGCGGGTTTAACTGGTAACGCTGGTGCTAATGCCATAACAACCACATCACTTCCTGCGAATGCCGCCACCGCGATCTTTGGTCGCGTAACAGATCTTGCGGGTAACCTGTCAAGTTGTACATCTCTGACCAGTTATACTAATGACAGCGCAGCTCCGACTGTCACGTCAGTTAGTTCAACTGCTGCCAATGGAACCTATAAGGTTGCGCAAGTCGTCCCAGTCACGGTGACATTCAGTGAAGTCGTTAATGTCACAGGCGGAACACCTCAGCTAACATTGGCGACGGGTGGCGGAGCAAACAACGCAGTCGTTAATTTTGTTAGCGGCTCAGGAACTAACACACTAACGTTCAACTATACGGTAGCCATTGGTCAGTCTTCCGCCGATCTAGACTATGCATCCACATCTGCTCTCTCCGGCAACGGTGCTAGCATCAAGGATATAGCTGGCAACGAAGCAACGCTGACACTGGCTGTTCCTGGCGGTGTAGGAAGCTTGGCAGCTCAAAAAGCGATTGTCATTGATACAACGCCGCCGACGCTATCTTATGTATCTGTATCACCGACCTCACCAGGAACAAGTAGAACGCCTGCGGTATCTGTTACGGCATCAGAAGCGGTCAATGTGACACTCTATAGTGACTTGGGTTGTGGTACAGCTCTGTCAGCAGCAACCGCTGTGGCAACGGGTGCTACACAGCCTGTTACGACGTTTACGCTCACCGCTAACAGCGCTACAACTATTTATGGTAAGGCCGTCAACGCCGTGGCTAACGCTTCAGTCTGTACACTCCTCACGACTTATACCCATGATTCGACACCTCCAAGCATCTCAAGCTTTGCTCGTGCTGCTGGCCAAGTGGCATCTACTAACTCTGTGCCCATGAACTTCACCGTTACATTCTCAGAAAGCATTGTTCCTGCATCGTTTACGGCAGCTGATATTTCAAATACGGGTACTGCCACAGGCGTTAACTGGGCTGTAACGAATTCCGGAAATAATCAGACGTTCACTGTTGCCGCCACTGCGGCGACCGCCGGTACGCTCATTCCAAGGATCGCCGCCAATGGTGTTACCGATGTGGCTGGCAACGCTAATGTTTCAGCTAGTGATTCGGCAGAGAGTGTGAGCTATTCGCCAGCGGCATTGTCTGTGACACTTAACCAAGCCGCAGGACAAGTGGATCCAGTCAACATTGCGCCAGTAAGGTTCACGGTTGTGTTCTCCACGGCGATCAACCCAGCAAGCTTCACTACAGCGGATATTGTCCAATCCGGCACGGCAGCTGGTATAACCTGGTCGCTTAGCACCGCTGATAACATTACTTGGTCACTCCAGGCTACGAGTGTTACGACCTCAGGAACTGTGATTCCAGGAATTGCGGCTAATGCCGTAGTTGATACATTCGGCAATGGGAACTCGAGTTCGACTGGAACCGATACGTCAGTCACCTACGATGTCTTGGCACCTACGATTACGCTGTCGTCGGTGAGTCCGTCTAATCCGGCCGCAACCTTAACGCCAACTATTTTGGGTACAGTGTCTGAAACGTCGACCATGGCGCTCTTCTATGATGCAGCTTGTGCTACGCCGCGTTCTGCCACAGTCGCCAATACGGTATTTGCTGCACCCGGTATCACGGTAACGTCTAATGTAAACTCTAACAATACGACCGTGATCTACGCTCAGGCGACAGACACAGCTGGTAACGTCTCCACTTGTACCAATATCGTGACTTACACCAACGACAGTGCACCACCTACGGTAACCAACGTTTCGTCAACATTGGCAAACGGCAGTTATCGGGTAGGTCAGTCGGTGCCAATTACAGTTACATTCTCCAAAGCTGTGACCGTAACGGGTACACCTCAGCTGACTTTAGTCACCAGCCTTGCAAACACAGCCGTCAATTACTCAAGTGGCTCTGGCACCAATACGCTCACCTTCAACTATATTGTGAGTGCTGGCGACAACATAGTAAAACTTGACTATCCAAATACTGCAGCACTGGCTCTCAACAGTGGCACCATCCGTGATAGCTTTGGCAATAACGCAAGCGTGACGTTACCAACCTCGGGCTTCGTCGGTAGTTTAGCGGCCAACACCTCCCTTATTATTGATACGACTGCGCCAGTGGCAACATTAGTCGCACCAAATTCTTCACTGACCGGCACCAGCCAGACTCCAACGATTACACTAAACATGTCTGAAGCCACGACTGCCTTGAGGCTATTTAGTGATGCGGCATGTTCAGTAGCAGCTTCGGGTTCAGTAGCTGGAACTGCAGGTAACAACGCCTTGGTTACAACCTCATTGACTGCTAATGCCACCACAAGCATCTTCGTTAGGGGTACGGACGTTGCCGGTAACGTGTCAGGTTGTGCCGCAATCGCAAGTTATACCCATGACGGCCTTGCTCCAGCTGTAACCTCGGTCAGCTCGACAGCTTCCAACGGAACCTATGGGCTGGGATCGGCCATTGCCGTGACTGTGACCTTTGCTGAAAACGTGACGGTAACCGGAACGCCTCAGCTCACTTTGGCCACCGGCGGGTCAAACACAGCCGTAAATTATGTCTCGGGTAGCGGTACGAAGGTTATACAGTTCAACTACACCGTAGCAGCTGGCCAAAATGCAAGTCCGCTCGAAGTGGCTTCCACTTCCGCTCTAGCACTGAATGGTGGAACAATTACAGATATCGCAGGTAACACTGCATCTCTTGGGTTACCTACCCTCGGTGGACCATCAAGCTTATCGGGTCAGAAAGCAATTGTAGTTGACTCAGCGGGGCCAGTCATTGCTTACACATCTATATCGCCCAATACGTTTGGTGCATCTCAGAATCCGACCGTTACGTTCACCCTGTCAGAGGCTGCAACGGTTACTCTCCACAGTGAAGGGACTTGTACGTCACCAATTTCCAGTTCGACTGTTATGACCGCAGGTGCGGGTAAGGCCATTATGACCAATCTTCTGCCTGCCAATGCTGGGACGACGATTTACGCGCGTGGTGTTGATGGTGTCAACAACGCGTCATGCACAAGTCTGGTTACTTACACCCATGACAATATTGCACCACTTAATGTTTCATTAGTTCGGGCTGGGGCGCAGTCTGCGGTTACAAATTCTGTGCCGATCAACTTCACGGCCACATTTAATGAAGCTATTGACGCGGCAGGCTTCACGGGAGCCGATATCAGTAACGCTGGCACAGCTTCAGCTGTATCGTGGTCAGTCATTCAGGTAAGCCCAACGGTGTTTACAGTCAGGGCGACGGCGGCGGGTGACGGTACATTAATCCCAAGAATCGCAGCTGTTGGAATATCCGATCTAGCAGGAAATGTGAATTCAAGTGCAATGACCGCTAGTGAGAACGTTAGCTACTCGGCGTCAACATTTACGGTCACGGTTGAACAAGCCTCTGGTCAATCTGACCCCGTTGCCGCGACACCGATAAACTTCACAGTCGTCTTCTCAAAAGCCGTTGGATCCAATAGCTTTACAACGTCTGACATTGTCCAAAACGGCAACGCATCTGTCATTACATGGACTCTCAATACGACTGACAACACCACATGGACACTGTCTGCTACAACAGTTGCTGTCTCTGGAACGGTAATTCCATCGATTGCGGCAAACACAGTGACCGATACATTCGGTAATCAAAACGCGGCGTCAACATCCATTGATAACACCGTAACCATGGACACGACGGCGCCAACACTATCATTCTCGACGGTCACCCCAGCAAGCCCAAGCAATTCCTTGACCCCTGTTGTCCTTGGTACATCGTCGGAGTCTTCAACTGTGACTCTATACTTTGAATCCAGCTGTTCAACTCCAAGGTCTGCAAGCCATGCTAACACGATCTTTGCTAGCCCTGGTATCACCCTGACTAGTAATTTGGCGACAAATGCTGTCACTTCGATCTACGCTCGCGCGGTCGACGGGCTTGGCAATGTCTCTGCCTGTACCAAAATGGTGGATTATACACATGATGGTACTGCGCCAACCATCACCAATGTCAACTCGTCGCTCGCAAGCGGCAGCTACAAGGCTGGCCAAGTGATACCGATTCAGGTGACCTTCTCCAAAGCCGTCAGCGTTACAGGAACACCGCAGTTAATGCTAGTTACTGGTGCGTCAAATACGGCCGTTAACTACAGCAGTGGTTCCGGAACAACAACCCTAGTCTTCAGCTATACAGTCTTTGCCGGCGAGAATACCTCGAAGCTTGATTATGTGAGTGCATCGGCACTGGGGCTCAATGGCGGCACAATCAGAGATACGATCGGCAACAGCGCAACTTTGACTCTCCCTGCTCCAGGAGCAGCCGGAAGTCTTGGCGGAAATAAAACATTAGTGATCGATACAGTGAGCCCAACCGTTGCATTTACCTCCATCACACCGACTTCGCCAGGGTCGAGTCAGACGCCGCAGGTGGCTGTAAACGTATCGGAAGCAACCCAGTCCATGCAGTTATTCACCGATGGTGCTTGTACAACGTCGGCGTCTGCATCGACAGCGGGTGTATTGGGAGCTAATACCATAACAGCCTCGACACTAGCGGCCAATGTAGGAAGCTCTATCTATGCTAAAGTCAGAGACGTTGCAGGCAATGACTCGGCTTGTGCGCTGATGACATCTTACACACACGATGGTAATGCACCGACTGTTTCTTCGGTCACCTCGTCGTCGGCCAACGGCACTTACAAACTTGGTCAGACAATTCCAGTTAACATTACGTTTAATGAAAACGTTACGGTTACCGGTACGCCGCAGCTAACATTGGCCACCGGTGGTGGAGCCCTTAATGCTGTCGTCAACTACGCCAGTGGTTCTGGTAGCAACGTACTGACATTCAATTACACAGTAGGCCTTGGACAATCCTCGGCAGATCTTGACTATGCTTCGACGTTAGCCCTTGCCTTCAACGGGGGAGCAATCATCGACGCAGCTGGTAACAGCGCAACCCTGACCTTGCCAAATCCCGGTGGAGCCTCAAGTCTCGGTGGCCAAAAAGCAATTATTATCGATACGGCGCCTCCAACCCTTGCTTACGTCTCGGTATCGCCGGCTTCACCTGGAACAAGCCGTACACCGACAGTAACGCTTACGACGACCGAAGCGGCAACGGTTACACTTTATAGTGATTTAGGTTGCTCGACGGCCATATCAAACGGTGTCGCATTGAGTGCGGGTGCTGGTCAGACCATCACAACGTATACACTCGCCGCCAACGGTTCGACAGCAATTTATGCCAAGGGAGTCACAGCCCTTGGTAACACCACATCATGTTCAAGCATGGTCACTTACCTACATGACTCAGCGCCTCCGACTGTTTCATCGTTTGCAAGAGCAGTTGGGCAGTTGGCGAGTACAAACTCAGTGCCGATGAATTTCACTTTGACCTTCGCTGAGGCGATCAATCCTTCAAGTCTCACAGTCGTTGATTTCTCTAATGCGGGTACTGCAACGGGCGTAAATTGGAGCGTCACAAATTCTGGTAATAATCAGACATTCACGGTGTCTGCGACCTCATCAGGAACAGGAACCGTCTTGCCACGCCTCGCCGCGGCTGCTGTCACTGATGTTGCTGGCAACGCGAGCACTGCGGCGGCAGACTCCACCGAGCTAGTAAGCTATTCTCCGGCGGCACTGTCTGTGACGCTTAATCAAGCCGTTGGTCAGGGTGATCCAGTGAACACCTTGCCAATTACATTTACTGTCGTATTCTCACAAGCTATCAACCCAGCGTCGTTTGCGACTAACGATATTGTGCATACTGGTGGGGCTTCGGGAATTTCCTGGACCCTCAATACGGCAGATAACATCACATGGACGTTGCAGGCGATTTCCATGACGGGTGCCGGCTCTGTCATTCCGACCATCGCGGCAAACACGGTTGTTGATACGTTTGGTAACGGAAACTCAAGCTCCATTGGAACCGATGGAAGCGTTACATATGACAATGTTGCACCGACCATATCGTTCGCATCCATTAGCCCATCCAACCCAGCTGCAACCCTCACTCCAACAGTTCTTGGGGCAGCATCTGAGGCGTCGACAGTCGCCCTTTACTATGACGCACTTTGTGAAACCCCACGTTCTGGGAGTGTTGCGAATACGACTTTTGCTTCGCCAGGTATCACGCTAACCTCGAATGTGAACTCTAATACAACAACAATCATCTACGGTAAGGCGATTGATCCAGCAGGTAACATCTCAAGTTGTACAAACCTTGTGACCTACACGAATGACAGTACCGCGCCAACCGTCACCAACGTGAGTTCAAGCCTGGCAGACGGCACGTACAAAGCCGGCCAGTCAATTCCAGTAACGATAACGTTCTCTAAAGTGGTTACAGTCACCGGTAACCCGCAAATGACACTGGCGACGGGTGGTGCAAATACTGTCGTCAACTACGCCAGTGGATCTGGTTCAAGTAACTTGACCTTTAATTACATTGTCGCCGCAGGGGATACGTCCGCTAAACTTGATTATGTGAATACTTCGTCTCTGGCCTTGAATGGGGGTGCGATAAGAGACGGTCTTGGAAACAACGCAAACTTGATCCTCCCAGGATCCGCATCTGCTGGCAGTTTAACGGCCAATAAGAACTTAGTCATCGACACGACAGCTCCAGTGACTGCTTTGGTTGCTGCAAGCTCGACAATATCTGGAACGACTCAAACGCCAAGCATCACGGTTAACGTAAGCGAAGCGGCATCGGTCCTTAGACTCTTTAGCGATGCTGCCTGCTCTGTGACTGCTTCTGGCGCCGCTGCCGGCAGTGCTGGTAACAATACGATTGTGACAACGTCTCTGGCTGCTAACGCGACCACAAGTCTCTTTATTAAGGCAACTGACCTGGTTGGTAACGCTTCTGGATGTATGTCTATTGTAACTTATACCCATGATGGAATGGCTCCGAGTATTACGTCGGTAAGTTCAACCAGTAATAACGGCACCTACAGTGCAGGCACTGTCATTGGTGTAACCGTTACCTTCTCGGAAGCTGTTGCGGTTACCGGTACGCCACAATTGACCCTTGCCACGGGTGGTGCTGGTACAGTTGTCAACTACGTTTCAGGTAGTGGAACAGCAGTACTTCTTTTCAACTACACGGTGGCCGCTAATCAAAGTGCAAACCCTCTCGAGGTTAGCTCGACTTCTGCTCTTACACTCAATGGCGGAACGATCAGGGACCTTGCCGGGAACACGTCGTCATTGACACTGCCAAATCTTGGTGGTGGTTCGAGTTTATCTGGGCAAAAAGCGCTCGTGATCGATACATTAGCCCCAACAGTAACGTACGCGTCCATATCTCCAGGGATGCACAGCAATACTCAGGTCCCAACTGTAACATTCAGCTTGTCTGAAACATCGACAGTCACATTGCACAGTGAGTCCACTTGTACCTCGCCGATTTCGAATTCGGTAGCTATGACTGCGGGTGCAGGAAAAACGATTGCCACCAATACATTGCCTGCTAATACGGCGACCACGATTTATGCCCGGGCTGTTGACCCCTACAGCAACACATCTTGTACCAACTTGGTTGTATACACCCACGATAATACCGCTCCTCTACTGGTTTCTTTTGTGCGGGCTGTGGGTCAGGGTGCTATCACAAATTCTGTTCCGGTAAGTTTCACCGCGACCTTCAATGAGGCGCTTGATGTGAGCACCTTCACGGGTGCTGACGTCAGTAACACTGGTACAGCATCGGCAGTGGCCTGGACTGTTACGTCCGTTTCTTCGACTCAGTTTACTGTCGCAGCGACCTCTGGTGGCGATGGCACCATGGTTCCGCGAATCGCGGCGACTGCCATCTCTGATTTGGCAGGTAATACAAACACTAGCTCAATGACAGCAACCCAGTCCGTAGATTATGCAGCGACTCCGTTTACAGTGACGGTTAACCAAGCCGCGGGTCAGGCTGATCCAGTGGCAGTGGCCCCGATTAACTTTACCGTGGTCTTCTCCAAAGCCGTCGGCTCATCAAGCTTTAATACAGATGATATTGTGCAGAATGGCACGGCTGCCGGTTTAACTTGGTCTTTGGCGACAACCGACAATGTCACATGGACAATGTCAGCAACGACCGTAGGTGGATCTGGCACCGTGATTCCATCCATTGCCGCTTCAACGGTAACGGATGCATTCGGTAACCAAAACGCAGCATCGACTGCAATCGATAACACCGTAACCATAGATACGACACCACCGACAGTGACGTTCTCGTCGATTACACCAGTCAGTCCTAACAATGTTCTAACTCCAACACTGCTTGGTACGACATCAGAAGCATCGACAGTAACCCTATACTTTGATGGGTCCTGTACGGCGCCTCGTTCTGCGAGCCAGGCAAACACTATCTTTGCAAGCCCAGGTATTACGTTGACCAGTAACGTGGCAAGTAACAGCGCAACGATCATCTACGCTAGGGCCTTAGATGCACTTGGTAACGCATCAAGCTGTACGAGTATGACAACCTATACCCATGACAGCGCGGCTCCTGCAATCACCAACGTCAATACCAGCCTGGCGAATGGTAGTTATAAAGCCGGCCAGCTTATTCCAATTCAGTTGACCTTATCCAAGGTTGTAACTGTGACTGGAACCCCACAACTCACACTTGCAACTGGTGGTTCTAATACGATTGTAAACTACGCCAGCGGCTCAGGCACCAATACACTGACATTCAACTATACGGTCTTCTCGGGTGAGAACTCCGGGCTCCTTGATTATGTTGCAACAACGTCATTGGCTCTCAACGGTGGCACAATCCGTGACGTGATCGGTAATAATGCAGCACTTACCCTGCCAGCACCTGGTGCCTCCGGCAGCCTGAGCGCCAATAAATCAATTGTGATTGATACGGTCATACCGACGATTGCTTACACATCTATTTCGCCAGTCTCGCCTGGATCATCACAAACGCCGCAGGTAACACTCAGCGTTTCTGAGGCTGCACAGGCGATTCAGCTATTTAGTGATGGTTCGTGTTTGACTTCCGCATCTGCGGCAAGTTCCGGAAATGCAGGTGCCAATACGATTACAACCGCGACGTTGACAGCCAATGCCACAACTTCGATTTACGGCAGAACCACAGATCTTGCTGGTAATGCTTCTGCATGTACTCTGATGACAACCTACAACAATGATAGTACGGCGCCAACAGTCTCGTCGGTTTCCTCGTCGTCAGTTAACGGTACTTATAGGCTTGGACAGACTGTGGCGATTAATGTGACTTTCAGCGAGATCGTCACGGTCACCGGTACTCCGCAGTTAACACTATCAACTGGCGGTGGTGCTAATAATGCAGTCGTCAATTATGCGAGTGGTTCTGGCTCGAATGTGTTGACCTTCAATTATACAGTTGGCCTCAGTCAGTCCTCTGCTGATCTTGACTATGCTTCAACATCTGCACTGACTCCTAATGGCGGTACGATCAGAGATGCAGCACTCAATAGTGCCACCTTGACACTTCCCGTCCCAGGCTCAGGTACCAGCATCGCAGGTCAAAAAGCAATTGTGATCGACACGACTCCACCAACATTAGCTTACGTGTCCATTTCGCCGTCGTCCCCAGGCACCAGCCGAACTCCAACGGTGACCTTGACCACAACTGAGGCCGCGACTGTTACCCTCTATAGCGAGTCCGGATGCGGTACCGCCATTTCCGGTGGGGTTTCCCTATCCGCTGGCGCCGGTCAAACTATCACCACGTTCACACTGGCTGCCAACGGTTCCACATCCATTTACGCCAAGGGCGTCACGGCTCTGGGTAACGCGACTTCTTGTACAACCTTGACCACCTATACCCATGACGCGGCACCTCCAACTGTGTCCTCGTTTGCACGTGCGGTTGGTCAGTTGGCGTCCACGAATTCTGTGCCAATGAATTTCACGTTGACGTTCTCAGAAGCGATTGCGCCACTCGGTCTGACAGCAGCTGACTTTACGAACGTCGGAACCGCAACCAGCGTGTCTTGGAGTGTTACGAACTCGGGCAATAATCAAACGTTCACCATTGCGGCGACTTCAGCTGGCAATGGTACCGTACAACCAAGACTTGCGGCATCTGCCGTCACAGATGTAGCAGGCAATGCGAGCGCGTCAGCTGTGGATGCAGCCGACAATGTAACCTACTCACCAGCTGCTCTCTCAGTATCACTCAACCAAGCGGCTGGACAGAGTGATCCAACCAATGGCTTGCCAGTCACCTATACAGTTGTATTCTCGCAAGCAATTAATCCTGCATCCTTCACGACGGCCGATATTGTTGCTGGCGGTACGGCTTCAGTTACCTCATGGACCCTCACTACTTCAGACAACATCACCTGGACTCTACAGGCTAATGCCGTGGCAAGCCCTGGAACGATTATTCCGAGTATCGCTGCTAACACCGTGGTCGATACGTTTGGTAACGCCAATTCAAGCTCTACCGGTGTTGACAGTACCGTAACCTACGATAACGTAGCGCCAACGCTTACGTTCGCGTCGCTTAGTCCGTCGAATCCAGCTTCCACATTGACACCGACTGTACTTGGTACGGCATCTGAAATCTCGACGGTAACCCTTTATTACGATTCCCTCTGTCAGACGCCAAGATCGGCAAGTGTCGCAAACACGGCGTTTGCTTCCCCTGGTATTGCTTTGACGTCAAACGTCAACGCCAACACGACGACGATTATTTATGGCAAGGCCGTGGACGCGGCAGGTAACACCTCAGGCTGTTCAAACCTTGTCACCTACACCAACGATAGCGCCGCGCCAACAGTCACCAACGTGACTTCAAGTTTGGCTGACGGCACCTACAAGTCAGGCCAGTCTGTAGCATTGACCATCACGTTCTCAAAAGTAGTGACGGTCACCGGCGTACCACAACTAACTCTGGCTACCGGCGGTGCCAACACCACAGTTAACTACGTCAGCGGCACAGGCACGAATACTCTCGCATTCACTTATGTTGTGGCGCCTGGTGATACGTCAGCTAAACTAGACTATGTCAACACGTCGTCTCTTGCCCTGAACGGGGGATCGATAAGAGACTCACTGGGAAATAATGCCAACCTGGCACTTCCAGCCTCTGCGACGCCAGGTAGCCTGACGGCTAATAAAAATATCGTGATTGACACAACGGCCCCAACCGTATCCCTTGTGGGAGCTAGTTCATCACTTCTGGGAACAACTCAGACCCCAAGTATCACAGTCAATGTGAGTGAGGCGACGTCATCACTGCAACTGTTCAGTAATGCTGGATGTTCAGTAACGGCATCAGCCTCAGTTGCAGGATCTTCTGGTAATAACACGCTTGTCACCAGTTCCTTGACGGCCAACGCGACCACAAGTCTATTCATCAAAGCAACGGATACTGTGGGTAACGCGTCAAGCTGTCTATCAATCGCGAGCTACACACATGACGGAAATGCCCCAAGCGTATCGTCAGTAAGCTCCACCACTGCAAACGGTACTTACAGCGCGGGCGCCGTCATTGGTGTAACGGTGACGTTCTCTGAGGCGGTCACTGTCACAGGCACGCCGCAATTGACCCTGGCAACGGGTGGGGCAGGGACTGCGGTTAACTATGTGTCGGGCAGTGGAACGACGACATTGCTCTTTAACTACACCGTTGGTGCTGGTCAATCGGCAAGTCCGCTGGAAGTAACATCTACATCAGCGCTTGCCTTGAATGGCGGTACCATCAGAGACATCGCTGGCAACAATGCATCCCTCGGCTTGCCTGCTCTAGCCGGCGGATCAAGTCTCTCCGGCCAAAAAGCGATTATTGTGGATACGCTGGCACCGACTGTCACTTATACATCCATATCGCCATCAAACTTCGGGACGACTTTGACTCCAACTGTTACATTTAGTCTCTCCGAGAGTGCGACAGTAACTTTGCATAGTGAGTCTACTTGTACGTCGCCAGTCTCAAGTTCTTCCTCAATGACGTCAGGTGCGGGCAAGACGATTACAACAAATAGTCTTTCCGCTAATGCGGCCACGACCATTTATGCTCGCGCTGTAGACGCCTTTAGTAACGCTTCGTGCACGAATTTGGTGGTCTTCACTAATGATAGTGTGGCGCCGCTTCTTGTGTCCTTTGTTCGCGCTGGTGGTCAGGCGGCGGTTACAAATTCCGTCCCAGTAAGTTTCACAGCGACATTTAATGAGGCGATTAATGCCGCTGGCTTCACGGGCGCAGATATTAGTAACACTGGTACCGCATCAGCGGTCGCCTGGACCGTCACATCAATCTCCTCAACTCAGTTTACTGTGGCTGCAACGTCTTCTGGTGATGGCACCTTAATGCCAAGAATTGCGCCAAACGGTATCTCTGACTTGGCTGGTAATACGAATAGCAGTGCCATGATCGCTACACAGTCTGTCGATTATTCCGTAGCTCCGTTTACAGTTACGGTTAACCAGGCGGCAGGTCAATCTGATCCAGTGGCAGTGGCCCCGATTAACTTTACCGTGGTCTTCTCCAAAGCCGTCGGCTCATCAAGCTTTAATACAGATGATATTGTGCAGAATGGCACGGCTACCGGTTTAACTTGGTCTTTGGCGACAACCGATAATATCACCTGGACACTAGCAGCAACGTCCGTCAGTGCTTCTGGTACGCTCATTCCATCCATTGCCGCTTCAACGGTAACGGATGCATTCGGTAACCAGAACGCGGCATCGACTGCAATCGATAACACTGTAACAATGGATACCATCGCACCGACCGTGACGTTCTCGTCGATTACACCAACCAGTCCGAACAATATACTAACGCCAACTGTACTTGGTACGACCTCAGAGGCATCGACCGTGACCCTATACTTTGATGTGTCTTGTACTGCACCTCGTTCTGCGAGTCAGGCCAATACCATCTTTGCAAGCCCAGGTATTGCGTTGACCAGTAACGTGGCAAGTAACGCTTCGACGACCATCTACGCTAAAGCCGTAGACTCACTTGGTAACGCATCAAGCTGTACGAGCATGACAACCTATACCCATGACAGTACAGCGCCTACGGTTACCAATGTCAACACCAGCCTAGCAAGTGGTAGTTATAAGGCTGGCCAGGTTGTGCCAGTGCAGTTGACCTTCTCTAAAGCTGTAACCGTAACTGGAACCCCGCAAATCACCCTTGCAACTGGTGGTTCCAATACAGTTGTAAACTATGCCAGTGGCTCAGGTACCAATACCCTGACCTTCAATTATACGGTCTTCGCTGGCGAGAACTCGGTACTTCTCAATTATGTTTCGACGGCATCATTGACTCTCAATGGTGGAACAATCCGCGACGCTTTCGGAAATAACGCGGCTCTGACCTTGCCTGCGCCTGGTGCATCAGGCAGCCTTGGCGCCAATAAGTCGATTGTTATCGATACGGTCACACCGACCATCACCTACACAGCTATTTCACCGACCTCGCCTGGATCGTCGCAAACGCCGCAAGTGACCTTCAATGTCTCAGAGGCTGCACAAGCGATTCAACTCTTTAGTGATGGCTCATGTCTGGTCTCCGCATCAGCTTCCACAGCTGGTGCCGCTGGGGCCAATACTCTCACGACCCTTACTTTGACGGCGAATGCTGTCACCAGCATTTACGGTAGGGTTACGGATTTGGCGGGTAACGCCTCCTCATGTACGCTCATGACGTCTTATACGAACGATAGTGCTCTACCTACGGTTACATCAGTTTCCTCATCGTCGGCTAACGGTACCTATAGGCTTGGACAGACCGTGGCCATCAATGTAACGTTTACCGAAAGTGTCACGGTCACCGGCACACCTCAGTTGACACTATCAACTGGCGGTGGTGCTAACAACGCAGTCGTCAATTACACGAGTGGTTCTGGTACAAGTGTATTGACCTTCACTTATACGGTTGGCCTCAGTCAGTCCTCTGCAGATCTTGATTATGCATCCACAGCTGCGTTGACGCTGAACGGCGGTACAATCAGAGATGCAGCCCTCAATAACGCCACCTTGACCCTTCCTAATCCGGGCTCTGGCTCAAGCATCGCCGGCCAAAAAGCGATTGTGATCGATACGACGCCACCAACATTGGCTTACGTATCCGTTTCGCCGTCGTCTCCAGGCAGCAGTCGGACACCCACAGTGACCCTGACCACAACCGAAGCGGCAACGGTTACTCTCTACAGCGACTCAGGTTGTGGTACGGCCATATCAGGTGGAGCGTCATTGACCACTGGTGCAGGCCAGACTGTGACGACGTTTACACTGGCGGCTAACGGCTCTACTGCGATTTACGCCAAAGGCGTCACGGCTCTTGGCAATACGACCTCATGCACAAGCATGACGACCTATACCCATGACTCGGCGCCGCCAACTGTGTCCTCGTTTGCGCGGGCGGGTAGTCAGTTGGCGTCGACCAACTCGGTACCGATGAACTTTACGTTGACCTTCTCAGAAGCGATTGCGCCGCTGAGCCTCACGGCTGCTGACTTTACGAACGTCGGAACCGCAACCAGTGTGTCGTGGAGTGTGACAAACTCCGGCAATAATCAGACATTCACGATCGCAGCCACCGCAGCTGGAACGGGTACGGTACAGCCAAGACTTGCTGTTTCTGCAGTGACGGACGTGGCGGGTAACTCTAGCGCGTCTGCTGTGGATGCATCAGACAACGTGACGTACTCGCCAGCTGCACTTTCAGTATCACTCAACCAAGCCGCTGGACAGAGTGATCCAACAAATGTGTTGCCAGTGACCTATACGGTTGTGTTCTCGCAAGCCGTAAATCCAGCATCGTTCACGCCTGCCGATATCGTCGCTGGCGGTACGGCGTCTGTTACATCTTGGACACTCACCACATCAGACAATATAACTTGGACTCTTCAGGCCGCCGGTGTAGCAAGTCCTGGAACGATTATCCCAAGTATCGCCGCAAACACGGTCGTCGACGCGTTCGGTAATGCTAATTCAAGCTCGACCGGTGTTGATAGCACCGTGACCTACGATAACGTGGCGCCAACCCTCACCTTCTCATCAGTCACTCCGTCCAATCCAGCGGCTACTTTAACGCCGACAGTACTCGGCACGACATCTGAAACGTCTACAGTAACTCTGTACTATGATTCTCTGTGTCAGACTCCTAGGTCTGCAAGTGTCGCGAACACAGCATTTGCTTCACCAGGTATTACTTTGACGTCAAATGCCAACGCCAACACGACGACTGTGATCTACGGTAAAGCAGTGGATGCGACCGGAAATGTCTCCGGCTGTACAAACCTGGTTACATATACAAATGACAGTGCCGCGCCAACGGTCACCAACGTGACTTCTAGTTTGGCGGACGGTACTTATAAGTCAGGCCAGTCGGTGGCATTGACCGTCACATTCTCTAAAGTAGTAACCGTTACCGGAATCCCACAGCTAACGTTGGCTACCGGCGGAGCTAATACCACAGTCAACTACGTCAGTGGTACTGGCACCAATACTTTAGCATTCACCTATGTTGTAGCACCTGGCGATACGTCAGCTAAACTAGACTATGTAAGCACATCGTCTCTCGCCCTAAACGGCGGATCCATAAGAGACTCACTTGGAAATAATGCTAACCTGACACTTCCAGCCTCTGCGGCACCGGGTAGCCTGACGGCTAACAAGAATATCGTCATTGATACGACGGCTCCATCCGTATCTCTTGTGGCCGCTAGCTCGTCACTAGCAGGAACAACTCAGACTCCAAGCATCACAGTTAATGTGAGTGAGGCAACTTCAGCCCTACAACTCTTCAGTAACGCTACCTGCTCCGTTACCGCGTCTGCTTCTGTGGCGGGTGCGTCTGGTAACAACACTCTAGTCACCACTTCGCTGACAGCTAATACGACCACAAGCCTGTCCATCAAAGCGACCGACTCTGTTGGTAACGCTTCAAGCTGTCTATCCATTGCTAGTTATACCCACGATAGCATAGCGCCAAGCGTTTCTTCCGTCAGTTCGAATACGGCGAACGGCACTTACAGCGCCGGTGCGGTGATTGGGGTAACGGTTGCGTTCTCTGAGGCGGTCACTGTCACAGGTACGCCCCAATTGACTCTCGCAACGGGTGGTGCAGGGACTGCGGTCAACTATGTCTCGGGCAGTGGAACGTCGACGATTCTATTCAATTACACAGTTGGTGCTGGTCAATCAGCGAATCCTTTGGAAGTTGCATCCACATCAGCTTTGGCGCTCAACGGCGGAACCATCAGAGACATCGCTGGTAACTCTGCGTCCATTGCTTTGCCAGCCCTAGCCGGCGGATCAAGTCTCTCGGGTCAAAAAGCGATCATTGTGGACACATTGGCACCGACGGTCACCTATACATCGATCTCACCTGCGAACTTTGCGACGATTCTTACTCCGACGGTCACATTCAGTCTATCTGAGAACGCAACCGTGACCCTGCATAGTGAGGCTACTTGTACGTCGCCAGTCTCAAGTTCTTCCTCAATGACGTCAGGTGCGGGCAAGACGATTACAACAAATAGTCTTTCCGCTAATGCGGCCACGACCATTTATGCTCGCGCCGTAGACGCCTTTGGTAACGCTTCGTGTACGAACTTGGTGGTCTTCACCAACGATAGTGTTGCGCCGCTTAATGTGACATTCGTGAGGGCTGTGGGCCAGGCTACAACCACTAACTCAGTTTCGGTGAACTTCACGGCGACTTTCAATGAAGCGATAGACCCTATGAGCTTTACTGGAGCCGATATTAGCAACTCTGGTACAGCATCAGCGGTTTCATGGACCGTATCTGCGGTGTCTACGACAGCATTCACAGTGTCTGCAACGTCATCGGGTGATGGAACATTGATTCCTCGCATCGCGGCCTCCGGTGTGACCGATTTGGCCGGCAATGCCAATGCAAGCGCTATCACGGCTACTCAGTCGGTAGATTATGCCGCATCAAGTTATACAGTGAATATAAATCAAGCGTCCGGCCAGGCTGATCCCGTAGCAGCAGCACCGATTAGCTTTACCGTGGTCTTCTCCAAAGCCGTCGGTGCATCAAGCTTTGCTACGAATGATATCGTTCAAAACGGCACGGCTTCGGGTTTCACATGGTCTCTTAGCACCACAGATAACATCACATGGACACTGACGGCTACAGCCATCTCGACTTCTGGTACAGTCATACCATCCATTGCGGCTGGCTCTGTAACCGATGCCTACGGTAATCAAAACGCCGCGTCCACATCGATCGATAATACGGTCACCATGGATACGACGGCGCCGACTCTGTCGTTCTCGTCCATTTCGCCAACCAGTCCTAATAACTCATTTACACCAACTGTCAGAGGTACGGCGACTGAGACTTCAACTGTGACCCTTTACTTTGATGGGGCATGTAACACACCACGCTCTGCTGCTCAGTCTAATGCCGCGTTTGCAAGTCCTGGTATTACGCTTACCAGTAATGTGGCCGCGAATGCTTCGACCACTATCTATGCAAGAGCCGTCGATGCTCTTGGTAACGCATCAAGCTGTACGAACCTTGTCAGCTATACACACGACAATGCAGCTCCAACAGTCACCAATGTTACGTCAAGTCTTGCCAATGGCAACTACAAGTCTGGGCAGGCTGTGCCCGTGCAGTTGACCTTCTCCAAAGTCGTGACCGTCACAGGCTCCCCTCAAATCACCCTAGCCACTGGCGGCTCTAATACCATTGTTAACTACGCAAGCGGATCAGGCACCAACACACTGACCTTCAATTATACGGTCTTTAACGGGGAAAACTCAGCAGACCTAGACTATGCGGCGACGAGCTCTCTTGCTCTCAATGGCGGCACAATCCGCGATGCCATTGGCAACAATGCGTCCCTCACACTACCGACACCTGGTGCTACAGGTAGCTTGGCAGCCAATAAAGCTCTGGTCATCGACACTGTGACTCCAACCGTCTCGTATACGTCTATCTCACCAGTTTCGCCGGGCACGACACAAACGCCGACCTTGACAATCAACTTGTCAGAGGCTGCTCAATTAGTCCGTCTCTATAGTGATGGTTCTTGCTTAACTGGCATCTCGTCGCCTACCGGCAGCGGAACGGCTGGCAGTAACAACGTGGCTACGACGCTACTTGCTGCCAACAGCACTAATAACATTCACGCTCAAGTGACTGACCTTTCAGGAAACGTCTCAAGCTGTACAAGTATGACCACTTATGTCCATGACGGAAATGTACCAGCGGTTACAAGTGTCACCTCCAGTGCGGCCAACGGTACTTATAAACTTGGTCAAACAATCCCTGTCAACGTTGTCTTTGGCGAAGTCGTCTACGTCACTGGCACTCCACGATTGACTTTGAGTACAGGCGGCGGTGCGAGTGATGCTGTGGTAGATTATGCAAGCGGCTCTGGTACAACGACTCTGACCTTCAACTATACGATCGCTCTCGGGCAGACCTCAGTTGATTTGAACTATGCCTCCACTTCAGCTCTAGCCCTTAACAGCGGCACTATTAAAGATCTTGCAGGTAATAATGCCGCACTCGGGTTGCCATCAACTTCAGGTGCATCAAGCCTTGCAAGTCAAAAAGCGATTGTGATCGATACAGCTCCGCCGACTTTGACATATGTCTCGATTTCTCCATCGTCTCCAAGCTCGAACGGTACGCCGACTTTAACATTGACAACAACAGAGGCGGCCACTGTTACATTATATGACGATTTTGAATGCGGTGGGCAGATATCAAACCCAACAGCTATTACGACGGGTTCTGGCCAAACAATTCCGATGTTCACTTTACCGGCAAATAGCGTAACAGAGGTATACGCGTTAGGTGTCACCGCCCTGGGTAATACCACAGCTTGTGTAGGTATGGTGACATACAATTATGATAATATTGCGCCAACAGTGAACTCGTTTGCGAGAACTGGAACCGCTACGACAAATTCTGCGCCGATTAACTTCACATTGACTTTTTCAGAGGCGATCAACCCGGCCACATTGACGGCTGCAGATATCACTAATTTGGGAACCGCGACCGGAGTGACATGGTCCATCACAAACAGTGGCGATAGCACCACCTTCACCGTCGGTGCAACATCCGCCAGCAGCGGAACCCTGCAGCCACGTCTCGCCGCGGCCGCGGTTACTGATGCTGCCGGTAACGTATCTGCTGGGTTGGTGGATTCTTCAAATAGTGTCAGCTACTCACCTGCGGCCCTGTCAGTCACAGTCAACCAAAAAGTTGGTCAGTCTGATCCAGTTAATGCGGCACCGATCGACTTTACGGTGGTCTTCTCTGCGGCCGTGGATCCGAGCACATTTACGAACGGAGATATCCTCAATACGGGCGGCACAGCAACAGGCATCACATGGACTTTGACGACCACAGATAATATCACCTGGAACTTGAGAGCTACTCCTGTGACAGGAGCAGGGACCCTTAAACCGTCAATTGCAGCCAATACGGTGACAGATACTTTTGGTAACACCAACTCGGCCTCCACATCGTCTGATAACACGGTAACTCTTGATACTTCGGCTCCGACTCTGACCTATTCATCGGTAAGCCCTGCAACGCCAGGAACATCCCTGATGCCGACGGTCTTTGGTACAGCGTCTGAGACTTCTACAGTTACTCTTTATTACGATTCTGGTTGTGCGACGCCTAAGTCCGCAGCCACAGCTAATACGGCGTTCGCATCGCCTGGCATAACAGTTAATGCCAACGTCAACGCTAACAACAGTACCATCATCTACGGTAAAGCGATCGACGCTGCAGGTAATGCGTCTGGCTGTACGTCGTTGGTCACTTACATAAATGACAGCACAGCCCCCACGGTCTCACTTGTCACTTCAAGTACTGGTAACGGCAGCTATAGAGCCAGCCAAGCGGTCTCCATTCAAGTGACATTCACTGAAAGTGTCACGGTGACTGGCTTCCCTCAACTAACTCTTGCTACTGGCGGCGCAGGAACTGCTGTTAACTACGCGAGTGGCTCTGGCTCAACGACTCTGACATTTACCTATACGGTCGGAGCAGGGAATAACTCTGCAGATCTTGACTATGTTAACACTTCGTCCTTAGCACTGAACGGCGGTACAATTAAGGACTCGACTGGAAACAACGCAGTATTGACCCTTCCAGGGGTTGGTGGATCCTTCAGTATTGCGGGCACTAAGGCGATTGTGATCGACACTGTGACTCCGACGGTCACCTATAGCTCCATTTCGCCGATCTCGCCAAACGTTAGCACAACGCCGACCATTACAGCGACATTGTCTGAAACAGTTTCAAACTTTACGCTCTACAGCAACAGCGGCTGTAGCACAGCTATTTCGGGAACCACTGGCGCCAGCGCAGGCTCAGCGACTAAAACCACCAATGCTCTGACCGCTAACTCGACCAATACGATCTTTGCCCAAGTCACAGACGCTGCTGGTAACGTCTCAGCGTGTACAAGTATGACCACGTACGTCAACGATTCTGTAATACCAACCGTGTCGTCGGTCACATCAACTGCTGCGGACGGCGCGTATAAAGCAACGCAGCTCGTACCGATCACCGTTACGTTCACCGAAGCTGTGATCGTCACTGGTACACCGCAGATTACCCTTGGTACAGGCGGCGGTGGAAACAACGCGGTCGTTAATTACTCGTCTGGTTCGGGAACAACGGTGTTGACGTTCAATTATACGGTCGTAAATGGTCAAAACGCTGCAGATCTTGATTATATTGCCACAACGTCCCTCGGTCTTAATTCTGGCACCATTAAAGATGCGTCTAACAATAACGCCACATTGACACTGCCGGCCCCGGGCGGTGCGAGCAGTATTGGTGGCCAGAAAAATATCGTCATCGATACGACCACTCCGACTATTTCTACAATAACTGGTGTTAATGGTACATACGCAGCCGGCACAGTGGTTGACATCGATGTGAACTTCTCAGAATCCGTCACTCAGGTGGGAACCAATTCAACGCTAACCCTAACCAACGGTTATCTTGCAGTCTACCAGTCAAAGCCAGATGGAGACACCATACGCTACCGCTACACGGTCATGTCTGGTCATAGCGCCGCAGATCTAAATGTGACGGCTTTCAATGTCGGCACTGACTCCATTAAGGATCAAGCGAGCACCGATGCGACGTTGACGCTACCCGTTTCAAACAACTTGGCTAACTTGCACAATGTTATCATTGACACATCGAGTCCTACGGTCGCACTTACGAGTTCGACCGCCTCGCATACATCTGGCGCCATTTCCATGACAGCGACTTTCAGTGAGTCAGTGGCTGGGTTTGTCGTGGGTGATGTGACAGTCGTGAACGGTACAGCTGGAAGCTTCAGCGGCAGTGGATCGAGTTATTCATTTACCGTGACCCCAACTAGCGCAGGCACCGTCAGCGTCTCTATCGCGGCCTCCGTCGCGACTGATACTGCAGGCAATAATAATACAGCCTCCAATACAATGAACTTTACCTACAGTCTGAATGCAGCGTCTTATTACCATGCATGGGGTCTAAACGCCAACTCTCAGCATGGTGACGGGTTGCCTAATGCCATGAGTATGGTTGTGACCCAGGTTGGTGTGGATAGCGATTGGACGACGGTTAGTGCCGGCGGCAGCTTCTCGCACGCTATCCGTTCTGGTCGTCTCTACGCATGGGGCCTAGGTGCTAACAACCAGTTGGGTGATGGAACAGCCGTCACTAAGACATTGCCAGTCCAAATTGGCACGGCTACGGACTGGACAGCAGTTTCAAATGGCCAATTCCATGGTCTAGGTCTTCGCTCAGGTACTTTGTGGGCTTGGGGTGCTGGTTCTAGCGGTCGTATCGGTGATGGTGTTCAGATCAATCGTGCTTCACCCGTACAAATCGGCGTTGATTCGGACTGGACCATGGTGGCTGCAGGTGCTTCACATTCTCTAGGTATCAAAGGTGGCAAGCTATACGCATGGGGCTTAAACTCGAGCGGTCAGCTTGGTGACGGTACAACCACACAGAGATTGTCGCCTGTCCAAATCGGTACCGCTACGGACTGGACGTGGATATCGGCAGCCCAAATGGGTAACTTCTCGATGGGTATTCGTGCAGGTCGACTCTATGCCTGGGGTCTTAATACCAACGGTCAACTTGGTATTGGCAACACCACTCAGCAAACTTCGCCAGTGCAAGTGGGCGTTTTCACAGATTGGACGATGGTTTCTGCGGGATCAGTCCATACCATTGCTCTTCGGGCTGGTGGTCAAATCTATGCATGGGGTCTAAACTCCAGTGGTCAGCTTGGTGACGGAACGACCACCCAGCGTACATCTCCTGTCCAAATTGGTAGTGAGACCACATGGACTGCCGTGAATGCAGGTCACGCCCACTCAGTGGCCATGAAATCTGGAGAGATTTGGAGTTTCGGTAATAACCAGTTTGGACAGCATGCTGACGGCACAACCATTGATCGCAGTTCTCCGGTGAGAATTGGGTCTGATTCCAACTGGAGTGCTATTGAGATTGGTTTTCACCATAATCTGATGCTGAGTGCAGGCAAGCTCTACGTGATTGGTAACAACTCCAGCGGTCAATTGGGTATTACCACGTCAACCAGTCAGCGACTTGCCCCAACCCAAATCGGAACAGATTCTAACTGGAGTAAATTGTCAGCAGGAGCTAACCACACCCTTGGTATTCGTGATGGGGTGCTATACGCTTGGGGAACAAATTCATTTAGCCAGCTAGGAGATGGTACAACTGTCACTCGCACCACGCCGGTTAAAATCGGGGCATTTACAGACTGGACGCACGTAGCGGCAGGTCTCCAAGCGAGTTTAGGGATACGCGCCGGAAGGCTTTATGGTTGGGGTTACAACTTTTTCGGCACAGTTGGTGATGGCACGCAAACCCAGCGTAGTGCGCCAGTTCAAATCGGCGTGGATACTAACTGGACGGACGTGACAATCAGTTCCAACGGGCATCACGTACTCGGTATTAAAGGTGGTCAGCTTTATGCATGGGGATACAATAACGTGAGCCAGTTAGGTGATGGCACGACGACCAATCGCTTGTCACCTGTCCTAATTGACGCGAATACCACATGGACTAGTATCGGTGTCGGTACCCAACACTCTCTTGGTATCAGGGGCGGAATGCTCTTTGCGTGGGGCGGCAACAGCAATGGTCAGGTGGGTGATGGCACCACGGTCAATAAAACAACACCGGTTCAAATCGGCGCTCTCACCACTTGGACCAAGGTTGTGGGTGGCGCGTACCATAGCTTTGGCTTGAGGTCAGGCACCCTTTGGGGATGGGGTGCTAACAGCTCTTATCACTTGGGTGATGGAACGCTGACACAAAGAACGGCACCGGTGCAGATTGGAGCCTTCACGAACTGGACTGACGTGTCTGCTGGTGGTAGCCATGGCCTTGGAGTTCGGGGAGGTATGCTTTATGCCTGGGGTGCCAACAGCAACGGTCGACTTGGCGACGGCACAACTATCACTCGTTCAGCGCCTTTACAGATTGGATCATATACTAACTGGACGGCGGTCTCTGCCGGTGCAAGCTATAGTGTTGGTCTAACTGGGTCAAGCTCTGGTGAGATTATCGTTACGTCCCAGCCAATTTCTCAGACCGCTTCCGGTGGACAGGCCACATTCAGTGTAGCAGCCTTCTCGCCTCAAAATCTGGGTATCACATATCAGTGGCAGCTCAGTACGGATAGCGGAGTGACGTGGATTGCGGTTGATGGCGGTACGGATAGTACCCTGTATCTTATCGATCTTACTTCAGCCAATAACAACCACCTCTACCGCTGTGTGTTGTACACAACAGGCATGACAGTAACCACCAGCTCTGCCCTCCTCACCAGCCCCTAATTGGGGACACCCGACTGATTAGCTATTGATTGGCCAGCTGGGGGCGGCGCTGTAGGGCTAGTCTTGGAAACCCTTGCCAAACGATGGTCGGAGCGGTCAAGCCAAGCCCCCTAAACCATGGGGTATGAACTCAAGTTTTGCTTAAAATTTGGAAAGTCAATCAGCTATGACAAATAAGATATCCAAGTGATCTTGGAAACAGTCCTGTCTCTTGCTGATGCACCACGTTTTTCAAAATAGTCGATTGATATTTGCTCGCGCTTGCGGCCGTGTGATTAAATGAAAATAAAGGATCAAAACCAATCTTTTTAAGCTCCCCCTGGCCAACGACGCAGCCGTGGCGGCCCTTTACCGTGGTGTGAACAGCTCCGTGAATCGACGACCTTATAAGAGCTGTACAAACGGCGTCTATGGATTTGAGTGTAATCTTGATAACACGACATATATTGCTTGTTCGTCGCCCGTTTCATTTACTGGTTTGACTAATGGGTCTCGTGCGATATATTTACGGGCAAGAGATTATGCAGGTCATGTGACGACGGCTCAGACCAGTGCTTAGACACAGAACTCATTCAGCACGAATTTTAATAAAAAGCGGTGCATACCATGCGGAAGAAAATAAGAATTTTCCGTTAGTGGAAATAGGTCCAAATTCAAAATTTCACATTTAGCCCGCTCGCCACGGTGAAAACGTCGATGTGGTACCAACCTTCACCCTTGTGGCCCACGGGTATGGTCCTTGTGCCCGTTTGGTAATTACCGGAAAAAACCCAAGATCCTCTGTTGTCTCCAAGGGTTCTTATCATTCCAGCACCCAGCACAGCCCGGGGAATGGCCTCCATTTGACCGAACTCCATCCCAGTTTGAACCGGAATGGCAGTGTCATCGAGAGCCGTAGAGCCGTGATCGATGGCACTTCCGTCTCCCGTATTAGCTGAATAATACCCGCAGGACGCCGACAGCGACGTTGAGTCGCTTTGGCGAAGCTTTGCGGCGAAGGACACCCCAAAACTATCCGTGAAGTCCGTTTCTGGAGATCCATAAGGTAAACCGCGATTTGCGACGTTGCGCCCGAGCGACCAAAAGTCTCGATTTACCTGCATCAAATAATCCATCACACCTCTACCAACTTGCACGGCTCCGGTCAGCTGCGCAGGATGATAAGAAACGCCGTGGTAGTGGTCATAAACGTTATCTGTCACCGCACTGGCGATATCGCCATCATAACGCCTGGCAGCAGGACTCCTAAAAGTCATACCTAGAGATGATCGACCATCTGCGTATGCGATTCCCATTAGTCCCTGGATACTGCGCCCAGAATACTTCATATCCATGCCCGGCAAACTTTGATCACCTTCTGATGCATAGGCGGAGATCTCCTGACCATCCTCTCCATAAAGAAGTGTTAATCCGACAGACCAACCTGTTGCTGGAAGCTTATAACCTGCACCAAGTCCACCCATAAATCCGCTTTGCTCAATGTCTAGATTAAATAGGGCGTATCCCGCACCAGTAAATGTCGGCACAGAATTCACACGGATAGGTTTTGCGCCAGGAGCAGTACGAGGACTCACAAGAAGACCTAAACTGAGACCTGAGTCAGTCTTCACGTTAAGTCCAAGATTGACTGGAGGAGCTACTGTCTTCAGATAAACTGGATCGTAGTTTGTATGTGCATATATGTACTGCATGGAGACAATCGCCATATCTGCGTAGGAACTCGTCGCTTGGGCATCCGAAAGATTCGCAGGATTTGCTGCAGTTGCCGTGGCATCCGAACTACCGAGAGCCGATAAACCGGAGTTAGCAATCTGATGAATTCCTGTGTAAAGAAACGGATAAGCACTTGCAACTGAGGGGCTCAACAAAGAATATATCAATGCGGCTGAATGTAACTTCAATTGTTTTTCAATCCTCATTTGCAACCCCATCGAATAGATCACCCCACGCATTGGGAGCACGAAGCCATAACTCTGATTCTCGCAGTCCCATGACAACTGCGTTAGCGCGCAGGTTCTGAATCCCCTCTTTAAATGTTTTCATTAACGCTTCGGCAGCGACACCAGGCTGATTCTTATTGTCAGTCTTTGTCATAATCAATGTCGTGACGGCGACTGCACCCTCCCATGGATAAGAAAGACTGACGCTATACATGTCTTTGATGCCCTGGATCGGGCGGATCAGTTTTGTCGCTGTTACAAAAACATCTGGGGAAAACCTGGCTGATGAGCGAGATGCGTCATATTCAATCGTGATTCTCTGGTGATTGATTTCTTTTTCGATCAATAATCGCGACGTAACTCTACCCATGAGAACGCCATCCATTGAACCAAGATTTTCATCGAGTTTCCGTTCTAACCTCAATCCATCGACAAGACGAATTCCGTGCTCCTCAGCCAAATCAGGATTTGCGGCATAGAGAAGGGACATCTCCGCAAACTTTTCAGCCTCGATCGGAATCAGAATTGTGCCGCCGCCCGTTAGTTTTGTCGTTCTTGCTGTCGTGTCGTGCTCAGCGTTTCCAATCTTGAAAATCTTTAGACCTGACGAGCCGTCCCAGGGATCTCCAGCTAGTGTTTTCACAAACGTACCACTTGGTTTCAAATCACCTGCACATAAAATATTGAATGCCTCATCAAGAGTTTGGCCGTAAGCATCACGTCTGACAGCCTCTGAACATGCGAGCGCATAAGGAGACTTGTCATCGACATTCGCAGCACTGGCATCTGACTCAAATTCATTCGCCAAGGGCTTTTTTGCTGGCGGATTTGCACCGCATGATACGCAGACGGATATAATTGACATCAAGCTAAAATATTTCATAGTTCAGCCTCCTGAGCCGCGAACGTCACAACAGGAGTCGAACCATCCTTAATATCAGCGGTGATTGAACGAAATATACGCCTGGTGTGATCAATCAGATAGGTTGAATCTGGAGTTAATCCCATCATATTTGTCATCTGATCACTGCCGAATCGAATATGGATACGAATGCCAAAATCCCCCCGCACCACAATCGAAGATGCGTCAGGCAAAGTGACCACTTGCTCTGGAGAGACTGGTTCAATTATCACAAAACCGGGAATGACTCTGCCGGCGGGCAAATCGGGATGCTCAGACTCGACAATCGTGGCCTCCAGCTCGAAGCGACGGTGACCCGTGTGCTCCATTTCATAGCGATCGCGAACTGCAATGGGAGACACGTGGATAGGCAGCGGTTTATTGTAGGTGACAACGACGCGCCGACCAACGGTATTTACCGTCTTAAGTGCGGGTTGAATTGTACAGATCAGACCATCCCAAGCAGCATCGACGTCAGAAAGTGCAGACCGCTCGGAATACGGAACATAGTCCGTCGCCAACTCACCACTTTGAGCAGCCAAGCGCTCACGTGCTTTTCTAGCTGCAAGTTGTGGAGTCGCTTCAATTAGGCTAAGCGTTCGATTCAAATCGTTTTTATTGATAGATGACTTTATGATCAGCTCGCCATCAAAGTCGACCTGATAGCGCACGGGAATTCCACCAATAGACTCTGTCCCCTGCTGCCTTGTGGCATATGCTTTCAGCGTCTGATCGAGAATCAAAGCTTCAGGAGTCTCAGGATTGATTCCGCCACAGGCTCTCAAAAGATTGTGGTATTCCATGTCTTCTTCGCCCGGAAGCACGGCATCGACAGGCGGCTCAGATGTCGCATCATCACTTTCGCCTATCTCGGAATCTGCATCACCAGATAATGACGGTGCCATTCTTTGGCCAACTCGATCACCAGGCTTACCACCACACGCAGTAAAAAAGCTAATGCCTAACAGCATACAAACAACACTGGCTTTCATCCGCAGAATCACACGCTGATCCTCCGCCCCTAGGTGACCATCTAGTCAGTTTTAATTTAACCTAGTAGTTATCGGAGGTTACGCGCACAGCTTAACCGCATCGATCAAGCTGTGCTGAGATAATTGCTAAATTCATTGATTGTTTCAGACTGACCAAATATCAGCTTTTGGAGTACTCAGCAAAAACAGCTCTACTGATAATGACTCTTTGAATTTGCTGAGTGCCTTCATAGATCTGACAAATTTTTGAGTCACGGTATAACTTCTCAACTGGATATTCGGAGTTATAGCCATAACCACCGAATATCTGGACAGCATCCTGCGATACTTTGACAGCGATGTCGCCACCCAGACATTTTGCCATGGAGCACCACTTGGTGTTTTTGATTCCTTCGTCAGCCATCCAAGCCGCTTTTTGGTAGAGTAGTCGAGCCGCCTCTATTTCAGTTGCCATATCAGAAATCATAAATGCCACTGCTTGGTGCTCTGCGATTGGCTTTCCAAAAGTTTTGCGTTCCAAAGAATATTTGACGGCATGATCCATCGCGCATTGGGCAATACCAACCCCGACTGCCGCGACGAACGGGCGCGAATGGTCAAACGCTTTCATGGCGTACTTGAATCCCTCGCCCTCTTTGCCAAGCAAATATTTCTTCGGAACCTTCACATCTTTAAAGACAATGCCTCGGGTATCAGAACAACGTTGTCCGAGATTGACCTCTTTCTTACCAACAATGATACCGGGCAAATTTGACGGCACAACAAAACCGCACATTCCTTTGTGACCAAGAGATGAGTCCATGGTTGCCAAAACAAAATACCAAGAAGCAACGGAACCATTCGTGATCCACATTTTTTCGCCATTTAAAATATAGTTATCGCCGTCTTTTTTGCAGCTCGTTCTAATTCCGGCAACGTCACTTCCGGCTCCTGGCTCCGTTACACAGTAGGCGGCCATCTTAGCCTCGTTAACCATCGGTTTCACAAATTCTTCGATTTGTTCCTGATTAGCGGCCACCAGTAACGGACCGAGTGCTAAATCATTGGCTGTAATTGCAGTCGACATCCCGGAACAGCCATAGGCCAGCTCTTCGACAACCATGCTTTGCACCAGCGATCCGACACCGAGTCCACCGTGCTCTTCTTTAAGACCCAGATTTAGCAAACCGTTTGCGTGGGCCTTTTTAATGATGTCCCAAGGATAATCCATCGTCTCGTCGAAATGAGCCGCTTTGGGCATCATTTCCTTGTGAGCAAACTCTCGTGCCATATCAATAATTGCTTGTTGCTCAGACGACAATTTGAAACTCATCATAAAAGACTACCTCTGGACGTAAGCCAACTTAATACCCAAATAAAAACTATCCACCCTCTCTATTATAGTCAGATGAGTTTGAGGTTTCGCAATGTCGCTATGTAAGTCCGAATTAGGACTCTGACCAAAAGCTTGCTATATCCGATAAAATTGAATGACTTATCAGTGCTTCGGTCGACTCGCCCTCGCCAATCCAGTCGGCTGGTATGGCGTCGGAGTATGGCGGCTTTAGGAATCGGGGGTCCATCAAGATGATCAGTCCCCGGTCTTTGGAGGACCTAATGACGCGTCCTGCTGACTGAATACTCTTAGCCATCGCAGGGTATCCATACGTCAATGCGTATCCATCAGCTCCATCCTTACTTAAAAGCTTCCTACGCTCTTCGCGTTCAGTTGTGATCATGGACAACGCCGGTCCTACAATGAAAGCGCCAATCAACTGCTCACCTGGTAAATCGATTCCTTCAGACAATACTCCACCTTGAACCGCAAAAAGCAACACATTGCGACGTTTGCGCAGCTTACGCAAAACATCCTGCACCCAGCTCATTGTTGCACCCACAGGCTGCTCGACGACTTCAAATCCATCCGCCGTGACCAATGACAACGCCTGTCTGAGAAGCTCAAAACTCGGGAAAAACGCGATATAATTTCCGCGTTTCATTGAAATCACCCTCTCAATAACCTCAGCGATTCTGTTCAAACTTCTCGGTCGGTCACGCCATGCTGTCGAAATTTGCGGAATCGCTATGATCTTTCGATGCTCTCTCGGAAAAGGCGAGACAAACTCTTTGTTGACCGCTCGTTCTTCACAGAACCCAGCCATCGTCTGATGATAGGAAAATGGCTTCATAGTTGCCGAAAATGCTACTAAAGTTTGGTATTTGGCCAGACTCTCACGCATCAGCGGCCCGGCGTTGACACAATGCATGTTTAAACCACAGCCGTCCCGACTCTTCGTAGCAAAAAAAAGCTCATCCGGAAGCTGACACAGATCTCTTAAATTCATCCAGCTAAACCAGGTTTCGACGAGAGGCCTGTAAGCATCGTCATCTTGCGCCGCCTCCAAAACCGCTGGCATTTCGGCAGACCAAAGATTCACGTTGTCAATAAGAGCTTTTCGATCAAACCGCTTGACCACTGATCCAGCGGGGGCTCCCGACAAGCATGTGTCTAACCACTCATTGAGAATCTGCATACGTCTTCGAAGTTTTTTAGGGCTGATGGCCAGGACCGCTTCCGCAATGTGAGTCGCTTCATGACTGTACCAGTCAAGAGATCGCTCCGCGAGATTGTGCGCTTCATCAATTGCAAGCAAAGGCTTTGGATCAGTAACAAGAGGCAGCTTAGCGATCTCACGCAAGTTTGCTTGTGGCGACAGCGCATAGTGATAGTCACCTGCAATAAGATCGACCCACGGCATCAGTTGCTTACTTAGTTCGTATGGACAAACTTCATAGCGAGCAGCGTAATCTCGAAGCACGTCACCCGTAATGATGGGCTCCTGCCTCAACGCGCCAATTAACTTATGCTCATTGACTTTGTCATAGTGCCCCTTTGCGAACGGACATGCCTCGGGCGTGCAGCTAACTTCTGTATTCACGCAAATTTTGGGCTTGGACGTCATGATCAAGCCCAATGGCCTTTCGCCATCAACCGCGACTGATTTCATGAAGGATTCGGCCTCACGTAGCTGGCTATTCTTAGGAGTTACGTAAAACACTTTATCACCACGTCGCAGACCTGACTTCAACAACGGGAAAAGAACGCCCGCAGTCTTACCCATTCCGGTCGGAGCCTGAATAATGAGTTGTAACTTTGATTTACATGCCGATTCAACCTCTTTGATTAATTCAGACTGACCTGAGCGTTTACGCGCAAAGGGAAATTTCAGATCTTTTACCATCTCTTTGCGCCGCATCTTGAATTGACGAACCTCGACCCATAGTTTTTCCAAAAACTCTTGGCGCAGCTCTACCCATTCAGAAAATTTTTCCGGGTCAAACTCCACGGGAAAGACTTCTTCCTCGCGGCTCCCTGCGGACACGAGTAAAAGTCTAAGTCTTGGCACGATGCCGCGCTGTTTCCAAAGCAGCCAACCATAGGTTTTAACCTGCAAGATATAATCATGCTCCGGATCCTCCAAAAGATTTCGCCGGAGCTTACGTAGATTAAGCGTACTTTTAACATCCTCAACAAGGAGAGAGTCTCCCTCTGACCACATGCCGTCTATGCGTCCGGATAGATCAATCTCTAGATCCCTGGATGTTGTGAGACAGCCTTTGACTTGATGTTCACGTTGGTAGTCCAAAAACTCGGACGCGCGGCGATCCTGAATCTCACGGTGAATCTCCATTCCCAATTCTGGAGAAACCTGACCTGTAGCCTGTGATTCATCAATATCACCAGACAACTGATTTTTTTGCGCGAAATCTGTCACTGCAATCTTGAGCTTTGCCACGATCTCACCTAAATCCAAAAGGGAATCGTCATGGGCCACGGACTGATAATCTGCCACTTGTCGCCTTTGGATTCCATACGACGAAGCTCGTGCACCAACACGCCAACCCGACGAAGATCTACCTCAGGATATCGTTCTGACGGAAAAATCGTGGCCTCTCGATCTGCAGTGTTATGTTTCTGTTTCCGTCCTGCTGTAAATTTCAATTGTATTGTCGCTCCAGCAATCCGGCGCAACCATTTGGACCGGATATAATTCCGTGTCGCCCGTCTGACGATTCTCTCACAAACGGCTACCACAACTTCAGCAGTCCATACAAAATTATCTTCGTCATCGACGCCGTCAATGTCTTCTTCCTCTGAATCCGTGGCATCGTCCACGTCTATCTCACGACAATTTCGTCTTTGTCGTTCTTCAGCAATCCAGTTTTTTAGAAGGGGCATTCCAAGATTTAGGAGGCCTCTCTCTGATAGCGTATCCTCTACCGATACACCTCTTTTGTGACGCCACAACTTTAATCCATCCACGAGAATATTTTGATCCTCAAGATCATAAAAATACTCCTTCATGATATTTGCATATTCAAACATGACAATCTGAGTCGGAGGAACCATAAGGATCTGCAGAGCCTGCAAGTGATCGCGCCCACGGCCCTTGAAGGCGATATTGTAAGTTGGCTTTAACCTACGAATCTCGTCATATTCCAGGAGACCCGCAAAGAGAGGAGCTTCAGTGGTGGTGACCTCAACCTCGACTGCCTGCGCCAGCATTTCAAGTTTACGATGATCTCCACGACATCCACCGGTGAAGTAACTGTTAACACGTGATTTTAGCGATGTAGCCTTACCCACATAAAGGATTTTTCCATTACGATCCAGATAACGATAAACACCTGGATCAGAGGGAAGCCCCAAACGCCTCTCGCGAGTAATCAAAAACTCGCGACGACCACTGGCGCGAGCTGGCTTCTGCTCCATGAATTTTATTAGATCATCCAGTGTTCCGATGCCCCGCCGATCAAGTTCGACTGAGAGCGCATTCCAAATGCAACGCGTAGCGTCAACGTGATGGGCGGCACGTTTACCATCGTCTAAAGGTTTGCCAAACCAACCACCAAGTGCTCTTAGCCCATAGTTGGGAAGACGCGGGTGAAGTATTTTTGCCAACTTGTGTGTACAAATCAAAGGTAGTGGAAAATTTGTTTGGGCAAAATTTTGCCAAAGGCGGTCCAAATAAGACTGCTCGAGCCTGGCAAAATGAGCGACCGCAAAAATCTTCTCGCCAAAACCTTCCCGTGCATCGTCGATCAACTGTGTAAAGTCAGCGAACACCTCGTCAGCCGACTTGCCGATTGCGATCTCCTCGGACGATATGCCAATTAGACGCAGTATTTTGGGACTAACTGCCTCGTCCTGACGTAAAACCCAGGACTGCCCATTGACGGCAAGCTCCAGCAATGAGCTTGTTTGAGGGCTTGCCCCCGTGGACTGACAATCAACAAAAAGCAATGCATAGGAATTAAGCATAGCTAAAGTATAGCCCGCAAAAAGCGCAAATCAATTGATTCCTGCGCTCAGTGAAAATAGCCAACATGACGAACATTCTTGCAATGCCAGCTAAAGCTCATATTTTAAACCTGATGATGGCGGTTTAACCCAAAAATTAGCCGTTGCGCCGGCGTGTTAGCTCAACCATACTCACAAGGAGATACAACATTATGAAGAGGACCACGATGATGCTGAGGATAAGCTTTTTAAATTCATTTTTTGCTGCGCTGATTGTAACGTCCACGTGGGCTAACGCAGCAGAAACTGTGACTTTACTAGATCGAGGAGAGCCTTATGACTCCATGGTGGCAGACGGAGACGTCTTGTGGATTGGTCAGTCTCGCCTGCAGTTTAACGCAAATTATAGACTCGAAGCTTACCAACCTAATGGCACCCTGATTGATAGAGTCACGCTATCGCATAGTCTTAATTCCATGAAAGTGGCAGGTAACGGCTCCATCATCATCACCGGGATCAGCCCAGAATCTCGTCTGACGCAGTATACATTGGCGCGTCTCGAAAATGGAAAAATCAAAAAGACAACTAATGAAATCGCCCTCGGCGGTTTTATTACCTTTTGGGTTTCCACCGTGAATGGTCGCCACTTCTTCACCGATATGGGCGGCAATCCAAACGATACAAGTGATCCGGCGGCTGGTCTTCCAGCCCAAACAATCTTTTCCTCGACAGGCACAGATTCCAAATACCTTGCTGCGCGAGTGCGCATGCCAGTGTCTGGCACAAGTCTCAATGGAAAACTGCTGCTAGTCTCGAGTGAAGGGATGGGCCAGGACGCATCCAGCATCGTGGAAGTGGATCCAAAGACCTCAGCGACCAGGGTCATCACAAAATCAAAAGCAGCAAAATACCGCGGCATCGCAGTACTTCCTGGAACATCACAAATCGTCACCAGCGCATTATCGGAGAGCAAAGTCAGGGTAATCGACACAGTCTCCGGAGAGACCCGCCATGAATTCAAGACTAAAGGCTATCCACGATCTTTTGTTATCACCGGGCATTGCGTCGTTGTCGGCAATGACGAATCAAATGTAGTTGAGGTTTTTGACTTGAATGGTGAGGCATCCTTGCCGATGTTTGCTGACGAGATCAACATGGGGGCTGATGAATTCTCTGGCATCAAGAGCATTGTCATCGACGACAAAACGTCAACGGTTTTTGCACGCGCTGCCAATGCCTGCAATCCAATCCTTGAACCTTGCGATAAGGAAAATAATCGAGTGGTCAAACTCGATCAGTCTTTTTCAGATCGCATTCAGTCATCCTGTAAATGAATCTTAACCACAAGAAATGGAGTTCTTATGCGTTTTAATTTAGCGTCATTTAAGATCATCAGCAAAAAAGCCATAGTTGCGACTATGCTTGCGGCTATTTCTTCGTCCGCGGCAGTGGCAGGTAACTTTTTGTTCAGAATCGATGGATTAACCCCTGATAGCAGCACTCTTTGTGACGATGTCGCCTACTCGGAGGGACAGCGTCTCAAAACCTTCTTGGCGAACACACTAGGCCTGCAAATCGACGTTACGGATGCAAGATGTGTTGATAACGGAAGCCACGGACCACTTGCGCGATGGGATGTTGAGATCAGCTACACCGCAGAAAAGCAGCTTCCGATTGTTTCGACTTACGAAGTTTTTAGTTATTTCAGACCACAATTTAAGACCAAAGAGGCGTGCATTGCCACGATTGATTCTGAAAAAGAAATCTTCACCCGCCAAACGAAGCTTGATATTTTTTCCGCCTACTGTGTGATTCCCTCGTACAGCAGTGATTCATGGGAAATCAATGTCACAAGCTTTGGCAATCCGGAGCGCCGTCCATACGCTGTTTCCAGCAATGTTTTTGGAACAATTCTCGGCCATACGCGGGAAACATTTACGGACATGATGAGCCGGGAATTTGCCAAGTTTGGTTTCGAAGTCGCACAGCTCACAGTTGAGAATGCTCTCAGTCACCAAAACCTAGCAGTACGATACTACGGCGACCAAACCATTCGCCTGGAAGAAATGACGATATCTGAATTTCAAAACCCCACAGACTGTACCCAGCTTGTTGAGGACACTCAAAGAATTCTTAATGACTCGGATTTGCGAAGCTTTGGTGTCTATTGTGCAAAGGACCCATTGGCACGCACTGGTGCGGCTTTAGTTAGCATGTCACAGACACCCTCTCAGATGCTCATCATCAAGCCTGAAACCGTCTATGAATCTATTGAAGCATGTGCAACAGCGAAACCGGCAGTAGTTGACCACTACATCAGTGATCTAAAACGCGATATTAAAACTGGTTATTGCTCATTCAATGGATCATCAAAAAAGTTCTCCATCGTCATGATCGAGAAGAAAAGGTCCTAATCGGTTCCTTTGAAGACAAAAAAACGATTGGCTGCATCAATACAGCCAATCGTTTTTTAATTAATGATCGCACTACCTAATGTATTCCACTTTTCGGCAAGTGATTTCAACCTCGATGAATGATCCGCAGTCGATATTATCCCTAGCTTCTTCCTCCGAAGCACCAGTAGAACTAACTGGGATCCAAGGATTGGTTGGCGTATCACCGCCCATAAAACAGTAGCCCCTGCATGACCAGAGCTCAGCTTTATTTTCGTCATACGCCATGACGCCCGATGCAAACACACCAAAAACTGCACTCACGACGATGATAGACACTAGTGATCTCATGGCGAACCTCCAAAACCTTGGGACATCTTGCTTATTTAGAGGCCGCTACTTACCAGCACATGCACCGCACGGGCAATGATGATTATCTAAATATGCAGAGGTCATGGCTCCGATAGTCCACCATTCCCTCATTCCTTTGGTCACAAGATGCCAAAATCATTATATTAAATAATTCTTGCCTTGGTCAGTTTGGCATACTAGTTTCTACCCACATGTAGCCTTAGGCGTCCATGCTCAGTTTTAGCCCAATCTTTTAAATAAGTTGGCTTCATTTAAGTGCATGGCACTGGGGCGAAAAACAACCAAGTTTTCCAACGGAGGAAAAAATGAAAAAAGCTTTTGTATTGGCAGCCGCAGTATTGGCTAGTGCGTTCATGATGGGCTCAACATTCCAGTCCTCAGCAGTTGCTACGGATCTTGGCTCTTTTGAGATGAGCTTCAACACATGCGGTGGCTACACCAAGCCAGCGACCTGCGAGGCTCAGCCACATTGCACATGGCGTGGAAGCTGCGTTCCTCGCTAATTTACGGCGATCAATTGTGGACCTATAAAGTCCGCGAAAAAGCCCCGGAGCTTAAAGCCCCGGGGCTTTTTGTTTTTTAACCGATACCCCTAATCGCTTCGAGCGCAATTTTACGGCTTGGTCATAGAGCTGCTATCATTAACGTAACGACAAAATTAATTATGACAACCTCAACTATGATCTGTCGCTTCAAAAATTTCAGCTTGTGAAGGCAGGATGGTGAGACAAATAACCCCAAAATTTAGCAAAAATTTAAGCCATTTACTGCAAGCAACACTAGTATTGCTGATTGCTCATCAAGCACAAGTTAGCAAAGGCGCTGACACTCCTGCATACACGGCACGCCAGGCGTTATGCGGTGACACGGCTGCCTGCCAAGAGTTGCAACCATTTGAGAAATGGATTTCAGCCCAATGGCAGATCGCCAATTCACTCAAACTTACTCACGCTGCGTCAAATGTACTGCGGTTTACGTCTGATGCGCTACAAAGTCTCTCGCTACAACTGTTTACGTCAACACCCATTGCACACGTGCAAAGCGACGGTACAAGATTTTTCTCCTTCACGGGTAAAACAGCAGGCGACTCTTATGTGGTTGACTATGTAAAGTCGCCTCCAAATGGCCTATCGCCACAAAAATTTCTCGATGGTGGCCTACAATTTGGCATTTTGTACAATGACGGCAAAAAGGAAAAATACGGTCCAGGATACCGGATGTCATGGCTGGGCTTTTTACAAACTGATGAGCTGAACCACAAAGCACAAATGGCACTCACGTCACGCCAATTAAAAGTCATTGATCCGAGCAATCTTGCAAAACTTACGCCCAAGCAATTACCTTACTTCACAAACAATGAAGGATTAGGACGAACTATCCTCAACGAAATGGGCAGTGTCGTACCAAAATTTTCCGCTTTTATGAATGATCTATCTAAAGTCACTGTCAAAGCAGAGCCAAAGTCTTCTGGATCACAGCAGTGGCTCAAGTTCACCATCCGGGCAAGCTTGAATATCGATCGCATACAAGAATCCTACGCAAACTTAGGAGCCTACCTAGAACGCATCATGAGGTTTGTGGTTGTTAAATCTTCGACTGAATTGCTCACGAGTGATGGCTTGAAAATTATAAATTTTGGCTACAATAGTGCTTCGCATGAAATCAGCATGAGTTTTTTAACCGCTGGTGGCGCCTTCCTGCCTGAAGGCGAGAGCGGCGAACCAGTTTTTAGCAAAGCTTTGATTCCATCAGAACTCAAATCCTTTGATGGTGAGCTGATATCTAACGTAGATATTTCCGTTCTGGGTTTAAGAATGAAATCTAAGGAAACAAAATTCAGTATGTCTTACCGCGATGGGACGGTGGCTCGCTTTGACTGGAAACTTACTAGCATGCCAATTCCTAGCTTTAGCGGCGCTCTTTTTGGGCTAATGCCCCCTGGATTTCTGGACGTTATGATGCCCGGCAATCTTCGAGAGTACTCGAAGATCTTAACGGTTGGCCTGGTTAAAGGAAATGGCGGCAGAGGAACATTTGGATCCATGGAAGTTAATTCAACGGTTCATCAATCAACAATCATTCGCACTATCACTTCGACTGAGATCAAGGATAATTTCTTTTTGAACATTGGCCTTCGCGTCATTACCGACTACCTTTGGCCGACCCCTGAGACAGTTGACGACTTTAGAATGCTTATGGGAGACAGCCTCGGAGAACTGCGCGATGATTTAATCGCAATCAGAGGGACTGCGACAAAATAATTTTCTCTGTTTAAGAGAAGCGTAACGGTTCTAATAACCTTAAAGATTCTGTTCATTTTTGAGGGCGGCTTCATGAAGTTAACAACAGAGCGTCAAAGGCTCACCTTCCTGGCGATATCGGCCCTAGTTGTGGCGAGTATCATTGGCTCGTTGAGTCGCATCGCACAGGATCCATCCTATCACCGCTTTGCTGATGAAATACCTCTCCTACAAATTCCTAATTGGCAGAACGTACTTTCAAATTTGCCATTTGCCGTCGTGGGCATTTTGGGGCTCATGACGATTGCTCGCTCCAAATCACAAGCATATGCAGTTGGGGAACAAAAGACAGGTTGGATCATATTTTTTTCCGGAGTTTTTCTAACAGCACTCGGTTCTGGCTACTACCATTGGCACCCTGATAACTGGGGGCTGTTTTGGGATCGATTACCCATGACAATGGGTTTTTCTGGGTTATTTGCATCCATCATTGGCGAACGAGTTAGTCAAAGAGCATACCAATTGTTGTTGTGGCCACTTGTTATCCTCGGTCTGTTAAGTGTCGTGTATTGGATTTGGACAGAGAAGGCTGGAGCAGGAGATCTCCGCCCCTATGCATTTATTCAGTTCTATCCGATCATCGCCATCCCCTGTCTTATTGGACTCTGCCCACCACGATTTACTCACGCAAAGTATGTTGGGTTTGCCATCGGATGCTATGTGCTCGCTAAAATAAGCGAAGATATGGACCAGGCGATTTGGACAACCACTGGTGAGATGACAAGTGGTCACGCACTCAAACACCTTTTGGCTGCAGCTGGTTGTTATTTTCTACTTAAAATGATCAAAGTGCGTCATCACGCAGAAACTTGAAATTTAATACGGCTTTAGTCGCTCATGACTTTAGCCCCCGGTATCGCGAGACTGCGTAGACCTGAATAAAATTTGCCTGTTTGCCGCTAACTGTTTGTGCCATGCCCCACAAGTCGAGATACTATTTACTCCATCAGCGTTTCAAGTCCATGCAGTAGTTACTGGGGCTGCGGAAGCAATAAAATCACATCCATCTCAAAATAATTTGAGGCGGTGCTTCAATAAAACTTGCTAGCGCTTATGCCGTCCCAAACAAACGGTCTCCAGCATCGCCGAGACCAGGAATGATGTAACCCTTTTCATTCAGCTTTTGATCGACCGAAGCCGTATAGATCGGAACATCCGGATGATACTCATGAAAATACTCAACGCCTTCAGGCGCACACAGTAGCGAAACAAATTTGATACTTCTTGGTTTCGCTTCCTTGAGACGATCGAGAGCTGCCACCGCAGAATGACCTGTCGCCAACATTGGATCTAAAACAATCGCATCTCGGTCCTGAATATCTTTTGGAACCTTAAAGTAATACTCAACAGCAACAAGAGTCTTTGGGTCCCGGTACAATCCAATGTGCCCTACTGTTGCTGTGGGGACGAGACGAAGCATACCGTCTAAAATCCCCTGTCCTGCACGCATGATCGAAATAAACGCAAGGTCTTTACCAGCCATGACAGGCGCATCCATTTGTGCAACTGGTGTTTCAATACGACGCGTGGTCATTGGAACATCGCGCATGACTTCATAACCGAGAAGCATACTGATTTCACGTAAGAGCGACCTAAATTCGCCTGTCTTTGTACCCTTCTCACGCATAATGGTCAGCTTATGTTGTACCATCGGATGATTGATCACATGAATTTGCCTAGTAGTCATACTTTTGTTCCTCTCAAACTCAGGTCCTAAAAGACCGTTCCGTCACTTTTAATTTTTATTGGTGATCCGCCATCGGATCGCAACTTCGCCGCAATCTTTCGACCGGCAGCCCAAGTGCCGCCTTGAAGTACTTTAGCAAGAGGAAGTTCCGCTGGTGTTTTCCCAAGTTCTTTACGAACCTCAGCTCCGACCACATCCAGGAGAGCCACGGTCAAGGCGCGCCATTCAACAATAAATTCGTCACCGGGACTATATTCTCTCGACAAAGCGTCCGGACGGACTGTTTCCAAAACACCGCAGTCAAGAAATAGACCACCATTTCTGTACTCGGGTAGTCCCGTCATTTCTTCAACCTTGGTGATGCGAACACCCGCCCACTCCAAAGGCTCAAGCAGAGAGTAAGTCATCCACTGGCTGAGTTTATGGAATGGAACTAAATTCTTCGTGACCCCATCACCACCAGCCAGGGAGTGTTTCCAAACGTCTCCAAGGTTTTCACCTGCGATTTCAATTCTGCCTGGCCAAATTGGCCCAAAGGCTTCAAGCACGGTTGAGAGCACATCAGTTGCGCTAACCGTCTCAGCACCAAATTGATTAAGGATATAGTCCACCAATGAACCAATGGTACCCACTGCTTTGCCAGAGAAGAACTTAGGATTACGCAAAGCTTTGCCGAGGTTTCGAAGCAGCAGCAAACGACCTTCAAGTCCAACCAGGGGATTGTCTGACGAAACTTGCATACCATTGGCTAGAACATCAGACTGAAGTCGCTCAAGCCCTGTGGCGTCACTTTGCATAGCGCACCGAGGATCACTGGAAAACAATCCTTGGGCAAACATATCAAAACTTGCGACAGCCAAACCCTCGCTTTTGCGAAATTCTTTGCCGTAAGAGTCCTTATAAGCCCATTTCATACCAGCACCCGCATCCAGCAGAATACTCGGTACAACTAAATCATAAAACATCCGCGCCATGGACAATTGATCGCGGCGCCCCTCCGGGGCATGTTTTCGAAGCCAGGAAATGCGATCGATTCCACCTACCTGAAAGTGACTCCAACGACTATGGTACGGAATATTGCCGTCCGGATAATTCTCCCTGGTCACATCGATAACAAATTTTGCAACGTCTACAATTTTTTCTGGGCGAACGCGAAAGTGTGGCAACTTGGCCTGAAGTCCGACTTCATAAAGCTGTCGACTTCGCTCGCGAATAGTCCGCGGCGAGCGCATAAACAAAATGTCGGCATTGTCAGACATCACAGCGCCCCTTCTAGAGCTTTCACTCCGTTAAGCCTCGACCCTTGGCTTTTTTAAGTTCCTCATTTGTCGGGACCCCAGTTGCCGTGAAGTATCCAGCTGCCTTTTTGGCATCCATCTCCACTTTTGCATCAGCCGGAACTAGCTCTTCAGGAATCTGTACCCGATTGATAATTTTTATTCCGCTGGTCGCTAGGGCATCAAACTTCATATTCGACATCGAAACAAAATGATCGATCTTCTTAATCCCTAGCCAATGCAGAACATCAGGCATCAATTGCTGAAAGCGCATGTCCTGGACTCCAGCCACGCACTCGGTTCGCTCAAAGTATTTTTCAGCTGTGTCGCCACCCTCTTGGCGCTTACGGGCGTTATACACAAGAAACTTGGTCACTTCGCCCAAAGCGCGTCCTTCTTTACGGCAGTAAACGATAATGCCAACGCCGCCGCGTTGTGCTGTTTCGATTGCTACTTCAATTCCGTGCGCCAAATAGGGACGACAGGTACAAATGTCACTACCGAAAACATCTGAACCATTACACTCGTCGTGCACCCGACATGCGTGTTCAACGTTTTCTTTGCCAATCTTGGTAATATCACCGAAGAAGTACACAGACATGCTACCAATCGGCGGAAGGAAGACCTCTAGATCTGGTCTTGTGACCAACTCTGGATACATTCCACCAGTTTGTTCAAAGAGAATCCGTCTCAGCTCTGGCTCTTCGATTCCAAATCGCTTTGCGATGCCAGGCAACCACCACACAGGCTCGATTGCAGCTTTGGTGACGACACAATCGCCGTTTGGGCTGAGGATTTTACCGTCAGCCTTCAAGCGTCCTGCCTGAATCGCAGCTTGAAGCTCTGGCATATTGATGTGCGCTTTTGTAACCGCGATCGTAGGACGAATGTCGTAACCACTTTTCAAGTCATCGGCGAATGCCGTCGCAATATCTGCACCCCAGGGATCAATCGATACAATTTTTTCGGGATCCAGCCACTGAGGGTGCGGGCCCAATGATTCGGCTGGAGTTGTGTTAGTGAGATCCGGACGATGTTCGGCGTTGAGCGCACCAGCAGCAACAGCCAAAGCTCTGTAAACGGTGTAACTTCCGCTGTGGGTTCCAATCACATTGCGATGCGCAGGATTTGTGACCGAAGCGATCACAGGACCGCGCTCTCCTGGAGTCTTTGCACCCCAGCGAATCGGTTTTGCAACCTCGGCACCAGGAAGTCCTGGGTGACTAGTTAACTTTATGTGTTTAACTTTTTTCTTATCCGGCATGACAGCCTCCTTCATTTCCATCCGAACCATGCATGCGTCGACTCGGTTTTTTTCCCTGTTAACTCATCCACGTTGCATCGGACTGTTCAGCCCATTTCATGGTTATTTTTTTCCTCTGGGACCAAAACTCCAGCGAACTCTCGCCAGTGATATCGCAGGTTCCGAATTTGCTCTCTTTGCTACCACCGAAAGAGAATGGCTCTCGAGGAACTGGAACTCCAATATTGACGCCAATCATGCCGTTGGTTGCGTGGTCTGCAACAAATCTTGCCACTGCACCGTTGGTGGTAAACACGCTTGTAGCATTGCCAAACGGGCTTTTGGCTTCAAGCGCCATGGCTTCACTCAAGTTATTTACGCGAACAATGGTGATCACGGGCCCAAAAATCTCCATCTGAGCGCATTGCATGTCTGGGGTTGCACGATCAATGATCGTCGGACCAATCCAGCATCCTTTTTCAAAGCCCTTCGGAGGGTTGGCCTTGCGCCCATCGACCAGAATTTTCGCTCCATGCTTTTCAGCATCCGCAATAGCCGTGTGAATTCTCGCAAGCGCGGAATTATCAATGATGGCTCCCATTTGCGACCCGAGCTCAAGACTTGAAGCAGTCTGTGCAATCTTATTGATGATATGATCCACGGATCCAACGGCAAGCATTAGACTGGCAGCCATACAACGCTGTCCTGCACAGCCAGTGAAGGAGTCCACGACTCCCCTAACAGTTATTTTTTCGTCAGCATCTGGAACGACGAGAAGGTGATTTTTAGCGCCACCCAAGCACAAGGCTCGCTTCCCATGAGATGTCGCTCTAGCATAAAGAGCTTTCGCTACCGGCGTCGATCCTACAAAGCCGACGGCCTTCACGTCCGGATGATCGATGAGACACTCAACAGCATCACGTCCACCATTCACCAGTTGAAAGACACCAGCTGGAAATCCAGCGGCATGCATCAGTTCAGCCATCCACTGCGATGTCAGCGGAACTTTTTCGGAGGGCTTCAGAATAAAGCAGTTTCCGAGGGTCACGGCGATTGGGTACATCCACATTGGGACCATCGCTGGAAAATTGAATGGCGCAATTCCCGTTACAACGCCCAATGGCTCACGCCTGTATTCACAGGTAACACCGCGACTGACTTCCATGGCTCCGCCGGAATCCATGTTCTGCAAACTCAGCGCAAACTCGGAGACCTCAAGCCCCTTCAAAATTCCTGCCTTGGCTTCAGCAAAAGTCTTGCCCGCCTCTAATGCGGCAACATTGGCCAGAAAATCTAATTTTTCCAAAACAAGCTCGCGAAATTTAAACAACTTCGTGGTGCGCTCTTTAATTGGCGTGGCACGCCAGGTTGGAAAGGCCTTGGTGGCTGCTGTTACTGCTCCTTGGACATCCTCACGCCCCGACACGGCAACCCTTCCGATGATCTCACCGGTCCAAGGAGACACAACATCGGAATACTGCTTTGCTTTTACAAAGACTCCATTAACGAAATTGTCGCAGTCGCGAACAGTCTTAAGACGTTCTACCAGCATGTTTTCACACCTTTTACATCGAAATTATTGACATTTTGGTGATTTTTTAGCGAAAATGCAAGCTCCTTTGTCAATTATTCGGCTTGCTTAGAACGCATTATCCACCCCGGTTTGGAGGTCCAAGAACATGCAAACCCCACTGATGATAGGCATTGCAGGTGGATCAGGATCGGGAAAGACCACCATAGCCCGCAAAATCCAAGAGCGGTGCACCGACCTTGCCATCACAATTTTTCAGCTAGACCATTACTACCGGGACCTGGCCCATTTGGAGCCAGCCGCCCGTGAGAAGGTCAATTTTGACCATCCCGATGCCCTTGAAATGGAGCTTTTAGCATCCCACGTTGAGCAGCTTGCGATGGGTAAAGCGATTGATCGCCCAACCTACGAATTTGCCAGCCACACGCGTAGCTCCAAAGTCGCTCGACTGGATCCTGTTGATGTGATCATAGTTGACGGGATTTTCGCCCTTTACTCCCCCGAAATAAGAAAACACCTGAATTGCGCCATTTTTGTTGATGTGAGTGACGACGTTCGATTCATTCGCAGACTTCGTCGCGATGTTGATGAGCGTGGTCGAACCAATGAGGGTGTCATCAAACAATATCTTTCAACAGTTAAACCCATGCATGATCAATTCGTCGCTCCAACCAAGCATCAAGCTGACCTAGTCGTACATTGGGATCACTTCAATGATCGTACAATCGATATGCTTGCAAAAATGATTAAATCATCGATTAGACGACCATAAAATTAGGCGTATTTTCTTCAAAATTTCGGCGTGTTACATCGACGTTGTCCACAACCGAAGACTCCGGCGTGATATCCTTAGGGAATGCAGTCTGCACGCTCAAAAAACACCGCTTGGTACATCGAAGCACTATGCCTCGGCGTGACCATAGGCTTTAGCGAAGTGCTGCTGGCGATCTACTATGGCAGCCAAGATATGGACCCCGTCACCTTGGCGGTATTTATTACGGTGCCAGCGGCTTTAGGAGCTTTGTCACAGGCAGCCCTCACCAATGTTAGAAAGTTTTGTTCCGACGCAAAGCGGCTAGCCGTTTGCGCAATGGCTGTACAAATTTCTGGACTCGTCATCATGGCCCACTCTCTGGCAGTCAGAGACGGTCATAGTACCTGGATGTTCATCGGTCAGTGCATGTACTGGGTTGGAGGGATGACTTCTTCAAGCCCGACTCAGGAAATTTTAGCCCACAACGTTGACGCCTCTCTTCACAATCGATTCTTCAGTCGCCGCGCCATGGTTATGACAATTTTAACTCTCGTTTGTAATCTGTCGTCGGCGAGGATTTTGGAAACAGGACTAACAAATAATGTTATGGCCATGTTCCTGCTTGTTGCCGCTGGAACAAGATTTATCTCGATGTCTCTCATTTATCTAACCGCGGAGAAAACACACTCAACCCTAAGTCACTCCACTCCTGTGCCGCCCGATGAAGCGGTTGTTTCAATTATTAAACTAAGTCTAGTCATGATGCTGTTTCGATGCGCCGTCAACCTCTCGTCACCTTTTTACTCCACATATATGTTACGGGAGATCGATTTAGGATTTACGATCTACTCATTTTTGACCGCTCTCCCGTTGATTACAAAGGCTCTCTGTCTGACTAACTGGGCACGCCTTTTGGACGATAATCGAAAATTTGAAGGCCTCGCTATCGCCACCTTCGCCATCGGTACCGTTCCGGTTCTATGGGCTATAAACGCGAGCACACCTTGGTTGAGCTTTCTGCAGATTCTTTCAGGACTCAGTTGGGCGGGCTTTGATTTGATCAGTATTTTGCTTGTTCAGAATATGTATCCCCGCAGTATTACACAAAAGCTCGGCGTTTATTTGGCTTTAAGCAGTTTGGGAAGCGTTGCCGGAGGAGTCGTTGGGGGTTACATTCTCCGACTGACAGATAGCTATCATTCACTATTCGCATTTTCGGGCGTTCTTAGACTTTTGACAGGATTTGGCCTTCTTTGGTATCTGCGCCGTCATCATTTGTTCCGGTTCAAAGATCTACGAGTAAAGTCAGGAATTGCAACACTTATGACCGTTCGTCCATCTATTGAAGCAGCTGCAAAAATTCTACCCCTAAACCTGCGCCGCGACTCCCGTTCTAAACGCGTCGCATGATATCATTTGAGTGAGCAATCATATGTCTTAAACCGTTGTGGGAAAAAGAATCCATGCTCCTGTTGCGCTCCTTATCTATCGTATCAATATTAACTGCGAGTCCATCGTTTGCGTGGACAAATTGGGTGGGTGTTTTGGAAGATTGGCCGATTAGGCCAAATCAAATCTCGGCGTCCGCTGACGAAAAAAAATCAGTAGGCTCTGGACAAGAAAAATCTGAAGTCAAAAATGACACACAGTATGAAGCCCGGGTGCGACCTCTTTTTGTGCGTATCGACAAGAAACCTTGGCAGGCTGCCCCAAGACTTCAAGATAGCAATCCTGTCGTAGCTCTTCCGAAAGCTTTTTCCTGGGACGTCTGTTTCGGCGGACGAGCCGAAGGTCAGTTAACGGCCATGCTGGAGAAAGAGAATGAAGCTGGCGCAAAACCACCCTACCTCCTGCGACCCGAGGATCGTGCACCATGGCGCACAAAAAGATCAGCTGACTACGCGGGATGGCTGGCCACACCCGTTTATAAACCAATCTTGCTTAAATCATCGCTTAGCAGCTCCTGCGTTGACCCCTATAAATGGCGTCAAGCCACAGCTGATAAATCAAGACCTCATCTTAAACAAATGATTGATGAACTGAATAAAAAAATGGCGAGCCCGGAGAGCGAAGCAGACTTCTACCAATTTAATGAAAAAGACGTTCGCATTCATCGCACCTGGGCCTCTGTCAAACATGGATTGATTGTATCGATACAAACATTACCCAAGTCACGCAAGACAGAAACATTTCGCGTTCTACCGAGTAAAGAGATACATTATCTCGGCTCAGATATGATGTTAGTGGATGCAGGTGACTTCGACGGAGATGGCGAAACAGAAATGCTTTTCAAGCGTCACACCGAGTCACAGGATATTTACGATTTGTACTCTGACACAAAACTGCTTGCAGAGTCGGTCTGGGAATAACCTTGAGATACCTTTTTTTAGTTGTCATTCTAAGTCTTGCGCTCCCAGCGCATGCGACGACCATTCTTTGCCTTGGCGACTCATTAACAGAGGGCTATGGTGTCCCAAAGGAGTCTGCATGGCCCGCCGTCGCCGAAAAGACCCTCAAGGAAAAAAAGTACAACGTCACGCTCGTCAATGCAGGCGTTAGTGGATCCACCACAGCTAGCGGCCCCTCCCGCGTAAAATGGCACATGAAATCTCCGCCCAAACCTGATTGGGTTTTTCTAGCTTTGGGCGCTAATGATGGACTAAGGGGACAAGATGTCGCATCCGCGCGCAAAAACCTTGAGAAGACGGTTCAGATTGCAACAGAACTTGGAGCAAAAAAAGTAATTTTAGCGGGCATGAAAGTCCCACCAAGTTTAGGTGCAGCCTATGCAAAATCATTTGATTCAATTTATCCAACTATTGCCAAGCAACTGAAACTACCATTTTTGCCGTTTCTGCTTGACGGCGTCGCAGCAAAAGCTGAGTTAAATTTACCAGATGGAATTCATCCCAACGTCTCGGGACACAAAATCATTGCCAATCACGTCGCTAAATTTCTGGAAACTCTCTTATGATTAGCTCTAACTCTCAAGACATCGTCCTAAAAGCTGAAAAACTCACGAAAACATGGACGACGCCTGCAGGCCCCATTGATGTCTTAAAAGGCGTTGATCTTGATCTTCGTCGTGGCCAATCTTTGGCAATTATCGGCCCGAGTGGCAGCGGTAAATCCACGTTACTTTCGCTTCTCGGAACCCTCGATCGCCCTTCATCGGGAACTTTAGTTATAGGGTCTACAGACATAGCAAGTTTGAGCGATTTGGAGTTAGCACGTTGGCGCGGACGATCCTTAGGAATCATCTTCCAGCAGTTCCATCTTATGCCCTCGCTGACCGCACTTGAAAATGTCTCTCTACCTTTAGAAATTGCCGGGAAAGAAGATGCTCGGGTCAAAGCACGCGAAGCCTTGGTCGAGGTTGGACTATCTGCACGATTAGACCATTTACCGGGGGCTTTAAGCGGAGGTGAATGTCAGCGCGTCGCGATTGCTCGAGCTATCGTGACCACTCCCACCTTGCTTCTCGCCGATGAGCCAAGCGGCAGTCTTGATCCAGAAACGGGAAAGCAAATCTCTGATCTGATTTTTAGTGTTGCAGCACGTCATGAGATGGCGATGATTCTGGTCACTCACAACATGGAGCTCGCACTGCGTTGTCAAAGAATTCTGAAAATGACCAACGGTAAGCTGGAAGAACAACAGACGAGCAATTGAGACCACGTTCAATGAATCAACACTTTATGCAGTCTACACGATTAACTCTAAAGTTAGCCTATCGTCAGTTACTTACGCAGAAGGCATTCTCCATATCGATGATGATTAACATGGCCCTTGGTCTCACGGGCTTCATGGTTGTGGACGGCTTTAATCGCTCGTTTCGGTCAGAGATAGCTCAAAGAACGCGACAAATAGCTGGAGCTGATATTGTGATCTCGTCCAGACAACCTTGGACGGAACAACTAAGGAACCAAATCAGAACTTCCGTTCCTGCAGCAGCGACTTTATCCGAGGAAACCACGCTAGTATCTATGGCTACCAATGATGCCATCAGCCGTTTGGTTGAGGTACGATTTGTGGATGAAAACTATCCTCTGTACAAAGGTTTGATCCTTGAGTCTGATGTCGATCTCCCGCCAGGAGCAGCGAAAGGGTTAGGCCCAGGAGACGTATGGATCTACCGCGAGCTCCGTACACAAATGAATGTGGGCATTAGCTCAAAACTGAGACTTGGTGAGGCAGAGCTAACAGTGAAGGACATCGTTATCGACGACCCCACTGCCGGCGCCGGAGGGTTTTCATTTGCTCCACGTCTAATTCTTCGCTCTGAAGACCTGCCTAAGACAAAACTTCTAGGGGTTGGCAGTCGATCATTTCATACATTTCGAGTGCGACTTCCGTCGCAAACGACAAACCAAGACATTGAGTTACTCGTAGAAAAGATTCGAAAAGAGCTATTGCCTCTGCCAGGACACCAAGACCTTCGAGTGCGCTCGCACAGCAAGGCATCGGAGGATCTCACCAGGCTGCAAGCATATGTTAACGACTACCTGTCACTCATTGCACTTTCTGCACTTTTTTTGGCAGCCGTTGGCACCAGCTATCTCATGCGTGGACATTTACGAAAAACAGTCCGAGAGTTCGCAATTCTTTCATCATTGGGTGCAAATCCCTGGATTGCACCAATGGTCTTTGTGACTCAATGTGTTTTTTTGGGATTGGGGGCCACCCTTGTATCCGCAGCGGTGTCAAGCGGCGGACTTCCGGTACTGGCAAAATCACTTGCACCTATCGCTGGTACCTTGAGCGATCTCCGTGTTCCTCTTGGGTCAGTTTTAGTGACATCTCTTTTTGCGATTACAAGTGGCCTGCTACTATCTTTACCGCAGCTCATCCATCTATCAGTTCTACGCCCAGGATTTCTTTTTCAAGAGGCAAGCACCGGTGCTGACTCTCAGCGCAAAATAACGACGATTGCCTACCTGCCGTCAGTTTTGCTGTGGTGGTTAACAGCTGTGCACGAGTCAAAATCATGGACTACAGGATCAGTTTTTGCCGGCATTTGCGTGGGAGCTGCATTAGCACTCTCATTAGCTGCAATCCCATTACTACGAGCAGGAGTCATTGCCTCCGCTTGGAAGAAAATGTCTTGGCTCGTCTCCCTAGCTCTTCGCCAAATGAGCCGCAATAAAGGTGCATCCGTCAGCACCTTTCTCGCCCTGGCTCTTGGCACCTCTCTGATTAATCTCATACCTCAGCTTCGCTCAATCATTGTTCGGGAAATATCACGACCAGATTCAGTCATACCCCAGCTATTCGTCTTTGACATTCAAGATGATCAAGTTGATTCCGTTAAAAGTTTTTTTGAGTCGAATGGTGCGACGACGGGAGTCATGTCCCCCATGGTTCGAGCTCGTCTGGAATCCATTAATGACGTTAGTATCGATCAAAGAAAAATGGACTTTGAGGGTGAGCGCGAGCAGCAGCAGCGCGAAGGACTACAGGCCAGAACACAAAATCTTTCTTACCGCTCAAGATTAAGTTCTGCAGAGTCGATTATTACAGGAACGTACCCGACCGAACCATTCTCAGGTCAGGGCTTACCTGCACTATCGATAGAAGAGGGATTTGCAAAGAGAGTTGGCGTAAAAATCGGTGACCGCATCAAATTTGATGTGATGGGTGTACCCATTACTGGCGAGGTCACCAGCATCCGCAAGGTGCGTTGGACGTCGTTTGAACCAAACTTCATGATCCTGGTACAACCTGGGGTATTGGACGATGCCCCGAAGATCTGGGTAGGCAGTGCCTCCGGAATTAACCCGAACGATATAGACCGACTACAGGCCGCACTCGTCAAAATGCACTCAAACGTCAGTGCTGTCGATGTCAAAGCCGCCGTCCAACGACTTATGAAATTTATTGATCAGATCAGCATCGCCGTGGGCATCGTCGCCTGGCTAGCGCTTGCTGGCGGTGCCGGGGTTCTTTATGCAATTGCGTATGCGCAATCAATTGAACGATTCAAATCAGTGGCGATCTTGAAAACTTTGGGCGCGACGTCAAATGACGCCTTAAAGGCTCTGCTCGTTGAATACGGCATCATCTCCTCGGCAGCAGTTATTTTCGGAGTCTCCCTCGGAGCACTTGCAAGCTGGGCTGTTGCAACGCTCATCTTGAAAACCACGTGGACGTCACTCGAATTAAACTCCGCACTCACAGGGTTTATCATCATTCCAGTCTGTCTTGGACTTACTTTGCTGGCGACCAGGTCGGTCAAAAAATCAACCATCACCAACCTGCTTAATTCCTAAAGGCTTTTGATTTTTCTTAAAGTTTCTCAACCCTTGGCCCTTCAAGAGCGTCCGTTAACAAATTCACTTTGAAATTGTTCCGTTTTTCGCGATCATCTATCGATCATAAAATCTATCCCATGAGGAGCTCATCTGATGCTAACAAGAACATCTCTAGCCATGACTATTTTCCTAACTATGTCCTCCGTCGCTTTGGCAAATGAAGGAACTCCTGCCGCAGATAAGCCGGCGGATGCACCGAAAGCCAGCGAACCTGTAAAAGAGCCCAAAGAGACGGCGCCATCGGCTAACACTGCACCATCCGCGACTGACTTCAGCTGCACCATGGACAATGCCAAACGTACGATTCGCGTCGCCTACGAAAAAGAGGGATCCAAGGTTCCTTGCAAAGTTAACTACGTGCGCGATGCGGCCAGCGGCGAAGAAAAGGTGCTTTACAGCGCAGCTGCCCAGGAAGGCTATTGCGAACAGAAGGCTGGTGAGTTCGTTGAGAAACTGAAATCAACTGGCTGGACCTGCTCCGCGCCTTAAGGTCGGCGTTGTACCGATAAACCAATTTCTGATTTAATGCGTTCTCATCCTAGAACTGGCAAAGAGGCGATCACAATCACCCTTTGCCATTTTCTTTTTATCAATACGATCATCTATAGAATACGTCTGATAAACTCTGGGGAAAATGACCTCAGGCACTCATTTGTAGCTGGACTGTCACCATCAATTGGTAGTATCGCGATCGCCGAAGGCAATTCTTCCCAGTGTCTCAAATCAGGTTGTAAAGCGTAGTCCACTACTTTCGGCGACAAGTCGATGACAGCTTTTCCGCCAAGGATACTTAATTTACACAGATCACCTGACATTTTAGCACTGGCATCAGCGACACACCCGCCAACAGTAATTGACGTTCCTACCGTAAATGTGCTCACGCCCAAAAAGACACCAATGGGCAAACGAACCCAACTCTTGGCGTTAACTAAAGGATGATAACTATAGGCGTGCCGGCGACTTATTTTCGTAAACCATGAGGTCGTTGGTAATAAAATTGCGCCATTTTGGGTACAGGTTTCGGGAAACTGCTGTTTTGGACGAATTTTGAAGTAACCATGCTCGTTATCTAGGAACTTCATCTCCCAGTCTAGTGCCGGGAAACGACCCACCTCGTAAATTTTCCAGAGGGCTTTTGATTTGTTTTCAGCTGCCTGCGAATCAATCCTGGAAATCTGAACCTTGGCGAACGCCCTAGCCTTGGGACTGACATCACTACTTTTGGACAACCAAAGCCAAAATGGTCTAGCCGAGAATCCAGGCTTACTAAAGTTATCCCACATCGCCCCTTGGATGAGGGCATTTACGGGATCTCGTCCGTGGTTATACGTCAAGGCGGATTCCTCGTTGTAAAGCTTGTTCAATTCAGGCGTCACTGATTCAATTTTTTCAGTGTGAAGGTATGACGTAGCCGCTAAAAACGACAGGTAACCACGCTCATAACTTTCCAGGACGTAGTCCGTAAGTTTTCCCTCTGGTATGAGAAACTCTAAACCTTCCTTCAGAATCGAATGGGTTTTGTGACTTAATTTTCCACGGGCAATTTCGACCTGCTCGATGACATCTTGATAACAACCTTTTTCATGGAATCGGGAAATATTGTTCAAGGCTCTAATGGGATCATCCCAATCCTGAGCTTTCTTCAGTTGTCGACAATACTCTGGAGCCTCTGCGTAAATGTTGGCTCTAGGATCAGATGTGACACAGCCAGACGCCATAAAAAATAGGATGATCACTATTTTGAGCTCCCAAGAGTTCCTCAATCGATCCAAACCCATATAACCTCCTTAGGGTCTTCGCTCAACTATGCGGTCTTTTTTGGCTGCGAAAGATATTCGTCACGCTTCCATGACAGCACGAGAAGCGTGCGATCGTCCACGGGCCTCTGGAGATTTTGTTCATTAAAGTCGTGCATGATGTTCTTCATCGTTTCAGCATGACCGTCAAACTTATCAAGCCTACTCGTGATAAATCGCCTCATGTCCGAGAGCTGTCTGGTACCGGTTACAAAGCCGTCACTAAACAAAACAAACACCGTCCCGGGCTTGATTGAGTATTCGAACACTTCACCGACAACAACGGCAGGAACTTCCAGATCCCATCCACCGGTATCATTCGGGGCAAGAATGATGGGCGAATGGAAGTTATTTCTATATAGGTACGCACGTCGTCTTCGAGGAAAAATTTCGATGCCAGCAAATGTGGCGATATCGGGAATCGGGTTAAACAGTCCGAGAATATCCGTTGTCTGCCTGTGAAAGCTCTTTAACTTTGATTTTTGTCCGATCCCGGATTGACTTAATTCTTGAGGCGCTCTTGACTGCCAAAGGTTACGTGCAACCATAAAGCAAGCCGTCGCCTTCAAGGAAGCCTGCACACCATGCCCAGTAACGTCTGACAAAACCAGGGCGAGACGCTGTTCAACCTCATCCCAATGAACGAAGTAAATATCTCCAGAGACGTAAACGGCAGCTTCTAAACTACCAATGACCTCAAAATCATGTGGGACTTTTGGAATATTGAGAAACGCACGCTGAACAGTTCGTCCTAGTTCTAGCTCCTGCTCAATTAAATCACTTTTTGCTTTTGCAGCCGATAGACTACGTACACGGTTTTCTAGAGTCGAAATATTGGTGAACGCACTCAACGCCAAAACGTATACGGAAAGCGCCTCGAGCACGACATAAAGACCCCGGAAATTTGCACTCTCATTGAGCTCAGGCCAATAGTGCGTGATTGGACCCAGCACCTGCTGCGCACTTCCTATTGCGCCGAGAATCAAGGCTATCCGTCTCCAAGGCAATTTTTTGCCACGAATACTCCACAGCGTTCTTAGGCAAGCAAGAGCGCCTAAAGTTCCAGCGGTCGCATCGCGAATCCGAGGAATAATCGGTAGTCCGTCGATTTGCCATGCGACCTCCATTTGTTTTGCAAAGCCGTAGGGGATACTTAGCAGTGTTCCAATTAATAACCACATTCTTGGATTAGGTTTTGCCACCCGCGCCAGCTGCAAAAAGAAATAGAGCCGAAAAATATCGCCCATCTGATAGCTGTAGTGAATCATAAACGGATTGTAACTGGACGACATCCATCCTTGACCTAATCCAATGGCCAAGGCTTCAAATCCCAGAAATAGAGCCAAACCAAGACTCTCCGGGGCGCTATCAATGAAAATAAATAACATCAATGCAAAGACGCCAATCAACACCCTAGACATCATGCCTACCATGGCACCGCTGTTGTCTTTTCTGGAAATCCGGAACTGTTCCATACGACTGGATTCAGCGAGCGTCGATACATATGCCGGAATCAGGTCGCTACGGTCAAGGTAGGCGATCCCGTTGTTATGCAATGAAAAAGTCACGCGCACGGCTAAGGGCTCACTACCTATGGCAGCTTGCGGAATCGTCAACCTGATGGGCGTATTATTTGCAAATGTTCCGGCAAATTCCCCGTTCACCTGGACCCTGGCAAATTGATATGAGATCTGCGGCAAGGCAAAGACAAAATACTCTTCGGATTTTTTGATTGAACTCAATGGAGTCGGGTCAATGAACACATCTAATCGCGCCCAAAAACGCTCTAAAGATGAAGACGGCAGCACAGTTTTGGAAATGCTGATGTCATTTAAATCCTCGGGAGACGATATCAACGCGGCGCTGTCAGCGATCGTAGGAACCCCTGAATTACCGCAGCCATTTGTGCAATCGATTCGTCTGGGCCGCACTCCTTCATAGCGCACATCCTTTTCCTTGAGGAAATAAAAACCGTCGCGACCATCGACAAACGCGCGAAAATCAGGCTGCGAAATTGCTTTTAGACTAAGCGCTCCTAACAACAGGGCAAGGATGGTTCCCGTGAAGGCAATTGTGAGCGTATTACGGCTATTTAGTTCAAACGCATTCAGTCGTCGACGATCGTAAAGTGATAACCACAAATCGTCCGATATGAATCGAAAAAATCTTTTAAAATTTTCTTTAAACATATGGGTGTTATCGGAAGAATTCGGACTGCATCAATGAAGCGGTCTATCGCCAGGTTCATACCAGACTGGAATTGCCTGATCTCTCGGCTATCACCAAATATTTTTAGTAAAATACCAATTTATATTTTCATCATGAATTGTAAGTCACCACCACCCCAAGGCCTGAACGGGCTATTTTTTGGGTATGGATAGTCCCTCACAAGCTGATCAACATCCCATGTGGTGTTTACTGCAAATTTTGTCAGATCGTTCAACTTAAAATCAAAGAGGAGCTGATATTTGACTTCTACAGTCTTCCATAAGCGCTGATCCTCTTTAACGTAAACATCATTCAACATAAATCCATGCTGGAGACTGATATCGGGACGCACCGGGGCGTGCCGCGTCAACATGAATCCCCATTCGTTGCGCAACACACCCAGAGGACTTACTGTTTCTCCTGGTATTGACGCTTCCGAAAAATCCTTACTCAAATCGTAATGAACTCGTCGCCACACTCTCTGTAACGCCGCGCTATACATGATTTCTTGATCTACACCATGCTCAACACCCACCTCGGCTTCAAAGGCATCCTTGGTCATAGACTTATGAACAGATGAATTTTCGGTCTGCGTTAGCAGTGCCTTCCTTTCAAATTTTCTTTGCCATTTCCCAATTGTGTAGAGGACGCTAGCATCAGCTAAAGGCAAGTCCACACGCGCATGCAGCGTTCGATTTTCGTATTGGTAGCGCCAGTTTTGCGAAGGAAGCGTCCAATCCAGAGGCGTATCCCACTCCAACAGAAGACGCCAACCGATTGATCTGTTCTTTGAGTTTTTTTCAGATCGAAAGCCAAATGTTTTAGTTTCTCCATCCCGGTGGGCAGCCTCGTCTGATCGCTTTGATTGGTAATACTGATCAACGTTCCACGCAAAAATTTCGGTCAGCGATTGCCCTGACTCGTGAAGCGTCCAGGCTAATCCAAGGTCTCCAAACTCTTTCCTGGTATCTACATCTCCCAATACAGAGAGTCGCATTCCAGGGATCATGGACCAGCCCAGCCGCAACTCTCGTTCGAGAGATTGTTCAACCAAATCCTCGCGACGTGACTGCACAAAGGATGCAGTCAATGGCTCCAACGGTCTCGGCCTTATCTTTATATCGTCTTCAAAATTGAATCTGGAAACATTCAAACTGCCGGCATTGACCCGGTACCCCATCGCGCTGTCCGTCCATGAACGCTCCCAAGAAATGGGATAACGGTAGGAGTTTTTATCATTCCAGGTCTCGGTGTTATGGTGCTGTTCAGAATCGATCTGATCACTATCATAGGGATCAAAGCGCGCTTCAACAAGTCCCGAAAAACATAAAAAAACTAGCAGATACAGGAGCTTATATTTCATATTCACCAAACTCCACCTTGATTTAGCATTCACGGGCAGGTCCAAAAAAGCCTTTAAAATAGATTTTATTTTATTGACTTTTAAGTGGATTACTATAAAACCCCTACACTCAAATACTTTTCTACAATGTGAGGATCCCCTATGGCAATGCGAAGAATAATTGCGATTTCCGCCGTTTCTCTAACCACTGCATGTGGACTAACCAACCAAGACTCTAAAACTCTCCGCCAACTTCCTGATTCACGACTAGCCGCTACTTCCAGTACATCTGATTATCAAATCGGCCCAACCTGGGGTAAACAAATCGTCACCAAAGACTCTCTACCTAGCCGCTCACCGGCATTTCAGCGCGCTGCAAAAGCAACAGCACGTGTTCGGTTGGGCTTCGGTGGGGCAACAGCCTTTGTGATTGGCGAAAAGAATGGGCAACCGCTTCTCGCAACAAATCACCACGTAATCGGATCGGATGACGAATGTTCGTCAGCTAAAATTTCTTTTGAAATGCTGGGCATCAATAACTTACGTTGCGACAAGATCGTCAACACGAAGACAGATCTTGATTTAACGATTTTTACTGTTTCTGGCGCAACCGAAGATCAGAAAACAGCTTTACAAGATGTTGCCAAGTCCTTTGACAATGGCGAGTCACGCAAAGGAACAAACCTACTAACAATCGGCTACGGCGTCGCTGGAAACTCTGGACAAAAAAATCTTATGAGCGGCCAGGACGATGACTGCAAGGTATTCTCACCAGACGGCGAAGTTCGTTACATGGCTGATCCAGACGAATTTAATCCAGGACCTTATAAAACCTGGATGTTTGCAACCGGATGCGACGTCTCCCACGGTGACTCTGGTTCCGCAATCGTCGACCGTGAGACAGGAGCCATCGTTGGAATTTTGTCGACAGGAAAAATCCCGAAAAATAGTGTCGTACGCGACGCGTCCTACTTGAAAAAGATTTACGACGATGCGAGCGAAGATGTTTGGAAAGAGCTAACCTACGCAGTCCCTGCCGCAAAAATCAGGGAACTCGTTGGTAATGACTTGCCTTGATTTTTACTGAGAACCCGACCGCTCAGGTCGGGTTCTCGTTTATGTTTTTATAGTGACTTTCAAAGATTCGTGGAGTCAACAATTGGAAAATATTAAATCATACCCGTTGACTTCCGAATCCCCCGCTACCAAGCTCTTATTTCGCGACAATCATCGAGTCTGGACATCGTCCTGGAAAGATGTTGCTCGCACTCCGGCGCCTCTTCAAAACGGATTGGCTGGCTTCATCCAAAACAAATTATCAACTTTTCTGTTTTTCGGTTAACGCATCGAGGCGCTGCATCATCTCTGACACCTGCTGCTCCTCGCTGGTCAGCTCGCGCTCAATTTCATCGATCTCTGGCTTCATGAGGGCCGCTGCAAACAGAGCTGTGTAAAGCGCTGAAATAAGTGTACCGCCGACCATAAGAAACATCGAAAGCCACTTTCCACCCGGGGTAATCGCAACGACGTCGCCATAACCAACGGTCGTAGCAGACGCCACGGCCCAATAGAGGGCGTCCGTCAAATCCCGGACACGAGGATTTATCTCACCTTCCATCCAAAGCAAAAGACAAGCACACACCAGCATAAGTCCATGGACGACAATGGTAAGACGCCAAAAAACTGGCCGCTTCATGAGCCAGACCATGCGATCGGCGAATACAATTTGCCTGATTTGCCTCTTAATTCGCGATTTCAGCAAATAGCCGACTCCAATTTCACAGAATGTTGGATGCGCATGTCAAATCCATGCTATCGTGGAAAGTGTATCATTATTCTTTTAAGGAAGGGATGATCCTGTGTTAAAGAAACTACTTTTCATCACCACATCTTTTGTAACTGCAGCCTGTACGACGACTAAAGAACTCCCGCCGCTTGATAAAGTAGCCACCGTCGACCTTAAGAGATTCATGGGTGATTGGTATGTGATTGCCAATATCCCTACATTCGTAGAAAAAGGCGCCCACAATGCTATTGAGCACTACGATCTAAAAGATGACGGCACAGTTGCCATCCGCTTTACATATTATAAAGACGCTTTTGACGGCCCGTTGAAGACGTACAATATGACTGGAAAGATGGTTTCTGGAACTAATAATGCCGAATGGAAGGTAAGTCCTTTTTGGCCACTGAGTTTTCCTTACTATACGGTCGAACTTGATCCGGACTATAGCTGGGTTGTCGTTGCCACGCCAAATCGCGGTTATCTATGGATTATGGCCCGCAAGCCACAAATGGACGAGACACTGTTAAAAGCTATTACCGATCGCATGATTGCGCGGGGATTCAAAGCATCTGAAATTGAGCGCGTTCCGCAAAAGTGGCCCTAATCGCTTTCAATTAATTTCGATTCATCAATTACACACGCTCGGCGAAACGATCTGTCGCTGCAACCAGAGCCCGGGCATTGCCATCTTCAAATGCTGAATGCCCAGCATCAGGGATGATGAAAAGCTCACTGCTCGGGAGAGCTTTGTGTAACTCCCATGCAGACGTCACAGGACAAATCACGTCATAGCGGCCTTGGACGATAACTGTTGGAATTTTACTTAATTTTTTACAGCCGTCGAGAAGCCAACGTTCAGATTCAAAAAATCCTTTATTCACAAAATAATGGCACTCAATTCGGGCAAATGCCTCAGCAAAACTTTCTTCACCAAAACTTGCCTTCACATCATCGATGCGCGTAAACATCCCACTCGTAAACCCTTCCCAAATACTCCAAGCACGGCAAGCGGCAATCCTCACGCTGCGATCATCCGACGTCAAACGCTTGTGATAGGCCGCAATCATGTCTTTTCGCTCAGACGGGGGAATAGGCTTCACGTACTCTTCCCAGGCATCCGGAAACATTTCGCTGGTACCTTCCTGGTAAAACCAGCGCAATTCCTTTTCACGCACCAAGAAAATCCCCCTGAGAACTAACTCCGTCACTCTATCAGGATGCTTGACAGCATATGCCAGTGATAATGTGCTGCCCCAACTTCCACCAAACACTTGCCATTTCTTGATACCAAGCTTTTCGCGAATCTTCTCCATGTCTGCCACAAGATGCCAGGTGGTATTGTGGTCAATCGATGCATGCGGTTTACTTTTACCGCAACCTCGCTGATCAAATAAGACTATGCGGTACTTCTCCGGGTTAAAAAATCGACGGTGACTCGAATTGGTTCCACCACCTGGACCACCATGAACGAAAATGACAGGCTTTCCTGCAGGATTTCCTGATTGTTCATAGTAAACCTGATGACCATCTCCTACGTCCAAATGACCAGAATCAAATGGCTGCGGCACAGGATATAACCAACTTTTCGCATCTCGCATCATAACCACGACATCTCTCCTGTTTTACGGCTTCAAGACAGCGCTTGATCAAGATCAGCGATCAAATCAGCCGTATCCTCAATTCCTACTGACAGTCGAAGCAAGGTAGGACCGATGCCTAGTTTTTTGCGTAGCTCTTCCGGAACGCTGGCATGCGTCATTTTCTCTGGATGATTAACTAAAGACTCGACGCCACCAAGACTTTCTGCCAAGCAAAAAACTTTGAGTTTTTTGAGAAATTTAACGACATCATCGTAAGTTCCATTCATATCAAAACTCACCATACCTGAAAATCCTGACATCTGCTTCTTTGCAAGCTCATGCTGGGGGTGAGATTTAAGACCGGGGAAATAGACCCGCTTTACCTTAGGATGTTTTTCTAAAAACTCAGCAACCGCCTGCGCATTTTTCGCATGTTGCTCCATACGGACCGCCAATGTCTTGATGCTACGCAGGAACATGAAGCTTTCAAAAGGAGAGGGAACTGCGCCTGCAGCAAACTGTACAAATTTAAGTTGTTCATGCAAAGCCTTGTCGGTCATCATCAGTGCGCCACCAATCATATCCGAATGGCCACCGATATACTTTGTGGAGCTATGCATCACAATGTCTGCTCCCATCAGGAGCGGAGACTGAAATACTGGCGAGGCAAACGTGTTGTCGACAACAAGTTTTGCGCCCACTGACTTCGCTACGGCACTCATTGCCTGAATATCAATAACCTTCATCGTAGGATTGGTCGGAGACTCAACCCAAATGAGCTTTGTATTCGCGGTAGCTGCTTTCTTGACCTCATCCATGTTCGCCATATCAATAAACTGAAAGTCCAAATTGTATTTGGCAAACAAGCGGCGAAACAATCTTCCAGTTCCGCCGTAGACGTCATCACACACCAGAATGCGATCACCAGGATTTAGCAATTGAATGATGGCTTGTTCAGCGGCCAACCCACTAGCATACGCCAACGCATACTTTGCTCCGCGCTCAATCTGCGCGAGCGCTTTTTCGTGCGCTTGCCGTGTCGGATTATCGGCACGGGAATAGTCGTAACCTTTATGGACGCCAGGCGCCTCTTGAACAAACGTTGACGTCAAGAAAATCGGCGTCATGATCGCGCCGGTGTTTGGCTCAGGCTCAGTGCCTGCGTGCACAGCAATCGTCTTCGTTCTGAGATCAGAATGCATAAAAATTAACCCTCACCGATGAATGGATGAGGGTCAAGTTTATCGAGTTGTCCCGATGAATCAACAATTAGTTGATTTTGCCGGTTATTTTGCGGTTTCAATGAGCTTCTTGAGCTCTCCGCTCTTGTGAAGTTCCATCGTGATATCGCATCCGCCCACAAATTTACCTTTGATAAAAAGCTGAGGAATCGTCGGCCAGTTGTTCACGGATTTAATTCCCTCGCGGATATCCCAGTCCGACAACACGTCGACTGTCTTATAATCAACGCCGTAACTATTCAGAATGTGACAAACCTGTGCAGAAAAACCGCACATCGGCTGATCCTTCGTACCCTTCATGTAGAGAAGCACCGGGGTAGATTCAATATCTGCTTTTATTTTGCTGACGACTTCTGGCTTAGTCATAGTGATTCCTTGTCCTGATATTACCTGAGCAAATAACTCAATATTCTGATGCCGTGTTTTTACTTGGGATCCGATGGATTTGCAACCGCGTTTATGGACTCTTACGAGCACCCTACGGTTCCCATTTTTCCAATGATATGGAATACTTATTTTATGACAATCTTAATCACAAACCACACAACCGAGGCCTATGGCTGGCAGCAATGGCACATCTGCCGCCCCGAGCGCATGAATGCTCTTGGTACGACCTTAGCCAGAGAACTTTGTGACACCCTCGACTTTTTTCGAAAAAATCCCAGGCCCGGGATTCGCGCCATTGTCATAACAGCTGAAACTGTGACTAAGGGAGATCGCTGCTTTTGGATTGCCGGAGGCGATCTCAAGGAGCTTTCGGAGCTTCCCAGCAAGGCTGAAGGTCGAGCCTATGCAACCATGATGCGGAAATTTTGCGAAGGACTTGAGTTTCTTCCCCTACCCGTCTTCTCGGTGGTCGATGGTGCTGCGATTGGAGGAGGTGCCGAACTGGCGCTGGCCGCTGATATCCGACTTGCAACCGTTCGCAGCTCATTTGAATTTAAACAACTGAAACTTGGTCTAGCGACAGGCTACGGCGCATCTTCACGCCTTGTCAGTTTGCTGGGCAAATCCAAAGCGCAGTCACTCCTTTATTTTTGCGAGAGTATGGACGCGGAAAAGGCGCACCAGCTCGGACTGATTCACAGATTAATCAATTCAGCAAACTCGGACGGAATCGGCGCGAGTATTCTTCCAATTTTACAACTTGAGCCCTTGGCGGTATCAGCTCAAAAGAAAATGCTGCGTCACTCGAGCGAGGGTTCATCGGGCGATCACACTTGGGCTGATGATATTTTTGAATCCATATGGATGAATGCCACCCACGAACAAAATCTTCGTCAGTTCAAAAACCGCTGATAGTTAACTCTTCTGCTGTTATTGCTTGGACGCAATATGTCTGTAAGCATCGCGTAAATTGTTATGAAACGCCCATACGCCACGCTCTTCTTGCACACAAATGCGTCCCTTATCGTAGGTTCCGCTCTTCAGACCCTTCTGCACCAGCTCGCAAATCCAAATATCCTCTTTCTGAACAACATCAGAAATGTCGAGGTCATCTTTGGCCCGGGATTCAAGCTTCGCAGGATCTTTTTCATCAAAGAAAAAATCAAAGACGGTCAAACAATGATCGGCATCTATCGGCAGAATGCTATTCATCTGCACCCGCCCAGGAAGGATATTCAGCATAAGATTGGGGAACACCTGATAATAGTAAGCGGCTCCACCCGTATGATAGGGATTATCCTCACCCGCAAGTGGGCCGTACTGAAGAACCTTATTTTTTTCGATGGTCGTAGTGTAACCTGAAACATCAAGAATTTTTGCCAAGCCCGGATGCACATGGAGGATGTGATAACCCTCCATGTAGTTATCAATGTAGACCTTCCAATTGGCTTTGACCTGATAAACGACACGCTTGTAAAAATGCATGCCGCGAAGATTGATAGGCTGAATCGTTTCTTTAACACCCGATAGATGCTCTGCTAGCGACGGCGCATCACCGGAAAAGTTTACAAACAAAAATCCTTCATAGGATTCCATGCGATAACGAGGAAGCGTGCACTCATGCTTGTTAAAGTTTTCCACACCCTCAAATTTTGGTGCGCCGACCAAGACACCATCTAGATTGTAGGTCCATGCATGGTAAACACATCTTAAAGCGCGCGCCGACCCATTCTTGGTCGCCAAGGCGCCGCCGCGATGCCTGCATACATTCGAAAAACACAGAATTTCATTTTCAAGATTTCTGACAACGAGAATTGGTCGGCCAATAATCTCATCTACTAGATAGTCACCTGCTTTTGTAAGTTGGCTTTCATGGCCAACGTATTGCCACGTCTTAGCCAAAACTAACTCGCGGTCAGTTTGATGCATACCGGGGTGAGTAAACCAATGGGCAGGTATGGTTTCAGCGAGTTCGATCGGACGGATCTTCATGTCCTCGTGATCACGCTCGGTCCATTGATACATCGACGCCTCCAAATCCTATACTCGTCTGAGCTGCCTGAGCTCTGTGTCTTAGCATAAGGACGGTTAAAACTCTGCTGATCTCGCAGAAGACCTAATTCTAGCCAGCAACAAGCATAAAAATCAATAATTTCAGTGTATTATTAAAATTAATATTATTTTATATATTTTAACGTTGAATTATAAACATTATTAAAATAAGGTGGAGCGTGGGTTTAAAGGGTTTTGGCCAAGTGACCAACCCTCGAGAGAAAGCGCTGAAAAGGAGGCTTATCGCCGTCTACGACTGATCCTGCTGTTGTTGTTGAATCATATTTTGCTGCTGCTGTAGTGAAAGGATGTTGCCATGGACCGAATGTCTGCGCGACTGGTGTGCTACGCTACCTGCGTCGCCATGCTTATTATCTTGACGTCATTGACGGCGTGCGGAGTGAAACCGCAATCGTCAACTATCGATGCCGTCAGTATCGAGCAAACACCGATTGAAAACCAATTTAGTATCGGGTTTTGCTGGTCTTATGCCACGATTGGACTCATTGAGTCTAATCACAAGGTGAAGACTGGCGAAAACATTAATCTCAGCGAAGAAGCTATCGGCTATATACGCATGCGAAACGAACTCAAAGAGATCGCCACCGCTTTTCGGAAAGGATCGATCTCTCTGCAAACCGCATTGGAAAGAACTCGCGGAAAATCCCTCGAAGGATGGGTTGTACGTGCTGGAGATCATGAGAAATCTCGGGACGCGATGGAGTTGATTGACGACTTCGGACTTGTTCCAGAATCTATTTGGTCCGTGAAGTTTGATTCGCCAGAATCAGCTCGACGCCTAAAGTCCGCTATCCAGGAGCCATTTAAAGCTCTGCTAACTGCTGGAGAGCAAAGTATATCCAATGAATCGCTTGACGCTGTTTTGACTGTTGAGGGAGCATTTCCTTCGACACCGCCATCGTCTTTGACCATTGATGGCAAGACCATGACAAGTCAAGAGTATGCCAGAGACGTCATCGGATTCAAAAGTAGCGACTACGTCGCGATACGTGCTCGCAATGCCGTCGACTCATTACGCTTGATCCAAATTGCCAAGAAGACCTTGGCCGCTGGGTACAGTGTCCCTCTGAGTTTTGGCGTATCTTACGACAATCTGAAAGACGGCTTGTTTTTGGCACCAAACTTCAAGGCTGCTGATCTTGATGCCAACACAGAACTGGTTAACTCCATTATCGGACTTGACGGAGGTCATGCCGTTCTAATCACGGACTTCGTGAATATTAATGGGGTCGAGGGAGCCATCCCTGATGAGGACCTCCAACAAGAGGTTCGAAAATCTGCCGAGCAGCTGGCATACGTAAAGTTTAAGAATAGCTGGGGTGCAGGCTCATCGACAAATGAGGTCGGCAAAAACGTCATATCTTCGCCTGATGGTTATTACCGCATGGATTTAGGATACATCAAAGCAATCGCTGCCAAAGGCAGATTCGGAATTGTTGTTCCTCGATCGCTAGTTCAATCAATGTAAGTTCTAAACATCGATTCGAAACAAAAAAGACCTGGCCCCCGTTGGCCAGGTCTTTTATTTAAGACTTCAAATCAATTGCAGGCTTCCCTAAACGGTTTGTTTCCAGCTCTCTGCCCACTATCCAGGAGATGATCAATCTCTGAGAATGTCAGTGCCATCGGATAAAATCCACAGTCTGTTTTCATACCTGTTTTGATCGCATTTTCAATACGAGAAATATACCCGTCGTACTGGTCACGTCCCTGATTGAAAACCCGCCGATGATTGTCCTCAAAAGCAGAAACGACGCTACCAAAGTTTGAATTTTCTAAATTTATAATATTTTCAATGTGGTTATATTCAGCGGACGTGCTCCAGTTAAAAGATCCACTTTGGACCCGCTCTTCATCAATAATGATGTATTTTGAATGCATCTGTTTCGCAAGCGTCACTCGGGTATTCAAACTGAAAAATTTTATACGTACTTTAACGTTCTCTTTACCCGGATACTGCAATGAATCTAGAAACCATGGGAAGTCCGTACTTGTTGAGCACCTTTCGTCATACTCGTGGGCGCAGTCAGAAAGGACGGCTTTCTTTCTAATGTTTGGGACTTGGTATTCATCTTGATTGACTAAAATATCAATCTTGACTCCGCGCGAAGCGGCTCTGAGAAGGGCGTTATATACCGGGCGCAAAACGATTCTCGTTGTTGCAATTTTGATCGATGATTTCGAGGCATCAATCGCGGCTACCAATGAGCGCGTTAATGTCCAAAGTTTTGGCTCGATGACCGAAATACGCTTACCACTGATTGCAAAGTTCGCCGAATTAAATAACGGCTTAACACCCGACTCCATGGCGATATTTGCAGTTGGATGAGTCTCGGAAAACCGCGTTGCCCCAAATTCGTCAGAAAGTCCCCAAAGTAAATTGAACTCTTTCTGGTAAGCCATCGTCACACCAGGATAAGCGCGCAGAACCAGGATGGCTTCATCGTAGTTTTTCATCGAGCCAAGAGACCAGTTTGCAGAACCAGTAATTACGGTTGCATCGGCTGACCCCGCATCAATAGCTGCAAACTTGTGATGCACTTTGCGGTTACTTGAGAACCAACGCACGTCAACACCAAGTTTCTCCAGGGCCTCACTTCTAGTTTTATTATCTTCGTCACTGCCGTAGCCTTCAAAGATCACGCGAATACGCAAGGCGCCGCTACGAATCCGGCTTTGCATGTCTGCACTGGAGAGTGTCTGCATAACGGGACTCTCCGGAGTGACGTCCATGGAGTACATGGCGATATCAATGTTCTGACGAGCAGACTGCAACTCTTTGGCAATGATTTGCAGACTTGGGTCGACAGGATGAAAAAGTACCGAAACGTCTCCGGATGAGAAGAACTTCAAAGTCGATTTGTCTGCGGTACCGCTATTCTTGATCGGCATGCAACCGACTAACAATGTAGACAATACTATCTTCATCATCACATTCATTCTTTTCGCCTCCATGGGTCGCTCAGTGACATTCCCAATAGCTGCCGTTTCAAAGCTGACAATCCTTTCATTTTACCATATTCGGCAAGTGAATCGCGATCAAATCAGGTTCTTGCCATCAAGGAGGTGCCATGAAGGAAGAAACTAACCACGTTCACAAAGCTTTATCTGCCAGATTGGGCTGCCTAGCATTGGGAGCCGTATTGCTCTCGAGCCAATTGCTAGGAGACACGAACCCAAGCCAGCCCATGGAGCGCTTTGCAGCCCTTGAGTGCCAGAACAATGAGGCTTTTGTGATTATAAATTTTTACCCTGGCAATCTATTCAAACTGAGTTGGGGTTACGACCTGAATTTAGAGGTGGAGGATTTGTTGGTCACTCAATCCTTTGAGCATGGGTGGGAAATTTATCGTGGAAATGGAATATATCTTAGACTGCCGAGCCGTCCCGGCGGCGCATCAAACGACGTCCGCATCGGAAGTCTAAATTCAAGGAAACCCGTCAGACTCATTCAGGGATCATTACGCTGTCTGCTTCATGGAGCAGATTGATGAATGGCACTGGGCTGCAGATAGGTCTGAGTTTCCAAATCAAAATATTTCTTATTTTCGTCAGCAATAAGTTGATCGACCTCATCAGCCGTCATCTCATGGGCATCATCGAGAAATTCGAATTTGAGGCCAGAATGCTTTTCAACCGAGTTCAGTTTCGCTAGATGTTCGCGCCAGTAAGACTGTCGATTCGCTTCATCGAGTCGCACCGTATGTTCAGAGTCCCAGCAAGCCTGTTTGTGATCTTTGACGGGATGAGTGCCTTTACTTGTCAGATTCGGAAAATTGACGACAAAAAACTGGGTCTTTTTCAATTTACTTTTGGGAGTTGGAAGAAAAACGGCGACTTTGAAATTTGCCACCGGGACATGGATGTCAGTATTCGGACCAATGGCACTTGATTTCGTATCGGGGATGATACCAGCATAAATCTGCAGGGTTTGGCTATTTTCAAGGACTTGACGCCGAAGAAACCGCTCTAGACTGACCCAAGTTCGTCGGTTCAGATGCGCCGACTGTGGTAGCACATTACTCATTTGAAAGGTGGACTCATTGTCACTTTCCGTTGCGGTACGATCGCCACTTGGGACTTGGTGTCCGCGATCCAGGCAGGAGCCACGGTAATCGCCGGGGCCAACCGAGTCCATATTTTGATCAACTAACGCTTCGTCTAGATCACGGTCCAGACGGAACACATTGGAACGAGTGACCTCACCAAGCAGGCGTTTGTTGAGGCTCCATGCGACCCATTCTGGGACGCGACGCTCATAGTTCCAGCTGATGACATATTGCTTGCGACTGACAGTAATTGACGATTCATTTTTCGACGAGGGAAGACCGAGGACCACCTGGGGGTTATCACCTATCGGAGTATCACCGACAACCACCCCGCCATATGCAGTGGCTCCTAAAAAAGAAGACACTATGGCTAGAGTGGCCAAACTAAGCTTGTGACGAAAACGTAGGTTCACAAATTCCCTTAACCGTTTAAGCTTAATCACATTTCTTACAGAAGTTTCTTTCCTACCATTGTCTCCTTTTACAAACGCGCAAGTCAAACAATTTGGACCATTCATCAAATATTAACTTGGTTAAAAAGCATGCAGCTAGCCGGCAAACATAGTTCCACCATGAACGTGACTGCTATTTAATCTTTACGAAAAAAAACCGCTGCCCCATCTTTTTCAAGATCTGTTTCAGCGGGTTGAAGAGTCGTCTAGAGTTGTAAATCCAAACCAATACTAGCAGGAAGAATAAGTGGTGGGCCCACCTGGACTTGAACCAGGGACCAGCGGTTTATGAGACCGCTGCTCTAACCACTGAGCTATGAGCCCCCACCAAAATTGCGACGCTCCCATGTGGGAGCGTCGTAATTTTATTTAGAGTGCCAGATCAGCCCTCAATAAATGCGCGCAGCTTCTTACTGCGGCTTGGGTGACGAAGTTTCCTAAGAGCCTTCGCCTCGATCTGACGGATACGCTCGCGCGTAACATCAAAATTCTGACCTACTTCTTCTAGGGTATGATCGCTGCGTTCGGCAATACCAAAACGCATACGCAGAACTTTTTCTTCACGTGGCGTCAAAGTAGCCAATGCCTTACGCGTCTGCTCGGAAAGACTTCCCGTCATAACGCTTTCGCTTGGGCTTGCCTGCGATTTATCCTCGAGGAAGTCTCCAATATGGTTATCTTCCTCCTCGCCGATCGGTGTTTCAAGCGAGATAGGCTCAACCGCAATTTTGAGAACCTTACGCACCTTGTCGACAGATAGATCCATCCGTGCCGCGATTTCTTCAGGTGTCGGTTCACGACCCATTTCCTGAACAAGGAAGCGGCTTGTACGAATCATCTTGTTGATTGTTTCAATCATGTGCACAGGGATACGGATCGTACGCGCTTGATCAGCGATAGCACGCGTGATGGCCTGACGAATCCACCATGTGGCGTAAGTTGAGAACTTGTATCCACGACGATACTCGAACTTTTCTACGGCCTTCATCAAACCGATGTTGCCTTCCTGGATCAGGTCAAGGAACTGCAAACCGCGGTTGGTATATTTCTTAGCGATCGAAACAACCAGGCGAAGGTTTGCCTCCACCAGCTCACGCTTAGCGTTTTCTGCAGCCTGGTGCATGATCGCCAAATCTTTGTGAGCAGACGCGAGATCATCCAGGGTCATTGCAGTCTGTTGCTGCACTCGCTGAATCGTATCTTGTGCTGCCTGGAAGTTACGAACAATGCGCAACCACTCACGGTCTCCGGCAGAGCCGTAAGGCTTCGTGTTGCCAGAGCCGATGTACTTACCCAAGTCTTCAATGTTGGTCTGAAGACGGCGGGCATAATATTCCATGTCCTGACGAGCTTCTCGTGCAGCATTGGCAAATTGCGCCATCTGGTTGATAACGCCAGCTAAAAGCTTACGGTTAATGTTAAGTTCTTTTAATCCGTTGAAAATTCGTTCACGTACACCATCAACTTTAGCTACCAATTTGGGATTGTTGGCAGCTTTCTTGGCAACCGCTTCGAACTCATCATGAATCTTCAAAAACTCAACGGTCTGAAGACGAACCTTTTCAAAGTGTTCCTGCTCATTGTTGCTAGCTTCGTCATCGTCAAAGCCCTTGATGAAAGCCTTCATGCGCACTTCATTTGCAACGAAAGCTTTCGCAGTACCGATGATCGCATCCATACCGATTTGGAAGCCCAGTACGCGCTCAAGAATTCTGTTTTCTTCATTTTCGATCTTCTTGGCGATAACAACCTCGCCTTCGCGAGAAAGCAAAGCGACCGCACCCATCTTGCGCAGGTAAATTCTTACTGGGTCGTTAGACTTACCAATTGCCGCATCAGATGCATCAAACTCGGCTGGAGCCTCTGCTCCCTCCTCACCTTCAGCATCACCGGCTTCTGTGTCTCCACCAAGATCACCGTCTTCATCGATACCGCCGATCATCTCCTCTTCGCCACTAGCTCCTTTGCGAAGCCCAGCAGCACCGCGACGGTCTGCGATTTCGATACCACGGTCTTGCAATGAGACGATAACGTCGTCCAAAAGGTCTTGATTGATTGCGCCCTTGGGAAACGCGGCTTCAATATCTTTGAATGCCACTGTTCCAGCTTTTTTAAATTGCTTAACCAATCCTTCGATAATTTTGTGTAACTCCAAACCGCCGGACTTTGCACCGGTGACACCGGGAATGTCGAGCAAGGGATTTTTCGGGGGACGACCTCTGCGTCCCGGAACCTTCACCTCAGCAGTTTGTGGTTTTGTATCCACACCATTTGCAGCCTTTGGTGGGCGACCACGACGCGGTTGTTCAACAACTGGTGCAGCTGCCTTCGTCGAAACAACAGCAGGAGCTTCTTGCTTCACGGGAGTTTTAACGAGCGGCTTTGATACTGGTTTTGCCGCTGTTTTCGCATTTGCTTTCGCAGCCACAGGTTTCTGCGGAGATTTAGCAGCAACGGCCTTCGGTGCCACAGGTTTTTTAGCAACCGCTTTCGCTGGTGCAGCAACTTTCTTGGCTGGCTTCGGAGCAGACTTCGGAGCAACTTTTTTCGCTGCTGGTTTTTTTGATGCTGCCATCACCGTGGCTGGTTTTGGTCTTGACTTAGTAGACTTGAGGGCCAAGCCTTTGACGGCAGCTTTCGCTGCGGGTTTCTTCGCAAGTTTTGCCGCTCCCTTGGGAGTTGGGCTTTTTGATTTTGCGTTAGATTTTGCCTTGGTCTTAGCCATGGATTGCCTCAAAAAATAAAAAATTTTAAAACCATTACGAGAAAGTGCGCGATCAACAAAAACGACCGGCTGCGGTTAAGCGCCTGCTGGCGTTAGAGAGATAAGCGCTCGATACTATCCAGAAAGCCCAAGAGTTGCAACAAAAACCCAAGCGGCTCAAGGGTTTGCAAGATTTGTGCCTACTTGGGCAACATCGCCCAAAAGACCCATCAACCTGCCAAAATTACTGACCACTCAGGGACCGCTCCAAGGCGGACAAGCTTTGCGTAAGCGCCATAACCTCGGCTAAAAACCCGGGCACATCCTGCGGCGACTGACTTGATGCAACCTGAACCTGCCTTTTGAGCAGCGCAATGGATTGCTGGATGTTGGCTCTCTTTTGCTCAAGAATTAACTTTTCCAAAGAGCGGCGACGATCTTCAGTGGCAAAAGTATCAGGGGAAAGGTCCGTAATTGCAGCCAGAATTTGCGCCTCTTCCGGTGAGTAGGCCGCCAACAAGGCGGGATTTTCCCGCGGTGCGACGCCCTCAACGTGACATTGGATCACTTGTCGCGCAAATTGCTCCCACAGAGGCTCAAGCATAAGCTCCTTCGATACAAAGCCTCCGACCACGCCTGGATCAATGTCCCCAGATGTCGCAAAGTAAAGGTTCCCCAAAAAGCCTTTCTCGATTGGGGTCAAAGCCCTGGTTGGCAATACTTTGAGACGATCGCCCCCAGCCGCGGAATCGGACACTGAACCAACGGGAGGCGTCACCATCTGTCGTGCGCCATGAGTGGGCGTCAGGGTAAAAGACCTCAGCTGACGATGAATCGCTTCCGCAGGAACCCCAGTGAGACCAAATATTCGGTTAACCAGATAACCGCGTTTAATGGGATCTTCGACTCTCGAGAGCCATGGAACAAAGTCCCGGGTTACAACACTCGGAATTGCAGCCGGTGAAATCCCGACAAGCTTGGCGCCGATCGACGCATCGATGAGATCCACCGCATGACCAATGACCACCCCAAGAGCATCGCTGCCCTTATTGCGCACGAAAGTGTCGGGATCATCTCCACCGGAGAGCTTAGCAGCTTTAACGTTTAACTCTGGCACTTCGAGCACGACATCCACGGCATCCAAAGTTGCTTTCTGTCCTGGCGAGTCACCATCAAACAGGATGATCACATCAGACACCTTTGTATTTTGGAAAAGTAATTTCAATTGTCGCACTGTCAAGGCCGTGCCCATCGACGCAACAACATGCCGAAAACCCTCTTGCCAAAGGCATAGGGTATCCATGTAGCCCTCAACGATGATCGCCTGACGTTTGTCTTTGATGGCGTCTCTTGCCTGATCCAGGCCAAACAAAACTGCTGATTTATCAAAAAGTGGCGTACTGCCGCTATTTTTGTACTTCGCTGGATCATTCACCATGGTGCGTCCGCCGAAAGCAATAACGCGTCCTTGAACGTCCTTGATCGGAATCATGATACGATCGCGAAAGAAATCATAGGGACGTCCGGTTTTCGTGCTTACTACGGCGAGACTTGCACGAATCATGTCATCTTCGCGAAAACCAAGTGCACGCAGGTGTTTCACCAGACCAAAGCCTTCTGCAGGTGTCAGGCCAAAGCCAAACTCCTCGATCGTTTCCTCAGTAAATCCACGTGACAAAAGATAGGCTTTTGCTTCCGCCCCGCGCGCAGTCTTCAGCTCCGATCTGAAAAAATCTTGCGCTGCCGCCAACATCTGGGCCAAGACAGCCTGCTCGCCACGTCGTCGTTTAAGAAAGTCTGATTCTTCTAATTCAGGCGCTTCGATTCCGTATTTACTCGCAAGATACTTGAGAGAATCAATGAAGGACATCTCCCGGGTTTTTCTCACAAATGTGATGGCATCGCCGGTTTCCTTGCACCCAAAACAATAGTAATGCTGATCGGGATACACATGGAAACTTGGACTTTTTTCCGCGTGGAATGGGCAGCAAGCTGTCACGCTTGTACCCCGGCGCACCAACGTGACCGTTTCGCCGATCAGCTGATCGAGCGGAACTCGCGCTTTGATTCTTTGTTTTACGTCGTCAAGAGACGATGCCATGCGCCGATACCTTGAATAAGTGAGCTGCGGAATTACTCGTGCGAGAAATAAAGCACAAAAAAGAACCCGCTGTCACTGACTGACAGCGGGATTCCTAAACTTTTCATAGTTTGACTCACGCCAATTCGAGCCATTTCAATGGCTTAGAATTTGCGGTTTTTCTTAGCTGCACGCTTACGAGCTGCTACAGATTTCTTCTTGAGGCGAACTGAGGGCTTTTCATAATGTTCACGCTTGCGAACATCGCTAAGAACGCCACCCTTTTCACACTGCTTCTTGAAGCGACGAAGCGCTCCTTCAAAGGCCTCTCCTTCACGGAGACGAATACCTGGCATTAAAAATCACCTGCCCTTCAGTCTTTATTAGCGACCCATTTTGCGGGCCAGCCGATCACCGTAATCGCACATATTACGGACATTTGCCAGCAATAAATACTCAGGGGCATTGGTATTAGTAGCTAGGGTCCGAATGACAGCCACAAACTGGTGCTGCCGCGGAACTTTACAGATATTGCGGGGATCTCGCTCACGATCCACCTCCTGAAAGGGGACCGCCGAGATGAAAATGGTGGTCGTATCCTTACTATAAGCCTTGAATTCTGGGCCGAGCTTTGCGGAGAGCTCAGCGACCAGCTCTGGAGTTTTCACTGTTTTTTGGTTTTGCTTGTAATAAGCAATCCCAAAATAAGGGGTCGCCATCTTTGCCTCATTATCAGGCAGATAGTAGACGCTGAGGCCCGAAAGTATCTGTCCCGTGACCCCGCGAAAGTCACACGATGCAGACGGGAAATAAACCATCGAGGGATCCGTCAAAGGATCACCGAAGACTCGACCAAAACCAACAATATCATTAAATTTTTGACCTTTTGAGGGCTTACCCGCCTTTGCTTTAAGAGCCTGCAGAAACTTCGCTTGGTCCGGTCCAGCGGCAAAAACCCTGGCGTTATTCCCAAAAAGGATGTGCTGTGCCTTGTTTGGAATATCCTGAGCAGCCGCTAAAAACCTTTCACAGGTGAAGTTTGGCGGCTTGAGTTCATTCATTGGTAAGTCTCTGTTTAAACCCAGGCCAGCAAAAAAGGCGCTACCCTGAGCCACAAAAACGGGGACCGCGGCCTGAGGATTAAACTCGACTGCGGCCTGCAACCTCTTGCACTCCGAGAAGTCCAGGGCCGATAAATCTTTGCCTTTGGCATTTTTAAGGACGTTTCGTTTACAATCATTGAAAAGCGCCGCCGCCGGGAACTTGTCTCCGCATTTAGCCACAGCCGCAGATAATTCCTGGGTCTTTAGCTTGCCACTTTTTACTGCAGCAGCTGCTGATTTGACGCAATCCTGATAGCTTTGGTTGGACTTTTGTTGATCCTTGACTGGAATTGGAGCAAGGGCCGGCTGGGCACCCACTGGAATTGCCTGCAAGGCCAAGAAAGACGCCAAAAAGAGATAGCCGATGGGGGCTGAATATGTTGATCTTTTGATTGCGTTTACCATGCTTCCAGTGTACGGGAATGACCATTGGGACCGCAACAATTTGTCACAAATATCAGGAGCTTTCTTTTAGCTCTAACCCAATCAGAGGGAGTTAAACATGCCATCCTTTGACATCGTTAGTGAACTGGACATCATGGAGGTAGAAAACGCCATCAATCAGACCGCCAAAGAGATCGAGCAACGCTTTGATTTTCGTGGTGGCAAATCGTCTATTGAACTCGATAAGACAGCCAAGAAGATAAAAATCATGGCCGACGATGATATGAAATTGAGGGCAATCCACCAGGTGATGCAACAGAAAATGGCTAAGCGGGACATAGACCTGCGTGGCCTTAAGTTTAACCCCGAAGAATCTGCCTCTGGCAACATGCTGCGTCAATTCGTCGATTTAAAAGCAGCTATGGAAAAAGAGGAGATGAAAGAAATCACAAAACTACTCAAAGACTCTAAGCTTAAAGTCACTTCGGAAATTCAGGGTGATCAGCTTCGAGTAACAAGTAAGAGCATTGACGAATTGCAGGCGGTCATGGCGATGCTGCGCGGCAAGGAACTCAAGTTTCCCCTCCAATTCATAAACATGCGTCGCTAACATTGAACCGAGGTTTAATATGGGTTTTAAGTGCGGAATTGTCGGCTTACCGAACGTAGGGAAATCAACCATTTTTAATGCAGTGACAGCCGCGGGCGCGGCCTCTGCCAACTATCCGTTTTGCACGATTGATCCTAACGTGGGGCGGGTCGATGTGCCCGACAAACGTCTGGATACAATATCGGGAATCATTAAAACTCAGAGGATTGTTCCTACGTTTATGGAGTTTGTGGATATCGCCGGTCTCGTGCGAGGCGCCTCAAAAGGTGAAGGACTCGGCAATCAGTTTCTTGGACACATTCGCAGCACTGACGCCATTGCCCATGTGGTACGATGTTTTGACGATGGTGACATCGTCCACGTCGATGGTTCTGTAAACCCCATCCGCGATATTGAGACGATTGATACCGAGTTGATTTACGCTGACGTCGCCACGGTTGAAGTTGCACTCGACAGAAATCGCAAGCTTAACAAAAGCGGCAATAAAAAATTCGGCGCCATCGTCGCCATGCTCGAAGGCTTAAACAACCATCTCCAAGGCCTAAAGCCGGCGCGCTCATTCAATTATCATGACTTCGTTGGCGAAGTCCTTGAAGTCCATGATGCGTGGAGAGATCTCCACTTGATTACGGCTAAACCCATTCTCTACGTCTGTAACGTTGAAGAGTCCATGTGTGACGGAACAAAAGACAACAAGTACACCCTTGCTGTCAAAGAGCGTGCCAAGGCGGAACACGCGCACACCGTCATCATCAGCGGCAAAATCGAAGAGGAGTTGATTCAGTTGGACGCAGACTCACGTAAAGAGATGCTTGAGTCCCTGGGCGTTTCGGAGCCAGGTCTTAACCGTTTAATTCGCGCTGGTTACGAGACGCTCCGTCTACAAACTTATTTCACAGCCGGAGAAAAAGAGGTCCACGCTTGGACTATCAATCGCGGGGATAAGGCTCCGCAAGCTGCTGGAAAAATCCACTCTGACTTTGAACGTGGATTTATCTGTGCTGAGGTGTATGCGATCGAAGACCTTGTAAAAGCTGGTAGCAAGGTCAAACTTAAGGAATTGGGGTTGATCCGAACAGAAGGACGTGAGTACACTGTGAAAGACGGTGACGTCATGGAGTTCAGGTTCAACGTCTAGATGCCAAGGGAGGCGCGTATGCGATTCAAGAGTGGGATTTTATTTATCGTAGTTGCCGCCTCAATCTTTGCATCCTGTCGCATGCGCCGTGACGGCTCCGATACACTTTCTGACTCGTCATCAGCTCGCATGAAGCTATTTGCAACCTGTGTCAGTGAAAGTGCTTCTGCTCGTTATAAAAACATTATTGTTCAGGACGATACGGTCGATCTAAAGGGGCTGCTAACCTTTGATAGTGGCAGTGAGACTCAGCATTCCAAGACGGCCAACTTGGTTGTAGAAAACCGCACAAATGCAGACGCACGAAAGACCTACAGCTCTAAAGACCTAACCTTCGCCATCGACCTATCAGAGAAAAACAATGACACCTATTCGGCGAAGCTAAGAGAATCAAAAGACGCCGTAGACTCTGCTTACCAATGCGCAATCTAACAAATTGGTACCATCCGACCAATTGATGTTGATCGGATAGTACCAATCTAAATAATTTCAATTTATCTTGCCGCCTCTGATCACAGGCATCAGTTTGTTGAGCCTTTGCAAATTTTCCGGCGTATTAAAGGATGGATCGTTCATAAGTTTTTGGAACAGTTGATCCGATCTGGCGCGTACCGCAGGAGAAAATGAAGCTTTTGCACCTTCAACGCCACCCTGCTGGTAGGCGGCAACATGCTTTGAGGAGTCCAACATCGACTCTGAAGCAATCATCATCACAATCTCTAAAAGTTCATTTTGAGCCCATTTGGGAAATGCCTCAAGATAGTTATTAACAGCGCTCGCATCCTGATTCCCCTTTGCAAAATCTCTTCGCGCAGCTGGATCAAACAAAAAGGACCTGAGATCCTGTATGACGTTGCCATTGCCAGGGGTGGAGTTTTGCCCCCAGACATTGCCTACTGGCACGAGTGCCGTAAACCCAATAAAAAGTAAGGCCGCAAGCTTCATCACCCGCCCTCCTTACATCAATCGGTCGGAAAAGAAGGCGTTGATTTTAAAGAGGAGTCTCAAGTGCCCAATAAGTGTGGACTTTTATAGGTATATTCAACTTGGTTTTTAGTGTGAGGACACGCGACCAAAAGTAAATTTATTTCTAGCAAACTAGGACGTGGTCGGATGTCCCAATTCACTCATCACCACGCCAGTTGCGGGATGTGATGATGCGGGCGCCACGTTTAAAAAACACATAGCTACTAATCCACTGTAAAAAAACGAATAATTTGTTTCTAAATCCAACGAGATAGTAGATATGAACGACCATCCATACGAGCCACGCAACCAGACCTGTGAATTGCAATCCCTTAAATGAGCCCACGGCGCGTCGGCGTCCAATGGTCGCCATCTCTCCTTTGTCCATGTATCGAAACGACTTCATTGTCTTACCGTTGAGAAGAGCTACAATATTATCGGCGACCCTCCGTCCTTGTTGGTTCGCGACCGGCGCAAGCCCCGGTAAAATGCCATATTTTGGATCTTCAAAATGAGCGTTGTCACCGATCGCAAAAATATTAGGCGAGCCTTTCACGCGTAAAAATTCATCGATAAAAACTCTTCCTGCTTTATCTGTCTCTCCGTTCAGCATAGCCGCTATAGGCGAGGGCTTAACTCCGGCGGCCCAGAGTACGGTCTTTGCTCTTACTTGCTCGCCACCGAGTTTGACACCCTCAGCTGAAATGTCAGTCACCCGCATCGAAGTCCAGACAGTCACCCCTAATTTCTCGAGATCTCTTGCAGCCCGCCTTGAAAGAGCTTCGCTCAACGATACTAGAATGCGGTCACCAGCCTCAATCAAAATGATCCGCGTACTAGAAGGATCAATACGACTAAAGTCTTCCGCAAGACTCTGCCGACTAATTTCAGCGATCGAACCGGCCAGCTCGACCCCTGTAGGCCCTCCGCCGACAATGACAAAAGTGAGCAGAGCTCTCCGAAGTTCCTGATCATCAGTAGACTCAGCCGTTTCAAATGCCTGCAATATTCTTCGTCTAATTTCAGTGGCATGTTCGAGAGTTTTTAGCCCTGGTGCGAACTCCTCCCAATTATCATGCCCGAAATAACTGTGCGTCGCGCCTGCTGCAACCAGCAAAACGTCATAGCGAACGGGTGCCGAGGATTTTAGGGTGATGACCCGATCTCCAGTATTCACGTCAAGTACCCTATCCATCAAAACGTTGACTTGATCACTACCAGCATGGATCACGCTTCTTATCGGTGCAGCAATCTCAGCTGGACTTAAACCCGCGGTTGCCACTTGATAGAGTAGCGGCTGAAAAAGGTGATGATTTTTCTGATCAATGAGCGTGATTTTCATGTTGGAGGTTCTTTTGGCGATCAATCTCTTTACCGCGGCCATACCACCAAATCCAGCGCCAATGACAACCACGTGTTGAGTTGATTCTTGCATAATTCCCCTACCTCTAATCTACCGCCGACAAGTCACGCATACCTTCTGCAAAATCCTCAAGGCGAATTTCTTCAAGCTTTAGACGATGCGAGAACGCATTATAGCAAAGATAGGTTGCCAAACCTTGCCGGTTCGAAACCCACGCCGGAAGATAACGCGCTGGGGTAATCCAGCCGTCTTCAAAAGAACCGTCCATCTTCACAACATCACTGATCGTCAGGCGTCCAGCAAATAGCCTCTGTGGATAATCAATTTTTCGCTCCTGAATGGCCTTCCTCAGGAACGTATGCACCGATATGAGACCTCGCAAATAAACGCCATCCTTGGTAAAAACTTGCCGTCCCTTAATATCACCACCTCGGAAAATACGCGCCGCTGACTGAAAACTCTCAAGCTCCGACTGCCCGGCATTCAAGAAAAATTTAAATGTTTCCAGGAAGTCCGCGCCATCCAGAGCATACTGAATACCTTTGATGCGCAAAGCGATACGACGAAGCCTGCCTAAATCCATCGTACCGGTGATAAGCTCCGCAAACGTAGCTAAACCTTCCTGGGTGGCCGTTGTGCGCGGTGCACCAAGACCCAGAGATTTGAGCCAGGGCTGGCGTCTACCATTGAGCATCGTGGCGGAATGAACAAAAACCTCATGCTGAATAAGTTGCTCAATTTCTGCCAAAGTGAAGGTGGAATTGCCACGAACGCGAACGCGCTCACTTCCAGCGGCCGCCTTACTTGTTAATTCCTCGTCCACAAGCACTTTGATTTTATAATCTTGGAAGAAATCATCAGCTCTGGACTTGATCTTCCTAGCCGTCTCAGTGCTAGGCAACACTCCCGTATCGTCATTAAAATCTATGACAGCAGCAAAGTCATTTGTGATCCGGATGAAGTCATCTGCAAGTTCGAGATTTGATAGTGTTCCCAAAGACTCGTCTGGCCTGCCGTACAAAGCCTCGCTGCACTCTCGAAATGCTGCTGTCCCAAGTCCTTCCAGCATCTGCGCAGCAACGTAATAACTGTGAGCGGTCTCAGCCAAATAGACGCCGACCGGATGATCACTACTTGCGCGGTCAATGATCGTTTTTAAAATTTGCCTTTGCTCACTATAGTCAAACTTTGGATACTCAACCTGCGGCAGCTGAACATTTCCGTTTCGCCAACCATGTAGAAATTCATGAGCTGTCTGCTCACCCCAACCAAGAGCGCTTAGCACCTTGATACCCTTGGCTGCAGCAACCAACGTTTTGTCAAACTCGACGAATTGCTCTGTTGCGTCCATGAAACCTTCTTAGGATAAAATTTTTGCCCATAGCAGCCTAATGATCATCCCCACCTGGGAGGAATATCCGACTGAGCTACCGCGAATGACACCATCCTTATCAAGAACAACGTAGGTTGGGTAAGCTGTCACTTGCCAAAGACGTCTTGCCGATTCCTCACCAAGCAATACAGGAGGTGTTACACCTACCTCTTTTGAAAATTTCTGCACCTCATCTGCTGATTCGAAATCAAAGGCCACCGCAGTGATAGCGATTTCAGGAAAATACTCTTTGAGAACGTTTAAGTTAGGCATACTAACTCGGCAGACTCCGCACCAGGGAGCAAAAAAGTAGATAATAGAAACCATTCCCTTATTGGGAAACTCAACCGTATTTCCCGAAAGGTCCTGAGCTTTTACCTGAGGAGATAGACCAGTTGGCAAATTTCTCGATTGCCACTGCCCCACCAAAAGCACCACAGCGCTAAAAATTAATATCTGCCTAAATACAACTAGAAGCTTGGAACGCACCTAAAAATTTCCTTTGAAATGAGCACAAAAAAACAGAATCCACGCCTTTATTTTACCTTATTTCCCCGTGCCATGCTAAAATTCTAACGTCAATCAAATGGCTTGGAAATCGCCAATCGGCGCCAAAACCAACATAATCAGCTCAGATTAAGTTGGACAGCATTCTGCAGGACGAATCACGTGAAATTTAAAATTCTTTTTATTTTTATCAGCGTCCTTGCGTCATGTAAGCAGTCAGGATCTAGGTTGAGCCCGACAAAATCAGATGCTCAGCCGCATAACGAAGGAAAATATTTCTGCCAGGACCGACCGGAAGTCGGCTGTGTCGATCATCACACCTTTCCGCCAACGATGAAGAGCCCGTCTGAGGCCGAGCAGAAGGATTCCATCGCCACCGATAAGATGAATCTGTCGGCTTCATCGACATCAGCAAATACCACTTGGTATGAGCGCTGTTCTTCTGAAATCAATCAAAGAATAGCGCAGGCCAATCCTGAAACATCAAAAGTATGGCGCGACACCTCAAAACACCTTACTTCAAGCTGGATACATGGCCTTAATCTTGCGGCAGTCACGCACATATTCAACGGACCGCGTGGCGTTGCTATTACTCCGAAACATGTTCTTTACATCAAGCATTATGGCTATCATCCCTCGGTTGGAGGAACTGTGCGCTTTCTCACCCCAGACAATCGTCTGATTGAACGCAGGGTTTCTGGATTAAGATACGTCGGTAATGATGACCCCTCCGATTACGGTGTTGACATCACCGTTGTCAGACTTGATCAAGATTTACCGGGAAGCATCACGCCGATGAAGCTCGTAAAACCTGACGATCTCGTTTACGCAAATCTGCCGGTGGTTGAATGCCCTGTTCTTCGCATAGATCAGGATTCCAAAGCACTGCTTGTTTTGGCAGCTCCCGGGAGGCTTAGTGACAGGAATGCCAGATTTTGGAATCCAGTCTTTGGATCATTAGATTCCGAACTACTTAAAACCTACGCCAAATTTTATGAAAATATGATTCCTGGCGACTCATCGTCCCCGTCTATTGCCATCTATAGGGATGAAAATGGCATTTCACCCTATCTACTGAGTCAAGTAACAATGGGCGGCCCAGGCGAAGGAACACGAACGGCCAATTATGCTGCTGACATTCAAAGAATCATTTCTGGCTTTGGCGATACCGATCCTAAATATCAGCTTAGATTTGGTCCCTATGAATATGCAGGCCACGCTCGCCCCCATTGTTCGATCGCAGCAACGCGAGTTGATGAGGGCGGAAAGTGCAGCGTGACCGTAAAAGGATCAGGGGATAAAGTCATCGGTACTCCGAAAACAAGTGCTACCTTGATTAGCCCTTGGACTGCGAAACTTGACCTCTGGGAAACGATAGCTACATGTAAATCGAATACCCCCACGGTCATGTCAGCGTCTCTGCAAGGTTCGTCTAGCGAAGGAGTATCTTGCGAAAGCGCACCTATCCCAGGTGTCATCGCCCCAAAATGCCTCATTGAAATCAGGCGAATTGCTCAAACAGAGCGCTGTCTGGTGTCCCTGAAGAGGGATAAGAGCTCGGGACCAATTGATAACTTTGAATTTCAAGGACAGGCCATTGCATGGGACGGAGAAAGCTCAAAGATTTTCACGATGGCTAATCCAAATGCAAACTCAACCAAACTGAATGCAGACTTCAACGGAGACAAGACCATTGATAAAGCGGAACTTAATGAGCTGGGACAATGGGTGGTGACACTCGTACGCCCTGATCAAAGTGTCGCGGCTCCGAAAGTTTGGGGGGCCTGGCCACAAGCAAAAAAACCCTGGGTGAATATTCACGCCCAGGATTTTAACGGTGATGGCAAAATCGATATCGTAGGACGCTCGGCAATCACAGGCGAGTGGTTCTTGCTACTGGCCCGCCCCAAAGCGCTTTCGTTTAAAATCCAATTATCAGGGACCTGGAGTCCATCACAAAACTATGTTGATATTCTATCCGCTGATTTTACCGGAGATGGTTATGCAGATATCATCGGTAGGATCCAAGCCACTGCCAAATGGTACATCAAACTTGGCTCATCCCTCGGTTTATCCAACAGCGATCAGATTTTTGGTGCTTGGGCATCGCAGATAAATTGGAAGAATGTCACCAATCTGGATATGGATGGCGACGGCAAACCTGAACTACTAGGGATGACGGCCTCGGGAAAATGGTGGATCAGCAAATTTACGTCAACAGAGTCGGGCTATGCACTGACATCGGAGCGGGCTTTTCATCTAAATGAGGCTCAGTCTTGGCCAGAGCTGCCATGCAAAGCGTCGGAAACCACGAACGTCAGTTTTCAGGTTAGTGGACCTGGCGGAACTAACAGCTGCGATGCAACGCTTCAATGAAAAAAACAACGCCAGACTTCCCGTCAATAGGGACAAAGTCTGACGTCATCGTCTTAGCAACTCTTAGAAGCGGGATTCTAGCTTACGAAGCTCATCCGGAGCAGTTTCAGGATCTTCTTTGATCGTTAAAATCAGCTCAACAGCTTCTGCCTGCTTAATGCGGCCAGCTGACAAAACCTCACACAAGAATGGCTCCAGCGGGTCAGTATTTTCATAGACACTGACGTGCTGCGGCCAGAGATTATCAATCTCGTTACTTCCACCCAAGCATAACGGAACAAGGTGATCGATCTTGAAGCTACTACGCTCCATCTGGGTGGTCTGGTAACCAAACTCTTTATCGTAGGTTACGAAAATTTGGCGCTTTGTCTCAGTGTTAACATCACGCTCACAGTACTTTACTTTTTCTGGGTAACGGGTTTTGTTCCCTTTCTCGCATAGCGAGCCAGGGGTCATCTCTTTGTGGGGAGCCTTTGGAAAACGGCCTTTCGCCTTTCCAGAGTCGTTGTGATCATTGCCTTCTTCAGATCTTTGATCATCTTTGCTGTTACGATCACCGGCAAGCATACTGCCGTCGTCGCGGGATCCACAGGATACGAGGGTTAAACTAGAGGCCAATACAGAACACAACAAAATCCGAGGGAACATTCTCATCTCTCACTCCTATAGACGGGCATTTGCGGCGCCCGGTAGATACACCATTCCGATCAATGGCTTATACAGGTTAAAGCACATAACAATGTCTTGTTGACGTCCGGGTTTGTATCCACAAATGTCCGGCAGATCAACCCTTATTTGCCCGATTTTTAATTTTTTTGGCCAAAGGCCCAATGCATGAGACGGCTAAACCCCCGAGATCGTTGATCTGCGATCTCGTGGATAAAGAGAAAAATTGGCTTAATTTTTGGCTCAGCGCGGCAGAGCTGGAAATAATAGTCCACGATATCGTCTGCACAACGCTCATGCCAGTCAAACCCACAGAGATCTACAAGGCCGATACTTGAATGGCGCGAGTCTTTCGGGCCAACGACAACATCTATTTTAAAGCGCGGATCCCCGACTACAACACCTGTCTGAATACGAGATTGATCCAGTTGAACAGCCGACTTCTTTAACACATGATCCAGCACGGCAATCATCAGCTGCCCTGATGATCGACGCCAAGGAAAGAATTCAGGGCCAGGTGCCCTGGTTCGCTCAACAAACTCTTTCTTCTGCTCTCCCTCGTCCTGCTTACGCCATGCGCGCCACAGGAAGTCAGAGATACTTGCACGCTCATGGTCTAATTCGTCAAATCTCTTATGCAAGTAATGATAGGCTCTACGTTTGGGACGACTCATCAAAACGTTTAATTCACCTTTACGCTTATCAGGATCGTCCCCATGCCGAAAGGCCATCATGTTTCCACGATTGATGTCCCAAAGATAAAAAATATAGGGGCGCTCCTTGCCCTGAAGTGCTGCGCCCGCACCATCTAGTACATCCGTCCCGCGACCCAGTTTTTCCAAGAAGGCAGATTTCTTTGATCTGATATATGGTTCATTTTTAAGTAGGAAGTACACAAGCGCGACATCCGTCTCCATATTGATTCGGCGTCCGGTCTCCTTTTCAATCTCTTTAATTTTGTTAGCCACCCAGTCGAGATAGCGATCCACCATATCTGTCTCGATACCTTTATACTGACCAGTCTCGAGACGTTGACTATCGGACTTACCCCGTTCTGACCAGTCAATCGTCATCGCTCGAGGTTCACCAGCACGACGCCACTGCATCACCTTCAACTCGCTATTATAGACATATCGATTTGAATACTCGATGATATCGGGCGGACAACGGTAATGCTCATCAAGCATGACACTTGCTTCCTTAATCCCTTTCACAAGCCCAAAGATATGGCTGCCACCACCCTTAATTCCGCGAGCCTGGGTGCCGCGTAAATGCTCGTCCAAATTAAATTCTGTGAACAAGTAATCATCGATTACACTATTTTTGGCCAAAACTGTCTGCTTGTCGTCTCCAACAACCATAAACTTGCGGGCCCTCAGCATCAATGGCAGGGCATCGTCGACGCGGCACTGGGTCGCTTCATCCACTATCACAAGATCAAAGAGCTTAGCCTTACAAGGAAATAAGAACGAAACAGCTTGCTTACGACACATCCAGACAGGAAACGTACTGATCAGTTTCTCCTGTAATTCACGCCAAGAACCGCTGGAGGCATCAAGAGATGCTTGCCCTTTCAAGCCATGCAGCATTCCCCCTATAACCGTGAGGGCATTACTCTGCCCTTGCTTCGATGCATGAGCTGAAGAAACGATAGCCGCCAATTTCGCTATAAATGTTTTACGCACTTCTTCTGATCTTCGACGATCCAAATCTTGGAGTTGCTCAAGAAGCTCTTGAACACTTGGCATGCTATCCACGGCATGCCCAAAGGTAAAACTTGACGAGGTGGCAAATCTGCAGACCTCTAACGACAGAGGAACTGCACCTCTAAAAGACGGACCTAGTGCCTCATGAATAATTTGTAGTTGACGCCACACGCCCTTCTCAAACGCATCAAAAGCCCTCAGTATCTTTAGCTGTGACGACAGCAGTGATTCCAGCTTTCGTAAATGGGATTTGCCCGGGAAGCGAATGATACTCTTGACCATACGGATAGCCTGCTTAAGCCCACTATCGCCAATTGGAAAAATCTTCGACCAAATATCAAACAGGTGTCGATTTACGCGGCTATCTGAAGGAGAACCGATCACCTTTGTCAGCTCATCCATGGATTTTGGTTTTAAGACGAGCAGTTTCTTAACTGTTTTCAAAGCCTGCTCAATATAATCAATATGATCCGAAGTGACTCGGTCCGGTATCGCAAAGATCTCGTACATATCCTTGTCTTTTGCTTGGCTGAGATACTCTCGTCCTAGTACAAAATCTCGGACCATGATCCGTGCTAATTTCGAAGATTTGGTCGTCTCACTGCGCCCACCCATAAACTTCAAAAAGGATACAAAGGCCTGGATATCATCCACCGTTGTGGCATGCCCTCGCTTAGGACTGACGCGACGCCGCAAATCGGTCTTTGGCCCAATACGAGCATCCATCACCTTAGCAATCATGGCTTTCACACGTTGAATTTCATGATCTATTGATTCAATAACCTTTGGGTCGACTGCTTTCACTGCTGCTTGGCCCGTAAACTCGCGATTATCGGCTAAACCCAATGATGTCTCGATAGTGCGGCACCATACACTTAAATCAGAATGACCACCCGCCAGCTTATCAACCATCTGAACAGCCCGCTTCCAGATCGCAACGGGGTCACTTCCATGATCATGAGCTCCTGATTCAAGATACTCGAGAATCTTCTCGTTGAGAGCGTGCAGCGCCGCATCAGCGTCACTGACAATCAAAACCCTTTGGCCAGTGCATACGGCGTGAATAAGAAGGTTCATAATTGTGAAAGTTTTACCAGTTCCCGGTGGCCCTTCCAGCAAAACGACATCATGAGCATTGAGGCGATCCATCAACTTCCGAGTACTCTGCGGACGGAAAACTGGTGTCATCGAACGATCACAGAACAGACGAGCCGATTTGGTCACGTCCTTAAAGGTCGTACTTAGAAAACGGCCTGGCAATGTACGCGCAAACTTCTCAGGGCTTCGATGAGCGAGATCCTGCATCATCTCAAGATCCATCTCAAGCGATCGCTGCAGAGGGCCCACAATCTTAGACGCCTTGTACACACAAACGCGTTCCGTGTCGCACTCTGCCCCGACAATATTCATTGATGACAGAAGGCCGCCTTTGCCGTTTTCACCTGGATTACCAAGAATAATCTCACGCGTACGATGAAATATTTCGTCAGCGACTGGCAACTGTCTTGATAAATATATACGTCCCACGCGTCCATCATGATCAATACGCTGGGACAAAATAGTCCGGAAAAATTGATCTACAGCCGCTTCAAGATTGGACTCTCCGGAAAAAGATTGCACAAGGGTCGCAAGAGCTAGATGATTTAAATAGATGCGCGATTCAGCTTCTCCATCCAGGAGAATTTGCCGACCCGACTCAGAAATACTCACAGGCGCATAGTACAATGGAAATCTAAATGTCTTGAGTTTCCCGGATGAGCTTTTGAAAATCACGTCAATCAAATCAAATCCGACAAAAAACTCCGTGTCGCTTCCCGTCAAAAACGTCTCCCGCATCTCATGAACATCTTCCGCGGAAAGCTCACATCGTAAGGTCTTTCCCCGCATTGAGCGAACCTCAGAAGCAAGAATAGGGAGTTCCCAAACATGCTTGGCTGCTCCATCACGCCGTCCGCTATCAGCTGTGTTAACTTTCGGTTGACGATCAGCTGAACGCTGATCCTGTGATCCAAATAAAGCTTGATAATCAACCGCCCAAGCTTTCGCGGCACTTCGTTCACCAAGACGGCTTTTGAATGATTTAAGGTCTTTCGGCTTATCGTCACTGCTAGGACGGTGACTTCTAATTTTCAAAGCTAGAGCCTTATCATCTGCATTTAGCTTTACTTGTCCTGCCCGCTGCCCGACAGGAGGAATATAGTCTTCAACCTGACTGAGAACATCAGACCGCAGAGCTAGCCCACTGTTAAGGCTGTCACTTCCCTCAGCAAACGTGAATTTAAACAATCTATGATAAGCCAAGATGCGACTAAGAACGTCACTTCCATGCCGAACACGAGGATCATGCAAAAGACCTGCTAAAGCCTCGGCAGCCTCGCGATTGAGCGTCAGCTGGCCGTCTGCACCTTCACGCTTATCCACGGCAGTGATAGAGTATCCGTCCGGCAAGACTTCAATCCGAAACTTCACCTTACCTTTAAAACTGATAGACTCCTCTACCGCATCATCCGAGCGAAGTACTTGTTGTAGTGACGATCTAAAAATTTCAAAGATAAAACGAGGAATGCGAAGAAACTGCTTCTTACTGGTGTTCTCAATAATGTAATTTTCGAATCCAGAATCATCGTGTTGTCTGGTCAGGGTAAATCGAAACCCTCGCCCAACGTTTAGCGAGAGGCCGTCTTCAATCGATTCAGATTTCAGCAATCTTTCAGCACCCATTCACAGCTCCTGCCTTATCGAACCAAGATCGACACACGTCGATTCTCCGAACGTGCACCTTCCAAACGATTTCCCGACAAGTCTCCCACGTCAACTTTCGGCATTGTCGACGCATAACCGACAATTCGCAGTCGGGACTCACTAAATCCGAAATTGATGAGCCAGTTGACCACACTGCTAGCCCTACGCCCACTTAACGTCCAGTTTGTTTCGATTTCCTCACCATCCTTCACCTTGTCTTTACGGTAAAGTGGCACGTCATCCGTATGACCTTCGATGTCCAGAACGTATTTAGTTGAAAGAATTCTCTTCAACAGTGGTGATGCCGGATCGAGACTTCCTGACCGAAGAACCGCTGAGCCAGTATCGAACAGCGCTGCACTTTCAAAATCCAGGTGAACTCCATCCTGCCCAAGTCGAACTGATACGCCCTTCTGGCCTTTGGCGATACTTTTGAGGTCTCGCTCCAGCTCAACCAGTGTGCCTTTAGAGTCACCAGTTACAGAGGTCTTCATTTTCTCAAAAGAGCCAACATCCACACGACTCATACCCACTAAAACTGCAAAAAAAACGCAAAGAAGCGTCATGAGGTCGCTTAAACTCAGATAAAATGCATTCACAGGAGACTCTTTACTCCTGACTTGAGCATTTTCTAAATCACGAAGTCTCACGCCGCCACCACCTCACGCACCGTTTCCAAGCTTTGATCGTCGCGCTTCATAAGAATACCGATTTTACTTAGAAGCTGTTTGTGACATTCCAAGTAAATATGATTATGGTGTTCAAGGCGTCCTGCGAGCGGGGTAAATAGTAAACTAGCCAGTCCGGCGCCGTAAGCAGTTGTCATGAGAGCTAAGGACATCGCAGGACCGATTTGACCTGGCGACGACATGGACTGCATCACTTGAACCAGACCGATAACTGTTCCAAATAAGCCGAATGATGGCGCAACAATTGATGCCTTTTGAAGCATCGCTGTGGCCATTTCTCTCTCGAAATACTCGTCCTGAACGCGACCGGTAACAAAGGCGTCGATTTCATCATAGGTCAGACCTCGATTATACATATGGATCACATCGGCTAATATTTCTCCGGTGAGCTCATCTGACCGCTTAATTTGCGTCAGTGATTGTCCTTCAATTATCGCCCGGTCAATATCACGCATCGCCCGTTGAACTTCACGATCGGGAGTACCAGCAAATGATCGCCCTACCATCATGAAACTCTTCAACAACACCATAAGATCAAATTGGAACACCAGACTGGCAACAGTTCCGCCGATAACTATCAATAAGCCCCGAATATCAACAAGGGACTTGCCTTTACCAACTCCAATGCTGGCCATCACAACTAAAGCAAAAATAACCGTCGCCACAAGTAAACTGATAGGCGCAGTCCGCTTTTTAGCGGTCTGTACGTATTTGCGCTCTTTTAAGCCTTCAATCATTGAGACCCTCCGCAAATTCTTCATGCAATTGACGCTTGGTTTGCTCATCAAAAACCATATCTGCAATGACGCTGTCACCCGCAACGGCGACCGGTAATATGTCGACTAGAAAACCAGTCGCAAGCTTTGCAATAATTCGAACACCGACGCCGGGAACCGCTTGATCAGCAGCCATCGTCAACAAACCTTCCCGGCGGTCTGAGTAGCGAACCTTGATCTTTCGGCCCTCCACAGCCATGACATCTGCCAATTGAAACTCGAATGGTGCCGGTGCAGGATCGAAAATCATAACGGATTTAAGAACACCGCCCTCATAATAGGCTAGGCCACGAGCGTTCAAAGATGGAACCCCATCTAGACGTCGAAGAGGGCAGCTAAACTGTTGTTCACCAGATTTCAGCAGCACCGTCCCCTCAGCAGGGCGAACAGCTCGTATCACGCAGCTACGGATACCATTTGGCATCACATCACCGTCTGTCTCTGCGGCAGACGATTTGAGGGCTTGTTCAGCCAAATTCAATCGTGATGAAAGTCGTCCTAACTCTGCACGAAGGGCCTGGTTTTCACTTTGCAGAGCTTCGATGGCAGCGCGCCCTGTTTCATCTTTTGCTGAAACCTCTGCAATTTTTCTTGCCTTCGCTTCAATATCCTGAAGTCGCGCCAATTCGCGTTCGTAGCGTCCAATTTCATCATAAAAACGGGTTAGCGTCGGGCCAACTGTTTTGACACGCGGCAAATGCATGTAAAGACCTGGAATCAATCTCTTCGCAACCGCACGGCCATCAGGTCCATTTTTGGAGGCTACAGACGCAAAAACTCCTAATCGCATACTGTCAATCGTCGCCAATAGATTTTCTAGATTCAAAGAAAACCCATTAGGCTCCAAATATCTGGCGGCAACATCCAGTAAACTGTCAAAAAGAACTCGCTCAACCGAAACCGCAATCTCGCCGGTGGTTTCATCTGTCCAAACCTTACTTAAAGTGGGATCAAGACTAGCGTCAGTCACATCAATGTCGTTTGCATTGATGTAAACACCGGCCTGTTTCTGTTTTAATGGCGAGTCAGACATATTCATTTTCATCCAAAATAATCCATGCTTGCGGATCCTCATCGGCAATTTACCGAGCCGCTTCAGTCTGATCATGAATGGAAGGAATACGGAGCCTCGCCAACAGCGTCGCAGACGCTGAAATGACGGGATTTTTCCAAATTTTTATCTATATGAACCAAATCAGCGGGCAGGGCTCTGTCGGCGCTTAAAACTGACCGACGGCACTGCGAAGCGACCCAGTGGTTAGCTATTTATTTTCAATAACTCCACTATTGCCGCAAAGGACTCAGGGGGGGACGCTTGAACTGTGACATCAGAGATGTTTGGCGCCGGAGAAAACTGCAAACTGCGCGCATGAAGCATATGATGCTGAGCGGATAAGGACGAAATTTGGTCGGATACCTGTGCTCTTATGCCCTGCCCATATCGCTTATCTCCAAGGATCGGAAATCCGAGCATCTCCAAATGGACACGTATCTGGTGACTTCGGCCCGTCTCCGGATAGCAAACGATCCAGCTGACACCTGCCTCAGCAGCAACATTTCGCACTTCAAACTGCGTCTTGCTCTGCTTGCCACCGCTCTGCACTGGCCTCACCATTCCTGTTTTTTTATCAATATCTGACAAATAACACTGCTGTTCAAATTTACTTGTCTTGGGTATGCCACGGCATAGCGCCCAATAGGTTTTACTTAAGGTTCGCTGACGAAACTGGTCTGTAATCCATGTTGCTGTGTTGGCATTTGTCGCGAATAACAGAACGCCGGATGTCTCTTTATCCAGGCGGTGAAGCAAAATCAATTTTTCATTTGGTCGATTTTTAGTCTTGAGCCACTCACGAAGACAAACTTCGGCATGCATGATATCTTGATCGCGGGTGGCTTGGCTGGGCAAACCGGGCGGCTTATTAACTGCGATTACCTGATGATCGTCATAGAGAATATCAGCATCCGCGAACGCAAATAATTTCTGCCGAGATTTTTTTAATCCCTCTAAACTAAATTCCACGCGAACTTTATCACCAGAGTTGACCTTTCTGGACGCAATATGCATTCTTTTATTATTCACGTAGCATCCGCCAACGTCCAAGATCTGCCTAACTTTCCTGCGAGAAAGATCTGGCAACATGGCTGCAAGGAATAGATCAATGCGCATCTCAGATTGCGATGCTTGAACGACAAACTCTTTACGGGTCATGCTCATGTGGGTGGCCTGTATAGAATTTGCAGCTTTTGATCCTTAGGAACCCACTCTTCCAGGCGACTCCGTAAATAGTCACGAAGCGCTACAAGAGGAGCGTTTAAGTCATTACGCGACGACAAAAGACACCACAAAGCAATACCTAAATGAGCAGTGTTATAGCCAGACGAAATTTTAACAAAGCATCCAGAAATCATCTCTCCAGGGATTGGAAGAGTCTGAACCGCAAGAAGACCATCTGCACCTTCTTTTGCAATAAGGTGGCGAGAACCAATCTCCACAATATCTGAATCCAATCGTCTAGCTCCACCGACAAGGCGTGGATACTCCAACCACAATGCCTTCAAGTCACTCGCTGCTTCCGATGAGTCGAGAGCAAATCGCTCGTACATATTCATCAATGCCCGCACAGGCATTGCTGCAACCGGAAGGCCACAGCTGTCGGTCACCCATGTCAATTTTTCACTGGCTTCACGACCCACAAGGGCTTGGATACGCTTTTGTACCGGGTGATCTTCATGCCAGTAATTCTCAACAGCCGTATTTTCTTTGCGAGCAGCAGCAAGCATCAGAAGGTGCTTACCGGCACAAGGATGGTGAAGTCTCGATGCCGGAACACCCGACTGGCGCATGGTTGCCGAAACGCCTGCGTCTAATGGAAATGTTCGCGGACAAACGAGATCCGACTCTGATGCATGTGTCTCTCGAATTAACTCTTTAAGACTCTCGAGATGGGTTGTCAGTCCACTGTGCGAAGCAATGCACATCGACCAGAAAGACTTGGTTCGGTCATACCCACCCGTTGCCATCGCTTGCCAGGGCTTTAGTAAAGACCGAGTCACTATAACTGACGACGCATCCTCGGCGACAAGAGGCTGCCCTTGATGTTTTAACGCTACAATACCGTGAACAACAACCTCGGTAATATCACGTCGCGTAAATGCAAATATGGGCTTAGCGTGGATCAGATCATTCATGGATTTGACGCAACGTAGGGCATTACGTTCTCCGCAAAGAGTCTCATCTGCTGCAAAATATCTTCATGGTCAATCTGATTGAACTCAAACCAAAGCATCAATCGATCATCTTTATGAAATGCCCGGAGATTTTCAGGGTGCAACTGATCGCGGATCATGGCTGGATCACCAATCAGCGCCCGACTCATCAGTTCCTCTTTCGGTGGCAAAACAACGGTACCACGCATGGCTTCGATGTAGGTGTCAAAGCAGCGCTCCGCTTTTTCTGCTGCGACCTTGGGTGATTTATCGACAAAAATGAGAACGGTGCGTGGCAATCGGGAACGATGCCATGTACGTCCGCTCTCTTTATATTTCACATACATGTCGTCATGTATTTTTGCCAGTTCATGGGGCGGTGTAAACGACAGATTAAAGACATCCAAATCTGCAAATTTCAAGCCGTGATCCCTAGCCATCGGATCGTGAGATCCCAAAACAAAATTCATCCACCCGCTTAACTCGTTTTGAGACATCTCGGGAATCAGTTTTAGCGTTTCAAACGTCCAGCGTCGCTCGTAGGGCACCCCTGCATCAGTGGCACCTATCTGATTCATCGCCACTTTAAAGTCATCATCACTTTTGAACATGGCACGGTCTATCGTCCAGCTGGTAATGTCCTGGCAAGAAATAGTTTCACTGCGGCTTAGTCGCAAGAATATCTCCAAGGCCTCAACGAAAATCAGTCGCTGATACTGAGGCCATAGAACTTGTTCGACTTTGTTACGGGGGACAATCCCAAAGGGGGCATTGATATAAGGAAACCTCCCTGCCGCGACACCGATATGGAGCTTTCTTGGGTTATCTTGCAAAGAGTTATAGAACGCGAGACTTCGAATTCGATCAGCTGAAGCCAACGGTCCACCGTTGCCGCCCACGATGTTATGAATGGCTGTTCCAAATGCGATTTTTTTAGTTTTTGCAAAAACAAGATGAGCCAACTGACAGGAGTCGGCATTAAGGCCAACTTCCCCATGGTAATTAGGAATCACAGGACGAGCATTCGACTTCTGAACTTCACTTGAAAAGTGGGACTCAGCCACCCACATGGTCGGAAAACCCAATGACTCTCCGAGAACACACTGGTCCAAAAACGCACGAAAAATCGCTCTGTCTTGCGGAACAGGTTTAAGGGTATCAATCCTGCCAATACTGTGAAAAAGATCGAATTGCATAGGGGATGACCTTACGCCCGCGCGTGAGGCCTGTCAAGAAACCTAAAGTCATTGCACGGGACAATTTCCCATGTCATTATGGTGCCTTAGATTCAACGACGCATCGCCTTGAAAGATCCATCACACATGCGCTGGCCAATATTCATTTCCGGAGCAGGGCTTTTATGCCTAGGCTCATGGATTGATAACATGCGTGGCCCTTTACTGCCTGCCATTACCAAGCTTATGGCAATGGACTACGGATCGGCGGCCATGATCATTTCTCTTGGCAATCTGGTCGCGATGGTCAGCACCTGGTTATTGATGCCACTACTCAATCGGTGGTCACTTCGTCGTGTTGGTGTATCGGTATTGATCTATTCAGCACTTATCTGCACGGCTACCCTCTTAGTCTCAACATCGTTGTCACTTTTTCTTTGGGGCGCGCTCCTAGGCGGATCAATTTCGACCATGGGAACGTTGAGTAATATCCTTGTCCAATCAAGCTTTGACGCGGAACGCCGCGGACAGATGATGTCGGCGTTACACTCTCTTTATGGACTCAGTTCTTTTTTTGCGCCGTGGATCGCTGGCGTTGTGCTGACCAATCCCGAGAACTGGCAGTCACTGTTCGCCTGGACTGCGCCCGTAGCTGTGGCTCTTGCCAGTCTTATTTTTTTGAAAGTGCGTCCGTCATCAACATCTGAAACCAACTCCACTCAAAAACAGCCGATGTCGATAGGAGCTCTGCACGGTTTATCAATCAGCGTCCTAGTCGCTTACGTCATTGGTGAAGTTTTAACATCCACCTGGATGCCGGCGTTTCTGGTCCAGGCTTACAACCTCGATATCAAGGACGCATCCTTTTATACGTCGATGTTTTTTGGGGTGATGCTTGTCACGCGTATCGCCTGTGTGCTTTGGGCCAAGCCTCGGTATCACCGCAGTTTGATTTGGGTTAGCCTTTTTTGCTCCCTCGTTTGTTTTGTCCTAGCTCGCATCACTGGATGGTTATGGTTACTTCCATTTGCGGGAGTCTTTGGGCCATTCTTCCCACTTTATGTCACGTGGGTCAGCCTGCGCTTTCCCGAGCGCGACCGCAGCATGATTATTTGGATGCTTGCCTCGATGCAAGCGATGTTGGCCCTGATGAATTTCGTGGTGGGTAAACTCGCTGATCTGGCAGGCTTTGGTACCGCATTCTGGCTGCCCGCGTTCATGATTGTCCTAGCGATGATCCTGCTTAAAACACTTGAGCTCCGCGATAGCGGAGCTCAAAGTTAAATCGACTATCTTTTCTGATCAATCCTTCGCAAGCATCGAACGAAGCATCCACGCTGTTTTTTCGTGGATCTGAAGACGTTGAACCAGCAAATCAATCGTTGCTTCATCGCCACCCTCTTCTGCGGTGGGCAGAACCGTGCGCGCTGTTTTCGCGACAGCCTCGTGGCCCTCTAGCAACTGCTTAATCATCTCTTTAGCCGTCACATGACCATCAGCTTCAGAGATCGAGGACAGCTGAGAGTATTTTTTGTAGGAGCCCGGAGCATAGCTACCCAGCGCACGAATGCGCTCAGCGATCAAGTCCAAGGCGTTCCAGAGCTCTGTGTACTGATCCATAAACATGGTGTGCAGAGTGTTGAACATCGGCCCCTCAACATTCCAATGAAAGTTGTGGGTCTTAAGATACAAAATGTAGCTGTCAGCCAGGAGCTTACCTAGGCCTTGGCAAGTCTTTTTACGACTGGATTCAGAGATACCAATATCAATTTTCATGAGCGAAGACTCCCTTGATCAATAGGACCTTATGTTAGCACAACTTCCTGTGAACTGTGAATGCAGTCGAACACGAGACTAAATCAATGCCGATGCTGCCCTTGAGAAATCTGTCGCCCAGCAACATAGACAGCATGGACCATCCGATCATCACCCATGGTTACACAGGCGAACAATCGTTCGGCAGGGTCTTTTGCCACCCTAAGCCTCTCACTCAAGAGTTCATTATGTTCGGTGTGTAAGACCACAAAGTCAGCCTGTTTGCCCACCTCAAGGCTGCCCAGCCTGTTATCAAGGCCCAACGCTTCAGCGCCCGCCAGTGTGCCACGATAAAGTAATTCATCAGCAGTCACGAGATGCCCTTGCAATGCTTGAACCTTGTAACACTCAAGCATTGTTTGCCAAGGAGACAATCCAGTTCCAGCTCCGATATCTGACGCCAAACAAACATTGACACCCATGGCCGTTGATCGCTCCATATTGAACAAGCCACTGCCCAAGAATGTATTTGAGGTCGGGCAGTGCACAATTGAGGTCTTGCTGCGAGACAGCCGAGCCAGCTCGGAATCAGTCAAATAAATACCATGGGCCAAAAGTGTTTTGTTACCGATCAGTCCATGCTCTTCATAAACTGAAAGGTAATCATCAAACTCTTTCCACTCAGCTAAAACATCTTTTACTTCGTGAACATTCTCGCTGATATGGGTTTGCACGTAACAAGTCGGATGCCGCTCCTTTAATTCCTGCAGGGCCTTCATCATGGGGCGCGAGCAACTCAACGCGAACCGTGGAGTGATGGCATAAAAAAGTCGATCATGACGGCCATGCCAAGTGGCAATGAGTTTTTCTTGGGCTTCTATATCTGCTTCAACGGATTCCGTGACATTTTTCGGCGCACCAATATCCATTGATGTCTTACCTGTCACAAGTCGCAGACCGGTGCGTTCGAAATTTTGAAATAGCGCTTCGGCTGCGTGAGCATGCACGCTTGAAAAGACGGCCGCAGTCGTAACTCCGTGTCGAACCAGCTCCCGACTCAATCTTTTCGCACCGCGGACAGCTACGTCAAGCGCAGCAAATTTGCCCTCTGCCGGAAACACATACTGCTCAAGCCAGTCCAGTAAATGATATCCACCCGACCCGATCACATCCAGCTGCGGACAGTGTAGATGGGCGTCAACAAATCCAGGAACCAATGTCGACGATCCATGATCTATCAACGACGCAGACGGATGTTTCTGAGATAAATCATCGAAGTTGCCAATACTGAGAATTGTCCCGTCGTCATTCACGACCATAGCTGCCGACTTGTAAGATTTCAGGACCGCACGCCCATCAACCTTAACGACCGTCCAAATGTCTCCAGCACGATGAATCGTGGTTCGGCTTTCCAGACCGCTCATTTACTCATCACTCCCGAATTGGCTAATATCCGAGAGTAGCTTAATTTCCTGTAATCGAAAACTTGATATTAAAGAGCTTATCGTAAGCTTCGAACGGTGTTTTGACGTCAGCGCAGGATTTCGTAACTTTCTCCATAGCCTTACAGCGGCCTATATCGCGAGCTAACACAACAAAACTCGCATTTGTGGCAGTCTCTGTCGGCTTTCCAGAAGCCACAATAGAACCGGGCTCTGCGCCAGCAGCAGACGTGAGCCAAATGGGGGCTTCAATAAGTGCAATTCGAATTCGACCAGATGTGGCCTCGGACTTTACCTGAAATTTCCAATTGACATCAACACCCACGGAGCCCGTCAAAGTTTCCTGAGACAGGTCCTTGTTAGAGTCATTAACCAACTGAAATTCAACCTTAGGGCAAGCCGCCTTCTTGCAGTTGGGATCACTCACATCAAGTGTGCCGCTGCTCATGGTGCTACCGACGCCTATGTCAACTTTTTGCTTGGACCGTCCGCAAGACGACATCAATCCCGTCAGCCCCAAAAAGACCAACAACATACGAACACTATGAATAAAAAAGCCAAAAAACATCGCCTCTCCTGCTGGACAGGAATCGGTATTTTTTGAGATATTCCTGAGCCCTCAAGATAAGCCACTAAAAAAACTGGTTAATTTAGGCTAAAAAACGAGGGCTGCCACCCACCCATTCCACGCGAAGCGGAAGTACGTACACGGGAATTTTTAGACGTCTAAATACCGAGCTGGACCTTGCAAAATCCTTTTCTGTTGTCAGCAAGGCGTCGCACGTGGCGGTGAAACTCTCCAGCTTATCTTGAGGAAATGGGTGATGATCTTGAACAAAACAGCTATCCACTGCGACAACACCATGATCTTTCGCAGACGCCCCAAAGTCATTGGGATTTGCTATGCCGGCAACTAGGCCCCACTTCATTGGACTTTGAGTTGAAGCTCCCGAGACCAATCGGGGTGGGTCGGTCACAAACCTAGCCTCCATGATCTCACAGTTGGAGTTTGCGGCCTGAATATCGCGTCGTAGAGTTTCCGTTTGAGTGACCCTCTCCGCCTTGGTCATCACCGCAACATGAGCGCGCTTCAGAGACGCGAGCGGTTCTCGAAATCTACCAGCTGGAATCAATTCACCGTAAGGTGTTCTCGCATCCAACAAGACCACGTCAACGTCTCGCGTGATTTGTCGGTGCTGAAAACCATCATCCAAAATCCAATGGGTAACATTGAACTGAGGGCAGCTGTTGATAAAATTCCTAGCCGCCTCTAGTCGCTTACGACCTACAATCACTGGCACACTCGGCAGAGAGGACGACTGCATTATGGCCTCATCGGCGATGACATCCGCACGATTCACGCCTGCAGCAACTTTGCTATCCAACAAAACCTGCCACTCACTTGCAGCCAAACCACTTCGATAACCTCGTGTCAATATCGCGGGGACACCACCTGCTTCGACAATCTTTCTGGCAATGTCAATCACCACGGGCGATTTACCCGTACCACCAATAGCCACATTGCCGACCGAAATCACCTTGCCAGGTAGGCGAACTGACTGAAGGTACCCTCTATCGTACAAGCGGTTACGAATTCGTACGATCACACCGAACAATCTCGAAAGGATCCTAAGCAGTACACTCATCATTCACCGCCACTTGTGCAAAACGCACGGTAGCGATCATTAGACATTAAATCCTGATGTCTGCCTTTGAAAACCAGCTTTCCGTCTTCAACAAACCACACCTCATCATACAGACCCAGCCAACGGAGGCGATGGGTAACAGCTAGCATCAGCCCATTACGATCGCGATTTTTCGCTATTAATCGCTCCGAAATATCCTGCTCCGTTGCGGCATCGACTGCAGAGGTCGCCTCATCAAGCAACAAAACATCCGGCTGCCGTAAAATCGCTCGCGCGATCACAAGTCTTTGAATCTGCCCCCCTGACAAACTGGTTTGAACTGGATTGAACTCCGAATCAAGGGAGCGTTGCTCGCTAACAATCCAATCTGCTAGGTTCACCGTCGCTAGAGCGGACATTATTTCAGCCTCTGTCAGAGAATTTCGCTGCTCCGGTGACAAACCATAGACAAGATTATTGACTAGTGAATCCTTGAATAGAAAGGGCTGCTGACTCACCAACGCAGAAGAAGAAACAAGACTACGCCAATCATAATCAGACTCCCATATGGCCGGTCTGATCAACCCGGCCAGGGATTTTATTAGCGTACTTTTACCTGAACCACTTGGTCCGATGACGGCTACTGATGTTCCTCTTCTTAGAGTCAAATCAGAAGCGTTTAAGGCGCGCCTTCCACCATATGTCACTTCAATGTGTGAAATTTGGATGGACCCGGGCAATTTCGAAATAGTATTGTGACCAACAGAACCAGCAGCAAAAGAATGCTCAGCTGTCAGGTGCGAGCCCTGAACGACCTCCATTGATCGTCTTAGCCCCCCAATGGTCTCGCTCCAGCGAGCTACCTGCTCTCCGAGTTCGCGAACAGGCTTCAGTATCAATCCTAAGGCTACAAAAAATTGAATCGCCTCTCCTGGCTCAACCGTAAATCCCGAAATCTTTCTTGTCCATGCGTAGATGAATCCAGAAAAAATCAAAAAACCGATCCACTCCATACCTGGAGCAACAATCGCGCGAATGAAAATCGATCCGTTCATCATACTCAGATAAGACAGATTCTTGCGTCTAAACTGCGCAATCTCGAATCCTTCTCCGTGCTGCGCTCTCATGAATCGAAACCGTTCGCGAATTCCCAAAAGCTGTCCGGATAGAACACCCAATTCACGCTGAAAAGCCTCGGTGTACCAGGAAATACGTTTGCCCGCGCGCCCCATCTGCCACGCAATAAACGGACTAACGAGCAACAAAACCAGTGCCGCTGGCCAATGGATAAATGCCAGCGTCACCAAACAAGACAAAATCAACACACCATCTTTTATGAAAGCAGTCGAAAAGTCTGCCAAGCGTGCTTGAATAAAGACAGCATCAGCCATGATGACTGACATCCACTCCCCAGGACTCCGTCTTGCCGAATCCAACCATGGCAGGGTCAGAACTGCCTGAAAGACGATCTCTCGATAATTCTGAGCCACTTTCAAAGAAAGACGCACGACACCTAAATTATATACATATGATGCCGCAGCCTTGATAAACCCGGCGAGAAGTATCGCAAAAGGAATCAAAATCACAAATTCTGAGCGCTCCAAACGAGCAGCTGCAATCTGCGGGAACGCGACCTGCAAAGATGCGGGCAAAAGCGATGCAAAAGATACCGAGTCTTTGGATGTATCAGTAAAAAAAGCCGCTAAAAAACCTTTTACGAGCACCAGAAAAGAAGCTTGAGTCAGCGCCAGGAGAAGCAAAGAGACGAAGATGGTCGCTAGCACCAATCGCTGCGACATGACTGGACGTAGCACAAAATCCCGAAGGAATTTATATAGTGCCTTGTGCCGATCATCCGTCACAATTTCATACCTCGAGCACGAAGATCTCGCGCGAGCCATGACGCAGCGTGCTCCGCCGCACCCGGCTGCAAACGCGACGCCAATAAATCAAATTTATTCAGCATCTGTCTGCGGGGTAACGTGTCATTCGCCAGGATCACTGCCTCCTCGGCCACTGCGTGATGATCAATCGTTTGAATGTGTTCTTTCACAACTTCTTCGTTCATTAACAAGTTGACCAGACTAAACCAACGCAAATCCACTAATCGACTCGCAACGGAGTAAGACAAATCGTTCATGACATAAACCACGGACATTGGCGTTCCAGCCAAGGCACACTCAAGTGTGGCTGTCCCCGATGCCACCACAGCACTATGAGCAACCTTCAGTAGCTCAAGAGACCAACCATCAAACCAAACAAAGCCGCCACTCTCCCAGCGACTCTCAGATTTTTTAGCCCCAGGATCCAAATCCAAGATTGGCGCAACGTCCGTCCAATCCATTCCTGAAGCCAATGGAATCACACACAAAGCTTCCGGATCTTTTCGCAAAATCTCACGCCGAATCCGGTCCATGATCGGAAGAATCAACTTCAACTCGTTCATTCGGCTTCCAGGAAGAAACGCGTATATCTTACGACCAGGAGTAAACCTCAAACTAGACTGATCCAAACTTATTTTGTTCATTCTGTCCAAATGCGGTGATCCCACATAAACGTAATTCACTCCGTGACGAAGAAAAAACTCCTCTTCGAAGGGAAGAACACCCATGACGCCAGCAAAATGCTGGCGTAGAAGCTCCACACGACTTTGCCCCCACGCCCAAACTTTGGGAGCTACATATTGATAGACGGGAATTTTTCGCAAGTGTAACTGCTCGGCCAAACGAAAGTGAAAGCCGGGGAAATCAACCAGGACGGCAAAGGCTGGATTAAAGCGATCTACCCAAGCCAAAATCCGTTGCTCCACCATGCGGATCTCAGTAACTTTCCTGGCAACTTCCACAAGCCCCATAACAGACAATTCAGAAGTGTAAGCGATAGGACTGACCGCAGCCCGCTGCATCGCCTCCCCAACAACGCCGTAAGGCTCCAATTCTTGAGACAGTGAGCGCAGTGCGTGCACCAAATCTGCCGCTAGCAGATCACCGGACAACTCCCCAGCCGAGATCAGATAAGACTTGTTCGTCTTTAGCGACATATTCCTCGCTCGCTACTTTTCAAAAAGTCGAGCCACTTGGCGCGAAATTCACAATCACGAACTTCGCCTCTAATTTTCTCAAGAGCATCATCAAGCGTCAGATTAGAATCAAACACGAGGTGATACATTGACTTGATCACCTGCAGATCTGAGTTACTAATACCAAGACGTCTTAAACCAACGACATTGAGACCATTCATTCGGGCACGGTCTCCATGGACCATACCGTAAGGTACAACGTCCTGGACAACTTTAGCCCCGGCCGCAATCATTGCCAAAGTCCCGACACGACAAAACTGATGAACGCCAGACAATCCGCCCAATACCGCGCCATCGTCAATCACTACATGCCCAGCCAGCGCGACATTGTTTGCGGCAATGACCCGATTCCCCACGACACAATCGTGTGCGATATGGGTGTAAACCATAAAGAGGTTTTCATTGCCAACAACCGTCTTACCGCCACCACCCTCTGTTCCAAGGGAGACGTTACAATACTCGCGAAACATGTTGCGCTCGCCGATAATCAGCTCACTATCCTCGCCTTTGAACTTTAGATCCTGAGGACGCGAACCGATGCTAGCAAAGGATGAAATCAGGTTTTCTGAACCTAACTTCACACGCCCGCTGATCACAACGTGCGATTGAATTTCGGTGCGATCACCAATAACGACCTTCGAGCCAATCACTGAGTATGGGCCGACCTTGACGCCAGCACCCAACTGAGCCCCTTTTTCGACAATGGCGGTTGGGTGAATCAATGTATCCGTATTCTTACTGGTCATAGACTCTCACTTCATCAGGGCGCTAAACTTCACAACGGCAACCTCTGAGCCGTCTACAGACATCAGAGCATCGAACCAAGAAAATGCACCACGGTGCTTTGTCAGCTTTATTTCGTATTTCAGCACGTCACCCGGGACGACCGGTTTACGAAAACGAGCTTCAGTAATTTCGGTAAACAAACATTCGGTCAACCCGCCTTTGCTCAGTGCACCGAGCACGGCAGCCGCTTGGGCAGCTCCTTCAACAATAACAACACCCGGAACAATCGGGTTACCAGGAAAGTGGCCTTGAAGTGCTGGGTCGCTAATCGTGATATTTCTAAGCGCGACGATTGAGTCGAAAGGCTTAGCTTCCAATACGCGGTCAATAAATAAAAAGGGATAGCGATGGGGAATTGCGCGCTGAATTGCCACAACATCCATTGGCATTTTGACATCCATGACCTTGCCTCCTGGCGTGCCTCTGAATTACTTTTTCTTGCCGTACGCCGAAATCACATCCTTAGTTAAATCAACAGGCTGACTCAAGTACAGAAGTCCAGCATTGTTGACCTCAAAAACCGCATCTAGACCCTTGTCCTTGGCCATCTTCTGAACGATGCCCTCTACCTTGACAGCGATGCCCTGCGTAGCCTTCTGCTCGTCGTTCTTGACGGCTTCTCTAAATGCCATCTCGTCGTTACGAAGCGCGAGAAACTTTTCTTGGAATTCCTTTTGTTTAGAAATTCTGGCCTCTTCGCTCATAAGAGCCGATTGGCTCTGCCAGTCCTTGTTCATCTTATCCAGCTCGTCGCGACGCTTGTTGAATTCGACTTCCTTGCCTTTGATCTTTTTCTCCAGATCGGCACGTGCGGACTTACCTTCTTCAACGTTCAAAATCACAGCCTGCATATCAATGACGCCAAACTTCGATGCTAACACCTGCGTCGCATTCAAAGCGATAATCCCACAGACAAAAATCTTAACCAGTGCCTTCATTTTTAAATTCTCCATAACTTCTAGTTCAATAAGACTTTATCGACGCAATCCCATACCGGAATCAGCGCATCAGAACCCGATACTAAATATTGGCTGAGGGTCACCCAGCTTGCCGTCAATCACAGGATAGGCCCACTCAAACCTAAACGGCGCAATTGGCGTCTGCCACCTAAAACCAAAACCAACGTCACGGTACAAACCCTTCATTGAGACGAGTTCGTTATCGTCATATACGCGACCCCAGTCTGCAAAAGCTAATGCCTTAATTCCCGCCTCAGGGAGCAACGGCACGAAGTACTCAAATTGGAATAATAACTTTTTATCACCACCGCGATTGTACTCACCAGGCTCATATCCGGGGGCACGCATCATATAGAATTTCGGACCGATGGATTCGAATTTATATCCACGCAAATCATTATATCCACCTAAACGGTACCGCTCAACGAACGGCACTTGGGAGCCAAGATAGCTATAGATGTAAGACAAATTACCGGAAAGCTTGAAGTAGGTGCGGAATGTGTCAGAGAAATCAAGCGGCAGATAGTAGGCTGCATCAAATGACGTTTCTTGAAACCTGTAATCTCCACCAAGTATCGGACCGCCAGTAATTTTGTGACGCAAGGAAAGCTCACTACCTTCCGTCGGCGCGATGTTGTTATCTCTGACATTTCGGAACAACGAGAATATCATCGAGCTTTGTAAGCCGCGCATTTTGAACTTCTCATTGAGATATTGATCGCTCGTCTGTTCCGTCTTAAGAAGGCGGTAAGTAGCTTGTCCGGACACCTGCTCAAAAAGCTTTCTCCCGACAAATACACTTGCCCCGTAACGTTTCTCGGCTGTTTCGACGTCAGAGATTATCTGCTCAATCTGATGCGAGTACTCTAGGTTTGAACCAGCCGTCCAATGTGAATCGTTGACCCGTGGATTGGTGAAACCTAGATCGAAATTGTAGTTTCGATCACCGTCCCATTTTCCGTGAAGACTGCTCGTGTACCCATAGCCGGACTGGTTTTGCTCGTCGTAGGCACCCTGACCAAATAATCCTGATCTCACACCGCCCTGTGGGGGCGTGTACCCAACACTTGCCTGGAGCTGTCCGGTGGGCTTTTCCTTGACCTTGACCTTAAGATCCAAAATAGTTTCATCACCAGGATTACGCTCGTTGAGAATCTGAATGTCCTCGAAATAGCCAAGGCGCCCCAATTCTTTCTTGGTGTCAGTCAGTCCAGTTGAATTATAGAGCTCGGCATCATTGACCTTGAATTCACGGCGCATCACGTTATCGCGAGTTTTTGTGTTACCGATAATCGTCATTTCGCCGAAATAGATTTTTTCACCTTTGGCGATCTCATAGTTAATGTTTGCCAAACGCTTATCTTTATCAAAAGTCACGATCGGATTAATGTCCGCATAAGCGTAGCCCAGGTCACCGTATTTATCTTTCATGACATCAATATCACGGGTGAAGTAACTGTAACGAAACAGTCCTCCATCCTTCAATTTCATGGCTTTGATCAAATCATCTTTGGGGAACAGCAGATCTCCGGAGAGGTCGATCGTACCAACATTATATTGAAGTCCCTCTTCCACCTTATACGTAAGCCGGACAAACTTTCGGTCCGGGTCCATGATTTGGCTGGGTTTTGCCACTTGTACTTCAGCAAATCCCTGATCTTTATAAATATACTGCAACAAACCGAGGTCATTACGAACGAAATCATCCTTGAAAAGACCGCCTGAGCCGTAGTTTGATGATCTTGTTAGAGGCTGACTGGCCATCTTTTGAATAAGCTCAGCATCTGAGAAATAGTCGTTACCGACGATCGAAACATCTGAAACCTGAACTGTGCCACCTTCGTCAACAATGTAACGAATCGTCACCTCATTGGCGCCTGCTTTATCAAGCGCATAACTGACTCTTGCGAGATAATACCCTTTTTCCGCATAAACTTTCTCGATGACGCGTAAATCGTTCGTGATCTTGGATTCATTGACAATCGTGTACAGCTTACTTTCAATCTTTTCCTTTACATCGTCTTCCTTTACTTCATTCATCCCCTCGTAGACGATCGATGTGATAGCTGGCTTTTCTGCAACTTGGATTACCAAAACAACGCCGGAGCCCGAGGCTTTTTTGAAGAAACGAAGGTCACTGAAGTAACCAAGGTCGTACAAGGTTTGCATGTCTTCCCGCACGACCGCATCTGATAGCTTGCCCCCGCGGCGTGACTTAATAATCGTCAAAATTGCATCTGACTCGACACGTCCATTCCCCCTAACCACGATATCTTCAATGGTTTCGTCAGCAGCAAAGACGAGCGACCCTGTCATCAACACGATCGATAGAAATAAAATTAGATGGCGAACTAAAATTTTCAATGCACCACTCCGTCATGTACGACCAATCCATCTTCCATCACGATTTGCGAAGGAAGACGAGAGGCCAATTCCATATCATGGGTCACAAGAAGCAAAGTCATGCGATGGTTTCGCACAAGCTCCAATAGAAGATCCTGAATCATCAAACTGGTCTTTCGATCGAGGTTACCGGTTGGCTCGTCTGCGACCAAAATCGGAGGCGACATCATCAATGCTCGTGCAATGGCCACCCTTTGCTGCTCACCACCAGAAAGCTCACCCGGCTTGTGTTCAACGCGCTCACCGAGCCCCACGGACTCTAGAAGTTTGACAGCCCGTTTACGCAGTTCCGTCGTAGGAAGGCCAGCGATGATTCCCGGCATCATAACGTTTTCCACCGCGGAGAACTCGGGCAATAAATTATTCATCTGAAAGACAAATCCAACACTTTGATTTCTGAATCGGCTAAGTGTCTTGTCGTTCATGGAGGAAACATCAACACCATTTATAAAAACCTGTCCCGTTGTGGGCCGGTCCAACGTTCCAATCACATGAAGAAGTGTGCTCTTGCCTGCGCCACTTTTGCCCGTCACCGCAACCATGGCGCCCTCAGGAATATCCACCGAAACACCGCGCAGCGCCTCAACACGCGTTGCCTCTATGGTGTACTCTTTTCGAACACCATCCAGTCGAATCGCAGATTGTGACGTTGCGAAAGTCATTCGCACCTTACTCCATCACTTGGGTTTTGCCCTGCAGCCGCCATGGCTGGATATGTTGATGCCAATAAAGCAAACAACCAGGCGCAAATACATATCACTCCATACTCAACCGGCAGATACCTCACGGGCAACATCCGGAGATAGTATGTCCCCTCGGGAAGAGGAAACATGTGGGTGTTTTTAATCAAATAACAGAGCCCTACACCCACGAACAAACCGATGAGAACACCAACTGTGCCAATTGTGAAACCGTGCGCTAAAAAGAGCCCCGCAATTTCTTTGCGAGTCATGCCCAACGAGCGCAAGATACTCACCTGCCCACGCTTGTGAAAGACCGTCATAATCATGGTCCCACTGATAGAGAAGGCGGCCACCAACACAATCAACATAAGTATTGAACCCATGGTGAATTTCTCCAGTTTGAGGGCAAAGAGCAATGACTTATTTGTAATTTGCCAGGTTTTGGCAGACAGATCTGACCATTTTTTAGCCTTCTCCACATAGGGATCCATTTTCATGGGATCGGGCACATTCATGGCCACGCCTGTGACGTACTGATCTTCCACCAAAGATTGATCAAAATCCGGCATAAAATAGCGCGCTTCATCGATGGAAACGACGCCCCACTTCCCGTCGTAATTAAAAAGTCCCGTGCTGAGCTTGCCGATCACAACGAATCGTCGCGCTAAGGTGCCCCCAGCCAATGCAGAACTAGAGGAGGCCTGCGGACTTAACACCGTGATTTCATCACCAACTTCAGCCCCGATCTGAAGTGCCAATTGATCGCCAAGGGCAATGCCGGGGAGGTCTAAGATGACATCCGGACTTTGAGGAAGCATCGGCTTTTGAAGTTTAAAAAGGTCCGCCATGACGCCTTCACTGAAAGCACCATCGAAAGCCCATAAGTTTGTACCTTCGGACTCCGGTCGCACACCGATAATGGTCGCTGAGTTCACAAAACTGCGTCGCTTCAAGACTACATCTGTGGAGATGAATGGCTCGATATTCTTTACGCCTGCGAAACGCCGCTTGAAGTCCTCGAGCGAGTGCTCCTTAAGACTAAATCCTGCAACTGGATTGTTGGCTGCAATGATCTCCATGTGCGGCTCACCAGAAAGCATTTTCCGACGCAGATCAGCCTCGAATCCGCCCATCACAGAAAGGACTAAGACCAGTGCGCCAACCCCAATCGACACGCCGGCAATTGAGACGACCGTCATAAAGGATAAACCCGCGCCTTGCCGACGAATACTGAGCTGCCTCCAAGCAAGCCACCATATCCATGATGCAAATCCTGGCTTTGGACGGTCGTCAAATCTGGTCACAATGGGCCTACTTCCAAATAAGAATCGCAAACTTCAAAGACTCCACGATACCGCCTGAAATCTGATTCGCCAAGTGCTTTTAACCCCTCGAATTTATTGTTTTTAATAAATAAATTTAAAGATTAATCTAAAGATTTTTGGGACTTTACCGAATCCTCTCAAGTTGGCGCTGCTCAGCAGCTCCAAAGGAATGGCCCATCACTAGCCATGTTTTAGGCTAAGGCCGCTTGAGACTTCGCGAAGGATCTTTAGAGGACACTTCAAACAATCTCTTGCCAAGCCTGATCAAAAACAGGGCGTCAAGACAGTCCCTCCACTAGATCCTCACTACAAGACAGGTCCAAAAGACCCCCGCACCTTAGCCCCCCGCCCGCAAGGGTGGGGGGTCAACGTCTATTTCAAGGGACACTGATAGCAGATGGAGCTTAAAAGGCACTTGCGATAAACTTTCCGCTGAGCCAAGAAATCTCGAACTAGACAGTTTTGGCACGCTAGCAAATCCACTGAACGTGTGAGGAATCCATTGAAGTACTGGTTGATGAAATCTGAACCCGACACGTACAGCTGGGACGATTTGGAACGTGCGCCGCAGCAGACTGGATCGTGGGAGGGTGTTCGTAATTATCAAGCGCGAAACTTTATGCGCGACGAATTCAAAATTGGCGATCAAGTATTTTTTTATCACTCATCCTGCGCAGAACCTGCAATCATGGGCTTGGCAGAGGTTGTACGAGAGGCCTACCCCGATCCAACCGCGATGGATCCCTCTAGCGACTATTATGACGAAAAATCTGCAAAAAAAGGCAATAACCCTTGGGTCATGGTGGATGTAAAAGTCAAAAAGCGCTTTACAAGGCCGATCACCCTCGCAGAAATCCGCGGTATCCCCGACCTGAGCGAGTTGGCCCTGCTTCGCCCAGGGCAACGTTTAAGCGTGCAACCAGTCTCCCACGAACACGCTAAAAGACTTATTAAACAATCGTGACACTAAGTCAGAATTTCATTTAACACGCGACGTCGCGCTGCTCTCAGCTGAGATTTTTTGTACTTGGTATGTGACGCTTTTCCTGTCGTATTTATGCTCCAAGCGCTTTTCTCCATGACCTGGATCTCAAATGGGAAAAATGAAAATTCATCATCACCGGAAAGACGGGAAATATTTCTTAATACACTAACTAGTTCCGCTAAGTGACGAGAGAACACGTTGCCAAGCGGCATTTTCTCGAGTTCGTTCTGCAAGCTCTTACGAAGTGTCGTCAAAGGCCTTGGAGCGCGAATCAATTGCCGACAGGTCATTTGGATCGCGCGATACTCCGTTCCACTGTGGAGATTTTCTTTATCAACTTCCGGTGGGGGAAGCTCCATGGACTCCATCCGAATCTGAAATTCCTCACTCGAAAGTTTTCCCATCATATAATCTGACCGTAGTTGTTCAACCAACGCACAAAAAGCATCAGGATCAATAATTGAGTTTCGACTGCGAGACGGTATGGCGTTTGGAAAACTAATTACGTGGCTTTTTTGCAGGAGCTTTACAATTTGCATGACATCGCTCTGATGCTCTGCGATGAAACGCACACCCAGCATATCGTAAATTGTCTCAGCCACATTTGCTCGCTTATGAAGAAGTTTTAAAAGAACCGAATCTCGTGATTTTTGCGTTTTCCATTCAAGCTTGTACAACCTGATACGCTGGTCATCAAATTGAACCCAAGCATCGCCGCGCTCATCGTGAGCAACAACCGACTGGATACGCGCCACGATTTCATCACGGGCAACATCAATAGACGAGTACCGGAATGCACCTTCGATGTGAGCAATCGTGTGCATCACTCGCAAAACGGCGCAACTCCAAATCCTTCGCCGTTGATTTTCAGCCGTTCGGTCGCACGCCCACAACAGAAGATTCCTAGCATCACTGCATAGCAACACGTCATCGGGGGGGTGGTTTCCCCCCTTCCACTCTTTTGGCATTAACCATCGTTCAATAAAACTAATCGCCTCACAAATTGCGGCATGCATGAGACGTGCATCATGAGTTTTATCAGGATCATAACCATAGCTTTTAAGGAAGGTTGTCGCCTCGTCAAGTCCCGCAATCTGAATTTCGGGCAGGTCGATTGAGGACCGGCCCCCAATCAGAACATTCATAATTGGCCAGGAAAAAGTCCATTCATCCAATAACTTTTTCTTGATGTCAGTTGCCATTGTCATACCAGCTTGCAGAGTTCATGGTAGACTTAATTATAAGACACCAAGAGGAATATCACCACCATGCGAATTCACTGCTGCCTAGCATTGTCGTTTATGTTTTCCTGCGTCGCATTCGCTAGCAGCGAACCTAAGAAAGCTGACGCTCATGGCGGAGGACACGCCGAAGAAAAAAAGGCAGATCCCCACGGAGGTGGACATGGCGATGCCCCTGCCGAACCGCAATTACCGCAGGGGCCCAAGAGGGAGTATAACCCAGGGAAAGTCACAAAATTTCCAGGTTTCAAAGCTGACTTGGTCGGCTCGGGCGAATCCATAGAATTTAAGCCCGAGAAGGGACGGGCTGCGGTCATCATATTTGTCGCAAGTTGGTGTGACCCCTGTCAGGTTCTCATGGGGGAATTCAACCAGCTCGCAAGAAAGTACGCCGCTAACAATACGGATATCTATTTTGTTTTTGCCCACGATACAAAAGAGGATGCTGCAGGTTTCTTAAATGAGCATAAAACCACAGCCAAGGCTGTCATGGCCAATAACGATCTCTTGAAGGCATTTAAAAATCCAGAACTGCCGAGTATTTATTTATCTGACCGATGGGGTTTGATGGTCGATCGATTTATCAAAACAAAAAAGAGCGACATCGAAAAGATTGATGTCACCCTTGGCAAAATTACGGCTCTCTAATCAGATCATCAGCGCGAGCGACCTGCATCGAGTGATGATGCAGACTGAAGCATTTCTGGCCGCCAATCGGTCCTGATCGGAACCATGTCAAAATTCTTGTTCGACTTGGTGTTGGTGAGCATAGATCCATAGGGAGTTTTCACTGCACCGCCGATATCCGTGTCCTCAAAATCGATTTTTGTTTTGGAACCAGTCTTCGAGCGACCCTCGCGCTTGATTACGCGCTCTCGATCACCACCGCCACCCTTTTTCTTGGTCTCTTTAGCGACTAGCTGTGGACTCGCAATGACCATGGCTAGAAACAGCACTCCCCATATACGCATAAACCCTCCTCAGACCCTTTCTTTAACGGTATTTTGTGAGATTTCCTTAGAAAAACAAGCGCTGGCAGCGTAACATCCTGAAATCACTTGGGTGATTGGGTGTGTAAAAGCTGCTATAATGTATTTAAGATACGATGATCTCAGGGTCTTTTAAGCAGAAGGATCTCAACAATGCACGTCCTCCTGAAAGCTGTCTACGTTCTCTCAGCAAGCATACTGGTCATATCAACACCCCGCTTGATGGCCCTCACAATAAATTCCAACTCGATTCAGGTAGCTCCTGCGACGAAAAATTGGATGCAGCTTGACACCGGCTTGTCCTTCATCAAACCAAATATCGACGCAAAACATATTGCATTTATTCCGTCTAGTATTGCGGGGATCAGAATTTTAAACACTAAGACGGGCAAAGTCATGGAACCAAGTGGGCGTCACGTCGGTGCATCGTTTTTCTGGTCGCCTGACGGAAATCGTTTATTCTACCGTGAATTGACAGCAGAGGCAGGAAAGACTGTCAGTCGAATCCGAGCCTGGGATGTCGTCCTCAACAAAAATATCGAAATCGACTCCTTCAATGGATCCAGTGGTTTGTTAACGTTTGATCCTCGCGATAACCGTCTCCTGTTGATGTATGAGAAGGGCATTAAGAGTAAGAAGTTATTGTTTCCAGATAACAGGCTTGCCTTCTGGCAAAAGGCCCAACGCAAAGACCTTGGTAAATGGGTTATGGCACAAAAAGGCGCAACTTTCGTTACAGACGGCGGTTTTGTGATGCAAAAACTTCAAGATGATGACTCGGGCATTGAATCCTTCGACATTTCACCTGATGGTTCCATGGCCGCATGGGCCACTCGCTCTGGAAAAATTTACACGAGCGCAACCGGCGCAAAACCAGAGTTTCTGGACTGGGGGCGTGACCCCCGGTGGCACCCAGAGAAAAACATGCTGGTTTATGCTGGAGGGCGCATGGTGGGAAATAAACCATCTGATTACGACATAAAAATCACATCGCCAGGGCAAAAGGGGTCGTTTCTAACTGCAACGCAGCATACTGCAGAGCGTTGGCCAGCTTGGCACCCCGATGGCAAAAGTATTTTTTATACGACTGACGGCTCAAAAGACCTCAACGTCATGGGTTTTGATATGGGTGACAACTCGAACGCCACATCTGACAAGAGTCGGTCAGCGGAAAATTAATTATGGGTAATAGTCTTTCACGCTTCATGTTTGCTGCAGCAATGATTCCACCGAACGCACCCTTATCGGAACGTATCGCAGTTCTCAGCAAATATATTTCTCCGCAGCCTGGTTCCAATATTGAAATCGATCGCAGCCTGACAGCTTCGAATGCAGTGACAACAAAAAAACCTGAACAGCTTTACGGATGGATAAAATTGAGCCCTCCAAAAGGGCAATGCTTCGTGGTGACAACTGACAAAAATCGTCCCGATCAGAACATTTGCAGAACAACCAGTCTTAAATGGTTCTTAAAAGACTTGGACGCTGAGCATGCCTCAATTTCATGGTCCATAAAGACCTCTCCCCAAGACTTTGGAACCCCCGTCAGCTGGAGTACGCCTTACACAATCGCCAAAGTTTTGCCAGCCGGCTCGAAATTTAATACCGAAACCAGCTTACCTGAGTTTTTCAAAAGCTGTACCGCAGCGCTAGGTCGAGATAACGGAACTTTGCGCAAAATTACTCTTACAAAATTCAACAACCAAAAATGGATCATTCGGTTTCCCGACATTGACACACCACTAACCAAGAAAGAAAAAATTGAAACTCCACCTCCTGAACCTAAAAAAGATGACGGTGGTCATGGTGGCGGACACGGCGGCGGGCATGAAGAGAAAAAAGATGACGGTGGTCATGGTGGCGGACATGGAGATAAGAAACCAGAAGAGCCAACTACATCTGAGGATAAAGAAAAACTAAAAGACGAGCCAGAACCTTGGACGATGAATTCTGGCCGTGGTTTTGAAATGAATGTTGAAAACTTTGTAAGTAGTGGCGCTATGCCACCTGGAAAAAAGGGCACCTGTCGTTACGTCTATGACTACCCCCCAGGTGACTATTCTAAAGGTCGCTTGGAATGTCACCACACTGACGATTATCTCTATGTCTACGCTCTGATCCCGTGCATGAAATACCTGCTTCCTACGAAAAAATAGCTGCCCATTGTGGACCTGGGATCTCCAAGCTAGAGGATCTAATCTGGCCTCCACGAGCTCAATAAACACAATAAATTCATTATATTAAAACAATCTTTCAATACAGATAAAGTTCCGTTAGTTGCCTGACGATAACTTTTTTAGGGGGCCGACAATGCATCTTCATTTGGTAACTACCTCTCTTAACCGTTGGCCACTGCGACTGACTCTTCTCGCGCTGGTTTCCCTGCAAATGAGTTGCCGTCGTCCCGGGGAGGCGTCATCTCGGGAAAAGTTCACAGTTGCAGATCGTAACTCAACCAACATCGCTTTGATCGTCGGCAGCCCCAATGACTTAGGCGGCGTTGCCCGAGATGTCATTAATGTTTCAAACATGATCAAGCAAAACGATCTCGGCTATCAAGTCGAGGTCATCAATAATGCGACCAGAAGCCAGATTTTGTCGAAAGCCAGAGAGATTTCATCTCGACTCTCACCTAATTCAACCGTTTTCTTCTATTTCAGCGGTCATGGATCTGAGGACGGTGCGTTAGCGACGCAAGGATATGGATCAATCACGTTACGCGAAGTTACAAATATTCTTGGCAGCAATGTCGCGGGAAAAAAATTTAAAAGATTCATAAGCGTCATCGACGCCTGCTACAGCGGGCAGAGCGCCGTTGGATCTCAGGCCGTTTTTTTGTCATCATCATCAAAGGATTTTTCAATCGAAAACTTTATATCGTCGCTGGCGTCAGATCCTGACAGTGGTCTTTTTCCTGCAGGAGCGGGCAACGCGGGTTCAGGTGGAGCTGTAGCGTCAGGCCGCTCGCCAACCTTTGACCAAGGCTTGGTCTTGGCCGCAGCTAAGCCCAGTGAAGAATCACTAGATGCTGGCGACAGTATTGGCGGTGTTTTTACATCCTCTTGGCTTGAAGCCATTAGAGCCGGCAAAGGAGCCACGCTGCAACAAATTCTCGAGCGGTCCAAGCAAATTACCGTGATGAACTCCGGTGGATCCCACACGCCAGTCTGGAAGGTGATGCCTGAGTCCTTGCTGCAAGAGCGATTTGATCGTAGGGATAACATATCGCAAGGACAAGCTAGTAACAACGCACAGGTCCCGATCGATCCAGGACCGCCGGTAACGTCCAATCAGCAGCCGTCCCCTACCCCGGTACCCCCGACATCAGCTCCAGGCGGTACTGTGGTAACTGTTGGCAACAATCCTTTACCTCCGCAGGGACCTCCGCCCGTTGCCACCACTCCATCTAATCCTCCAGCTGGACAATCTGATGACTCTGAAAGGGATATCTGGGGGGCGCTTCTGAGAACAATAACTGGCGAATAACGGAACTAATGATGATCAAGCCGCAAACCTTTTTAGCCATCATCACCGCAGCAGGCATTATGGCTGCGTGCGCAGAGGGCAATTTCAGTGCCGGCGGATTATCACAAACAAAATGCAAAAAAGGAGATAACAACTGCAAACCATCAACTGGGAAGGGCGGAGATCTGATCTCTACCGACGGAGAAGGACTTTGTTTAAAAAAGGCTCCGGCTATCGACTTCATTTTAGCCATGGATGTTAGCGGAAGTATGAAACCTCAGAGCGAAAGGGTAAACGCCGCATTTTCAAATTTGGCAGAAAACCTGTCGAACATGACCATTGAAGGTCTAGGTAAGGTACCAACTGTGCGCTTTGGTTTGATCGCTTTTGAAGACGTCATCCAGTTCGAATCACCGATGTCGAGTAATTTTCAGTCGGTTAAACAGATGATCAGCGAGAAATTCAACGCCGTATTCCAAGGTGGCGACTCTTCCGAGGCAGGACTAATGGCTGCCGCACGGGGTCTAAGCCTGGCTCGAAACAACAAAGACTCGATTAAAGTAATGTTTTTGGTCACAGACGCTTTCTCACATGATGGCACCCCAGCAGGTGCTGCAAATGCCGTCAGAAACTATGATCCAAAGGATATTCTTAGCGTGCTATCCGAAAGTGACATGCGCCTCACTTTTATCTACACTGCAACTCCAAAAACTGGTGGCAACAAATCACCCAGTCCGGAGCCACCATTTCCGAATGCAGTACAACAATGGGAGTCAATACGGTCCACAGCAGCAAGTGCAGGCGGCCGACCCCAGCTGGGACAAGATTTTGATGTCTCTGCATTTACAGCTGACGAAGTCAGTGAAAGCATTCCGAAGAATATAGCTAATCAACTAAGAAAATGCCTTTGATCGGTAATCCAGTTACCGCAAAACCAATTTAAAATAATGCTTTTTACCTTTGCGAATCAGCGCACCGGAACCGTCAGCGAATTTTCCAGCATCAAGCATGTATTTAAAATCGGTGATCTTGACGTCATCAATCGTTAGACCACCTTGCTCGACCAGACGGCGCGCCTCACTCTTAGATTCGCAAATCTTTGTCACCACCAACACGTCCAAAATTGGCATGGCGCTGCCAAACGTGGCGCGTGAAATCTCGACCACGGGTGCATCGCCACCGCCTGCCCCACTAAAAAGACTTTTTGCCTGATCTCGAGCTTTTACAGCGTCGTTCTCTCCGTGGATGAGCTTCGTCACTTCATAAGCTAAGATTGTCTTTGACTCATTGATTGCGGCGTCTTTCATGCCGCCAAGTCGACGCACCTCGTCAACTGGAAGATCGGTAAAATAAAAGAGGCATGTTTCCACCATGTCATCTTCCACATTGCGGAAATACTGAAAAAGATCGTATGGCTTGGTCATATCTGGATCAAGCCAGACTGCGCCCTCTTCCGTTTTTCCCATTTTCTTGCCAGCTGAGTTCACCAAAAGAGGCACGGTACAGATAAATGCCTGTTTCCGCTCTTTCCGGCGAATCAAATCCATACCACCAATCATGTTACTCCACTGATCGTCGCCACCAACCTGCACGGTTACGCCCAAGGAGCGATTCAGATGCAGAAAGTCATAACTTTGAAGAATCATGTAATTGAACTCAAGAAAGCTTAGACCCTTTTCATAACGCTGTTTAAAGCACTCAGCTGCAAGCATCCTGTTTACCGTAAAGTCAGCGCCGATCTCTCGCAGCAGCGGAAGGTATTTCATATCGCGAAACCAGTCGCCATTGTTCGTCATCGCAAAGTTGTCGGATGAAAGGTCAAGGAATCGTCCAAACTGCTTCTTGAGCTTTTCGATACGGCTATCGATCAATTCAACAGTCAGCATCTGACGCATTTCGGTTTTTCCGGATGGATCTCCAATCATTGCCGTAGCTCCGCCCATCAAGACCACAGCTTTGTGTCCTGACTGCTGCCAGCGGCGCAGAGCCATAATAGGCATTAAATTACCGACATGCAGACTTTCTGCTGTCGGATCAAAGCCAGCGTAAGCCGATCTTTTACCTGACGACAAATGCTCTACCATCTCCTCAGGATGGGCCACTTGGGAGAGCATATTACGGGACTTCAAAAGCTCGATATAATTCATGAGTCTATCCATCGGATCAGGTTAATGACATACAGCTAAATCATAATAGAAACGCAGTCTAAGTTGCCAGACATTATTCCGACAAATGCATTTACAGATCAAACAGGCTCACCGTCATACTCAGGAAGCGGAAGTGGCGGTTCTTTGGGTAAACGAAAACTTCCCGGGCGATTCTTTAATCCGGGTATTTTCTCCCCAAGAATTGTTCGTACGGCCACCGAGGCACAAGTCATCCCAAAACAACTGGTAACAAAGGCGGCTGTACCCATGATCATCTTACGACGATCTTTGCTCACAGGATCCAAGGCCGCCAGCTCCTGAGGTGTGATGTCTTCAGCATCCTCAGGAAACTTAGGCTCCACAGGAATTCGTAATGGTTCAAGACTAATGACCGTCGGCACGTAAAAGCGGCCGGTTCTCGGGAACATGTGGCGTTTACGTAAGTAAATTCGGACCATGCGTGCAAGACTGTCATCTTTTGTCTCAGATAAATCGACCACTCGAATCTGGGTCGGATCAAGTCGTCCACCTGCTCCAACGGACGTCACAATCTTGATATTTTTTCTAACGCAGTAATTGATGAGCGCACACTTGTTACCGAGTTGATCGATTGCATCGATCACAAAATCAACCTTACGGTCGAAAATGCGACCAATATCAAAACGATCAACCTGTTCTTCCTTCACAATGATGTTGCAATGACGATTAATGAGTTTCAAACGCTCATAAAGGGCTTTAGCTTTGGAAACACCCACAGTGGTCTCCAAGGCTGGCATTTGACGGTTGAAGTTATTGATCGAGACCTTGTCAAAATCAATGAGCGTCACAGTCCCAACGCCACTGCGAACAATGGCCTCGGCACACCAAGAACCCACGCCGCCTAGACCAACAATCATCACGTGGGCATGGCGAAGCTTAACAATACCATCATAGTCCACAAGACGCGCCAGTCGCTCAAATCGGCGATCTCGCCCAACTGCGCTTTCAGCACCCTCATTATCTTTATTATGACTCGATTTTGGCGCATCAAAGGACATGTTAAACGCTCATAAGCCTCGTATAAAATTAGATATTCCCCAGGGGCGCCTACTTACATCAGACCATGACTGGACCGCTAGCCCTTTTGCATAGGACGCCTTCTAGCCCACGTTCAATGACGTCACTGAGAGCCCACCAGACCTCGTCAATTTATTGGAATCATTTACATAAATGGGCTACCCTCAAGCTTAACTTCATTCATTCCCCGAAGGGCCGATTCAATCATGCAGCTCATGTTTCAATTATTACCACTTTGGATCCTGGGATTAACGGTGCTGGCATCTGGTTGTGGACAGATGACGTCACGGTCTCACGAAAAAGTTTCTATCAAAGTCGTCAGCAAACAAGACGAGACTCCATTTTTTGCGCGATTGGCCACCGATCATGAGCGAATCGTTGTAGCCCCAAGCCAAAGCATTGTCGCGGGTGGCCATACTTTTGAGCTGCCAGATCATGAAGATCTTTTCGTTGTCGAGATCGACAACGCGGACGCTACGAAAATAGCGTCGGAAATATTCCGCAGTGGCAGAGTCGTTGTTTTTTCAGCTCGCGACGAACGCGAAGCATTTCTCTTAGCAAGTAGATTCGGTTTGATGGCTCACCCCAGGAAAATTGATTTATCCGAGATCAAGAATCCATCTGCTCAAAAGTCACCTGAATCGGTATCAAATCTATCTATTCTCTCAACACCAATTAAAGGCCTAGACATTGACCCACTTCGCATGCGCGAGGACCTAGAGTCACTTTCTGGTGCCCGCCCCATTGTCATTGACGGGCAGCAATACACTTTGACCAATAGAGCCTCTGTTGACAACAAGACGAAGGCCCGTGCATGGTTGAAGACAGCCTACGAAGCCCTAGGATTCCAGGTTTCAGAGCATCGTTATAGTTCTGGTGTCAACTTAGTCGCCGAAAAACGCCCAGCAAACCCCGTTGATGATCAAATCATTATGGTTTCAGGCCACCTGGATACAGTTCAAACCGCCGGCGCAGACGATGACGGGTCAGGGACCATTTCATCATTGACCATTGCACGCGCTCTTGCCGGTAAAGATCTTCGCCGAACTATAAGATTTGTCGCTTTTGACGAAGAAGAGCGTGGCCTCGTTGGTAGTACGGCTTACGCTCGCGACCTGAATAAATCGGGTGAAATGCCCAAAATCAACCTTATAAATATAGAAATGACCGGCTATGACAGTGACAATGATGGTGCGTTTCACACTATCGACTGCAACGAGAACACTTCTCCCTCATTAAGCCAGGCATTGCTGCAGACCATCAGCCGGGACGGCATCCCATTGAAAAAAATAGACGCCTGCACTAACCGCAGTGATCATGCCGTTTTTTGGGAGTACGACCGGCCGGCTATTGTTGTGAGCCAAAATTTTTTCGGTGGCGATGGCAATCCCTGCTATCACCGGACCTGCGACACGGTCCAAAAGGTCAATTGGACGTACATGGAAAAAATGACGCGCGCCGCAGCAAACACAGTCTACGGTCTGACAAAATAATCAATACGGCTCAGGTATCATGCGCGCAAGATTTTGCGCAGCAAGTCTCCAAACGTCTGCCTTTGATAATGACCACATAGCAGCCAGAAATGCGGCCGCTTCATCTAAAGACTTCAACCATTCATGGCTGACCGCATTGATATTGGAAACGTCTTTAGCCAAAGGTGGCGCATCACTTTCCAACACAAACCCGGACTGCGGCAACCATCGATAATCATCGTACTCCAGCCCTCTAAACGAACGCTGGCCCAAAGATAGAACGAACCCACGCGCAAGATAAAATTTTGCAACCTCTGACGACCCCCGAAATCCATGCACCAAAGCACCCTTAATCGACACATTCTTTAGGAGGCTCTGCATAACGTCATGGCCTTGAACCACATGCAGCACCACAGGCAACCCGACCCTTTGCGCAAGCTCTAATTGGCGCAGACACCACCGTGACTGCTTATCCAACTGCTCAGTGGTTCTTTTTGGATGAAAATCCAGTCCAACCTCCCCAATCGCGTCGGCACCTGTGATTGAATTTTCAAGGGTGCGAAACATCGCCTCCAACTCAGACTCATCGTGATCGCGAACCGTCCACGGGTGAATTCCCACCACCGGGGAAATAAATGTCGGCCTGGCTTTTTTTAGTTTTGCCTGAAATAGCCACTCCTTAGGGTCTACGCCTCCAAGAACAACGCGTTCAAGGCCCAATGACTTCAATTGATCGGCTAGCAGAATCATGTCCGCTCCGAGTCTTGGATCTGAAAGATGGGCGTGGGCATCAATCATAATAAGAAGCACCTAATCGGCAGGCTTTTGTTTATATTTTAGACAGAACACTTAAACTTCCAAAGCCAGAAGGCTCAAGAACGTCCTTATTGAACCCTATCAGTCTAACATATTTAGCTTTTGGTGGCTTTATGCATCCTGACTTTGATATGGTGCACCCTTCAAGCTCTTAAGAGGATCGTCATTATGCGTGAAAAATTCGTCAAGCAATGGACCGACACGTTTTCAGAACAGATCGATGCGCGTTTGGATAAACGTGCCAAGATGATGGAGATGGGCTCTTTGTCTTACAAGACAAATTTAAAGCCGAACGTTTCGTCTGTTGAGCTACGCAAACGCCACGATGCTCAGACCAAAGAAGAACTTGCCGGCATCTCCACAGATTATGCGCTAGCGGGTCGAGCCATGCTGGTACGCGACTTTGGAAAAGCTGCCTTTATCGACTGCGATGACGGCGTGGGACGAATGCAAATTTATGTGAGTAAAAACGATCTCTCCGAGGCTGATTTTGCCGAATACAAGCTCTTGGACTACGGCGATTTTATATGGGCGCGCGGCCATATGTTCCGCACCGGAAAAGGCGAATTGGCCATCCACGCCAAAGAATTCAAACTTGTCACCAAATCTATTCGTCCGCTTCCTGAAAAGTTTCATGGTCTAACAGATGCAGAGCTATGTTACCGCATGCGCTATGTCGACATGACTATGAACGCCGAGAGCCGGGACACGCTGCGCAAGCGCAGCATGATTGTGCGATATATTCGTGATTTCTTTTACGACCGTGGCTATCTCGAAGTTGAAACGCCGATGATGCACTCCGTCGCCGGGGGAGCAACTGCCAAGCCATTTTTGACCCACCACAACGCCTTAGATATGGAGCTATTCATGCGCATCGCGCCTGAACTTCATTTGAAGCGACTGCTTGTGGGCGGGTTTAACAAAGTCTTTGAGATGAACCGTTGTTTTCGCAACGAAGGCCTTTCCATCAAGCACAATCCCGAGTTCACGTCGATCGAGTTCTATGAGGCCTGGGCCACTTATGAAGATCACATGCGACTGACTGAGGAGTTGCTAAACGGGCTTGTTCGTCATCTATATAACAAAGAGTCGGTGACCTTTGCCGAGCGAGAAATCAGCTTCGCAATGCCATTTAAGCGTATGACCATGCGCGAGGCGGTTGTCGCTTCGACCGGTTTAACGGAAGCAGAAACACGACAACCGGCGTCGATGATTCAAAAACTGAAAGCAAAGGGTCACGATGAGAAAACTCTTACGAAACTATCTGCTGACAAGCTGATGGTTCTTTGTTTTGAAGAGTTCGCCGAGGGCGGTCTCGTGCAGCCAACATTTATTACTGACTTCCCAACCGAGATATCACCTCTGGCGCGACGCAACGACAAGAACCCCGATGTCGTAGACCGTTTTGAATTATTTGTGAATGGCTGGGAAATCGCCAATGCCTTTAATGAGCTTAACAACCCCACTGATCAGCTTGAACGCTTCTCAGAACAAGCAGAAGCCAAGGCTAGCGGTGACGAGGAAGCCTGTGATGTTGACTATGATTACGTCCGCGCACTCGAATACGGAATGCCGCCGGCAGCCGGAGAAGGAATTGGTATCGACCGTTTGTGTATGCTTTTGACAAATAGCCCTAGCATCAGGGACGTCATCCTTTTCCCTCTGCTTAAAAAAGAAGAGTTCTTTGAAGACTGAATCAAGTCGCCATTGACTAACATACAACTGCCGTATGGCTTTACTCTCTGGTAAAAGCGATATGGCAGTTGCTGATGTTCGCTTACGGATTAAACTTTCGTCATAATTCTTATTGTCGCTAAGAGATCGAATTTATTATTCTATTCTGTTACAATTTTTAATATTTCCAAGCTCCAAAATAAGCGTTACACTATTTAGTAAGAGTCAATCAAAGTTGTGTTTTTAATAGTCCGCATGGAATGCGGGCGTTGTGGTGCGATGCCGCTAACTGCAGAAGGAGCCTGCATGAAACTCAAGTTGTCCCATTTACTCTTCACCTTCCTAGCCATGACCATGAGTGGCGGGTATTCCGCCAAAGCATCCCGATCTGACGGCGGAAAAGAGCAAATTAGTCTTGCTCAATTCAACCTTCGTTGGTTTGGATCCAAAGAACACAACACATCTCAAAACAAAGCCTCCAGAGACGAGATTAGAATACAAACTATTCGCAAACACATGACTGACAGCGGCCTGATGGCTGACGTCCTGGCATTTGAGGAAATCGTCGACGTTAAGTTGCTGTCTGACGTCCTACTTGAAAAGCGCTACAACTGTTACTCATACAATCACAGGGACCCCGAGCATCAACACGTAGTCGTTTGCGTCAAGCCTCATTTAAAATTTGAAAAAGCTCCCGGTTCAAAATCCTATACTTTAGACGAAGTCGATCTCAATGGAGAGCTTCGACCAGCAGTTCACGGAATCGTCAAAACCAGTGGCGGGAAAGCCGTCATGCATCTTTTCGCCGTTCACTTGAAGTCTGCTCCAGATTTTTCATCGACGAGACTCCGACAGATGGAAGTCATTTCCAAATATATTAAGCGCGATAGCGAAACTCTTCCGGTAACAATCGTTGGCGACTTCAACACATACGGCGATGACCCAGAAAACTTCTCCAGAATCCTTGCAGGAAGCCAAATGGAAGAAGTCCCATCTCCTGAAAAATTTTCCTGGGCAACGACTCACGAAAGCTATGAACCTGCGAAATTTGATCGTGCCTGGATCACTGGGACCTTAGCAGATAAAGTCAGCTTTCATCACATCATTGGCCCTTGCAACCAATCTGATCGCAGAACCCTCCAGAGATATAACGACACCATCTCTGATCACTGCGCGGTAAAGACTGTTTTCAATTTGGATTAATAGTATTCACAAAATGAAAACCCGCTCCGATTGGAGCGGGTTTTATTGTTCTTGGGCCAAATCAAATCAAAGTCGCTCAGGCCTGGTCTCTTCTACTGAACTTATCGTATCGACTTCGACCGATGATGTATCCTCACGACTTAGCCCCTGACAAGGACTAGCCGGAACTACACCAGTGCGTAAGCGCTCAGACATTTTAACGATTGGCTCACCACCCAGACGAACTTTTGCCTGAACTGCTTTCATGAATAATTTCTCACAGCCTGCAATTTCATTCGCTGGCATGGAATACTTCTGTTGATAAGCCCAACGCGGCGCTACAAATGCGTAAGCCTTCCCAGCATACTTAGGATCTGGCGATGCAATCACGCGGTCACCCGATGTGCCTTCCCATGCACGAGCATAATATGTCATGTGTAGACGAGGAATATCTGTCATCTTCCCCGAGAAAGATGCACGGCTAAAAGCTGGAATTTTTTTGATTTGAGCGACTGCTTGTTCAATACCACTACTGTTAGCATTGCCACTACGCTCGATGTTTACAACGGTTAAGCTATTTGCTGTAAGAATTCGTGCCACTTCTGCTTTTGCAAAGGGCCCGTCTGTTAGCACCAGTTCAGGCTTATGGGACGAAACGATCTTCTTAAGCAGCGCTTCTCTATAAGGCTTAGTAGCATTGAATGTATCTTGCCAATCGGGATCCTGACCGTAGGGCGCCGTTTTAATGACGAGATAATTTGTACCAACACCCATGCTATCCATTAATGACTGCAGATACTGGCCCCGAGTTCCAGTGAGCGCTCTTGCCGTAATCAGATCGTCATAACCGTCTGGATCAGCGACGATCAAAACACGTGGAGCGTTAAAGGTACCGCGGTAGTGCGCATAATCACCGTTATCGTCGCGCTTGCGGATGAAGTTTTCGTCTTTTGGTAGAGATGTTTTCATCAATTTTGCAAATTCTTCAGGAGGCCCCGGATCAAATGCGTAGCGACGATTTTTCAGGCTTTGGTTACGAGAACCATCGGTACTATTCGGTTTAGTCAGCCAAACTTCGCTATTAGGCGGATAAGACGACGGAGTTGCGTACGTCATCGACTTGATCGCCTCCTGATCAAAACTAACTTTGTCGCGCGTACCGAAGACAATCACATTCGTAGACATGCGAGATGCCGACGATACATTCACCATACGCGAATTCGGAGCTCCGAAATCATAGTACTCTGTTCCCATCGAAGCTCTTGCATAGCGGTAGTCTTTGCCTTCTGTAAACGCACTCGAAAATCCACGATCTGGCTCAATCTTCCAGCCAGATCTGCTGTACGGCTCAAGCGGCTTGATTCCATTTTTTACAGCAGCGGAAGCATCTGTATCCGTCATGCTACTCAATGCAGTCGGGTGTGGTAACTGGGTGACAAGTAAATCGCCATCGATCAAAGTTCCATCCTGTAGCTTCATACCTTTGAGAGAAATTGTCTGTTTACCATTGACCATCATTTTTCGGTTTACATCGTAGCCACCAATTTGGGCCGGATGAATCACGCCACTTCCCTTAACGCCGCCGCGCGAGAAAACCATTTTCTGGGTCCAGCGTGACGGGTTGGCATTGAAATCCTGCTGGAATCTCGAGCGCAACTCGTTCATCTTGGGTTCATCTTCGTAGTTCGGGGCTTGACCATTGAACTCTCGGTAAAGATCTTTTCCGTCAGCCGTCAATGGGCTTATAGCCTGAGTGTTACCGCCGCTATAGACATATTGAAATTCTGGCACCTTGATATTCGCCAGTTCTGCCGCATCGTAGCGACTACCAACCGTTCCGCCATTTGCTGTAATGAATGTGCCCATGGTGTCTCGTGCTGCACCACCGAACAAAACGATCATCTTCAGAGACTTTTTATTATTTTTGATAATCCAGGAAATCAACTGATTGCGCCACTTGACGATCGGACTTTCAAGATCTTGAGATAGCAACCAAACAGGATTTGAAGTTAGTGATCCGTACGATAGCTTCTCGCTTCCAGACGCACCATTAACGATGGGAGCATCAAAAAATGAGTACTGCCAGCGAATGGTATAAGGGAATGTGTTGATGAAAGCAGCGCTCGAGCCAACACCAAAATATTTCGCTAGATCTTGCGCACGCCCACCGAATCCTGCGGTCGCCGTGCGGCCAGCAGCCTCAGCGATATGGGTAGCATCCTGACCAATGAAAAGAATCTTTACACTGTTTGGCTCTTGGAGCATACGCCACAAAACTGGACCAAATGCTGGACGAAACATTTGATCACCAAAGATGGCATACGAGAGACCGGGGAAGTAAGGAATGTTTGCTTGGAGATTGATTAGTTCGTTGCCAATGTCCGTTTTAGGGTTCGGCCCTGCATCATAAGACCAAATCGGATAGGACCCACGTCCAGATAATTCATCACCCTGAACCCGGGAGGCGTCTGTTCGTGGCTTACAAGCGTAACTGACAGCAACAAAGGCCAAAATCATGGCAAAAATTGATGCAATTCGTAATCGACCAGTTGCAGTTGGCTTCATGATGACCCCGTAAAAGGTTATGATTTTTGATGATGAAAGGTCTTCTACTATGGTAAGCCGAATTCATGCGACCTTCAAAAAAACCGCTGTTAAATGTATAAGCCTTTGTGATCCCATCGAAATCAATGCATTTTTAGTATGTTTTTCAATCGACGCAGTATCGTTTAGGAATATTTAAAGTTTTCGCTGTTTTTTTTGTTCAAAAAAACTTGTGTACGTCCGTTCTAGTAGTCCAGGAGTTCTTGCAATCATGAAACTTGTCATATTACTTGCGGCATCTTTATCTTTACCAGCAATGGGAAAAGGTATTCAGAAAACGAATTATCCTGCCGCGTGGTGGCAGCCGGTCCCGCGAAGCGATGCTGCATCATGGGAGATACTTCCCCAGCAAGCAAAACCAGGTGAGGTGATTTTATCCAAGAGAACTGAGCTTGGAATTCTTTCGAACTTTGCAGCAACCCCTATTGAGCTTGACGGTAAAAAATATCCAGGCATCGAAGGCTTCTGGCAAATGATGAAATATCCTGAAGGAGCAGAGGATGAACGCTTGAAATTTCCAAGACTGGTTTGGAAGTTTACGCGAGATCAAGTTGCGAAAATGACGGGCTTTGAAGCAAAGCATGCCGGCAACCTCGCAGAACAAAATATGAAAGCGATGAACATCAATTGGGTCACTTATCAGGGCAAAAAGATGACCTATCGCACGCCGGAAAAAGGCGACCACTACAAGATTATTTACCATGCGATGAAGTCTAAGCTGGAACAAAATGCGGAGGTTCGACGCCTCCTGACTGCCACCGGTGATCTAATTTTACGACCTGATCACGAACAGGGGCATGATGTACCGCCTGCTTGGAAATACTTCGAAATTTGGATGGTGTTGCGCTCTGAACTTAAAAAATAGACTTGGACGACCATCTCAGCAGCTGTTTTATAACTCCTAAATACCCGTAATCACTGTATTAATGCGGTTATTTTGCCATTTTCCCTATAGTTTTTAACAAGCTCCCCGATACCTAACCTGGCCCTTTAAAAGGCCACGAGGAGGGGACGTTTGGAACCAATAACTGGAAAAGTTAGCATCTGGCTATTTTTTGCTGGCTTGTCGCAGTTCGCATACGCGCAAACAAGTACATCTTCCTTGCCTAATACGGATACTGTGCTTGATCCATCTCCCTTTGCCTCTTGCCGGGCTGCAGGACTGGGCGGTGCTCTCAGCACTCTTGCCGATCGCCTTGACGCTCTGTACTACAACCCGGCTAGTATTGCTGGACTCGGTCTCAACAGCAAAAGTGATGGATCATCAATGGTCAAATCACTCTATTTTCCATACGCGGCCGGTAGTCTCAATCAGAATGCTGGCACTGTACGCTCTGAATTTAATGCGCAACAGGCCCAAAATGACGCTAATACAGGAGCAGCGATTATCGATGCCCACTCCGGTAAGCGGCAGTTTGCGCGCGCGTCGATTGTGCCCCTAGGTCTTTTTATCGGTAATACCGCCATAGTCCCTGTAGTCGATCATCAGCTCGCCGCTGTTCCGGTAGGTGACGACTCAGGACAAGTAAAATTACGATACCGGTCATTTAGTGGCATAATGCTGGGCGCCTCGGCCTCAGACAAGTCAAAGCGCGTGTTGCTCGGGGTCTCGCAAGCTTACGGTACTATTGAAGAAACATCAGGCACATTCGACTACGTCGATATGGTCGACTCTTATCAGCGAAAAAAAATTCTCAAAGAAAATCGAAGTGAATTCGCTGCAAAATCACTGAATGCAGGAATCACAATTCGAATCCCGAAGGCAGCGAACCCGGCATTCTCACTGGTTGCGCGAAACCTTGGAAATACGCAAAACACAGCTACTAACTCGGAAGACGAGCCTCTTACCTATGATGAGGACCTAACAGCGGGATTCTCAATATCACCAGCTCTTGGAAAAATTGGGCGCCTTAATTTTATCCTCGAGGGAGGATATCTCACGCAAAAACACATGGCGGCTCGCAAAAAAATTCGCGGGGGCCTCGAACTTCTGCTCGGGGATGGATATAGCAAAAGCCCTCTGGGTCTTCGTGTTGGGGGCAATGATGCAGGATGGAGTGCTGGGGCTCATCTGAACCTAGGACTAATCGGAGTTGAAGCCTCGACCAATGCTGTTGATATTGGGATCAACAATCATCGCGAGATCGAGCGCAGAACTACCGCCATTATCTATATTGATCTTGGATCCATGTGATCACAGGAGTTTTGATGACCTTTCAAAGCGTCCCACAATTAAAAAATAGACTCAGCCACTCCCTTCTGATCTTGTCCCTTTTAAGTGGATGTCGCGGAACACAGATAACTTCGCCATCTGTCCTTTCAGGCTCTGAAAAAGACCCTGTTAAGCGCTCGGAAAACTCGAAAAGCCATCTTCCGGAATTCAGGATGACCAAGGAACTGCCCGATGTATCGAGGCGCCTGACAAACTGGCTGAATACCTGCTGGCTACAGGCGGGAATCAAGGAACTTGAGTTTGCCCACTACAAGAAAACCGGCAAGGGCCTCGCCTTATCAGCTGAACACATGATGATGTCGAGCCTTCATGAGAGATTTTATCGTATTATTCAAGGCGCAAAAGTTATCTCAGCAGAGTTAGAATCCGGAGGAGAAATGAATGAAGTTCGGCAACTCGCTCGACGTTACGGAGTTATGCCGGAAAAAACTTGGTCACAACCAGCGAACAAGTGGGGTCAGATGGCAGTTGAGTTGAACGAAATCGCCCTGCAGTATCGCCAAAAGTTTAAAGAACACAACATCCAGGGCAAAGACACAAAACCCCTGCTGGCATCTGCAGAGAGTCATTTCAAATCTCTTTTAAAAACATATAACGTTCACCAACCCACCTGGTTTATGTTCGATGGCAAGAAAACATCTCCTTTGGAATTTGCTAAAACGTTTGCTCCAGAAGATCCTGAAGCATATGTAATTTACCTGGCCAAGCCACATTATCCAAGCAAACCAACTAAGGAACACCTTCAGACGGTTCAAAACGGATTTTTAACCAGCTGGGAAAATATTGAAAAAGCGATCGTTCATGAAATTTCCTCGGGACGCAGTGTTTTACTCTCAGTCAACTGGAGCGACTCTGGAATCCGCATCAAAAATGGAATCATGACCGTGATCCAAAAACCACTGGTCGGACATATTGACGGTCATGTCGTTAATATCGTTGGTTACCGCCTTGATTCAAAATCACGAATCGAACGTCTCAAAATCGAAAATACCTGGGGCCGATACGATGGATCCTCAGGGTTCTACTCGGTTTCATGGGACGATTTAAAGGAAATGTATGTAGGAATCAGCATTCCTGACGGATTTAGTTTCGCTACATCTTTAGATATGCGGGGTGAAAAGGTACTCGACTAATTCTCCCCTTCGGTAAGCACTAATTTAGACAGCGAACAACCGCCATTGGGGGAATATTATTCCACGAGACGCTGGTCCAAGTCAGAGAAAATACCTCAAACACTGAATCCAACATCCTTTGAACTTTAGGAACTAAAAGAGAGTGCGCATAGAAAAATAAGCGCAACTCGCCATCTGAAACGAGGAGATTCTTAGCTTCTTTTAGAATGACAGATATTGTCTCCTCAGACATAAGTGAAAACGGTAACCCTGCCAGAATAACATCTGCAGGACCGTAGAGCTCAAGTATCTTCTCGCTTGCGTTTTCTGCAAAGTCACAGATGACACGCATCCGACTATCAACATTATTCAAAAAATCACAGAACGACTTATTGGGCTCGACTGCAACACAAAATGATCCGTTTGACATTCGCCTGCAGATCTCCGCGGACACAACCCCTGTTCCAGCACCATACTCAACAAACACACCATCTTTCTCAAAGGACACACCCGCTAGCAGATCGTTGACGAAGGCCTCGGATGATGGCTGAACAGCTGCCACTCGCAGCGGATGGCGTATGAATTCATTCAGAAATAAAAACTGGTCTTCGTGTGTTCTCATCAAAAACCTCCGCAGGTGGTTGGCTTGGCGAATAACAACCGACAGAAATCTTTATCTGAGAAAGCGCCATGCAACTAGCAAAATCAGAACCGTGCATGAAATGACAACAAATGCGTTTATAGGCACAAGAGTGATAGATTAGTTGCTATCAGGTACTGAACTTATTTTATTAAGAATTGCACTCATAACCACGTTTCGCTTACTGTCAGATAGCTGCAGCAGTTCGTGCATATTCCCAGCAATTATTGTCGATGAGCAGTCGGCGAGATTTTTACAGAAAGCGTCAGATGCCGCTCCACTGACATAAAAATCTGATTCCGGTTTCATGATCGTCACCGGAAGATTTATGTATCTATAATTGGCGAGAATATCATCTCCTCGATCCAATACCGATGAAAGCCAATCCCAGCTAACGCCGTGGCTGAAAAGATTCGGGTTTTCAACTAAGACACTATGTGAAATGCTCCACCTGACGCTAGAATCTGTCGATTTATTTGTAGCGTACCTTTGATCTTCAACAGGCTTAGACGATTGCCCCCATACGGAGGAGGAACCAAATCCAAACCATCTATAGAATTGAGCAATCAAACCGACAATGCTACTTGGCAAAGGAAGGGCGGGCCGGACTAACGGCGATAGCGCAACGATCCTAGAGATATCACCCGACCGCCGTGCGGCTGCATTGAAAGCAATGAGGGCACCTGTAGAATGAGCCACAAGAATTGGCTTTGATGAATATCTAGACCTGACCTCTTTCTCCATAAATCTTAGAAAGTCATCGATGTACCTGTCTGGAGTGTCAACATGGACCAAATAAGCTGTCGGACCCAGTCGATCACTGGTTCCCTGCCCTGGTAACTCCCAAACATAAAAAGGACCGAGGCCCGTATCCGCTTTAATTAGATCGTAAACCGCTTCCATGTACTTTAGCGCCGGCTCACTATACCCCGGTAGGATCACTACCGGCTTATTTCCAACTCCGCATCGTGCGAATCCCGTCTTTTTTCCACTACTGGACTCATAGCGAAGCCAAACGCAATTCGTCTTTTGCCAATCACCATAGATATCTCTCCAGGTCTTCAAGAGGTCGGATTCCGGGACTGCAAATGAGCAGGGGACTTGAATCGTCATTATCACAAGAAGACGAAGTACCAAGTGCCGTAGAGATAATCTTTGATTTTTTTCCCTCAATTAACACCTTCCGTTAATGAGCAAAACAAATTTCGTGATATTCTAGCACAGTGACAGAATCACGGGTCACTGCGAATACTAACTGATTGCTAGAAAGATTTTTAATTTGGGCTCTTTTAAAACATCTATCGGAAACAAAACTTACCGGTTCTCATCCCTCGCCGATTTAATGGCTAAAGCCTCACCGCTGAGATCAGGAGACGTACTAGCCGGCATTGCAGCAAAAAGCGAAGAAGAGCGTGTTGCAGCACAAATTTGCATGGCCGATCTCCCGCTCAGGATTTTTGCTTCCGAACATCTCATTCCTTACGAAATTGATGAAGTGACTAGGGCTATCTGTGACTCCTGGGATCAAGATGCTTTTCGCCCCGTGTCGCATTTGACTGTGGGACAATTTAGAGAGCATTTGCTCCAAGAAAAAACTACTGACGAGGAGCTCGTCAAGCTTGCTCCGGGTCTCACTCCTGAAATGCTGGCTGCAGTAAGCAAGCTCATGAGAAATCAAGACTTGATCTCTGTAGCTGCCAAAATCGAGGTCGTAACAAAGTTTCGCTCATCAGTTGGTAAGAAAGGGCACCTGGCCATTCGATTGCAGCCAAATCATCCAACCGATAACATCAAAGCCATCATTGCTGCCACAATTGACGGTCTTCTGTACGGTTGCGGAGACGCTGTTATTGGAATAAATCCCGCGACAGACAGCATTGACCGTATGACCGAGCTTCTAAAGACTCTTGATCACATTATCTCAAGCATGGACATTCCCACTCAATCCTGCGTCCTCGGTCATGTGACTAACCAGATCGAGGCAATTAATCGCGGCTGTCCGGTGGACCTGATTTTTCAATCAATAGCAGGCACTGAAAAAACCAATCAGAGCTACGGCATTAACTTATCGATCTTGAGAGAAGCCATGGATGCGGGTCAATCTTTATCAAGAGGCCAAGGCCAGGTCATGTACTTTGAAACCGGCCAAGGATCATGTCTTTCAGCCCGCGGGCATCACAACGTCGATCAGCAAACCCTTGAAGCTAGAGCATATGGAGTTGCGAGATTGTTCAATCCATTCCTAGTGAATACAGTAGTTGGGTTCATTGGACCGGAATACCTTTACGATGGCAAACAGATTACACGCGCTGGGCTGGAGGACCACTTCTGTGCCAAAATGCTGCGCTTACCGATGGGGTGCGATGTTTGTTACACCAATCACGCTCAAGCCGACCAAGATGATATGGACAATTTGATGACGCTACTGGCAGTTGCTGGCTGTAATTATTTCATGGGCGTTCCAGGGGCTGATGACATCATGCTCAACTACCAATCTACGTCATTTCACGACGCTCAATACATTCGCGAAACATTAAGGCTAAAGCCCGCCCCTGAATTTGACCTTTGGATGCAGAGACTCGGCCTTTCAGACAACCAAGGGAGACTGTCCTATTCCAAACAGCTTCAAGGCTCATTCTTGACACAAGCTACAAAACTACTTCCATCGGGTGATCTATGACATCCAGTCATGATCCATGGTCTTTTCTGAAACGATTTACTCATGCGCGGATTGCTCTGGGACGCGCAGGACATGGCACACCCACGAACGAAGTCCTAAATTTTCGCTTGGCACACTCGAAGGCTCGTGACAGCGTCTGGAGTGAAGTCGATTTCACTGCTATGAGAGAGTATCTACAGACTTCCAATTTAAACTTTGTGGACGTCCAGTCGAGATGCCGATCAAAGCAGGAGTTTCTACTAAATCCTGATTTGGGACGATCGCTAAATACCTCGTCAGACAGTGTGCTTGGACAGAAAAAGACCGATCAATGCGATTTAATTCTAGTGATTGCTGACGGACTTTCAGCTCACGCGGTGCACGAAAACGGCAAACCTTTTGTCGATCATTTTATGCAACTGTTAAAACAATCGGGATTATCACTCGGCCCCGTCGTATTAGCTAAATATGCACGCGTCGGACTTGGCGATAATATCGGCGAAGCTTTGGGAGCAAAATCTGTTGTGATGCTAATCGGAGAACGACCTGGCCTGGCATCTGCGGAATCACTCAGCATCTATTATACATTCAAACCCCGAGCGGAAAACACGGACGCTTGCCGCAACTGTATTTCAAACATACATGCGTCGGGTATATCGCCGGAGGGTGCCGCCATCATGGCTGATCATCTCATCAAAACATCGTTTCACCGTCAACTAAGCGGCGTCGATCTTAAAATCGAGTACCCATCTCTCGCGAAGAAATAAGGCATCAAGGCTTTATATTTTTTCCAGAGCTCTGCTCAAGAAGACGAATTCACTGTTCAGGCAATGGACCGTCCCAATGAAGCGCCTTCTCATGTGACAACCCCGCCTTGCTGCGAAATTAAGTCAATATTTCTAGATCTTTAAATCCCCGGCAAACGGTGGACAATCCCGTAGCATCCATTCACCTCCTTAGCTATACTCCCCGGCCATGCTGAAAGTTCAGGGACTAACATTTGCTTTTAAAAACCGACCGCTCTTCGAAAATCTTTCTTTTGAAGTTGGTGATCGATCGCTCATTCGCATTGCGGGAGCAAATGGCTCAGGCAAGAGTACTTTAGTTTCTCTGATCACAGGCCTGATCTCAGGCGCTCAAGGTGAGATCATTTTTGACGGACCCAACGACTATCGCTCTTGGACCAGCTGGATAGCTGCTGACGCCAATGGCCTCATCCCTTCATTATCTGCAACAGCCAATTTAGAATTTTGGCTAAGGCTTCGTGGCAGGAACTTACCCAATGAAGTTCTTGAGTCCGCGTTATCTGACTGGGGGCTTTCAGGTGTCTGGGTTCAAGAGAACCTACCGATTTCAAGATTTTCGACAGGTATGCGTCGTAGACTGGCACTAGCCAGGCTCGACCTCGAGGCCTCAAGGCTATGGATCTTAGACGAGCCATTATTCGGACTTGATGATGCAGCCTGTCAAAAGTTTCGCAACAATCTTGAACGGCACATTGCAACAGGTGGAGCTGCCATTGTTGTGACCCATGACGAACGCCTCATGATTGGATTAGATCATGAGACGATTAAGCTCGGGAGGCAAGGGAACTGAACATGTCACACGATCCCTCATCGCTCCAATCGACGCTCATTATTTTAAGGCATAGCCTCAGAATTGATATCGCCGCAAAAGAGAGACTTATTACTCCTGTATTCTTTGCCGCTATTATTCTGCTGTTATTTTCATTCGCTATTCCTGAACAGCCGCCAGAAATACGCTCGCGAATGATGGTCGCCGAATCGTTGCTTGCAATTTTTTTTGCTATGCAGATTGCCCTATCCAGAACGTTTGAAGCAGAGCGTCAGGATAAGGTCTTTGAACACCTGCGACTGAGCCCAGTTGACTCGACAGCATTTATTTTGGCGAAACTCCTACACGTTCTGCTAGTTGGATCCGGAGTCTCTTTTTTTACGTTGCTACTCTCACTTATTTTGCAAGGTCAGGATTTTTCGCTTGTCACCGATCCTGTCGTACTCGGCGGATGTCTCTTGACGTTACTGGGCCTTACGGGGATTGGTGTTCTATTGGCTGCGATAACCCTACGAGCAGACGGTCAGCAAATTATTTTCCCCCTACTCTATTTCCCTTTGTCCATACCGGTCCTACTTTGCGCGTCCGAGGCATTAATACAATGGCTTGACACCCATAAGTGGGACGATACGATGCGCGGATGGGCAACGATGCTGATCGCCTTTGATGCCATATATTTGACCATGACCTTGCTTTTGGGCTCTGAAAGCGTTGATACAGACCCCTAACTCAACTATAGTCCGAGCGAACGCATTGAGACAGGTTGGTCGAGAAGGAACACATGTTTGACAAGCCTCGTTTAAGTTTAGTCGCAACCATCATTGCCATGATTGTGCAATGGTTGCTGGCGTGGTTTTGGGTCCCCGTTGATGATGCCCAGGGTGACGTCTACAGAATTATTTATTTGCATGTACCGGCGGCATTTGCCGCTTTCACGAGTGCGTTTGTACTGGCTGTAGCAAGCATCCTGGCCTTGCGCTCACCCAACTCTTCCAAGCTCGATCTGTCAAAGGCAGCCACCGAAGTGGGGCTGGTTTTCACTATCTTGACACTCGCCACTGGCAGTATCTGGGGCAAGCCCACTTGGGGCACCTGGTGGACGTGGGATGCTCGCTTGACGACGACGTTTTTACTTGCACTCATGTACGGCGGATGGCTTTTACTTCACAATGCAATACCAGAAGGACCGTCCCGCGTACGCAGCTGCTCTATACTTGGCTTGATGATTGCGGTTGACGTACCAATTATCTACAAAAGTGTGACCTGGTGGCGAACACTTCATCAACCGCAAACGATTCTTCGGAGCGGAGGATCAACGATGGATGGAGACATGCTCGCACTGCTTTTATCTGGAATCGCCATTATGGTGATTGTTTGTCTTTCAATGATCTTTGTACGTAGACAAAACATCCGTCTACAGGAATCGCTCGAAGAAAAATCCCTGAGAGGAGTGGTTTAATCTATGTACGGACCACAAACTGACCCTACACCCTACATCGCTGCAGCATACGTTATAGGCGCCCTCTGCACGATCGGCTACTCATATTGGCTTCTAGCAAGTCGCAGGCGGCTTGAACGATATCTGGACGCCATGAACAAGAAGGATCATTAACCAGATGAAATCGAAATCAACAAAATGGATGATCGGAATTGTCATCATTGCAGTCGCGATAATTTCCATTGCCTTAACTCAACTATCCTCGAATGTGGTTTATTTCTTTACCCCTGACGAAGCACAGGCGAAGGCGGCTGAGCTTTCAGACCAAAACATAAAAGTGGGCGGAATGGTGGTACCGGGCAGCGTAGAATGGACAGCTGAAGCTCTTGATTTAGCGTTTACGATCTCAGACCTAAAAGGCCACGAAATAAAGATCCGCCACAAAGGCACACCGCCTGACATGTTCAAAGAGGGACAAGGCGTGGTCGTTGAGGGAATCATCACAAACGATGGCAAATCCATGACCTCACGCAAACTCATGGTCAAGCACTCCGAGGAGTATAAAAAACCAGGTTCTCATAGCGGCGACCTGAGCAAAGAGCTCCTCGAAAAAAGCCTTTTCAAAGATCAAACGTCAAAACCATGACTAAAGCACGCAGACAAATCGCAAAAAAACACGTGCTCATCACCGCGCTCATTTCAGTATTGGGATTGGCTGTTTTATTTATATTGTTTAAAGGCCTCTCACTAAATCCATCGACGGTGAAAAGTAATCTGATTGGTAAAGAGGCCAAAGATTTTGAAGTTGAACTACTAGAAGGTTCATCTTGGCTGCCAAAAGTCGAGAACAACAAGGTCAAACTTTCCTCGTTGAGAGGAAAGCCTGTAGTCTTGAATTTTTGGGCGAGTTGGTGTGTTAGTTGCAGGCAAGAAGCCCTACAAATTGAGACTTACTGGAAACGCTACCGTGAAAAAGGCTTCATTGTTTTGGGTATCGCTATTCAAGATACGGCAGATGCTGCGAGGGATTTTGCAAAACTACACGGAAAAACTTATCCGCTGGCATTGGACGACTCAGGAAAAACATCGATTGATTACGGCGTGTATGGCGTTCCAGAGACGTTTGTTATCGATCATAATGGACTGATCGTCCATAAAGAGGCCGGGCCAGTGACGACCCAGCTCCTCGAAGAGATTAGCTCGAAGTATCTAACCAGCCAGTCTGGTCCATGATAAATCCGAGCGTATAGGCCGCGATAACAAGCGGCGCGATCAGCGCGATGAACACGAAGACAGGCAGAAACTCCAAAAAATCATTGACGTCATTGATTTTGAAATCTTCTTTGCTAAAAAGCATAGGCGACAACCCCTAAGTATAAAAATTAGTCAGACGGGGATCTTAGCATATCAATGTGCTGAAGTCATTGCTGTAGCTTCGGACATTACTAGAGCGGGATCCTTAAAATTCTGCTCAATTTGAGATGGAGCCAACTGCAGACCGCACAGCCATGGCCGGGAGTCCTGGAATTTTATCGAGAGTCTGGGCCACAGCCTCATAAGTGTACGACGCACCTGACTGCATGATATTGGCTGGAATAATGAGTGCGCGGACACTGCCTGACAGTGGAGAGGACTCGTAAACCTTGAGACCACTAGAGTTTGTAATCGTAACACTCCAAACAAATGACTGCGAATCCGCTCCAAATGGATTTCCTGATAAAGTAATCTCTCGCTTAGACGCATCGTAGGATGTGGCAATCGCACTCAGAGCAAGATTTGGGAATAACCAGGGATAGTCAATTGTGAACGCTGAATCGCCAGTTCCAAATGTCACCTGAGCAAATAATACCTGGTTCACCCGAGGGGTTTTACCTGCTGCGAGTTGTATCTTTCTCGAATAGAGGAGATCTTGCGCTGCCCCATCGCCATTGTCTCCATCATCTACCAGGCTTAAGTCCCAAGCACCGCCAGATCCCACTGTATTGGTCGAACCATCAAGCAAGCTTGCAGGGCCTTTGATTTTTACACTTGTGGCTGTCAGACCGTCACGCACCTTCACAACAAACTGCAGTGTGTTGGCTGAGGTCCCCTGCTCATACTTCACCGTGAAATATTCGATGCCCTGATTGTAGTAAGCGTTTCCTAAAGATTCCTGCGAGTCAGTTACCAAGTTGGCATTAGCATCTGCGTCAAAGACATCCAATATACCATCTCCATCAGCATCACCGTCGATGGCATTAATCAGACCATCTCCGTCGACGTCGATATCATACTCGTTATGTGTACCATCAGAGTCTGAATCAACTAAGCCAAGTCCGCGCGACGCCAGTCCCAGGGATCCCACACCATCCGGACTACCATCGCCATCAGTATCTGCCGCCTTTTGATCAATGACAGTGATCCCTGAAGTTGTGCGGAAGGTTAGCGCTGCGCCCTTCTGGACGAGCTGAGGAAGAACCGCGGAGGAAACTTGAAAATATTGTCTTACCGTATTGATTTTTGTCGATGGGATTGCCATCACAGATTGCACGAGATAATCCGGCGACAACAAAAACGCTGTTTGAACGGAGTCCAAACTGACTTTATTCCATTTCAATATTCCGGAGGTATCTGCGTCAGCAACTCTTGCAACACCAGAATCGCGTTCTACAAGAGCCACCGCCCAACTCTTCATTTGCGCGGGGGTACCAGATTGGCTGGTAATCGTTCCAGCAAGGTTCTGCATGTTACCGGAGAATGCAGCTCCGCCGCCCTCCTCATCAGAGGACGAGCTGCTTCCACAGCCCGCCACAATAAGCTGGACGCCAAACACGCCAAGAATAAATGTGAAAACTCTAATCATGGTACTCCTACAGCCCCTCATAATGGGTTTCGGCACCCACGTTAAAAACATAAGAAATTTATTTAGTGCCACCTAAAAATATTCATAACTTTGCACCAATTGGCTTAAAATACGGCATGTTAGCTCAAGCCTTCAAGAAATCATCTGGCACAAGTTTGAAACAAAGTGGTAGGACCCTTGCCGAAAGAAAGGGGTTTTAAACATGGCGGGAAAGTTCACCCATAACAATGACGGCTTTACCTGTGAATACTGCGGCGCCCTTGTACCGCCAGCCTCGGTTGGTTGTCGCAATCACTGCCACCAATGCCTTTCGAGTAAGCACGTAGATCTCTACCCCGGCGACCGAGCCAACGCCTGCAAAGGCCGGCTGAAAGCCTTCGCCTACGAGCTCGACTCCAAAAAAGGGCTAGTTCTCAAATTTAGATGTGAGACTTGCGGCGCTGAAACACGCAATATGGCCAATCATGAGGACCCTGTAAGTCCCGATGATTATGAGAAGATTCTTTCTTTGAGCCGGCGCCCCTGACAACCCTTACCCCATAGCGCTTCGCGCCCTGAATTTTAATAGAATTTAAGTTGACTTTAAAATCAGCCCCCCTTAGATTCCGCCAAGCCAGAAGGCACAGAAAACTTTGTCAGTACGGCGGACTGCCGCTGGTTTGCGCTGCGCAAGCAGATCAGACTGGAGGAAAGTCCGGACTCCACAGAGCAGGATGCTGGTTAACGACCAGGCGGGGATAACCCGACGGAAAGTGCAACAGAGAGTATACCGCCAATCCGGTTTATGTAAGTAAACCGGAGGTAAGGGTGAAACGGTGAGGTAAGAGCTCACCAGCAGTTTGGTGACAAACTGGCTCGGCAAACCCCATCCGGAGCAAGACCAAACAGAGGAAGGTTTCAGATAAGTCATCCATCGTGGTGGTGCATCTGAACGAACGTCGGCTCGACGTCTCCCGGGTAGGTCGCTTGAGGTGATTGGCAACAGTCATCCCAGATGAATGGCAGTCTCTACTCTCACCAGAGAGTAATGACAGAATCCGGCTTACAGCTGTTCTGATGAAATCTGTGCCTTCTGGCAGTCTCCTAATTGAGGATCACATGCCCGTACGATCATCCGATGTTTTTGCTGACATTGTCTCCAAACTGGACAACGATTCGAACGCGTTTGTTGCAAAACTTGTCAACGCGCAGAACTCAGGAGACCTACCTGTTGCCATGGGACCGCGACTACGTGAGTTTCCCGGTCAATGGCGCTCGAAATTTACTAACGTTACCGGAGATCGCCAAGCAATGCCTCTGATCGTTGAGATCGGGTGTCACACCGGACACACTTTATGCGACATGGCGGAACGCCATCCGGAAGCTCTGTTTGTTGGCGTCGACATCACATTTAAACGTGTGATCCATACGGCAGAAAGAGCGCGAGAAAGAGGCCTCAAAAATATTTTTGTTATTTTGGCCAACGCTGGTGGACTGAGTCAATTATTTCAAGATGGGGAAGTCGACGGATTTGTAACGTTCTTCCCCGATCCTTGGGTGAAAAAAAAGCATGCCCACTACCGACTTTACTCTGAGGTTTTCTGCTCAACTGTTTATCGCCAACTCTCACGCAGTGGATTTCTTTGGCTTAAGACTGATCAGGAACCTTATTTTCAAACGGCCTGCGAGTATGCAAAGTCTGCGGGTTTTTGCGAAACGGCAAGCCTGCCAGTTTTTGCTGACGGAGACTTCTCCAGCCTATTTTTACGCCGCTTTGAACTGAAGAACCTCCCTTGGTACGGTCGTAAATGGACTAAGTTTGATGCGTAATTTCATCATGTTGAGTCTGAGGCCGTGCGCCAACTTTTCACTCGTGATATAATTAAAGCTAAGATTTTTTCGGGAAAAGAGGCGTAAATAGCATATGAATCGAGACGCAAAAATAAGATCCATGGGTGCAAAAAAAGCCCCAGAGGTCCTTACAGTTGCAAAGTTGGTCACTTATGCTGAACAAATTATTCGCGCTGATAAATCTGCTGCCTTAAAGGCGCAAAATAACGTGAGTGATCTGACCGCACCAAGCAACGATCGCCGAGGGAGCACGACAAGAATTAGTGCCCTCGATGAGCTCTGCGGAAAGTCCGGATCTGTTAGAATAAAATCAGAAACTTCTGAAGATGACGAGGGTGATGAGAAGTTGATTCAGTTCTGCAAACCCCGCGTTGGATCCTAGGTGAGCAAACTGTGAATCAACCGGGTTGTGTCCACATCATTAGTAATCATCGCGCATTCAAAATTGACCGCAAAAAAATCTCCGCCATTGCGAGTGAAATTTGCCGCAGACTTGGGGTTGCGCACTACGAAGTCTGTTTGCAATTTGTCTCGCCTCAAACAATGCGGGAACTCAATCGCAGGTATCTGGAAAAAGACAAATCAACCGATGTCTTATCCTTTCCGCAATATTCTTGGAAACGACCACTTAAATTCCAGAAAGACCCGCCAGAACCTCGGCCAATAGTTAATCCGCTTCCTCTTGGTGACGTCGTAATTTCAGCTCTCGATGCTTCTGAGAACGTCAATAAGTCCAAAGAAAAGCTGCAGCGTGAAATATGCTTTCTATTGGTACATGGGATTTTGCACCTGGTCGGACATGATCATATGAAACCTCAGGAAAAAAAACGCATGTTTGCAGAGCAGACAAAGCTTATGCGTATTTTCGCCGGAGGCAAAGGCAAGCGTCCACTTTGGCACGGGTGCATTGACCCGGTGAATACAAGGGCGTCAACAAAAACCAAAATAAAGAAGCCAACCGCAAAAAAACGCGGGCAACAAGTTAAAAGAGGACGGCGTTAACAAATCCCATGGATGACTTTTTCAGAAATGACAGTACGAGTATTATAGGTTTTTTGAGCTGCGGCGTTTTGTCTTTTCTTTTCTCCGGCGCTGAAACCGTCATAACGGGGCTCGGCTCACTGAAGGCCAAGCATCTCCTCGACATTAAGGGCGAAAAAGCTAAGGAACTCAATCTTTGGCTTCAACACCCGAGCCGTGTTTTAACAACTATATTAATGTTCAACACGGCAGTTAACATTCTGGCATCTGCACTTGCAACCGAATATGCGCACAAACACTTCAATGATCAAGCCTTGGCAATTGCCACAGGATTTACGACCCTCTTCATCCTCATTTTCTCAGAAATTATCCCCAAAACGATCGGCAAGATATATACGGACGCCTTGGCTCTTCCAGCCATGAAGTTTATTTACTTCACTTACCGCATTAGTTTCCCGTTGGTGATGGCGTTAAGCTATGTAGCATCCAAACTTATAGAAACTTTTGGTGGCGCAAAGCACATGCCAGGCCCGCAGATCACGGAAGAGGAGCTCGAGTTTTTAGTAAACGTGGGTGAGAAAGCTGGGGTGTTTGAGGAAACTAAGCAAGATATGATTTCTGGCGTTTTTGAATTCGACGAGATCAAAGTTCGTGAAATCATGACACCACGTACAGACATCGTTGCGATGGAGCTGCGCACTCCTTTGCGTGATGCTGTCAAACTTGCTTACGAGAGCGGTCACGCTCGAATTCCCGTCTATGATGAAAAAATTGATAATGTCGTTGGGATTTTGCTGGCTAAAGACCTCCTGCAGTTTGCTGCCACGCCGGAAAAATTGCAGACAGTAAAAATTCAGCACCTGATGCGTAAAGCGCATCAAGTCCCCGAATCCAAACTTATCATGGACGTCTTCAAAGAGCTTAAAAGAACCAAGACTCATATGGCCATCGTGATCGACGAGTACGGCGGAACAGCTGGCTTGATCACCCTTGAAGATATGCTGGAAGAAATCGTGGGTGAAATTCAAGATGAGCACGATGAAGAACAAGCTAAGGTGATCGAAGTAACACCCGGCATCTACGATGTACTTGGACTCATGAACCTGGACGAGTTTCTGGATTATTTTGAAATTGATCCAAAACACGTTCACGAAGAGAGTGAACAAGACGCTGAAACTGTGGCAGGTTATATGATTCAGTCGCTGGGCGATCTGCCGAAAGTCGGTCAGACGGTTCAAATTGGACCATACTCTTGTGAGGTATCGCAGGTGGCCCGCCATCGAATTGAACGTGTTCGCGTTCGCCAAACCCAAGAGCAAGAAGAGCTTGCCACCGAAGGGTAAGCCTGGCGCTAAAACGCTCGCGGTCTAGGGTCTAGATCTTTAAAGTTCCGCTATCCAAATCAGCCCATCTGGTCTAAGGTTACGTCAGAAACAATTTCCTCAAGGGAGCTGAATATGAAGCATGTAGTGGCTGTGGCTGTGGTTGCAGCAGCGGGTCTGATAGGATGTGAGCAATTTAAAAAAGCAGCAAGCGCCAATGTCAAATTAGACACGGATGATCAAAAGGTCGCATACGCGATCGGTCAACAAATTGGTAATGGTATGAAGTCCCAAGGGCTCAAAATCGATACAGCTATTCTTGCTGCAAGCATCGACGATGTGTTGCAGAACAAGCCGGCTCGCCTAACTCAAGAGCAAATGCAGGCTGCCATGATGAAAATGCGTGAGAACATGGCTTCCAAGCAAGAATCAGAGGGCAAAGAAAATCTCGAAAAGGGCTCCAAGTTTCTCGAAGAAAACAAGAAGAAGCCTAATGTCAAAGTAACGAAATCCGGCCTTCAGTATGAAGTTGTCGCGGAAGGTAAAGGCGACTCTCCGAAGCCTGAGGATACAGTTAAGGTTCACTACACCGGTACACTCATTGATGGCACTAAGTTTGACAGCTCTGTAGACCGCGGTGAACCTGCTGAATTTCCAGTTGGCGGTGTAATTCCTGGGTGGACTGAGGCTCTTCAGCTTATGAAGCCAGGCGCAAAGTTCAAACTCGCCATTCCTTCTGAGCTTGCTTATGGTCCGCAAGGGCGACCTAGCATTCCGGCAAATTCAGTTCTGCTTTTTGACGTAGAACTCATCGAAGTCGCCGCAGCAAAGAAGCCTACTGCTAAGAAGTAATTTGAACCAAGATTCACCCTCAATCATGATCATTTAAAACTGATCAACAGGTTGAGGGTGAATTTTTTTAGCCAATTGTTTTTCGCATTTTGGTAACGCGCCACGCCGCGTCCTCAAGGCGTACGTTGAATGCAGCACTTCTTCTAGCCTCTGTTCTCAACGCATCTAACGCCGCATAGCAGCGATCCAGATGTCGGCATATAAGCAGAGCATCACACCCAGCTGCAACCGCCTCAATGAGAGCATCTTTCCAATCCGCAATTTCCTGCGGGAGTGCCCCCATATTCATATCGTCACTAACAACGACGCCTTTAAAGCCCAAACGAATTCTCAACCAATCCTGGATGATTCTTTCAGATCTACTGGCCTCATGCTCGCAAAGGACGGGAAAAATTGAATGGGAAATCATGACCATCGGGCACTCAGAGACTAGCTCGCGAAATGGCACAAGCTCCCGAGAAATCAAGGTTTGAAGACTCACGTCAATGACCGCTGTACCAAAATGAGTATCAACACCGGCGTGCCCTTGTCCTGGAAAATGTTTGAGACATCCGAGAACTCTCTCTGCTTGTAATCCATGGAGAAACGCCCGCGCCCGTGGCGTAACCTGTTCAGCAGAGACACCAAAACACCGATCGCCAATAGCATGATTGGACGGTTCCGTCAGAATATCCAGAACGGGGGCAAAATCTACATTGATACCAATCTCGCGGAGAGAACGACCAACAGCTTGACCATATTCGCTTAAAATCCCCAGAGCTTCGCTATCAAAACGACCATCTGCAACATGCATGGCTGGACCAAGGTTGGGAAACGGTGCGCCAATTCGTGAGACCCTACCGCCCTCTTGATCGATGGCTATAACTAAAGGAGGATCGCCAGCTGGTCGCAAGCTTTGTAAGGCTTGATTGAGCTTGGAGACGGCACTGAAATCATCTTGTGGAATATTGCGCCGAAAAAGCGTAACCCCGGCAGGTGACTCTTCTCGATAGAAGCGCTCCTCGTCCGGGGTTAGATCCAGGCCTTCCACCGCCGCAATAAGTACGGCACTGGCAGCATCACGCATGAATCTACTCGTCTATGATTTGAAGAATATAACGTTTGTTTAACTTGGCAGCGGCACAATTTAGAATGGTCCGAATTGCATCGGCTGTTCTACCCTGGCGTCCAATCACCTTCCCGATATCGTCCTTGTGGACTTTGAGCTCGATGATATTTGTTTGATTACCTGCGATTTCATTGATTTCGATTTTCTCGACCTGATCCACCAAGGCCTTGGCTACGAACTCAACCAAATCCTTCATATGCGTGTCATTTGCCATTTCCGATCCACCTTGCCGATTCATTAAGAGCTTCAGCTATACTTCGCTTTATATAGTTTATACAATTATTGTTTTAATGCAAAGGAGGACCATCCATGGCTGAGCTTGAAACTAGTCATGTTTTCAATGGTGACATCAAAAAGGTTTTTAGGGCTCTTGGACAATTTGAGAAATATCCAGAGTTCATACCGGGTGTTACAGGAGTTAAGGTGGATCCAGCCCCTAAGGGAAGTAAGGCCAAATGCCTGCTCCGCACGGAACTGAACATTGTTAAGACCTTTTATTACACAAATGAGATGTTTGCCGAGGAACCCAGCAAGATATGGTGGACCATGGTCGACAGTAATTTAATGAAGAAAAATGAGGGCAGTTGGAGTTTAACCGCTCAGGGAGATAAGACCCATGCTGTCTATAAATTAGACGTAACCCTCAAAGGCTTCGCACCATCTATGGTGACAGATCAGATTGCGAAAGCAAACCTGCCCGGAATGTTTGCTGGATTTCAACGCCTGATAGATTCTCTGGAAGGATAGTTCGGAGACTGTTAATCCGCCAAAGCCAGATCGGACCAATCAATAATAAATGGAACACCCAAAGCCTGCCTCACCTGTGGATAGTCGTCCATAACCAGGCCGGCGCCACCCAGTGCTTTTGCAGTAGCAAGCAGTTGGGGACCCACCGACTTGGCTGCATCTCGGTCAACGTCTTGCCCCTTGGGCATCACAACAGCGACTAGGCCGGCATGTTTTACGACGACCATCGGCGGAATAAGCGTATCAGACTCAATGGAACGCGCCTTAGTCATTGCTTCACACCATCGTTTAATGTGGACATCGCCACCTTTCATAAACGAGGCCTTGGCCACGTTAACCACTAGATCAAGGGGCAAACCCGAGGCTGAAAAACTTTGGAAATGGCTGCCTTCCCCTATGAATTGGTCTAGACCGCGGCGCGACTGCTCGCTCATTGGAGCAAGCCGCGATAAGAGTGTCGTCACTCTGGATTCGTCAAAAGACTCGTAGAACATGGACTTCAGTTTAGAGTAGCGTGACATCGAGACCTCAAAAAGCATCGTCTTCATATTTCTCCTATATTATCTCATGTTTACAGCAGTATTGACCAATCCCAGCCAGACTAAAAATTAACCACTTGACAGTGTCAGCCCTCTTGACAGTTTGTCGGCAAGACATACACTAGCGGCGAGAAATTTAAGGCTTGTTTCAGTGTAAGTTAATGAAATTTATGTATTTTGTTTTTTGAACTTAAACGGTTAGACCCTAAGCGACCCATGGCATAAGGCTTGCTTCGTAAACAACAAGGGCTGACGCCCTGGAATTCTGAAGCTGGACCGACTGCTGATCTGGAGGAAACGATGCAAAGCCAAACCGAAAACAAAACATCGAATATCGTCTCTCTTTTTGCCCGCAAAGACGCTGAAAAGGTTGAGAACAAAGAAGCTGCTACAGCTGAAGATGCCTCCACAAGCTTTTTTGATGCAATGCGTAAGAACTCGGAAAATGAAGAACGTCTTCGCAAAGAGCGTCTAAAGGCCAACCAATCTGTTCTCAAGTCTTACCGCATCAAGAATTGATCTAATCACCTAAAAATTGGGGCTGGCACTTCGGCCCCGAGATCCTCTTGTTCCAAGTTCCCTACTGTTGCTGTTTTCTCTGTTGTTGAACTTCCCATTGTCGCTTTTGAGGACCCATCATGTCATCCAACACCAATCTCCCCACCGAATCTAAAGTTATCGACTTCAAGTCCTTTAAGCAAAAGCAAGAAATCAACAATGAATTCTCACGCTCTCGTAAGCCTCTCTATGTGAATAATCAAGAGGGCCGTATTTCGGGATCAATGGACGGCGCTAAATCGGCTGCTGACAAAGGCGAAGATTTCGGTGATCGCCTGCAAAAGATCCGCTCTAGCCTTGAGCGCATTAATTCTTTGATGACTGATCTTAAGAAGCTTTCAACGACTCGCAATAAGGATCAGTTGAACTAATATTGAGAGAAAAATCCTCGTCGAATTGTCAGACTTGAACCTGAGCAATATATGGCAACTCGCGGTACCTTTGATCCAGATCCAGTCCGTATCCAATTACGAATTCATTTGAAATTGAAAATCCAAAATAGTCCACTTTCACCGGGACCTCGCGAGCTTCTGGCTTGTCGAGTAATGTACATAAACGAAGAGATTTTGGGCCTCTCTCTTTGAGAATACGGATTAAATAATCCAGAGTGCGTCCCGTATCGATTATATCTTCCACGAGGATCACGTTCTTTCCAGTAATGTCTGTTGATAGATCGTGAGTGATTCTTACTGTGCCCGTGCTGCGAGTTCCTGAGTAACTAGCACAACCGATGAAGTCAATAACGACCGGTGATTTGATTGCACGCACAAGATCTGCCGTAAACATGAAGGCACCTTTCAGCACCCCTACAACCACGACAGGCTCACCACGAAGGTCTTTTGTAATCTGCTCCCCCAGTTGACGCACTCGCGATTGGATTTCTGCCTCATCATGAAGAGGCTTAAAGCGAATAGAATCTGGATTTACGGGAGTCATATTTTGATCCTTTTGCTTAGATTCGAATTAGAACTAAATAATACGCCAAACCAGTGATTCAGGAACAGCCTGATCACTTATTTTGTATGCTCCTGCAATTCTGTTCGCCACAATCTCAGCGGCCGAAGTGGATTCAGCATGAATCAGCGCCAGAGGTTCACCGGACTCAATCTTATCTCCAACCCGCTTCAACCTTGAGAGGCCTACAGAGGGATTAATCTTATCTGAGGACTTTTTACGACCACCACCGAGTTCCACAATAGCCATTCCAAGCTCTCGAACATCACAACTCGCAATAACGCCCGCACGAGGTGCCTTAATTTCAAGTATAGTTTGGGCCTGAGGAAGCTTTCGCGTATCCTCAATTTGCTTTACGTCACCGCCCTGCGCCGCAATAACTTGGGAAAAAACCTCGAAAGCCTTTCCAGATTTTAGATAACCTTCCATCCGGGATTTAACTGCTGCCTTGTTCTCAGATGGACGGGCCAGGAGCACCGTCTCCGCGGCAAGTTCGAGAGAAAGCTCACGCGTACTCTGCGGACCCTCCCCCTTCAAAACTTCGACACACTCCGCGATTTCAAGGCTATTGCCAGCGCGGTCACCCAGGGGGCTGCCCATGTCTGTCAAAAGACACCGAATCTTTAATCCGCTGGCCGCTCCAACGCTAACAATGGACTCGGCCAACGTCAAAGCCGACTCTTTGGACTGCATGAAAGCTCCAGACCCAAACTTCACATCCATCACCAAACAGCCGATTCCCTCAGCTAGCTTTTTACTGAGAATTGACGCTGTGATTAACGGAACACTTTCGACGGTGTCAGTGACATCACGCATGGCGTATAGACGCTTATCTAGCGGAGCAATCTCTTCTGTCTGCCCCATAAAAACGCCACCATTTCTTTCCAAAAAACTTACGGCCGCATCCGTAGAGGGATAAACGTTCATTCCAGTAATCGCTTCTAGCTTGTCTAGTGTTCCTCCGGTGTGTCCTAAACCACGACCTGCAATCATTGGAACTTTCAACCCCTCCAAAATACAAAGGGGCATGATAACAGGACTCGTCTTGTCTCCAACGCCACCCGTACTGTGCTTATCAGCAATCTCGTTTTTATTGCCTGGCCACATTAAAATTTTGCCTGAATCGCGCATCGTCAAGGTCAGAGCAGCAGCCTCATCTCGAGTCATACCCTTCAAGACAATTGCCATCAGCATTGCTGCTACCTGGTAGTCAGCGATTTCACCCCGCAAAAATCCCCCAAAAAAACCCGATATATCCTCCGCGGAGAGGTCCAGTCCCAAGCGTTTTTTCCGAATGATTTCTTGGGGCAGCGTGGCCATCAGGCCTCCTGTTTGCATGATAAGTTCTTAAAATCAATAAGAACATCATTAAAAATGTTGACAAAATAGACAGAGGAATGTATTTTACGCCCCTATTTTGGGCTAGGAAACAGTTTTTTCCTCCAACGAGTCAAATCATTGGTTTTTTCGCCCATTTTTTAAAGGAGGTTCACCTTGGAATTTGAAACAACGACCGACGCCAGCGGTAACAAAGTTAAGAAACTCCCTCCCTCTGTTGTTAAAGATATTGAATTGAAAAATCACGCTCGCCGCCTTGCAAACCTATCCCCAATCCGCATCAAAGTTCGCGCCTGCATTGCATGCGGAACTTTGTTTGAATCCGCCGGAAACAGAACCTGCGGTTGCAACACTCGTAGCACAGGATTCATTGCTGGTCGCGAAATCATCTAAGGTCTAACCTTCAAAGACTGAGATTGTTTTGCTCAATTTTTGTTATTTGATTAAATTTCTATCGGCATTTTTTGCCTAATGCCTTCAGGTACTTCATCCGAAAAACCCCCGGTCAGCCTAGCGCCAACCGGGGGTTTTTCGGTTATGACCGATTCGATTAAATTTGATCGAAAGCCGTATATTGTCCATTACGTGGACCAAGAGGGTAAGCAGCAATCCATCAGGAGAGTGCCGCCACCCAAACTTCACACCGCCATGCCTACTGACAAGGTCGAGCTGACTAAAAAACTCAGTGACAACTTTGATGCGGGTGATGAACTAACTGTTAAGTCCATCAACCCTCGCCATGCAAATATTCTGAAGGTCGAAAACGGGCAAGGGCAAACGACGTTCATCAGCCACTATGACATGAAAGTGAAGGACAAGATTGCTCCGCGACTTGAGAGTGAGGCGGCTGCCACTGGGGAAGACATTCCTATCCAAAACGACTACCTTCTGTGGCCCTGACTCTTTCAGCTACCATTTCTCAAACAATACTTTGATGGTGCCTCTGGGACACTATCTTTTTCAAATGTTCTAAACTGGACCCGCTTTGTAGACCAGCCCATGAATCGTCCGCCCTCTCCTGCGGCTTTGACACGGAAAAACTGTTCTCCAGTCCCGTTTGGACCAGAATCATACCAAACATTCTCAAAAGCATGATTTGAAATTTGGCGGACTTGTCTCTGATCTACCGGTTCCCAAACGACGCGCTGATCCGATGACGAGCATCGCACGAGTCTCTCCAATTCGATGCGTCGAGCACCAACCTGAAATCCTGCAATCAGCCTAAATGGAGTGCCAGACTGCTGTTGCCCCTCAGGAGAAAGAGTCAAACTTGTATTAGCTGCAATATGGTCGCTTGAAACAATGTAAGGGCCAAAAATTGTCTCATCAAAGTCTGCAATATCGGCCCAATGAAAACGTTCATTTTTCTGCACGCGAAACGACACTCCTTTGACTCCGTTCACGCTTCTGCACTCATCTTGATTGACTCCGTGTGAACGCGATAAGGAGACACAGATTTCATTGATAGCAACGCCAAGATTTCTCAATTGGAAGTCGGTCACCCAGAGCGGATCGGCGTAAGCACGACGCCCCTCCTTATAGCGACCACTAAGCCCTGCTAACATGACCACAATCCGATTGTTGACTCGCTCAGCAAGTCCTTCCATTGTCATCAAGGAAACAATTTCATCGTGATGCGCAAACTGAAGAATTCCAGGAACTTCCTGGTCAGATGATGGAATAATGTAGTGAGCACCCATCGGCACAGTATCTGTGGATTGACTGTTCTGTAACTCGATACAGGTGGATAGGGAGAATGGACAATGAACAACTTCGATCGTCAACGGATTATTCACACCTTCTGCAGGATTGCTGCGGGCCAGTGAGAAAAGATAAGCCGAACGGATATCAGAACGATACATGTCGAGCTGTAGGTCCTGGCGATAGTTCTCGGGAAGATCTTCTTCGCGAAGCGGTGTCGCCTCTTTCTCAAGACGAGCAATAACACCCTGTCCATCTTGAACTGAAAAACCTCTGTTCAAAACGCCTATCAGCTCTTTTGAAAAAACCGAAAGTAAATTTTGCTGCGCATCACTGCCTCGATGCGCTCGAGCTAATGCCCAAATCCAACGCATTTTCTCTTCGCTAGTGACTGATGAAGATTTCCAGCCTACGTTACCCACCTTGGATTTTAGAAGCACCGCGTATGCCGCAATTTGCTCGGTCAATGATGCCTCAGGACCTATCCCTAACTCCGAAAAGCTAAAACCAACTGCGCTTTCGCCTTTTGTTGGAATCTTGGGTCCCAACTGATCACCGATGAGGTAAACAGCAGAACTTTGCTCAGCTCGAAGGCCACTTTCCACGTAGACAGTTGCCATCAACAATCTTGCAGGAACACCGCTTAGCTTCGATGCATCAACAAAAGCCTGCTCGACGGGAGTTAATACGGCGGATTCACGGTCGCGAGTCTGGCGGTCGCCACAGCTCCCTAAAAAAACAAAAGCTGACAATGACATCAAATAATGCATGCATTTCATGTAGACTCCCCACGGCTCGGATGCCAGACATAGAGCAATTTAGGACGTTCCTCGTTTATTGTACTACCGATTCAGACCATCAGCCAGATACCCGCGACGCTGCCAAGCACAAGGGCAAGGCCGGATTTACCGATTTCTGAACGTCCGGTGACTTGCTCAATCAGCATAATCCAGACGGGATAGGTGGACGTCAAAGCGAGAACAACCCCTAGTGGGGCGCGAGCCATTCCATAAGTCATCAAAATTAAGCCGATAAATGTGCCAGCAAAACTACCGATTGCCAGCGGAAGTACGTGACGTCCTGTAACAAGCCCGTGAATTGTGTTCCAGATGCTATCAGTTTTGCGAATCTGCCAAATAAATAGAAGCAAGACAGGTGCCCACAACCGCAGAGATGATGCTGTCATTGCCGAAAGATCCTGGATAACGGGCTTAGCAATCACCGCACCAACGGCCTGACCAATAGCTGCGATAATTGCGAAACCGACCCCGGTTCGGTAACCATTACTGGAATTTTCTCGTAAGTCCCCCCTCAACCTCTCCGATCGAGGGGCCTGCTTTATGACTAAAATGACCAAACAAATCGATGTGATAACCAAACCAGAAACCTGGGCCAGAGTTAACTCCTCAGCCAAGAAAAACCATGCAAAAATCGCCGTCAAGCTGGGCGCAAGACTTTGGATTGCCGCCGTCATCGTTCCGCCAATACGAATCAGGGCTGCAAAAAAAGCCGAGTCGCCTATGACAACACCAACCACACCGCTTACGGCAAGCGTCCAAAACGTCGTTGAAGAAACACTGGGTGACACCCCCCACAAAGCAGTGGCGACGCCAAAAAAAATCAACGCGATAAACCCCTTAAACAAATTCAGCCATGTGGCCGAGTACCCGACACCATAGTAGCGGTAGATTAGAACCGAAAAAGACCATGTGAATGAAGCAAGCAGGCTCGCAACCCATCCCAGGGAATCACCTGCCAAGAAATTGACGCTTTGAAGCTCCACGAAGTTGATCCTTTATGCCTCTTTTATCAGGAAGATTCAGGCCTTATAATATTAACACAGAGCCAGTCGGCCGCCTAAGGGAATCAACCAGAGAGACTGTATGGAAAATAAAAAGACAATCAGTCAATGGCACAACAACGATGTGCTCCTTGTCTGCGAAGATACGAATTACTACAACATGATTCGCGAGATACTTCGACCGATGAAGTGGATGGTACACCTACCTGCATCGGACGCGCAGTCGGCGCGTGAAAGACTGTTAGCAAAGACCTTTGCCGCACACATTGTAATTGAGAGTAAGAAGATCCCGGCGACAGAAGTTCTGCGGGTGTTATTTCAAAGTGATAGAGGCCGGTTAACACCCACCTTAGTACTAACGAATTTTACAGAGCCACTGGACATTCAAATTTTTAAAACAATTTTTAGCGTCACCGTAATTTCTAAGCCTCTCGTACCGATCAAAATAATCTCAGCATTCAAAGAGATGATCACATTTTGGGAAAACCCCGCTCTTTACGCTCTTCGACATATCGCTCATCTACAAGAAATTAAAGCCGGAGAGACCACCAAGATAGGAATCCTCGAAAAACTGGCTTTTGATACACAAGCGTCGCCATTTGCCATTCAAGCTATTATTACCTTAATGATGCAACAAAATCTCTTCCGAGAAGCCGAAAAAAAACTACTCGATCACTTCCGGTCAAACCCACAAAATCCAGCAATTCTTGCTCAATGCGCTTGGTTCTATCTTGATTCCCACGCACCATACTACGCGCTTAAATTTCTAACGAAGCTCAAACAAATGGCGCCAAAGTCAGTAATCTTCAATTTTGATCTTGCAATCGGTCATTTAGCGAGTGGGCGCCTTGATCAAGCTTTAGTGTTTCTCAAAGAATGGAACGACTACTTTCCAGGAAATCCTGTTGTTGAAAGCTTTCTAGCACGACTTATCATCGCCGAAGGCCTTGCCGAGAAAGAAGTCTCGTTCGGCATTCCTCAATCCTCGATAAAACGCGCCCAGGAAAAATGGCAGGTATTTGAACCGCAGCAGGTGAGCTCCGAAACTGCAAAAACTCGGGAGATCAAAGCATCATGACCGATGAAATTCGGGATACTCACAAGCTTGGCAAAGTTTATGCACGCACCACCTCGGGACGAGAATTGGTTCCAGAAGCATGGCTGAATCTCATGGCTGATATCTATACATTTTCAACGTCATGTAACGGTCTCATGCTGATCTCAGGGTCGCCGGGTAGTGGAAAAACAACATTCATCAAACTCCTGCAGGAACGTAAACCTGTAAACCTTGATATAATCTCTGTAACAAACGCTTCGGCTGTTCCGAAAACAGACTGGATCTTAGACGCAATAACACCTTGGCTTACCAGTTCGAGACAACCGAATCAGTCGATCAGCGAAAAATTGCGATCGCTTTCTGAAAATCCTCGTCCCATATTACTGTGCATAGACTGCACCTCTTCAGAAATCGCCGAAAACGCCGCTTCGCAAATTATGGCACTACTCAATCTTGCGGACGCCAGTAATTTGAATCTCAGCTCGATTATTGTGCTGCCGTCCCCTACAAGAGGCAGTTTTTTTAATGAATCACAAATTCTCCGAAGAGTCACGCTCAACAAAAAACTGCCAGAATTTGACGACATGACAATGCAAAAATTCATAAGTAATAAAATTCTTAGTGCCAGTATAGGTCCGGAGCTTATTTCATCGGAATCTGCGCTAAAAATCTGTCAAGATGCACACGGAATACCAGGTCACGCCATTCAGTTAGTAGCCTCTGTACTCGGGCAAGAGGAGAATCACATACTGGACAAAAAGCCGGCACAAAAAATCCCTCCAAAAAATCCGTCACTGGTCGCAGTTAAAAAATCTAGTGCTGATGAAAACAAAAAACAGCAGAAAATAGAAGATCTCTTGGCGCCCGCGAAAAGCTAGAGGAAAAACAAGCTCGTGATAAAACCACAGAAAAACAGAACCGTCATCGCTATTCTCGTGATAGCTGGTTTGTTATATGTGGGAAATCTAATCATTGACAATCCGTACACTCATAGCTTGGTAAATTTCTATCTCAACGAGAAAATTTTAAAAAAACTACCCATCAGAGCCGAATACCAAAGCATGAAGGTCTCACTTCTGCCGCCGTCTTTCAATATCTACGGACTGAAAGTCAGCAGCTCCAGCAAGGATAGCCTGCGAGGCGAGGAGCTTGTCGCGGCGTCCTCACTTGTGTTTCAAGTATCACTTTGGTCTGTTTTTATGGCGCATCCACAAATTGGGGACATTGAAGTCACAGATCTAGTCATGAGCTGGCCTCCACCTGCGGACTTTATGGATGCGGTGAAAAATTTGGGGACAACATCGGATAAAAACAAACCAGGAGATCCCTTGTGGCCCCCACTTCAGCCGCCTCCTGTTTCTTCGTTGAAAATCTCAAATGCATCATTGAAGGCAACCTTTGATGGTCTTTCGGTCAACGCCAACCAGGACCCATCCGAGGTTACACGCATAGCAGCCGATGGATTAAATCTCGACGTAGAAATCCACGATTGGAAATCATTTAAACTCAATCTCAATTCTCCCAAGACAACATTAACTGATCAAACAACCTCATACATTGAATCTGCCAGCATTAAACTTCGCGGTGAGATGCAGGGGAATAAATTCCGATCCAGAAAACTGGAAGTCAGATCCCCACGACTCGAAATTGATGGTACCTCAGATCTGGAAATCGTAAACAAACCCAAAAGTCGCGTAATCGATGCCATCAATGTCTATCTCAACTCAAATCAATTCCAAGCAGACTCAAGCACAATCGGAAGCTTTCTAGACATACCTGGTAACCGAGGTAAATTAACCGGTTCGGCCAAAACAACAGTCTTCATACCGATCACGTCAAAGAAACCGATGGGGTTCACCACAAACGGAAAACTACAGAGTCATGATGCAAGGTTTTATGACTTTCGTCTGTACGAAACAGAATCTGATTTCTCAGTAGACTTGAACAAATTCACGTTATCTAACATTGATCTAAAGATTGGTGAAAAGACCGTCGCGACGGGTTCTGGGTCTATCGGCTTTGATAAGGTGGTTCCCTTCGACTTCAAGCTGACACCAACAGATCTTCCGTTTAAGGATCTACTTGGAATTTTTAATGTCGATTTTGATGTGCTCAATTTCCACATGACGAGTCCTCTACTCGCGATAACCGGAACGGGTGATCCATTTTTAATGACTGTGCAGGCCGCCACTCAGCTAAAAGACTTTAAAACCCCAAGCCTTGACTATGCTCACGCTCGACACCCGAACTCACCAACTTGTGATCTGGATCTATTACTAAAAGTGGATTCCAATGAACTGCAGATCAACAGGGGCGCGGGTCACTGTTACGGACCTGCAAAAACTGGAAGATTTTCTCTCAATATGTCGGGCGTCACATCATTTGACCCAAAATCTGGTCTAGATATTTTGCTGCGATCTGACGAGTTCAATCCATCACCATTGGCATACTTTGCCCAAGCGTCGCTGGCTGGACGTGGAGCCATGCAGACGAGGATACACGGAGCTTACGATAACGTGAAAGTCGACGTCGAGACAAAGATCAGTGACACTGTTATTGGTAGCACAGCAGTGGGAGACATGAACGCAAAGCTTACAGTGCACGATGAATTCCTTGAATGGAAGGATTTCAAAATCAGATTTGATGGTGGCGGAAATCTAATTAGTCCGTCTGGCAAACTCACTTTCGATGACGACTTGACTATCGACTTCTCAGCTAACGCAAGGATGGTCGACCACGGAGTGATCGGATCTATGATACGAGACATCACCGATGACAAGCAGTCTTTAGAGTTTGTCGTGCGCTCAGCGGATATCAAAATGAAAGGACCGGCATTGGAGCCGTTAACCTGGCAAGGGACTCTTGACCTGGACATTGAAAATGCCAGAGACAGGAATTATTTCTATGGTAAATCTCTGAAAGGAACCATAAAGGGAACAGACACTGGACTTGCTACCGATAATCTTGAAATTCTTACCGCAGGTACCAAAGCCGACATTAAGTTCAATCACGTTCGCTCGGAAAGCAAAAATCCCGGAGATATTCTTACCGAATTGGGCTTAGGAAAGAAAGATCGTTTCGAGATCGAGGGCAAACTGACACCGATATCCGGAGCAGGCGACGAGATTAGACTCATTCCCATTGTCGGACGATATGCTGCAGAATATGGGATATCTGCCCAAACAGCGGGCGACTTTAAATTTGCTGGAAATCTCAGCAAACAAACTGGAATCGCCCGTCTAAGGACGTCGAAAACAAAAATCACAAATAACCCGGTTAGTGACATTGTATCCTCAATCGTAGTTGACGGCGGTAAGCTTGACATCATGGCTGAGCAAGGTGGTAGCGCACTGAAAGCTCGTATCAATCTCGATTTCAGCAAGGACGAGATTCCCTTTAGCTGGTATATCTCCGCGCGTAACGCGGATTTTCGACCATGGCTTCCATCTGTCATGTCTCAAGACGCCAGAAACTATGCCTATCTTACAGCTACCTGGACACTACAGGGGAGAATGGATCGGTGGTGGGAAAGCAAAGGCGAGCTTGATTTAAAGGATTTACGGATCAGGTACTACTCTTCAGGATCAGGAAACGGGCAAAGATTTGACTTCCGCTCGGCTCATGCATCACGCATCTATTTCAGTGGGAATTCCTGGGTCGCAGCGGACAATCTTCCACTAACAATAAGCAGTTCCTTCGGAGAGCTAAGATTTGGACTTCGCGACCATCGTCCGCCACATCACTTAGGCGTCTTGATCAATGGAAAAATGGACATTGAAGCTCTGAAGCTATTTATCTCTGATGTCGAGACGGCATCTGGGTCCCTCGCAATAAACGGAGCCATCACAGGGTCAACTGAAAAGCCTAATGTCGATATCAATGTCGGAAATGTAGATACAGAGTCCCGATCAATGGACCTTGGACTTCTTGGATTTCGACCTACATTTCAAAATATCGAACTTAATGCAAATATCAAATACGATGGTGTCTACATCCGACGATTCCGAGCGAATAAGGGCAATGGAGTCATCGCAGCCAATGGATTCATCGCCAGACCAGGTTCAGGCGAAGATACCGATCTGTCGATCAATCTTGAGAACGCTGCATTTCTATATCCATTTCCGATCGTAAAATACTTTGACTCGTCTATTGATGGTCAGATTAAGATTTCCGGTACCGCACGGCCTTGGACGGCAGCCGGTAGAGTGGTCATTCGTCGCGCCAGGTCCAATCGAGACTTTGATCTTCGTGAAGCCATCATCGAAGGCTTACGATCTCAATCGACAGGAGATAGCACAGAATCTATTACTCCAACAGTCAATCTCGATATAAACATTGGAGCTGAACGCTCAATTTCTTTTTCCAGTCGTTCAGTTCAAGCAGAGCTCTCGACCGACCTTCGAATCTCAGGCAATAACCTAACACCGAGTATTATCGGCCTGGTTGACATTCCAAAAGGACGATTTTTTTACAAACGCGATTTCGAGATAAAGCGAGGTCTTATCAACTTTGATGATCCAATTCAGGTAGACCCATCTCTGGATATTTCTGCGACCAGTGATGTCGCATCATATCGGGTTGCTATTAATATCTCGGGACGCGCAAGCTCACCCATGATAGATTTCACCGTCGATCCGGCAACCAGACCCGACGGACAGGCTCTTTCAAAAATGGAAATTATTGGATTATTAAGCCGCGGATCACTTCCAGATGCACAGTCGGGGAGAAACACCTCCGAATCTGCAGCTGCGGCTGAAGCCTTAAACCTCCTAGCTGGACAGGTTGAAGACACTGTCCAGAAAATATTCGATCTGTCAGGACAAAATGTCATACGGCAGGTTTATATCGACACTTATGCTCCGGAGGGTGGAACACCTGTTGCTCGTTTCAATCTTCCACTCAACATTACGGACGACTTTGACGTCATTCTAAAGGTTGATCAAACCACGCTTAAGGTGTCGTCAGAGTATAGCCTTCATGATAGCATTTCCCTCACAGGTGGTATTGAGAGTAGCAATGATCAGTCAGGAGTCAGCAGCAAAGGATCGGGGGCACCGGCCGACACCGGGGTCGACCTTAAGTTCAAGTTTGCATTTCCCTAAATATGGATGCTTGCTTGGATTGTTGGTGGCTATTGCTTCGCTATGGCCTGGCGTCGCTATGTCCAGCAACTCCTGGACCATTGATCCTGACTTAATGATAAGTGCTGATGAGAACGAGAGACTTCACACAAGAACGCCAGAAATTAACAATACTGGGGATCTTCAGCAGATTCTTGTTTCCATGGCCCTGCGCCACCCCTTCTCAAGCCTTTGGATCGAAAGAATGCCCGATGGACTGATTGTGAAGGGAACTCGAGGAGTCGCGCTATCGAAAGTAGACTTCGAAATGGCGCCTCTATCTCTCTTAATCTATCTACGCGCCGCAGCCACCCCATACTTGGGACAGGTTCATTCGCAAGAACTCAGAGAGAAATTGGAGACCGAACTAAAATCAGTATTATCAAAACACGGATACATGTCATCAAACATCACAACTAACGTGAAAGAATCTGAGGGAGATGTCCAATATAGATTTAAGCTCGACATTGGAGATCCTTGTATCGTTCGCGGCTTTAAATGGGAGCAATCACCACCAATTTCAGTTGATCAGTCCATAAGAGCAGGCGAAATCTGTAGCGCTGAGGAAGCTGGTAAAGCTATCGCGGAGACCGAGAGTAAGGCACGCTCGTTAGGATATGCTAACACAAATCTAACCTTCGAAGGATTTCAATTTGACGCCGGGACAGCGTCAGCCTGGATCAAAGTCAAAGGTATTTTTGGAAAGAAAATCGTCTATGAATTTGTTGATCAAAACACTGGACGAAGCCTGTCATCAATATTCTCAAATTCAGACATGCAGAATTTTGATCCTGCGATGTTAAGCCCTGACTCTGTGAACTTTGAACTCCTGCGCCAGCTGAAAATCAAAGGCTATAGCAATGCTCAAGTATCAGGGCCGGTGTTAACTGAGACAGGAAGTGGGGAGTTAATACACAAATTCAACGTGATCCCTGGAGAGGTTACCACCATCAGTCGCCTTCAGGTCGAGGGAGCCAGCTATTTCAGTGAGACCGAAATATTTTCTCTCTTAGGGATCGAACGTCCACCGCAAAGCGAAGGTCAACGATCGGGTGTGATATTCAACCCAGATGCAATATCAGCCGGAATTGAACGCATCAGAAATAGCTACATCAACAGAGGCTTTTGGAACGTAAAAGTTATAGATCGTCAGATTCAGAGCCAGGCAGGCTCAGTTCTCAGTAACACTATCGTCATAGTTGTCTCAATTGATGAAGGCGATCAATTCATATTCGATCGAATTGCAGTCAGCGGGAACTCTGCCATTCCAAATGAAGAAATAATTGAGCTCAGTGATTTTGAAAAATCAGCACCATTGGATCGGACAAAAATTGTTGAATTCCAGCAGAAAATTCGCTCGATCTATGCAAATAATGGCTATTTTTACACATCAACATCAGCCGAAACATCTTCTAAAAGTCTGAGCAATGGACGAATGGAGACAATAGTCATTGTAAAAATTGACGAAGGCCCCCGCGTGAAATTTGGGGATGTGTTTGTCACCGGCTTAGTTAAAACTCAACCCAAGGTCGTCCTCCGTGAACTTCATTTCAAAACCGGTGATTGGTATACACCGGAACAGGTTTCTGCATCTCGAGATGCGTTATTGCGCATCGGCACATTCTCCACAGTCATCATAAAACCTCTCGACCCCGACCTTGCATTTAAAAGGTCCGATACCGTTGACTTGGTCATCCAGGTCACAGAGAGCCCCTCGCGCACGTTGACCTTTGGACCGGGATGGAGCTCTTACTACGGTATGCGATATAACGTAGAGGCTGCCTTGACGAATATTTTAGGAACAGGTCGACAACTCTATGGTCGGGCCGAATTCAAACAAGAATCACACCAAAAGGCCATCGGATCAAAGACATTGGTCGGGCGATCAATTTCTGCTGGGTATTTAGAGCCTCATCTGGCGGATTCTAACATCGATGGAACAGTATCCGTAGCACAAGGTGCAAGAGCGACTGAGTATGCATGGTCTTTAACTCGGGCCGGGGAACTGGAACTATCCCATAGCTTAAGGTCTGTTTTACCAGGGTCCAAAATTTCAACTTTTTATGGCAGAAAACTGAATGAGGAGGAGGGCGTCAAAGAGGACGTAGACGCTTTCCTGGCTGACACTTTTGCTGTGGGACGTGCCGGTGTTCGCCTGTTTATCGATAAGCGTAATGACTTGCTTTGGGCAAGTGCCGGCTATACGTTAAACTCAGAATTATCGTGGGCTCGTTATGATCTCGGTGGAGATTTGCGTTATTTCCGATGGGAATTAACCAACAATCACTACATATCACCTGTGGAGAATCTTGTATTTGCATTTGGAATTAGCATTACAAGCTTCGAAGATGTCGAACGTGAAGGGACCGCGGATGCAGATATTTTGCCGCAAAGTGAAAGACTTTTGGCTAGTGGGGTCGAGCGAGTTCGCGGCTTCGATGAAAAAGTTCTCGGTCCCACAGTTCGTCGCCCCACACTTGATCCAGAGGGAAACTGGGCCTGCGGGTACACGTCATCACCGACTGGTGGATCAAGAAGACTCGTCCTAAAACTGGAGAGCAGATATCGGTTCACATCGGCATTCGCAACGACCTTGTTTTTGGATTCTGGTACTGCGAGCTTTAATAAGATCGAAGAGCAAAAATTTAAGCGCGCGTTCGAACGAGACGTCAAAAAGGGCTGTGGCGGGGAAGCCATTAGCAGCATCGAGGATAATATCGGTTATGATGTTAGCGATGTTATTTCAGACCCAGAAGTCGTCTGGCAAAAAAACTATACTTCCGCTGGTACGGCATTAAACTTTCTAACCCCCATTGGTGCAATAAATCTGGCGTACGGGGTCCCATGGCATGAACCAAAAACTGCCAAATGTAAAAGCAACAAGGAATTTTGTTACCCTAGATCAGATTTATCGATTCCACTTTGGCGACGAGGAGAATTTCACATCAACGTGGGTGCGAAATTCTAACGACAAATGCGGTCAACACACATTGCTACATCCAGGTCCCTTTTTCCCAAAAGAAGATATTAGACTCCACCTGGGTGTCGATAACACCAGTTCCGATCCATAATCTTGATAATGCATCCAGATAAATGGTCTCAACTTTGGGCAACTTGTTCGGAATCTTTAAAAAGCTTGTCTTCTGCACACTCCCACAACGATCGTATTTGAAAACTTCAATCGTATTACTAAAAGAATTTGCGATCAAAATCGCCCGTTTTTCCGCGTTGATGCCGATACCGGCTGAATGAGCATTCAATTGCGGGGAGGCACCGTGAAGCTGACATTGTCGTTCGATATAACAATTGGCCGCATCATCAGGATCACAGGCCATCAGTAATAAAGGAAAGCCGCTCAGCCGGGTTGAAATAAGAAACCGTCGACCTTTAGAACCTTCCCAATCCGAGGGAATCTCAGCCAGTCCAGAAAAACGATCTCCCTTTAAACTCTTAAATGAACCGCGAAGCTTATTCCTTAGACGTTTAACCTCTAGATGACTTGCCTCTCCACCTCGATCCAGTGCGGGCTTTACGACATCAAGAGGAACAGTCACACTCCGCACGACAGAGAAGTCTTTCTTTTGTAAAACCAGCAGCTGAAGGATGGTCGAATCCCAGACAACAACCTGTTCACCCATAGAATAAAATCCTCGCCATCGTCCCGGATTAGCGCTTCCACTTATCTGGACACGACTTTGAAGTGCTAACCCCCCAAAAGGCGATGTTGTCGACTTATTTCTCGTATCAAAAGGGATCTTAATCATCACTGATGGTGAATCAGGAAACACGAACACGTCCCCTTTATCAACGACCAGGCCAGAAACTTTAAGCTGAACTGGCATCCCCGCGTGACTTGGCGCCGGAAAAGGAAGTTCTCGCGCGTTTACGCTAGAAACAACGAAGGCGTATCCACCTAAGACCATCAATAAAATTCTATTTTTTTTTAACTTTATCAAGAAACTCACCTTTGATGACCTTTCCACCAGCCGATAACCCTATGTCACTTCATTTTAGCATAGGGTTCCCTCTCGAGCGGAATCCCCCAACATAAGGTTTTTTTAAATGGTTTCCAAAAGCAGCCCAAGGATCATCAATAGCTCTGAACTGGAGGAATTCATCTCTGCAGCATCTTCGAAAGAGCGCATCGAGATTATCCATAAATGGCGGCAGAATTCGCTGACGATTGATTACGACCTTCTTAAAGGTCTGATCCATTTCCCTTTGAGTCAGGATGAAATCATCTCCGCATTTGAAATTTGTTATCCAACCTACCGCGCTGGTTTTGAGTTATGGGTCATGGATCATCTTTTAGGGTGGGAGCAGAATATCGCTGCGACCGCTATTCGGACTTGGGCGACAGCGACAGACAGAATTCTTTGGCATCGTCTGATCCCCATTGCCGCCAGTCCGGGTCTTCCACAACGTATAAGATTTACGATTCTCGATATCGCGACACTATCTCATGGATTTGAACTGGTAAGGGCAACTTTGAACGCCAAAGACTGGGAAGAACTCTCCTCCGCATTCCATGCTCTTTTATTTGAAAGATGCTTACAGTTTGATTTATTTGATTCACGTTTAAACAAACTCGCCTGGAAAATACTGGACATCAACAGGTCCGCTTCATTTCCAGAGGATAAAAGCCTGATACCAGCCGTCTGCTGGCTATGCCGACACGCGGAAGATGAGTTAAAAAAATGGATCGCATCTGGTCCTCGCGCAATTTGGATTGAAGCCACGTCGGCAATTATCGAGCACCACGATCGGCGTAACAACGAAATCTCAAAGTTAGAAAAACTATTAACCAAGGATGTGGATAAACTCGACCAGCCACTGAAGCTACCAGCCATCTGGTCTCGTGGCGAAATGAAACTAACCATTCTGAATAAGTTACTAAGACTGGCGCCGAGTAATCCAGGACTCCTTGATGGTCTGCCCATCGCAGCTATTTCCGGCGAAGGTCCCATAATCTCTTCGAGCGACTCTTGGTTGGACTGCTTGATTAGCCACCAGCCTTTTGGAAAATTTCCGGGACCAGCCAACGAAAGCGGTAGCATCTTTTCAAAATCTTACGATAACAATGTGTTCGCAAAACTCCATTCTGCTCGCGAAAATGCAGTCGCTGGCAAGTCCAACATGTCATCTGACAAAATTTCTAACACCAAAGATTTCTCAGATGAGCCCGAGTCAAAGGCAATTATCGAGCATGCCTTTATGGATTTTGTTTCAGTGCTTTCAAAAACCAATGATGGAACCATTTCCGGCAATGGTTCGTGGTCACTGCTCGCCAAATCCTGGCTTTCTCCCGAGACGATGGACATTAATAGCCTCACAGCAGCCACGAGAAAAGGCCGCGGCCTGATGACCCTTGCCCATATTATGTCGATGTCGAAGCTGAAAGGACGAGACGACGCAGTGCTTAAATTGCTAGATCATATTCGTAGCAACGACGAGACGGAGATCCGCTCAGTTGCTCGCGCATTAGGCGCAATTAATACACCTCGCAGCCTCCTCGAATTGATAAACATGCTTACCAGGCCGAACGCGTCAAACGTCGTCAAACAAGAGATCGTCAATATACTCAGCAGCAAAGATCTCAGGGCACTCCAAAAAGAGCTTCGCAGTGTGGTCCATGATTTCGAATTACCTCAAAACACCGATCACCCATTGTTTCAATTAAAAGACGAACTATCTGCGCTATTGTTGCCAGGCAATAGGCCAACTATTGTGACTCTCAGAAACGAAGATACAAACGGCACTAACGGAGAAAACCTTGATTTCGAATTGGCAGGCATGATTCCGCATTACAATCATCTCTCTAGCGAAGTCAAACGCGCTCTTCGTACAGCCCTGTTCTTTAACAAGACTGTCACCTCCAGCAAACACGCCGACGAAATAGACTTATCTCCGCTTATCGATATGCAATATAAGGCCATGGAGCTACTGTACCGTGAATTTTTTGAAGATCACGTTAGTCAGATTCTGCAAAGAGGAACTATCCAACGTAAGCTGGACGTCATCGGTTATGCTCGACCAATCCTTCGCAATATGGATGACTTCGAATCCTTTATTGCGGCTCTTCCTGTCGTCAAAGAGATCCCCTTTTTCTCAAAATTCAAACTAAGAAAAATGCTAAGGGCACTTTGTCAATTTGAACCTGGAAAACGTTTCACTCTGGATGGCCTAAAGGCGTTTGGACTTTTCTTTTTCGTTTTTGGTCGGCAACAATGTAAGCACGGCTTGGCTAGCCTTGTAGTCACAGGGGCAAAAGACGATATCGAATTGGCTGAGTATTGCCGTGAACTACACATATTCCAGGACTTCCGAAACCGCGCAGCTCACGAAGGATTTCATCCAGATGCTAGTAATGACATCCTTGGCATCTGGCGCACGACCGCCTTGCTCGTCCAATGGGCGTTTAAGGTCAAGGATGCACAAAAAACCGCCAATTCCACTTCGGTGAAAACGGCTTCTTGAGACTCCATCCCAGCGACAACGATCCATTAAACTTGATTGTCGGCTGTTTACCCAAGTGATATCCTCCCATGTCTAATCCAAAAGATCGGAGGGTCTATGAGTTCGCCGAGTGGCTCCGTAGCTAAAGTCGCACTGGTGACGGGGGCGAGCAGAGGAATCGGAGCAGCCTGCGCCATTGCGCTAGGTCAGGCCGGATACAAAGTCGCTGTGCACTATCGTGGCGCAGAAGATAAGGCGCGAGCCATCTGTGAGAAAATCACCGGTGCAGTGCCATTCAAAGCAGACTTGTCCGATCCCGCAGCATGTCAGGAGCTTATCAAGGTCGTTACTGCAGAAATGGGCCCCATCCAGGTTCTTGTCAACAACGCAGGTGTTTCGATCGACCAGCTTCTTCCATTCGCCAAACCAGAAGACTTCGAGACTCTACTAAGCACCAATCTAAAGCCTGTCTTTCTCCTCAGTAAGTTTGCTACAAAGGGAATGATCCGCGCAAAGACTGGCCGGATCATTAATATTGCCTCGGTGGTTGGCTACACGGGTAATGCTGGACAGTCGATGTATTCCGCAACAAAGGGAGCCATCACAGCATTCACCAAAAGCATAGCTCAGGATTTAGCTCAATTTGGAATTCTGTGTAACTGTGTGGCGCCAGGCTTTATTCAAACGGACATGACTGATGCTCTCCCGGATCAGGCGAAAGAGTCCATTTTAGCCAAGATTCCTCTAAAGCGTCTTGGCACACCGGAAGACATTGCCGCCGCTGTCGCTTTCTTGGCTGGGGATAGTGCAAAGTACATCACCGGAAGCACCATTCACGTCAACGGCGGCATGTTTACAAACTGATTCACAAGGTAAGCCAATGTTTATTTACAGCATGGGGCATTACTTCCCCGAAAACGTACTCGACAACAAATTTTTCGACAAACTGGATATTGGCTCTGCAGCTGATTGGATCGAAGAGCGGGTTGGTATTGTTGAAAGACGCTCTGTTCTGACGCCGCAGCAGATTTCCGAGTTACGATACGGAAGAATTAACCGTGCTCAATTGAAAGATCAAGGAGCAATAGAATCTATTGCCAGTATGAGCGAAAAATCCTGGAAGATGGCCATGAATCGTACGCATATTGTGTCAGAGGATATCGACACAGTCATTGGTGGCACCTCCGTTCCTGACGATGATATTCCAGCTAGCGGTTGTGCTATTTCAGCCCATTTAGGTATGGAACGCGTTCGTGGCTTTGATGTCAATTCTGCTTGTAGTACTTTTGTAGTTCAATGCCACGTCATGCGGGGCCTCATGCTAGCGGGACTGACCAATGAGGGCGCTATCTTCTGCGCAGAAAGGTACACGACTCGTGTTGACTACAGCGATCGCAGGAATTCGATTCTTTTTGGCGATTCTTCGATTACCGCAGCAGTAAGCTCAAAACACCGTCCCGACTCGCTTAAGGTTGTCGATAGTCTTGTAGAGTCGGCTCCAAGTGGGTGGGAACATATTCATTTACCCGATGGAAAGTTTTTTCATCAAAACGGAGCCGCAGTTCAGAAGTTTGCCATCACCAAGACCATCGCAGCTGCTCAAGATATCCTAGCCCGAAACAAATTAACGCCGGCTGACGCCCAGTGGTTCATTGGACATCAGGCAAATTACAGAATGCTGACATCTGCGATGGAAAAGATGGGAGTTCCCCCAGAGAAACACCTATATAACGTCGTTGACCGAGGTAATCAGGGGGCATGCGGCGCACCATCGGTGCTATCTCAAAATTGGGACCGCTACAAGCCAGGTGACTATATCGTAATCGCTGTCGTGGGAGCCGGCCTCACCTGGGGATCACTGCTTCTACAGAAACAATGAAAAAAGCCGACCCTGACGGTCGGCTTTTTTTAATTCATTTTTTGACTGGTTTTTTTGCTTTTTTCTTAGTCGTCTTTGCCTTCTTCTTGGCAGGTGCTTCGCTGGCTTCCGGGGCGACAGGTGCCTCAGGCGCCACTGGTGCAGCTGGCGCAGCGGGAACGTCTTCAGCTGGCGTAGGCGCTGCTACGGGCTCCTCGGCTTTCTTCTCAGAGCAAGCATTTAACAAAAAAAGACTGATGATAACTCCATTTAAAAGCGCGCGACGAAAAATCAAGCCCATGGTCAACCTCGTTTAAAAAATTAATAGCTCGAACAGTAGACTGTCCATCAAACAGATGGTCTTCAGTCTCTATGGAGCGTAGTATACTCAAGTTTTCAGTAAACTGCTAACAAAGTCATAATAAGAAGAGCAGGAGGATACATGGGACTTTTTGAAAAACAAATGGAGTCTTATGGAAGCTATCATTCACATCCAACTAACAAGCTCCTGCACATTCTTGGCACGCCTTTTATTTTCTTCAGCATTTTAGGTGCTTCATCACACTTGACACTGAACCTAGCCGGTAGCGTCCTTGGTGCGCACTGGATCATCGCTGGAGGACTTTCACTTTGGTATGTCTACTTTAATTTATTGTACGGCGGACTGGCTGCGCTTTGGATTCTTGGTCTTGCCGCTATGGTTCCTTGGCTATGGGAACTCTCGGACAGTATTCGCTGGATTGTCATCATTGGAATGCAAGTTGGGGGCTGGGCCATCCTCTTCGCAGGTCACGGTATTGAAGGAAAAAAGCCAGCCCTATTCGACAATCTTACACACATTTTCAACGCTGCGCCCTTCGTGACCGCTGAACTTATTGACCTAGTAAAGTCCAAGCGAACTTAAAGATTGGGCCCCCAGCACGGGGTTTGCGCCTCGTAGAGCCCAGTGTCAAGCTTACGCTGGTTACCACCGTCTCGATTCATTATGTAAAGCTGATGGACGCTTTTGACGTTTTTACCGTCGGTACGATTAGACATAAAGACGATGTTTTGCCCATTTGGGGAAAACCATGGGCGCTCATTATCGCCCGTCCGTAGCGTTAATCTCTCAAGCTTTGTACCGTCAGGGTTCATCATAAAAAGGTCAAAACGATCAATTTCTTTATCGTACCCTGCAAATGCAATCCTATCGCCCTCGGGAGTCCAAGCGGGCGTTGCATTGTACCAACCGGCATAGGTCAAACGTTTATCACCCTCAACTCGCGGATCGGTAGGGGAAGACCAGTTCAAACTGGCAACGAAAATATGTGGATTTCCATAGCGCCCACTAACAAAAGCGATCTTACTTCCATCAGGAGAAAATGCAGGGTCAACATCCAAACCTGAACCACTGATAAATAATTTTCTCGTGCCACCACCTGGCATGATCGTATAAATATCGGCATCACCATTCACAGAGCCCGTAAATGCTAAAACTTTTCCAGACGGAGCAAAGTTACCCCCACTATTAATTCCTTTGTGTCCCGAAAGTTTTCGCGTAGATCCAGAGGCGATATCATAAAGGTACAAATCGGGATTTCCAGCCTCATACGACGTATAAGTGACAAACTTGCCATCCGAACTAAAACTTGGAGAAAGGTGTGGGTAATTTCCGCGAGAAATCTGTACAGGCCTACTACCATCAAAATCAGCAATAAAAATCTGTTTGGCTGTGTTTGCCGATACCCGACCAACAAATACCAACTTCGAATTAAAAATTCCTGACTTTCCGGTGTATGCCCTAAGAATTTGATCACCGTATCTTCGAACGACTGAAACAACTTGGTTACGAGCAATTTGAGAGTATTTTTTACCAACTAGAACCTCTCGACGCCCAATATCAATAGTCCGAATCTTCAGTGACCAGGTTGACGAGCCGTCTTTAGATAATTCAGCGAGGGTCAAGGACTCTACGCCCAATGTCTTCCAGTCAGGTACACTGACTGAACCAACACCCTCATCAGAAAACCAACGGGCGTCAGGTTTATCCATCAGCTCCTTGTATGCCGCAGTACTCATAATTTTAAAAATTCCAGTGAATGCCAGAATTCTCTGTAGTTCCTTTTGAGCCTCGCCAGCCACAAGCCGCGACTCTGAGTCAGATGCAGTTTTCGCAAGTCCAAACTCAGGGATAGCCGCCACAACCTCCCGAAATTGGGGGCTGTCAATGTTAACAACAATGCTTGCAGCCCTTGACGCATTCGCGAAAAAAAACAAAAAAAGCATGCAACTTAAATTTATCATCCTAGATTTCATAACAGATTCCCCACGACGTTCGTCTACTTTGAAAGATTAAAAGTGATGACCTGCCCAGCAATTTCAGCTGGGGGTTGCGGCAACGGTACAGAATTTTGAATCGCCGATATCGCAGCCTGGTCATAGGCCCCGTTTCCGCTGGATCGTGCCAACTTCACTTCAACGAGCTCGCCTTTTTGATTTATGACAACACTTAGTTGAGTGATAAGCTGCGCCTGATCATACTCAAATGTCTTCGGTAAAAATAAATTGCGTTTCACTGCAGCTCTAAGAAGATCGGCATAGGTCTTCGCTCGCAGAGAACCAGTCGCACTGCCAGCTCCTCCAGAGTTCTCATTAGCTTGCGCCGCCATAAGATCTTCCTTGAGCTTTGCCAGAGCATTCTTTTGAGCCTTCATTTGCTGATCAATTTTATTCTCGCGCTTCAATTTCTCAACAGCCAAACGCTTCATCAGATCTTCGCGACTAACCTTATTCGGATCGTCCTGAGTTTTCGGAGTCTCCAGTTTTTCTGGTGGCGCCACCTCTTTTTTCGCCAGCGCCTCTTCTGCCTTGGGATCTTTTTCCTCGGCAATAGATTTTTCAACGGGCTTGGCCTCTTCCACTTCAAATTTTTTTGGTAACTGCGGCAATAGATTTGCCGGAACCTTCGCCTCATCTGCCGGCTTCGAGTTTGGTAGTGCAGTCTCTTGCGGGGCTTTAAGAGTAAAATCGCCGACAAAATCGACATCGACAGAACTTTCTTCCATGTTGAATTCCGGTGGCGAGAAAAACCATGTTGGATTCAGAAACAAAACTAACGCATGAGCAATAAGGACTATGCCTAGAGAGTAGCGACGAAAGCGCCTGCTAGGCTTCATACCCACTGGCTCTTCTCTTGTCAGAGATGCGGGGCCGTACTCATATTTAAATGCCGGTTTTAAAGTCGCAGCAATCATCTCGTCATCCAGATTTACCCGGCGGTTGTGTCAGCATGGAAATCTTGGTCACACCAGCAACCTTGGCAGCGCTCATAGCATCGATCACGGCACTGTAAATGACCCCTCGATCAGCACGAATGAATATCTCTTTCTTTTCGCGGAACTGGTATATTGCCTTGAGTTTCTCATTGAGAGCAGGAGCTGGAATTCTCGTCTTGTCCATCCAAAATTCACCGTCGCGATTTACTGTCAAAACTACGCGATCTTCATCCGAGATCGTCCCTCGAGCTTTACTGACTGGCAGCTCGATATTAATCCCACCAATGCTGATAGGTGCAGCAACCATGAATATGATGAGTAACACGAGCAAAACGTCTACCAGTGGTATGACGTTAATATCTGCAATGTCTCCGGATCCATCATCGCCGTTATTATTGAAGTTAATGTGTCCGAGGGCCATAAATCGCTCCCTGCACAGATTTAAGATTGCTTCTCTGAGGTTTTATTTCTTTCTGTCACCAGATAACGTTCAACGATGTTCAAAAAGTCCGTACAGAATCCGTCAATTGACATCATTTGAAATCGTAATTTCCCGTTGAAAAGATTGTAGCCAATAACTGCCGGAATAGCTGCTGCTAGACCAAACGCAGTTGATGTGAGAGCCTCTGCAATTCCTGGTGCTACTGCTGCCAAACTCGCACTTCCGGACCGGGCAATTCCCTCAAAGGAGTTCATGATTCCCCAAACCGTTCCGAACAATCCAACAAAGGGAGCGACGGAGGCGATGATCGCCAACCAATTCAAATTTTTTTCCAATCGCTTACGCTCAAGTATTTTTGATTTTTGTAGCGTCCGATTGAGATTATCCATTGCAGCGCCGATGGCTATCTCTGTCGATGCAGTCTGCTCGCGCATCTGATTGCTACGCGCCAGTTCTGCATAGCCACTGCGGAACACTTCCCGGGCCGGGCTATACTGATACTCTTGAAGACGGCTGTTTAGATCGTTGAGAGACCGTGACTCCCAGAAAGATTTCACGAACGCATCATTACAAAGAGAAATCTTTTGGAGATCTTTCCACTTGGTAACAATAATGACCCAACAAGCTATTGAAGACGCGATCAACAGAAGCAACGTTGAAAACACAACGAAACCTGACTGCCATGCCCGCGCAATCACACCAGGGCTGCTATTTAGATCCTCTGCCTGGACAACCGTTTGTGTATCAATCACGGCAGGCTTGGACATCTCTTGCTTCGCCGCTTCTGGGCTAGTCGTCACTGCGGTTGGAACGTTAGATTTTGATTCAATTGCGCTGACTTGACTTGTCACCCCGAGCAAAAAAACGAAGGCCAAGCCAAACAGAAATCTCTCCACCTTAAGAGTCATCCGTCACACCTCACAACCCTGGGTCAACCAGAGCTAAAAAAACCAATAAAGTCTTTATCTTCCCATAATATACCCCCATCGATGATGTCCGTCAAAACCCAACCATATCCGTCCCGGATTATTTTATTAAAACATTGACAATTGGGGTGGGTAACGTTACCAAACGCCCGTTCTGCCACGTCTGTTTTTGCCTATAAATTAATCGACCATTCCCAATAAGAATGCGGAGCCCCTCCCATGATGATTCGATCGGCCACTTTAACGCTATTTGTAGCTTCTTTTAGTTTGATTTCGGGTGGTTGTGGTAGACAGGGTCCTCACTCCTCCATCCGCGTCTCCGACGTTCAGCATACCGCGGTTAAGCGACAATCCATTGGTAACTGTTGGCTATACGCAACGTCGACTTGGGCCGAATCACTACATCTGTCCGCAACAGGCGCTTCCGTGAACCTTTCAGAGTCCTACTGGACCTATTGGGATTGGTATTACAAGCTTGTTGGAAGCACGCGCAAAACGATTGAAACTGGTGGATCATGGGGTCTAGCCAGCACCATCATTAGAAAACATGGCTTTATGCTGGAAGGTGATTTTCTTCCAGCAGAGGCTGAGGCTCAAATGTCTGCAGTGCAGCGCGATGCCGAGCTTGAAATCAATGAGTCACTTAAGAACGGCGATCTAAAAGACCCAGGGGAAAGAACGCCAGAAAAAGTAACGGCGGCACTCAACAAAGCCTTTGGTGTCGATATCAAAGGTCTTAGCAGCAAAGTTAAATCAGCTAGAGAACTCAAGACCGGAATGCTGAACAATGGCGAAATCCTGACACTGCAGGATGAAATCGTCGGTGGAGTTCATGCGTGGTCAAACGAATATTACCCTCAGCTTTTTGGAGAGAATGCACGGGAACCGCGCTTGATCAAACGCAGAAGAGCCAATCTCTTACTTCGCGTTTTGAGAGCTGTTAACGATCGCAAGCCGGTCATTATGAGTAGCATGGTTGAGTTTGCCGCACTCAACACCGAGAAAAACTCCACATTTCAATACGACCTCTATTTGAAAAAAGGATATTCTGAGGGTCAGGGCGGCCATCTTATCGTTTTGGAAGATTATGTCGTGAACGATGTACCTGGCGTTGGAAACATCGGCGAGGGCGACGTCTCAAGTGATTTGAAGGAAAAAGCACTAAACGGCAATGTTGAATACTTAGTGGTGAAGAACAGTTGGGGCACGGATCGAGCAGATCGCGGGATAACCGACGGCTACACCAGATTCGAAATGAAATATCTGAATCAGCCTTTGCCGTTTGATCTGAATCACGGTGACTCGGATTTGCGGAACGGAAATTGGTACAGCGCTTTAGGCAATTTCATCCTTCCGCCCGAGTATTAAAAATTGTTGTAAGGTTATAATTCGTCGTATTTTTTTGCCGATCCCTTCGACTTTTCGACGGGATACTTCTCAGCATTTTTTCTAAATTTTTCTCCAGCTGATGCTAATGGATCAATTCCAAGACGCGCAGCGAGATTAACCAGACAAATCAAAACATCACCAATCTCGTCGGACACGTGAGCAAGTTGATCTTTCGAAAGGTTCGCGCTTTGCTCAGGCGTAAGCCACATAAAACATTCAAGCAACTCCGACGCCTCCACAGCAACAGACATCGCCAAATTCTTAGGCGAGTGAAACTGAACCCAGTCACGCTCCTCAGCAAACTTGAGAACCATCTCCTTAAGAGATTCCATGGATATCTCAGTATTCATTATTTTTTACCCTTCCAGCCTTGGCTTTGCTGCGGGTTCAATTTGACACGTCCATCTCGTTTGGCTGATCTGGACTCCTCTTGACGTCGGGCTTCTTTAAAAGACTTTTTCCCATCTTTACGCGACATTCTTTTATCCATGACATCTCGGTCCGCCTCGATTGCTTTCGCCAGGAACTCAGGAGTTACCACGTCACCGGGATTGTTACGGGAAGCCTGCCTAAAATAAAACGACAGGGCTCCGGAGTCACCATGGTCCAGCACGCGACTTTGATCCCGAGTGTCTTTGCGCATCACAAAAAGATAGTTAAATCCTCTTAGAAAATAATTCCCCTCAATGGCAGAGGTGTGCCAGTGATTGCGTTTAAGTTTTTTGTTGTGACGGGTTACGCAAACAATGTCGACTGGCTCAAACAACGCACACATCCGTAAAAATATTTCAAATCCAAGTGGGGCAAATGGCTTACCCTTGGCAAAGGAATCCTGGATGTAAAGAGCGACGTAACCGCCGTCCTTGGTAACTCGATACAACTCCGAAAGCACCTGCTCCATGGATTCATAATAACCACCTCCTCGTGCATCAAGCTCGCCGATACACTTGGGATCGCCGCTGTATTTAATATGGGTACTGTATGGTGGGTCTATAAAAGTGAAGTCTATCGAGGCATCTTTAACAGGTAACTTACGAGCGTCAGCCTTTTTTATCTCTTGCCTGGTTGGCGCAATGTCAAACCCAAGCCCGACTCGACCCAAGTCCTTGCATACGTCCAAGCTCGTGCCACTTCCGCACATTGGGTCCAAGACGCTTGCTCCAGGCTTTGTGTAGCGCTGTAGCAAATTCCATATCACATAACTGGGAGTGACCCCGGCGTATTCGCCGTCGCCCTGCTCGCTCTCACCGTAATGTTGGCTTGGAAAATCCCATAATGTTGTCGTCTGGATGAGCGGCTTCGGCTGCTTGAATTTAGGCGAGGAAGTAGATCCAAACTCGTTCCTGACACGTTTAGCATGATCACCTCGCTTTTTGTCCCGCACAGAGCCAGGTCGAAAACCTCTGTCATTCATTTGAAGTCACCTCTCGGTAAATAAAGTTATTTGGCGCCTGACTGAATGAGATTTTCCAAACATCTTTCCAATAAGTCGGCAGGGCAGCAATCAGCCTCATAGGCGCAGATCCAACGGGGTGTTTAAACTCAAGACACGCGGCATGTAACGCGACCTTTCCATCCCATGATCCAGAGGATCCATATTTGGAGTCCCCATAGATCGGAGAGCCGATGGCCGCAAGTTGTGCCCGAATTTGATGACTACGCCCGGTGACGGGCTCAACCTGGAGCAACGTCCGATTTTCAGACGTACCGATAACTCTGTAACTCAAAACACATTTTTTAGCATCAGGGTGCTTTGCATTGACCACCAAGGCCTTATTCTCATCGTGATCTTTAGCCAACCAGTGCTCTAAAGTCGCCTCATCCTCTCTTGGCCTTCCTTCAACAATCGCCACATATATTTTCCTGAGCTGACGTCCCCTAAAAAGCTCGTTTAACCGAGCTGCCGCTTTACTGCTTAGACCAAAGAGGATCACGCCACTGACCGGACGATCGAGAAAATGGATAGGGACACAGTAGCCCTTACGCCCCTCCGTTTGACGGGCTGCATTCCAGCTGCGAACCATTTCCAATAGGGTTTCATCCCCACTGGATTCACTTGCAACGGGGATTCTAGCAGGCTTCGACACTGCCACCAGGTGACGATCTTCATAAATAATTTCAGGTGATTGCATTATCGAACCAAGGGTTGAGGGGCGACTTAAAATCGCAAACTACAGCCCGTTGGAGACCTCTGTCAAGACGGTATTGTGCACAATTAACCCACATGATATGAGGCCTCTGCCGCAGCAGGAGACCCGCCCATGGCAAACGTTATTTCCAGAGTAAATCTATTTCTATTACCTATGGTTTCGAGCAGCATTTTAACCGCTGCAACGCCTAAAACGAGCGTCACCGTAAATCATACCACTGGTGACTCTGCATCAGCTAAATTTAATCGATCTCTGGCATGTTACGTCAGCGATGCCCTAGCTGGAGCTCACGATCAACAGTGCGTGCATGCAGATAACGTATCATTTGATACGAGATTTATTCCCGAGCTTGCGATTGAAAAGATGAACAATTTCATCGACCCAAAAAACCAAACAGCTATTTTGTCTGCTCTACGGGAATGGTGGGGCGTGTGGTCATATGCCCTCCGCGAACAAACTCTAAACAATCAGGTCATTGCGACTGACCTTCACACATTTCAAAAAATGACATCATTTGCGGAATGGCCCAGAGATGTGGTTTTGACCAGCCATGTTAAAGGCAAAACCCGCGTTATTTACCGCTCGCCTGAGAGTTTTTCGCGCGGGATCTCAGTGGCTCAAACACTTGACACTGTGTCGGATGATTTGACGGCCAAGGTTCTTGAAACCGAAGTTGCAATCGATCGCGCGGACAATTCAGGAAATACTGACTTTTACTCTTACGACGTAAACGGTAGGCTTGCGACAACGTCTCATTTTCCCGCAGGTGAAAAACCCGTACCTGGCATATGCTTAGGATGTCACCATGCTCCGGAAAGCGGATTATTTACCCGCCTCCAGTAATCATTCAATAGCCGATGTCGTAATCATTTTGAGAACTCACGATCAAACGGAATCGTCAGCGAGCCCAGCCATGTTGTGATGTCCGCTGAACCGCGGATGCGAGCATTTTCTTTGGCTTTTCCGCTCATAAGATTCATCGCTGCACCCATCAATTCTTTTGTCTGCAACGCGATTGGTATGCGCACTCTCTGCTCGGCATTCGGCAGTACGGCGATTTTTTCAGCTATTGAGCCGACGCCAAGTTTTGTGTCTGTCAGAAATAAGTCAAAGCTCAAGCGATCCACTGCCAATTCACGATGGTCGTTATTTAGAACGCTGATAACCACTTCAACATCAATTGTCGACACTGACAAAGATTTGACCTGAAAATCCACCAGACTGATATCGGGCTTTTTAGGAACAATCCCGAAACTTTCAGCAAGATGAACGCAGCTCGAAAGAGCTAAAATCAAAATACTAAAAGCCAACGCCAATTGAAATCCATGACCTTTAGCTGAATGCATAAATCAAAGTTCCTTAGATGGTTGCCGCATTAACGTTTGACGTTTTCTCTGCTACATAAAGCCGAATATCACCAAAACGAAATGGAATATACCACGACCCCATGGGCGTCCATCCAAGAAGCTTACGCGTAAGTTTTGCGAAGGGTATACCAAGAGAATCCAATTTTAGGAGGAAATAGTCAAAGGTGATGATGTGGCAGTAGGTGTCGGCCATAGTCATCTTAAAGCCATTTCTGCGCAGCATGTCTTCGATAACTTTGTCGTCAAAATAATAAAGATGCATATCCATCAACCAAGGCCATTTTTCCCCGAGCAGACGGGCATACCAATTATCCCAATTAAGCGTACAAAACGTGAAGACTCCACCGGTTGACATGCGTTCGTTAATTCTTTTTATCTCTGCCATGGGCGAAAAGAAGTGTTCCATTACGTCCCAGCTTGTGACCACATCGTACTGCTTGCTATCGTCAGACATATCGGCCAACGTGCCTGAATGCACACTGACATTAAATGTTTTACGGGCAAATTCTGAAGCCGCCTTCGACGGTTCAACGCCTTTAACTTGATAGCCGTAGCCACGGGCCACATCCAAGAAAACACCGTAGTAAGACCCCACATCAAGCAGGCTCGTCGTGCGAGGCAAATAGCCCATGACCCGCTTAAAATTGTAGTCAAAGGTTCTTACTCGTGCCGGGATATTTGCCACATAGGTCTGATCCACAACATCGGAATAAAGCTTTGACAACTCTTCGGGAGAAATTTTGGGATTCGTCGCAACAAGACCACAAACCAAGCATCGAACAATTCTACCGTGAGAGTCATGATGCGCACTGGTACAATTATACATGTCTGACTTGTGATTTTGGACTGTGGCCGGATAAATTTCCACATGCAGTGTTTTACCACAGACATCACAGGGTTCAACATTATGGGGGATCTGCGCCGGGGCGTAGTTCTCGAACATGCCGAGCACACGTCGCAGCCACATACGTGCTAGGCGCACAACGCTTTTGGCTACTTCTTTTTTTGAAATTTTGCTGGTACCTGCTCGCCGATCTTCGAAGTGGATCGGAAACTCCGCAGCTTTACTGGCTATTCGACAAGAGTGGAATATCGACTCAAAGAAAAATGCATATCCTTCGGCTTTGATCTTATCGATTGGCAACTTCTCCAGAAGACTTCGTCTAAATCCTCGGTAGCTCGTTGTCGTTTCATGAAGGCGAATCCCAAGCAGAGTACGCGCAAGAAAATTGGCACCTCGGCTAATAACTTGACGCCCTAGCCCGTAGTCACACCGTCCACCTTCAACATATCGACTTCCAGTTACGAAATCGGCGGACTCTAGGAACTTGTGCATCGTCGGAAGATATTTGGGGTGGTGACTGTAGTCCGCATCCATGGTCACAAGCGAATCATAATCGTTCTGCAACGCAAACTTCATTGCCAGTTTATGGGCCGAGCCAAGACCAAGTTTACGCGGCCGATGAATCACTTTCAGTCGCCCCGCGTAGCCCAAAGCAAGCTGATCCAGAATTTTGCCTGTCCCATCCGGAGAATTATCATCGACAACAAGCATGTGAGCATGTGGCAATGCAGACAGACAATCGCTCACCAAAGAGGCAATGTTGTCAGCCTCGTTATAAGTGGCGGTAAAAATAAGACTCTTCATCTTTACTCCGGACGTGACGAACCGTGATTTTTAACAAAAATTGGTATGGATGTCACGATTTTTGGCTAATTTTGATGGGATTTCATGAGCAGAACTCACTGGAGAAACGTCCTATAAAATTGCTTCAAAAGTTCCACTATGCTAGCCTCCGCGCTTCGTCAAGATAACTGCTCAATGCTAGGTGGGCCATTGGAAAGTAGCACAAAAAAACCGGTTCACGTCTCTTCGGTTTGGTCTTACTCCGTAGCAACCATTCTCGGTGTTGCTGCTTTTTTTCTGACGTGCCCTGCCTACATATTAGACCCGACAAACTTAACCTGGGTTTATCCTCATCGCGATCCGATTTACTACGCGCCCGATTATCATACCCACTACCTGGGCTGGTTATTTTTAAGGCATAGCCCTTGGTCGTTTCCCCTTGGAAGCATTCCCAATTATGTTGCGCCGCTTCCAACATTCATGGCTTACACGGATTCCATTCCCTTGGCGGCGTTTCCTCTGAAGCTAATCTCGGACACTCTGCCTGAAGACTTCCAGTACCTCGGTCTTTGGACTCTGATGTGCTTTGTTCTGCAGGCTTTGTTTGCAGTGCGCCTCCTCAGACCGTGGATCAAGGACAAATGGTGCTTCACGAGTGCTGTACTTTTGGTGACTTTAAGTCCAATTCTGATTTTTAGATCATTACATGTCGCATTGATGTCGCACTGGCTTCTGCTTTGGAGTTTGTCCGTTGTTCAGGAGTATATTTTAGCGAAAAAACGCCAGGACCAAGTATCAACGCCACTGCGAACTCCCATGACGATTATTGGCATGGCTACTTTGATACAACCTTACCTGGCAGCTATGGTTGCGGGCATTTGTTGGGCTATGCCTCTTGGTCGAGCTTTTGCTGCCTGGAAAGATCCTTCCAACTCCAAGATCAGGATTATAACGAGTCTCGGATTGATAACCTTTTTGTACATCATTCCGATGGGCCTTCTGCTTTATGCGTTTGGGTTTCTGAACGGACCATCAGGAACCGACGGTTTTCACTATTTTGGTACCGATGTCTTCTCAATTTTTAACAATTACGGAACTAGCTCTTTCGTGCCAAAGTTTCGTGACCGTAAGGGATTATACGAGGGCTATGCGTGGCTGGGATTAGGGGGCTGGACGTTAGTAATAGCTGCCATGGTGCCGCGGATTCGCACCCAAATCCGCGTCTGGGTCAAGGATCCGTACGTCAAAGCTCTGATCACAACCTCATTGATTATGTGGTTTTTTGCGCTATCTGAGAACATTCATTTCGCCGGATTCTGGCTTATTGACATGGAATGGTTTTGGAAGCCGTTTCGTTTCATCACATCATCTCTGCGTACATCAGGGCGATTCATATGGCCGTTGTACTATATATTGTTTTTTGGTGCCGCAGCCATTGTTGCGAATCATTTTTCAAGAAAATCTATGCGAATCCTTTTTACCGTTGCTCTCATACTTCAGACGATTGACCTCGGACCATGGATGACGAACCGAAAGAATAGATTTTACGTTCAGCGCGGCGAACGTCTACAAGATCCATTTTGGGATAACGCTGCATCTAAATTTAAAAAAGTAAAAATGATCCCGCCATTGCAAGACGTAGGATATTGCCAAGATAGAAAAGAAGAAAATCGCCTCTTTTATGAATGGGTCGAGTTCGCTGATTTTGCGGCTAAAAATAAAATGAGTATAAACAGCGGCTACCTGGCGCGTTATGATAGAAAATTATCGACACTCTATTGCGGCGCAGAGGTTTACGAGTTTTTGACTGGCCCACTGCAGCCAGACAGTCTGTACATTGTCAGGGCCGCATACACTGACAACATGCCTACATCTGGATTAGATCGACAATGCGAAGTTCATGATGGGTATTCTACCTGCTTTGCGAAAATGAATACACAGCACTAGGAGTCTAGAATTCATCAACACTCATCGTTGATGACTTACAGGTTTCTACAGACCACGCGCCAGTTTTCAACCGCGCTTTGCAGTCGATACTTGTTGCTAGACCTATTTCCTTACAAGCATCCTTAACTCGAAAATTTATCTTTACTTCACCGTCGACCACATCAGCAAACGGCGAAACGTCGAACTTTTGAAAGTATCCACCGCACTTATCAGGACTGAATCGAAAACCATCATTTTTTGACCAGATTTTTAAAATATCTTTTAGTCGGGGAGCTGGGCGTCGGACACCGGAGTGAACTGACTCACATTCATCGATCATCCAATCTTCAGCTCTACAACGAACCACGGGTGACGGATTTCCAGCATAGTAATCGATTGAAGCTCGTCCGCTTCCCTCTGAAGAAACCTTACCTACATAACGAAACGTAGAATCTGGTCTGAACGATCCCCATTCCTGCAATTGACCATTATCAAACTGACAGTAGGCCGCCTTCACTTTGCTAGCGTACCAGATCTCTGTTTCGCCATGCAGTTGTCCCTCATGCCAGGAGGACCTGACACGCACGCTACCCGCCGAATCTCTAAGGATTACGTCGCCATTCAGTAGTCCTGCTCGATAAGGAATATCTCCCACCACAAGCCCCTTGCGATTCCTGACCAAGACTTGGCCCTCGACCGATCCTCCCTCAAATCTTGCCTCGGCTATGGTGCGCCCGCCATGTCGGATTTCCATCAAACCATGAGCTTTTCCACCCGTATAATTTAGTGAGAATAACGTTCGGCCATGAGGATCGCGCCAAATCATGCGGCCATGGAGTTGATCGTCGGAATATTCTCCGTGGAAACCTTCCACGCCGTTTTCATAAAAAACGCTTCCAACCCCAAAACGCCGACCACCAGAGAATTCGAGCTCACCTGCGCGCGCACCGCTTGGGAACCACCAAATGAGTGTCCCATCTTTTTTTCCATTCTGATAAGGCTGCCAATAATGAGGCCTACCGTCTGCGTGAAATCCACCGCGTAAGGTAATTCGACCACCCTCATCAATCACATCAAATGAACGCGGTTGTCCGTTCTTGTACCAAGAGATATTCCTCAGCGTCTTGACACCACGCAGTTGATTTATCCACTGAACATCGCCACGGTCGCCAAAAAAAACATGACGCGACTCAGCTGAGTCACCATCGCGTGCTGCCTTTACGTCGCCACTTCGGGTAAACCAAATCTCAGAATTAATAGACTTACTCGAGTCAATATAGCTTACTGAAAACTCATCCGAGTCAGCATCAAGTTTGCCCTCGATGCGAAGCGATTGGACGACCGTTGATAAGATGATCGTCCCCTCTGCCAAATCACCTTCCTCAGCTGCAAGTACAAAACCAATTTGATTCTTTTCAACGCTGCGGCATGCAAAAAGCTCGAGCCATCCTCGCTCGTTCCACCGGACTTCAGACCACAAGCCCCCTCGTGTCTCACAATCTTTTTTTAGAGGCGGCGCACTGACTGCTGCAGCCAAAACTAAACTTCTGACGGACTGTTCAATCGAAGTATCTCGACGGATCAAATTGGCTAGGTCTGATAAACTCACGGCTCCCAGATTGATTCGACCATTCAATCGGTCAAGTGCATCCATCCATCCGTGCGAATGATGATCTGACGTCGCATGGGAAACGACTTCAATATCGCTGATATCAGTGTCAACAGAAAGCCCATCCGGCTTCATGATCAAATTCACCAAAGTCGCCTCGAGTCGCGATGAGCTCGCCAAATGCGAAGCGACCTCCCAGGGGGAAAATCTAAGCGCATAATCCACCGGAATGTGCGTACCAGGTTCTCTTTCACAAAAATCTGCCGCCGGAATCCCCGCAATCAAGTCACGACCAGAAGCGGCCTTAAGCTCCTGTGACTCCTCAAACTGCTTGTAGCCTTGCCAGCTAAGATAGGTCAATTGTAGCCGTTCCTTGGGAACAGGAGCCTTAATGCCACATCCGGAAAAGACCATACTTTCATCCACACGGCGAAACCAGTCATCCTGCCGCTGCAATGTCGTCACAAATGATGTCGTTCCTGCTGCAGAAAGAGCCTTTAAAAGATCCATCGACCAAAAATGCTGAAGCACCGATTCCACTGACTTACGAATTTCTCGCGGGTATCGACGCGTTAAAAGTTCTTGCTCAGCAGTTGAGAGTTCGCGTCGGTCACCGATCGCCGGGAATTTTTCTATCGCTGGTCGCACCAACGTTGATTTGATTGCAGCAAGCTTGGTCCATGATGAGTCTTCTTTCGCTTGGAGGGTGAAAGGTAGCGAAATACCTATCAGGAAACCAGACATCCGAGCGATGAACATCAAAACACTCCCTGTCCGGCAGAGACGAAAGGCACTCTCACCGCAGGTTGACCTCTTTCTTCAGAGTAGACCATGTAACTGATTCCCTCAGGGGCTGCTCCAACTCCATCATGACCAAAGAGATTCTTTTGGATCCAAAATGACAAAATCTTGTCCATCTTAGCATCAGCTTGCTTGAACTTATTCGGGCTGTCAGGCTCTCGACTATCGGCACCGACCCATGCGGCGACCACCACATCGCGCCTTGGAATAATCCACCAAGCGTTCCATCCTTTGACTGACTTCATGGCAGGTTCTCCTGCGAGAGGTGACTTGTCTTGGGTCGATCCAATCGCCATCCATTTCCTCACCACCCATGCAATCACCGGATCAATGCGAGCCGAATAACTCATTGTAACTTCATCTGATGAATAGATTGATTGGCCCGAATCCAGAACACTGGTCACCATACCTCGCGGTACAAACTGTCGAGCACCGCTAATACCGAGGAAGGCGCGAGCGATATTCAATGGGCTACCATGAATTTCATCGATAGCCATAGCATCTTTCACTACAAACCCCAAACCCATCAGCTTGTCACGGACGAGGCCATAACCAATTTCAGGAGCAATCTGTTCGGCCTCTGCGAAGCGACTACGCACTGCCGCTTCCGCAATGGAAGCGTATCCATCGACTTTAACCAATCCTTTTTCAACGCCCCATGCAAATACAATCGGATATACCGCCGCACCGTAGGGACGATAGAGATCAAAGGCCCGGTTAAACTGGTTTTCATAAAAGTTGGTTCCGCCAACCATCGATCGAATGTCGCCCGTTTTAGCATCCAGAATAACGACTGCCGCATCCAATCCGTCGCTCCTGATATTCTTCAAGTCACGTTTTATCAGGGACTGAAGCGATTGCTGCCAATCACGATCAATCGTTGTATTGACGACTAATCCAGTTTTCGGAAGATTTTTCTGCTCGAGGCGTCGCCACAACTCTAGTCGCACCGACTCTGTCACCCAAGGCGCTCGCGCAGCAACTTCTATACGATTAGGTGCGATCTGAATTTTCTCGGCAACAGCTTTTTCAAAACTTTCGGCTGTAATCCGTTTGAGTTTCTTTAATCGATTTAAAACATACCGCTGACGGTCCTGGGCAGCAGAAAATCGAACATGCGGAGCATAGCGGGACGGTGCTTGAGGAAGACCGGCAAGCATTGCTGCCTCCGCCATAGAAACTTTGCTGATAGATTTGTTAAAATAGTGCCGCGCAGCAGCTTCGACGCCCCACGCGTTATTTCCAAGATAAACACTGTTAAGCCAAAGCTCCAGAATCTCTTGCTTTGCCATCTGACGTTCCAGCGTCAAAGCCATGACCACTTCCTGAAACTTGCGAAGCAATGTCTTGTCACGAGACAACAAAAGCTGCCGAACAAGCTGCTGCGTGATGGTGCTTCCACCCTCGGCATAGCGATCTTTCTTGATGTTGGCTGCGAAAGCCCGGATCAGCGCTTTTGGACTAACCCCAATATGGTTGAAAAACTTAGAGTCCTCGGCCGCAATGAAAGCAAGCCTAACACGCTTTGGAATTTCATTATAAGGCACAATAAATCTTGTTTGATCGCTAAAAACACCGAGGTCTCTGCCGCGAACGTCGCGAACCTCGGTCGTGATTTGCATCTCTTCCGACTTAGCACGGACAGCTGCTGCCACATCAAATGAAACTTGTTTCAAAACAAAATACGATCCGATTGAGCATAGGATGGTGATGAACAGTCCCACCATTACGAGATATGTCAGCCATGGTCTTTGACGGATTTGATTCTCACTTCGCTGAGAGGGCATTATTCACCAAACATAATTTTTAGGCTTGACCCTTTAGCAACTGCCTGAATTTAGAAGCTTTCTGCCTTATCTGATCTGCGGTCATGGATCGATGATAAAGATTTTTGTCACTCGAAGGATCTTTCTCCTTTGAGGCTGCGACCTGATCTAAGGCAAAAGCTGCGCGATCCAAAGCCTCTTTAGACATGTCTTTCTGATCCGCATATTTATCTAAAAGAAGGGTGTAGCGATATGCGCACGAATGCCAAATTTCCAGCTTACAATAGAAGCGAGCCACAAACTGGATACTCTCAGCAAGACGCCGACGACCTTTCGCCACCATGTCTTTCGATTTATTGGCCAGCTCGGTATTCGGGTACTTCTGAATCACCTCTTGCCATTGCGCCACGGCTTTCTCTGTGTACTCCTGTTCCCGACTCGGCGCTTCCGGCGAATCTTCCCAGTAGCTCTCCGCGATTCGATACAAAGCATAGTCAGCACGCGGATGCTTCGGATGCAGTTTCACAAATGTGTCATAAGCAGCAGCAGCCTCCTGATAACGTTCCAGTTTAAATTGACTGTCCGCGATAAGCAGTTCGGCTTCGGTAGAAAACTGGCTGTATGGAAATCTAGCTCGAAACTCACCAAGCTTTTTTATGGCTTCCTCGTAGTGCTCATCATCATAAGGCTCTTTAGCAATACCAAACGACTTTTTAGGATCATTCGGATCGAACTCTTTCTCAGAGCATCCAACAAGGACTGCCGCCAAAAACATGACTTTAAAGGACAACTTGAGGCGCAGCATTAAAGCCCTCCAAATAATTGATGAATTCCTGAGTGTCAGAGTCACACATGCATTCGCGATATGTCAACAAGGAGCAGCACTTGTGAAAAATCCAGCAAACCCTTGCAGGTCAGTCCATTCAAAGAGGCCATTAATCGCCTGTGTGCCTACTGCAAATTGTCTCTCTATTTTTTGTATAAACATCTATAATTATTGATATTAAGACAAGAGCGAGACGTATCTCATGAACAGCCCAACTCGAGTTTGCCCAAGCATTTACCTTTTCCCTTGCGAACCTCGGTTGGCATGGGTAAAACCCCGCCCATCTTTGGCATGAACTGATTTTTGACCACCAGGAGGACCCATGCCCTCACGTTTGATAAATACTTTCGCCAAGTCGCTTATTTTGTTTGTTTTTTTAAATTCATGTGGACTCAGCCCCACACCATCCTCTCTTGACAACAATCCAAGCGAGAGATTTTGGCAGGTATCTTACCCGTCCGACACACAATTGGACTCCTCTCACACGTTAATGCCCTATATGAGAGCGGCTGCATCCCGTGAACTGCCGTTACGCTTTTTTAGAGAGTTGATTCAAGCTAAGTCAGCTGTGTCCGTCGTTGAAGGAAGCTGGCCAAGCTATCGCCCGGGTTACTTTTACGGCGGCACTATTTACATGCCATCGTCTTCAACTCCCGATGCATGGAGCCGTTTGGAGTGGGCATCTTTCTACAACGAACTCTTCCACGCCTGGTATGGATTAGTGTTCAAAAAGCAAGACCTGTATGCCGCCACGCGCGCTCAGGTTCAAACCCAGGAAAGAATGGCTCATTATAGAAAAGCTCATCCATCAGACCCGCAACTTGCTCAAGAGGAGGCCTGGTCAGAGACTGTGGCTGCGATCATGATCGAGCTCACCCCGGTGAAAATGAATGATCAGTGGAAATATCCAGACATCAAGAATATGAAGTATGCGATTGGCAGAACAGTATCTCCGGTGTCTCACAGTGACCGCCCAGGTTATACACCGGCTGCGGAGGAGACCTATCCCGCCGAGTGGGAGTATGCGATCTTATTCAGACTACTGACCATGGTCAGTCTACCTTGAACGGGAAATAGACGGACGGTGTTTTATCCTGGCTGACAATCAGCCAGTTTAGCCTCAATCGTTAATGCCTTCTCCTTGCCAAGCTCCACACGCATCGCGGAGCTTTGAGTCGATTTGCGCGTGACAATCCATGAATAATCAAATCCGATGATTTTTGGCTCTCCACAACCTAACTGTGGAAACGCCTCCTTTGAGCCCGCATCCGCTTGAAGCTCAATAATCTCCTCTCGCTGTCGAACCCGGGACGCATCGCCAAGTTTAGTTTGTGCGTTCCCAAGTGATACGGATCCAAGCTTTAATTCAGCCAAGAGATCAAGCTCTGGGCCTGGCTCCTTGGTAGCAATCACCTTCGTTACAGCCTTTAAACTGACAATTTTTTTCCCTGCCGGTGGATTAATGTTCAGCCTTATCGCGCACTCACGACCAAACCGTTTAGGGTTCTTGACCTCGACATCCGATGTCAATGCAAAGTCCTTGAAAACGAACTTTGCTTGGTATGTATCAGCACTACTGACATAAGGGGTAATAAGCTCCATCTTGACGTTCCCAGGCAAGTCCGATCGCGCCCGGCAACCCGAACCAAGTGCAAACCAATCATTCATTACAGGCTTAGACGATGCCATGAGAGGTGTTGATAAAAATAGAACCGCGATTGGCAGCTTTATTAGATCCATCCTCGACCATCTCATGACATCATCCTCCGCTTTAATTTTAGTTTAATGATTTGAATTTTGCTCAAAGCTGACAACGAATCAAAGAAGCGACAACTTCATATTTCAAGTCCAATCCATCAACAAACATAATCAAGTCCTCCCTGGAGTTACGCTTTTGCCCCGATACGGCGAAATTGGCCTGGTATAACCCGCGAGGTGCGCGGTTTGGTGAACACCATCCGCTATACCAGCTTGGCGTCGTACGCACCGAAAAGTTATCGACACGAGCGTTAGTCAGCAATGGTTCGTTAACCGAGTAGCCATATGGAATATTCACATTGTGGGGACTCACATTGAATCCAAAGAAAGTACTTCTCGTTGCCACTGATCCTGTTGCACCAGCTGTTTTGGTGATACCGTAGCTTATTCTTTGGGTTAGCTGACCAATATAGACACCTGGTGCGATTGTAGCCGGTACACGAACTGTACAGTTTTTACGATCCGCAAGGGTTGGAGAACCACCACCTGGAAGATCCACACCCAGTCGCGTGAAAACAATTGCCAAGTCGTTGCCGTTTGTCGATGCAAAAGCATCAACATCTTTTTGACAGCCTGATCCAGCGATGATTGTTGATGGCGAGTGAATATCCCAAACAACAGACTGCTGCGCATAGGACGCGGCACTTACCATGGCTAATCCCGAACAAATCACAAACCTGCAAACTTGTTTCATAATTCCCCCTTGCCGCAAGGCTGTCATGTTGACGCACATTTTATGCGTCAGTGGTTTACTCATGGGGAAAATGCAGTAAGCATACCAAACAATAATCCGCGCAAAAATTGCGCGATTTCGGCTAAAAATCTGGTAGATTTAATGAAAATGGTCACAGACCTTGGCCAAACTGACGGATGGAGTAAATTTTTGTAACCAGGTTCTGAAAAACAAAAATATACCAGAAGAGATAGGACAAATCAGACGCGCAGGATTTGGTAAAAACAAAAAAGAATAAAAAAACTGAGTTAAAACCCGACGCCTTAAGAGCACCGGCTTGGATAAAAGTCAAATCGTCCGATAACTTTGAAGAAATCTCTAAACCGAGAGTGACCGTTGGCTGCAATTAGAGTCAAAATCGAATGGCATTCTGTTCAACACCGATGGCGTCATCTACCATCGGTAGATAAGCGCATCATTTGGGCTGCTATTGCCATTTCATTTCTGATTCATCTTATAAGTTGGCTAGGAACCGGATGGATGGAACACAGGTCCGGATATGAGGCTGAGCGTTCAGTAAAAATTCGTAACGTCAGTAACGAAGAAAAGAAGATTCTTGATCAGTTTAAGAAAGACTCATTCGCCTCACGCCGCATCATCGAAACACCCCAGACGCCGACAGTCGCACCAAAAGTTCCGGCCAGCTTGGGCGCTCAGGATCACGCAACGGAGCGTGAGACAAAAATAAAACAGAGTCTGATCAACAATTCGAGAGGCCAGGATGCGAGCAACCAACCTAAGGTTGGCACCCAAAACGATCAACCAAAACCTATGCTCTCGGCTCCCAAACCAAAGACCTATTCGATGCCAATGACTGAGAGCACCTCAGGAACCATGATCGTTGGTTCTGAAAAATCTAAAATCAAAACTCCTTATGAAAGACTATTGCCAGACAAGACAACTGACGTGTTCTCACAAACCTCGACTGGCTACACTGAGCACATTGATGCGCCCATCGCTGAAGGCGATAGAGTCGACATGAACACGACTAGCTTCAAGTTTCTGTCTTACTTCAGCGGTTTAAGAAAGCAGATTGAGCTGGTTTGGATTTATCCGTCAGATGCAATACAACGAGGCCTACAAGGTGCTGTGCAGCTCGAAATGACTATCGAAAAAGATGGCCGCGTGAGCAAGGTCCGAGTCGTCCAGTCCTCGGGCTACCAGACTTTGGACGATAATATGTTAAGAACAATAAAGATGGCGTCTCCTTTTGCGCCACTGCCAAAGGCCTGGGGGAAGGATAGGCTGGTGGTCACCGGGTCGTTTCATTACATCCTGTCCTTTACCGGCCACTAAATTCACCCTGTAATATCGGCGAAGTACCGAATTGACCTAGGAAATTACATCCCAAGCCGCTATCATTTTCACATAGAGCATTTGCTTCTCAAATATTGTGATCGATCATGGAGCGTGATGACCTGTGATTCTGGGTTTTTCACATAGAAGTTTGTTGACCTCTTTTTTGGCCCTTCTGATGGCCTTTGGCTGCGCCACGTCCCGGTCGCGAACGCTGACGGCTCTCAAAGTAGGTGAATCGGTTCAACCGATTGCAAAGAAAGGCCAAGCAGTCGGCGAGATCCCCGATAATACTATCAATGAGACTGAAAATGGCTTTGCCATGAATGAGGCGACCGAGGACGACCGAGATCTTGAACTGATGTCGGAATTGGATGACGCTGAGTTTTGCAAGGACACCATCTATGCGCAGTGGCTTAAGGACCGATATTTAAAAGACAATCCCAAGGCTCAAAACCCGGAAAAGGCATTTAAACTTTCACGAAAAGCCAAACGTCGTCGTTCACCAACTAAATCACCTTATGATCAGCGAGAGGTTGAGGCTTTATACTTTGCTCGCACCCGCATGGTCGGTGAAACTGTTCCCTACTTCGGATCAATACCCGTGGTGACCAATCCTCGGGTCGAGCACTGGATTCGCTACTTCAAAAACTCGGGTCGCTCATCATTTCTTAAGTGGCTTGTCCGTGGCGAGTCAGTTCGAGAATTAGTTCTACCAATCTTAAAACAGCAAGGACTCCCATCAGAGTTTATCTTTTTGAGCATGGTTGAAAGTGGATTCTCCAATAGCGCTTACAGTCACGCCAAAGCGACTGGCCCATGGCAGTTCATGCCAGGAACAGCGCGGCTCTATGGTCTGAAAATGAATATGTTCATCGATGAGCGTCGCGACCCCGCCAAGTCAACGTTAGCGGCAGCTCGCCACCTTCGCGATCTTTACGAGGAATTCGGTGACTGGTACCTCGCTATGGCTGCCTACAATGCGGGCCCGGGCCGCGTCAGGTCTGCCATGCGCAGAACAGGTTCAGACGATTTCTGGGTTTTGGCGGACTCCGCGTATTTACCTGTTGAAACCAAGAACTATGTACCCAAAGTCCTTGCAGCCCTGCAACTTGCCTCAAATCCATCGCGTCATGGATTTGATGTTACCGCTGACCCACTGGATGCCATGCCCGTTACGACTGTGCCGATCAAGGGAGCAGTCGAGCTAGCCTCGCTTGCTGGGCGCATGGGCGTTCCTGAGCGCCTCATCAGACACTGGAACCCGGAGATCGTGAACGCCATAACACCTCCCGTGAGTCAAGCCAGCGGTCCTTACCCTCTTCGCTTAAGCCCAATCCTGGCCGACAAATGGGCCATGGTTGAAACCAAACTTGAATTCGTCGATGTCAAAGATGTCCTTTATCACCGCATAAGGCCTGGAGAGACACTCGGCGCAATCGCGAGCAGATACAGAGTCGACAAGCGTAGCATAATCTCCCTGAACCCAGGGCTCCATCCAACCCGACTTCGAATCGGCAAAGAAGTCGCCGTTCCGGTGACCACCATCATGCCACGCGGCGCTTCGTCCAAAAAACAAGCAGGCCGAGGAGCGCCGACGCAGGGTTAAATTTTCTCATATTTCTTGGCCCTTGTGTCTAAAGCTGATCTGCTTTCGGTCTTGCACCTGCAGGAACCTCTTGTTAATGTTCCCACCAAGTTTTTTTAAGCTTAAGGTATCGCTACATAAACGGGAGAGTCCCATGAAAATTCTTGTTTTGATTAAGCAGACACCGGACACGGAAACAAAAATCCGCTTGTCTGGAGATGGTAAGACCATCGAGCAAGGAGATGTTAAATACATCATCAACCCTTATGACGAATTTGCAATTGAGGAAGCTCTTAAACTGAAGGAAAAACTCGGCACAGGCGAAGTCGTCATTGCAAGTTTTGGTGGAGATACAGCCAAGGAATTAATCGTAAAAGGCTTGGCGATGGGCGGTGACCGCGGACTTCTGATAAGTAACACTGGCCTGGAAAGCGCAGACTCGCTTGCAATTGCTAAGGTTCTAACCGGCGCAATCAAGGCTGAAAAAGCAGATGTTGTCTTCTGCGGTAAGCAGGCGATCGATGATGACAATATGCATGTTGGCACCATGGCTGCCGAGATGCTTGGCTGGCCGCACGTCAACGTAGTCACAAAGTTTGATCTGAACGGAACTACTGCTCGCGTCGAGCGCGAGGTCGAAGGCGGTCAGGTCGAGGTTTATGATGTGTCCCTACCTGCAATTTTCGGTACTCACAAATCATTGAACACCCCACGATACGCGTCACTGCCAGGGATCATGAAAGCAAAAAAGAAACCATTTGATATGAAAACCCCTGGTGACGTCGGCGTCGACGCTGGATCCCTAAAGCCAAAAGCGGTGATCAAGGGATACAAATATCCTCCTGAGAAACCAAAAGGAAAAGTCTTTGCAGGCGAGCCTGTTGAGGCGATGGTAGAAAAAGTTGTTAAACTGCTTCGCGAAGAAGCCAAAGTGATCTAACCGGAGGCTGACCTATGAAAGTTTTAGTTTTTATTGAACAGCGGGACGGCAAGATCAAATCATCGGCTCACGAGGCACTGACTGTAGGCTTCAAACTTGCTGGAAGCTCGGCAAATTTGGCGGCTGTTTTAGTTGGCCAAGGTGTTGCCGGACATGCAAGCCAGCTTGCCGGTTGGGGACCAGATACAGTTTACACTGCGGATAGCGCGGACTGCGCACTTTACAACGTCCAAAGCTACGCAAATGGAGTTGAATCGGCGATCAAAGCGTTTTCTCCGGACGTTGTACTTGGCGTCGCATCACCGATGGGCCGGGATGTTTTCCCTAGACTCGCTGCCCGTATGGACGGAGCGATCTTGACAGACTTGACCTATGTTGAGTCATCAGGTTCGGGAGTTCAGGGTACAAAACCAATGTATTCCGGTAAATGTATCGCAGATGTGGCTACAGAGGGCGCAAAGATTTCCTTTGTCACGATCCGCCAGAATGTTTTCCCGGTAGCAAAGCCAGGAAGCGGCAACGCAGGAGCAACACCTGTATCCGCTGCAGCTGGTGACGGTAAAATTAAGACTGTCGAAATCCGTAAAGGCAAAAGCGCAAAACCAGATTTAACAGAGGCATCTCTGATCATTTCTGGCGGACGTGCCATGGCGAACTCTGACAACTTCAAAATTCTCGCTGACTGTGCAGATGTCATTGGAGCAACTGTTGGTGCGTCGCGCGCCGCTGTGGACTCAGGATACGCCTCACACGATATGCAGGTAGGTCAAACAGGAAAGACTGTTAACCCAAACTTGTACATTGCATGCGGAATTTCAGGATCGATCCAGCATATGGCTGGTATGAGAACCTCGAAAGTCATTGTCGCTGTCAACACTGACAAAGACGCTCCGATTTTCGGCGTGGCTTCCTACGGCATTGTAGGTGACCTTTTCAAAGTTGTGCCACTGATGACCGAGCAGTTTAAAAATCTGTTAAAGTAACGAGACGAGAAAGCCCCCGGAGATTTCCTCTCCGGGGGCTTTTTGTTTTATGATCAGTTAATTATTCATCAAGTAAGAACGAGTCATTGCGGGTCTACCATCACGGTTTAAATAGATATCGTGAACCATTTTGGCTTGAGTGTCTTTGATGCGAATATTGTGTGGAAACCTCTCTCTCTCATCTGCCAAAAAAGTGGGATCAAGCGACAGAAATTTAAGTTTGAACGAACGCTTTGTTGGTTGAGAGAAAGACATAGGATTTTCAATAGTAAGATCCACCACGGCCTCATAACCTGGAGCAAACGAATAAGAGATTAAATCACCGTATTCGAGAGCAGACACAGCGCATCGACTGATGTAGTCCTCGCTCGGTATTGTAACTTTGATGTTAATCGACTGATCGTTGACGGATGTTGTCGCCTGAATCTGCCTCGGAAGCATTGATTTATCTTCAGCAGTACAAGGAATTGAGGCGAATGCCTGCCCTGATTGTAAAAAAATCGCTAAAAAAGCACACCGACTGATAAACAGCTTATACATAAACAATCTCCACAAACTTGAGGTTAAATTCTAAAGAAGGGCACCTGCTCTTCAATTGCTCGAGTAGCAATATCCAGAACTTTGCAAAATTCGATAAAAAGTCGGTAATCATTCGTTTAAATAAATTTATAATTACCGGAAAATAAAATACTTTTTCAACTGTTCCTACGGAGTGCTCGTCACCGGCCAACTTATTCCTTCCCATCAACGCTGTCTCTCAGCCTGGTCACTCCATAGTATTTTTGGATGTTCTGAATTTAAAAAATCTATTTTTCATTTCAATCAAAGACAATAGACTCCTAGCCACAGATCGAATTAAAAGGATGATTAACCCTATGAAAAAAATTTATGTTGCTCAGTTTGCCATTTCAGCTGGAATTATTCTAGGCACGCCCTCCCTTGCTGGCGTTTACACGTACGAGGTGCGATCCATTGACACTGACATCGGAGAAGAGTCATGCCGCGCAATGATTGCGGACGCGGCAGATAAGTTTCAAGCGGGTGCCGGAGTCAGTCTGATAAGCTCAGGATGTGAAAAAGACGGAGTCCTGAGTAGTCTCAATGGAACTATTGCTTATTCAGCGACAGAGCGCGTCATGCCTTGGTCCACAACGAACACCACCTACGGGGAAGAAATCGACTTCTATGCTTCAAAGCAACAGTGCGAAGAAGCGCTGGTCAGTGAAATAGATTTTTTTAATAAACTCACGAATTTGACTCCATTCATTAGCTTTTGTCACAAAACATCTGAAATTGGCCCGCCACGCTACAGAACTCGTATCGATGCGATTGGATCTACAGATATTCGTCGTTATGAAAGCTCTGCTGTCACCTACTATCCCCTTCAGGATGCAAATGCAGCAGTCACGACTCTTCATCAACAAGCCACAGACCTTAATCTAAGGCCGATCGCTTGGTATCAGGGTCCAGGCAGGTCCTCGAGAGGATTAAGCGTTGCTTATTATTCCGTGGCAAATGAGTCCCCATTCAGACTTCTAAGTAAGAGCATGCGCTACTATTCAACACTTCAAGACTGCGAAGCAGCTAGGACTTCTTTTGAACAGACGAAACTAACAGAATGGGTTGGAGTTACCGCATGTTCAGTTGCGCACCCTACAGTGGGCTTTCAGCTCAATATGATTTTCTGGGATCGCGCGTTGGGCGCAGACTTAATCCTCAGATCAACGTTACTTCCCGGGTCTCATGCATCGCTCGCAGAGTGTCGCACTGCAGCAACGGAACTCGCATCAAGACTTGCACAGTCCAGAGAGAAGGTCGTTGGCATTGCCTGTGGACGCGATGACAGCGCTCAAAGCCCCATAAAGATGGAGCTGATCACTAAGTCTCATTGATTCTTCTGTTTCTTTTCTCGTCGAAAAATTTAAAACAAGCACTAGCTGATCATCTTTAAAATTGTCGGCTGGTGTTTCTGTTCCAGTGATTAGTAAGCTAAATATCTTAGGGTTTCATCCTGTCTGATGTTTTTTTTCAGTTTTATCGCGGCACGAAAATTGCGATTTTACGGCCGTGACCCGTAATGACTTCAGATCAATGGCTGACAATTGACCTCCGTAAACTGCACCAGTGTCAATTTGGATCGTGCCAGCCTGTTTTTCCCGAATAATTCTGACAAGAGGCGTATGACCTGAAATGTGTCGCCCACCGTCCACCACCATTGACGTCGGATAGTCACGCTCCCAAAGACAGCGGACGACAGCGGCATGCAGCTCACGCTCATCAACCTGCTGACCCTGATCCTTCGCTTCAAGCAAAGCCAGGTCACCGACGCCCATCAAAGCGTGACTGATCAAAAGCTTGGGCCCGCGAAAAACCAGCGGCGCTTCAAAAAGAAGCTTGAGATGAGACGTGGACACTCTATCCCAAGTATCCAGATCATCTATATTTGCACCGTAGCTTTCAAACACTGACCGGCCACCGTTTTGGCGCCAAGCAGCGATATTGGTCATCTGCGCTCGAAAAAGCTTGAATAGACACTCATGATACCAAGCCAGTTCAACGGATGCCGCTTTTAAAAGATCACGTCTGAGACCTGCAAATGCCAAAAGAAAAAACGTTTCATGATTACCTAAGATCACGTCATGAGTACCCGCAGCTTTACCATTTACAAAGTGCTCGATGACCTCTTTGGTGTCGGGACCGCGATCACACAAATCGCCAAGGGACAGAAACCTGACTGTCTCGATTTTAGAGCGGGCAGCCAGCATTCTAATCCGCTTTTCGAGAGCCAGAAGCTCCTGATAGCAACCGTGAATGTCCCCGATCACGTAGGTGCGAGTCCCCGGCTTCATTCTAATATCAACAACAGATTGCCTCATATTCCATTCCAAATGACGTTTATCTGAAGACATCTTTAAATGACTGGATTTTTGACAATTCAGCTAGATCTCCAGCAGCAACAAGTTGACCATCCTCAAGTAGAAGAATTTCATCACAAGCATCAACCGCTGACTGCCGATGAGCAATCATCAGCACCACAGCCCCATTTTTTGCCAGACCTCGAACAAAATCGAGCACGACACTTTCCAACTCTGGATCTAGCGCACTCGTTCCCTCATCGACTAGTACAAAGGGAGCATGATGATACACAAGGCGAGAGAGCTGCAGTCGCTGCAGTTGACCGCCCGAAAGCTGGACCCCACCAGGGCCGACGACCGTCTGAAGGCCCTGCGACATCCTGTCCTGATCCAAAGCGAAATGGGCCACATTAAGGGCTCTTTGAACGCGTTTGACATCGTGCCCGAGTAAGGGATAGGAGACTATCTCACCCAATGTCGCAGAAATCACTGGTAACGCTTGAGGTAAATAAGCCACGTCCAACGTGCGATCCTTAAAGTGTGCCGAGATCGCTCCTTCAATAGCCCCCTCTACTGGCGGCCTTAATCCTAAAATTGCATTAAACACGCTACTCTTGCCGGCACCAGACCGGCCAACGAGACAATAGACTCGCCCTGATTCAAATTTATAGCTGAATTGATGCAAGGCCGTCGTCTTGCCATAGGTTAGAGATACGTTTTTAAGTGTTAAAAATGATTTATCAGACGCTTCCTTAAAAACGATATGCGAAGAGTTGGTCTGAGCTGCGACTCGAAATGCGTGCTCCGCATTGAATATTCTCTCTGCTGCAGCCATCCCCTCGCGATTGCTATTAAAGTATCGCCCCATCTTGGCCGCAGATTGCCCCAGTAAAGCCAAACTAGAGAAAAAAGACATGGCCACAGATCCAGAGAGCTGATTTTGAGCAATATCTGAGAATGCAATTGCAAGTACAACAGCCATTCCTGCGACACCTAAAAACTCAATGAGCGGTGATGTCCTTGCCTTTAATCGTGCTGCTCTGAGAAATCTTTCAAATAAATCCTGACTAAGTAAGCGCATCGCACTCACCTCAGATTTTTCAGTCTGAAACTGTTTGATCGTCTCGATTCCAAGGAGGCGCTGCTGGATCCATTCTCCCAGTAGAGAGTTATCAGCCAAGGCAGCTGTCGCGCGTTTACGTAACTTTTTTCCTAATCGACTCAAAAGAATCACAACCGGTGCCAAACAGAAAAAAAAGATAAAAAATAATTTCGGAGATAAGACACACAGAGATATCGCTAGGAAAACAACTTGAAACCCTTCGCGGGGCAATCCGCCGAAAAAATGGACTACATAGTCGCGGCAAGTGCGGATGTCTTGTGACATAAGACCTCCGAGCTGCATCTCACAATTTTTTATATGGCCGTCATCGCGGTGCCCAGAACTCACATTGACAAAAGATTCCACCAAGTTTTGACGCCAGCCATAAGCTAGAAGCTCTCCCAGTTTTTCCCAGGTGTACCATTGCCAAAACGTCAAAAACGATTTCACAGTTGCAATAATTAAAAGTGCAAACGGCAACCAAAAGTAAACAGAGGAGGCAGATACCCCGGGTCTTGCTGAGTAAGCCGTAATAGACGAACCCCATGCGGGTCCAAACAGATCAATCCACGTCAAGTATTGAAGCTCAGGGGACAACAGCAGCTTCAACGCCGGTCCAATTAAAACACCCAGGGTCGCTGCCAAAAGACCGAGAGTCAGAGCCGAAATATTTGCCGCATAAACGCGAAGGCGCCAAGGTCGCAAAGCCCTAGCGATCTGCTGCCGAGCGGAAAGTCTAGAGTTTTCAGAATCAATGGATTTAATCTGCAATGAGTCACCGCACTTTCAAGTGACTGCGGCGTGAATCAATGTGGTGCGAAGAGGGGGACTTGAACCCCCAAGCCTCTCAGCACTGGCTTCTGAGACCAGCGTGTCTACCAATTCCACCATCTTCGCGAACCTGGAGATCGGCAACATTAGCGTACGTCGGAGATGTTTTCTATAATTTTTGTCACGAGACCATATTCAAGGGCCTCACCGGCATTCATCCAATAATCGCGGGTGGTATCCTTCTCCACTTTGTTAAGAGGCTGCCCACACTCTTTCGATAGTAACTCATTGATTTTCTGACGAGTTTTAAGGATTTCTCGAGCGTGAATTTCGATGTCCGATGCCTGTCCGTAAATCTGTCCAGGTATCAATGGCTGATGGATCAAAAATTTACAGTTAGGCATCGAAAATCTATGCTGCTTTTTTGCCGCGATATTAATGATCGTTGCAATAGATGCGCAAAGTCCGGTGTTAATAATACGAACGTCCGATGAGAGGAAACGAATTGTATCGTATATGGCAAAACCACTGTTTACCTCTCCGCCTGGACTATTCAAAAATAAATTTATCGGAGTATTTGGCTTCTCCAACTCAAGCGCTAGTAGCTGATTGATGACGCGCTTAGCGACCGCTGAATTTATGCCTTCACTGACGAAGATCGTCCGCTTATCAAGCAATCGCTGCTCGGTCAGATGCTGGGTCATCTGATCTAGGCCCACTTGGTTCACTACATCTACCGCCATCGTTTTGTTTTCCATGTCTAGTCCTCCTCAAGACTCCCAGCATCAAAAGCCGGTGTAAATACTACCAAACAAGCCTCAAAACGTCCATGTGACGTTTTTTGACACAATCAAATTTCCTCCCAGCTATCATCATCTTGATTTGCTGTGGTCGGTTTAAGCAATGGCAACTCAAGAACAAAACGAGTTAGCTCACTCGTATCATCGAAGTACAGATCCCCCCCGTGCTCACGAGCAATTTGACGGGAGACAAAAAGGCCAACCCCAGTTCTAAGGCCACCTTTTTTTGTCGAAAAATGAGGCTCAAACAGCCTGATCCTCGTCTCAGCTGGAATCGGTCGTCCGGCATTGGTGACCGCAATATAAATCCACTCCTCATCACAGATGATGGCCAGCTTGACCAAGCAGTCAGCGCCACCTTTTACAGCCTCACACGCGTTTATGAGCAAATTTGTAAGCACTTGCCCGATACGTAAACGTTGCATTGGAACCGTCAACACCTGCTGAGGACGTTCGACTTCCACGGAAACGCCGATATTTTTTGCAAAGTGCTCGACAATGTCTGACACCTCAGCGAGGAGATCGTTCAAATTTACGTGATCGTTCTTTTCTTGCGCTCCATCTCGGGCTAATCCATCAATGACATCGACAATACTTTGAACCCGATGACTCATCATAGAAATACGGCGAGCCTGATGAAGCATCGGATCTTTCATAAAATTAAGACCCTGTGACGTCATCTGTTTGGATAGTAATTTCAGTTCTTCGGATGCATTTTTTATGACTCCAAGTGATCCAGTTGCGTCATAAATCATGTCAGCGGCTATTTTACCAACAATTTCAAAACGCGCAGCTTGGCTAATCGCTTCTACATTTTGTGACTCCATGATCGAACTGCGCACGTTATGCGAAGCCTTCTGTCCGGAGATCACATAGCCCAAAGTCCTTTGTTCTGCATGATCCCTGACTAAGTCGACACGACATTGAACAAACGTTGTCGCACCGGTGTCAGGACGCATGACCTCGAGGAAACCATGCCAAGGCCGGCCGGACATGGAAATCATAGTTGAAACCTGGGTAAACCTCACTGCGCTCTCGTGAGTGAGGATGTCTGATATCTGAGTTTTTCTACCAAAAATTTGCGCCCCGGTTATCTCTGCCATGCCGTTGTTTAGGTACGAGATCTGTCCATCAAGACCGATGCAGACGAGCAGAGGCGCTGATGAATCGAGCAATGAAAGTAGCAAGCTGCTTCCGATCAGCGGAGGATTGGTATCAACATCTAGCGAGGACGTCATAAGAATCTGCAGGTGCCCGGACTGTCCATTGCGGGCATGAATGGTCAATCGCATCTTTGAAGAGCGTAATGTATTCGGCAATATACAGTTGGGCGTAGGCGTTCCAGTGATCAGGCCTCTTAGTAAATCCACTCCTTTTGGCACACTCAGATCCATGAACTGCTTGCGTATGTGAATCGTTGCTGCGTGCAGAGTTTTTCTATCTATCGATTGTAAAAACGTTGGAGTGGCGTCGATAACAACGCATCGGGAGAAAACACTTTTGAGACGCTGCGCCACAGCCATATGCTCGGACTCATCCGTCCTTTTGTGATTGGCATATCGTAATTGGGCAAACGCGTGCTCCGCGTCTTCAATTTGAACGACCAAAGCCAAAAACGACAGTTCCGCGAACGAGCGGATAGCCGAAGACCATGGATGTGGACTGGCAAAATACAAATTGGCTGCCGGAAGACTCATCAACTATTCCTAACTCCTTGGAATCCTTTGTCGGTATCGGCAATACCGAGCACACCTTGAAGCCAAAAAAACGGAAAGCTTTTTCGAGAGGCTCAAAAATCCCCCACATCCTCCATGGTGAAGGGACCTTGGGGTAACCTGTGGACAAAAATTTTTTTGAGTTGTGCAAAGCCATAAATACCGGGCACTTCATACATTGCTGCCCAATTCCACAACACTACCGGTAGTGTCTGGCGTTGACATTGAAACACTATCTGCCTTATCCTTTTCCTTAGAGCACGATCTCAAATTTGGGTGTAACAGCCCATCATCGCAAGTCATTCTGTTCAATCTTTGGGCTTACCCAGGGGAGGGTTCCTTTATGCAAAATTTCGACGTTTCTTCCGTTCACACAAGAGCCACAAGCCGCCCAACTCCTCCAAAGGGGGATGAGGCCCAACCATCCTCATTTCTCTCCGAACGCAAGCAGCGAAAAGACACCGTGATGGTGGACATTCAGCATCATGCAGGTCTGATTTTCGAAGACCCCTCCCACAGCAAGATCGCCGCTCAAAAGCTTTCTGCATGGATTTCTGAAGAAGTAAGCCTTCAGGGCATTATGTCATTTAAAGACAGTTTGATGGCGGGCAGATCCCACGGACTCGTGAATGAACGCCTCATGAACTTTGCAGATCGGTACTGCGATGTTCTAAATGCTGCCATTATTCCGGAGCAGGACAACCGCTTCGAATATTTTGGCATAAGAACCATCTACGACAGATATCTTCTAAAACACCCACACACACGTGAGGTGATTGAAACCCCGCAATATTTTTTCATGCGCGTAGCCTGTGCTCTGTCACAAACTCTTGAGGAAGCCATAGAGCTCTACGGCATCTATTCAAGCTTTGAGTTCATGTCGAGTTCACCCACTTTGTTCAATGCAGGAACAACGCATGAACAGCTATCATCCTGTTTTCTATTGGACTCCCCGGAAGACAGTCTCCTCAGTATTTACGACAAATACAAGGACGCTGCATTACTCAGTAAGTTTTCCGGAGGTATCGGCCTGTCATACAGTCGCGTCAGAAGTCGCGGCTCGCTAATCAAAAGTACAAATGGATTTAGCAATGGCGTGATTCCTTGGCTAAAGACCCTGGATTCAAGCGTCAACGCTGTGAACCAGGGAGGTAAACGCAAAGGAGCCTGCTGTGTTTACCTTGAAACCTGGCATGCTGACATCGAGGAATTCCTGGAGCTGCGCGAAAATACTGGTGACGAGGCGCGCAGAGCTCACAATTTAAATCTTGCCAACTGGATACCCGACCTCTTCATGAAGCGTGTTGCCGACGACCAAACCTGGAGTCTGTTTGATCCGGCCATCGCTCCCGAGCTTGTAGACCTTTACGGGAAAGAATTCGAGGACGCCTATGTCGCCTTAGAAAGATCTGGGAAATTCACACGGCAAGTTAAGGCACGCGACCTCTATTCACGTATGATGAGAACACTTGCTCAAACCGGAAATGGATGGATGACATTCAAGGACGCTAGCAATCAGAAATGTAACCAAACCGCGCTGAAGGGTCGGACGGTACATTTGTCGAACCTTTGTACCGAAATCATTGAAGTCACAAATAAAGACGAAACCGCGGTCTGTAACCTTGGATCCATCAACCTTTCTGCATACGTAGAAAAAGACAAGACATTCAACTGGAGCAAGCTGACCCGCAACGTCAAAATTGCAATCCGGCACCTTGATCGAGTCATTGACCTAAATTTTTACCCGATTCCGACAGCCAAATCTTCAAACATGCGATGGCGTCCGGTAGGACTCGGAGTCATGGGATTACAGGACGTGTACTTTCTCATGGGTTGGCCTTTTGACTGTGAAGCAGCGCGCGCATTTAACAAAAAGGTTCAGGAGGAAATTTACCTTGCCGCTTTGACGGCGAGTGTCGAGCTAGCTGAACAACTCGGAGCGCATGACGCCTTCGCCGAAACGAGAGCCGCTCGTGGCGAACTGCAGTTTGACAGTTGGGGTGTGTCGCCATCCTTGGACAAAGCGGAACTATGGAATACGCTACGTTCGAGAATTATGAAAAGCGGACTGCGCAATAGCCTACTATTGGCAATTGCACCAACAGCCACTATTGGCTCCATCGTCGGTAGTTACGAATGCATCGAACCACAAGTCAGCAATCTCTTTAAAAGAGAGACTCTTTCCGGTGAGTTCCTGCAGGTAAATCGCTACCTGGTCGCGGAATTGAAGGCGCGCGGACTCTGGAACGATGACGTCCGAAGCAAAATCAAAATGGCTGAAGGCTCAGTCCAAACGATTGAGGAAGTTCCAACTGATCTCAAGGCGATTTATCGCACGGCTTGGGAAATCCCCATGCGCAGCCTGATCGACATGGCCGCCGATCGCGGGGCGTTTCTCGACCAAAGTCAATCACTGAATCTTTTTGTAGAGAGTCCGAACATCGGGGTTCTTTCATCGATGTACATGTATGCCTGGAAAAAGGGCCTAAAAACCACGTACTATCTCCGCTCTCGCCCGGCTACCCGCATTGCCAAAGTGAACGTTGATACGACTGTAGGTAATCCAAGCGAAAGTCCAAAAAAATCTTTCACTCCAGAGCAAGCTTTGGCTTGTTCACTCGAAAACCCTGAAGCATGCGAGGCATGTCAATGATGAACACACAAACTACGCCAAATGGCAAAAATCTGCTGAACCCAGGATTCAATTTAACACTTCGCCCGATGAAGTATCCGGTGTTCTTTGAAATGTACAAGAATGCAATTAAAAACACTTGGACGGTTGATGAAATTGACTTTTCAACGGATCTTGCGGACCTAAGCCTCAAGATGAGCGAGGGTGATCGGCACTTGATAAATCGCTTGGTCGCATTTTTTGCTACCGGCGATTCCATCGTCTCAAATAATCTTGTTCTAAATCTCTACAAGCATATTAACGCCCCTGAAGCACGCATGTATCTGTCGCGACAACTTTATGAGGAGGCACTGCACGTACAATTTTACCTTACTCTTCTGGACACATATGTTCCGGATCACGAGGAGCGTGCAAAAGCATTTGCTGCTATCGAAAATATTCCATCGATAAAAAAGAAAGGTGATTTCTGTCACCGCTGGATCGACTCTATTAACGACCTTAATGAATTGCATACACGCGAAGACCGTCAGCGGTTTTTATTAAATCTGATCTGCTTTGCTGCGTGTATTGAAGGCCTATTCTTTTTCGCAGCCTTCGCCTATGTCTACTTCCTCAGAAATCGTGGTCTGTTGCACGGCCTCGCAGCTGGAACAAACTGGGTCTTCAGAGATGAAAGCGGGCACATGGCATTTGCGTTCGAAGTTATCAGAAATATTCGAGAGGAAGAGCCCGATCTATTTGATGCAACTTTAGCTGAGCGCGTTAAAGAAATGCTTATTGAAGCTGTAGATTGCGAGACGCAGTTCGCTCAGGACGTCTTGGGGAAAAATGTAGCCGGCATGAGCGTCGAAAAAATGAGGCAGTATTTGGAGTTCATTGCTGACCAAAGACTACGAACCCTGGGTCTTGGACAAATATTTGGAAGCAAAAATCCATTCCCATTTATGGAGCTTCAGGACGTACAGGAGCTAACCAACTTTTTTGAGCGCCGTGTAAGTAGCTATCAAGTGGGTGTTACTGGTGAAGTTGCATTCGACATGAACTTCTGAGAAGCCTTTCCTAGATTGAGATCTCGCTCAATATCTTCCGCCCGTGAATCGTCAATTCACGGGCGACAAGTTAGTTGTCAATGATTTGAAACGGCGCAAGTCCGCCTCCGGTACCAATATTGACGATAGGAGACTTGGAAATGCGGCTTACGCCACCAGAACAAACAGGGCTTTTTCCGCTGTCAATAAAAACAGACGCGTCAAACCAACCATCCCATTCTTCTAATTGATCACCGCAGAGCACTTGCGTCCTGCGCTGAGCCCCTGACATGCGATTTTGCGCAATCCAAAGACTTGTGTCTTGCTTCAAAATCCATGAAGCAAAATGATTAAAATCAACATGACCTAAACAACCTGTCAATTGTTTTAGTCTAGTTTGGGTCTCATGGGTCTCCCAATCTTGTCCCATGACAACTTGATGTCCACCGTAACCAACGCTTCGCTTGAATACCAAATATGGAAGCCGTTCTTTTACCTCTTCAAATGGCACCGATAAGGGGCTCTGGCCAAGAATACGACTCCAAGGCACACGTAGATTTACTGCTGCCATCTCATCGCGACTGAATCCAACCTCTTGCGCGCGCTGCGTGTCGGAAGACATGTGACTCACTAGAGCCAAAAATGCTTTGGACTCATAATGGGCCGAAACAGGATTGTAAATATGCGTTTGACGATTGTTGATGAGGCAACTTGCAAACGGACTATCCTCCAAACGCCACGCAAAGATGTGTCGATAAATGAGATCGACAGGCATTTGGCCGATAAACCATTGATTGGCAGATCGAGCAACCATCGAAGGTGTTGCTAATACCGCCTGAACACCGCACTTTCCCCATTCCTCCTGCAAAGACATGAGTTCACCCATCTGGCTGTCTCCTGGACGGTGCAAGATGGCCACCTTAGGCGACTCAGTCCGTCCTCCATTTCCTCGGTAGGCTGAGAGCAAGCTTTCCAAAAGCTGTCCCATGTTTCCACGAGTCAAAACATCCTGGCCGCTTGCTTTCAGCCAAGCATTGAGAACCCCATCACTGTATGACTGCATAGCTGGAATCGTACAATTGACCTCAATAATTTTGATCTGATCGCAATCCCAAAATAAGTCAAATCTAGCGGTGACGTGTCCCCATTGAGCCAGAGGATCAAGATCAATCACCGCCCGCTCGATCGAAGACAGACCTGCGAAAATACCCTCTTTCAATTGGGCCTGCTCCGGTCTTTGAAGCCAACTTAAGACTTTTGGAAAAGTATTAAAAATTCGACGCGCATCGCTGACGACATCCTGCCACTCGGATGTCTTGACAATGGTTGGTGTCAGGGCTACGGGTATGGGCTTCCAGATTTTTTCACCTGCACTCCACACCGCGACGCGGCGGCGATCCAGCTCACTGCGCAAGCTTTTCAAGTCCACAAAAGCCCCCCATTAAGTACCATCGGACCCCTATAAGGATATGCCAATAGTGTCAAAAACTCCAACACCCCCGTGACAGCTTATGCCACTAACTTTACTGCATAATTCATGATTTTAGCAGTGGCATGAGTATTGCTCAGTTAGCGGCATGTATTTTATTGAAAGGGAGTCTAAGGACCATGAAATCAAAAAACTACATCTTCAACGTCGTAGCTTTTACGGTTCTGTATCTTGCGCCGAGCACCGCAATCGCGGAGCGCGATTTTAAGTGTGGCTCCCGAAACAACACCTGCGTGATCTATGACCGAGGCGCTGTAACCGGCGACAAAGTTGGATTTTTTACTGATCGTGGTGAACTCATTGCTACCGGTCAAGTGACTAAAATGCATGGGAACGCTCGAGCAGTTCAACTTGAGCAAGTCATGGGCCCTGTAAGCGCCCAAGCTGAATCCTACGCAATGCTAGACGGTCCATCAGCCATAAGTCAGGAGCAATATCGAATTTATAAACAACCGTCACCGATAGCGGTGGGGGGGCAGATAGGCATCGCCACACTTGGTGCCGGAGCCACCGCCAAAGGCTATGAGGCCACCGGAGAAATGATTCGACGCAAATTTCTTGGTCGTGTAGATGGATTTGCAAGAGGCAGTCTCTATTCATTCTCAGGCACGGCAACAAACGTCTATGCAGATTCCGAGCAAGCAGCATTTGGCGCAACCTCATTGGCAGCACTTGGAGGTGTTGCTTACACTTTATTCTCTCAAAATGATTTTTTAATTCGAACTGAAGCTGGCCTTGGACTGTCATACACCCTTGCAAAGATTGACAACAAAGTGTCAGCAGCGAAATCTGAAGAGTGGGGTTACGAGGTCAACACAGGCTTTGCACCGCACGTTCGGGGTGCGCTAATGGCAGGCTACAGATTTGACGGTTGGCAGATCGAAGGTGGATTTGCACCTGGAATTTTAGCCGGTAAATCGTTCACATCGATTGGTGCTGGACTCCTGATCAACATAAAGTAAGCGCAGCACTCTCACGCGATAAGCGTTCGATGCAGCTCCTTCACGATCGTATCTGCAACGTCATTGTTGACTGCGATCGTGATCGCATTATTTTTAACGTCAATAAATTGCGGCTCTCGAACAACTTTACCGATATCGATCATCGTTTCTGGACTCTGCCAAAAACCACTACCGATAATAGAGATGATTGCACACTCCTCAACCTGAGGAGCCGCTTGACTTGACGAGGAGACCACAAGACGTTGCGCCACAATTTGGGCCATGGCTTGCGGAACCGACAGGAAAAACTCTATGCCAGTTTTTGAAACTGCCAGACTTTGGATCTGAGATGACTCACCTTGCTGCCAAAGCCATGCCCGCAAATCATCCAATAGACTTCGGGACTGCGTTGGGAGAGTACCCTTTATCAGAGCCATTTTTGATCGTTGCGTGATAGCCTGTACAGCATATGACTCCATCTTTTCGCTCCCGCTAACCAGTGTTCCTGGTAGGTTTAAATTGAAACTACTCCGAATCTCTATCGGAATACTGAATTTCTGTGCAAGATGGGCGCCGCGCGGATGCAACACCGAAGCGCCAGCCCATGCCATCTGGGTCATTGTGTCCCACGTTAGAGTTTTATGGACCAGTGGACTCGTGACGACTCTGGGATCCGCCGAACAAACGCCATCGACATCCTTATATAGCTGACAAGTCCTAGCTTTCAATGTTGCAGCCAAGGCAATGGCGCTCAGATCACTACCACCTCGACCTAAAGTTGTAATTTCTTTTGATTCAGCGCTAACGCCCTGAAACCCAGCTACGATAACCACATTTCCGAGCTTTAAATTTTCTTCAATTCGATGAGGCCCAACCCGACTGATCCTTGCGTTCCCATGGACTGTATCTGTGATAATGCCGCTTTGAGAACCAGTCAGCGAGACAGCTTTTTGTCCAATTTCATTCAGAGCAATCGTGACCAGCGCCATTGCAATACGCTCGCCAGCGGTCAAAAGCATATCCAGCTCCCTGCGAGGAGGGGTCTTGGAAATTGCATGAGCCATAGCCAGCAAGTCGTCGGTCTGATCGCCCATGGCACTAATTACGGCAACCACCTGCTCACCCCGCCTGACCGTGTCGGCTATATGGGCAGCCACGTGCTTAATACGGTCGATCGAGCCCACTGAGGTCCCGCCATATTTTTGAATGACCAACTTACCGCTTGTACTTGAAATCGAAGCCATTAAAGAGCAATCCCATAAAACAAAGCCCAAGAATAATAGGATGTGTTGTGTGATTTACTAAAAAAATAAAAAAAAATTACCAGTTTTCTTCGAAATCACAGTACAATCATTGTATGAGCATGGACCTTAACGCAGCAAGCTGTTCTCCTGGCGATGCCAGCTACAGTGCCGAAAGTTTGGATAGCTCCTCTCGAGGGCAGGATATCCTCGGTCGACTTGTGGATGCGTCCACCAGCATACCTGGACTTACCTACGTATCCTCTGAAAACCTTGAAGTTATTGAACATCTTGGTAAGGGCCGAGACATTATTGTCAGCGGGCCTGATCGTCTGGCCTCGATCACCTGTGCAGCTTTACCAGCTGCCGCCGGCTGCGGCCTGGTCCTTGTGGTCACGCACTCCATTCAAAGTATTCGACGGATGAAGGCGCGTTTCTGTGCTCTGAATATAAACTCGGAGTCTTTTGACCTGGCACCGACCAAAGCTGAAAAAAAGATCATTTGGGACAGGATGGATCACGGAGACGTCCAAATTCTTCTGGTTACCCCTGGTCGACTGTCGAGTCAAAGATTCCGTGAACGGCTTCGTCGTCGTGACATTGGCATAGTGATCATTGACCAGGCACAGCTTATGAGCCCTTGGTCACATAAGTTTTTACCCAACTACAGATTTGTTGGAAGTTTTTTGGCCTCTTTACAAAGCCAAATAAAGCGCCCCCAAAAAATTGCGATCGTATGGAACCCTAGTGCTAGAGTCACACACGACCTCACTAAACTATTATGTCTAAACGAACCATTCCAAGGACGACTCTCTCCTGAGACCGTCCCAGGATTTGGAGTGGAGTGTATCCCGGCAACAAACGACTTAGATCGGCTGAATATTCTCGATTTAGAGCTTAACCGCTCACCTGGCCAAGGCGTGATTTATTGCAATTCCATCAAACAGCTTTACGATACTGCCGAATTATTGGAAAAAAAAGGCGAAGAATTCGCCATTATCCGACCTGGAACAGATGATTTTTCAGCCAACAAAGCCCGGCAGCAGTTTGAAACGGGAGACGTTCGCATTGTTATATCAATTGGGCCATTTCTGAGTGAAATTGAAAACACTCGATACGTTGAATTTGTGATTTTTAACGGCATGACGGACAGCACCGAAACCTTGGCTCGTGAAATTTTTGGAGTTGAAGATTCTGGCTTTATTCGCACTGTCGTAATCTGCGGAGAAAAAGACTACTTTCACCATCGTTTCTCCATTGATAAAAGCTATCCAGATGCATTATTGATGCGTGCTTGTTTCCAGGGTGTAAAGGATGTGTTTGGAAGCAAGTCCGCTGTATCGCTGGAAACATTGAGTGCTCACATCAAGATGGCCACCCCTTATCCAGATGAAGACGTGTCCCAATGTCTACAGGTCATGTTCCGTGAGGGTCTTCTAGAAAGGTTGCCGGATCAGGATACAGGTATCGACCACGTCGCCTTCTCGGTATCCCAAGAGGAAGAGGCTAATTTTTGGCACGAGTACCCACTTAGAAAAATCGATCACGTAACAAGACTGGATAAAATGCGAGATTTTACCTCAAAAGAGGGTGATCGTGCCCGCCTTCTGAGAAGTCTCATACGATCTTAAAATCAAACTATGACGTATTTAGTCAAGATTATGGGTTGCGGCACCTCTACAGGCGTTCCTGTATTGGGGTGTTCTTGTGCTGTTTGTCAAAGTACCAATCCGCGCAATCAAAGATGGCGCGCGTCAATCGCAGTATGGGGTCCTAATCAAGTACCAATTGTGATCGACACAGGACCGGAGTTTCGACTCCAGGCCTTGAGAGCAGGCATCTCATCACTTCAACATGTTATATACAGTCACCTTCATGCTGATCACTGCCATGGCTTTGATGATCTACGTGGACTTTATTTCAACAGTCAAAAACAAATAGAGTGTTGGCTACACCCCGATCTCATCCAGGAATTAAAACTAAGATTCCACTACGCTTTTGAAGACACTGGGTATCTGGGTGGACGACCAAACTTGAAACTATGCCCACTCCCCGCGAACCAAGGCGTGACCCAAATTGCTGGCCTTGAGGTCGAGACGTTTCTCGCGCCCCATGGCAACACCTTTACGAATGTATTTCGTTTTGGACGCTTTGCTTATGCAACAGACTTTAAGACTCTCGGTGACAACATCATTAGAGCATGGCGCGGTAAAGTTCACACGATGGTCGCCAGCGGTCTCAGATGGCGAGATCACAAAACCCACTCGACAATTGGCGAAACCATTGATCTGTTCCGTAAGCTCGACGTTGAACGAGGAATTATAACCCACATGAATCACGAGATTGATTACGACGTTGAAACGGCCAAGCTACCTGCCGGTGTAGAGCTCGCTTATGATGGCATGGAAATCGTGATCCCGGATTGACCTACCCGTATCTTTGTGACACAACCGGAGTCGAACCTCGCGCGGGAGAACCAACAATGGCACGCACTCCATCATATATGCTCGAATTAGGTACCTCGGCACCCAGCTTTTGCCTTCCCGATACCGACGGCAACAAGGTCAGCAGCCAAGATTTCCATGGTAAGCCGTTACTTGTATTGTTCATTTGTAATCACTGTCCTTTTGTGATCCACATCCGTGATCAGCTTGCTGCACTTGGTCGCGATTACACATCAAAAGGAATTGGAATAGTCGCAATAAACAGCAACGATGTCATAAGCCATCCAGATGACTCGCCTGAAAAAATGAAAATTGAGAAAGTAAAAGCAGGCTATGTATTCCCCTATCTTTTTGACGAAACGCAAGATGTAGCGAAAGCCTTTAAAGCTGCTTGCACCCCGGACATCTTTCTTTTTGATAGAAGTCATCGCTTGGTCTATCGAGGTCAGCTGGACGACAGTCGTCCATCCAATCAAATTCCAGTCACGGGGAAAGACCTTAGGTTAGCGCTCGACGCTTTGCTGACAAATACGAGACTACCATCTGAGCAAAAACCTAGCCTTGGGTGCAATATCAAATGGAAGCCGGGACACGAGCCCCGCTATTAATTTATCATTGAAAGTGCATTCATATCAGCGCAAGCCTGCAGGCCTAAAGACGATTATGCTGACTTGATCGCATTGGAGTTTTTTTCAGAAATTTTCCGGTCGATGAATTCTTTGAGCTGATGCTCGGTTTTAGAATCCATCTGAATAATTCGAACAGCAATACCTGGGCCTGTAATCTCGGAACCAGGATCGCCAGGCATAACTTTTCGCACCATTTTTCCGTTAAAGAAAATACGGTTATTTGGTTCGAGATCAATCCAGATCTCCATGATCGAGGCTGGAGTGAAAGGAAATCGTCCTGGCTTTTCAAAATCAAGAAAAAAACCAGTATATGACACGTTGCGAGTTTTAAGATCATAGCGGACCTCAGCGCCTAGGGAGCCAATTGACACCTTGAGCGGATGATCAAGGATCAACCTAACCATTTTTCTATTTTCGCGCCGACCTTCTGACATCGATAAACCCCTAATAGTGATTCCCCGTCACCGCCTACAAGAGGGGTGTCGGAGCAACGATGGCAAACTTAAGAAAAAACTTAAAATATTCTGCAATTTTGGTGAGTTAAAAAAATAATGACCTTGGACTTAGTCCCAAACGAACAGCTGTTAGGCATCTTTTATCCTCCATCAGACTCCACGCCACCCTTACCGGATATGATAAAATTAAGGCGATCAGACAGCTCCACGGTTATTTTTTGTCAATAGAGACTGCGGTGGGGTACTTTTTTGCAGCAACAAGAGCGTCACCATGACACCATTATCCTTCATACGCTTTCGCTCCAGAGTCATTTTGGCAGCACTTTTTTTTGCGGTTGTTCTCTCAAATTGTAAGACTGCTGCCAAGCGGCGGACCGCAGGGTCAAGCCTTGCTGGTGACGAGCAGGACGTTATTTCTTTGAGAGATTTTCAGTACGAAACCGACAATTTGCTTCTGAAAGCACTGTCTTCAAGAATTGATTGCAAAGCAGCAGCTGAGCTTGTTATTTTACCAGCGTCAGGATCATTGAAAAAAACAGTTACTGGGACCTATCAATCTCCCTATCCATACGAATTTTTACTGGAGCAACTGTTTAATCCGGGGAGTCGTATAGCTCAGTGCGCTCCTCAGTCAAAAAAATCTGCGGAATCAGAATTAACCGGGATGCGAAAACTGCTATCTGCTGCCAGACAAAAGAACCTTGGTCTGACCTTTATAATGGCTGGCGGTTTCGGTAGTCATTTGACCGAATCTGGAGCGTTATATGACAGCAGAGATCTGTGGAGCAAAGCGTTTGCCGAAGACATAAAAAGGGGTGACTTACGTATACTTCGGCACGAATGTCAGCCTAACTCCTTTGCAACCGACGATGAGTGCGCTCCGAAAATCCACACGAAGTTTATGGAACTTGAAGCCACCAAAACCAAGGAGCATCGCTACTTATTCTGGGGCTACTCCAAAGGGGGTACCAGCATGCTGCAGGCGCTGGCGAGCTTTCCCGATATCAGAGAACGCACTCTTGCGCTCATTACCGTAGGATCGCCATTTGGTGGCGGGCTACCGATGGTCATGATTCACCCTCTGGTGGAGTCTTTAGCGAAAAATCGAAGCGAGATGACCGAGTTTAACCGAGGTCTCCTGGGAACGATGCTCTCATTCGGTGCTGGCGCGTCTTTAGGAAATAGCGCCTCCGTAGCTCAAAAAATATTACCTATGTACACGGGACCAGAGTTTGAAACAGTGAGAGCTGGGATTCGCTCACTTCTACCAAGTCAAAGAAAAAATTTTCTATTCGAAAAGGTCAAAAGCTGGGATCTTTCCCGAAGCGAGCCTGATCCGATGACAGGCACCAGAGATTTTCCGATTTTTCACGTTGCGGCGGCTCTCGATGTTGCAAAGCTAGAGGCGTTCCCTTTACTCAGCACCGATAGTGATGGAAATATTGTGATCCAATCTGGGACCCAGGATCTAACTCATATGGGTCAGCTCACTTCGATCATAAATTTCCGGCGCCACCCGATCAGTGACTCCTGTGTTGCATTGGAACACTCTGTTCTGCCCGTTGATGTTGTACCCAAGGGAGCAAAGGCAAGCCTTCTCGGCGTTTTAGCGCTAGATCACATGGCCTTGGGATTCTCTAGAAGATTAGATGCGCTTGAATCCGCACCAGCAGCAAACCTACCTCGCACGGCCATAGTAGATGCTATTTTAGATTCCGCTTCAACTCGCATGGGGATTCAATGAATAGAAAGCGGCTAAATTTTATAATTGCCAGTACGATCCTCGGGTTGTGGCTTCCTCGCGTTGCCATTGCACAGTCAACGAAAAATTTGCACCCTGTATTGATTACATCAAAATCAGGATACCTAGACCCGGAAACTCGAAAAATCCTTGTTGAAAATTTCTCATCTGCCATACGGGAAAGCTCGTTAAAAACCTTGGGCCAGCAATTCTACGGAACTGACAAATCATTTGGGTATTCTGGGTCCGCAACTCCAGGACCAATTAGCTCGCTTCGAAAAATGCTATTAAATATGGATTTGATGATGGCAAACCGCATTCGTAGCATTCACCACCTCTTGAAGGCACCAACTACGGACAACGCAGACAACGCCATTCAGTTTTATTGGACAACTCGAACCTTTGGATCGAAAGTCCTTCCAATCAACAGCAGTATCGTGGGAATGCTTTTTAAGATCCTGAGTCCTTCACCCAATAAAGACTCAAATGCCATCAATCCGTTTGCCATTCAACTAGGCTCGCAACTGATGGGCCTAGAGACTGCTCGCGAAACGGAAATTCTAGGAGGAATAGATTCGCTGGCGGCCGAGTCAAAATCCGCCTACAGCCAACTTAGAGACTTGAATCAAGGTGCATGGCTACCATTATATTTCAAGGCTCAAATCACCATCGACCGAACGAAGACAATCAAAACAAATTTCCAGGTCAGCATGATTCCTGTTGGCTTTTCAATTCCAAAAGAAACCATGGACGAAATTTCAATTGAATCTGTAATTTATCAGCCAAAGAAAGAAAACGCAGACATCCTGCAGTTATCCACACAGCGCACTTATAGCTCATTGGGAGGAAGCTCCCAACCTGCCATTATTCAGGTCAGTTTTGGACCGCTTGACCCATCAACCATGAAAAGTGTGGTATGCACGGGAGACTCATGCATACCAAAACTCGAAACGATCCCCACAATCAACGCCGTTATGACAGGTAGCTGGTACAAAAAGGCGTTCGCATCTGCGCTGAGCCTGAATCAATTTAAAATGATGATTTCGTCGTTAGGAATTGACTTAAAAACACTTACCGTCGATGCCAGCTCGTCAGAGCTTCCAATCATGGTAAAAACCTACACATTTGGATGGAAAACGATCGACACAAAACGCAATGTACGACCTTTCAATCCTCTCGAAGCTATTCAAAAATCAATTATCGGTGATCGGGTCTCTGACGGAATTTCGGGGGTCATCCAGCCCGCCAGCGACCAAGCCGAGCAATCAATAAACCGAAGTGTAAAAGCAATCATCGACCTATTTAATTAGCATCCATCGACGAAACACACTGAGTGGAACCAGGAAGATTCGCCGCGGCCTCGATGAGCTGACGAGGCACATCGCCCGCGAGCGATTTCTCAACCAACTGCCGATTCAGCTGATCACTGTAGGGCCTAAACATTGTTGAAACGTCGCCTGAGTCCCGCGAAATGATCGGAAAGCCCATCACAGGACTGGAACAACCAAGGTCGAAATTATTCAATTGCACGCTTTTTAATGCCCTTGACGAACGAGATTTGAAAGCGATCTGACGGCGTCCCAAATCATAAACGATACTCCATTGGGTGATTGCCGTTTGAACCGCACTCAAGCCTTCAAAACCGTCTCCAACATCAAAAGATGAGACTAGGGCCAACTGCGAATTTTTTACAAACGTAGCGGCACGAGCAAATCGTTCAAGAGACCCATCTCCATCCGGAGGATTTCTTGAGCCACCAAAACCTGAAAACTGTCGAAGGTATGTCATAGACTCGGCATATGTGTGATTTGTCAGAACTGCGGTGCCAGGTTGAATCTGGTCTGTTATTAGAAGCCGGCCGTTTAAACTTTCAAAAGCAGCGCAGCTCCCGTCGCTGTCACAAACCATATAGTGTAATGGCACAAGGATCTTCGAAATCCTGATATTTTTGGACAAAGCTTTCACATCCTCAACGGATGCGGCATTATCCAACATGAATTGAACCCACTGACTTTCGTTAACTGATGACTTGGCACCGGCTGTTTCAAATCGTGATGTTCCAAGCTCCATCACTTCAACCACGAGACCTGCCTCGTTCATTCCCGCATTGGGCAACTCGCGTCCATATTGATTGAAAGTTAGACTTCCAAATTTTGATGTCCACTCAAGGATCTGATCATTGGCAAAAACTTTTAGAGATTGTTTGGAAACCCCACGTTTATTGACGTAAATCATCCCCTGCTCTTTGTCCCAATCATAGTTTTTTGCAACAAAAGAACGTCCCTCGGTCGAAAACTTGAAGGTCGTGCAGGCCCGACTGTCCCCTGCAAAGGCACTGAAAAACATCACACATCCAGTGGACCATGCCGCAACGGCACGCACGCATTCAAAATACTTCATCAATCCAACCTCGATCGCGATGATCAGTTGCATGCAACTCATCTGATTAAATAAAAGACATAGAAGTCCGGACCTTTTGCCAGCGACACGATGGAGTGTCAACCTTAACTATCCCGCCAACCAGCTAACCATTTAAAATTAAATAAAAAAATAAACGGGAGCTTCTTGCGAAACTCCCGAAATTCTCTGCGTTCAAACAATCTAAATTTAGCTCTTTTTTCGACGAGAAAGCTCGTCATCAATCACCCGTTTAAACTCCTCGTATGGCAAGGCCCCACTGAGACGCCGGCCATTAATAAAAAACGCAGGAGTTCCCGACACACCAACTTTCATTCCAGATTCCATATTGGCATCGATCAGTGCGTATTTAGCTGAGGCATTTTTGAAGCACTCTTCCCACTTTGGCTTGTTTGGCACAAGTTTTAGTGCGTACTTCTTGAGATGTTCGTCCTGAAGCTCCGTTTGGTTATCAAACATAGCTTGGTACATACCCCAATACTTTCCTTGGTCACCGGCACAGTGCGCAGCCACAGCCGCCGGACGGGCGCGATCATGAAAGCTCAGCGGGAAGTCCCTAACCGTCCAACTGATCTTGCCACGATACTCGGTCAAGATACGCTTGATAGCTGGCATAACTTTGGAGCAAAAAGGACACTGAAATTCGCTGTATTCAACAATAGTAATTGGACACGCCTTTCTCTCACATCCAAGCGGTTTGATGTCATCCATGCCAGGTCCATAACGAGTTTGGTCTGTGTCTTTCAAGACAATCGCAAAAACAGGTTCCTTTGGCTCTGGAAATGAAATCGCCAAATCGCCACTCTTTTTTCCTTGCTTGATGATGTCCATCTCGATGTTTCGAGACGCGCGATCACGCAAAAATTCACGAACCTGCTTTTGCTGTTCGTCTTTGCTGAATTTAGCAAACTGGGGGTTGTCTTTGTACTTATCAACCATCTGCCGCACTTCTGATTCAGATATTTTGGCATTCTTTTCCATGTACACACGTCGAGCTTCTGAGACTGTCGTTTTCTGGTCAGCAGCTTTCTTTTCCCAAAACTTCTCGAGGTACTTTTCAAAAGCCATGCTCTCGATTAGTTCATATTTTTTCTTTTCGATCTCGTAAAAGTCGCCCTGTTTCTCCTTTGCGACCTCTTCCATAGTCACCGCAGTGCCATAAACTTTAAATGCAGGCTCAGCTGCTTGCGCAAGACCGGTTAATACGATCGCAGTAAGACCAACCAAACATCTCAATGCCGTCAGCTTCATAAAGAATAACTCTCCAAATGGGTGAAAAACTTCGACCTTATCTGACCATGGGGGCCATGAATAAGCAACTTAAAACCCCTAGCCCAAGGAAAAAAGCTTTAAATTTTGGACGCTTCGCAACGGCGGTGTTTGTTTTTCCTAAATGCTACTTAACTTTTCACCAAAACCATCCGAGCAGCCCCCTAATCTTCGGCACTTGCCGATGTTGAGTTGGGGGCCTCTTTGATCAGGTTTTTAAAACATAATTGGGTTCGCCTTACTGCCATTGCCCTCGGCTTTAGCATGTCAGAGGTGGCCATCGCCAACATAAGCTGCATGGGATTTCCCCTGGGTAGTCCAAATCCCATCGTCGAAGCATGTGAATTAGAGAGCGATTATGAAATACGCCTCGGAGACGAAACGTTTATTTACAGCAAAGAATTATTCCAAGATCGCATACAGGAAGCGGCTCGACACTGGCTTACAGCAAGACAGCCGAGTAGCGAACTGGCTCCCAATACCGAAATTCAGATTTGGTTGTCAGTGCCAGAATCGAACCCCCTTGCAGCACAAGGTCGTGCACTAGTAAAAACAAGCCGCGGTAACGTTGTTTTTTCTTTTGATCCACGCCATGCGGACTGGGTCTTTCAGGATTCATCAACTGGCATACTCGATTCTAATCTCTATCCGACATCTTTTGGCCATCGACCATCTAAAATTCTGGCCAAAGCTCGCTCCGGCTCGACACCATCTGCAGTTATCGATTCTTTGATGCAGGCAGGTGCAATTTCCGCCACTCACGAAGGGAATGATTATTACAGCGCTGCTTGCAACCCATTTGAAGAGACGCAGGTCGCTAGGCAAGCCGTAAAATCAAACGAGGACATTTTGCAGAATGTTCAAGTAAACTCTATCTTTGAATGGATTGCAGAAAGGCAGAAAATCTTTGAATTTCGTGCTAACTGAAAAATCGTAATAAGAGAGATTGAGAGAAAAGAATCGTGACCGAAAAAAAGAAAAATGACGCTCCCGTTAAACTTGTATGGATGGATCTCGAGATGACAGGGTTAGATCCCGATCGTGATGTCATTATCGAGATGGCAACGCTCATAACTGATACGGATCTTTCCGTCGTTGCGGAAGGTCCTGAGATCGTCATCAACCAACCCGAATCGATGTTCCAGTCGATGGACGCATGGAATCAAGAGCATCACACAAAAAGTGGACTCTGGGATAAAGTACTAAAATCGACGGTCTCTCAACAACAGGCAGAGACCATGACGGTTGATTTTATTAAAAAACACGTGGGACCGCGGGAGAGTCCACTTTGCGGTAACAGCATTTGGCAGGATCGTCGTTTTATTGCCAAGCATATGAAACAGCTCGACGCGTATCTTCACTATAGACTGATTGACGTCAGCACGGTCAAAATTTTAGGAAAGATTTGGCAACCTGCCGCTCTAGCAAGCCTCATTGAGAAAAGAAGCTCACATCGCGCCCTCGATGACATCAAGGAGAGCATTGAAGAGTTGAAGCAATATCGTTCTCTTCTGTTTAAATGACTTTAATGCACTAGCCTGTAAACAGAGACACAAACTTCAAAAATTTCATCAGCTTTTGCCCTGTCAGCCAGACCGAGGCGTTAGCACGACATTTGAAAGGTTAAAATTTTATTTAATAAAATCAGATATTTTTAAATTTAGCTCAAGAATGGATCGCTTTACTCCGAAGCATCTTCTGACATTGGACCAAGGTTTGGGAGGCCGCATCATGAACTCGAAGCTTTATCTACCTGCGTTAGTCGCCCTTTTAGGGGTTACGATAACCTCCTGCCAAGGAGACCAGGGAAGCTCGCGCGGAAAACGCAGCAGCAACAGTGGTTGGGCGTCCGTTGATTTTGAGGCAGGAAACGCCGAACACGATCAAAACTCGCTATCTCTCGCCGATGGTGATGATGCGCAACCTGTCGTTGCTTACAAACTTCAGGTTGAGTGCGACGATGTTGAAGCCATGGATGTGGAAGCCGCACCATTTGAAATCCCGATCGGCGCCGTAAACTGTGTAGCAAAACTAAAGTCCATCAAAGTTGGTGAAAAGAACTATATTGAAGCAGCTGGAGGCTCAGGCTTTACTAAGTATGCGGTCAACGAGGTTGGAAAGTTTGTAAATGATAAAGACGCCAATGATCAACTGTACGTAAGAGTCAAAAAACAACTTCCATCTCCGCTGAAAGCAGACGCTACCGTGGAGTACGACTATTCAAACGTTCAAGCCTTTGAGACCGTTGTTGGAACCCGAGATGGAATTCCTATCCTGCCAACGTCTGAGCCGACCACAGCACCACAAATCAAGGTCGCTGCTGCGAAACTTCTTGCAAACGCACTGAATCTCAAGCTCATCTGTAAAGATGCGGCAGGCTTCGTGGGTACAGAGATGAAACAAATGAAGTGCGGCACGGACGCTGTGAAAGATCTGAAGATCGCCGTTGTAACGCGTGACGATGAAACAACGCCATTAGAAACTGATCTACCAAGCGCCATTTCAAAATCTGGTGTTCTTTTCAAAGATCTGCCTTCCACGATTGATAGGAGTAGCCAATTGGGCATAAATATTACTGGCCTCGCTGACTCCAGGGTGTACTTGGTCGTCATTGGCAAGCAGAATTCATACTCCTATGGCTTTGTTCGCATGAATGCAGATAGCATTGCGGCAAACCCAGTCTGTGTGCCGCAAGGAGATCGCGCCAACTTTGTACTGCTGGCTACAAACACTACAACTGGCCGTGGTCGCTGGCAGGATACAGCCAACTGTAACGTCTGGGTTCGTCCATCGATGGAAAAAGTCACTGCAGGCCAACGTTTCAAACTCTGTCCTGCCGCCAACGCGGATGAACCAGCGGGTAAACGCCTGCTACCTTACGGAGCAGACATGAAGGCCGCTTATGATCGCAACATCAAGGACCTCGTATTCGGCGACGCACCAAAATTAGGAGCACAGACCACCACGTTCTGGATGGCTGGTGGACGCGTTTTCAACATGGCGACCGGTACATTTCGTTCAGCCAAAGACATCAAACCAGGTGAAAAGCACGGAGTGGTCTGCTTCGTAAAGTTCAAGTGATCTTTTGGCAATCATCAGCAGCTCGCCCTGACTATAAAGGGCGGGCTGTTCGCTTTTAAATCTGTTACAAAGTCCTCACCCATAGCAGTGACCCCGTCCCCATGACCACCCACAGGATGACTCCCATTGCCAGCGCCCGGCTTCCGACACTTTTGATCATCGACCTCGATAATTGAGCTCCGATAAGAAAGATAGCCACTCTCAATAACGACTTACCTGCAGTATCGATCGCTTTATAAACTTGGGGCATCTCGGGGAGCAGCGCATGAATGATCACAGCCAACACAAATAAAAAAATGAATACTGGAATTTTAGCCTTCCCCTGGCCATCAACAGATCCATTGCGACGAACAACATATGTCGTCACAAAAATCATGGGAACAATCCACAAGGCACGCGTAAGCTTGGTTGTCACAGCAACAGCTACACTGTCCGGATGAAATTGAGTTGCGGCTCCCACAACAGAACTGGTGTCATGAATTGCTATCGCAGACCAAAGCCCAAATTGCTCAGGATTTAAAGCAAACAAGTGCCCTAAGGGTGGAAACACAAAAAGCGCGATCGCATTCAGTGAAAAAACTGTGGCCAATGCGACAGCCGTTTCAGCGCTTGAAGCACCGACAACCGGGGACATCGCCGCAATGGCGCTACCGCCACAAATCCCAGTTCCTGCAGCAATCAGAGAGCCCGTTGAAGCATTAATTTTGAGAGGCTTTGCTACGACAAATGCTACCGTCATAATTCCAATCAGGCCAACCAAGGTCACAACTACAGACTGTGTGCCGGCACGCTGGACGGCGGACGGGTCCAAGGCAAAGCCCAAACCAACAATTGAAATCTGCATGAGCCACTTGCCACCGTTGCGAAGTTGAGTTGGAAGCGGCCACTGCAATAAAAGACTTACGAAAAGCCCAAGCGCCAGAGCCCATGAGGAGTCACACCACGGACTGGCAGCAAAAATCATAAAAGGTAAAAACCAGATAATCGACATCTGGCGTTTATATCATACAAAAGAAATTGGGCAATCAACCTTTCGGTCGATTGCCCGGAGGGTCTAAGTTTAAAACCAAAAAACTACAGACTGTAACCAAGTCCAATATTCACTTCAGGCGTTGGTCTTACAGCCATTCTCGTATCAGGCAGTGCATGATTGATGAGATCCTCATAATCAGCCTTTGCCATAGGATCCTTGCTATCAACTGCCACGGCGCGTCGGAAATTGTGAGTCACACTGGCGCCAATTCCGGCCATAAAGTTTTCGCCAATGACCCAACGATTTCCAAAGGCAAGACTGACCCCGTGACGCATATCAGTGATCAAATCTGTTTCATCATTTGGACTGTCATTTACTGATGCGCTAAGACCATCGGAAATTGTCTCTGTGAATCGATTGGCGCGGCTGTTGATGCGAGTCCAATTATAGGCAGCTTTAAAATACCATCCGCGCATGGATTGTCCTTGTTCCCAGACACCGACGGACCATCGAAACCGCATGGCATCAATTTTATGACGCTCACCTGGCCACAAATCTTCTCGCCGATACGATGCTCCGCTGTCATCGCCACGCGCGACAAATGTACCTGACCAAATTTCTGGTCCTGTCGACACAGTTGTACCCAAATTGAAATCCACCCCAGCGCCGTATTTGCTTGTTGTGATCCCGTTGATTGACTGCTCGTACGCCGAAGAGGCCGGAGCCACCGGATCCACTTCAAGTATCATTTTCCTCATAACATCTCCCGCCTCTGCGCGGGCACTCATAGCCAAAACAGCTAGCCCTATTGTTTTATAGATGTTCATTTACCCCTCCATACGCGTTGGTTCTCATTTACAAATACTGAAACCCAAATTGATACTCGCCTATCGGAAAGACTTCTGGTAACTGAACGGGAAAATCTTGCCCATCTGGGCCCTAACAGGAGCATGCGATGACTGCCGCAGCCATAACTTGGCCAATCGTTCGAAGACGTTGCTGCGAAGACTCTGCATTCATTGGAGCGCACAACTACATAATTCCATTTATTGAGCGATTTAACGACTGGCCGAGCATCGATGAGTTAAATCAGGTATCCAAAGAGTTGCGTCCAGATTTTCAATGGGTTTTTGTGGAACAATCCGTTGTCCCTAGGCGGGCAAAATCACGTGGGGACGCATCGCTTAGCGGCTATGTTGCTCTCATCGGCACTCAGGGTAAAATTCCGGTCCGCCAACGCAGTCTTCATGATTTTCTCAATTGTTTGTCTTTTCTCATTTTTCCCATGTCGAAATTGCAGCTGAATCTACGTCACTTTCAAGAGTCCCCAAATGGATTGATGCCTGGAGAAAATCGCACAAGAACCCAAGATCTTTTAACCGTATTCGACGAGGGCGGTGTTATCAGACTGAAAGACAACAAGGGTGATTCGGTTGATCTTATCTTTGGTCACGCCATCTACGAGCATCTTCTCAAAGGGCAAAAGGTCCGTGCCGCCCGGATCGACTTCACAACGACAAATTCTGTAACCAATCAAAATTACTGGGTTTTAAACAATGTGGCCGATCAATTATTTGCTGATTGGTTAAAAAATAGCAGTCACTGTCAGTCGAGCCATGAGTTTTCTAATGTTTGGCTGGAGCCAAATTTTGTCGTTTCCGCTCTGGACCAGCACTAGAGTCGCCTAAGCTCTCGGAATTCTTGCGGTGAGACATGGCTTTTGGTAGCCTACAAGCCTGTTTTAACCAACTAACCTCCTCAATCAGGAAGGATGGAAGCCATGCTTATTGGTGTACCTAAGGAAATTAAAAACCGTGAAAATCGTGTCGGCGTTGTCCCAGGCGGCGTGGCCCAACTTATTGCAGCCGGACACAAAGTGATTATTCAAAAGGGCGCTGGCCTAGGGGCTGGCATTCCGGACGAAAAGTTTGTCGCTGCTGGAGCTCAAATCGTCGAGACAAAAGAAGACGTTTGGGGTCGCGCCGATATGGTCATGAAAGTTAAAGAACCCATCGAGCCCGAGTACAAGCTAATGCGCGATGGTCAGATTCTTTATACCTACCTGCACCTTGCCGCTGTTCCTGAACTTGCTAAAGAATTAGTGAATCGCAAAGTTTCCGCAGTCGCATATGAGACCATTGAACTCTCCAACGGATCTCTCCCATTGCTGACACCGATGTCTGAAGTTGCTGGTCGTATGGCCGTGCAAGTTGGCGCTCAGTGTCTACAAAAACATAATGGCGGTAAAGGCTTGCTTCTAGGCGGCGTGCCAGGTGTGAAGCGTGGACGCGTTGTCATTATCGGTGGTGGCGTCGTTGGTATTAACTCCGCAAAGATGGCTGTAGGTCTTGGCGCCAGTGTTACGATTCTCGACGTTAATGCTGCAAGACTAGCTTACCTTGACGATGTCTTTGGAAATAATATCAGCACACTGATGTCGAATCCCGAGAACGTTGCCACTGCAGTTCGCGAAGCTGATTTAGTTGTCGGCGCTGTATTGATAACTGGAGCAAAAGCACCTATGTTGGTTGGTCGCAAAGATGTTGCAAATATGGAACCAGACTCCGTAGTTGTCGACGTCGCAATAGACCAGGGTGGTTGCATTGAAACCATCAAGCCTACAACTCACGACGATCCGGTCTACAAGGCTGAAGGCGTGTTGCACTACGGTGTAACCAACATCCCTGGCGACGTGCCAAAGACATCCACCTACGCTCTAACCAATGTCACTCTCAGATACGCACTGGAGCTTGCAAACAAAGGTCTCGCACGCGCACTTGAGCAAAGTGAAGCGCTGCGCAAAGGTCTTAACACTCACGCTGGTAAGGTCACTCATAAAGCAGTCGCAGAAGCGCTTAATATGCCTTACGCCGCTTTCTGATCAGCCAACAGCTGTTGCCCCTAAAGGCTCCGACTTTCGGAGCCTTTTTTCTAATGTAAATCGCAGGATACGAGTGCATGAAAGACATAAACTTGAAAAGAGATGTACTGAATCTCACAGTGATCGTTTCCGCCTTAGGATACTTCGTTGATATTTACGACTTGGTTTTATTTAGCATTGTCCGTGTTGCGAGCTTAAGAGATCTCGGAGTCGCTGAATCTGAGCTGCTACCGGTAGGGGTTCGACTTCTTAACATGCAAATGACCGGCATGCTGGTTGGTGGGATTATCTGGGGCATCCTCGGCGATAAACTTGGTCGTGTATCGGTACTTTTTGGCTCTATTCTCATGTATTCGCTCGCTAATATTGCTAACGGCATGGTGACCGATGTTGAAACGTATGCTTGGCTTCGCCTTATAGCAGGAATCGGTCTGGCAGGAGAGCTTGGAGCAGCTATCACGCTTGTAAGTGAAAGCCTCCCCAAAGAAAGTCGCGGCATCGGGACGTCTGTAGTTGCAGGCGTCGGAGTGTCTGGAGCACTGCTCGCTGCGACTGTTGGTAAGTATTTTTCATGGCAGACAGCATATATCATCGGCGGCGCACTCGGTCTTACGCTTTTAATCTTACGGGTTAAAATGCTGGAAAGTGGAATGTTCCATCAAGTCAAAGGCGATGATGGCATCCGGCGCGGGGATGTATCCATGTTATTCAACAACCTTGAGCGTTTCGGGCGCTACATGGACTGCATTCTTATTGGCATCCCCCTGTGGTTTGTGATCGGCATCTTGGTGACGTTTGCACCGGAAATCTGCAGCGCCTTGGGAGCTACGGGACCGGTAAGTGCCGGTGATGGTATTTTTTGGGCCTACGCTGGTCTTGTAGTCGGTGACATTGGTAGCGGCATTGTGAGTCAGTGGTTGAAATCACGTAAGCTCACCCTGTGGATTTTTCAAATTACTAGCGCCATCTTGATTATTATATATCTGTTCTCTAAGAACATGCCTCCATCCTACTACTATCTTCTGTGTTTTCTGATGGGATGCTCCGTAGGCTACTGGGCGATCTTTGTAACTGTTGCCGCAGAACAATTTGGTACCAACCTTCGAGCAACGGTAACTACAACGGTACCGAACTTTGTCCGCGGAAGCGTTGTTATCATTACGACGTCATTTGCCTTTCTGAAAGAGCGCGTTGGTATCATTCAAAGCGCTTTGACTGTTGGCATGGTTTGCGTTGTCATTGGATTTTTCGCTCTTCGGCGCATCAAAGAGAGCTTTGGACGTGACCTAAACTGGGTCGAGCACTAACTCTAATCGAGGATTATCAGATGATTTGAGAGCTCATTGCGATCATTTTCACTAACAGGAAAATGACTCGCTAAAATATCACCACATTTATCAACAGCATTTTGCAGACCGAGAGCAAGGTCCTTGCTCTTAATACCCTGCAAAATCATCTCTACGACCTCTCCCCATGTCTCAGCAGAAAGTTTTTCCGAGATCCCCCTGTCAGCCAATACGACGACCTCATGGTCCTGCAACGCCAAATAAAGCAAGATACCAGTTTTATTCTGTGTACGACCAATACCCGCACGATAAAATTCCAATTCAGCACGCTGAGCAGCGAGCGCTGCAGAGTCCCTGTCATTAAGTAAGAGTCTGCGGATAAATGACCATTTACCAATAAAAGACCCTAGTAATCCGACAGAAAAAACTACTAGCCCAACAAGAAACATATCCATGTAGGACAACCAATCACCCAAAAATGGCTCGATAGATATCAAAGTCAGCGCGGCAAATATAAAGCCGCAGACCAACTCCAAGGAGCGGAGAGGAACGCTTCGTTGAGAGAGAACAACAACAATCTCGCCGGAGGTCTTTAACTCTGCTGCTTCAATCCGAGACTCAACACGACGTAATTGTTCGCTTGTAAGCAATCTGTCAAGCCAGTGAGGACTCTTTTGCGGAAACTGCGTTCCTTTAAATTTGCTTTGATCTACCATGAGCCGGAAGACCCTCCACCGCTGAAACCTCCGCCTCCGCCGCCAAAACCTCCGCCGCCAAAACCACCGCCGCCAAATCCAGATGAACCCCAGCTACTTCGACCCATGCCGCCTCGGTGGCTGCCAATTCGTCCGCCGGGAACGCCATAAGGCGTCCGAAGCCCTGTGTGCATACCGCGCCAAATCCGGAAGCAAAATATCAATATTAAAATAATAGGAAACCAATTGAATCCTCTCGCAGATTGACCTCTGCGCGAACTCATGTTCACTCGTGATACTCCAGCAGCATTGAGATCAAATTGCGGATCGGTCTTCTGGATGATTGCAATCACACCATGGAGAACCCCCTCTCCATAGCGACCAGTCTTGAATTGAGGCGCTATCACCTCCGCAATGATACGTCTCGCAATCGCGTCCGGAAGGTCACCCTCTTTACCCTGACCCACCTCTATTCGCACCCTGCGATCAGACGGCGCGATCAAAAGCAGCACACCGTCGTCCTTATCCTTTGATCCAAGTTGCCAGGTTTCGACAACCTTAATACTCACTTCTTCGATCGTAAGCCCGTTCAGTGACGGCAAGGTCAAGACAGCGATCTGGCTTCCTCCCCCATCATGTAAGCTACGAATTAAAGATTCAATCTGCGCACGCACACCGGCGGAGATGATACCTGCCTGATCAACAACAGGTGAAGTAAGTTGTGGCACGGCAAACTCCGCCCCAAACGCGGTTGCATCCAGCAACGCCACGAGGAGAAATACGCGTGCCAAAATTTTTGTGAAACTTGTCACTCCTTAGAGCCAAAATCAACTTTAGGCGCTGACTGGATCTGCTTTAGTTCTGAATCATCCACAGTCCATTGCGGCATTGGCTTATAATGATAAATCAGGGAGTTGGTCCAGCTAGTAAACGGAACAGTGACTTGATTATTGAAATTTTTTATCGCCTCGATGTGACGATTACGGGAAACTGTGATGCGGTTCTCGGTTCCTTCGAGCTGTGCCTGGAGCTCACTGAAATTGCGATCAGCTTTTAACTGAGGATAATTTTCAGAGACAACCATCAATCGACCGAGGGCCTGACTCAAACTTCCTTGGGCCTTTTGAAACTCGGCTAATTTCTCAGCACTCATATTGGTGGGATCAATTGTTACACTTGTAGCTTTCGCGCGAGCATTGACCACCGCCTCAAGCGTTTCCTTCTCATGACTAGCGTAGCCTTTGACGACCTCGACTAAATTTGGAATTAAATCCGAACGGCGTTTATACTGGTTTGTGATCTCCGCAAAAGTCGCATCAACCTCGTTCTTGGCCTGCGGAATCGATTGCAGACCGCAGCCACTCATAAGCACAGCAAAAATGACCATTAAGCCAAGACGCTTCAACATAATTATCACTCCTAGTCTTTATAAATTGGCCCTTTTGCCAACGATTTTCGAACGGCTTCCACAACAAGATCAACTTCAGCTGAGGTAATTCCAAAGTGTGGGGTAAATCGAAGGGCGTTCTTACCACCGTGAATCACACCAATTCCATTCAAGCGCAGGTCCAACTCGACGCACTTCTTGCCCAACACGGTGTAACCATCTTCGTTTAACTCTACTGAAAATAAGAGTCCCGTACCTTGCACTTTTGTGATCACTCCGGGGAACTCTTTGGCAAGAGCCTCAAATTTTTTAAGGAACTCTACGCCTCGATCACGGATATTCTGCCTTAATTCAGGTGTGAGAGACGCTAATACCGCACAAGCAACTTCCAAAGCTCGAGGGTTGGTGGTCATGGTGTTACCATACACGCCCTTCCTGTATAATGAGGCCGCGGATTCTGTCAGAGCCAAAACCGATAAAGGATATTGACCGGCATTAATAGCCTTCGAGTACGACTCCATATCGGGCGGATCACAATCTTCAAACCCTGGATAATCACAAATACTCAAGTTTCCAGTGGTCCGGATCCCAGCCTGAATGGAGTCCAGGATAAGCATGGAGCCTCGCTCTTTTGTCAGCTTGCGCGCCTCATCATAAAACGCACGACTGAGCGCCATACCAGGATTGCCCTCGCCCATCACTGGTTCAATAAAAAAAGCCTCATAGAAAACACCCTCTTTGTCGGCCTTTGTAAATGCTTCCTTCAGTTTTTCAATATTTCCCGCTGGAATAATGTCCAGCTCTGTATCACCTCTGAAAGAGGCTAGATGCTGATATGACTTCTTTGATGAGTGAGACACACGCGCAGGACGCTCTGTTCGTCCGTGGAAACTTCCTTCCTGCGACAGAAATCGAATTTTTTTGCCCGCATGCTTTCCACCGGAATCGGTCATTATCTTTGCCTGGATGTCTGAAATCCGACACGCAACCGTCATCGACTCTGATCCCGAATTTAAACACAGGAATTTTGCGAAAGGCTTCTTTTTCCCCTCAGGACGATTACGTCCAATCTCCTTAAATATGTGGTCAAGGAAACGACGATGCGTGAAGCTAGCCGTCATGATGTTTGCCATGACGTAATCGCCACTCATAGCTCTGATAACCTTAGCCGGACCTTGACCGAGACCAAGCATGCCGTATCCACCATTGTCGTGAATCACAGCGCCATGAGAGGTAATAATCCAAGGTCCTTGGGCTGCCAATGCGACGTATGGATTGATGGCTTCATCTTTATAGAAATTCACGTAACCATCTTGCAGTTTGTGGATTAACTCCTTCTCTGATGACTTGAACCAATCTGGATATTCCAATTTGAAACAAGACCAAAACCCATAAGCCTGATCAATCGCGGCCACCAGCTGCGGGAACTTTGGAATGAGTTGTCCTAATATGTCGTCTGAAAGACCTGTCGTTTGACGCGACCCCGCAAATGCTCGCATTTCGTTAAGTTTCTGCATGGACGACATAACTATTATCCCCCAGTCAAAAGACTACAGTCTGATCACCATTAATCAGCGACCGCAGCGATATTCACACCTTTTCCGATCAGGCGACCTAGATCCGGATCCACCGACTGCTGATAGCCAGTCAACATCTCCATCACTTTGGCCTCCAAGCGTGACGACAAACTACTCTTTTTTGAGAGCTCTAACAACTCAAGAGCAATCAGCCAATCTTTACCTGATCTTGATAAGACTTCTTCTACCAATGAGTCTATCGGAACCGCTCCGGAAATCTGTAATCTGTGCCGTTGCTCGCGAATTTTTGCATAACATTCAAACGTCCGTATCTCCTCATCAGTAAATGGGCTCTGGCGACCGGGTTGGGTCGAGACACCACCCATGTGATAGTCACCATATGCGCCGCGGTCCGCAGGACCACCGAAAACACTGGTTACCGCCTCACCCACCACCATGTCAAACTCACCCCAAGCAGGTTCGTAATATAGTTTATCACCTCTTCGTACCGAGCAATCAATCCAGGTGATATAAAGGATCTTGTGATTCTCCCGAACGATGTTTTGGACCACACCTTCAACCCTAAAACCATTGACAAACTCAAGTACAGCTTTTTTACCCTTTAAGATGCCAATGTTTGACAGCTCACTGTCTGAGAGTCCTGAGGGCGATTTGTTTTTAGTTGCGGTCCAACGACCAAGCGGAGATGAAAAACCATGGCCATGTCGTGACCGCCCCTGACCTGGAAGTTCCCGACCACCGACACAAATTTGGACGGGCCCTTCAAACTTGATGAACTGGGGCTCGCCCCGATCTCCATAAACGGCAGCTTCATATGACACGAGCTTGCCACTGACTTGAGCACCCGTGTCCAGTTGGACCGTATTCACAGTTTTCGCCAACCTTGCCTGCTCGAGACCGTAGACGCCACCGATCTTGAATGAGAGTCGATTCTCCAGCTCCTCCAAAACATCTGTGAGTTGATCCAAGCTTTGCGCAACGAAGAGTTGTGGTTGCGGCTCAGTGATATCAAACGCTGTATCAACACACTTCACTGTTAGGGGGACTTTACGAACTTTAGGATGTAAACAAGCCTGACTTTCTCCAACGCTTGATAGAAGACCCGCGCCATAAATCTTGGGTGAATTGATATCACCAACCAGCCCGTACTCGACCGTCCACCAAGCCATCCGTGAAACCTTGGCTGCTTCTGATGCGTAGCTGACATTTTTTATCGCGAAATCTAAAGCTTTTTGCGCCTCAGTAATTTGACCAGGTTTAGTGTCGGGATTTTCTTTGATGTCAGACAAAACACGGATGGCCTCATAAAGAGCCAAATCTTCGCTGCTCATGATCGTCTTCTCTGCAACCTTTGCGTATTTGCGAAGATATTCACGATAGGTTTTGTCCGCAATTATGGGAGCATGACCAGCAGCTTCATGAACGATATCCGGTGCAGGAGTATATGCAATGTGCTCAATGGTTCGCATGTCCGTTGCAATCGGCAAAATTCCGCGCGCCTGTAAATCAAGAAAAGCGATGGGCGGAATGAATCCACAAACTGGGATCGCACCCCAACCAAACTCCTGGAGAGCGCGATCCATTTCACTGACCTTGGGAATCCGATCAAGAGGAATGCCTGTCTTACGCAGCCCCTCAAGATAAATACCAACAGCATTATCACGGAAAAATTCTCGCGACTGACGCATGATGAACCGCCAAGCAGCATGATCGCGACTAGTATATTTGTCATAATCTTGGACGGTACAATAGCGTTTCAGATAAGGAGGAAGAGCCTCGATGCTATTTTGAACCATAAATACCACCTGCAACTTTTACGCTCAATTCAGCGCAACAACCAAGAAAAAAGCCCTGCAAAAGCAGGGCCCCAGCATAGCAAAATTTTTGGAATTCAGTAATCGTCTTCCTCTTCTTCTTCTTCTTCGTCGTCGTCCTCGTCGTCCTCGTATTCTTCGTCACCATAGTCATCATCGTCATCCGAGGATGTCTCACGGTTAAATTCCTCTTCATCGCTCTCATCTTCATCATCATCAGCACGGGACCATGTGCGAGGCTCATCCTCCTCTTCATCTTCGTCCTCAAGAGCCTCTTCTTCCTCTTCGTCCATTTCTTCAACTATATAGTCTTCAATGTCCAGATCGCGGCGGTTTTCAAGCCATTCCTTGGCAATTTCTTCTTCACCAAAACCCGCTTTGATCGTTTTACCAGTGTGAATGTTGTAGATTTTCCAGCTCACAAGAACCCCTTCATCCAAAATCTTGCGCTTATTCGAGATAAATTTAGACCTGTCTCATGAAAAATATTTCTAATGAAATTGTACGTTTGTCACCTTATTTCGATCAAGGGGCCGCAATTGGTTATGGTGAGTTATATTTTTAGGCAATGAGATGTGTAATTTGCCGCAATTGATGCGCAATTAGATACTTTTTAATAGTCTAACAGATAGAATTTTTCCTCAAAATCTGTTCCTCACAAGGACTTCATGATGTTGGCAGGGTTCCTGCATTCTTACTAGTCGTAACAATCAATAGGGCGCCAAATGTTGGAGCCTAATTGACGCCTTTCAGTGACTTAATCAATACTTCAGGGAGGATTTATGAAAAAGATTTTCTATTCACTGGTACTTTTCTGCAACCTAGGTCATGCAATTGCCGCAGACGACTCTCTTGTTTCAACGACATCCGATCGCACTTTCATCCCCCGAGGCTTTGACGACAACGATCAGACGCAAATTGTGATTGAGGGTCATCTTCCTAATGACTGTTATCGATTAGAAACAGCAGAAATTAAAACAGACCATTCAAATCATGAAATTTTAGTCCAGCCCAAAGCAGCCTATTACAATTGGTTGTGCTTGGAAGTCCTTGTTCCTTGGACCCAGGTTGTGACAATCGGTAAGCTTGAAGCTGGCGATTGGAGCCTTAAGGTGGGGACATCAAGACCTGCTGCAGCGTTTGCAATCAAACACTCAAGCACCCTGAGTCCAGACGACTTTGTGTATGCTCCAGTCGACACTCTCAATGTTGATGTAACGTCTCAGTTTGCGACTGCTACCATCCGTGGTCGATTTGCGTCTCGCTGTGCCGAATTACAGGAGGTCAAATTGGTTGATAGCGGTAACACGATCGAGGTCTTGCCCATCATGAAAGCAGGGACGGCACGCAATTGCGAGCATAAAGATCAGCCATTTGAACACAAATTTGAGCTTCCAAAGAAACCAAGTGGACGATACCTGGTCCACGTGCGAAGCCTGAACGGGCAGTCCATCAATCAGGTTTACGAGATCCAATAGACATATTCAATTCATTCGCCCCTGGAGGACACCCCTGTCACGTCTCTGGGGAGCGAGTTCATATCTTTGACGACAAGAGAAAGTCCGCCCAGGTCAGATCCTCTTTCTGATACCGTCGCAGCGTAACTGATTATTGGATAAGGAGATGAAGACGATGTCAGATAACGGTATGACTGGAAAACTTTCTGGTCACATAGGGCAGAATCAATTCATGGACTTTTATATTTGTCGTATACGTGAGGAAATTTCCGGCCGACCAGTGGGAGGAGTCCCTATCAAAATCATGGGTGCAGACCCGAGAACCCTCGGAACACAAGCAGCAAAACTCGTTGCATCCCGTTACTGCGAGTTACGCTTCGATAGTATCGAGGCAATGCCTCGGACTGGGCTCATCACACTTCAGCTGCGCGCCAGCTATCTTGCGATTTCATTTGAACGCCCAGAGGTAGCGGATCTTCCTAAAAGGAGATCAGCTGTTTTTTCACGATTTTTAGATAACTTCTCCCACCAGCTTACCAAAGAGTCCGTCCCAAATGGTCGAGGGTCGTCACCGTCAAAAATCCCATTTTGGCAAAAATAAAGCCCCGGAGACCGAAGTGCTCCGGGGATCTATTGCTTACGCAGCTTGATTATTTACGTTGATCCATCGGAATGTAAGGACGCTGAGTGTCCCCTACATACACCTGACGAGGACGACCAATTCGACCATCACCGTCACGATGCATCTCGATCCAGTGAGCGATCCATCCAGGCAGACGACCTAAAGCAAACATTACGGTAAACATGTCTGTCGGAATACCCATAGCGCGGTAAATGACACCAGAGTAAAAGTCTACGTTTGGATAAAGTTTCCGCTCCTTGAAGAAATCATCAGACAACGCCGCCTCCTCAAGCTCCTTGGCAATATCCAGTAAAGGATCTTTGATGCCTTTCTTCGCAAGTAATTTGTCACAGTAGGTCTTGATCACTTTAGCGCGAGGGTCGAAGTTCTTGTAAACGCGATGACCAAAGCCCATCAAGCGGAAGCCGCTATTTTTGTCTTTCGCGCGGCGAACGATCTCCTTCACTGGAACTTTTTCTTTTTCGATGAGTTCGAGCATTTCAACCACTTCCTGGTTTGCACCGCCGTGCTTTGGACCCCAAAGAGCACAAATTCCAGCTGCAATCGATGCAAAAAGGTTGGCATCAGACGATCCCACCAAACGCACGGTAGACGTTGAACAGTTCTGCTCGTGGTCAGCATGAAGGATCAAGAGTACGTTCAATGCCTTAACCATATCAGGATCGATCTGATATTCCTCTGCAGGAGTTGCAAACATCATGCGCAGAAAGTTAGAGCAGTAATCAAGATCAGATTTAGGATAGATCACCGGCTGACCTTTGGACTTCTTATATGAGTACGCAGCAATGGTGCGCATCTTAGAAAGAAGGCGAGGCACCAAGTGGTTCACCTGGGTGGGGTCATTTGGATCAAGGTGCTCTGGATAGTAGCTGGACAACGAGCAAACCATCGCTGACAAAATTGCCATTGGATGGGCCGTGGTTGGATATCCATCAAAGAACTTAATCATCCCTTCATGAATCATCGCATGACCACTGAGAAGATTACGGAACTCCTCACGCTGCGTACGATTAGGAAGCTGACCGTAGATCAACAAGTAAGAGGTCTCAACAAAATCACTCTTGTCCGCAAGTTCTTCAATCGGGATGCCTCGGTAGCGAAGAATTCCCAAGTCGCCATCGATGAACGTGATCGCAGATTTGCATGCGCCCGTGTTGCCATAACCAGAATCGAGAGTGATGTAGCCGCTATCTTGACGAAGTTTTGTGATATCTACAGCCTTCTCTTTTTCAGTGCCAACGAGGACAGGTAGCTTGTAGGATTTTCCATCTAGAATGATTTCGCCCATTCCGCTCATGATCAACCTCTGCAAAAAATAAGATTTCTTCCGAAACAAATGTCAGTGTTCAAACTCGCCTATATGCTACTGGAAATAATGACTTAGAGCAAACTCGTAACGAAATCAGAGGACGCGCCACGTCGAGGATTCACGTATTGGCATGACCACAAAATAAGCAAATTCATGGCGGTTTCGTGGAGTTTTAAGTGAACACCCTAGACAGTGGCCTGTCTTTGTTCACCATCCCAACCTAACTGTCCTATTTAGCCTAGGCCAGGACGATGGTCTCCATAATGATGAGCACAATCCCCATGATTGATCCTCCGGCGATCACGCCGGCGCAGAGAGTCTCCTGATTGTCCCTGAAAATGGCCGACATTTTCGAATCGGTACGCTCGCCGAAGTGACGAGACATGAACCAGAAGAACAGACTTCCTGCTGCCATAGCCCAACAATCAGAAAACTTTAAAACGAATGAAAGCCCAAGTCCCATGGCAGAAATTGGGAAACGACCTTGTGATCTCCGATTCAAAAACTCAATGAGTATGCCAACTAAAGCTCCAATCACCACAGCGATGCGGGTGGAATCAGGCAAAACAGAAAGCCCCTTAGCCAAAACCTCAGCGACTGCAATCCAAATACTCGCCCCGGGCATTGGAAGTGACGCTGAGGTGATTCTGGAAATATCATTTTGAATTAGAAGGTAAAAAACCGGGACCGCCACAATGGCTCCAGCGATGATCCCTAGACAGTGTCCAATTGCCTGGTGCCGAGGCTTTCCACCCAACATATAACCAGGTTTTATGTCCATCAAAAGATTCGATGCATTGAGAGCGACCTCGCCGTTGATTCCGGCGGTCATGATGTTGGTTCCCATGTCTCCCGGCTTTATGATGGCGAAGGTCAATTGCGTGAGCTTACCTAAAGCCCCACCTGGAGTGATCGCTGTGAGTCCCGTAGATGTTACCGCGATCAATGTGAACACAAAAACAAGAGGTATCGCGATAAGAGATACCCACCATTCGATGTTAAACCATATTTGACCAAGCCACATCATGATGAGACCGGTGATGGGAATTCCGATCAATGAGATTGAAACGGGCAACTCGATGTGGTGAAGAATATCTTTTTTCTTCACAGAATTCTTTCTCTTGAATGCTGCCAAGATGATGTCTGGCTTCGCAAAAAAAGCGTAAAGCGATGATGTTGTCATCATAGCCACTCCACCCCACAGAAGCCACATATTGATCTGTTTATAGCTTGCCGAAGCGATGATGCCCTCTGACAATGCCCAAGGAACTAGAAAACAATAATTTATGATGGCGCCAAGGAGTAGCGAGGCGCCAACCTTGATACCCATCAGACCACCCGTGGCCATCATCACGAGTGACGACTCCCATCGAATCGTCAAATCCTTAAGAGGTGTTCCCAGTATCTTGGGCGTCAAAAACTTATAGATAAAATCGTCCCAGTGCTCTGGCAGCATCAAAAACTTAATCCGAAGATGCTCCATAATTTTTTCACTACGAAACAACTCTACGGCTGCACTGATCAGCGCGCCGAAAATAAGAATCTGAGCTTTTAAAATCCCATCTTTTCCACCATCTGATGAGTGAAGGTTTGACATGACAACGCCTGCAGCCCGTCCTTCCGGAAAGGGCAACTGCTCGTCATTGATAAAACGCTTTTTAAGCGGAAACGCAAAAAACACACCCATCAGCGACAAAAGCGATATCCAAACGATAGTTTGATACTGGGGGATCATAGAATTAGTCACAACCATGTAAGCGGAAATCGACGAAATCAGCGGGGCCGTCATATACCCAGCAGAGGTTGCGATAGACTGCATCGCGTTATTTTCAAGAATGGTTATTTCCTGTCCCCAACCAACTCGCGACAGTAACTTGAAAAAAGCAAAGGCAAGGACTACCGATGTAATGCCGATCCCAAGTGTCCACCCCGTCTTTATTCCAACGTACAAGTTTGTGACGCTTAGAACACCGCCGATGATCATTCCGGTAAGAGCTGATCGTAAGGTGAGCTGAGGCATATCACCTCGGTAACAGTTTTCCAGCCACCAACGATCCTTCTCCTCTAGGGTCATCGTTCGGATCTGTTCATCGGTCAGCTGTTTTATTGTCATTAGAGGACTCCGCTTCTGCGCATAGCAATTCTTGAGTTAAAAAATAAGTTGTCGAAGACCACCAGTTTTATAACTTCTGAATACTCATGCGGTGGGCTCCACACATAAATGGCCATTTTGGTTCACGGCCAACAAACGGCGTCGGCTCAAGCATGACCCACGTCGCGCGTCCGGACTTCTGTCCGCTTGCTTGGCGCTCGTCTGGCGTCGTTTCACGAGAAATAGTCAGACCTAAGCCCCAAAACACGAACGAAATAGGCGCCTTTTCGCAGGGTGTTTTTGCACAACCCAAGCATTCTCTAAGCTCCGATGGAATCTGATCCTTGGGCATCACTAAGCCCGTCAACGCTCCCTCGCCGTCAGCTTTGAAGTCTGATTTGAAAATTTCCTTTTTAACCGGAAGCGAACGGGTCGACTTAGACCAAGCTTTTACCCATTCTGGATAAGTCAAATCAAAAATCTTGTAATCGCCACCTGGTTTGCTCACCCATTCATCGAGCTTTGTCGCCATACCTAAAAAACCTTGTGACATTTTGACGACTCCTTGAAACGCAGACAGGGCCTCCTCTTTTTTTACGAATAGATCACCCGTAGCAAATGAATTCTCCCACGGCGAGGCACAGCCGGACTTCTTTCCTTTAATCACACACCAGGACGTCCGCGGTTTCTGCTGACGCGTCTCAGCCACCACGAAGCGCAGGGGAAGCGCCTTTGCACCCCGTTGCCAACTGGCCTCAAATGACCATGACGTGTCTTTATCCACGCTTCCAGAGATCACGCACTGAGGCTTGATCATTTTCCAATCGGGAGTGTTTGCCACTGACTGCTCATTGAAAAATTTGAGAAGTCCTTCACAGCGCTTCTCAACATTCAATTGAGACCAAGACGTGGCCGCAGGCCCGTCATCCTTGCTCTTTTCGCCTTTTACTGCAGCGTCTGCGGCCTGAAGTTTTGCGGTCATTGGCAGACAGGAAAGAAAAATCAAAAAAATGGATGCAATCCAGCTTGTGCAATTCTTACTCACGGCAACTCCTTTGATTGCTTCTTTTTTGGTCAAAATAGCAGTCCTGACGAGACATTAGAACCAGATACCGCAGCGCGTGTCAAACACCGTCCTGCTTCTAGCTGCCGCTGAAGTTCGCGCCCACGCTCTTTTTGGTGGACACATGGAGAATAAGGTCATTAACTGATCGATCAAATCCATGACCAGACGCTCAAAAGGAATGGAAAACGCAGGATGGCAACCGAATCCAAAGAAAATTTAACCAAACCACTCGCCCACTATAGCCATGCCAGACAAGCTGGCCATCTTGTCTTTATTGCAGGACAGGGGTGCCGGGATCCGGAAACAGATGTGTGGGCGGGGGTGACATTCGATAAAAGCGGAAATGTCACCACAATTGATTTTGAAGCTCAGGTCCGTGGGGTTTTCAGAAACATCGATGCCGTCCTCGCCGTTGAGGGGCTAACCAAACATCAGATTATTGATATTCAGGTGTTCCTCACAAGTATGACAGACCAGTTCCCGATCATGAATAAAGTCTGGAACGAGTTTTTTAAGGACGTATCTCCTCCCCCTACCAGAACTACGATCGCCGTCAAAGAGCTTCCTGGACTAAATCTCATTGAGATGAAAGCGATCGCCGTAGCCAAGGACAAAAAGTGAAAGCAAATTTGATGGGAACTCCGAAGAAACTTTTCATAATTGATGCCATGGCCATGGCTTTCCGTAATTATCATGCATTTGGCCAACGCCCTCTGATGACTTCCAGTGGAATTCACACGTCAGCTGTGTTCGGCAGCGCAATGTTCATGATGAAGCTCATTGAGGACGAAAAACCGGACTTGGTGATTGTTGCCACCGACAGCAAAGAAAAAACATTTCGCCACGAAATTTACCCACAGTACAAAGCGAATCGCTCGGAAATGCCGCAGGACTTGGCAGATCAGCTACCGTATTTTTTTGAGTTGTTTTCGGCCATGGGTATTCCTGTTTTAAGACAGCCTGGAATGGAGGCGGATGATCTAATCGGATCCATTTGCAAAAAATTTGCTCGCGATGACATGCACTGTTTTATTGTCTCTGGCGACAAAGACTTTATGCAGCTCATCAACTCGACTGTATACCTCTACGCTCCCAAAAAAAATGAGCCGTCGCTGCTTGTTGGTCATCAAGGTGTTCATGACAAATTTGGCTGCAAACCGGAACAGGTCATTGAAGTGCTCGCACTGATCGGAGACACTTCAGACAATGTTCCCGGAGTCCACGGCATCGGAGACAAAGGGGCAGCAAAACTGATTGCCGAGTACGGGTCACTTGAGGGCATCTACGGGAATATTGAAAAAGTATCGAATGCAAAATTGAAAAATGCGCTTCAGGCGGACAAAGATAATGCGTTTTTGTCACGCGAGCTCGTTACCATTAAAACTGACATTCCACTCGACGTGCTAGAATCAGAAATGCGCCTCAATGATGACGCTCTTGCCAACGAAAAGCTGCTGGACTTATTTACCAAGCTTGAATTCCGCGGTTTAACCACCAAAATCAAAGATAAATTAACTGGGGGTAACCGACCCCAATCATCTACTATTAGCCCTTCGTCTAAGCAGGAAATAGATACAAACTCCAACTTAAAAAACGATCTGCCTAACAATGGCAGCAAAGACAAACTTGGATCAGACTACATACTCGCCAACACGGCAGAACTCATTTTAAAAGTTGTACAGCAACTTAAGGATTGTACTACGTTTAGTTTCGACACTGAGACGACCGGTTTGGACCGCACGACTGATGTTCCGATTGGCGTAAGTGTATCGTTTAAATCTGGCTCCGCTTATTATATCCCCCTCGTCACCAACCATCTTACTGGTTGGGTAACACCTGACTTCATCAAAGATCAACTAAGGCCAATTTTCGCAGATAAAAATAAGACGAAAATCGCGCATAATTTGAAGTTTGACATTCAGATGCTCAGTAATATTGACATCCCTGTTGTCGGACCATTCGGGGACACAATGCTGGCGAGCTATGTCATCAATCCACTGTCGCGCGAGCACGGCCTGGACTTTTGCGCACTTGAACAGCTCCACTTCAAAAAAACACCCACCACCGCATTGATGGGGCCTAAATATCAAACCCCTATGATCGACGTCCCACTGGATGATTTAACGGCGTATGCCTGCGAAGATGCAGACATTGTCCTCAGGCTGAATGATCATTTACTGAAACGGTTGCACGAAGAAAACCTTTATGAGGTCTATGCAACGATCGAAGTGCCCCTTGCACCAATTATAGGAAAGATGGAACAAACCGGTGTTTACGTCGATGCCGACGCCTTGGCAGAAATATCAACCAAGCTGGATCGCCGCGCTAAAGACCTGGAACAAACTATCTATAGCGAGGCCGGTGAAACATTTAACATAAATAGCACCAAGCAGCTTCAGCAAATACTTTTCGAAAAGCTTGCCATCCACACCAAACTTGGACTTACACGGTTAAAAAAGACAAAAACTGGCTACTCAACGGATGTATCAGTCCTCGAGTCAATGGCTGAACATCCTCTCCCGCGCGCAATTTTGGAATATCGGACGGTTACCAAGCTAAAAAACACCTATGTTGACACGCTCCCGCAACTGATCAGTCAAAAGACCGGGCGTATTCACACAAACTTTCATCAAACAGGAACCGCAACAGGCCGACTCAGTTCCAGCGATCCTAATCTACAGAATATACCTATCAGAAAGGACGAGGGGCGAGAGATTAGAAAGGCATTTAGTGCACCTTCGCCCAACCGACTTATTGTTTCTGCCGATTACTCACAAATCGAATTAAGACTGCTAGCCCACATCGCAGACGATGTAGGCCTCAAGTCAGCATTTGCGAGTGGACTAGACATTCACACGGCGACTGCTTGCCGCATCTTTGGCGTGACACCAGACAAAGTAACCCCGGATCTTCGCTCAAATGCCAAAGCAATTAACTTTGGGATTATTTACGGCATGGGTCCACAGCGATTGGCGCGTGAGACTGGCGTCTCCATGGCCGAGGCGAAATCATTCATCGAAAAGTATTTTGAAGGATTTCCAAATATTCGGAAATACATTGAGCAAGCAAAAGCGAAAACAAGAGAAACAGGATATAGCTGGACCATGACTGGCCGACGCCGTCCGATTCCGGAGATTCACTCCAAGGAACGGCTTGTCATGGTTAATGGCGAAAATATGGCAGTAAATAGCCCCATTCAGGGAAGTGCGGCCGATCTCATTAAACTTGCCATGATTGAAATTCAACATCGTCTTGATGACTCTGGAATGGACGCCGTGATGCTGATGCAAGTCCATGACGAATTGGTTTTTGAGTGTGACAAATCGGCCAAAGACAACCTTATAGCGTTGGTCCGCGACGCCATGGAACAGGCCATGAAACTCTCCGTTCCGCTTAAAGTTGAGGTTGGCGCGGGATCGAATTGGTTGGAGGCCCACTAAATGTCCCGAGAGTCTGAGCAGCAAGATCAGTTGATCCACGGCGGAAAAACAATGGGGCTTTGGGGACACCTGGACGAACTCAGATCGCGTCTTGTAAAATCTCTTTTCTCAATTCTCATTCTCTTTGTTCTCTCGCTCGCATTTAGCACTAAAATATTGTCCGTACTCAAAAAGCCACTTGAAGAAGCACTTCCCAAAGGCGTCAACGCTCTGCACTTTACCGGGCCCATGGATGTCTTTATGGTGAACATTAAGGTCGCTTTTTTGATGGCCGTCGTATTTGGTGCCCCTATCTGGCTTTATCAATTCTGGAAATTTATCGAACCCGCTCTTTATCCTCGAGAGCGCAAATATATTATCCCATTCATCGCCGCTACAATTGGCTGCTTTTTGGTGGGCGTCGCTTTTTGCTACTTCCTTATGATTCCAGCAGCACTTCAATACTTAGTTGGTATCGGATTAGAGGTTGCTTCACCGATCATCACCATCACCGACTACATGAGTTTAGTAACAGTGATGGTGATTGGGTTTGGACTGGTATTCGAGACTCCGGTAATTCTGATATTACTGGCAATGCTGGACATAGTTTCTGCGGAGACTCTGGCCAGCCAACGACGAATTATTTTCGTTGGTATTTTAATTGCCGCAGCCATTTTGACTCCCCCAGATCCAATATCCATGCTTGGCATGGCCATTCCGTGCTATCTTATGTTTGAGCTTTCCCTATTGATCATTCGATTTATCAAGAGAGGCAGGCAGGACTCATCCAAGCATGAACACGCGAAATAATAAATTCTTAGCTCGTATTTTGATGGTCACCATCTCGTCGGCTGGAGTTTACGCTCCTAATGCTTGGTGCGAAACATTGGACTATGAAACTCTTCTTAAGACACGCCCCCCTCGCACTACGTTCTGGTCATTTGACGCCTCGGTCATCCAAAATCAGTTTGTGGCGCCTGACAGTTCAAAACTGCATGGAGTTGGAGGCGCATTCACATTTGGTTACGGAAAAATCCGAGACAACTCGTGGCTGGTTGGCCGTTTTCACTTTTTAGCTGGACCTTGGTCATCTGCGCGAGATGGCGCCTTCGATACTGACTTTAGTGGTTCAGGACTGGACATCGAATACGGGACCAGCTTTCCTGGAACCGAACTGAGACAAGGATCGACGCCCATACTGTTTGTCGCAGGTGGATACATGGACCTGTCAGGGCGAAATATCGGGGGCAACCGCAAGTTTTCTGGAAACCCCGAGGATCCGTCAAATTACTATCTGGAGCAGTCCTTCAAGACAGGATTTGGGGCCATTTACTTAATGCCTGGGATCGGTTGGAGTTGGACAAAAGCACCACGCCCCATGGGTAATGAACCGGAATTACTAATGACTCGAGTGGAGTCAGCCTATTTAAAAGTCAGCTCGACGATACCAGTGTACTCACGCTCCCGAGTAGAGGTGATAAAACGCTCATCCTCCGAAGGCTTAAGCCAATCACCCACCGTTCACACGTCTACCGGCATGATCAGGGGTTATTCACTTATTGTTAGCAGCGGTGTTTGGCTGGGCCTTTGATCAGGCTGAATCCTTATTGTGCATAAGTTCGTAAACTGCTAAAAAACTGGATCATTTTGTGAAAGCAAGACCCATTTTTAGCGGGAGCTGATCTGTGACCCAGTATGTCTATAACATGGTAAACCTTCGCAAGGTTTACGGAACCAAAGAAGTTCTAAAAGGAATCTATCTGTCGTTTTTACCGGGCGCTAAAATCGGCGTTCTTGGTTTGAATGGTTCTGGTAAGTCGACTCTTCTAAAGATCATGGCCGGGGTTGATAAGAATTTTCAAGGGGAAGCATTTCCTGCGCCTGGCCTCAAAATTGGCTATCTCCCGCAAGAGCCGGAGCTCGATCCCACGAAGGACGTACTCGGCAATGTGGAACTAGCCGTCGCGGATCAAAAGGCTCTGCTGAAGAAGTTTGAAGATCTCTCGATGAAGCTCTGTGAGCCTATGTCTGATGATGAGATGAACAAAGTCATTGATGAACAGGGCAAAGTGCAGGCTGAGATCGATGCCAAGAACCTTTGGGAGCTTGATCGTCATCTTGAAATTGCAATGGATGCACTTCGACTGCCCCCACCAGATGCGGACGTTAAGGTTTTATCGGGTGGAGAGAAGCGTCGCGTGGCACTTTGTCGCCTGCTTCTTGAAAAGCCTGATATGCTGATTTTAGACGAGCCTACAAACCATCTTGATGCCGAAAGCGTCGCATGGCTTGAGCGCTTCCTCCATGACTACCCGGGCACTGTTGTTGCTGTAACTCACGATCGTTATTTCTTGGATAATGTTGCGGGATGGATCCTTGAACTTGACCGCGGATCTGGAATTCCCTGGGAAGGAAACTACTCCAGCTGGCTAGATCAGAAACAAAAACGACTCGCGGTTGAAGAAAAGCAGGAATCAGCTCGTCGCAAGGCCTTAGCAAAAGAATTGGATTGGGTTCGCCAGTCGGCGAAGGCTCGGCAGGCCAAGAGCAAAGCGCGACTTGCTGCATATGAAGAAATGGCAGCTCAAGAACAAGAGTCTTACGAAACGATCAACGAGATTAAAATGCCTCCAGCCCCCCGACTGGGAGACTTGGTTGTTGAGGCCAAAGGCGTATCCAAAGCTTTTGGAGACAAACTACTCTTTGAAAACCTAAGCTTTAACTTCCCCAAAGGAGCAATCGTTGGAATTATCGGCCCGAACGGAGCTGGTAAATCAACACTCTTTAAAATGATTGCAGGTGTGGAAAAGCCTGGTGTTGGCGACCTTCGTATGGGTGACACCGTGAAGACTGCCTACGTCGATCAGTCAAGAGATACTCTAGATGGTGACAAGTCTGTATTTGACGACCTCTCTGAGGGCGAAGAAGTCTTTGAATGGGGTCGACAAAAGATCCAATCGCGCGCATACGTTGCTAGCTTTGGGTTTAAGGGCACCGACCAAAATAAGAAGGTTGGCTGGCTGTCCGGCGGTGAACGTAATCGACTAAATCTCGCAAAATGCATCAAGCGCGGCGGCAACCTTTTGCTTCTCGACGAGCCAACCAACGACCTGGACGTCGATACGCTACGAGCCCTGGAAGATGCCATCTTGAACTTTTCTGGATGCGTATGTGTCATCAGTCACGACCGCTGGTTCCTGGATCGCATAGCAACCCATATCCTGGCATTTGAGGGAGACTCGAAAGTCGTTTGGTTTGAAGGAAACTATCAAGACTACGAGGCCGACCGTAAGCGCCGCCTTGGAATTGCGGCGGATCAGCCTCACAGGATTAAGTACAAGCCGTTAACTCGAGGATAAACATGTCTGCCAAATCACCAGGGTCGGTGAAGCCTAGAACTCTGCGCAGTTTTATGATGAGACGCGTTTTCACTCAGGGAACAAGCTTCGTTTGCGGAATTTGTAGGAAAGCGCACGCATCTGCAGATGATGCCAACTCATGTCTGCATCAGTGCTGGCAAACTGTATTGAAAGACGCTCCTTGGATCAGCCAGAAACGCCTAGGTAAGCTCGAGTTTCACTGCATTTATTGTCAACGTACCTATGACTCGGCTGAAGGTGCGGCCAATTGCGCCGCCGACTGCTCAAGTAAGATGACTATCACAAGCCATGAAGCTGGAGTTACACTAGGGCCGCGTGCAAAGCGAACCTTTGGCAAACGGCTACCGATACGAGTCTCTCTCAAAATTCCCTACAAAATTGTAAAATCGCCTACGGACATTGAATTAGCAGCAGCTTCGACACCTGCAACGCCTGAAAATGCCGCAGACAGCGAGACGAGCAAAGACGCCGCCGACAACGGACAAAAGAAAGATAACAAATAGGTAAGATCAATAAATTCGGCAAATCAGGCGAAGCTAGACTGATCTGGATTGTCCTCTGTTGCATCAATCACAGTTGCTGCAACCAGATCACCCATGACATTTAACACCGTTCTACACATATCAAGAAATCGGTCGACCCCTAAAACAAGGCCAATGCCTTCAGCGGGGATGCCCACAGACTGAAGTACAATCACAATGAGCGGTAGACTACCACCCGGCACGCCTGCGGTACCGATACCTGCAATGACGGACATCGCCATGACCGTAGCCTGCTGCATCAAGGTCAAATCAACGTTAAATACCTGGGCAAGAAATAGGACCGTAACACCTTCGAAGAGAGCTGTTCCATTTTGATTGGCCGTCGCCCCGACAGTTAACACGAAACTCGAGACCTTCTTATTGAGCCGGAGCTTTTGATCCGCAACTCTAATGGAGACTGGCAAGGTAGCATTACTGGACGCCGTCGAAAAAGCCGTCACAATCACTTCCTTGGTGTCACCCATGAAAGTCCAAATGTTACGTCGCGCAAAGATAGCGAGTACTGCACCAAAAACAACAAACTGTTGTATAGAAAGACCAAGTAATACAACACCCACGTAGGCTCCAAGTTTAACCAGTAAACCCCAACCGAAACGAGCACACAGCGAAAACGTCAGGGCAGCGATGGCGTAGGGAGCCAAAGACATGGCAAAATCCACGATCTTCATCGCCACATCACGGATACTCTCCAAAACTCTAATGAGCGGATCCCCGCTTCTTCCATTACGGACCGCCAAGAGGGCAGTTCCAAAAATCAAAGCAAAGACCATTAGTGACAACATTTCGCCATCAAGAGCGCGAACAGCTGATTCAAAGGGATTCTTTGGGATTAGCTCGACGAGGACTTGCACTGCTGATTTAGCCTGAGATGCATTATCTATAACCTGCAAACTTTGGGGCATGGACTTTGCGGATTCGATCATAGCCGCATCAAACCCAACGCCAGGCTTAAACCACGACACCAAACCCAAGCCAATCGCCACCGATGCGGTGCTGGCAAAGATCGTATAGAGCATTGTTTTTAAAGAGATACGACCCAACGCCTTGAAATCACCCATTTCAAACACACCGAGCACGAGCGAGCAAAATACCAAGGGAACGACGGCCGCAAAGATCATCCTCAGGAAAACCTGGCTTAAGGGCTGAAAGAAATACTTTATGGATGGCTCAACCCAGGGCGCCGTTGGTGCAAATGCAAAAACCAACAGTCCAAGAACGGCACCGAGAGAAAAGCCAAACAACATCCGAATCGGCCTGGACACTAGGAACCCCCTTTTTTAGGAACCGGGAAGGTACACGAGATTAGCTATCTCGAAAAGGGGAAAAGGGCGGCGACCACAACCGTTTGAACCTCTTCAACCATCTGTAATCAAACAATCTTTTAGTACAGAGTCCAATTAACGTGACGCTGGTAAATGAAATGCGGACGCAGGACTAAAGGGATGATCACGAACGGCGTCAAAACGCGCCTGAATCCGGGGCCAGATATGGTCAGCAAACAGCGATTACCGAAGTCGTTTTTTGCAAAAAAAAAGACCCGCCATTTTACTGGCGGGCCTTTTCTAGGAGGATTCAAAGAGGTGCGATCAAAGAAATATTTTTCACCATTACACCGTCTTTTCCAATCGACGTATCTGACTCCATTCTAAAGCGAACCTGAATCGAAGAGTCCGCAGCAATCCCCTGAAGAGGGTATAGTTTACGAACAAACCCACCAGTTGCTCCGGTCATCCGATCAGTAGCCGTCCATGTGACTCCACCATCACTAGAAAGTTCAACATTAAGGAAGTCATAAGTGCTTTCAAGATCAGCATTGAGTTCAACCGACAACGTCACATCAGAAGACGGAACCGAAATGGGAGCCGAGGTCAAAGATACATTGACGGAATTTTCGTAGGTCGTGCCGGGACTATCAGAGAACACTGCTGTTCCATCTGTAAGAGTCTCAATTGCCCACGGTGCCTGCGCTGTAAATCCATCCATACTCGTGGCATTGCGGTCATAGAACCGGTTGACGGCCCGTGTTGCGAACTCAACAGACTGGACTCCACGGCTCTGGTTACCAACGTTATCAGTTGCCCTGACCGCTAAATATCCTGTCTGATTAAAATCACCGAATAGAACTACGGCTTGAATCTTTCCATCAACAATTGTTTGCGTCGAGGAGACCAGCGTTGCAGCCTGCCATTCAGCATCATTAGTTATAGGGCGAGCACTCGAGCGGATCTCATAGCCACTTGCCGATCCATTCGTATTATCATCACCGACTGGCGACCACTGCAATGTGACGGACATGGTCGAGGATGAGACAACGCCAAGATCACTTACCGTTGCTGGAGGAATCGTATCAACTTCCAGAGAGTTCATTGCATTGACGCGGCCACCTGATTGGACGCGAGTTGCCCAGTAGCTTGAACGATCAACACCATTTAAAATTCTTGCACGAATTTGCGCAGCTGTCGCATCTGGAAGCGCAGATTTAACAAGCGCTGCAACCCCGGCAACATGCGGTGTCGCCATAGATGTACCACTCATTTTTTGGTAACGGCCACCCAGTACAGCAGAGTAGATATCCACGCCTGGAGCAGCAACGTGCACAGTTCTAACGCCACTATTAGAGAAGTAGGCCATTTGATCCTTGTTGTCTGACGCAGCAACAGAGATTACGTTTGGAACATCATACGTGGCTGGATACGATGGTGAGTTATCGTTGTTATTACTGTCGTTGCCAGCAGCAGCGATGAACAAAATTCCACGCTCGTTTGCTGCGCGAATAGCATCAACCATAGTCTGGCTGTAGCCACCACCACCCCAGCTGTTGCTGGTCATACTGAGCCCCAAGGTGTTTGCATACTCGATCGCCAAAACAGCGTCTTCGAGGGTTCCACTGCCGCCACCTGACAAAAACTTTAAGCCGACAAGTGATGTATTCCAATTAACTCCTGAAACACCTACGCCATCATTTCCACGTGCGCCAATGACCGCAGCGCAGTGAGTACCGTGAGCGTGATCGTCCATTGGGTCATTATCTTTATTTACGAAATCCCATCCACGGAAGTCGTCAATATAGCCGTTACCGTCATCATCAACACCATTGGTTGTTTTGTCTTTCCCGCTGGCATCGAGTCCAACTTCGCCTGGGTTACTCCAGTAGTTCGGAGCGATATCCGGATGTGAGTAATCAACTCCAGTATCTATAATGCCAACGACTACGTCTTTTGAACCGGTAGAGACCTCCCAGGCTTCCACCGCGTCAATATCAGCGTCAGCCGTGCCACCATCAGTGCCAGTGTTGTGCATGCCGTACTGCTTGCTGAAATCGATATCATTCGGAACCTTATTGATACGAATAATATTGTTCGCTTCGACGTATTCAACGTCTGAACGAGCGTTCAATAGTTTCGCTGTTGCAAGCAGGGCCTTATTTGATTTTGCATTGGAAAATTTTACAACCTGTGCACCGCGCGTTTTGAATTGAGTTTTGGTTGTACCGCCAAGGGACTTCAGAACGCTTGTTGCCGCTGCTGATTTACCGTCCTTAAACTTAACGATCAGTTCGCCAGGAACATGCTCCTTGTCGAGATTAAACTGACCGGCCAAAACCGATGAGCTGGTCATGAGACCAACAATAATAAGCGCCCTGCTCCAAGCTTTCATAATCCCCTCCCTGGGTTCACTAGCTGCATCCATGCAGATGCTTTTTGAAGTTATCAGAAGAGAATATCACAAATTGGCCAGCTGACCAAATTAGGCATTGTTGTCAGGCACATATGCCAATTTAGCAGGGCTCGCCGCAGCGCAAAAACTTGATTTGTCTAGTGTTGGTAGGGCAACATTAAAGGGTTACCAATCAATCATATTGCAAGGATGGGCATTTATGACCAGCATTGCCAGGTTTTTCGCGGCTGTATTGGCAGGGGCTGCATTCCTTAATCATTCATGTGTGCCTTTCTTGGGAAAATCAGATTCTGGCAATCGAGGATCTGCGCCTTGGAAGCCTGCGGGTGAAGTTCCCCAGGGTTTTGATTTCAAGAAAAACTGTGGAGTCGATGTTGAGGAGGATGCTGGTAATCCTCTTTATACGCAGAAGCTCCAAAGTCAAAATATTGTCAGCGAAGGCCAAGCACTGAATATGTCCTACAGAGTGGAGGCTATGGCGAATCTGGATATCCAGTCAACCAGAGGCGCATCAAAGACAACAATTGATGTCAAACTCAATAAGGTCATCGATAAATCGACAAACGTCACGCCGCTACAGAGTCTTATTCTTTTGATAGGTGCACGTATTGCTTCAAACTCGCGCGCTGGCACCGTCGAAACGACAGCTATTCCAAACGGCGAATGGTTAAAACTCACAAACGGAAGCAACCCTGAGTGGAAAGACTTCCTATGCGTCGCCACTGCCAGCAGAACCCACAAACTTTCAGGAAAAGCAGGCAACCACACCATTACATTCAACCCTGGTTTGGCAAACGCCGTGAACCCGATGGCTTCAGCAGATCAATATCAAAAGGAATTACGTGGCGGACGAAGCGTTAAGGTAACAGCAATGATCGATGCCAACCCAAGAGTTTTTAATGGCACTGTAACATTTAAGCCGGTCAGTCCAGCTGCTGTATTCACGGACGCATTGACGAGCGAAAGCCGAGCCGTGCAAGCTGATGCGGCTTGGGAAGTCACGACTCAGTTTGAAAAAGGAAATCCTCAAATCAATGAGCTGTCAAACGTGACAACGTATTACGTCAGCCACGCAAAAAAGCGCTTTGAAGCCATAGTTGTCTCTAATACGGCTTTGGCCAAACCTGAGCCACCCGTGGTCATGCTACCTCTAAACTGATATCGCTTTTAAAATAAGAAAGCCCCCGATTGACCGGGGGCTTTTTTGTCTCAAATTTAGTTACCCACCAGACACTTTACGCCTGGCCGCCTCGTACTTAAGTATGTCACCTGCATCCACCTCAGCTACTTCGAAACCACGATCCACAAGATAGAGAACATCTTTTCGACCCTTATGTCCTTTGTGATTTTTCAGCTTTTCTTTTTGCTTACGAAGTTGGCTTTCAAGCTTGTCCACCATGTGATCCACACTTCCGTACATGTCAGTACACGTATGATCAACTTGGAAAGAGAAGCCGTCACCGCCATTGAAAGACAAATGAGCTGTGTGGTTGTGACGATCAACGGAAAATGTTAAGTGACACTCCACTGGCTTGGTGGCAAATTTTTGGATCTCTTGCCTTAACTTGCCTTCAGCATAAGACTGTAGAGCGTCAGACGTTTCCATGTGTTTAAATGAGAACTGAAACCGCATGCATGATCTCCTTCTACTGGCTCAGGTTTAGAACAGCGGTCAAGCGGCCTGTGAGCCCCCCGATCGCCCTTCTAGGGGTTTCGGCTACCCCTAAAAAACAATTAACCCCACCCAGCAAAAATGATTGTAAATATCTAAAATTATTGGAAAATAAATAATTTTTTCTATCTTACCAATGCCCTCTAGGGCTGACCCTAACCCCGTGCTAGACTGGGGCAACTTATGCTGGATCTACTGTCACAACAACCAATCAAGGCAACGCCGAATGATTTGTCTCTTGCGGGCAAAGAGCAGATTCACGCTGAGATAGAGAGAATTACCTACCGAAATGATGAGAATGGATGGACCGTCCTAAAAGTAAGAAACGTGGACGATCAGTCTCTTGTAACAGTCACAGGCAGTCTGCCTCCGTGTAGTGAAGGCGAGCACCTTCAATTAATTGGGTCATGGTCAAGCCACGCGACTTATGGCCGTCAATTCAAAGCAGAGCGGGCAGTGCCCGTCAGACCAACAACGCGAGCAGCCATTCTACGGTATCTGTCGTCAGGAGTGATTAAAGGCATTGGCGACAAAACCGCTGAACGAATTGTGGGACATTTCGGACTTGATACTTTCAAGATTCTCGATGAAAACCCCGGCTGCCTTACACAAGTTCCGAAAATTGGAAAAAAGAAGGCGCAGGAAATCATTGAGTCATGGAAAGCACAAAAGTCGATTGCTGACGTAATGATGTTTTTGACCCATCACGGCATATCCCTAACCTACGCCCAAAGAATTTTGAGACTTTATGGCGATACAGCCATTGAGCTGATCTCAGCCAATCCCTATCAGCTTGCAGTAGATATTAATGGCATTGGCTTTATAAAAGCTGACGCCATTGCCAAAAGCATCGGAATTGCGCCAGATTCGCCGGAGAGAATTCGTGCTGCCATCATTTACCAAATGCAGCAGTCAGAGGAACGCGGGCACTGCTTTCAAACGAGTTCTCAAATCACTGAGTTATTACAAGGGATCTTGGGACTCCCTGAACAAAGACTCAGAGACCTGGTACCAGAACAACTAGAGCTCCTCGCAAAAGCAGGGTCTCTTCTGACTGAGTCCAAGGCTGACGAATCAGGAACCAACTTGTGTCATTGGCGCCCAGATCTGTTGGCAGCAGAGCAAGACATCGCCGATGGTTTAGCACGCCTGATGAAACGAAGTGTTGATCAGGATCCGGAACGTGTACACCAGTGGATTAAACGCTACAACGAAGTTTCTCCGTCCCCACTTTCCCAATCGCAAGCCGATGCGGTCGTTCAAGCGGCTTGTAGCCGGATTTTCGTTCTGACTGGCGGACCTGGCGTCGGGAAAACAACGACAGCAAACGCAATCATCCGACTTTTTAAAGCCATGGGGAAATCGGTACTGCTTGCGGCCCCAACTGGTCGCGCCGCCCAGCGTCTTAGCGAGGTCTCAGCAGAAAAAGCACGGACGATTCATAGGCTTCTTGAGTGGCAGCCCGCAGAAGGTGGATTTGGTCGCAACGAGATAAACCCTCTAAAAGCCGACGTCATCATTTGCGACGAGTCATCGATGCTGGATGTTCGTCTCGCAAGCTCTCTAATGGGAGCTATCCCTGACCACGCGCAAGTAATTTTTATCGGCGACGTCGATCAACTACCATCAGTTGGTCCGGGAAATGTTTTGCGGGACATGATCAACTCGGAAAAAATACCTTGTGTAAAGCTACGGGAGATTTTCCGCCAGGCTGCAACCAGCTCGATTGTTCGTTACGCTCACAATATCAACGAAGGTCTAACGCCTGATTTTTCTGTCGACGGACCGACTGACTGTCAATTTATCGAAGTTGAGTCCAGTGATGATATTCATAGAGTTATCAAACACCTCCTAACAGAGGTGCTGCCAACCAAATATAAACTTGACGCCACGCGAGACATTCAAATTCTTTCACCGATGAACCGTGGAGATCTTGGAACTCATAATTTAAATAACGAGCTACAAGAACTTTTGAACCCTGACCCCAAAGCTCACATGCGAGAGGCTAATCAGAAACAACGTGAAGGCGAGCTTCGCGAGGGCGATAAAGTCATTCAAACCGCCAACAATTATGATTTGCAGGTATTCAATGGAGACATTGGATTCGTGAGCGCAACAAATGTCGAAGGTGGGAAAACAAAAGTCAGTTTTGGCGATGGGCGTTTAGTTACTTATGATCGTGACCAAGTAGATGATCTGAGGTTAGCTTACGCCATTACAATTCATAAATCCCAAGGCAGCGAGTTCCCCGTGGTCATTCTTCCTATGTCGATGCAGCACTATGTGATGCTTCAACGAAATCTAATTTATACCGGACTAACTCGAGCACGAAAGCTAGCTATATTCATCGGATCCAAGAAAGCTTTGAGCTTTTCAGTACGCAACAATGTTAGCATTTCCAGGCAAACACGATTAGCATCTCGCATCCAACAGGAATTGACCTGCTCGCAATGAATAGCCCATCTAAAAAGACGTCTTTTTTCCTACTCGCACTCTCAACGCTCATTCCGCTCGTCGTCGGCCTGACATTCCCCATTATTACAGATGAAGCCTACTACCTTGACTGGGCGACACGTTCAGGATGGCCTAGGTTAGGATTTTTTGATCACCCACCGATGGTCAGCTGGCTAGCCGGGGCCTCAAACATGTACCATCACATTGTCTCTGCACGGATCGTAGTGTGGGTGTTACATCTGATGTCAATGTTCTATGTTTGGAAGACTGCAAAGCTCATAATTCCAAATCATGCTTTGACAGCGACGTTGCTAGTTGCATCGACACTGGGAGCCATTGCCAACGGTTTTCTTGTCACTCCCGATGCGGGAATCATGGCCATGTGGATCATTGCTGTACATGAGTCAATATTGGCTATCAGAGGACATCGAGGGCGGTGGCTGACGGCAGGGCTAGCTACGGGTCTTGGACTTTGGAGTAAATACACTATGGTCCTTATTGGTCCAGTATTTCTCTGGGGACTGCTACGCCAAGGGCGCAGACAGCTTTTCACGATTTGGCCCTATGCAGGCGGAATTGTTTGCGCATTAGTCATCGCGCCGCACATATGGTGGCAAAGCCAGAATGATTGGATAACTTTTCGTTTCCAGTTTGGACATGGATTCTCCATTCAGCAATCAATTGCTAGCATCTCAAGTCTTCCCGTCGCCACCGATCCATCGAAAGATGATCATGCGTCCCGAAAGCTCCAAAAGGAACTATTTGACGCAATGTCCAGTGTCTCTGGATTTGATGAGGTTTTTGTCTCGACAAAGCCTGACAAAAGTAAACTTGAAAAAGCGATTCAATACACCGGCGACTTCCTTGGTGGTGTCGCAGGTCTGTGGGGGATATACTCAATAGCTTTGCTCGGTTGGCTGTTTATCAAACGTCGCGCCCTCGATAAATCCTCCATTAACGTCGAAGGCACAAGCATCATTGAAGCGGCAGCGTTTTTTCCACTTTTGTTTTTCGGAATTCTTAGTCCCGTCTCGAAAATAGAGGCAAATTGGCCTGCCATGCATATGGCGCCTCTAGCTATCTGGATCTCAGCGAGAGTATTTGTTTCCACCAGCATGTCAATAATTGCACTAACGTCACACGCAGCAGCAGTGTTGATCCTTGGACTTATGATTCATCAGCCACAATTATTTCCGATGGCTCGCAATAATCGAATCTTGCTTGAATCAAAAGGCTTTCAAGCTTTAGGTAATTGGGTTGCTCAAACTTTCCCGGGCCAGGCAATAGCTGTTGATAGCTATCAACTTAAATCTGCAGTGCGATATCAAGTTCCTGGCGCAATGGTTGCTCAATGGCCAGGGATCACGCGGGGGTCCGAGTATACAAGAAATGATCCCGATGACGTCGTCGTAGAACAGAGCCTCATGTCCCAGGAAAATGTAACGATCATTTCATTAAAACCTTATCCAAAGGTGATCAAAGGATTTGAAGCTATCACCTTTTCAGGAATGCGCGTTTGCCCTGATGGAAGCAGCGGTATCTTTAATATATCTAACCTCCAGTTGCCCTGTGAAAAGGGTTTACGGGAGTGGTGGATCACAACCTATAAAAATCAAAATCCGCGGTAAATATCTTGTTCAGGGCCCGAGTACGGCCCTTTAGCGAGTCCCTTATCAATTAAATATTGATTGATTGCGTAGCGAGCGAAGCGAATATTAAACCTCTTTATTATTTCGTATGCGGCCCACATCATTTCATCAGCTGCAGCAAAGCGGCGCGATGGGTTGAAGGCTAGTGACTTCTCTAAAACTGATTTGATTTTTTTTGTCATTTTGGCATCTGTGGTTTCGATCAAGTCGAAATTTATTTTTTTCATGGCTGCCAAATTTTTTGCAGAATCTTTCGTGGCTGCAACGGCTTTTTGACCAACAATTAACTCATAGAGAATCAATCCAGCGCAATAAAGATCCGTACGAGGCGTGATTCCAGAGCCTGTAATGTGCTCGGGAGCATAATAGCCCGGCGTTCCCAATGAATAATTTTTGTAGTCCTCAATTTCCTGCTTGATCGACAAACCGAAATCAGTCAGAGCAACACGCCCACTAACATCTACAAGATAATTAGCTGCTGAAAGATCAGAATGAATCGTGTTGTGTAAATGGAGATAATCAATACCCTTGAGGATATCAATAAGAATACACAGAGCAACTACCGGTGGCATGCGACCTGTTTTCTTGTAGAGACTGTATCCTGACCATCCCTCAATAAATTCAGTAACAATATAGCAGGCAGGGGGATCGAAATATGAATCAACATAGCTGACAATATGACGATGGTTAAAGCTTGCCATGATCAGTAACTCTCGATGAAAATGGCCAAGTCGCTTTGGATCCCGGAGCAAAGTATCATGTAGCAATTTCACGGCTACAGTTTTACCATTGCGCTCGTCGATAGCCTTGAAGACACGACCAACGCCACCGGCACCCACCTCTTGAATGAGGCGGTACGGTCCCAAAGAAACCGGCAGCTGTGTGGGGGTCTTTGCTTGTATCACGACGAGGTAACTCCCTCCGAATTTCCTAATCTATCGGCATTTGCATACCCAGGCTGGAGTTTGAAGCATTGAAATTCCACAAAATATTGTATTAAATCTTAAAGATTTCGGACGTTTTCACCCTCAGGATAAAGTCGCATGAGCATGCTTCATCGCCAGCCTTGGACCCACAAATTTGCAACGTGGCTGCAATCTGCAGGATTTGACGCAAGATCTATGAATTGGGTGCGCGCGGGTGGGACAAGTGAGCTACTTGCAATCGGTCACTTACAAAATATTGAAAGGCCGATTGTGCTTTTCCTTCACGGCTTAGGTAACGACGCTTTGTTTCCAAACGTCCATCTGTTTCAACATCTTTTGGAATCAGGTTATAACATCGTGACAACCGATCTCGATGGCCACGGTAAAAATTGCACGTCCCTTTTGGGACGTGCCTCGATAAAAAACCTGGTTACCGACATGATCGGGCAAATTGACCAATTAACAGTTGGAAGACCGAGACTTCATTTATGTGGCTATAGCATGGGAGCCGTCCTGCTACTAGATTACGCCGTACACCATCCAGAGAGAATTCAGTCTCTTTCGATGATTGGATTACCCTTGAATTTAAATGCGGGTTATCTTTTAGCAACGGAAGTTATCTCACCGCTTCGACCATCATATATGCAGGCCCTAAGAGACTACGGATTTCTTGGAATCCATCCGTCTTTAGGTCCAATTTTACGCAGCCGCTATCCTGTGCGAGTTGCTCCTGATGAGTCAGGTTCATACCTGTATGTTGCTGCCCGTATTATCGAAAATATAAACCCCTTGGCAAAACTCCAGCTATTGACGTTTCCATCATTGCTTGTGGCAGGGAGCCTTGATTTTTTCGCGAACCACCGAAAAATTGATGAATTTATAGCCTCGTTGAACCTGCAGACATTCTCTTTGACCGGGGAAACACACTTTACCAGCATGCTGAGTCATAAGTTGGCCCGACGCATCGAGGTTTTGTTGCGCACATCCCCATGAAAAGGCTATAAAAAGAGCTCAATCAACAAATGCTGAACTCCGAGGGCTTTATGTCGAATGGAATCTTCTCAACACCGACCCCGATCAACGAACCAGTGAAGCCTTATGGTCCTGGATCACCTGAAAAGCGTGACATAAAAAAATGCCTGACGGAGATGAAAGCATCTCCGATCAAAATCCCTTTAGTCATTGGCGGCGAGCACGTTTTCACATCAAAAATGGGGCAAGTAAACTGCCCTCATAACACATCTTTGACGTTGGCAACTTTTTCTCAAGGAGGCGCCAAAGAGGCACAGCTTGCAATCGATGCAAGTCTCAAAGCAAGAAAACACTGGGCGTCTCTACCCTGGGAAGACCGGGCCGCAGTCTTCCTAAAGGCCGCTGATCTATTAACTACAAAATACCGCGCTCGGATGAATGCTGCGACGATGCTTGGTCAAAGTAAAACCGTGTTCCAGGCGGAGATCGACGCCGCCTGTGAACTCATTGATTTTTTCAGGTTTAACGTGCACTTTGCAGAGCAGATTTATCGTCAACAACCAATATCGGCACCAGGCACATGGAATCGCTTATCAGCCCGTGGTCTCGAAGGTTTTGTATACGCGGTAGCACCGTTTAATTTTACCTCCATTTCAGTCAATCTTGCGGCAACACCCGCTCTGATGGGATGTTCAGTCCTGTGGAAGCCTGCTGCTACTGCAGTATTGGGATCCTGGATCGGGATGGAAATTCTCGAAGAAGCCGGTCTACCTGCGGGCGTCATAAACTTTATCCCGGGCGATGCTGCTGAAATTTCCAATGTGGCGCTAAACCACAAAGATCTTGCTGGTGTGCATTTCACCGGTTCCACAAACACATTCAACAACATTTGGCAAACCGTGGGTAATAACCTGTCAAAATATGCGTCCTACCCGCGCCTTGTTGGAGAAACTGGCGGTAAAGACTTTGTGTTTGCACATCATTCAGCAGACGTTGATATGCTCGCCGTGGCATTGGTGAGGGGTGCTTTTGAGTATCAGGGACAAAAGTGTTCCGCCGCATCACGCGCTTATATTCCGCGGAGCATTTGGCCAAAACTCAAGGATAAGCTGGTTGCAATGACTGAAGAACTCAAGATGGGAGATCCCGAAGACTTCACAAACTTTGTCGGTGCAGTTATTGATGAGCGAGCGTTCAAAAAAATTAAGAACTACATTGAAAATGCAAAGGCTGATTCGGCTTGTAAGGTCATCGCTGGGGGACATTGCGACAGCAGTCGAGGTTATTTTATTCGCCCGACAATCATCGAGACCACAAACCCAAAATCTACCACTATGGTGGAAGAAATTTTTGGCCCCGTACTCACGGTCTATGTTTATGAAGACAAAGACTTTGATACGGCCCTAAAACTTTGTGACGAATCGACACCATATGCACTGACTGGAGCCATCTTCGCTAAAGATAGGCACACGATTCACCAGATGTCTGCAGCCCTGGAGAATGCGGCAGGTAATTTCTATATAAACGACAAACCAACGGGTGCCGTTGTGGGACAGCAGCCTTTTGGCGGTGCTCGCGCGTCAGGAACCAATGACAAAGCAGGATCAGTCTACAATTTGCTGCGCTGGGTCAACCACCGCACCATCAAAGAAAATTATTTACCAATCGTTGACTACCGCTATCCATTTATGGCCGAGCCTTGAAAGCGATTTTTATACACGTTCGCCAAGGCTTTGAATCTGATGCCGCAGAGGAGATCAAAGATCATCTAAAGTTGGCAGAAATCTCTGCGGCCAGTGTCGACGCAGATGCTGAGACGGCATTTGTCAGGGTGAAACTTTCCGATGAGGACTGGCAAGTCGCTCGCCAAAAAATCAAACTGGAGAAGCTCATATTCGCCCGACAACTTCTATGGCAGGCTGCGCAAATCAATCTACCATCGGATGGCGACCGCGCATCGTCAATAATTCAAGCAATTCAGGAGCATCTTCTCCCGTCCTCAGGGTCAAATGCTTTTTCGGCCCTGCAACTTGAAACACCTGACACGGACTCCTCGAAAGAACTATCACATTTCTGCAAAGCGTTAACGCGTCCAATTGAAAACACCTTGAACAAACTAAAGCTTCTCCCTAAAGGGAAAGGTGCTGCACACCTTCCGCGCATCAATATAGTGATGCTTACGGGGCAGCAGGCATCGATCTCGCTATCTGATGTTGGTAATTCAAGCCCATGGACCATGGGAATTCCGCGCCTAAGATTTCCACCAAATGCCCCGAGTCGCAGCACTCTAAAACTCGAGGAGGCATTTCACGTTTTTTTGGGAGCCACTGGCATGGCGCAAGAACTTAGGCCGCAAATGTTGGCCGTAGACCTGGGCGCATGTCCTGGCGGTTGGACGTATCAGTTTGTTCAGCGAGGTATTCAAACCATAGCCGTCGACAACGGAGCCATCGACGAAAAACTTATGGCCTCAGGCCTGGTGACCCATTTGCGAGAAGACGCCTTCAAGTTTAGGCCGCATGAACGGGTGGATTGGCTCGTCTGCGATGTCGTTGAACAACCCTCAAAAATTTCGGCTCTGATTGCTGACTGGTTTACCCATGACTACTGTAAACGCTCGATTTTTAATCTAAAGCTTCCCATGAAACAGAGGTATCGGGAGACAAAGGACTGTCTTCGCTATCTTGAAACAACCGTCAACGCCTCCGGTAGACAACTTAAAATTGCTGCCAAACAGCTCTATCATGACCGCAAAGAGGTTACTGTCTTCTGTTCTTTTTAGACTCAAAAAAGCTTTCTAGATACCTCGATAACCTCATGAAAAAATTGCAGAATCACACTGGCACACCCGGTGGAAATTATAGTTGACTGGGATAGTAAACTTATGTATCCATCCACAGGTGATATTTCTACTCTAAGGAGGCCTATTATGGGCGTATTAGTCGGCAAAAAAGCTCCAGATTTCAAAGCGACGGCAGTTGTCAATGGCAACGATTTCAAAGAAATCAAATTAAGCGATCTTAACGGTAAGTATGTTGTCCTGTTCTTTTACCCTCTTGATTTCACATTTGTTTGCCCTACAGAGCTGCATGCATTCCAAGACAAACTTGAAGCATTCAAAAAGCATAACTGTGAAGTGATTGGTGTATCGGTCGACAGTCAGTTCTCACACTTGGCATGGTTGAACACCCCGAAAACCGAAGGCGGTATCAAAGGCGTGACCTACCCGATCGTCTCCGATATCCACAAAACCATCTCTCGTGACTACGACGTGTTAATTCCTGAAGCCGGAGTCGCACTGCGCGGTACATTCCTGATCGATAAGAATGGCGTTGTTCAACAGCAGACCATTAATAACCTTCCACTTGGACGCAGCGTTGACGAAATGCTCCGCTTGCTGGAAGCTCTTCAGCACACTGAGCAGCATGGCGAAGTCTGTCCAGCGAACTGGAAAAAAGGCGAGACAGCCATGAAAGCTAACCAAGAAGGTCTTAAGACTTTCTTCAAAAAGTGAAAATCCAGCATTTGTACGTTTGATTGATTCAGGGCCCTGCGAAGGGCCCTTTTTCTTTTAATTAATTTAGCGATCAGGCAGGTAATTGACGATGGTTCCATCGCCAAAATCAATCTGTGTAAGCTTAAACATGTTGGTCGAGGAATCGACATACCATGTGACGGAATTCGGCAATCCCATCGATCGATTCGCTGAAGAAGAACCAAAATCGTAGGAAAGCTTAACAGCAAATTCAGCTTGAATCCGCATTGGTCCTGCTGGTCCCTCTATATCAACAACAGACGATACGGGTCCTGACGTAACACGACCACTCCATGTCGAGCCAATCGGAATTTCTGGATTCAGCGAGTCCGAAACTTTTGCAGTAATTCCAGACCATGAACGCGAAGAACCCATCTCCGCCATTAGACGCGATACATCCGCAATAACTAGCGGATTAATAGGCAGAGGTTTATCAAACTCTACAGCCACCTTCTCGGTCATACCATGCTCGAGACGAATTGCAGGCTGCAAAGAGCAAAACACGCCGCGCCAATCTGAATGGAGACTTCCAATTTTTGCGCGCTCTTCAAGCTTCAAAAGATCAGCAGTAAAACCTGCACTCAGAGCACCCAGCTGCGCGTTGACCTGATCCAGCGTAGAAGCTGGCGTGGACTGAGCGGAATAGGTGACAATTGATCGACTAAGTGATTCCTCTACGATTGACATGCCAGATATTGTATACGTCTCTGTCCAAAGTAAACGTGGTATGGAAATCTTTCTTGGAACCATACTCATTCGACGCGATGAAATCGTCTCTGCTGGCTTCGTTAGGTCAAAACCGCATTTTGAAAGATCAAAATCTAATTCATTCGAAGCAGGTACACGATTCCTATCGGCAGAAGTTCGGCGAATGGACGAGCCTGCGTCTGGCATCGAAAGATCTCCGCAACCTATCAAAAGTAGCGTCGCGCAAGGGGCGATACCCTTTAACATGGACTTCATAACGTGTTTCCTCCAAAAGAACCCAAGGGGGTTTCGGTCGAGTCTTTGCGAAATGGAGGAAAATCTCTTAAGACACCGAAATGTCATGATTTTTTAATCAGATTTTTCGTAGAAGTAATCCCTTAAGGTACAAGGACTCTGGGAATGTCAGCAGCGTTGGATGATCTTCAGACTGACTCAAATGCCTAATGATTTGCATGTCTGCTTTGGCATCAATGCTAGCTCCAAAAACAACCTTCTGAAATAAGTCACGACTAATCAAGCCACTACATGAAAAGGTTGCTAGTAAACCACCGGGCCTTAACAGTTGCATAGCCAGCAAATTTAAATCTTTATAGCCTCGACACGCTCGATCAATTTGCGCACTAGATGAAACAAACTTTGGCGGATCAAGAACAATTAAATCGAAGACCTTACCGGATGACTTATAATCTCGTAAAAGTTTGAAAACATCACCCTGCACAGACTGATTTGGAGACGACGAAAATCCATTGTTCTCCAAATTCTTGCTTGCAAGTGTGAGTGCTGGACCACTTTCATCAACATTGATGACGCTCTTTGCACCACCCATCATCGCTGCCACAGAAAATCCGCCCGAAAATGAAAAACAATTTAAAACATCACAGCCCGCAGCATAATCCCGAATGACAGCTCTGTTATCTCGCTGATCAAGATAGAACCCGGTTTTGTGACCACTGCGAATATCAACCAGAATCTTCATTCCATTTTCAAGAATCGGCACTTCGGAAATCTCAGTATCACCATAAACAACCTCATTGCGCTGAGACAGTCCTTCTTTTTCGCGGACTGCGTCATCACTGCGTTCCATAATACCTTTTGGACTTACGATCTCTTTGAGCGACGAAATGATCTCAGATCGCCATAGTTCCATACCCGCTGTGACAATTTGAAACGAGAGCCATTCACCATAGCGATCAACAATCAGCCCAGGCAGCAAATCTGATTCATGCGCAACCAAACGGACCGCATTTGTTTGTCCAGACTTCACAAGGCGCTCTCTTCGCCCCACGGCAGCCTTAATGCGGCGCCGGATAAGATCGGCGTCAATCATCTCAAATTCATTTGTGGTCAAAACGCGTACCCTGATTTGAGATGCAGGATTAAAGTATCCTCGAGCAACAAACTGCTTGTTAGCATCCAACACGTCTACGGTCATGCCCGCGGAAACACGGGTCGGCTCTTTTTTGATCGCACCGCTGAAGATCCATGGGTGACCCTGTTTCACCGGTTTATCCTTACCAGGATTTAATATCACCGTGCCGTGTTCCATATCGATCCTCCAGGATTTCCGCTGCTAAACGTGGGAGCACCTGAATAGTTCTGGGACAGCCGTTGGTCAAGACTATAATAAGGTCCCAAAATAATTGGCTTAAACCCATAAAATTAAAATAGTGTTTAAAAATATTGTACGAATGTTTGTATAATTTAAACAAACGTTTGATTTTTGAGTTCCGACCTTCTATCATGGAACAGGATGATCACCAGGGACATATCCATGCCGCAATCCCAAGAACGCAGCCAAAAACGTCGCCGCTCGGCAAGCACAAAACAATCTCCAAGCGCCACCGAGACGCGCGCAGCACTACAAGATTCCGCTTTGAAACACTTCGGCGCAAGAGGATTCCTCGCAGCCAGCGTCCATGATATTGCGCGTGATGCTGGCGTTAATGTCAGCCTTGTCAGCTATCACTTCGGAGGTAAAGAAGGCCTTTTCAAGGCTTGTCTTGAACGCGCCGGTACAGACCAGCTGAGCGTCGCCATGCGTATTCTTTCCAAAGAACCGGAAACCATTGATGAGATCCGGATACGTCTGGAGATGTTTGTCGACGAGATGTTTCTTTACGGCATCTCTAATCCCGACATGTTTGCCATCCTCTATCGCGATCTCAACTCTGAGTTTCATTTGGTTGAGGACATCTTTAAAGAAACATTTTTGAAAATGTTTGAACTACTGAGCAAGTTTTTTGAGACAGCCAGAAAATGCAATTTGATAGCAGACTGGGCGCAACCAAACCTTTCGGCAATGCAGTTGATGGGATCAGTGATTCACACCCTGCGCTCCGACTCAATCCGGGAAAAGATTTTTAATCAAACTATCAGCAATCCAGACGTTCGCAGTCTTTCTCGAAATTACATAGTGAAATCACATCTTCTCGGACTCACGACCCGAAACTGAAATTTTTATTAAGGAATATTGGTGGGGACATGACTAGACGATTTAACCTTGCAGCAATAACAATTACCCTAGTTGCACTGAGTGCAACAAGCGAGGCAGCGCCTCTGTCGCTCGAAGAGTTTCTGGAACAGGTCAAAAAAAATCATGACGGGTACAAGGCAAGTTCTGTGTCCTCTGATGCAGCTGCTGGAAAGATCTCCGACGCAGAGATGATTTATGCAACCAATGTGTTTGCAACGATACAATCTGCCGTCGATAAAAAAGAACAGGTTCCCGCCGCCATGCGCGGAGAACAGACGGATTATTCCTCGTATCAGATGGGCGTAAGCAAATTATCTTCCTTTGGCACTGCTGCCAAACTCTACTACTCAACGTCTCACACAAAGATCAAAGGCGCAGGTCCTATGTTTGTTCCCGAACCGGAGTGGTATGAGGGAGGTCCAACGTTGGAAGTCTCCCATCCACTTTGGCGGAACGCGAATGGACTTGGAGTAGCAAAGGGGATCCAAATCCAGGAGCAGCAGGCGAACGTGACACGTCTGACGGAATCGCTGAAGCGAAAATTTACATTAGCGGAATCCGAAGGTGCATACTGGCGATTGGTCCTCGCTAGAGAAAACGTACGCACATGCCGAGAAAATCTGGACCGAGCAAAAAAAATTACTGATTGGAATCGTCGGCGAGTAAGCAGCGAACTAGCCGACCGTGCAGACCTGATCCAAGCGCAGGCCTTGGGAGAGGTAAGAGAAATTGAATTAACTATGGCCTTGGACGAGGAGAGGTCAGCGTCACACGCGTTTAACAATACCCGCGGACTGCCAACAGGTTCGGTCAAAGAGGAACTTAGCAAAATTACGCCGGACATTATTGCAAAACTTCCGATACCACAGCGCTCGGGAGAGCGAGAAGATCTGAAAGCTGCGCTCGCCGGGCAGGCTCTTGCAACACTTGCAGCCGATCTGGGCAACGGTAAGCACGATCCCTCGGTTGACGTATTTGCCAGCGGCACAATGAACGGGCGAAAAGATAATTATAGCGAAGCATTTAATGAGGCTAAGAAAGCCAAACGCAATACCTACACAGTCGGAATAAAAATTAATGCGCCTCTTGGAGGATCCACGTCCAGCGATGTGAAGGCCGGGTATGCTAAGGATATAGAGGCAGCCTCCCTTTTGGCGAGTCGAAGGCGATTTGAAAACGATCGGGAGTGGGAAGATCTCAACAGTAAACTTAAAGAGAGCAAGGCTCGACTAACACTCAGTCAAAAAATTGAGGATACGCAGAAGCGAAAACTGGAGGCGGAGCGCGATCGTCAGAGCAAAGGACGCTCAACCATGTTTCAGGTCATGCAAGCGGAATCCGATCTGGCAACGTCTCAGCTAAATGTCATCCGAACAAAGGCTGAAATCCTTGGGATTATCGCACGGATGAAAACCTTTGGAGGTGAACAGTGAGTTTAGCCAATATTTCAATCAAACGGCCAACATTTTTGACCTGCGTTATTTTGCTGATGCTGATTGTGGGCTGGCTATCCATGAAAAAGCTCCCTGTTGATCTTTTTCCTGACATTAACTTTCCCATAATGACCGTAACCACTGTCTATCCTGGCGCTGGGCCAAATGAAATCGAAACAAATGTCTCAAAGGTAATCGAGGACGAAGTTTCAGGTATTGCTGGTATCAAAACCATCCGAAGCATTAGCAAGGAAGGTGTTAGTGCCGTTATCGTTGAGTTTAATCTTGAAGTTGACCTTAAATATGCAGAGCAACAGGTGCGAGACCGAGTATCTGCCGCAAAGAGAAAACTACCATCTGACGTTAAGGAGCCGTCAATTCGGCGTATTTCACCCTCGGATCAGCCAATTGCAGTCATTACACTGCAAGCCGATCTGCCCATGGCCAAGCTCTATGACCTAGCTGAGGAAGTGATTAGGCCAAAATTAGAGCAGGTGCCTCAAGTTGGACTCGTCAATGTTGCCGGCGGTCGTAAACGAGAAATTCACGTGAACCTCGATCGAAAGAAACTAAAAGACTACGAACTTACAGCCAGCATGATCAGTCAAAGGATTGAATCAAGCGGGCAGAATATTCCTGTTGGCAAGAAAGAACGTGGAGAAACCGAAGTCTCGTTGCGAACGATTGGTGAGTTTAAATCCCTGGATGACCTCAAGAATGTCGTCATCAACTTCATCGGAAACGACGTACCAGTTAGTCTTGACAAAGTAGCGACTATTGATGATGCCCTCGTTGATGAAACAAATCGAACCTATCTCAATGGTCAGTCGACTCTTATGCTTAGGATATTTAAGCAGTCGGACTCAAATACAATTGCCGTGACAAAGGGCATTGAAAAGCAGCTCTCAAAGATCCGGGAAATGCTCGCCACTAGCGAGGGAAAACCGGAGCTAAAACTAGTGCGTCAGACCGCTGTCCAGATCAACAACAACGTCATGGATGTCCAAGAATCAATTCTAATTGGCATCGTGCTCACAGTTATTGTCGTATTCTTCTTTCTTGGCAGTGCCCGTTCAACTGTCATTACTGGTCTTGCCCTTCCCAACTCACTAATGGGCGCATTTATTCTCATGGCATGGGCAGGCTTTTCCATCAACGTTATGTCTCTACTCGCCTTAAGCCTGGCCGTAGGACTCCTGGTGGACGACGCCATCGTTGTGCGGGAAAACATCTTCCGTCACCGTATGATGGGTAAGTCAGCCGTCAATGCCGCGATAGATGGCACCAAAGAGGTAACGTTGGCAGTTATCGCAACAACAATGACCGTGATCGCAGTTTTCGGGCCAATCGGATTTCTTCAAGGACTTGTGGGTCAATTTTTCAAACAATTCGGGCTGACCATTTGTTTTGCCATGGCAATTTCTCTTTTCGACGCTCTGACTATTGCACCAATGATGTCTGCTTACTTCGGCGGAAGTCATGAACACGCGCCCGGAAATGCTCTATACCGAGCGACCTTAGGTAAAATGTTAAATGCATTCGAGCGCTTTCAACAATGGCTCGAACGCATCTACGAGAAGACGTTACAATACACCGTCCGCGCTCCAATCATGATCCTAGCCGCTGCTTTAGCCCTCTTTGTCGGAAGTCTTATTTCAGCGAAATGGATTCCAAAAACATTCCTCCCGCCTCAAGATAACGGCGAATTTGCAGTTGCTCTTGATCTACCACCAGGGACGAGCTTAGCAAAAATGGACGAAGTCGCCCGCAAGGTTGACAATGTGATTAGAAAACATCCAGAAATTGAAATTGCACTGCTCACTGTCGGTAACCTTGAAGGCGAGTCAAACGTCGCTGAATTCTACGTACACCTTGTGCCATCAAAGCAAAGAAAGCTTAACACGTCGGCTGTCAAGGATCTGATCCGTAACGATTTGAAAGAGTTTTCGTTTGCCAATCCGGTTGTGAAGGATATCGATGCTGTCGGAGGCGGATTTCGTCCGTTTAACGTAAATATTGTCGGATCTGATCTAGAGGAGGTTGCCGATGTTGCGCAACAAGCACTTGTAAAGCTCAAAGACCATCCGGCTTTAAAAGATGTTGATATAAACTACAGGCCAGGCAAACCCGAGGTTCAATTTGTCATTGATCGTGCGGCAGCAGAAAAGGTTGGAGTATCGCCGAACGTTGCCGGATTTGAGTTGAGAACTTTGGTTGAAGGGGCCACACCTGCTGTATTCCGTCAAGACGGTCGCGAATACGATATCCGCGTCCGTTTACAAGACGACCAAAGAGACATAAAGTCTGCCTTCAACGAAACCTATGTCCCTAATATTAACTTCCGGACAGTGAAGCTTTCTAATGTTGCGAATGCTGTAGAGACGACAGGACCTGCATCGATAAACCGTCAAGATCGCGGTCGCTACATCCAGATCGCTGCTGACGTGGCTCCTGATGGACCGGGACTCAGCAAAGCAATGTCAGACATTAAAACTATGTTTGACACTAATGAGATCAAACTTGGACCTGGGATGCGCTACCAATTTGTTGGTCAAGCAGAAAGCTTTGTGGAACTGATCCAAAACATGACCATTGCAGTCATCTTATCCGTAATCTTCATTTATTTTGTACTGGCTTCACTCTACGAATCATTTGTGACGCCGTTCACTATTATGCTCGTGCTACCACTTGCGATCAGTGGCGCGCTATTCGCTCTTTTAATTATGGGATCATCGCTTGATCTTAACGCAATGATTGGCTGCATCCTCCTGCTTGGAATTGCCACCAAGAACTCAATTCTGCTGGTTGATTATGCGATGCAAAAAGTACAGGAAGGCATGGATCGTAATCAGGCGATGATTGAGGCCGGAAAAACGAGGCTTCGCCCCATTCTGATGACATCCGTTGCATTGATTGCAGGGATGCTGCCCGTTGCATACGGACTCAACGAGGCGTCCAAACAGCGCACGACAATGGGTATTGCGGTGATCGGTGGGGTCATATCGTCCACATTACTCAGTCTTGTCGTTGTGCCTGCAGCCTTTTCCTATATTGATAGATTCAGGGTGTGGGCTAAGACAAAACTTGGACGCCAATTCCTATCTGACGACTAAGCAGGCCACGAATTATCAAAACTGAAAAGGGCCATCCGTTACCGGATGACCCTTTTTTGCTTTTCAGCAGTCTACTCGCTTCTTTACGAAGCGGTAAATTACTTAGCTGGAGCAGCTTCAGCTGGAGCAGCTTCAGCAGGAGCAGCAGCAGGAGCAGCAGCATCAGCAGCAGGAGCAGCAGCTTCTAGCCATGTGCCTTTCTTCTTCTTGCAAGCAGCTTCGTTCTTAACGTGTGTCTTTTTGCCCTTAACTTCGCAGTTAGGAGTTGTGCCATGTCCTTCTTTTTTCTCGCTAGCGAAAGCAGCGGAAGCAGCAAGAGCAGAAACAGCAACGATTGCGCGAACTAATTTCATAAAAAACTCCAATTTAAAACGGTTAACCGCACATCCTATATGTGCAACAACATGCATGCATAATTTAGACCAGGCTTTCTAGCAGAGCACACTAAGGCAACTGACCAATATCACAAACTTTGATTAAATTTTATGCAGGATATTTTCTAACTTTTGGGAATCCGACGCCTCAAAATTCCCGATATTGAGAAAATCTTGGATTTTAGTGGCCGGGTAGCGTCATGACAAATTTAGCACCCAAACCAGGGGCGAGAGCTGCTCCGGACTTGGCATCACTAAAGACATCAATTCGTCCGCCATGACTAGCAATGATTTTATGAACAGCTGATAATCCAAGTCCTGTCCCATTTTCTTTTGTCGTGAAAAAAGGAGTGAAAAGCTTTTTTTGAATTTCGGGGGGAATACCAAGACCGGTATCAGAAACTTCGATGACAACGTCATCGCCATCTTTTCGGCAAACGAGATCTATCGTACCTCCGCCATCGGTGGCATCGAGTGAGTTCGTTACCAGATTAACGATACATTGTTTGATCCTATCCGGATCCACGTTAGCCTGCAAAGATGCGGCGCCCCCGACCCTCAGTGACACTCCCTTTGATTCCGCAAGAGAACGATACAAATCTACGACTGAGCGAAGCAGAACCGAGATGTTAACGTCCTTCCGCTCAAGTTGAACGGGTCTTGCGTAATCCAAAATACTGGTAACTAAACGATCAAGCCGACTAATTTCTCCAAACAAATCCGCCATAATCGTCTTACGAGTGTCATCCTGCAGGTTGTACTGCAGCCGCGATAACAGCAATGACATCGCGTTCAAAGGGTTTCGAATCTCGTGAGCCAAACTAGCCGCCAGGGTTCCTATGGCAGCTAGGCGCTCACTTTCAATGCGTAGCTGCTCGCTTTTTGAGAGTCTTTCCTTTAATCTCTCTTGAGAGCTGGCCACCTGACGTCGCATGCGCTCCAATTCGCTTCCTATGAAGGAAACTTCTTCAATATCTTTATCCGCAATGATCGGAACATCGTATTTTCCTGATGCAATCTGACGCGCGGATTGAACAAGATTGTTAAGTGGTCTCGTAATAGAGCGACTCAGGGCCAATGACGCGATCAAAAATACAAGAATGAGTCCAATGGAGACAAACGATACAGCTCGCTGAAGGCTGGTTAGCTGTCGGACCACGTCCCCGTAGTTTTTCTCAACAACAACGTACCAGCTATAGCCTGGAATTTTTAGAGCTGTGCCGAGTACCTTCTGACCATTGGAGCCAGTGTACTCCCCTACCCAGAACTCATCTTTCAAATGGGATGCCAAAGTTGTCGACACCAAGTGACTTTCGACCAGTCCTCGGTATTCAGATCTTCCGGCAGTGATAAATCTCAAATCTTCGTCGAGCAAAAATGCATCTGTGGTCTCCGTAAGACCAATCTTTTGGTCCATCAAAGCATAAATATCTTTTAGTTCGATAATGGCGACAATCACACCGATTACGTTGTCATCACTGATAATGGGAGCCGTAGCCAGCTGGACACGACCCATACTTTCAGTCCCATAAATGGGCGGAAAGTTAAAACCTTCAAGACCGTCTTTAAAGAAACTTTCGGACTTACCACGAATCTTATACCAATCAGTATCAGTTGCACCGATGCAATTACCATCCAAATCATAAATCATAAGATCTGTAAGATGGGGATGATTATTAGCCTCCTGACGCAAGTAGGATTCCAGCCAGCTTTGCTTGACGGATCCGAGCTCGATCTCAAGCAGCAGCTTCTCGTGATCAACGATTTCATCAAGACTGCTCTCGAGATTCACAAATTGATTTTGAATAAGCTCGCTCAAAACCACACTAAGAACACGCAGCTCATTGGCAGATGATCTTACGACCAACTGTCCTCCAAAATAACTCGTGAAGACGCCAAACAAAACTGACAAAAGAATAAGCGCGACGGCAAAAGTTAAAAATATTCGGCCACTTAATTTGTTTGCAAGCTTCCAACGTAACATCGCAAAACCTGTTATGAAGAGCGTCGAGCAATATTGAGCTCATCCATTTTGCGGTAAAGACTGCTTAGGCCCAGACCCAGTAGTTTAGCCGCCTCTTTTTTATCTTGATTGACAGCATCTAATACTTTCTCGATGTGTCGCTTAGTAAAGGAGTCAAGAGCCGCTTCGAGGTTGGCAGGAGACTGCGTCAAATCAGACCCATCCATTAAACCAGACGCCATAGTTCTGAAGTTTTCTGGCAAGTGTTCCACATCCAAGGACCCGTCAGATGCACCAAGAATAATGGCGCGCTCAACAATATTTTCGAGCTCGCGAATATTTCCCGGCCATCGATACTCCATCAGGCGTCGAGCCGCCGCGTTACTCAGCTTTACCGGCCTTTTTGAAAATTCTTTGACATATTTATCAATGAAATGCTGCGCCAACACAGGCACATCCTCAGGATGATCGCGCAATGCAGGCATACTTATTTGGACAACGTTAATGCGGTAATAAAGATCTTGTCTAAAAATACCTGCTACGACGTCAGCTCCTAGATCGCGGTTCGTTGCCGCAATAAGCCGAATATCAATCTTAATTGGCCGCGTATCACCAACAGGCGTGATCTCCCGCTCCTGTAAGACGCGAAGTAATTTTGCCTGCATGGATTTCGGAAGTTCGCCAATTTCGTCCAAAAATACCGTGCCACCGTTTGCGGCTTTGAATAGACCATCTTTGTCTGCCACGGCGCCGGTAAAGGCACCTTTCTTGTGACCAAACAACTCACTCTCTAGTAGGTTTTCTGGTATCGCGGCGCAATTAACTGCAACAAAACGCCTCGCCGATTCGTGACTCAAGGCATGGATCAATCGCGCGGCAACCTCTTTGCCCGTTCCGCTCTCACCAGTTATGAGAACAGTGCCCTTCGTCTGAGAGACCTGTTGGATTGTATGACGAACACCACGCATTGCGTCAGAGTCCCCGAGGAGCATGGTCTTTTCCTTCGGATTTACAATGGATCGCAAATCAGTAACCTCTGAGAGGAGTGATTTGTGCTCATCAACCAGCCGAATTTTCCTCAGTAAATGTTCAACATTCAGAGGCTTTAGGAGATAGTCGACAACCCCCACTCGCATCGCATCAATCACACTGGAAACGTCAGCATAGGCAGTCATGATAAATACGGCGGCCTCCGGAGAAAACTGCCGGGCCTTTGTTGCAACTTCAATTCCTGTGCCATCGGGCATCTTAAAATCAGTCAAAACGAGATCAAAGCTCTCCGACTGTAAAGCATGAATCGCTTCTGAGACGTTTGCTGCAACGACTGTGCGATGAGCGTGATCTGCTAAAATCGCAGACAACGTCTCCCTTTGCAAACGCTCATCATCAGCTATGAGTATCTTCATGCTCGTGACCTTCGACATGAGCTTCCGGGGTGGATTTTTTGCCAGCCAGGACCTTGTCTATGCGATTACCATCCATATCAACGACTTCAAAAACCCAATCCTTATAGGTCACCGACTGGCCCTCTTTAGGAATATTCTTCAAAAGATGCATGATTAAACCACTCAAAGTCTGAACAACGTCGGTAACATCAGAGGTGTCGATTTGCAGTTTCTCCTGAAGTTCAAACAAAGAAACCATACCATCCACCAAAAGCGTGCCATCGTCACGCTGGACGAAGTTTTGAGTTAAATCACCGCTATCTTGGGGCACCTCACCCATTACGGCCTCAACGATATCGGTAGCTGTCACAACACCAGCCATCCCTCCGAACTCATCGATCAAAATGGCCATGTGTGTTCCATTTTTCTTCATCGCATCCAAAACCCGGTCGGCGCGGGCACTATTAGGTAGAAACAGTGGATCGTTCATGCACTGCTTCAGATCAAAATGATCCAAGCGATAGAAGTGCTCAAAGACCTTTTTGATGGAGACGATACCCACAAGATTATCAATCGAGTCTTTATAGACGGGGAAGTAAGCGTGATTGCTATTTAGCATCTTTTCAATATTTATTTCGTTAGAATCCGCGAGATCCAACCCCACAAGCTTCGTTCTTGGCGTCATTAAGTCCTCAGCCTTGATGTCACCAAACTGAAGCACGCGTTTTATCATGGTTTCTTCATTACGATCGAGAACACCCTCATCAGCGCCCTGCTCGACCAGTAGCTTAAATTCATCTTCCGTAACCGTTTGCGGCTCCTCGCCCTGGATCTTGAAAGGCATCTTGGCTAGCACAGTGTCCGTTAAACGACTAAGCACATTCGCAACTGGGCCAAGCGTCATGCCAAGTCGCCTGATCGTTGGTGCCACCCTAACAGCAATCGATTCCGGGGCGATCAAAGCAAGACGTTTAGGAAGAAGTTCGCCCAAAAAAACCATCAAGAATGCATCAAAAGTGATGACAAGTGACATGCCAATTGCGTGGCCCCAGGGCGCGAGAGACGGCGTCGATGCACCAACCCATGACTCAATATCATCAGCCATGGTTGCTCCGCCATGAGCACCGGCCATGATACCAAGGACTGTCAAACAAATCTGGACCGAGGCGAGAAATCTGGTTGGTGACTCTGCAAGCTTGAGGGCAATCTCAGCACCCCTTCGGCCTTCGTCCACCATTCTCTGCAACCTGATTTTGCGTGACGACACCAGCGACATCTCAGCTAAGGAGATAAAGCCGTTGACGCAAACAATGCTCAGTAGGATTAGGCCTTGCATTCAGACTCAGCCTTGGCCTCAGCTCTTGCCTTCCACAACTCAATCACAGCTGGAAGGATCGACAAGATGATGATGCCAAAAATAACGTAGTGAAAGTTTTTCTGAACGACGGGCAAATTCCCAAAAAAGTAGCCCGCGATCGTAAATGGCAACACCCAGAAGAATGCGCCGATCACATTATAGCTCGCAAATTTCGTGTAATTCATGTGGCCAATCCCAGCCACAAATGGCGCAAAAGTCCTAACAATCGGAATAAAGCGGGCGATGATGATCGTCTTGCCGCCATGTTTGTCATAAAACTTTTTTGTGTGGAGCAAATGCTTTTTGTTTAAAAAAATTCCGGAGTCTTCTTTGAAGACTTTGGGCCCCATGTATCTGCCAACTGAGTAGTTCACGGCATCACCCAAGACTGCTGCCACAAACATCAAACCGATAAGGGCCCAAACATTCAGGCCAGTTTCGGGTATGGCTGCGATAGCCCCTACTGCAAAAAGTAGCGAGTCCCCGGGAAGGAATGGCGTTATGACTAAACCTGTTTCAGCGAATATGACTAAGAATAAAATGACGTACGTCCATGAGCCTGCTTGTTGAACAATTGAACGCAGGTGCTGATCAAGATGCAAAAACAAATCGATAATTTGTTTGATTAAGTCCACGAAATAGTTGTCTCCCAATGATTTAAAGTTCATTATCTACCGGCAATTTGCTATTTTCAACGCCTTTTAGGTCTTAAATTTATCAGTTTTTCCAGGTAGTTAAGCTTTATTTGGCATCAAATCTCTTTCAATTAGGTCTCAAATCCCATGGAAACATTCGGAATTCATTGGTTTCGTCGTGATCTTCGCATTGCTGGAAACGCTGCCCTGAAGCAGCAAGTGGACCGGCATAAAGGACGAGTGCTTGGGATATTTACGTTTGATGACAAGTTTTTGAGCAGGCCTGATTTTAGCGTCAATCGTTTCCAATTTTTCCTCAAGTCTCTTGCCGCCCTGCGTGATGATCTGCGCAGTGCCGGTGGTGATTTACTGGTCTTAAGTAAAAGTCCAGACGATGGCTTTGAACTCATAGGCGAATGTTTCAAAAAAAAGGGCCTGTCCGCAGCATCGGTTTCCTGGAGTCGCGATTACGAACCCTTTGCTCGCGACCGTGATGCTCGCATGCAAAAGACCTTCGAGAGTTGGGGGTGGTCGGTCATAACCGAGCGCGATCATCTCCTGATCGAGCCCCATGAGATCCGCTCTCAGCAGGGAACTCCCTTTAAAGTGTACTCTCCATTTGCAAAACAATGGTTCAATCTACTGCAAACTGACGACGTGAAAGAACGCATCGTTCGTCAGAAAGCGGGACTAACATTTCTTGATTTGAAAGCTAAGGGTAAAGAACCAAAAGTCTTTCATTTAACCTGGAAGGAGTTGCTGGGAGATCTTCTCCCTGAGGATCATTTAGACCGCTTTCTAAAGGAGAATGGCGCCCGCGTCACCGTTCCCATTCCAGAGGCCGGCCCCGCCGCGGCTTGGAAAACACTTCGAGCCTTTAGTGGAAAGCTGGCGTCTTACGGCGAGACTCGTGATTTTATGGCCGTCGAAGGCACATCAAAGATGAGTCTTTACCTTAAAAACGGCACCATCACGGTTCCGCAAATTATAGCGGCCTATGAGTTGGAGTTTCTGAAATTCAAGGGTGACGATGGCGCGACCAAATACCTCAAAGAACTCGTTTGGCGTGAGTTTTACTACCACGTTATGTGGCATTGGCCGAACGCTGAGCGAGAAGCCTTCATTGAGAAATATCGCAATCTCCAATGGGAAAATGACGATAAACTTTTCGAAGCTTGGAAGGCTGGTAAAACTGGATATCCGATTGTGGATGCAGCCATGCGAGAATTACTGACGACAGGCTGGATGCATAACCGAGCCCGTATGATCGTAGCAAGCTTTCTCACCAAAGATCTTCTTGTCGATTGGCGCTGGGGGGAAAAGTGGTTTATGAATCAATTGCTCGACGGCGATCTTGCGCCAAATAACGGTGGCTGGCAGTGGGCTGCCTCCACGGGCTGCGATCCGCAGCCCTACTTCCGCATTTTCAATCCGATACTTCAGAGTGAGCGGTTTGATGCCGAAGGCACTTACATTCGGCGCTACATCCCAGAACTAAAAGACGTACCCACTAAAGAAATACACAACCCATCCTCAGCCACGCGTAAGCGCACTGGCTATCCGGATCCCGTCGTGATTCACGCCGAGCAAAAGGTGCGGGCTTCGATGCTGTTTAAACAGTAGTGTTAGTAATTGGGGACAAACACCTACTTGAAAAAAAAGACAGAGGATCGCTCCTCCGTCTTTTTTATTTGCAATTAGGTGTTTGTCCCCAATTACGGATTAGAAGCGGTAGTACGCCTTGAGCTGGGTTGTCAGAGAGTCGGTTGCAGCCGAGATGTTCTGACCTTCTACGCTCTTGCGGTACTCAACGTCGATGTGAACAGGAATGCCGTAGTCAAACGTGCTGATTCCAAGTCCAACAAGATACTTACGCTCAGAGGCGCGTGCGCCAGTTGCCGCCTCAGTACCAGAGCCAACTTTCATGCGCTCTTGGCTGTCGTAATCGTAAGCGATACCAGCCTTAGGAGCCAAGAATGACAGAGACTCGCTCAATCCTGCCAATGATGGCTTAATCATGAGGAAACCAACGTTACGTACACCTTCGCGTGATACGGTCACGCTTTGACCCGCTAAGTTGTACTTACCAGGAGCAGCCATAACTTCGGACTGGTTTTGCCAAGCCAATGCCAGCGTTGGAATTGGGGTGTAGTCAATGTTGAAACGAGCTCCGACTTCCATCAATCCACGGCCTGTTGGGCGCTCATTGGCTGCACGATCGCGATTACTTGTTGGGTAACGCAAGCCACCAGCTAAAGCAATAGCGAGGTTATCCATCTTCATTGCTTCGTATAGGACGCCGACGGTGGAGTCACCAAGTCCGCGGCCACCTTTCTTCTCGGCTCTTGCCTTAACGACACTTACAACACCCGCTTCTACTGCATCTACGGTTGCTGCGATTGTCGCACGTGCTGTAACAGCCTGTGCATTCGAACTTGCAAGAACCGTTGCACAATCTCCACCCAGAGTCGTACACGCACCCGCGGTTTTAAAATCGTTTTGAGCCTTAAGATTGAGAACTTTTTCCAGCTCTGCCTTGCTGTCAATGATGCCGCCAACTTGCGAACCAAACGCCGTCTGAAGAGCCGTTAGATCTGTTTTACTGGCCACTGCAGCTTGGTAACCTTCAGCTTCCCATGTTCTTTTGCCGTTGAGTTTTGTTTCAAAACTTCCGATGAAATCAAATTGAACTTGAAGCGACAGCTTATCGCTGATCCCGTATTCAACAACAGCCGCCCCACCTGCAGCATTCAATTCGACGACAGCATCAACCTTGTTGCCGTCTTTGTCGTAACTGGAACCGTTTCCGGTGATTTTACTATGTATATAACGTGCACGCATGACACCTTGGGGCAAAGTCTTACCCTCAGGCAATGTTGCAAATGCATTTGGGTCCTTCGCTGGGGCCGCTTTTGGGTCAACGGACTCCTCTGCTAGTCCAAACGCCTGAGAGGCAAAGCCCATAACGAACAATGAAGCAAGTAAATTGGAAATTCGCATTGTTTAGATTCTCCAGAATCAAAGTTGAAAACATCCCTGTAACTTTCGAACTGACTAAAATGATAGGACTTGTCGCGTGCATTTGCAAGGCTGTAGACAAACAAATCTCAGACGAATTGTTGTCTGAGATTTAATTTCGATCGTGATTTTAAGCGTTCTTAGGGGCGACTATCAATTAGCTGGCAATCCATTCACAATTTCTTCTTCTAAAACTGCGCCGTTTAAGCTTGTTTCGGAGACCTGATTAAGTGTCAAGGTTTGCTTCAATGGCAGAACTGGATACTGCTTTGAAATATGAATAACCACATCAGCGTCTCCAACCGAATAACTTCCGAGCGTAACGCTTTTTACTTCGGCGTCCACACGCTTGGTCACCACATTTTTTCCGCTTTTCAATGTGATACTTTCATCTTTTAAACTGCCAATACTAATATTTCCGCCAAGTCCTGTAACCGTAACAGGTTGACCGTCGGCTTTATTGCAGGTCTGAAGAAACTTATCTTTGGTGAGCGTTAACTGCGGCGTCTTCAGTTTTTCGACATAAGACGCGATCACAGAGATACTAGTTGAAACATCGATCTTTCTGGAAATAGCAGCATCAGACGCCGCAGTGACCGTCTCAGTCCGTGTGTACGGTAATACAACGTTGTACGTAATTGGGCCTTTCACAGTTCCTGCATAGACAAATACGGCGCCAACTTTTTGCTGTTGAACCGCTAAAGACCATTGTTGATCACACGACAAATTGCTGTCTGATCCTGATCCACCGGTGCCACCAGTCTGATCGGATGTGCCAGGCTTTTTAACGCGCTGTGAACTGCTCTCACTGGCGTTAGAGCAACTCACCACGAGTAGTAATGAAACAGCGTAAATGGCTCTGGAAGGTTGAATCATAGCCGGCCTCCTACTACAGAGAGGGATCGGTAAAATGAATCTACACCTTGATAAAAACCCCTGGGAACCTTAAAAATCAGGAGGTTAAGACCCTAATTTTGATGCCGCCTAGGGCCCATAAATGTCCGCCCAGACAGGTAATTTCCTAAATACTGGTCAAAGGCGGTCTTACTCAGCACGCGTTCCAGTCTTGCAAAGTTAAGCTCCTCCGCAAGCGGCTCTGCAGCCGAAAACAACAAATTATTATCGATGACCACGACGTGAGGTTTTGCCAGATCTAACGCCAATGGGATCACTGAGCCGGGATCAACAACTCCTGGGAAAACACGCCAATCCGCCATTTTCGGAATGGTTGATGAGCCCTCACCCACCACAAGTAGGTTCAAAGGATTTTTTTCTTCGGTCCACTTTGGCTTGAGCGATTCGTTAACCCAGCGCTCGAGTTTGGCAACATTACCCCGAGCACTCGAACAATTCTGCTGCTCGCCGCAGGATCCAGGCCAAAAAATTACGATCGAAACAGAGCGACGTAGCTGATCACGGTTCAGCGCTGCATCACGCTCATCGCGCAAAATAAATTCACCAACTGCACCTAAGTCTTCACGCTCAAGTGCTCCGTTTTGATCCAACCAGACCCTCGTTGCGAGTGGAATCGAACAAACTAGGAGGGCTCCCAACGCCCACAGCGTGGCACGTTTGCGGTTTTTAGTCATAAGCATCGCTCCATCAAACTTCTGTAATCACAGTAATTTAGAGACCCTGACCTATAGCCCGAAAGTCAGAAAAGTTCACGCACAAAAAAGATGATACTTTTTGTGGCATTTGGCCATGTGGCCTGTTATACTTCCAAGACACCCGGTTTCCGAGGTGTAGGATCAACCGCGTCACTGTAACAATGGGAAGTCCATTCTAAGGTGAGCAAAAATTATGAGTAGGTTTTGGTATATGGGAAAGAAGCTTTACATCGGGGGACTACCTTACAGCACATCTCAAGAGGCTCTTGCTAGCCTTTTCAGCGAAGTAGGGACAGTTGAATCAGCACGCATCATTACAGATCGTGAAACAGGTCGCAGCAAGGGTTTTGCGTTCGTTGAAATGAGCTCTGACGGTGAAGCTCAAGCCGCAATCGACAAGTTCAACGGCCAAAATTTCGAAGGTCGTCGTTTGACGGTCAACGAAGCTCGTCCTCAGCCACCACGCGAAAACCGTGGACCACGTCCAAGCCGCATGTAATCCCGGCTTTGTCGTTTAGTTCTGAATCACAAAACCCGTAGCCTCGCCGCTGCGGGTTTTTTTCATTCAAGTCAGATCAAGACCCAAGATATTGTTTGGATTGCCGTCTGCTACAATTTTACCATCATGAATTCGAATAACTCGGTCACATGATTTTAGGGTTTCCAGGCGGTGAGCAATAATAACGCATGTTCTGCGACGTTCACGCATCAGCGCAAGAATGGCTCCTTGAATGGCTGACTCCCATGCTCGATCTAAACAAGATGTTGCTTCATCCATCAAGAGGATCGGACGATCTTCATGCAGAAGTCTTAGGAAAGCGATCATTTGCTTCTCGCCACTGCTTAAATTGGATCCACCCTCATTGACCAAAAAATTCAAGCCACCGTTAAACCTTTCAAGAATTTGCCTAAGCCCAAAGCGGTCAAGTTTTGTCTCAAAACTCTGACGCACCTGGGTGCTGCTCTGATCTGCAATTCCCAAAATATTGGCAGCCAAAGTTCCCTTAAATAAAAACGGGTCCTGTGCAAGATAACCTATCTGTGAGCGCAAGGCGCTCAACGTCCACTCACGAATATCAACTGAGTCAATGACAACTCGGCCTGAGTACGGCACATAAAGAGCTGGAATCAGATTCAACAACGAGCTTTTACCAGCACCCGTTTGGCCAATAACGCCGAGCTTTTGTCCCGGGGGAATCAGCAAATCAAGGGACCGAAGAACCGCATGGCCTGATCTGTAGCTGAGTCCCACGGACTCAAATCGAATCTCACCCCTGACAACTCCCTCAAAAGATCCGGGTGCCATAATCGTTCGTTCATTGGCTTCACTCAACATCTCGCCAACACGAACCGCACTTGCTGTTGCATCCTGGATCACTTGAATTTCCTGAGTCACAACCCTAACCGGATTTGAAAAGCGCTCTGTCAGTCTCAACACGGCGACCAGAGCTGCAATCTCTACCTGACCTTGTAGCAATAAAAAACCACCCCACAAAACGGCCACCAACGTCGGCCACGTGCTGAGAAAGACCGTTAGGGGCCGGATAAAGCTATTCCAGGAGAGAACCTTGATGCTGGAAGCCAGGTGGTGTTTTGCATCACGATTAAACTCATCCCCGGACCACTGTTCCAAGCCAAGAACCCTTAATACCGGGAGTGCCTGAATAAATTCCGCAAGTTTTGAGTTTACATGCGCGTTTCTCGCCTTATTTTCCGCGAGCCAAAACGTAAGCGGCTTTCTTGTAAACCAGCTAAAACACAATGCTGGCATCGCAGCCATAACTACAGGTAGGCCAAAGTTCGGAGCAATTGTGATAATTCCAATGAGCACAAGAAAAATTTGCACACAGGCGGTAGCAATCCGCGCCAACCCTCCACCAAAAAAACCTTCCACTCCGTCAACATCACTAGTTAACCGCGTGATAATGCGACCCAAAGGTTGAGAATCATAATAGGACATCGGAAGCTGATCAATTTTCTCAAAAAGGGCACAACGAAGCTTTAATAGAACAGCATTTGTGCCGCTGGCCAGAAACGTGCGACCCAAAAACTGAGCTAAAACACTACCTGCTTCCAACGCAACAAAAGACAGCATCAGCAAATAAATGCTCTGACTAAAAACGGCGTGTGAACCTAAATGTGCGCATAGTTGACCTAACGCGACCGACGCTTTTACCAAAAGAAATGTGCTTAAAATGAGGCTAAGCATTCCTAGTAAAATATTTACGTAAGACCCGCGAAGTAGCGGAAGAAAATACTTCGCATAATAAAAGACGTCTCGTCTTTCACCATCCAGGGTATGCAATGCTTGTGGCACTTTAGGCATGAAGCACCACCTCTCCCATAGGTCGTGCTGGTGTGAGACCTACTTCGAATTTCAGTCCATCTTCTGAAAGCGTACCAACCATTCGACAGCAATCAAGCGTAGAGGCTTTATTTGATGTGACGATCACAGCGTTATCAGCCCATGTTTCTTTGAGGTTTCTAATAACACTTGCCTCTGTCTCAGCATCAACTGCACTCAGAGGATCATCCAAAAGAATTAAAGACGCAGGACGCAACACTAGCCTTGCTAATGCTAGTCTTTGTCTCTGACCACCCGACAGAGACACTCCACCCTCTCCGACGACGCTATCCAGACCTTTTGCCATTCTTGTAACTTCATGCGCAAGGTTGACCGTGCGGAGTGCCTTCCAAAGCTGCTCGTCCGCAAAGGCGTGATTTAGGCACAAATTGTGACGAATCGTTCCGGAGAACACAAAAGGCTTCTCTGCGGCGTACGCTACAGGTTGGTCGCGACTTGTGAGTCGTGACGACGACCCTGCAGCCATGAACTTGCCATCCACTTGCAAGACTCCGCCTGATGACGGAATCAAGCCAGCGATAACCTGCATAAGTGAGCTTTTACCAGAACCAACGCGCCCGGATACTCCCAGCCACTCTCCGCTTTGCAACTCAAATGACACATTATCGAAAATAAGACGACCACCACGAACAACACTCAAATTATTGACACTGAGGAGAGAAGGGCCGAGATCTGAAACGCAACAATCAGATGAATTTGTAGACTGTCTGGTCGAAACAGGACTCTCTTGAAACTGAATTTGATGAATCTCGCTAATACGCCTAAGCGACGCAAATCCCCTTTGCCATTCAGAAATCAATCCGCCAATGTCAGCAGCAAGCGGTCCCTGCAAGAGGTAAACGTAAGAGGCCATAGCGGCAAACTGCCCAACTGTTATGGACTTATCAGCAACAAGTCGCGATCCCCACGCCAACAAAATCATGTATGAAAGAATTGTTGGCACGTTACACAGCGGAAAACTGTTGATAGAAATTTTCTGAGCCTTTAAACGGAGAGCGCCATAGCGAATGGCCGAACCTTTCATGGCATCAGTCCAAACGTGGAATCCATAACTGGCACGCTGCGCCCGGATGCCACGAACGGACTGACTCACCTGCTCTGACAGTGTTGTTAATTCGTTTTGGGCCGCCTCATGCGCACCGTACTCCATCCGCGCCAGTTTTATCGCGATGAATGGGATGATCACGAAAGTTGACAAACAGGCTATTGCAAGCCCCGGATGAATCAAAATCATGGCAATCGAGCCAAGCAAGGAGAAGAAAATGACATCACAGGTCAACACAATAGTAAATCCAAATATCCATCGGGCCGCGTTCACGTCGCCAATCGCGCGATTCATGAGGTCACCTAAAGTAAACCGCCCAAGTGACTCCAGTTCAGATTTTCGAATGGACTCCCAGATCCCCTGACGCATGGTATTGCTGGACACATGAGTCATTCTGGCGAGTGTAAAACGCCAAAAAACACGACCTAATAGACCGAAGAACGCAATGGTGACAAATATCAGTGCCGCGCTAACGATGGTGCGAAATCTATCGCTAGAAAGCAGACCTTGAACGTCTCTTGGTGTTCCTGCAAGTGTCGAGGCCGACATCAGAGAGTCGATGATCCATTGCAGAGCTTTTGGAGCCAATACTTCCGTACCATTTGTGAGAAGCATCGCCAGCAAACCGGCAATATAAATCGCACGGTGTTTGCAAATATCCTGCCACCAAATCACTCTAGGATTGATTGACTGACGAACCGTGTCCATGGCTTGTCCAGAAACAAAGTTTGTAAACTTGATCTTCAACTTGGAAATTGCAACTTTATCACAAGCTCAAAAGCATGACCATAATCATTTAAATACCTGAATTTAATGGTAAAATTTTATAAATTTATCGTACTCTTTAAGCCATTTCCGAGGCTGCCGATAACCTCTACGGATGAGTTAGTCTGACTCTACCCATGGAAAGGACAACGACTTTGGCACTTTGGCAGGATCTTCGAGATTTTTTGGGCGAGCGATGGATCTTAATCATCGAACCGCGGATGCATTTTCGAGTTAGCATGCAAAATTTCCTCAATCGTTTGCAATGCGAACAAGCACTATTCGTGTCCTCTGCTGAAGAAGGCCGAGCGGCTGCGCGCACGCGAAAAATAGGATTATTTATAGCCGAATGGCAACTGCCGGATAAGAATGGTCTAGAAATTTGTCGAGAGTTCCGCAAAGACCCGCGTTATCGGGCAACACCGTACTTACTCATGACAATGGAAAATCAAAAAGCCGATATTGTGCTTGCCAGCGAAGGCGGTATATCAGGTTATTTACTTAAGCCATTTTCGTATCAGGACTTTTGTGATCAGTTACGGCTCATCCTCTCATACGAGAAAAATCCAGATCATCTTCAGTTATTACTGGAGCGAGCGGAAGATTATCTTGAAAGAAAAGAGCTATGGGTTGCTGAAGCACTGTTTACCGAAGCGTTGACTATGAAGCCACAGTCTGCGAGAGCCACCTGCGGACTTGGCAAAATAGAACTTCTTCGACAAAATCCGGAAAAGGCAATTTCATGCTTCAAGCAAGCTGTGGCAAACAATCCCGACTATATCGACGGCTACAAGCAGTTACTAAAAATATCTGAAGAGCAGAAAGACCACGCCGGAGTCGTCCAAGGTGCCAAGATTCTGCATAACTTGAGTCCCGAAAATCCAAAATATCCATTGATCATTGCCGCCGCGCAGATGGAACTTCGCCGTTTTGCAGATGCTGAAGAGTATTTTAAGCTGACTCTAAAGTTATCTCCGACCTTAGCGGCGGCATACAAAGGCCTTGGTCATCTTTATCTGAAAACTAAAGACTTTGAAAAAGCCGCCTTGAACTTGGAGAAAGCATTGGACCTCGAACAATCCGACGTTTCAACTTTGAACTCTTTAGGCCTGGCGTACGTGAGGCAAAGCTTCATTGATAAGGGCATCGATCGTTACAGGCTCGCCCTTTCAATCGATCCAAATGATCCGCGCGTTTTGTTCAATTTGGGGCTTGCGTTGGAGCTCAAGGGAAAGGTTGCAGATGCAGTAGCAACATTTCAGTTGGCATATCAGATAGATCCGGGTTTTGATAAAGTTAGACGAAAGCTGTCTGAAACCCAGCAGCGATTGGGAAGAACTGGCAATGCCCACAAATTGGCCAGACCAGCTTAAGTTTGCTTTTTTTCGTGGCCTCATTAAACAAAAAATAAGCACGCGGGACTTGCAGCCCGCTTGGGCTTAAGTTAAAACTAAACAAGGCATCTGATTAATATTTAAACAAAACTGGGTTGCCACATGACCGACCACGAACATTTTGCGAGCGAGTCGAGCACCTCTGCTCCTGGGACTCATCTTTTAATGCGAGACGACGAACTTTATGTCGGTCCACAAACAACGGATCGCGACATTGATGGTCTTGAACTGTCGGAGGCTGCAAGATCCTTGGGAATCTCGCATGATGAGATTTGGCGAAGAATCCGTAACGGCAAGCTCGTGGCGCGCACCCTGCGCGGCAAGGTTTTTGTCTATACTGATATGAGCAATATTTTTGCCGAGGAGGGCTTACCCCCTCCGCCCAAGACACTAACAAGTCAGCCAGCAGCATCCATATCCGCACTAAACTACCAGGCCACGCCCCTACCAGTTGTTATTGACTCTCAGGACCGCATACACAGCCAGGAACTCGCGCTTTTGATCGATCATTTAAGCTTGGCCAAGGATGAGAATCGAGAGATTCTAAAACTGACACAAGACTCCATGAATCGCCTCTCACAGATGACCGATGCCATCATTGAGATGAAGGACGCTATGATTGCTGCAAAGGACGATCAGGTGAAGTCATTGCAGGAAACCCTTCTCAGTCGATCTGAAGAGCTGGTTAAAATCCTCAAAGAAAAAGAGGACCTTGAGACTTTAACGCAAACTCTCCTGTCAAAATAATACTTTACTTGCCATCCACCCCCATTTCCTTCATCATGAAGGGACGATCAAAGCTTACTTCAGGCCGTTGGGGTTCAGGATGCTTAGCTGGGCAGTTAAATCCGCCGCTATTGCTGCATTGCTATCAACATGCGGGAGCTACGCATTTGGCGTGGAAGTCGCCGAAGGCTATCCAACACCAAGGGCTATGGGACTGGGTGGCGCCTTCACAGCAGTGGCCAATGACGAGTCGGCCTTTTGGACCAACCCCGCCGGTATTGCTCGCGTAAGAAAAGCACGCAGTCGTAGTCATGTTCATATTTTAAAATTTCCCAATTTGATTCTTGGACTGAACGCCGAAAGCAGAAGCTTTTACGGAGCCATCCAAGGCTCTACCAGCTCGGGTATCGCAGACGTCATTGCGACATCAGACATTAGCAGTGCAAAACCTTTTTATGCGCGAGCAGCGGCATCTCCAGTCATCCTGTTTGAAGCTGATAAGAATCAGCCTGCCGGCCTTGGTGTGTTTAGTAACTCTATCATGCACATTTACGTCGACAAGGACACCCCAACCGATGCACGCGTCAGTGCAATCACAGACGTCGGTGCGAACTTCGGTTACAGCTATACAAATTTCTCCAATCGTCTAAGCATGGGTTTAACGTTTCGACCGACCTACCGTTACGCTTACGAGGATACGATTAGCAGTAGCGAATTAAAAAGTCGAACTGCCTTGATTGAACGCATCAGAAAAGACAGTAATCGCGGCTTGGGTCTGGGAGCTGATTTCGGATTTTTATTCACTCTGGCAGACTTCTGGTTTCCGACGGTCGGCATAGCGATCAGAAACCTTCCCACCGGATGCGTCGACGACTATTTGAATCCATACACCGAGGTACGTCAAAAAATTTGCGGCACCCTTTACACGGGTTCAAAAGGCAATCCCGAAGCGTTATCTGTGATTGATCCAACAGATACTCGCATTGGAATGTCCATCAGCCCCCGCGTGGCGCGAGATTACGGAATCAGATTTTCAGCTGATATCCAAAACTTGTATTTTGGAACTGGTTCATCCTACTACGGCCTACCTGGAATAGACTTGGCAAAGATGCTCCACGGTGGTGTAGAAATTTTTTCGGGAAATCCCCTGGAGCGCGCTCCATTTGCAGTTCAAATTGGCGCAAATCAAGGTTTCGTAACGTGGGGCATACTGATGAATACATCTGTGGCAAGCATTGAGTTTGCCAGCTATGCGGTGGATGTCAGCAATACGCTGAAGCGCGTAGAGGATCGACGATACATAGCATCGCTAAGCGTTATGCTATAAAGAAGGAGATTGTGATGTTGAAACTGATGGGAACTTATTTGTCGGCAATAACATGTGTTTCATTGCTTGCCGCCTGTGCCACGACAGGAAGCCAACAGCAGGAACCTGCCAGAAGACGTAAGCCTATCAGTCATCCAGCTCCAGCCGCTAAAACTGAAGATGTTAAGCCAGTTAAAATGGAAGCCGTGTCCGAAACTCGCACTAACGAATTGGACTATGCCGGTTTTTTTGAAAAAGTTTCCTCTCCCAACCAGGACTTTACGGAAAAAGATCGCCAACAGTTTCTCGCTTTTCCAGCAAATCCCCAACCGGGAACCATCCATGAGGCTGCTGTTGTGGTTGGAATCTTACGGGACATTGTTACGCCGGTCGGTGGCCATAGGTCAACGTTCCGCGAAGTGGACATGGCAGCTGGTCAAAATGCAGAGAACTCATCAACCGTTATTGATCAAGGATCGAAAAAAATTGAACCGCAACTCATACTCGAAACACGTTGCCGGGAAAAAGGAGTTGATCTCATCACGGCAATCTCCACCAATCCTCATCTCCGTTCTTACGCCATTTACAATTTGACACTGGATGCCAGTCGGTTTGATGGGAATAGCCCATTATTTTTACAAAGCCTCCTCAACGCACTAAAAATCGAGACCCAATCATGGGGTGACTTGGCTCGCAAGATGGGTATGGATGTCCAGCCTGTCGGAGCCGAAGGCACCCTGTCCTCACAAAGCCCATCACCAGAGGCGCAAGCGCCGACAATCACCGCGTCGCCGGAAGAAAACTCTGTTGCTAATCAAATCATGACAAAAGCAACCGAGTACGCGGGGAGAGAGGACTACGAAAAGGCTGTGGTTGAGGCTAGAAAAGTTCCCCAAGGCACCGATCACTATGCCTCTGCACAAGAAAGCCTGAAGGGTTGGGCCAATCGCGCCGTCCAAGATCTGAGGCGACAAGCTGCGAGTCAGTACCGTTCTAGTTCATCCATGCCAGAATCCACTGGCAAAAAGTCACATCTGCAAAAAGCCAAGAACTACCTTGAAACTGCCATTACAAAGTATCCAGAAGCTTCGACGCTTGACACCGTCAAAGAAAACCTCGAGATCATCAATAAAGAGCTTGAGCGACTAAAATAAAAAAACCGGCGCTTGGATAATCAAGCGCCGGTTTTTATTTGGAACCTTATTCATCTTCTTGCACGGCTTCGCCATCTTCCTCGCCGCCTTTACCGTTAAGACGACTACGAACCATTTCTATGGGCGCACCGAAATTAATGCCATCGAGGGGAACCGCTAAGTAGTTAGGGAACTTCTGCTCGATAAAGGAAATTGCGTCATCGATTGATGCAAAAATTGGATATTTCGAGGTGTAGTTATAAGACTGCAATAGTGCTTTTGGTTTATCCATAACACCTGAAAAAAGGAACGGGATGCGAACGCGCTTCATCAGCTGCATCAGCTCCTCAAGAAAATCAGCAGGTACTTCTTTCTCATCCTGTAAATCAAAAATCACATAGCGAAGATGAGTTCCAATCAGCCAGTTGTGAACAGCAACCACAAAATCGGCACCAACGAAGCCATCAATCGGTGAAACAATTGAAGCAACAGAGCTTGAAACAGGCCTCGAGGTCTGAATGACGTTCATTACGACCGCGCGATCTACTTTTTCCGGAATAAACTCCAACATCCGAACCGACTCCCATACAGTTTAGTCTTAAGACGAAAACCAACATTACTAGTGGAAACAGCTAGGGCCCGTCAAGTTTCCGAATCAATTTGGCTCGTGAAATCCTCACTCAAATTTAACTGAACCCCGAGAATCTCCCGCTGCCCAAAGCTCGACAAGCCTTCGACCCAACGATGAATCAGGCTCCGTTTGACCTCATGAAGAGATGTTTTCCTAAAATTTTCGCGGAGTTCGGGAAGAACGCGCACCAAGGTTTCCCGCATCTCGTTTTCACCAAGTGCCTCGTAGCGAAGTTTTTTCATGCGAAGGGGCACAGTCCCAGAGCCTGCCAAAATAATGAGCCGTTCATCTTGCTCTGGATCAAGGGTCCCAGTCTCCACCAGCCTTGCAATAGGGACATCCGCCCCAATCTGCAGCGTCGCAATCCACTTACCCTTGTGGCGATCGAGCTCGCTCGGCAGCTGTTCAAACGTCATCGCCACGCGCCAATCAACCCCATCAGAATCTCGCATCATTTTAAAATTATTACTAAATAACCAGTTTTCCCACTCGGCCTGAGCACCGGTGAGACTTTTCACAACGGGCTTGGACGGGAGCCGATCAAATTCCATGGCAACCTCAAATGCTTCGAGTTATGGTAGCTTAATGACCATTATGAAGAACGCCTCACAAGAGTCTACTAGAAAATTCAGGAAGCTGGCCACGCTCCTGATTCTTGCGCACTGTATGGTCGGTTGCACCTACCAGCTTACGAACCTCAAGTCCTCAACCCCAAATAATATCCGTAGTATTTATGTTGAGGCGATCTACGATACCGCCTCAGAGCCAGTTCCCCATGAAGTCCTTTGGGATGAAATACAGCGTGCAATCGCTGCAAACGGACAGCTGCGTTTAGCCCGCCCCTACGAAGCCGACGCCATACTGCGCGCCCATGTCGTCAGGGCGCAAACGGGTAAGGCCGGCGAGCGTAAAGCACCCGTCGCCGTCAGAAGGACCAGTGAGCCAGATGTATTTGCGGGTAAGCAGCAACCCCCTACTCCTGGTCAGCTTAGAGACATCAGCATAGCAGATGACTATTTCATGAAGACGTCTTGGTCATCGGCCGTTCATGTGGAAGTTTGGGATCTGACCACTAGAAAGCTACTTCTACAACGTCAGTATGCTTTATCGGGAGAAGTCCCCACCATTCGGGGGGATGTGCCGGCTGAGATTCATCACATACGTAATGAAGAGTCCTTTCAGCACAGCTTTGGAAACGCGTCTAAAGCGGTTGCCGAAAGAATTGTTGGCGACTTACTAGTCCGCTGAGTATTTAATTTTTTTTCAGCTCTCTCTCAAGCCCACTAGACATATTGGGAAGCTCGCGCGTTTGCCCCATAAAGGTGACGTTTAACTGTAATAGATAACTTGCAGCCCTCTCCTCCACGCCGTAACCCTTTTCCCGGGAAAAACCCAGTCCCCAACAACCACTGGCAGACCCATACACCAAGCTGATCTTTTGGCGATAATCCTGCTTTGGTAATTCGTTAATCTTATCCTTGCGGGAGTAGCTCCAACTTGCTGAGACTGGACTGGTCAAAGAGGTCACAAATGTTAGAGATCTTTCCGCAGTCGATATGAATGACAAATTTCCGTTTGAGACGACAGGAAGTCTTTCGATCGTATAACCAAATGCGATGTTTGATTTAAATAAATCAGGAGGTACCAAATTTGCGGAGAACTTGGTCTGAGATTTGTCATAGATGTTATATTTTGATGAAGAGCTAAGTGACCAGCGGGAAATCAGGAGAGCGAGAGACGAATCAAGCTCGCTCCACGGACGATTTTCACGCGACCTACCGTATTTCCTGCGACGAACATCTTTTAGCCGGTCATAGGAGACAGATGCACCAAAGCTGACCGGTTCGACATAGTCCGTATCAAGAAGTTGATAGCGGTTTGTGAACCATTTGGTTTGGTCATTTGAAAATATGTCATCTGCCGCTCTGACGGGTCTGTCCATCGTGTAGAGTAGATCTCTGCGCGCTCGCTCCTCAGATGACAATTTTGCCATCTCCTTTGCATGATCTTCACTTTGTTCACCAGTAATTGTTTTCCAAATTTCGCTGTAGAGCTTCCAGCGATGGGATGTTGAAAAGGTAACAATTTGGTACTCATCCATAAAGTCGGTTGGCGCAATGTTATCGTCAATTCCTGCCTTATCGGTTGCAAACCAAGTAGCCGGTATTTTGCCAAGCAGGCTTCCACTATCCCCGTAGGGACCACGCCGGCGAACCATCGGACGAGCTGCGAGAGTGATCGACCAGTTCATGACATGCTGAATAATGCGACGACCGGCCTCATCTGAAAACCCTCCCAGCCAAGCGGGAAGAAGAGCCTTTCCATCAATAGGAAGCTGAAACCTGAATCCAGTCCGCCAAGACTGCAGTGAGCTATCTAGCCCATCCAAACGAGAGGTTTCTTTATCGCGGCTACCATCAAAGCTCATAATACGAGCTTCCAAATCAGTAAAATGATCGACCTGTACAGCCGTACGTGTGGTCAGCGGGGCTAGTATCGAAGCCTCAGCGCGCCTCCAATGCCCAGCAGGAATCCATGCCTGTCTGTATTCAGCATCATTTGCGGAACCTGGATTGCGTGTAATCCTAAAATCATCGGCCAAAAAACGACTGTAAATTGGCAAGCCTGTGGATTTCAGAGTAAACCATCGTGATCTTGCTTGTGCCACCACGGGTAATTGATAACCCTCGAAGCGATCATTGAGCCGTGACGGATCACCCAAATAGGAGCCTAGACCCAGAAAGTACTGGCTTCCATCATAGGCCACACGAGATCTAACTGGATTTATCGGTCTTTCTCCATTTCCAGTGTCAAATCCGGGCTGGACCGCTTCGGGGATGTATACGTCGGGATTATATTGTCGGTCTGAATAAATATCCCCCGAGGATACAAATGAGACACGCTCATCCAAACGATCAGAAATTCGCCATTTAGCCAGACCACGATTTACGTTCCCAGGCGCACGCACAGAGCGCAGCATTGATTCTTCGCAGCTTCTGCTGACCTCCGGATCTGGATCAAGACACTCCTTTGCATGGGTCTCCCACCAGTCACGCTGAGCTAAACGCATGCGTACATAGTCTCGCCCAGAAAAACCACTTAAATCTGCTGGATTTGCTCCTTGGGGCTGAGTCCTTGCCACTCTTAGGCCATCTGCGTACATTTGCGACAAGTTTCGTCTCGTCGCCCTCTGCTTCAACCAAATGCGATCTCGCATACCCTCAACGTTTAATTGGTAACCGCTGTATTGGCGACGCTTCAATCTCGCTTCAAGTCCAGCTCGAAGTCCACGCTTCTCAAAAACGTCACCCTTCACCGTTGCGTCCTTATTAGATCCAAGGTCTAGAAACAGTGGCTGGGAAAAACCGGATCCGGAAATCGCATCTTCCGTGAATGTTGGCATCAGTAAGCCCGACTGACGACGATCCTTTATCGGAATTTTAAGCCAGGGAACGTAGAGCACAGGAATACCTTTAATCTCAAGCAGCGCATCGTAGAATGTTGCATAACCGCCGAGCTGCGCATCTGTAGAAGCAGACCTAATCCCCCAAGCTGGCTTCTCATCATTCTCACAGCGGCAAGATGTCCAAAGGGCGTGTTTGGCCCGAAAGTCGTTACCATTGGTCTTTGTGATTTCATCGCCTTCCAGGCGGAAGTAACTTTGACGTTCGCTGCCGCCTTTAATGACTTCTGAAATTTTTGACTGTTCCCAAAAGTCTCGACGCTTCCTCAACGTGTTTCGCCTGGACTCTGTCATCTGAGCAAATGCAGGGTTCTCCTGACTTTTGATCAGATTTTCCTGTTCAAGAAGTCGAGCATAGGCATTGATCTCCTCAGCAGCCGGATCCTGGCCTAATTTAGCTTTTCTACGTACGTTTTGACGAATCTCGTCTTTCTTTTTTGTGATTTCGTCCAATTGTGACTTTCGATCAGCCTCGAAACTTAATTCCTGAACTGAAAATCCAAGAACATCTTTTGCAATTTGATCTGCCTGCTCCCGATCATTCACAATCATGCGCGCGCCGGTCAGTTTGAAATCGGCCGTATCAAGGTAAAAATCAATTTTATCACCAGTTAAAATCTGATCTGCCGCCAGGACCACAACGTGTCCTTCCGCGGTAATCTTTTTGCTCTCTTGATCAAAAATAACTTTGTCGGCCGTAACAATACTTCGAGCACCAATCGCTATAACGTCTCCGTCGAGCACTTGCTGCTTGCCGTCACGCGCAAACCCTGTTGAGCGAGCATCAAAAAATAATTGAGGGCGTCCAGTGTCAGATTCAGGAATGATCTCGCCGGGAACAGGCAGCGTCACATTTGATTGTTGGGATACGGCGTCATCAGCCCAACTCAGAATGAGCATGAGCACAATTATAAAATGAGTCTTCCGGTGTTGAAGCATCAATCCCTGACTTTCCTCACAACCGACCAACCGTCACTGCGAAAATACGAGAGGACATCTCCCACAGCGGCAACGGAGCCAAAAATCAACCATGGCGACTGTGTCTGCCAGCTTTTGCGGGACAGCGCCAGGTCCCAAGCACTCTGAAAAGACTCCATCATTGGCCCCTCAATGCGATGATCTTGATCATGCCATGACCTGGATGACGGAATCTTAAATCGAATGACATCGCTAATCTTACCTCTTATTTCGGCCCAGATGCCAGACGCATCTTTGTCTGATAGCACGCAAATAAGGCATGGTCGTTTTGACCCAAACGGCACAACGCCAGTCTCTTCGAGCGCGTGGTTCAATGCTCTTGCCCCGTGCGGGTTGTGACACACATCAATCAACAGATCTTGACGAACGTCACCTTTTTGAACTGTTATCAATTCAAATCGCCCATTCAACGTCACCGGCCATGGAAGCTCAGGCTTATCAAAGTCAGCGACAGCCTTTGAAAGAGATCCCCTGGACAGCTTTGGACAAGCACCAGAATCTGCAAAGACATTTAAAGCAGTCATTGCGGTGTGAAAATTATTTAATAGAAATGATGGATAATGCGCCAGAAGCTTGGAGGGCGGGCCGATCTCGTACTTTTTTGACAAGATGACATTTGCCCCGATCTTTTTTGCACAATCTAAAATCGTATCGTGAGCCTCTCGCTCACTTGACCCAACGCCACCCCACACGATTGGTTTTCCCGGACGCATGATACCAGCTTTTTCCTGGGCAATTTGCTCGTGAGTCGTCCCTAAATACTCCTGATGATCAAGGCCAATGCTGGTGATAATCGCCACATCTGCGTCAAACACATTGACGCAGTCTAGTCTTCCCCCCAAACCAACCTCCCAAACATTAACATCTGTTTGGAATTCATCGAAGACGCGGGCCGCTATGAGAGTATTGATTTCGAAAAATGTAAGCTCGGCCCAAAGGGTCTCAGGCAACATTTTTTTTATACTTTTTATATGGTTAACAAGAATAGCGTTAGAGACATCCGCGTCTGATATCGAAAAACGTTCTCTAAAGTCGATGAGATGCGGAGACGAGAACATACCTACTCGAACGCCCGCCGCTGCCAAAAGACGAAAAAGAAAGCCACAAGTACTTCCTTTTCCATTGGTTCCTGCGACAACAAAACAGGGCGTCCGTCGCGCTGGCCACCCTATCATATCAAACGCTCTGGTGATGCGCTCAAGGCCAGGCTTAATGACAGTTGCTCTTTTGTCAAAGAGCTCCAGGATTTCTACAGGCTCCACTTTAGCTCTTCGCTATGTTGGCTGCCAAAATATCGAGAACTCTCGAGATTGTTCCCCGCAATGAGTCGCGGTGGGAAATCAAATCAAGCATCCCATGCTCCAGCAAGTATTCTGCCCGCTGAAATCCTTCTGGCAACTGTGCTCGGATTGTTTGCTCGATAACTCTAGGGCCCGCAAACCCAATCAATGCGTTGGGTTCACCAATATTAATATCACCAAGCATGGCAAAACTTGCAGCGACTCCGCCAGTGGTTGGGTGACAAAGTATTGAAATGTAAGGAACACCAGCATCACGCAGCTTGGACACCGCAGCGCACGTCTTTGCCATCTGCATGAGGCTTACTAGCCCCTCCTGCATCCTTGCACCACCAGACGAACTAACGACGATAGCTGGAACCTTCTCCGCGGTTGAGCGCATAAAAAGCCGCGCAATCTTTTCTCCGACAACGGAGCCCATACTGCCGCCCATAAATTGGAAGTCGAACACGCCAACGTGAACTGGACGGCCATTAATCGTCCCTTTGCCAGAGACGAACGCGTCCCAACGACCAGTTTTCTTGTGCTGTTCTTCGAGACGCTTTGAGTATGCTTTGCTGTCGGAGAACTTCAGTGGATCAGAACTTCTCAGATTACCATCCGCTTCTACAAATGAGCCGTCGTCACACAGGCTGTGTATGCGCTCCCAAACTGGAAGCGGATAATGGTGATCGCACTTTGGGCAAACATTCAGGTTTTCGTTAAGCTCTTTTTTCAAAATGATCTCGGAGCAGTTTACACATTTCTCCCAGAGACCATCTGGCGTATCGATTCGCTCACTCTTGGCAATCGGTGCCTTTTCACGTTCTAACCACGCCACAACAACGCCCTCCGCATTTGAGAATCCAGCAATTTATTAGGCTGATGAATGAAGGTATCCGGTTCAGAAAAGACCGTCAACCATCCGGAACCCCCACTGAAAATCCTATCATCCAAGCTAAGAATCCTTTTTTAAACTGAAGTTAAAAAAAGAATTTAATCGGCCCAAATAAATTTATTGCAATCAGTCAATTTGGTGTTATGATCCAAATTAAATAACATTAGAGTTGCATGAGTTTCGATTTATCCGAACAGCCTAGGTGACCTTGAAAAACAGGAAGGCGGCGGTGGGATCGGGCAGATTGAAGCCCCGTGCGAACGTTGTATCGACAACTTTTTTCATCCAGGGAAAGGATCGAAGAATGCTTTGCTCACGTTGTCCTCATCATGTTCGTCATGGCAATCTCGCTGCCGATCGGAAAACCATCGAGTTTAAAGACCGCTGCGGCCTCAAAATGCGACAGGGCAAAGAAGAGTCCTGCGATAAGGTCCCTTTCCAGAAGGGCTTCAACTACGTCGAATGTGACATCTATCAGCACACATTCAAAAGCAGCGGTCAGCGCAATGACTGTATTCCAACAAGCGACTTCCAATACTCTGACTCTTTAAGCGGCACTCCGCTTGCGGAAATGGAACTACTATAAACTGTCCCTTTACTTGTTGACGATGGCGGCCTCGGTTAACTAAAGTCCGCCACCCTATGGTAAAAGTCGTCACTTGGAACGTTAATTCAATCAATTCACGCTTGGACCGCGTCAAGGCATTCCTTGATCGCGAAAGCCCAGATTTTCTCTGCCTTCAAGAATTGAAATGCGCGGATGAAAAGTATCCCCATGAAGCCATATCAGAATTGGGCTATCACTCAGCTATTTTTGGTCAAAAAGCTTATAACGGCGTCGCCATTATCTCAAAAAAGCCAGTAGAAACCCTGTTTCGCAATTTTGACCCCAAGGATGAGGCCTCGCGGATGATTGCAGTTCGTACGGCCTATGGGTTTGACCTCATCAATGCCTATGTCCCAAATGGGCAGTCAGTGGGCAGTGAAAAATACGCTTATAAAATGGCCTGGCTGAAGCAAGCAAAGCAATTTATACAAAGCCATTGGAAGACGTCTGATAAGCTGGTGTTTGTAGGTGATTTCAATATTGCACCAGACGACCGAGACGTTTACGATCCTGTGGCTTGGAAAGAACACATCCATTGCTCTGCCGGCGAACGTGCAGCCCTGACTGATCTCCTGTCGGTTGGCTTAATTGACACGCATCGCATGCATGATCAAAGTACAGGTGTTTTCTCTTGGTGGGACTATCGGGAACTATCTTTTGCCAGAAATAAGGGGCTCAGGATTGACCTGATATATGCAACCCCACCCGCAGCGTCACTTTGTCGATCCGTGAAAGTCGATCGCGATGAAAGACGTGGCGAAAAGCCATCCGATCACGCACCGGTGATCGCTACATTTGATTTTTAGAGCGCTACCGCGAGGAGTATGTCGGCGTGACGAAAAAGGTTTTCACAACTAAACGCGACTGGAACCGAGACCAAGTGCTCAGAGATTTTTCAATTGCCTGTCAAAGTCGTTTTGCGAGCTTAATCGGTCGAAAAGAAGTTCTCAGTGGTAAAGCTAAGTTTGGCATCTTTGGCGATGGCAAGGAGCTTGCTCAAGTTGCTATGGCAAGAGTGTTTCAAAAAGGCGATTGGCGATCAGGTTACTACAGAGATCAAACCGTCATGATGGCCTTGGGACAACTCAGTCTAAAACAGTTTTTTGCTCAGCTATTTGCAGATACAGACGTAAACCACGATCCAGCGAGTGCTGGTCGCCAGATGAATAACCATTTCAGTACGCGTTTGATCAGTGAGGACGGACAGTGGCTTGACCAGCTGAGCCAGCCCAACACATCCTCAGACATTTCACCAACTGCTGGCCAAATGGCTCGATTGGTTGGTCTTGGTTATGCGTCAAAGCTTTACCGCAACAATTCAAGACTTCATGCTTTGACAAAATTCAGCCGAACTGGAAACGAGATTGCATTTGGCACCATAGGTAATGCCTCAACCTCCGAAGGCCTTTTTTGGGAGGCTATGAATGCGGTTGGCGTCTTGCAGGTCCCAGTTTTGATGAGCGTTTGGGATGACGATTACGGCATCTCCGTCCACGCTCGGCATCAAACGACTAAACAGTCGATCTCAAAAATCATGGCTGGTTTCGATTATGAAACTGAACTCAAGGGAATCGCCGTTCACGTTGTCAAAGGCTGGGACTACGAAGGTTTAGTGGAGACCTACACAAAAGCGGCAGAAGCCTGTCGACGAGATCATATCCCTCAGCTTGTCCACGTTATAGAGATGACTCAACCACAGGGACACTCCACGTCAGGTAGCCATGAGCGTTACAAATCGAAAGAACGACTAAAGTGGGAAGACGATTTTGACTGTATCTCCAAGATGAAAGCTTGGATCATCAGCGAAAAAATCGCCAGTCAGTCAGATTTAGATCTTATTGAAGCAGAGCAACAGAAAGCTGCCGAAAAAGCTAAGGAAGACGCGTGGCGGGACTATCTGGAACCCCTCGAAAAAGAGCGTGATGAGGCCGTTGAGCTGCTTTCGACCGTTGGACAATCGACCGGTCAGGAGGACTTGTGCGCGAAGGCAGCCCAGGACCTTAAGAAACAGCCGACATTATTTAGAAGAAATATTCAAAGTAGCCTAAAGCGGGTTTTATACCAGCTTACGGATATTGAGCAGGACAGCAAACTGAAGCTTATTCGGTTTATTGAGCGGTATGACACCTTCAATCAAAGGCGCTACTCAAGCCATCTTTTTTCCGAGACAAGCTCGTCTCCACTTTTTGTGAATAATATTCCGGCGACTTACTCGGAAACGAGCGCCAAGGTTGACGGACGCCAAGTTATTCAAAAATTCTTTGAAAAAGCCATTGAGAAGGACCCTCGGATCTTCATCTGCGGTGAGGATGTCGGCCAACTGGGCGGGGTAAACCTCGAATTCGAGGGCCTACAAGAAAAATTTGGTGATCTTCACGTCACCGATACGGGGATTCGTGAGGCGACCATTCTCGGCCAAGGAATTGGGGCAGCGATGAGGGGCTTACGACCTATCGCGGATATTCAGTACCTTGATTACCTACTCTATTGCTATCAGGGAATGAGTGACGATCTGGCAACCATCCATTATAGGTCAGCGGGCGGACAGCTTGCACCCGTAATTGTCCGAACGAAAGGTCACCGCCTTGAGGGTATTTGGCATACAGGCTCGCCAATGGGTATGATCATTCACGGAATCCGAGGTATCCACGTTTGTGTTCCAAGAAACATGGTCCAGGCTGCGGGAATGTACAACACCCTGTTAAAAAGCGACGACCCTGCTCTGGTTATCGAAGTCCTTAATGGCTACCGCCAGAAGGAGACCATGCCAGACAACATCGGTGACTATACCGTTGCTTTGGGAGTGCCCGAGGTTTTGGAAGAGGGAACCGATGTGACACTGGTCACCTATGGCGCTTGTATTAGAATCGCACAAGACGCAAGCAAACTCCTGCGAGACAAGGGCATCAGTGTTGAACTGATCGATGCCCAGACACTTTTACCGTTTGATCGATTTGGTAAGATCCGCGAATCAGTAGCCAAGACGAATGCTCTCGTTTGCATGGATGAAGATGTCCCAGGAGGAGCCTCGGCATACATGCTGCAGCAAATTGTTGAAGAGCAAAAGGCCTACGAACTTTTGGATGCCCCGCCGCGAACGTTGGCCGCTAAGCCCCACCGCTCCGCGTATGCCTCTGACGGTGATTACTATTCTAAACCAAACGCAGAAGACATATTTGAGTTAATTTATGACCTGATGCGCGAACGCAATCCTGAACGCTTTGCACCAATAAAATAAGGATCGCTCTACGATATGGCAAAACTCTATTTTCGATATGGGACAGTCGGAAGCGCCAAGACACTGAATTTGCTGGCAGTTACCCATAACTATCAGCAGCAAAATAAACAGGTACTGCTTGTTAAACCAAAATTAGACACGCGTTTTGGTAACGATGAGGTCAAGTCGCGCGCTGGACTCGTCAAAAAAGCAGATATCCTAGTCACGGACGAAACGATATTTGATAGTAGAGACTTTGAAGGTCACGACTGTGTTGTTGTCGATGAAGCGCAATTTTTATCTAAGTCTTTGATCGACCAGCTTCGACTGATAGCCTCTCGACAAAACATTCCGGTCATCTGCTACGGCTTAAGAACCGACTTCCGTGGAAATTTATTCGAAGGAAGCAAGCGTCTATTTGAGATCGCCGACTCTCTCGAAGAGGTCAAAACAACCTGCGCATTTTGTAATCGCAAGGCGATATTTAATTTAAAACTCCTGGACGGCAAGCCTACCTTGACTGGACCAACCATAGAACTTGGTGCTGAGGAAAAATACTTGCCAGCTTGTTCGATCTGTTATCGAGAGCAGCTCGAAAATCAGTATGTTGCAATGGGTGACTCCGCACCGGGACAACACGCGCCCAACTTACAGTAATCACGGGAGTTTAAAAGTTTTCCTTGCCCCCGTGGGGAAAATTCATTATCACCAGCGATCACTTTTACTTATGGACCAAATTGTTCCCCGGATTCTAGAGAGCCGATGATCATGAAGAACACACTTTTCTATTCATTTTGGACCGCTGCATCCTTGGCTGTATTTGCTGAGAATTCATGGGCTGTTCAATACAGAGACGTGATTCAGGCCACAAGATCAATTCTGGCGGGTCGATGTTTTGAAAACGAGGACAGCACTCGCATTGCTTTCGGCCATCTTAATACTATCAGTCATCAACGTTCGGAAATTGAGGTTCAAATCAGCTTCTCTGATGGCCAATTTGCACATCATCGTGAGGTGCTCACCAACCTATCTAACCAAGTTAAGGTTGAGCAAGTGATCGATGGTAAGGTTGTTGGAGAGTACCTCGTATCCGTGGAAGCTCCATTTAATGTGTTGCGTCTTCGTCCTGCCAAAGAAGCCTCAACGAACTTTATCAGCCGTGAATGCATGTACCAGCAACAAGAACGCAAGAATGTTTGTTACTTCAAAATGAGAAGCGACAACGATGTTTTTGTCTCAGTTTTCAAAGAAACATCCTGTTCATGACATCTGAATTTGCCAAGGCCATTATTTTTGACCTCGGCAAGGTGCTCATCGATTTCAGCGTTGATCGAGCATGCTCTCAAGTAGCACACCTCATCGGCGCATCCCCCAAAGAAATCCATTCATTTTTATTCCTTGATGGTCGCGAGTTCGATTTTGAGCGGGGCATTATTTCTTTTGAAGAACTCCAGCTACAGTTTCAGGCCCATTTTGGCACTCAGGTAGATGGCTCAGCCTTAGCTCGTGCTGCCAGTGATATTTTCAAGCCGATTGATGAAACAATAAAAATTCTGAAATCAGTTCATCAGAAATACATTGGTCAGCGACCGATTATTTTGCTCAGCAACACCAATGAAATTCATTGGCAGCATATTCAGAGTAACTGGGGTATTCACCAATGGTTTGACCATCTTGTTCTTTCATACGAGGTCAAATCCATGAAACCCGAAGAGCAAATCTATCGGCACGCTATCAAATTGGCAGGATGCGACCCGCAAAGCTGCTTTTTTGTGGATGACGTGCCAGCAAACGTTGATGGAGCTAAAAAATGCGGCATAGACGCTGTCCTGTACGAGTCACCCAAGAAGCTGAGAGCAGATCTTGAGATGCGCGGTATTGAGACTGTGATTTAAATCGAGCAAACAACGTCAGCCAGTAATAAACGCGGAGTGTAAGGCTTTACAAGCAGCATCGGCCAAACCTTGATCGACGACACAAGAAATCTTGATTTCCGAGGTTGAAATCATCCTGATATCAATGCCAGCTCGCTGAAGAGCTGAAAAAGTCGTTGCGGCAACACCTGCGTGACTGCGCATACCAACCCCTACGACACTAACCTTTGCAACGGAGTTATCGACTGTAATATCCAGCTGCGATTGCATTTTTGATTTTACCCAAAAAGATTTTGCAGCTTTAACAGCTTGATCGGACTCACCTCGCGAGGTTGTAAAACCAAGATGCATAGTTTTCCCGCCTGGCTCGGGAAGATTGTGCACAATGATATCGACATTGACTCCAACCTCGGCGATCGCACTAAACAAGCCTGAAACAATGCTTGTATCGTAAGGAAGTCCAATCAGAGTAATTTTCGCAACATCGCGATCAAGCGTCACACCACTGACCGAGGGAGCTTCTAAATTTGTTAGGCTTGCAAGATTCATAACTCTGGTTCTCCGGTGATCATCTGGAGTGAATGTGTTGCGCACTACGATGGGCATTTGAAACTTTGCACCAAGCTCAACGCATCGCGGATGTAAAACTTTGCTTCCAAGGCTCGCCATTTCAAGCGCAACTTCAAAGTCCATGTCCTCAATTAACTGAGCCTCTGGCACAACTCTAGGATCACAAGAGAAGACTCCATCAACATCAGTATTGATTTCGCAGAAACCAGCGCCTACAGCGATGGCGAGGGCCACCGCGCTGGTATCGCTGCCTCCACGGCCTAATGTGGTGATCTCCATCGACTCCGTAACACCCTGAAATCCTGCAACGACAGGAATGACTCCTCTGTCCCAGCAGTCAATGATTTTTTGCGAGTCAATGGATCTAATACGCGCTTTGCTATGAAAACTGTCTGTGACGATACCTAATTGATGGGACAAGAACGGCTCTGCCTGGACACCCTCGGCTGCCAATGCAGCGGCCATTAAAGCCACAGAAACCTGCTCACCACTTGCAACAGCCATATCATAAGCCTTTGCAGGAGCTCTGGGATTCACTTCTTTTACCAGTGCAACCAATCGATTGGTCTCACCTGTCATGGCACTTACAACAATCGCCATATGGGTCCAGCCATCCCGATACTGAGAGGCCACACGTTTTGCAACATGCTTGATCCGGTCAACGGAGCCGACAGACGTCCCACCATATTTCTGAACTACAGGCGTTAATTTTTGCATTGTGCTGTACATAAGTTAAACATACTCAGTTGCTGCCTATCGAGCAAACAAAAACTTAAATCGAATTATGACGCTGATTTTTCGGTATTTTCTGAGAACTAATAATAAAAAGAGATCCTTCGAAGCGTCGACGGATCTCTTTGATCTCAAACTTAAATGAAGATTACTTTTTACAGTAGCTTTCTACGCATTTTCCAGACATGGCAGAACAGTCCTCATCACTTTTACAGCTAACCTGCTCACACACGTGCTCAGGGCATGAATTGACTCCATCACTACATAAAACTTTCTTCAAATAGCAAACGCAGCTGCTTCCTTTTTTGGGATTACCTGAATCGTCAACACAAGAGGAGCTCTCGCTATTAGAGGACGAAGTCCCGGCTAATAACGGTTGCCATGCAATCAAAGATAGAGTCAAAAGTGCAATTTTCATGGTTCCTCCGATAAATTGTGCCTCCCATTAGAATATCAGATCTCCAAGCTCCGCAGAAATCGCAGGAAAACCATAGTGACTACGACCGCAAAACACTTGAGTGGCAGGAGTTACAGAGGAATTCAAACCTGCGACCACCAGGCCAATCGTCCCCATCCAGCTCAAGCTTGGAATAAGGAGCAACAGCAGAAATCTTAACCTTATGAATTTTAAGTAAAAATTGTTCGCAGCAAAAATTGAAGGGGTCGCGTCATTTTTTCGCAGCCACCTAACCAACTGTAATCACTATTGATTAAATTTTATGCGCAAAGTATTCGAGCACATCATAGCTGCCTGCTACCTTACTTTGTAAGCAATCAGAACGACTTTTGACGATCTCAAGAAGAATTTTCAACTGAACTGATTGCGCCTGTTGTACCCGCAATAGGAAGCGGATCTTTGTCATTGTGAATATCGATAAAAATGAAACAGGGCTAGGCTTCTTTGCTCGTTTGCCGCTTCCTGTGCTCCTTTTTGGAGAACCCCTCCACACATACCTTCAGAGTTTTTCTGAAGGCCGTCACAGCCACAAAGTACCTGTTTTACGATATTCACACTGATGCCCAGTAGCCGGGGCCAGTGGTTCATAACATGGACCACTGGCCCTTCCTCTTTTTGGCGAAAGGTCGGGTCCTGTAAAACATCAGAAATGAGTAAGGCCCGAGGCGATCAACCCCGGGCCTTATTCATTGTAGCTACGCAATACTTCAATCTAATTTCAAGAACTGGTTAATAGCATTGCCATCTAGTGCGCGAACGTGCAGTAGGTATTCACCTTGGGTCAAGTCACCACCAAATCGAGCGCGATACTCAAAGCGGTTATTGACCGCACCGCGGCACTCATCACCGTAAACAATCTTTGTCACAGGCTGAACCACAACCGTCTTATCTGCACCAACATAAGTTTTCACATCCTCGAATTTGACACATCCATCGAGTAAGTACGGGTGCTGACCCTTCAGCACGATTTCACGGGAACCATCAACGCCAGACTCGACGCTGACGCTGTTTACTGCAGCATAGAGGTAGTCATCAGCATCGGGACGGGTCGCTTTCGCCACGCGCAACTGCGATACTTCCACTGAACGGTTAGCTACTTCAATCGTGTAGCTACCAGATGTTAGATGACGATCCAACTCTACACTTTTAATGAAAGGGGTCACCATTTGTATGCAAGTTGCTCCAGCATAGTAGAACGCTTGAGCATTTAATGTGACTTTCTTGGAGGTCTCGTTGACGGTCGCACTCACAGGCCCCATCTTGTAGCAGCTACTGTTGAAGTGTCCGTGAACAATCACCTCAACCTTGTCATTGTCATCAAAACCGGCCGGTACAAAGACCTTCTCTACTGGTGCCTGAACCAGCACTGGATTTTCCGCCAAAGCTAGCCCCGACATCCCTGCAACGGCTACACTTATCATTACCTGTCTCAACATAATTTATTCCTCCAGTACTTGTTTAATCGACCTGATTAAACGGTTTGGTTTTGGGACTGTTTGCCCGACATTAGACTAAATGCACACCGCATGCCAATCGGATAACTAGTGCCTGAGCAGACGTCAGCACTCTATTAGCAGTAATCCAACGATAATTGCATTAAATTTAATCAATGCTTCTGTGCGAGATCCTACAAAAGGCCGCGCAAAAACAGAGTGAATTGGCACAAAAAAACCCCTGGAAGACTGTCCAAGGGACTTTAAGAATTTGGTGGACGCTAGGAGAGTCGAACTCCTGACCCCCAGAATGCAAATCTGGTGCTCTACCAACTGAGCTAAGCGCCCTCGAATGAGAGGCCATACATTGCCGAAATCATGTAGTCATTGCAAGAGGAAAGTTGCAAAAAAGCACTTTAAAGCCGCCGGCGTGACTAGCCCAGCAAAATCAGCTGTCCTTTCATTGGCTTTAGGGTAGCCAATCGCTACAATGCTGACATGATAGCCAAAGAAGGAGCCCACTTGTGGAAGGATTTTTACCTAGTAGCCGCGCCACCTTCATGCTTGATCTGGTTGCTCTCGCGATGTTTGCAATTTTGCCGACTCTGTCCGTCGCCATAAGCTTCGTGCGCAAACATAGGGACTACAACTCCCATAAAAAAATGATGACTGCTATTGCTCTTGTTCTCGGAGTGGCGGTTGTACTGTTCGAAATTGAAATGCGACTTGTTGGTTGGCGCCATCTGGCTGAACCAAGCCCATATTTTTCAACGATCTTATTCCCTAGCCTCTACATCCACTTGGTATTTTCGATTTCAACAACCCTGCTACTGATTGCAACTATATTCCTTGCTTGGCGCCAGTTTCCAGTACCCCCACGCCCATCGGCCCATTCCAGCAGACATAAGATTCTGGGGCGACTTTCAGCAATCGGCCTTTTCATGACATCTGTCACAGGCTGGGTTTTTTACTACTTGGCTTTTATTGCAGCGTGATGGAGCGTTACGCAGGATAGTCTTTTAGCGTGTCTTCAAATCCTGCTTACGTTGATAGACGACAGCCCGATCAATTTGACGCATCTCAAAGTCTTCGCTTAGTCCCATGAGACTTTCTGCTGCTCCCAGAACCAAATATCCACCGGGCACAAGGCGGCGGGCAATTTCGGCAATTATGCGTCTTTTATTTTCAACGTTTTGATAAATCAACACGTTGCGACATAGCACGATTTCAAAAGGCCCAATGCCACCAAAGTCATCGAGAAGGTTTTGCTGCTTGTAAGTGATACCTTTCTTGAGCTCTTCCGTAACGATCCAGCTTCCTGTAGCGACAGCTGGATTTGATGCATGCTTCTCTGGCTTAAAAAAGCGATTAATCATTGCCTCTGGTAATCCCCGCTGAATTTCGAGCTGAGAGTATTTTCCCTCTTCCGCCTGCTTCAGGACACGCAACGAGTAATCCGTAGCCAAGAAAGAAAATGAGCGGCGGGGATTTTGTAATTTCCACGCATGCAATAATATGGCCATGGAGTAAACCTCCTGGCCAGTACTTGTTGCGCAGCACCAAATTCTCAGAGGCAGAGGATTGTCGCCGCCAAAACGCGGCTCAACGAGAATCCGCTCTTCTATTGCCTTAAATAACCCTGGATCGCGAAAGAAAGAGGTCTCGTTGTTAGTAGAAAGATCAAGAAGAAGACTCTGAAATTGACCTGAAATGCCAGTCTGCGCCTTGGTCCAGAGTTCAATGACAGACCCAACGCCAAGCGTCGTAGCAATATCACTTAAGCGTCGTTCAAGCTGATAGTAATTATCTTTGGCGTAGATTATTCCAAGCTTTTGTTCAATATAGTCGGCGAAAAATTTGATCTGCTCTGGAGACAAAGCCGTAACTGTTGATTCATTTTGTAGCTTCATCTTGCCCCCATTGACCAAACCTGCAGAACTCGCGCGCAGTCCTGAAGGCTACCCATTTGATCAAACGCCCCAGCAGCGTGCACTGCACCTGGCATCCCCCAAACGACCGAAGTCTCTCTGTCTTGGATCATGACCGCTCCAAATGCGTTCTTGATAGCCTTGCACCCCAGCATTCCATCCTCACCCATCCCAGTTAATACGAACGCTCCCACCTGGTTAGGCATACACTTGGCAACGTCTTCAAACAACACATCGACAGCAGGTCGTACATTGCAGCGTTTCTCGCCTTGGGACAAATTAATGATTAGGCCATCGCCAGATTTTAGAAGTCCCATATGGTAATCACCCGGCGCTACATAAATTCGCCCTGTCACTACTGGCTCTCCATGCTTTGCTTCAAACGAATCAAGGCCCGTGATCGCTCCAAGTCGAGCCGCAAGACTTGCGGTAAACACAGGTGGCATATGTTGAACAATCAAAATAGGCACTGTTACAGGAGCACGAATACCTGTAAATAAAGTTTCCAGAGCATTTGGACCGCCTGTAGAGCTTCCAACTACAACTATCTTTGGCCTAAAAGTCTCAACTAGAACCTTTCGGTAGTTTGACGTCTCGGCATTACCAGATGGTACTTGTGTGCTAACTTCGTCCGCAACTGGATGCCTATCCGACGATCCTGCTATCGGCGCCTTAGGTTGCGCCTTCACACTCTTTTGATGCACTTCCTTCAGAATCGGCAATAACTGATCGCGCACATGTTGTAACGCCATATCAAAAGACTCGTTAGAACCATCCGGCTTTGAAACTACATCGATCGCTCCAAGCTTGAAAGCTTCCATCGCCGACGTCGCGCCACGAAGATTTTGGGCCGCAAATACCACAACCTTGATGGGAATTCCGCGTGACCTAATTTCCTTAAGGGTCTCCATGCCATTCATCTCTGGCATTTCCATATCCAAAGTCATCACGTCATAGGACTCTTGCTGCAACTTTTGAAGAGCGATTTTCCCGTTGGCGGCAGTGCCGATAGAGTTTACCGCAATAGAAGACTCCACCGCTGTCCTAATCTGGGAACGAAACACAACGGAATCATCTACAATAAGTAGTCGCATAATAACCCCAATAAAATCAGCTTAGCCATTTAGAACTTTAAAGATCTTGTCCACATCAATCACACTCATCAGATCGTCAGCGACCTTGTAAACCCCGGTCATGTATTGCTTAACAGCCGAAGAAATAGTGTTCGGAACAGCTTCACAATTCTTTGTCTCAAGCTCGATAACGTCCCCTATCTCATCCACCAATAGAGACACAAGGAAACCATCAACTTTGCAGATGACGTTCATCATGTCGACTTTAGCCTTTTCCTTGAGACCAAAAAGCTCGTGAATGCTGACAGCAGTCACAACCTGACCCCGAAGATTTATCAAGCCGTGCACAAAACTTTCTGCCAATGGAATTTTTGTCATCGGTATCGGCTTAACAACTTCCTGTACGCGACTGACATCAATGCCATACATCCGGCCAGCCACATAAAACGTCGAGTATTGTAATCTCAAAATTTTGGGGACATTTGCACCGCCCGTTGCCGCAATGTCTGTCTGATACTGCATTGTCTACCTCCAATTTAAACCGCTTGCTTTACATCAAATAACTTCTTGATCGTCTGCTCTAGAAGCTCAGCATTCAGCTTCTCAAGATACGCAGAAAATCCCGCATCTTTACCCTTTTTTATATCTGAGTCGTGAAACTTCGTTGTCAATGCAATGACCGGGATACCTGAAAATTCTGGTCGCATACGAATCTTGTGCATCAACGAGAATCCATCAAGAATTGGCATCTCAATATCTGTCAATACAAGGTCAAACTCTGATGGATGACTCATTTCAAGACGTCTAAATGCATCGTCTCCATTTGTAGCCGCCACAACTTCATGACCAAGAGAGCGAAGGTAAGCTGAAACATATCGACGGAAGAAGCTCGTGTCTTCAGCTAACAAAATCTTTAACGTCCTTGAATCCGGTGTTCGGGCGCTAGGGCTGGCTGAAATGGTGGCAGTCGGAGCAATCTCTGAGCCCCGATCCACCAACCTTGTAGGTAAGCCGTGTATTAAACTATCGATAACACCCAAAACGTCGATAACCGAAATAACATTTTTACCGAAGACGACTGATCCGAGAATTCCACTTCGATCGGATATCTCCCCGTCAATATCCATATCTATTGAAACCACATCGAGAATTTTCTTAACTGCAAGTCCAAAAAGTCTATTGGACTTACTAACGACAATAACGCTGAATTTGTCCGATCCTAATAAGTCTTTTGGACTAAAACGCGTAAACCCAAGTCTTTCAGCAATCGAAAGAATCGGAAGCAGAGTATCCCGATAGCGAACGACAGGTAAGTCACCGGAAAACTGAACATCGCTCGGAGAAAAAACCTCGAGCCGATTTACTAAACACAAGGGAGCGGCAAATAATCCGGGAGCCCCAAGATCCAAGAGGAGATATTCAGCAGAGTCAGGTTTTATGCTCGTCCCGACAGGGTTTGGATCGTCCTCTGATGAAGGCTTACCCACGGTTGCGACCAAACTCAAACGGGACAATCCGTCAACGTCAAGGATCAACACCACAGATCCATCTCCCATCACGGTTGCCCCAGAGTACGCCGAGACATTCTTTACAACTTGAGCCAGAGGCTTTACGACAATGTCCGAATTATCCAAAACCGCGTCGACCGCCAAGGCAAACGATTGGCCTTCGCTTCTCAAAATCACCAAATTATTCAACCGAGTCACCTTAAGGGCGTCGGACGCGGGCCTCCCAGCAAGAGTCGCGCTTAAACCAACTACCGACAAGAGCTTACCTCGCAAGCGAATCATCGCCTGACCTTGAAGCCACTGTATGCGCTGGTCGTCGCGACCTGAATCTTCAATCCGAACTAACTCGATAACCTTTGACTGTGGAATAGCGTATGACTGCCCTGATGAGGACACCATAAGAGCAGGAATAATAGCCATTGTGAGTGGAATACTCATTCTCACCGTTGTCCCAGCTCCGACTGTGCTTTCCAAATTGATATGTCCACCAATGCGCTCAATGTTCGTCTTGACGACATCCATGCCAACGCCACGACCTGAAATATCAGTCACTGATTCTGCCGTCGTAAAACCTGGCAGAAATATTAGGGCCCGAATACTATTAGCTGACATTTTCCCAACTTGCTCACTTGGCACAAGCCCACGTTCAACGGCTTTCTTTGCTATTTTAACTGGCGAAAGACCCGAGCCATCGTCACTCACCTCAATGATAACGTGTCCACCTTCATGGTAAGACTTGATCTTGACCATTCCGACGGGATGCTTGCCTAAACGTTGGCGATCCGCGCCGGTTTCAATTCCGTGATCGATACTGTTACGAATCAGGTGTGTCAGCGGATCTTTGACAGCCTCTATAAGAGTCTTGTCCAACTCAGTGTCAGCCCCCTCAATTCTAAAATCTATGTTCTTGTCGAGATCGCGCGCCAAATCACGTACTAGCCTATGAAACTTCGAAAGAAAGGGACCAATAGGCTGCATCCTTGTTTTCATCACATCATTCTGAATTTCCGAGGTCACAACACTGAGCGTTTGGGAGAGTTTCAGAAACTCACCGTTCCGCTGAATTTGACTAAATTGAAGCATTTGATTTCTGACTAAAACCAGCTCACCAACAAGGTTCATCAAGTTATCAAGAAGCCCGACCGGAATCCGAACCGTACTAGGATCCAGGTTAAATTCATCCTTTACTGAAACCTGCTCTCTTCGGTCTTTTGAGGTTTCATTTATTTTTATTTCTACGTTAGAGCCCATCAGCTTGGGAGCGTTCTCCAGCTCGTCTCGTGCCATTGAGTCATCAAGCTTGGGCATACTGTTTGTCAAAACCTCAGATTCGTCATGGTTTTTTCCTTCAGTGGCTTGAGAAGAGTTCAAAGCTTGAAAAGTCAGGTCTGCGATCTTTTGGACTACCGGACCTATTTCATCCAAGCTCATCTGACTATCATCACCGTTCATCTCAATGAGCGACAAGATTCTGGCGACGGCGTCCAAGCCCAGATAAAGAGCGTCAACTAATTTTGGATTGAGGAGAATCTCTTTATGACGAACAGGATCCAGTGCCGTTTCCATCGCATGAGTAAGCTGACCGATTCGTTTAAAGCCAAAAAGATGAGATCCGCCTTTGATGGAATGCATGTCACGATAAATCGAGTTCAGCGTTTCGTCATCATGTTGATTCTTTTCAACTAAACCCATGCCGATTGAAATGCGCTGACACATTTCGCGCGTTTCGCCGATGTATTCCGCCAATGCCTCTTTAGGGATGCTGGCCACAGAGTCCTCGCTCATGTCGGAACCTTGAAGGTCCCTAAAAAAAATAGTTTCCTAAGACATTATCAAGCCGCGCTGAAATGGCTGTCAATTCAGTATATTTGGCATTTTAACGACATTTTTTTGTCACCAAATGATGACACTACTGGGTCAAAAAAGACCCCATCCATCGCCCGCAAATGCTGTGGACTCTTCCGGCTTTTTTTCGATTTTAGCCAAATCACCGGCTAACGCCTTATGGGTAGAAGTTGCCGGATCGTTTTGTACACCGTACGAAAGATTTTTTAAATTGGTGACAGGATCGATCGCCTTCAGTATGCCCTGCGCGTCCAACGTTGCAAAAACATCGACCAACGCTACAACACGACCGTCCACTTCAAATGATCCTTCGATCAGCTTTCTATCTCGTACAAGCATATCAATACTTGTCGGCATTGACGCCACGTCTCCGATAGAGCGCACCGCAAATCCAACGTAGCGCTCATTGATTTTTGATACAACAACAGGGATAGCTACCTGATCTGACCGCTCCTCTTCGTGTTGAACCTTAACACCCAGGGCGTCCGTCAAATCCACAATTGGCATGACCTGATCGCGATAAATAACGACACCTCGGTCCCCAACTTGCTGAAGCGATGATTTTTGAATTTCTTCGAGTCGATGGACTGCAGTTAACGGAATCGCAAATACTCCGTGGCACCACAAATCAAAAAGCAGGACATCCTTTAAGTTTGAAGGCATCTCTGTGGTCTGATCTAGGGTCACCTGGTCAGCTGCGGCTTGTCGGATGCTTGTAACACCTGAAACTTCCGCGATTCCGTCGATATTGAGCACGAGCCCAACGCCTCCATCACCCATAAAAGTCGCGCCAGCGTATACCTTAAGACGCTCCATATGTTTGCCAACAACTTTTACAACGATTTCCTCACTGTCGAGCACGCGATCGACGCACAGAGCAAAGTATGCCGCATCAGTTCGCGCTATGAGAATATTCAATACCTCTTCTCCAAGTAGACGCTTTATATTCGCCTCTCTCAGGCTCAGCGCTTCACCGAGATCAACGAGCGGAATCAGCTCACCCTCGTAATCCAAAACAGCAGTCCCTTGTAGTTCCTTAATAAACTGTCTAATCTTTTTTCCGTCCAGCCTTAGAAGCCTTGCAACACTATCCTGAGGAATCGCAAAATCCCGTCCACATGTCTCCACAACGAGCGAATTGATGATCAAAACTGATTTTGGAATCGGTAAATGCAGATAAAAAGTCGTACCAGATCCCAATTCTGAATCGATTTCCACCCGTCCTTTGACCTTTTGGACGGACGATCGAACCATATCCATTCCGACACCGCGTCCTGAGACATCTGTGATCTGATTGGCAGTGGAAAAACCTGATTCAAATATCAACGAATGAATCTTGGCTAAAGATAGGCGATCAACGTCACTGGCGGAGTACAATCCTCTCTCAACGGCTTTCTTTTTGATCTTGACAGGATCAAGGCCTCCACCATCATCTTGGATAGCTACAACAACCTCCTCACCACGCTCGAAGGCTCTGATGGTCAAGCTACCTTCTGGCTTCTTTTTTCGCTGAATCCGCATTTCTCGCGTTTCGATTCCGTGATCGATTGAATTTCTAACAATATGAATGAGCGAGTCAGATAGCACTTGTGCCAAAGACGAGTCGACACGTATCTGGTCACCCTCCAACTTGAAATCAATTGTTTTGCCCAAGTTTTTCGCCGTGTCCCTTACGGTTCTTGGCAGCGGACGAAACACCTTGCTAAGTGGCACCTTTCTGGTTTCAACTAATCGCCCCTGAATTCCAGAATTAATCTTATGCATTTCGTCGAGAAGCTCGCCAAGATGCTGAACATTCTTGTTACTGGGTGATTCCTTCTCGATCACTTTGACAAGTTTATTCACCATGTTCCTGATAACTGTGATCTCACCTGAAAGCTCCATAAACTCATCAAGCATGATCGTAGGAACATTCACTGATTCTTTGGAAACTTCGGTCGCTGGAACTGCAATCGCCCCGGAGGCAACCTGCTCAGGGGACTCAGCGACGCTTATTGTCGAACTGTAGTCGAAGATTTTAGCCAGGTTTTCAACATCCTGGGTCCACTCTTCGCCAATCTTCAGCGCGTTTATCATTTTACGAACAACATCAAAACCTTGAAGCAATATTGACACCACATCCGGAGTGACTTTTACGGCTCCGCTTTTCATTTTAGAGAGGAGATCTTCGTATTTGTGCACATACATGCGCACATGGGAAGACTCAAGGACACCGCTTGAGCCTTTAATTGTATGGACCAATCGAAAAATGGTGTTGATCGTATCAATGTCGTTTGGACGCTGCTCAAGCGACATAATTAGAGGTTCAAGATCATCGACGATTGAAGATGCCTCTTCTATAAAAATCTGCTCAAGCATAACGCGCTCACGAATCGTTGATTCACGCGCTTGAGCGTGCTTTTTCACAAGCTCAATGAGCTCTGCTGGATCAAATGGTTTTGGCATCATCGCCGAAATTTTTGCATCCAAGCCGGCTAGGGCATCCTCTTTGGTAATATAGCCTGACAGCAGAATGAAAGGAATTTCCATGCAACGTTCCGGGAACGCCTGTCTCAACTGGATTCCATTCATGTCCGGCATATTATAATCTGAGACGATGCAGACCATTGAAGACGCGTCTTTTTTCAGAATACTCAGAGCATCCTTGCCCGAGCACGCAAGCACACCGTCATAATGCGGGTCTATGATTTCCTTGATCAGTTGCCCAATTTCTTTTTCGTCATCGACAATGAGTACTTTTAATTTGGCAAGTTGGCTCACAAAATCCTCCCGTCGCGGCTGATCCCCGTATCTCATTGGTTATCGGGTCTTGCCGAAGACATATGAGACACAGGCCTAAACCTACGGGGAATTGTTTTTGATTAATTCATAAAAAAGCTAAATTTAGTTCTGACAGATAGAGGGCCTCGATCGACGCACTTCTTCCTAAGTTCATGGTATAACCAGCGTAAACTTGAGCTCCGTCCACCCTTCCTCATCCACTCCGAATCTGTTTTTTCTGGGAATAAACTTTGAGCCCTTCACTGCATCAATCACTCGTACGTCCATTCCATAACCGATTTTTTTTCGGAGCTCCGCCTCTCGAACCGTTCCATCTAAACCGACGTAAACATCGACAATGAAAGAGCCCTGAATCAGGGCGTCCAATGCTTCCTCAGTATAAGGAGGTGTCACCATCGTACTTGCAATGAGTTTTGCCGGCGCAGACATATCGCCACGCAACGCCTCCACGTCCTTCAGTCTTTTCCCGCTGTCTTCCACCATGAGAGTGTTACCAACGGGAGCGGCCATCGTGCCTTCGGTAGATAATGAATCCTTGGTCACACCCTGGATAGGCACATCGGTCACTGGGGCCTGAGGGGCAACCTGTTGGTTGGGTGCAGCCGTCTGTTTTTTTGGGGGTTCCTTCTTCTTGGGGGGCGGTGGGATTTCCTTCGGAACAGGCTCCGCAATACGAACTTTGACAGGCTGAAAGTCAATCTTTTGCGGACGTGTTGTCAGAATATTAAGTGCGTTAGCCGTCATGAAATGCACGACGATTGACAGCGTTATCGCAACTGTCAGGGGCCGTTCGCGAATTGAGTAAATTAGTGAAGAGTCGTTCTGCATAAAATGTAAACAAAAATTTAGTGTTACCGCCCAAAATACCTAGTGCTTTCGGCAAAAACCCTGTGATATCTTGAGCAAAACGTTACAACCGGAGGAAATTTCTAATGTTTTTTGCCAGCAGACTCTCAATTCTTTGTGCCGTTGCCATGACGGTGTCACCTGTTTTTGCCTCCACAATTAAAATTGGTGAGGTTGGTTCAATGAGTGGATCAGAGGCGACATTCGGCTTGTCGACTCATGAGGGTATCTCTCTTGCCGTCAAAGAGCAAAATGCAAAGGGCGGGATCAAAGGCAAGAAGATTGAACTCATCAATTTAGACAATCAAGGAAAACCAGAGGAAGCAGCTGTAGCCACGACAAAGCTTGTTACCCAGGACAAGGTCATGGCTATTTTAGGAGAGGTCGCATCTTCACGATCAATGGCAATGGCCCCTATCGCACAGCAAAACAAAGTCCCCATGATTAGTCCTTCATCGACAAATCCGAAAGTAACTGAAATCGGTAATTACATTTTCCGCGTTTGTTTCATCGATCCTTTCCAAGGAAAAGTGATGGCAAAGTTTGCCGCAGAGCAACTGAAGGCGAAGCGCGTTGCCATTTTACGAGATGTAAAAAGTGATTATTCTGTAGGACTTTCAAATTTCTTCACCGAAGCATTCAAGCAATCGGGCGGCGAAATCGTGGTAGATCAGTCCTATAGCTCGGGCGAGGTTGACTTTAACAGCCAGCTCACTTCAATTCGCGCCAAGAAGCCAGATGCGATTTTTATTCCTGGCTACTACACGGAGGTTGGACTTATCGCTAAGCAGGCTAGAAAGTTAGGAATCAAAGCACCACTGCTGGGCGGGGACGGTTGGGACTCGACCAAGCTTTTTGAGATCGGCGGCAAGTCACTCAATAATAGCTACTTCTCTAATCACTATAGCCAAGAGGACCAGGCTCCATCTGTTCAAAATTTCATCAAAAGTTACAAGTCAGAATACAACAAGGTACCTGATGGGCTAGCGGCCATGGGATACGATGCCGCTAAGGTATTGTTCGCAGCCATGGAAAAGACAAAGTCATTAGCCTCTACTGAAATTCGTGACGCCATAGCTCAAACTAAAGACTTCCCAGCGGTAACAGGGAACATCACAATTGATGCGAAACGGAACGCCAGCAAGCCAGCCGTTGTCCTCGAAGTTAAGGATGGAAAATTCCTTTACAAGTCGACTGTTAATCCGTAAGAAACCAGTTCTGAAACTATTGACTGGCTAACCAACTTACGCGAGATCGACCATGGCAGAATTTATCCAGTACCTGATCAACGGGCTGTCCCAAGGGGGAACGTATGCGTTGATTGCTCTGGGCTACACCATGGTATTCGGCATCCTACAATTGATCAATTTTGCACACGGTGAGGTGTACATGCTCGGTGCATTTACCGGGCTTTACACCTCAAAGTTTGCAGGGGCGCAAATCAGTGAACTATTCAATAGACTGCTGAATGGAGCGCCTGATCAAACCTCCACGTTGACTGCGATACTAACATCTATTGTTATCGTCCTTATTGCGATGGTCGTCTGTGCACTAGTTGGCCTATGCGTTGAGCGTCTCGCTTACCGCCCCCTACGTTCATCACCACGCATTAATCTATTGATCACCGCTGTCGGTGTTTCTTTGTTTTTCCAATACTCAGGGCAAATTGTTTTTGGATCCGATCCAAAGGCCTACCCTGATCTGTTTGAAAACCTCGAGTCCTGGACATTTGGAACAGATGAAAATCTTTTGGTGATCAACCCTCTCCAAGTTTTTGTTTTCGTTACTGCCATTGTCTTGATGCTCATTTTAAGGCACATCATTTTCCACACACGTTTAGGTCGGGCTATGCGAGCGGTTAGCTTTAATCATGACTTAGCGAGCTTGATGGGTATTCCCACTGATCGCGTCATTGCCGCCACCTTCATGCTCGGTTCAGCCTTGGCGGGAGCTGCTGGAGTCATGGTTGGCATGACCTACCCAAAAGTTGAACCACTCATGGGCTCGCTTCCCGGACTAAAGGCCTTTTGCGCTGCTGTTTTGGGCGGAATCGGTAACGTAACAGGAGCGGTGCTCGGTTCTTTTATTTTGGGTCTGGCCGAAGCTCTGTTGTCCGGCTACGGGACCCCAACTTACAAGGACGCGTTAGCTTTCGCTATTTTGATTCTAATTCTTCTCGTGAAACCGTCCGGACTTCTGGGCGTTCATCGCACTGAAAAAGTGTAGACAGGGTCAGGCAACATGGGACTGTCAAACAAGATCGAAAATACCAAATCCTATGCGGGACTAATGAGCTTACGCTGGTGGCTTCTTGCCATCGCTGGGGCATGGGCTCTTGATTACGTTCTACCATCAATGTTGAGTCCCTACATTTTTCAGATTTTAGTACTGGCAGGCATCAACGTGATATTGTCTGTGAGCTTGAACCTGGTTAACGGTTTCACAGGCCAGTTCTCCATGGGGCATGCAGGTTTTATGGCTGTAGGCGGTTACTTATCTGCATTTTTGACAACCAGCCTTGTTGAACATCGCCCGGATTTAATGATTGACCCCGCAACGGGCGAACTTTTGGGTACGGCTGTTATTTTCTACTTTGGTTCCCTCATATTAGGAGGCGTCGCGGCGACTCTTGTTGGGTACATCGTTGGTTTACCGTCATTGAGATTACGCGGTGACTACCTAGCCATTGTCACTTTAGGATTTGGTGAGATTATTCGTGTCATCCTGCTGAACACAGACGCGGTAGGTGGAGCTCGTGGCTTATCCGGGATTAAGCAGTTTACAAATTTTGGATGGGTCTTCACATTTGTTGTTATCACCGTGTTTTGTGTTTGGAGAGTGGTTCACTCGGCCCACGGACGAGTCCTACAGTCAATTCGTGAAGATGAAATCGCTGCCACAGCAATGGGCGTGAACACGACACAAGGCAAGGTAAGAGCATTTGCCATGGGCGCATTTTTTGCAGGGGTTGCCGGGGGACTTTTTGCGCACTACCTTACAACGCTGAACCCTGGCACCTTTGATTTCAACCGCAGCTTTGAAGTCATCATTATGGTCGTTCTTGGAGGGATGGGCTCTATTTCTGGTAGCGTCGTTGCGGCAATTGTATTGACTGTGTTGAAAGAAGCTTTACGCCCTTTGCAGCAATATACCGGAGTGGACCTACGGATGGTGATTTATGCACTTGTCCTCATCATTATGATGCTGGCCCGGCCAAAGGGAATTTTTGGGACCAAAGAAATCGGCGACCTCTTTAGAGGACGCAAAAAAGTCAAAGGGGACCTTACATGAACCCCTCTTTCGCGCTCAAAGCTGAAAATCTAACAATAATGTTTGGCGGTTTAAAAGCTGTCAGCGAACTCAATTTGGAAATCCCACTGGGTGGTATCTTTGGATTAATTGGCCCAAACGGCGCCGGCAAGACGACTGTTTTTAATATGCTGACGGGTGTCTACAAACCGACTTCTGGCTCAATCACTCACGGGCCAACAGGTCATCGTATTGATGGGAAAAAACCATTCGAGATCACGCGCACTGGTGTTGCCAGAACTTTTCAGAACATTCGCCTGTTCAAAGATTTAACAGTTTTGCAAAACCTACTCGTCGCTATGGATCAAAATCCAGCATTCAAGAAGTATAATCTGCTACCGACTCTTATTCATTCGCGGTCAATGCTGGACAACGAAGCCGCCAAGCAAGACGCGGCGATTGAAATACTGAAAATCTTTAAGCTTGAGCATCGCAGCGACGAACTTTCCGCAAGTCTTCCATATGGAGATCAACGGCGCCTTGAAATAGCCCGAGCGATTGCGACGGGAGCACGCACGCTGCTACTAGACGAGCCTGCTGCAGGCATGAATGCTCAGGAGACGACGAAACTGATGGACACGATTCGCGACATTCGGAAAAAGTTCAATGCAACGATCCTGCTGATTGAACACGACATGAAACTTGTCATGGGTATTTGTGAGAGGATTGCTGTTCTTGATTACGGAGTCAAAATCGCAGAAGGTGTACCATCCGAGATCCAGAAAAATCCGCGGGTGATTGAAGCATACTTGGGTAAGGCGGCCACTAATGACCACGCAAAATGAAAGCATTCTCAGTTTTCAAAATGTAAATGTTTTCTACGGGATCATTCAAGCACTGCACGGAATCAGTTTCGACGTGAAGCGCGGACAAATTGTTACACTTGTCGGAGCCAATGGTGCTGGCAAATCCACGACACTGCGAGCCATTTCTGGATTGGTAAAACCTAAAAGTGGAGAAATTCTCTTCAAGGGTCAAAATATCGTCGGACTACCGGCACATGAGATCGTTCGTAAGCGACTCTGTCAGGCCCCAGAGGGACGAGGTATTTTTTTGAATCTGACTGTTGAAGAGAACATGGACCTGGGCGCGTGGGCCGCGCCTGACAAATCCGCTTACCAAGCAAATATGGATCATGGCTACCAGCTTTTCCCTCGTCTCAAAGAAAGGCGTCACCAGTTGGCCGGAACCCTGTCTGGCGGGGAGCAGCAGATGCTTGCTATGGCTCGCGCTCTCATGGGACAGCCTGAATTGCTGCTTTTAGACGAACCAAGCCTTGGACTGGCTCCCCAGATTATCGAGAAAATCTTTGAGATTATTACAGATATCAACAAAACGGGGATGACAATTGTTTTAGTGGAGCAGAACGCTTTACAAGCCCTTCAAATCGCCCACTACGGAATTGTCCTCGAGACTGGAATGATCAAAACCCACGGTGCAGCTGCGGATTTGTTAAAATCAGACGAAATCCGTAAGGCTTATTTAGGTGACTGATCGATATCCATTTGTTAGGGTGACGCATCTTATATAGGAGTCATCCATGTCCCATAAAGTCATTGCATTCCATTATAAACTTACTGATGTCAGCGGCGCGACCCTTGATCAGTCCGAAGCCAACGAGCCGCTAGCGTTTATGACTGGCGTGGGACAGATCATTCCGGGCCTTGAGAGCGTGTTGGTCTCAATGCTAAAGGGTGACAAGCGTCGCGTTGAAGTTGAAGCAAAAGATGCTTACGGGGAACGAGACCTAGGCCGCATCTTGAACGTAAAGCGCAACCAATTGCCAGAAGGCGACGTCAAGGTTGGCGACATGTTCCACGGACCAAACGGCGAGGTTGTAACTGTTACCGCAGTTTCCATCGATTCCGTAACGCTTGATGCCAATCATCCTCTGGCTGGACAGAAGTTAATCTTTGACGTTGAAATCGACACGGTACGCGAAGCGACCAAAGAAGAAGTTGCACATGGCCATGCCCACGGCGCGGACGGTCAACATCAGCATTGATCGTTAGACGTTGACCAAATTTATAGAAAACCCACAGCTCAGATGCAGTGGGTTTTTTGTTTCAATTATCTAGCTAGCCTTCTTTTCTTCCTCAGTTGACGCACTTGGAGCTTCTCCAAGTTTACGCTCAATCTCGCTCTTCATTTCATCAAATGTGACGAGGTGAGTATCTCTAACCAGCTTAGCAATGACAGCAGCAGCGATCATATCGACTTCCATGACAAAACCCTGCCCACCAATTTCAATGGTGCAATTTGCGGCAAAGAGGTTACTTGCAGCGATAATTGCATCGTTACTGTATGTCATTGTCGCCTTCACTTCTTCCAGCTGTAGTGCGGCTTTCTCGATCATGGGCCTTATCTGAGACATCTTCTTTATAAGTTGCTCTTTCTGCTTTTTGTGCTTTGCAGTCAGCTGGTTTGCACGCTTCTGAGCAAGCTCACGGAATTCATTTTTATAGCGCTCTTGTGAGTCCTGTAAGTCTAGTACCCGCTTTTCACGAATACTAATGCGTCTCATGATTTTATTATCGACGCCAACCTTAAGGATCGTCCTGGCACCTTTTGCAAATCCGACGTTGGCAGACAGTACCAGACCTCGACAGACAATCGTACCCCCACCGACGACGCCATCTCCCGCGAGCGCCCTTATAAAAGGACCGGCGACGACATTACTGCTAATAAGAGAGCGATTCACTGTAAGGGTACCATCACACTCAATATTACTATTTTCGATAAAATCTGCCTTGATATGACTTGCGCAAGTAACTTTTCCTTTTTCCCCGGTAACGATACTTTCAACAACCTCAATTGGCTCTCGAGACGACACATACGCCCCAATGATAGATCCATGAATCTTCAGAGGACCGCGCACGCGAACCACCGAACCAACATCAACAGTTCCTTTGATCTCCACTGGTCCGTCGAAATAAATATTTCCTGATTTCAGGTTCACATCACCTTCGTGCACCAAAATAGTCATAATGGATAAATTATTATCTTCAAATTTCGGCACCCCATCACTGAGGGCGAAGAACTTACCAGGAGACCGCTCCTCCACGCCTTCACCAACATTGACTGCAAGCGGGGGACCATCTGGCGCAGGAAGAATCTGGCCTAAAACCGTCATCCCGGTTTCAGCGGGTTTTGCATAACGAACTTCACCGAAAATCTGGCCTTTTTGAACGATCATTCGTTGCTGCGCATCACGAATATTTATCGGACCAGAATCTTCGACAACCGAAGGTGCGTCTTTATAGACCATATGTAGATAAGGATCCGACCCCGCAATAGACGTCCATCCGCGGGCAGCAACTTTATTATTTAGATTTCCCCGTTTAGAAAAAATTTCCTCTAACTCGGCGAAAATTTCATCATTAACGCCGCATTTGATTCCATTCAGCTGTAGTTGCTCTTCTAGGAATTCCTTTGTCATGACAAAACCAGGTTCATGATAGGTTTTCAAATCAAATAGAATAATTGCAGCCGACATCTTATCTTCACTGACCTTAAGAGTCAGATAACGCCTTGGAGGTATTTTAATTGAGCTAACTTTGTCTGCGTCGACCGGAATAGCAGCCAGAACCGCCATGGGGGTTCCATATCCAAATCGCTCCGGACCATGCAAAGATTCCTTAATACAGCTAATCATATCGCTTTTTATAAAGCGCATCCGCGCGATACCTGTGAGTTTTAACTTTTCAATCGACTGGCGGACCATCGAGCAAATATTTTCCAATATCTGATCATTCTGCACAGCAACGACATCGGCAACGAATACAACGACCTCGCCACGCGCTTTGTTGGCCATAACGGAGAATGGCTTGCCATCAAGATGAACGTCGGGCATCGCCGTTGCAGCAGAAACAAGGAAATTTTCGACTTTTTCACCGGAAAAAATTCTAACCAGTGCAGATTGAAGCTGAGGCAAAAAGAGACCATCAAGTTTAAATTTATGAGCAGCATTAAGAATGGTCGTCTTGACCCACTCTCTTTGAATTAGGTTTGGATCAACTGGATTTTCAAGAGAAACTAAAACACCAGAGTTTGGTGGCGGAGAATGCAATACCTTGAGCCCTTCGATCGCTGGAGCACCAGCGGCAAGCGTAATTTGTACACGATAATTTTCTGGAAGATCCGTGGCATGACGTATAGCATCCCAAACACTCGCAAGTTTGTCCTCGTAAACTTGATAGAAATCAATTTTACCCTCGGACTTGATGGCGTCTAACTTGTTTTTGGCGCGAAGTATCATCTCCGTTGGAGGAGTTGAGGAACGCAAAGCATCAGCGCGCGTAAACGAAATTTTTACGCGGTACTGCTGCGCGTTATAGGACAGCGCTGGCGATTGGACGCTAGACACTATGATGCCTCCACAAAGTACAGACCCTCAGTTAGTCCTTCGTCTCATTTGCTGTTTTTCTTAAATAATTCGGTTATTTGCAAAAAATAAGCCCCGAGGGACTCTTTGCGAACAAACTTAATCGAAAGGTATTTAGGCGTCTTTTTGGGAAACAACCAACTGGCCACACGCACCGCCGATGTCTTGTCCCTTACTGTAGCGAACCATGACACGATGGCCAGCACGATAGATTTCATCACGAAATGCCTCAAGTCTATCGACATTAGGGCTACTTAAGCGCGAGGGACCGACCGGATTTAAAGGAATGAGATTTATTTTTACATTCATCCCGTCCACCAGACGAATCAGCTCACGAGCGTGGTCTGTTGAGTCATTGACGCCAGCAATCAATGTATATTGCAACAACAATCCATTTTCTTTGTGTGTCGGCAAGTCTTTAAGCTTTGCTATTAGATCTTTCAGCGGCCACCTGCGATTTATTGGCATAATTTTTGATCTCTCATGATCAAAGGCGGAGTGAACAGAAATAGCCAACCGCACATCAGGATGTAAACGCAGCAATCTGTCCAGCCCATCCATATGTCCAGCAGTCGAGACACTGATCTTTCGTTTCGCAAGGTTATAGCCAAAGGGATCAATCAAAATACTAATCGCCTTGCCAACGGCCTCTGGATTATCCAATGGCTCGCCCATACCCATAAACACGATATTGGAGATTCTTTGATGAGCTGGAAGACCTAGCTTTAATAACCAGTCGCCATGGGTGGAAATCCAATGATTTGCAAGCCAGACCTGCCCTACAATTTCTGCCGCACTAAGATTTCGGGTTAGCCCCATTCGACCTGTATGACAAAAAATACATGCTTGGGCACATCCGACCTGAGAACTGACACACAGTGTAATTCGCTTTGCCTCCGGCATGAGGACCATCTCAACTTGGGACTTATCCCCAAGCTCGATAAGAAATTTGACGCTGGAATCGTAACGACTTTGATTCTCACTGTGAATTCTTAAGCCGGTTAATTGAAATCCGTTAGCCAAGTCGGAGGCCAATTTTTTTGGAATTCCAGGTCTCTCCCAAGGCTTTAACTGATTGTCCTTGTAGACTGCACGAAATAAATCTCGAGCATGTATTGGAGACGCTCCCGACTTAACGCAAAGCTGCCCCGCATCCTCTATCGTCAAACCCAGAAAACTTGCGCTCTCCGGTTTTGATTCAGTTATTTGCGCCAATACATCCAAACCCAAGACCCCCTGGCAACTGCCGTCTACGGTAGGCGGCTTCTATCATGCCCCGGTTTGCCTTGTCCATACGCCTTCTGCCAAGGACGGATCCATGCTAAACTACTGAAATTGATGTTTGTTTTCTGGACAAGGGAGTGTGACATCATGCCGGCAACAAAAGGATTTTCAATTGAGACACTCGGACCCTGTCTATGGGATTCCCCTATAAATTTGCCTGATACAGGGTCATTCACCAGTGACAATGACCTGATGGCCTTAAAACCTAACCTTACAACGCTGCTTGATCAAGTTCGACGAGGAGATGAACCAGAAGCATTTGAAGTGGGTGGTCCCCGGGAGAAGATCTTCTTTGAGCCTGACAAAGTGAAGGCTGCAATTCTAACCTGCGGCGGTCTATGTCCAGGCCTCAATAGTGTAATTCGCGCCGTTGTCATGCAGCTTTGGCATCGTTATGGATGCAGATATATAGAGGGAATTAAAGGCGGCTATCAGGGCCTTGCGAAGGAAAAAGCCGATCACTTTGTCGGTCTGACTCCGGACGATGTGGAAGAAATCCACACCCAAGGAGGCACCATTCTCGGAACATCAAGAGGTTCACCTCCGACGGAGGAAATTGCCGACTCACTCATTGCAAAAGGTATCAATATCGTTTTTGCCATCGGCGGAGACGGTACCATGCGCGGAGCTGCGGCGCTTAATAAAGAACTACAGCGGCGCGGCGAAAAAGTTGCCATCGTTGGTATACCAAAGACCATCGATAACGACATCCCCTGGGTGCGACGAACATTCGGATTTGAAACCGCTGTTAGTATTGCTGTCGAATCGGTAAAAGCTGCTCATGTGGAAGCAGAAAGCGTCCATAACGGAATTGGACTCGTCAAGCTAATGGGTCGGGAATCAGGATACATCGCGGCCAATGCGACATTAGCGTCGGGTGACGTAAATTTCTGTCTCGTTCCTGAAGTCGATTTTGACCTCGGGGGACCTCGAGGACTCCTCTCTGCATTAGAAAAGCGCCTGTCTGCTAGAGAGCACGCTGTGATTGTTATCGCAGAGGGAGCGGGTCAAAAATTTTTTGAAAATGATCAGAGGAGGGAGACTGACGCTAGCGGAAACATAAAGCTTGGCGATATCGGAACCTATTTGCGTGACAAAATCAGAGAACACTTCAAAAATAGAAATATTCCCATGACACTAAAATATATTGATCCCAGCTATCTGATCCGCGCACATTGCGGAAACGCCGGTGATCAGCTATTTTGTGCACGTCTTGCTCAGAATGCGGTCCACGCGGCTATGGCAGGAAAAACGGGCATGCTCGTAGGATTTTGGCATGGACGCATGACGCATGTGCCGTTTCACGCCATATCTGGCCGTCAAAGAATCAACCCGGCAGGAGAACTATGGTTTAATGTTCTTGAATCCACAGGCCAACCATCACACTTGTCATCCTAATAATTAACAAAAAAGGGCTGGCAAATATTGCCAGCCCTTTTCATTTTAGAACAATCACACCTGAATCTTTTTAACCAAGCTCTCTAGCTTCTCTGACAACTCTCCCAATGAACGGGCGGCCTGAAGGACCTGCTCTGCGCCGATCTGAGTTTCACTTGACGCAAGTGAAACTACCTTGACGCTTTCCGAGATGGACTGTACGCCGCGAGAGGACTCCTGAACGACGCGAGCTACTTCGTTAGTTGTTGCCTGTTGCTCTTCCACTGAGGCTGCAATGGCGGATGCAATTCCGTTCAATCTACGGATACTCTCAGAGATACTTCCAATTGCATCAACAGCAGTCGATGTGTCTCGTTGAATGCCACCAATTTTGTTCGTAATGTCCTCTGTCGCCTGGGCCGTCTGCTTAGCAAGCTCCTTGACCTCGTTCGCAACAACTGCAAATCCGCGACCCGCATCTCCCGCGCGAGCGGCTTCTATTGTCGCGTTGAGTGCCAGAAGGTTTGTCTGCTGTGCGATAGACGAAATAACTTTTATGACATTTCCAATTTCCAAGCTGGACTGACCCAATTTGTTAATGGTGGTATTTGTCACCTCAGATTGACGGGCCGTTGAGTTGGCTGCCATAGAAGCCTCGTTCGCGTTACGCGCTATCTCTGCAATTGATGCACTCATCTCTTCCGTATTGGTCGCTACGGTCTGCACACCTCGAGAGACTTGTTCTGAGGCTCCAGCAACTTGATTTGCTTCTTTTGTCGACTTTGTAGCATTCGTTGTCATCTGGCTTGCAGTCGCATTGAGTTCAGCCGCAGCAGCGGATAACATTCGACTAGCTTCGGTAATCTCCGAAACAAGAGTCATCTGAGCTGAGATAACCTCCCAAGTTACCATTGGTCCGATATAGGATTTGTTGTTGTCGTACATTGGTGCGACCAACAGCTTCAAGGTTTCAGGCCCTAACTTAATTTTAGCCACATATGGTAACTGCTTATCATCTTTTGTAATTCGGCGGGCATTTTCTGGACTTCTATGGAAAATATCAATCGATTGTCCAACGAGTTGATCAACCGGCTTTGGAAGATATTTCTCCAAGGTACGAAGCGTTCTAACGGACGCCGGATTTAAGTAACGCAGTTTATAATCCAAGTCAGCACACATAATATTGATCGGCGCGTTTTCCATCATGGAATAAATGCGGGCCAGTTCAATTTCGTTTTCGATTTTTTTCGTAACTACATCCCATGTCACCATGGTCCCGATGAAATTCTTATTTGTGTCATAAATAGCATTGACGAGGAGATCAAGCTTCTCTGGGCCGACTGATATGACCGTTTGGATTGGGAGATTACGGTCGTCTGCCAAGATCTTTCTTTGATGTGCCGGATTTTTGTGAAAAACATCGATATTTGCGCCCACCACCTTATCCACTGAAATTGGAAGATGTCGCTCAATCATCCTGAGAGTGTCGCGGCTTTTGGGGTTCAGGTACTGGATATTTAGATCGCGATCGCAGTACATGATGTTAACAGGAGCGTTTTCCATCATGGAGTAAATGCGCGCCAGGTTTTCTTGATCCAAAATCCTCTGGGTAACTATGTCCCAAGTGACCATGATGCCCGAGTACTCTTTTTTGTTGTTGTAAATTGGGGACACCAACAACTCAAGCTTTTCGGGACCAACGTTTATCACGGCTTTGTGGGGAAGATTTTCGTCATTAGCAAGCATCTTCCGCTGATGCAACGGATGTTTGTGAAAGATGTCAATTGTACTGCCCTGGACCTTTTTTGCTGGAACTGGTAGCCATTTTTCGATTGATGTCAGAGTCTCAAGACTTTTTGGATTGACGTATTGAATGGTCATGTTCAAGTCGCAGTAGAGGACGTTGATAGGAGCATTTTCCAACATCCCGAAATACTCGAGACCTGGGGCCTGCTTGGTTGATGGAATTTTGAGAAGCTCTTCCATAAGTCCTCCTTACACAATTTAAAAATGCACCTTAAATTTCGCTCACCAAGACCGCTTTTAATTGGTCTCAATATTTGTACGCGGCATCGGTGAAAACCTGTCTATAGTTTAGTCTGGGAAGACCCTCCAATCCAATGTCATCGCACAAGCTAGGACCTGAAGTCTTGACCAGAGAAACCCGCAACCATCTTTAAGACGTGCGAGACCTCTGAAACTCACTGCCTTTCCGTGTTTTTTTTTTATTTTTTATAATCTAGGTAAAGATATGTATTTTATCGAAATTTCTAAAAGTTTATATCGTTCGTCCCAATGACATAAGAGTCTGGCGAACTGATTCTACTTTTTCAGAAAGATCGAGCCATTGTTCCTCATATTCAGCTAGTTGTCGCTCAAATCCCCTTTTCTCATCAGATAAGGCTGCTACTCGACTAAAGTCAGAATGACACTGTTCCATCTGAGAGTCACAATCTGCGATCAGTCGTTGGAGACGAGACATCTCTAAATCTAATTTTTCGACATTTTTCTGGTTCTTCTGTGCCTCTTTCTTTAGCCGATTAACGTCCTGCTCAGAAATCTTCGAGGAAGTGTCAGGAATTGGCGAGGTACTTCTTGGGCTTTTATCAGCTTGCTGAGCGGACGTTGCCTGCACACTAAGGACATTTGGAAATCCCGACTTGTCTGCCATCATTTCATAGTCAGAAAGCTTACCTTCAAACAGTCTGCCTCTGCCGTCAGGAAGCATGGCGTAGACGTGTGTGCAAACCGAGTCAATAAACTCACGATCATGACTAACAAACAGTACCGTTCCTTCAAAATCGGTTATTGCCTGTGACAGCACCTCGCACGACGAAATATCGAGATGGTTTGTTGGTTCATCCAGTACCAAAAAATTCGCCTCTTGCATCAAAAGTCGAGCCAAACCCACCCGCGCCTTCTCACCACCACTAAGCACCTTTACATTCTTATAAACGTCTTCGCCTCGAAACAGAAGACTTCCAAGAAGGTTGCGTACCAAGCCTTGAGTGGCTTTCGGAGATGCGTCCAAGGTGTTCTCGAGAATGCTTTTTTCAGGATTCAAGGTGGAGAGTTGATCTTGAGCAAACCATGCTAGTCGAACATTGTGCCCTATTTCAAAACTCCCATTGAGCGCCCCGATATCTCCCACAACGGTCTTTAGTAATGTTGATTTGCCAATCCCGTTAGCGCCGATAACAGCAACTTTGTGACCGCGCTCCACTAAAAGATTGATGCCACGACTGAGCGGCTGAGAGTAGCCAATTGCACCATCTTTGATGGAAAGCACAGTACGGCCTGATGGCTGACCCAAGGGAATCTCCACGTGCATTGCATCCACATCCTCTTCACCAACAACGTCAGACTCCAAATCTCTTATGCGTGCAATCATTTTCATTTTTGATTGGGCTTGCGCTGCTTTGGTTGCCTTAGCGCCAAAGCGAGTCACAAATGACTCTAGATGCTCACGTCTTTTACGCAAGGTGTCTGCTTGGGCAGCGACCAACTCCTGCTGCATTTCACGCTGCTCTAGAAATGAGTCAAAATTCCCGGAGTATCTCGTGAACACGCCGTTCTGCAAATGGAGCGTACTGGTTGGCAAACGCCTTAGCAGACTTCGATCATGAGATACAAAAAGCAAGGTACCTTTGAAGCTCTGGAGCCATTTTTCAACCCAAACTAAACTCGGTAAGTCCAAATGGTTCGTTGGTTCATCCAGTACCAGAAAGTTTGGCTTATTGAGGAATATTTTCGCCAGCTCAAGACGCATGCGCCAACCACCCGAAAGTTCGCGAGGGTCCTTCGCAATCATTCCCCCGTGAAAACCAAGGCCGGAGAGAATCGACATCGCCTCAGATTCCAGGGAGTAACCGCCCTCACTTTTATACTCCTCATCGAGCATCTCCCAAGCCCGGTGACTTGCTTCGGAATAGTTCACAGTCATCTCTTGCAGTGCAGCACGATGACGACGCACCAGTGATTGGATGTAACCATCCCCCCCAATAACGGCTTCTTCAATGACTGACGTCATGGGTGATGGATTGGGCTCTTGGGGTAAATAGCCTAGCCTCAAGCGGTTAGGCTTCAAAATTTGCCCAGAGTCAGCTTCCGCGACACCGGTTAAAATATCCAGGAGAGTGGTTTTCCCAGCCCCGTTCGCCCCGACGAGCGCAAGGCGCTCACCTTCGGGAAAGTGAAATGTCACGCCGTTCAAAATCGTTTTCGAACCAAATGACTTTTTTAGGCTTTCAACCCGGATCAACGGCAAACTCCCTGGATACTTAAAACAATAAGTGACACTAGAATAAATTCAAGGCTGCAGATCCTAGCACTATTTTATTTGCATCATAAACAATATGTTATAGAGTCCGGGTACTTATGGGCGCAACTGCTGAAACTATCAAATCATTCGCGGAGTTAGTGCTGTTTTCCTCATCGCTGGAAGACAAGCTGAAAGCTCCATCAGTCTCTGTGCAGCTGGACGCGTCCATCGTCAGCCCGTTAACCACAATCCCCGATGCACCTGGTCGTCCGACCGAATTGAGTTTAATGAGCCGGGGCGCCAGTGCCAAATCACGTTTCCCTGCGAAGACGAGCCTGCAAGAGAACCGCTCTCGAGGCATGGTTCTGCATTTTTTTGCCAATCACGAGCTTTTAGCGCTTGAAATTATGGCGCTAGCTCTTTTGAAGTGGCCCGATGCACCGCTAGGGTTTCGCAAAGGCATCGTACAAACGATGGCCGAGGAGCAAAGTCATCTGCGTTTATACTTGCAGCGCATGACCGAACTTGGCGTGAAATTTGGAGAGGCGCCGGTCAATGCATTTTTTTGGAATTCACTTAAATCCATGTCTTCGCCTCTAGAGTATGCAGCAGCGATGTCCATGACCTTTGAACAAGCTAATCTTGATTTCTCTCTACACTATGAGTCCACATTTTCGGAGCTCGGAGACACAACGACCGCTGAAATTATGAAACGTGTGCGACTTGAGGAAATTGGCCACGTCAAACACGGTGTCGTCTGGTTTGAGCGCTGGCGTCCAAAGACTGAGCGCCTGTTTAAAGAATGGTATGACACGCTCACGTTTCCCATAACACCAGCAAGAGCCAAAGGTATAAAACTGGATCGAGAGGGTCGCCGGGCTGCAGGGTTAACGGAGGACTTTATTGATGAACTGGCTGTTCACAATCAGTCAAAAGGTCGACCTCCAAAGGTTTTAATGTTCAACCCTGGCTGCGAGAGCGAGGTTGAAGCAGGCTCGTCAGCTTGGACAGCACCACAAAGTATTCGCCAGCTAGCGTGCGACTATGAATCATTGATGTCCTTTATCGCGCACAAACACGATATTGTGATGACAACTGAACTTCCTTCGGTGCAATTTCTTAGTACGCTCAACGCAATTGGCTTTGATGTCCCGGAATTTGTCGCCCATGCCGATATCTCACGACTGAAAAACCGTAAAATCGATAAATTCGTTCCTTGGGGATGGTCCCCCGCTGCTAAAAAATACTTTGCCCCGCTGGAGTCTAGTCTTTTGTCGCCTCTAAAGACGCCAAACTTAGGAGACGCCACGTCTGAACTGTGCCTATTTAGCAAGTTCACGGCAGCCAGCATCAGAGAACAGCTCAAACTCGACTCGTTACCAAGGGCTTACGTTTCAGAGTTGGAAACCCTTGATGCAACGATTGAAAATCTTCGAAAGAATCAGGGACACAAAGCCATTGTCTTCAAAACTCCATTTAGCACGTCAGGTCGTGGCATGTGCCGCGTCCTTAGTGATTCACCCAAAGACAAAGAGCTCGCATGGCTGAAATCAGCAATTAAACAACACGGAAAAGTTTTAGCAGAGCCTTGGCTCGACAAGGTTGCCGATCTCAGTGCTCACATTGATATCCTAGAGAACGGAGACGTTCAGTTTGTCGGATTAACCCGATTTTGGACAACGTCGGGTGGTCAATACCGAGGTCACATTCTAGGCCGAATTATGGATGACTTTGAAACCGATGCACTCCAGCGATGGCACAACGAACAACAAGGATGGCAAAAAACCTTGCGCGAGACCGCCCTTGAGATCGGTCAGATTGCGGCAAAATCCGGATATTTTGGCCCGCTCGGAATAGACGCATTTATTTACCGCGATCAAGATCGCCTCACACTTAGACCTATGATCGAATTAAATCCCCGCTGGTCCATGGGTCGTATCGCGCTGCAATTAACCCAAAAGATCGCATCCAAACACTGCGGTCTTTGGATCCATCTTTCCAAAAGGGATCTGGAGCGCGCAGGCTACCCAGGATTTACTGAGCTAACTCAGGCACTTAAAAAATTACAGCCCGATGACCTACATAACCACAATGCTCAACGTGTCATTCGCAAAGGCGTTTACCCTATGAATGACCCCGCCCGCGCAAAGCAGGCCCTAGCGCTACTTGTGGTGGGAAGAGACCTGTCGGAGTGTTACGCTACCCTCAGAAAAGGGGGCATTTATGACGACTACCTTGAACTTTGCCTACAAGGCGAAACAGGCCGCCACGTATCTAGCACCTAGACTTAGGCACGCAGACCTAAATCCGAAAGTCTTTATGGTTTTAGGCTCAGGCTTTCGTGACGTTGTAAAAGAATGGTCGACTCGTATTGAAATTCCAATGTCCGACGTTCCAAGCTATCCCTGCCCTAAGGTTGAAGGACATGGAACAAAACTGATCGGCACACGCATTACGGTCGGAACTAAAAAAGTAGACGCCTTGATTGCAACAGGTCGAATCCACCTCTATGAAGGCTATTCGGCTCACTCCACTTGTCTTCCGATCTTTATGGCCCATGAGATGGGTATCAAATCAATTATTCTCACCAACGCGGCTGGCGGCATTTCAGCAAAAGCCAAGCAGGGATCCATCATTGCATTATCTGATCACTTGAACCTTATGGGCCAAAATGTCGCTGGAGCTGCAACAAATGATCTTAGGCATCAGTTTGTAGAGATGGTCGATGCCTATAACTCAGCCTGGCGTGAGCATGTGTGCCGCAGTGTTGGCATTGAATCTGGAGTTTACGCTGGCATGGCTGGACCAACATTTGAAACTCCTGCCGAAGCAAAAATGCTACGTATCATGGGAGCTGATCTTGCGGGCATGAGTACCGTGCAAGAAACCATTGCCGCGAGAATGTGTGGGCAAAAAGTTTTTGCCTGTAGTTTTGTGACCAATGAGTCTGGCGGTTCCGGAGTTGAGCACACAGATGTTTTGAAGTCAGTGGCAAAAAGCTATGACACGATCAAACAAACTTTGGAAACGGCTGCGACCTATTTGGAGCCGTAAGGCACAGCCAAACAGGCATTGCCGCAGAGTTTAGGCGTCAGCACGGATTCGCAGATATTTTTGAAAAAAATATTTATTGTGACCAAGATGTCGATCACGTTAGTGCCGGCAGCGTGTGATCATGACTCATTAAGTAGCAGTCTCTGCCGATGGTCACCATTCAATATTAACGCCGAATAGTGCAAATAAACAGTACAGCTCTTATAATTAAATTCAAAACTTATTTGGAAAATGAGTATGTCATCTAGTTTTTTAATCAGGCTAAACGGCCGACTTCGATTGCAGCAGTTGGCAGCATGTGTCTTGATTTTAGCAGTTTTACCTGGGCTCGCAGCACAGGCGGTTACTCAACCCAGTATTCAGTCTGAGTCGTCTGTTTTTTTAGCAAATACCGAGGGGAATCCGATCCATAATGATGCCAGGGATGCTACCAATGAATCTAGACTACACGATTATGTTGAAAGCCAAAAAAATCAGAAGTTAATGTATGACTCCATCAAGTGGAATGGTCTCTATTTAGGACTAGCCGGGCTTGGAGGAATGCTGGTTGCAGATGCGATGAGAAAGCCTTACGCCCGTACGTTTGGCAATGCGGTGACCGGCTTAGCTTGGGCGGCGGCATTGGGAGCTTATGGATCTGCGTCGAACTCGGAAAAATCATCTCGTGAAGAAGACATTCTGCAGGCAACTCATCAAAGATTTTTGCGTGCAAGTGGACAGGGCGCCATTGGCGAGTCGAGTAATTTATTTTTGATTCCCGAAGGGGCATATATTCATCCTATTTATAATGACGTGACAGGGAATACGGACAAACTACTCACGGCGAGCTTGAAGTTTGGCATACTGAGGACCTGGGATTGGCTGAGCATTGAAACTGTAGGTTATTGGCGTCTGTTGACGCCTTCTTTTAAGCCCGAGTTCAACGTTCCAGATCTTAAGAAGCCTGTCGGTCGATATGCAGATTGGACGGAACTTAAGACATCATTTGCGACAACATCCGTTATTGCCAGCCTTCCCATTCGCGCTCAGATATCTGTTGGTTACAACGATATCGGTAATAAAGGGGGCAAAGACGTTCATATCGCGATTCACCGTGTAACACGTAACTCAATTGAGAATCTTGAATACATCAATCAGCCAGAGGGACGATTTTTTTCATTGGCGGGAGAGATTGGACTCTCACACCCAATTTACTCGACTGGATGGGGAGTCGCTCGGGGACTTTGTTCGATTTCTGCTGAAAAGAGCAAAATAATGGATGAAGTTGGACTCAGATGGAATGTTGTTCACGTCATTAAGCCGGAATACTGGGAGTATGGGATGGAACTCCGTGCAGTTCGTCAGATCGCCAGCGAGGCATACGAACATCTAAGGTCAATCCGGTACGAAGGCGGGGCTGGTGTTCGCGTTATGAAGTATTTTTCTCCGACGTTAAAATATGTTTCGCCGTACCTTTACGGAGACAATGTTGGGCAGACTTACTTTGATTTGCTTCATTATAATTTTACATTTTAATTTTATGACCTGATCTGTCTATTCTCACGCAGTGCCAATGACGTAATAAGGACGCTCTGTACAAATGCAACAATCAAAATTTGTTGTCAATCATGCGGCTCTCGGCGTGCACTACAGAAGACTGACGGAATTGAGCGAGAGGTGTGGCCACGGATGAAGATGCCGAACCCTTTCGATGAAATTAAAGCATTCGGCTGGTCGTCAAGCTAAAGAGTCTGACAAACCCGCTGAATCACCTGACGAAGCCATGCATGAGCGGCATCACGGTGGTGCCGCTCATGCCAGACCTGAATGACCTGGATCTTTGGTATTTCAATAGGCAATTCATGCAATGAAATCGGTAAATGCTCTTCATATGACCTGGCGAACATTTACGGCTCACATACCGATTATAATTGGTCCGTCACTGGTGGTACCTTGAACAGGACTGGTCTCTTCGATGGCTATAGCTACAATTATGTTGCCCCAGCGCTCCCTGGTACCTATAAGCTCAAGGTTGTTTTGACCACCAGTTGGCTGATTAACAGTAATAACACGGATATCACAAACGCGGTACGTGATGCGGCTGGAACCCAGTTCACGAAAGAGTTTGTTATAAATGTACAGTAGCGGAGCGACGAGGAAATACCCGCTCCCATCCCGAACACGGAGGTCAAGCTTGTCAGCGGTGATGGTACTGCAATTTTAAGTGTGGGAGAGTAGCACGATCCAGCCTATTAAATCGAAGCCCCGTTAGAGAAATCTACTGGGGGTTTTGTTATTCTGCAGATCTTGCATGCCAGCAACTCTTAGCAATGAGACTCGAGCGCTAAATCGATACTAAAAAAACATCCTCTGCCGAGCTCGCTCTAACCTCGTTATTTTTAAGCTCAAGATGATCTTTTAGCGCTATAAGTTCTCCCCTTGGAATTATGGGATAAGATTTCTTGAAGTGCTTTTTTTGCCACGCAACAAACTCGCGATTCTCACCGCGGCAGATCAGCTGCTTTGCAAAGCCTTTGAACTCCTGCAAGTCACCCGTGACACGAGCGAGATTTGTAGTCTCAAGGCTAGACTTGTCACGGCGCATCATGAGCCAGGAGCAGGGCAGCGTGCCGTTTTTAATTGGCATGTGCTGCTCGATTGCTTTTAGCCAATCTGGTTGTTGCCATGTGAATCGGTCATGGCACCAGTCACGCTCACTATGAGTTAATAGAGGACACGGCTTGGCGTGAGTACAAGGCCCCCACACATGCCAACCCTTTTCAAGCAGCTCAGTTCTCAACGCCTGCAAGCGTCTTGAGTCATCTTTGGTCGATGGTTCAACAATCATTAGACCATCGCAGTGATCAACCCATGGGGGAAGTCGCTCAAGCTCAGTAAATGAGTACGAAAAAACTGCCAAAGTTTTTGGTTTGACGTCTCGTCCATCGACGTCTTTGCTCCAATCGATCACTGTCTTGGATTCCGTCACCAGTTTACGGTGAAACGCTATGGCCTCGGTCGACCTCTCGACACACAGAGCACTTTTAAAAGTCAGATCATGATGATCGAATGCCAAGCCTGCGCTACCGAGACCGCTACCAAAATCTATGTAATGCTCAAATCCGTCAAAAAACTTCAATTGCTGACCACGGGTCGTGACACCACAAAGGCGCCACCAGTTTAAGGGCATGTAGTAGGCCAGATATGCCACCTTAGCCCACGACTCAGACCAGGGACTGGACTTTTCCGGATGCTTCGCATAGAAGTCCGACATGGCCATGACGGCCTTGGCAATCCTCGGTGCGTCGCCAGCATGAATCCCAAGTTCGGCCAGTAATTCCAGCTGCTTTAAGCGCACTAATGGGGGTAAATCTACTGGCATGATCATCAATGCAAAGGCCCTCTAGTCCCAACAATGAAAGAGTTTTTTGATGTCTTCTAGTTTGTCAGAGCAGTCACGAACCTTCATCCAAAAAGCAAAGGCTTATTGGACCCCTGAACGCCTACAGAAGATCACCGCTGGGCATAAGTACCATGTTCTCCCGACAAACGCACCACTGCTACTGAGAGCCCTTGGACTTCTCAACAAAGACGCCTCCATGTCAGCAGACGCTACGAGAAAATTCATTCAGGTCAATCACTTGCTGACTCAGTTTCGACCTTACCTGGAGGAACTCAATAAGCGTCATGGACAGGTTCGCGTCCTGGACGCTGGTTGCGGAAGTTCATTTCTAACGTTTCTTCTCGCCTGGGCCTACCAAGAGGTGTGGAAGCACCCACACCTGATCATTGGCGTAGACTCAAATGAAACGCTGATTACAAAAAATAGCCATACCGCCCATGACATGGGAGTAAGTGACGCTGTCAAATTCTTCACCTCTTCCATCGCTGACACTGACTGGCAGAAAATTATGAGCGGAGAGCAGGCAATCGAGGTCAACTCAGACTCCAAGAAGCTTCGTCCCCACGCCGTTGTCGCGCTTCACGCTTGCGATACAGCCACTGATGACGCCATTGCCCTCGGCATTAAGTTAAAAGCAGACTTCATTGCTGTTGCCCCCTGCTGTCAGGCTGAGCTCGCTAAGAAATGGCGCGAGTTTGCTGATCTGGGGGTCAACAATCCATTAAAACCGGCCTACCACAACCCCCATCTTCGTCGCGAACTTGCCTCCCATCTGACGGATCTTGCGCGCGTTCTAATCCTTCGTGGTCACGGCTACGAAGTCACCACAACTGAATTTACAATGTCCCATGCCACTCCGAAGAACACACTGATACTCGCAACGCGTCGTGGCAATTTTCTCAAAGCGGCACAGCAGGAGTACCAGGATCTCGTCACATGGATGGGCGGCTGCGACATCTCGCTGGCAGCTAAGGCGCCCTTTACGGAATCATGATCAGGCGCAGCCCCTGCGTCATTTTTACGCGTTGCTTTATTAATTCTCGCTTTGCTACTCTTGTACTATGTCTCGAATCAGATTTTGTACGGAGTACCCATGAAGCTGCAATTAATCTCAAGTCTATTTCTGGTAGTCAGTCTATTTCATGCACCAATCGTCGAGGCTAGCCAGTGTCCAAGTCAGCTTCAATATTCCAACGGACAGACGCTAAAATCCGGTAATCGTTTTTACTACAATAACGGCCAGACTGTTTCGATGGGTAGTAGCCTCTATCATGCCAATGGCCAATCTTTAAAATCTGGTAGCACCTTCTATCACTCTAACGGGCAATACTTTAAATCTGGATCATCTCTTTACTATGCAAATGGCCAATACCTGCGTGTGGGTAGCAGCTGGTACTATGAGAACGGTCAATACCTTCGCTCAGGATCCACCTTCTACTACAGCAACGGTCAGTATCTTCGCTCGGGAACAACTCTTTATCGCAACGATGGCTCGCGTACCGAATTTCCGATTACAATTCGTACGGACATCGGTCCGGGCAACTTTTATTCTTTTTACATTGAAAGGTCTGCCGACCGGACAACCGCTCACCTTGACCGTTTCTCACAAGGAGACGGCGTGACTGTTGCACTTGTTGAATCTGGCGACGGTTTTAATACCGTCATGACCTTCAACACAGGTTATGCCGGAGAATCTTTGACAGCTCAGTTTGATGCTTCTGGGAATCTCGTCAGCTGTCGACTAGGCATCCCAGAGCAAACAGATCGCTTCAGACTAGACAGCGCACCAGCGAGTATCGATGTAATCGTTAAGCCAGGATATGATCCAGCTTCGGTGAGACGAGTGCTACAAGACGCACTCGACTCCCTTTAATTCAAAATCCGAATTAAATGAGCAGCTAGAGTGCCGCCACCAATCGGCGCACTCTTGCCACGTCAACAGGCTTTCGCACATCGCCATCAAACTTCAAGGACGTGCCGACAATAAAGCCCGTGGCCAGTTCTTTTAGTTGAGCAATGTTTGATTCCGTCACACCACTACCAAGAAGCACCGGCACACCCAAAGCAGCCTTTGCAATCTTAGCAAGCTTTGCCGGATCAACACCCTTACCGGTCCCAGCTCCTGATACAATCACGGCATCAGCCAAGCCACGCTTTACGGTGTCTTCCACTTCGTCTTCAACCGGACGCGGCGCCAGCGGCGCAGAGTGCTTTACATCAACGTCCGCAAGAATTTTTATATGCCCGGCAGCAAGGCTTGATCTTGACCTCAGCAACTCGTGAGCAATACCTTGAATGACACCCTGATCAGTGACGCGCGCACCACTGAGTACATTCACCCTGATAAATGACGCCTCAGCGGCCAACGCAATCGATAAAGCGCTGAGTCCATCATTACGTAGCACGTTAATCCCCAGAGGGAGCGGACTTGCACGTTTAACGTCACAAGCAATTGCGGTCATCAAGGCAACAACGTCAGATGGGACTCGACCCGGGAAAAACGGCACATCACCAAAATTTTCCATCATAAGCGCGTGAACGCCGCCCTCGGTTAATGCTTTCGCATCATCCAAAACCTTTTGCAGGTCTTTCTTCCAGTCTCCTGCATACTGCGGAGACCCCGGAAGCGGAGGAAGATGCAGCATTCCAATGACCGTATGTTTACTTTTAGCGGAAAACAAGTTCATCGACGCGCTCCAAGTCTAATTTAAATGTTCAACTCCAAATCCAACACAAGACATACTTAAATTACCAAAAGCCCAGCCTCGATAAAGCTCCTGAAGCTCCTCATCCCAGGCGCTTGCAGCGCCAGCAGCAAAAACAAGAGGTGCAAAGTGTTCCCAAGTCGGATGCGCCTCCTTGCCATGAGGCGCCACATCACGGAAATCACAGAGCGCTGAAAAATCTCGGTCCGATAAAGCCTTTATCACCCAATCCTCAAACTCTGCCGCCCACGTGTCTGGCGAGCTGTCAGACGGCTTTTGCCACTCGATTGAGCCTAAATTGTGGACCATGCCACCACTTCCAAGGACTAAAACACCATCTTGACGCAAAGGCGCTAAAATTTCTCCCACACGAAACACGTCCTGCGGCGTTGCCTTAGCGGAAATCGCCACAGGAACAACGGGAACGTCAGCCTTTGGCCACATGAAATGAAGGGGCACAAAAGAGCCGTGATCTAATCCCCTCGATAGATCCAAACTTGAGCTAAAAGCTGCGCCATTTAAAAGGTCAACACATTGCTGAGCCAAGTCCTGATGACCCTTGGCAGGGTACTTGAATTGCTGCAGTGAATCAGAAAATCCAGAAAAGTCATGAATTGTGTCAAACTGCGGCTGAAATCCCACATCAAATCCAGTGCGGCTTCGCCAATGGGCCGACATCACAACCACAGCGCGGGGACTTATGTCCCGACCGATCATCTCCAGCGCTAACTGCCACGGACCGGTTTCCGTCAATACGGATGGAGCACCGTGACTGATAAAAATCGACGGAGCACGATCCATTAGTGCGCCACTTCCGCATCACTAAGATTTTCGCTTGTGGCCGTATAAGTCACTTTTGGGTAACGCTCATTCAATACTTTCATGCGCCAAATCTGCTCCATGAGTACAACCAAGTCACCCCGCTGATCGCGGCACAGGGACTGACTTTGCTCTTGGGTAAACTGGGTCAGCATTTTTTCGTCGTCGCAGTGCACCCATCGGGCGACCGAGTATGGAAGAGTTTGAAAGTCCACGCGGACCCCGTACTCGTTTTCAACGCGGTACTTCACCACGTCAAACTGCAAAATTCCGACAACACCAAGCCATAAGTCATTGGAGTTTAAAGGGCGCAAAACCTGAACGGCGCCTTCTTCGGAAAGTTGATCCAACGCTTTGTTGAGCTGCTTACTCTTAAGAGGATCTTTTAACTGCACACGCACGAAGTTTTCAGGCGAGAAAACAGGAATGCCCGTGTAGATCAAAGACTCGCCCTCAGAGAGCGTGTCTCCGATCTTAAATATTCCAGGGTCGTGAATACCGACAATATCTCCAGCGTAGGCCTCCTCCACCAGAGACCTATCTTGCGCCATAAATTGCGTCGGTCTCGCCAGTCGGAATTCACGCTTCATCCGTACGTGAAACGCCTTCATACCGCGCTCAAACTTACCTGATACAATCCTCATAAAGGCAACGCGGTCGCGGTGTGCTGGATCCATGTTGGCCTGGATCTTGAAAATAAATCCTGAAAACTTGGACTCCGTTGGCTCAACCGCACGGGACCTTGTCGGGCGTGGCATTGGCCGCGGAGCAATTTCAATGAGAGCTTCCAGAAGCGTTTGAATACCAAAATTATTCATCGCTGAACCAAAATAGACAGGACAAAGCTCGCCGCGCAGGTATTTCTCCCGATCAAAAACTTCTCCAGCACCTTCCAGCATTTCAATCTCATCGCGGAGCTGGGCAGCCATTTCAGGGCCGATTTCCTTCTCAAGCTCCGGATCATCAACTCCCATTCCCTTCAAAGCCACAGGGCGGGCGCGGTCTGCTCCCTTATCAAAGACTAGCAAGGTTTTTTTGAAACGGTCATAAACACCGCGAAAGTTTGCACCCATGCCGATAGGCCATGTGGCTGCAAAACACTGAATTCCCAACACCTTCTCGATCTCATCAATGAGATCAAAGGCCTCACGCCCCTCGCGGTCCATTTTGTTGATAAAGGCAATGATCGGCGTCTTACGCATGGCACAAACTTCAAAAAGTTTTTTCGTCTGACTTTCAACACCATTGGCGGCATCAATCAACATCACAGCCGAGTCAACTGCGGTCAAAGTTCTATAAGTATCTTCAGAAAAGTCCTGGTGACCAGGGGTGTCAATCAGATTGATTTCGCAACCATCGTAGGAAAAGTTCATGACAGAGCTCGTCACCGAGATGCCGCGCTGCTTCTCTAGCTCCATCCAGTCAGACGTAGCAAATTTTTTGCCACGCTTAGCTTTCACAGTACCAGCCATCTGGATCGCGCCACCGTAAAGCAGAAGCTTTTCTGTGGTCGTCGTCTTTCCCGCATCCGGGTGGGAGATGATCGCAAACGTACGTCTTTTGGTTATTTCTTTATCAATCAGGGCATTGCTCATTATTTTAGCTCACCAATTCAATCAGGGGCCTTACCGGCATCGAACCAGACGTTCCTTGCGGAGTGATTCAAGATATTATTTTTTAGCAACATGCCGACCGCAAATTGCCAGCCTTGGCCGAAGGTGGTAGGTTTTGGCATAAATGTGCGAAAAATGCCACAGGAAATTTCCGGCTGATGAACCAGAAAAAGCAACGTAGTCCGATAGTTATAGCCTTCTTTACGATCTTCTTGGACCTCCTTGGGTTTGGCATCGTAATTCCTGTTAATAGCTTTTATGTACAAAGCCTGGGTGCAAGCCCTACTGTCATTGCCTGGTTATCGGCTTCCTACTCTCTGATGCAGTTTCTTTTTGCTCCTTTTTGGGGCCGGCTTTCCGACAAGATTGGCCGTCGCCCAGTGATTTTGATTTCCGTGGCTGCGAGCTGTGCTGGGCACATGATCTTCGGACTCTCAAGCACACTTGCTGCTGTGTTTGCTGCGAGGATTTTGGCCGGCTTTGGCAACGCTAATCTCGGAACCGCTCAAGCGATTATTTCTGACGTGACGACTCCTGAGAATCGAGCAAAAGGGATGGGACTGATCGGCGCAGCATTTGGTCTTGGTTTTTTACTGGGTCCCGCCATTGGCGGTTTTGCAGGCCAGTTTAGTCCCCAAGCTCCAGCGATCACCGCAGGCTGTTTGGCTGCAATTAACTTTGTCATGGCTTACTTCATGCTCCCGGAAACTCGGGTCGAAGGTGCCACTGGTGACAATCATCACCGCCGCACATTTTCGTTGAAGACTTTACAGTCAGCCATGGCACTTCCAAATGTCGGAACCATTCTAAAAATCAGCTTCATCAACACAGGGGCGTTTGCGATGTTTGAAGTCATCGTGGGACTTCTCATGGAGCGCTCCTTTCTACCAATCGAAGGACGCGATACCCCTGAGCACATTGCAGCAGCCGCGAAGTTGACGGCTTGGTTTCTGGTGGCCGTAGGGATAACGGCTGTTATTGTCCAAGGCGGTCTTATTGGACGACTGACTAAAAAATTTGGAGAGCGTAAATTATTTCAGATGGGGCTTCTGCTCACATGTATTAGCATCGGAATGATTCCATTTCTCGCAAAAACTGGCGTTTACGAAAACATGTTATTTGCAGCTGTGATTTTAGCCGCGGGCACAGGGATCTTTAATCCGTCGCAATCCAGCTTAATCTCGAGATCCGCCCCGGCGGACCAGCAAGGCGGAGTTTTAGGACTTAATCAAAGTATGGGCGCTCTTGGTCGCGTCGCTGGTCCCGCATTAGCGGGTGCATTGTTTGAACTCAACTACGGCTTACCTTTTTTCACGGCAAGTGCACTGGTTATGATTGCGTTGTTTATGTCTTTAAATCTGGCTCAACCTGCGAATCGCATCTCAGGTTAAGCTCATAGATAAAAGTCTCATTTAACTAAAAATGGCAGTGCTTCCTCGGGCATGGTCTCGTAGCTATAAATACCATGGCCACGATACTCGGGACTCATAATGATGTTGTTGAACTTGCGTTGAAATTCCGCCTTACTCATTTGCACGGTACCCTGACCTTCGACAACAATCGCAAACACATCATTAGGCTTTAGGCCTTCGATCTTATGTCGGTAAAAAACCAACTTATCAGAACTCCATTGGACGGTTGGACGCCGACCGGCGGACGACGTGGACTTGTCGATAATACCGTCTCTGCGACTGGAACCTGCTCGCGCTCGCGGCATTGAGGTCTTCCCGGAACTCGAGGACTGACTCGTCCTTGCTGCGCGTTCAAGACGCTTTTTTTCATCGATCGCAAAACGCTCCTGCTCCCAGCGTTCAAGACGCGTGATCTGTTCAGGAGAAAATTTTGATGCGAATTCTGACTGCACCACAGACTTTGGTTCGTCAGCTTTGAAAATCACCGTCGGAACATCCAATATGTCACCAATTGGATTGATAACTTTAACCTTTCCCTCTTCTCCGCCGTCCCAATCAATAACGATGAAGTATTTGCCGGTGCGTTCATTAATCAATGCTTCAACAGAGTTTGGTAGGGTCATGAAGTTGTCCTTTTGCGGGCGGAAACTATTGTTAATTTTACACTAAGAGCGGTAGACAATCATCGCCGATTTCCCTAAAACTCCCATAGGCCAACATTGTTCGTAAATTCATCACAAGCGGCCGATCGGCAACCGAGCCATCACGGGGTTTTTATTGAATGTTTGATATCACGGGACAAAAACGCTGGGGAATCATTGGTGATGGGCAGCTTGCACGCATGTTGGCACTTGATGCATACGCCCTTGGCCTTAGACCCGTGGTTTTAACCGGCGACTCCTCAAGCCCAGCAGGCCAAGTTTCTCCCCTCGTGGTACGAGGCCATGTTGACAGTCGAGAAGATCTTCATGCTCTCCTGAGCCAGGTCGACGGAGCAATCATCGAAAGTGAATTTGTTGATTGTGACGCCCTTGAAGCCACTGGGCTCGCCGAGAAAGTTTACCCACGAACCAGTGCGATTAGAATTCTCCAAAACAAGTTCGAACAAAAAAAGCTTCTCGAGTCCCTTGGAGTCAAATCATCCTCGTTTTACCCACTTGATAAAAAAAACATGGAAGGCGCCGTCGCCTCGCTGACTCATAACTTCACAAAACCGATTGTTCTGAAGTTTGCGACTTTTGGTTACGATGGAAAAGGAGTCCTGGTTTTGCGCGGTAGCGGGCAACGGGATCAAGACCTCGCTGGAGACTTTCTACTCACAGCCACTAAAAGACGAATTGATGTTTACGCAGAAGACTTTGTGGGCTTTGATCGAGAACTGGCGATGATTGCCGTTAGAGGTCGTGACGGCACCATCAAAACATGGCCCCTGGTGATCACTGAGCAAAAGTCCGGAGTCTGCGAGCGGGTGACAGGGCCTGCGGTATCGCTTGGCATTAAAAAAGAGATTGAAACGGAAGCCCAAATCGCATGTGAGAAAATTGGTGCTCACTTGGGACTCGTCGGGGTCTTTGCTGTCGAGTTTTTTCTGACAAGTAGTGGAGACCTTGTCGTCAATGAGATCGCACCGAGAGTCCACAACAGCGGCCACTTTTCTCAAAATGCAGGCTGTGTATCCCAATTTGAAAATCACTGGCGTGCTGTGTTGGGACTTAGTCTTGGGCGAACTGATACCGCACCATTCTTTATGATGCAAAATTTGTTGGGACCCGCAGAGGTGACGTCAAAAGATTGCGCTCAAGCGCCGCGGGGAGCTGAATCCATGCATGTACATTGGTACGGCAAACGCGGCATTTCGCCTGGCAGAAAATTAGGCCATCTCAACGCAGTAAGCCACAGCGTAGATAACCGCGGGGACCTGATATCTGCAGTTCAGTCGGCCTATGGCCGCTGGCAGGAAGAGCAGCGTCAAATGTTTCTCAATGCTCAAAACGCACAAAAAGGTCCTTCATGAAAACTAAATCTAAACTCTCCAAAAAAACAAAATCCAAAGACACACCCGTAGTCGGAATTGTCATGGGAAGTGACAGTGATTTGATGTGGATGGAGCAGGCTGCCGATGCGTTAGATAAATTTGACATCTCTTATGAACTACGCATCGTTTCAGCTCACCGAACTCCAGACCTGGTTATGGCCTACGGCGGATCCGCTAAATCGAGAGGCCTTAAAGTCATTATCGCTGGCGCTGGCGGTGCAGCTCATTTACCGGGGATGATGGCTGCCCACACCACGCTGCCTGTCATTGGGGTTCCCTGTCCGGTCGGCGCTATGCAAGGTGAAGACGCGCTATGGTCTATCGTGCAAATGCCCAAGGGAGTGCCAGTTGCCACAGTAGCCATTGGCAACGGCTGGAATGCGGGAATTCTAGCCGCTCAGATGTTATCCATTGGTGACTCGACTCAAGCTGCAAAAATCAATGATCATCTTGAAAAGCATAAACTTGAGATGGAAGAGGCGGTTGCCAAAATGAACGACCACCTGGGGTAACCTTCAATTAGCAAAACATCGTCAGGCCTTCAGCGTGTGATAAATTACAAGTTTTGACTTGGGACGCCGTGTTGGTGCCTGATGCGTTCATCTTCCACGATGTAGACAACCATTTGCGCAATATGGCACGCGATGTCCGCAATACTCTCAAGTTTATTTGCCATCAGAATAAGATGAATTCCCATCTCCACATCAAGCTGACCTTTTCGTACACGGTCAATCACAAGCTTGTAGGCCTGGTCCTGTAATGCATCTACCAGGTCATCCATTGCGGGGACTGTTTTGGCAATTTTGGGATCACGATTACTGACTGACGTCATGGCTCTTTCATAAACTGAAAAGGCCTTAGTGGTCATATCCTGAAGTAAATGCCATCCGTCAGCGCACTCTGTCCTTAGCTCTTTAGTGTCAATCGCGTGTCGTGCAACGTATTCGATACAGTCGCCAATGCGCTCCAGAGCTGCGGCGACATCAATGGCACCAAACATGAATCTTAGACTCTGACCCATGGGAGCACGATTCGCTACAAACAGCATCGATAGATCATCCAAATCAAGCTCAATGGCGTCTACCTTTTCATCACCGGCAACAATGGACTTTAGAAGCACGAAGTCGGCACCATCTAGGCCCCGCTTTAAGCCCACAAACTGCTGAAGAACCGTCTGCATCAGTTCTTCCAATTTGCCGCTTATGGCCTGAAGCTCTCTTTCACCAGCAGATTTTTGCGGCATAACATCACCCTTTTAAAGGTCAAATTTGATCGAAGTCCCTGATTACAGTATATTTTTCCTACCATTATTTTGCAATGGTCGCAGTCGTCCAGACTGTTATATAGATGGCTTGCCACAAGAACACTTAAATTTTAGGCAAGGCCCTCACTAGGAATACATTATGAGCATAGATCTGCAAAGCGTCGTTATCTCCAAAACAGCGGAAGGGCGCTGGCTCGCTCATCATGTCCCGTCGGGCCGTAAGATTGAAGCGGACTCCATGGAGTTGGCTCAAGAGGGCATGAGGGACGCACTGGGGCTAAACGTCGAGGGCAAGTTTGAGGAACCAGTGACCAGCTCACGCTTTAGCGGGGTTGCTCAATCTATCGCCCTTTTCTTGGAGGGACCGGTATCTGAGGCGCTTGCGTTTCACTCCGGATTTGCTCGCCTTGATGCCTACGAAGCAGGAGTTGCGCATATTCGATTAGGTGGCGGCTGTCAGGGATGTCCATCCTCTCAAATCACACTTTTTAACGGCGTTCGTAGCCAACTTCAAAACAGGTTTGGCGAGGATGTGATCATGGACGTGGTACCATCACTAGACTAAGCGTCGATAGGATTTCTAGGTGTCGTCTTACTTTGATTATTTTGATGCAATCACTGGCGGTCAACTGAAACTTGTGGATTTGCGTAGTCCAGGAGAATTTGCTCTTGGGGCGATGCCTCATACAATCAATGTACCCCTATTCACAAATGACGAGCGCGCCCAGGTAGGAACCACCTATAAGCAAGTGGGCCAACTCGAAGCTGTTCAGCAAGGCCTTGAACTAGTTGCCGAGAAAATTCCTGCCTTTTTGGATCAATTGATAGACTTAGCTGGACCTGAGCGTCGAATAGCTCTTCATTGCTGGCGTGGCGGCATGAGAAGTGGCTCTGTCGCCAAACTGCTTGAAGTTGTAGGCATTACTCCCATACTGATTAGCGGCGGCTATAAAACCTACCGTAATCAAGTGCTCAAACACATCGCCGAGCTATCACAGCATAAGCTGATCGTCCTCAATGGTCGAACAGGCTCTGGGAAAACCGAATTGGTTCACCGCCTAGCAGCGATGAATGCCCCCGTCATAGACTTTGAAGGGCTCGCTCGACACCGCGGCAGCGCACTCGGCCACCTAAGTATCAATAGCAATCAGCCAACACAGCAACAATTCGAAAACGATCTTGCGAATGCCTACGTCAAAGTAAAACATCATCCATTGATAATCGTTGAGATTGAACAAAACATTGGCTCAATCCAAATGCCTCAGCATTTGCGCAAACACATTTACGACTCTAACATTGTTTTGATCGAACGCGACTTTGAGGATCGGGTGCGACATATTGCAGCTGAATATGCACCCGCCTGGTCCGACATGGACGACGCAAAGTTTCAAGCCGGAATGCTGCTACTGAAGAAACACATCAAGGGCGAAATTTACCAGCAGATATTAACTCACGTACAGCAACGTGAGTTTCACGATGCCATTCGATTGCTGATGATCCACCGCTACGATCAATGCTATGACAAAACTATTAAACGCCAAACTGCGAGCATCATCGCAACAATCAACATGTCCACCGAGGGAAGCCTTGCTCAAGAGCGTCTTTTAGCTCTGACGTCAAGTAAATCGCACCCTGGAATCGGCTGATTTCATAACCCTCCCGACAATAGAGCTACGCGGAAATTTCCGCCGCACGGCAGCCAATGCCTCGTTAGCCTGTCCTTCTGAAACAGAGAATAAAATTCCCCCAGAAGTCTGTGGATCGAGAGTTAGCCAGCGATACTCTTGAGGAGTTCCAGCAAAATCCACTTCATTTTCCACGTAGCGCAAGTTTGTACGATGAGCCCGATTCAGCACCTCTGCTTTCAACAAATCAATAGCCCCTTCTAAGGTTGGAAGCGTTCGTACATCAATTTCAACAGAGACGTCACTGGCGCGCGCCATCTGAACTACATGACCCGCCAAACCAAACCCCGTGATGTCAGTACCAGCACGAACACCCATACCCTTGAGCAAGTCGGGTACTTGATTCAAGGTCTTCATACTTGATATGGCGTCATCCATGGAGGCCGTAGAGGCTTTTTTTGATTTCAAGGCGGACGTGATCGTCCCCGTACCGAGTGGCTTTGTCAAAATCAAAACATCCCCAGGCTTTAATGCCGCGTTCGTCCAGACGTCTTGTTTAGGGACAAACCCTGTGACTGAAAATCCAAGCTTTAATGTCTCATCATCGATACTATGCCCGCCCACCAGAGCTGATCCTGACTCGTGAATTTTGTCGATTGCACCCTGCATGAGAGGTCTCAGCAGATCAAGCGGAAGCGTCGATGCAGGAAACGCCAGAATCGTCATAGCTGTCTTTGGCGTCCCGCCCATTGCATAAACGTCGGAAATAGAGTTAGCAGCAGCAATCGCACCAAAGTCATAAGGATCGTCGACAATGGGCGTAAAAAAATCCAACGTTTGAACCATGCATCGGCCATCACCAAGATCCCATACACATGCGTCATCCATTGTTGAGGTACCAACCATCAGCTCTGGAGTTGTGTTAAGCCTCAGTCCATCCAGGACGGCGCGTAGCTCGTCCGCTGGAAGTTTTGCCGCGCAGCCACCTTTTTTCACCGTCTCAGTCAGTCGAATCATTTCCATCAAAAAAAATACCCTCCAAAAATGGCTCTATGAAGCTATGTCCGGGAGCATTTATTGTCCACGCAAATTAGCCATCACCGCACGAGAAAGAGAAAGCTATGAAAGTCAAACTTTAGGCCTCATTGCCTAGGTTTGGCAATAAATCAACACCAGAACCGTCCTGCAAATGTCTTTGGACTAATCATCATCTTCCATGCTCTGATGCGTCCACATTGTGAGCCACCATGAAAGAAAGGAGCATCATGGCCACCACATTACCATCCGGCTTAACCCTCATACTCTCCATTTCATTTGCGTTCGCTGCAACCTCTTGGACTGCATCTATTGCAGACGAAACCCGTCGTCTCCAGACCCATAAATACCGTGAGGAGTTTGAAGCCCATCGATGTGGCCGAGCCCTTGCTGCCCTCGAGAATATCCGATCAGTCAGCATGATTCTAAAACGCTTGGATCCCAAAGAGTCTCTCCGTATCGAAAATGCAGTCAAAATTCTTACACACCGCATTGAACTATCTCTACATCCCAGCACCACAATCAGAGCTCAAGCCTGTCGACGGGCCAAATCTGATTTGCCAGTGGCCAGTCTTTACCGTTACGACCGCTTCAAAAGTAGAGTTGGCGAATCAGACTATGGATACAGACTTATATCAACAACTGGAGAGCTCTAAACGATGGCAAATCTCCTTCTAGGGCTATCATCGCTACTCATCTCACTATGGATCGGTGAGGGTGCACTCTTTAAACAAAAGACACTCTTCAGAGATCTTGTCTATCATTCGCGAAAGACCGATTGTCCCATTGAAGCCATCACTTCCACAGAAGAGCAGATCTCTGATCACAACATTCTAAAATCATGCCTAATGCCAGACCTATCCTCATTTAGGGGACAACATGACATAACCCCACAAGAACTGATTGTCATGATGATCTCAAGCTGTGAAAGCGAGGCATGCCATGAACGCTGAAGCCATACCAGGCAAGGTGCTAACAATTGGTGCTGCATTCATTACAGGCTTTGTAGTTGCATCCTGGACATTGCCAACGCTCAATCAAAAACCACGGGTATCAAGCCAAGATCCCGGGATTTATCTCGTATTACCAGCACGAGACTTCACCACTCCGGGTCGCATCGCAAGCATGAAGGGACAACTTGTCCAACTCATACGAAAGTCCACAACGGACTTAGATGGACCTTGCATGATTAACCACAAACCAGCACGTCTACAAACTAGCGATCAAAATATCTTTTTAGAATTAGGGCTAGATGGATTGGAAAGCTTAGCTTTGAATCTATGGCCTAGTGATCTTAAACAACCTGATGTTGAGGACATCAAAGCAACAATAAGGACTCGGTCATGCGCTGTGCATCCAAGGATTAGCTATGGCTCGTAGACTTTTATTTAAGACTCTTCTGGCGATAGCGATCATCGCAACCAAACCATCTTTGGCGGGTGATCTCGAGAAAATTCACATGATCGTGGGCGAAAGTCGAGATATTAGGTTCGAACGCGCATTAAAAGTACACATTAGCCGTAAAGGTATCGTCCATCTGATTCACCAGCACGACGACCGTTGGCAGCTAACTGCACTCAGATCCGGCATGGTAGCTATCGAAATAAAATCAGCACAGCAGCTATCCAGGACAATCTATGTTCTTGTCAAACAACCCGAGACGGGTAAAAAATTGGGATTCCAAAGCATAAAACCAACTCTTTCTTCGTGCGCGTCTCCAACGACTCTGGATGTACAACAATTTCAAGTGCTGACCACAGTCGAGATGGCTAACAGTACCAAGGCAAAATCTACAGGACACGGAGTCATGAGTGCTATCAAGTTGACGCCGTCCCAACAAAACGCCCTTGTCAGTTTTGATGCTGATTTGACGGATTCATCCCAAGATCGCAAAATCATAGGTGATCCGATAATCACAGCCAACCCTTGTACCGACATTGAAATTCACGCGGGAGGCGAAGAACAGACCGAGTCCCGTACAGGAACCGACGCAATCGTTAGCGTCTGGAAACAACATGGTTTATCGCTTCGAATGAAACTTATCCCCATGAATCGACTTACTGTCCGAGTCCCCTACTCCATATCTTTAAGAACACCGGCAAAGCGAAACGGTTCTTACGGCCTTAGCGAGGCGAAATCATCCATAGACCTAAATTTCGGCGAGAGAAAATTGGCTGCTGTCATCAATCTTTCATCCTCGGCAGAGGAGACTCGCCGGCCATTTGCCATCGCTGACATCCCCATCATCGGACCCATCTTGACTGGCAAAACAGAATCCGAGTCGTATTCAAAGCTCATTATTTGGCTGGAAGTACGACCGTAGAAATTTAACTGGCGACAACAACTGTTTTAGACCTCAACTTAGACACAAACCTTGCATCAAAATCTTGTTCGTCCAGCTGAAAAACCCCAAACTTGTAATGTATTGGGTCGTTATACCTTGAATGCGGCCATCTTTACATTTGGCTTGGAGATCCCGATATGCTTTATCAACGTAATTAGACTCGGTAACAAAGCCCATAATGACAAATTGCTCTGTCTTAGCCTTCACAATCTTACCAGACTCAAATGATCCATAGGGATCAAAATCACTAACGTGGACTTGGTGAATGGAATGCATGCAACTTGCGCCCAAAAAGAGTGTCACGATAAGAGGAAATATTTTTTTCACTGACATCACCCTCCTTAAGCCTTACTGCAATATCCGGATGCTGTGATTCGACGCTTGACGACTAATCCAATAAAATAATTGGCATACTCGTCCTTGGTCAAAATGCCCTGAACTTTTCCGCCGGAGCATTTTTCTCTTAAATCCTCGCTAATTTTATCGACGAAATCGTTGTCAAAATTAGCAGCAAAGAAAATCCACTTTTCAGTCGTCGCAGTAACCTTGTTGGTTCGTTTCTCGGGAATTTGAGTTAAAGAGACACTTTGCACATGAACGCACGATACGAGCCCTAGCACGACCATGCCTTGAGAAATTATACGATGCAGCATTAGATCGTCTCCTTTTTAGAGTTTGATTTTGATTTAGTTTTAGGCGAGCCATTTGACTCACTATTTGATTTTTGCGCTGAATCTCTCGGAAGCATGCAGTAGCCTTTGATCTTTACAATTTCCCCGCTAATAACAGGGTACTTCCGCATTTCGCGAATCGAGACCAACCCCGTCACGCGGCCTGAAGGACACTCTTTATATAGATCATTTACGATATTTTGTGCGTAGGACTCTGAAAAAACTGGCACACCTGTGCGAGGACCCTGCTGAAACAGCTGAATAATACCCATCACGCCGTCGATATCTTTTTGCGCTGTCTTGGAACGCGACAGGGCCTTAGCCACTTTACCGGCCTCCTCAAAGTCGACTCCAGTTTCGCTAACTTTCAGCTCAAACGGACGCAGCGCAAACTTCGGATCATCGTTTAGATCGCCAACCTGAGTTTTGTGGAGAACGGCGCAAGAATTTACAGCCACCAGAACGATCAGCAAATTGAAAAACTTCAAACATGAGTTCATCATTGATCCTTGTAAAAAGAAGGTCCAATTATGTTCCGCCAGAGATATAGATGTGTCAATAATTTTTAAAAAATTACGCTAAGCTTCAGAATCTCATTATTAAACCGACTCCGAGTCACAGATCCGTTTGTACTGCCATGCCGTAAAAGTTCCGCCCCCAACTCGTAAGAACATCTGCAGAAACTTTGCGCAGTTCATAACCTGCAAACAACGAGAATCGCCAAAGAGGAAAAAGTCGAGCCTTCGCGTCGGCTTTTAACGTTTGAGTGCTGTCAGAACCACCCTCATTAAACGATCGATTTTTGAATCGTCCCTCAACCGAGTAACTCCATCGATCGGCTGGTTGCCACATTACTTGCCCATCAAATATAGAAAGGGAATGATCATAGCGTCCCATCTCAGGCGTTCGATAATCTATCGACCCCGAGCCTAGACTAAATGACCAACCCAGCGGATGGCCTAGAGACTTGAAGCCAGCAAAAAACTTTAAGTCCACATGACTGTGGTCGACCTCACCTGTGTAGCGCTCCATATCTAGATCGAGCAGGTCGGCTCCTCCTGGACTTGGATCAAAGTATTTATCTGACTGAAGGCTGACAAAAAATCCGGTCCAACTTGGTCTATGCGCCTCCACAACAAAGCCGTACCGATCTCTCTGGGACTCACCGCCAACTATACCAAGACCCATTCGCGCCCCTGTGGAAATATTCCAGCGATCGATGTCACCCTTATTGTCAAAACTTCCAATTTTAAAATCCACCCCGAGAACATGTTCGGACGTCGATGCAAACGATAAACTCGCAGCCATGGGCGTCTGAAAGTTGTGCCAACCTTGCACTCTAAACTTCGACTGCCCCGCTATAGGACGCTCTGTCCACCAGTCAGCATTAAGCGCAGTCTTGATGGCTCGACTCGCCTTTAATTTAATTGGCAGCGGGGTTGACGTTTTTGAATTGAGAGGAACAGCCTGGCTATCCATGTAAACTGCAGCCGATACCTCTGCTCCCTTTGGCCTGCGCGTATACCAGCTAAGATAAGCCTGTCGCGCGGCCACTTTACTCTCGTTTTCCGCCCACCACGTGACTTCCAACCAGCGAAGCTTCTGGGTCCCGTCCTTGATAGCATCAGCAGATAAAACAGCAGCAACTCCAAGCTCTGATAGGGGCTGATAGTCACGCGCATAAGCCTGATCAAACCAATGTAGCGCAAGATCATGCCGGTTGAGATTTTGATACGACTTTCCAATCATGAACGCCGTTTGTGGAGGATCAATCTTCATTTCATTCAACCGGGAAAACGTCCCTAAACTTTTGCCAAACATATTCAAGCTGAACTGGCACATACCAACGATTTTCAAACGATCCATAGATTTCTTATCACTGGCTTGACGAATGTTCAAAACATCCAGGGCACTGGCACAGTCAGCTTGATCTTTAAATTTTTGGGCGACAACAATGCGCTCCGCCAGCGCACGACTGTCAGAAAATAAAACATAGTCGCTGCGCCACCGATCAACAGCACCAGTGAGTTGCTCCGTGAACCACCACGGGGACCATTTGGACACCCAAGATGAGGAGTCATCACCGCGAAAATCCTCCGGATCCATACGCACACACATGAACTCACTGTTTAGCACCAACATTCCGGCTCGACGAATTCCAACTGGGACAGCTTTGGCCTTTGCGCGACAACTCACAGTCAGAGACTGCGACTGAAAATTTTGAATAATCGCTCGACTTTCATTTTTGGTCAGACTTCCAACCTCTAAACCAACTAAAGACGAGCCCTTGACCTGGACCTCGCCACCGGCAACTACAAGCATATTCGTTACATCATTACTTTCGGAATGCGACCGCCACAATGCCCGCCCAGAAAGTAATTCAAACCGACCGTCCTTCCCGACGGTAAACTTAGCTGATTCGGACAATAACACCTGCTCTGGCATACCGATGCGACGGATAATCCCCAAGCCTCCCGCAGAAACCGTATAGACGGCTTCTGCCGATGGGACAGAGAACATAGACACCTGAACGATTTCCTTGGGCCGAGCTGGATGAGTAAACGAAACTCCGCCGTCGCGCTCTACGATGAGCCACTGCCCTTTGGCCACGGACTTGGGCGCTTCCTCGGGAGCGAGGACATCAGGAGTCAATGTCTTGGGTGTGTATAAAGGTGGCGCGTCCATGGCACTGACGAACGTTTGAGATAAGGAAGCTCCAGATTCATCCTCAACCACAACATCAATTAGGGTCTTGCCTGGGGAAAATGACGATGTATCAACAACGCAACTATCAGATTTGCAAATGACGCGGCCCTCGCTCCACCATTCGATCGTGGGCTGATCGCCAGTTGTTGCCACGCGCAGTGTCAATTGGTCACCCCGCGTCACCTTCAGGTCGCGAGGCGTGAGTCCGCTAATTTGAGCTGCGGATAAAGACTGATTCACACAAAAAAAGAGATAAAAACTGAGGAGAAAACATTTCTCTTGGTTTAGTATTTGTCTCATTACAATCTCTTGCCAAAACATCACTTCAGCTTCTTACGCAGAGCCGCCTCAACTGGCGGAGGAACGAGTCCTTTGATTTTGCCGCCAAGGCTTGCAACCTCTTTGACTAAAGAGGAGCTGATATTAGAGTATTGCTGCATACACGGCATAAATACCGTCTCGATGGTTCCAGCCAAATGATGATTCATATGCGCCATCTGCATCTCATACCCAAAATCCTGCGCATCACGAAGACCCCGAATCAAAACACTGCAACCCTCACGCTTTGCAAAGTCGGCTGTCAGACCAGAGGAAGACTTAATTGAGACATTTTTTAAACCCTTGCAGCAGTGTTTGAGGAGCTCAATGCGTTCTTTATCGCTGAAGAGTCCAGGCTTCTTTGGGTTGTGTCCAACACCAATGACCAAACGATCAAAGATACGACTTGCTCGGACAATAATGTCCATGTGTCCCATGGTAACTGGATCAAAGCTTCCCGCATACAGAGCTACAGCTGACATGTTCACCTCAAAGTCATTGGAGGATCATCGAAATTCAGGCTTTAGTGTCTCAAATGATTAAGATTTTCGCCAGATTGATATCAGGGAAACACCGTACTCGCGCTGTTTCTCAAGCATTAGACCGGAGCCAAGCCCCCAGGACGCTGTAAGCTCCTTGGCATCCAAACCGGATTCAAGCGCGAAGATTCCGCCCGGGCTCAAAATACGGCTAAGGTCCACGGAAGAACCCGTCAAAAACCCGACCACCGCCTCGTAGGGGGGATCCGCCCAGATCAGCTCAAAGCTGTTTTCGGGGGTCGACTTTACAAATTGAAGGGCATCCATCACAGATAGTTGCCAGGGCTTAAGCGGAATACCCTGCTTACTGGCCCTTGCCTGAGCTTCTGCCATATTTGAACGTAGACACTTTAAGGCAGGCTGCGAAATCTCCACAAACTGCGCTCCGACCGCACCGCGACTGACGAGCTCAATACCCACAGCGCCACTTCCAGCAAACAGATCCAAAACCCGCGCCTCAGGTATCCACGGCTGAAGCATGTTGACGGCAGACTGACGCACACGCTCCCTGGTCGGGCGTGTGTCGAAACCTTCAGGCGTCAATATTTTCAGGCCTTTGCTCCAGCCGGAGGAAATTTTCAAGGCGATGACTCCCCGATTCCTAAATCTTCAAAAAAGCCAGGATTTTTTATTATCGCTCCCAGGCGCAATTTGCACTTGATATTTGTCCCATATGGCTTATGAAAGAAATCTATTTCATTAATATTTATCGTCTCCAACCTTCATGTGAGGACGCCACAAAAGATGAATATTCGCCAAATTCAAGAAGCCCGAGAACTTTACGGCATCGACGGTTGGGGTGCGGGTTATTTTGGTATCAACGATCAAGGCCACGTAGTTGCTAATCCGACTGGCGAGGAACACATCAGTGTGTCTTTACCCGATGTGATGGAAGAGGTGCGCAAGAAAGGCCTTACTGCTCCTCTCATTATACGCTTTCCCCAAATCATCGAGGGGCAGCTTGAGCGGATGCATCGGTCATTCAAAAATGCGATCGCTGATAACAACTTCAAAGGTCGCCACATGGGCGTCTTCCCATTTAAAGTCAATCAGCGCCGTGAGTTCATTGACGCCATTGTCAATGCCGGTCGAAAAGTCGACTACGGTCTCGAAGTCGGAAGTAAAACAGAATTCATCGCAGCCCTTGGCTACAAACTTCAAGATAGCGCCTTGATGGTTTGCAACGGATTCAAGGACCAGGAATTCATCGACATGGGCTTCATCGCCAAGGCGATGGGTAAAAACGTTGTGATGGTCGTGGAAGGTCCTGATGAGCTTCAGATGATCATCGACCGCGCCGCACATTACAAAGACTGCCCTGAAATTGGACTTCGCGTACGTCTTTACTCCAAGGGCTCCGGAAAATGGGAGAAAAGCTCGGGTGAGCAGTCCAAATTCGGACTTACCACGACAGAGGTGATCCACGCACTTCAGATGCTTGAAAAGGCGAATTTGACTGAAAAACTCGCCATGCTGCACTTCCACATCGGCAGTCAGATCACCGAAATCAAGAGATTCAAAGGCGCCTTGAAAGAGGCTGCGCGCGTTTATTCAAAAGTCATCAAATCAGGCTTTAAACCGAACTACTTAAATATTGGTGGCGGCGTAGGCGTAGACTACGACGGCAGTAAGACAAGCTTTGAGTCTTCAGCCAACTATAGCTTACAAGAATTCGCCAACGACGCTGTCTACGTACTCATGGAAGTCTGTGACAATGAAGGTGTCCCTCACCCAACCATCGTCACAGAGTCAGGCCGAGTTATCGCTGCATACCATAGCGTTGTCGTAACTAACATCCGTGAAGTTCAAGGCGCGGATGTTAATATGGATGCCGATGACATTCTGGACTTGGAGCATATTGATCAGAGTGCTCACAAAGCACTTAATGAGTTGCGCTACATCGTAAACAACATGAATCGCAAGAACTACGTCGAGTACTATCACGACTCCATCGTTTATCAGGAAGAGCTCTTTACGCTTTTCAACCTTGGCTACTTGCAGCTGAAAGATCGCGCAGTAGCAGAAGAATTATTTCACCGAATCTGCCGCAAAGCCCTATACTTTTCGAGCTTCGAACGTCACACCCAAGAAGAGTTTGAAAATCTCCAAAAGGTCATGGTTTCTAAGTACCTGGCGAACTTCTCAATTTTCCAGTCCATTCCAGATTCTTGGTCAATCAATCAGCTTTTCCCCGTCATGCCGCTATCGCGACACGATGAAAAACCGAATCTCAAAGCAACCATCGTTGACATCACATGCGACTCTGACGGATGTCTGACCACGTTCATCGATCGTGCGGACACCAAGACGGTGCTAGAACTTCATCCACCAAGTGACTCTCCGTACTACATTGGGTTCTTCCTTGTCGGTGCTTATCAGGAGTCTCTGGCAAATGAGCACAACCTCTTTGGCGCAATTCACGAGGTCGAAGTGCACGTCAATACAGATGGTGAATGGGAAATCACAAAAATCACACAAGGCGATCCGATCGATGAGCTTCTCGTTAGCCGCAACTACGACATGACAGAAATTACTGACGCATACAAAGCTCAGTTAGACTCGGCTGTAGAAAAGAGCAGGATGACCCAAGAAGCCAAAGCCCAGGCCTTTGAAAAATTGGTTAAATATACAAAGGGTTACCCGTACCTGATTGAGACCGGCCAACCTTAAGCTTAGAGCCAAAAAAACTAATAAAACCAGTAAAAACCAATGCATGAGCCCGATGCCAATATTGACATCGGGCTTAGGCATTTAAGGATAAGTTCGTTCTTCCGATACTCCCCAGCAGACAACGATCGGCATCATCGCAGTCGGTTTCAGGGATAGAGACGGAGAGTTTCATGAGCATTACAAGCCAAATTGCCCGTAACGGTGAGTGGGAGAAATTAAGCCTTTTTGGTCCAATAAATGAGGATGCTGAAGTGCATCTTCCAAAGCTCGTTCAAGCTCTCGGACAGAATGTCATCATCAACTTTAAGCAGGTAGAGTCAGTGAACTCCTGTGGCGTTCGCGCATGGATTACCTTTATGCGCGAACTAGAAAAAGGCCGCACACTTGTGTTTGAAGAGTGCACCCCAGACATCGTTAGCCAGATCAACATGATTCCAAACTTTCGCGGCAAAGCTCAGGTTCAATCCGTTTATGCAAGCTACACATGTCCAAGCTGTGGAAATCAGCAACAGCACCTTTTTGTGAAAGGACAGAATCTCCCGGCGGCTGCCAGTGATGGCGGTGGTCAGGTTAATTGCGCAAAGTGTGGAAAGCCGACGGAGATGGATGAACTAGAGGAAGAGTTTTTTGCCTGGGTTGAAGCTTAATAAGAATGTTGGGAGCAGAGATGACGGCGACAAATGAACAAGTCTTAGAGGCATTCAAGCCATTTGAGCAGTTTTGCAAGGCCATGCTCGACGCATACCTCGTTGTGAATGCTCAGGGAAAAATCTTGAAGTCAAATCCAGCTGCCGCACTGGTCACAGGAATTACCTCAAAGCAGCTTTTGAAAATTGATTCTTTCAACAGCGCTTTATCGCTGTCCATTATGGAGAAGCCAATTACGGCGGCAGAAATTTTGCAAAATACAGTCCCCACTAGGATTGACGACTTGATTGGTACAACTAATCAGGGGACGGACTTGAATCTTACCATCGGATATTTTCCCTTCCTGTTGGACGGGCGGGTCATTGGCGCATTCATACTACTTCGAGACGTAACGGCAGAGACGCAGCTTCAAGGCAAATATAAAGACAAAGCTTCAAAATCGATTACCGATCCATTGACTGGACTATTTAATCGCGCTCACTTTGAAGAGTACATGAACGTGGAGGAAAAGCGCATTATAAGCCTGCCCGTTGGTAATGACCATCGCAACCTCTCAGTGATCATGGGCGATATTGACCACTTCAAAAAGATCAACGATAAATACGGTCACCCTGCTGGTGATTTTGTCATAAAAACAGTCGCCGGAATTTTCCAAAAGACCTTCCGCAAGACGGATGTCGTTTGCAGATACGGTGGAGAAGAATTTTTAGTAATCCTGCCAGCTAGTGATCATGCGGGAGCTCGTATTGCAGCAGAGAAGGTTCGCCAAGCGATCGAGTCTCAGGTTTTTGATTTTCAAGGAACAATCATTCCTGTGACCATGTCTCTTGGCGTGGCTCAGCTGATTGTAGGGCAAGAGCACGGCAAGGATGCTATTGCGCGAGCGGATACTGCGCTGTACCAGTCCAAGCAAAACGGTAGAAACCAGGTGCGAGTCCACACGGGAGCCGATGTTGTGGCTTCCGTAATCAACGCAGCTTAATTCTAAAAAATGAAAGCCTGCGCGATCACGCGCAGGCTTTTTCATCTCTAAGACAAAAGGCTAGCCAAGTTAGTTAAGAGTCGATGAACCATTCATCCACTGATCTGCTAATTCTTCGAGTTTTTCGTTCAAAATTTGGCCACGCATTTGAAGCTCAATACCATCACAATCGTAGTTAGACCAATCGATGGTCAAATATGTTTCTTCACCACCAGACAGATACTCTTGAAGGTAGGCATCAATGAAATCCAACAAGAAATCTCTAGCCTGATCCATTTTCATATCCTGATCAGCATAAAGCATGCGCGCTTCAATAGGATAAACAAACGAACGGTCGGCTGTCTTAAGAGTCACTTTCAAATTTAACGCTGGTCCATCGACGTGACCTTCGACTTCAAAATATCGTTTGCCCAACCAACTACCATATTTCCGCTCCAACATTTCTGCCAAAGTTTTCTTTTGCTCTGTTCCCATTACTTTTGAATGTTCAACTGCCATATTCATTGCAACACCTCCTTACCATCAACACCCATAATCTTTCTCACACTTGTTAAAAGAGTTGAAAAGTCCTGGCGCGTTGCAATTGGTCTAAATTTGGCTCGCTTGATATGGTCAAGCTCAATGATTTCATCTTGGACCATAGGGAAGCGATTAAACAGTCCTTTAACCATCTCGCATGCTTCGAAGCCGAGAACATCCAAAAACTCACGATCTATGAGCCATAATGCAGCCCCATATTTCCCCGACTTCCAAAACAAATCAAGCCTCTGAGCCGTCTGATGATTAACTGCTTGCAGACGACTAATCACCTCTGACCTGATGGCGTCGACCGTGGAAAGCGCAAATTGGAAAATAGTTTTTGGATATTCCGAGAACAAGATCTCAACACCTTTGGCCGTGTCACCGTCAGCTAAAACTTCAAGGCCATAGCTCACCAAAAATCTAACTTGCTGAAGCAAACTAGACAATCCATTGACGTCATCAGGAGCCACATTGCACGCAGAAGAAACTGAGTTTGCAAGGTAAGCAAAGCTTCGCTGTAGATTTTCCACTGCGACAGCATCAACCTGACCAGAGGTCGAGGCTGCGGCCAAAACTAAATCAAGGAACAATGCAGGGGAATCGGACGTGGAAACCATTTTATTTTGATCTTGGTCTGCGTTAGACGCCCATCGCCTGTATAAAGGCTCTCCATCATAACGACTGAAAAGGCTCAAGCTCTCTTCCTTCGTGACAAAGCCATCCTCTTCAAGTCTCGCATCGCGGAACTGCTTAATAAGGGCTTCTTGTTCGTTAGGAGGCAACATGGCGGCCATCCCTAACAGAGAGTATACGTATGCTGCATCTTCACCGATTGAAGCACTAATCATACTATGTACAAATTCTTGAACCTTTTCATCGCCATCTTTTACTCGCCACCACAGGGTATTGCAGGGCATGGCCGTAAATTTGTCTTGTTCCTCTTGGGCCAAGGTTTCAAAGGCTTCCTCATCCACCATTTCAATGAAAGGATTTAGCAGAGCAACTTGGTACTCTTCATCGAGCTCCCTAAATCGTCGGTACAATTGTTCTGGACCTAAGTTTTTATAGAGATCCAGCCAGCGGATAGCCTGGTACACTGATAAACGTCCATCCTGCCAAGCTTCATGATCAATGATCGCAACAAACTGCTCACTGGAAAGAAGCGGTAAAACCTCAAGCGCATCCTCAGGTCCTTCAGAAACCAAAGCTAAATACATGTCTTGACGCGGCACCGCCTGGGCCGCGGCCACTGGATCTTTAGCATCAAGGATAGCTTTAAAGTTCACCGCAGGCAGTAAACCGCCTGATTTCATGGGAAAATGGCTCCTCCAGACCAGAGACTGCCACCCAGTGTCTAATGAATGAATGACGGCGTCTTCTGATAAACGAGCGGTCATGGGGCCCCCTGAATATGGAAATGGAGCGGGGTTTTACCAAAGGCAGTGCTAAATTGCAACTTTTTTAATCAGAGGCTAGTGCGCGGATGATTTAATGATTCCCTTGGATTAGGACTTCGAGTTATAACCCGGACTTCGATGAAGTCCCGTCCAGGAGAGCCGTCTACAGTGAACGAACATACGACGACACAATGCCACATCTCCAAGACCGTGGGGTTGGATTACCCAGCTCTCGGCTTTGATCTGGCAAACCTGGAACCCAGAAAACTCATCGACGAGGCACTTGTCCCCGTTTCATCAAGTTTGGTCAATCTGGCACCAGAACTTAATGGCCTTCTAAAAGCTAACACCGCGTCGAGTAAACACATTATCGATTATGTCTTTGCCGGTAGCGGTAAAAGAATCCGCCCGGCACTTTATTTTTTTGCCAGTCGACTCGTGGAGTACAAGGGACCGCACCTGATGCCCATCGCAGCAGTGTGTGAATATGTCCATACCGCAAGCCTTCTTCATGACGATGTGATTGATAACAGCACCCTTCGCCGAGGCAAACCAACTCCCAACTCAATTTGGGGAGATGAATCTGCTGTGTTGGTCGGTGATTTAATCTATGCTCGTGCCAGTGAACTCATGGCAGAGACAGGAAGCCTGGAAATAGTGTCGATGTTTGCCAAGGCCATCCGGCTCATGAGTGATGGTGAATTGCTGCAGCTAGAGCACCTCTATAATCCTGTGATGCCTGAGGATGCCTATTTCAGAATTATTGAGCACAAGACGGCCGTCCTTCTAGCAGCCGCTTGTCGAGCTCCCGCAGTACTTGGAGATAAAACCCAAGAAATACGGGACGCACTTTCGGAATTCGGTCGATGCGTGGGTTACGCATTTCAGCTTCTAGATGATGCTTTAGACTATGCGGGTTCAGAGACAATTTTTGGCAAAAAAACACTATCTGATTTACCAGAGGGCAAGGTGACACTGCCAATTATTCTCCTTCGATCGCTCGCGACGGAAAGTGAGTGGGCTCAGGTCGAATCATTGATCCACTCTGAAGAGATTTCCCCAGCCTCGATGTTGAAGGTACTCGATCTCGTCAATCGCTATGACACAGCTGGCAAAACTCTTGAGCTGGCGGAGCAGTGGACAGAGCGAGCGTTAAAAGCCCTACACTTTTTCCCTCCATCACCAGCTCGGACTGACATGGAAGTTCTCGCGCGCCGATTACTGATGCGCTTTTCTTGAGTTTAGTACCCGGAGACGAAACATTGCTGCAGCAACAACAGGCGCAACTGCAATTAACTCACCTCGAAAAAACAGAGACCAACTGGAACGAGTGGGTCATGGACAATGGTCTGCGCTGTCTACACATACCCCTGCCAAAGGACGACCCCCGCTTTCAAATGACCCTTCTCATTGGCACAGGCAGCCGCCACGAGCCTGCTGAACTTTCTGGTATCAGCCACCTACTAGAACACATGCTATTTCGAGGCTCATCAAAGTATCCATCTTTCTCTGACCTTAGTGCGGCATTTGAGAGCCTTGGAGGGGAGTGGAATGCTGCTACAGGACATGAGTATACGGAGTTCTACGTTAACGGTACTACTGCCCGTATGGATGAAGCTATTGAGCTTTTTGCCGACTTTATCCTTAGACCTGCCCTCTCAGACCTGGACACAGAGCGCCGAATCGTACTCAGAGAGCTTGAAGGCGAACTAAATGAAAATGGAATCAGCACTGATCCAGATTTTCATATTGCCACTAAAATTTGGCCTAACACCTCTATGGCCATGCCGATCATTGGCACCCCGGAAACCTTGGGAAAGATAGCGTCCGAAAATTTGCGAGATTGGTTTAATCGTTGGTACGCTCCTAATAATGCCGTGATCTGTTGCGTTGGCGGCAATTATGAGACCATCCAAAATTTACTGGATAACAACTTCGGAGTCTGGAAGCCTCAAAAACATGTGAAGCAGCCTCCAACACAAAAAACTGGCTTCAAAGGACCTTGTGCTTTTTGGGTAGAAAATAGCGACAACGAATATCAGATTCAAATTAGCTTTGTTTGTGATGGCACGGGAAGTAGCAACACCGCCGCTTACGAAATGTTATCGCGGGTATTGTCAGACGGATTTAGTAGCCGACTAACCAAACGCATTAGAGAGGAGTTGGGACTAGTCTACGACATTAGCTCGGATGTCCATCAATATGATGGCAGCGGCCTATTTAACATCAGCGCCAGTGTATTAGGCGAGAATATCCGTCCCTTCTTTAAAGAAGTGTTCTCCGTTGTCAAATCTCTGACCAAAACCCAGATCCCCAGTACGGAGCTACTGCGGCATAAGCACCGGGCACTTGTCGATCTTGATATCACAACGTCTGAGCCGGCGGCATTGGCGTGGCGCGGAAGCTGGGCTAAAATTTCCGGCACTGAAGCAAAACTTTCTGTTTGGGCAAAACGATACTCTGCGTTGACGGCTGAGAACTTAAAAGAGACTGCTTTGAATCTGTTCACTCTTAAAGGCCTTTGCGTCACAGCCCTCGGCCCCGCTGAACACAATCTACAGCAGGAACTCAATCAGATCGTTAAAGCGTCCTGGCAGGAAGTTGACTCAGCCTCAACAAGTTGATGGAGACATTTGATGTCACGCGAAAAAGTCGACCCTCGAATTGGACTTTGGATCTTCATGGCCGTTACGGCCTTTTTCTTGTTCATGATTGTTTTAATCGCAAAGCCTTTCATCGTCGCGCTTATTGCTGGCGGAATGATGGCATTGATTCTTAATCCATGGTTTCGAGTTTTGTTAAGACGTATGCCCCGCTATGTAGCCGCTGCGGTTGCAACGCTTTCCATGGCCATCTTAGTTATTGTCCCGATGCTCGTTTTGGCTGGAGTCGCCCTGCGAGACGCCACCACGTTTACAAACTACCTCTCCAGTGAAGCATCGCACGCTCTGTTTAAAGATTGGTGGTCCCACTGGCAAGTAACTTTAGAAGGAACTGCTCGCACATATCTCCCATGGTTTGAGGGATTAGATCTTGAAGATAACGCCATTTTAGCGATCAAGATGATCCTTGATTGGACCAGTAGCACGGTGATCCGGATTGCTGGTGATACTCCGGCACTAATCCTGCAACTGATCATGGGAATTTTAAGTTGCTATTTCTTCCTGGTTGATGGCCCGAGCTTTTTGGGTTGGCTTAAGAAAATTCTCCCGATGTCCGAGAGTATTCAAAGTGAAATAGCCAAGTCTTTCAGAGATGCAACGCGGTCTACATTGATGGCAAGTCTAGCGGCTGCTCTAGCGCAGGCGGCCGTCGTTGTTCTAACATTCTTGATGCTTGGAATACCCGGGGCTGCATTGGCTACGGGTGCCACATTCGTATTTGCCTGGATTCCTGTTTTAGGATCAGCACCCGTGTTTATACTCGCCGCCATCTGGGCCGTCATTCAGAAGGCCTGGTGGTCGTTGGCAATTATTTTAGTTGCAAGCGTCATCACTGGATTAATCGATAATTTTATCAGACCGCTTGTGCTTAAAGGCGGAAGCGATATGCACCCTCTGATCAGCTTGGTTGCAATTCTTGGTGGAGTCGAGTTCTTCGGTCTTTTGGGTGTGTTACTTGGCCCAGTCATCGTTGCAATGTTTTTAGCGTGCGCTCGGGTCTGGCCTTATTTTTTACGTAGATCAGCAAGCACAAATCAGTAGTTTTAAATTTGGCATGTGATTTTTTTGACGTGGGCAATCGACTTAGCGAGTCCAGTGCGACGAATGAAATTTAATGTGCTCTTCAACAAATGAGGCGATGAAGTAATAGCTATGATCATAGCCTTGCCTCAAATTTAAAATCACCTTCTGCTGGGTTCCTTGTGCAGCCTGAACCAATCTTTCGGGGCGTAGTTGAGCTTCGAGAAACTGATCAGAGACACCTTGATCGATCAGTAGTGGATGTTGATGCCGATGTCCTGATTTTATCAGCTCACAAGCATCGTATTGACGACCCAAACTCCCAGCCTCGGATCCAAAGTATCCCCTAAATGCTTTCTCACCCCATGGGCAATTCACGGGATTCACAATGGGAGCAAAAGCCGAAATAGATTTAAATTTTGACGCCTCACGCAGACCCACTACGAGTGCACCGTGCCCGCCCATCGAGTGGCCCATGATGGAAATGTTTTCGGCTACTGAAAATTCATTTACGACCAAATCATAAAGTTCTTTGGCAACATAACTGTACATGCGGTAGTGGTCAGAATACCCAGCTGTGACCGCATCAACGTAAAATCCTGCGCCAACTCCAAAGTCCCAATGATCATGCTCTCCAGGTAAACCAAGCCCTCGTGGAGAGGTGTCGGGACAAATCACGATTGCCCCCGCCCTGGATAAAAAGCTTTGCGCCCCAGCTTTCGTCATAAAGTTTTCGTCGGTACAGGTAAGACCAGACAGCCAAATGATGGCGCCGCGGATTTCACCGTCTGGGATGAAATACGAAAACTTCATCTTTGTTTTAGTTTGATGAGAGTCGTGTTCGGCAAATCGAACCCATCCATCGAAGCAACGATGCTCTTTCAAAACCACAAAAGACGCCATGTACCCACTCTCGCTAATTTTAGAAAACAATCACAGACCGGATACTTTTGCCTTCATGCATGTAGTCAAAGGCTTTATTGATGTCATTTAGTGGCATGGTAAACGTAACCATATCGTCAATATTGATCTCACCCGACATATATTGATCAACATACTTAGGCAGCTCAGTTCGACCCTTTACACCGCCGAACGCCGATCCTTTCCAAACACGACCTGTGACCAACTGGAAGGGTCTGGTTGAAATTTCCTGACCAGCTCCAGCAACACCAATGATAATTGACTGTCCCCATCCACGATGAGCACATTCAAGGGCTGCTCGCATAAGTTGAACACTGCCCACGCACTCAAATGAGTAGTCAACGCCCCACTCGGTCATTTCAACGATTACCTGTTGGATTGGCTTGGATTGCTTGTTGGGATTAACAAAGTCGGTTGCGCCAAATTTTTTAGCCATCTCCCACTTAGCGTCATTGATATCAATTGCAATAATCCGGGATGCCCCGGCCATTTTTGCCCCCTGAATCACGGAGAGCCCAATGCCACCTAAACCAAAGACTGCGACTGTGGAACCTTTTTCGACCTTAGCTGTATTTAGTACCGCACCGATTCCAGTTGTAACGCCGCAACCAAGCAAACAAACTTTGTCCAATGGAGCCTTAGGATTGACCTTTGCAAGTGCGATTTCCGGAACAACCGTATACTCGGCAAAGGTTGAGCATCCCATATAGTGAAAAATTGGTTTTCCATCCTTGGAGAAGCGGGACGTTCCATCTGGCATAAGACCTTTGCCCTGTGTAGCCCTGATTTTCACACAAAGATTTGTTTTTCCAGATCGACAAAACTTACATTCTCGGCACTCAGGGGTATAAAGAGGAATGACGTGATCACCTCTCTTCAAAGTCGTGACCCCCTCACCCACATCATGGACAATCCCTCCTCCCTCGTGACCAAGAATCACCGGGAAAAGTCCCTCTGGATCCTCGCCAGAGAGAGTAAAGGCGTCAGTGTGACAAACGCCAGTCGCCACCATTTTCACTAGAACTTCGCCTGCCTTTGGCGGAGCAAGTTCGACCTCTTCGATTTTAAGAGGTTGGCCTGGACCCCAAGCAACAGCCGCTTTGATTTTCATTATAATTTCCCTTATCGTTTGCTAAACGCACGCATCGTTCTTCGTGCATCAATCAACATCATATGAGTTTCATATTGAATTCTGGCTTCAAGACTTGAAGCTCCAAATTGAACAACTTCTTCAATATAGTTTCTAAAGTCATCAGAAGCGAATGCCGCACGAGCTGATTCTGCAGGACCTAATCCTCGGGCACGATGATCTGCCGCTAATGTCTTCCACCGATCAGGAAGAAGCTGATTTAGCCGCCGGTAAACCTGCCGGTGTTCTCGCGCCTCCGACCCAAACCTCTGGATCAGTCGGACTAGCTGGTCATGAATTACTCTTAAATTCAAATTAAAACCTCAGTCGAAAATCTACAATGCTCAATAGTGTTAGCGCCGGCAGCGCTCATCCCAAGTTATAGCCCACTTAAGGGCATCACTAATTCCCTGTTCAATGGACAGCTCAGACCTCCAACCAATATGACTCTCTGCGAGCGCACAGCTAGCAAAACTTCCTGCCACGTCTCCAGGTCTTGGCCCAGCTTCTTTCTTGTTAATCGGACAACCATTCACTTTTTCAAATGCGCCCACCAACTCTCGTACGGTCACGCCACGTCCAGTGCCTAAGTTCATGGCCAAATAAGAGTCTTTTTTAGATGCTTGATCAGAGTTTTTGGAAAAGGCCTGATCAAAATTTTCAATGGCCTTTACATGAGCCTGTGCTAAATCCCACACATGAATATAATCCCTGATACCGCTACCGTCCCTAGTCGGCCAATTAGTCCCCGTAATTTCGAAAGTCGGTTCCTTGCCTAAAGATACGCTAACCATACGCCCCAAAACATGGGTTGGTGACTTGACATAGGCACCGGTTCTCATCTTCGGATCCGCACCAATCGGATTGAAGTAGCGTAAAGCAATGCCCCTCATGCCGTAAGCTTGACAAAAATCACGAAGCACCATCTCCATCATAAACTTTGTGCGTGCATAGGGACTGGAAGGTCTTAGCGGAGATGTCTCTGTCACCATGAAACCATCTACGACGTCATAGATTGCCGCAGACGAACTAAAGACGATTCTTTTGCACCCAACGTCACGTAGACCTGCAAACAAATCTACGGATTTAGATACATTTTCACGGTAATACTCTTCTGGAGATGTGACGCTTTCAGGCACTACAATAAGCGCTGCACAGTGAATCGCTCCAAACAATGGTCCATGTTTTTGAATTATGTTTTTTAAAAGAGATCTATCGGCGATGTCGCCTTGGTAAAAAATGCGACCTTCAGTGAATTCTTTACGACCCTGACAAAGATTATCGAGAATGATCGGCGTCCAACCAGCATCCAATAATGCTGAGCAAACGGTTGCACCGATGTAGCCCGCCCCACCGGTAACTAAAACCTTTCCCAAAGACTGACTTTTATCTGCGGACACAGGAGTCAAAAGGCACCTTCCAAGCCATGGTCGTGGCTGCTTTATTTATACTCAAGCCATCGTTGTAGAATGCCTTTGCAGGGGATGTAAGTCAAAATAAATACCGTACGTTAGACCCTATAGCTTTATAGGGCGGCCCGGCTTGCCCAAGGCGGTCTTTTGCAATAAAATCAATCCTCTTAAGACTCCCATTGATGATTATTGATATTGCTGAGGTGACCCGTGAGCACTGACTATGAAAAACTCGCACTTGAATACCACGCCCGGGAACCTCGAGGAAAAATCTTCACAGGCCTCTCAAAGCCTGTTTCAAGCCAAAAGGATTTGGCTATTGCTTACTCACCAGGAGTTGCAGGCCCTTGCCGCGAAATCGCAAAAAACGCGGCGCTTTCGTTCGAGTACACAGGCCGTGCAAATCTGGTTGGCGTCATTTCCAACGGAACAGCAGTCCTTGGTCTCGGCGATATCGGCCCAGAGGCCTCAAAACCTGTCATGGAAGGTAAAGCTGTTTTATTTAAAAAATTTGCCGATATTGACGTCTTTGATATCGAAGTTAATGCCAAAGATCCCGATGCATTCATTACAGCAGTGCAAGCTTTAGAGCCGACCTTCGGTGGCATCAACCTCGAAGACATCAAGGCTCCCGAGTGCTTCTACATCGAAGAAGAGCTTCGCAAGCGCATGAAGATCCCCGTATTCCATGACGACCAGCACGGTACATCCATTATTGCTGGCGCAGCATTTCTGAATGCGCTGGAAATCACGGGGCGAAAAATTAGCGACGTCAAAGTCGTATTCAGCGGCGGCGGTGCTGCCGCAGTGGCTTGCGCTAATTTGTTTCTCTCCTTGGGCGTCCGCAGGGAAAATCTCATCATGTGCGACAGTAAAGGCGTTATTTACGCAGGTCGCAGAGATGGGATGAACAAATACAAAGAAAAATTTGCTTTAGAGACAAGCCTCCGCACCCTTGACGAGGCGCTAAAAGGAGCTGACGCTTTCGTTGGTGTTTCCGCCGCCGGTGTTTTAAAGCCTTCGATGATTATGCCTATGGCACCGAATCCGATTATTTTTGCATTAGCAAATCCTGATCCCGAAATTCTTCCAGATGATGCCCTGAAAGCGCGGCCTGACTGCATCATGGCGACTGGTCGCAGCGATTTTCCGAATCAAGTTAACAATGTCTTGGGCTTCCCATTCATCTTCCGCGGGGCCCTAGACGTTCAGGCGACGACCATTAACGAGGAAATGAAGATGGCCGCCGTGCGCGCGATCGCGCAACTTGCCAAAGAGGACGTTCCTGAGCAGGTCTTACGTGCGTACAACACAGCCGAGGGGTACCGCTTTGGAAAAGACTACTTGATTCCAAAACCTATGGATCCGCGCGTGTTGCTCTATGTAGCCCCTGCTGTGGCTGAGGCAGCCATGAAATCGGGCGTAGCGCGCAAAGAGGTCAACATTGACCAGTACACTCAGCACATCGAACGAATCCTCGGACCAACCAAGCGACTTATCCGCAAGATGCGTAACAACATTGCAAGCTGGTCGCGAAAATCAGGAAAGAAACCGCGCATCGTCCTGATCCATGGGCACGATGACCGCGTGATCAAAGCAGCTGCTCAGATGGACTACGAGGGTGACGTCACGCCAGTGCTGCTGGGTAACCCTGATGAAATTGTCGCAAAGGCCGAAACTCTCGGTATCCACGATTTCGCTAAAAAGGCGACGATCATTGACCCCCACAGCGATGATCGTCTCGATGCGTTTTCTGATGAAATTTACTCATTGAGACAACGTAAAGGCGTCACTCGTTCCGCAGCGCAGCAAATGCTGAGAAACAACAACTACTTTGGCTGTATGCTGCTTCGGAGCGGGGCTGTCGAGGGACTCATTGGCGGCGTCGTTGAGCCCTACGTCGATGGCCTTGCCCCAATTATGGAAGTTATTCGGACAAAACCAGGCCGTATCATGAACGGTCTTTACATGTTTTCTTGGAATAAAAGAATGTACTTTCTGTCAGACTGCACAGTCTGTGTGGAGCCATCAGCAGAAGAATTGGCTGATATTGCATTCAATACTGCTAACTTTGCGAAACAGTATACCGATGCCACAATCCGCGTGGCCATGCTGAGCTTTTCAAGCTTTGGTAGCAATCGCCACGAAAAATGTCAGCGTGTTGCGGATGCGGTAAAAATTCTTCATGAGCGTAACGTCGACTTTATTTTTGACGGAGAGATTCAGGCGGACGTAGCACTTAACGAAAAACTTCAGGAGCGGGACTTTCCATTCTGCCAACTCAAAGGACAGGCTAACGTTTTGATTTTCCCGGATCTAACCAGCGCAAACATTGCTTATAAGCTATTCTCTGCAATCTCGGGTAGCACAGGAATTGGACCCGTGTTGCTTGGACCACAACTTCCAGCATCTGTCATGGAGCGCGGAACAAACACAGAAGATCTGTGCAATATGATCTACATGATTGCCAACCGGTACGTTCAAAATCAAAAATAAACGCTATTTTTGAACAACAAGAGCGATACCAAGCACGGCCACAATCATAGAGATGATCTGCCCAGAGTTGAGGATTTCTCCGAGAAAGATCCAACCAAACAGGGCAGAGCTTACGGGTGCCCACAATAAGGTTAATGCTGATTGCCCTGCCGGTAGCACAGACAGCGAGCTGGCGACCAGCCCCTGCCCAAACACCTGGCTAATCAAGCCCAGACATAAAGCCCATATCCAGCCTAAAGCTCCCTGGGGGATAATTGCGGGTTCGCTAACGACCGTAATGACACCTAGGATCAATGCACTAATAGAAGATGCAAGCAACATCAGAACCCGAGATGAATATCGTGTAGCCAGCGATTTTATAGCCAGAATGTAGCCCGTGTAGAAAAACGCCGTCAAGAAGGCGAGTAATTCGCCGATGAAGTCTTGATGGGACAGCGCGCCGTCAGTCGACGCTTGTTTTGACTTAAGATACGTCAGCCCAACAAATCCAACAAAAGCTAAAAGACCACCATAAACGACATTGGTCTTTAACTTTTCACGAAAAAAAACAATTCCAGTAATGGGTACAAAAACCGCAGAAAAATTTGCGATAATCGAACTCACCCCAACAGACGTGTAAAGAAATGACGTATGCCACGCGACCAAGTCTGCTGCAAATAAAAATCCAGCGAGCAATACGATGACGGAGGAGTTTGACATGATCCGCAAAACCTCAGATCGACTCCGCTGCCAGTCTTTCCCAAAAATCAGGAGCAAAAGAAACCCAAGACTCCCGATAAACATACGCCAAAATCCAGACGCAACTGGGCTGACTGAACCATCAACAATCAAAAGTTTTGCAAAAATAGGAGCAAAGCCAATGGCTGTTGCTCCTATTAAAAGTTTTACGCCTGCACTGATCAAGACATTCTATTTCCCAGTCTTGGCTTTGGCTGCCGCCTTGAGAAACGCGTCTCCTAAAGTGGCTGATCCGCCTTGGGAGCGAAATTCAACGCCACGATGCTCATCTTCAGATTTTTTCTGTTCATCAAGCTTCTTTTTGCCCTCTTGCTCGACGTAATCTGCTTCTAGAACCTTCATGGAAAGCCCGATACGCCTTTGAATGCGATCGATACCGGTAATTTTAACCTTAACAGTTTGACCCACCTCAACAACTTCGCCAGGCGTGTTGATGCGACGCTTCGCACTCATTTCAGAGATGTGAATCAACCCCTCAAGGCCCGGAAGAATCTCTGCAAAAGCCCCAAACTGCATAAGTTTTGTAATCTTCACGTCGACGATCGCACCGTTTTCGATTTTCTCAACCTGAAGATCCCAGGGATCGCCCTCTACTTGCTTCATCGATGCAGAGATTTTTGGACGTTCACCAGAAGTATCTATTTTCAGGATTTTTGCCGTAACCTGGTCACCAACACTCACAACAGCGTGAGGAGACGATGGACGGCTCCAACTTAGTTCACTGACTGGAACAAGGGCATTCATGCCGCCGCCGATTTCAATGAAAGCCCCAAAGTTTTCAATTTTGACAACTTTTGCGGAAACTGTATCTCCAACCTGAAGAGTTTCCAAAATTTTTGCACGCTCACCAGCCTGCTCTTCACGCAGCAAGGCTGCCCGAGACAAGACCACGTCCCGACCTGCAACTTTGATAACCTTGAACTTAAAAGTTTGACCGATAAAAGCTGCTGGCGGCTTACCACCAACCACATCCATCTGGGAGAAAGGACAGAATGCACGCGCACCGGAAAGCTCAACCGTATATCCACCCTTGTTCTCGCCGGTGACTTTACCCTCAACCGGAAGACCTGAATTCATAGCGTCACGCAGGTTGTCAAGCCCGGCGTGTCTTGCAGAAATAGAGGTGGCAAGTTCGATCCCGTTTTTTAGCGAGCTCACGTAGAGAGAATAAGTTTCTCCAACCGTAAACTTCGCGATCTCCTCAGGAGCCATCGAATCTGTTGGTAGGACACCCTCGCTACGCTGACCAACGTCACAGACAATGCTGCCATCGATAATACCAATCACCTTGGCATCGACCTTTGCACCTTGGCGCAGCTGGACGAAACCTCGGGCTGACTCCTGAGCAATCATGTCTGCAAACTCATTAGTCGAAGACTCTAACGCTTCACTATCTTCATCTTCAAAGAGATCTCCACCGATTTGATCCATGAAGCGATGTTTTTTTGCCATGTTAATTGTCCCCCTAGATCCTGCTATAAAACGAAACTCCGCACAGGACTTCACACTATACAAAGAGGAGGACCCTAAAGCCACGGAACTTTTGGTGCTGGTTTATAACTTTCGCACGATCAGGATCCACTCACTGAGTATTTTTTGACCACAAGCGCCGTCTCGGCGCTCCTCAAGGGATTCGATCTGCCAGCCTTTGCCGAATAGGCCTTCAACTTGCAGTTTTGTAATCTGAAAAGGTGGCCCAATTTCAGGCTCAAATGTTGACGCAAAAGCTAATGAAGCAAATACACCACCTGGCTTTAGATACCGTTCACATGACCTTACATAGTTAACTCTGTTTTCACCGTCTAAAGCACAAAGCATGGCCCGGTCAAAGATTGCATCAAAGGCTCCTACCTCTGACGAAGATAGATCGTTAATATCACCGTAGCGAAACTTCAAATTTTGAATGTGCCCGTAAAGACGCTGCGCCTCTTCAATAGCCAAGGGCACCAAGTCACGCCCGTCAATCGCAGAAGCTCCGGATTCAAGCAGGAACGGTGCATCATGAGCACGACCGCAACCAGGAATCAACCATCGACCTTTGGCCACTTGCGGATGTAAAGCTTGAACTCGCTCAAATAAAATTTTTGTCAGTGGATGAGGACCATTCAGATCCCACCCAGTCTTTTGTTCAGCCCATCGTTCATGCCACATGCCCATAGCGGATACCTTTATGACGAGTTCTCAAATTTATGACAAAATACCAGCATAAGAAAAAATTTGCAGGAGCTCATTCATGACAAGTGCCTTGGGATTTGTCGTAACAGGGGTCGCGGCCGGAATTGCATCAGGGCTATTCGGCATCGGTGGAGGCCTCGTCATCATTCCTATACTCGTGTTCATTTTTGGAATGGATCAGCATGCAGCCAACGGAACATCACTCATAGCGTTACTTTTACCTGTCGGAGTCTTTGCTGTTTGGAATTATTGGCAGGCTGGAAAAATAAATTATAGCCATCTTCATGCAGGCCTCTGGCTGGCATTGGGGCTTGCTGTTGGTGCCTACCTCGGAAGCCATTTGGCCATCGGTTTAGGCCCTCAAACCCTACGCAGAATCTTTGCGGTCTTCATGGTTTTAGCGGCCGCCAAAATGGCCTTTACCCAATAGCTTTCAGTAACTTGAAAACTTTCCTTGGAATCTCTTGGTGGGCGGGTGTATATCCACCTTAGAAACGCATGACACAGGGAGATTAGACCATGCTAAAAAGATTTATTATCGTTTTGTCAGCCTACTTGGCTTGCTGCCAGACGACAGCCAATGCTGAGGTACCCCTTAAGACTGTCGAGCACGTAGATATCGAACGCTACATGGGTGAATGGTATGAAATTGCAAGCTATCCTCAGTGGTTTAGCCGTGATTGTTACAACACGACTGCAAAGTACACCCTACGAGACGACGGCCGCGTTGATGTTCTCAATGAGTGCCACAAAGGTTCTCCCACTGGTGACGTGACGTCAGCAAAGGGCGTGGCTCGAGTGGTGAACAAGAAAACCAACGCGGAACTTAAAGTTTCATTTTTCTGGCCGTTTTCAGGCGACTACTGGATTATTGAGCTAGGTGATAATTACGAGTATGCCGTTGTCAGCGAACCACGCCGCAGCACGCTTTGGATTCTTAGCCGCTCTCCGGACATGAGCCGTGATACGCTGGACGCACTGCTCAGTCGACTTCAAAACGTTCACAAGTTTGACCTGTCAAAACTTAAATATACTCGCGGTTGATATCGCAAGCCTGGAATGACGTAAAAAAGCGCCCTCTCGGGGCGCTTTTTATTTGTCTCTGACGATCACTATGGGAGGAGTCGCCGGCCCAGTATCCGGTGAAGATGGATCAGGACGATCGTCCTCCAGATAAATAGCTTTTAGCGTCTTTTTCGCCGTATCGATTAGATAAACGGTTCGTTTTGGTAAGCCAACAGTGTACGCACCGTCTGGAAACTCGTTCGTCACCTCAAATGCTATATCAGATGTGATGGTTCGATTGATATTGGCAGCAGTATTTACAACCGACAGCACTGGCTTTGTCTCTTTTATGGTTACCTTTCCAGACTTCGAACCTAATTTAAAGTTTTTATCAACTGGCTCTAAAAAACCTCCAGTTTTTGGAATCGATGTTACGTTGGCTGTGACATTAAAAGTGCGACCAGATCCAATCTCTTGTCGCATCCGCTCTGGAGAGGCAAGCGGGCTCACTGAATTCACGAGCGCTGGAGTAAACGTCGCCGATAGCGTGCCTTCACCAGATATAGACGTAGAGCTTTTCGCACCGGTCAATACGCAAAGAAGGTCCTTAAGTTCAGGGTTTCCTGACGGTCCGGTTAGTTTGAGCCATTCTCCAATTGGCAAAGGCACGCCTTTGGTCGTACCCGATGCTGCTTTTGCTTTCTTATCTGCAGTACTGTTTACGATTGAGCTGATAATAGGGTTCGTACCCTCAGCAGAAATTTTGGTAACAGTTCTATCAATCGTTGAACCTTTTGCGTTTGCAGCGATCTTAATTTTAGCCTGCAATATAACTCGATACGGAATCGTTCCTACAATGGGTACCGACTTTGATCCTTCGACGATGATCGGAAAGCTCGTATAGTCTCCGCTAAACAGAATTGCATTTTGATCGTCGGCTTTGTCTGCGGCGATTCCGCAATTTTTTTCGAAATCGAAGGCTTCAGGACGTTCCCCAGGAGGCTTAAAACGGTTCGCGCCCTTGGCATCACTGGACGAACCCAAATCGACCATGGCATCGCCAGAGCAGGAAGCAACTCCAGCCATTGGAATCAGCAGGATCAATATAAGACGTAGCTTTGACACGACTGCGCTCCCCTCAAGGTCACGTATCGGGAATCAACGGCCAAAACTTGATTAATTCGGAAAAATAACTATTTTTTGCAATGATTTGTTATATTTAGCTGCGTGCCGCGGCCATTAATTAAAGGATTCACTACTTAAAGTACTTACTGACACCGGCGCCGACTGAGAACACCGTTAAGTCATATCGTCCCGCGCCCGGATAATTGGCAGGTACGGTCCTGGAACCAGATATAAAGTTAAAGCCGCCCGTTATATCCAAATTTTTCAACGAAGCCCTATATGATCCAGAGAACATGGTTCGACTGATACCATCAAACTCACCAAATTGAACTCCACCCACTGCATCGGGATTAACCGTTTTAGAGGTCGGTGTCCCGTTTCCAACATTTGGTGGATAGAATCCGACAGATGCACTCGCAACCTGATCATTATTGATTCTAAAGCGTCCACCCATGATCACAATGAGCGTATCCTCGAACGCAGTTTTAGCTGGCGCGCCAGGTATTCCTGTTGAAACACTTGAAGCCCCCGCGGACCAAAACTCCCGACGAAGCTCTCCAAACGCAGTTGGGACACCTAGGCGGTACTCAGCTCCCACTGCTAATACCGCGGGAGAAAACCCTTTTCGTTTGACGGTATCATCTTCATCACCTTTCAGAATAAGTCGACCATTGTACTCCTTCTGTACGGCCGTTTTGTAACTTCCTGCCAAGGTCAGTCGTGGTACTGGAATATGACGAAACCCAGCGATTACTTGAAACGACGAACCAATAAAACGTGCACCCAATAACGCATTTTTGTCGTCTGTGGTCCCAGCATTACGTACGACAATTTGGGTATCTTCCGCGGTTTCTATGGTGCTGACGCCCAAAGCGGTATTGTTATTGACTTTAAATCCGAGACCGAACCCGGTGATGAAGGATCCTTGGGTTGCATAAACATCAACCGTAGTAATTTCACCACCCAAATCCTGCGGGACATTTTTGACAACCTGAGGCTTGGCGCCCGGCCTCGGTGTGACGAAAGCGCCGAGTGCGATTTTAGGGTTGGGCTTAAAACTAACACCGAAGTTGACGGGAGGGGCGGTCAACTTGATACTCACGGGATCGTAGCCTTCGCGTGTATAGGTATAGTTAACGTTAAGGATTGTCATATCAGCGTACAGCTCAAATCGTTTCGTTATGACAGCATTGGCAGGATTGTTTGGAATCGCTACTGGACCTCTCGTATTGGTCTGAGAGAGACCAGACTCAAACCCCACAGAAGCGCCTGGAAATAAAAAAGACTGTGCACGAGCTGCCGGTGCGAAAAAAATATCAACAAAAGCAGTGCTGGTGAGAAATAGGACGACCGATTTCAAATTGAATCCAGGCAAACAGGTGTCTCCGCTTATTAATTCATTCATAATTATAAGCTGAAAACTCGATAACAACCTAAGATGGCAGAAAAAAATATACGGGACGTTTTTAGAGCTGCTTATTCAGTCACTGGAACCGCAAAAGCCGGCGGGAACTCAGCTTTTAGCTTGGGGTCTTTTCTTCCCATATCAGCCAAAGCTCCTACGAGATCGCGCTCTGCCGTATTGACGAAAAACACTTGTCTCTTGGATAGACCAAGCCTCCATGCATCACCGGCAGCTGCCGTTGTTGTCATTTCATAGGCTAGATCAGCATTGATCTGCGGAGCACCAGCTGGCATCCCAGGGGTAGATTTTTGATCCGGAGATACGCGCTTATAAGTTATGGTCACATCAGTTTCGGTACCTTCTGGAAGCCAGTCTTTGGCCGCCTTGATAACCTTCGCCTTAACTGTAAATGAACGAGACGCGCCCAATTCAAGATCGTATGTCGCCATCGATGCTCTCGGGTTGAGAGCACTTGGAATACCAGGAGTAAATTCGACAATACCCATTGAATTGTAAGTTTCAGTGGTTGACTTACCAGTGAACGTCACAGCGCATTCAATATCTTTAAACTGTGGATCGCTTTTCTGAAGTTTCAGCAAAAGCCCTGTAGACATGCTTTCCGATGTCATACGAGTACTGTTATCATAGGCAGCCTGCTTAGCCATATCTGATGTGATTCTCCCGTTACCGGACGCATCGACATCCTCAGATTTATTCTCCTTCAACTCAAGAATTGTCTCAGACACAGACCGTCCAGCAGAAGCGGAAATATGAAGATTCGCTCGCAAGAGAAGGTCGTACTTCAAATCAGAGGCGGTGCCGGTGACGCGGACATCAGCCCGAAGCTTAATATCCGCAAGTTTTGCATTTGGATCTGCTAAATCTTTGATTCGAACTCCACAACGGTCATAAAGCCCTTCACCTGGAGGCGCTGCATTGAGTCCGACAATATTTGTCGATCCGCCACCCATGACTTGTAAAATAGTTTTACCGCAGCCACCAGTTAGCGCCGCGGCGATTGAACAAGTTAATAAATTTTGAATGATCCGACCCATCTGTTTAACCTCACAGGGGTTATCGGCTTTTTTTGAACTTTTCTTTATTTAATCTCTGAGTTTGATCTTTTTTATATTATTTTTAGATACTTAAGCGGATGCGAGCGGCCCTAATTAAAAACCAAGTCTCCACCCTATTAGGATGACTACTTAGAGTCCTATCGGTGTAAATGTCAGCTGGCCTGTCACAGGAGCAGCTGATCCAACGCGAACATGAAGAGGGACCGTAAAGTTCTGTGCGGCGACAGTTTGGGACGTGGCTGGCCCACGAACTGCGAACGACGACAAGCTTAAGCGCAAGATCGCTTTCGTCAGCTTTGGATCCGCCTGGAGAGGAAAGTCCGTTAGAAAATAAAAACACGTCGCACAGGACTTACCAAAGAGATCAGATCCAACGGTTTGCCGCAAGCGACCCGAGGATTGTTGAGCATTATTGACCAAAAGCTCATAAGGAATTGTTTTTTCAGATTGACTTATAAATTGGATGTACGCATCTAAATCAAACTTGATCGGAAGCTCAACACTGTTCATTTGTGTTGGACATGGCTGAAAGGTGAGCTCCACGTCAAACGACTTCGTCGTGCCGCCCTGATAAATAAAACTACTAAGGCTTTTAACGGCAATGAGCTTACTGTCCTGACAGTCATCGGAAGGAGCCGTTTGAACGGGTGGCTTGGACACGGCAGGCAGAGGCTTATTTGGCCTGGCAGATCCACCCGAAAAATCCCCAGACTGCTTGCAGGATCCCAGCGTCACGAGAAGTGAAGCAAGCCCTAACCACATGAAGTTTAATTTTCTGATCACCATTAGCTCCCTGCCACCTTAACTGATTGATCGGTCCTGATAGAGTCTAACGATCAACTCAATCACCAAACATGCTGCCACTCGATGTTCCGCCGATAAAGACTTCGGCTGTTCCTGCTGGAGTTAGGCTTTCCTGAAATACGGTCGCAACAAGACCTACACCTTTGGCAAACACAATGCGTGCTTTTGACTCACGCCCCTGTAGCACGACTTCAACTGCATCTTGCCCCGAGGTCGACTGACCAGCGGTGCTCGCTTGATAGCTCACCAAGGATGCTGACTGTTGACTATAGCCAGGATGAATCTTTGTTCCCTGCCGCGAGCGTTTGTTACAAACAACATCAAACGCCAGCTGCGCGTATCCATCATCCCCATTTATTTTCCAGTTACATTTACCGCCACTGATGCTGCTTGCACCTGGACAAACGAGGAGTTGGGTGGTCGTATTACCTTGCTGCTCAAAAAACCCATCGGCACCAACAACACCGTAGCCCTGACCTGCAGAATCCTCAACCACCTCATAAGAGGTAGAAAACAAAACTTTGGTGTTCGTAGGATAAGAGTTTTTTGGAAAATAACCTTTATCTTTCAGAAAGCTACATAATGCTTGAGGATCACTTCCACCCGGAACACTTCCTTTTTGATCGGTTCTCAAACTGAGCAAAGCGGAAGCCTTACCCTTTCCATCTTGCTTGCGACAAGAAATGGCGCCTAAAGTAGCGACACCTAACACGATAATTATCGGGAGATTCTTCATTGAGCGTTTCATATAATCATTCCTCCCTTATTTCTGCTTAGCTGGAGCCATGAGCCATTTTGTCATAGCCGTGGCATTGTTATAATTTCGCCGCACCTTAAACCAAACATCAGCAATCTTCTGTGTTTTCCCGGAATTAGTTTCAAATGTGCCGGCAAGACGAACCTCGTTGCCAGCAATTAATGGAACATGTCCCTTTGCATCACGAAGATCAGCGAAAGTAAGGCTGATTGTTTTTACTCCAGCCACCGCAAGAGACTGCAGCTCACCGCGGTCAGTCTTACCGTTCTGGTTTTTATCAAACCAGACCGCAAGGGATTCAAATTGCTTGTCACGGGCATCAACACGACCGTCAGCGTTCGAATCGAACAGAGTCAGCGCTGAAAATCCGTTCTTAAATGTCTTGGGTCCGTTGATATCAGCTCCGGTATATTCACCGAAAAGCTCAGATGAATTGTCAATAACTCCGTTACGATTACGGTCAATCACCAAAAACGCATCCTTCGGACCTACCCAGCCCGTCGGATAGTTACGACCTTCTAAGGCCATATCAAATTGAATGGTCTTTTTTTCGTTCCAAACATCGGTGAGCGATAGAACACCATCACCGTTCATATCGAGAACAAGTGGAGACTGGTAATCTTTAAATGACTTGGCAGGCGCTGCAAATCCAAAAGCCGGATGCCATGCGGATAACCCCGGTGCCCCTGTTTGTAAGCTGATTTTGTTTCCATGAACCCGATACGGAACACTTTGCTTAAATGATAAAGCGCGCTCTGCATCACCATCTGTCACGCTGCTTACTTGTTTGCAGCTCGCCTGTGATTGAGCTCGCTCGGCGTTTTGATCCAAACAAATGGAAAGCTCACAATTTCCTGAGGTCGCGCCGCGACGAATGTACTGAGCGACAGGACGAATAATTAAACCCTGGTAAGCGCCACGACCATCTGTGGTTTCACCGTTAATTGCCGCATCAATTGAAAGCTTGGCGGTAGCTACGACCCCTTGCCCGTCTGAACAAACAGCACGGTATCCTGGCTCAAAAACGTGCCATCCATGTTCCATGTTGGAGAACGGCGTAATTGCAAACTCCATCTCAAATGCTTCTGGCGTCAATTCAGGAGTTGGAGTTGGCACTGGCGTTGGAGTTGGAGTTGGCACTGGCGTTGGAGTTGGGGTCGGGGCTGGAGTTGGCGTCGGGGTCGGCGTGGGAGTTGGCTGAACCTCGATACCAGCAAAGGCAGTATTAGGGGTCAAGAGCGTCATTACACTGCCGATCAAGACTGCCCGCAATTTGTTGTCCAAGATCATTTGCTGTCTCTCCAAATTAAATTTTTGCGCCAAATGTAAGGTAGTATCGGCCTCGGATAGGGCCAACTTTAGAATTTTTTGTATTACTCAAATTTATCCAATTATTTTAGATACTTAAAATGAATAAGGCCTTCTTTAGATTCGTCTAATAAGTTATCCCAGATACCTTTTCTCGAATTTTTTTCTTGGTCTTTAACAGATCTTTTCATGAAAGCCAGATCATGGATGCAGCACCTCACAAAAAGATCAGGGATGGGACATGAACGCGGTTTTAAACACCGACGCATCAATTTGGAAATTGCTCGACCTTAATGACGGTCGCATGGAAAAAATTTCCAAACCCAGGCAATTACGAGACCATTGTCCACCAATCTTATTTATTCATGGAGTGGAATTTCACGGACCTGAGGAAGCAATGAAGGACCTAGTGGCCCCCATGCTCCAGCATCTAGGAATCGAAAATTTAAAAAACAGAAGCATTTACTTACTGACATGGAACAGCTTGATTGTTCCTAGAGAGATATCTTCGAGTTTTTTTGCTGCAAATCGATCAAAACAGATCATTCAAGGTCTAACCGAACTCATGAAATGCCGACGCTACATGAATGACGTTGAGAAAAGGGCCAAAGAGGCGGCGCAATACCTACAGCCTTTCATCCTTGAATGGAACAGTTACGGAAGTGCCGGACCGATTGTTATTACCCATAGCATGGGAAGCCTTGTTTGGGCCGAGGCTCTGAGGCTAGTTCTTGAATCATCATCCATGCTCATTCGCCCTGGAATCTGGTGGTCACTGCAGCCAGCTTTACAAAGGGGCAGCCTAACCGAAGCCGGCGAGTATCGTATGGTCTCGAAACTTTACACGGGCCATGAATCAGCGCGCGCCATGATCTGGTATTCACGCATGGATTTCATTTTGAGTTCTCTTTATTTGTTATCGAAAAGAACGCTGGCTCTTGGGCAGTTTGGGTGCCCGCAAAAGTCCTTACCACAGCGCGATGTCACATCAATTGTGGGAGAAGCGCACGGAATGAGTCATATCACACGAATTCGCGGCGACTTCTTCCGGCGAGCCGGACAGCTCATCGCCGCCGAGGCTGCAAATTTGGGTATCATTTAAATAGGTCACCTCAGCTTTTGACCTAAAAAGGTAGACAAGCACGATTATACGTTTTTAATTATGTGGAATCAGAGTATCCTCTGCCACTCGTCCATCATTTGGACGGAGCGATTATTCATAACCTTACGCTAGGGAGACATGATCATGAAAAAACAACTTATTTCACTTTTTGTACTTATTATAACGGCCTCATTTCTTGGCTCAGCTACCATGGCTGCCGAAGTCCCAGGCAAAGTATTCTATAAGATGCCTTCTGGAGAAATGGTCAAACGCGAAGTCACTCTTGACGTACCAGCTCGCGGTCAAGGCAAAGTTATTTTTAAAAGCGCAAATCACAGCCTCGAAAGCCATGCATTCAAAACCAAGAAAACTCACGGACGCACGATCTTCTCTGTCCTGTTTCTTGATCCTCCCGGAGCACCTGAGCATACCGCCATGGTCTTGACCGGCACCTACCTGCGCGGCACCAACTATGTTGTGTACTACGGTGATGTTTATTCCAAAATTTACGAAGGCGATAAGCAGTCACTGAACGGCGATCAGATGTTGGATGAGGTCATGACCGCTCACGACGAGAGCCAAACCAATACAACGGCTGATGACTGGACGTTCTCTGGTGGCTTTAAATTTGGAATGCCACTCAGCGCTCAGCAGAAGTAATTCCTCGGGACACAAAACATCAAAGGCTGCGTACTTCAATAGTGCGCGGCCTTTTTGTTTCGAGTCAACTTATCGCCGAAATAACCACAAAATAAAGGAAAGAAGAGCACTCAGAACCAAGCTCGTAACGATGGGAAAGTAAAAACGGTAGCGATCATTTTCTACGACAATATCACCTGGAAGCTTGCCGAGACTCAGCATTTGAATGAGTCCAGACTGCCAAAGAAGTCCAGCCACAATTGAGACAATACCAGCAATCACCAAAAATTTTGCAATGGGATCGAAATTCATAGAATGTCCCTCCGACTCACCTATTCTCTGCTAACGTAAGAACCACACGCGATCAATCAGACCGTCCCTAAATCCGTAGATCGCCACCGTGTGGAGACCATCTTCGATCCCACTGATACCTGTAACAAACTCCTCGTCGATAATGGTCTCACCCACATATGATCGATGCTTTACTTCACAGTGAAGGGCTGGCGACGATGCAAAAAGCTTTTGATATTTAGCCTTGAAAGCATCCATACCCTTGCTGATCTGACGACCCGATACGATCCATTCTACGATTACCTCAGAGTGATAGCAGGCGCAGAACCCTTCCAGATCTCTGGCGTTGTAGCACTTTAGCTGTGTTTCAACGGTCTTCCTGTTTAGATCTGTTAATGACTGCCGCATAAAAACCCCTCAAAAAATCACCTCTACATCACAACATACGCACGAAACGACAGTTCTCAAATCAATTATTTCCACGTGATTTCAGATGTTTATCTTGGATAGACATTTTCATTGGATTCTATGGATATTTGTAATAGTTATACCCGGACCTATCCATTAATGTCTTGTTGAGGTGAACGATGTTTCGCATGACGACATTTGTTTTATGCCTAATGATCAGCTCCAACGCTTGGGCCAGCCCGATCATGGTTTTCATGGGCGGCTTTGGATCCTGCGCTCTTGATGGAAAAACAACTGAGATCAAATCATCTGCCATGATGAATCAAACCGTGGATCAGGTGCAAAAAGCCTACAAAAATGAAATCATTGAAATCAGAACTTGCTACGCACTGGGTAACGATCCTATTTACGTTTCATCAGGCGCTCTTGATTTGCAAAGTGCACCGATGAACAGAGATCAACTCGCGCAATTAGTTGAAGACACTGCAGCCGCTAATGATAACGCTCCGATTTATTTGTGGGGTCAGTCCCATGGCGGCTGGACTGCGATGGATCTTGTGCGACGTCTTCCAAACTTAAACTATAGAGCACTGCATACTGTCGACCCCATCAGTGTCAGAGATTGTGGACCCGCCATTTTTATTGGTGGCGTCATCTCCGGCTCATCTCCAGGCTGTCGGCGTGCGCCTCAAGATCTTGAGCCAGACTACGCTCAGATCTCCAAAAGCGTAGCTCGTTGGACAAACTGGTTTCAGCTTGAATTTACTTTGCTTCACTCGAGCAAGATTACCGCGGCTCATGAAAACGTTGAGCGCTCCTTCGACGCTGGCTGGTGGATCCCAATGGGTGCGCACCGCTTGATGGAGACCGATGAAACCATGTGGAGAAAGGTCGCCAATCAAATTACGAGCGACGTTTGCGCGCTCCCCACTCCATAATCACACCTCGCGCTAGTACATTTGTTTTTTGACAAAAAGCGCTCATAAAAATTTATAATACCTCACACTAGGAACTCTCAGAATGCCTGCACATCAAGGCTTCTGAGAGTTTTCACCCATTTAATTGTCCGCTGCGTTACTTTGAGGTTTGCGTGCCACGCCTTAAAATAAAGGGATGGAATCAATTCCAAACACGAAGGAGTGAATATATGCGTAAACTTTTATGGAGTCTTTTGTTCTTATCGACTGCCGCTTTTGCTGAGTCTGATGAAGTCACCATCAAAGGCAAAACCTACCGCACGGGTTTATTGCCACGACCTAAAGGAATGCCAGCTCAGTACAAGTCCATCACTGTTCGCGGTGATTTGCCAGAGAGCTATGACGCACGCGAGCAAGGTCTGGTGACTCCCATCAAGAATCAAGGTAACTGTGGATCTTGCTGGTCATTTGCCCGCACCAAAGCATTTGAAGCGGCTTTGATCAAAGCCGGCCGTTCTTCCGACGAAGCACTGGATCTTGCTGAGCAGGACGCTCTCGTAAATGATCCAAATTCTTACGGCTGTCGCGGTGGTTTCATGGATGGACGTTTTGAGGTTTCAAAAGGAGTGACCACAGAAGAACTTTGTCCTTACCGTGCAAGCGCCCGTTACTCATGCAAAGGTGAAAAATTTGCAAAAGCAACACGCTGGGCCATGATTGGAGCCAACAACCGCGCTCCAGGGGTCGATGAGCTACGTCAAGCCATCCTTGACTACGGCGTTATAGCCGTAACTGTTGCAGCTGGTAGCAGCTTTTCTCCAAATTCGAGTGCACGCATTACATCCTGCGGTAGCCGCGGCATTAACCACATGGTGACCCTTGCCGGATACCGTCCAGCACCAAACGGTGGTTATGAATTCCTGATTGGAAACTCCTGGGGTACGGACTGGGGTGACGGTGGCTTTGCATGGTCAAAGCAAGGCTGTAACCAGCTCGCATCCACAGCAGGCGACGCAGCATTATTCTTCTACACGTCAGCTGAATAATTTCACTTAATCTTTTCAACGAAACCCCGCCATTTGGCGGGGTTTTACTTTTAAAAGATAGTCTTTAGAGAAATCGGAAACTGTAGTTTTGTCTGTGAATAAGCCCCCGGGAGCTCTCCATCCAAATCAACTCCAAGAGATGCACGACGGTAGCGTACACCAATTGAAAACGTTATCCGGTCTTTCAAACTGGTCCTTTCTAATTTTTTTACTTTATCGCTCCGGCCTTTACCAGGTCGACCAGCACGTCCTGTGTCATCTTGCGTAGGTAGTTCCTCCCCGTATTGATAACCAGCGCCAAGACTCCATGCAGGAAGCAAATCACCAAACCCCGAATATAGTAAAATCGTTTCCTTCATTCCAAAACCAGAAAGTCCACCCTCACCCTTACTTCCAGGCCCAATTGGCGATGGCTCATATGTGAAGGTTGCTAAGCCGAACTGCGATGGTCTAACCATGTAACTTAGAGCTCCAAAATAGCTAAGTGTGTCATGGATATCCTTCTTTTTTGAAACCAGATCAACAATGCTGAATTCTTCTTGGCTGGGATCCGCGCGTCTCCATAATCCATCGGAGTATATGGTCAGCAATGGATTGACTTGAAACTCAACCCCCATCAAAAATTCCGACATAAATTTATTCGAAGTTTGATCTGTGCCTTTCAAACCGCCGCCCTGTGCTCCCGATGCAAGTGGCGTGTCGATTTTAGCGGAGATACCGTTCGAAGCATAAACTAGCGCAGACAAACCGATGCGAAGCCGGTTTGGAGAGGCATCGTAGTTGAGTCCGACTGAAAGTTTATTGTCAGTGAGTACAAATGAACCGTCAAAAAGCTTACTACCCTGGGACGTTCCCTCGGCTTTCACGTCAATTTTGCGTCCAGCAATTCCCAAACCCAGGCCAAGCCGATCATTCAACAGATAATGGCCAAAAAACGAGAATCCATATTTTACAGAGGCATTTACTTTCAAATCGACAAAGTTCACCTGATTTAGAACCACAATTGGGATCGACGTTATCTTTCGCTCCACAGACACAGGGGGCAAAATCTCACCAATACCAAGCCCCCACCTTCTGGAAGGTTTAAAAACAACACCTGTCCGAATATCGGCAAAGCTTAGCGGACTTTCATTTTTCTTCGCGATTGTTTCAGACCCCACATAACGAAGCTTGACGTCATCAATTGAAATTGGGGTAATTTTTAGGGATGCCGAACTTTGTTGAAGAAAAGCACCGCTTGCCGGATTATCCGGAAAAGGGGTAATCGACGCCGCTTTTGATTCCGCCCGCGACTCTGCGTTGAAAAATATCAGGCTGAACAACAAACCCATCGAGAACAATGCGCTGCGAGGAAAATCTAAAAGATAAGAATACTTAAGCGACATCATCCAAGCCTGAAAATTTTAATCGGAATCAAAACTAATAGCATCCAAGTGGATATATAGATCAAACCAGCCAGCAATCGCTTTGACAATAGGTGACTGCGTTGCTCCAAACACACCACCGCCGGATTGACTTGAACCATCAGGTTTCGGCGCAGCATCCAACAGATGGCTTGCCTTCGACTGAATCATAATACGCGGAATGGCGATAGGACGACTATTCAGCCAAAATGTTACCTTATCAAATAAAAAACCCTTGGATCGCGGCAAACCTTCAAAACCTGACGTTGTGAGTTCAAATGATAGAATACTGTCAAAATTTGTCCCTGGCATCAAAATGGGAGCAAACTGGGATCCTGCTTCAAGAACTCGGATACCGATGTTACCGTTGCCCGTCTTTTCTTGTCCGTTATCCTCATCCTTGTACACTGCGGAATAGGCTTTAGTCTCAGAAAAACCCTGAAAAATTGACATGTCTTGTGCAATCGGACCCATGAGCAACGGCCTAGCTGGAGAAAACCTGACTGGCCCCAACTTTTCAAGTCGTAGGACTTTGCCGTCGGACTCAATTGCGCCCTTATCGTTATCATCCCCCAGTCCACCAAGTAATTTCTCCAAATCCAAATCTCCGATCAAAAGACATTTTGCTTTGCTTTGTGGAAACTTGAGTTTGAAGTCCTGCATGATATGAAGATTTACTTCACCCATACAAAGATTGCCATTTGCAAGAATTTGCTGAGTTGTCGCATTAGTCAAAACCTGGGCATTTTTAAGCGCCGCAGGAAACAAGGAAACTCTCAGTTGAAAGCGTCCCTTAACTGCTGGTTTTGCGTTTGCGTCACCAGATACGGCAGCGATCTTTCCCCACGGTTTCTTTTCGGCGCCGCCACCACTAAATGCCTTGCCATCAGTCAAATCAACGTTACAGCCGACCAGAGTAGAAGCTATCAATGAAGTTATGGCCCAACTATGCATAACAAATATCCTCCCACAGCAAGCCGATCACTCTATCTTCAACAAGGAATCAAGACCCTTCTTCAAGGCAGAGCCGAGAGCCGATTCAAGGTTCGTCTTGATCGCACTACCGAGTCCAACTGAGTGCATATTCACTTCAAACCTTATATCGACATAAATATCGCCCGCAAATGGGGTAACGATCGCCAAGGCGTTGACATCACGAAGAATTGAATCCTTGAATGCTGTTTGACTTGGAGTTGAAACATTGACAGCCACTGAATCAGAGAAAAGCTTGCCATCGATATCAATATCATTGTTAAGCTTTGCAATTCCTTCACCAGAGATATTTAGTCGTCCTGCGAATGACTTTTCTGCCATATTAAACTCAATTTTCTTCAATTCCTTCACACTGATTTTGAGGAGATTGGCCAATTTATCGCCGCCACCTGCCGGATCGGGCTTGCCAAAAATATCATCGCCGCCTTCAGCACGCTTCTGTAGTGCATTTGTCAGTTTGACAGCCATATTGATGATATTTGAATTGAGCCAAATTTTTGCACGTGTCTTGATGGTCAAAACATCTTTACCATCTACTTTTGAAATTTCGTTATCCAGACCAACAAATGAAAACTTCTCTTTGACCGAACGATAATTATCTGCGTTCAGTCCCGCATCAGCACACTCTTGATCTGTCATCGAGGCGCCACTCATGTTCGGCTTTTCACTACGGCTACGAATTGATTGGCAAAGGTCCACAAGACGAGTGCTTAATGCATTTGAACCGGTTGAAAATATGCTGCCGACCTGACTCGCAGTTTTAGTGCGAGCGCCGCAGCCTGCCAACAGAGCGGAACCAATGGTGAAAATAATAATATTCCGGCCCGAATTCATGACTCTAAAGTTCCTGATGTTCGACTGTAACAAAATATTATCGGATCAGTTTTTTTGAACCTTAAGGATTAAGCTTAATATAATGAAATAATTGATTTATTTTGATATCTTTAAAGCCAAGGCGTTACCAAGATCCCACTTTGATCCTTCTCAACTCTAAGAGATAATCTAAGTCATTATTCCGTGAAAAATCTTACCGAGGACCTAAATGGATTTATTTCTTAAAGCAGCAATTGAAGAGGCCGAATTAGGATTAAAAGAGGGCGGAATTCCCATTGGCTCCATTCTTGTCATTGACAATAAAATCGTAGGACGAGGACACAACCGACGCGTGCAAAAGGGCAGCGCCATACTTCACGCTGAGATGGATTGCCTGGAAAATGCTGGACGATTGACAGCTAAGGACTATCAGAAAGCTATCTTGTACTCGACGCTTTCACCCTGCGACATGTGCAGCGGAACAGCTCTCCTGTACAAAATTCCTCGCATTGTCATTGGTGAGAATAAGACCTTCCAGGGCCCAGAGAGCTATTTAAAATCTCGCGGCATTGACATTCAAATCGTGCAAGACAACCGCTGCATCGAACTAATGGAGACCTTCATCAGAGAACGCCCAAAGCTCTGGAACGAGGATATCGGCGTTTAGAATCTCAAATTTGCGAAATTGAGCCTAACCGACCTTTTTCGGTTTCCAACTCCGGCGTCGGAGTCAATGTTTTGTGGCAGACAACGTATTAGGCTACAGAATAATACGATAAATAAAAGATGATGAGCGACATCGATAGCAGCACGAGCGATGGCAAACGACGAAACGCAGCCGTCCCTGTGCGGAAATGCGTAGCTTGAGCACAAACCATCAATCCAGCAATTCCAAGGGACCCGATGGAATCAAGCCCATTGTCTGGCGTACCAAATAGAAGCATAAAGGCGAATGACATCTTCAAAATACCTGTCAGATCGCGAAGCCACTCTGGCAGACCAAACTCTTTAAACTCTTTCACAATATTTTCGTAGCGGACGACCCAAACAAAATAAATCGACGTAGCAACCAAAATCTTCATGGCTAGTAAGATGGTATTCACCGATGGCTCCAATTTAGTGATATAGTTTGTCTGAACTTAAGGTGTCAAAATGATAAACACTTACCCTTAACGAAGCAACAGTCTTATCAGTCACCCCCAACTCTTCCCGCTTTAGTCACCACAAACAGCGAAAGTCCTCGGCCTATGATGTTTTTGGATATCGTCATCGTGTTTCTTGCACTCAGTTTTCTGTTTTACGGGATTGCGTGTCTTAAGACAGAGCACATGATTGACGAGTTTAACCGATACGGTCTCCCTCAGTTCAGATCATTAGTCGGTGCACTCGAGGTTGCTGGGGGCTTGGGATTACTTTTTGGTTATTTTATACCAGTCATTCAAATTCTGGCAGCGAGCGGAATCGCGCTACTCATGCTCATGGGCTGTATTGTTCGAATCAAGATCAAAGACTCATTCATTCAAATTCTTCCAGCATTCATATTTTTTATCATAAGTTCATTTGTTGTGCTTAAACTGATTGGCTAGACGAAGTAACTTTGCAAAGCCGATTTCAATATGTGAGGCGTGGTTTTGACAGCAAATAATTCATCTAAAGTCGCGGTCTATCTTGCTTGCTCTATCGATGGCTTCATCGCCGGCGTGGATCACTCACTCGATTGGCTCATGAAAGACTATAAAACTGCACACAGTCTGCCTCAAAGTCCAAGCTATCTTGAGTTTGACGCGTTCATGGCAGGAGTTGGGTGTCTTTTGATGGGCCGCAAAACTTTTGATGTTGTCCAAGGTCTCGGTGAATGGGTTTATGGCGAAACTCCGGTGATTGTCGCCACCCGGCGTCCGCTGACTCCTCCCAAAAAGACTGTGGAACCGTCTTCAGGCCCCATCACGACCTTGATTGAAAAGGCTAAGTCGACAGCCTGCGGAAAACACGTTTACCTCGACGGTGGCGATTTAGTAAGGCAAGCCATCAGTGCGGGCTTAGTGGATGAAATAACGATCACTTACATCCCGATTATTCTGGGTAACGGTGTAAGGCTTTTTGAACTAGTCGACAAAAGCATCAGTGGCGAATTTACTCGCATGGCTGCCTCGGGCAAGGGCCACGTCCAAATAAGCACACAACTTAAGCGTTGAGGACTCTTCTATCAGTCGTCACATCAAAGTAACCTTTTCACCACTGAGATAACTCTGATCTTAAGTGGTTTTGTGGTATTTAGACGTCTAGACTAGAATAACTCGGCTTTGAACTTAGCCTGGAGATAAAGATGACACTTCCAAAAACGATGAAAGCTCTGAGACTTCGCGAATTCAAGGGACTAAAAAGTCTTGAGCTTCAAGACATACCAGTGCCAAGCCTTAAGCCAGACGAAATACTCATCAAAGTCGAAGCCTCACCTATTAATCCGTCTGACGATCTATTCTGTGAGGGGCTCTATAACATCCCAGTCAGTCTGCCTATAACTCCAGGATTTGAGGGATCAGGCCTTGTGGTCGCTGCCGGTAGCTCTTACATGGCTGGGCGCCTCGTAGGCAAGTGGGTTGCCTCGGCCACGCAGCGCGGTGATGGCTTTTGGGCTGAATACGTGAAAGTTCGCGCCCTTGAGGCCATGCCGTTTAATCCTGCGGTGCTAAGTCCTGATCAAGCAGCGATGTCATTTGTGAATCCCTTAAGTGCGCTTGCTTTGATTGAACCACTGATTAAGGGGCATCACCGCGCCATGGTGCAGACTGCAGCGGCTAGTCAGCTTGGGCGCATGATTGCGCGCCTTGCCAAGCGCTATAATGTTTCTGTGATTCACTGCGTTCACCGAAAGGAATTGATCCAAACCCTCACTGATCTCGGCGCTAAACACGTCCTATTGACCACGGATCAAGATTTTGTCACCAAACTGCGAGATCTCGCCGCCTCTCTCAACGCCACATACGCCATCGATGCCGTGGGCGGAACCATGACCGGTCAACTTGCAAACGCCTTGCCAAATCACAGTACGATTGCCGTCTACGGTGCCCTGGCAAAGGAAGCTGTGGCCGTCGATCCTGGTGCATTTATCTTTAAGGATCAAAAAGTCGAGGGCTTTTGGCTGGGGACTGCCCTTGCCAAGAAATCTTATCTGTCACAATTCATGTTCATTTGGCGCGCCAAGGCTAATTTAACCGGAGATTTGACCAGCTCCATTAGTCAAACGGTGCCGCTCGCAAAACTACCGGAATTAGCTAAGTCTGGTTTGGGGCCAGCCAGTGCTGGTAAAATAATTCTTAAGCCATTCACTTAATGGTTTTCAGGTGATTTGACAGCAGGGATTTTGCCTTAGTCCAAGTGATCGGATAGCGATCGTTGTCAAGCCGGTCAAACTTCGTGATACCGCTATAAAGGTTATGCATGTACTGCATTCCTTGCCAAGGCGGGTAAAGCTCGTTTGCCCCTGGCACAAGAAGTCTTGTAACGCGAATCATGAACTTAAACAAACCAAGCCCACCAGGATTTAATATTTTGTGGGTGCGTCCGGTAATCTCTGTCATATCGCGAGCTAAACTATTTGCACTGATTTCATCTCCAGCGATTTTTAGAAATCGCGGCGTCGTCTCATCAAGGGCAGCAAAGGCAGTGAACTTCGCGGTATCATCGATCGTTGTCCAATCCATGAGTTGATCAGCGCGCCCCCAACATAAAATCCTGTCGAATTTAAAAAGCACAAATGGCGCCACACCCGTCAGCATATCCATAAATCCGCCGTTAAGAATCGACGTCAGTCTGATGTCGGCTTTTTCAGCAATCTTCATAAACTCAAGCCGAAAGTTTAGATTGCGATTTTCGCCTTCTGGGATCTTCGTAAAATCGGCTGCAAAATCTGACGGTATAAATCTTGGTACCTTGGCCGCTACGGCAGCATTCAGAAGCTTGGTTTGACCATCAATAATCACGTCACGAAGACCTGCTACGACCGACAAAACGACCGTTCCACCGGTCATTGCTTTGATCAATCGTTCATGATCGTTAAGATCAACCTCGATCACATCACAGCCGTAGTCTTTAAGTACTTTAACTTTTGAGTTCGACGTTCCCGGTCTTACAATAGCTCGCATGGGGGCATTTAGTTTTGAAAGCTCCCTGACCACTCTTCCACCGAGATCACCCGTTGCACCGGCGATAACGACTAATTTATTATTCATCAAAGCTTCCTGTGTGAGGGTCTCAATAACCTAGGTGATTCCTGGACCAATGATCATAGCTTAAAAAGCATGATGTGAGTAAGATAACAGAGGACATCGAGCCTTCAAACTGCGATGCTACACTAACGATCAAAACCAATGTCACGAAAGATGAAACGTTCAAATCATGGAAGAGCCAACCGAAATCAGCTGCCCATTTTGTGGAGAAACGTTCACAACGTTTGTCGACATATCAGGTGGCAGTCAGCAATATATCGAAGACTGCCAAGTCTGCTGTCGCCCCATTGAAATAAAAGTCTCCATCAGCAACAAAACAGGACGATTTCGAATATCCACCGCTCGCGACTAAAATTTGGCACACGCGACAGAGTTTGTTGATAAATTTAAACATATGCAGCAACTACAAACAGATTTCCAATCACGCGATAGCCTCATAAGCTACGTCAAAACCCTCGCTCCATGGGCTAAGGGAGATCCAAGCCCTATAGAAGGCGGCCGCCAAAACGCTGAGCTTAAACTTGCGAGCATTGACCCCAAAGCTTACGGTGAGACCAGAAACTTCGGTGACGGCAAAATCACGAGGCTGTCACCCTATATCCACCACGGCATCTTAAGTCTGAGCGAAGTCCGAAACTTTGCATTAAGCAAATGTGGTAACCCCCAAGAGATTACAAAATTTATTCAAGAGTTGGCCTGGCGTGACTTCTGGCAGCGCGTGCTGACTGAGCATCCTGATTGGGCCTGGAATGATACTGAACCTTATAAAACAGGATTCACAGCGAGTGACTACGCAGACCACCTACCCGATGACATCGAGCGCGGTGAAACGGGCACGACTTGTATCGATGCATTTATCAAAGAGCTCGTCACCACTGGCTACATTCATAATCATGCGCGTATGTATCTTGCAAGTTATGTGGTGCACTTTCGACGCGTTAAGTGGCAGGCGGGAGCTCGCTGGTTCTTACAGCACTTACTGGATGGAGATATCGCCAGTAATAATCTCTCGTGGCAATGGGTGGCGAGTACGTTTAGCAATAAACCCTACATTTTTAATCTAGAAAACGTTCACAAATACTTCGGCAACTTAATCGACACATCCCCTGATGCAAATAAACTCCTACACGCAAGTTACGAAGAGCTTCAGATAAGACTTTTTCCAAACATCAAAGGAGCGTTATGAATCAGCCTTTGATATGGCTACATGAAGAGGCCCTGCGGGTGACTCACCCTGTATTCAGGGCTGCACCCGAAGGTACAAGGGCTATTTATGTCTGGGATGATGAGTATCTTAGTCAATTAGACTATAGCTTAAAGCGTTTAGTTTTTATGTATGAAACCCTCTGTGAGCTCCCCGTAGAAATCCTACGAGGCGACACCGTTAGCATCATCAAACAAATAGCTCCGTCGATTTTGTACATACCAGCAACCACAAAACCGCACATAACGTCCACTATGAGCAAAATAAAGTCCGTCGCTAACGTCGAGGTCATTCCAGATGAGAACTTTGTGACTATCACCAAAGCTGCCGATATCAGGCGATTTTTCCCCTACTGGAACATGGCCCAAAAAACAGCATTCCAGAAAAACGGTGGCATTGATGCCTAAGGGAGTCAAAAAAGAAAACCTACCATCTAAAACCTGCGCACGCTGTGGCAGGCCATTTACCTGGCGAAAGAAGTGGGAGAAGGTTTGGGATCAGGTCAAATACTGCTCTGATCGATGTCGAGGTAAATAGACTTATATTTTTTCGACTGCCATTCACTTAATTGGTTGGAACGCCTAGCAAATACAGTATCGACACTGGATATGACCGTCCGACTAATTTAAATTTTTTATTTTCACTCCGACGTCGGAGTCGCGGTTTCCTGGCAGACAACTGCTATACAAATAGAAAATCTCTAGATTGGGATGATGTGGTTTTCTATTCGGATGAAAAAAATGGTCGGGGAGACTGGACTCGAACCAGCAACCTCATGCTCCCAAAGCACGCGCGCTACCAATTGCGCTACACCCCGACTTAGGAAGGCGGGAACAATACAGAAGTTCAATCGGACGCGTCAAGCACTATCAAAAGGGTTGGCCATCCCGGGCCAAGAGGTCAAATTTTTTAGCCATGTCCTTCATATTCATGTGGCATTAAAGCCATGATTTTAATAGAATTCATAGCGAGAACACCCAAAATTTAATCACTGTTCAACGAGGGACATCTCCTAGCTAGAGAGAAGGTTCCACCATCTGAACGGAGTAGAGAGTTTTATGGAGTCAACTCAGGAAACTATGAACGAAGCCCCTGTAACTACAGAAAATGAAGCCCCAAGCTACAATTTGATTGTCGCTGGAGCTGGTATCGCGGGACTTCTTGTGGCCCACCGCTATTGCCTGGCTAACCCTGATGGCAAAGTCCTCGTCCTTGAAAAGGAAACCCGAGCAGGTGGACGTCTTGGCACCCTGGAAGGCGACTCCCGGGGAACAGGTTTTAACGCCATCACCCCTCGTCTATACGAATTCTGGAATCAAGCCATTAAGCATGACCCTGAGGCCGACGACCTACCGACACTTGTCAGTGGTCGGCAGTCCCAAGCCGCCCTGCTCATGGGTAACAAGTTCACAACGGTTGACGTCAAATCTCTTTGCTCTGACAAGGGAGCACGCGCGCTCGGTGGACTCGCAGCTCAGCGTCAATGGGGCGAGGTACAAAAACTTTTTGATGCCGAAGACCGCTTTGACAAAACCTTCGCTGACGTTTGGAAGGCTCCCCGCAAAAGTCCAGCCACCATGGTTCTTGAGACCTATGCTCAAACATTTGGAATCACAAATATTTGGGAGTCAACCCCAGGAGCGATCGCTGAACGCAGCGCGTTCTACACAAGTGAACCTTACACTGGTGAGTGGAATGCAGCGCTCAAAGCATTGACCCGAAAGTTTGAAGAATCAGGTCAACTGACAATAATGACAGGAGCGCGCATCATCAACGCTGACCATGATGGTGACGAATGGCATCTTAAGACTGCACAAGGAGATATTTTTGGAGACAAACTGGTTGTAGCTCAAGCTCCATGGCTGGCCTCCCAGTGGCTTCCAAAAAAACTCTGGCCTACACAACTTCTAACAGTCGTCAGTAAAACCAAGCCCGTTAGCTTAGTCACACTAAGCTGCCCCGTTCTTTCTGGCGACACCTCACAACTTGCTCAAATCATCATGATTCCAGCCGAGAGCGTGCAGGCGTCTGTCTCGCCGAAGGAAATTGTTTTCCAGGCAACGATTGATTACGAACTTTCTTTACAAGCCCCCGATGTTGTTAAGGCTGTAAAAAGATTAAAGCGCGCTCACCGCAAACTTCTTGCGGCTGAAACATCAATTAAGACTGGTGTTGAACGTGTTGCTCTTATTCCTGTGGGCTGGGCACAGACTCCATCTGCGCAAGAACGAAAACATCTCGACAGACTGAAGATCGATGCTGTACAAGATCGCCATCTCGCTTTCTGTGGTGATGCCTACGGACAAAGCCTCAATGGCGATGACAATCTGATTGAGTCAGTGATTGCAGCAAGTGAGGCCCTCAGTACATGACAGCTCGTCTCATCGACGGTAAAGCGGTTGGACAGAAGATCAGAGATCAAGTGCGGCAAAAAATCGCCGTCCACACTGCAGCCGGACGACGAGCACCATGCCTAGCGGTCATCCTCGTCGGTGACGATCCAGCAAGTCAGGTTTACGTATCCCACAAAGAAAAAGCCTGTGCAGAAGCCGGCATTAAGTCCAAAGCATTTCGACTGCCCGCAGCAACCACAGAATCCGATCTTCTAGCGCACATTAAAATCCTCAACAACGATTCGTCGATCGATGGCATTCTCCCGCAGCTGCCGATGCCTCGTCACATTGACCGCGTAAAAGTCATCTCAGCCATTGATCCGGGCAAAGACGTGGACGGTCTATCGTTTTTTAACCAAGGACGTTTACTCTGGAATTTGCCCGCTCTGCGCCCATGCACGCCGGCTGGAGTCATGGAGCTTTTAAAGCACGAGGGCATCAACTGCAGCGGCAAACAAGCCGTTGTAATTGGGCGCTCTGTTTTGGTCGGTTTACCCCTGCAAATGCTTTTATTACACGCTAATGCCTCAGTAACTTGTATCCACAGTAAATCCACAAACCCCGAAAAGATCGCTAAGACTGCGGATATTCTGGTCGCTGCTGCAGGTGTCAAACATCTGGTAACCAGTGACTGGATTAAGCCAGGCGCTGTCGTCATCGATGTGGGCATTCACAGAACGGATGGAGGTAAACTGACAGGTGATGTGAAACCAGACGATGCAATGGCCTTGGCATCCTTATTTACTCCTGTGCCAGGAGGAGTTGGGCCCATGACCATCGCCATGCTCATGGCCAACTGTCTACAGGCCTATGAAACAAAACTTTGAGAGAAACTCGTGAGTCTAAAGCTAAAATATGCCGGAATTCTCATGCGTCACGGAATAAACTTCTGGGGGCCATTTCTTGGCGCAGGCATTAAAGTCGTCGATGCAGACAAAGACTTCACTAGAATCACCGTAGAGCTCAGGGAAACCTGGTTTAATCGCAATATTGTGGGCGTTCACTTCGGCGGATCCCTCTACGCCATGTGTGACCCGTTCTTTATGGGAATCTTGATTCATCATCTAGGGAAAGACTTTGTAATTTGGGACAAAGGCGCCCAGATAAGGTTTAAACGTCCCGGTAAGGGCACCGTTCGGGCTGTCTTTGAAATTTCTAAAGATGAGATCGAGCGCATCCGCCAAGACGCTCTGAGTCACGGAAAAATAGAGCCTGTGTTCAAAACAACTGTTTGCGACACTGAGGGTAAGGTCGTCGCTGAAGTTGAAAAACTGGTCTACGTAAAGCTAAAAGCAAAGTAGATCCACTTAACGATAAAATTTAAAGCTTCTTGGCAACAGAACCCGCAAGTTTTTTGCCTGCAATAAATACGGCAAATAAGCCACCGTCATCTTGCTCGACGGCAAGACCCATGATGTCTGCTGACGGATCAAGAATCAGATTCCTATGGGCTGGAGACATCCACAAAAGCCCAGCGAGCTCGTTGATGTCACGTCCACGGACGCGGTCCTCGCCCAGCGGCTCAACACCTTTATTGGTCAATAGCGTCCTCGCAGTCGAGAGGGCTTGAGCGTTGTGGGTAATTAATTTCTTCCCTATCAGGCTTTTTGCTGCTTCATTTAGATCTTTATTTGCGGTCAAAGCAGGAAGATTTTCCAATCGCCGCTTTTCGTTCACCCAGGCTTCCAAGTTCTTGTCGACCGAGGCCAATGATTTTTTACCAACATCTGCCGCATCAATCGAAGCACCTTGCACCGGAATCAAAGCTATCTCGCGAGGGCCTGCATTCTGATTTTGTTTAAAAACACAGGATACCGATGCATAGCCGCGCTGATTGGGAAGAGCTGCCACATTGTTAGCAGAGCGCGGCAAAGCGAGAGCCCGCCCTTTTGCTTCAGGAACAAAGAGAGTCTTCAGCGTGCCGGCAACACACGTAAGATTTAATGCCTGAGGCAATTTCAAATTCTGATTTTCAACGGTAACAGCATCAGCCACGGGAAGAGCCAACGCCCAAGCCCCACCATCGGCACAAGTGTTATAAGCATAAGAGCCTTGCTCATGCTGCGTAGCCAGTTTTTTGGCACGCTCACGCGCCTGGTCACGTGTCAGCTTTTGCCCTGCTGTAGGCGTAAGGCGCACCACCTGCACCTGCGCATCAAACACACCGTTAGTAAAAAAATCTGCAGCCGTTGCCTGGCGCGCGCACAAAATTGCCGACAGTGACAGAGGAATCTGGCGCTCACTCATCGGCTTTGAGGTTAACAGCCCAATTCCGCCTAAGGATTGGGACGCACCCAAAAGAAAACTTCCTGTGATGATTCCTAAAGTTTGTATCATCACAGGAAGCTTCATAATTACCTCGAATGGTTACTTCATTTGGCCATCAATCAGCTTAAAGATGGTCGCTTTTTGCATATTAGATGTACCTTCGTAAAGTTTACCAATCTTTGCATCGCGGTAAAACTTTTCTGCAGGAAATTCCTTAATAAAGCCGTAACCACCGTAAATCTCAAGGGCTCTGGATGCCACCTCTTCGGCAACGTCACCGACGTAAAGCTTAGCCATGGCCGCTTCTTTCACAAATGGAAGGCCTGCATCCTTAAGACGAGCTGCGTTGTAGACCATAAGTTTTGCGGCTTCAACTTGGGTCGCGAGATCTGCTAATTCGAACTGAACACCCTGAAAGTCGCGCAATTCTTTACCAAATTGTACGCGCTGACGAGCATAGGTCATCGCACCGCTCAAGGCTCCCTGCGCAAGACCAAGCATCTGAGCTGCGATTCCAATACGGCCTTCGTTTAAGGTTTCAATCGCAATCTTGTAGCCTTTGCCGACTTCACCAACCACGTTTTCTTTCGGAACTTTTACGTTATCAAGAATCACTTCGCATGTTGAGGAGGCTCTGATACCGAGTTTTACTTCTTTTTTTCCAACGGAAAAACCAGGCATGCCACGCTCACAAACAAACGCTGTAATGCCCTTGTAGCCAATTTCAGGATTGGTATTCGCAAACACCACAAAGATGTTGGCCTCTTTGGCGTTGGTGATGAAGATCTTTTTACCTTCAAGGCGCCAGTGTGATCCTTCGTCGTGGGCACGCGCCTTCATGGCAAATGCATCGGAACCACTGTTTGGCTCAGTTAAGCAGTAAGATCCAACTTCTTTAGAGACCAAACGTGGAAGATATTTCTTTCGCTGCTCCGCATTTGCGTAACGGTAAAAGATATTGTTTACCAATGTGTTTTGTACGTCACAAAGAACAGAGACCGAAGGATCCACTTTCGCGAGTGCTTCAATGGCAAGAATCGACATGAAAAAGCTGCCGCCAGCTCCGCCGTATTCTGTTGCGGCCTCGATGCCCATAAGGCCCATTTCAAAAAGACCATCGATGACAGACTTATCCATTTTCTCGGACTCATCCATCTCCATCACTTTGGGCTTGATGGTGCTGGCTGCAAATTTTTCGACTTCGTTGACAAACATTTGCTCGTCATCAGACAGACGAGTGAGTGGACCTAAATGCATGAATGCTCCTCCGGAACTGTTCTAGCGGATGAGCCTATGTTTTAACTGCTTTTTAGGAACTTTGCACTAATTTGGGGCGAGCACCGTGCTGGGGACGGCTGCGAATTGATTCAAAGCGGCGCATAAGATTCTCACGCAGCTCATGGACCTCATCCAGCGAAGCTTTAACTCCATTTGTGCCTAATTTAGCGGCATGACTGGGGTTTGCGGCAAGGCTTGCTGCAAGCTCTCTGGCTTTAAATGACAAGTCATCGGCTTTAAGGGCCAAGTTTTCATTGGCATCCCGAAGCCAAGCTTGTTCTGACCCGTGAACAGTAGAGACTGAAATGACCCTGAAATAATCACCAAGGGCTCGCGTGGCGGCATGATCCCTAGCATGCTGAAGATTAACCCCCAACCGGGTTTGACAGCTACCACTGGCAGACCAGTTTTCGTCGGCGGCATCCAACGCGCGGTAGTCACTCTTAAGACGCTCGCGCTCTTCAGCAATTTTTACAAGATCGGTCTTTAGCCCCTCTTCCAGTTGCTCAAGGTGCCTTTTACGTACGGCTAAATCGACAAGGTGCTTAGCCTCAAGATCTAGTGAGTCGCGGTTAGAAATCCCTGAAAATCTCGCTTGGAGCAGACGCAGCCACATCTTGCGATTTTGCAGTGCTACATACTCGGACGCAAAAATCTTGAGCTTACCGGCAAGCATTTTTGCGCCCCAACCGAGCGCGGCATCCATACGGCGTTGGTTTTGAGTCTTACGCGACAGTTGCACCACCTGATCACAATCGATAGCAATTCTAGCCAAACTCATATCGATTTGATCGCGGTCTCGGTTCACAGCACTTTGAGCAGCCGGGTCTGGATTACGCGCAACCTCACGAGCCAGCGCCGAAAGGGCGGCTTCAATCTGCGTCAGCTGATAATCCCAGCGACTAGAGCGGCTCATAGACGGTTTCCTCGGTAACGTTTTTTTGTTTTCTTTTTACCCATGGAATTAACAGCGGCTGCAGAAGGAGTCGAACCAACGTCTGTTTCGCGAGTCATCCCCTCTACCTGTGCATTCTGAACAAATTCATTTTGATGCTGAATCTTTTTTATTTCTTTTAAAATTTGTCGAGCCACTACAAGGCGATCGTTTGCGACTCTTGCAGCTCCGGTTAATTGATTACTGAATTCGAGCGTTACTTTTTCAACTTCATACAGCTCGGGTGCTGGCTTTTCCGGGTTTTGCGAGCGACGCTCAATCTCGAGGGATTTGAGCCATGACCGCATCGCCTCATTTTTTGATGTCTCACTGCGAACCTTTGCCCGTAGCGATGTGACCTTTTCTGTAGCCTGCTCAAACTCGTTAAAAGCCGACATCAAATCCCGCTGACTTATTATCTTGGCATCACTGGCTTTACCGATTTCTGCTCTAGCAATGAAGTCTTCCACTACATCGCGTGACTTACGAACATTGGAAAGCTCATGTTCTACTTTGATCAATTGCCGACGTAGCCAAGACAACCGCCAAATTGCCATCAACCAGCCTGTTGATTGAACTGCTGCCTGCTTCGTCCAATCAGTGGTGCGCTTTGAGACTGCTGTGACGTCATCAACTTTTTTCTTCATATCGGCCACAAACTTACTAACGATGCGCTGCTCCATCCGTGAGTAATCTGCCATGACCGGCAAATCCACTTGGCTGATGGGATTATTTTCAATTTTTGATGGCGCCATGAGGGTTTTGATCTTATTAGCGTGACCAAGAGCATTTCTTAGACGATCCAGACGCTCGGAGTAGTCGGACTCTGAAATATCTTGGGCCCGCATCGCCTCCTGCAGGTCGACATCCAAAGACTGCAGTCTATGGAGCAGGTCGTTGATTCTGGCTTGATGTTGAAGCGAGGTCATTGGCGTCCAATATTCATGGGGATTTCAAAAGTTTGAGCCTACTCATATTTTCTCTTGAGACCGCCTCGGCGACGACGGGAAGAATTTTCCTAGCGACCCACGCTCCCCATTAGGCGCAAAAGACATCGTAAGGGGCTGACATAACCTAGATTTTCGACTGCAAATCTCGAGGATCTGAGCCATCTATTACGTTGTTTTTATTGGCTGAGACTGTTATTTTTGCCGCACTTAAGCAGGAGACTATCGATGACCAGCACAAGCCCGCAAAAGCCTATGATTCAAGCCGCTCGAGGCGAAAAGCCAAGCCGCTGGCCTGTGTGGTTTATGCGGCAAGCCGGTCGTTACCTTCCTGAATACCGCGCCGTGCGTGCAGACGTGGACTTCGTTACCATGTGCAAGCGCCCAGATCTTGCAGCCGAGGTGACTTGGCAACCTCTCCGTCGATATGACCTCGATGCATCAATTATTTTTTCGGATATTTTGATTCCTTGCATCGCACTTGGTCAGGAACTTACCTTTGATAAAGGCCATGGTCCGAGACTAAGCGCTCCCATACGCTCCATTACCGATGTGAAAAGCCTCAAAAGTCCCGATGCTACAAGAGATCTGGGCTATGTCGGTGACGCAATAAGTTTAACTAAAACCAAACTAAAACCTGAGCAAACCATGATTGGTTTTGCAGGCGCTCCGTTTACTGTGGCTAGCTACATGATTGAAGGCCAGGGCTCTAAAGAGTTCACCGAGGTCAAAAAGTTAATTTTTTGCGATCGCCCAGTCATCACTGCCCTCCTTGAGAAAATCTCACAACTGACTGTGGATTACCTGTTGATGCAGGTGAAAGCTGGCGCTGATGCGGTCATGCTTTTTGACACTTGGGCGGGGCAAGTTAGCCCAGGCGTTTACCGTGATCTGATTTTCCCCTGCACAAATAAAATCATTTCGGAGGTCAAACGAGCCTCCGGTGTTCCTGTCATTTATTTCCCAGGCCAAGGCAGTGACAGGATGTATGAGCTGACCGGTTGTGCAGCCGACGTGATCAGCGTTGACTGGCGTACGAGGCTATCGAGAGCCGCAGAGATTTTAAAGGGCGTTGGCCTTAACGTGACACTCCAAGGAAATCTTGACCCCCAAGCACTATTGGCCCCCGAAGCTGAGCTTCGCGCCATGGTGCGTGCATTAAAAGACGAAGCCCGTCAGGCGGCTAGAGCACATATTTTCAATGTTGGGCACGGACTGCTACCACACACACCACCAGAGTCTTTGTCGATCGTCATCGATGAACTCCGCAAGTGAGGCCAAAATGAAATTTTCTTTAATCAGCATTTTTGTCTTTTATTTGTCCGCATGCGGCAGTCTCTCGCACTCTGATATGAAGTCCGTTGACGCTGCTAGCCCTGTACTGAACACGCGCAACAATTGCCGCGGTGTTGCGCAGGGTGTTTATGCATACTGTGACACGGGTGACTGCCGCGGTGTCGTCACAAACAATATTGGTTTTTGCGTCAATGATGATTGCCGAGCGATTATATGGGGCAATATTGGGTACTGTCGCACCAACGACTGCAAAGCCGTCATTTTTAAAAACATCGGACTTTGTGACAGTAAAAACTGTGAGGCCGTTATCTTCAAAAATCCAGGACTTTGCAAATAGCTGAAATGACTGACTTCCAAGCCTTCCAAGGGTAAGTTAGTCCTTGATTTTCTGCGTTAATTTCGAAATGATCTGGCATCAAAATCCGTCATCCATGATTGAGGTGCCCCCGTGAAATTACGCAGGCTTTTACTTGCTCTCTGTCTTCTTTCAACACAAGCATTTGCAGAAGACCCCCCTCCAGGCCACTCACACCAGGGATCTGCCTTCGATGAAGGTCCAAGGCAATTTGCAGTCCTGGAAAACGGGATGCCCGACATTGATTTTGAAACTCCCGGTTGCTCCGCTGAGGCCAATCGATTCATTCGCCAAGGTATTGGGCAATTACACGGCTTTCTAAACTTCGAGTCCGAGCGATCCTTTCGTCAGGCCGCATTCTTGGATAAAAACTGCGTTCTTGCTTACTGGGGCATGGCCATGTCGAGTGCCGTCTGGGTGGGAAATAATGAGCGCGGATTAAAATTTGCAAAACACGCCAGAGACCGCCTAACACAAACGAGCACCGAACGTGAGCGCCTCTATGTTACCGCTGTCGAACTACTCTCTTCTGGCAACACCAATCAGGCGTTGGCCACCTTCGAATCGATTTTTAGAAAATATCCCAAGGACCTCGAAGCAAAAGCTTTTTATATCGTGAACTACTGGATCGCGCAGCGAAACCTAGCGCTAGCCGCAGGACAAAAAGAAGCTGACACCACCAACTCCGAGTCTCTCTATCGTTTGGCACGCGAAGTCCTCGCCGTAAAACCAAATCATCCTGTTCATCATTATGTGATCCACATGTGGGATGCCCCGCAAACCTACACCAAGGCTCTTGATTCTGCAGATAAGAGCGGATTTTCTGGCCCAGGCATTGCCCACCTCTGGCACATGGCGGGGCATATTTACTCCCACGGGAAATTGCCTTTTGAAATGTGGTGGTCCCAAGAAGCAGCTGCCCGCGTTGATCACACCTACATGAAAAGATCTAAAATCTTCCCATACTGGCTACATAATCACGCGCACAACAACGAGTGGTTATCCAGAACTCTGATGGGCCTTGGTAACTTTGGAAAGGCTAAAGGCTATGCTCTCAATATGCTAGCCCAGCCTCGCCATCCAAAGCTCAATCGGATTGATCAGTATCAGCACGTACAAACTGGAGTTCTTCGCAGTTCAGAGGTTTTAGAGCGCGGCGAATACTGGGCGGAGGCAAACACCCTATTTAGCTCACCATTCATGAACTGTGATGATTTTTCTGCCTACACAGAAGCCATGGATAGCTGTCGCCGCATGAAAGCTCTCACTGCCACCATGAACGGCAAGCTGAATGATAAAACTCTTGAAGGACTATCTGAAGCCTCGACAAACGAAGTCCGCGCCTTGGCTGATATTCTTGCTAGCCGTAATACGGATGCAGCGTTAAACCGTTTACGCACGCTGTCTCATCTTCAGTCCAGCTGGGGATTAAGCCGTCTTGTACGTTACGCGATGTTTGCGAAAAAGCCGTCTCAGGCAGCTCAATGGGCCACCGAGTTGACCAACCAAGACTCTAAAAACGCAGCCTTTAAACTTCTCGCCGCTGCCGCCCACGCCGCCGACGGCCGCAGTGACTCCGCAAGAGCCAATGTTCAAGCTCTCATGACCATGAGCCAAGAGCTTGACGAAACTGCTCCCTTTAACCAAGAGTTGATCCAAATCCTTCGCGACAAAGGACTGATTCCTACAGGCTCTATTCGTAAAGCGTTCACCGGCTGGCGCCCGATCCATAGCTCAAGACCTCAGCATGATGCGTTAGGTCCTGTGCTGTGGCAGTCGATTAAGGCTCCAAACTTTGAATGGACCGATTCTGATGGTACAAAGCATACATTAAATCAGGTTGCTCCCAACAAGCCGGCGGTCGTTGCTCTCGTTCTGGGGAATTGCCCGCGCTGTGACACACAGTTTGCGATGCTTGAAGAGAAAAAAGCTGAACTGAATGCCAAAGGTATTGAACTCATTGCCATTGCATCGACTCCGGAAAACCTTCGAGTGTTCAAACAAATGTGGTCATTTGATGAATTTGAGTCGATTCCGATTCATGGACTATTTGTGCTGAACGCGGAACGCGACGTCGTGTGGCAAGACGTCAGCGCTGAGGCCTTCCTCGACATCGACTTCCTTATGAACGAGCTACAGCGGTCATTGTCACCAGTACAAAGCATCATGGTGCGAGGACGCTTACAGAAATAGTCGGACGGGGGCGCCGCCTGACTAAAAGCCCTGTTTTTATCGAAGAAATAACGAAGAAAACCCCTGGCATAGACATCTGCCAGGGGTTTTTTCTCATAGGATAGGCGGGCATCAATTTAACGCTTTTTAATCTATTGTAATAGAATCTGTACCATGGTACTTGGACCTCCTATGACTGAGGATTCAAGACGATGATTAGCACATCCGGAGTGACGCTGGGCTACGGCCAGCGGGTTTTATTTAAAGACGTTAACGTAAAATTTCTTCCTGGCAATTGTTACGGGCTCATCGGAGCCAACGGCGCCGGCAAGTCAACGTTTCTGAAAATCCTATCGGGCGATATTGAGCCCGACTTCGGAGAGGTCGCTGTTCAACCTGGCCAGCGGGTCGCAGTCTTAAAACAGAACCAATTTGAGTTTGACGATATTGAAGTCCTCAAAACTGTGATCATGGGAAACAAGTTTCTCTATGACATCATCCGCGAAAAAGAAGAGCTCTACGCTAAGCCGGATTTTTCGGATGCCGACGGAATCAGAGCTTCTGAGCTTGAGGCAAGATTTTTGGAACTAAACGGCTGGGACGCCGAATCTCAGGCAGCCGAAATGCTACATGGACTGGGAGTTGGAGACGAGCTTCTCTCGAAGAAAATGCGCGATCTCGAAGCCGGCCAAAAGGTACGTGTACTTCTGGCCCAAGCTCTCTACGGAAATCCTGATATTCTCCTACTGGATGAGCCAACTAACAACCTCGACGTACAAAGCATCATGTGGCTTGAAGAGTTTTTGATTGAGTTCAAGAACACGGTCGTTGTTGTATCCCACGACCGCCATTTCCTGGATAAGGTTTGCACTCATATCGCAGACATCGACTTTGGAAAAATCCAGCTTTACACCGGTAACTATACGTTTTGGTATCAAGCGAGCCAGCTGGCATTAAAACAGCAAAAAGACCAAAACAAGAAAGCAGAAGACCGTATCAAGGAATTAAAGTCCTTCATCGAACGATTTTCTGCCAACGCCTCGAAATCAAAACAGGCAACATCACGTAAAAAACAGCTTGAAAAACTATCTGTTGAAGACATTAAGCCTTCCACCCGGCGCTATCCCCATATTCACTTCGTGGAAGAGCGCGAAGCTGGTAAAGACTTACTTCAGTGTAAAAACCTAACAGGTGAGCTTGACGGGCGTATCTTGTTTAAGAACTTTGATCTCACCATCAACCGCGGCGAAAAAGTTGCCTTTGTTGGCAAAGACGGATCACCAGCGACCCTACTATTTCAGATTCTAACGGGCGACTATACGCCTGCTATCGGTGAGTTTCGCTGGGGTATTACAACCCACAGATCTTATTTTCCTAAAGACAACGCAGCATGGTTTAAGGAACCCTTGACCCTACTCGATTGGCTTAGGCAGTTTGTAACCAAAGAAAGCGAGCGTGACGAGGAGTACGTGCGCGGGTTTTTGGGACGCATGCTTTTTAGCGGAGAAGAGGCGACCAAAAAAGCAAACGTGCTGTCAGGAGGAGAGAAGGTTCGACTAATGATGGCGCGCATGATGATGGCGCGCCCGAATGTATTGGTCCTCGATGAACCGACAAACCATCTTGATCTTGAATCAATCACGGCCGTTAACAATGGGCTTATGAATTATCCTGGCACAATCCTATTTACCTCCCAGGACCGAGAGTTTGTAAACTCGGTCGCCACGAGGATCATTGAGCTAACCCCCAAGGGCTGGATGGACCAGGTCATCACTTACGATGACTATTTGGAATCTCCGACCATTGCGGAGCAACGTGCTCGGCTTTATTAAATTTCCTGGCTAGACGGACTTTACTCAATCAAGAGAAAAGCACCAGTTTCCGTAACACCACGTCGATAGATAGACTGAGATCATCAGAGAAAATTGACAGATCGTCAAATTAGGCACCAAATTTAGTGAATTTTTGAATTATTGACAGGGCACCTAGGCACCACGTTTAAAATATTTCAAAATATGCGCTACCATATACGTGGATTATCAGTTGCCCGCATAAAGGATTTTTTTCATGGCTAAACCACTACTCTGCCCCCCACACCTACTCTCAACCAACCTTTCTGGAAAAACATTTATTGTGACGGGAGGAAACTCGGGCATCGGCCTTGTCACGGTAGAGCAACTTGCTCGCCAAGGCGCCAGAGTCATACTCGCCTGCCGAAGACCTTCAGAAGGAGAGCGAGCTGCTGCAGATATCAAGCAGCGTGGAGCTGCAGGAAAAATTGATGTGCTCGAGCTTGATCTTGCAGATTTGGAGTCAGTAAGAAGGTTTTCTGCGGCGTTTGAAAAGCTACAAACCCCTTTACACGGATTGGTGAATAACGCTGGAGTGATGAATACTCCCTTCGGCAGAACAAAGCAGGGTTTTGAGACGCAGTTTGGTACGAATCACTTGGGACATTATTTACTAACGGAGCTTCTGCTACCACATTTACAAAAAAACTCTCCGGCAAGGATCGTTAACTTATCTAGCTGTTTCCACGATAAGGCAATGGGGCGCGAGGGCCGTATTGACTTTGATGACCTAAATTTTGAACGTAAAAAATATGACGGATGGGTTGCCTACGGACAATCAAAGCTGGCAAACCTCCTCCATGCTAAACACTTGGCGAAGAGACTGAGCGGCAGCGGAGTCACAGCAGTTAGTGTCCACCCTGGATGGGTGAGAACAAATCTGATTCGTCAGTCCATGCCTCTCTGGTTTCAGGACATCTTACTAAAACCAATCTTTCGACTTGCCGGCATGATTGAGCCTTGGGAAGGAACTCAGTCGACTTTATATGCGCTACTTGCTCCGGAGGTCGAGAAACATAACGGCGCCTACTTTAGCCAATTAGGTCTCTACAGAGAAAAAGAAGCCACCAAAGGCGGCTGGCCCCTTAGATCGCCTAATCCTCATGCTCACGACGATGCCGCTGCAGAGAGACTAGATGCGGTTAGTCGAAATCTTGTAGGACTGAAATAATTAGATCATTGACTGACTAGGAAACAAAAAGCCCCAGAGAATTTCTTCTCTGGGGCTTTCCGATTTAATAGGCTGCATCGTGCTACTCTCCCACACTTAAAAGTGCAGTACCATCACCGCTGACGAGCTTGACTTCCGTGTTCGAGATGGGAACGGGTATTTCCTCGTCG
>CANLUT010000002.1 GCA_947494335.1 Oligoflexales bacterium | reverse complement strand
AATTCAGGCAAGGAAAACGAGGCGCGACGACCGAGACAGTACATGTGGTACGGCGAGGTCGGAGCGCCGACATTTGACGCCGCATGAATTTAAAAGAAACGAGTCGGGCTGGCGGGAGTCGAACCCACGCCAAATTGGTGCCGCCCTACCAATTTTAAGGAGAACAAAATCGTCCGACGAAGTTTATTTTAAATTCAGGCAAGGAAAACGAGGCGCGACGACCGAGACAGTACATGTGGTACGGCGAGGTCGGAGCGCCGACATTTGACGCCGCATGAATTTAAAAGAAACGAGTCGGGCTGGCGGGAGTCGAACCCACGACCTCATCGTCCCGAACGATGCGCGCTACCAACTGCGCTACAGCCCGATGGCTCAAGAGACGTGCGATAAATATTCAACGATCTTGAGGTAAATCTGTCAGATTAAATGGAACTTGGGAAGGATCTGGTGGAGATAAGCGGAGTCGAACCGCTGACCTCTTGCATGCCATGCAAGCGCTCTACCAACTGAGCTATACCCCCATTGACACCAAACAACCCGATTGGGTGGAAGGCGTTTATCTGGAATTCGGCCTGTAATGTCAACGCAAAACTGGGTCAATGGATCCAGTAGAAGCTTTCATCGGAGGCGAAATTAAAGCCAGACGAATGCTCAATTTACTAGCAATTTCCGCAGTTTGGAATTAACCTGACAATGTTATCACTGCTTTCAACATCGGGGAGGCTAGGGGAATGCCCAACACAACTGCTGAGACATCACCGCGCAATAAAAGCTGGCTCGTCGCCCTTGGAATTGCAGCAACCGGTATCGCCACATCCATTTACTCGATCAAACACCATCTTGAGTTGCGGATTCACGGGCACACGGAAGCAAGTTGTAATATCAATAGCGCCATAAATTGTGACGCTGTTGCGTCGAGTAAATATAGCGAGTTCCTTGATATTCCACTTGGTGTGTGGGGACTTGGATATTTCTTGGCCATGATCGTTCTTGCCGCCACAGTGTATCTGCAACACAAATCAAAAAAAGACCATGAACCAGCTTGGTTTCTATTATCAGCTATTGGGGTTTTGACGTCCTTAGCACTTGCCGGCATTAGCCTGGGCGTACTGGGCACAGTGTGTATCGTCTGTGTCATTATTTACACATTGACGTTGGCGCAGGCAGGCGTGGCTTGGAAAATCTGGAAAGATAGCCAAGGCAAGCTAGCCTTCAATCCAAAGTCCATCGTTAGCGGTCTGTCGACTGCTGCGGTTGTCTTGGCTTTAGCCGTGGCTGGATTTACCTTTCTTAAACCAGCAAAGCAGTTACCTCCAGAGCTGCAAGACACCCCAGGCAAAGTCGATGGACCCAAAGTTTTATCCAATCTGTCACCGACAGCCGTCGACATTCCTATCAACAAAAATGCTTATAGTGGCTTTGGCGAGGACTTCCGCAAGGGCTCTGATGACGCCAAAATTGTCATCGTGGAATTCGCCGACTACATGTGCCCTGCCTGCGGACAGACGGCACCAGCGCTTGAAGATCTGATGCGTCAACTTGGATCGCGAGCACTGCTCGTGTTTAAAAACTTTCCTCTATCCAATCAATGCAACCCGGGAATGCTGCAAGACATGCATCCATACTCCTGTGACATCGCCAAGATTGCGCGCTGCGCTGGAAGCAAAGGCAAATTTTGGGACTACCATTTGTTAGCCATGTCCGAGCAGTCCCGAGCTTCCAAAGAGAAATTGAAAGAGTGGGGCAAACAAACAGGACTGAGTGATAGCGAAATCAACGAATGCCTGGCGAGCAAGGATATCCTCGAAAAGATCAAAGACGATGTCCGCCTTGCAGACAAAATTGGAGTTAACTCAACACCGACTATTTTTATCAACGGCAGAAAATACTTTGGTGAGCGTACGGCTTCAGCGCTGCGCGCCACTATTGAGTCCATGTAACGACCGAGAGATCCGTCATGAAGTTGAAGTTTGAACACGACTATCAACAAAAAATTATGCTTCAGGCGTTTGAAGAGACCTTTCGCCTTGATTCCTCTGCGGCTATTCAAACGTGGCGTTCAACCTGGATGCAGGAGCTAAAGTCTTGGCATTCTCCCTATAAACTGATTATTGACTGCACCAATCTGATCTACGTTGACACGCCTGACGCGCAAGACGCTCTGAAAAGAATGCTCAAGTTTTTCGAAGGGCTATTTTTACGCTCAATTGTTGGTTATGGGCTTGATCCCGCCAAGGGTCACGACAAACTTCCTTTTAAGATGGTTGCCTCCTTTGAGGACGCTCAACGCGAAGCTGGTGTTCGAGGCATGCGTGACCCCAAGGCTCCTGTCGACTTTCGAGGCAGTATTCAGTTTCAAAATCACTTTGCTCAACACGTGATTGAGATGAGCTTTTCTGATGATGTCGTCATCGATACCAAGGAAAAACTAGATGCCATTAAAAGCAAATTAACGAATAACCTCATGCAGTGGCATAGCAAGTGGAGTTTACTCATCGACTGTTCGCGAGTGACGTTTGATCCCAGCATGAGAGAATCTTGGGAGAAAATGGAAAAACTCTTCAAAGGATTTTTCATGAAGGTATCTATTGGATATAGTCCGGTTGATTCCAATCGCGAAAATTATCCATTCCCGACCTTCCGCGCCCGGCACGCCGCCGTTGCCAAACTTGAGAATGAGGGCATGTTTATGGGCAACGAGGCTCAATGTCGCTCAAAAACAAGTTCTTGACACAGCTTTTCGGCAGCTTTGACTTGCAGTCTCTGCCATTTTCTGGTTATTTTTAGGCCACTCTAGCTTTGTAAGCAGCCAATTAGAAACTAACTTTGCTTACTGATTTGATCTCAATGAGGTGACGCTTGCTTCCAGTCGAAATCTATCCAATTCAAGACGCCATGGTCCTTCGTGCTCGCGGTAGTGAATTATTAATTCTTGCAGACCATGTCGCCGCGTTGAAAAACCTCAAGTCAGCAGGTGAGTTCGCTCGCTACTTCATGGATGAAGCCCTAGTCAATCGCCCAGCACGCAAATTGTTTGAAGCGTGGCTTCGCAAAGACGGCTCTCTATGGGCTCGCATCTACAAGACGGTTCAAACAATTGAATCGACTCCGGGCTCAGACAAACCTGAAGTGAAGTCTGCCCCTGTTGCAAAACCTGCCGCAAAGACTGCTGACGCTCCCAAGGAAAAAGTTGAAGCCAAAGCCCCCAAGAAGGACGAAAAAGAGACAAAAAAGGCTGCGCCTAAAAAGGCCGAACCTAAAAAAACTGAGACTAAGGCTGCGGCAAAACCTGCTAAGGCAGACGAGAAAAAAGCTGCTCCGAAATCTGCTGCAAAACCAGCAGCCAAGACAGCCGCTAAGCCAGCTGCCAAATCTGCTGCAAAGGCTCCAGCCAAGAAGACTTCCAAGAAATAACTATTTGCACGGGCTCCTTGCATCCTGACAGGGGCTTTTTGGATCTTTTTTGTGATCAAAAAATACCTAATTATCGGCAAACAGATCACGTTGAGCTCAACGAAGTTTGAGCTCCCGCGTGAAGGAGACGCCCCGGGGCCCATCGAGGTCAAAGCACCGATCGAAGTTTTTTGGCAAGCTCAGGAAATTTTGAAAGAGGTTGAGATTCTGACGAGCGCTGGCGAAGGCCCCCAGATGATCAAAGACGCCCAAACCAAACTTCTTAAACTTCTTGCACCCCACTGCACGGCTGAGAAAGACCGTACTTGGGTCTACCAACAAGTTCAGTAACTGCGATGAGCAAAAATTCAAGTAGAGCCGTGTTTCTGGATCGTGACGGCGTTTTGAACGTCGATCTTGGCTATACCTATAAACCATCAGATCTCAAGCTGGTCCCTGGAATGATTGACGGGCTAAAACTTTTGGCTGCCGCAGGGTTTAAGCTTGTGGTCATCACGAACCAATCCGGAATTGCACGTGGCATGTTCACGTTAGAACACGTACATGCCTTCAACGCTAAACTGATTCAAGAAATACGGTCTCACATCCCAGGATTTTCATTCGATGCGATTATGATTTGCCCCCATCACCCGAAGGGAAGCGTTGAGCCATTTGCTATTGAATGTGATTGCCGCAAGCCAGGCATTAAGCTTTTGACTGATGCCTCAGCTCAACTCAATCTAGACTTGGAAACGAGCTGGCTCGTCGGCGATAAAGACTCTGATGTCGACTGTGCTGTAAATGCCAATATGAAAGGCATTCAAGTGACTCACGGCGGCAAACAATACACACAAAGCAAACGGGCTTTTGCGCTCGTACCCACTCTAAAAGAAGCCGCCGAAATTATTTTGAAGCATTGATTTTATCGAGTAGTGCTTTGATTCGCGGACCACAACGCTGTCCCTGACAACCACCAGTACCAGTGCCGACCTTCTTGTTGACGTCCTGAACGGTTTTACAGCCCTCAATCCCAGCAAGAACACGACCGAGATTGATACCCTTACAAATACAAACGACCTTGGCCATCTGCTTGGCTCGTTCTTCAGCTAGTTCTTTATCAGTCAGTGCACTCATATTTCCGTGTAACAATCTCTCTTACATATACAAACCGTTAAGTTTCGACACCCAAGATGGATTCAACCAAGCAAACACGTAAACCGTTGCGTTACAACAAGAATGAAACAACGCCGCCGGCCAAACTCTCCGCCAACGTCTCACTATGATGTCACAACAGATGGCCAAAATAAAAGGGCCAATTGGAAGTCCAATTTTAAGACCAAGAACTCTGTCCCATGTCGGATGCGTATGGGCAACACTAAAAACCATAGCCGAATACCATGGCCCCCAACGATCACCGGCAAATCTCGAAAGAAACGGCGTGAGCCCCATTCGAAACACCATTTCCTCTGCTAACGGGATCAGTGTTAACGACGCCAGGATATAAATTGCCTCTGATGAACCGGTCAGGGAGTAGGCTGGAGCCTGCATTGGCTGTCGACCCCATAGCGATAATACATAAGCGCCTAACAAAATAAGTGGCCCAGGAAGCCATGCTACCAAAGGGGTTCCGCGCAAAAGAAATCCCACGCGAGCTGGCTTTCGAATCAGATACACCAAAATACCGATGGCGATGTGCGCCAGTAAACCAGCCTGCCAAGGTTTAACATGTAATCCTTGGACCATGTATGAATAGAACTCGCCTAGCCCCACCGCAAAGGCCAGAGCCAACAAGACTGACACAAAGAGAGTTGAAAGACCCGCCTGCGCGTCTAACATATCACGCACCGATGCTGACATTGGATTTCCACCCGAGAGTTTCGTCTAGGACATTAATGAGGTTTTTGATGTCATTTTTGACTACATACCTGTTTGCACCCATCGACGAGCCGGTCGTCTTTGATGACTGTCCCGACAATGACGAATGGATTATGACCGGCAAATTCGCAAGCGCATCAATCTCACGAATATTCTTTATTAATGTAAAACCGTCCATTTTCGGCATCTCAAGATCCGTCACAATGGCAGCCAAATTATTCATGATATTTTTATTCACAGCGTAAACTTTCAGAGCATCATACGCTTCTTGCCCATTATTTGCAGTCACCACATTGTAGCCGTGGCGTTGCAGACTGATCATAGTGTTTTTAAGAATGATAGGCGAGTCATCAACTAGCAGAATAAGTGGTGCGCCGGACCGATTCGGCGCTTGAGAATCTGCTGACTTAGATGTGACTGTTGAATCCGCCTGAAAATTGAGACTCTCGGAGCGTCGCGTGCGCTTGTTTGACATGGACTCCAAATCCGAAATCATGGTTTCAAAGTCCAAGATGAACAAAAATTCGTTATTTTCCACCAATGTCATGGAGGAGATGTAGTTTCCACCGTCCGCAGCAGGCGGAAGAACGTCAGACCATCTCACTCGTCGAATTCTGTGAGCTGAGTCAACGACAAAACCAGCTCGCTTAACACCAAACTCTGCCACTAGTACTTTTTGATGTTCTGATATACTTGCCTGCTCATCGCCAAAAAATTTCGCCAAATGGACGACCGGTATTGGCACACCTCGTAGTTCGAAAACACCCGCCAAACCGTCAATACGACTTGTCAGCGGATTAATCTTCGGCATCCGAACGACTTCGCGCACCTTTGCGACATTGATTCCGTAACGACCAGATATAACTTGGCCATTAACATTTCGATCCAATCTAAATTCGATCAGTTCAAAAATGCTTTCCTTGGCGTTCTCAAGTTGCTGAGACCCATGGGTCATGCACACAGACCTTTCAGGAAGCTCTCAATTTGACGGCGCTGCGCGTCCGGAACTTTCGCAAATTGCAGACCAATTTTCTTACCGGCGTCCGCTGTCCATGCAACAGTAGCCCTGATCTTATACTCTTCTATTTTCTGATTGCTCAACGACTGAGATAACTGGACGCTGGCGGCAAGTTTCTCAGCGGCAAGTTCCGCTTCTTTGCGTTGTTGAGCCTCGAGCTTAGCCTTTGCCGCTGGAGTCATCTTTCCTTTTGCTGGCACTTTTGACGCAATACTTTTGGCTGCCACTTTAAGCGCCTTCGCTTCAGCCGCAACAGCAGCTTTTTGCTCAGCCAATAGGGGCTTAAGTACAGATATTGGTGAGGATCCTTCAATAACACCAGATGGAACACCCATCGTCACCACAAACTCTTCGTCGCGTTTCAATTTAGCGGGTTGATTGAAGGCCACACAAAGACCACCCATACTGATATTCAGAGCTCGACCAGTGAATTTCGGTGCGCGTTTTCCTCTGCCTTCACCCTTTCCAACAAGGTGCGCCATAAAATCAACATCAAAGCGTTTACCGAGACGGTGGCGATTAACCACAAACTGCTCGATACGCTTCTCCAAAACCTCAAAACGAACAGGCTTCGGAATCCAACAACATGCATCATGGTAGTGAAACAATTCTTCTTGAACAGCTTGATCCACGATTTTGTCTGGATGGGCTGTCATAAAAATCGGACCACGGTAGAACTTTCTCAGCTCCTTGATAAGAGTGACACCATCAGCATCGGGCAGGTTGAAATCAACAACCAAAGCATCAGGCAAACCTTTGCCTTCCTTTGCCATAAGGTAAGCCACTCCGTCTTTAGCAGTGAGAGAGAAACTCACCGTAGATCCCGGAATTTTATCTTTAAAGACCTCGCTGGTCATAACAAGGCTAGGCTTTGATGAGTCAATTATATGTACAGAAATCGCCATGAAACGGTTCTCCTCTGGTTTTTTGCACCTTGTTAGACGTCCCCAAGGAAAGACAAACGGGTACTAGACTAATTATAGCAGCCACCATAGGGCATCCAGGAATCGGCAACTTTTACCCACCGCACTTAGAAGCCGTGCCATCCTAAAGTTTCATAAAATTCAGCCGATTCAAACATCGTACAACGTTAAAATGGCAGGAGAATGATGCGTAGCATCACGGTTAAACAACTAAATCTCAAGGGACGGATGCCTCTATTTGGCTTGCTGTCAATTGCTGTGCTTTCCACGACTGCGGCAGACGCTGCCGTTAAACCGGAAAAGACTCAACGTCCTAAATTTAGCTATGATTTAAGTGAATTTCATTCTTCACTTAATCCTCCATTATCCGTCAAAGATCACGTGCTTAAAATTCCTGAGCGCCAAATTGATCTCCGACTTCGCAAGTCATCCTCAGATTCACGCATTGAACCACTGCAATTTACTGTGGACCTGCAAGAAGACAAACTCATGGATCTGGCATCTCGCGTTGCAAAACCAAATCACAAGCTAGCGATTGCAAATTATCTGAAAAACAACTTTGACCAGGGCGAAGAAATCCCTGGAACAAAGTTACGGCTTGTCTCTGTGTCAAAAGAGGCTTTTGATCTACTCGAACCCGAAGCTGTAGATCAACTATTCAGCAAAATTCATCATGACGTCACCGTTAACTCTTGGACGATGCGGCAAAACCGCAAAGATCGCGCCAAGTTTTTGAGTCAAGTTTCACCATTTTTATCTAATCAAGACCTCCGTCGTATCGAAGCCAAGATTGACGAAGGACTAGCCCTCAGCATGGACAAGGACCTTCTCCCCAACTTTGCGCGCAAGCGCATCGCCTCCCACACAATTTACAGGGGACCTAATTGCTTCCATGCAGCCCTTGGTTTTCAGAGTTCGCGACTCGCTTCAAGCAGTCTGGTAAATGTTCGCCGAGAGGCTGGCTATCATCAGGATATGCTTAACTATGATGAGCTTTGGCGCATTCTCAATCTGTCCTTCTATGAAATCGATCCTCGGAAGAGCGAACTTCAATATGGCGATATGATTGTGTTCTTTGAAGCAAAAGACGCTGCCAAGCCTGGAATCGACTACAAAACTCTGCGCCACGCAGCCACTTACCTGCTGGGTGGCTATGTGTTCGCCAAGGGATCGAAGAGTGCAAATAGTCCTTATCTTGTTCGCACCTTGGGGGAGGAATGGAAGACCTGGAGCAAGTATACGCAAAAACTTGGCGTAAAAGTCTTCCGTCGCAACCTTAAAAGTGCTACAAGCCCTCTGCCAGAGGACCCGACTGACTGGGTTTACTGACTTCTTTGACATTGCACATAGGTAGGCCAACGCATGAATCAGCGCACGCACACACGTCGTCCGTCTTCACAACGCCCCAAGACCACCAACCAAGGTGGCGGTCAACCTATGAGTAAACCACGTCCAGACAGAAACCATAAAAACTCAAAAAACAGCCCCGCTAGTAAGCCCGCCATCGTGCCAAGCTCGAAAATCATGCGCAAAGCAGGATTTGCGGGCAAGCTTCATCGAGGACACGTCATTGATGCTGCAACTGAGTCTGCAAATCATTGCGCAATCAAATCCCAGTGCGGATCATGTCTTTATGTGAATACAAACTACGGTGAATCACTGCGTGCGAAATTTGAAGCGGGTATTAACGTCCTTCGCCAGGCAGGAGTTGTAGATAACGCGCAGATCTTAGACCCTCTTCCAAGCCCCACGCCGCTCGGATACAGATCTTACTTCAAGCTTGCCGTTAGACCGGCGAGTGAAGCGCAGAAACTCGCTGCTGCTCGCGACGGGCTCACACAGAAGTTTGCCATCGGATTATTTGAGCCAGGCACTCACAAAGTAGGCGTCGACTTGCGAGACTGCCCTGTCCACACCAGGCCATTAACGAATTTACTGCGAAGCATTCACCCAGAAATTGAAAATACAACTTTGACGCCATGGAACGAATCCACTGGCGATGGCGACTTACGCTACGTCGCGGCACGTGCTGCCCACCTGACCGGTGAACTTATGCTTACTTTTGTGATGGCCAGACCGCAAAAAAATGAGCTGGTTAAGTTAGTGAATCGTTTACGCAGAATGGGGCACAAAATAAATAGCGCCCACATGAACATCAATAGCGCTCCCGGAAATGCGATTTTTGGTAGTGAAACATCACTTTTGGCAGGCTCAGCTGCATTACGCGAGCGTATCTGCGACTTAGACATTGAAATTAGTCCGCTTGCCTTTTTTCAGGTAAATCCATGGCAGGCTAACAACCTTTACCGACGCGTAGAGATTCACGCAGGTCGTGGACGCCGTGATGAGGCCGCATGGGATTTATACACAGGAACGGGCCAGATGGCCTTGTTGCTTGCTCGGTCTGGTTATCGAACACTCGGTATTGAAGAAGTGGAAGCAGCAACCGTCGATGCGACGCGCAATGCCAAAAGAAACAACCTTTCTGAAACTGCAAACTTTATCGCCGCCCGGGTCGAAGAGAGTGAAACATTGGTGCCTGACTGGGCAAAAAACCCCAAGGTTATCGTCGTGAACCCTTCAAGACGCGGACTTCACGAAGGCGCTAGAGGTCACATGGTTCATGTCTTAAGGTCTCAATCATGTAACAAGTTTATTTATGTCTCTTGCGAAGTGGAAACACTCGCAAGAGATCTGAAAACCTTGACGGCTTCAGGCTACAAGGTCCGCCAGGTCGAGTCTTTCGACATGTTTGCTCAAACAGATAAACTGGAATGGCTAGTCGTACTTACACGCTAAAACGCATATTTTTAAGCCATTAATCCTCTACCTGTCCCCTAAAAATGATGCTAGACTTTGCCTTCATACAAGGTTTTAGGGCACTACATTCACATCCGGAGTGCAGTTGATGTCAAGTTACCTGGAAGAGGGGATGATTACTCCGCAAAGCGGCATGGTCTCCTACTCGTCTTACTTAAAAGTTAACGAACTTTTGTCTCTTCAAAAACCTCTCTCAAGCCCTGTCGAGCATGATGAGATGTTATTCATCATCATTCATCAAGCTTATGAGCTTTGGTTTAAACAAATCCTTCATGAACTCAATCTTGCCGAGAATGATTTGCAAAAGGGTAACGCTTTTGCGGCATTAAAAACTCTAAAACGCATCACAACCATTCAGAACATTCTGACCCAACAAGTCAGCATTCTTGAGACCATGACACCGAATGATTTTAATTTATTTCGTTCGCGTCTAAATCCAGCATCTGGCTTTCAGAGCCATCAGTTCCGTGTTCTTGAATTCAGGATGGGATTGAAAGACCGCGTCTACTTGAAGTTCTTTCAAACAATGCCAGATGGAAAACTCGCCATGGAAAAAGCATTAGCCGCACCATGCTTTTATGATCATCTTGTCGGGTTTCTTGCGCGCAAAGGCTACAATATCCCGGCTGAAATCCTGTCCAGAGACGTAACTGAAGAGTGGAAACCCAGCCAAGAGATCGAAGATGTATTCACAACAATTTACCAGAATCACGCGGCTCATTATGAAGCCTATACTCTCCTTGAGGCCCTATGCGACCTTGATCAACAATTTACTTTGTGGCGTTATCGCCACGTCGCAATGGTCGAGAGAATGATCGGATCTCGCATAGGCACGGGCGGATCCAGTGGCGTGAAATACCTGGCATCCACGCTTCAAAAGAGATTTTTCCCTGAAATTTGGTCTTTACGTGGCCGTTTGGGGTCAGAAATACCCTACGGCAAATAATTAAGAGGACTCGGACATGGAACTCGTAAACAGCACGACCTCAGCGATGCGCCCCTATCCCATGGAGGAACTCGCAAAGATCAAAGCTAATCTCTCCAAAGCGGGGAAGCCTATCTTTGATTTCGGAACTGGAGATCCCAAAATACCAACTTGGGCACCCATCCGAGATGCGATGCTGAATGCTGTACCACAGATCAGTCAGTACCCAAGCGTCAAGGGTAGTGAGAGTTTGCGCGAGGCTCAGTGGGGCTATTTGACCCGTCGATTTGGCATCAACAAATCCACAGATATCGGGATTATTCCGGCTCAGGGTACCAAAGAAGCTATTTTCAATATTGGACTATGCCTCATTGGTCGCGAAGGTAAAAAGCATCTGGTCTATCCTGATCCTGGATACCCTGTGTACCGCGCGTCGGCTCTTTATGCTGGTGGAATCCCATATCCTGTGCGCGTCACAAAAGAGACAAACTTTAGGCTTGAGCCTTGGAATCTCCCAACAGAAATTCAAAAGTCCACAGCCGCAATATGGATCAATCACCCACACAATCCCACTGGTGCCACAGCAAGCTTTGACTACTGGCAGCAAGTTATCGACTGGTGTCACAAAACCAATACGATTTTGCTGTCTGATGACTGTTATGTCGACATCTATGACACCAGTCTCGATACCAATATCATCAAGGATCCCCGCAAAGATCGTCGCCCTTTGACACCGCTTCAACAATCGTCAGATCGAGTGCTAACCTTCATGAGTCTTTCGAAACGCTCCGGACTTACAGGCTACCGCAGCGGGATGATTGCTGGCGACTCTCGGATTATAAATGCCATTCTGCAAGCTAGGGCAAATTTCGGCGTTGGATCTCCTGACTTTATTCAAGCTGCCGCTCAGGTCGCCTGGTCAGATGAAACGCACGTGGAAGAACGCCGGAAAATATTCACACACCGGCTCAATTTAGCTGCTCCTTATCTGCAGAAACTGGGACTCCTTGACGCTATGCCCGAGGCTGCTTTCTATCTTTGGTGCAGAATTCCAAAGTCATTTTCTGGTGATGATGTGAAATTTATTTTAGCTCTTGCAGAGCAGGGCATTATCACAAGCCCAAGCACCTGGTTGAGCGAGGGAATGAAAGGTTATTTTAGATTAGCCATGGTCCCCGATGACCAAGCCACGATTGAGGCCATGGAAATTCTTTCTAAATTCGTAGCCAAACACTCTTAAATTGACACTAATTACTGTGGAGGCACACATTGAGCCAGTTGGAACAATTAAAATCAGATATTGAAGCGATTCAAAGAAAGCTCGATGCCGGAGATAGCAACGCTGCGCACGACCAGCAAAAATCCGTAATCGACGTCATCAACGCTCTCGATACAGGACGAGTTCGTGTCGCAAACAAAATCGATGGGACATGGGTGGTCAACTCATGGGTGAAACAGGCCATTTTGATGTATTTTAGAATCACCGACATGAAGGAGATGGAAGTTGGGCCGTTTGTGTTCCGAGATAAGATCCCGCTTAAACGAAATTTTAAGGATCTAAACATTCGCGTTGTTCCCCCCGCAGTGGCTCGCATTGGCACATTCATGGAACCTGGCGTCGTCATGATGCCGTCCTATGTGAATATTGGGGCCTATGTCGGAGCTCGCACCATGGTTGACACATGGGCCACCGTTGGTAGCTGCGCGCAGGTCGGAGCTGACGTTCACCTTTCAGGAGGCGTTGGGATTGGCGGCGTCTTGGAACCAGCACAAGCCGCGCCAGTGATTATTGAAGACGGAGCATTTTTAGGATCACGAGCCATCGTCGTGGAAGGTGTCCACATCGGAAAAGAAGCGGTTCTCGCCGCTAACGTTACATTGACATCATCAACACCGATTGTCGATTTACGCGGAAAAGACAGAAGTATCATCAAGGGCCATGTACCAGAACGCTGTGTCGTGGTCCCTGGCACTTTGGAAAAGGATGCTCCTCAGGGAGGCGGTAAGATTCATACGCAGTGCGCTTACATTATCGGTGAACGCAAGCCCTCTACAGACTTGAAAACATCTTTGAACTCGGCACTCAGAGAATTTGCGGTTTCGGTGTAATGGCACAAATTAAATTTAAACCCTCGAATATCTCCGCGGACGCGGCCAAGGATACAAAGATTCTTGTGACTGCAAGGAAGCATCAAGTTGCAATCAGGTTTGGTTGCGCTTCTGCACGATGTGGAACTTGCGCGGTGAAGGTCTCTGACCAAAATGCTTTTAGCCCAATGCAGCCAAATGAATCTGCGCTCCTGAAGCGAATGAATCTGTCGACCGATGGGGACGTGCGATTATCATGTCAGGCCCGGTCCACGGGGGAGCGCGACTGCGAGGTTGATATCTCGTTTCAAGACACTTACTCCCCAGATGACCTTGATGGTGATGGGTCTCTTTAGAAAGTCTATTGATTTCAGTCTGTTATATAAAATTACTCAATTCAATTCTGCCGACTGTCGATGTAACCCTTGAGAGGGACTACAAAAAATGAGCCAGTCTGTCAGCAGCGTGTCAATCCCATCTTTTGTTAACTCAACGCAATTCACCCGTTTTTCAATCGAGCGGCTGATTGATAACTCCGTTACCGATTTCGACCTTTTTTTAGACGTGAAGTCTCATCTAATCCTTTACAGCGGCAAAGGTTATAAGTGGAGTAAGGCAGAACTTGAAAGCCTAATCAACCAGGGTCATTTGTTTTTTTGGATGAAAAGCGAAGACCATGAGATAGCCATTCTCTACGAAAAGATGTCACAGCTTCCGACGGTTTCTAAGCAACTCGCCCCCCATGAACGGCTTCAATCCATTCAAGATATTGGAGCAGCATTCACTCGATATCTTTACGAGGGGGAGATCACAGAATCCGTCTCTAGAAAGGCCGAGGAACTTGCCGACAGTATCGTTGACTGTATTGAAGAAGATCGCGGGTGTATCTCTTCAATAACGGGATTGGCGAATCATGACATGTATACTTATCTCCACAGCGTCCGTGTCTCCGCTTACGCGACGGCTATCGCCGCGCAAATGGGACTTAGCCGAAGAGACGATCTCCGTAACATTGCCTTGGGCGCCATTTTTCATGACGTTGGTAAGTCAGCTGTACCAATTACCATCATCAATAAATCAGGACCATTACTGCAACACGAATGGGAGAAGATGAAAAGTCATCCCATCGAGGGCTTAAAGAAAATTGAAAATACTGTTCTAAACCATGTAAGTCGGGAAATTGTGCTCCACCATCATGAACGACTCAATGGAAGCGGTTATCCGGATGCCCTGACCGAAGATTCCCTCTTGCAAGAGGTGCAGATTGCCGCCCTCGCCGATATCTATGACGCCCTGACCTCGTCGCGCAGCTACCAAAACAAGCGCACACGCTTTGAAGCATTGGACTTCATCAAAACCAAGCTGCTAAAGAGCGATGTTTCAACTGAGTCCTTTAAAGCACTGATTGAGTGCCTGGCTCGTCCAGTCAAATAAAAATTATCCTGACGAAAATTACAGCATTTGGTACAACAGTATCATCATTTTCTGTAATTACTTGGGTTGGACGTGAGACTAAAACGCCAATTGCGCATATTTTTGACCCTTCTGCTCGGTCTGCTCAGCACTGAAATTGCCAACGGGCAGTGGTTGCATCGTGGTGATTGTAAAAGTTCTGCGGACCCAGCGTTGTCATCTCCAGGCCTTCTGAATCTCTGCGCCAATGGATCCGCTGAAGCTTGGTTTGTTCACAAGTCAAAACGGGCCGATCAGCGCCAACCGGATAGACTTTATAATGCAGATGGAAACCTAACCCTTTTTTTGACGCCATGGCTTTCCGCACACCTGCGTGGTCACTCGCGAATCTACATCGATCGGGACACCCAAAATACCACCCTCAAAGACACCAAGCGCGACAGTTGGCACATTCAATTGGGAAACAACGCGCTTTCAAGGCACAGACTTAGTTTTGGACGCGGGAAACCTCTGTTCAGAATTGATCATCAGCTACGCAAAGAAATTTTTTACGCTTGGGGTTTAGATCTGTTTGAAGCGCCAAAGGTTGATTACGTCAGTTATGTATACGATAACCAACTTGATTGGACGATCAATGCCACCTACGGACGTCTGCCTGATAACCGCCTCTCAGACAAGCAGAGGCTCTTTGCATCTGGTCGACTCATGTATGATGTCGCGGCCCTTGAAGGAACGCGCATCGTTGTCGGAGGATATAGCGACGGTCTTCTAAATCGCGCCGTTTCGATTGGACTCATTAATATAAACGGGCGAGGGGAACAGACCTCTATCGAGGTGACAAGAACTTTTTCTCGCTTTCCTTACGATCCAGACGAATTCAAGCAGAATATTCGGATATCACACCTAAGTCGCGAGCAGGATAAAAACCAAATTAGATTCCAGTATGACGACTTCTTCAGGCAGATTCGGGTTGGCGGTGTTGGCGTCATTTATCGTCCAGCGGAGCTTTTAAAACTCGAATTTGAAGTTGGTTTTGCCAAGCACGAAGATATTCCAAAGCGCAGTCATTGGTACGTAGCAGCCAGTAGCGGGGTCGAGTTATGAGCTCGGCTAAGAAAACTCTATTTTTAATTGGCATAGTTACACTGATGGCAACCACCGTCTTTGGGACATTCGAGAGCCAGGGAGCTCCCAAGGCAGCCAGCAAGAACCCACTGGTAAAGACTGTCCCCGCAAAGCAGGCTGCGCCAACAGAAACTACCAGCACAGTTATCGAGTATGACGACGAAACCCCTGATGATCCAGATCAGGCTTCAGGACGACCGATTGAGAGATTATTTAAAAATCCAATATTCGCATCAGGAATTTCAAGCGGCGCTGATGCTATCAACCAATCGATAGAAACATTGATGGAGTCCATCTTTTATAATCTGATGGATAACAAACTTAAGTGGCCTTTAACGGACACTGCAAATATGACCCTAGGATTTACTCGCGATGTATTCTCAGCGCGAAGCGGAGCTTATGTTATTGTTGATCGTTTTGGTTTAGGTCCCGAGTATAATCGTGAGCTTTATAGATACAACGGGATTCCGATCAATCTGGGAGCCAATCAGTCAACAGATGTCTATGACATTTATCTGCGCACCGATCCCATGCGTGTTCTTGACAACAAAAACTTACCGTGGTGGCGAACAGCTATCAACAACTGGTTTGGAGCTCTGCCTTTACTTGAAGCCATTTTGCCACCATCTTTTAATGCAAATGAATTATACGATCCTTTAAAGAGGCTCGAAGCTCCATTCAACTTCCCTCTTTCAATTCCTGCGGTCGAATCTATGGATATTGGAACCATTAAAAGTTACGCCATCAGCGGCGGCATCAACATCGGAGCAGAGATTGCAGATGGTATTCATGGGCTAAAAGACCAAATGATGACCGGACCGACCGCATTGGACATGAAGCTACCCTACACCGTTTTCAGGACAGGAGAGTATCGAGTCAATATTCTGAAGAAAGACGCTACAACGGTTTGGGTTGGGGTCTCTGACACCAGCAGGCTCGGACACCGTTTCGAGAGTAAGCTTGGAAAAACATATTATTTGCTATCCAAAACCATCCCTCTCTGGCGCGGCATGCCCGCCCACGTCTTCCCAATTGATTTTGCCTACGAAGAAGGTGTGAGCGACATATTTTCACGCGTTTACGCCTTTAATTTACGCAATGACGAAGCCAAGACTGCCTTCATTGAGGCCGTTCATGGGAATTTTGCGGCCGCACAAATATCTGCATTACGGGCAAAGGAAGATGGTTTTGACACTGGCGTTAAATTTTTCCATGACAAGAATGAAAAACGTTTCGACAGAGGATTTGGTACAGGACATAGCGCGTTCATTATCAACAAAAAAACAAAGAGAATGCATTCCGATGCAGAGATCGAGATCACGGATAATACGGGTCGCTTTCATATCTTAGAGGCAAAAGAAGATCACGACGTAGCCAGATGGAACATGCTGACCGGGCGTAGTGAGCAAAACATAACTCTCCAAGCTGAGTTGAAAGTTCGTAAAGTTGTTGAAAAAGAAACCGATAACAACGAACTCAAAAGCAGGTTTGAATTCACTGCCGAAGACAACACAGTCGATGTTGGCTTTAGTCTTGCGATAACAGATAAGTTTGTAGAGACCGAAGAGCTAGCCGACTATTTGTCAGATTTGTCACGATTTACAAAACTTGAAATGACGGGCTTACCTCAATTTGCAACGCGTGAACCCGATCTTCTTGCTGAGCGTAGACGTGCGGCCGTTTTTCAAACTGACATGAGTCGAGACCATCTTCTTCACGTGACTCCTACACATCTCGGTCGTTTCGAGGGTTATGCAAGTGTGCGTCTGACCCACGCACAAATTCAAACCGTCGCATCACTTCCGCGACAAGTACTTTGGTTAGCCTTTTGCTCTTCATTCAAAATTACAGATGAAGAAACATGTCTATCATGGGAACGATCCCTTTGGCGCCGCAATCTATACCGTAGCAGCGGTCTTCTCCTTATGCCCCTGAGGCTACTTGACTTGCGCTGGCATACAGCTGATGCCGTCAATGAAATTGAAGACGCTGTTGCTGCGTTAAAAGACTTTGAGAAATCCACAACACCAGAGGAAAAACAAATCGCCTTGCGACGTTTTTTTGCTACCGAGTATCCGTTAGAGCGAGTTGAGGCCTTGCTAGCGGTGTCTGATCTTAAACAAGTTCCACGACAGGTGGAGCTTGAGACTCAATCCAAGGGCAACGCTCCAGAGGACGTGCGGAAAAAATTTGCTCAGCTTAATGGCCGCCGTTTCCGCGGAGAAAAGCCTTTCCCGCCCCCTGCTCGTTACGATTCAACTAAGGATGTTGAGAGCAAGTTCGATCCGGCCAATCTCACGTTTTTTGGCATCAAACCTCGCGTCAAAAAGATCTCACTTTATAAAGAACCAGTAGCAAGGTCTCCGAAGCTACGCGAGGCCACCTCACTGACGCCCGTTCTGGTAACCAAAACCTCGGTATCCCGCTTATCGTCGTCGCAAAATATCAGAGTTTATGTAAGACTTGAGCAGGCCGGACGCGTCCAGCTGGCGAAGCTGAAGTTAATCGAAGATGTTGTTGAGATACCCGTGACAAACGAACTGAATACACCGATTGCCGACCGTAACAACTTCATTGTTAAACTTTCTGGGCCACAAAGCGTGATTGCCAATGTCATCTCCGAAGAGGCCATTGCCAGCGGAGGGGAATTCAAACTAACGCTAGCGGTATCGACAAACGGCCTTCTTTGGAGCGACGAAAAGCATCTCGAATTCCGGATCGAAGATGGAAAACTCTTGGCAAGATAGAGACTTACCCTTAATCTTGGCAGCCAAGAATCCTGTTGACTACTGCTGGCAAACCTGTAGATTTAGCAGCCTTCCAGCGCTACGGTGGCTGTGGCGAAGTGGTAAACGCATCGGATTGTGATTCCGACATACGTGGGTTCAAGTCCCATCAGCCACCCCATAATTTCTCTAATTTAGGCTTTAAGGCTATTGAACGTCAGTTCAAGCTTGAATTAGCGTATATAACATGACGCCCATGCTTCTCCGCCTTAATCAACTGATCGTCAGACATTTTCTTAAGAAGGCGCTTGGCAGTCGCGAGGGATACATCGATCTTTTCGGCAATCTGCTGACTTGAAAGCGCCCCTTCGCGAAGCATCATGTGAACCCTTTGCTCAATTGCCATCCCATCATCGTGATCTCTCAAAACTCTGATAGCCTCGCCGAAAAATCTCAGCGTGTCATGATGAATAAGAATAGGGGCAATGGTTTGAGGAAAGTGGTCCCGAACTCGCATGACTGCATTCCTGATCTTCTGCTGCCACCCCTGAGCATTGGTACTCTCCTTCCAAACATCCGTTTGAATTTCAGCCAGAGTGGCTCCGTCTGAACCACGCTCTGACAGGTACTGAACAAGATCCGCCATGGCAGGGTGTTTTTCAAGAGAGATAACGTAATGATCGGACACGACGAAGGAGCGATTATCTAGCATTTTAATTGTTGGAGCGAAGTAGCTACGAACGAAGCGGGATACAATTTGTTCTTGCCATCTAAACTGAAAACGCGGACTCTCTCCACGAACCGTTGCAAGACAAGAGTGGGCCGCAAATCGGTCTGGCCAGCTAACGGCTGTCATTTTCTCCACGGCATGCAGTAACTTTATCGTTCGATCAAAATCGCCTGATTGATAGGCCAAAGCAGCATAAACAAATTGAAGCTTAGCCCTGATCGGCGTATCGCCCAAGCGACTGACAGCCGCTTCAAGCGAAGGCAAAAGTTCCTGTACTTTTCTGAGGTCATGTTTTTGCAAATAAAGCCTGATCATGGCCAAAAGAATGAGCGCATGATACTGCAACGACCCCGCCGCTTTTGCCTTTTCGAGGCAATCAGTCAGCAGTGCCATACTTTCATCAAAATAATCCAGAGAACATTTTTGTAATGCACATGAATACAGGTATTCAAGCCAGGTCGACTGATTGCGCTTTAACGATTCTTCGATTTTGAATTTTTCGGTTGTTGTCTCACCCAATATAGCGAGCTGCACCTGGTAACGAGTCAACGTCGATATTTCCTCAAGATTTCTTACACCGTGAAGAGATAGCTGATGAGCGGAGGCTTTCAGCACGTCCATACTTTCAGGAATTTTACCCTCTTCCCATAAAATCTCTGCCTCGAGCGATTGATATCTGGTCTTAAAGCGTTCGCTTGCATCTTCGGCAGCGAGTTCAAGAGTTTGACGACCAAACTTAATTCCAAGACTGTAACGACCTAGAGCAAAGTAGGTGAGACTTAGAAACGAAACGATATGCAGTCGTCTAAATGTTTTGTCACTCGCAGGAAGAACAGTGAGAGCGCGGCGAAAATGCTCACGAGCGGCCATGAAATTTCCGGTATTAAATGCCTCAACGCCGTAAAAAGCCTCACAGTGAGAGAGTGGACCGGCAAGATTATGCTCAACACTCAATTTACGACAACGCTCAACCATTGTGACAGCACCTTCGTTACTGTCGCATCCACTGTTTTGAATACAAGCACCAGCATTGAATAGAGCGCGTGCTGCACCCTCCCAATCTTGAAGCTCCAAAAGGAGAGGAGATGCTTCTTCGAATGCAACAGCAGCAGCCGGATAACGGCCCATAAAATAATGAAGTCGACCTAACCGCACCACGAAATCAGCACGCTCGCGCTGAGTCATCGCGGCACTGCGAACCATCGGGGCAACCTTATTCAAAACCCTCACTGCATGATCAGTTTTGCCCTCCTCAGCAAAGCTGGAGGCCACAATCAGTTCAAGCTGGATACGCTCAAGATCAGTCAAACCAACATGGCGTAGAGCGCGTTGAGCGAATTCGCGGCTAATGGCCGGCTTTCCGGCCTCAAGCAGAACTTGGGCAGCCGGGATACTGACCACGGGCGATGTCAGTTTCTTGGAAAACTCTGCTACGACTGCGCCGGTTTCCGTGTTCCAGCAGGCCATCGCCCCCTGCAGCAAAGCCCCCCAAAGCTGAGGACTATAATGTAGTGATTGAGGGTCTGCCTCTAGGCGTTTAAATACGTCGGTAACGAGTCTAGGGTTCGGAGCTGAGGACAGCAGATCGCTAAATTTCGCAAGAAATTCATCCCATTGGACTTTTGTATGGCAGTCTTTGGCAAGTTTGAGTGCTAGTTCAACGCGCTCGGTAGTCATGGTCCTCTCGTTTCAAGACTCGGGAATTTCCGACAATTTATATACCTACAAAACCGAGATGTGAACGAAAATTCATCAAAAAAAAGAAAGGATTTTCCTCCATATTTGCCCGCTGCTTAATTTGTTGCGCTTTTTATTTTAAAGGGGCTATAAATATAGCCATAAATTATCGGAATTCACGTTTATTTAGTGTTTCGCCTAGATCATCAAAAGGATAAAGGATCTGTCCGAATGAGATTCATGCGTATGTCATCCAAGGAAGGTCTGCTGCTTTCTATCATTCTAGCAGCGGCGTCGTTTTCATCTTTTGCTCAGCACGCCCTCGGCAGCTCAAAACAGAGCTTGCTCAGCTCGGTCATGTGGCAGGTTACAGACAACCCCAGCGAGCGTTTTGTCTACCCGCCTGGAGTTCCCGCGGTTCTGCGTCCCTCTGCTGAGTGGCGCACGCTCCGGATTGAACAGTACTACTCGCAACCAGTGACTAGTGATTCGCTAACAACATCGCTTCACGGTTCTTGGCCAGAGACGACTGAAAATACTGTGGATCAAAAATCTGATGGTAGTCTGTCGGGGCGTTATGCCTCCGTCACGGCCGCTACTTGTGACCTTGAGAAATCAGCTGCTGGATATCGCTGCGTTCTCGACTTGCGAATTTCACCGCACACTCCAAGCGGCACTGTTGGCCTAAGCGTAAGTGTTGCTGTCGCAGGTCAACAATTCGCACACCAGAACGGTGTGTTTTGGGTGATCCTACCTGAGATGAAAGCGCAGCATTATCCGAAGCCTCTGTTTGACTCCATTCCAAGTCCGCTGGCTATTCATGCCTCGCGATTAGATGCAGCGGGTAGCGTAACTGCAAGCTTTCCAGCCTTGGCTGCAGTCCATAGAAATCTCGTTATGCGCTCAACAGTACAAATTACATTAGAAGGAAACTTCTCTCTGGGATCTGGCTTTTTTGTTGCGAACTCCGACCTTGTGATGCCGATATTCGGTGCGGAGGCCGCCGCCCAACTTAAAGCACTTCCAGCAACAACGAAGTTTATTTTGACCGCAGCTCACTTGTTTCCCATCAGCTATGGAACTTCACAACGCGGTCAGATTCACCACATGCTTGATGAAGCTGAGTTAGCCTTCGACGATGGTGATACCTACGACCTGTTAGTTGGGGGCAAACTGGCAACGCGAGCGGCGCGACTTTTGGTCACCAACATGGAAAGTGACTTGGCACTCCTGGCACTGACTCATGATGGTGAGCAAGAAATTCTAGCTCAGGGAGTCTTAAATGAGTCCGATTTGATGGGGCTAACCATCGCTAGAAAGATGGAATATTCCGTCGCGTTTGACGTGTTCGGATACCCAGTATCAGGAAAGGGCTCCATCGTTCATCGACGTGGTTACTTGCCTCCCGATGGTTGGCCAACGGATGATACATCCAACTTTGGGCCACTTATCAAATTCAAACTTCAAGCGATTGATACAAGTATTAATCTCGCAGAAGCGGGACTATCCGGTGGACCGGTTGTCAATTCAAGCGGCGAGGTTGTTGGGCTGGCAATGGAGCGTCCAAATGATACAAACTCTCTGGTTGCTATTGACTTGACCAACTTGCGAGATGTTTCCACAGAGTGGCTGTCCCAATCTAGCGGATGCTCTCTGACGTTCAATCCATTTGACCGCGTGTTGCGTCTGATTCGTAATCAAAACGAGTGCACCTACGGACGATTCGGAAGCCCAAAGCGTTTTGCACCTCTTAACGGCGAATGGGCGTTCCAAGAAGTCTTTGGCTTTGCAGATGAAACATTGAAGTCAAAAGATAGATCACCTCAGGCAAGTGCATACTGGCTTATGAACGGTCATGCGATCATCAATGGCCACGCAATCATCAATGGCCATGCGATTATCAATGGTCATGCCATCATTCGTGGATCAAAACTGGTTGTAGATCGCAATAATATCGAGGCGATCAATAACAATGAAATGGTTGGGGGCTTCAAACTCAATCCCGATAGCTTTCAGCCAATGGTCAGTAAGGGTGTGCGAATTCTTAAGCCTGGCAATTCATTTGCTGCAAGTGAAGGCAGAGTTGGGGAACTGATCGTTGCTACGCGTAATAAACGTGAAGAGCAATCTTACACCCCAGTCTATTCGATACGTGACTTTGTCATCTGGTGGCATAAGGTATCTGCAAATGCGGATGCAGATAAACTCCTGTGCGCAAGCGGCGATGCCTGCGTTCCAAAGAAATAACCGAAAACAGAAAACCCCCAAGTCAGCACATGACTTGGGGGTTTTTTTACGTCATTAACTGGACTTCGCCAAAGGCAGAACGGAAGACTGCGCCGATAACCAGTCAGTTAGTAATTTTGCTGCAATTGCTCCCTCAAGAAACTTCATACCCAGGCAAGCGGATGCGCAGGCCCATACCAACTCTTCATCCACATGCTCAGTTCGAGGCATGAAGGCCCCCTCTGTGTCTGGAGATTTTTTGGTCATAACCGTTCCCTTATTCCAAATCACACAGCCATCGCCAGTACCATGTCGCAAGGTGACCATGACAAATGAAGGTTCATCATGCTCATTTTTCTCAAAGACAACCTCAAACGGTCCATCCCCAATGAAACGGCGGCGAAGTTTCGCAAAAATGCCGTCTCGTTCAAAGTCCGTATCCAACACCACAGATGAGCAGCCTATCCGCAGAGGCTCAATCAACCGACCTAAGTCGGCAATGGACGCCTCTTGAGCGTGCCTGAAGACTAAAGCCCACCCATGACGCCGGCGTTGACATTCGGCTGCCTCCACTCTTGTGGAAGATCCGCAAAGTCTCAAATTCATGAAGAAAGGGGTGCTTACCGACTCCAAACTGGACTGACTCATCGGCTCAATCAGGCATCCATGATGGGAGAGATCCACCACCCGGAATAGACCGTGCTTTGGGTGCTCCATGACACAAAGATCTCTGTTATTGATCACGTAGCGAGCATGGTAGCGCTGATGCGCATACACATCTCCATGTTTTGATGCTGTGCTCTGCGACGAGGTTTTGGAGAACAAAAAGTCAAAAATTCCCATATATTAACCTTTAAGTTAGGTCCCGGTAAGAACACCGGAAAAATAAGGGTTAGCGTTACACCTATATTCTAGCAACCCCAGGCAGCCAGCTGAGCCGGCAGGAATTTCATAAATTTAATCTAATGAAACTATTGCTTTTTAGAGCTTTGGCGTGCTAAAACCCCAACTCTCGAACGATCGAGACCGGCGGGGTTCGTGGCATCACAGGCCGCAAACTTCTGAACCGTCTGGCCTAAACAGCTGGCATCTTCTGCGTCTTTTTTAATCGCAAAATCTGCTGCTCCAGACACTTCCACCTCTAGTCACCAGCTTTGGTGTCATGAAGGGCCGGATGTGGGGTGCTGTTTTTTTAATTTTACAAAGTGGCATAGGATCGGAATTTTAATTGTTTTTAGAGCGCGCAAAACTTCATGAAATCGCTGATTTGGTCACAGGCTTGCTGACCGTCGACGGTTTTATTTGCATTGACGCTGAATGGGAAGCCCAAGCGCGAACGCTCCGACTCTATATTGATCATGAGAAGGGCGTTGACCTTGATACGTGCGCCAATGTGTCCCATCGACTGATCGAAAGCCCTGAGTTGGATGAATTGATCCCAACGGAATTTAACTTAGAAATTAGCTCACCTGGCATTGAACGCCCCATCCGCACGCTTGAACACTTTCGAGCCGCTCAGGCGGAAGGCTGTCAGATTGATGTGAAGCTCACTGAAAAATTTAGTAACCGTCGCAAGGGCGTAGGAACCATTGTGGAAATCAATGGTGAAACAATATCGATGAAGACTGCTGAGGGAGCATGGACGTTTCCTTGGCATCTGGTTTTAAAGGCAACGAAGGTCGTTGACTGGGACAAGATCCAAGATCAACTCGCGTAAAGATTCACAACCGTGACTTTTTTAAAAAGGAAGGATTGGAAGATGAGTACAATGGAACAAAATGAAGTCGAAGGCGCACTCAAAGCGGTGATCACTGCGGTAAGCCGTGAGAAAAACGTCGATAAGTCCGTCATTATTGATGCGCTTGAGCAAGCAGTTATTCATGCAGCGCGCCGAAGCCACGGTCCGACCGCCGACTTGGAAGCTCACTACAATGCCGACACGGATGAAATTGAACTATTCCAGTTCCGAACTGTCGTTGAAGCCGTTCAGGATACTGACGTTGAAATTTCAACAGGCGAGGCTGCAAAACTTGATCCTGAAGCCCAAATTGGTGACTCCATTGGGGTAAAGCTGGACAAAGCAGCATTTGGACGTATTGCTGCACAGTCTGCTAAGCAGATCATCGTACAGAAGGTACGCGATGCTGAACGCCTCCAAGTTTATGATGAATTCAAAGATCGCGTCGGGGAAATTCTATCGGGAACTGTCCGCCGTTTTGAGCGTAGCGATATCGTTGTAGATTTGGGTAGGACGGAAGCCATCATTCCTTACCGTGAACAAATCCCGACTGAAAAATACAAAATTAAAGACCGTATCCAAGGCTACGTACTTGAAGTTAAGCGCTCATCAAGAGGCCCTCAAGTGGTCATGAGCCGTGCTCACTCAGGATTTGTTATCCGCTTGTTTGAGCAAAATGTGACAGAAGTTTACGATGGTATCGTCACAATCGAAAGTGCCGCCCGCGATCCTGGATTCAGGACAAAAATCGCAGTGCATTCGCGCGACAGTGCCGTTGACCCAGTCGGTGCTTGCGTTGGTATGAAGGGCGCCAGAGTCGAGGCAGTTCGCCAGGAACTTGGCGGAGAAAAAATCGACATTGTTCCTTGGGATGCTGACCCGGCGCGTTTTGTTTGCAACGCCCTTCACCCTGCCGTAGTTACGAAAGTCATTGTCGATGAAGACAACCACAGCATGGAAGTCATCGTCGCAGACGATCAGCTGTCTCTTGCTATTGGTAAACGTGGGCAAAATGTTCGTCTGGCTGCGCAGCTTACCGGTTGGCGCCTCGATATTAAGAGCGAAGCAAGACTCTCACAAGAATTGGTTGGCTCTAAAGAGCTTATTGCGTCCATTACAGGTGTCGGCATGATGCGCGCGGAAATCCTCGTGAATGAAGGCATCAAAACTGTAAAAGAAGTTTCTGAAATGAGTCCGAGAACCTTTGTTCGTCTATTGAATATGGATGAACAGGATGCTAGCGCCGTTGTCGAGGCTGCAAAAGAAATGCTTGCTAAAGGAATCAATGCTGCGGGATCTAAACCCTCAGAATCTACGGGCGATCACGATGACTTCATGGCGAATTCAAGTGCAGAGCCAACACGCCAAGAAGTTGAACGTACTAGCTCAAGCTATGATAACGCCCGAAATGAACGAATTAGCCTGTTCCTCGAGCTTGACGGCGTCGGTGAAGCAACGGCTCATGCACTTGCGGATGCTGGATACGGAACCATTGGAGATCTCGTCGCGGATGCCGCGGAAGAGGTAGCATCCAAATCTGGGTTATCGATAGGAGTTGCGCGCACTGTACAGCTTGCTGCCGACCGTTACTTGCAGCGCTAAGTCTAAAGACAGCGTTCAAGCTAGAACGAGTCAAGTATTGTTGGGCAATATCCTAACGAAAACCGGGACCATCGAAATCGAATTGAAAAGGACAAATGACGAATGTCAAAAAAGAGAGTCCATGAACTTGCAAAAGAACTTGGTGTTGAGTGGAAAGTTCTTCAATCCAAAGGGAAGGCCTTGGGTATTGATATTACGACTGCCCAAAACACTTTGAGTGATGAGGAATCTGTTAAGCTAAAGAATGCGGTTAAAGGTGTAGCGGCTGCTGCTGAAGCGCCCTCGGCTGCGCCTAAGACCGTCGTTATCCGCCGCCGTGCTTCATCTGCGCCTGCAGCGGAAGCTGCGCCGGAGAAGCCGGTGGAAGCTGAGGCTCCAGTGACGCCGCCTCCGGTTGAAGAAAAACCCGAGACCCCCGCTCCAGTTGTGGCAAAGGCGCCGGTAGCGATAGCGGCACCAGCTCCAAGCGAGCCAGTTGTAGAGACACCTCAGCCACCCAAGCCAGCTCCCGCAAAAACTGAAACTGTTGTTGAGCGCGCCGCTCCAGAAGAAGCTCCAAAGCGTGTTGCAAGACCCTTATCGAGTGGCGGTGCAACCATCGTCCGTCGGGCATCACCTGAAGAGATTGAAGCGCAGAAGCGCAAAGAACAAGAGGCTGCTGAAGCTGCTCAAGGAAATCGCACGGTTCGCAGAGAGGATAACCGAGGCGTTCGCGTCAGCGGCATGGGCCTCCTGTCTTCAAGATCACGCGGAGAGCAGGAAACTGCTGCCCGCGGCCAAGGTTTTGGTGGGGCTCCAAGCGCAGTGCCAGATGTACCAATACCTGGGGATGAATGGGGCGGACGTCGCGATCGCGGACGTACTGAGACCTTCCAGGAAGACGAAGAGCAGGCCGCGAAAACTGCTGCGAAGTTTACTAAACAAAAACGCGCTAGCCTTAACATGCGCACGCTATTGAGCCAATTCGATGAGTCAGAAGAGACCGTTGAAGAATCTCCAGAAGAGGTTCAGTCTCGCGTCTTCACGCCAGCAGCGCAGCGCAACAGGCGAGACCACAAACGCAGGAAAGATCTGAAAAAAACTCAAATCACGACGCCGCGTGCTCAATATAGGGTCGTGGAAATGGAAGGCTCCATTACGGTCGCAGAACTCGGGCGACAGCTTTCTGTCAAAGGCGGAGATGTTATCAAGAAACTGATGGGCATGGGACTGATGGTTACCATGAACCAAGAGTTGGATGTCGACACAGCTACTTTGATTGCCAGTGAGTACGGATTTGAGCTGAAAAACAAAGAGAAGACTGCCGAAGATGTACTATCGCAGGTCATCTCAACTGGCACTGTTGGTGGCACCGAAGAGCGTCCGCCTATTGTGACAATCATGGGACACGTTGACCACGGAAAAACATCCCTATTGGATGCCATCCGATCGGCAAAAGTTGCGGCTGGTGAAGCTGGTGGCATTACCCAACACATTGGCGCCTATACTGTCGACTACAACAAAAAGAAGATCGCCTTTCTCGACACGCCTGGCCACGAGGCATTCTCGGCCATGCGTTCTCGCGGCGCAAGTTTAACCGACATCGTTGTTCTGGTTGTCGCTGCCGACGACGGTGTCATGCCGCAAACAGTCGAAGCGATCAACCACGCCAAGGCTGCTGGTGTGCCCATCATTGTCGCCGTCAATAAAATCGACAAACCGTCTACCAACCTTGATCGACTTTTCAGTCAGCTAGCCGAACACGGAATCCAATCCGAGGAGTGGGGCGGAGACAACCAATTCGTAAAAACATCTGCTCTTCAAAAGATTGGTATCGATGAACTACTAGACGCCATTCTTCTACAATCCGAGGTTTTGGACCTTAAAGCTAACCACAGCGGCCCAGCAACTGGCGCTGTCGTGGAAGCCCATCTTGATAAAGGTCGCGGTCCGGTTGCGACGATTATGGTTCAGACTGGTACACTTGAAGTTGGTCAGTACGTGGTTGCGGGTAGAGAGTTTGGCCGAGTTAGGGCGATGATCGATCACCGCGGAGAAAAAATCACTTCTGCAGGTCCATCAACGCCGGTCGAAGTTGTCGGCTTAGGAGGGGTTCCGGGCGCTGGAGACCGCGTCAACATGGTAGCCGACGAACGCACCGCACGAGAAGTTGTAAGTATTCGCGATGAGCAGGAACGTAAAAAACACGTCGGCAAATCAAGCGCTGCTAGCCTTGCCGATCTCCTTGCGAAAGTTCAAACAAGTGATCGCCCAGAGCTTGCGGTCATTGTTAAAGCAGACGTTCAAGGATCTCTTGAGGCCGTGTGTGAGGCCGTTTCTAAATTGTCCAGTGACAAAGTTTCTAACCGCATTGTGCACCGCGCAGTGGGGGGGATTTCCGAAAGTGATTTGACTCTGGCAATGACCACCGGCGCCGTACTTGTTGGATTCAATGTTCGAGCAGCTCGTGGCCTTGACGATATTGCGGACAAAAATGGGGTTGTCATCCGCTACTTCTCGATTATTTACGAGTTGGTCGACGCTGTTAAAGCGATCATGGCAGGTAAACTTCCTCCCATTGTTACCGAGAACATTCTGGGTCACGCTGAAGTCCGTCAGACAATCAACGTACCAAAAATTGGAACGATCGCCGGATCAGCTGTACTGGATGGTAAAATCACTCGTCAATCGAAGCTGCGTCTCATTAGGGACAGCGTTGTTATTTACAATGGAAAAATTTCATCACTTCGTCGCTTTAAAGATGACGTCCGTGAAGTTGCCCAAGGGTATGAATGCGGTATTGGCATCGATGGGTATGCTGACATTCGAGTCGGCGACGTGATTGAAGCGTACGAACTTCAAGAAACGGCTCCAACTCTATAAGGGTGAAGTGAAGTAAAGGATCGGGTATGGGTCTTCGCAAGGAAAGAATGGGTGACGAAATCAGAGACGTTATTGCCTCTTGCCTGACAGGCGGGCAGCTTAATGACCCTCGCCTGCAGTTTGTCACAATCACCGCTGTAAAGCTCAGCCCCGATCTCCAACTTGCCTCCGTCCAGTTCAGGGTGCTTGATGAAGCAACCAAAGATGATACGAGAAAGGCTCTGGATCGAGCTGCTGGTGTCTTTAGATCAAAGCTAGCCAAAGCTTTGGATGTTCGGCGCGTTCCAGAGTTACGATTCTTTTTTGACACCTCGGTTGAAAGAGGCGCTTCGGTTGATGCGATGCTGGATTTAATCCGCAAAGAGAAAAACGAGAACTGACTGACCTAGGCGGTTCGCCTCATGAGCTCGCAAATAAATGTAAATGATATTTCTGGACTAATTCCGGTACGTAAACCTGCCGGGATCACGTCTAAAGACGTCAGCCGGGTTATCACCAAACGTTTTGGCAAAATCAAGCTTGGACACGTCGGAACCTTGGACCCGGATGCTGATGGCGTCCTGGCGGTACTAGTGGGACGTGGCACCAAGCTTCAAGACTACTTACTTGATTTACCGAAGGCCTACTCTTTTGAAGTCACCTTGGGACGCTCAACTGACACTATGGATGCTTCCGGAACAACGCTCAAAGAGCACCCATGGCAACACGTCAACCTCCAAGAAATGTCTAAAATTATTGAAAAATTTAAGGGGCCGCTGAGTCAAACGCCTCCAGCGTATTCGGCCGTTAAGTATCAAGGTAAGGAGCTCTACAAGTATGCAAGGGCGGGAAAAAGCGCAGAGGACTTGCCTCTGTCAGAACTAAAGCGCGATGTCATTATTTATGACCTGAAACTTGAGTACTTCGACTTGCCGAGAATTGGTCTCACCGTCGAATGCAGCAAGGGAACTTACGTTCGGGTGCTGGCGACTGACATGGCCACAGCACTAAATACAGGAGGGCATGTAACTCGGCTTACGCGCACAATAAGTGCTGGTTTTTCGTTAGAATCCTGTGTCACCCTTGAACAGATCAACGACCTCAACGCGACTTTGGATTCCTTGGTGATCCCGATGGATCAGTTATCTATTGGTTTGCCGACTTGGATATCCAGTGATATGTTGGCGCTCCAACGGATCGTCGATGGGCAATGTGTCGTTCTTGATGCGGCTAGTTTCAAGGCCGAACCAGGCTCCAGCAGCAGGAACGAAGTCCTTGCCAAGTCATCAAATGGTCGGTGTATTGGAATTGTCGAGGCCATCCCGATTGAGAATGGTCGTATGAAATTGCATATGAAGAGAGGTCTTTAAATGTCGTCTAGCATGAATCACTCCGATTACTTGTTCACATCTGAATCCGTCAGCGAAGGTCATCCAGATAAAGTTGCCGATCAAGTTTCTGACGGCGTACTTGATGCGCTGCTTGCTCAAGACAAATATAGCCGTGTTGCCTGTGAGACCTTGGTGAAGACGGGACTCGTTGTCATCGCTGGAGAAATCACGACAAAAGCTCGCGTAGACTATGCGAAGATTGCTCGTGAAGTAATTGCTGACATTGGCTACACAGACGGCGACCTTGGCTTTGATGCAAAGAGCTGCGGTGTTGTCTGTGCCATTGAGGAGCAATCACCCGATATCGCTATGGGTGTAACGGAAGGTGAAGGACTGCACAAAGAGCAAGGTGCCGGTGATCAAGGCATGATGTTTGGTTTTGCTTGTAATGAAACCAAGGAGTTCATGCCTGCAACGATTAGCTACTCCCACCAGCTTTTGAAGCGACTGAGTCAACTGCGCCGCGCAAAAGATGTAAACTTTCTTCGTCCTGATGCCAAAAGCCAAGTAACAGCAGAATACAAGGCAGGAAAACTATCTCGTATTGAGACCGTTGTTATCTCCACGCAACACGGTCCTGATGTACCTCACAAAAAACTTGAAGAGTACGTGATCGAAAACTGCATTAAAAAAACTATCCCTGCTGAACTTCTGAAAGACACTAAGTATTACATCAACCCAACGGGACGATTTGTTATTGGTGGTCCTCAAGGAGATTGTGGATTGACCGGAAGAAAGATCATTGTTGACACTTACGGTGGGCATGGAGCTCACGGCGGTGGCGCATTCTCTGGTAAAGACCCGACCAAAGTTGATCGCTCGGCGGCCTACATGGCACGCTACATCGCCAAGAACATGGTCGCTGCTGGAATCGCTGAGAAATGTCTGGTGCAGCTTGCTTACGCCATTGGCGTTGCTGAGCCAGTTTCAATCTTTGTTGACGCCTACGGGACCAGCAAATATTCGCCAGCGCAGTTAGCCGAAGCCGCTCGTAAAGTATTCAACTGCAAACCCCGCGGAATCGTTGAAACCTTTGACCTGCTGCGTCCAATCTATCGTCCGACCGCCGCCTATGGTCATTTTGGTCGTGATGAGTTCCCGTGGGAGCGAATGGATAAAGTTGAGGCAATCAAGGCCGCTTTGAAGTGATTTAAAGCTTCTTTACTAGAGAACAAGTGAGAGTCCCATAGTTGGGACTCTCTTTTTTTTCGATCAAATCTGATTGTCCTTTGCGCTTGGGACTATCGGCTCAAATGGCTATACTTTGCATATGATCACTCGACCAGTAAAAAAGAAGCTCATTCTCATCAATCGAGATTTTCAATTCCGCATCGCTGGTGCTGGTCTTGCCGCCAGCATGATTGCCTCAATGATCATGGCCGTATTGATTATCTATCCACTTTTTCAATTCAAAATACTGACATCTATTTACTTTCTGCCCTGGCCAATCGTTGTCGGAGTTATTTTAGCAGTCGTGATCAATATGATCGTACAGCTAATTTTTGGAATATTTTTGACCCACCGTATCGCTGGACCAATGTATGGAATGATTCGCACCATAAGACAAATTGGAGCAGGGCAGTGGAGTGCTCAAGTCCGCTTAAGGGATAGCGATGAATTACAAATGATTGGCAGACACCTTAATGAAATGAGTGAACAGTTAATTCGGGTAAGCCAGGAAGACCTTACAAAACTTGAACAGATTTCATCTGCCATTGCCAACCTGGAGATGGACGCCACCGAAAAAGAGGCTCTAGGCGCTAAAGTTGCTGCGCTTAAATCAGATATCACCAAACGCATTGGACCGATGAAGGACAGGAGTGAAAATCATGATTGAGTATCTCTCGGGTAAAGTTCTCTCCAGATTACCGCATTCTGTGATCGTCGACGTAAACGGCGTTGGCTACGGTGTTGAGATGCCTCTGAGCGCAATCTGTGACATGCCCCCACCAGGAGGACCGGTTCAACTTTGGATAGATACATATGTCAGAGAGGATAGCCTGCGCCTTTTCGGGTTCTTAAACTTTGATGACAAGCAGGCGTTTCTCATGTTGCGATCTGTATCTGGAATTGGGCCGAAAATAGCATTGGCCATCCTTTCCACCCTTGACGCCAGATCACTTCGTCAAACAGTTCTCAACAACAAAGTAGGCCTTCTGGAGTCAGTCCCGGGAATAGGGCGTAGAACAGCTGAGAAACTAATCCTCGAACTTCGTCCCAAAATGGAAAAACAAAGTTTTGTGAACCCCATGGGCGGTGCAAGTTCTCCAAATAAAAATCAAAAAAGCAGGTCAGCTGCATCCATGGCTTCGATTGACGGACTAGAGGACGATGGAGAAAAACTTGATGCTTTACTTGGGGATGTCCGCAGTGCTCTTGAGAATCTTGGATATAAAGAAAAAGAAATTAATCCAATCATCCACGAGATAATGCGAAATCCCGAAGCAGACACTCAACCTGAGTTCCAGGGCTTACTGAAAAGTGCGCTTAGATCTCTTCGCGCAAGCATTTCCTAAGGACTGTTAAATGGATTCCAGCAACTCAAAAAATGTGAAAATAGAACGTCTTTCAATCGCACAAGAGTTGATTGAAGATCAGCAATTACAAGAAAAACAGCCGTCCATTCGCCCAGGCTCGTTTAAAGATTATCCAGGACAAGAAGACGTCAAAAAAAATCTCGAAGTGTACGTCGGTGCTTCTCGTAAACGTGAGCGACCTTTGGATCACGTGATTTTACATGGAGCGCCAGGCCTTGGGAAAACCACCCTTGCCAATATCATTGCCAATGAGCTCTGTGTTCCGTTTATCGCCACGAGTGGACCAGCGATCGATAAACCTGGAGACCTCGCTGGAATACTGACTGGAATCGAACCAGGTACCCTCGTGTTTATTGACGAAATTCATAGACTCTCCATCAAGGTGGAGGAAGTTCTATATAGCGCGATGGAAGACTTTGCTATCGACATCATCATTGGCCAAGGAGCCTCGGCACGCAGCGTACGGATGGACGTCGCGCCATTTACACTTGTTGGCGCAACGACGAGGCTTTCATTGCTATCGAGACCATTACTTGGACGATTTGGGATTCAGGAGCGTTTAGAATTTTATGACGCAAACGCCCTTAAACAAATTCTGTTCCGGTCAGCGAAAATTCTCGGCTTCCAACTTTCTGATGAGGCTTCCCATGAGATCGCCACACGCAGTCGCGGGACTCCCCGACTTGCAAATCGTTTATTGCGTCGCGTAGCCGATTTTGCAGACATGGAAGGACTCGTCGAGATTGATAGAAAAGTCGCTGATTTGGCTTTAACCCGGCAAGGGATTGACTCCGCGGGCCTGGACAGGGTGGATCGACGAATTCTTCAAATCATGCAGGAGCAGTATGAGGGCGGACCCGTTGGTATTGACACGCTTGCAGTGACTTTGAATGAAGATCGGGACACCTTGGAGGATGTTTATGAGCCATATTTGGTTTATCGAGGCTACATCGCACGCACACCAAGAGGCCGCGTTCTGACAAATAGCGCTATTGCTTATCTTCGCTCAACTAATTGAGCATTTGTGAACGCACCGTGAAACCTTGTGGTAGTTTTTGAATATGCACCCCGCAAAGCTTGGGAAAGTACGTCAAATTCATACCAGCCAGAGTTACAAGCCTATTGCGTGCATCATCAAAGTTGCCGGCATGAAGCGTTGTTATCACGCCACCGTGACCGGTTCTGGCTATGTCAGCAAAAGCCCTGCACTCGTCTCCTCGCAATTCGCCAACCACTAAAAGCTTTGGCGATAACCTCATCATTTCAGAGAGTACTTTCGACATTGGCACCCCTCCTCGACCTGACGAGTCGGGGGATATCTCCAAAATGCGAAACCAATATTTTGATAAAAGAGGTATTTCTTCCACGGACTCTGCGATTCCGATACGAACCTCTGGAAAATAGGACTTGAGCATTGATGTTAAAAAGCTTGTTTTGCCAGATCCAGTTGCGCCAAAAATAACTAACGATATCTGACGATTTATCGCGTCATTGAGCTCGGAAGGCGTCACCTGATCAAATTGAAATGCATCAAGGTTTAGTGTCTCAAATCTCTGCCGACGAAAGATGACCATCGGCCCATCAGAGGCCATGGGCGCAATAACAGCATGCCATCGCCAAGTCTGAGCGGGAATGACACCGCCACCATAAGGCCGATACGGGTCAATCCGAACCCGACACTCCCAAGATAGCTCAGCAATCAGATCCGCAACCTTATCGACTGGCCAAAAAATATTGATTGCCCCAATAGAAACGCCGTCGCTTTCCAGTCTCCCCTGAGGGCAGCTATGAAGATAAATCTCCGACAGCGATTCATCCAATAAATAGGATTGAAGCTCCATCAGGTAAACATCTAGTCGACCATGCTCCTGACCCCCGAAAGAGGCTCCCGAGGACTTTTGTTGGTTTATCAGTTTAAACATATCCCACGCGCTCCCTGATTTACTTGATCAGACAGTATGGAGACTTGATTGTGCAGCCTAACGAGCGAGATTTAGCAGTAGTAATCTTTGAAGTTGCCGGTTAAGGCACGTTCTAGCTTAGTTTGAGCCTCTGGAGATATATTTTGAGCGCAGGCATCGACAAAAAATGCTAGCACATCATCATCGTCCCAATCTCTGGTATCCAATGCTCGAGAACCTTCCAACAGTCTTTCGGCCATGTCCACCGAGATAATTCCACGGTCACGGCACTGTTCTACCGCTGAGAGCATATGGTCAGAAACTGCTATTCGCTCAAGAGGGTTAGAAACTCTGGTGCCTGTGGCACTAGGAACAAACATGCTCAAAAGATCAACTACGGAACCTGAAGACTGCGACTTTTCACACCAATCTTCGGCCTGACGAATTAGGTCTAGTTCAAATCCGCGAGCCAAAAGGTGACTACGAATGAGTCCTTCTTCCTCGGGTGAGAACCCGTGGCAACACATTAAATCTGCCATGGCTTCGACAACGGGGCGAATTTTTTCAAATGCGTTCGAAGCGTTCATGGCATCCCCTGACGTCTGATAATAATTTAATTAAAGTTGCTCTCTTTCAAAGGTACCAAGTGTCGGTCGAACTTGGCAAGCATCGCTTATCAGTGGCCAATCCCTGCAAAATAATTCAGCACCACTATATAACTGTTCAATTAATTCAGTGGGTTCAGAAAACCAAATCGCTCCATCTGCTATTAAATTCATCGATCCATCATAGCGGACATCCCACTGATGATCCATGGGGAGGTAAACGTAAACGTCACGCCCCTGCTCAAGTGCCTCATGGGCTGTGATCAAGGAACCTGAGCGTTTTGCTGCGGCCATCACTGCTACGGCATCGCTCATTCCACTGACGATACGATTTCTAGCTGGGAAGTCTTTCGGTCGTACACCTTGATACCACAACCGCTCAGATATGATGGCACCGCCCCGTTCCAATATATTAGTAAAGGCACCGGAGTTACATCGTGGAAAAAAACTACATAAACCTCCAGCCAACACGACAATCGCCCTAACTTGAGCTTGATCACTTGTCAGCATTCCCTCATGTACGGCGATATCACAACCGATAGCTCCTCCACTTACAACCCCGATGTCGATTGACGCGAGAGATCGACCGACGTCAACTGACATTCGCAGAGAATCGTAACTAGCTTTACGGGATCCAATGACAGCAATGTGACGGAGGGTTAAGATCCGCGAATCACCTAAAACAGTCAGCATAAGTGGGGGACGTGCAATTTGGCGGAGACGCTCTGGATATCCATCTGAATCAATAAAAATGACCGAGGCACCATATTCTCGCACCGCACAAAAATGGCGGGACGCGACCTGTGCAACGGCGCGCAAATCAAGCTGTCCAGCACTGACAAATCCTCTTAACCAGGGAAGTCTAGGACGCTCTTTTGAAAGCTCTCCCTCAAGTAAAAATAGCCAATCATCGACCGTCAGAGAGGATAGCCCGTCTACTTGAGATTTACATACAATCGTCTTAATGCGTTCAATTTCAAGTTCAGAATCTAAAAATTTTGGAACCTCAAGCCACTTGCCGGTTACTTGGGTTATAACGTGTGTGATGGCAACTAAAAGCTGAGAAAACATGGGAGACCTCCTGCGAAATTTATTCGAAGGAAGACTCGCACAATTAAGCACTCACGAAATTTAAATTCTTACGGCGCTAATGTGTCGCCGACTCGCGTTTCCGAGTTACTACTCACAATGTAGCCTAAGGCGCCTTGTCCATTTATTTCCAGGACTTTCACCACTGCGACCCCAAATCCGTCGCCTGATAAATCCTTATTACGAATGTGTCGAATGTCTCTGGAGTTGTCCTTACGATAAATTGCATAACTGGCACCAACGGACAAACCTTCCTTTTCAAGGAACACAAAGTCCCCCATTGCTCCTACTTGTTTGTAAGCTTCTTCAAATCCAATCACACTTGAATTTGCAGTATTAATCTGACCAACAACCATTTGTTCTGGTAGAGATCTCTTTGTCGCTAGAAACTCAACCACAATATCACCGTAAGCCACGCCACCACGTGCCCCAAAAACATCAGCCTCAAATAGGCCACTTCGGCTTTGCTTGGTGATCTTGACGTTTCCCGAAAAATCATAGCGATATCCAATTTTATTCCCTGTCGCACGGCTATACACCGGACCACGTGGTCGCAATACGGTATACGTTCCGATACCAAGATTTTCCTCGGGCTCGACCACAATTTTATCGGTATCACCACGCATGTTCTCGCCAGAAACACCGCTGACAATTCTTCCAAGTGCCGAGCGTTCCTCTTCAAAGTAGAAAGCTGGGATCGAGTAATGAATGGTTTTTGAAGAGTAGGTTCTCCCTGCAAAAATAAAACCATCTAGAGAGTCACTCTCAGATCCAATTTCACTTGGACCAACAACGGGTACCGGTGCGTCATAGACAAGAGCCGTTACAGCCTCTTCGCTTGCCCCTGGTTTGCCAACCTCGGCAACGACCTCACTGACGAGTTCGACTTCCTTGACTGGCCCCTTTTCGACTGGAATCACTTCATCTTCGGTTACAACTTCAAGATACGGAGGATTCTCCTGATCACCAGAATAAAAAGCCAATTTTGCGCCTGGATATATGAAGTGCGGGTTTCTAACGTCAGGATTCAAAGACCATAGCTTCGGCCAATAGTTGCCGTCGTCGATCAATTGACTACAAACGTCAAACATAGTGTCACCCTCTTCGACGCTGTAAAACTCTGGCGCTTCACCTGGGGCCATCTCACGGCGAGTGCCGGGAAGCGGAGGAACACCACCAAAATCATTTGGGGTCACCGCCTGCTCCAATTTGACCGGAGCGAGGCTTCCGTCTCCAAGAAGTGGCGCATTCTGCTCATTTGCTGTGGGTGTTGCAAGAGGATCGGTAAGTCCAGTTGATACTGGAGACAACTCACTACTTCCCGAACTCGGCTGCGTCGATGGCGATTGGAGACCCAACCCGGATGGAGGTGGCGATACTGCTGGTTGATTTATTCCTGAAGGATCTGCAGACTGCCCGCCGCTTACCGGGATCCCCGTAGTTTTATTATTCTCAGGCGGCGTCTCAACCGGTACATCACCAAACAGATCAGATGAATCTCCAAGATTGTTGATCGGTGCGCTAGGTGAGTTTCCATTTAAAGACTCATCGCCCAGTGAAAAATCATCTTCTTGAGCTGATGCTACTTGACACCAGTACATAGCTGCCACCAGGATACAAAGACTTCTAATTTTATGAGTCCTCATCAAAGACCACCCTGCATTTTGCTAAATTCTGCCGAGGCAATATCAGACGACTCCTGTCCCGGGAAATCTTTCATGACTTGACGAAGTTCACCTCTCGCCCTCTCTTTAAGTCCGAGACTGACATAGACCTTTGCAAGTTCAAGACGAACTTCTGCTACGTCTGACCCCGAAGGCCATCCTTTCAAATATGCCTCTAGCTCCACACGAGCCGTAGAAAACTCGCGCAGTCTGGCGTAGGACTTGCCAAGCCAGACTCGTATCTTTCCTTCCCCTGCATTCTCACCAAATTGGCGGGTGATCGTAGCAAGCTCTGAAATCGCGACGCCAAACCGACTAGCTTGGTAAAGATCCTGTACCAATCTGAATTTGTCATTGAGCAGCGAGCGATTCACGTCCGAACTAGAGTCACCAGTTTTAGAGTCCGCCGAATGTGACTCGGCCCCCTTTAGCTTCACCTCATCGATCACAGGTGAAGACAAGAGCTGCTCTTCCACATCGTCAAGTTGAGCTGATTTTTCCGTTTTCAATTTCTGACCATTATCGTGACTACTTTTTTTCAAACCATCGGGAGCAATACCGGTTAAAAGTCCTTGCTCAAGAAGTCTGATTTTTTCACGTTGACGTTTTAATTCATCCTCAATTTCACTCATACGACTCATAAGACGCGCCTGCTGCAAGAAGACTTCATCGTTGACCTTTAGTGCATCCTTCGCCTTCTGGGCTTCCATCGGCACATCAGCGGAGACAGCAACTGATGCCTCAGAATTTTTTGCCACAGGCTCTTCTAACGCTTTTGGCGACTCACCAGAACAGCTGTAAATCGAACCTGTTACGAGCATGATCAAAACGACATAGAAGCAATTCATATCGTCCCCCTTGTTAAATAGCGTCTGCCTGACTTAAGCGCTGAATAAAGATTTGAATATTATGTAACTGCAACTCCGAAGGATTCAGAAACTGGATACCTAGTCTCACGCTCTTGACTACGCGCGACACTCCGTCTTCATCTCGCACTGATTCCGAAACGGGACGACTCCAACGAATCGAAACGTCAACATCACTACTTGCCATCATGGGCAACCACAACGAGGTCGACTCAATAGGCTTTGCGGAATCAATAATTTTTTTAAGAACTGGAAATCTAAACTGCAAGCCTAAGCCGCCTAAGCTGATATCAGAGACAGGAACCATCGACGCCATCGCCCAAGCAGAGTCAAAAGCAGGCTGACTTGCAAGATCAAGCGGGTCTGTCTCTAATCTTTTAAATGATAGGAACGCTTTTAGACTATCACCCACCGGATAGCGGGCATTTCGTCGTCGTTCCAAACTCTCGATAAAGTTTGGTAGCGAAAAAATACAAAATTGACGGTTGATAATTTCCAAATTGGATTGAAATTGGACCTTTTCTGATTTCAAAATGAATTCAATCATAAATGGACGAGTACCGAACTGCATCAGGTGACTCATTCCTCGATCACTAATGTTACCAACTTTAAATCCAGAGAATTTGTCTCCGTCTGGTGTTGCCAACGCTCTCGCCCTAAGAGCAACTCCTGGAGCATCAACGGAACGGATGATCAGGGGTAAACCAGACTGCGAAACAATGTTAATTAGTCGCGAGATCTTCTCTTGCGAGGTGATTTTGATTTTCGACTGTACGGATGGAGCGTTCACGAGTCCCAACCTCAATTGACGTAATTATCATCGTCCAAGTCGTCAAACCCAAAACATAAGCACTTTCCTGTAAATTGTTTTGTGTGAGGCCACCTAAAGCGGACAAAACAAACAAAACAATGAGCACTCTCTTTGCGCCTGACATCCGCGTTGCGACCCTGATCCAGGCGGTCAGCCAGATAATTAATCCCGACAACCCCAAAAGCCCAAAATCAGCTGCGCACTGCAAGAAGGCATTGTGGGCTAACTTAATGTTATCATTCGCTTGTATCGCAGAATAATAGGTTGAAATTGCCGACTTCGGAGTGCCTGAGCCAAGACCAAACCAGACATGATCCACGAAAACTCGCCAGTGGACTGTCCAGTGAGCAAGCCTCATGTCGCCTCCAAAACCAGATTTAAAAAGCTCAAAAAATCGCTCAAAAACCCCAAAACTTATGCCCAGGATCAGGAAAATCAACATAGACAGTGAAATGAGTACGCCACGTTTCCGCCACAAATCCACCGGAATCATAAGTAGAACACCTGCGAGCGCGATAACCTGAGGTCCCCTTGAACCAGAGATGAACAACACGAAAAAAGAACATATAGCGGAAATCGACCATGAAAATTTTACCCAGTTGGAGGTTGATCGCTGAATAAAGTGTACAGCACCAATCAAAGCCAGGATCTGGCAGTATGCAAGACTCAAGGGATGCCCCATAAAGCCACTCACTCGGTACACACCATATGCAAGTCGATTTTCTCCTAGCATTGCTCCAAAACCATGCGCCCAATCGATGCCTAGTTGGCGTTGCATTAGACAGTAAGACGCGTTGATGAAAGATACGATTGCATACGCAAATGAAAACACGGACCAGTGTCGATCTGATCCACCCAAGCGCCACCAAAAGGAAAGATATGCAAACCAAAGGAGAATATACTTCACAAAAAAATTACCAAGACTACGCCGCGCCTCTCGCAGATCAAAGCTATCAGAGATCAGCGCTGCTCCGATCGAAGCCAGAACCAGACTCAACCAGAAAATTACAGCACTCCGTGACACCGGTAGCAACGCCTCGAAGAATCTCATAAACTGTGAGTTCTGTTTGTTGAATTGACCAGACCTCCAAGTCACTATTGCGATTAAAATCATGACTAAACCGAGGACATAACCAGAAAAGACTGGCACAAACAGCGCGATGGCCGATAAACTAAGTAATATGACCATGAGAGCGTCCAAAATCACCTCTTGTAACTTTCAATTCAGGATTAAAACTCCCGTCTTGATCGCAGTGCTTTATTGTCTCACAGGACTCCTGCTTGAGACCACGGGATTGTGTGCTGAGATCAGCTCTGAACAAATGAGCGAGAGCACACCAATATTATTTCCGTCGTCTTATTTTGGAATCTTGTTAAATCAAAATCACCCGTATAGCTATGGGCAGAGCGAGTATACGAGTGGAGGCCTCTCATGGGGCGCTGAATATCGATTTTTCTACAAGGATAACTGGACACTTGCGATATCAGGATCATTCAAACAGCTACATGATCTGCAATTAAAAAGCTCACCTAATTTCGCACTGTCGCAAGAGACGTTGAGATTGGTCAGACTCTATCATCCGTGGTATTTTGCTGCAGGAGCTAGACTCCAGTATTTTGTTCCGGTCCGAAGAATTATGCTCCCCTATGAAAGAGATCAAACTCGGGCAATTGATAATGGAGCGGCAATTAGCATGGCCGCTATCTGGAAATCGTCAAAAAATACCGCAATGATTTTTGGAGTCAATCGCTGGCGTTCTCTATCGACAAGCCGCAAGCAGGGCGTGGAGATTTCAGCGTCAGCTCTTTTCACAATTCAGTAAGTGTTTAGCGCGAAGGACACAGCGGAAGACGGACGCGAGCAATCCATCCATAGCGCTGAGACGGCCACACTCGCGACAAACCGTAGGATTCTTTATATTCGGATGTGTCCATGACGCGATTGAAATTTGCACCAGCACTCAAAACTAGTGCATGTCTGTGAGTCATAATTCTATCCATTTGCGATGGACTTTCGTCCCCTCGGGTCATTAAGAAAATACCATTTTCTGGACTTGCAGTTTGACATCGTTCTGCGCTCTGACAAAATCCAGTGCCTGTATCCTTAATTCCAAGACCAGATAAAAAATCTTTGAAACGGCGGGACTCCTGCTCAAACGGTAAATACCCAGCTAAAACGACACGCTCAATACAACTATTCACATCCTTGGCAGCAGCCCTGATTTTTTCCTCAAGCAACGAGTACCATAGACCAGACTGGTCAATTCTTGAGGGCATCAATACATCCACCACAAGAATCGTACCGCCCTCAGCTTCGATCGGGTAAAAAACCATATGGCCATCGACACCAAATTGGCTGTAGTTCTTAACACCCTCTGGAATATTCATGTGCCTCAGAGGCTTCGAAACTGCGACCGCCAGCAATCTTTCTTCACCTGATTCATTCATTGACTCAAGCTTCACATCCCGCCAATCGTATCGATTAAGGGCCCCAGATTTCAAAATCATCTCATCTGATTCAGAAACGCTTCCCGCCCTTCGCATCGCGTTTTGCATGATCAAAATATCAGGCCGCTGATCCCTGAGAGTCGCATCAATTAACTCAAGACGATCGCGACGAAACTGCCAATCTCCACTCCAGGATTTCCCCGTTCGGGGAGTTTCCTGTTGGCTAAACAGGTCAACAGATGCCAGGGTCAATACACGCTCACTAAAACCGGGTGGACCGTCGACCGTAAAACACGACGACAGGAGCACCAGGCTCGTTATGAGAACGTGGCGTGAAAACATCGACATTTTAACAACCAATGTGCCGACTGATAACCAATCGCTGAATTTCGCTCGTTCCTTCACCAATTCTAAGTAAAGCAGCGTCCCGGTAGTGACGCTCAATGGGGTATTCTTTCATGAGCCCGTAGCCTCCGAATGTCTGCTGCCCTTCACGGGCACAATACTCGGCAACCTCCGAGCAATAAAGCTTAGCCATCGCAGCCACCTTGCCAAATGGCCGATCTGTTTGCTTTTGCCAACAGGCTTTGTATAGAAGCCCCTCTGCAGCTTCCACTCGCATCGCCATTTCTGCCAACTTGAATGCTACCGCTTGGTGCTTGGAGATGGACTGACCAAATGTTTTTCGCTCATTAGCGTACTTCACAGTCATTTCGAGAGCCCCTTTTGCTAGCCCAAGTCCCATGGCAGCAATAGAGAGTCGACCGTTGTCCAGCGTCTCCATCATGATCTTGAAGCCCTGACCAATCTGACCCAAGACAAGAGACTCTGGCACCTCAACATTATCGAAATAGAGCTCTCCCGTATTACTCGCGCGCCACATCATTTTATCTTTCATGGCTCGGCGCGTAAGACCTTTCGCATTAGCGTCAACTAGAAAGCAGCTTAGCTCAGCTCGACCATCGGAACGACGTCCCGTCACGGCCTGCACGGTGATACCTTTTGTCAGTTCGCTCGCACTATTTGTAATCCAAATCTTACTACCATTAATCACCCAGCACTTTTTCGTCTCATTCCAAACCGCCGTAGTGCGGCTGGCTTGGGCATCACTACCAGCCTCCGGCTCTGTAAGTCCAAAACCCCATAGCCCCTTGCCGGTACAAAGATCCGGGAGAAATTTCTTTTTTTGTTCCTCATTACCGTAATAGTAAATGGGAGCAGCTCCGAGACTATTGTGGGCTGCAATTGTTGCAGCTTGGCTTCCGTCTACCTTAGCGAGCTCCTCGACAACGGCGATATAGGACAAATAGTCCATGCCCTGCCCACCATATTTTTGTGGAACAACGGTTCCAAATAGGCCGAGTTCACCCATCTTCTGGGTCAACGAAATACTGAACTGCTCTTTTTCATCAAGTTCTTTGGCAAGCGGCGCAATCTCTGTTCTTGCAAAATGACTAACAGAATCGCGCAGCATTTTCAGTTCTTCAGATTCGCTATAATCATATGCCATGACTCATTCCTTATGTGTCTTGTTCTTCCAAGTCCAAGTCCAAACCCAGATCCACGTCCAAATCTCTTATGCGCCCTTCACGCCCGGTTGTACCCTGCAAAATTCCCCGATAAGAATGATAACGTCTCGATGAAATAGAGCCGTCTTCAACGGCTTGACGCACAGCGCAACCTGGTTCATCTAAATGACGACACCCCTGAAACTTGCAGCGAGATGTAAAATCCCGCATCTCCACAAAACCAAACGCAAGCTCACGATGAGAAAGCTCCTGCAGAACGAAGCTTCGGATACCCGGAGTGTCAATCACATACCCACCCGTCCCAAGCTTGATAAAGCTGGCATAGGACGTTGTATGTCGACCTTTATAGAAAATATCCTCGTTTTTTTCCACAGCTTGTACCAACTCTGGCTCGAACAGATTCACCAACGAGCTTTTACCAACACCGGAATGCCCTGAAAGCATGGACACCCGGCCCTTAAGCAGCATTTTAAGTTCCTGAATGTCGATATTTTTCCGAGCAGAGGCCGCGTTCGCCTGAACACTGAAGACCTGGTATCCCAAACTTCTGTAATTATTAACATTTTCGTCGCAGCTCGCGCGAAAATCGTCTTTCTCGTCCTGCAATAAATCTCTTTTGTTCAACACGATGATCGGGCGAATGCCTTGTAATTCAGCCAAGACCAAATACCTATCAATTAGCCCCCATTTCACAGTCGGCCCGACATAACTGGCGACAATCAATAGCTGGTCGACATTACTCGCCAAAACGTGATCCATCCCACGCCGATGGGGATCGACCCGCTTAATGATATTTTTTCTTGGGGACAGGAGCTGAATGACACATTGGGGCAAATCGGTAACGAGACCGGCGTGATCCTCAGTTGTCCGCGTACAATAAACTCTATCACCGACAACAATAAAATTTCTCTGTTCTCGTTTGGCTTGCAGGAACTTACGAGCAATGGTCGCTAGCCATACATCTCTCGTTTTGATCTGACCTTCTTCTGGCTCTGGGGATACAAAGGCATAACGCTTATGCACCTCGACCACGCGTGCAGCAAAACCGTCAGCAAATTTTTCAGGCCATTTGGATTCCTGAACTTCGAACTCTTCTTCCAACTGCGCTGCTTTTGAAGTTTTTTTCTCGCGAGGCTTCATTTTGGACACGCGATCAAAAGCCTCGTCGTCATCCTCAAATTTTCGCCAATTTCCGCCTTTGCGACGCAAATCAAATACCTTTCACTCTAGATAAATTTTGACGAATATCGAGACTCAGCAACGCTGACGACACTTCGTAACTTTCAGAAAACTTATCAGTGAGTCTCCAAGACTTGTCATTCACACGTTCAATCATGCCATGCTCACCAAGCTGCTCCAATATCGCGCCGAAAACCTGACCACTCGGAAGCTCCAAATCAGAAGATCCTGTCAGAAGACTAACGCGCTGAGCCATCTGTACGCATTGGTTTTGAAAGTCTTCAACACCAAAAGACTCTGATCCATACTGACATAAAAGCTGCGCTGCAAGCGCAAACCTCTCTAGAGAGGCGCCCAGAACCAAACCTAACGTGCGTAAAATATTAAATTCCGGGGATGTCATTTCCGGCCTTCGCAGGTACGTATCATTGACCCGGTTCAATAACTTCAGGTCAACCATGGCGTTGATATAGCCCTTTACAACCTGCTCGATATCGGATTGATCCCATCTAAGGAAAAATTCTTTTTCGAGAATGGGGTAAAACATTTTAACCCCATTGATGACTACAGACTCATTGATGGAGTCATTGTGCTGCAAAAAATACGCGACGACTGAGGGCATTGCAAACAGATGCACGATGTTATTTCGATAGTACATAATATAACTAGCCTGAGGCTCGACAGCATGAATGACATCGCCACCAGGTCCGCTAAAGCGTACAAGCTTTCCGTAGTCAACCGCATGTTGAACGATCGTCTTAGCTGGCGCTTCCGGCATCAGGGTATCAGTAGCGTAAGGCATGATCTTAAAAATATTTCTGAATGTGTCGATGTGATTCATCAACTCCTCTTCGGGAAGAGCGCGCTGCCTTGTCGCAAGAAGTATAAGTGAAACAATGGCTACGGATCCGACCACAGCCGACTCATTAATCCGAACCATGATATCTTGTGCCAAACTTTGAACTACAGGAGTTAGCCACGACGGTTTCGAATCAACATCGTACCTCTGCTCACTCCAGCCGGGCTGCATGCGCTCCAAATAAGCGCCCAATTCAAGTGGTTCGGCAAACGAAATGAAAACATCGCCATAGGATGACCATAATGATTTAACACCCTTTGCCAGCTGCCCAACACTCTCGGCCTTCTTCTTTGTTCCTGCCAACTCTTTACGATAGGTTCGTACTTCAACAACACGATCATAGTAAAAATATACTGGAACAAAATAAATTGGCCGGTCATGATTACGCAAAAAACTACTGACAACCATGGCGACCATCCCGGTTTTCGGTTGGAGCAACTTACCTGTTCGACTTCGGCCGCCCTCAAGAAAAAATTGAAGAGGAAAACCCTTTTGCAGGAGAAAAGCCACGTACTCACTAAATGAAACTGAATAAAGCCGATTGTTGTTAAACGTCCGGCGAATATAAAAAGCCCCCAATCGGCGCAAAAAGCTTCCTACCGGCCAGAAGTTTAGATTGATACCAGCTGCAACATGAGGCGTTAAAATATGCTGATCGTACAAAACATAATTGATCAGAAGATAGTCCATGTGCGACCGGTGACAGGGTACATAAACCACTTCAGCATTCGCGGGTAAACTGCGGACACGATCAATTCGCTGAATCTGCACGCCATTATAAATCTTGTTCCAAAGTCGCTTTAGAAGGACGGAGGCGCCGCTGATGACCTCAGGAGATACTTCAGCAGCAATTTCGGAAATATACTCCTTAGCAAGTCTCTCCGCTTTTACTCGCGGAATATTCTTTTTTCGACACTCATCTTCAACTGCAGATCGCAACGCCTTGCCTCGAATCAAAGTCTCTATGATTCGATTGCGACTAATCAAACCCGGACCAAGAACCGCAGTTCTCAGGGTCTGAAAATGCACGCGCACAACCCTCGTGAGTTTACGAGCGGTTTGTTCAACGCCCATTGAGGACGAGATTTGCTCGCGCAGTAAAATAGGCTTCGCAAAATTAACAGCCACAGATTTACCCTGAGCCAAAACTATCAGCAGTTTCTGAATAAAACCGGCCCGATCATCATCAGGAAAAAATAGTTTAAATACACTCGGCTCACTGCGATTAGCCGCACGCCCCCAGAATATACTAACCGGCACCATCTGGACGTCGAAAGCGTCCTCGATTTGAGCCCGTCTTAATAGCTTAAAAAAAGGTGATGGCGGTTCATTCCTATAGGCCCCGTACGTGCGAAGAATTCCCACGTGACTCAGATAAATGCTGGCAGCTCCCTTTCCTTCCCTTAAGTCATCAACGCTTGCGAGCGGACGTGGTAGTCCTTTTTTTTCGCAAAAAATATCCAGCACCAGAAAATCAAAAATAGTATTGGATTTGAGGACGTAACAAATTGGTCGGTCGGGATCGATTTTGAGCTCGCCTAAAATATTGTCCTCAGGCACAAGCTTGGCTCGCACCCAACCTTCAAGGAAGGACCTGAGCCATCCGAACCATGTAAGCCTAGACTGACCAGTTGACATCCGCCTCTAACCTCAAAACTCTAGATTATCAATCAAGCGAACATCACCAAATAAAACCGCAATAATCATGACCAAACTCTTCTCAGCAACCGTTGCGCCTGCGGGCTCTAAGCTGAAACGATCCACAATTTCGGCGTACTGAATTTTCATCCGTGGACACTGGGATATTGAATCCTTAAACAGAGCTGTTAATTTATCCAAAGATCTCTCGCCACGCTCCCATGCGGCTTTTGCTGAACTCAAACCTTTGTATATGAGCGCAGACTCTTCGCGTTCTTCAGCACTCATGTAGCGATTTCGACTACTCATGGCGAGCCCATCTTTTTCTCGGATGGTGTCGCAACCAAGAATTTCAATTGGAATCTCCAAGTCCTTGGCCATCCGCTCAATCAGACGCCACTGCTGATAGTCTTTTTTTCCAAACAAAGCCATGTCTGGGGCTACGATGTTCAGTAGCTTCAGAACGACCGTCAAAACCCCCTCAAAATGACCAGGTCTAAATTTACCACACAGTCCTTCTGACATCTTTTTGTTGATGACGGACGTTTGAAATGCCACCGGATAAATTTCCGCTGCTGCAGGAGCAAAAACAACGTCTGCGCCCACCGTCTGCAACTTTTCAACATCGTCCTTCAATGTACGTGGATAACGCGCAAAATCTTCACTTGGTCCGAACTGCAGCGGGTTCACGAATATACTGACAACCACCCGTGCGCCCTCAGCCCTGGCCTGCAATACGAGTGACAGATGGCCATCATGCAAGGCACCCATCGTAGGAACAAAAGCGACTTTTTCACCGGCTTGTCGCCATTTGGCTACGACCGATCTGATCTCAGCAATAGTCAGGACTGTATCAACTGCCACCCAAATCCCCCTTGGAACGCTTGATTGCTTCTGAGCACTCTAGCTATGATGGCAAATTTCCTTGATTATTCAATAGAATAGACAAAAAAAATCACCCGCATTTCGCGGGTGATTGGATAGACGAGAGATCCGATAGGTGAGAAGACTATAAACTGCCCTCCTGGCAATCCGGCCCATCCTAGGCCCACACTCTTGAAGTGAACTCCGTGTTCAACTTCCTCCATCTCCGTAAGGGTCCCGACGCTCGCGGCGCTTGACCCATCCCATCTGGATATCTGCGCAAGTCTCACGACTTACCTTTCAATCTTCGGCGGTGTTCTTTAAAACTTTAGCCCCCCTGGCCGGTGGGCTAGGGAGGCATCTTCTGCACAGATCAAATGCCCGAAATTACTGGGGAAAGTCATCCAGGGAAGCTTTTGCCTGAAGAACAATGCGTCTGCGGCGCCCCTTACTGCCGAGGGATCCCAATGACTTTCCGTTGTAAATGACATCAACCAAGCTAGCATCACCGAGGTGAAGATCAGCTCGATCATTAAATGTAAATCGATATGAGTTAGGAGCAAACTTACTTTGCTCAAGCTTTTTACCATCCATCGTGATTTTTACATCGACATCGCCAGATACTTTCAACTCAATGACCTGCTCAAATGCTGCGGCTGACGTCGATGGAATCAAAAGAGGATTGTCTTCAGTATCCAAAGCGTGAGGCGCCGCTGCTATCCCACGGTTTTCAGCCGTTGCAGGCGCCGAATCGGAGTTCGTAGTGGGTGGGTTAGCCATGGCCGAAACAGACTGCTCCTTGTTGGCAATCAACGGAGCAGCAGGTTTTCCAGCATATTTTTCTGTCTCTGAAAGCGGCGCATCAACGTTCGAACGCTCATCAATCTGAGTTTTGGCTGTGACCATTGACACTTCTTGCGACTTCGCAACAAGCCTGTTTTTATGCAATGTGCCGGCCGCCCATCGACCAAAAACTAAGCCCACAAAGACGGTCGCAATCCCTGTCAGCACCCATAGTCGAATCTGGGGGCTGACAATTGTGTGCACAATCCACGCCGGCATCTCTAGAGAAATTTTTGAATCGATTGCTCTCCGCTTCGATGGCATCTTCTGCACAAACGCTGCCGGTGATGATTCAGGCTCTACACGGCGCGCCTTCGGGACGGCTGCTTTCAGCGTAGAAGCCACAATCTCAGCCGGCTTTTCTTCGGCGGCAGAATTCTCGGACGTAGGAGTTATGACGAGACTGTCCCAGCAAGCATCATAGAGCCGCAGACCCTCAACGGTATCGGTTCGAAGTAGTCGAGTAATGTTCTTGATGAATCCCCGACCGAAAACCTTACCTGGAAGACCATCTAAGTTTCCGGATTCTAAGCTTAAAATATAGTTTTTACTAATTCTTGTCTCTTGGGAGACAGCATCTATTGAAATTCCAGAGCGTTCACGAGCCTGACGCAACCACTCTGCAAGCCTGAGTCTAGCCGACTCCTGGTTCGATGGTACCGCAGCCAAGCCCTCGTTGGGGGAGACGTTCGTCATTAATTTCTACTCCCAGTTTAAGATCTCATCGTGTGCCGATTGTGATACACTTGACGATTGAACACAGCCAGTTCACAAAAAGGACCATGACCAATGACAAAAGTTAGGACTTTTACCCTCGCATTCAGTCTAATACTGGCGACCGCTGGGTGTCAAACTGTGAAAAACAGTCAGGACAAGACCCTCAAGCCGGACTCCGAAACAGATTTATCGGTTGCAGCGGCCTTTTTGGAGAGCGGTCGGCCAGACAAAGCTATGTATGAACTGCGCGCCGTTATCGAGCGAGAACCTAAAAATACGTCGGCCCTAACTCTGATGGGCCTAGCTCAATTAGCACTGAAAAACCCGAAGAAAGCGGTGGAGAACCTCGAGAAGGCTTGGAAACTTGACGCAAAAGCAGAACATGCTCTGAATCTTTCTTCCGCGTATATGGAGAACAACCAGCTTGAATCTGCGCAAAAAATAATCGTCAAAGGGCTCTCACTCAACGAGAAACCTCCCTACCGTCACAAAGAGCGCCTCTATCACAACCTCGGACTACTAGCAGAACGCAAAAGCAAACTTGTGGCTGCTGAAAAAGCATACAGACAAGCTCTCGTGGAAAATCCTACTTTCTATCTAAGTCGTGCAAGACTTGCCGCCATGATGGAAGAAAAGAAAAAATTTAATGAGGCAAAGGACCACTGGGACATGGCCCGATCAGCCTGTCCGGGTTGTTTTGAGGCGACTGCGCATCTCTCTAAATATTACAAAGAACGGGGCGACCTAAGAACTGCGTTGGGACTAGTTAAAGATTATCGTCGACTCGAGGGACTGAATCCGGCGGAGTCAAAAATGGCTGCGGACTTGGAGCAATCACTCAATAACGAATTGACAAAAACGGCAACCAATCACGCAAATCAAGTCCTAAAAACCACTGAAAGGTAATTTGAGTCTCATGCTCCTTCGCCCATTGCTGCTTTCTGCCCTAGTTTGCTCATCAGTCCTCCAAAATCTGGCACTCGCGTCTCCAAAGAAAGATCCTGCTGCAGACGCAGACCAAACGACGGCGCGCTACAAAAATCTGGAGACCTTAGCGCGTGGACTCTTCTACCTGGAAACCATGTATGTGGATCCTGATAAAGTTAAAGAAAACGACATGGTCCAGCACGCGCTGAAGGGTATCGTTGACCACTTGGACCCACACACGATGCTTATGCCGGCCAAAGCGTTTGAGCAAATCACCACAGAAACCCAAGGAAAATTTGGCGGCGTCGGCATTATCGTAAGCCAGGAGCGGGGTAAAATTATAGTTGTCAGTCCAATAGAAGACACACCGGCGCACCGCGCTGGGGTTAAGGCCGGCGACGAAATTATTGAAATTGACGATCAAGCAGTCGGAAAAATAAAGACCAACGATGCCGTTGATCGCATGCGCGGAAGCCCGGGCAGCGTCATGAAACTAACTATAATTCGTAAAGGAATAAACGAGCCTTTAAAATTCAAATTAGTGAGAGAAATCGTCAAAGTGAAATCAGTTCGCGGGATGATGCTAGAAGATACGACGCTCTATGCGAGAATATCGAGCTTCCAAGAGAAGACCGCTGATGAACTCGAGGCGATGATTCAGAAGAATAATCCTTCACAAATTAAAGGCATGATCCTTGACCTGCGAGATAATCCAGGTGGATTGTTGGATCAGGCGGTTGCCGTAGCTGACATATTCATCGAAAGTGGGATCATAGTGAGCACCGTCGGTCGTGACAAGGATAAGGTTGAGCGTGAGTTCGCACGCAAGAGAGGTACACTTGCGACCTTCCCAGTTGTCGTCCTTATCAACGGAGGATCCGCTTCAGCTTCGGAAATTGTGGCGGGAGCCCTTCAAGATCACGAACGCGCTCTTCTTGTTGGAACAACCTCATTTGGCAAGGGTAGTGTGCAGACACTTCTTTCACTACCAGATGGCAGTGGCCTTAAGCTAACCGTCGCTCGATACTACACGCCCAAAGATCGCAGTATTCAGGCCAGAGGTATTCGACCTGATATTATAGTTTCAGATAAAAACTCGGTTGAGCGCGAGTCTGGCGAAGCGAAGAAAGAATCTGACTTGAAAGGGCACATTGAAAGTGCTGACCTTAGCGATCTGGCTACAAATCAAGGCATCACTAAAGCAATTAAGAACTGGCCCGAAACAATGCAGAAAGACGTCCAGCTCACGACGGGATTCACTTACCTGAAAAGCTATGCCATGTTCCAAAGAAGGAACATGCATGACCGTCAATAAATTTATAGATTAGCCGCCGGACCCAATCGACATAGGGTACGTGTTATACATTGCGAAAAAAAAGCCAGATTCAACGACCGTTTTCACGCGGCGCCCTCTGGTTCTACAAAAAGTCAGATAATTATTGAAGGATTTCTCGTCCGAAAAACACTTGATCATGATCTTGCAATCTGGACAAACCATCATCGGATTATGAGTGACGTGGCTGCGAACGGTATCGCGACAGCACGGTCGAAGCCCCTGCAAAGCTGAGGGAACCATCAGAACTTCGAACTCTGGCTGAGGTGAGGCCGCTGCAGCAGGGGTCTGATTTGTGGAGTTTGACTGGGACATCCTAAGCCTCAAAAGACAACGAAAATTCCGATCTTGCGGTGGCCGCTGGATACTAACCACTGCTCAACTTAAAAACAACGTTTTATCGCTATTCGCATTAATTACAGGCCATTACAGGACATTAACTCCCCTCAAGTTCAGGGGCCTTGCGCCGATAAGGTTCCACAGCGCAGATAAATTAGGACTACGAGAACTATGTCAAAAGTAAGCACACTGATCACACTGGAGTCGATTGAACTTAGAATTAAAATTTCACGCTCCATTAACGAGGATCTAAAATCGCAAGTGACACATGACATTAAGGCTGCGCTTCTCTCTTACGCCATGATGATTGAATCCTTATCCGAGGAAAACACCGGTCCTAAAAGCCAAGATACGACTAGAAAAATTGCTCAACTGCAAAAGCACGAGTTGACTCTCAAACTAATTGCAGAAAAGTTCATAGAAGCTCTCATGCAACATCACAACCAGCGAGAATCGTCATGAGAATTAATATCGTGCATTTAGATGACGACCTCCTGACGCTTGAGCGATTTTCCAAGATCCTCTCAAAAGAAAATTCGACGTTGGACATTCATTTGATTCAATTTCAAAACTCTGAGTCCATGTTTGCCAAGCTGAAGAATGATAATAATATCGATGTTTTTGTACTTGATGTGAGCTTGTCAGAAGGCGACAAAAACGGTATCGAGATCGCGAAAATCTGTCGCAATCTCTGTCCGGAGTCAGCGATACTCATGTGTTCGGCTTCGAAAAATTTGAATTTTGTAAGAGAGAGTCTTGCCTCTGGCGCCGACGACTTTATTACCAAAGATTGGGACAGCGCCAGTACGTTAAGGCGTATTGAGTTCGCCATAAATCTACGGAAAATAAAGTTAACGAAGTCAAAAATAAGCGGAGATATCGCTGGATCCACCATGAAATCCATCGAAAAACGTATACCGCAGCTAATTCAGTCGGCGATCAACTGCATCTACATCGAGGGAGAAAGCGGCACAGGCAAAGAGGTCGTCGTTGAATTATTTCAATTTCACAGCCCAAAAGACACTCCCTTTATAAAAGTCAACTGTGCGACCATTCCGCCCACATTGATTCAAAGTGAACTTTTTGGTCATACCAAGGGCGCCTTTACCGGGGCCAATTCAGACAAAAAAGGACTCCTCGAATCTGCCAATGGTGGTTGGATTTTCCTCGATGAGGTCGCGACGCTGACGCTCGAAGCACAGGCGGGACTTCTGCGTGCCATTGAAAATCAGACGATTAGAAGAGTCGGAGCGAATCAAGAACTGAAACTGTCGTTTAGAGTTATTTCAGCTACAAATGAGGCACTCAGCATTCTTGTTGAGAAGGGAAAATTTCGGAAAGACCTTTGGCAGAGACTTTGTGAAACGCAGATCCAATTGCCGCCGCTGCGCGCCCGTAAAGAAGAAATTACCGAGTTGGTACAATTTTTTTGCGGTAGTATGAGAGGTGGGCCGTATTCTCTCGCGCCACTCGTTCTGGAAGCCTTAAAGTCCTATGATTGGGTGAACGGCAATGTTCGCGAGCTAAGAAATTGTTTAAGAGCGATGACTGAACACTCGTCTGACGGGATCTTGACCCCAAGCTCCATACCTTCAAACATTTGGCAACGAATGTCAGACAGATGCAAGCCAACTGACGACAAGCCTGCTGACAACCAAACTATCACAGTCAGGTGGAGCGAAGAGCAGCGACCAAGCTTTGACGCGCTCTCTGCGCGCCTTCTTATTGAAATCATACGCGCTGAATTTCAAAAAAACGGCACCATGTCGATGCGGGCTGTAGCCAAAGCCGCAGGAATTCCGAAGTCCACGATGGCGTCAAAGATTGAACAAATTGTAAATCTGAATCTTATCTCTCGTAAAGAGCTTCACCTATTAATTAAATCGACGGACAGTGGAGATATCGGCGCGGACTAGGCGCGATGTGATGTGGTCAATTAATTGGCCTTTAACCACTGACATATCCACTTTGGATCCAAGTTGTCTCTCGATACTGGTAACACCACGGAATTTGATGCCGCAGGGTATAATCTTACCAAAGAGAGAAAGATCATTACTAACATTCAAAGCCAGACCGTGCATCGACACACGAGACCGCACTCGAACGCCAAGGGCACATATTTTTTCGTGTTCAATCCACACGCCGGGATGCTCTTGATCACGATGAGCGCGGAGCCCAAAATGCGCCAGAGTTTGGATGACCGACTCCTCTAAAATATTGACATAGTCTCGAATCGAAAGCTTAAGCTCAGCCATATTTAATATTGGATAGATCACCATCTGTCCCGGCATATGCGCTGTAACCTGTCCGCCACGTTCTGTATCGAAAATTTCGACACCTTGTCGGATATAAAAATCACGAGGAAACAGCAGATTTGAGGCGTCAGAGTTTTTTCCCATTGTTAAAACGGGCTCATGCTCGACGCAAAAGATGACATGACGAGACGGCTGACTCATCACATCTGCATGAGCTCGCTCCTGATGAATAAGCGCATCGCCGTAACGCATGACCCCAAGGTCAACCACGTTAAACGCGTTCATTATCGGATTTACGGTTTCGGAGTGCATAGGAACTCAAGAGCCTCCAAATAAGCGAGAGCTTCCAAGGGTGTTTTCCCCCAAGCCCAAACACCGTGACCCTCCAAAATAAGAACCTTAGCAACTGCGCCAAGACCATCCTTAACTTTTGCGGAATAATTCAGCATCTGCTCTGGAGTGCCGTTTGGAAGAATTGGGATGGATAGCGTATCTGTGTGACTGCGAAGACCAAGGGCTTTCGCCATCTCCTCATCTTTAAAGATCAATGACTGCTTACCTCGACTGGCTCTAACGGCCTGCGGAGGGTGAGTGTGCACCACACAGCGCGCTTCTGGAACAGACTTGTATATCCCTGCGTGAACCGGCATCTCAGCTGATGGTTTCTGAGTCCATGGTTCAACAGCTTTTTCTACCGCCAAGTCCACAGCTATAAACAAATCAGGATTCAGCTCTCCCTTGCACAGACCAGTTGCGCTTTGCCAGATAAGTGAGCCTTTACCGCGAATGCTGAAGTTACCAGCTGTACCCCAGGACCATCCACGCTCATAGCAGCGCGCAGCAACACTGACCAACTCCTTCAGCAGGACCTTTTCAAGTGGTGACGGGACAGGAAATGGATTAACGCCAGCTGACATCTTTTAAATTCCTAAGAGAAATGAATATCTATTTCGCGTTGGAAGGCTTGTGCGCCCTCCTCAACACCAGAACCTGTGCGCGCCATCCCAGTTCCCGCATTCACAACAACATCGCCGCCAAAATCCTCGCGAATACGCGAAACGAATTCAGGCATAATGCCAGCCGACGGTACCGATGCAACGACTTTCAATTGGCCCTCGGGACGAACGAGACTCTCATGGACCTGAATAGCTTCAGATTTGGGTAGAGAAATTGAACCATAAGGACTTGGAAACAAGACAGCGTCACAACCACTCCAACGCATCAATGTTCCGAGCAAAACCGACGGGCTAACTGCACTAGACCCATGACTCATGATGCCAGTAAAAGCTGGATGGGCAAATAACGGCACCTTAATTTCCGGATCCGAGCACAATGCCTGCAGTATCGATAATCCATAGGTGTACGGGCAAAATAAAAAAGCCTGTGCACCAGCTGACTGTAGCTTAAGAGCGCGCTGCTTCAATTCAAAGGCAGGACCGGACAAGTGGGTGACGTAGATACCTTTGCCCTTGCCGGAAGATAGTACTTTTTCGAGTCGCACCAAGGCTTGATCCAACGTCAGATCGATGCGAGTTTCATCGTCTTTGACCAAGTCTGTGCCTGCTTGAACCAATTTCCCGAACTGCTCAGCAATCTTGTCGTCAGATGGACCCAGACCAGGTTTTAAGATGGCCATTAAGAGTGGCTTTTTTGAATGCTGTTTCCCAACGATGGTGCGAATACCAGACAGCCCGTGCCTCGGGCCCTTGAGTAACCTCAAGAAGTTGCTGTCAGCCTCCACTGATTCTAATCTAAGACCAGGAGCAAAAGAGATTTTGCCAAATAATACGGTCAGCATTCCGGAAATATCGTTTCCAAATAGCTGCGCTGGAAACACGATAGTCGCACGACCACGATCACCCAACATTTCAATGTTTACAACCCGGCCAACGTGAAGCTCATATATCGGCAAGTCATCTGGCAAAAAGCCGATTGTTTGACCGGTGGCTATTTGAATGGACATCTTGCGTGCAGCGGCCTCATCCTCAGCCGGGAATGAGTAACAAGCCTTAACCAAACCGCCGACGCGATGACTGAGCGGTTCGAGCTCGTTCTTTGCTGGAAATAGAATACTGTCGACCATCAGGAGTCCCTCAATGCAATGAAACCCTCTGATATGACGAGACTTGGGGAAGGTCAACCCCTGAGCTGACCTAAGAAGAAATCCCAAATGAACTAGGGTCTCCGGCACCAAGACGAACGAGCTCCGGAACACCACCTTTTAAGTCAATGATTGTAGTCTCTTGCCTAGGACTTTCATCCCCGAGATCGACCACCAAATCGATGGCATGCCCCCATGAGTCCATAACCTCGGTCCCAAACCCGGGATGACCATTTCCGAATTCACCCTGTGCCACCGGGATGGTTGAGGCGGCTAATGGGTGACCCAGCCTCTCAACGATAGCCCACACCAGGGGATCATCTGGGATTCTAAGTCCCACCTCGCGTCGCTTGTCATGGATTTGCCGAGGCAGACTTGCGTGACGGTCAAGAATCACGGTGTATGGTCCCGGAAGCGATTTCTTCAGCCAACGGTAAGCACTATCATCAATCGCACAGACACGCGACGCCATGGAAATGGAGCTGCAAATTAAACTAAAAGGACGACTTTTAGGATGCTCTGGCTTTAACCGATGAATTCTGTCCAAAGCCTTACTGCTGGCAGCATCACACACAAACGCCCACGCCACGTCAAGCCCAAGAGCTACAACTCCATCATCTCTGAGTACCGCGCAAATCTGCTCGATATGAGACTCGCGAACTGGGTTTATCCATGTGTAAAGATGACTTGCCAAATAAGTCTCCGAATACCAACATGACTAGTATATTCGGCAAAATCCCCGAAAGGAAGAAACCAATTCATGGACGATATTAAACTGCTCTACGTAACATGCAAGGACACACAAGAGGCTAGGGCGATTGGACGAGCAGTCATTGAATCCAGCCTAGCCGCCTGCGTTAACATCTTGCCTGGCATGCACAGTCTTTATCGCTGGAATAACAAGATTGAGTCATCGGAAGAGAGTGTTTTGATCATCAAAACCCGTCATTCACTGACGGCCAGTGTTACAAGACGAATTAAAGAGCTGCACTCTTATGAAACACCCTGCATTTTAAATATTGCCGTCGAGGGCGGATCCGATGCTTACATAAAATGGATTTTGCAAGAGACGGAAGCCAAATAAAACTTGGGACTGATGAGTTTTTTGGCTAAAATTTCCGAAACCTTACAAACAAAGGATCTGATCAGATGAAAAAATTAAGCAAATTGGTCTTCACAATCGCAGCGTGTGCGTTTTTATCAGGCAGTGCGTTGGCAGATACTAAAACAGCAAAACCAGCGGCTGCGAGCAGTCAGACCGATAGGGCGGAAGTTCAAAAAGTAACTGTTACCAACAAGCTGGTTGACGGTAAAAAAACCTGGCTCCCCTCTGAAATCAACGTTAAGGCAGGACAAAAAGTTGAACTTGAGCTTGTGAATACTCTTCCAGAGCCCCATGGTTTTAATTTGCCTGGACTTGCTGAAAACATTGTCGTCGGAGGCAAAGCCACTCAGGTGGTATCCTTCACTCCGAGCAAGAAGGAGAAAATAAAATTTAGTTGTCAGCTACATCCGGCGCACGTTGGTGGTCACATCAACGTTGACTGATGGAATCAGACTTTACCTGACTGAATTTCGTCGTGACTAGGCTTACCGTCAACTCCAATTTTGTCATAGAAGAGTTCGTCAATAGTCTTCTTGATCAAAATCCACAGTAACTCTTTGTCAGAGACATTGGCAAAGACACCGAGTGGGATCTGAAAACCACCCTTGTCTTTGCGCCCACCTCCGTAAAACTGTCCATTTTTATCTTGCCCAAATACATCTTTGATCCATCGATCTGGATCAAGTGTATGTGAGCGTGTTCGCAGTGAGCCATCAATCCATTCATTGCCTACAACGCCGTAAACAATAACGGTGTCGATCCCCTCGCGATGAAGCAGATAGTCCGCACATTGGCCAATACCATCGCGATCTTCCTCTCGAACGTAGCCAACGCCAGCGAACATGAAGGTACCCTTAATGTCCTTACGCTGTAATGCGATCTGCGTGAGATCCATTGTTTTTGCCGGAATCGACTGTCTCGAAATGAGGTTCAGTAAATCCTTGTCCATATGCTTCGCCAGAAACTCACTGGCGCGATAATCCATCGGAGTGGCATTTGCAAAATTATCAGTATCACTTCTGATACCGTGCATCATAGCAGTAGCAATTTTAGTCTGCTCGTTGGACGAACCATCAAACTTTGTTGGTCCATCGATCAAATACTCTGCGTAAACTGCGGACGTTGAGCCACTATCCTCTCGAATATCCACGAACTCGCCTGAAACAGTTCCTAAGCTTTTATGATGATCGACAAACACGAGCAATCGACACTCTGCCGGTAGCTTTATCGGTAGTTCACAGTTTTGCGAGTCATTCACCGCAAAATAATCCCAACTAGAAAGGTCCATTGACGGATCATATTGCTCAATTTCGATATCTAATTTCTTAACGAGAGCACGGTTCTCATAATGAGAAATTTCTTCAAAATGAAGAATTTTAGTTCTGATGTCATGGTGCCTAGCTAGCCACTGCAAGCAAAGAGATGCTGCGATGTTATCAGGGTCTGGATAGCCTTTGATGCAAATTAACAAACTTTTTCCCCGCGCCTTTTCCAATGCGTGATGAACACGACGCGCAGGAATCAACTGAAGGCCGGGGTCACCTGCCCGTCGACCTACCGAAGAGCCTGAAGCTGCCGCTTGAATGGCGGCACGCTGCTGTGCAGCCAACTGAGAAGAGTCGAGGGAGCCTCGTGAGAAATCGCTCAAAGCTGTCGCAGCTTTGATTGATGGTGCCATGGCTTTTTCTTTGTCACCTTTTGATTTTTTCAAATCTATACTTCCTTTTTAAGGACCACATTGAATCCCTAATAAAATTCTACCCGACCTCACAGAGTTTATCGGTGGGCAGAAAAACGCCATTAGCTTTCAAATTTTGTCATTATCCGAAATATCGTCAGTTTCATCTTTGATTTCAGCAGGCCAAATGGCAGCAGGTATCATCAATAATCCCCCTGCAAATGCAGCGACGACAGCTCCACCAAACACCATGACCGACCATTGAGGAAATGTGCCTCCAGTAAATCTGTAGATCAGCCAAAGGTTCCCTATCAAGATCAAAACAATGAATGCAACAGCTGCGATTTTTTTTCCGAAATTTTTCAAGCGCGACGTAAGGATATCAGACATATAAAACCTCAAAATCTTTGTCGAGGATCTCGATATACGTTAGACTCCTAACAAGTACAAATCCTTTTGCGAGGCTAACCCCATGAATGCGCGTTATTTTCTTGCGATCCTAGTTTTTCTCTGCGGAAATCTTGCCATGGCACTACCCCTTACGGTCGGTCAGTCCGCTCCAGAAGTCAAACTTGAGGGCGACCTTGGCGGTCGCGTATCAGGCGAACCGTGGTCTTCCGAAGAAATTGCTAAATTGGGTAAAGTCATCAGCGTTTTCTACATTGATCCGGAAGAAAAAAAGTTAAACGAGCCTCTTGAGCAAGCATACGAGCAAGAGAAGTTCCCCTTTGAAAAGCACAACAGTATTGCCATTATCAATATGGCCGCTGCTTGGTACCCGAATAGCATGATCAACAGCATGCTGAAACAAAAGCAGGAAAAATTTCCGCGCACAACCTACGTACGCGATATGCGCAAAACGATGGTCAAGGCTTGGGACCTTCAGGATGACTCAGTCAATATTGTCATTTTTGACAAGAGTGGGAAGATGCTTTTTGCAAGAAAAGGCAAAATGAATCCAGAGGAAATCTCTGAGCTCATGAAATTGATCCGCGCAAACCTGTAAGATTAGCTCAGCTCAAAATGTCGATCCACGCGGTGCCATCCCACAAGATGGCCCAGCATAACAATGGATATGCCCATGAGGATGACTTTCACCTCATGCGTCCACAATCCATAAAAAAAACCAACTAGACCTACGAGCTGAATCAACATGTTAATTGGCTGTGCATGTAGCAGTGCAATGCGACCCACGCTGGACTGCGCTAGGACTTCAGGGTTAGCACGAAATGCAATAAAATTAGCAATAACTCTCGAAAAAAGCAGAACCAACAACGACTCAACCCACAAATGATTCCAGAAAAAATAGATAATCCATGAAGCACCCGCAGCTTCAACAAATAATGAAGCAGGATGGGAACGCCGAACAAAGTAGCTTTGAACGAGCGAGAGCCTTGGTCTATCTAGCACTCCAGCGACACTCGTCTGAATGACTGTTGTTGCCATCTTAAAACCTCCTCGTGCAAAAAAATCACAAGTGCACAGAGGGAGGCAAAGCAATACACGTGCCGCTGTATGTGAGGCAAAAATCCGTTCGTCATTATCGAAACTTGCGTTGGTGTATAGAGAAAAGCCCCCAGTAGCAAAATTCACTTTGCGCAGGAGGCAGGAAAAATCGCCTAAAAACTTACTTTGACCAGGAACTCAACAGCGATCCCAGCAATCGGCTAAACCCAATGCCGATGTAGATAGAAAATTTTATCAGAAAGCCGATGAGATACCATACAGCAACTACAGGAAGAACGGCTAACCCCACAAGAGCGGCAATAGGATCGAAACCAGTGATATCCGACTTCAACCACTTCTTGAATTGACCCTCGCGGTCAATTTGCCTCTCCTGCTCACCAGAGCGCAAGCGACGTTGCTTCAAGCTATCATCTGTGACCACAACCTGCGACATGAGCTATCCTCAACAACTGTTGTTACCGGCAACGGTAAAATTCTATATTCGCCACCCTCAGCTGTCAAACAGCTCATTGGCGCAAACCAAAAAGGGCCTTAAAAATCTTCACGACCCAACCAATGACTCCGATCGGAGTACCCTCGGCGCGGTATACGACGGGTTTATTGTCGGGTGCGTGTCCAATTTTGCTTCCTGTAGCAGCACCTCTGCGATGAGGAGCCGTAGTCTCGTGAGTGCGAGCTTTTGGTTGAAATTTATCACCGTCCTTGCGCAACTGTGACCGGTCTTTATCACCGTGCTTCGCCTTGCCGTGCAATCGCTCCTCGGGTTTGTGATCATGGTCCTTTTCACCGCGTCGTCCCCTGGGACCTCGTTCATCCCGGGAAAACGCGCCTTTGCGACCCTCTCGCTCCTTAGGTTCACGATAAAGCGCACCACCGGCGGCATAGGGATTACCTGCAATGTCTTTGATCTCAAGAAAAGCGGGATCAAACCACTCCCCCTTGAGGTGAACTTGACTCCCAAGCATCTCCTGGATCGCCCGAATATTTTCCCCATAGTCTTCACAAACAAGTGTGTATGAGCTTCCCTTGGCGCCAGCTCTAGCCGTACGACCAATTCGATGCACATAGTTGGCTGGATCATCAGGGACATCGAAATTATAGACGTGACTGACCTTGCTGATATGAAGACCTCGACTCGCAACATCTGTGGCAATGAGTGCTCGTACCTTGCCTTCTTTAATTCGCTGAATCAGCTGAATGCGTTTTTTCTGAGGCAGATCACCCGTGATCAAGTCCACATCAATTCCATTCCCGCTCAGCTTATAGTGTAGCCACTCAGCCGTCATTTTTGTGTTCGTAAAGATAATGGCACAAACGGGATTGTGTTCCTTAAGAAGCCCTAGCATGACTCGTAATTTGTTAGATGAATCACAAATAATCGCATGCTGCTCAATAGCTTCGGGAGTAATTGTCTCCGGATTCACAGATATATAAGCAGGATGATTCAGGTATTCAAAGGCGAGTTCTTTGACATTATCATTTGTCGTTGCTGAAAACAGGAGCTTCTGGGACTCCTCTGGGATCTTATCAAGAAAGAACTCCACATCATCGATAAATCCCATATCGAACATTCGATCTGCTTCATCGCAGATGAAAATCTTGACTTGAGTGAGATCGACCATCTTTCTTTGGTAAAAGTCTTTCAGGCGTCCTGGCGTTGCCACAATCATGCGCGGACCATCTTTGAACGCAGCTGCTTGTTTTTCAACGTCGACACCACCAAAAACTGGTACCGACTTAATATTCAGCAAAGACAATACACGCTTGGCGTCATCGTCAATCTGCATGGTAAGTTCACGAGTCGGCGTTAAAACCACAACTTCCGGAACTGCAACGTCTTGGCGCTTGCGTTCTGGCGGGGAATCTTTATGCAACCTTTCTGCTACCGTGATAACGAATACCCCGGTTTTTCCAGTTCCTGTCTGCGCAAAGCCAGCGACGTCCCTGCCTTTAGTCGTCAAGGGAAGGCACATGCCTTGGACAGGGGTGGGAGCCGTCCAGCCGATTTTTCGCACAGCAGTTGCAACATCCTCTGAGACTCCTGCCTCATCAAAAGTAGCCACTGGCGACGCTATTTCAGTAATCGCAGGCGAGGGTATATTGACGTCCTCGATATCAGCTGCATCAGAGTTAAATTCATGATTTTCTAGATTCATTTTTGTATTTCTTTCATTATTCACACGGTCGAATACAGTGCGCCATTTTGCGCTTTAAGGCCGGATACACTCATAGATTTCAAGAATTTGCCGATCCCACCTCAATACAACGAGTGTCGCGAAACATTGATGTGAGGTCTTTCACATGGAAGAGCAAAATAAAACCGTAGATCAAAACTCTAACGAGAATTCGGACACGCCTCACTTGAGTGAAACTGCTTCCAGTGACTCGGTTGTCACGGCGCCCTTACCGCAAAACCCTGACACACCTCAGGCGGCTCAGGATAGCGGAGAAACCAGCATAAATAAAGCGGAAGCAGCACCTTCCAGCACCCCTTGGAAGATTGAGCTGCAAACATTTGAATCCAAAATGAATGGCCTGCTTGCCACAAAAGAGAATATGAGGTTAGTAGCGATCAACGAGAAGATTCATTCTGCCTATGCTTTAAGCTGGACAAGGGATTCTAATCATTATTTCCGACTCCTCTCTAACCTTCGTCGTAGACTTCATAATGTTAAAGTCGGCGGGCAACACGTCGCCTAGAGGCGACTTGTAAATCGTAAACCCCTCAAAAAACTAGATTTTCAGCACTAGCCATGGCAACATAGTGGCTGGTTTCCAAGAGTATTACGACTCGGAATTAAACCCTCAAGGAGTACTCATTTGATGAGAAATGTTGCACTTCATTTAACCCTTAACAGTCTTCTTATCGGAGCATTAATCGCTAGTTGTGTCACCCCACAGCAAAAGCGCCAAATGGACGATGACATTTATCGCCTTCAAACCAAGGTCCTTGAACTTGAGTCTTCTATTAATCAGTCAAAATCAACTGATCAGAAAGTAGGCGAGGTCAACAACCGAACCATCGCGTCAACCTCATCTGACGTTGAGCGAATCGGAATCGAAGTCAAGCGCATGAAGGGTGACATTGATGCTCTCAAAGTTGGCGTCCAAACCGGCCAAATGCCAGGACAAGAAGCGCCTCAAGAAGGGTCCATCGCAGCCCAACTTGCCGAAATCAAATCCAGACTGGAGACCGTAGAAAGCCAGCAGAAAGAGCTACTTCAGTCATCAGAAAAGGGCGCACCCTCATCCAAGAAAACCGCTGACAAGAAACCTCAAGGGTCAAAGTCAGCGGATTTTGAAAGTTTAAAGACTGCATACGACCGCAAGCATTTCAAAGAGGTTGCTGAGGATGCTCCCAATGTCTTAAAAAAGACGAAAGGTCGTGAGCGAGAGCAAACTCTCATGATGTACGGTGAGAGCTTGATGAAGCTGCAGCGCCCGAAAGAGGCTGCTCTTCAATTTAACGAACTGGTAGAACTTAAACCCGGAGAAAAGCAACTTGCTGTTGCAAAACTACGGCTAGGTGATGCATTCAAAGCCATGGGTGATAAAGATACCTCGCAATTGTTCTATGAAGAGGTAGCCACCAAGTACGCTGGAACAGCCGAAGGTGAGAAGGCAAAAAAAGCACTGAAGGCAAAGAAATAGTAGCCCGACAAGCGGGCAGGGCCATCCATGTTACTACTCGGGGTCGAATCAAGTTGTGACGAAACAGCACTTGCGCTGGTACGAGACGGCCGTCACGTCGTTGCATCTTTGATCGCCTCCCAGGCCGCTGTGCATGCAAAGTGGGGTGGCGTAATTCCAGAAATCGCGGCTCGCGAGCATCTTACGGCACTCAACAAAATGTACGATCAGCTAATCGACGAATCGGGAGTTTCGGCCAGCAGCATTGACGCAATTGCGGTCAGTCAGGGACCTGGACTTGTAGGGTGCTTACTCGTGGGAGCAGCTTTTGCTAAGGGCTTATCTCAAGCTCTTGGCAAGCCGTTGATACCTGTCAATCATGTCCATGCCCACGTTTCAGGGGCTCTGCTTGGGATTGATGAACCTCTTGAGAATATATTTCCAACACTCTCTTTGGTTGTGAGCGGCGGTCACACCAATCTTTACTATATGAAACATGCAACGCACTTCGAGCTTTTAGCTCACACGATGGATGACGCATGCGGCGAGTCATTCGATAAAGTCGGTAAAATGCTGGGTCTTCCGTACCCAGGTGGACCGCACGTTGAAGCCCTTGCCAAACAAGGGTCACCAGGCAAGCTGCAGATGCCTCGGATGGTAGAACGAAAAAGTTTACTGACCTTTTCATACTCTGGCCTGAAAACCGCTGTGTCTCATGCGGTGAATCGCTCAAGCCAAACAGACACGACAAAAGCTGACATTGCTTACTCGTTTCAAGAAGAAGCATTAGGCCAGATCGTTCGCAAACTGAGTTCAGCCATGAATTTAAGACCTGCTGCGCGCAGTATCATCGTGGCGGGAGGAGTTGCGGCTAACAGTCGTTTTCGTTCCATGATGAGTGCAGCGTTCAAGATTCCTGTCTGGTTCCCATCGTTAAATTATTGCTCTGACAATGGCGCAATGATAGCCGCCATGGCATACTACCAACAGCAAGTTACCAGCGATGACTCGGGAGTCGACTGGGATGTATTCTCAAGATATCCATTCGAGCGTTATCTTGCCAAAGATCTGAGTTACTGAGGAGCAAACTATGCGTCGTGGTTATGGCGATTTAAGTCAAGATGCCCACAGCTCCTCGCAAAAAATCTTTCAAAAAAAGAGCCTTGGGCAAGTGTTTTTGAACACTGATTGGCCCGTTAATCGAGTCGTTGAACAGGCTCAAGACCTAGGAATAAAGAAAGTACTGGAAATTGGTCCGGGAAATGGAATTTTGACGACTGCACTTTCAAAAGCAGGGATCACTGTCACCGCCATTGAAAAGGACGATCGCTTTGCCGCACGTATCAACGATTTAATTAGAAGTGGCAGTCTCCCAAATACGGATGTGATCAATGAAGATATTTTACAATTCGATCTCGGAGCTTGGATTTCAAGCAGCGGGAAAACACCTGTCGGGGTGGTTGGGAACATTCCCTACAATATTTCAACCCCCATATTGATGTGGCTTCTGCCTCACCTCAAGTCGTTAAACGGCGCCATCTTTATGGTCCAACTAGAGTTTGCGCAAAGAGTCGTTGCGCCGCCAGATAATAAAGATTACGGAAGCTTGAGTGTTTACTGCCAGCTTCGCTCACACTGTGACTTCAACTTTCGGGTGGAGAAGACCTGTTTTACTCCGGTCCCAAAAGTTGACAGCGCCGTGATCACACTTCGTCCACGTTCGGATGAGCCAGGCCAAGGAAAACTCCTACAATATACGGAGACGATTTGTCGCATCGCTTTCACGCAGCGCAGAAAGAAGCTGAGGAATGCTGTGCGGCCGTTCATGCGAGGTCGTCCAGACGAAGACTGCCCGATTGATCTCAATCGAAGAGCTGAGACATTGACGCCTGACGATTTCGTCACTCTCGCTGCATTTCTATTTGCTGATAAAATCTGATAAACTTAACACGCCACATCTTTGCTTACAGGAGAGCGCATCATGAGCGTTAGGTTTCTTATTTGCTTGCTTAGTTTTATGTCAGCCTTGGCTTTAGCTGATAACGAGGCTGCAATTGATCAGCAAAATTATGACTTGATCCAGGAGTATTTTGAAAGTGCTCTTGATGACGAGGATGATTCTGAAAACAACGATAGTGGCGATAGTCCGCTGATTCGCTTTGCCCAGACCGATGAAAGCGAGAAAGCTACGGACGCGACAACAGTGACTCCGAGCGAAGAAACTCCGGCAGATGATGCAGAGAAACCCAAGAAGAAAACAAAAAAGAAAAGGAAGAAGAAAAAGTCATCAAGTGATGAATCAACTGCCGAGCTCGGAGCCGGACATGGAGCACAAGAAAGCGGAAAACCCTACTATGCGAATGCAGACATAGGATTAACGTATTCATCACATGCGAAAACGCGGAAGTACTCAGACAAATCCCTGAAGGACACGGAAACAGAAATTAATCTCGATTTAAAGTATCTTTTTATCTTGGGGAAAATAGAGCTTGGACCATTGATGAAGTACAAGAACAACTCAACTAAAGAGCAATTAAGCAGTAGTATTTCACAGACCAAGTTAACGACAGCCATTGGGTTTGGGGCAGCGTTCTCACTTAATTTAGGCAACATTCACCAAGACACGTTCGTTCCCTATGCAGGACTTAGTTTCTACAGTCTATCGGTCGCATCCACAACCAAAACAGATGGCTCCGACGAATCAAAGGCATCACAAACCGGATTATCGGCTGGAATCGAGCTGGGTGGAAAGTTCTTCATGGGAGGGCACGTGGCTCTAAAACCATTTCTTAATTTTGATCTCACCTTTAGTGGTGACGACAAAAATGACGAAAACGGGACAGAACTTGTGGCAACTGTCTCGGGAACAAATTTAGCTCTTGGATTGGGAATGGCTACTTATTTCTGATCAAATTACTTCTTGCCAGCGAACTCGATATACATTCCGTCGACGAAATACTCAGGCTGGCTTCCGACAACAACCTTGCTGTCGGGAGCTCCATTCCAATTAAATTTATAAAAGTTTCGCCGACCGACGACTCGAAATTCTTCGAGCGTAATTTCCTCTCCCGCACGAGCACTACCGACGGCACTGGGTCTCTCAGTTGTTCCAAAATAAACCACTGGGATATCCTGACTTCCGTTTGAAGTTGCTAAAGGATTTGCTTTGAGTTTCCAAATGTATTTTTCCGGTTTTTCTGGAATCTCGAATGCCGGAACAAAACGCTCTGGACCTGTCGCCTGCCGTTTTGGAGGCTGCGGATAAGTATATTTACTTTTCATTCCTGGCATGGGAAGCGATTTACCTGGACCATAACTGGAGGATTGCGCCATCGACAAATTTGTAAGCGTAAAAAAGCCTGCAAGAGCCAAGACATAATTTGGCAACCTATTCATGGATCCTCCTTCTTTCCCCAACAGAATCCTGATCGGATAAAAAAAAGGTCCGCTTAACTAGGAAAATTTTTCCTATTAGCGGACATCACTGTTTGATTTAGAAGCTGTACGTTAACCCAGAACGACGTCTTTTACTTCAGGTAGCTTTTCTTTGAAGATAGGCACAATTCCATTGAACAATGTAATGTGACTCGATGGGCAGCCCGAGCAACCACCGAACAAACGGATCGTAACGACCCCGTCTTCAACGTCAATCAACTCACAGCTTCCAGCGTGAAACGCCAGCTGAGGGTTTATGTCTTTTTCGATGATTTCCTTGATTTGATCAATCATTGCCATTTGCTCCATTATTTAGCATCGGGGAGCAATTTAAATTAATTTAATACAATGTCAATATCCTTTAAAATCAAGGCATTGGACCCACATTATCGTCAAAGTCTCTATTTATTCTTTAAAATCAGGGGCTTTGAGATATTTCGAGCGCCCGGACAAGGCAAACCAAACATAAAATCAAACCGATCGACACTAAATAGAGCCAGAAGCGATCAGTATTAACGGCGCTGGCATCACTTCCTAGCCAAAACGACTTGGACAGGAGGCGAGATCGAACTGTACCAATGGCGGGCTCGCGCTTCATAATCCGACGATCAGGCGATCAAGCATTAAAGCTCCAAATACGCCGAATAAATAAAGACACGAATAATGGAACAACGGCATCGTTAATTTTGCATCTCGGGTGACCATGAGTCTCCAAGCCATCCACACGAAATACAGCGTAAATGCCATTGCAAAAGTCATATATATAGAACCAGCTACTCCGAATACCCAAAGAGATGCCACGACGGGAACCAAACTGACCGTGTACCAGAACATTTGTTTACGAGTTTTTTCCTCACCGAAAACAACAGGCATCATGGGAATACCCGCAGCCGCGTAGTCGTCTTTATACTTTAGAGCTAACGCCCAAAAATGCGGGGGTGTCCAAAGAAAGATGACTAGAAACAACATCCACGCTGGCCAACCAATTGAGGCGTCAACAGCGGCCCAACCAATCAGCGGCCCGACTGCTCCTGCGGCACCGCCAATGACGATATTCTGGACTGTCCGACGCTTGAGGTACATCGAGTAAAACAGGACGTAAAAACCATTAGCTAACACAGCAATGACAGCAGCCAACCAAGTGGTCCACATCGCCAAAACAGCAACAGAAGACAAACCAAGCACAGTAGCAAATATGATTGCAGTTGAGCGATCAATGCGTCCACTAGCCACTGGACGACGATGGGTGCGCGTCATACTTCGATCAATATCCGCATCAACCAAGTGATTAAACACTGCCGCTGATGAGGAGGCGAGCCAAGTGCCAACAAGACTCGCAAGTATCAAGCTCATGTGAGGAATTGTCGCTGGTGATGCAAGCAAAACGCCAGGAAAGACTGTGACGACAACCAACAATGTAATTGTAGGTTTTGTCATCTGAAAATAGTCGCGCCAGCTCGCCGTCAGTTGAGCTGTCTGAGACGCATCATACAAAACACTTGTCTGAGACATTCTTTAAACCGTCCATCACCAACGAGGGGTCCAGCCCACCCAGATCGGAAAAAATACACACAAAAAGAAAAGAGTAGGGAACATGAACATGATCAGCACCATAGCTAACCATCCTTTACCCTCTCTACTGATGTCACGATGCGGAACATTCTTAGTCGACATAGTCTAACCATTCTCCGTCACAGAAGTTTTCACCTAAGCCAAGCTTTTATCATGGCGGCTTAGGATTAAAAAAGCAATTTCCAATCAGTTAGCTGAAAAATGGCATATAAACGGAGACAACCGTCTTGATTATTAATTAGGCAGACCTGGGGCTTTTTCAAAAAGGAATCTGTAGACGAGTTCATTGCGCCACACCCCTTTCACATAGTCTCTCGTTTCCTGGTAGGGGATTAATTCAATAAAGACAAGCTGGTCCTCAAATAGCCGCCGAGAGACCCAGTTTTCAACGGTCTGTATGCCCGCATTATAGGCTGCAAATACCTTAGAGCGATCTTCAGCATATCGACCATTCAACTGTTTCACGTAAGTTGAACCCAAGCGGATGTTGGATTCAGGAACAAGAAGGTCTTCGGGAATCTTAATCGCACTTGGACTGGCGAACCCAGCCTCACCAACTAGACCTTTGGCCGTTGGCGGGGTTAGTTGCATCAAGCCCCAAGCATTAGCGCCACTTCGAATATCAGATCTAAAGCTCGACTCTTGCCTGGTCAGGCCCATTAAGACCTCAGGGCTAAGGTCTTTCTCTTTTGCCATCGCGATAAACTGGGATGCGTAGGGACGAGGAAAATACACAATCATCTGTTCAGGCCAACGCTGCCAAAAAGATGTCTCCTTTGTGAGCTTTGTGGTTGTGGCAATCGCCCCCAACCAGTTTGAGTTGGCGGCGTACAGACGGGAAATATAAACACCCCATTCCAACTCACGTTCATCCATAGACTGAAAGTCAATCGCCTTCATTAGGTCATCAAGACTATAATTCGAAAATTGCTGTATTCCTAACAAAGTAAAGATTTCTGCCCGTCTCAGAAGAGCTCCTCGTTTTTTTTCAGATCTTAAATCGTCAAGATCACTTTTCTGCCAATCTCGTACCGATTTGCGAAGTGATTTGACGTCCGTAAAGATTCGTGACCACTCATCATGATAATCGGACCCTGTTTGCCTCAAAGCGACAACGCTATAGAAGCTAAGGGGATGATCTTGGGCTACAGACTTGCGGTAAAAAGATGCTTCCGATTTATTTCCGAGCTTTGTGTGTGCCTGTGAAACCCAAAAAAGTAGAGCAGGACGTAATTTATCATCTTTGGAATCTGTGAGCATTTCCTCCCAGACCCTCCTGGAGTCCTCATATCGTCCGGCTAAAAACCGATAAAACCCGAGACTAAATCTAAGACGATCTGACCACTCACCGGAAAACGAATGTCGCTCAATGGCTAACTGCGCAATACTGGCAGCTTTATCCCAGTCCCGAGCTTCTACCGCGAGGCGAAATGCCAAAAAATGATAAGTCTCGGCCAAAGTGGCGTTCAAACTTTGCTTCTGTTCACTTGTCAAACTGTAAGACTGACTCAAAGCTGCTTCAACATATGCGATCACATCTTCCGCGTAATTTTTTGCTGACTCACCATCACCAATTGCAGCGCGTGCACGCGCAGCCCACAACGTATCTTCAATTCTTCGTTGCTCGAATTGATTTCTAGTGAGTCCCAGTGATGACTCCGAGATAGCAGGACTTTTCCAGAGTCTCATGAAGGGAACATAAAGTGGCGCCACAGACTCGCGCTCACCCTGTTCTCTTCGCATCTTGATGATTCTAGCATAGGCTTCAAGAGCTAAGGGTGCTGTCGGTGAATTTGCGGCAAGTCGCGGAACAACTTCCGAAAGAATACTTACAGACTTAGAAATCTGTCCGCTGCACTGGTTAATGAGGCCCGTAAAATATTGACGCACGTCTACGTCTAAACGTCGCTGCCAATCTTCCCAACCGGACCCAAGTTGCGACTTACTCTTACAAATATTTGCCGCGAGCCGAATCATGAGTGGATCAGATGGATCGATGCCACTCACCGATGGTACTTCTGCTTTTGCGCCTGCTGGCACGTTATCCGCTGGCAACAAATCGGAAAAATCTCGATCAATTAACTGGGAAATTTTCTGCTCGGAGGTCAAACCTTTGTCCAGCATCCAGGGAGACACTGATCCACCATTTAATTCGGCCAAAATCTGGGATAGCAACTGGGACTTTGCAGTCGCCTTAGGCTGTTGCTTCACATAGGCACGAAGCCAGCCGGCAAACGCTTTTTCTCCAAAGCTACCCTTTGCGCGAGTTAATGCAGTAAACCACAGCTTTGCTGATTCAGCCGATTCAACCTTGGAATCAGCAATCATTGCATCAAGCATATAGCCAGCGTCCTCCAACAAATCAGAATCTGCTGGATTTTTGGCTAAGTAGCCTCGCAACGCGTCTCTTTCTTGGAGCAAAGTCTTAGATGGAGCAACTGAGGGATTCAGCGGGTCCAACGCCAAAGGAATAGGCTTTGGGCCCGACGCGCAGGCTGAAAAACATAAAATGGATAACACAGACCATCTTTTCATAAAGAAATCATAGCTTTTTATTGAGCTGGCGTCACACGAATTCCGGCTGAAAGCTTGAATACACGCGGGATTCCGGCCTCCGACGATAAAACAATGAGCTCGCCGTCCGGAAAAACATCAATAAAATTCGGCGAATACTCTCCCTTACCGCTAGCCTGCTTTCTACGAGTGGTAATATCCATAACCTCAATAGCACCATCAGCAAAGGCCAGGACATGGCGGTCAGCAGAAGCACCAAAAGAGTCTATCTTCCGACTACCCAAAACGGGTATGACCTGCTTTCGCCTTAATTTCTCATCAAAGAAAATCAGCGCTTGAGACGACCAAGCAATGAAATACTTCCCAGACCGAACGACGCCCTTTAGTTTTGATTTTGCCCGATACACCTCGGACTGCCTGACGCGTGGCCCATCCATCAGCAGCTTTAAGAGCTGGTGATCTTTTGTTGTTAACACAGCTCCGTCGTGCTCCAGTCCAGCAAAAAGCTTTGACTGTCCGCCCTGAACCTCCAAATCACTACCGGTTGATTTCAATAATTGGCCAGGATCAACCAAAACAAGAAAAATTCCGCAATTATTCATAAAGTAGACGCGGTGGCTGTTATCATAAGGCAGCGGAGATGCGCCCAAAGGAATACAGGCTGCAGGAAAGCTTCCATCAAGCTTTCGCCACGTCTGTTTTTCACCCTTCAATATCCAGGCAGATTTTTTATCAACGCCTATCAAAACACCAGATTTAACATGGATTAGGTTGAAGGATTCAGTTCGAGCCACAGGCTGTTCCAACCGGACTAATGAACCATCTGTCAAACTCCAGCGCCAAAGAAAACTTTTTCCCGTTATCCAAATTTCATTTGTACTGACATCAACCACAGGACGCCCCATAGGTTCGTCAGCCAGTATGGATTCAGCATGGATGGCTGCTGGCCTGATTTCTGTCCAATCTAACTTTTCAAACACCTGGCTCTGCGAGCTAGCCGCGTTGGATTTCAGCAGCAAAATCATCACTAGAGTCAACTTTAATGACCACAACCCCGTCATTAAACCACCGTAAACGAGTCAATGATGGACGAAATGATCAATGACTCGTCGACTCGCGACGACTTCAAACGCCGATCGGCTGAAGCGCAAGCGCTGAGCGGTACGATTCCTTTTCGCGAACCGGCTTTTTCAATTTGCTCTCGAGCAAATCGCGCAAAAATTCCTGTCAATGCTATGGCGGATTCACCACGATCAATGAATGCCTCAGAAAGTAAGTGAGCCTCGGCTAGATTATTCCTGCGAAGAGCGTCAAAAAGTTCAAAAACGTCGTCTTCGCGCAGCGTACCAATTGATGACGCGACATCGATACGACTGAGAGTTCTGTTAACGCCATGGAACTGAAGCGACAGTATATCAATTTGATTTTCGATTTTTGCAAGGTCATGTCCCATCGAATCTACGACCAACCTAATAGCATCAGGAGCCAGTGACAAACTTCTGCGCCTGCAAAAAGATTCTGCAACTCTCTCAAATTCCTGGGAGGCAGATGGCTCAACGCAGTTGACCGTCACAACTCCAAGCCTCGATAATTGCTTCACGACATCCGCTGACAACTTTTCAGAAAATTCGAAGACAAAATTCGACTTAATATCCTGAACAGATTTGATCTCAGAGAGCCACGAACCAAAAGCTCGATTTTGCTGCGAGCGCCTACAAATAAAAAGTGTATTCGGCTCAAAAAGACTTACTTGGGACCATAACGAGCGAAATTCAGACTGCTGCGTCTCAGAGACCTCGATAGATTGGGGATCACCCAATTCAAACGTCTTCCATGCCGCGATCAACGCTTGGCAGGTGCGCTGCTGCAAATAAACAGACGAACCAGTCAATACTATGATTTTCGGCCATTCAGTCTGACTTTTTGCCGCTAACAACGGCTTAAGAGATGCCACATACTGACTGTAGGTCTGAGTCTGTGAGAATTTTCCAGCCAAGGAGCACTCCGTAATTCAAGGCTATTTCTTTTTTGTCGCAAGTCTTTTTTTTGATCGATGGCGACCACTTCGGATTAATCGCTCTGCCAATTTTGTCACTGATCTCTTGCGTTTAACGCTTTTCTTTTTAGCCACTCTACGTTTTAGTCCTCGCACAGAGCAACGCTCGTAGTCCACAATAAAATGCCAACCCATTGCTTTCTCCAGAGAATCCTGCTCTCTTTCAACCTGCTGAAGCTCCACCAAAGGATCGGCGCCGTCTTTTAACCTGAATTTGATTTCTGGAGTTTTACCTCTGCGAACGGTAATTCCCTTAATGGTTCCTTTGCGGGAGCGGTTTAGGGCAACGGCTAATCGCAAAATCCCAGCGAGGAACTCCACACGTTCAAACTCAGGCCTATGCAAGCCACCAAGCTCACCTTGATCAAACTTAGGTTCAGCCTTCCTGTGATGCATGGCGACAAGAGCAATTAAATGACGCTCATCCTGTGTGAAACCAAGAAGACGGCCGTTGTTAATCAAATAATAAGAGTGTTTATGATAAGACGACTGCGAAATGAATTTTCCAGCTTCGTGCAACCAAGCTGCAACGTGGAGTAATTCTCGGTCGTCCAGCCACTGCTCTTTGACCTGAACAGGATGCAGTGAATCAGCAATTTTATCAAAAATTTCCAGCGCCAGCTTGGCAACGTTCGACGCCTGATCAGCATCCACCTGCCAGGTCTCTGCCAATTGGCGAGCACTTTCCCCTCGAATGTCTCTGGCTCGTCCAACTCTTTCACCCGCCATACGCCTGAAGCTGTCAACAATGACGCCCTCGCGTAAGCCAAAAGATGTTATGGTCCACTCACTTACCCCAAATACACGGGAAACCTCATGCATGATGGCGGCACCGGCTAAAATGATATCAGCGCGGGATGCGTCGACTCCCAAAACGTCTTTTATTCGCTTTGGATTTTTCAGACGCTCCATAGCACCTAAAAGTGCGCGCACATCCTTCACCGGAAGCTTATAACCGTTTTCATCAACCAAGATCCGCTTGCGAAAAAGTCGGCTATGCATCACGGCAATCGCTTTTGCAGTTCCAGACGATGCAACTGCTTTTTTAAATGATTTTTTCTCAACTTCGCCGCCTAGAGGCTCAAGCCGGAGATTGATGTACTCATGAAGTTTTTTGATTTCGGAGGATGTCGCAATTTTCTTTTTGAAATGCTTTGCCGTCAAAGTAACTGCGCCGAGCTTAACGCTGGTAACAAATTTGATATGCTCTCCGCGAGCTAAAATGATTTCTGTACTGCCACCACCGATATCCATTCCCAAGCAGGTCATGTTTTCGATCGGCAATGCATATCGCATACCGAGATATACAAGGCGAGCCTCTTCAACACCGTCGATCAGTTCAATCTTCACACCGGTTTTGTCGTGAATTTGATCCATCAATAATTGATGATTTTTTGCCTCCCTGAAAGAGTGAGTCGCCACGGCCCTAATTGTAGCGCCATATGCGCTAGCAATCTTGGCCATGTGAGCAATAGTGCGCGTAGCTCTCTTCTGACCCTCTTGCGACATGTTGCCGTCAGCCATGAGAAACTCTCCCAGGCGAACACTAATCTTTTCCGAATCCAGGATTTCCAGGTGCCCGGACTTATCCATGCGGGCAACGCTAAGGTGAATGGAATTGCTACCAATATCAATGGCTGCAACTGTCTGAGTGTGAGTAGAGGAGGAACGAACGTACATTCGCCAAGACTTTCCGGATTGATGCACAAGCTACCAATATGTGTAGCACATTCAATCTTCTGGTGCTAGAGCATCAGTGGGCAAGCGCCTCTTGTGCAGCCTCAATATCTTTTAAAATTTGTTGCTTTAAGTCATCCGCCGATTCAAATCGACGCTCAGCGCGAATGCGCCGGATGAATTTTAAAAAAACAGTCTGATGATAGAGATTGAGATTGTTGCCATTTGGTCCATATACATGGGCTTCAACCGCTAAGGTCGAGTCACTGCCGAAGGTAGGACGGACTCCCACGTTGACAACACAAGGCAAATCCGTTGCAACAATCCGCCCATCGCTTAAGTTTTCCGCAGAGGAAAGCCATCCTGCATAAACACCGGTTTTTGGAATGACTTGGGTCAGGTGGCTAAGGTTTGCAGTTGGGAAGCCCAAAGTGCGACCAATTTTTCTTCCATCAGTAACCACACCCTGCAGACAAAAGGGCCTAGCCAAGTATTTGTTGACCAAGAGCATGTCGCCATCCTGCGCAATGAGTGCACGAAGACGAGAACTGCTGACCGCAGCGCCATCCGTTTCAACGGTCTTTACAACCGTCACATCAAATCCGCGACTTTTTCCGTTCGCTTGAAGCGTGTCTAAGCCAGATGCTCTGGCTTTGCCAAAACGGAAGTCCTCCCCCACAAGGATCTCACGAACAGGAAGAATTTTGAGAAACGAGTCAACGAATTCGTCACCCGTCAGGGAGGCCAACTGCTCGTTAAAAGCCAATTCAAGAGTCGCGTCCACGCCCAAGTCCCTAAAAATGGTTTGTTGGACAGCAGGAGTGTCGATCTTACGAAAGTCCTTATTCCGCCCAAAAAATTGGGCTGGATGGGGGGAAAAAGTGACAACAACACTGGATTCTGCGTTTGCTTTACACTTTGCAACCAGCTGCCCGAGAAGCTTTCGGTGACCCAAATGCACGCCATCAAAATTACCAAGAGCAATCCGCACAGGGTGAGGAGGCAGTAATTTATGCAATATTTCTAGATTATTAGCAACGATCATGGGATTTCATCATTTCATATAGTCAAATTCTATTTTTTAATGTACTCCCGACGTCCCGGCGTCGACATTCGAAGTAGAATCGTCCATTAGCGAGAGAGCGTTATTTGGTCAATCTCTTATTTCAAGCGGAGGAACCATGGACAGCATAGGAATTGAGGCAACTTCCCGATCATCAGGGGACGTCCACAATCTGAGCCTGCCCGTTGTTCTGTTTATTCTGTGCGTGGTCATTTTGATCGGAATCATTTCTTCAAGGAGCCTACGCGCCAGAAGCTTTGCCGTACACCACCTGTTTTTGAAAATACTTTTTAAGAGGTCTGGCAGGGAGCTTACGGGGTTTGTAAGAACCCTTGATTTGGATCAGATGCGACTGGTCATGACCGAAGCACCGACCCGGGGCGAGGCGCTTGAAATGAATCTATCATCACTTCCTGGATTTCCCAGTGATAAGACTTTGGTTGTCGGTACGGTTGCCAAAGTAAAACCAATAGGTGGCCAAAACCATAATTATTTGGTGAGTCTGAAATTAAATGTTCCAGGTTCATCTATGACCCTGCAAGACTCGATGATTAACTATCTAAAGCATCTACACGCCTAAACATCCTTTCAGCAGTAGGGCACAAACCCACGATGGCCACTATCACTGGAGATACAAAGCTATTCGGCCTCTTGAGTCACGGCGTTAAGACCACGTTATCGCCGGCAATCCATAATCATGCCGCAAATTTATTTCGAAAAGACCTCGTATACCTTAATTTTGACATCACAGCTGACAAAGTCGCTGCATTCCTCGATATCTTTTGGCACATGGGTGGACAGGGCCTCAACGTTACGATGCCCCACAAAAACCTTGTCGCGTCCCTGGTGGAGTCCGAAGGACTCGCCTCCGTTAACACACTCTCGAGAACCCAAACAGGTTGGGCGGGGCACTCGACCGATGGGGACGGATTTTTACGGGCGCTTGAGCGCTCTAATGCCACTATAGACGACTTTGAGATGGCGATTGTGCTAGGTTCAGGAGGCGCCGCTCAAGCAGTCGTATCAGCTATTACGCTAGCCTCAAACGATAGACTACTACCAGTCATCGTCCATCGACGCTCACGATCAAACGATCAACGACTTCACGTCAACGACCAGCGAGTGACCGCGCAGATGCTCACCTTACGAGATATCTCAGCAGAGTCTTTTTGTGATTCCATGAAGCAAACTCAAGGACAACGTCGTTTAGTCATTCAGGCTACCAGCGCTCCAAAGACAGGAAACTCTTTGGAAAACATGATCCCTGCACTTGATTACATGTCAAACGATGATCTTTTTGTAGACCTAATTTACGATACGCCCAGTGCCTTATACTTCGCTGCTATCGCACGGGGACTTCGCTGCCAAGACGGACTTCCCATGCTGATTGAACAGGCGCGACTCAGCCAACAAATTTGGTGGGGGAAGGCGGCATCATATGATGACTTGGTCTTAGGAATAAAAAACTCCGGCTGGCGAAGCTAGGCTCACTCGGCCGGAGTGCAATTTTTTTCGTCGGATGCGTTAAAGCTTGAACACCATATCTTCACGCTGTCCAGCGACCATGATTTCGCGAGCCTCAGTCTTATCACCTGATGTCACCGTCAATTTGTACATCCCGGGTTCAGCAACGATATGGAATGTTCCATCAGACTTAACTTTGTAAACACGTCCAGATTCTGCTGATACAGCCGACTGGTTCATCGGGGTCAAAGTGACTGTTCCATCTACCGCCATCTGGTTATCAACAAAGACCGAAGCTCGAATGCCGCTTTGGGCAAGACGATCGATCATAAACCCCCAACCAGCGCGGTTTTTTTCCACCGTTCTTTGACGCCAGCTAAACGGGGGCTGAAATCCCTGAGCCGATGAACTGACTTCGATCACGTAAGGTAGAACTTGATGCTCATTGTAGTACCAGTCGATATCGCCTCCATCGACCGCGTACAGCAACTCCCATGACGTACCGGGATCGTAAGTTCCAGACGAACCATCTTTTGGTAGTCTACCTGCCAACTGACGACCAAGACTTTCTACGACATCTCGGTCCGGCGTGTGCTCTCCATCACATCCGTAGGGGTAAATGACCAATTCACTATACGAGTGATAGCTGATGGAAAGAACCGGCTTGATCCTATTAACCAGACCCATCATTGCTTGAGTCTCAGGCTCACTTCCTGCGCCCGGGCCTCTGTAAGTGTCACTGTAGGTGCTGCCGCTGCTCCCGTTGCATGTCCCCCACGCGAAGGGGTAGTTGCGATTGATGTCAACACCATAACCTTCGCGCGTGTTCTTGCGCCACATATTGTTAGCAGTCCAAACTTTATTATTTCCATCAGGATTGACCATGGGAACAATCCAGATCACGTTATCGTTAACCCAACTCTGAGTTCTTGAGTTTGATGAGTACGTGCCGGTCAGCTGATCGATAATATCAATCGCGATTTCGGTCGTCATGACCTCGCGCGCATGATGCATCGCATTAAAAAATACGACTGGCTCATTTTCTTCCGCCTCTACGTTATCACTGATTTTTACAGCCCAAATATCCCGACCCTCATGGCTTTTACCAATCGACTCTACTGAAAGGATGCCTGGGAAACGGTTGCGGTATTCTTCGAGAATTGTCGTTAACTCCGCGTAGGTTTTGTAACCAGGATCCGGGGCTACCTCGGGATTAACATCTTTTGTTTGAGTGATTTTGCCAAGCTGAAGGGCACTTAGTTCACCAACCACGGCTTGTCCAACAACCACATCAACAGTTCCATTGGTGACGTCGACACCAGCGATATCAAATCCCTCACTGATCAATTGACGCAGGCCAAGATTATAATCTTTCAGCTTGATCGTGACGATTGAGGCCTTACCGCCTTGCAGGTGCGATCCCACGTGTGCCTGAGCTGTCATAGCTCCGCCGACCAGCATCGCGCTCATGAGAGCAATTTTCAAACAGCCTACTTTTCCACGTACCTGTGTTTGCATGCGCGTACTCCTAACGCCACGAATTGTTGTCCATCACCTGGAGAATTTTCAGATTCAGGATTAAACTTAATTTTACCGGCACTGCGAAATGGCCGTCAAATTTTTGGCAAAAATAGATCTCATGAGAAATTCTAATCATAACGAATCACCATTATTGGACCAAATAACGCGAGCGGCTCAAGATAACGGGCTTAAATTCATGGGGGTTACATCACTAGATGTGACTCGTGATGGGGAACGCTATCAGACCTGGCTTGACGAGGGTCGTCATGCTGGAATGACTTGGATGGCCAATCATATGGCCATTAGAAACAATCCAACGCTTCTACATCCAAATGCAAAGTCAGCTTTTGTTTTTGGATTTGACTATTTTCTCGGTGACAAGTGGAGCCTGGGACAGATGGAATTGACTCCCAAAGTCGCTCAATACGCCCGCATTGCTGATTACCATAAGTTCATGCGGTCAAAGTTGACCAAAGTCACGAAAAAACTATCGGAGATCCTGGGCGAACAGGAGTCATTCCGAATAACCGTAGACTCTGCGCCCCTTCTTGAGCGAGCAATCGCAGCGAAAACCGGTTCCATTTTCATCGGCAAAAACACCTGCGCCATCCATCCAAAGCAGGGTAGCTTCTTCCTTTTGGGTGAAATCATCAGTACATGGTTTGATCCTGAACTTATTTTGGAAAAACAATCGACCCATCAAAATCGCTCTGAGAGCGGGGGATGCGGAACGTGTCGACGATGCCAGGTGCACTGTCCCACCGGGGCACTGGATCAAGACTACCGTATCGATGCGCGCAAGTGTCTGTCATATTGGACCATTGAGCATCGCGGAGAAATTCCACGGGAATACTGGCAGTGGGTTGCAAGATACATCTTTGGATGCGACATCTGTCAGCTGGTTTGTCCTTATAACCGTCATCGTCCCGCATCACCCGAAAGCCAATCATTGACCAAGATCGATAGTATTGACCTACTGGAGATGGCCACGATGGATCAGGCCAAATATGAGGAGATATTTGGCGGGACTCCGATGACAAGAGCCAAAAGATCTGGACTAAGACGAAACGCCATCATCGCAGCCACCGTCAGACGAGACGCGCGGGTGACAGACCTCCTCGGTATTTTGAGCGAGGATGAAGACCCAACCATAAAGGCCACAGCAAAAGCAGCCATAGATTTTTTGACAAAATAGATATTACTTTAAAAAAAACTCGTTGATTTAGATGCTTACGCCGTTGAAGCCGTCGTCGATCTTAAAGAAGTACGCAAATCTGTCGATCCACCTAATAAGTTGGAACAAAATTAGGATCTCAGATGATGAAATTGCTTTATTTAGGTTTGAGTTCCTCTCTATTAGTGAACTCATGTCAGACCATCAAGCTTGCAAATGAGAGCGAAGACAATAATTTGCTGCGCGATGCTTCCATTTACTGTTCCATGAAGATGTCAGATAACGATTCTGAAGTTCTTGCCGTTGAGATCAAGCCTTCCACGAGTGCATACAATGCCGCTGACATCACGATACGGAAAGGCTCAGAAGAGGCAACTCGTCACCTAGAGCTCGAAATTCCATCAGATGGACTTCTAATTCTTACAATGTCCAACACAGACGAACTTGCGATTTCACTGACAGGAAAACCCGTCATCGCTAAGATCAACGCTTCTAAAGATCTTTCAAAACCATCTAATTGCATTCAGCTGCAAGCGAGTGCACAATCGCGTACCGTAAGTTGCCAAGCCCTCGGCACGCCTGCTGAGGGATGGTACCAGTCGGGGCGCATCATTCAGCACACAACCCAATGCCAGTCAAAGATTTTAACCTGTGGTAGTCAGCCGACCAGCGGATGGTATGTTCAGGAAAAACTAAAACAAAATAAGATACTGAAGACACCCTGTTCCGGACAACAAGCAACTCCCGCATGTATCGTCAATGACGTGGCCTCTGGATGGTACCTTGGCGGGTCACTTCTATTTGCGGATGCTTCCTGTTCGACTAAGAAAATTGAGTGCTCCGACAGTGGTTCCCCCAATGAAGGATGGACCACATTTGAAACATCTCAACCAGAATTGATCGCGGCAGAATCCTGCCAACCTAATCGCAATATATCTTATCTTGCGCGCTAAAAGCTTTGGACTGTCGCCACAACGGGATCATCTGCCGTAACAGCGTCTCCGCTTGAGTTATTGATAACTGCACAGCCTTGTCACTTTTTGCACGCATTGGGTCCGGATGGACTTCAAGGAAGTAACCCGAAACGTAACCCGTTGCGGTTGCCGATCTAGCCAATACTGGTGCGAAGCGCCGGTCACCGCCTGATGTTTTGCCACCGTCCGCACCAGCAGGTAATTGAGTGGAGTGGGTAATATCAAAAATAACAGGAACACCGGCCTCGGCCATGATTGGAAATGAACGCATATCCACAACAAGATTTCCGTATCCGAAACTCGCGCCTCTCTCGGTAAGAGCCACACGCAAAGGCAAGCCCTTTGCCGAGCATGCCGACTTAGCCTTTTCAACAGCATTCAACATTGCATTTGGAGATACCATCTGACCTTTCTTGATATTCACCATGCGACCAGTCTGACACGCCGCGACCAAAAGGTCCGTTTGCCTGCATAAAAAAGCTGGAATTTGTAAAACATCGACAACATCTGCACACGCTTTTGCCTGGTAGGATTCGTGAATATCTGTAAGCACAGGCACAGAGTATTTTTTCTTGATAACATCAAACCATTTCATCGCCTGTTCGAGCCCAGGCCCTCTGTAGGAATCGACTGCAGTTCGATTTGCCTTGTCAAAACTAGCTTTAAACGTGAAGTCAAAATCGAGTTCTTTGGAAAGTTTCGTAAGCGGAGCAGCCACTGCCTCTAAAATCTCCAGCGACTCGGCCACACAGGGACCAGCATAGACAATAGGGCGTGTAATTTCTGAGACTTGCATATAAATTCATCCTCCAATTCTTTGCTATACCAGAAAAGCCCCTAAACCTCCTTGACTAAATGTACGGTCACATATAGAAAAAACGCTCACTTTTGCCGGACGGCGCTTTAGCTCAGTCGGTAGAGCAATGGATTGAAAATCCATGTGTCCCCAGTTCGATTCTGGGAGGCGCCACCATTCTCCACCCCTAAGGGGGAGAAACTTGGGTCTGCAAAAGTCACAAAATTTGGTCCATTTATCGTCACAGTGAAGGCGCAGCATGGAAACCCTCGTAACCGTTGTTCATATCGTCGTAGCCGTTTTTCTCGTGCTTGTAGTTTTAGTGCAAGCGGGTAACTCCGGTGGCGTTGGTGCAGCGTTCGGCGGCGGCAACTCCTCTGGAGTCTTTGGAGCAACAGGTGCAAATCAGTTTCTCAGTCGTTTGACATACGCCGCAGCGGGCGTATTCATGCTGACTTCAATCGTTTTGACCGTTATGCAGGGCAAATCTGGTAAGACAGGCCTTCAAGAAAAATTGGAGTCCTCTTCACCGGCCGCTACAAGCGTAACACCCCCAGCGGCTCCTGCTACCCCCTCTGAATCAGCAGCGCCAGCTAACGCTCCAGCCCCGGCTCCAGCCGCGGTCCCTGAGCAGAAGTAACCTGGGATTATATTCGGAGTTTGGCCTAACCCGGCCAAGACCCAAACAGGCAGTCGTGGTGGAATTGGTAGACACGCATGTTTGAGGGGCATGTGAGGAGACTCGTGTGGGTTCAAGTCCCACCGACTGCACTTTTAACTCATAAAATATTTATAGCATGTTTGTGATGTGCTCAAGCGGCACACGTTCGCCAGAGCGTTTTTCGTCAAATGCTCGATTGATTAGACTCAACAACACGTTGACCTTGTCGAGTGACAAAACATCCTGCTCACTCAGATCGTCCAAATTGAACCCGTCAAAATTGAGGGGACAAACGTCGCGCGACTCTTTAGCGCCCTCAACGGAGTCGTCTTCAGACCACGACACAGGTAGCCCGTGACTGCGGCAAATAAGTGGCCTAACTTCATAAATTGCGCACGCACCATCATGATCTAACATGGGACAAAAATCCGGATCATTGAGCATCGCCGTGCGATGCTGAATCCTATTCAAGACAGCAGGGTTTGCCTTAAGCCACTCCGTAATTCGACTGGCTTCGACAAAAGAAACGGTTAGAGATGGTTTGCAGCATCCGTAGCAACCGCGCCGACAGCTAAACTTGTCGGCGTGACGCTTTTGAACGCCATGAAACATCAAATCCACCTTTTCTAAGAGTTGAGTGTAATGATCATAGCGGTTATTCTGTTTCACAACTTTTCCTTTTTCCTAGGGAGACTCGAAGCTGCGACCTGTTCTCGATAAAATTCAACCGGGACTTTTTTCAGGCTTATTTCGAATCCTGATCGGCACATGCATCGCTTTTTTGATCTACCAAGTTGCTTTACAATTGGCCACCGGAGACTGTCAAACTATCCAGGCAAATCTACGCGCAGGGGGCATTACGGGCCTGAGCCTCGTATTTGTAGCTGCGACCATATTGGCGATATTTGGCGCGCCTATTGCGATTATCTCAGCATTGGCTGGCTTGCTCCTCGGACCAATCACTGGTGGAGCCATGACATCAGCGGCGATCTCTGCCGGGGCCATTTTAACATGGCTCATTGCAAGATTGACCTTTCGGAAAGGGGTCTTTCCCGACCTCCTCGAGAAAAAAATCCAGCAAAGCTGGTATCAGGAAATGATGGATCAGCGAACAGATTCCGCTTTTGACTGGGTAAAGACATTCTCTATCAAATGCCCTCTTTCATTCCCTCACTTCACCGCTTTAGTCGCGGTCAAAGTACGTCATTTGAAGTTAGCGCCAATCATTTCTGGAATTTTTGCAGCCTCAATTCTATACGTTGTCGCCTATTCACTTGCCGGAGGTAGCATTGGATGCGCCGCCGTCAATCATGCTCTCGGAGCAGACATCGCCCCATTCAAAAACAGCATCATCGGCAGCTGTCTCTTACTATTGATGCTCGCTAAATTCCAAAAAACAACCATTAGTAGAGGTGAATCGTGACCGGGGAGCGACGTTCCGCAGCGCGGTGCCCAATTTGTCAGGGACCGGCTTTGACTGATCAAAAATATCCAGAAGGCGTTCGCTGTCGTAACAGCTCCTGTCGCCAGAACCATTCAAAAGCAAAGTGCCCTCGTTGTGGTGCAACAGATATCGCTCAAGCAGTTTGGAGAGAAAACAAGTGGAGCTACAGTTGTTCGGATTGCGAGCACTCGTGGACACAATAGACTGAGTGTCTTGCATTAGATACTATCCACCAACCGTATTGCCCATATCCATAATTGGCAAATACATTGCAATGACCAATACACCGACCACAGAGCCGATACCAACAATCATGATAGGTTCAATCATGCTAAGCATAGTCTTAACTGCTTCATCAACTTCTTCTTCATAAAAGCTTGATATCTTCATAAGCATCTCATCCAGCTTACCTGACTTCTCACCAACCTGGACCATGGAAATAACCATCTTAGGGAACATCGGGTTCTCAGATAAAGGAACACTAAGCTGCTGTCCTTTCTCAATGCGAGTCTTACAAGATAATATAAACTCTTCAAGCACGACATTTCCGGCAGACGCAGCACAGATCGAAAGAGCCTGCAACAGATTCACACCGGACGACAGCATTGAAGCCATCGTCGAGCAAAAGCGACCGACTGCGATTTTTTTCATAACATCGCCAATCAATGGCAGGCGAAGGATTAACCCATCAAAGAAGACTCGACCCTTTGGTGTCTTTTTATATTGAGTAGCCCCAAAAATGGCTATGCCAATGGATCCAAATATCTTTAACCATTGAGCAGCAATAAAATCTGACAAATCTATAACAAACTGTGTTATTGCCGGAAGCTCCTTACCAGAGTTGGTAAATTGCGCTGTAAAGGTTGGCACTACGAAGACGAGAAGGCCAGTTATCACTACAACCGCAACAACAAGAATAAGCGTGGGATAGGTGAGGGCCGATTTTACTTGAGATTTAATTTTTGAGGACTTTTCAATGTAAACGAGTAACTTGGCCATGATATCAGCAAGCTTACCACTCTCCTCACCGGCCTTAACCATCGCACGGAATAGATCATCAAAACAAAGAGGGTACCGTGCCATGGCCAAACTTAAGCTACTGCCTTCTTCGATAGCTTTACGCAACCCGGCCAGAACCTCGCCAAATTGAGGAAGTCGTTGTTGTCGAGATAGAATATCTAAAGATTGGTTAACAGGGAGTCCGCTGCCGAGCATCGTCGATAATTGTTTTGTCATGACTATCAAATCTTTATCGGGAACTTTGAACTTATCCCCGCCACCAAGCACAACGTTACCTTTGCCGTCGATCTTGATACGTCCGCCTAGTAGGCTCAGACCACCCATTTCTTTTCCGTCCGCATCGAGCTGGACCTCTTGCAACGTAATTACAACCAGACGCTGACGGGATAGCATTGTTTTCGCCATCTCCTTGGAAGGACCGACGATTGTCCCTTCCTGGACTTTCCCAGCTGAATTCCTGGCTTTGTATTTGTAGTTAGCCATCGTCTAGCCTCATCTCTTTACCGACGCTTGAACTTTTATTCCAAGCTTACTCGCAAGTAGCATTTCAAGCTCCTGAGGCTCATATGCAACATCCATGGCTGCTTGCGGTGTAATGTGACGGGACTGCACAAGATGAATCAAAGACTGATTTAGAGTTAGCATCCCGGAACTATCCTGGCCAGTCTGAATTGCCGTATAAATTTGGTTGAATTTATCTTCACGGATTAGATTTCGGATAGCCGCGTTGGGAATCATGATCTCCAATGCAGCGACTCGGCCGCCACCCTGCACTGGCATCAATATCTGCGAAACTGTTGCCTGCAGATTAGCCGCCAGTTGACCCCTAATTTGTGGCTGCTGCTCGGCAGGGAAAACATCGATAATTCGGCTTAGAGTTGAAACGCAAGAGTTAGTGTGGAGGGTGCCGAACACAAGATGTCCGGTCTCCGCAGTCGTCACGGCAAGAGCAATTGTCTCAAGATCTCGCAATTCTCCGACCAGAACGACATCGGGATCCTGTCGCAAAGCGCTTTTCAAAGCTCGAGCAAACGACTTAGTATCATTTCCAATTTCTCTTTGATTCACCATCGACTGCTTATGTGGATGAACAAACTCAACGGGATCCTCAATTGTGAGAATGTGATTTTGCTGCGTCTCATTGATGTGGTTGATCATCGATGCGATTGTTGTTGATTTACCTGACCCGGTAGGACCAGTTACCAGAATCAATCCACGCGGTAAATTGCAAAGGCGTTCGATGATTGGCGGTAGATTAAGTTCTTGTAGCGTGAAAGTCTTTAGTGGAATCACGCGGAACGCGCCAGTTACATGTCCTTTTTGCAAAAAAATATTGCCGCGAAATCGCGCCAGATTTTTTACCGAGAATGCAAGATCGAGTTCATGATTTTCCTCGAAAATCTTCCTCTGCTCATCTGTCAGCACGCTGTAACACAATTGCATGGACTCTTGAGGCGTAAGAGCTGGAACATCCAAGGGGAGAAGTGCCCCGTCAATTCGCAGTCGCGGAGGCGTTTCAGGACTAATATGCAGATCACTACCTTTTTGGTCGATCAGAGCTTTTAGTAGTTGAGGTAATGTAAAGTTCACGACAAGCCTCACCCTGCTTCCTGACTGGAACGATCATTATCATCATCAGCCATCGTCATCGCCAAAACTTCTTTCACGGAAATCATTCCGGCGGCAAGTTTTAGCAATGCCGCTTGACGCAACGTCCGCATACCAGAGGCCATACACACTCTTTTCAACTCCATCGGAGGGCACTTAGATGCGATTGCTCGCTTGACCTCTTCTGTGATGACAAGAACTTCATGAATGGCTGTTCGACCTTTTTCACCACTGTTATTACAAGCGGAGCAACCCTTGCCTTTTTTAGCAACGACTTTGGATGCGAACGCAGGATGAAAACCGAGGTCTATAAGAACATCAGCGTTAACATCAGGATCAGGCGCACTGCATTTAGCGCAAACCTTCCTGATAAGTCGCTGCGCCACAACACAGGTCAGAGCGGATACCAAGTTAAAGGGCTCCACCCCCATATTGAGAAGACGCGTAATTGTCTCAGGTGCGCTGTTTGTGTGTAGAGTTGACAACACCATATGACCGGTCAATGCAGCTTTCATAGCGATTTCTGCAGTTTCAAGATCACGAATCTCACCCACCATGATGACGTCTGGATCCTGCCGCAGGAAGGCGCGAAGTGCCGAGGCGAAATTAAAGCCTATTTCATTACGGATAAGAACCTGATTGATACCGGGTAGCGTAAACTCCACCGGGTCTTCAGCCGTTACAATGTTGTCTGTAGACTTGTTAAGCTCAGCCAACGCTGAGTAGAGGGTCACCGTCTTACCCGATCCAGTCGGACCAGTCACCAGCACCATTCCATTTGCAAGACTGATGCACTCTTTAAACTTAAGTAGGTCATCGGATTCGAAGCCTAACTTTGTCATGTCTGTCTGAAGGCTGCCCTTGTCCAAAATCCGCAAAACTATTTTTTCACCGAAGGCCGTGGGGCAAGAGTTTACACGGAAGTCAATTGGACGGCCGTTAATTGAAACATTCATATTGGCATCTTGAGGCAAACGCTTTTCTGAAATGTTCATCTTCGCCATGATTTTTACTTTTGTAATGAGCTGATCTTTCCATGCTAGCTTCACTTTTTGTAGCTCCATTAAAGCACCATCGATACGCAGTCTAACCCGCATATCTGTCTCATAAGGCTCTATGTGAATATCGGAAGCTCCTTTAGCAACACACTGCTGCAAAATAAAGCTGGCTATCTGCGTTATACCGGCATCACCATCAGTAATGGAGATATCTTGACGCTGAACCTGCTCAGCTTCGCTATTACGTTCGTCAACTTTTAATTTTGTTACGTCAAGAACGCCAGCGTAATACTTATCCAGAGCCTCCGTTATACGAGCTTCGCTTGCGAGGACTGCTCTTACGAAAAAGTTTGTATTAACCTGTACAGCCCTCAATGTGTCAGCACTCTGCGGGTTACCTGTTGCAATAATCAAATTGTTTGCACTCCGCTCAATCGGAACTACCCGCAGCTTTACAGCGATATCTTTTGGAACAAGATCAATAATTGATCCCGGAATATCACGATCTTCAAGATGGACTACGGCGCAATTGATGACTGATCCGATAGCCTCGACAAGATCTCTAGATGGCATTTTACCCATGCTCTCAAGAGCTTGCAGAAAACTCATTTTAGAGACTGTCATTTTATCGCGGGCCGCATCCAAGTCGGCCGGCGAAAAGCCCAGCGAGATCAATTTTTCGCTCAAGATGTCAGTGGCAGGAGCACCCATTGCCAACAAACCCCCATTTAGACAAAAACATATGGGAGATATCGGTCAGAATAAGCCTGGTAATTAATCTAAATCTGATATCGCGAACAATTAAATTTATTGGTTTAAGCCGAAATTCCGCTATAAATCACTGCAGGGTTGACATGTTGCATACGCAAGAAACGCATGTTTGTCTGCGCCATTAAGCGAGCTATCTCCTGCGCTGAAAAGCGCGGATATTTCTTGTGATTTTTAAGAAATTTGAGAATCTGCTGAGTCGCTGCTTCTGGGTGGATAATCAATCCCTGTCCTAGAACATATTGGTCAGCTTGACCAAATATGTAGCCTTGAATGACTGATTTCTTCGGGAAGTATTTTAAGGTTTCACCAGCTTTTGAGGAAATCTTGAGTTTTCTTTCAGCAAGTAAATCCATCACCATGATTTCTTTTTCACCGGTTTTCATGACCTGAAATAGCCCGTGTCTAAAACCACAAAATGAGCGCCAATGACGCGCTGACGCGTCATCATTGGCGGTCAAATCGGAATTTTGCTCAAGGAATACTGATAGAGGACTCCGACCTCCGGCATGACCTGTCATCGCGCGCTCAAGGACACAATGCTCCAAGAAGTAATTCATTCTCGTTTGATAAAATTCGTCATCAGAATTCACTTTACCAAATTGGGCCTGAAAATCCCCCAATGGTGTCATAAAATAGTTTTTGCCGGCGATCCCCTCAATCCACGAAATGACCACCTCAAGGCAATCATCTATCGAAGCTGACTTTATGGATCCTGCAGCGGAGGATTGCTCTGATTCCATCCGACCAAAGTTCTGATCGCTCATGATTTCACCCGCGGTTTCCAACACCATTCGAAGACCCTTTCTCCCAATAATGGAAGTTTGACACGCAGTGGCAACCAAATCGCTAGTCCATTCTTTGTCGAGAGGTCAGCACAAGTCATCTTGATTGATGCCGCGTAACGCTCCCCTGAAGATGGTAGCTGCTCGACATACATAATATCTTCTAGAGGCACATAAACGCCATATTCGAGAAAATATTTCTGCTCTTGGCGCTTAAATTCTGTTCTCGCTGGCTCAACAAGGTTCATGCTCTCGCCACCAAGTAAGGGATGCAGACGAGTAGCAACAAGAACTTTAATAGAATCCGAGAAGGACCATAAAAAGGCTATTAAAAATGCCAGTAGCCACGGGATAGCAATTATTGCTTTTTGTTTTGCGCCCACAAAGCCTCCGGGACCCCGAAGCGGCGTGATAACTCCCGACTCACGACAAAAAACCAATCACTCAGTCGATTTAGATAAATTCGGACCTCATCCCGCACAGCATCCTGCTCAGACATACGAACGACAGCTCTCTCAGCACGTCGACAAACAGTTCGTGCTAAGTGACAAGTCGAATTTGCAATATGGCCACCAGGCAATACAAAATTTTCAAGCGGGGGCAGTGACTCATTGAATGTGTCCATCTCCCGCTCTAGCCGCTCAACATCTGCCATTGAAACAACTTGCTGAACACTAACATTGAGCACATCCAATGGAACGGACAACTCACCGCCTATATCAAATAGTTCGTTTTGAATCTGAATCAATGACTTTACAATGTCTGCCAGCTTTGGTTCAGGTGCAAGCGTATCGCGCAGAACTCCGACAACAGCGTTGAGTTCGTCAACGGTGCCGTAGGCCTCAATGCGGACGTTGCTTTTGAGGAGCTTTTCTCCAGTGGCAATCAAGGTTGAACCCTTGTCGCCAACTTTCGTGTAGATTTTTGATAGCCTAATAGTCACAACCTAGCCAAACTCGAGGCTTAATCGTCAGATCCGCCTTTTGAGTTCAGCAGATCAGTTGGTGGAACTTGACGATTCACACAGTCTCTCAATTTATCGGACGGATGAAAGGTTACGACGCGACGAGCAGTGATTTCAATCTTTTGTCCAGTGTGAGGATTACGTCCCGGACGACTGCGTTTTTCTTTAACAATCCACTTACCAAAGCCACTAATCTTGACTTCCTTGCCTTTTTCGAGCTTCGCCTTGACTTCTTCCAGAATCATTTCAAGGATTTCTTTCGCTTCTTTGACCGGGTATCCGACCTTGTCGCGAATAAGTTCGATCAGTGCATCCTTGGTTAGCGTCGCCATGTCAGGGTCTCCTCTATATCAATCGTCGGCAGCTGATTGGTAAGTCGTAAGTTACTAAACATATTATGCAACTTCCCTGCCCATGGATGCAACCCCCCATACAAATAGTTTTAGCAGCACCATAAAAAACCAATAATTACATGTATTTACAAATGATAGGCCATCCCCTTATGCGTCATTTATCTTGTCAACAAGGGGATAAAGCTCCATGATTACGTTAACTTTCAACCCATCAGAGCACTGGCCATGCGCATTCGCAAGATTTTTTTAATACTGATTTCTGCTCTGCTGGTCCTTGCTATAGGTACCGGCGCGTACCTGTTTAACCACACTAAAAATCAGGGACTTTCTGACAATCAGCTAAAAGCCTATTCAAAAGCCGTAATCCAAAGGGACCATCGTGGGGTTATCTCAATTCGTGCTTCTAATTGGCTTAGCCTCGCTGAAGCCCAGGGATTTATCACCGCAAGCGAACGCATGTTTCAACTGGATTTGATGCGCCGAAGAGCTGACGGCGCCTTGGCCGAAATTTTTGGACCAGTTGCACTAACCTTCGACCGCAGACAACGCATGGAAGACTGGAGACACTACGCCAAAGCAGCTGCAGATCAGCTTCCAGATTCTCAGAAAAAAATTTGTGATGCGTACGCGCGGGGAGTTAATGAATTTCTCACGGAATACCCAACTAGAGTTGGAATCGAATACACCCTGCTACGACAAGCACCCCAATCTTGGAGCTGTGTCGACAGCCTGTTAATTGTACTTTTAATGAGTAATAACATGAGCCACTCATGGAGCCGCGATCTCGACATGAAGGCATGGCACGACTCTCTGCCAAAGGAGTGGTGGTCTTTCGTCTTCCCCTCTAGACACCCTTGGAATAGACCTTGGTTTGAAAACAGCACAGATAAGCTTGCTCAATCGTTATGGCCAACGACAGAGTTGCCATATTCGCAGCTGTCAGACTCAGATTTCCAACCTGCCATCTCTGAGCGCCAAGCGGTGATCGATGGTAGCAATTCATGGGCTTACCGCGGAAAAAAAGGCGCTTGGCTTGCAAATGATCCACACTTAGGCAACCAGGTTCCACAACTATGGATTCCCATGAAGCTTGTGACTGACGACGGTTGGTGGGCAGTTGGCAGTGCTCTCCCTGGGGTCGCAGGAATATTAATCGGGATGAATAACAGTCTTGCCTGGGCCATTACCAACAATGGTGAAGATGTTGATGACGCAGTTATTGCTGCTGAGGGTATCCAGGTCGAAGAAGAGAAACGCAAGATTGCTGTGCGCGGCGGTAAAGAGGAGATCCTCGTTGTTCGCAGAACTGACAAGGGACCAATCGTAAAAGACTCTGGCGATGGAACGTTCATTATTCGTCAATGGATTGCTTTAAAACCGGGCATTTTATCACTGCCAATTGAGACACTAAACCGATCACTTGATTGGGAGTCTTTCAATCAAGCTCTGGATCAATTTCGATTCGTACCACTAAATTTTACGATGCTTGATCGCCACGGCAATATGGGGCTCAGAATATCAGGGTGCGACATCGGACGTGGCAATAATGGAGACTTCGCTGAATCCTGGGAGCAATCGACTTGGGCCCTAGACTGCCAGGTGGATCAGCGTCGAAAGCTGTTTATTCCAAAAGACGCTGGGGAGACTGCTTACATTTCAACTGCCAACGAGCAGATATGGGTCGATGGAAAACTTCATAATTGGGCTGATGATGACCGAGCATTTCGCCTCCGAGAACTGTTAGGTAAAAACGACTTGGGCTTTGAAGATATGGGTATTATGCAGCTAGATACCGTCAGTCATATTCACGCGCGCGTCTTACGGTGGTTACTGGACACCGGCATGACAGAAGGTCTTCCTCAAGATCAAAAAAATGACTGGCAGAAATGGGATGGCAATATCAAAAGCTGTCCTCAATGTATGAGTGAAGCAAATGATGGCGCGCTGCTTCTAGATCAAATTATCATCAAGAAAATTGAGCATCAGTTTACAAAAGGTGATGGTGGGTTGCCCAAAGTCAGACGTAACATGGACCGAGCAAGAGTCGTGGCTCTTATTGAGAATCCGAATGTTGCCACACTGCTTGGCTTTGACTCTAAAGCGTTAGCCTCTGGCGTCATCAAGTCGCTGATGCGCACTCCCACTCAGACGCGAAAGGAGTGGCAAATTCGTAACCAATGGGCGACGCAACATCCTTTTGTGGGGCGAGTCCCAGTAGTGGGTAGACTGTTTGAAATAGACGCTCCTCTGCAGTACGGCGCCTCGACGGTTCTACGAGCTGAAAAGCCTAACCATGGCCCAAGCACCAGGATGATTTGGTCCCCTGGGCGCCCAGAAACAAGTGTTTGGGCATTTCCCACAGGTACGAGCGGACACATTTTTTCACCGCACTTTAAGGATTGGTCAAATATTTGGCAAACAGGCGGTCTTGTAGCCATCCCGTCTACCCCGTGATTTTTTCATTTTGCGCTTTGATTTCATTAGCTAAAAGATATTTAATATTAGCCTTCTGAGTCACTCGTGGCGGAAAAAGCCACGTCCCAAACAAGTTTGGAGGAGTTACATGATCGAAGTATCGAGTCTCTGTAAAAATTACGGTGATCTAGCGGCACTTTCCAATGTGACATTCACCGTTGAGAAAGGCCAGATCGTTGGTTTTCTTGGAGCGAACGGTGCCGGCAAATCGACAACGATGGACATTCTATGTGGATGTATCGGACCCGATAGCGGCACTGCAAAAATCTCAGGTTTTGACATAACTGAGCAGCCCATCGAGGCAAAAAAAAGGCTCGGCTACCTACCTGATGTCGCACCGCTTCACCATGAAATGATTGTTGAAGATTTTATCCGCTATGTTGCAGAACTGCACAAAGTTCCCTCGCATTCAATTCGCGTCAGAGTCGACGCGACCATTGAAAAGTTGGCACTCGGTGACGTGCGCAAAAGATTGATTGGCAATCTTTCAAAAGGTTACAGGCAACGTGTGGGCTTAGCCCAAGCGCTGGTGCACGATCCAGAGGTGTTGGTTCTTGACGAACCAACAGAGGGCCTTGATCCTACGCAGATTGCAGAGATCAGAAAGCTCGTTAGATCTTTGGCGGGTCAGCACACGATTTTACTCTCTTCGCATATTCTCAGCGAAGTGCAGAACACATGTGACAAAATCGTAATCATCAACAAAGGTCAGATTGTTAAACAAGGGACCTATGAGCAGCTAGCTGCCGCCATGGAAACGGGACACACCTACAAACTTAAAGTTGCCCGTAATGGAGCTAATGCGCTGACAACGCTTGGTCGACTCGGCTTACAAAATCTCAAGGCTGGCTCGACTGATGGTGATATTGAATTCGCAGTCAGTGCGACTACGGGCGATCAAATTCTAGATGACGTTGCAAAAGCTGTCGTTGATGGAGGGTTTGGACTGCGAGGACTCGCTCTCAAAACACGCTCCCTAGAAGACGTATTCCTGCAGCTAACCAAATAAAACCAAGGAGATCTATCATGAGTAGTATATTCGCTATTGCACGTCGTGATCTTAAAGCCTATTTCGCCTCACCACGGGCATCCGCCATTTTTTGGTTTTTTCTGATTTTCATGGGCTTCTTTTTCAATAATTTTATTGGCCTGTTTATGCAGATGACACAGCAGGCTCCCATGATGGGAGGACAGGCCCCAACGTTAGAGCAGCTGCTGAAAGCATTATTCTATAATCTTCACTTCATACTGTTACTTGTCGTCCCTGCAGTCACCATGGCTAGCTTTAGTGAGGAGAAAAGAAATCACTCGATCAGGCTTCTGCAAACATCCCCGTGTACACCTATGGAGATTGTTCTTGGCAAGTTTTTTGCTGCCGCCAGCTTGATGGCTTTAGTTTTGGTCGCTTCTGCGGTCTATCCTCTTTTCACGGTAACTCATGGTAACCCCGACAAAATGGTCATCCTGACCAGCTATATCGGACTTCTGCTCTTGGTTTGCTCTCAGATTGCCTTCGGCCTGTGGGTCAGTTCCATGACCAGCAACCAATTTATGGCCTTCTTATTCACAATGTTCGGACTCTTTCTGTTGCTCATCCTCAACTGGATGGCCACCAACTTAAGTGGTGGGGGAATCATGGAGTCGGTTCTCAAGTACTTGGCCAACTCGGATCACTTGGACGCCTTCTTCAAGGGAACACTGTCCGTGGGTCATACCGCATACTTTCTCGTCTTTACGGCGATGTTTCTTTTCTTCACTAATGTCACCTTAGACAGTCAGCGTTGGAGGTAAATTATCATGCGCAGTGGATTATTTATTTTACCCTTCTTAGCTATCTTTATCGCTGCCTTTGGCACAACGCTGGCATCAAGCTTTGCAAGTCAGGCACTACTGTTTAAATCAACAGGATGGGGGCTTGCTGCGGGGCTCATCGCTCTTTGGGTGTGGCTGGACCTGTCGGGCTTTCGAAAATTCTTCTCACGCAAGGGTGCAAAGTATGGGGCATCCTCGGGAGCCGTTCTGATCCTTTCAGTTTTAGTCTTTGTTGGTATTTCGGTGATAACAAGTAGACCAAGATTTGACAAAACATGGGACCTCAGTCGAGACAAAACAAATACGTTATCGGATCAGTCTGTTAAGGCGATAGAAACTCTCTCAAAAAAAGATCAGACCTTAAGCGTTACAGCTTATTTCATGGACCAGCAGCAGGAACAAACATTTCGCGACCTCATGGGTCTCTACCTCGCCAAAAATGCCAAAATAAAAATTGAGTATGTAAACCCCCAGCGCGAGAATACGCGAGCCATGGCTGATAAGCTGACAAGTGGTAATACGGCTATTTTTAAGCTAGGAACTCAGGAAAACCGCGTCACAACATTCACCGAAGAGAAGATCACAAATGCACTGGTGGCCGTGCTTAAAGAAGGTAGTAAAAAAATCTACTTCACGAAAGGGCACGGCGAGGGACAATTAACGGGTCAAGATGCTGAAGGATTTGACCGCGCTGCACAAGAAATCAAAAACAATCGCTACGACGTTGCAGACGTTACACTTCTTGATCAAGGAAAGGTGCCAGATGACGCTGTTGCCCTGTTGATTGCCGGACCCAAGTACGATTTCAAGGATGCTGAAATTAAGTTTCTGGAAGATTTCATCGGGAGAGGCGGCAGCATCATCGCGTTCGTTGATGCGATGGTGCAGGCGCAAAACATAAATAAGTTCCTTTCAAAATATGGCATGTCGTTCAACGACGATCTGATGATCCTGCTTCCGGATGATCCCCTCACGCAGCGATTGGGACAAAACAATGCAATCATTCAAGACTTTGATGAATTCAGCCCGATTACAAAGGACTTTGCTCGCAAAAGCAGTGTTGCCATTCTGTTTCAGAACACGCGGACGGTAACAGAAATTCCAGACAACCCCTCTAAATTCAAAGTCAGCCTCATTGGGAAAACAGCAGGGGAGACGACTGTTCGTGTAAAAAATGTCCAATCTGCGGCTGATCTAAAAGGGATTACGCAGGAGCGTGTGGAGCAAGGATCGTTCGCGGTTATGGCTACTTCTTACGGAAAGATTGGCGAGAAGGAATCGAGAATCGCAGCGTTTGGATCTGTTCAGTTTATCACTAACCAGGGATTTCTGACGGCAGAAAATCGTGACTTACTGGCTAACTCTGTCAGCTGGCTAACTCAGGACGAAGATTTCATCTCAATTCGCCCAAAGGATACGACCAAAAGTACGCTAACAATAGCGACCGGAAGCGCCACTTTAAATCTGTTATTCATTTGCTTCATCTATCCATTCGTATTCCTCGGATTTGGCGCATTTTATTGGCTTAAGAGGAGGCAAGCTTGATGCAAAAATGGAAGCAAATTGCCGGACTGGCAACTCTTCTTATTGGACTTGGCGCCTTAGCCACATGGGATGAATGGAAGACTAAAAATGAGGAAAAAGAGAAGGAGACGAAAGGAATACTTCTTCCAATAAAGCCTGAGAGCATCGTCGGACTTCGCATCAGAGCCACAACTGAGGAAGACGGAGGAGCCAAAACCGGCGGTTCTGCCATTAGCAGTGCGGGTGCCACCGACGTGACACTTAAGAATACGGACGGAACTTGGGCCATTTCTGTTCCTGTGACGACTGCGGCTGACCAGCAAGTCGTCACTGATCTCATCAAAAATCTGACGGACTACAAAACAGAGTCCGAGGTCTCCACTTCAAAGGACCAGTGGCCCCAGTTCGGACTCGACAAACCTCGCCGTGATATCGAGATTGAAACGAAGGACGGCAAAAAACTTAGCTTTTATATCGGTCTAAATACGCCGGTAGGCTTCAGTGCGTACGTCGCTACATCTGATAGCCCCAAAGCATTCGCGGGGAGCCAATACATTGTCACGTCGACGGGGAAATCCCTTTTTGATCTTCGAGACAAAAAGATCCTTTCAGGCTCTGCATCTACAGTGACTGGACTGACTGTGACCGCGAAAAACAATCAAGGAACTGGGACGCTTGCACTGTCACAAGCGGATGGCAAATGGCTAATACAACGTCCGGTAAGTGCACCGGGAGATTCCGTTTCCGTCAAAAATTACCTAGACGATCTTTTTGGACTCAAAGCAACCGAGTTTATCGACTCTCCAAATCAAGCCCTCCTTGCTGCCATGTCAGATAAAAACCTGCTCGCAAAGATAGACCTGACGCAAAGCCAGGGATCTCATCAACTAACCTTCTACCAAACAAAAGACGGCATCTACGCACGCGCGGTAAACACGTTGACTGTTTTTAAACTGGCAGACGATGCCCGCGGAAAAATTGTCAAAACAGCGAAAGACTTACGCGATAAAAAAATATTTTCATTTGGCTCCGCAGATGTCAGTAAAGTTACAATCGATGGCGAAGCGTTTGCCAAAGTTGCTACCGACTGGTACCGAGCAGAAGATGCAGGTAAGTTTGCCGCAGATGGAAAATTCACTGGCAAGGCCGAGGAGAAACCGAGCGGTGCATCGCATGTGCGAGGATTGGTTGTGGACTTGGAATACGCAAGGGCTGAAGATGTTTATGATGCCGCAAGTGACGTGGCAAAAAACCTACCTAAAGCACCTAAACATCGAGTTATTCTTGGACTAACACCAAAGGAGCCAGACATAACCATTGATGTTTGGACTGCTCAGGATAACCCAGAAATGATTTATCTTCGTCGTACGGGAGCCCCACAAATTTTTAAGTCTAAGCGGTCAATAATTGCAAGTCTGACACCCTCAAAAATCGCACCCGCCGGAGATGAGGCGACGATGAACCCTTTACAGTCCATGCCGCCAGAGGAGCCAACGAGGTAGCTCAGGTGGTCTTGAACATTGGCCTCCAGCTACGATCATCAAACTGTGATAACGATAGTGCCGCGCGAATCAGTACATATCGAATCGTACGGCAAGAGTGATTGTCCCGTTTTAGTTTACATCCATGGATGGCCTGATCGAAAAAGCAAAGTTGTCGACCAGCGGCTGTCTGCGATATCAAAAAATCCTGCACTCCAGCCTTCGCATTAAATACCAAAAAATAACAGCGCTTTGGGCGCTGTTATTTTAGGACACTTAATTGCTAAAAAACTTGTCTTTCAGTCATTCTCGGTTGTAACTTTTGTGGATCTTGTCACTTTAATTTTTCCACGTGCTGTTCGTACTTCCGTTACATCCACTCTTTCCACAGTCTTTAAATACCTTTTCGTAGCTTCTGGCAAACTATGCCAGATTCTCATAGCCAACAACGTTCCCAGAACTGCCCAAGGCAAAAGGAACAAAGGCCAGTAGGTCCAGCTTTTTGAGGTTAAATATCCGAGGGAAATGGACTGTAGACCACTGCCAAGATACACGCAGCCATCGACGATTCCTGAAGCGGTGGCTGTCGCCTTACGACCGCCAAAGTCGGCAGCGGCAGTTCCCGACATGAGAGAGTGAACGCCAATCACAGATAACGTAATTAGCACAGCACATGTACCCAGCATCACAGGCTTATCTGGAATCGCATAGATCATTCCGGAGCAGAAGATAGCCATAGTGAAACAAAGGATTGCTGCTGGGGGACCTCGACGCGATTGAAACAACTTATCCGACATCAGTCCGCCGGTGAATCCGCCGATAATTCCAGTGATACAGAGGAGCATACCCCAGTTTTCTTTGAAAAACTCGGCACCAATCTGAGGAACTTCTTTTGCGTAAACAAAGTACCACTGCATGATACCGTTACGCAAAATACCGGATGTGAAGTCCACCAAGGCGACAGTTAATAAAATAGGATTGGTAAAGATCCTCTTTAGGAGTGCTGTTATGCGTAGATCGACCATCTCCTCATCAGAGGATGCATCATGAGGATCAAAGTCATCAAAGTTAGCATGAGCAGGAGAGTCTTTTAGAAGCAGAAGGTCGATTAATGCCCATACCAACAAAATTCCTGCAGGAATCAAGAAAACAAACCAGTAAGCATCAGTTGTACCGACGTCCACTGCAAACATGGTGCGAAGACCTTGCTGAAACGATGAAAGCTCCTTATTTGGTTCAAGCTTCATGGCATCTGCAATCGCCTGTCCCCAGTCAAATGCAAAATAAACACCAAATGAGATAAGAGTTCCAAAAATTGCACCGAACAGTCCACGTTCGCGGACGTGGAACCAATATGCTTTAACTTTGATAATCGAAACAGCACCATAGCTTTGGAAGAACATATTCAGAGAATACAGTGCTGTCATCGTGATGGTCAGATCCAGGTCCCGGCCTCCATTTAGGAAGTAGAAAACCACGCCCCCCATCATGATATTGGCGATACTGGAGCCAACTGCAGCAATCAGCATCCCTTTACGACCACCCATGCGATCAACCATCGGACCTGTCAAAAGGAAGGAAAGACCATAGGTGATAGTTCCAATCCCGAAGATATATCCGAAGTCCTGCTTAGACATCATGTCACCTAGAGCGTTCTTCGAGACACTAAGGTTGTATCGAGCCATATAGAGGAACGCGTAGGTCATACCCATGGCAAACCAGTTGTAGAAACGATGCCACATGAATTTAGGAGAGTGACCCAGAGGATTATTTCGGAAATAAAGGCCAACAACGATGAGTAGTGTTACACCTACGATCACGAGATCCATGGATACCCCTTGGTCTTAATTAAGATTCTGGTCACGACTTCTTGCCGAGCGAGGTTCGTACCCCATCCGAAGCTAGTTTTCAATGACGATTTATGGTGTTAACCCCCCGAGAAGACGTCACTTTGGCAGATTTGAGCAAGATATGCTTTCAAGTCCGACTAAAACGGCCTCCAAGACCCAGCAAACCTTCTAAGCCCCTGGTAAATGCGCTTGGTACACCCTTTTGATTGGACTATAGTCCATCAACTCTTGTCGTAACGCTTAAGCATAAGATTCGTATGGTTTATAGTTCTGAGATTTTAGGCATCATAATAACTGAGACGGCAAATAGAATCAGACTCGGAGAGACTCCTCACGTCATTTTTGATCTGGACGATACGATCTTCGATGCGGGTAGCCGAACTCGTCATATTCTGACCTCGTTTGCTGAACGTCCAGACATAAAAAAAGCAAATCCAGAGCTTCTGCAGCGGCTCGCGATGCTAACTAACGATGACATGAGGTATCGGGTCGAGGACAATTTGGATCTTCTGGGCGTTACAGACCCCAGGATAAGGTCCGAGGCTACAAAAGCATGGTGGGATCGATTTTTTTTAATGTGTGAAATCGACGAAGTGGTTCCCGGTGCCCCCGACTTTGTTAACGCGCTTCATTCTGAGGGCGCAACGATTGTCTACCTAACTGGACGAGACCGTATACGGATGGGCTCTGCCACCCACGCCAGCCTTGTAAAACAGGGCTTTCCTCACGGCGAGCGAGCCAAACTCATTTTAAAACCAGAATCTAGTATGTGTGATTTTCGGTTCAAGCGAGAGGAGGTCTTCGGCTTGGCCGGGACAGATCTTATCCTCGCGGCATTTGACAACGAGCCTCGCCACGTCAACATGATGAAAGAAACTATTCCTGAGGCGCACGTGGTTTTCGTTGACCGGCGCCACGCCGGTCATCCCGAAACTCCGATTAAATCCATTGCATGGATTAAAGACTTTCGTCAGCTCGCCTTCACTAAATGATTTTAGATGAAGCTAATTAAAGCCCGCCTGTCACTTCGCCTGAGGTATGCCTTGCAACACGCATGCCTGACTCCGGAAGCAGTGTTCCAAATAGAATAATCAGGATGGCGCAAACCAAAACAACACCAGACGTAACCTTTGAAGCTACAGGCTTGATCAACGCACCAAGAACTGGACTTGAGTCCATCATAAACATGCGTACGATGATGCGCATGTAGTAGTAAAGGGAGATTGTCGAACCGATGGCAGCAATCACAACCAATCCAATCATGTTGTTACTTAGAGCCGAATTAAAAATATAGAGCTTGCTGATGAATCCCACCGTAGGCGGCATACCACCCAAGCTAAACATGAAAAGGGCTAAGGCTGTGGCTGCATAAGGATGTTGTTTTCCTAAGCCGGTTAAATCGTCGACTATAATATTCTCGCAACGTTCGTTTTCCAGCCACATGATCACAGCAAACGCGCCAAGACTCACCAAAACATAACCAATCAAATAAAACAAAATAGAAGGTACAGAATACTGTGACACACCGCCACTCATCGATGCCAGCGATAAAGCCATGTAACCGCTATGAGCAATTGACGAGTAGGCGAGCATTCGCTTAACACTCTGCTGAGCAAGAGCCATGATGTTGGCAAACAGCAGTGATGCCGCAGCCATGAAACCGATGACAGGCAGCCATACAGCATGGACGCCGTCTAAACCGTTTTCAAACATGCGAATAGCAGCCACCATAATCATCGTCTTCATGGCAGTCGCCATGAAAGCTGTTAAGCCAGTTGGAGAACCCTCGTAAGCATCTGGAGTCCACATGTGAAAAGGAACTAACGCCATTTTGAACCCTAAACCCGCAATGGTCAAAATCGCACCCAGCTCAACCCATGAGTGGCCACTTATCTTACCGATCGAAGAACTAATCTCGCTAATTCTCAGCGTCCCGGTCGCAGCATATAAGAAAGCAAAACCGAATAATAAAATTGCGGCCGCGACAGCTCCCAAAACAAAATACTTGATAGCACCCTCTTGCGAGAGCTTGGTAGGATTGGTGTAGCCTATTAGTGCATAAACACCGATCGATGCCATTTCCAGACCCACAAACAAAGTGACAAGGTCATCAGTGGCCACCATGGTGCACATACCAGCAATCACCATATGGAATAGCGCGATGATTTCTCCGCGAAAGAACTTCTCTTTAAGGTAGCCTTCACCCATCAGTAGCGAGATCACCAGGGCGATACCAATGATCGCTCCCTGACCAAAAAAGCCCAATCGCCCCGAAACAAATCCTCCACTTAGAAACATCTCACTGGCAGCACCCGAGATGGCGTAGAGACGAATCACCAGCAACAGCGACAATAAAAGGGCACCAAAATTTAGCCAGTATTGAACCTTCGGACTCGCCAGACTCTTACTAACCGCCATGAGCAGAGCAACAATCCCTGTGCTACACAGAATTATAATAGGAAGAGCTGCACCATAAAAACTTGCTGTTAATTGTGGGACTTCAAATTGCACTGTCTACTCCTGAGCTTTTCCAGGTTCTTGTTTATTTAGTTCGCGGACTTTGATGACATGTCGGATCCCATACGGAAATCCAAACTATAGTTCTTGTAGTTTTTCGCTAGATGTTCGATCGACGGCTTGGTCTTACCAATAAATGCGTTTGGAAAAATACCCATCACGATCGCTAGCACTGCCAGGGGAACAAGATAGCCGAGCTCTCGAGCGTTCAAATCCTCCATCTCTTTATTTTCAGGATTATCAAGCGGTCCAAACAAAATTTTGCGGCATAATGTCAGCATGTACACAGCACCCAACAGGACGCCGAGGGATGCTAGAACTCCTGCCAATGGCATTGCTTGAAATGTTCCGTTTAGAATCAAGAACTCACCAACAAACCCACCCGTACCAGGCAAACCCACCGAACTTAATGTAGCCACAATCAACATGATGGCAAACAGCGGCATATTTTCCGCCAGACCACCGAAATCAGAGAGCATCCGTGTATGACGTCGCTCGTAAATCACCCCAACAAGAAAGAACAACGCTCCTGTTGAAATCCCGTGATTAATCATCTGGTAAGTCGCACCCGTCAGAGCTTCAACGCTAATCTCACCACCCGCCATCACGGCGAATGTACCGATCACCACAAAGCCAAGGTGTGATACCGACGAATAGGCGACCATCTTTTTGGCGTCCTTCTGAACCCAAGCCGTCAATGCTCCATATATAATTCCAACCACGCCGCAGAATATAAGAACCGGCGCCGCCTGCACCATTGCTTCTGGGAACAGTGGGACTGCAAAGCGAAGGAGGCCATAGGTACCCATCTTCAGCAATACACCGGCCAAAATCACCGAACCAACGGTGGGCGCCTCAACGTGGGCATCAGGCAGCCACGTGTGGAATGGCCACATCGGAACTTTAATTGCAAAGGCCACAGCAAACGCTACGAACATCCACATCTGCGTCGCAATGGGAAGCTTGACTTGATACAGATCTAGCAAACTTGTTGAATAGACCCCGGTCTGACGAAAGTGGGCAAAATACAAAACAACAGCAGCCGCAAGCATGAGTAGTGAGCCGATGACGGTGTATAAGACGAACTTTGTCGCCGCGTAAATGCGGCGTTTTCCACCCCAAACACCGATGATAAAATACATCGGAATAAGCATTGCTTCCCAAAACACATAAAAGAACACCATATCCATGGCCACCAGCGCACCAATCATCCCGGACTCGAGAGCCAAGAGAAGCGCCAAAAATGGCTTTTGGCTTGGCTCTGATATGTGGCACTGACTTAAAAGCACAAGAGGCATCAGAAACGTGGTTAAAACGACTAGCAGAAGACTAAGCCCATCCACACCGACAATGTACTTCATACCAAGTGACGGGATCCACTCGTAGCTTTCAACAAACTGCAGTGCCGAGGAGGTCCCGTCAAACCAATACCATACGTGCAAGCCTCCTAGAAACGCGACGACCGAAGCGAGCATCGCCACTACGCGGGCAGTTGCTAGCGAGGGTAAAAACAAAATAACCCCAGCAGCCACCAGCGGCATGAAGATCAAAAAGGACAAAATGTGTGAATTGATAAGTTCCATTTCAAGCAAACCCTTTTATTGGGATTAATTAACGACCAAAGCGGACAAAAGGCAGACCAGACCTAAAACGAGAACCATCGCATGACGATGGATCGAGCCAGTCATTTTAAAGCTCACTGCACCAGCGATAAATCGACAAAACTCAGCAGCACCGTTGACTGCTCCATCGATAATCTTCACATCGACAAAAGCCCAAAGGAACTCAGCAATATCGCGAACCGGTTGAACAATTTTTGCGAAGTAAAATTCGTCGACGAAATATTTGTTCCAAAGTGTGTTGTAAACGCCTGACATTGATTTTTTCCAGCTATCCAGCACAGGCTTTGGACCACGACCATACAATACGACCGCTGTGCCGCTTGCAATAAGCATCACGACCACTGAGGCGGCCATCAAACCAATCTCCAGTGAGTGACTGTAAGTACCCTCAAGAAATGCCCAATGTTCCTCAGCAGCTTCTGGAATGAGCATGACAGGCTTGAGATACTCAGCAAAAATATTATGTCCGCCCAAAACATGCGGCACTCCCAAAAAGCCAACTCCAGCACTCATGATTGCCAAAATCACCAAGGGACCCCACATATCGACACCTGTCTCATGGGGTGTGTGAGCATGACCATCGCCGTGGCCATGTGATTTGTGATCTGCATGACCGTGATGATCATCGTGACCATGTGCTGCATGACCACCACCACGGTGCTCACCGTAGAATGTCAAACACAGCAAGCGCACCATGTAAAAGGATGTGCAACCCGCCGTAATGGCTCCAATTCCCCAAAGGGCAGGGCCGCCGCCAATATATGATTTCCAAAGAATTTCATCTTTTGAGAAGAAGCCAGCAAAAGGCGGCATACCAATGATGGCCAGAACTCCAACCAAGAACACGAGGTGAGTGACCGGCATATACTTTCTTAGGCCACCCATCTTGAACATGTCCTGTTCGTGATGCATGGCCACGATGACGGAACCAGCACCAAGGAACATCAATGCTTTGAAGCATGCGTGCGTAAAAAGATGGAAAACACCCGCATCAAAAGCTCCCACTCCACAGGCCATCACCATATAGCCCAACTGACTCACTGTAGAGTACGCCAAGACCTTCTTGATATCAGACTGAACGATAGCAATCGTTGCAGCCATGAGCGCCGTGAGCCCACCCACAATAGCGATAATCTGCATAGTTAGTGGTGCGAGATAGAACATAAAGTTAAGACGAGTCATCATATAGATACCGGCCGTCACCATGGTCGCCGCATGGATAAGGGCCGACACAGGAGTCGGGCCCGCCATCGCATCAGGCAGCCAAACATAAAGAGGAAGCTGTGCCGACTTTCCGGTCGCGCCTATGAATAAGCAGATCGTGATCCAACCGATGGCACCCATGTGAACCGCGTCCAAAGTGTTGCCACCGATCATCTCTTTGAGCTCGCTGAAACTCACTGTTCCGAAATGTTTGTAGGTGAGAAAAATTCCGAGAAGAAAACCGATATCGCCAATGCGGTTTACCAGGAAGGCCTTCATTCCGGCTGCAGCGTTCTTATCATCATGAAACCAGTAACCAATCAGCAGGTAGGAGCAAAGACCGACGCCTTCCCAACCCACAAACATCACCATCAGGTTATCGCCCATGACAAGTTGAAGCATCATGAAGACGAACAAATTCAGATAAGAGAAAAAGCGAGCTGTGGATTTTTCTTCATGCATGTATCCACCGGCATAGATGTGAATCAAGGTGCCGATACCTGTAACCACGAGCATCATAAGACCAGACAGACGATCCACAATGTACTTAAAGGGCGCGTGAAACCCTCCCGCATCAAGCCAGTCAAAAGCCAAGTAAGTCTTCGCTTCACCGCCAGTTTTCATCATGTCGAGGAACGTCATCAACGCTGCAGCAAATGAAATCGCCATTGCAGCAACAGCCACGAGGTGACTCACAATTTTTGGCGCTTTGCGAAGTACAAGGCCATTGAGCGCTGCGCCGAACAGAGGAGCCAAAAGCATGATCCATAGCATCATAAGAAATCCCCCCAATCAGCCGCGTAAAAGTCTAAGAATATCAGTATTAACGGTTCCATATTTACGGAACAGCGCAATGACCATGGCAAGACCGACAGCCGCCTCACATGCGGCGACCGTAATCACAAACAAGACCATCACCTGGCCATCAACATTTCCAATGGCACGCCCAGCTGCAACAAAAACCAAGTTCACAGCATTTAGCATCAGTTCAATTGACATCAACACCATGATGAGATTCCGACGAAACAAAGCGCCGAAAAGTCCAAGCGAGAAGATCAGACAGGCTAGAACAAAGTAAAAATCAACGGGTACCACTATATATTCTCCTCGTTTCTCAGCTTATGGGGGCAGAGGTTTTTTTCTTGTCTTTTTTCGCGATCACGACAGCAGCAACAATTGCCATCAAAATCAGAACTGACGCAAGTTCAAACGGCCAAATGTAATTAGTGAGTAGCTTCATCGCGACCACGTAGGTGTTACCGCCGGCCGCTTCGATGGCAACTGGATCCAACGAACCGTCACCGAGCCCAGTCTGGTCTCCTTTGAAAGTAGCCACAACAGTGATCAAGAACCCAACAAGCGAGATCACGAGAGTTCCAGCTTCAACAGCAGAAAACTTCAGCCCCCTAAGTTGCTCAGGCTGAAGGTTCAAAAGCATGATGACAAAGAGGAACAAGACCACAATCGCTCCGGCATAAACCAAAACCTGAATCGCCGCTACAAAGTGACTGTCCAAGGTGGCGTAAAGACCGGCCAACAAAAATAGATCCACGACGAGAAAGACCGCACTTTTCACCGGGTGCTTTGACATCACGACCAACACCGAGCAAAGCGTGATCAAAGCCGCAAACAGGTGAAAAACTCCGTGAGTCATTAAAAGAGAAAAATCAGACATCGCCGACTCCGACAATTAGGAAAATCTAAAGGCAGCGATCACCACCGCCGTCACAACAACATTCACCAGACCAAGAGGAATCATATACTTCCAACCAAGCGACATCAGTTGGTCATATCTAAAGCGCGGAATAGTCCAGCGAACCCAGATATACAGCCACATGAAGAACGTCGCCTTAAGCATTAGGGTAACGTGGCCAATCAAAGCACTGACGCCAATAAATCCGGTCAAGTCGTCAAGTTTTTGGACGCTGAAAAACGGTACCTGCCATCCACCAAAAAAGACTGTAGACGCCAAACAGCTCAACACGAACATGCTCACGTACTCGCCCAAGAAGAAGGCCGCAAACTTTGCCGACGTGTACTCTGTATGAAAGCCCGCGACCAGCTCACCCTCAGCTTCTGCGAGGTCAAACGGCGCACGATTAGTTTCAGCAAACATGGCGATCAAAAACAATAGAAACGAAACTGGAGATAGGAATACGCCCCATTTCCAAAAGTGACTTTGCGCCTCAACAATTTTATTGAGATCCAAAGTACCGTAGATCAACACAATTGGAATAAGAGACATCCCCAGGGGGATCTCGTAGCTGATCATCTGTGCCGAAGCGCGCAAAGAGCCAAGTAGTGAGTACTTGTTGTTTGAGGCCCATCCAGCAATGGTTACTCCGTAAACCGCCAATGAACTCACTGCAAAAATAAACAAAAAGCCCACATCGACACGAATGATCGATAGGGGAATCGTTGTGCCAAAAGCATGAATATCTGGACCATAGGGGATCGCCATCGCAATCAAAAAGGCAGGAAATACAGAGAAAACCGGAGCGAGGTGATAAAAGGCTTTCTGAGCACCTTCAGGAACCACTTCCTCTTTAAAGATCAGCTTGATTGTATCGGCAAGTGATTGCATGAGGCCGTAAATACGCCACTTAAAGATACCAACCCTGTTTGGTCCTTTGCGACGCTGCATCATCGCTGGAACGCGACGTTCGACCCAAACCATCACTGGTGGAATCTGCAGTAGGAGCCCAGCAACGATTGCAAACTTGACGAGGGTCGCAATGAATTGAATTGTAAATTCGTCTGCCGTTAATCCCATTCCAGAGCCCCCCGCTTCACTACATAAATGTATCCAGCGACCAAAATCACCATAAACACCATGACTTCAGCCACGCCAAACCAGCCCAATTGTGGGAATGCTTTGGCCCATAAGTATAAAAAGATTGTTTCGATATCGAAGAGAATAAAAAGAATGGCAGTCAGATAAAACTTAACGCTCATCTTTTCGTTTGCGCCGGTTACCTTTGGTACACCGCACTCATAGGGGTCAATCTTCTCAGGCCTTGGATTTTTGGGGCCAAGAAACGCTGCTAAACCACTAAGTATGGCTCCAAGCGTCAATCCGAAAATCAAAACAATTAGCACCGGAATGTAAGGATTCATTCTGTCCACCTGCCAGAAAAGTCTGGTAAACTGTTACCCCAGCTAACCTCTTCACAGGAGATTTGTTTCGATGAGCGGCTCAAGTAAACAAGGAAAAATTCTCGTTCTCGGTGCCGGTAACTTCGGAACATGCCTGGCGGAGCATCTCGCGCGCGAGGGCTGGAGTGTCGATATTTGGTCCCGTTCGAAAGTGCTCGTTGATGGTATCAACAAACTCCACAAAAATCCCAAATATCTTAGCACGATTACCTTAGCACCGACCCTCACAGCGATCAACCACATCGAGCCCGCGCAGATAAATGACTATCGCGCGATCGTTGTCGCGGTCCCGATGCAGGCTGTCAGGGAAACACTGAAACCTTTTGCACAACATTTAAACACAACACCAGTGTTGATAAGCGCTGTGAAAGGAATCGAAATCAGTACCGGATTTTTCTTTGTCGATGTCATTGCTGATTTATGCGGCACAGACATTGCAAACAAGACCGTTGTGCTGTCCGGACCCAGCTTCGCCGTCGAAGTTGCACAAAAACTACCCACAGCTGTGGTTGCCGCGAGTAAAGACGCGGATCGCGCAAATGCCGTTCAGAAAATCTTTCACACGTCCTTTTTTCGTGTTTATACATCAAAAGATCCGCTTGGCCTCGAGGTTGCTGGAGCTTTGAAAAATGTTGTGGCCATTGCCGCGGGAGCATGCGCTGGTTTAGGACTCCAAATGAACAGCATGGCAGGTCTTATCACTCGCGGACTTGCCGAGATTACGCATATGGGGGTCAAGCTGGGAGCAAATCCGATCACGTTCCAAGGACTAGGCGGTGTCGGAGATCTGTTTTTAACGTGTGGATCTGAAAAAAGTCGAAACTACTCTCTTGGTTTCAAACTCGGCCAAGGAATGAGTGTTCACGACGCATTGCAAAGCCTCGGTTCAGTTGCCGAAGGCTTTACGACTGCCAAGGCAGCTCACTCTCTGGCAAAAAAACTTGGCGTGGAGACGCCAATTGCCGAGCAGGTGTACCAGGTTCTTTATGAACATAAGCCCACGAAGGCGGCGCTGATGGATCTCATAACAAGAGATGCCAAGCCAGAATTCACCTTTGAACGCCCATGAGTGAAGTCTCCAGAAAATCAACCGTGGCTATTCTGGCCATTGGAACGGAGATCACTTCTGGCGAGGTGGTCAATTTAAACGCTTCAACATTAGCGGCAAATTTAACTGAACTTGGTTTTACCTGCGATCAACACGTTGCTGTACCCGATTACCAAGCCCTGATGACCAAAGCTCTCAGCGATCTAATTGCAACTCACGACATCGTTTTAGTGACCGGAGGCCTAGGCCCCACCACTGATGATGTCACGAGAAACATTGTTGCAAGCGTTGCGGACCAAAAGCTCAAATGGAATGAGGCTGACTGGCAGCGCATCGTTCAAAGGCTTCAAACGGTGGGAGCACCGATTGCTGAGTCTAACAGGCAGCAGGCCTTCTTTCCGGAGTCGGCTATTATTTATCCCAGCCGTCACGGCACAGCTTCGGCATTTAGTATTGAGATCAAAAACTGTCTTGTCATGGTCTTACCAGGTCCTCCGAAAGAGATCGAAGGACTGTGGATTGATCACATTCAAGCAATCCTTAAAGCCCGCTCTCCGCAAGACAAAGATCAGACTCCAGATGTTTGGCATTGCCTCGGTCAAAGCGAATCACGACTTGGTGAGATCGTCGAGGATGCGTTATCTAACAGCGGATTTATAACCGGCTACCGCAGCCACGCTCCTTACATTCATGTAAAAGTTTGGATCCCGGCTACAAGACGGGAGGACTTTGAGAAAAACTGGCGCAAGAAATTAGAAGACGCCGTTCAGCCTTGGCTTGTGGGACGAAATGATTTTGATGCCGCAAAAGAATTAGTTCAAAGCGTGAACGATAACACCACGCTGACCATCATCGATCTCGCTACGGCAGGCTACGCCGCAACAAGAATCTTCAAAGCTCAGGACAAAGGCCAAAGCATCAGCGTGATCACCACAAATGAGGACAAATTTTCTATTGGCGAAGTTGCTCCAATTGCAAAAATCACCGCTGATTCGAACACTGGCGATTGGACTGTTTCTTTGCAGTCTTCAACGAAACGACACACTCATTCAGAACCGTCTCGCTACAAAGGTCCCGTTAACACTGAGCGTCTAAAAGCCTACGTCGCAGAGAAGTCATTTATAAAACTAATCGGGTGGCTCCAAAATTAGGGCCACCCGACGTAATTCTACGATTTAGACTGAACCAGCTCTTTCATAATGGCATCCACCGATAAAATTTGGTCGATGGTCTCTACACTTTTTCCAGCCTGCCAAAAGTCTTTATAGCTTGAGCCACGCTGATTACTTTGCTTGAGCTGCCAAATACTTTTGAGCGTGTAGAACATCCTCGCGTAATGCTTAAATGTCGGATGCTTCAGCATCCACTTCGCAATTGGTCCCGCCTCAGTACCAATTGCTTCGATGTACGGGGTTTTAATGATGGATACAGGAACCCCACTGATTTTGTCGGTTGCTACTATATCTTTTTCTTTGGCCTTCAAAATGGCGTCTTTATAATCTTGGTGCGCCGTACATTCCTTCGAGGCAATAAATCGTGTGCCGAGCTGCACACCCTCATAGCCAATCGCTAGCATGTCGCGAAACTCTTTGTGACTTCCGACACCGCCTGCACAAACAAGGGGAAGCCCAAATTGCTTCAGGTCTGTCATCAACTTTTCGGGCGACTCTGTTCCAAGGTGTCCACCCGCACGATTATTGACACAAATGAGACCATCCACACCGTAGTTAACAGCACGCTCTGCCCATTTAAGATTAGTGACATCGTGATAAACGATGCCCCCCACAGGTCGAACTTTTTCAATGACCCACGTCGGATTACCCAAAGCGGTGACAAAAAACTTGATGCCTTCTTCGACTGCGATATCAAGCCAGACCTTTAGTCGGTCTTCGTATCGTTTTGCACTTTTTTCGACCAGCAGGTTGAGACCAAGGGGCTTTTTGGTCAAAGTTCGCATGTAGCGAAGACCTTCGCGAAAATCATGGCCATGAGCAAACACTAACGAGACAGGCTGAACGATTCCAATGCCTCCTGCTTCGCTGGCTGCAGCGACTAATTCCGGGTTACTGCATGGGTACATGGCGCCACAAATGACTGGAATCTCAATACCGGCATGTTTTGTAAACCGATTCGGCCACGGATTTTTTTTCGACGACATCTGGACCTCAAAAATATTTTTCCATTTATTTCATACCCTTAAATAGTAGTGCCAGTGGCACCGAATTGCCATCCAAAGGGCCTGCCATTTTGAATCGGCTGTTGACGAAGGCCGAAAATCCCTGTTTCAATGACCAGTTCAAATGCCCTAAAGCTTTGAATGACCAGTTAACTTTCATGTCCTGGAGCTACCGCATGACTAAAAAGTCAGCAAAACCAGCCGCTGAAGAAGCACCAAAACCACGGGCGAGCAAGAAGATTACATCGAGCTCAACTGCTGAATATTTTTCAAAAAACCTGCAGCAAGTGGGCTTTTCATCGCCGACAAAAGCCGTTTTAACCACCGTCAAAGAGGCGATGGATAACAGCCTTGATGCCTGCGAAGATCACGGCATTTTACCCAATATCAATATTGTGATTGAGAAAATGGGTGCGGGCACGATGAAAAACACGGACCGCCTGAAAATTGTCATTGATGACAACGGTCCTGGCATCCCCGAAAACGACATCGCGAAAGTCTTTGGCGAATATCTGGCAAGCTCCAAGTTTGGACGCGGTCGCTGTAGCCGTGGTCAGCAGGGTATCGGTATTTCCGCTGCGACAACCTGGGCTCTTCAAACGACAGCCACACCTGTACGAGTTATTACAAAGACCAAAGATCAGCGCAAAGCCATCTCTTGCTCCATTGAAGTCGATCTTAAAAACAACAAGGGTATTGTGCGCGACCGTCAAACCATTGATTGGGATCGCAACCACGGAACATCCGTTGAGTTCATCATGGAAGGCCGCGTTCAACTAAACGGCGAGGCCGGTCTACTTAGCTACCTGCGCGGAAACGTCCTGGTCAACCCGCACATGACGTTGACCTATACATTGCCTGAAGTTGGCTCGGCCACTTATGAGCGTGTAACACAAGACGTACCTCACGTCCCTGACGCAACCGAGCCGCATCCTCACACTATGAAACTTGGGGAATTTTTGGCGCACGCTCGACTCTTTGGTCGCACAAAACTTCAAACTTGGCTCAAAACCGGCTTTTCCCGGATGAGTGACAAAGTCATCACCGATATGTGGAAGGCTCAAAGCCTCCCTGCGAACCTTCTTGATAAGGGTGTAGAATCTGTTTCTGACGAAAGTTTAAAGTCAGTCTATGCCGCCGTCCAAGCCACTCAGCTTATGGCGCCAAGCACGCAAAGTGTTGTCAGCATCGGCGAAGACGCGATGTCACTTTCTGTTGAGCGTCTTGGTGAGATTGACTTCTTTGCTGTTGCGACTAGAAAGCCAACCATCTGTGACTTCAAGCCGATTCAGGTGGAGGTAGCCATTGCCCGGGTTCACGGTGCAGGCATTGATGGCGATGAGCCCGTACAAGTCCTTCGCTTTGCAAACCGTGTGCCGCTGCAATTTGATAAAGCAGCCTGTGCGATCGTAAAAGCGATTACAACTGTGAACTGGCGCTCCTACGGACTGAGACAACCGAAGGACGCACTGCCAACAGGCCCATATATTTTGGCCGTTTCCATCGTGTCGCCATTTATTAAATTCAAAAACGCCTCCAAAGAAACCATCGATGCTTCCGACGAGCTTGTCGAAGAAATTCGCCGAGCTCTCATGCAAGCAGGCCAACGCTTATCTCGCCACCTTTCACGTGAGACCAAGGCCGCCGATCTCGAAGAGAAAATTCAACACATAGAAAAGTTTGGACCAGTCCTCGTTGATACATTAGTTCGGATCACGAAGAGCCCAGACAAGCGAAAAACAGCCGCATACGAGGGATTAAAGAAAATCCTCGGCCGCGATACAGATGAAGCCCAAACGAAACTTGCCTCGGCTGAAACCGCTCTTGACGAAGCAAACTTGGCGCGTAAAAAGCGCCTCAAAGCCTTCCGAGATGAGGACTCTGCGCTTGAGGCATCCAGAGCTCCAACTCCTGAGGAGTTAGAAGCCATGGAAGCAGAAGCATCTGAGGATTCATCATCTGAAGAGAGTTTTGGAGAGGTTTCAGGCGACTCGGACGACGCTCCAAAAAGCAAAAAGAAAAAGAAGTCAGACGAGGATATTCTTTCCGTATTTGCCCCAGAAAAAACCAAAAGTAAGGCGACCAAAAAAGACGCCTCTAAAAAAGGGACTGCGAAGAAGGCTGCTGAGAAAAAACCTGAACCCAAAACGACGGCAAAAAAGGCAACCGCCAAAGCTCCCGCCAACAAGAAATAACTCAGAAAGAGGACATATATGCCATCTGTTCACTCCCCAAGAAAAGGCCGCATTAACACTGATATCATGAAGCAGTGTTTAGCGCTTTGTGACCACATGCTGACTGACCTTGAGAAGGCCAAAAGGCCAGTGCTTAAGGCGACAAAGTGTAGCCTTGATAATTCTCTTTACGATCACCGCGTAGGCTTTCTCACCCCGGGAGACAAGAAAGTCAGCACAGAGCTAAACGTCAGCTCCGTGAAAAAGATGTCTCGCTCCGTCTTCATGCTGGAAATCCTGTTGCGCAACCTGGAAACAGGCAACGTCGCCAACAAACGCGAACTTTACTACGTCAGCAAAGGTGAAATTAAGCAAAACCCCCTGCTCAAGGCCTTAGATTTTGCTGATCAAGATGAGTCCGATGAAGTGATCGATTTTATCTGCGAGATGATTGAGGCCTACCGCGAAGAACTTAACTGTTTTGCCAACGACCGCGGCGGCCAAACATACTCGCAGCAGCTGGTCGTAACTGAGACCCTGTCTGATGGCGCACAGGCCGTCATTGATTTAAGCCAACTTGGAACGTCTCCATTCCAACCAAAAAACCGCCCACAGAATTTGACTCTTAAAGCCAAAAAGAAAATTGATTTCGGCATCATCATTGAGTCGGAAGGTACGGCGAACACCTTGGTAGCCAATGGTTTCACTAAACGCCACAACTGCATTGTGGTGGGTTCACAAGGAGTTCCATCAAACGCCGTCCGTGGCTGGGTAAAACGCATCCAAGACCAGCTTAAAATTCCGCTTTACTTCTTCGGAGACCTCGACGCCTACACGCTCCAAAATATTTACCGCACTCTGAAAGCGGGCTCTGCGTCATCACTAATCCGAAACAGTGACTTTTCAGCACCAGAAGTTAGGTTTCTCGGCGTTCTTCCGGAAGATATCAAGAAATATGACCTCAATGATTACTCTGTGAATGAGAAAGACGCTCAGGAAGGTCGAGCCTTGAAAAAGGCCAAAGACGCCCTACAAAACGACCCATTCTTTAGAGATAAGCGTAACAAAGGTTTAGCTGAAATCCTTGAGTGGCTTTACAAAAACAAGCGTCGTTGCGAACAGCAGGCCTACTATTCGGTTGCTCCGCGTGATCCACAAATTGCGGAAAAGATCATTATCGAGAAGATCAAAAAAGGAAATTACGTATAAATCAAAAGGGCAGCCGATTGGCTGCCCTTTTTGTTTGTTTACTTCATAAATTAGAACTTAAGTCGCATACCCGCGCGAAGATTAACGTAATTTAAGTCAAGACGACCATCGTAGTTACTATCAGTAACAGTGCCAGTCTTTAGCTCAGAGAACGTCCAGCGGAAGTGACTCGCACCAAGCCCACCGAAAAACTGACCCATTCCGACTCCATAAGTCACGTCATAACCACCCGACAGCACAAGACCCATTTTTTCATCTGTCTTGGAGGTTATACCGTTTGATTTGTAAGTGGCCTGGGCATTAGCAAAGCCAAAACCAAACCGAAGCATACCAAACATGTTGTCACCCATAGAGTGACCAATGCTAAAGCGAGGCGTAAAACTGGTTGGAGTCATCGCCGCTGATACACCTTTGGTATGTTTCCAGTCAAAGGAGCGATAAGCAAATTCTGCCCCAAACTCCATACGGCTGATCATCTCCGTTTGGATCACATAGCCAGGTTCAACCCCAAAGCCATATCCCATCCCCGAGCTGCTGCTTGGTTCCGCATCATAGACAGGTCCAAAATCACCAACGACACCCAGCGTGAAGCCGCCGTACGTATTTTCAACGACAACTTTGGGAGGTGTGCGCGCAGCCTTCATTCTCTCACCAAAGCTTTTCGATTCATCGTTATAGGTTTTATTATAACCATCGTCACCAATCACTTCTTGTTGAGCAAAAGCTGACGTACCCAATCCTGACAGAGCCGCTACTACGGATAATTTCCACCAAATACTCATTCATTCCTCCAATTTTCGACACGATATTCGATATGAGTGTCAGATTAGATTAGCATAAATTGGTATAGATTAGGATGTCGAAAAAATTGAACGTATCTGTTTGATGGCATCTGAATTTGTGAGCCTTGTGGCAAAGCTAGCGGCATTCTTCCATGGATGATCCTTATGATCTGGATCAGAGTGATATCTAGGCATGACATGCCAATGAAGATGCTCATCGACATTACCGAGAGAGACATAATTCATTTTCAGAGGCTTAAAACCCCGCTCAATAACGCGACCTACCGCCATAACGTCCGCAAAAATCGCCAGTGCCTCGGCCTCCGGTAAATTGTGAATCTCGCGAATGTGTTTTTTTGCGATGACAACGCAGTAGCCCGGAAAGTATTGATGGTCTCCGGCGATAACGATCACATGATCCGTTTGCCAGACAAGGCTTTCGAGTTCTCCACGATTTGCCTTTTCTAGCCTTTCACAGTGTGGACAGTTTGGTTTGAGATTTGGCATAACACTGATCCTCCGTCACCACCGTATAACGTCTGGCTTACCTGGAGCTAATCCGAGACTCCAGTGCAGCCAATCTAAACTTGGCTGGCTTTTCCTAACTATTACCGGCATTTAGTAGACATTATGCAGCCTCAGCCAACTTATTGCCAATAAGCTAGCGCGCAGTTAATGTAAGAGCTCGAAATCTGGGGGGAAAATAATTCTTTGAGCCAATCAACACCAGTTCACGAAAATGACAGCTCAAGCCTACACATTGAGCAGCTATTGGGGATTTTTCATTCCGAGGAAAACTTCCCCCATCGCGCCCAACTGATTGGGACCTCAGACGTGACAGTTCAACTTCTCACTTTGAGCGCAGCCACGCGTTGGCGCCAACTGATAGTAGTTGTGCCAACACATCGTGACGTATCAGCCTTTTTAAACTTACTCGACCACAATGCATCTACGTTGTCATCAGCCGGCATCGTAGCGTCCCACCTTCCACACCTCTCGATGTGGGGTGCCGACCGTTTTATAAATCCAACCCTGAGTCGTCGGCAGAGATTGGATGCGATATTTCGCCTAAGTGAAACTCCAACGCCAGTCATTGTAGTCACCACTCTGGCTGGGTTGTTCCAAAGCACATTAACACGGGATCTTGTCCAAGAATTTAGCGTCAATATCGCGGTGAATGACGAGTTAGACCAGGATGATTTACTTAAAAAACTTGAGAGAGCTGGATATCACTCATCAACACTGGTTGACGAAGAGGGCCTGTTTTCAGTTCGTGGCTCCCTCATAGATGTATATCCACCGAATAGCGCGTTGCCGCTGCGTATCGAATTTAGCGGAGATCAAATCACAAGTATCAGAGCCTTTAGCGTTGACGATCAAAAAAGTCGTGAATCGATTGATTCTTTCATGATTGGTCCTGCTAACGAAATTTTGTCAACTGACCGAAAGTCCTCAGCTCAGAGACTTCATGAGTATTTGCTGAGTCTTGAGCTTGTACCAGCAGCCGACAAAGAGGGTTTTCGTGGTGCATTCACAACCGGAGCAAGGCCAGCCGGGTGGGATCTTTTGGCCCCCATTTTACGCTCACGTAGCGCCTCCACATTTGAGCTACTCAAGGAAAATTCATGTCTATTATTTGCTAAAGGTGTAGACGCTTCATTTGCAAGCTACGATGATCTGATGGCTACATTCACTGGTGCTCACGAAAGAGATCTCGAATCAAAACGCGTTAGTCTCGGACCTGAACACCATTTTCCTGACCGCAAAGATGTAGAATCAAAACTTTTCAATGGACCTCACCAAGTGATTGAACTCGGTAATCCGGTCTTGCGAAAGAACTTTCGCCAGGTGCAACTTCTTTCAGAGGCCGGATTTGAGCCCGTCTCGCCAGCGATTAGCGGAGGCGCGCGCTTTGACGCTTGGGCTATGGCTATCACAAATATTATTCAGCTTGATGGTGGAAGGGTTTGCTTACTGGCTTCAAGTCCTGAACAAGAAGAAAGAATTGCAAATCTTTTCAGCCACAGAGAACTCAAGATCTCGCGTAATCATCCATCAATTATTGACGTCTTAAGTAAGGGAGCTCACGAGAAAGTCCATGTGCTTTCGGGTCATCTAAATTCCTGGTTATGGATAGAAAAAACTAAAACTCTCGTCGTTCCCGAACATGTTCTTCTAGGTGTCACACAAAAAAAGCAGAAGTCATCGTCAACTAAGCTTAAAAACTTTCTTAGTTCTTTTCGCGATCTCAAAGTGGGCGATCTCGTTGTCCACGTTCTTCATGGCGTCGGCCGCTACAAAGGCATGGTGACTCTTCACGTGGGAGGAATCACGGGTGACTTCTTACACATTGAGTACGCAGGTACTGACAAAATTTATCTTCCAGTCGACAAGCTGAATCTTTTGCAACGTTACAGCAGTGGAGGCGAGGGGACAGCATCTCCAAGCCTCGACAAACTTGGATCTGGGGCTTGGGATAAGAAAAAGCAGCGGGTAAAAGAATCAGTAAAAGAAATGGCCGACAAGCTCATCAAAATCCAAGCGCAGCGGTCTCTTGCGCACATCCATGTCTTTGACCCTCCCGGCGATGAGTACTTTAAATTTGAAGCCGAATTTCCATACGAAGAGACTGACGATCAAATTAAAGCCATCTCCGAGGTTAATACGGATTTGCAGGCATCCAAAGCCATGGACCGACTCATCTGTGGCGATGTCGGATTTGGAAAAACAGAAGTTGCTTTACGTGCAACATTTCGAGTCGCTAGCGAAGGCTTCCAGGTTCTGGTGCTAGTACCCACCACGATTCTTTGCTATCAGCACTACCGAACATTTAGTGACCGCCTTGGCCGTCATGGCCTCAGGGTCGCGCAAATTAACCGGTTCGTTGGTTCAAAAGAGCAAAAGCAGACTTTAGATGATCTTGCGGCTGGAAAAGTCGACATACTCGTGGGAACCCATAGACTTCTTAGTCAGGACGTGAAGACGAGACGATTAGGCCTGGTTATTGTAGACGAGGAACAGAGGTTTGGCGTACTGCATAAGGAAAAGCTTAAGGAGCTGCGTGCTGGAGCTGACATCCTCACGCTAACGGCCACGCCGATTCCGAGGACCCTTCACATGTCGATGCTTGGTCTAAGAGATATTTCAATAATCACAACACCACCACAGAATCGCATGAGTGTAAAAACCTATATCGCTCGCATGGACGAATCTCTCATTCGCGATGCAATCACCCATGAACTTGATCGCGGCGGCCAAATATTTTTCCTTCATAATCGCGTCGAAGATATTGAGGCCACCACGCTATGGGTCAAAAGCCTGGTACCAAAAGCTGCTGTTCGATTTGCCCACGGACAGATGCGCGAGACAGAGTTAGAAAATACCATTATCGATTTTATTGAGCATAAATTTGACGTGTTGGTTTGTACTACAATTATTGAATCAGGCGTCGACATGCCAAATGTGAACACGCTGATCGTTATGGATGCCGATCGATTTGGACTTGCTCAGCTCTACCAAATGCGGGGCCGTGTCGGTCGCTCATCAGTTCAGGCTTATGCTTACTTTCTGACAAAAGACCCAGAAAGATTAACCGAGGAATCCAGGCGGCGGCTGGATGTTCTGGCCATGCATCAAGAGCTTGGTGCTGGGTTCCAAATCGCAAGTCACGATTTGGAAATCCGCGGTGCCGGCAATTTGCTGGGTTCAGAGCAATCTGGACACGCATCCGAGGTGGGCCTTGAGATGTACACTGATCTGTTGGGTGAAGCTATCGCAGAGATTCGCGGTCAGATGCCGGAAAAAAGTAAAATCGACACAGAAATCAAGCTTCCGCTGACTGCGCTGATCCCCGAGACCTACATTGCAGAAGAGGGCCTACGCCTACAGTTTTACAAATCACTGTTCAGTGTCGAGCGTTCTGATGAACTCTCCGCTCTTGCCGAAGAACTGTCAGATCGTTTTGGACCACCGCCAGAGGAGACGACGCGTTTGTTCGGCGTTGCACGCCTTAAACTAATCTTATCATGGCTTGGAGCCAGCCAAATCTCAATGAACGCAAAAGCTGGCTGGTTTGAAATAAGATTTGGTTCCCTCAAGGAAAAACAAATTGATAGAATTATCAAGGAGGCGCAGCGCAAGCCGAATACGTATCGATTGTCGCCAGACTATAAGCTGTATGTGTACTGGATATCAGACACTAAAATTGAGTCACTTGAGAGTGCTCCACAGAGCTCTATCATTAAACACCTTTTGGAACTTTTAGAACCGCTCGCCGCCGGATTGGAAACAACATGAAACAACGTTTTAAAAACGCAATCGGTGTACTGATTCTCCTAGGTGTTGGTTTCGCCATTTGGAAAATGTTCAGTAAGCCTTTACCAACTCCTGACACCATGCCGGATATGGGCGCACAGACAAGCAACACCCCTGAAAAAGGCCAAGACTTCCAGGAGGTGGAGATTGGAGGAACAACGGTTTTCCCGGGAGATTTCCAATGGGAACTAGAGCTACATATCAAGGTGCCTAAGTTTGAAGACTCGGAAGACTATTTCTCTGTACCAAAGGCTAAAAACAACGAACCTGAGCCTGCAGTTACTGTAACGGACAGCCCAGAACTGAGAGAACGAATCGTGTCATCAGTGATCGAACGAAAAGTTCTCTATCTTTTTATCAAGGACAAGACGCGTGGATTTGACCTCGGAGACCCGTCGCGATTTTCAAAATGTCTCGTAGAGGTTCAAGATGTGACAAAAACAAATCCTGAGTTTTTTGAATCTGCGCAAAGTCGAGAGCGATTGAAGGCCAAAATTTGCGAAGAATCCATTATCCAACAATATCTCGACGAGCAGGTCTTTAGACCCTTTGAGGTTTCTGAGTCAGAAATGGCGTCTTACTACCGAACCCATGAAAAATCTTACCGAAAACCAACCCGGGTCCTACTAAGACAAATCGTGGTTGCAAAAGAAGATCTGGCAAACGACCTTCGAAAAGTTGTTAAGCAGAGTAATTTCAGCGAGTTATCTAGAAAAAACTCCATCACCCCCGAAGCAGAGAAGGGTGGTTTGATTGGACCATTTTCGAAGGAGCAACTCCCCACGCTTTTTGATATCGTCTTCTCCATGAATATGGGAGAGATCAGCGGCGTCATTAAGTCTGAATACGGCTACCACATTATAATGCCGGTCCAGAAGTTACCGCCTCAAACAATCTCCCTAGCTGAAGCTGCGCCTGAAATTAGAGCGGAGCTTTTGCGAACCAAAAGGCTAGACGCGTTTCAACGTTGGCTAAATACAGCTATGAACGCCATCTCTGTTTCATCTCCTAACACGGGACTATTGCAATGATGCGACGATTTTCTTTGATTCTGCTTGTCATCCACTGTCTAGCCTCAGGTGTAAGCTACGCAAGTGATTCTGGCGAGGTTCTGATTGACCGGGTGTTGGCTGTGGTCAATGGCCGCCCAATCTTCTATAGCGACATTCGTCGTAAAATCGAAACGGGACCGCTCGTGGTCGTAAGCGAATACCCCGCCAACAAAGAAGCGCCAGCACAGACGAAAGCCCTAAACGACGCCATCAACTTTGAGCTGATCTTAGGTGCCGCCAAAGATCTTGATATCGATGTTTCTGAAGCAGATTTGGATCAGGAGATATCACGATATTTGGAAGAGCAAAGAATCTCCAAGGATAAACTTGGTGAGCTTTTAGCCCAAGAGGGTGAAACCATCGACAACTATCGGCGCGACTTCCGTAATCAATTGATTCTGCGCAGATTTCAAAGACGAGTGATCGCCCCATCGATCAAAGTCACTGAAAAAGACGTTGAAACCTACTACCTCAGTCAATCGGGAACGACAGGGAACGATTTGATTGATGTCAGCTTGCGCCAACTATTAATTAAGATTGAACCTGGAATGAATAAGGAACTTATTGAAGCTAAAAGATCTTTGGCAAACGATATTTACGGCAAACTCAAGGGAGGCCTAGATTTCGTCGATGCCGTGGGCCTGTACAGCGATGACCCAAACGCAAAAAAACCTGATCAAAAACCAATGATCCTTAAGCTAAAAGATCTCACCGGAGCATTAAAGGCTGCTATTGAACCCCTCAGGACTGGGGAGTTTACCGCTCCCATCACGATGCCAAACGGCCTTATGATCTTTCAGTTAGTTGACAAAAAACTTGGCGAAAATCGTGATTTTGCAGCCAAAAAAGTAAAGCTCGATCAGGAGCTCAGGCTCATTGAGCTACAAAACCAAACCAATAAGTGGTTAGGCGAGCAGCATCAGCGCATCTCTGTTAAACGGATGGATGATTAATCAATCTCGGCGCGCCCGCCAAGCTTGGATCATCACAACGCCAAAAATAAAAACGTCAGCAAACCATCCCGCAACAACGGGAGGTATGTTGCCTCGCTTGCCAAGAGCCTTTACTGCGTTCAGTATGAACCAGTAGCTAATCCCAATTGAAAACGCCATTAGGACACTACGCGCTGTTTCCGTTGTGCGCTCGGAGCGGTAGGCAAAGTTCAAACCAATTAAGCTCACCACGAATGCAGCCAGAGGATAGGCCAGTTTCACCTGCATATCTACTCTATAAGCCAACGTGTCAGACCCGTTTTTTTCACCACGATCAATAACCTCACGCAACTCTTTGATACTCATCTCCTCAGGAGTACGGCGATCGCGCATGAGTTTTTTTGGATCGACATTCAGGCGAACGGTCAAAGACTTTCTTTTTTCCGTGTAATCAATCGTGCCGTCTTCATGGAAGTAGGTTATCTGGATGTCATTGGCATCCCAGACTTTTGACTCAGGTGAATATGTAGCTGAGGTTGCCTCAATGATCCGATCGGGCCGAAAACTGGGACGAACCTCCACCATGTTGAGGCCCAAAATCGTTTGCGTACCAATGTCATAATCACGAAAATTTATAATCAAATTATCCTTACGCTGCCACCTGGTATGACTTGCAACTTCTTCAGCCTGTCCTCCCTCAATCTGGACATCCTGCACATAATGCAGATGATAGGATGAGCGTGGGATGACTCGCTCATTGATCACGTATGCAAGTGCACTTAAAAACAGGCCACCCACAGCAAGAGGGAGACCAATTCGTAGCGGTCCCATTCCAGCTGCCCGCATGGCTGTGACTTCGTTGGTTCGGCTTAGTAAAACCATGGTGATGACACTAGCCAGAAGCGAAGCAATGGGCAGTGCTTGGCTGAAATGGAGCGGCAACTGATAAGCGTACATCTTGAGAATTAACTCAATGGGGGGCTTAAATTGAGGAAAGTAACGAGTTGTTTTATGAATGAAGTCGAAAAGGACAAATAGAAACAAACACAGAATCAGCGTGCCAATCACGTATTTGACGTAATCCCGGAGGATGTAAAAAAATAAACGCATTAAAGTCGACTAGCCCCTGCGTAACGCGTTAGCCATTAAGTAAATATGGCCTTTCTCGCCGCTCTTTACCTCTCCATGGATCACGAACCGCTTACCCCGGATTCCTTCTTTGCCAAAGCCCGAAGCGCTCAATCGAGTTGTATCAACAAGCATTCTGGCACTGTCATCTGTCAAAACAATGTAGGTCCCCTGAGCACCCATAGCGTCAATAACGCCGCTCACCAAAACATCCCTATTTAAGAGGCCAGCTCCCGCCAAATGGACACCGCGAAAATTCTCAAGTGGGACTGAGTCAAATACCATCGTCCCAAAAGTCGAGAACGTCCATAAGTCCAAGCTTTCCCGAACTGTACGTGTGCGACCACCCTCGGAGCGACTACAGGAGAAAGCCAGCAGCCCTACAAGCATCACTGAAAAAAGACGCCACATCTTAGCCCCCGCCACTTGAACAGTTTAGCCAACCTCAAACCCCCTCATTTTATCATTGTTTGAGGAGAAGTAACACCTGCGCTGGAGTCCCCATAACACACCACTAAACGAATTTAACTGGCCGTAGAATCCAAAAAACCAAATGCAAAAAAGCGACCTTGAACCATGTGTTCAAAGTCGCCTTCTGATTTACTTGATCTTTTAGCAAACAAATCAACTTAACGTTGAAATGTCAGGGGCTTATTTGCCCTTAGCATCAAAATCCACGAACTCTATAGTCGCTAGATCAGCAGAATCACCAACGCGGAAGCCACGCTTTAGGATACGAGTGTATCCGCCATTTCTATCTTTGAAACGCGAAGCAAGACCACTAAAGACTTTAGCTACAGCAGCATCGTCGAAGAAGAAGCTATCGGCCTGACGGCGTGCATGCAAATCACCGCGTTTACCTAAAGTGATCATCTTCTCAACAAGTGATCGAACCTCTTTGGCTTTTTGAACGGTAGTATCAATGCGCTCGTGCAGAACCAGCGACGTAGCCATGTTTCTCAACATAGCTTTACGGTGAGCTGACTTGCGTCCTAATTTTCTGTATCCATTCAAGTGTCTCATGACATTCCTCGTTATTTACCAGTCGTAAACAATTAATCGTTGTGGTGTCCGTCGCGGCTACGCAAAGTTGACGGATCAAAGCCATCTATTTTCATCCCAAGAGAAAGACCCATCTCAGCGAGGAGGTCTTTGATCTCGTTGAGGGACTTGCGTCCGAAGTTTTTCGTCTTCAGCATTTCTGCCTCAGTACGAGTTACCAACTCACCAATGAACTTGATGTTGGCATTCTCAAGACAGTTTGCAGCGCGAACGCTGAGTTCAAGCGTGCTGACTTCTTTGTATAGATTGTCGTTCATCGCGACAGTCGCAGGAACTGCACTAGCTGCACGAGCCACGGTATCTTCTTCAACTTCATCGAAGTTAACGAAGATCGTAAGTTGCTCCTTCAAAATCTTTGCAGCATAAGCCAAAGCATCGTCTGGACGCTCAGCACCATTAGTCCAAACTTCAATGGAAAGCTTGTCGTAGTCAGTCATTTGACCAACCCGTGCATTGGAAACACTGTACGATACGCGACGAACAGGAGCAAAGATAGAGTCGATAGCTATCATGCCAACAGGGAGGTCATCAGAACGGTTTGCATCAGCCGAGACATAGCCGCGACCAAGGCGAACAACCATCTCCATGTCAAGCTTACCGTCTGCGTCAAGGTGAGCAATAATCTGCTCTGGGTTAAGAATCTCAACATCACCGCTGGTCTCAATCTGTCCAGCCGTCACAACTCCCTGTCCACTTACCTTCAAACGAACAGTTGCATCGCCATCACCGCGGTAACGCATGTTGATCTGCTTAAGATTCAAAATCAAATCAGTAACGTCTTCTTTTACACCAGAGATCGTCGAGAACTCGTGGTCAACGCCAGTGATTCTTACAGCGACGATAGCCGCGCCATTCAAGCTAGACAATAACACGCGACGAAGAGAGTTACCCAAGGTCAAGCCGTAGCCACGCTCTAAAGGCTTAGCAACGAACTTTCCATAGGTATCCGAACAAACTTCAGTCTCAAGATTTTTTGGAGTAATCAGATCTTGCCAATTGCGATGCATACTCGATCTCCGCTCAAAGGACCCTGGGGACACTTCACTCGTCCCACAGAGTCAAATATTTTTTACTTGTTATAAAGCTCAACGATCATGCGCTCTTTCACGTTCAGATGGATATCATCGCGCGCTGGAGCTGCGGTGACCTTGCCCGTAAACCCTTTGTGGTCCACATCAACCCACTGGATAGCTGCACGCTTCGAGAAGAGTTCAGCTGCCAAAGGGAAAACTGGCATGGTTCGGCTTTTTTCGGAAACGGTTACAACATCACCGACAGCAAGTTTTGCACTCGGAATGTTCAAGCGTTTGCCGTTAACAAGAATGTGATTGTGGCGAACGATTTGACGCGCTTCGCTACGACTACGGGCAAAACCCATACGGTAGACCACGTTATCCAAGCGCTGTTCAAGGTTACGGAAAAAGATATCAGATGTAACACCGCGCGTTGCTGCAGCTTTGTCGAAAGTCAAACGCATCGTCTTCTCGGTCAAGCCGTAAACACGACGAACTTTCTGTTTCTCACGAAGCTGCTGTCCGAATTCGGAAATCTTGCCACGCTTCTGACCGTGCTGACCAGGGGCGTAAGCGCGACGTTCAAATGAACAACGCTCGGTGAAGCAACGATCACCTTTCAAAAATAGCTTCTGATTTTCTCTGCGACAGAAGCGACATACTGGACCATGATAAAGCGCCATTTTGGAACTCCTTGGGTTCTTTTCAATTCAAATCAAACACGACGACGCTTGGAAGGACGGCAGCCATTGTGTGGAATCGGCGTAACGTCCTTAATCATCGTCACCTTCAAACCCGCAGCCGCTAGCGCGCGAACTGCGCTTTCACGACCGGAGCCTGGGCCTTTAACAAGCACAGCGATTGAACGCATTCCTGCATCCATCGCTCGGCGGCCAGCATCTTCAGCGGCAACCTGCGCAGCGAACGGAGTACTTTTACGAGAGCCTTTGAACCCCTTACCGCCAGCAGTAGACCAAGAAACCACTTCGCCGTTGAGGTCAGTAATTGTGACTATCGTGTTGTTAAACGTCGCTTGAATATGCGCAACTCCAGCTGGGCTGGCTTTGCGAGTTTTCTTCTTTTTTACGACCCCTGCGGTCTTCACTGTCGACATTCGAATCTCTCCAGTTATTTTTTATTCATCTCTGGTCTAACCTTGAGCATTCCCGCTCTTATTAGACTGGAGCTGCCTTCTTCTTGTTAGCAACTGTCTTACGAGGACCCTTACGAGTACGCGCGTTTGTTTTAGAGCGCTGACCACGAACCGGTAAATTCTTGCGGTGGCGAATTCCACGGTAACAGTTTAGGTCCATCAAACGCTTGATCGACAAACCAACTTCACGCTTTAGGTCACCTTCAACAAGCAATGACGCTTCAATCACCTTACGGATTGCGTTTGTGTCAGCTTGGTTCAAGTCACTTGCACGGATATCTGGGCTCACACCAGCTTCAGCGATAATGCGCTGCGCTTGACGACGGCCAATTCCGTAGATGCTTGTTAATGCGATTGCAATTTTTTTGTTACCCGGAAGGTCAACACCGGCGATACGTGCCATCTGTCGTTACTCCAATTAGCCTTGAGCTTGTTTATGCTTACCAATAGAACAGATCACCCGAACGACACCACGACGTTTGATGACCTTACATTTTTCACAAATAGGCTTCACACTTGTACGTACTTTCATCTCACCACTCCATTACTTTGCACGATATGTGATTCGACCGCGGGATAGATCATATGGAGAAATCTCCAACTTAACCTTGTCACCCGGAAGGATCTTGATGAAGTGCATCCGCATCTTGCCACTGATGTGGGCTAACACCTCATGACCATTCTCTAAAGTCACCTTGAACATCGCGTTGGGCAAGGGTTCCTTGACGACCCCATCAACCTCAATCACGTCTTCTTTCGCCATGCGTCTTCTCTCCGAACCCGCAGCCCTTGGAAAATGGAGGCTGCACTATACACAAGTTTCACTCAAAAATCAACCGATTTGTCGTCATTTTAGACAAGAGTTGATGACTCCTTTAAGGTCCCCAAATATTTGATCTGTCTGGCCTCCACCGTTTACGCGGTTGTATAAATTACGCTTACGGTAGTAGTCCAAAACAGGCTCTGTCGCCTTATCATAAACATCCAGTCTGACAGCGATACTCTTGGCATCATCGTCCGGACGCTGGATTAGATTGGAACCGCACTTATCACAGACTCCCTGTTTTTTCGGGGGGTTGGCTGAGACATGAAAGGACGCGCCACAGCCAGAACAGGTTCTTCGTCCGCTTAATCGCGCAATAATGTCGTCTCGGCGAACGTCCAAATGGGCACAGCAAACTACGGGATGGACACCCTCGACGACCTCTTTCAAAGTCTCGGCCTGAGCCAAATTGCGGGGGTAACCATCAAGAATAACTATTTCTTTCGGATTAGAGCCGAGCTCTTCCTTTAAAACTTGAAGCAAAACATTGTCCGGAACAAGTTCGCCGCGGGCCATGATCTCCCCTGCCTGCTTACCGACCTGCGTACCCAGCTTCACATGCTTTCTTAGGGCGTCGCCCGTCGAAATCTTGCGATAGCCAGCGCGCTCACTCAATAAGTCTGCTTGGGTGCCTTTACCAGCACCGGGCGCTCCCATGAGGACAATGATCATACACCACTCCTGCGAGGTCTGATCACACCACGCTTAAGGAACGTGTCGTAGCGCAGTGACTGCCTATGAGCTTCAATCTGGCGGAAAGTCTCCAGAGCGGTACCGACGACAATCAAAAGGCTCGTTCCACCAAAGTAAAACTGCACTCCAAACTGGTCGGCAAAGACACTAGGCAACACACAGATGATCGACAGGTAGATAGCTCCAGCGATAGTCAGTCTACTCACAATCTTATTGATGTACTCCGATGTTCTCGCGCCAGGGCGAATCCCAGGAATGAAGCCGCCGTGCTTTTTCAAGCTCTCAGCAATATCATCTGCTTTAAATGTGATAGACGTGTAGAAAAACGCGAAGAATAGAATCAGCAACACGTAAACAGTGTTATAAAGCCATCCACCTGGAACGAAGGCTGAATTGACAACATCGGCAAACTTGGACTGCGGCGATACAGCCGCTATCGTTTGCGGAAACTGTAACAGGGAGCTCGCAAAAATCGGTGGAATAACACCAGCAGCATTTAGACGGATGGGCAAGTGAGTGTTCTGACCACCATAAATTTTCCCACCGACCTGACGTTTAGCGTACTGAACCGGAACCTGACGAACGCCTTGTTCCATGAACACCACACCAGCGATAATCAGAACAACCAAGACGATAATCATCAGAATGCGACCGAGATCCATTTGGCTCTGGGCGTACTGAGAGTACGTACTGGTAATAATCTTGGGAAGTCCCGCGACGATACCTGAGAAGATAATCAGGGACATGCCGTTTCCAACGCCAAATTCCGTAATTCTCTCGCCAAGCCACATCACGAAAGCAGTACCAGCGGTCAAACTAAGAGCCGTCATTAAACGCCAAGCGAGTCCGCCTTCAATCACCAATCGACCACCCTGGAAAGCTTGGCTTTCCAAGCCGGCGGCAATCATATAGCCCTGGAACAAAGCCAGAACCATGGTTGCATAACGAGTGTACTGGTTAATTTTGCGACGTCCGGCCTCGCCCTCTTTAGAAAGTTGTTCCAGGTAAGGAACGACGACCGTCAGAAGCTGCGCAATGATCGAAGCAGAGATGTAAGGCATCACTCCAAGCGCAAACACACTGAAGCGCTCAAGTGCACCACCCGAGAACATGTTGAACATCCCGAAAAGATTCGCGCCCTGGGTCCTAAAGAATTCCGCAAGAGCAGGTGTATCAACTCCGGCAATCGGAATGTGGACACCGATACGGTAAATAGCAAGAAATAGTAGGGTATAGAGAATCTTCTTCTGAAGGTGATTCAGCGTGCCCTCAGGAAGCTTACTGATGCCTTGAGCCACGCTCATTTCTCCTTAACTTCGACGCTTCCGCCCGCTTTCTCAATAGCCGACTTCGCGGTAGCACTAACCTTGTGAACTGCGACTGTCAGTTTCTTTTTGAGCTCACCCTTACCAAGAACCTTCACTGGGTTGGCTGGGTTGCGAAGTAGTCCCTTTTCGTTAAGGAATTCTGGGGTCACCTTCGTGCCTGCGTCAAACTTCTCGAGCACCGAGATATTAACTACGTTGTACTCAACGCGGAATGGATTTGTAAAACCACGCTTTGGCAAACGACGGTAAAGAGGTGTTTGACCACCCTCAAATCCAGCACGAATACCACCGCCTTTGCGAGCTGTCTGACCTTTGCCACCGCGAGCAGCCGTCTTACCGAGACCGCTACCTGGACCGCGACCAAGGCGCTTTTTCTTCACGTTGGAACCAGGAGCAGGGCTCAGGTTTCCAAGATGCTTCATTTCAGTTTTCGTTGTCATTTTATCACCTTCTAGTTGAGATCAACGTCTCACGCCTTAAGTTCGTAGCTAACAAGGTGCTTAACCTTGTTGATCATGCCGCGGATACAGTTGTTGTCTTTGTGAGTCTTAGTTTTCCCGATACGACCGAGACCCAAACCTTTCACCACACGCTGGTTGGCTTCGGATTGGCCGATCAGGCTGCGTTTTTGCGTCACAACAATCTGGCTCATGTTCTAACTCCTATCTTCTTCATCTCACTCTCATTGCGAGTGAGCATTTCTATTACTTAGCTGCTGCTGTCTTTTTTGCTGCTGTCTTCTTTTTGGATCCACGGACTTGAAGAACCTCTGCAAGCGTCTTTCCTCGAGTTGCAGCATAATCGTCAGGGGATACGAGCTGTGTCAAACCATTTACAGTTGCGCGAACAACTGAGTGATAGTTCTTAGTGCCATGCACCTTACAAACGATATCCTGAATACCAGCCAATTCACAAATGATACGAACCGCACCACCGGCAATCGTTCCCGTTCCCTTTTTTGCGGGGAACATCAGAACTTTTGCGGCACCAAATTTGCCAGTCACGTCAAATGGAATCGTTCCATCAAGTGCAACGACTTTGACTAGATTTTTCTTAGCCTGATCTGCACCCTTCTTGATTGCGTCGGGAACTTCGCCAGCCTTGCCTAAGCCAAAGCCAACGCGACCTTTGCCATCACCCACTACCACGAGAGCAGAGAAGCTAAAGCGACGACCGCCCTTCACAACCTTTGCAACACGCGCAATGTGAACTACGCGGTCTTGGAAACCGTCACCTTCTTGACCCGCTGCGCCAGCGGACTGATCAGGTCTCTTTACTTCTTTATTTTCTTTTTGTTCTTTTGCCACGAGATTCTCCTCGATTCTTTTATCAGTTGTCTGAGACGAAATTAGAAGTTCAAGCCACCATCACGAGCACCTGCAGCAAGAGCTGCAATGCGACCGTGGTAGCGATAACCGTTCTTATCAAAAACAACCGCGTCGATCTTGGCAGCCTTGCACTTCGCGGCAAGGTCCTTACCAACTTTTGTACAAACATCTTTGTTTGCACGGCTACCAACTTCATAAGAGTTGACTGCAACGAGAGTCTTACCTGTTACGTCATCAATCACTTGAGCGGTGATGTGACGAGCAGAGCGGAATACCGACAAGCGCGGACGCTCTGCAGTTCCCGAAATCTTTTTACGGATGCGAAGCTTACGACGGAATCGAAGCTCATTCTTTTTTGCGACTTTATTTGCCATGGTTTCCTCACTTATACAGCAGGACGATAGTAGTTATTACTTCTTACCAGCTGCTTTACCAACTTTAGTTACGATCACTTCATCCATATATCGAATGCCCTTGCCATGATATGGCTCAGGTGGACGAATCCCGCGGATAGTTGCTGCAAGTTGCCCTACAACTTCCTTCTCTGGGCCTGAAACAACAATGTTGACGGCCTTGTCAATTTTCAACTCAACTCCAGCCGGAGCCTTGATTTCAACTGGGTGGCTGTAGCCAACGTTTAGCGTGATATTCTTACCGCTTTGAGCAGCTTTGTAACCAACGCCCACGAGTGTCAGAGTCTTTGAGAAGCCTTGAGTCACACCGTGAACCATGTTTGCGATAAGAGTGCGAGTCAGACCGTGGAAACGGGCATCTTCAACACCTGCTGTCTTTGGCACAACCTTAACGGCTCCGCCTTCAACAACTGCAGTCATGGAGTCGTGAATCTTACGCTCTACAGCGCCCTTTGGACCCTTAACCTTGACAGTCTGGCCGCTAACGGAGACTTCAACGCCTTTTACAATTTCAACTGGTTTCTTACCAATACGAGACATATTTTACTCCTCCGCCGATCAATAAACGGAACAGATGTGTTCGCCACCGACGTTGAGCTGGCGTGCCTCGCGGTCAGCCATCACACCCTTCGGAGTCGAAAGAATTGCTACGCCCAAGCCGTTTTTAACGTATGGGATTTTGTCTACGCCAACATAGATACGCTGACTCGGAGTGCTAACGCGCGAAATGTTGCGGATAGCGCCTTGACCGTCGTCAGTGTACTTAAGAGCGATTTTGATAACGCCCTGTTTGCGGTCGCGGATACACTTATAGTTTTTGATGAAGCCTTCATCCTTAAGGATGTGGGTCACAGCAATCTTCACCATAGATGCTGGCACAGAAACAACTTCGTGTTTTGCTTGCTGTGCGTTGCGGATCCTGGTGAGAAGATCTGCGATTGGGTCATTTGCGCGCATATTTTTATCTCCAAAAATCTTGCAGTCGGTTGATTACCAAGAAGCCTTTTTTACACCCGGGAGCAGTCCCTTGAGGGCCATCAAGCGGAAGCAAATACGGCAAACGCCGAACTTGCGATAAACCGCTTTGGGGCGACCACAATTGGTGCAACGTGTGTAGGCACGAGTTGAAAACTTTGGCTTCTTGTTTGCTTTTTCGATCATGGCTTTAGTTGCCATTTTGAGCTCCTATCCTCTGGGCGTCCTGATTATTTACGGAACGGGAAGTTGAATTTATCAAGCAGGGCTTTTGCATGAGCGTCGTTTTCAGAGCTCGTTACAAAAGTAATCCCCATTCCACGGATTTTGTCGACCTTGTCATAATCGATTTCCGGGAAAATAATCTGCTCTTTCACACCGACAGTGTAGTTTCCACGACCGTCAAACGCTTTCGGGGTGAATCCCTTAAAGTCGCGAACGCGAGGAACAGACACGTTGATAAAACGGTCGAGGAATTCCCACATGCGCGCACGGCGAAGAGTCACCGAGCAACCGATCGGTGCACCCTGACGAAGTTTAAATGTTGCGATGCTCTTCTTAGCGCGAGTCAAAACCGGCTTTTGGCCAGTGATGGCAGCTAACTCAGCGGCAGCAGCTTCCAGAGTTTTGATGTTCTGAGTCGCTTCCCCTTGACCGATGTTGACCACGATTTTTTTCAATTGTGGGACCTGCATCACGTTTTTGAGACCCAGCTCTTTTACGAGAGCTGCGCGGAAATCTTTTTCATACTGTTTTTGAAGTCTTGGCATATCCATTGTTGTTCTCACTTTCGAACAATCGTTGAGTGTCAATTACAATACTTCGGGAGCGAGGGACGCAATGCGACCAAAACCCGCTACACGAACTTCACGTGCTACCGGCCCGAAAATACGGGTGCCGACTGGCTCGTTATCTTTGCCTTTGATGAGTACCGCAGCATTCTGATCAAAGCGGATGGTAGAACCATCTTTGCGCTTGATTTCTTTCGTAGTGCGGACAACGACTGCCTTGTGCACGGAGCCTTTTGCTACCTTGCTGTTGGCGACCGCCTCTTTGACCGAGACTACGATGATATCGCCGACGGAGGCATACTTCTTCTTACTTCCACCCAGCACTTTGAAGCACTTCAGCCTCTTAGCTCCTGAGTTGTCCCCTGCCGCGAGGACTGTTTCCATCTGGATCATTTCGTTCGCTCCTATAAGTTTCGCGCTTGCTTGATACAAGCACCCAATCGAACCTAAATTACGCCTTACGTACAACTCGTACCAAGGTGAACTTCTTTCTTGCACTCAATGGACGGCTAGGGGTGATGATCACCTCGTCACCAATCTTTGATTGATTCGTGTCATCATGAAACATTAGCTTCGTGCGACGACGGATGTACTTGCCTGCGAGCGGGTGCTTCACTAGGCGCTCGACGACGCCAACGCGGGACTTCGCCATCTTGTCGCTGGTTACAACGCAGCGAATTTCTTTTACAGTTTTGTTGGTTTCGGATGCCTGACTCATTGTTGCCTCTTATTATTTCTTGCTTTTTTGAGCGACTGCGTTGGTCTTCTCACCACTGACTGTGAGCAGGCGAGCCAGCGTCTTACGCAGGTTACGAGACTTGCTCTTAGACTGTGGACCGGCGTTATACACGTCCATACGAAGGCCGACAAGCTCTTTACGAATCAACTTGGCAGCATCTCCAATTTTCTTGGAGTCCATGGCGCGCACTTCTTTTACATTTAGCTTATTGATATCCATAACTTAACCCCACGGATCATCTTGTCTGGTGATGAGTTTCGTCTTGATGTTGAGCTTGGCAGCGGCAAGGCCGAGAGCCTCAGACGCCACAGCCTTATCGACACCGGCCATTTCATAAAGGATTTTGCCTGGTTTGATCACCGCGATGTAGTACTCTACGCCACCTTTACCAGAGCCCATTCGGGTCTCCGCAGGCTTCTTGGTGATAGGCTTATCTGGGAAGATCTTGATTAGAACTTCTCCACCACGCTTAATGTGACGGGTCATGGCAATACGGGCTGCTTCGATTTGACGAGCAGTCACCTTGCCAGATTCAAGAGCCATTAGACCGTAGTCACCTTTTGTCAACTCGGTGCCGCCTTTGGCCTTACCCTTGATGCGTCCTTTGTGGGACTTGCGGTATTTTAATCTCTTAGGGGCTAGCATTGTGCTTTCCTCTCAGCTTAAGTAAAAATCAGTTAGTAAGAATGTCGCCTTTGAAGATCCACACCTTAACGCCTGTTAGGCCATAAGTTGTGTAAGCTTCAGCTGTTGCATAGTCGATATCAGCGCGCATCGTATGGAGAGGAACACGACCTTCCATATAGCGCTCTGTGCGGGACATGTCTGCTCCACCAAGGCGTCCTGAAAGACTGACCTTAATGCCTTTTGCGCCAGCTTTAATCGACTGTGTCATCGCCTTTTTCATTGCACGGCGGAACGACACGCGCTTTTCAAGCTGCTGACGAATATTTTCAGCAACGAGTTTAGCGTCCAAGTCAGGCTTCTTTACTTCAAATACGTTTAGAACTGGATCACCGGACTTGATCTTGCACTTCGTTACGATTTCCTTCTTAAGATCGTCAGCTCCAGCGCCTTTCTTACCGATGATGATACCGGGGCGGCTGCTGTGGATGTTAATCTTAAGGTTACGAGCTGCGCGCTCAATTTCCACATGGGAAACGCCAGCGGCTTCGAACTTCTTATTGATAAACTTACGGATCTCAATGTCTTCCTGGAGAAGGGACTTGTATTTATTGTCCGCAAACCAGCGAGATGACCACGTACGAGTGATGCCTAATCTAAAACCAATTGGATTTACTTTCTGTCCCACGCTTTCTGACCTCTTCCTTTCTTGAGTTTAATCAGACTTCCTTGACACGCAGAGTTACATGCGACATCCGCTTTTTGACCGGTGTCGCGCGACCCTGTGCGCGAGGAATGAAGCGCCGGAGGGCCGGCCCCATATCTACAGTCACTTCCGCGATATGTAGACGATCCACATCAATAGTTGCCACGTCTGAAGCGTTGCTGATCGCTGACTTCAAAACTTTAGACATGATGCGCGCACCCTTCTTATTGGTGAGCTGCAACGTGTCCATCGCAAGCTGGACTTGTTTTCCACGGACTAGGTCCGCGACAAGACGCATCTTGCGGGGCGATATACGAACATTCTTGAGTACTGCCTGATACATAATGATCTGCCTCTCTCAATTACGCTTTAGGGGCTTTTTTGTCGTCCCCGTGACCATGGAAGGTACGAGTCGGAGCAAATTCGCCAAACTTATGACCAACCATGTGCTCAGTAACAGGAATCGTTACGAACTTGTTGCCGTTGTGCACAGCGAAGGTCAAACCAACAAACTCTGGGAGAATCGTAGAGCGACGGCTCCACGTCTTGATAGGCTTTTTATCTTTCTTTCCCTGTTCAGCCTTTTTGAACAGGTAATTATCAACAAACGGACCTTTTTTGAGTGAACGAGCCACGTGCGTGTCCTCCTATTACTTCTGACGACGATCGCGAATGATGTTCTTCGCGGTACGCTTGTTCTTACGAGTTTTGTAACCCTTGGTTGGCTGTGCCCAAGGAGATACTGGGTGCTTACCACCCTTACCGCGACCCTCACCACCACCGTGCGGATGGTCAACAGGGTTCATCGTACAACCGCGAACAGTTGGACGGATACCAAGCCAACGGCTACGACCTGCTTTACCGATCGTCTCGTTGAAGTGATCTTTGTTTCCTACCTGACCAATGGAGGCGAAGCATTCTTCTGGAACGCGGCGCATTTCACCACTTGGCATACGAAGCTGAGCGTAGCCTTCTACACGACCCATCAGCTGAGCGTAGGTACCAGCTGAGCGAGCCATTTGGCCGCCTTTACCGGGACGCATTTCAATGTTGTGAACGAATGTACCAACAGGAACATTGCTCAGAGGCATTGCGTTGCCGACCTTAACGTCAGCCGTCTTGGAACTTACAACTTCGTCACCCTTGGCAAGGCCATCTGGACAAAGAATGTAGCGACGATCACCGTCTTTGTAGAGAACGCGCGCGATGAATGCGCTGCGGTTCGGATCGTACTCAACGTACTCAACCTTGCCGACAATATCGAGTTTGTCACGACGCCAGTCGATCAAACGATAGTGACGACGAGCTCCGCCGCCTTGATGACGGATTGTGATGCGACCGGTGTTGTTACGACCGGAGTGCTCTTTCATACTCTCAAGCGCTTGAGAAAGTGGCTTCACTTTGTCGAGCTGCGAGAAGTCGACGACGGAGGCGCCGCGACGACCTGGAGTAGTTGGTTTGTATTGCTTGATAGCCATTTCTGGTTTTCCTTATCAGCTTTGTTTTATTGCTCTTCAAACAACGGAAGCTTCGCACCTTCGACAAGTGTCACTACCGCTTTCTTTGTCTTGCTCGTCAGAGAAACGCTGTTTCCCTTACGAACTACTTTGCCGCGTGTGATCAAAGTTTGAACTTTGACAACTTTAACTCCGTAAACAGTCTCGATCGCTTTGCGAACATCTGTCTTCGTAGCGCGAAGATCGACTTTGAAGGTGTACTGCTTCAGGTCCTCACGAACGAGCGTACTCTTCTCGGACAATACTGGCTTAGAGAGAATTTGAAACGAATTCATTATTTGCCCCCTTGAAAGCGCTGCTGGAGAGCGTCAAGTCCAGTTATGCTGATGACAAAGTTTTCGTAACGTAGAACGTGCTCAGCATTGACTTCGGCTGGAGCAACGCAAGCTGCACCGTGAATGTTGCGAGTCGAACGGAAGAGTAAGTCGTCTTTGCGCTCATCAAGAACCAAAGCTTTCTCTGCTTTCAGAGCTTTGAGAGCATTAACAACGTGCTTAGTGCTAGGCTTGCCAGCAACTTTGAAGTCATCGACAACAATCAAGCGGTTGTGGCGTACTTTATCGCTAAGCGCGACAGCCAGAGCCACTTGCTTCGAACGGGCATTGACCTTCTCATTGTAGTCACGTGGTTGTGGACCATGCGATACACCGCCGCCTGGATTCAAAGGAGAACGGCTTGAGCCTTGACGCGCTTCGCCAGTTCCTTTTTGCTTGAATGGCTTCTTTCCACCACCAGCTACCATCGCTTTTGTCTTGGTAGCATGAGTACCCTGACGACGATTTGCCTGGTAAGCTTTTACAACAAGATGAAGAAGGTGTTCATTCATCTCAACACCAAAGACGTCACTCGAAAGAGCAACTTTCTTTACGGCCTTGCCACTGATATCTTTTACTTGAATTTCCATTTGAGTTCCCATTTGTTACCTTCCTCTCCGATCACGCTTTGATGGATGGTTTGATGAAAAGGTAACCGTTACGGTGTCCCGGTACGGCGCCACTTAACGCGATCAAGCTGTTTTCTGCATCAACATCCACAACGTTTAGGTTTTGGATTGTGACTTGCTCGGTTCCATAAACACCAGGAATCTTTTTACCCATGAATACGCGACCTGGAGTGGTACGTGTACCAAGAGATCCTGGACTGCGGTGGAAACGAGAACCGTGTGACCAACGACCAACAGCCGTATCCCAACGCTTAACAGAGCCGGAGAATCCACGGCCCTTTGTGAGTCCGGTCACGTCCACAGCTGTAACGCCGTTTAGTAGATCCGTTGTCAACTGAGTACCGAGCTCAATAGCCACAGGCGCTTCAGTGCGGAATTCTTTAAAGCATGTGAAGTTTTCATTCACATTGACCTTACGCATACGCGCAACGTCAGGCTTTCCAAGATTCTTCTCTTTAGTTTCCTTGTAACCAACTTGATAAGCGTCATATCCATCACGCTCTTTGGTTAGAACTTTTGTTACTTTCTGGTTTTCAACTTGGAGCAGAGTGACAGCAATCATCTGGCCGTCTTTGCCGACCATGCGTGTCATTCCGATCTTTTTAGCTACCAATCCTTTTGGAGTAGTCATTTCTCAGACCTGCTTTCTACGGGGTTAACGAGAACAAACGCTTCTTACTTCTTAGTCAGCTTGATATCGACGTCGACACCAGAAGCCAAGTCTAGCTTCATGAGTGCGTCAATGGTTTGCTGCTTTGCTTCGAGGATATCGAGCATGCGCTTGTGCGTACGAATTTCAAACTGCTCACGGCTCTTCTTGTCCACGTGTGGACTGCGGAGGACTGTGTAGCGGCTGATGGCAGTTGGCAACGGAATCGGACCGGCGACACGAGCACCAGTTCTCTTGGCGCGCTCGACGATGTCCGCAGCTGCGTTGTCGATCAGCTTGTGGTCATAGCCACGTAAACGGATTCTGATGTTTTGATTTTCCATGTTTTGAGACCCTGTAAAGATGGTTCACAACTTACTGAACTTATTCTTTTTTCAGGGTAACCGAGCGTCGCGGGGCTTGCGATTTAGATGGCAGAGGCTTGGCTAAGCAGGCGTGCCTGAAAAATAGAGACGCCGTATGTATCCCTTGAGACGTGTTGGTGTCAAGGGATATTAGGAATTTATTGGAGGATTATTTAAAAAAAGAAAGGCCGCTCAAGCAGCCTTTTTCTCATACCAGCGAGCATTAGCCATCCGCTGGATGTCGTCAGCGGAGTAATGGGCACCGAGCCCCTGGCACCACATGGCGGGAGTGGCGGCCGCTCTCATAAGAAAATCCAATAGAAGAAGATGCCGCCTCAGGATTCGGGAAGTCCGGTGAGGCAGTAAAGGGTTAAAGATCCCGAGCCCAGAGAACAGCTGGCGAGGATTTTTCTTGATCCAGAGCCAGGAACCGAGCTCCAGTGTCAGAGGCAAAAACACCGAACCACCTGCCACACGCCTGCGGTCATAAAGATAGTCCCAGACATCTCCGTGGGTTGTGTAGCTAGCTGACTGCGGCTCGACCTTGTAGATATGATGGGGATAAACTTTGTCTAGCATTTGGTTTAGGAGAAAGACCTCCTGAAGATTTGGAAAGGGGGCAGTTGTCCGAGCATAGGGAAACCAGATGCGGTCAACGGCGCCAAAGCCGCTGTGGACGTCAAGGGCAATGACAGACGATGACTTCGCAAAAGTCTCCTCAAAATACTTTACAAAGGCCTGGTTTTCGATCTCCATGTGAGCACCTACAGAGCCTCGATACCAAGGCAATCGATTGGAGATCCGGTGGCCTCCAGCAATTCCGACGCGGCTGCCTGCTTGCGCCTCTACAGGAGCATTTCTCATTAAATCTATGCCGTTACCATTAGAACGGCGCCCCAGGTACATGCCAATGGGATTTACAATGGGTATCAGACAAAACCGAACTCGGGCTAAGAGCTCTCGAGTTGATGCGTCCCAATGGGCCAAATGGGTTAACGTTTTGAGATAAGAGATGATAACGCGCGTTCCAATGCGCTCAAGACCATGGACTCCACCTGTAAGGAAAAACGCTGGCGATTTTGGATCTTTACTACCAATTTCAAGGGCCATCACCGGCAGCGACAAGTCCTTGTGGCGAACCGTGACCAGTTCTTCGACGCGCACCAAATCTTTTGCAGCATGGGATACCAATCGCTGGATTTCTATGAGCTCGGGAAGATGAAGTAAGAGCGATCTTGAAACTTCGACCGTCACTGGTGTGTGCTCCCAAAAAAGAGGGGATATTCATTTTATGGATACCTTTATTTTACGCTGTTCTGGTCGAAAAAACCAAGAACCCCGCTCAGCTCAAGGCTTTACGGGGTTTGGCAAACGAGAAATCTCAATCAAATTTCGTTCAGTTTACTTGATACTTACGATTGTATGCTGCTGATAACTTTGACACATCCAAAATGACAAATAGGTCACTGCAGTTGAATGCCAAGTCGATTGCAGGGTCGCCCACAATGACCGCACCAGCTCGAACATAGGATTTGACCAAGGTTGGAACCAACTCCCGAGCACGGTCCGTCACTTGAGCACGCTCCAGACGCTTAGCAAAATCATCGATGCGGTAATTGGCTTTCGCAGGAATCATAAACGAATGATCAACGGAACCCTCATCGGTAAAACACTTATAAACCTCTGTGATTTCATCAGGATTTATCGTCTTCACACTGCCCATACCGAAAAGCCAGCGCGCACCAGCGGCATTCAAATACTCAATAATTCCGCGCCAAAGTAACGTAATAATGGCGCCATTGCGGTAGTCCTTGTGGATACACGCTCGACTTAATTCGACTTTTACACCCTCCCGGGAGACGAGGTCGGAAATGTCAAACTCCGTCATCGAGTAGAAGTCACTTGTTCGATGACTCGGGATGAGTCGATAGGTGCCAACTATTTTATTGATACGGTTATCAATAATAGCCAAGTGATCGGCCGAAATGTCATAACGGTCCCGGTCGATCCCAAATGGAATCAATTTGTTCATATATTCACGATGAAAAACTTCGTATCGTAGCGTCATTACTTGCCAAAGCTCACGCTTGGATTCCACCGTTTTTACGGTGAAGTGACCCCGAGTAAAGTTCACAGGAACACGATATTGAAAATCTTTGTAGGCGGGATTTAGCCATCCGAGGCCTTGCTTGACCCCCTCAACGGCACGCATCCGGTAGCTTCGACCCTGACCTGAAACAATGCTCTGAGACATAAAATGGACCTCCCCCGATCGTCAGTTCCAGATACAAAACAGATACAAAGATGGCAACTTGATAATCCCACATTTACTCTAAATTATGATTGTTAAGAGGTCATAAAGGGCTAAAAAAATTAAGATATATGATGCTTTTTGGCCTTCAATCCCAATTTTCTCAATGATTTTGGCTATTTAACAAAAACCCGAACACCCCCCCTCAAGTCACTATAATTACAGTTTAAATTTGAACGAGGTCAAGATTTCCATATTTCGGCGGTGTCAAAACAACCTACAAAGTTTATGGGATTGAGTCGATTTCAATGCCCTGGACAAATATTTATATCATTAATTTCAATATTTTAAGACTTGGCCCAGACATTGCTTGATGGGGTCAGCGTCGTCCTTTCGGGCGACCAGCCCTGACGTGTTGGAGCCACTAGATGATGACTGCCGTAAAAATTATTGTGGATGCTGTTCTAGATCAAGAAACCTTACACGAGATAAAAATGCTCCGTGGCATTCGACTCGCGCACTACGAGAAGATGGTCTCTGACCCCGATGAGGCTCTCAAAACTTTACAAAAAGCTGGTCTTAAAGAGGCTAGCACCCCAGCACAAATTGCAGCCAGTGCGTACGCAAAAATTGAAGAAATCAAGTCGAGACTCGCAGCCCCAGACATGATTTATGAAGATGAATTGGCGCTCTATGTGAATTCCTTGTCAGAGGATTCTGCGAACCAATGAATCAGGGCAGGGTCAGAATCTCGACCGCTCCGTTACTGCGAATTGCGATCGTGTGCTCAAATTGAGCCGATAGACTTCTGTCTACCGTCACAGCAGTCCACTTATCTTTGAGAATTTTGCAGCGGTAATCACCCGCATTGATCATTGGCTCCACAGTAAAGGTCATTCCAGGCTCAATGCGGACACCTTTTCCGGCCTCACCGTAGTGAGGGACCTGCGGATCCTCGTGAAACACCTTACCGATACCATGCCCCACAAAATCGCGGACGACACTGTAACCATGTTTTTCTGCGTGTTCTTGAATGGCATACCCGATGTCACCAATTCGAGCTCCAACTCGAATTTGACTGATGCCGATCTCTAGGCATTCTTCTGTTACTTTTACCAGCTCTCTCGCGGCAGTCGAGACATTGCTCCCGACAAAAAAAGTTTTAGACGCATCGCCGTGGTAGCCATCCAATATTGGAGTAACATCCACATTGATGATGTCGCCGTCCTTTAAAACTTGTTTGGAATTGGGAATTCCGTGACAAACGACGTCATTGACCGAAGTACAAATACTCTTTGGATAACCCCGGTAATTGAGGGGCGCGCAGACTGCGCCGCGACTTACTGTGAAGTCATGGCAGATATCATTTAACTCCAGCGTGGAAATGCCCGGCCGGATATGCTTTTCAATCATAGCCAACGTTTCAGCTGCCAGGCGTCCGGCAGACCGCATCTTATCAATTTCAAAGTCAGATTTTAAAACAATCACTGGATGCTTCGTTCCCCAGGACACCTCGCGGCCATACTTCGCGCAAGGCTTCCCATTTAATCAACGGTCAAGCGACGGAACCAGTCTGCATCTCGTGTATTTAGCTTCTTAGGGAGATTAAGTCCCTTCGATTCGACGCAGTACTGATGAGCCATCACCACAGTCCATGGTTCAACCTCGAACCATCGTTCATGAACTTTTCTGAGCAGCCCGAAGTCAGCATTGTCTCTCGTCAATGACACCGAGTAGTCGTCTAACAGTTCGTCCAGCTTCTTATCACCCTGATACTCAAAAGGAAAGGAAAGACCGTTTTTACCGGCCGTTTTGATGGCTGATGTGTGTGCCACAGACCTCAAGTCCTGAGATAGCATTGGAATGAAAATCCCAGCCATGACGGCATCAAATTTTTCGTTTTTATTGGAAATATCATCAAAGTGGGTCTCAATTCCAAGAGAGGCGAACGAGTCATTGATAATCTTTTCAACCAAGTCCTGGCGGCCGCTCATGCGGGCAATCTGGATGGAAACCGGTTTATCAGCAGTTTTAGCACGCGGAAGACCGATGTGAGCCTGCTTGTAGCCAGCCTGTTCAAAAATCTGAGATGCCGCCTCCAAGTTGTAAGGGCGAATCAATGTTTTTGAATTGTAGCCAGGATGCGAACGCAGAATAGGAGCCGAGACCAGAGAACCAATGTCGCCAGCAGCAGTTCTCAAAATCTCTCCTCGAGGAGTCGCCATGGTCAAACCCTGCCTAAGCAGCGCTGACGATGAGAGAGGCGAGGAAGGATTCCAGATTAATGTCGTGAACAGAGGTATATCGATGCGGTTTGTGCACTGTTTGGTTTCAATAGCCGTTGCAGATGCCTTAGATGCCTGATTGGCCATGGAAAACTTAATACCGGCCGAACTTGTGCCAAGGGCCGTGCTAGACCCGTATACTTTTATCGTATCGTACTTTGCCGTGTAACCTTTGTTCAAAATAAGATCTACACCGTACGGCATGACATTCATTGAGTACAAACCAGCACACTCAAACCCTTCATCTGAAGTAGGGCGCATCAAGCTGATGCCAGAAAGGACGTAAGGACCAAAGTTCGGGGCCATCGGAAAATCAATTCTGACTGCCAATGGGCCGGCAACCGAAAATGTGACGTCCGCTGGAAAAGCGGCACTCAACCGTTCCGTTACGGCCTGCGGAAGAGCTGTTTTAAGCCAATTGGATAATGACGAAGCATCTATCGGAAATCCCGACCACCAACGCAAACCTGGGCGCAGGGTCAGAGTCCAACGCTCACCTGAACCAACCTTTTCCACCGAAGGATTTACCTTGAGAAGTAGGGCGTCATTTTTTAGCTGATCACCTTCAAGTCGCAAAATGGCAGGACAAGCCAGACGACCCAGGATGGGATCATCCCCAAGCCAGGTGGGTGGTTCTTTCTTGGCTTTGATATGCGAGGTCGGTCCCCATCCAATAACGTCAAGGGATGCGCCCAAGACCAACGTTGAAACAGACATCGTAGTTGTAACGATAAATGATGAGACAAACTTCCTTGACAAGAGGACCATATTCTTACCCGTTGTTAGTGGAATTGACGTACGATGTAGCTTAACATTGTTTTGATCGAGTTTACAGGCTAACAAACCCTTATTTAAGCCCTCATGGAAGCATTCGACGTCATCATAATTGGAAGGGGTATTACGGGTCTGAGTACAGGCTTTCACCTGAAGCGCTATGGCATTGGATCTTTTTGCTTTGTTGCTCCGAGTCGCGACTTTACCAACTGCGCCTCTATAAACTCGGGCTACGCAGCCATTTCCACTTTGGATAACATCTCTCGAACGGTGCACGGGCACGGCGAGGACGCTGCAAGAAACCTGTTAAGGCTCGGTCGTATCGGCTTTTCAGATTTAATGGATCTGATAACTCAGTTTAAAGTTAACCACCACGCGGGGCGGGTTTACCGGCTCACCCAGTCAGATATGGAAGCACAGGAGATGGCCGTCGCCAGCTCTTGGCTTGCCAGCAATGGCTTTCCAAGCTCTGTAAGTCTTGATGGGCGCGGGACACGAAAACTGACCTACCAGTCGGATGGTGCGGCTTCCGCATCAATCAATATAGGATCCTTACTGCGTCATATGGAAGAAGACCTTAGTAGAAAGATTTTTCCAGAGGAAGTCATCAGAATTGAAACAGCTCCTCGCCATATCTCGGTTGTCACGTCTTCAGGAACAACGCTGACGGCAGAAGTTGTTGTGGTAGCAAGTCACCTTGGAATCAAAAAAATCATTCCCAACATGGAATCCTGCCTAGTCAATCATGCCGACCAGTGGGCGGAGTTTGAGTTTGATGGAGGGCATCCGTTTTTGACTCCTGGCAACCTTCTACTCGCGGATTTTAGCCAATACTGGATTTCAGTCACCTCGGACAGAAAGCTTCGCGCCGGTGGAGCGAGGTATCTAAGAAAGTGGGCTGGCGTAGAGGCAAGCCGAGCGCATCTAGACGAAAAGATCACTAGCACCGTCAAGCAAAGAATTGAGTCGCTCTTTGATGTGAAACTTTCGAAGCCGACACAGCAGCAAGCACTTCTTGAGCTTAGGGCTTGCGATGAAATTCCAATCATTGGACCCATGTATAATGATTCAAGAGTTCTGATGGCCAGCGGCTACATGGGCTCAGGACTCACCCTGGGCTGCGCAGCCGGGCGAGGACTTTCGGAATTTATAGCTAACGGCAGATCTAAAACCGTACAAGCAATTTTTCATCCGAAAAGATTGAGATCTTTGACCGAGTAGATGATCGCATTGATAACAGTCAAAGATCGAGCCCATCAAAACTCCCATGGACCGAAAAAGACCACTTAAATTATCAACGCTCGTCCAGTCCATCTTGATCGTGATGAGGAGTTATCTATTTAATGTCTGGAACTTATGTGGATTTGCCCGACCAGCCCGACACTGGGTAATCAGTGCAAAAATTTAAAAAACTAGACTCCACTCGGATACATCTTTTTACTCACACTTCTTGACCCCGACTGAGACATCTATTACCCTTCTCCCGGTGATAAATCATAAAACATACTTGCAAAATAATAACACCCGGTCCGAGCTAGTGCCTATTTTAGCTGCTCATCTACCGAGCGCCTCTGATCCTAGTTTAGACGCTGCTTTGGTAGCACCGGTTCGTGAGTTTGCAAGTCGTAATTCCAAGCAGGTTCGTGCGCAACTAGTTCACATTGGATTTACTATCGCCAATACTAAGGCTGAACCCTTGATCGCAAGCCAGCAATCACTTCTCGACTGCTTGGCATGCGTGGTTGAAGCCTTGCATGCTGGCTCACTCATGATCGATGACATCCAAGATGCAGACGAAATGCGCCGCGGCAAGGCGGCGCTGCATATGCAGATCGGAGTTCCACGTACCATCAATGCGGCGAACTGGCTTTATTTTTGGCCAATAGATTTACTGCGTCAGCAGGCTCTTAATCCATCCGTTGAGCTCGAGATCTACCGTCTTTTCCACAAGACCATGCTGTACGCTCATCAGGGGCAGGCTCTTGACCTTGGCCACGACATGACCCAATGCTCTCAACAGAAAGCGCTCGATATTTCCGTTGCAGCGATAGAACTGAAGACTGGCGAGCTAACTGGTATGTGTGCTGAATTAGGCGCAATCGTGGGTGAGGCGGACTCAATGAGACGCCGCTGTCTGGCAAAATTCGGTCAGCGTTTCGGCGTGGCCTTACAGATGTTTAACGACATTGGAGATGTATCGCCAAAAAATAAGAATCAAACGATCAGTAGGCCACTAGTCAGGCCTTCCTGGGTTTGGGCTGTAGCTGCCAGAGAACTTGAAGCGGCGGAATTTATGAGATTTCAGCACTTGATGGGAAATCCTAATCAAATTTCTAGTGATGATTCATTACTCTTAAAGCGAGTCGTCGAGAAGGCTCATGAATTAGCAACGACAGAATTCGAAACATGTTTGGATCAGTTAAATTGTATCGTCGAAACTAGCGCGCAAGTGGCGGCAATATCCTCGCTACGAGAGCTGGCACAGAAAGTGATGACTGCATATGCATAAAAATAAGAACTCTGCTCGTATTGCTGTCATTGGAAGTGGGTTTGGAGGTCTTGCTGCCGCCATCCGATTGCAAGCGGCAGGCCATCAGGTTGTAGTGTTTGAAAAACGGGATCAACCCGGAGGCCGGGCATACGTTTACCGGGACAAAGGCTTTACGTTTGACGCCGGACCGACTGTCATCACTGCTCCAGACTGTTTGCGAGAACTTTTCGACTGTGCCGGTAAAAGGATGGAAGACTACGTCGAGATGATGCCTGTGACGCCCTTCTATCGATTATTCTGGGAGAATGGGTTTTCATTTGATTACTCCAACGACCCCGTAAGCACTTTTGATCAAATTCAAAAAAAATCCCCACAAGATACGGATGGCTACTCCAGATTTCTGAAATATTCAAAAGAGGTTTTTGACGAGGGTTACACGAAACTAGCCCACGTGCCGTTCCTAAACTGGTGGAGCATGATCCGTGTCGCTCCGCAGCTAGCCAAACTAAGCGCTCATCGCTCAGTTTTCAAGACGGTCGCACGTTTCATCAAGGATCCTCAGCTCCGTCAAGCCTTCAGTTTTCACACGCTATTGGTTGGCGGCAACCCTTTTAAAACGTCTTCTATTTATACTTTGATCCACTATCTTGAGCGAAAGTGGGGTGTCTTCTTCCCACGCGGTGGCACGGGTGCTTTGGTTCGTGCATTAGTCAGACTCTTTGAAGAGCTCGGTGGTGAGGTTCGATTATCGTCGCCAGTGGAGGAGATCATCACAACTGAGGGTCACGTTAGTGGTGTGAAAACTGCAAGCGGCGTATGGCCTTGTGATGTTGTTGTTTCCAACGCGGATGTTGTACACACGTACAGCCATCTTCTAAGAAACGCCCCCGAGGCAGAGCAAGGACGAAAGAAGGTTCTTAGTCACTCGCAAAGCATGTCATTATTCTTAGTGTATTTTGGTACTAACAAACAGTATCCAGAGCTTGCACATCATAATATTCTTTTCGGAAAGTCCTACCGTGGACTTTTGAGTCAAATCTTTTCCAAGGCTAGTAAAATCCCGGATGATTTTTCTCTCTACTTGCATGCTCCGACGCGGACTGATCCAGGGATGGCGCCTGAAGGGTGTGAAGCATTTTACGTTCTATCTCCAGTGCCGCACCTCGGAAATCTTCATTTAGACTGGCAAAAGGAAGGCCCAGCCTACGCAGACCGTATATTAAGTTATATTGAGCAACATTACGCTCCCGACCTGCGCAAGCACATTGTGACTCAGAAGATTTTCACTCCGTTGGATTTCAAATTTGAATTAAACTCACACCTGGGCTCAGCGTTTTCCAGTGAACCCGTACTCTGGCAAAGCGCATTCTTTCGCACTCATAACCGCGATGGTCGAGTTGCTGGAATGTACTTTACAGGGGCTGGGACTCATCCAGGCGCCGGCGTTCCAGGAGTCGTCAACTCGGCTAAGGCTACTGCATCTTTGGTACTTCAAGACTTGAAGGCAGCTCTCCCCGTTGGAAGTCGCGAGCCGGGAGCGACGCATGACTTACTCACAAACAATTAACTTTACTTCGTCTCCAGCTGAAGTCATCAAGCAAGGCTCAAAAAGTTTCTCCTTAGCCTCACTTTTCCTGCCGAAGAGCTGCCGAGACAAAGTCTTACTTCTTTATCAGTGGTGTAGGCGCTGTGATGACGCCATCGATGATGCACCTGACTCGCAGTCGGCAGAGGCACGACTTTCCCTGATGGAAAATCGTGGGTCAGTAAATGCAGCTCTTTCTGGACCGCTTTGGCTAGATGACTGGCAGCGATCAGAATTCATTGCCGGTATGCGCATGGATGTGGAAGGCTGCCGCTACGGGAATCTCAAAGAGCTCGAACAGTATTGCTTTCGTGTCGCGGGCGTCGTAGGACTTATGATGTGCCCACTTCTCGGAGCTCATCCTGACCAGGCAAGTGCTCACGCTATTTCTCTGGGCTCTGCGATGCAGTTGACTAACATCGCCCGAGATATCCAAGCCGATGCAAGTATTGGTCGCATCTATATACCCAAAGATCTTTTGGTTAATATCGACGCAAAGGTTTTGTCGACCAATCCTGAAATTGCGCACTATGCGGTCAACAAACTACTTCGAAGAGCAGACGAGTTGTATGAACATGGATTTCAAGGGATCTACTGGCTGCCTTGGAGAGTGTCTTTTGCCATTGCAATCGCAGGTAAGGTTTATCAGCGAATTGGGCATAAACTGTTGCGATCTGCGAAAGTAAATCCAGAATCTGCGTTCCGCAGGCGAACTGTGGTTTCGAATCTGGGCAAGTTAGTCGCAGTCGCTCAGGGTCTATTACTTGTATTCAAGATCAAAGGACTGGGGTCAATGAGATTGACTAGAGCCACTCGCGGGATCGCTGCCGTTGCCGATCGTTGATATCAAAAATCCAGCGACGCCAAACCACCACCATGATTCCTGGATACCTCGCATCATATCTGGACCACCTTGAAAGATAGAAGCTATCGCTCCGAAGGCGACTCCAAACAACGCGCCACCCGTGGTCCACATTAAGATCGATCGCAATTTCATTTTCGCCTCCTATAGGACGGTAACCTGTACCAAGGCACGCTGGGTTTCAAGTGATGAATATGATGGTAGCCGAAATGCCAGCAGGAAACGAGTGATAATAACCAAGGTAGTCCAGAGTCTCTCGCGTGATGACGATCGGGAAACTCTTCACCAGCTTTTGGCCTGTGTGGTAGCCAAGTGCCGAATAGAAAGAGCTGCATGCCACTCAAAATAGCTGGGACGATCCAAAATTGGATGACGTTTCTCTCCGGTATATTCAGCACATGAAAAAAAATCTGAGCCACAGCCATCATGATAAGAATTTGCCTTAGGCTCAGATAATGCTTAAAAAATCGCCAACCCCAGGCGGAAAAACCTCTCCCCTGCCGAGTATTATCGTGGAAATCTGGATCTTGGAGGGTTGCAACATGAGCGTGATGAGCAAGGTGCTTCGGGACCAGATGATCGAAATCAAAGGCCGCATACAGCATCGCTGTAGTTTTCCCCAGCCATCGATTCAGCCTCGGATTTCCGGGCCACGCAGTGCCATGGCAGGCATCGTGGGTCACGATAAATAGACCACAATAAAGAAACTGCATCCAGAGCATTAAGGCAATGCTGGCTAAAGAGTCAGGGAAAACACCTGTTTGAACGCGCGTAAACGCATACCAAAGGCTTACAACCCATGTGGTAACGACTAAACATCCTAAGGCCGGAGCTGTGCTGTCACTGCTGATGACTGTCGTACGTCCTAAATATCCTTGCCCCGAGTGACTCATGTGCTATTCTTCTCCCCAATGTGGGCCTTGCTTTTCATTAATGCCATATCAATTTTTGGATACGCAACTTTTACGCTACATCCAGAGCTTTTTGCGCGCTATCCGTGGTCTCCGCCAATTTATGCCATATCATACCCGCTTTTTGCTAGATTGCAGATTCTTCTTTGCTTTTGGTTGTGCATAAGGGCCGCCCACAAAGTTTTGGGCTGGCGTTGGCTGGTGTACTTTCTGCCTGCTTTTTTGATCAGTTTTTTTATGGAATTTGGCGGCACAAGCTACGGTATCCCGTTTGGCAAATATTCCTATACGAGCCTCCTTGGATGGAAGCTTGGCGATAAAGTTCCTGTGTTGATTCCTGTGAGTTGGTTTTGCATGGCTCTGTGTTGTTATCTGCTAGCAAATCAGATTCTTGGGCCTAAACCTCTGAGAGCCTCTCGAGGCTCTATAGGTCGCTTGGCGCATCCCCTCGGACGGATCATCATAGCATCATTGCTCCTAGTCGCCTGGGATTTCACCCTGGAGCCTGCCATGAGTCAGTTAACTCCTTACTGGATTTGGGAAGAGTCTGGGGTCTTTTTCTTAGGAGTTGCCGTCAGAAATCTTTTTGGATGGTTGCTCACCGGCTTTTTAATATTCCTCAGTTTTGAGATTTTGGGTTTATCAAATTATGGCCATCGCTTTGAGCGTTCGTGGCCTGCCAAATTTTACTTGTTAAGCCTGTCCCTTCCGGTTGGTCTTTCAATTGCTGGATCAGCCTGGTCACCTGTTGTTCTTACGACCGTTACACTATTATTACTCTGTCTTTTTAGTTTCACGCGAGGGACTTTGCAGCTCGGATTATTGACCCGTGGCACCTCGACATAACGACATTGTCCGATGGTTTTGGGATCGGTACCTCCATTGGAAGTACCAGAAATGTTTTGCATCTATACATTTCGATTTGAAAAACGCCATTGGTCAACTGAATCCTGAGGTACCAGTTATATTGGTGCCAAATCATATTAGCTGGTGGGATGGTTTTTTCTGCTTTGAAGTCCAAAATCGCCTGAGGCCTGGATCCGGTATCTTCTCATTGATGCTGGAAAGCGAACTTGCGAAATTCCCAATCTTACGCAAGGTGGGTTGCTTTGGAATAGAGCCGGGAAATCCAACAAGTGTGCGTCGAGCTTTTATGCAGTTTCGAGACCTGGTTGCCAGTAATCCTTATCGGACTCTAACATTTTTCCCACAAGGGAAAATATCACCACTGCGGCAACGGCCACTCGGCTTTCTGCGTGGAATTGAAATACTATCTAAAATTACAGGTCGGGTTCAGTACGTTCCTATTGGGCTGCACATTGAGCCTATGAATCATGAGAGGCCGACGGCCTTCATTTACGCCGGTCAACCAATTGATAGCGCGCGTACTGAAGTTGATCATAAAACTTTAGAGACTGAAGTCACAAAAATTTTAGATGTAGCATCCTTGAACGCACCCCAGACTTTACTAGCAGGAGGCGTCCACCGATGGATCTAACCCTCCTCAGTAACATCGTAAGTTTGATTTCATTCTCGGTCATTGTTATCTCCACGATAATGGTCATCCTTAATGCAATTTTTGCAACTAAACTGGGAAGTGTGACTGAATATTCAGGTGAAAAACCCCTGGTCAGTTTACTCATACCTGTTCGAAATGAGGCCGAAAATATCCCCCACCTTCTGACGAATCTGCTGGCATCAACTTACAGACCAATGGAGGTGATTATTTTAGATGACGAGTCTCACGACGACTCCTCAGCGATTGCAAACTCGTTCTTGTCAAATACTACTATCCCATTAAAGATCGTGCGGGGAGTCCCATGGAACGATAGTAAAGAAATCTCGGGGAAAGCTCATGCTTGCGCACAACTTGCCGACTTAGCTAATGGAGATATTTTAATTTTCTGCGACGCCGATGTGCGACCCTCGCCCAGCGCTGTTCGTTGTACCGTAGATCTCTTGATGCAGCCACGGGCGCGCGAGCTAATGTCCGGGTTATCGGCTTTACCAGCACAGTCGTGCCAAGGCTTGCGTGAGCGTTTACTGATACCATGGATTATGCATCTTCCATTAATGATGTCGCTACCCTTGTTTTGCTCGTGGCGCTTACCCTTGCAATCGATGCAGATGGCAAATGGGCAATGGGTCGCCATCTTCAAGAGGGACTATTGTAAAAGCGGCGGTCACCGAGGTCTTGGTTCGACCCCGTTAGAGGACGTCGAACTGGCGCGTCAGATTCACCGAGTCACAGGTCGTGGTCTTCAGCCAGTTCTCTCAGCGAGTCACATTCGGGTATCGATGTACCCCGATTGGCGGGCTACCTTGGCTGGATTTTCGAAAAATCTAGTGGCGATCGGTGGTGGTACACCGTCGGTTTTTAGATGCGTTATCGGATTTATTAATTTTGTTTTTCTATTTCCAATTTGGGGTTATTTTTTTCGACCCGAGTTGGCCTTTATTTCACTTTGTTTGTTGGCTTTGAGCAGGGTTTTAGTGGCTAAATGTTTTATGATGCCACTTCGTGATCTACTGCTGCACCCGCTCAGTTTACTGCTATTGGACATCGCTGCTTACAAGGCCCTAAGGACCAGTCAGAGTGGTCGCTATGAGTGGAAAGGGAGGCTGATAAAATGGTCTCCAATTTGACAGATTTCGACGTCATAATCGTTGGTGGTGGGTTAGCGGGTCTGATGCAAGCCGATATTCTTGCAGATGACCCGTCAAAAGATCTTCGAGTTGCGATCATCGATCCAGACCCTGAGTCGCTTTCATCCAAGACATTTGCCTCATGGCGCCTTAAAACAACCACTCCCCATCGTTATTCAGATTGTATCGAAAACCGCTGGGAGAAATTTCGGATAACTTCGACAGATGGTCGGCCAATTATCTGTAACTTTGGTGATTACTACTACGAGAGAATTCCCGGGGACCGCCTCCTAATCAAAATCAAGCAAAGACTCGAAAACGATATAAGATTTCAAAAACTCAAAGATTCTGTCACCGAGATTCTAGAGCGACCCGAGGAGGTCAACGCAGAGAGGATAGCCGTCGTCACGACCGCGTCTGGCCAGACGTTTTCAGCCAAGCGTATCTATAATTCTGTGACTGTCGAAAAGTCCGAATTATTACAGTATTTCCTCGGTTTTGAACTTGAAACAGAGCGGGATTACTTTGATCCGCAAATAGTGGACTTGATGGATTTTAGGCTTGAACAACGCGGCGAAGTTCGCTTTGTGTATGTTTTACCGTTTGATCGACGTCGCGCTTTGGTCGAATTTACGGTGTTTGCAGCCAACAGGATCTCATTGGAAAAGTGTGAGTCAATACTTCGAGAATATATTTCTAGCAAGCTTTGCTTACCAGACTTCCAAATCCTCAAGGTAGAATCAGGTGCTATTCCCATGACTCTCAATGCGGAGCCGAAATTCCCAGGGTCTGACTCTAGTTCAGTTATCCAGGTCATTGGTAGTGCTGCTGGTATGGTCAAAGCAAGCACAGGCTACTCTTTCCAGAGAAACCTTCGGCATTTGACTGGTTTAGCGACCACGTCCTACGGACATTTTCGCTTTCAGGTTTATGACGCACTTCTTCTGCGAATTATCAGAACAAATGGAGAAATGATCTCGAAAGTATTTTGCATTCTTTTCTCTGCGAATAGTCCCTCAAAAATCCTCTTATTCCTTGATGAAAAATCGAAATTTACTGAAGAAATTAGAATATTTTTTGGTCTGCCTTGGGCTCCATTTTTACGTAGTCTTTTAGTTTTGTATCCGTTTATATTTGCGGCGTCGGCCAGTCTCGTTCTTCATTGGACACTTGGTGGTTTGGCCGGATGGACGATTCCCATCATAGGTCTGTTAACGACTGGAATTGGGCACGGCAGCGTAGATCATCTCCTTGAGCCCACAGCTCAAAGACCCTATCAGTTTTATGGTGTTTATCTTGGCTCCATAGCACTGTTTATTCTCACTTGGTTTGTATTTCCCCCGATGGCGTTAGCATTTTTCCTGTTCCAATCTGCAGATCATTTCGGCGAGGCAAACTGGATTCGTGCCATAAAAAGCTCGAAGAATGCCACTTGGAGCCGCGTGTTAGCTTGGGTATGGGGTTTTTTTGCCGCAACCTTTGGTGTTCTAGTCCATTGGCAGGAGGCCAATTCGATTATTCAGTTAATTCTTGGTGATTCGCTTTCAATCGAGGGAATCACCTTGGAGGCCGCGCGCGCATGCGGCGTACTTGTTTTCGTTGCAGCACTGTTTGTGTCCGCGATTTTTGATCGATATGAGCGTAAGACTCTTGGTAGGTCTGTGATCGGAATGCCCGCTACATTGGCGCTCGCCGCTTCAACCTTGGCGCTACCTCTACTGCCTGGGTTTTTTTGTTTCTTCGCATTCTGGCACGGCTGGGATTCTATTGCGGTCCAACGAGCTGCAAAAGGCTGGTCATCTAAGCAATACCTGTTAAAAAGTCTCCCCTACACGACCTTGAGCCTTGTAGGGATTCTTCTGCTCGCCTGGCTCTATGCGCGCTCAGGCGGTAGTCAACAAATTTGGAAGATCGTTTTCTTAGGGATCGGAGCTTTAACTGCGTCTCATGCGCCGGTCATGAAAAGATTTCTGAAGAAAAAACCGCCTCGCTTTTCAGCGAAGGCGGTTTAATCAAATGCACTTTAGGACGCTCATGCGACCAGCTGCCAAATTAGTGGGCAGCGTCAGCGAAACCTTCGTTTTCTGACTTAGCTCTTGCGATCCAGTAGATCATAACGCCGTAGAAGGCTTTTGCAAGCACGTCAGCGACAGCATATCCAACCTGAATACCAACAACCGAGGATTGTGGGTCAATGCCGAACATCGGAAGCATGTAGGTGATTGGGTAGAAGCCCCAAGTCAAAAGAAGTAGTAGGCGGATATTAGTCAAGTAGACTTTAGCCTCGCCTGGCTGGCTTTCGATTGCTGCACCCAATTTGCCCCAAAGGATCATTAGGATGTATGCGAATGGGATCGAAGACAGTGTGCCCCAAATGGCGCGAGTTGTGTTATCTGTAGCGACTTCACCAGGGTAACCAAGTGCAATCATCAGGAAAGCCGCGATAGCTAGCTTACCAAAGAGGCCTTCGCGCTGATTTTTTGGCAAAGCCAATACTGCAACGAGTTCAACAAGAAGTAGAGGAACTGTCAAAAGCCAATCAACATAGCGGTAAGCATCGTTGAATGGTTTCCCAGATGGCGTGTAGACTGCGCCGCTTAAGGTAAACGCTTCGTTCCAGCTATTGAAGATACGGAAATAGTGATAGCAAGCAATCGCCACCACCAACGATGACACTGTAAGCGCACCACGGTATTTCGGCGCGACTTGCGACCTAGATGCTAGGAAGAAGATGAATGCTGCCCCCATACTAGCAATGGTTAAAGAAAACATGTTGTAAACGAGCGAAAACTGCGCTGCTGTTAGTTCCGTCATACTTTGACTCCACTCCAAATTAAATTAGCAACCTAGACACTGAACATTAATGTGAATTCCTCAGTAGATTGTCTCATATTTAAATTGACGACGTCAATGAAACCGAGCCTTGATTTCAATTTTTGTCATAAATTTTATGCTGCACAACCTGATGCTTAAATTACGCGCTTTTAGCAAAACCCGACAATGGTAAGCAAATCTGAGTTTCTAGGGGGTGTCCCATTGGCCACCTGACGATAAATCCAGATGTAATGAATGCTCGGCGATTTTTAGTTCTTCCACAATTTGTCCACAGATCAAATGCTGATCGATGATTTTCTCGCATGCGTCAACCGTGACATTTTTGTACCAAACCCCTTCGGGGTAAACGAGAGCTATAGGACCTTCGCGGCAAATGCGAAGACAACCAACCTTTGTTCGGTAAACTCCAGCCTCAACGGCATCAGCATCCTTAGTTCGTTTTTTAAGGAACTCCCAGGTTTTCATGCCAGTCTCTGCCGAACAACATTTGTCTCCAGTACATAAAAAAATATGCCGCTTGATGCGGTCTATTTTCAATCTTTCGACAATCTTGTCCATATCGACATCAGTAGTTTTTGACATGTTAAGCCCCTTGAACGAGCATTTTTCGCTCACTCAGCCTTTTTTCCATAGTTTTGCTGATCGAGGAGAGAGAAAAAACTTTTTTGCCCTTTTGACGAGATTTCATAATTTTTGCGGACAGGACTTCATCTAAGACGAGAAGCAGCTCATCAGTTGACGAAGACAGTTCACGCCACTTTCCAAGCCGCGCGTAGTCATCATGGGACAGGAAATGTCCGGCTCCAAGAAGCTCAATCACATAATGTGCGATTAAACCTTCGTCGGACATATTTTTGGCGTCAATCATGGTCACGGCTTGGTGGGGCCTTTCAATATTTGCTCAATTTGTTTTTCCATGTCCGCAACCTTGTCCTCCAAAGTCTTGCTGGCGATACTCATGCGCCGGATCTCATGAAGGTGATCATGAACCCTTAGGAAGTTGGCAACACGCACAGTTAAGCTTGAGACATGGCCGGGGTCGACAATATCAAAATACCAATTGCCTTCAACTGCCCATCGCAGAATCTCTGACTGGACAGCCGACGAAATATTACCAAAAATAATCGTAGGTACAGGAATGCCGTGAGCCTTGGGAATTCGAGTACTTATACCTTTTAGCCATACGGGATACTGTTCGTCCTCAATACCATCTGCTGAAATAAACAGCACATCAGCCGGCCTTAGGTTGGGGTCGTCTAGCGAACGCACCTCAACCATATCTAATTTTATTAAAAGTTTAAGGTGATGCTCGATGGCAGCAGAAGCTGCAGAAATAAATCCTGGAGTTGCGTTCCAATGACAGACGCGCATGCGTTTTTGGTCAAATAAATGCTTTATAGTCAACTGAACCTCACTCCACACAAGAGCGTCACCCATTTTGTCATGTTACAATTTTACCACATAAAAACATGGGGAATTAAAAATGTTCAAAATCAACTCCATTGCACCCACTCGCGTCGACCTAGCGGGAGGAACAATTGACCTTTGGCCCATTCATAACCTTTTGGACCGCAAAGCGACCGTCAACGTTGCCGTGAGTCTCGAAGCCTCTGTTGAAATGACACCCTCTCCTGACAAATTGTTTTATTTTGAAAGTACTGACCAAAAAATTTCTGATAGCGGGACTTTTGAACAAATTATCAGTTCATCAAAGCTTCGCCTTTTCTCGCTTCTGCTAAGCGCATTTTGGAACAAGAATCTCCCAGCGATAAAAATCAAAACCAGCGCAAGATCACCGGCTGGAGCAGGTTTAGGGGGATCTAGCTGCCTCTCTGTCGCATTCGTTGGAGCAATTGCTCAAGCGCGCAAACAGTTTGAACCATCCTATAAAATTCCCGATGAGTTTGAGCTGGTCCGAACGGCCCAAGACGTGGAGTCGCGAGTCATACATGCGCCAACCGGCGTTCAAGACTACTGGGGCGGCATGCGTGGTGGCATAAACATCATCGAATTTCCGTTTGGGCGCACAACTGTTACCACGCTTCCAGGTTCAATCTGGGAGGGGCAGGACTTTAACCTGATTTGCTGCTACAGCGGCAAATCAAGAGCCAGCGCCATTAACAACTGGGAAATTTTCAAGCGCATCTTCGATGGTGACCAAGGACTTCTCGAAAAAATTGCCGCCATTGGCCACGAAGCTGCTGATTGCGCCGAAGCGGTCTCCAAAAAAATGTGGAAAGAGGCGATTGCTGCGTCTAAACGCGAGTGGCTGCTAAGAACCGCACTTTGGCCTAAGATTGAAACCGAGGAAACAAAACGGGTTGACATCGCAGCCAAGGATGCCGGTGCGATGTTTACGAGAGTTTGCGGTGCGGGCGGCGGTGGTGTCATGGGTGTCTTCTGTCCGCGCGAACTCACGGAAAAAGTCTCAAAAGCTATGACAAATGCCGGGGGCCAGGTCATGGATGTGGTGGTTGGTGGCCCTGGATTAACTGTTAAAGTCAGCTAATTATAACAATCAGCCTTTTTTTTGAGCAGTTTGTTGTTTTTATGTCGATCGTCGCTTTACAAAAGGCTTCGTCTTGGTTTGAATAAGCGTTCAAAGTACTTCATTTGGAGACATCATCATGGGTCAGAATACCATTAACGTTACAGACTCAAACTTCGAGTCTGCTGTAGTAAAATCTTCAGTTCCGGTTCTGGTGGACTTCTGGGCTCCATGGTGCGGCCCTTGCGTTGCCATCGCGCCAACTCTCGAGCAACTCGCAGAAGAGTTTAAAGGTAAAGTTACGATTGCGAAGATGAATGTCGATGAAAATGCCAATACACCGTCACAATTTGGCGTCCGCTCGATTCCATATCTTGTCATCATGAAAAACGGTAAAGTTGTCGATAGCGCTGTTGGCGCAGTGCCAAAGGCTAAACTGGTCGATATGCTGACTAAGGCTCTCTAATTAACAGGACTCAAGTCGACGTGGTAGTGCCCAAAGAAAAAGGCGCGATCGAACGCTTTTGGCTAGATCAAGGCCTAGACCCGGCTGGCGTCGACGAAGTGGGGCGCGGCTGTATCGCAGGTCCAGTCGTCGCAGCCTGCGTGATGCTTGATTACACTCGGCTTGACAGCCTCGATACCAAAACAAAAGCAAGAATTCGCGACAGCAAAACTTTGTCTGCAAAACAACGAGCAGAACTTATCCAACTGATTGATGAGATCAGTATCGGCAAGGCTATTGGTCTAGCATCAGAAAGAGAAATTGAGGGACACGGTATTCTACCAGCGACGTTCCTCGCCATGAACCGCGCAATAGATAGCTTGAAGTCAGAAAAGCCTGGAGTCCTATTGGTTGACGGCAATCAAAAGATTGCGAATCAAACCCTCCGTCAGGTCACTGTCGTAAAGGGTGATAGCCTCTGTTACTCCATCGCAGCAGCTTCAATTGTTGCCAAAGAGTTTCGCGATCAATTGATGCAAACTCAGGCTGCCCTTCATCCCCAATGGGGTTTTGATCGCCACGTTGGCTACGGCACAGCCGATCATATTGCGGCCATTCACTCCCACGGAATCTGTGATTTACACCGTCGAAATTTTGCTCCGATAAGAGACATCGTCACAAACCCGTGACGTTTTCAAAACGTTGGAATTCTCTACAATGATAGATCACTATCAGTCGCAGACTCGGCATGCGTTTTGGTTAGGAAATGCTGCCATTGAATCTGTCTCCATGCGTCATCGCTGGTCTGAATTGACATTAAAAAAACTCGATCAGAAATCATTAGGTCAACTGGGGGAAAACATTGTGGCCAAATGGGCCGAACAGGATGGGTTTACTTTGCTATTCCGTAATCTTCGTCACACAGGGTTTGAACTTGATATCGTATTACAGCGAATGAAATCGATTCAGATCCTTGAGATCAAGACCAGACTAAACCCATCAGAGCCTCCAGATATGAACACGACGGCATCTTGGATGAATCGCAGCAAACAGCAGTCTCTTCATCGCGGAATGGCTTACGTGGCTAGTCAACCTCCGCGTCAGGGACGCCATTGTCAAACGATCAGCGTCGATCTTATTGCCATCGATATTTACAGTTGGAAACAAGAGCTGACAGCTTATCGCTGGCCCAACATTCTTGCCGACTGAAAGATTGCTAACTGGGAATAGAAAAGCCCCGCTGACCAATGCAGCGGGGCTTTCATACGTAAAATAAACGACGCCGAATTATCCTTCAGTCTTAGCTTGGACTTCGCTCTCACCACCCAAGTAACGGCTACGAATACGAGCAGCCTTACCAGAGAGATCACGAAGATAATAAAGACGGCTGCGACGAACGCGGCCTTGCGCCACAATTTCAACCTTATCGACGAGGGGGCTCATCGTTGGGAATACGCGCTCGACACCAACGCCTGCTGCGGAGATTTTCCTTACAGTGAAAGATCCGCCTGCAGTACCTTTGCGGTAACGAGTGACGACACCTTCGTAGGTCTGAATACGAAACTTGGAAGCATCAGCGCCTTCCTGAATTTTGTAATGGACGCGAACTGTGTCACCAGAGCGGAACTCAGGTAGAGGCTTAACGTCTTTGAACACGCGCTTTTCAAACTTATTGATAATCAGATTTTTCATGGACTCACCCAAAATATCGAATACATTCTTCTCACAAAATCAACGACTTAAACTACTCCGCCTTGGGTCTAACCAAGACATTCCGCGCAAGTTGAAGACACCTCTGATACCCCAAAACTTTCAGCACGGTCAAGCGCTTATTGTGGTCTTGAGCTTGCTGCTAGCCGGTTTCACATTAACTGCCGCCAAGTCTTCGCGGTAATCCAATGCGATCTCGCCGATTTCCTCGCGGACTGCCGTGGGAATAAGCTCTCGAACCAATGGCAGAACAACCTTTTCCATCTGGTCTAGGTGTCGGCCAACCTTCCGAAATATCTCAATAATTTTCGGCTCTGGAAGCTCCCGGTGCTTGCTGTAAGATGCAACCAAGCGACGAATCACTTTGGTTTGCTCTTCTGCCAGCATTGCCGCAGCAGAAGCTCCCCGGCCTGCATCGACCAACTCTGGAATCACAAGCTCGCCGCCAACTCTAGTCACAAGCTCAACACGCGTCATAAACTGATCAAGCGCCTTACCCGACAAAACTTGCGGGATATCATTGGCAACCAGCGCCGGAAATTCGGACCTAATTGCCGAATACTCCTCTTTCATGAAGTGAAGCAGATCCATCGTGTGCGTTCTCCTTCGATTAAAAGTAATACTACTGGGGGCACCCTGCCCATCGAACGCCGAGTTTCTAGTGGCTTTGTCGGCAACATGCAAGCCCCCATTTTCTTTTAAATGCATGAATTCCTTAGTTTTTTAAACACATACTGCATCGATATTAATAGCTCGATAGAAAATGATTAAATAAATTCTTAAAAATTTCTTGAAAAATTCAGTGGCAAACCCCTGCTATCCAGCTATTTTGTGACTGTTGCGACCACTATTTTATGAGAACAAGCGTCATGGCTGTCCTGGATCAAATTGAAAAGAAGGTTTTGTCTGGCTTACCGATAACACGCCAGGACGCTGGCTTTCTCTTCCTTGAAGCCACAGACGAGCAACTGAGCGAACTCTCAACATCCGTCAAATCGCGATTTCATTCGCTAGACGAAGCAAGCTACCTGATCATGGCGATCGTCAATTACACCAATGTATGCGTTGCCAAATGTGACTACTGCTCTTTTTATAGACTACCTCACGCTAAGGACACATACCTTCTAAGTACTGATCAAGTGTGCGAGAAAATTAATGCACTCGTGCAGCTCGGCGGAAAACTGGTTGGCTTCAACGGTGGTTTTCATCCAAAACTAAAGATCACCGACTACGCGCAACTATTCTCAGAAGTGAGAAGACGCTACACTGACCTTGAGTTTTACGAGATGACCGTTGCTGAGTTTATGTTCTCTTGCAAGGTGTCGAAACTCAGTTACGACGAAGGCGCTCAGATCCTTGCGGCAAGCGGTACGCGCTGGGTTACTGGAGGCGGCGCAGAAATAATGGATAATAGTTTCCGCAAGCGTCACAGCCCAGGAAAATTCACGGTTGAGGATTACTTTAATGGCCAAGAGGCCATCTTGCGGGCCGGAATGGGCTCAACAGCGACCATGGTTATTGGCTTTGACGAAACACTGGATGAACGACTAAATCATTTGGAGTCTCTGCGAGCGTTCCAAGACCGCGTCGGTGGTACACTCGCAAGCTTTCTATGTTGGACCTACAAGCCTTGGAACAATGAGTTCGGTGGAAATGAAATTTCAACGAACGAATATCTTCGCTGGTTGGCTGTTAGTCGTATCTACCTCCACAACATTCGAAATATCCGCACATCTGTTCTCACCAAGAATGCTGATGCATTACTTGGTCTCAACTTTGGGGCCAATGATTTTGATTTGCCCACAGAAGACGAGGTCACTCAAAAAGCTGGAGCAACCATCAGTCACGACTTTGAGGCCATCCTTAAAACTGCTTCGAGCATGGGAATTAAGGCTGTTGAGCGCTCTCCATGGTCAGTTCGCTTTTGGAATAACCAGAAATAGTTGACCTATCTGTAGACAAGTCAAACCGTTGTAAGGTGAGCATTTCAGCCTAGTAGCGCCTCTACGTGCCCCCGCCGAAAACTGATATACTTTAATTATCCTTGATATTTACGGCTCTCTTAGGAGCGTTAAACGTGTGGCGAACAATACTTCGCTGGTTGCTTGCGCTGTTCGCAGCTGGAGCGACCATCGTCATAACATTAGCCGTGACTCTTTATCTGGTGACTGACACTCAAAAAGTGCTCCGTCTCCTGGAGAAAAGTGTTGCCGAAGAGACCGGTGGAAAACTTGCTATTGAAGCATTGGACTTCAATGCGTTCCGAGGATTTACAGGTAGGAACATAAAATTTCAACCACCACAAATCGACGGAACTGTGCGTCAGATCCCGGCTAAAGAGTTCATACACATAAAAGAGTTTAGGCTACATTACAATCTTTGGGCACTTCTCTATGGCACCCTGCGAATTACGCGAGCCCAGATACATGGCGGAATAATCGCAGTAAATGGTGACTACGCCAAATCCGAATTCCAAGGAATCACTCTTTACAGAATTAAATCGGGTAAATCACAACCACAACAGCCTGGAGCTTCGAGTGAATCCGTACCGATTGGCGGAGTCATAAGAAGTCTATCCAAAATGTTTTGGATACCAATCCGCATAAAAGCAACAAAAATCGGGATCCAACATCTAGACGTCAACATTCTTCAAGACGGAAAAAAAGTCACTTTGACTGACTTATCGGCTTTAGTAAACCTATCGGCATACTGGCGCCATCTAGATGCAGAGTTGGGCATAAGCCTACAGAATCTAGCCATGAATAATATTCTGACCGATAAGCTTAGCTCAAACTTAAGTCTTCAAATGGTGGCCAATGAGAAACTAGGCGGATTTGATATAAGAAAAATAAGATTAAAAATATTGGATGAGCTCCTCAGATCCGAAACAAATCTCTCGATATATCCAAACTCAGAAGACGACAAAATCCTCAGCTATTCGGCAAGCCACCAAACTAGATTAACCATGAAACTACCCAGCAATCTGTCAAAACTGCTACCTTTTGAATTAAAATCAGACGGAGAAATAAATATCGCTATCAGCAAAATCGCTGGCAATGTAAGACCTGATCAGGTCGCCCAAAATATATCTGAATCAAAACTCTACCTATTAATGCCAAACATAACATCCGCTGTGATCGAAGGAAAAAAATTGCAAGCATCACTTCCTTCGATGGGCTTATCGATGGCTAACTACAACTTTGCTTACCAGTTCGAAGAAAACAGAAAAGAGACTGACAATATCCAAATCTCATCAAAGATGAGTCATAGCCTCGAATCACTAAACTTCCGTTTCAAAAAAGAAAACCAAAACAATACCGCTTACCTTCGTAATATCACAGCCTCAATGACCAACGGCCTTCATTTCCCCCTGCCGACAACAGCCACCTCAAAGTTAGCTATCAATATTGGAAACGTTGGAGTTGAGGGAGACTCCTTTGAACCTGTAAGCGTGCCATTTTCTTTCGAGGTGGACGCCGACAGTGCAGATAGCCTCAGATCCCTATTTCTGCATCAGAGACTCAAATTAGGTGAGTTGCTATCCCAACAACTAATTGCCAAATGCAATGACGGCTGTCAAACCTTTGAAGTGACCAACGAAGCCGCGATACCATCATTCGAGAAAATTTGGTCCCAAATCAAAGCAAATGCGTCGAGAATGCTGATTCCTAAATTTGTGCCAGAAGACATAAAGGGCCAACTTGCATTCAAGTCGGAAATAAAAGGATCCGGCCTCATTGACGGAAAAGGTCATTTCAATCCAAAAACAAATGCACTAAAGCTAAGGCACGAAACCGCCTTAACTATAACGGATCTTTCGCTCGCAATCCCAGCCAATCGAGCATTCGTAAAAAAGGCAGGTTACAGTCTCAATATCGACGGATCGGAAAGAAAACTCTCAACTAGCATCCGCCAAACAATTGACGTGGCTGGCGCACAAATTGAAGGTAAGGCGAAGAAAACTCACGAAGTTCGCGTTCATGGGGTTGATCTAAAAACTAATTTAGTAAGCAACGCCAACTTATCCTATAGCCTCGCTAAGATTTTAAACTCCATCAAAACGTCCTTTAATGCAGAGTTTTCAGTTGGGAGAGTGGATATCCCATCTGCGCTTAATAAACCACTCACAAACATAAAACTTACCTCATCAGGAAACACAAGCTCCCTGCGCAATCTCAACATTCAAAGCCTAAAGATCGCGCTGCCAGACTTGGCCACCGCAGTCGAATCAGCAGCTGAGCTGACATTAGATGATGAGCAGCAGCCGACAAGTTTCAATGTGAAAACTAAAGTATCGGTTGATGATATCCCTAGAGGGTTTGTTAAAGGATTTGATGCAAAGGGCTCCGTCAAGACAGATGTCCTCATCTCATCTTCGGATATGGACACAGCCAACCTGACCGCGCTAATTGACCTGCAAAACGTCAGCGCTTCATTTCAGTCCCAAGACAGTCCAAATATAAGCGCCGAGATTCAAGACATTTCAGGCACAATCCCCCTCCAGCAAGCAATTCAGATCTCATCATTTAAAAAATTCAGCACTACCCCAACCAAGCAAGATCGTAACACAACAGCCGACGATGGCACCCAAACAGAATTAGGCGCCATCGACGACGATGCCGTAATTAATGAGGCCAATAATTATCTAACACGAATTAAACCAGCCGTAACAGGCGACACGCGAATTACACTCAATCAAGACTACGCGAACTTTCGTGAGTTTTATACCCAAAGAAGACCCATAAAAGTACGATCAGCTCGGGCCATGAATCTAAATATCGAAAACATCGAAGTTGATCTGGAGCTAACACAAAACCAACTTGCGATTAACAATGCGGTTGCATCCTTTTTAGGAGGAAAGCTTCACGCTGACTTCAAGCTCGCATTCGATGAGCGGCCCACGAGCCTAAAAACATCCTTTCACGCAACTCGTATAAATACCGAGAAGCTAGTAAAGACTGTGCCTGGGCTTAGAAAAAAATCTAAAAACATACTCTCATCCAATAATCCGCTAATTGATGCAGCCGCACACCTTAACTATGATTTGAGAACTGGGGACATGCAGGGAGGCCTGAGCATTACCTCCATCGGAAAAGACCAACTGAGAATGATTCTTTATTACATTGATCCAGGCGACCGAGATGCGACGATTAGCGCAATCAAAACTGCTTTGAATTTTGGTGATGTAAAACTTGTTTCCGTTCCAATCAAAAACGGGGAAATTGGCTTAGATGTGAATTTAAGACTTCTGTCTGCGCCGATTCCAACGCCAAAACTCCAGGGATTTCCTATTGCAAAGCTAATTAACAACTTCCGAGAACAGGGCGAGGACACAAATGATTCTGCACACTAATCGCTTACCGGAACTTCGAATCCTAACAATCACGAGCGCACTACTTCTAAGCGCTTGCTCCTTCAAATTTGAGCTGACATCTCAAAAAACAGCACTAGAGAATCAGATCATGGGGAACTATCGAGAGCTTGAAGACGACCTTATCGTTACTAACTTTGAAAAAACTTCAAAGGATATTGAGGTAAAGTCACAACGAAAGTCTCTAGCAACCGTCGAGCTCGAGCGCGCACAGAAAAACCGAGAGTTCAATGCTGACGATATTAAAGAACTCAAAGATAACGGAATCATCGGAGAAACTTCTGACGGTTCTGTCGGCTTGCTCCCAAAATCCCTCGGCGGAGTTACGCAGGCGTCACCCGAGCAAATCAAGCTGGCCGAGGCATTGATAGACGAGGAAAATCGTGATCGCGGCATTATTTGGAAGAGCTCAATCACCGACGAGGCCAAGTCAAAAGATTCGGAGGAATCTCAAATTCGTACAAATTTTGCGCGAGATATCTTTGAGAAATCTCCAACAGGACATTGGTTCAATGTGGGCAATCGGTGGACGGTCAAGCAATAATCATGAGATTCATTTCTAGAAATCTTAAAATTACTATTTTAGCGAGTCTTTTCGCGTTTTCAGCATATAACTGCGCGAGCAGAAGGTACACGTCCAAAACCGAGTTTGGTTTACCGCAACTAAACGAAACCTTCGAAAGCCCAACAAGAATCACAATCGGAAACGAATCAAACTTCAGCCCGACTCTGTCACCAAACGGGTCTTATATGTTTTATACATCAGACCGTAACGGAAATAAGGACATCTTTGTTAAGAAGACCCGAGGGGGCTATGGGACGCCGATAACCAGTCATCCTGCCGATGACTTTTCCCCCGTCATGTCACCAAATGGCAAATATATAGCATTCGTTTCAAGAAGAACAAATGCTGCCGGTGCCATTCACATTATGGAAATGGGTGCAAATATCTCGAATTTGGGCGGAATCATTGAACCAACACTTATTGACATCAACCTGCGCGAACTGGAAAACCGCAGCCCTGCATGGTTTCCGAATAGCAAGAAAATTGTTTTTTCAGCACGGGAAATGGGCAACAAGGAGCCTAGGCTATATTTGGCTAATGTGGATAAGGAAGCTAAAATTTCAAGTCTTGCAGAAATCCGCGGCGATTACCCAAGCGTGAGCCCCGATGGAACAAAGATCGTCTATTCAAGAGGCGGGCGACTGTATCTTTATAGCCTGACAAATAGTCAGGAGCACCCCCTTACAGACGGTATAATGGGACAAGATGGCCACCCGAATTTCTCCTCAGACAACGATACGGTCACCTTTATTCGCTACGCAGATGATACAAATAGTGACGGCCAGTTGACTCCAGAGGACCGACCGACCATTTGGAGCCTGAGAACATCGGCACAAGTCGAGCGGAAGACGTCTCTTGAGTCTTTCAAGATCGCTCCATTATCGAGCAGCTCAAGATCAGCATTTTATCCGCGTAGCTTCTCACCGTATATTTACTTTGCTAGCGAAGATTCAGACAGCTTAGACATTTATCGGCTACCGGATTTTGGCCACGTCAAAAGTCAAACCTCACTCGTGGATGTCAGTGAGACTTTCGAAAAGGTGAATGATGACGACGATAAATTATTCGTTCTACGTCGAGGCGCCGCACTGGCTGCACAAAATAATGATCAAAAACTAGCTGGTGAATTAGCACTCAAGGAACTCGCATGGTTGACTGAACTAGGTCGAAGAATTGAGGCGAGTAACCTGCGTAAAAAAATTGCGGACGAGTTTCGAGACAACCAAGATCTTCAGTCCATCGCCGACCTTCAAATGTTATCGTTAAAGATCTCGCCTTATCGCTTCCCTGACCCAGAACTTCCACAGCCAGACGACTTCTCGACACGTTTGAATGAATGGGAAAGTGTTGCAAAAAGCATTAAGGGTAGAAAAACGCAGACATCAGCTGTTTCGGAACAAATTCGGATAAAAGCCGACATTGTCTTGAGTGAAATCGCAGCAACGAAGGGCGACTTTCGCTTGGCTGAAATCACTTTGAGATCTATTGCGGGGGAGTCGTCTCACCATCAATATGACGCAGCCAAGGCATTAGGCTACCTGGTTCGCATTGAAGCCGCAAGACGACGACTCCAAGAGGCAACAGCCGTTCTAATCCAATTAGAGCGCAAATTTCCGGGAGAAAAGACGACGCTACACTATGCTGCCATCGACCTCATGGACGCAATAAAACCAAATGATCCAGAGGCCATTTCGAAATTGAATGACATTTTAGAAAGATGTCGAGGGTCGGGAACGCTTCGTGGGTACATTCGAAAACGCCTTGGCGAAGTCATGGCACTAACCGATAAGGCGGACGCTGCGAGTAGCGAATACAGATTACTTTTAAAGGAAGCAGAGGCCCCGCCTCACATATATCTTGAAGCCGCCCGGTTTCTGATAAAAAGAGAAGAATCGAATGGTCGAATTTCAATCGTTCTCGCTGTTTTTGACGATTTGCGCGAAGCAATAAAAAAATCTACCTATTCAGATCGCAGCGAAGCGGCTCAAATGGAATCGGAATTTTATGTCAGGCGTGGTCGAATTCTTCTAAACGAAGGTGAAAGCGCACTTGCTCGAAGAGCATTTGAAAAATCTACGGAGATCAATCCAGGCAACATATCGGCTCAAGAAGGCATGATTGATGTTGCTGAAGTTCTGGATGAGCTTTCAACCACGATAAAATCTCGACGGACCTTGTCGGAAGAAGCGCCGCGAGATCCCGTTCGACTTTACTTACTCGCCTATGCATTGCAAAAACAGAAACGAACAACATCCAGTATAAGGACAAAAGCTATCTCGGAGGCTATTGAAATTCTGGAAAACGCTAGGCAGATAAACGGACAAATACCGCAGTTCCACAAACTTCTTGGAAAACTCTATCTTGAAAAGGCGCACAGCGCTCAAGCTGAAAGCATGGACAAATCATTTACAGGAAGGCTCGCATCCTCCTGGACCAATACAAAGTCATTTTTTGGATTTTCAGACCCCAATTGGTTCGAACTCTCCATCGATTCAAGCTTGACGGCATACTACTTAGCAGACGAGGAATCAGCCGATAAGGCCGAGCTCTCACTCCAATTAGCTAACTCGTATTTTGAAAACCAAACCTTTACTCTGAGCCTGAGGCACTACCTGAGGCGCATATCTATGCTGCAGCTTAGACCATTTGCTGACCAGAGATCTGAAATGCGTTTATTCCGCCATGCTGGTCGTTCTGCGTTTTTTGCTGACGAATTGAAAGTAGCCGAAACGATGCAAAAACGCTCACTGCAGCTTGCAATATCATACGGTAGCGACATCGATAAGGCTTACGCTATTGACGCACTCGCATTGACCTTACGGGAGCAAGGGAAAGTCGAAGAAGCAAGGGTAGCCTACTCTAAACTTCTTGAGGTTCAATCAAAACTGGGAAACAAGGCCAACTTGGTCACAACAAGAATCAATATTGCCTACTGCTTCATGATGGCCAGCAAACGTGAACAGGCGCTCGAGCAATACGCAAAAGCAGAAATCCTGTTAGCCGAAATCAAAACTGAAGATAACCTTAAGACATCCGACGGAATTCTTATTGATATAGCTGGCGAGAATTCTGCGGCGCGGGGTTTCACCTCTTTAGATCAAAAAATTCAGATCGCCTCATTCAGAGCTCAAATACGGGAAGGACAAGGGGACCTGAAAAAGGCGCAGGACGAGTTGATTCAGAAAATAGCGCTTCTAAACGAGAAACGTAAAAGAGGAAAAAAATTCGGATTTGGAGAAGGCTATTTATCAGAAGATCTTGCAGTGTCTCATAATAATCTCGGATACCTTCTCGCCAACATGGGGCAGCTTCCAGAAGCAATGAAGCATTTTAGTGAAGGTTTAGGATATGCGCAGACCCTACGTTCAAAAGGCCAGGAGTTCCCATCGAGGTCTGAATGGATAAATCTTCTTGACCTTGCGCGAACTCAGCTTCGACGCGCTGACTTAAAGACCCTACCAAAAGAAGAGCAAGCCCAAATTGAAAAGCAGTTAACGCAGGCCCTCAACGAACTTTCAAAACCAGTGGCCTCTGGTAATCGTGACGCATCGCTAGCCGCTGCTGCGCTGAACTCGGTACTAGCACAGATTATATCCTCAGACATTCTCACCACAGATGAAAGACGATCGATCGCGCAGTCAAAGTTTCAGGAGTCGATCCTCTTGGCGCAGAAACTCGGGCTAGAGCTACCATTCGTCAATAGCGCGAACCTAAATCTGGATCGTGACGAGGCTGCTAAGAATCCAAATCGCCAGGAAATTCTCAGCTCACACATTGAGTTTCGAAGATCCGCCGTCTCAAGGCCTGGTCTTGCCTGGAAATACCTGGCCACACGAGGTCTGTGCACCCAAGCCATCGAGGCTTTATCCTCTCATGTAAGCTCAGGAGGAAAGATCCTTGAAAACGATGCCACATTAATGCGCACATGTGTGGAGACACAACTGGCCAAAAACGATGCTGACGCCGACGCTAAGTTACGACTTCTACGCCAATACTTTTCGATCATGTCTCGCCTCATCATTCAAGGAGGCCAGGGCGAAAGCCAAAATCAAATAACGTCTCAGGTTTCTGAGCTGTTCCGAATTGGAAAAGCGGAGCGAATTGGCGCAGCTCTCAATGCCTCAGAAGTTATGGTCACGTTCTACAAAGGTGATGACGGAGTCGTCACCCTGTCTTTCATTTCTCCAATGGGAGAAGAAGGAATCCGAACCATTGCACCTGATTCAGAGACAAAATCCGTCAACCAAAATTCAATCAGTAAAATTCTAAACGAGCGGGTGGGCAATAAAACCATCGACCGCCTCTATGTTGTAACCGATAACACTTTGATCTTTGAACAAATCCTCAGGTGGTCGAAGTCGCGTCCTAAATTAACCATCTCGTTTATTCCAAGCCCAGATTTTCTACCAAACATCATCGCCAATCGCCCTCTTCATTTTGATGCAGAGCTAATCTCAGAAAATGATTCTGGATCACAGTTTTTCCGGGGATTTTTGCAGGGCGTGGCTACAGGGAAAACAAGACCCCTCGTCATCACTAGAAAAATTGAGAACACTGCAAATACGTCTCTGAGGGCACAATTTTATGAATCACCATTGGAAGATGTAAGTCAGGATCTATTCGATCAAGCCTTAATTATCGGATACCCGGGGGTTAATGCCAAGGTAGCCAATGAGCAGTCGTCGAAATATTTTCAGCGGGCGATGGCTGAATCTGAGACGTCAAAAAGATCGGGGGAGCCGGAATTGGCATACCTTCGAGCCCGCGAGTCATTCTATTATGCATGGCTTTCAGGAAACAAAGAGGAGCTTTATAAAGCCTCAAACTTGGCCTATCACACTGCACTTGAACAAAATAACAAAACTGACTTGGTCTACTTTTTGAATGCGCAACGCCACTTTTCTGAGGAACTAAAAAAGGATCAATCGACTTTAAAGGACATTGAAGCCGCTGAGATTCAACAAAAAGGCGGAAGATTTGACGATGCAGAGCGGATCTTGGCACGGGTTCTTTCATCAAAACAGGCCAGTACACTCAAGCCAGATGATTTGGCAAGAGTCCATGATTTACAGGGAATCATTCATCAGCAAAGGCGCAGATTTGATGAGGCAATTAAAAGTCTTCTCACTGCCAAGGGATATTACCAAAAAGCTAAGGACTGGGGAAAATTAGCCATATGCAATCTGAGATTAGCAAAGATTAACGCCTATGAGCTTTTCGACTTCGCCGAGGCAAAAAAACTGCTTTCGGAGGCTGACAAAATCGGACTGGTACAAAATAGTCAAAGTGTCCGCTTAGAAATTAGATTGGTTACAGCGCGAATTTTAATTCAGTCTCATGAAGAAACTAATGCTCAGAATCTTTTGATTGCATTACTTAAAGAGGATAGCGCACGCCTAGCCGCGACCGAACTTGCGGAACTACATAATGCTCTTGCGGAGTCTTTATATTGGCAAAGTCGGCTCTCGGAGGCAAAGTTTCATCTGAACGAGGCCGCAAAGCAAATATCTCGAGTTAAGAGCGATCAGACTTCCGCATCGCTTAAGTTAAGAACAAACAATCTTAGGGCCATGATTTTGGCGGCAGAAGGAAAACGAACGGAATCCCTGGCGCTATTCAACTCAAGTATTTTACAGGCGATCGAGACAAAACAGAAAATCGTTGAACGAGACCTTCGGCACAACCTTGCCCACTGGCATAGACAATGGGGCGAGTTCTCAAAGGCAGCCGCCCTGTTCGAATCAGCGATAACGATCAATGAAGAACTAGCCAAAATTGATCCCCAAAATGTTCCCTTCTCAATCACAGAAACCGCTAATCTTGCACTTGTCATTGGAATGAGCGGCGACCCTAAAAGCGCCAGAGTCCTGTTAGATAAATCACTTTCAAAACCTGTGATCAAAGGTATTCGATACGCCTACATATTTACTCTTTTGGTCGAGGCAGACATTCTAGTCATGCTGGGGCAAACAGAAGAGGCGGAAAAGAAACTCTCAGTGGCTCTTGACGTAGCAGGTCGATTTCAGATTTTGAATCTCAAGTGGCGCGCTCAATACGGACTGGGACTCCTGGCCCTAAAACAGAACAAGTATAATACCTCGCTCGAGTTTCTAAAGCAGTCCTACGACTATATTTCAAAGATGCCCGTCGGCGTATTAAAGGCCGAATTCAGCTCCAATTCGATTGCTCAAGTATCTTACCTAGATGTTCATGAGCGCTATATTGAGGCGCTCTTATCAAGTGATCTCAAGAACCAGGCATTTGAGACATCCTTGGATTTCGAGTTAAAGCTCAAGGAGTACAATATAGGGAAAAGCTCTTCCAAAGGGGCAGAAAAGTTTATTAATGTGGCCAACCAGCTCTCTAAGGATGGCCTGGTTGTTGCGTATTTCTTCGGAGAAAGATCTAGCCATATTTTCCGCCTGGTGAATCGAAAGCTTGAGTACAGAAAGCTAAATTTACGGAGAAGTGAGCTCGAGAGAACTCTCACAGATCTTTCTTTGGGCGACAAACAGATTCAAGAAAGATCTTTAAATCAACTTTCGGAGTCACTTTTACGTCCGATACAAGCAGATATTGTCCGCTCTGATCGGCTCAGAGTAATTAGCACCCGAACGACATCTGCCATTCCATTTGCTGGATTACAACTATCAGGAAAATATCTGGTTGAGTCGGTTGAAATCTCATATTTGCCCATTGGGTATATAACCCCGCAGCAAAAAAATATTGACTTTGCTGATAACCGTCTGCTCAAGGTGTTGGGTGTATTGACTCCCCAAGATAAAAAATCATTTCTCTCTAAGGAGCGTACACTTTTACCAAGATTCTTCCCAGACTCCCAAATTCTCTATGATGACGGCATGTCGAAAAATAAAGTACAGGCTGCTTTGGGCGGCAAAAATCTTCTTCATATCTCGGCAAAATACGACACCAATGCCGTTGAACCAAAACTATCTGAAATTCAGCTCAATTCGAAGCAGACGAAGACCGGGGCAATCCGTGTAGATGAATTATTGATTGGTAATGACAGCATTAAGCTTGCGTATTTTTCACAACCGACCGATAGCGATACTGTTGCTGAAGCGCTATTTGAACGAGGCATTAGAGACTTCATCGGAAGTGATGCGCCTAAAAACCAAAGTGATACACTTTTTGTCACAAAAAACTTCTATCGCTTCCTTCAGCAAAAGGGCGACCCCTGCCTCGCACTGCGACAGGCCCAAATCCAGACGATTAAGTTCATGCCCGAATCTACATCATGGTCCTACATGAAAATATACTCTGCATGCGGACGCAACCCTGGCGAGACACCAACAGAGGAATCTTCGCCTAAGCCCTAAAGCGCAGCTCCTGAGATTTCGGAATCGTAGGCGAATTCAATGACCACTTTGCGATCTGAGTCCTTGTCCACTGTGACGGTTGTTGGACCCTCATATCGAACCACTGTCGGTACACCGTTTTTCTCGGCGTAAAAGAAGAGCATGGAGGGAGCCAGCTGTCTAAAAGCCCAGTTATCTGGCTCAAGAGATATCACTCTCGTGACGACATCACCTGCAGTCTTATCGGACTTTTTCGAAACTCTGAAAACATACTGATCTCTCTTCATGGGTACATAGAGAGGGAATGATTCATGATCATTTTTCACCAGCTTTGGCCAGGAGCGGACAATCAAATGATGTAGTGTCTTGCCAAAAATCATGCCACTTTTCCATGCGAATGTGCCCGAAACTTCTGGTTTATCAGCAGCGTCTTTGTAACGGAGACTTTCGGCGAAGGCCGACTCATTAGGCCCAGTTAACGAGACAAATTCGCCAGTCTTCGCGTTCTGGAATTTGTAATATTTTGGCCGAAGCGATTTCAACTCAAATGAACATGTCTCTTCCTGAATCACGGACTTATTTCGGTCGCCAAATAGCCAGTACTTGGTAGTCTTTGTCATATAACCATTTTCTTGCCTGAGATCTTCGCGGCCTTCGCTGATCGGCTTGCCCGTTTTAGCATCTTTCACGATAAAGCTAATATATTTGTAGGGAAGCTCCATATCTACAGAAACAGGATTAGCGAGTGTACTGCTGCAATAAAAGGCTACGAAAAAGTGCAACGAGAGGAATAATTGTTTCGTAGTCAGTATTTTCATTTATTGCCCCCAAATATCGTAAACTCTGTAAAAGCGACTTTTTCAAAAATATTCCCTATAATTCTCCCAGACAGAGGAGATATTTCCAAGATGGCGCGAAAGAAAAATAAAAATACTGACGATGGGATCCTAAATGAATTGATCACATCCTCTTTCTCTCGCTCGTCGCGGCTCCTCTCATTATCGCTTAAAGCCGGCGCTGACGCTGCGCTACTGTCTATTAAAAGCTTTATCAAATCAGATGAAAAATCTGAGCTATCTCGGCGTTTTCTAATTGATCAAGCAACACGCTTGACAGCAGAACTCGGTAAATTGAAAGGATCTCTTCAAAAAGCGGGTCAGCTATTCAGCATCTATGGCGAACATTTTTTACCACCTGAGGTCCGGGATATCCTGAAATCCCTGCAAAAAGACTCACCTCCTGTGAGTTTTGAAGTCATGATGGCGTCGACGAAGAGATCACTAGGGATGGAAAAATTTACGCAGCTCTCCATAGACCCAACTCCGTTAGGAGCCGCATCAATTGGCCAAGTGTACAAGGTTAAAGTCCCAGGCGATAAGCATACATGGTGCATGAAAGTTCAATATCCCGGTGTCGATAAATCTATTGATAGCGACTTGGCAATATTGAAGCGAATTTTTTCGATACTTCGATTCATTCCTAAAGATATGAATCTTGACGGACTGTTTGCCGAGATACGCGCCATGCTGCACCGGGAAGTCGACTATTCAAAGGAAGCCGATGCAACAGAGCAATTTGCACAGTGGCTTGCTAGCGACAATCGGTTTGTCGTCCCGGAGGTAAATAGAGAATTCTCAACAAAGCGCGTGATTTTTACATCGTTTCAGGAGGGATATGATGTTGATAGCTCTGACGTCATGAACCTCCCGCAATCTCGTCGAGATCGGCTAGGAGAGGCGATACTCGAACTTTTCTTTATGGAATTTTTTAAGTTTCGCACTGTGCAAACAGATCCTCACTTTGGAAATTACCGTATCAAGATCAGTGAGGACGGACAGGATCAATGGGTATTGCTTGATTTTGGTGCAGTCCGGACATTTCCGCAATCCTTCGTCAAAGACTATCATTCCATTATTGATGCAGTTGTTTTTAAGAAGGACGCTCAACGGCTATTTGACGCTCTAAGATCACTCAAAATTATGAGAGACGATGACACAGAGTCCGATATTCAATCTTTTTATGCAATTTCAAAACTGATTGCAGAACCATTCTTGGACGATAGCGCATACATGTGGGGACGCACCCAATTAGCACAACGAGCTGCCGATAAGGTTAAGAGTCTTCTGTATGAACAAGGCATTCGCCGTCCTCCACAGGAACTGATTTTTTTGGACAGAAAGATTGGTGGACTGTTCACCATCCTTCAGAAACTGGACGCCACGTTTGCTCCTAGACCAGTTTTAGAGCGCTACATTTCAACAATGATGACTGGACCGCGCGCCTAGACATTATCAGAAAAAGAATGCTATCCTTGGAGCCACGTTTGGATAACGTATCGTCAAAATTTTTAGCCAGGAGATTCTCATGTTCCGTTCAATCAAGCTTTTAGCTTTAACAGCCATTATATCGTTTTCGGGTACACCATCATTTGCCGCAAAGTCTTTTATGATCGATAGTGCCGCTAGTGTGGTCGAGTGGAAGGGAAGTAAAGTCACAGGTAGTTCTCACAATGGAACCATCGCTATTAAAGAAGGCGAAGTCCAGATGGATGGTAAGAATCTCGCGGGTGGCAAAGTCGTCGTCGATATGGCTTCCATTATTAATCTTGATTTGACTGATAAAGAATATAACGCAAAATTGGTCGGACATTTGAAATCAGACGACTTCTTTGATGTTGCAAAATTTCCAACATCAACTCTTACTTTTAAAAAAGCCAGCCTTCAAAAGGACGGCTCTTACAAAGTGACCGCAGATCTAACTCTCAAAAGTGAAACCCATCCAATCAACTTTATCGCAAAGCCAAGCATTGATGGCAAAACAGCTACCGCGGACTTAGAGTTCGATCGTACAAAATGGAACGTGCGCTACGGCTCCGGTAAGTTTTTTAAAAACCTAGGCGACAAAATGATCTCAGATAAAGTTAACCTAACGGTCAAACTCCAATTTGCATCCGCCATTTTTGCTGCCAAATAATTGCAATCTCAATAAAACGCCTCCGTCTCAGGAACATGAGACGGAGGCGTTTTTCACATGGATGGCGGTCCCGGCAGGAATCGAACCTGCAACTACACCTTCGGAGGGTGCCATGAGATCCATTTCACCACGGGACCATCGTTGCTAGATCGACAGATTTAGCAACAAACCAGACAACGCACAAGCGGCGTCATTGAGAATTAATCAGAACACGTTAAATTGCTGTAATTTCAGCATTCTCTTGTGAAGCTAACGATCGTCGACACGACCAGTTCGTTTGAGAATGTAAATAAACCCCGCAGAAACTAAAATGACCATAATTAAAAGAATCACTAAAGCCCGGTACTCGCTCTGATCCCGAGGTGCTTTAACGTCTGGATCCAGCCGGCTGGTAGACACTTGCCAAGGAAATTCAGAGCGCAATGAATAAAGCGCGCTTTGACACTCGGTACAAATCCCGCGACCTTGTAAAATTGCTTCAAGGTCTTCATCTGTAGCCATCGCTAAAGCTGACAAAGCAAATGTATCGCCTTGGGCTAATAGCTTCTCGCGCTCAGCTGAGTCTCCGAAAGACTTCAGATCATTAAAACGAAAGCTAGCAACATAGAATGCAACAGACCAAAGCTCATCGACTGTCAACACATCCAACAAGGATGTCATTTCTCCATCATCTGTACCATGAATCATGACTGCGTAGATCCCAAAAGGAAACTGAGTGCCAGATCGATCGCTACGGTTAAGTGAGGGCGGAATACGCTTCAATTTCCCAGCTAGTTTCCCTTGACCACTCATTTCGTCACCGTGACAGCTCGCACAGTAATCTTTGTACACTTTCTGTCCGAGATTTTTATCAGGTTGCACCACGGGAGCTGATGCCTCGGCAAACTCAACAAAAAGTGATCTCAAAAACCCCTTGATCTCTGATTGAGCTTGCAGAACATCTGCAGCATCAACTTTTCCCTGAATTAACTTCAGTCTTTTTGAAAAACCAAGATCCTTATCTGTTACTGAGATTTCAATAACATCTGCATGAACCAAAGCATCATTCAGCGCTGCTTTTGCACAAGCGAGGTCCACCGGTTTAAATCCAAGGCACCCTGATGCGCGATATGTGTCAGAAAAGACGCCCCAAAAAGCCGACCGTCGACGGGCTTTCTCTTCCTTGCTAGGACGAGCGACGCCCTCTATCGGAAGGAAAAAAGTGACGACAAACCACAGAACAATCTGTTTTTGCCAGTAGCAAAACATGAAGTAGCTTAGCCCTCCGCTATTCTTGGCAATTACATCAGCGGAGCAAAGAGTCTCATAATTCGCCTAAAAAGCAAACGTGCAACACGCTTAGGCGAGACATCATCCGGACTAAGGGGAACGCAATGTTTAGAGACCCCCTCCAAAATCTCGCTTATCTGAGCCGCAAGAGCGCGATCTCTCATCAGCAGATCTGTTTCGAAATTCAGGAAAAAACTCCGATAATCCAAGTTACTCGACCCTGCCAGTATCAGATCATCGTCAGCCAACAAAAGCTTCCCATGACAAACACCTGGCACATATCGCTGGAGGTCAACACCATACCGATGAAGCTCCCCAAAGTAAGAATGTGCACATAAGTCCGTAATTGGATGATTTGAGTGTTTTGGAACAATAACGCGTACGTGGACACCCCTAGCGACCGCCATCCGCATAGCATGAAGAAGCTCCTTATCGGGAACAAAATAAGGCGTCATAATCCAAACGCGTCGCCTAGCCTCATGAAGCACTCCGATAAAGGTCGAATAGAAGGGAGCATTATTTTCCGACGGTCCACTTGGAATAATCTGCAAAAGATTCTTTGAGTCAGTCTTTGGAGGAGACTTCTCAAGGTGGCGTTCAAGATAATCAGCGGGAATCGTCTTTCCAGTTGTAAAATGCCAGTCTTCCGCAAAAATTGCGATCAAATCTCCAATCACGCTCCCCCTAACTCGAAAGATCAGGTCAAACCATTTTGGACGTTCCGGGTCGGGGCCCTCCAGATACATTTGGCCGACGTTGAAGCCGCCAGTAAAGGCTATTCGCCCATCGACAACGATGAGCTTACGGTGGTTACGCCAGTTAATCTGAAACCGTCTTTTAATGGGATGCACCTCCAGGAACCGATTGATTTCAATTCCTTTATCCCGATACTTTCTAATCAAACTGGTCTTTAGGCGGTGGGACCCCAAGGCATCAAACAAAACATAAACTTTGACTCCCGCCTTCGACTTTTCAGCAAGCAAATCCAAAAACTGAACACCGACTGTGTCGACTTGAATCTGATAAAACTGAATCAGAATAAATTCTTTTGCACTCTCGATCGCAGCCTTCGCAGCTCCAAAGGCACTCGTACTGTTGACAAGAATCTCCGCCTCGTTACCTGTTTGAATCGCTGAGCCATGCAGCATGGATACCCACAAGGCGGTCCGATCAAATCCTGAAAAATCATGAGATCTTAGCGCCATATCATTGCTGTGGATAATCTGTTCGCGCGGCAATCTAACCCGGCGAAGTCCCGCCAGGTGTTTTGACGCACGCTTTCGGGCTGCATATTGCTCAAAAGGATTAATTCCAAAACCGACATAGCAAATAGCCGTCAAAAGGGGAAAAGTAGAAACACCTAGAAGCCAGCTCAAACAAACCACTGGCTCCTGCTTTTTGAGCAGAATATGAGCGGCCAAGATAAAACTTAGGCCTAGTATTGCAAGGTCACTAAACTCAGCTAAATTACTTTGAAATTTCAGATCAAATAGATCCATTAAGCGCCCCAGCGAGGTCTCGTCATTTTTGCGTCGGTGACGCCTAAATCATTGGCAATACTAAAGAAATTCTATATGTGTTAAATTATAAGCGGTAACGCGCTGTACCACAAACCGCGGAGACTCTAATTTTATGACCCAAGAACAGAAACAACCCCTCGATGCCTGGGCCAAACTAGCCGCTAAAGAGCTTCGGGTGGATAGTGTTGATTCCTTAAACAAAGAAACGCCTGAAGGCGTTCCCATTAGCCCCCTCTACTCCAAAGAGCATCTGACAGAGCTGTCAGATTTCACAAACACTCTTCCGGGCCTTGCTCCGTTTACGCGCGGACCGCGAGCCACGATGTACACACATCGACCCTGGACTATCAGACAATATGCTGGTTTCAGTACTGCTGAGGAGAGTAACGCATTCTATCGACGCAATCTCGCTGCTGGTCAAAAGGGCCTTAGCGTTGCGTTTGATCTAGCAACGCATCGCGGTTACGACTCCGACCATCCCCGTGTTCGCGGCGACGTCGGAAAGGCGGGAGTTGCCATTGACTCCGTTGAAGATATGAAAATTCTTTTTAACGGAATCCCACTTGATGAAATGAGTGTGAGCATGACCATGAACGGCGCTGTTTTACCGATCATGGCTTTCTACATTGTAGCAGCAGAGGAACAAGGGGTTTCGGCCTCAAAACTGTCTGGCACCATTCAAAACGATATCTTGAAAGAATACATGGTACGAAACACGTACATCTACCCACCAGAACCAAGTATGCGCATAGTTGGGGATGTTATCGAGTACACATCAAGGCACATGCCAAAGTTTAACAGCATTAGTATCAGTGGTTATCACATGCAAGAAGCAGGCGCAGACAGCGCCCTTGAGCTTGCCTATACAATCGCTGACGGAATGGAATACGTAAAAACTGCCTTGGCAAGAGGCCTTGATATCGACGATTTCGCACCACGACTATCGTTCTTTTTTGCGATTGGAATGAATTTCTATATGGAAATCGCCAAACTTCGTGCGGCAAGATTTCTGTGGCACGATGTCATGAAACAATTCAAACCAAAAAACCCTCAGTCCATGATGCTGCGAACTCACTGTCAGACATCCGGATATTCACTGACCGAGCAAGATCCTTACAATAACGTCATCCGCACAACGATTGAGGCTATGGCTGCCGTCTTCGGAGGAACACAGTCACTGCACACCAACGCTTTGGATGAAGCCATTGCACTCCCGTCAGAATTTTCAGCTCGAATCGCTCGTAACACGCAATTGATCATTCAAGAAGAAACTGACATCTGTCATACAGTTGACCCGTTTGGCGGTAGTTTTTTCATGGAGCGACTCACTCACGATCTCGTAGTCCGCGCAAAAGAATTGATGAAAGAAGTGCAAGACAGCGGGGGCATGGTACAAGCGATCAATAAAGGCATTCCAAAACTTCGCATTGAAGAGAGTGCTGCGAAAAAGCAGGCTCGAATCGACAGTGGAACTGATGTCATCATCGGCGTCAATAAATACCAGGCTCATCAAAGTCAAGGCGACCTGCAAGTCCGAGACGTTGATAATACATCTGTCAGGGAATCACAGATCAAACGCCTTGAAGAGGTGCGCAAATCACGTGATGAAAAATCCGTGCGCAGAGCTCTCGATCAGTTGAGGGATTTGGCACAATCAGGCACCGGCAACCTTCTTGAGCAATCAGTGATCGCAGCTAAAGCTAGAGCAACACTCGGTGAAATCAGTGAAACACTTGCTGAAGTCTTTGGTCGCCATAAGGCAACCATCCAAACAATTAGCGCCGTCTACTCGTCAGCTTTTGGGGGACAAGACGTGATTGAAAAAATCCGCAAACGCACTGCATTATTCGCTCAAAAATCCGGCCGTCGACCCAGAATTCTCGTCTGCAAGCTTGGACAGGACGGGCATGACCGCGGGGCAAAAGTCATCGCCACCGGACTTGCTGATCTTGGGTTTGACGTCGACATTGGGCCGATGTTTCAAACTCCGGAAGAGGCCGCAAAAGAAGCGATTGAAAATGACGTGCACGTAGTGGGCATCTCAAGCCAAGCGGCTGGTCATAAGACACTAGTTCCAGAATTAATCGGAGCGCTGCGAAAAAACGGCGGTGAGCGAATCAAGGTTGTTGTCGGGGGTATTATTCCAACTCAGGACTATGAATTTCTCAAAACAGCCGGATGTGCTGCCATATTCGGCCCCGGGACTCCCATACCTCAGTGTGCTGAGAGCATTTTGGATTTTCTGGAGAAAGGCTTGAAGTGAGGATCACGTCCGAGAAGTACATTCAGGAAATCCAGTCTGGATCGCGACTTTGGCTTGCACGGGCAATAACATTAACCGAAAGCACCCGTCCTGAACACCGAGCGGAGGCCGAAGAAATATTGGCGAAGTTACTGCCTACTTGCGGCAATTCCCTGCGCATAGCCATCAGCGGACCACCCGGAGTAGGAAAAAGTAGCTTTATTGAGTCTCTAGGACTTTTTCTCGTCAAATCAGGAAAGAAAATTGCCGTCTTGGCAATTGATCCATCTTCTCCCATTACGGGAGGGAGCATACTTGGTGATAAAACACGGATGGAGGAACTTGCGAAATCTGATTTCTGCTTCATCCGACCATCGCCATCTTCTGGTGCATTAGGTGGTGTTGCACGCCACACGCGGGAGACCATCCTCCTTTGTGAAGCTGCTGGTTATGAGGTTATCTTGATCGAAACCGTGGGCATCGGTCAATCTGAGGTTCTCGCAGCCAGCATGACTGATCTGTTTGTCCAACTTCATCAGCCCCTCAGTGGTGATGAGCTGCAAGGACTAAAAAAGGGAGTCATGGAACTTGCTGATTTAATCGTTGTAACCAAGGCCGATGGGGAAACCAAGCCAGCTGCAGAAATTGCACGCAATGATCTTTTGCGTGCAGTCTCTCTAACTAGAACTGACGATTCAACACGCCCAGACGTGATACTTGTGAGCTCTCATAAATGCCAAGGAATTCAGGAGGCTTGGAAGCACATGGATCATCTAGCTGAACAAAGAAAGAAGCTTGGATTTTTCGAAACCAAGCGAAAGCAGCAGACACGTGAATGGCTGTCACAGGAAATTAGCAACGAATTGGAGTCCCTACTTAATTCACACCCAAAATTCAATTCAACTTTACAGAGAACACGAGACGAGGTCGACCGCTCTGGTGAACATTGCGGCCGAGCAGCTAGAACTTTGATCAGGTCACTTCTTAAAACAACTTAGACCTATTTGTGCTCAATCATTTTCCAATAACTTTTCATCTCAAATCCTGGCGAATGTGGAGGAGTATGACACTCTGCACAGCTGGCGCGTGCATCTACCTTTGGGGATACAGATGGATTTGACGCATGTTCCCTGCGGGGGCCATGACAGTTCTCACACTGTACATTAGAGAAGTTTGGACTCTTTTGTTCATTCACATAACCACCTTTGGCTGTGAATCCGACAACGTGACACTCAACACACCCTGAATCTTCGTGACGTTCTCTTTTCAGTAGCGATGCCATAGCAGAGGAGTGCTTGGATTTCTTCCAGGAATCATAGGACGAGGCATGACAATTAGCGCATGCCTCAGCACCAATAAAACCAGACATCGGAAGATCCCTAACCCTTTGCTCGGCTAAGAGTCTAAATTTTCTTCTGTTTGCCTCACGAACATCATCAAAAATCTTCGTGACACCCTCCGGAGCGCCATTTTCTTCGCCCAATTTAAGCCAGTGAAGTGGCTGGATGCTGGTTAATGCCGTTATACTAGCCTTAGCAGCACTTTTATTCTCACCCGTTGCAGCAAGTGAAGAAGCCAGAGTCTTTGGTGGCGCCGTCAATTCAAGACCGCCTTGTCGCAAAAATCCACCGCCGCCATATGGAACAGACCACGCGAGGAACCTATTTTTGAAACGTCTCGTAAGGGATTCTTCATCGCGTTGCTCTTGGTCACCCATTTCAATACCGAGCTTAGTGGGATTCGAGCTGATGATGACTCCGAAAAATTTAGATTTCACAATTTTTTCAAGTTCTGCGCCACTTCCCGAGAAAATCAGAACTCGACTTTCAATATTTGTGATTTTTGATTGAGCTTTCCATTTCTTAAGAAGATCAGTATCAAACTGCCGTAAATTCTTATCAACGCGCCCGAGGTATCCAAAAATCTCTACACCATTCAGCCGTATAAGTTGGCTCAGATCACCAACCTTAGCATTATCGCTGATATTCGAGAGCACCCACTTCACATTTGGCAATTTTTCGCCGGATGAGAGAAGACCCCACTCAATTTCGTTGATTAATGATGCGTCTGGACTAAGACGCTCCAAAGAGCGAGATATCCCGTCCGCTTCCGTTTTATCTTTGATAACTTTTGGGAATAAATTACCTGAATGAACCACAATGAGGTTAGGGTGCTCAGACCTGTATCGAATCAAAGACGCCGATATGCGTTTCAACCCGCCAACATCGGTTCGCGGATCACAGCCACATGGCTCCATGTGTCCCCGAAGGTCCCCAAAAGCCAGGACGGGGGCCGCAGAGGCTTTACCACCCAGCGCCAAGCTGACCACAACAAGCTGAAATATATAAGAAAATATACTGGTCATTGAAAACAATATCCAAACTGATTATCCATCTAGTATACGGTGTTCCACAAAGATGCGTTAGGGAGATTTTTAGCCATGTCAAATTCTTTAACTCTGACAGCTAGTGCTATCGAAGCAACTCGCAAATTGGTAGCTGATGAGCCAGAGTATTTTGGCAAACATCTCCGTGTCTATTTAGCCGGCAAAGGTTGTGACGGTTTCGACTATGGGGTTACATTTGATCACGAAGACCCAACAGACGTTGTATATCAAATTGAAAGTGATATTCGCTTGATTTGTGATCAGCGCAGCATGGAATTCGTCGCCGGAAGTTCCATCGACTGGGTGGACGATGAACGAGGACGCGGATTTCTCGTAAATAATCCGAATCACAGAAAATTTAGAGGCAAGTTTTACAAAAAAGAAGTCTGGCGAAAAAAGCTAAGCGAATCTGCTAGCGAAACGCAATGATCTCTACTTTTTCGGTGAACAACTGGGAAGCAACATTTTTCACAAAAACCGCCACTTCGCGTCGCTCCTCAAGAAAATCTTTGCTAATCGGAAGAAGATTTCCCAAACGATGGACATAAACTTTGCGTCCGCCATCAACACTTTTAGAAACCCAGTCTTTTAGTTGATCAGCCGTGTAGGATGTCGCGTCATAAAGAGCTGAGCGGGGTCCTTTATATACAAAATCCCCTCCTGTTAACTTCAGCATTGCATCAGCGGCTTTGGCAGTAAATCCAGATCCTGCAAGTTGCATGATTATCTTGCCATCCTTAGCTATAAAGATTCCAGACTGAGAGAATCCGGAGACTTTACCTACACGAAAGTTCGGACTCCTCTCCATCAAAGGCAATAGCGTTAGATATGATGTCGGAGAATTAGTAATCATCTGAAATCTCAAGTCAGTTGCTGCTGGGCGCGGAAAGGCGATCGGACGCATCGGGGATCCTCCCTCAAGCGTAGATACACCAACCGCTAGAGGGACGTTATTCAAAGCATCGCGATAAGAGCAAACCTTAATTTTAAATTCCTCTTTTCCAATGGATACCCTCTGGCCACTAGCATCCGATATCCTAGATCCACCGCGGACGCCTAAGTCTGCGCACGCAAGGCCATCCACCACACTGTTTGCGCTCAAGGCTCCGAATTCTTCAACGCTGAGATTTCTTTGACCACCCTTCACATCCGTTATCTGTCTTTTCGAGGAGCCATTGCTGAGTTCTAAAAGAGGCTGCCATCCGGGAGGAGTTGAAGCAGGTGGCTTCCAGCCAAGATCACCAAGTGGTCCTTTAATCTGTGATAGAGGTTTAAAGGAGTAATAAATTGCTGTCGCAGCAGACGTGTCAAGTTTAATTTCTGTCCCACCAACAGCTGGCGGTGGGGGTGATACCGGAGCAGCCTTCTTTACGGCAGAAAGACCGACTCCGGATTTGGAAGCCAAGTTAAACGTACCATCAGGTATTCTTGAGGCAACCTTCGTTGGCGCAGTACCCGACTTGCTATTAGCAGACTTTTGCGACTCTTTTGTCGATTTTGAAGTCAAGTCACTTATCTTTTTAGATGAATTTGCTAGCAACGAACTCTCAGAGATTGGGGTTTGCACAGCCGGAGTCGCAGCCCCGGCTAATCCGAGCGCAGATGGCGCAGGCACGGGATCTGGGATAGTGATGGCAAGGTCAGTCGCAATTTTCTCCAATAGGACGGGAGACAAACTCGCAATCGGTGGCGCATCTAATTGAGCCAAATCATCTGCTTGAGCCTCAACGACCCCATTATCCCCGTTCAATCCATCTTCAACAGGATTTCCTACTAAACCGGGCCCAGCGCCTGATGAAGTCAAATTTGTGGAAGTCTGTGCAGCGCCATTAGTCGGAGCTGACACATTGACTCGGCTTTTTGACCGAGCCAATGCCGAGGTTTTGACAAAATTTGTTCGCTTTCCTTTAAACTCCTGAATGCCTTTTTCACTTCTTAGAACACCTTTTTCTTCCTCAGGTTCAATATAAAAATCTCGTCCACCCGAGCGGATTATAATTGGGAACTGGGCTGCACTTGCGCCTGCAGTTTTGCTCTTCTCAATTCCAACAGATCCCGATGGCATGCTAAGAATGTAAGTCAATCCATTTTGTTGTCTGATGGCACTTAAGCTAACCGTTGTATCTTCTCCAATGTTAGCAACTCTTCCATCACCAAAATCAATCATGGCTTGAGATTTTCTGCCTGTTGCCAAGCGATCTCCGTCAAATAAAAACTGGTTTGTATCGCCGATGAATTTCCATCTTGTGTCCTCCTCACTGCGATATGTCACGTGATTTTGCATCTTGCCGACCTTTGCAATGGGAGTCCCCGACAAGGCAAAAAACTTATCTTCAAACATAAGGAGGCTCCCGACACCGAAGACGGCAGCCAGCCAAAGCACTATCACGAAGTTTTTAAACGTTGAAGAATTCAAGTATTTATTCCCGAATTTACCCTTTTGACAAAAATTATCATCCATCTCCCAACCATTTCTCTATCGGTAAATTTCGCCGAAAGTTTAGTTTTCACTCTCAACTTCCTGGATAGACGACCGATGACACCGTTGAACATCCAAGGAACGGAGCATTATGTCGCAGCGCCCAGCCCGACATTCACTGACAGCAAAACTCGCATACTTGATGACAATCGTCGTATTGCTAAGCGTGATCCCTTTAACGCTTCAGTTTACAAATAAATTTAGCGCCTACATTCTGCAGACCATCGAAGAATCGACGAATGTGATTGCCGAGAGATCTTCCGCCGACATTTCCGGAATTCTAGAGGGCTGGATCGGGCAGCTTTCGGTGACAACCTCAAAGATGACGGCATCTAAAACAGATACGCAAGGCAATGATTTAGAGCTTCAAGGTGCCATGCGAGCAGAGAGAGACTTCATCATTCTAAAGCTTTATCTCATCGATGGGAAAAACTACAAGGTACTACGGCAAGCACAACAGATGGTTGAAAAAAACAAGGACATGCCGCTGAAACCTGATCAGATAAAGTCTCTGGATGGATCGATGAACGAGCTTGCTAATTTTTTGGCAGTAAATCCAGGACGATTCGAGGGTGATCGCTTTATTAAAAATGTTTCGCCACAGACAGAGACTCCAACAGCCCTGATTGCTGTCCGTTTTAGAATTCCAGGTCAGACATCGAAATTTGCAATGATGATGGCAGCCGCTACAATGACAAAAATCCAGTTGTCGCTACCTCAAAGCCGAACAACAAACGGTTACGTGATCACAACTGATGGCTCAATATTTGCGTCAACTAATGAGCAGCGGTTATTTAGCAAAAAGCCGGTCGAAAGACACGAGCTCGTGAAAATGGCTTTGATGCGTCGCGCACCATCAGGCTTTTCACCGGAATTCTCTAGCGCTGACGGCAAGGCAAAAATAGGATCCTTTGCGCAGACGCCTAGGGGATTTCGCCTCCTGACTATTGTTGAGCGGGACAGAGCTGCAGCATTTCAGGTCGTTCAAAAGACATACATTAGGTCGGCTCTCTGGGGCGTTTTAATATTTCTTCTTGCTGCGATGACAAGCTTTATATCTGCCAATGGCATCACAAAAAATCTACGAGACTTGGTCTCTGCTACTGCAAAAATCGCAAGTGGAAATTTCTCTGTTCGCGTTCAGCCCCGAAGTAGTGACGAGGTTTCTGAATTAAGCCATAGCGTGAACAACATGGCCACTCGAATTCAGATGCTTATGAGTCAAGAAGTTGAAAAGGCGAGATTTGAGAAGGAGCTCGAAACCGCCAGAATGGTTCAATCAACCTTTTTCCCCAAAAAGGACATCGTGAAAACCCACCTTGCTGTGACCGGAAGTTATCAACCGGCAACTGAATGTGGCGGAGACCTGTGGGGACATTACACCATCAAAGAAGGCGTGGAGCTAATGTACATCGCAGACGCGATGGGACACGGGGCCCCAGCCGCTCTTGTCACAGCAATTGCTTACGCCGTCTGTCAATCAGTATCTATCTTCTTGAGCGAGAACACCGGATTGGACCCATCTCCTGCAACACTTCTTAGACGTCTAAACTCTATTATTATGGATGCCGTCGACGGCAAAATCAGCATGACATTTTTTGTGGCAGTGTTCGATTTTAATACGGGCAAAGTGACCTATGCGAATGCTGGTCATAACTTTCCATTCATTTTAACAGGAAACAAAGATGACCCTCGGCTGGGAAAATCTGCAAGAAGAATGAGTCAAAAGATGCCAACGGTCCCAATTACCGTAACTTTGCAGGGAACACCATTAGGTGTCGACAAAGAGATCACTTATAACGAGAAGTCGATGGATTTTTACCCAGGCGATAAGATATTCCTATTTACTGACGGTCTTATTGAAAATCAACTAGTTGATCGCGATCCAATTGGACGAAAGGCGCTTGTTGACGCGGTATCGACCTGGGGCGATCAAAATATTCTAGAGATAAAGAGTCGAACGTTAACACTTGGCCAGCAATTTTTCGGTAGCGAAAATCTTCAAGACGATGTCACCATCGTCGTTGCAGAAGTCAGCAAGGCATGGGTTAGGCCGTCCAATGTTACGATTAATAATATGTCCGAATCTCAGAACGTTCCGCCGCCGCCTCCACAAGCCATCGCACCAATTCCTGTAATACAGGAATTGGCTCTAGACTTGGACGATGCGAAACCTCAAACTTTGGCAGTATTTGATCTGGGAATTGATGACAATAAGCTTGTAGAAAATAACGAGAGCTCTACGCCTAAAAAACCACTTTCAGCTGTATAGCAAAATATTATCGATTTGCAGCGCCGCTGACTGAAAGAATCCATCCACAGCCGTATTTGGTTTCAAGCTGGCATTCGAAGCTTTGCTCAAATTTTTTCCTTAATCTCGACATATGACTGTCAACAGTGCTAGAGGATACTTTCAAGCCAGCCCACACCTGGTCGATAAGCTCGTCTCTCCCTATGGCCGTATTCATAGCAGACGAAAGCACCTGTACAATTCTGATTTCTTTTGGCGTCAGGGGTTCATCAACACCAGTAGCTAGGATTCTAAGACGGCCTTTGGGTATATTTATTTCTACATCGCCAAATGTTATGAAATCGGATCGAGATGATGCCCCGGAGTTACGCCCAGATGGTCTAATGAGCGACTTTATAAGTTTTGCTGTTTGAATCATATCACTAGGCCATCCAATATTCGCAACGCCCAGTCCTTCCAGCAAGCTACGCTGTTCGTTAGTCAAATCACCCACAACACAGACTTGTGATGGGTGATGTTCACGTAAAAATCTGGATAGAGAGGCATGAATACTCATGACAGGATCAGATGGGGTCAGCCTTATGATGCAATATGCACATTGATCTACTGGCTCGTCAGCAATTGTTATCAATCGACCAAAGTTTCTAAGGCCGGCAATCCGCCGGATACCAAAAAAACCAGACAGAGTCTCGGCAAATTCATCTTGCCAATCATCAGGTTGACCAACGAGCCATACGGTAGACATGGGCGACCCTTTACAATTATGATGGGAGGGTGTCTGAAATTCGGATACATCTACTATTTTATACTATTGAGAGGTTTTATGTCGCTCCATGAAGCTGCACCACCACTGGATTGGAACATCACCAAACAGGAGGTGAATCTCAATGAGATTCAGCAGGCTAGATTGCGTATTGCTCCCTATGTTCCTCCAACACCCGTATCTAAAAGCCTGTCTAATACGGCTCTTCTCGGCTTCGAGATCTACTATAAACTCGAAAATTTTAATATCAGCGGATCATTTAAGATTCGAGGTGCAGCAAACTCACTGCTTTCTCACCAAGGTCATCCCGGGGAAGAGGTGATCGCGGCAAGTGCTGGCAACCACGCTCAGGGCGTTGCTTACATTTCTAAGTTACTTGGAAGAAAAGCAAAGATATTCATGCCAGAGAGAACCCCTATCGTTAAAGTTTCGGCGACGAAATCCCACGGTGCGCAGGTTGTTTTGACCGGAACCGTGTACGACGACGCGTATGCTGCTGCGTCCCAATATCAAAAGGATAACGGGGGACTATTAGTTCACGCATTCGCTGATGCTGCTGTGATTAACGGGCAAGGTACGGCTGGACTTGAGATTCTTGATCAACTACCTAATATTGGGGCCATTGTTATACCGATCGGCGGGGGAGGCCTTGCAGGCGGTATCAGTTGCGTGGCAAAGACTATACGACCAGATATCAAAATAATCGGTGTTCAAACAGAGGCATTTCCTGCAATGAAACAATCCATTGCCGCTCAAAAAGTAACCGGAAGTACGTCTGGCATGACGATCGCTGACGGGATTGCCGTTAAAAGACCGAGCTCCAGAACCCTTTCACTAGCAATGCATTATTTGGATGAAGTTTTACTTGTTTCAGATGATGAGATCGCTGCAGCAATCATGAGCTTAATGGAGAAAGACCATGTGCTGGCCGAAGGTTGTGGTGCAGCCGGTGTTGCTGCACTTCAGGTTCACGGTGAGCATATAAAGAAGCTAGCCGGCGGCAGGCCCGTTTGTTGTGTTATTTCAGGGGGCAACATAGATGTAACGCTGCTTGGACGTATCGCTAACCGCGGACTCATCACAACAGGCAGAATGATGCGATTCACTGTAAGAATGGCTGACCGACCTGGGCAGTTGGCTGAGCTTTTAAAAGCCCTTGGCAGCACAGGTGCTAACTTGATTGATCTCAGGCACAACAGACATTTTGGCGCGATGTACTATAGCGATGTAGACGTTGAAATTGACTTAGAAACGACTGATTTTGCTCATCAGCAGCTGATCAAATCAACTCTTGATTCCTTAAAGATGAAGTATTCTCTTAGCTCTTGATGAGCAAGCTACATCATCCGACTGTTCCATGGTTTATATAAATCGTGTGGAATATCTAGCTGCTCAAGAATCTTTCCAACACAGAAATTGACCAGGTCCTCAAGTGATTTTGGCTTTTGGTAAAAGCCTGGCATCAGCGGCAAAATCTCCGCTCCTGCCTCCGCCAACGCAGTCATGTTTCGTAAATGAATTAAATTGAATGGCATCTCCCTTGGACAAACAATCAATCGGCGTTTTTGCTTGAGCACCACATCTGCACTTCGCTCCAGTAAGTTGCTCGAAACACCGGTTGATATTCGCGCTAATGTTCCCATGCTACAGGGAGTCACTACCATCGCATCAGGAGCTGCGGTACCGCTTGCACAGGGAGCAAATAGATCATTGATTTTGAATATTCGAATAATGGTGAGCTCTTTTTTAGAGAGAGCTCCAGAGAAACTTCGTCTCAGGATTGAATCGGACGATAGCTCATGGGCTGCGACTTTTTCTCCCGTCTCAGTAACAACCAAATAAATTCGATCCACAGATCCTAACAAAAGCTGAATCAGACGCTCTGCATAAATGGAGCCCGAAGCCCCAGTTACGCCAATCATTATTTTTTGAACGGGGCGCATGTTAGGACTTCCCGTAAAAATCTAGCAGCGCAAAAAATAAAAACACGACACTCACCAGCGCATTCAGATTAAAAAAAGCGACATTAATTTTTTTAGACGTTCCCTGCGTCATTGCATCCCTGATTAGCCAATGCTCAAAACCAAGTATCAAGGCAACAAAGACAACGCCAAGACCCCACAAAAATCCTGCGCCAAAATCACGGCCAGCAAAATTTAAGCATAAAATCATAGCGACAAAAGATAGTCTGCTTAGCCAAATTGCTTTCTTGTGGCCAAGCATAGCCGGAGCACTGTGAAGACCGTTACTACGATCAAACTCTCGGTCCTGGAGACTGTATAAAATGTCGAAACCGGCAGTCCAAAATGTCACTGCCATACCCAGTAAAATGATGGGCCGAGTAACCTCGTCGTACAGAGCCAACTGCGTGGCAATGGGCGCCAAACCCAAGCAAAAACCAAGATACCAGTGTGTGCCCCATGAAATCTTCTTCATCAAACTATAAAAGCCCAACACCAACAGTAATAGCGGTGACAAAAATCCTGCCAGATTTGACAGAGTAAAGGCCATGAGTACAAAAGCTACCGCACAACACAAAGTAACAAGCAGGTAAGCAGATTCATTGACGCGCCCCGCAGGTAGTGCGCGAGATTTAGTTCGCTCATTTTCCTTATCAATGTGTCGATCAAGATAACGATTGGCACCCATTGCAAAGCTTCGCGCCAAAATCATACACGTCACAATCTGCAAACATCTCGTGGCGGTTAGTCCGGATAATCCTGTCATGGTTAACGCGACGCCAACAAACGGCAAAGCAAAAATACTGTGCGACAGCTTGATATCAGCAGCGAAGACTTCGAGAGTCTTCAGGATACCGCCGTTCTGATTTAAAGTGTCAGCTTGCAAATTTTGTACTTCCAAAGTTCATTTTCACGATATCTGAAGGCCCCAACACCATCCGAACGTTCATTCAGATAACCAGCCACCAGTACCGTGCCTTTTTCAAACACTCCAACATCCCCTAACGCGTCCACCTTATAGGCGTCAACCCGGAAACGACTGAGAGCGCCCTCCCCGTCCATCCATTTCATGATGCCGATCATGGCTTTGGAACCATCACCGACCCACGCTGGCTCTGCTAAGTGCACGTCATCAAAGGGAAACTCCTTACTCCACTCCAGTTTTAGCTCCCCCCCTGTACCAGCAATGGCTGCCACAATCAGCGAAGCCTGACCAATCATGGAGTCTCCGCGAACCACGGCCAACATCAACCGGCTACCGATCGCCGCGGCTGACCAGCTTTCCAGACCGCCTTTAGTTGGCACGTTGACGGTACCCAGATTTTTAGGTTTTCCGCTATTATCTAGCTTGGTGACTTTAAATTGGCTGACATTGTCATTTTTACCTCGCACAAACTCGACCACATGCCCGGCCAAATCCGAACCATTTGAGACAATGGAAGCAAATCGAGTTGACGTCTTTAAAGGAGCTAAAGAAAAACGCCACTCTGAATCAGCCTCGGGAGTGACCTTAACAAATGAAGCCTCTGCTTCACCGTGGTTTAACTGAAGCCACCAACCTTTTGCAGTCAGCGAAATCCTTCCAGAGTAAACGTCGCCCTCAATCGGGGTTGGCATCCTGGAGACCAAACGATTATTTCTCACAGCACGAATCTCTAGCCACGCACGATCATTTCGATTCTGAATGATAAAGGCTATGGGTTCTCCAGCCCATTCAGCGAGACCGACTACGTGCGCAAAACGGCCAATCGGCAGCGTGACAAACTCTTCGCCATCCAAATCTGAAGACGATTTTCCATCTGCAAATACAGGAATTTGACTGCCGTTTCGCATTCTCATGGTTGCAATAAATCCACCACCGACAGTAGACGATGCCAACATCTGGGAAACGTCCAGCTCCGTTTCCCTGACCGGCCACTGATTACAGGTAATCTTTCCCGCCTTGCCGAGCTCACCCCAATTTGATTCGATCTGCTTGGTCTCTGGGGTAGTACAGGAAATGACTAGCAAAGAGCTCAAAATTTTAATTTTCCTCAACATCAAGACTCCTTTGTTTCAAACCCTCGTGTAGCTTTGGATCTAAAGGTTTTTTGGAATACTCCGACAAGATCTCATGAAGATATTTTTAGCATAAAACAGGGATCGTTATGAGCGATAAATTAGCTAAAAGACTGCTTGGGCTTGCGCTTCTTGCTGCGATCTCATCGTGTCGAGCAGCATTCTTTGCCTCGGACCTGACAGCGACGGCCGTGCACGTTCCCTACATGAAGAATGCCGGTAATGAGTGCTATTTTTTAGATGACTTTATGCCGACGCCAGACTCTATGACTACAGGACGCAACGGCAACCTATCCCTCCGTTATTACTCATATAAAATGGCCAATTACAAGGAATGGACCAAGGCCAAAATTAATCTATCGTTTTACTCTAATGATAGTCGCTGCTGGTCTCTCTTTGAAGAGTTCTACACCACCGATTGAAGCGGCCAAAAGTATTAAGCAAAAAGTAGCCTGAGTAACTGACTCAGGCTTTTTTTGTTATAATTAGGACATATTAAGGAGATTTGTCGCATGCAGTCCAAACGACTTTGGGTCAGTTTATTTGCGTCCGCAATTGTTGCGATTAGTTGTCAAACCATTCAGCAAGTGTCGGCTCAAAAGACGGATACTGCTCAAGAGAATTTTGTTCAACAAGGTAACCAGTTTGCAAAAGACGGCCTTCTACGGGAGGCAGTCGAGTCTTACAAGAAAGCCCTTCATCGAGACCCTAAAAATGTTACGGCAACGCGCAATCTTGGTATCGTCCTGGCAAAAGCAGGTGACTATCAGGGTGCGATCAACAACCTAGAAAAGTCCATGCCCGAATTTGAAAATAATTTTGACGCCAATTTTTTTCTTGGTGAATCTTACCGAGCAACAGATAAATATGCTGAGGCCATTTATAGGTACAAAAAAGCTCTCAAACTGCAAGAAGACGAGCCACGGTCACTTAAAAGCCTAGCATGGAGCTATTACAAAATTCGCTTCTACAGTGAATCTCTAAACCTCTGTCAGAGATTGCAAAAGAAATATCCCCGTGACGAGCAGGCGCCCATTATCATGGCGCGAACATTACTCAAGTTAAAGCGCGGAAATGAGGCTCTCGCTATTTTGCGCAAGGGGTCCAAGCTTGCAGGGGTGGCATCTCAAGCCTATTATCAAAGCGTAACCGCCGAGGTTTTATATTCTCAAGGTAAGACGGAAGCCGCACTCGAAACGTGGAAACTGGCTTTAAAAGCACAGCCACTTATGGCTGGAGCACTTCTAGGAACAGGACAGGCGTTATTGGAGATGGGCAAGACCAAAGAAGCTGCTGAGTATCTGGAACGTGCAGTACGCGTAAAACCGAAATTATATGAAGGCTACTACTGGCTTGCCCGTAGTGTCGAATCAACCAACCCAGCAAGAGCTCTGAAAATTTTCAATCACTTCCGAAAAAATGGGTCGAATGATCCTGAGTTTGTGGAAATGATTCAGGACGCAAAAAAACGCAGCGCATCCCTAAGACCAAAGATCAACCCCGAAGACTTGGCTAACTAACCTATAGAAGCTTCATTTCCGCCTTTTGGTAGCTGAGCAGACTACGACGGGCATCGAATAGATTTTTGTAACTTTCATAACGTACACGCAACTTTTCTGCTTCTGCGCGCGCGGCTACCAATCTATTCAAAAAATCTTCGTATTCAGCATCAGTTTCCATGAGGCGTCTTAGTTTAGCTTCCGTATGGGTACCGTCATCTAGTCTGATGGCAATCTTCGCGCGGACTGTGTTTTTAAGCAGCTCAAGACGCTCTGCCTCCTTGCGTGCCGCGACATATTCCAAGCCAATTTTATTCGCCAAATGGACTATATCTTCGAGGCCAAGTCGGTCTGACCCTGACGCTGCTGACTGCTGATGCAGCCCTGCGTCGTTTCCTTCAGTTGTTTTAGAAGACGTCTTTTCCATAGCCCTCAGGGGTCTTAAAAGCGGGAATACTTGTTCCTATCATAGGCTTAGTTGCAGATGAAGGCATCCAATTCTCTTCAATAGCCGGCAAATTTTGATACACAAATATCACAATAATATCAGTTATTTATACAAAGGCCTAAAAAAACATGGTTTTTTGCCGACCTCCTTGAATGCATGACATAGGCTGGCTGGCCAACCAAGTGTATAATAATAATGCAGCCTTAGTGATGATGACTGCATTTACTTTTGCTCGCCAACTGGGCAAAGGGGGAAGCCATGACAAACGCCTCCATAGAACTTGTCGTAAGTCCGCGGGAGTTTTTCCACGACAAAATCACAACTGCCTCGCGTCAGCTTAACGTCAAACTCGGAGATCACGTTGAATTCTATCTTGTCAATTTGCTGACAAGTTTTGTCACTTCCACCACTGCTTCGATTGATGGCAATCAGGCTGAAGCCAATTTTTCAACGCCACTCGTTTTTTTACTAAAACGTGCTGTCGAAGCCCCTGTCGAAAAACAACCTGCTCTTTATCGTCAGTTAGGAGATACAAGTTTATACGTCTCTGGATTCTTTCAAGACTACTTCAACAATAAGGCCATCGATATCAACTATTTTATTTCGATGGGCGCATCTGCCTACAGGCAAGCAGGCACGCTTGCTAAAGGCCAAGCCCGAGACGACAGCTTACAAGAAACATTTCAATCACTATCGGAAAACTTTAATCAGGCTGTAGAAATAGTAGCTCAAGCCTCAGATTCCACGGCCATGGAAAAAAATGAAGATCTTTTGGTCTTATACGATCGATGGAACAGGTCTGGATCAGAGAGACTACGACTACTTTTAGAAGAGCAAGGAATTCAGCCAATCAAGGTTCCTTATAAGCAGGCGCAATAAGTATGATGTGCACCATCGAACAGACAAATCATCTTGCTTCAAATATTTTAATGATTGAACACGAGCTTTGTCCGTATTTAGGATACTCTCCAGAGCAATCCTCCAAAGACTTCGTCACGTCTTTTTCAGAAGATGCTCTCAGAGAAATATGTCCATCTGTTTTGAACCTGCCGGCTGCATTGATTATCAAGGAAACAGAAGACACATGTCTCGTATCGATTCATTTGTCTTCGAAACTTTATATGGACTTGGATCAAACACCCCTTAATAAAGACACTTTGAAAACAGATCACGACGTGGGCAACCTTTTAATACTAATTGAAGAGATTAGTCACTTTCACTATTTCGCTCGACACGCGGAGTCGAGAACCCCTCTGACAAAACTTGAGATGGAAATTCAAGCCGAACTTGAAAAAGTTATCGTAGCGTCATTAATTCTAAATAATCTTTTTGGATTCTCTCATGTGAAATCTCTTACACAGAAAATTTTTGATAAGTCTGAATTTACGGGTACTCTAACCGACTACCGCCTTGCGTCTAAAATGGTCGAATTGTTTTGGAAGAAGCATTTACAATCTCTAGGGGAAGACCTGGTCTTTAATGATCAGTTTAGACGATTAGTCCGCGATATAAGTCACACAACGGGACCTCAAAAAATGAGGCTACTGAGTGACCACGATCAGTTCATTGCAGCTTAAAGCTCGCCACCGCTCATCTCGTCGTATTTACGCTTTAGCAACTCAGCCTCAGGCAAATGCCCTGTCATTTTCAGCTCGTCAATAACCGACTCAACATCACCCTGGCTAACACCTGCCGAAATAGCTTTCTCGATGTCGCTCAATCCATCCTCAATTTCACGATTCTGTAAAAGGAGCTTTCCTCGTAAAAGCCTCGCTTTTGGATTCAGCGGTTTAACACGCAAAATCTCGCTATAATTATAGTAAGCCTCTCTCGCATCAGACGCCTTGGCTGCAGCTTCAAAATATCGAGCGACGACCACTACCGGGTCCACGGTTCTAGCGACTGCGAATATGGCAAATCCCGTTAACGCCACATAAATTATGGCTGCAATCGCTGGACGACGCCCTCTGAGGCGGTTTGGCCTCGTCCGCAGCATGGCCTCGACAATCAGCCAGCCCGCAATCAAGCCGCCAATGTGAGCTGCGTTGTCAATCACAGGGATGACCAGTCCAAGCAAAATGTTGGTGATCACCATGCCACTGTAGATTCCCCGTCGTGGTCTAACCTTAACTCCAGCTTGATCAAATGAATCACTGACTAGCCCTTCTAGACGGTAACCAGCACCAAGAAGCCCAAACAGGGCACCAGAGGCTCCAGCGCTCAAAGAAATAGAAAATACACAACTTGCCAAGTTTCCGAGAATACCTGCTGCTAAATAAAGACCGACAAACCAACGTGCACCCAGAATGTGCTCGATCTGGTAACCGATATAGTAAAGACCCATCGCATTGAAGAAAAAATGCAAAATACCAATGTGAACAAACATCGGCGTAATGAATCTCCAGTATTCTCCGGCCGCAATATCAGCAACCGACTTGCTTCCGAATGTTCTCACGTAGTCAAGACTTGGCATGAACAGTGATGACGGATTTCGCAGGACCATATAGGCAAAAATAATTGTATTCAAAAGTAGAATACGACCTGACCAAGTACCCAGGAAATACTTTAACCCCCGGGGCTGTCTTACCACCGGGAGAATCGGCGTTTGCTCAATATTATTTTCGTCCATAGCTACCGCCGATCAAAAGACCGCGTAGTCCGTTGACGGGGCATGCATTTCGATAAGTTTAGCGGGGGGATCCATCTTTGACGCGCGCTTAGACATCATCCACACGGGCGTTGGGCCGGATCGACCTGGCAGGAACACTACTACTTGTCCAATTTCAGCAGTGTTATCTTTAATGGAAACAACATCCGCAGACAGGCGAAGCGTATCACCCTCCTGCAATCCGGCGTTTATATGATCACTCTCCAAATGAAGGCGGGAAATCTTCGGCGTTCCTTCAGCAGCCTTGAAATCCACACTAAATCCACCGCGTGAAAGCTTGCTGATTTTTGTCACGGTAAAATTACCGCCTATACGTTCAACGTTGGTTTTCTCCGCAGCAAACGCAGACACGGTCATACAGCAGAAAATCAGGACGACTTTTTTTAAAGAAAAAAATTTATTCATGCCTCGATACCTTTCTTTAGCAAGCTGCCTGAGCAATACCACCGGACTTGATCCAATGAGAGACTTTTTGAATGTCCTTCTGCAGCGAGCGATCCACCGGCATTACGGGGGACAACTCCCTCAGTTTACCATGAACCATTCGTAATGGCTCCGACGGTTTTAGTGGGTTGTGTAAATCGATGCCCTGAGCTGCCGTTAATGCCTCAATCGCAAGAATATCAGCCACATGGGCACAAATCTTAAGTGCTTTTCGGCCAGAAATTGGACCCATACTGACATGGTCCTCCTTATCAGCCGATGTAGGAATTGAATCTACTGAGGCCGGATGACACAAAACTTTGTTTTCTGACACTAAGGCCGCCGCAACGACATGCGGAATCATAAAACCGCTGTTGAGTCCGCTTTCCTGAACGACAAAAGCTGGTAACCCACTCATCGCTGGGTTCGTGAGTTTTTCAATACGACGTTCAGATATACTGCCAAGCTCAGCGACTGCAATTGCAAGAAAGTCGAGCGCCATGGCTAGTGGCTGGCCATGAAAGTTTCCGCCACTGATAACAGCACCGTCTTCAAATACGAGCGGATTATCCGTGACGGAATTGAGATCGCCGTCGATTCGAGCCGCAACGAAGTCTATGACATCACGCGTTGCTCCGTGCACTTGAGGAATACATCTAAAGCTATAGGGATCTTGCACGCGACCACAATTAGCGTGGCTTTCCATAATTTCATCTTTACCAGCAAGGAGACTTAGCATGTGCGCTGCTACTTTCTTCTGCCCGGCTTGGTCACGAACGGAATGAATTCTTGCATCAAATGCCGCCTTGGTTCCTTTAATTGCCTCAAGGCTCAATGCCGCGACGACATCCGCAGTGGCAGCAAGATTTTTAGCATCTGACACTGCAAAAGATCCTAGCACTGACATGAACTGTGTGCCGTTGATCAGCGAAAGTCCCTCTTTTGCTTGAGGCGCAAGAGGCTTAACGCCAGATTGCTCAAGCGCAATCTTTGCAGAAACTACCTCTCCCTTGTAAAGGACATCTCCCTCACCAATCAATCCCAGTGCCAAGTGCGCCAATGGCGCCAAGTCTCCCGACGCTCCAACACTTCCCTGACATGGGATCACTGGCAAAATATCATGCTTTAAAAACTCGAGAACGGTTGCTACCGCGTTACGGGTCACTGCGCTGTGGCCGAGTAAAAAGGTATGAGCACGCAAAATTAAAAGTGCACGCACAATCTCAGCTGATACCGGCTCCCCAACCCCACAAGCGTGGCTACGGATAAGATTAAGCTGAAGCTGCTGCAGCTTATCCGTCTCTATGCGCACATCTGATAAGAAACCAAAACCAGTATTGATTCCGTATATGACTTTGCCCGACGAAATCGCTTTTTCGACAACAAGGCGATATTGATCAAGGCGACTCCATGCTTCGTCAGAAACAAGAACCGAAGGAGACGGCTTAGAAGCTAATTGCACCAGAGTTGACCAGGTCAGACGGTCTTGACCGAGAGAGAACGGTTTCATCTTGAAACATCCTTTTCAGGGAAATCTTTGGTTTAGCGGATTATTTTAAACTTTTTAGAGCAGAAATCGGCTGTGCTCGATCTTTCGAACCGTAAACGTATGTCCCCGCAACCAAAACAGTTGCTCCAGCTTTGACTATTTTAGTCCCAGTTTGCTCGTTAATACCGCCGTCAACTTCAATCAAAACCTTATCCTGCAACTTATTTGCGGCAAGCCATTTGGACAAGGCAGCAACGCGGTCCACAGTATCTTCAATAAACGACTGGCCACCGAAACCTGGGTTAACGGACATCAACATAATGACATCCACATGTGGTGCCATAGAAAAAGCAAACTCGAGCGGCGTTGCGGGGTTCAGAGCCACCCCGGGACGCGCACCTTTTTCCCTGATTGCTTGTGCCAACCGGTGACCGTGCTTAGCAGCTTCAGCATGAAACACCAAGATATCAGCTCCGGCCTCGACATAGGAGAGTGCAACATCATCTGGATTACTCACCATGATGTGAACATCAAGAGGTAGTTTTGCGGTTTTTTTTAATGCTTTGATGAGTGGCAGTCCAAAGGTCAGATTGGGGACGAAATGACCGTCCATAACATCAATATGATGCCAGTCAGCCCCAGCTATCTCTACTGACTTTGTTTCTTCGCCGTAACGAAGTGGGTCAGCAGAAAGGATACTGGGAGCAACCAACACCTTATGCTTCGACATTGACGTTACCCCGCTTGAGCATCTTTGATTTGACGCGGTCAGCCTTCAATCGACTCATCCGTTTAAAGAACACAATGCCATCGATATGGTCTATTTCATGCTGTAAGCAGACTGCAAATAGTCCATCTGCATGCACTTCAAAGTCTTTTCCATTTTCATCTTGAGCCTTAACCCACACGTCACTGGCCCTCTCTACGAAATCGTAAACTTCTGGAAAGCTCAGACAGCCTTCCTGCCATTTAATCGTTCCCGACTTCTTCACAATCACCGGATTTACAAACGTAAATCGTTTGTTGTGCCACCACTTTGGTTCTTCATCATCCCCACCTTCTTTCCCCATGTGCGGGATTTCGATGGTGATCACGCGGCGAAGATCGCCAACCTGGTTAGCCGCCAAGCCGATGCCATTAGATGCACGCATAGTTTCATGCATATCGCTGACAAAGGTCCGAAGACGATCATCAAATTCTTTAACTTCGCTGGCTGGTGTTTCAAGAACCTTTGCAGGCCACTCAACAACTTTCAAGACGGCCATCAGCCGATCCTCCAAGACTCTAAAAAAACAAGCCACCTGCAGACGTGGCCTCTGTATGCCCATTTGGATAGCATAACAGCCTGCAAGTGGCGAGAAACTTTAGCCAGAAAACCTCATTAAAACGTTTACAGGGACTTGGAACGTCCCGACAGGCGAGCAAAGGTGTCGCTAGCCTTCGTTGAAAGCGAGTCCCAAGACTCTGCTAACTGGCGGTCGATTGCTTCAACTATCTGATTTTGAACAAGAATATCATTTGCATGAAAGAAGATCGTCTGATTACCTATACGAATCGACAGGATATAAACCCAAACTACACCGAGGCCTATAAACTTCACAACCCGCTTAGTCCTGTCTCCCACTGCCGACCTCCTGCATGAATATTAAATAATTTTAATGAGCATTTAATTTCGAGCGTCTCTTTAAATTTTAAACTAACCCGTTACAAACCGCAAAACTGGACAAGGCGCGGGCGTTAAAAGCAAAAGGGCCAGGTCTTCTTAGACCCAGCCCCTGCTCATCAACTGAATTCAAACTCGTTTAGCTCGCCAGATCGGTCCCTGATGCGTCGCGGCGACGGCCAGAACGCAATGGAATAACATCCTTCGATGTTGCCACATGTCCGAACATGATCTCGTAAACCTCTTGGTAGTACTTAACAAATGTAACTTTGATCTTCTTTTTTACGTTAGCCGGGAGAGCATCGAAGTTTGCCTTGTTCTTGTGGGGAACAAGAATGTGCTCAACACCCTCTCGTAAAGCTGCCAGCACTTTTTCCCGCAAGCCTCCAATCGGAAGAACCATTCCGTGAAGTGTGATTTCACCTGTCATGGCAATCTTGCCGTTTGGAGCCCGCCCCAAGATGGCAGACAGCATGGAACACGCCAACGTAATACCCGCACTTGGACCGTCCTTTGGAACCGCGCCGGCTGGAATGTGCACGTGAATCTCATTTTTGTTCAAAATCTCAGGATCAAATCCGAGTTCATCTGCACGGGATCGAATGAAGCTCAGAGCTGTTTGAGCACTTTCCTTCATTACATCACCCAGCTGCCCTGTTAGAACCAATCGAGGAGCGCTAGCCGGCAAAAGATTCGTTTCAATGGCAAGAACCTCTCCACCATACTGAGTGTAGGCCAAGCCAAGGGATACTCCGCGCATCGGGTCATGGTGGTAGAAGCTATCACCATACTTGTTTGCACCAAGATGCTTTTGAATCATGGCAGGTGTCATCTTTACACCGCTATTTACGCCTTCAGCTGATTCAAAGGAGCCTTTTTCAGCAAACTCACGAGCCAGCTTGCGACAAACGCTCGCAATCTGCTTTTCAAGTCCACGCAAACCACTCTCACGAGTATAGCCATTGATGATGGCGGACACGGACGGTTTACTGAAGGAAATCTTCGCCCTCTCAAGGCCAGCTTCCTTGATGGTTTTTGGAATCAAGTACTGATTCGCAATAATGAGCTTCTCTTCTTCGCTGTAACCAGACACTTCAATGATTTCAAGACGGTCACGAAGTGGGCCCGGGATCGTATCAAGCGTGTTGGCGTTCGCAATAAATGTCACATCAGACAGGTCAACTGCGACCCCAAGGTAGTGATCGATAAAGTTTTTATTTTGCTCTGGATCTAAAACTTCCAAAAGAGCACTCGAAGGATCGCCACGGTGATCTGAACCAAGCTTGTCAATTTCATCAAGCATGATCACTGGGTTCATGGACTGAGCTTGCTTCAAACTATTCACGACGCGGCCTGGATACGCGCCGACGTAAGTCTTGCGGTGACCCCGAATTTCAGCCTCATCACGGACCCCGCCCAAAGCTATACGAGAAAACTGGCGGCCCATTGAGCGTGCGATGGATTTTCCAAGGCTGGTTTTTCCAACGCCTGGAGGACCCACAAAACAGATGATCGGACTTTTTGCACTTGGATTAAGTTTCTTAACAGCCAGAAACTCCATGATTCTGTCCTTAACCTGATCAAGACCATAGTGGTCTTCATTCAGAATCTCCTTGGTCTTGGTAATGTCAATATCATCTGCAGACTTTTTGCCCCAAGGAAGTGACAACAGCGTTTCTATATGCGTACGAGTCAGCGATGCTTCACTTGTATCCTGATGCATTCTTTCAAGACGCTTGATTTGTCGCGACACTTCTTCTCGCGCCTCATCAGTCAAAGCGACTCCTTCAACTTTTTTCCAGAGACTTTCCACATCGTCTTTGCCGTCGTTATCACCGAGCTCATTTTTGATGACCTTGATTTGCTCGCGCAAATAGTGCTCGCGCTGCATACGACCAATTTCTTCTTTGGCCTGACTTTGGATGCGAACTTGCATTTGATACACTTCGATTTCGCGCGATAGATACTGGTGAACGCGACGTAAGCGATCAAGAGGATTTTGAACAGAAAGAATTTTCTGAGCGTCGGTAACTTTCAGGCCCAAGTTTGACGCTACGAGATCTGACAAACGAGACGGGTCAGAAATATCTTCAAGAATCATCAGAATATCTGGAGAGAGGACTTTACCCAATGAAACGACCTTCTCAAGACTCTCGCGCACGGCACGAACAAGAGCTTCTAATTCGGGCGAAGAACTTGCTACGACAGCGTCGTTAACTGAGACAACACGAACGGAAGGAAATCCGTCAGAGCTGACCAGCTCCTGAACCTTCGCTTTGTGCAAACCCTGAACGAGTACTTTCATCCGGCCGTCAGGCAGTTTGCGCGTACGCATGACTGAGCAGACAGTACCCGTATTATAAACATCGAATGGCGCGTCTAGTTTACAGTCGAGACCTTCACCGTCTTCGCCTGCAACTTTAAAGGCCGATAAAAATATCTTGCGGTTACCAGCAAGAGCATTTTCAACCGCATTAATGCAAAGATCTTCATTGATGAAGACCGGCACGATCATGTGCGGAAAGACAACAATGTCTTTAAGGGGAAGTAGAGGTAATTCGTGGGCGAGATCAAGGGCCGTTTGTTCGCCAATTCCACTCATTTTGGACTCCTCGTGCCTGTGACGTTCCTTAGAACGCCGGTTGTTTTAGACTTCCTTCTTTAACGCCCTAATGATCGGACGAGACGGAGGAAATCTTAGTCGCTGCTGAAGAGCCGCATTTTGGAGGGTCGTGGCGAAAGGGCCAAACGGGGAGCTTTACTTACCTATGACAGGAACTTAGCGTTCTTGGTCATTTGTCAATTACTTCCTCCAGGCACCTTAACGCTTACCATGGCAGGCCTTACAAGCCGTCCGTGTAATGCGTATCCCTTCATGAATTCAGTCGCCACAATCTCATCTGTGACATCACTGGATTCAATGCGCTGGATCGCCTGATGGAAGTTCGGATCAAATGGTTTTCCGACAGATTCAACCGGCTCCAGCCCGTGCTTAGAGAGCGCCGTTAGAAACTGCCTGTGAACCATGCTCATGCCATCGTGGAAACTTTTTGAGTCGCCAGATTCAGAATGAGATGATGCAGACAGCGCTTTGTCGAAGCTATCGAGTACCGGAATCATATCTTTCAACACTGATTCCATACTGAACTTAATGAAGTCTGCTTTCTCTCTTTCGAGTCTCTTACGCATGTTGTCCATTTCAGCAACATTGCGAAGAAGTCGCTCCTTCATCTCAGCCAGTTCTTGGCTGATTTGCTCGACATCTTTGCCGCTCTCAGTATCGGTCGCCTGGTTGGGGGAAGCGACTGCCTCTTGATTCGTTGAGGCTTCATCATTCGCGTGGCCGTTAGCTCCCGCGACTGGTGGTTGGTTAGCGCTGGCATTTTTTTCATTTGCCGAATCAGTTTCGTGGCCCATAGCTTGTCTCCGAAATCGAGGTTTTTATCGATCAAGGAGGCACTATAATCACGTTTCTGCCAGAGGCAAGGTCTGAAAATCCTTTTCTGACCAAGTTGAAAAAAACCGCTGCCTATATTCTTAGAATACCGAAGCCCGAATGAATTTAGAGCGGGCAGGAATTACCCAGGGCAATTTCGTAAACGTCTTTCAGTGAAAGCAAGCAAAATAAAAGCGATTGAGTTAATTTTTTTGCATAAGCGCAATTGACAGCTGGTTCGACTGTTGCTATTTCATGAGTCCCGTTTTCGGAGACCAAATTTTAGTCGGCTACGAAAACTGTGTGCTCAACGTTTTTATTGTCTCTGTCAGAAATGGCAGTTTCCTTTAACCTACTGAATTCTAGTGGAGAAATTCGCGTGGAAATGCAGACCGTAAGTAGCTCGAACCCTGTCAAAGTCGTCCCAACAACCTCCCGCATCGAAGCTGACGCAACCCGTCACGCCTCAAGCCTGCCTTTCGCTACTGATGGCGAATTTACCGGCAAGCTAGACAGTTTCTCCCTGGAAGCAGTCGTCGAACACAAGATTTCTAAGTTCCTTGACCAGGTCGGCGGCATGTACCCTGAAGACCTCCACAGCCTAATCCTCGGCAAAGTTGAAAAGCCACTTTTGGCCCAAATTCTTCGTCGTACTGGTGGAAACCAAGTTCACGCTAGCCGTATCTTGGGAATCAACAGGAACACCCTTCGTAAGAAGATGAAGATGCACTCTGTTAAGGCCTAATAGCCCATACAGTTTGACCTTCTGAATAAAGAAGAGGCCCGCCAAAAACTGATGGCGGGCCTCTTCTTTTTTTTGTTGATTGGCCGCGTGGCTAAAAAACTCTTCGGGTCGGTTGTTATTGAAGTAAGTTATAAAAGGATACGAAATTAAGTTGGCACGCCAATTTAATCTCATCGAGAGATCCATGACGATTTTTAGCCACAATTATCTCGGCTTTACCGGCGTCTTCACTATTTGGGTTGTAATACTCATCCCGGTAAACAAATAAAATTAAGTCAGCATCCTGCTCGATAGCTCCGGATTCACGTAAGTCACTAGTTTTGGGTCGATGATCTGTTCTTGTATCTGCACTACGGTTAAGCTGAGACAAGACTATAACCGGAACATCAAGCTCCTTTGCTAAAGCCTTAAGCCCCCCGGACAACTCAGCAACCTCACGCTCGCGGCTGTCGCTACGCTTACTGGTCGTACCCATAAGCTGTAAGTAGTCGATAATGACCAGACCAAGACCAAATTCCTTTTTATGACGTCTTAGGCGAGATCTTAATTCAACAAGGGAGATGCCTCCTGTGTCATCGATGCTAAGAGGCATATTCGTCAATGTATTTGCCGCGACCCCGAGGCGATTCAGGTCGTCATCCGTGAGATCACCCTTCCGGATACGGCTAGAATCTATCCTTCCAATGGAAGACAGAAGACGCATCATCAACTGGTTTTTGGGCATTTCCAGGCTAAAGACAACCGCCGGAATACCTTTTTGGGCTGCATGAGCGGCAAAGTTAAGAGCTAACGCTGTCTTTCCCATAGCAGGTCGAGCAGCGAGAATAATCAAATCACTTTTTTGGAAACCACCTGTCAGGTTATCCAGGTCTCTAAACCCTGAGGGGACTCCCGTAGGCTGGCCATTGGACTGAATACGACGTTCAATTTCCTCAATCGTACTATCCAATACGATCGGAGCAGCTGTGATACCGCCTTGGCGATCCTGCTCATTAAAAATTGCCAAGATCTCTTTTTCAAAATCACCAAGAAATTCCGTGACGTCCCCGTCAGCCGTGGCTGCCCTAGCGGTAACGCTTTGCCCCATGGCCACGATTCTACGTAGATATGCATGCTTCCTTATTTGAGTCGCGTAATACAAGGCATTTTGAGCGACAGGAGCCGACTCCATGAGTTCGATCAGGTAGCCTGCACCAATTTCTTGTCCCTGAGCATTAGCTCCACGCTTTATTTTCTCAGCAACAGACACAATATCTGTCGGATGGTTAGCCGCATCCAACTCCATCATCGCTTCAAAAATTCGACGATGCGCGTCCGCAAAAAAGTGTTCAGCGAGAAGTCCGCCAGCAGTCACACTAGTCAGGTGCACAGGCTCCTTGAGAATCGCTCCCAATACGGCCTTTTCAGATTCCTGAGAATGTGGAGGGACAAATCCCTGCATCGCCCGAGACCCCGTAAAATTAGTCCAATTAATTCCAGTTAAAAACTAACCCGCGGCGCAATCCTTTTGCAACCGCGGGCTGTTTTAGCTTTCCAGTTCGAGGACTTATGACAAAGCCCTGACCCCATCCGGGATCACTGCTTGGCAACAACCCAAACTTTGAATTTAGCCGATACTTCAGGGTGAAGCTTAACTTGTCCTTGGTAGACACCAACTTTCTTGATTTCTTCCACCAAAGAAATGTCACGGCGAGACACCTTGTGACCTTCTTGAGTCAACAAATCCTCGAGTTCCGCCATGGTGACGGAGCCGAAAATACGCTCGTCTTCACCAGTTTGCTTGTAAACGGTGACGGACACCTTCTCGATCTGAGATGCCAACGCTTTTGCGTCTGCGAGCAATTTGGCTTTCTTTTTGTCGAGAATGCGGCGGTGATGTTTTAAAGCTGCCTCGTTTGCTTCGTTAGCCACTGCAGCAACGCCACGTGGAAGAAGGTAGTTACGGGCATAACCGTTACGAACGTTCACGATTTCGCCAATGCGGCCAAGCGATGTGACGTCTTGGTTCAAAATAACTTTCATGGTTTCGTTCTCCTGCTCTTAGCCAATGGCGATCAATCGCGTTCGCGGAATTCGTTGGCGGCTTCACGGGCTGCAGAAGCAGCTTTCGCCAGTTGCTCTTTACGTTTTGCAACGTTGACGTTTTGGCCGACATATACCGACATATAACGAAGAACATCGTCATCAATACGCATCAGACGTTCCATCTCAGCCAAGTTCGATGATGTACCAACGAAATCATAGTTTACGTAGTTACCGCGGAAGGCCTTCTTCATAGGGAACGCAAGTTTCTTCACGCCCCAAGAACTTTTTTGCAAAATTTCTCCGCCGTCTGCTGTCATCAACTTCTCGTACTTGCCAAGAAGCTTCGCGCCTTCAGACTCTGGAAGGTCTGCACGCGCAATAATTGTCATTTCGTATTCTCTTAACACCTTAAAATCCTCCCTTATGGTTTAAGCAGCCAGATGACACTAACGCATCTGGCAAAGGAGCCTCCCTCGTCATTCGAGGGATTATGTCTTGCAGCGAAATTATTTCCGCTGTCTAAACATTTCCTTCATGCGCAGCTCCACATCAGCCTTCACAGCTTTGACGTAGTCTGCGACTTCGTTCGCCGGCATTGGACGAAGCACGTAATCTGCCACATCCATCATGGGTCGTCCATCTTCCAGTTTTGGAGGGCGACCCACGCCAAGCTTCACACGCTGGAAGTCGTCCTTACCAGACTCTTCCATGATGGAGCGAATTCCGTTGTGGCCACCATGGCCTCCTCCGGCTCGCGCCCGAACCTTACCCGATGGCACATCAATGTCATCATGTAAGACGATCCAATCATCAGACGGGATCTTAAAAAACTGAGCAACCTTCAACACCGACCGGCCACTCAGATTCATAAACGTCATCGGCTTTAACAGTGCACAAGTCTCACCGAGAACCTGGCCCTTTGCCATGACGCCTTGAAACTTCTCTACCGCACCTTGATCCCAATCAATCTTGGCATCTTGGGCCAGCTCATCAATCACCCAAAAACCCGCGTTGTGTCGCGACATCTCGTAACGTTGCCCGGGGTTTCCAAGGCCGATCAGCAGCTTCAAAACTTACGCCTTCATCAGATCCACGTGCAGAGCCAATCGCTTAACCGGATCAACCTGAAGCTCTTGAATCTTCACTGGGACAGTTTTGCCGTCCAATACCATGTCAAACTTACGACCGCCGTTTTTCCAAGCTTTGGAAAGAAGTTTTGGATCCAACTCGAGGTTGGTTGCCTTGCCGTTGTCCAAAAGCACAGCTGGGATTTTTCCAGCGCGGCGCAGCTTGTGAGTGTAGCTCTTGCCTGTGCCTGTGCGCAGAGCTGCTTCGATTGTTACGTTGACTGATTCCGACATGATTAGTCTCCAGTGATCAAAAATACTGAGAGCATGGGTTTAGCATGCATTAAATACCCAGCCAAGCACGGAGATACCGAACTTGAGCTTAAAAAGGGACCAACTTATACAATCGCCCTCAAGAATTGGCAATGAAAATCTGGCCATAAATGCCGTCAAATAGGCTCTTTCAAGCCTAAAAGCCATCATGTTCAGGGACCCGGACGCGGTTTAAACGAAAAGAGAGCTGATGGAGTCAGCGTTATGAATACGCCGCAGCGCCTTTCCGATGAGTTCAGCAATGCTTAACTGCACGATTTTGCTGCACTTTCTAGCTTCAGAGCTGAGGGGAATTGAGTCCGTACACACAAACTCCGTCAAAACCGAGGAGGAAATTCTCTCGACTGCAGGCCCAGAGAGGACTGCATGGCTGACGCAAGCTCTCACCGAGGCAGCTCCCTCATTCATCAAAGCCTCAGCTGCTTTGGTCAATGAGCCGGCTGTATCGCAAATGTCGTCCACAAGGATACAGTCTTTGCCCTTCACGTCACCGATCAGGTTCATGACATTACTTTCGTTCGGACGATCACGACGTTTGTCGATAATGGCAAGACCGCAGTCGTACATCTTGGCAAGCGCTCGAGCGCGCTCCACCCCTCCAGCATCAGGAGACACCATGAGCATTTTATCGGATTTTCGGAAGTGACTTGTAAAGACTGGCTTCGCAAAAAGGTGATCTACAGGAATGTTGAAAAATCCCTGAATGGCGCTCGTGTGTAGTTCCATCGTGATTAGACGCGAAACTCCTGCCGTCGTGATCAAGTCAGCCACCAACTTTGCAGTAATCGGTGTCCTCGGAGCGCTCTTACGCTCCTGTCGAGCATAACCAAAATAGGGCATGACTAGATTGACTGTCTTCGCTGAAGCACGTCTAGCCGCGTCTGCCATGATGACAGCTTCCATGATGTGATGATTGGCCGGCATACAAGAAGACTGAATGATGTAAACATCACGCCCGCGGACATTACAGCCAAGTTCCACACGTGTTTCACCATCTGCGAATTGACCGACAACCGAAGTACCGAGTGCCGAATCCAAATAAGACGCAATTTTTTCAGCAAGAGGCCGGTTAGAGTTACCGGAGAAAATGATCATTTCCGTGTCCATGACGCGACCCCCAAAAACGAGAGGTTAATGATCGAACGAGAGACGCTTCACCGAGACGGCTTACGAACGTCAGTTTGAGATGGCTGGGGCGGTAGGATTCGAACCTACGAATGCTGGAATCAAAATCCAGAGTCTTACCACTTGACGACGCCCCACCAGGGAAAGCCTATGCCGGATACCGGTAGGGGTCTGAAAGTAGCGATTCGCCCAAGCAGTGTCAAGCGAAATACCTTACGCTTTAAAGGCCCTTAGCCGCAGGCAAGAGAAGGGTTTCACCGCTACCGCGCGTCCAGAAAATTCGCCCAAATTCGTCGCAGTTGATCTGCCAGGCGCCGGTGAATTCTTGGGCATCATTAATGATTTTTTCACTGACGGCATCAACAACGAGGGACTGAAATGCTCGTTTGAGGGCTCGTCCCCCAAAACGCCCGTCACGTGCAGTCTCAACGAGCCGCTGACGGAGCTCAGGGCCAACAAATATCCGTAGCGATCGCTCTTCCAGGCGCCCGTTGAGCCCAGAGAGTTGTTTATCCACAAGTTTTCCATAATGGCCTGTTCCAAGAGAGCGGAACTCTACCACCTCGTCAATTCTATTCACAAACTCCGGCCGCATTACGTCAGCGAGTGCTTGGCGAACAGCATACTCACGCCCCTCTGGGTCAAATGCGACAGGGATTTCCACTCGAATATTAGAGGTCAAAATGATCAGCGTATTAGTGAAGTCCACCAATCGACCATTACCGTCAGTTAGGCGCCCATCATCAAATGTTTGCAGTAAGATATCGAGTACGCGCGGGTGCGCTTTTTCAATTTCGTCGAACAAGACAACCGCGTAAGGCTTTCGACGGACAGCCTCGGTAAGCTCTCCACCCTCTCCGTGACCTACATAGCCAGGAGGCGCTCCGATGAGACGCGACACGTTGTGCTCTTGCATATACTCAGACATATCAACGCGAATAATTTTTGATTCATCATCAAACAGCTCCTGGGCCAGAGCTTTGGCTGTCTCAGTTTTACCAACGCCTGTTGGACCCATAAATAAAAACACGCCCTGAGGTCTGCCAGGCTCACTGACCCCTGCCCTTGATCGGCGCACAGCACGACAAACACTTTGCACAGCCTCCGACTGACCAAAGACGCGCTGCGACATGCGGGTTTCCATGGACATAAGACGATCAGCATCCGACTCAAGCATTTTACTTGCGGGAACACCTGTCCACACACTGACAACCTCGGCCACTTCGCGACGTCCAACAATTTGCCTCAGGAAGTGATGCTGCTTCTGTAGCGCATCCAACTCCGCCTGGGATGCTTTAAGCTCTGACTCTATCTTAGGAATCTCGGAATATTGAATCTTGGCAGCAAAGTCATATTCACCATTGGTTTTGGACTGCTCAAAAAGCTTTAGAAGCTCCTGACGCTTAGCCTCACTGGCCGTGTGACGATCAAGAACATCGTGATGCTTTCGCCATATCGCATTCATCGCATCAAACTCTGTTCGAGCTTTCTGTAGTTTGACATCAATAGTGGCAATAGCTGCCTTGCTGCGATCTCCTGGATTAATCGCCTTGCGCTCTATTTCTAGAGCCTCGATCGCCGCACGAAGATCATCCAGCGCAACTGGCATACTAGCGATTTCAAGTTTAAGTCGGCTGCAGGCTTCATCAAGTAGATCAATCGCTTTATCGGGAAGAGTCCTTGAGGTCAAATATCTGATGGAAAGACCGACTGCGGCAATGACGGCATCGTCGTCAACTTGAACGCCGTGATGAACTTCATATTTGGACTTGATCCCACGCAGGATGGCGATGGTCGCGTCTCGACTTGGCTGCTCAATTAAAACTGGCTGAAACCTGCGCTCAAGTGCAGGATCTTTTTCAATATGCTTGCGATATTCATCGAGCGTTGTTGCACCCACACAGTGGACCTCGCCCCTTGCCAGGGCAGGCTTTAGAAGATTGGCCGCATCAGCTCCACCTTCCGCGTTACCCGCGCCAACAATCATGTGAATTTCATCGATGAATAAAATAATCTGACCCTTATGCTTATCAAGAGCCTTGAGAAGGTTTTTCATACGGTCTTCAAATTCACCGCGAAATTTTGCACCCGCCAGCAACAAGCCAAGATCAAGCGACAAAATTCTTTTGCCTTTCATCGTCTCTGGCACTTGGGAGGCCGCAATTCGCAACGCCAATGCCTCCGCCAAGGCAGATTTACCGACTCCAGGCTCACCTACAAGGATAGGATTATTTTTCTTTTTACGTCCGAGTATCTCGAGAACGCGGCGTACCTCGATATCACGGCCAATTACAGGATCAAGCTCGCCGCGCTCAGCTTTGGCGGAAAGATCAATTGTATATTTTGTGAGAATATCATCGACTGCTTTGGCTTTAGCATCGTCTTGCTTTTTGTCTGCAACACGCCCGTCATTGGAGAGCTTAGGCTCTGATTTTTTCCCCGCATCTGCAGAGATTGTTGACGCGACTTTGTGAGGAGCTTTTGCCTCAGGCTTGGCGTAGCGCTCAAGGGCGGTTTTTAATGTCGTCGACTGTTTACACAACGCTGACCACAAAGAGGCCTCATCGACCAATCTGCCCTCACACGCGGCCTCTACCTCATCGAGTGCCCCATCGAGACGAATGCCAAAACCAAGGCGATCGGTGCCAAATACTTTGGATTGTCGGCGAAGATGAGTTTGCAAAGCAGACAAAAATTGCTCTGTGACCTGACTGTTAACTAAAGAAGGGTTTTCGCGGATCAACGCAAATGCAACGTGCTCAACTTCGAGCGACTGATGCCCGTAGCTTTTTGCCAACTGCAAACCTTGATGGAATGCTTTCTGACATTCAAAATTGTATTTACTTAAATCCATGACCCGCCCCATCTCGTGGGGCGTTACCCCACCGATGGATTATCGGTAACGGCGCGGGGCATTGAAGAAAAAACATCAGGGGCACCCCTAGGTGCCCATAATCAAAGGGAAATTATTTTGTCCCTCGGCTTTTCTCAATAAAACGCATGCGCAAATCAAGCAGAAGCTGCTGGAGAAGTCGCTCTTCTTCGTCTGACAGGTTGCCCTTTGTCTTGTCTGCAAGAAGGGCCAGGATCTCAATGTTTTGATGGGCCAAGGATAAGTTTAAAACTGGTTTTTCCCCTTGAGCGGGAGACTCCCCCATGTAGTGAAGCGCAGCTCCGGAAAATCCCAAAACCAGCCCCCTAAAATCTACAGCTCCTGAATGTTCTCCTGTTGGCATGACAAAACTCCTCAATTTCAGCTGTCTTCAATATGAGTTAGATCACAGGTTTTCTGCAAGTAAATACCATATCGTTTTAACTTATTTGAGCACCAGCCGATACCAACCATACGATAAATTGTGGTTAACATTCAGTGCTTTACTATCGAAACTGATGACTATGTCTGCTGACGTTCCACATCGAAAAGGCGAAACTCGAGCCGTCCTCTACGCGGTCTCCAGCCAGGGGGGCGACGCGATTAAACTACGTCGCGACGCCACCATTCTTGGCCGGGAAAAAGGTGACGTCCTTGTTGCTGATCATGAGGTTTCTTCAACACACTGTCAGATTCAAAATATTAACGGCGTCTATCACATCTTTGACATGAACAGTACGAATGGGACATTCGTAAACAAAAACCGCGTGGTTAAAGCCAAGCTCAATCATGGTGATGAAATTTCCATTGGCAAGACGACCTTCAAGTTTGCCCTCGAAGAGGATGCGAAGGTTCGTCACATAAATACCATTTTTAAAACCAATCAAAATGCTGAGCCTGGAAAGAGTAGCTTGGTCGATACCCTCATTGAAGACGAGGTCCGCAAGAAACAGAGCTATTCCATGAAGCTGTCCATTAAGTACTCTGATGGCTCTGGAGAAACGATAGAATTACCGCAGCGGCAAGTATACCTCGGCCGCGCCACAAATTTCGGGCGCTTTGAAAGTGACGTCGAAATCAGCCGTAAGCACGTTTTGATCAAGTTAAACGACCACGGCGAGGTCTTTATCGAAGACCAGGGGTCGACCAATGGAACCTTCCTCAATGGCTCGAAAATCCGGGGCATGCACCCCTTAAAACCAAACGATACCGTACGATTAGGCGCCATTGAAGTTCGGGTAGCCGTAAAAACCGGTTGACGGCTAGCGCCCTAAAATGTGATACCTGCGTCCCTCGGATTCTTTTGGGGACGTGGTGAAATTGGTAGACACGCTGGTCTTAGAAGCCAGTGCCGTAAGGTGTGAGAGTTCAAGTCTCTCCGTCCCCACCATTGAGAGCGAATCCAATTTTTTATTCAGAACTATTTTCTCACTCCACGCGCATCGCCTGGATGATCTGCATCTTCTCTGCTTTACGAGCAGGAAGAAGTCCACTTAACACGCCGGTCAGAACACAAAGCGACATCGAAATCAAAATACTGAACGGATTAAACAGCCATTCAAATTGGACCTTCGGCATGACCTGGCTCACCAAGTACATAACAAGTCCACATCCTCCAACTCCAATTAAAACACCAGCGACTCCAGCGAGACTACACAGTAATCCTGACTCAAATAAAACCATTGAGCGGATTGCTTTATCGCCGGCCCCGATCGCCTTTCTCAAGCCTATTTCCCGTAGGCGTTCTGAAACTGATACAGCCATCATATTGTAGATACCAACTCCGCCAACCAGCAATGAAATCCCAGCTACCGATATCAGCAAAACCGAAAAAAGACCAAGAAATCGGTTCATCTGAGCTAATAGTTTTGAGTCATTATTAATCCAGACTTCAACCCCTTGACCATATTTATGCAAAAAGTAATTTTTGAGAGCGATTGTGAGAGGTTCGACATCTTCAACTTTTTTTGCGGCCACCGCAAAACCATGCACATAAGAATTCCAACTTATACTTTGTACAAAATCAACCGGCGCATAGATTGTTGTGTCAGGGTTGTTCCACTCTTGATTACTTCGAATGGGCGCTAAGACACCAACCACATTACACAGCACCGATTTGTCCGAATTCATGATCCCTATGGTCTGACCAACTAAAGTCATATCCGGTTTTGGCAGAAGTATCTTCGCGACACGGGCGCCAACAACACAGCTTCGGCGCTGTTCTTTCACATCAATGGCAGAAAGGCTCCTGCCATCAGCGACAGCAAATCCAGACATCGGCAGATATTGTTCATTTACCCCTACGACTCGGCTGTTATCCAAACTTTTAGATTGTCCGCCAAAGCTAATTTTATCTAAATAAAAATTGGAAATTGGTGTTAAATAACGGATCTGAGGAAATACGCTCGTCAGAGGCTTTAAATCACCCTCCCAAGTCAACCCACGAAATAAGTTTGCAGCTGCCTCCGAGCTCGAACCGAACCTCCGATAAACACCGCCGTCGATGCGGTTAACGCCTAAGGATTCGTAACCTTCCAATATCCTTGTCTTGGCAAATTCTCCTAAAGTCATAACCGCGACTAGCGCGGCTGTTCCAATGGCAACACCAACCATGGTGAGTAAACTTTTAAACTTATTACGGCGAATGTTATCAAAGCCAGGACGGGCAGACTGCCGCCAAGAGAAAAATCCAGACTCTTCGTCCGCTGATCTAGGCAAATTTTCTGAGACATCATGTAAACGAAGTCTTTCAGCATCTTTGCGAGAGTCAGAAACAACCCGACCATCTTGTATTTCTATTTGCCGGCTACAGGCAGCTGCAATTTTTTGATCGTGAGTAATAATGACGACAGTCTTCCCTTGGCCGTTAAGCTCCTCTAAAAGTGTGATGACCTCCCGGGCATTTTTGGTATCAAGATTTCCAGTTGGTTCATCGCACAGGAGAATGTCTGGATCAAATAGTAAAGCACGCGCCACTGCCACCCGCTGCTGCTGACCGCCAGATAGCTGATCAGGCCGATGGTCAAGTCGCTCGCCAAGACCTAGCCGCGAGGCCAGGTCTTTGGCCGATGTGGTCAATGATTTATGCAGCTTCTTTGAATATACAGAAGGTAACAAAATATTTTCCAGCACTGGCGCTCTCGGCAAAAGATGAAAATGCTGAAACACGAAGCCAATATTATGATTTCGAAAAGAGGCCAGTCGCTCGTTACTCATTCCGTAGATGTCTTGGCCAGCGATACTCAGACGTCCATCCGTCGGAGAGAGCAATCCACCTAAGATGTAGAAAAGCGTGCTCTTGCCAGAGCCACTTGGACCAGTAATGGCAACCATTTCTCCGCGCTCGATTTGGAGACTAACGCCTCGCAAAATAGGCTCGCTTACAGCCGAGTACGAAAATGTGATATTTTTGGCTTGAATCATGTCTAGATTTTTTCAGAATAGAAGTCGACTTGACGAATTTTTTCGCCAATCGCGACTCCGGACTTTATTTCAATCGCCTTATCATCACTAATCCCTAGCTGAACGTCTTTCGATTCACCATTGACGGTTTGCACAACTGCTTTGCCGTCTTTAATACTCACATAGTCGTGGGGAAGACTAGGAACACCTTTTGCTGAAGCGAAAATTATCTGTACCGACGCCGTCATGCCGGACTTGAGTGTTTCATCGGGATTAACCACCTGAACTTTGACATTAAACTCGACTGCAGACGAACTCCAGCGATTAGCATCCTTGAGCTTAGCAGCCTCGGCAACGGAAATAACCTTTCCCTCAAAATGTCGATTTTGCAGAGCCAGCGGACTAATTTTAGCCTCTAGTCCGACTTTATATTTTGCAATATCCATCTCAGGAACCGCGCACTCAACAATAAAAATACTCGGATCATCGACGACAAGAATTGGGTTGTCTTTTACCTTCTCGACCCACTCTCCCTCTTGCCGTAGAACGTCGACCACCCGACCAGAAAACTGCGCGCGCTGTGGGTAGGCGGTTTCATTTGCATTTGGCGATGATGAAACCTGAACAAGAGGATCTCCTGACTTCACCCATTGCCCCATTTGAACAAATATTCTCCGAATATATCCATCAAAGGTTGGATACACCACTAAACGACGCTTTGGCGTTAAGACACCCGACACAGTCACGGCTTGCGTTATATCGCTTTGCGCCACTATTGTTTGCCGGAGAGTAGAAGAATCTTTTTCCTTGTCATCACAACCCACAAAAAAGACGAGCAAACCGAGAACTATTAATGACTTTTTATTCAAAAATCGCACCATAAATACTCCCCGCCATACTGTGTAAACGAATAAGGCCTAGCTGTTCTTCAATTAAATCATCATCCACAGCCTGCTGTGCTAGCGAAAGTGCGTCCAAAGCCGCAACCAAGTCTAGGTAACTTTGTGCCCCACGACGATATTCACGTTCTACAATTTCAAATCGTTTTTTTTCCATTTCAAGCAGCTTGCGATCCGCAACACTTTGCGCAGAAAATGAACTCAGATCCTGATACAGAGCATCAAAAATCGCGCGTTGCTCCCGCTTTTTTTGATCTCGTTCTAAATTTTGAGCTTTTTGAGCAAACACCAATGCTGATTTCTCGTGGCGACGTTGACCCCCGTCAAATAAATTATATTTGAGAGAAAGACCAACGGACGATTGGCGGAAAATATCGCCTGGTTTATGTTCCTCGACAACTCCGACGTCACGAACACCCGCACTAAAATTACTTGTAAAATCTATTTGTGGCCCATGCTTTGACTCCAACTGTCGAAGCTTTAACTGATCGCTTTGATCCTCTAGAGCTATCATTTTAGCGGTCGGCGTATCATCCCAGACCATTTTTGGGGGAGTCTTTAATTCAGACACTGCTAATTCATTTAGATCGGAAACCCGAACACCTTGAACCACATCAATCCCAATGACATTAGCTAAGTCTGCCTGCGCAGATTTGAGCTTTCTAGTCAGACCAAGGCCAATAGCTTCACTTTGTTGAATGCGGCCCTCGATTTCCATGAGGCCCGTCTCTGCAGCGAGACCATTTTTTACTTTTTCCTCAATATTACTCTTTTGTCTTTTTAGGAGTTTTATTTTTTCTTCGTGATTACGCTTCGCAACTAAAGCCTTATGAAGCCCAAAATAGGCCTCTGCGGTCTTCTGGATGACCTCATTTGCACTCAAGACGGCTTGATGCTCGGATTTGGTTAACGCGAGTTTTTCAAGTAGTTCGTTAGAGGTGTGCCTTCCACCATCCCAAATGTTCCACGTCAATTCTAAACCGGCGGAATTGTGCCATTGATCCTTGACTCTCTCCTCTGCCTCAGGCCGCGGTGTCGTGACTCCAATATCTGAGGTTAAATTAATGGATGGCCAGCGTTCAGCACCGATAGATTTTACCCGCGACTGCGCGCTGACAACCATTTCCTTCGAAGATTTTAATATATTTGAGTGAGTTAAAGACTCTAGGCACGCTTCTTTTAAGGTGACTGCAAAAGCCATCTTTGCGCTCAGTAGAACAAGCAAAATTGCACCAACACTTGACCGTAAAATTATTCGTTTCTCGCGCAAAGAGAGAGTATTGGCACTCAAGCGAAACCTCCGGCATCAAAAACGAATGAACTATCAGGAGTATCTGAGAGTCAATTTAGCAATATGCCGATGAGGAATTCATTAAAATTATGATGGATTTAAATTTAACGTTAACGTTACCAGGAGGTCAGTTTTGTTAAATCGTCTGACGCACATCGCTTAAATCTACGCCGCGATCTAATAAGTCCTGAATCTGAATAACTCCAGACGACACAGCACGCTCAAAGAAATTGATCAGACCTAAGACACTGGCGCGGTCGTCAAACATGCCCCCCACGTGACTGGCACGCGAGGATTTTTCCACAAACGTCTTAAGGCGGCTAACCGCACTTTCAAATTCCGAAAGCACAAATGCATAGTTTGCTGCATGCCGAATATGAAGCTGTGAAGGATGAAGATCCCAAGCTTGGTAAAAGCCATTCATCAGGCTTCGAGTCATTTGCTGATAGTTGTATCGCCACGTCTCACGAAATGCCTCGATAGCTTCAGGGGTCGAGTGCTTTGGTAAAAGAGGTAGCCGGTTAATAATGCCGTCACTCACGCCGAGGCCAGGCGCCAGCCCGGACAAAACCTGCATCCACATTCTCGCAAAGTCAGCGGCCATATGGTCAATGGCTTGACCTGCACTTCCAATCCCCATGGAAGACGTAAAATCATAAACACCAAAGTGAATACTGCGGCATCGTCCACGGGCAGCTAAAAGAAAAGTCGGCAAGGGGATTGTGCCATCTGCAGAGAGGAACGCTTCTGGAGATTCAATGAGGATTTCTACAGCAAAGTATCCAGGATGCAGGTGGTAGGTGCTTTCAAAGCCATCAAGAATTTCACAAAGAGTTGCAACCTGTTCCGCGTTGGTGACTTTGGGTAGCGTCACGACAAGATGTTTCAGGGTAGAGTTTTTTCCCCCTGTATCCAGGAAAGTCTGCACAAATAGCGCAAGGGTCTTTAGTGAGCGCTTCATGCCGGTCACCGACAAAGGCTTTATGCGAAAGCCTATAGACTTCGGTGTATGATTTTTTTGAGCGAGATCGGCGAGTGTTTTTGCAGCGGACACGGCATGCGCATCCTCTTCCTCGTCGGAGCGGGCGCCGTAGCCATCTTCAAAATCAATTCGGTAGTCTTCCAGAGGCTCTCGCTCCATTTTTAGACTTAGCCGATTGAAAACATTTTGTGAAAATTCTGGCGACCAATTCGCGCCGATCAGCTGATTTAGCGACTCAGAATTTGGGGCCGCAAATTGAAACGCCTCCTTAGCTAGAAGATTGACCTTCGCAAAGGTTTTCTCCGAGAAAAGGTGGGCACCACCATAGAGCACATGCACAGGATGCTGATGAGAATGACGTGGAGAGAGTAAATTTGTTTGTCCTGAAACCGCACGATTAGCTTTTTCAAGTCGCGCAATTTGGCTGGCAAAATTATTCAGATCAACCAGAGTCATCGACATCCTCCCGCAAAAAACAAGAAACTGATGGATCAGTATTTCAAACAGATTGACGTTACCGAATGTTTAAAAAATGTTACATCTTTTGTTTCAACAGGAGCAAACGACTTCCCCACGATACAGACTGGCGGCTCGACTATGGATCAAAGCTTAATAAGCATTCTCAAAGATCTTGAAGAAAATCACCAGTGCCATACAGCCATTTTATATGGATCCAGAGCTCGTGATGATTTCTCCACGGCTAGCGACTACGACATTATCGCTGTTAAGGCCACTGGTGAGCGAAATCGAGATAATCGCTTCATAAATGGACTGCGACGAGACGTGTTTATCTATCCAGAAGCTGATCTTGAACAATTAGATGAATCCATGCTTAGAATCCACGGCGGTATTATTCTAAAAGAGAAAGATCGCCAGGGTCAGATATTAATGGAAAAGGTAGAAAAACTGTACAGGACTGGACCTAAAATGTTACCTGATTATGAAATCAAGGCCATGGTCGAGTGGTATCTTAAGATGATTGCTAGAGTCTGTTCGGGTGGAGTCTTAACAGCCGAAAGCTTATATCGAAGGCTAGAACTGCAGTACAGCATGCTTCCGGATTATTTTAAATTTCGGTCCCATTGGTATCTTGGCGCTAAAACCGCACTAAGTTGGCTAAAAGACAATGATCCTGAAACTTATGTCGTTATGGAAGCCGCAATTCAGCAAAATGCGTCGGATGATCAAATAAAAAAAGCTGTATACCGCGTGACCAGTTTTGCAAACGTCATGACGTAGAGCCAAGCCTGCGAGTTTTGCAACTTCGAGAGTCAAACTGAAACAAAAATCCCACTGGTATTTTCTACCAGTGGGATTTCATGTTTTGCGTCGTTACCGTCACAGGTGGCAGCAATTACTTGCGGCCAAGTCCTGCTTTCGCTTCAGCGACAAGAGCGGAGAACGCTGCTTTGTCAGTGATGGCGAGGTTCGAAAGAACACTGCGATCAACCGTGATTCCACGCTTCTTAAGACCGTTGACGAACTCACTATACTTGAGTCCTTCAGCACGGGTTGCAGCGTTGATACGGACGATCCAAAGTTTTCTAAACTCACGTTTACGTACGCGACGATCACGATACGAGTAGCGGAGAGCGCGGCGGACTACATGGACTGCCGTCTTGATGTTGCTCTTACGCGTACCGCGGAAGCCCTTGGCTAAACCAAGGAGTTTCTTCCTTCTACGTCTTGCTTTAAAACCACGTTTTACACGAGCCATGATACCTACCCTTATCCGTTAGGAAGACAGCGCATCACTAATCCTAGATTGGAATCATCGACGTAACCGCCCTTTTTGAGCTTGTTCTTACGACCGCGATCCTTCTTCGTGAGGATGTGACGCTTGTTTGCGTGACTGCGCTTGACCTTTCCGCTAGAGAGCACTGTGAAGCGCTTAGCGGCTGCGCGTTTGGTCTTGATCTTTGGCATTCAACCACCTCAAATCATTAATGAAAACCACCAAAATGACGGGGGCCACCCTGGTGAAAGTGAACCGATGGTGTATCACTTTGACCCCTAAGGCGCAAGAAGTTCTTTAGTTTTTTGAAACTGATAGGTCAAGGCCCCCAAGGCTTTCAGAGGGGGGCTGACTAAACTTATTGAACGACAAATGCGGCTGTGCCTGCAGCCAGCGCCGCAGCATAGGACGGCTTCCAGTCGTTGGACTGAACTTTGATGACGCCGCGCTGAGTCGCCTCAGCAGATATAACCCTTGAATTATTAGGATTAACGGATGAATCCCCATCAACCTTGGACTTAAACCACCTGTTCATGGGGCGTCCATTTTGAACAGCCCGGGCAAGACCGCCTGCACTGACGAGCTCTCTACCCTGTTCATCTACAACTTTGACGAAGGCCGTGGGCATCGTGCCCTTTGGGAGCTGAATCACAACCGACTCAGGAGCGACGTCTGTCGCCACGGATCCTGCCGCATTAGCCGACAACTGTTCCGTTACTTTATGCATCGGAGCTTCAAGAAGCACCTTCACGCGCTCATCACCAAAATAAGTTGTTGTCACGGAAGTCGTCGCTGCAGACATTTTGGATAGCTTTTCAACCGTCGCGCTCTCGCTTGTTCCCAGTCGCTCTGCCATGACTTTTGGCAGATCTTTTTCGGCGGTGCGAAGACCGTCAGCCCACGCGCGCTGCTCGGCCGAACGATAATTAGTCTCGCCAGACTCTAACTTTCCAACGCCGTAAAAACGGACTTTACCGGTTGTCCAATTCACTTCGTAACGTCCATCACGTTCAATGAGGTTGGCCGCAAACGCACCGTCAATTAACGATGTAAAAATCATCATGCTTGCCAACAACTTCATCACGTGCATTCCTCCAGAAACATTCAAAATGGCTGCCTTCGCCTAAATGAGCTTTGCTAGCTCAGACACAACAGCACCGCTACCTGCAATAATTCCATCACCCTCTATACTATAAGGTACTGTCTGTTTGCTAGGCACTAAAGAGGAAGCTTCTGCCGGGTAATTGGCGACCTGACCGCCCGCCTCGGAGACCAAAAGACTCCCAGCAGCCACATCCCAGACCGCAAGGCCCCGCTCCCAGAATGCGTCAAAGATGCCTTCAGACACCAAGGCAAGATCCAATGCTGCCGAGCCATCTCTCCGAATTGATTGGCAACTTTGTGCGACCCGGCGAAACCGCTCAACTTCCCGGTCGAGATCTTTTCCAACCGTGTAATAAAACCCTGTAACCAAAAAACACTGAGCAATAGGCCTGGGTTTTTGCACCTGAAGAGGTCGACCATTGCACTCAGCGCCACCGCCGAGAGTTGCCAAGTATTTCTTGGCTCGTACCGAATCGCCAACGCCACCAGCCAATACCTTTAAAAATCCATCAGGTTGGAACTCTCCGTATCCAATGGAAACACTAAAAAATGGATAACCGTTGGCGAAGTTGGTTGTTCCATCTAAGGGATCCACAATCCACACCTTTTGCCCAGCCGTGCGACTGACCTTCAGATGACCTGATTCCTCGCTAATGATGGCATCACCAGGAAAATACTTGGCGATTCGCTCCAAGATGATCTTCTCTGAGGCCAGATCGGCGTCGGTCACAAGACTAGTATCCTTTTTCTGGCGCACATTGTTGGGGGAGCCAAATCGCTTGATTAACTCAGCCCCAGCCAGCTCCAATGTTTCGGAGATAAAGTTTTTTATGTCTGTCATGGGGCTTCAAATCCTTTCAGGGCAAGTCGTTGCGGGCCATGGGCAGCCAAACGACCAATAATTTTCTCAATAGTGTAAGGCATTTCAGGCTAACTCCTCAATTTAATATGCTGATCTGTCCGAGAGTGGATTAAATGGAACAAAGCTAGCAAATGCGAGTATTTGCAACTTCCCCTCGTATTGACTATGGTTTAAAGTTTTATAAGGTGGTGTCGTCGACACCAGAAACACTTGGGTTGAGCTCTCACCATTTGAACGCTCTTCCCACACTTTAGGATGCTTGGAGAACGCCATGTCTGCGTATGAATATTTAATGATTTTTACGGGTTCAGTGATCGGTGGTTATTTGTTTTTTGTTTTTATAGTTCGTGTGCTGCCAAGCCGTCTTTCGGCAAGTCACCAAACACAGAAAGCTGAAGTTTTAGCCGAAGCACGTAAGCAAGCTGATTTTATTTTAAATGAAGCGCGCAGCACCAATCAGGCAAAAAACCAGATGTTACTTGAAGAGCTCGATGAAACGCTGGCTGACCGTCAAGAAGACCTTAAACTCAATGAAGAAAATTTAAATATCCTTGAAGGTCAAATACAGCCCGTAACCAGCCGCGTCCAAAAGTTAGAACACGAGGTTGGACAGATTGAACAACATGTGTCATTTGCCCGGACAACCTACGAAACCAAAAAGAAAAGCCTGGACGAAGCTCAAGAAAATCTCCGTGAAGAGCTTGAAAAAGTAAGTCGCTCAGATAGTAAACAAATTCTCAAAGGCCTGACCGATGGGATGGTGGAGCAGCGTCAACTTGAGACGCAAAAACTACTGAAGCTTTTTACAGAAGAGCTTAACTCCGGTGCAAAACGAGTTGCGGCGAGATTTCTAAGCCGCTCCATGGCTCGCTACACTCCTGAGTTCCCATGGCCTAAAATGACCAATGCCGTTGAAGTCGAAGATAAACGCGTTTGGGACGCTCTTGCGGAAGACTCCCAGGGCCTTCTTGCTCGCGTCAAAGAACTTGCTGGGATCGAAGCCGAATTTCATGCAGCCCGTGACCCGGAATCTCCCGCCATTATCAAGCTTGCTGGCGGCATGGGCGTTGAGCGGGAATCAGCGCGCCTAGCTTTAACTGAAATTGTAAAGCTCAGCCCCCACTCATCATGGCCTAAGATTGCTGAGTTTTACCAAAGACACCGTGCCATGCTTGATCAACAGGCTCTCAAGATGGGACGCCAGGCAACCATGGAACTTCGCTTGGACGGCATCCACCTTGAAATACAAAAGCTCATCGGCTACCTCAACTGGCGGACGTCTTATCGCCAAAATCAATTTTTGCACTCTTTTGAGGTGGCTGTGCTAGCTGGTCTAGTCGCAGAAGAAGTTGGCGTTGATCCGACATTGGCTAAACGCTGCGGCCTGCTCCACGATATAGGTAAAGTTTTAGACTACCGCATTGAGGGCAGTCACGCCGTCATCAGCGGAGATTACGCTGACCGCTTTGGAGAAAACAGGCTGATATGCGACACAGTTATGAGCCATCACAACGACCTCGTTCTGGAAACTCCGCTTTCCTATGTATTGAAAACTGCAGACACACTATCTGGAGCTCGCCCTGGGGCACGGGTGAATCTCGAAGAGGGGTACCAAGACCGACTTCGTGATATAGACGATGTGGTCCGCGGATTCCAAGGTATTACAAAATCAGCCATCATGAACGGTGGCCGCGAAATCCACATCGAGGTCAATAACAGACGAGTCAAGGAAGAGGAACTTCAAATATTGACCGCGGCGATTGCACGAAAGCTGGAAACCGACGTTGCATTCCCAGGACAGATCAAGGTTATGATCACCCGAAGATTCGAATCAAGCACGGTGGCATAACACGACTGTTTTCACTCGATTGACAGGGATGTCACATGCGATATGACTTAACAGAGATACAGAACAAAGTACGCATTTACCACTCGGTGAGCCGCTTTGAAGCCGCTGAGAAGATACTCCTGTCGACCATCGACGAATTCGGATCACTGGCTAATCTTCACAACCTGTTGGGCGTGACCTATCACAAGCAATCTAAGTTTGCTGATGCCATCGTGCAATTCACGAAGGCTCTCAAAATAAATCCAAACTTTGTTGAAGCTGGTCTTAATCTTTCGGCGACTTTTTGTGATCTAGGGCGTTACGACGATGCGAAAACCGTCTTTAGTGAAATTCTCGCCAGTACGCCAACCCACAAGAAACAGCCTGAACTTGTACTCGGACGTCTTGCAAATCATCACGCCGAATGCGGTCATTTATATGCTCAAAATAATTTGCCTCATGATGCGATTAATGAGTACAAACGCGCCCTGTCTCTCTATGAGCGAATGCCTGACGTAAAGATTTCTCTCGGACAAGTATACTTTCGAACTAATCAAATGGACCGAGCACTCTATGAGTTTCAAGACGCCGTGCGGCTGTTCCCAGATGAAGCTGAGGCACACCTTTGGCTCGGCGTCTGTCTTTGGAAAATGGATCGCAAAGAGCAGGCTATTCGATCCTGGGAGACCTCACGCAATCTAGATAACACCGCAGGACTTGCTCAGGCCTACTTGAGTTTTGCGCAAAGAACTGCCAAACAGGCAAAGCTTCCGGGAATATAGCTCACTGAGCAGATTGCCGTACAAAGTGCTCCTTCGTTAAATGTCACGATTTTTAGCCGATACCTCTCCATTAGTAACGGTCGGAAAGAAGAAGACAAATCGTGACCAAACCAGATCTTCCCTACAACGCTAAGACTATGCGCGTCATGATCATCGACGATCATGATCCAATGCGGAAAGCTTTGCGAAGAATTCTTTCCGGAATGGGCTTTGAGACAATCATCGAGTGCATTGACGGCGGTGAAGCCCTGAAAACCCTTAGCAAATCGCCAGTTGATCTTATTATATCCGACATTTTCATGAGAAAAGTAGACGGATTTACGATTCTAAAGAGGGTACGAACGAAAGATATCGGAGCGGATATTCCAGTCATCATTGTATCCGGTGAAGCAACGAAGGAGGACATCGTTAAAGCTGCTGACCTTGGAGCAGACGACTATGTTCTGAAGCCGTTTCAAATCTCAGATATCGAAAAAAAGGTTTCCGGAGTTCTATTAAAATACTATTCGCCCACACCTCTTCTCAAACTTCTTCGCGAAGGTGACAAACTTGCCTTGCAAGGCAACCACCTTGACGCACTGAAGCTTTATGAAGCGGCCACACGTCTTGATCCAAAAAGCCCAAGGGCAAAATTCAGTAAAGCACTTATGCTCAGCACACTTGGCGAGCCTGTTGAAGCTGTCAAAATCCTCGAAGAATCATCTAAAGAACATCCGGCCTACAATAAAAACTTTGCTGCTCTGGCAGATATTCATTTGCATCGAAATGACCCGAGATCGGCGATTGATGCCATGCGTCACGAGCTGGAATTAAATCCAAGACAGGTTGAACGTCAAAACCTTGTCGCAAATTTGCTAATGAGCGATGGTCAGTATGAAGAGGCGATTAAACACTTCAAGGCAGCACTACTAGAAAACCCAAAAGACAAAGAGGCGATATTAGGATCTGGAAGAGCATTTCAGAAACTCGGGAATAGCGAAAAAGCTCTCTACTATTATCGTCGCGCCAGACGGCAGTACCCCTCTCTGACAAAAGCTCTTCGACTCATGATTTCGGTCTACGAGCAGGATAAAAATCAAAAAGGCGCCATTTTTGAAATACTTGATGAGATCAATAAAAATCCGGCTCGTTTTGATGCGAGAGTCGTCTTGTCAGAGATTCACGCCAGTAATGATGACATGGAAGGGGCCTTAAAGGTCATCGATGAAGGTCTTGCCAGGGATCCTAAGAATTTAGTCTTACTTAAAGGGAAATCAAAATTACTCGTTGAAGACGGACGCGTCGACGAAGCGTGCGAACTCATGAAGCAAGTTGTAGACATGGACGGCAGTGAAGCCAATATTCTCGCCTATGCGGAAACAGTGCTCAGTGCCGCCAGACCTCTGGACGCCTATATGGTTTTACACCGAGCACTTGCTAGCCCCAAAGATCGTCAAAAAGTATTGGCTAAACTGGCAGAATCAATGAAGCGCCTCGGCTACTTTGCCCAGGCAATCACAACACTTGAGCTCGCCTTACAAGCTGGCGGAAATATGCCGCCAAAAGTTTTAAGAGAGGACATCCGCTCCATGATGCCCGGAGTCAACAATAGGCGGACTGGTCACGGCTTAAAAAAATCTAGTTGATTGGGGATAAGCAAAATGAGCCAACATCTAAAAGCCCACCTAATTTCGATTTTTGGAGTAGTGGCAACTATCTCTGCATTAAATTCCTGCAAACCACGCCAAGTAAACGAAGCAAAACTGAATCGGGCTCAGTACTCCCAAGCAAAAGCCTCTGAAATGGCATTGAAAAAATGTCAGAACATCACAAACTTAACGAGTAAAAATCTTTGTTTTCTCGATGAATACGCGCGTCAACTGCTCTCTCAAACCACCGATTACGATGACATCTCAAATCAAGTGTCTGAAAAGCTTAGGCGACGGGGCATTCAAAAGTCTCTTCCGATGTCAGTATATAGTATCGCACCAAAGTCAGGTGGAACGTGCTTTAGCAGCGACTCAAATCCGGTTGAAGCCGAAAATTTCTGGAATAACCAGGTTGAACCAATCAGGAAGCAGATTGAAAATGTGGCTGAGTTTTTAGCTCAATACCATTTGGATGTAGACGGTCAAGACCCAGGCCCATTCGCAATTAAAGATGTAGAGCTATGCCCAATTACAATCACTCAGGGAAGAAAAATCGCGCTCCATGGGTCGACGCTTACAATCGGACTACCGGTCAAGGGAGTCATCTCAAAAACCTACGGATGGTATTCGTTTATTGAGTTAAGGCAGATGTGGGACGCTGGCGACATATTTGAACGAACTTACTCGATCAAGCAAACGGCCATTGATCTGTTCGCTGGAAAAAAAACTCCCTTCGTGTGGATATTGGCAAATCCCGTTGGATCGGTCCGCAGCTCTCTAAGACAACTGACTAGAAATCAGGGAGGCGAATTATTAACAAAGCTCAGCCAACTAAAGTCTTCGGAGTCGAAGCTCGCAGCCCAAGATCGTGCAAAAACACTACGCTCAACGCTAAATTTAGAACCAAATTCCGAAGAAAATAAGCGTAACTTTATAGGGCCCATTTTTGCTGAGATACAGCCTGAGATTGAGCAAATTCTGAATTCTGAAAGGAACACTGATCTAGTAGATGAGTGGCACTGTCAGGCAGAGTACCTCACAAACTCGTCAGATATTAGCAACGCCGCACTTGGTGGACTAGTCGAGCGTGGAGATACAACAAATGTAAACTATGACATCAAGGCGTCGTGGGTTGCCGTCGCCAATTTCCATAATATCAATGTCGATGTACTGGGAGTATTTAGTAACCACAGCAGATTCATTGAAAGCCCTAGATCCAGCAATCAGAACTTCAACTTTCAAGTAAAAGCCGAGGGCAAAGTTGTTGTCGTAACCGGAGATCAGGTCAACGTTTCCACCGCACTCAACGCACTAACCGCAAGCATGCAGCGTTCAGTTTACACAGAGAGCCTGTACCATGCGGTTAGAAATGTTTCAAAAGTTCCGGATAAATCGCAATGGTGTATCGGAAGGAAATGATTTGTTTTGCTAATTTTCAGTCATGAAGCCAAACACGAACTTCATTCCAAAAACGTCGTTTAATCTCTGGGTCTGAACTCATCAAGTTCATCGTAGGACCCACGAATACTCCGATTTTTTGTCCAGCAATAATTTTTACATCACGTAGAAACTGCTGACCATGCACGTCAGTGCAGTTCTCCGAAAGACTTATGACGCGACTGAGGCCTGGGAGCATAGATTTAAACAACTTCAAGTCTAGCTCTGACTGGTCTGACTTAAGTACAAACCAAGACACTGGCTTATTTGGCTGTGATAACGCTTCTGCTAGCTTTTTGACGGCTTCTAGAGTTGACGCCGAGTCTTCCGTCTGCGCACTGGCAAGGATCAAGCACTCTGAAGACTGCTCCCACTTTGAGCCTAGTAATTCAAAGGGCTGACTGCCGGGGGATTCAAGACCCCGATCAGTCAGCCAACTTTGGTATACATCGTTCGTCAAAACCAAGAGACCTTTCTGGTCTATCAGAACTTAGCGGCTACCGCCGTCCTCATACTCAGCGTCAACGACATTGTCTTTGCCGCCAGCTTGCTGGCCCGCGGTTTGACCGCCTTGGCCTGCGTCACCAGCCGTAGCTCCGGCTGTCTTGTAGATGTTTTCTGCAAGTTTATGAACGCGGCTTTCCAGGTTTTCGCGAGCTTTGACCAGTGTATCGTAGTCGTCAGAGTCAAGCTTAGTCTTAGCTTCAGACACTGCAGACTCAATATCGGTCTTAAGATCTGCTGGAACTTTGTCAGCATTGTCTTTGATCATCTTTTCAGCCTGGAACACGAGGCTATCAAGCTGGTTTTTTGCTTCTACAGTCTGGCGACGTTTCTTATCGTCTTCCGCGTGGACTTCAGCATCTTTTACCATGCGCTTAATTTCGTCTTCACTCATACGAGTACCAGCCTGGATTGTAATCCTCTGCTCTTTGCCGGTTCCCACATCTTTTGCGGAGACGTTCAAGATACCGTTAGAGTCGATATCAAACGTCACCTCGATTTGCGGAACTCCACGAGGAGCTGGAGGAAGATCCACGAGGCTAAAGCGACCAAGTGACTTGTTATCACGCGCCATCTCACGCTCGCCCTGGAGAACATGAACTTCTACAGATGTCTGATTATCAGCAGCTGTTGAGAAGACCTGGCTCTTACGCGCTGGGATTGTCGTATTGCGCTCGATCAAACGTGTGGAAACGCCACCCAATGTTTCAATACCCAAAGACAGAGGCGTCACGTCAAGAAGAAGGACGTCTTTCACGTCACCTGCGAGAACGCCCGCTTGAACAGCTGCTCCGACCGCAACAACTTCATCTGGGTTCACAGACTTGTTTGGCTCTTTATTGAAGAACTCTTTAACCTTCTGCTGAACCAAAGGAATACGAGTCGAACCACCGACAAGAAGAACTTCGTTGATGTCATTGTTGGTCAAGCCAGCATCTTTCATTGCCTGACGGCAAGGTGTCAATGTTTTCTCAACAATATTTGTGATCATTTGTTCAAACTTGGAACGAGTCAAACTTACGTTTAAATGCTTTGGACCGGTTTGATCAGCCGTCAAGAACGGAAGATTGATATCTGTCTGCTGCGCAGATGAAAGCTCGATCTTCGCCTTCTCAGCCGCCTCTTTCAGACGCTGCATAGCCATCGGATCTTTGCTGATATCGATACCGCTTTCTGACTTGAAGGTTGCTGTCAACCAATCGATCAGAACTTCGTCCACGTTGTCACCACCAAGGTGGGTATCACCATTTGTAGCAAGAACTTCTACAACTCCGTCACCAACTTCTAGAATTGATACGTCAAACGTACCACCACCGAAGTCGTAAACGGCAATCTTCTCATTGGTTTTCTTGTCCAAGCCGTATGCAAGAGCAGCTGCTGTTGGCTCGTTAACGATACGCTTTACATCTAGACCGGCAATACGGCCTGCATCTTTGGTAGCTTGACGTTGGCTATCATTGAAGTAAGCAGGTACTGTGATCACCGCCTCAGTTACAGTCTCACCCAAATAATCTTCTGCAGCTTGCTTCAGCTTTCCTAAAACTTTTGCAGAGATTTCTGCTGGGGTGATGTCCTTACCGTCTAGTTGAAATACGGCGAGGTTATTCTTACCGCCAGTAACCTTATAAGGCATCTTGTCGCCTTCAGTTTTACGTTCATTGTAAGTACATCCAATGAAACGCTTCGCCGAATAAACGGTCTTAAGTGGATTTGTGACTGCCTGACGGCGCGCCGCAGCACCAACCAAAACCTCTCCATCTTTTGTATAAGCGACCACGGAAGGGGTCGTTCGATGGCCTTCGGCATTGGCGATAACCTTTGGCTGACCGCTTTCCATAACTGCCACTACGGAGTTGGTCGTTCCCAAGTCGATTCCGATAATCTTTCCCATAATTAACTCCCTAAAATCTAAAGGATATTTTGTGTTTTAGTTTAAAACCCAGACTCCCCGCCTGACAGGTTATCTCGGCCTTTTATCCCAACTTAAGATCAACCTCTAGCCTGTCAAGCCCGCTATGGGCGGAAGTTGTGATAAAATATTCGAAAGGAGGAATCTGCCATGCATGAGTTAACCTGTCCAGCGTGTGGATCCCCATCGCAGTATAATTTTCGCGACTATGTCCTGAGCTGCACCTTCTGCTCTGCCTCTTTCAAGTTTGACGCCGAGTCAGGACGCAAAGACCTCTTCACCGACCACTACATTATTCCCAATACTTTCGACAAGGTACGCGTCAAAGAGCACGTTCAAGAGTGGCTCAGGCGGCTGCATCACAAGCCAGGCGTGGCCGACAAGGAATTCATCGTTCTCGATATAAAAGGCGAAAATATCCCCCTTTGGATCGTATCCCTTGAGGCCCACACGGCCTGGAAGGGCCTTGCTCAGCGGACTAAGCGAGCTACTGATGCAAAATTAGGCTCTGATTATGTAACGGAATCAGGAAACTTCCGACGAACCTACCGTTGGGCCATCAATGCGCGCGGCAACATCTGCGAAAACTGGGGTTTGGCGCGCCTTCATGAACCAAAAGAGCCGGTCAATGTCACGTGGGATGGATTTCCAGTGGACTCAACCTGCTCGCGAGGACGCATCACACCTGCGGCCGAGGGAGAGAAATCGTTTTTCGACAACCGCGAATACTTCGAATTCAAATACTCCAACGGCCTGCCAATATTAGGCTGTCAGGTTGATGAGCAGGAAGCACTGCGTCGCACAAAAACCCATGTTGAATGGTATCACTATAACTTAGCAAACCTTCACTGCGACTATTTATTGGACTGCCGTCATGAAGTCGATATCGCAGGCGTTCAGTTGGTTCACGTTCCTTTTTGGCATGCGACCTACGCCTACAGACCCACAAGCTTTCTAAGACACTTTTATCGCCCCGTTGAAAAACACGTTGTTCTTGAGGGCGTCCGCGGCGGAATTATCAAAGGAGAGCTTGGCCTCATACACCGCGACAAGGTTCAAATTAATGCCATCTTGACAGGCGTAGCGGCGTTTGTCTTTTTCATCATCGGCGCGATCTGGTCGTCCATGTTCTTATTGGTAGCACTATTCTTTGCAGTAGTCAGCGGACTAAGCGCCTACATCGCAATGATCAAGCTCGAGGAACGGAAGCGACAAACTCACCTCGTGACGCCACAAGCCGCTGGAGGCAAGGTCTAAGTCAATTTGATTCGTGGAAACACTTTCAATTCGACTCTGTCTCTTGCTGCCGAAGCCCTGAAAGCATGAAAAACGCCGTCAGAAGGCTGACAATCGTCAGTCGTCCCCCAGCTGCATTGATCGTCATGCTTTGGGGGATCCTAACTTGTCCCACCCACATTGTTGACTGATAATAGTCGAGGAAACGCACTCCATCCATCACCATGCGATTCAGTTTTATGAACCATTCGTAAATCCATGGAGGATGAAAGAAGATCGCAATAAGATCCAATGGAAGCAGCACCGCCAGAATGGGTAACGCGAATAGATTTGCCAACGGACTCATTATTCCAACCTGTCCAAAAAAAAGTAACGATATCGCTGTAAAGATTAATTGGATCTTTACGACTTGCTCGAAAGTTCCTGCGGCTGACTTTAAGTAGGTTGATTCATAAAATGCGTGCAGCAAAAGGGAGCCGGACCAAGAAAGAAAAAGACTGAGCGACAGCAAGTTGACCGGAAAAATCAGCGCCTGTAGACAAAATGTCAGCTTTATCTTGGCTTTTGTATCCTGAGCCAAACCAATCATTCCGACAACATGCAAAACAAAAAAGTTCAAAAAAGCGCGTTGGACTGATTGCGCAAAACCAACGACAGCGCAAAAGCTAAAAAGAATTAAAACAGCTACGAAAGCCGTCAGGTTCCATACATAAATCCACCGAGTAATAGTCAGACAGCGTAAGAAATAAAAAACCAAAAACGGACCACGCAACACCAAAAGTAACATTCCCGCAACCACCGAGAGATGGCCACCGCTTAGAACGAGGACGTGCAACAGGCCAACATTGCGAAATGCTTCTACCAGACTCTTATCAACATCGAGACTTCTACCGAGCGCAAAGCCACTCAGCCAACCCCTGATATCCGCTGGAAATGCATTCAAAGACTCAGAAATAGTTGCCCGGAACGCCGCAAACATTTCACATAATATGCTTACCTGCGCTCTACGACCTGTCGTATTAACTTTGAAAAACTTTGCTCTAAATTTATTGCTGGAGAGTTCAACAAGATCTCCCACCATGGCGGCACCTCGGGCCAAGTATACTTGCCTGTGATCTCCAACCAGAATGTCTTGTTCAGAGTCTGCACAACCCATTGACCAGAACACCTGCAAATCGTCTCCATTACGTTTTATAGGCTCTGGATTGTGAATGGCAGCCCAAGCAAAAGACACTAGGGCAAGCCCCGCCAATAGAAGGCTGCTGACGTAACCTGATGTCTTATGAAGTTTTGTCAAAACAAAAACGAGCAAAGCCATCAGTGTGATTATCAACACTTGCAGAATAGTAAAATGATTCGGCTGCACTTGAAAAAAATGCCCCAGACAAGATCCCCACAAAGATCCCAAAGAGATAGCTCCGAGCATATGACACCTCACGCGAGGAACCATTACAGCCGAAGGTTTAATGTCAGCCACTGAAGTTTCCTTGTGGCACACGTCAGGAAAAATTTTCAAAACATGCTATGATGTATGCTGCGTAATGACTGCCAAGGACTTGCCATGGAATCACCAGCATCAAAAAGAACTCATGAGGCTCTCGAGCGCATGCCAGAGCTTAGCAAGTGGTTTTCCTCGCTCAATAAGCAGCCAACGATTGCTAACCCTGAAATATTTCACATCTGGAGCCTTGTGCGCTCATTACGCACAAATGATACTTTTCGCTGCCGACTATGGACAGACGCGGTTAACTTATTAGTCGAATCAAACGTTTCAATGCTTGAACACATTCTTCGAACTGATGAGATGATTAACTCCCTGGGCTGTTCTCTGACGGACCTATACACACCGCTAGCTGAGGCTGCTATTTTAAACGGCGAGGGAGCGCGGGCATTCACAGCATTGCAAAAAGTCGCCGATCTCTCAGAACTTGCCGGTTTTAGATTTTTATCTGCTTGGACAGCATTTAACGATGAAAAACTTTCCGTCTGTATTGCAGAATGCGAGAAAACTCCAGAGCCATTTGTGCCTATTTATACACTCCTGGGCCAGGCACTTCTTGAATCCGGAAAGCCTCACGAAGCTATCGATGCACTAAAGGTCGCCTGTAAAATGGACGCGTGTGATCCACTTCCTCGAGTTCAGATGATTAAGGGCTATCTTGTACTCAATATCCCGAGTGAGGCCATGCGTGTGATCGACGAGTGCCGCAAGATTCTGGGCACAAACATTGAGATTGAGTGCCTTGCTGCGATGGCTATCCTTGATAGTTCCGGCACCAGACCAGATTTTGCTGAACGCACATTCCAGCAGCTCAACAAGCACCTTACAAATGAACCCTCGGATTTCGAGGCGTTCTCTTTGGGCATGGACGTCGCATTTAAACTTACAAGGAAAGACTGGGGTTTATCTTTTGTAGATAGCCTGGAGCTTGGTCAAAACGTCAATTTCAGCCATGTGATGAGCAAGCTACCAAGACTGCTCAAAATAATGAATGACCTCTGTTGGTATGACGCAGCAAAAACGCTGATCGACAAAACGATCAGCGTTACAAGATATCAAAGTCAGGGGTTAGGGCTTACGCAATAGCACCGGCAACTGCCGCAGCACGTTTGCCAGTTCCACGACGAACGCCCAAATCTTCAACCACTGCAAGCAATTCATGGCGATGCGCCCAAACAGCCTTCATGAATGAAGCATGTAGGCCATGCCCAGATTTGTAAGCCACAACTCGTCCAACAATCGGAGCACCAAGGAGACTTAAATCTCCAACGCAGTCCAAAAGCTTGTGACGCACGAATTCATCATCATGACGTAGCCCTTCAGGATTCAAAACTTCGTCATCGGAAACGACAACAGCATTATCCAAGGATCCGCCCAATGCCAGACCGGCTTTACGCATGGCATTTACATCGTTGACGTGACAGAAGGTTCTGCTACCAGAAACTTCAAGGAACGACTCACGATCCATATCAAATCCAAAGGATTGACGGCCAATGACCTTCGATTGAAAATCGATTTCCATCTCAAAACGGGTCACATCAGCGGGCTCTACGCGGATCCACTTGTCTCCCATCTGAAATTCAAATGCTTCACGAACTACGAAGTAGCGACGAAGAGCGTCTTGGGAAGAGATACCGGCGGCAAGAATACGGTCAACAAACGGAGCAGCGCTTCCATCCATAACGGGCACTTCTGGTCCGTCGATCTTTACAAGGGCATTATCAATTCCAAGACCTGCAAATGCGGCCATCAAGTGTTCAATAGTCGAAACTTTCGCCTCGCCATGAGCAATGGTTGTGTTGAGGTCCGTAGATCTGATGTTGCTGACGTGAGCGAGAACTGAGGGCATCCCAGGAAGGTCTACTCTTTTAAAGACGATGCCCGTGTTGATTGCGGCAGGTAGAATCTCAAGCCTTACAACTTTACCGGAGTGCAGGGCAATGCCACTGACTTCTATGCGGCGGGCTACGGTATGTTGCTTCTGGGCTACCATGGACTCTCAAAGCTTCCTTCGAAACGGTTTTCACCGACTATCGGCTTGACCATATCTAGTCAACTGCAAAAACCAGGCCAATTTAGAAAACTTTAGATTTTATTTTAAGTAATTGATTTTATTATATTATTTTTCATATATTTCCTGCCGTTGTGCACATGTCACCATGTGTACACAGGCCCCCAAGTTGCAGTCGTGGTGCATTCGACACGGGGCGACTTTAGCGCCGGATGTCGCGCCCGAGCCAGTGAGCAATTCGTCCATCCCCCATGGCTCCGACCAACTCCGAGGGAACCAGGGACTTTCCGGGATAGCCCCAAGCTAATGTCACATACAGATCGGCCATAGATGTGCCCTCGACAATGCCGAGGCTCAATATCCTCTCGCCGACCTGAACAGCAAAAGCCTCAAAGTGTCTTGAGAGCCGGGCCGCGCTAATTTCAAATCTACTGACCTGCCCCGTCTTTGGAGCACGCTGCCGAAGCTCGGCAATTGAGGATACCTTTAAAGACTGAGAGTCGTGCAAACCTAGGTCTTTAAGGGCCGCCTCGACACTGGGTGATTTGCCAAAATGGCGAAGTAAACTATCCCACTGCGGTACATCGCCCGCAAAACCCCATCCAGCATTTGCCAGCAACTTACACTGCTCAACGACATCAGGCCATGCTCCAGTCTCCGACAAGACAACCATTTCAGCTAACAACGCAAAGCGTAACGCCACTGACAAAGGAATGGGATGTTTCCATCCCTGCTGCCTGAGGACACCATTTGTCAGAATATCTGCCAATTCGTTTGCATAAGTAACAGTGTTTTCTGATGCTTCCTGAGCTGGTTCTAAATGCTCAATCGCCTCACACCATCCGAGATTTGCTTGTCCAAAATTGCCCGAAAGCCGGTAACGTGTCATCAAGCGCGTTGATCCCACTCCAAACTCCAGGAAATCATTAACCGAGCAAGCCAACCATAGAGAGGAGACTGAATTCGCATGACCCACAAACCAGTCGAGACGTCCGCGCCACGAAGTAAGAAGGTCTTTTCTGGAAAGACCGACTTTTTGTGATCGACTAAGAATGGTTTCCAGATATTCTCGAAGCTGTTCTTCGGATGGAGCCATCAATAATAGTCGAATCTTTCGCGCAAGTAACGTGTAAATGACTGACTGCGGGGGGATACCGCGACTTAAGTCTACCGCCAAAGTACCTGAGCCCACAGATGCCGTCCACCATCTGTCTTTTGAACCAATTTCGTAACGTGATATACGTCTTGAAAGCCATGAGCGATAATCCTCAAACAAGACTCTTGCTGCGCAGCCCGCACGAATCTGACTCATTGTAAGAGCTCTGGCTCCGATATTGCGTTCTCTCAAAGCGTTGTGTCCAGTCTCCAAGTGACTGAGTGCGATCTGTTTTCGTCGCAAAGACAATGTTGAACGGTCCTCGACAACACCCAACAAATCAGGCGTCTCCTCTATCAACTCCCGTCGTGTTGTTGACCTGAGGTTATTGATGGTCTGGCTTTTTTTGATCCACGCATAAAGTGATTCTATCCCTTTGGCGTCAGCCCAGTTTTGCCCTTGTAAAACCAGAGATATCAATCCTAATGTGAATGCATCCTTGGAGTGTAAGATCGCATTTTTTCGCACATCGTCCAAAGACTTATAGGCATCAAAACGACGGAGCGCACCATTTGCGAGCGGTGGAAGCATATCAATATAGACTTCCGGAAAGCCGACTTTTGCATAGGGATTTGCCCAAACTCGCCCCTGACATGCGAGAGCCAAGTCCCACCACGAACCAAGGCAGTCGTGACTCGAAATAAAATACCATTTGGCCTTTGACAGACAAATTCCCAAGAAAAGCAAATGCACTCTTTGAAAGTGGGCGACTAAATCTTCCCAGTAAAGCTTCGATGTAATGCTATCAAGCCAATCCCGGTGATAGTCATGACATGCATCTTTTGATCTGAGTAAAATGATCGTATTCGAATTTGCTGATTCCAATTTTGACTCAAGCCGCGCAACAAATTCTGAAGATGCCGGGTCATAAAGAGACCCGTTCCAATCGATTTCAATTGAGATGGTGTCCTGCATTTAGAGTACCCCACCATCTTTTTTCAAAACTTGCAGCCGACATTGTCGATCCACCATGTAGAACATACTTCCGTCTTTGGCACGCGAAAGAAACGCCAGCAAATCTCTGACGGGATGCCAGCCAAGTATTGCTCCCGGAACATGAAGCTTGGATAAGACGGTATTTAACGGATATTGCTGTTCTGCAATCCACAACGCGACTCCAACACTGGGGGCCGAGATCCAAATCTCAGGGCAGCCTTCATCAGCGCGCATCGCGCTCGAAATCTCCACATCAAGCTTTGGCGAACCGCACCACACCTCCGGTTCAATGACATTCAGACGATGAAGCCTCATGTCAACCGCACTTGCTGAGCGCGCCATTGGGACGTCAACTATTGCCGCAAGCCAGGACGCCGACCGTGGCTCTCCCATGACGCTACTGCGCATAGCACGATTACGCCAACTGCGACCGATTGACGACAAGCCTGAAAGACGGCCAAGATCGTCCGTCACCAGAAATGAGCCCTCTTTCTCAAGTCGGTCTGCCGTTCGACCCCAGAGCAGAAACTGACGAGCTATAAAGTCAGAGATTAGCGATGCATACTGCGCGGCAAAGATCGACTGCGCACTCGTGAACCAGGTTGGAACCGCAGTGGACCAAGAACCCACGAAAATAAACCTTGTACCATCTGTAACATCAGAAAAAATAGTCACTGGGTCAATTTGTTCAAGCGTGCCTTGGCCCTGAAAATAGGCCAAAGCCAAATTATCTTTTGCATCTTGATGATCTGGAGAAACGCTAATTCTCGGAGACGCGCCCAGCCGGTCGCCCATCACCATCGCACCCATGTTCACGCAATCAAGCCATTTGCCCCAATCTATTCTCCGGGGCAAATAATCCGATGGCATAGATACAAGATCGATACGACCTATCTGAAGAGGCAAACAAAGTGCCTCAGCGGGCTGCAGTTGCATGAGCCATTCCCTCGTCAAGCCGCTGGATACCTGCTCGCAGTTGACCAACCAAATCAGGCGAACGTGTCTTCTCACTGAGAACAATCAGCCAGTCGCGCACCGTTACCCAATTTTTGAGTTTAATCGCACAGCTGATAAGACCTTCGATGGCTTCAAAAAAGTTGTCATTGAGCTCAAGAGTCTTTTGATAGTTTTCGTAAGCTATCTGGGTTTGATTAAGCTGCTCGTAAATGGTTCCAATACGAAAATGGACGATTGACCTTGTTTCGGGGTCTTCAACCACGAGCAGTGCAGATCTCAAAACTTTAAGGCAACCATCAAGATCTCCCAAGCGATAGTACGCTTCAAAGTGAATGGTCGATGTGTCAAGCGTACTTCCCGCACAATATTCTTCGATGTAGCGAATGGCTTCCCTGCAATCGCCCAGCTGATACAGATAAACCGCCGCAAGCTCTTGTGCGTAGCGAAATACCTCTTGCTTATGTTTAGCAGAGGAAAGAAGTCTCTTTAAAACATCAATAACCGCAGACCACTCCTGCGACTGCGAGTATAGATTTCTGAAGTAACGAAGGGCCTTGGCGTTATCAGGCTGCATCTTACGCAAACGTTCGTAGAACTGGTGAAGCAAACTTTCGTTGTGAGCCTTCTTTTCAAAAATGAAACAAAGTCTTTCAACTGCGGCAATCTGATCCTCTCGCTTGGAAAAAACTTCCCAGCTTCCCGTAAGAAGTTCGCCCTCGGTCTTGTAGTCTTCAGACTCAAGAACCTTGTCCAGAACCTGAATTCTGAAATCTGAAAACGACATTTTCTTTGACTGGATCAGCTCTCGACTCGTCTGCGATGCCGCTTTGACGTCCTCCAAATAAAGGATGTCCACCTTGATGAGACGAACAAAATTATCAATGGATCCCTTTGGATCGGATTTGATGCTGGCGCGAACTAAATCAAAGAACAAGGTCCAACACTCGTGAGCTTCCAAGGAATCCAGAACCCGTAAATAATCGGCTGAATCAATCTGACGGGGATTTGCGGCCAGGCCTAAGGCCTGATCGATTGGCATCAATTCAACCTGACTTGTCATGAGTACGACCTCAGGATTTTAAACCGTTCAGAATCAGAGAGGATGCTTTCTTGGACATCTGCGAGTAGTCAAAAACCTTACCGTCAAACAGCCACTGTAAGCTTAGACCGTCGATAACAGCAATAACGAAGGACGCATAAGCACTTGCATCAACTTTGCGAAATGCATTTTTGTCGACGCCATCTTGAATAACCTTGGCCGCCGCTTCGCGGAATTTGGCGTAATGCGCTGCGATGACTTTCCTGATCTCTTCTTTCTGATTGATCTGAGTCCAGAAGTCCATGTTGACCTGGTAGTATTCTTTGGTGTTGCGAACTATGTCGAAACAAACCTCAATAAAGATCTCCAATCGACGCCATGGATCAGAGATGGAGCTCATCTCTTCGCCCAAAACACGTTCGATATCGCCGGCAACTTTATCCAAAACGCACATCATCAGTTCATCTTTATTCAAAAAATAATAATGAATGATGCCTTTGCTGACACCGGCTGTGCGCGCCACATCCTGCATCGAAAAATTATGGTATCCATGCTTTGTGATGCACTCGACCGTTGCTCTTACGATTTGCTCTTTTCGTTCCGCTGCTACGTCGTGCTTGGACATGATCAAACACCCCATTTTATCCATTAATCTCAATAAGATGGTAGCACCCTAGGGGGGGGACTTTCAACCTCAGGAAGACCTTGGTAGCATATTAGGATACGCGATCATAAATGCGTTTCCTCTTAGACCATCAACGCGAGGTCAGGTTTAACTATGTATTTCAAAAAAATTTTAATGGCACTTACGTTTGGTACAGCATCAATGCCAAATATCAGTGCTGCTGGTGAATTGAAGTGGACTCATTATGGGTTAAGACCTCTTGCCATGGGCAATGCCTATGTTGCCGTTGCTGACGATTACAACGCACTATTCTATAATCCTGCTGGCTTGGCGCGCCTCGATAGTTGGAGCCTAGAAGTATTTAACCCCCGCCTCGGTGTTTCCGCCACAACACTCAAGACTATCAATGACTTCACCAACCTTGCGTCCTCGAACTCCAGCAGTGTTGATGCGACGTTGAGTGTTTTTGAAACCATGACGGGGAAACCGCAATGGGTCAATCTTGGTGCCACCCCACATTTTATTTTACCGGGATTTGGTCTTGGTATTGGACTTGATATTGGCGGCAGCATGGTGATTCACCGCAGCACAATTTCTGCTGATCTGGACGCTGGCGCAAATGCGATTGTCCCAATTGCCTTTGCCAAGAATTTTTTGGAGGATCGCCTCAGCATCGGTGCCACTATTAAAGGCGTTTACAAACAGGGTGTTGAACGAGAGTTTAGCTTAGCCGATATCAATGCATTCTCTAAAAGTCAGACATCTTCAAGTGGCAATCAACTAAAAGACTACTTCGTTGGCGGTACGGGATTTGGCGTGGACCTTGGCATGCTCTTTACTCCTGTAACAGTGGGAGAGCCGACCTTTGGAATGAGTGTGACCGACATCGGCGGGACACCGTATAAGGCATCGAGTATGGGAGAACTTAAATTTGGAGCACCAAAGCCACGAGAGCCTTCCCTTAATACGGGAATTAGCTTTAAGCCAATTAAGACAGGCTCCTACTACGTTTTAACGAGCATGGACGTGCATGCTGTAAATCAACCGATTCACTTCTCAAAAAAGGTTAATTTTGGTGCCGAGTGGGGTCTGTCAAAGGCTCTAAAGGTTCAGGCTGGTCTTCATCAGGGTAGCGTGAGCGGTGGACTGCAACTTGACCTGTGGCTGTTGATTTTACGGTTTGTAACTTACACCGAGCAGCTCGGAACAGTGGCTGGCGAGAGCGAATCTGCCGCCGACCGTCGCTACATGGCTCAGCTTAAACTCATTCTCTAATTGTCTTGAACAATCACAAGGACGTGTGACTATGCAAACATCAGTGATTGCAACTTTTTTCATCAGCCTGCTAGCGTCGGGACAGCTGTTTGCCGCCGGCTTGGATGAGCTTTCAAAAAAACCAGAGCCCGCTCCAGCCACCAACAAGGTAACAACCCCTTCGACACCAAAAGCTGAGACTCCAAAGCAGGTCGCACCCGCAACCGCTAAGCCTGCAGGAGCATCAAAACCAGCAAAGCAAACGGCAGACGACCAGGAAGAGTCGGAACAAGCTCAAGAAGCACCGCCAACGGAGAAAGTTGCAGCAAAACCAAAGGCTAGAAGTGGTGCGAGCAAGACAGTTGAAAACAGGCTATCCGTAGGCACAGCCTTAGGCTGGTCTGTAGTAAAGCCATCAAAAGGAACATGGATTGGCATTGGTGCAACGGATATGTTTTTTCGCTGGAAAACCGCAAATACTGACGATCATCCGCTGGCCGCAACGCTTCGCTACGCGCCATTAACGGGTGTTTGGAACACAGGAAATCGTGACTATGATGTAACCCTTCACGGCATCTTCGCGGGAGCTGACTATTTGCTTCCTTTGCGCGCTGGTGCCAATCTGAGTGTCAAAGCGGGCGCGGAACTCGGTTATCTCCTCCCTTACGCCAAAGCCCAAGATGGCGCTCCCGAATCAAGTGACGTCAAAAAAGGCTCCTTGAGCTTAGCCGTCAGTAGCGGGGCCGACTGGAGCCTCATGACCAATAAACTAAAAGTTGGACCATTTATTCGACTGCAGGCCATTGGTTTTACGGTGATCAACCTCGGCGGCGCTGCTCAATTTGTGTTCTAAAGTCCTATTTAGCAAGCCATCCTTAGTGTTTAAATATCTGTAATTACTAATCTAATTTCAAAAATGGCGGTTGGACGACCCAGTCTTTTAACCATCCTTATATTGACGCAAAATCGAGCTAGCTGATGGCTGACCTCTTGAGTACGATGAGCAAAACAAGGCGGACATCCGATGACACATGTCTCAAAATCGCTGGTATTTAAATTACTCGTGCCGACAGTTTTGTCGGCAGCTTTAATGTCATGCCAGCGAGGTTCGTCGTCAAGAGGCGGACTCCAGGTCAACTTTGTTGGTCAAGGTAGCTACGAGATTTATAAAATTGCCGGCGAGCAACCACTGCAATTTGTCTCTGAGACCACCGCTAAATTTAACGAAAAGGTTCTACTTCCTCCTGGAAGTTACATGGTCCTTGCTGATTGTAGCAGCGAGGTCGTTAACATCTATCCAAGTTCAGAGGTTACGCTGACAGCTCACGCCGTTAACTTTGTCCCGCTGCAGCCACCAACCGACCAAGACAAGTTTTCGGTGCAGTGCACGCGATCAGAGCGCACTCATACTCGTCAAAATCTTCAAAATCACTTTTCCCTCGCTGTGCTTGCGGGAACACGAGATCTCTTAGTTGGAATGATTCCACTTCGTCTTGAGCTTTCACCAGCTGAAACCAAGGAAAGTCGCGTGGTCAGTCACGTGCTTTCATCAATCTCTGTGGCTAAAGCTACCCCTGATGCAGCAGACGTGTTTTTCGTCTCCCCCGTTGGCGATATCAATCCGTACACTGAAAGCCAAAACCCAGGGTCACGTCTTTATGTTCTTTCTGGTTCTTACGATTTGCAACTTAACGGAACCGAAATGACTGTAGACTTAAGAGAAGGTGAAGCCCGTGTGGTTGAGCCGGGAACACTGGTCATTGAAACAAGTAAACATGCTGATCTTGAGCGTGCAGAAAAAGTCAGTGGAGCACCACTGTTTGCTGAGATTAACGGCGAACATTTTATGGATCTTAACACCCCCTATCCAGTGCTTCCAGGCAGTATTGACGTGAGACTCGCATCCTCTCTTCGTGCGACAAATTATGACATTGAAGAGGGAGAGACCTTGAAGATTCACGCTCGAAACGTGACCGTGGATCTCGGCTGTGATGATAACGACTGGGCCTGCCTCGGATCACGAAAAGTTCGTCTGTTCGCCAAAGACAAGAACTATCACTTCGCAGAATCACAAAGTGATAGTCCGATATTATTTCTGGAAAAAGACGTTGATCTGGGAATCGAAGGATCACGCAACATCAAGTTAAAACTTAGTGCTGGGGACGACCTAAAAGTGAAAGTTGGATTTCTTGAGGTGATTCCTACGCCTTCATTTAAACCAGGGGTCCTCACTGACTTAATGCGCGTTGAGCCAAACGGCGGAGGGTTAGCGGGAGCCAGTCTTGACATGGTGCTTGATAAGCCAACAACGATGCCCCTTGTCGCCGGTTACTATCGCTTGGCTCAGTATACGTTTACTACATCAGATGGTGGACGTAGGAAAAATACCCACGGTGTCTACATTACTCACGGTCAGAGAACTAAGCTTGAGGTACAAACCTATCTGACTGAAAAAAAGATGGCGATCTTCTCAGGCGCCCACGAAGATTCCTCAAAACAATAAGTTAAATTACTGTCTAAAAATTGGACCAGCCGGTGTCGGAACGCCAAGAAGATTCATGCGTAGACCTCTGGCGTTGCCCCAACTGAGTATTTCACCGGTAAACGGCATCGCCCTTGAACCCGCATTAACTTGGTGAACATACGTGTGCATCCTATCAGGGTCCCAGAAGCTTAACGGGAACCACGACTCCCGATTAAACGCCCACATTGATAATGGATTTAAGATAAGTCGAGCAAGGGGAACAAAGTAACCAGTCAGCGGTCCACCCACAAGTCTTGTCGGAACTCTTAGACTTCGCCCCCAGTCAGCAAAGAACAAATTCGTATCGACTCCAGCGACTTCAAGGAAACTAACACCAAAGGCACTACAGCCAGCCCCTTCACCGTAGAGGGGGCGATTAGCAAGACCGTAGCTTTGCTCGTATCCCCGTTCACGAAACTCCGTCTCATAGTTCATTAGCCGTTGGCAAGTTGCCCTTGAAATATCAAAAGCCATAAATGACATGCGGCCACTTTGAACACCACGGTTGATATCGGTTATCACCTCATCCCAGGTGTTTACTCGACCTGCAAAGTTGTGAAAGAGAATACCCAAACCATATCCTTGGCGAAGAAGAAGCTCCTGAGAGTTGTCAACGGCGCTCGTCATGCCAGTTAGCAAATCGGGATTGCCTGAAAGGCCACGATCAGAGCAATAAAGCCCAACTGCCACGTGTCCTATTTCGTGTGGCTGACCTGAGGAATGATTGCGCAGAACACTTCGAATCAGCGTGTGCGGAGTGTGCCAGTTGATGCCGTAAGGAGATGGAGTTGTGTACAGCACAAGCTGATCTGCGAGGACCTGCAAGGAAAAACACAGGCCTACACTTAGAGTGACAACAAGCTTGAGGATCCGATGGAGTCTTTTGAAAACTGACAATCTTTAATCTCCCGGCTTGTTAGCAACATATCCACCAAGACGACTAGCGGATCGAAAACTTTTAAAACCTATTCACTAAAAAAACAATAGATAGCAAAAAAAATTTACTGTGATTTAATTTCTCTTGGCATTTCTTTACACACGAATTTTTTTCGAGGAGTTCTATCATCTATGAAAATCACCGCACCAGTCTTGTCATGTGCTTTTACTCTTTTAGCGGCATCCCACGCCCATTCAATGCAGACTGACTCTATCGGTCATTATACTACCGGTCTGATACCCAAATCTTACGGTCATTGTGAGAGCTTGAAGCCAGAAATAAGTCGAGCATTTATGGAGGCTGCGAATGTTGAACTGTTATCAACCGAATGCAGTAGCAGATCGAGTGGATCAGTCCTGACACTTAACTATGTGGAAACAAGTCGACCCGTTGAGTTCAACACGACGCGTGGCCGCTCAGTGAACGACGACATTGCAGGACGTGGCTATATAAAAACTGAGACTGAGTGTGAAACTCGCAAGCCGGGTGTTGTCCAAGTATTCAAAGCGGCAACTGGGCTTAATCCGTTTCTTGTTTACTGCACGGAAGATGAAGCTGCAAATTCCAGTACACATCCGTGGCACGTAGCCATTGAGGCTGTTGGCATTGGAAACATGACCTACCAGTATATTGACCGCATGCTATCAGACGGGATGTCAACTAACCCTGAAGCGCTGACGACAGAAATCAAGCAGTATTTTTCCAGCCGACCAGACACGATGGTTGTTGATGCCGTTTACCGTATAGACAATATAAGCTTTGCGCGCGTTGGTATTGCCTTGTTGGCAAAAAAACGCGTTAGTATAAACAAATATGAGTTCCTAACCACGCGCAGTGAGCGTGACTGCGGATTTGAAGCCGATGAGCTGAAGGCGGCAGCCCTTCGAGCCGGCATGCCAGTAGTGGGACATGGCTGCCAGTTTAGACAAAGCGACTATCACAAAACCTTTTTAATCACAGAAACTAGAAGTCAGCTGTCCTATGACACAACAGGCATAACCTTCGACACCATGGAGGCTTGCAGGGCAGCTCGCGAAGTATTGTTTCAAGACATGCGCAGACGCCTAGGAGACACGGTCGTCGGCATTAGCTGTCGCTCTGGGGCCGACCAACCTACGGCTTTCGTGATATTTAGACCATGATTTGATCGATGAGCACTCAGGACCTCTAGACAGCTTTAGACTGACAGGTTCTCAAGACGCCTAAAAAGCTGTGCAGGAGTTTTAGCCTCGATGAGGCGAGCACTGTGCTTTTGAATGCTATTCATGAGAGACTGTGAGGATGTCTTAACGCCTTCGACGCGAAGGGCAACATAGGCCGACAGCCATTCACCGCCGCCGGATACGATGTCATTTTTAAGATTTTCAAAGCTGGCAACGACTAAACGCTGACGCTCGATCCAGCGACCAGTCTCCTCGGGAGAGCGCTTTATGCGGGTTGTCTCTTCTGACGATTCAAGGTCAATAGAGTAATAGCCAGGGCTATACTCAAACATGGCTCCCGAGAGCACATCAATGCCCCAAGATGTTACGCCAAGGGCAGTCGTGATAAATCCGAGATTAAAAAATGCGGTCCGATCGATCGTTTTCTCCAAAAATATTCTTTTCGTCTCATAACCCTTCTTTTTGATGGTCAGATACTTCTGACGAAAGGTATCGCGCTCAACGTCAATTGTTAGCGGGGTGACTCCTAACTTTCGTCCTTCAATCGAAACCTCAGCGCCGGCCGGATCTGTCTCAATTTTGATAGAGTCACTTTTCTTAGAAAATAAAGTGGCGCATCCAGAGAAAAAACTTAGTCCCAATAGTCCCAGCACAATGGCTCTGCTCAAACGCTTCATGTCTTCACCTCAACATCAAAAAGAGAGACCTTGCTTATACACACAAACCACCAGCATGAGCAAAAAATTTCTTTGACCAATTTGCTAATGCCACTTCTTGACGAAGTCTCAGTCATACGCAAATAAAAACAGCACTGCGGAAATTCAGAAATCTTTTACATCATCAAAAAGTCTATTTTTCTCGAGAAAAAACCTATTTTTTTTGGGTTGATAATAATTGAAATTTTTTTGGACGCGTTGCAGCTTGAAAACTTTTGCGTCGGTAAATGTATGAATGTTTGCAAAAATCTGACGTGCATCTTGCGATGATACAAAGTCAAAAAACGATTTGCGTTTTGAAATTTTTCGAAAATTGATCTGAATTTTGTATCTCTGCGCCCAGGTCAGCGCGAAACGAGCAAAATTAAGATTATTTTTTATGCAAAAACCTTGTGCCACAACGTGTACAAGCCTTTTGGTGCGTCAATTTTCTATCCACATCATTCCACAGGGGTGTTTTTTGACCCTGTGGATAACTCGTTTTCAAAATATTAGGTAAAGGTGAAAAAAAAGAATCATTTTTCTTGTTGAGATGAGGGTTTAGGGAAATTTCTCAATCACATGCCAACACAATATGTAGTGCTGTGGGTATCGTGTTGACACAATATATTGTGTGTCCGCCTCTTGACACCGTTTCACAGGATTCGTATTCTTTTTTGTAGAGAGCAACGTTAAAAAACATGAATTACGAACCACTCTAAGTGACGCTAACTACGTGACTACAGGTCTTTTTTTGCCAAATTTAAAAAGACTTGAAGTTCACCTGGAATGCGAGCATTGGTGGGGACAACCAAGGAAGGGATAGGTCATGAGATTCGAACGACGCTTTGTTAAAACTCCCGGTCAACCATACGAAGGCATCCGCTTTGAGGATCGCACGTCTGAACTGAAAAACTCTGACGGGAGCAAAGCTTCATCTTCACTAAAAGTCACTGTTCCGGACTTCTGGAGCCAAGTCGCCACCGACATCATGGCTCAGAAATATCTTCGTAAGGCCGGGATCCCCAAAATCGGAGCCGAGACAGACTCCCGCGAAGTCTTCCACCGCCTAGCAGGCTGCTGGACTGACTGGGCCCGTCGCTTTGGGTATTTCAACACAGAAGAAGACGCAGCCGTCTTTTACGACGAGACCTGCTATATGTTGGCCCACCAGATGTGTGCCCCCAATAGCCCTCAGTGGTTTAACACAGGCCTCTACTATGCTTATGGCCTAAAAGGCTCAAGCCAGGGCCACTACTATGTAGATCCAAAGTCAGGCGTACTCCAGAAGTCAAAGAACGCCTACGAGCGTCCTCAGCCTCATGCTTGCTTCATCCAGGCAGTAAAAGACGACCTCGTCAATGAGGGCGGTATAATGGATCTCTGGACTCGCGAAGCCCGTCTCTTTAAGTATGGCTCCGGTACAGGCACAAACTTCTCTCACATCCGCGGCGAAGGCGAATCCCTGTCGGGAGGCGGTAAGAGCTCAGGCCTTATGAGCTTCCTTAAGATTGGTGACCGGGCTGCCGGCGCTATCAAATCTGGTGGGACTACTCGCCGCGCTGCCAAAATGGTCTGCCTTGATCTTGATCACCCAGATATCGAAGAATTCGTTAACTGGAAGGTCGTTGAAGAGCAGAAGGTGGCAAGCCTTGTTTGTGGCTCAATTGTGATTGAGAAAAATCTCAAAGCCATCCTTGCAACGATTAAGGCCTACGGCGAGTCCGAAGACCGCTTTGATCCAAGTAAGAACAACGCCCTTCTAAAGGCTATGCAAGCGGCACGTCGCGAGCAGGTTCCTGTCAGCTATATTCAGCGTATTGTGGAGCTCTCAAAGCAAGGTATTAATGATATCGAGTTTGAAACCTATAATACTGATTGGACGAGCAAGGCCTATCTGACCGTTGCTGGTCAGAACTCCAATAACTCGGTTCGCATCCCCAACAACTTCATGAAGGCTGTGGAAACAGACCAGAACTGGGACCTTAAGCGTCGCATCGATGGCAAAACCCACAAGACCATCAAAGCTAAAAAGCTTTGGAACGATATCGTTCACGCAGCTTGGCAGTGTGCGGACCCTGGCGTGCAGTTTGATACGACCATCAACGAGTGGCACACCTGCCCAGAAGACGGCCGCATCAACGCATCCAACCCATGCTCCGAGTACATGTTCCTTGATGACACAGCATGTAACCTGGCAAGTCTTAACCTTCTTAAGTTTTATGACTCAAAGAATGGCTTTGACATTGAAGCCTTTGAACATGGTTGCCGCATCTGGACGATGATCCTTGATATCTCCGTACAGATGGCGCAGTTCCCATCCAAAGAAATCGCGCAGCGTAGCTGGGATTTCCGAACACTCGGAATTGGTTACGCCAACATCGGCGCGATGCTCATGCGCATGGGTATTCCGTATGGATCTCCTCAAGCGGTGGATATCACCGGAGCGATCTCTGCCATCATGACAGGCGTATCTTATAAGACGTCTGCTGAAATGGCTGGTGAACTTGGAGCATTCCCACGTTATGAGGCCAACAAGGAGCACATGCTGCGCGTGATTCGTAACCACCGCAAGGCGGCATTCAGTGAGAAAGGTTACGAAGGTCTTACGATCACGCCACTGGCAATCAATCAAAAGACCACGCCAAAAGATCTTCTCAAAGCTGCTCACAAAGCTTGGGATGACGCTCTAGAGCTTGGACTAAAGCATGGCTACCGTAACGCACAGGTCTCCGTCATTGCCCCAACGGGAACGATCGGTCTTCTCATGGACTGCGATACCACGGGCATTGAACCAGACTTTAGTCTTGTGAAGTTCAAGAAGCTCGCCGGTGGCGGTTACTTCAAGATTATCAATCAGTCGATTCCTTTTGCTTTGGAAAAACTTGGTTACACCAAGAAGCAAATTGACGAGATGATTGGCTACTGTCTTGGTTATGGCACTCTGAAGGGTGCTCCGCATGTAAACATGGAAAGCCTGAAGGCCAAAGGGTTTACAGACGAGATCTTGATGGCAATTGAAAAAGATCTTCCTCAGACCTTTGATATTTCGTTTGCATTCAACAAATATAGCGTCGGTGAAGACTTCTGCGTCAATACGCTAGGTCTAAACAAGGACGACCTCGATAAGGCTGATTTCAATCTGCTGAAGGCAATTGGTTTTACACGCGAGCAAGTTGAAGCAGCTAACGAGTATGTGACCGGATCGATGATGCTTGAAGGCGCTCCGCACTTGAAGGAAGAGCATCTTCCAGTGTTTGACTGTGCCAACAAGTGTGGACGCAAGGGTCAACGCTTCATCTCGGCAGAAGGTCACATTGTGATGATGGCTGCAGCTCAGCCATTCATTTCGGGTGCGATCTCTAAGACTATCAACCTGCCCTATGAAGCCACTATGGGTGACGTTGCTGAAGCCTACACAAAGAGCTGGAAACTCATGCTTAAGGCAAATGCGCTTTACCGCGATGGCAGCAAACTCAGTCAGCCACTCAACGCCACAGCGGCTGCGTGGATTGAAGCTTCAGAGTCCGTAGACACGCCAGTTGAGAAGGTTCGTGAGATCACAACCAAGGTCATTACTGAATACGTGAGAACTCGCAGATCGCTTCCAAGCCGTCGCGCAGGCTACACGCAAAAGGTTAAAATCGACGGCCACAGCATCTATCTGCGCACGGGCGAGTATGAAGATGGCCAACTAGGCGAGATCTTCCTTGATATCAACAAAGAGGGAACCTTGCTGCGCTCGATGATGAACTGCTTTGCTGTAGCAGTCAGCCTTGGCCTTCAGTACGGAGTGCCACTTGAAGAGTACGTGGACGTCTTTACGTTCTCGCGCTTTGAGCCAAACGGCATGGTCCAAGGACATGACAACATCAAGCGTGCGACGTCGATCATCGACTTTATCTTCCGTGACTTGGCAATTGCCTACATCGGACGTAACGATCTGGCTCACGTCACCCCGGAAGATGTCCAAGGCTCTCGCAGAACAAAGTCGAAGGCCGTAGGGACATCCACCATCGAAGAAACAGCTCCGATGATGATGCAGCAAAACACGATTGGTTTTGATGTTTCTGGTGGAACGACCAAAACCGTGACCACCGTGGCTACGTCTGCAGTATTCGATGACACCATCTATGAGCGTTACAATGCTCGTGCCGAGGCGCGTGCAAAAGGATATGAGGGTGACCCTTGTCCTGAGTGTGGTGCTTTGACGCTGGTCCGTAACGGAAGCTGTTTGAAGTGTAACTCCTGTGGAACGACAACGGGTTGCAGTTAATCGACGATCTGGCAGCGTGCCGCCATGACGACGATTGTTTCTAGATCAAAATTTTTCTCTCCCCCCGGGGTGATGACTTTCTGTGCCAACAGGAAATAATCACTCACTTCGGGTTGTTTTATCCCCTCTCTCGTTGGTTCTTGTGTCGAAGCCCCCCACTCCCCCCAGAATTTGGTTACTGGCCTTCTCAGAGAAAACTGAGAAGGCCGGGACCGCAATCATTTTGGTGAGACTAAATTGTCGAGGAAAAGGGCTGCCTCGCGAATAACGGGCATTGGAATTTCGTGAAAGCCGTTAAATGGAATGAAGCGGCCGTTAAGACCGGCCTTGGTCAATAATCCGTGAAGCCTTTCAGCCTGCTTAAAACCTAGAATTGGGTCATCTTTGCCATGACTTTGAATGAAAGGAATCGCCTTATGCGAGGGGGCTAGCTCCTCCCATCGCTGACGATTGATACACGTCGCACTAAATAAAATCATTCCACAAATATCTTTCGGAAGTGTCAGAGCCACCTGGCAGGTCATCATGGCTCCCTGACTGAAACCTCCAAGAATCAGATCTGAGGCTTCAAGCCGAAGATGTGCGATCAAAGACTTTAGGCGCCGCTCAGCCTCTTCCATCCCATCAGGAAAAACATCTGAAAAATCGACAACCTCACCGCGCATGGCTGCAGCTTCGATATCTGCCATACGAATCGGAAACCACGCGCGACCTGTCATGTGCGGGCCAATGGGCACTTCGCGAATACCGTTTGGAAAAATCCAGTTATAGCGTCCCGACGGATCAAGATAACTGTGCAGAGGACCTAAGTCATTCATGTCCGCGCCAAATCCGTGGAGCATGATCACAGTTTTCTTGGCGCTTGGCCTTGTCAGGGTCAAGCACTCCATCTGATCAATCACAGTTCGCTGAAGACTCATGGAGTTACGACCTCAGTCTGCAACTTCTTGCGGCGAGCTTCTCCACGGCCATGGGCTTCCGTCACAAGACTTTTAGCGTGATCAAGAGATGCTTTGGTCACCTTATCACCGGATAAAAGCCTTGCAATTTCCTCAAGGCGCTCGGTTTTTGAAAGCTGGGTGATCGTAGACTCGGTACGATCCTTACCCTCGATCTTTTTGACGATATAATGACGGTCAGCATAGGCTGCGACCTGCGGCAAATGACTGATACATATGATCTGACAAAATCCGGCAAGTTCAGCGATCTTTTGGCCGACAATGTCAGCCACGCGCCCAGAAATTCCCGTATCAATTTCATCAAAGACTAAAACACAAGTTTCTGCTCCGACGACCAAAGCCTTCTTAAGAGCAAGCATAATGCGGCTAACTTCACCGCCCGAAGCCACCTTAGACAAGGGCAGACTTGGCTCGCCTTTGTTGGCAGCTAGATAAAACTCGGCCCTCTCGGATCCCGACTCCGACACCGAGATCCACTCATCTAACACATCACTCCAATGGGCCACAGCCTCCTCACCAAATGGAAGCAAGTCGAGAGCCGGGATGGTGCGCGAGGCTTCAGAAAACTCAACAGAAAACTTTGCTGACGGCATAGCTAGGTCAGAAAGCTCTTTTTCGACTCGGCTCGTAACCACTGCTGAAGCTTTGCGACGCGCAGTTGCAAGCTTTTGGCTGGTTTTTACGACAAGCGTAACATCCCCAGAAAGCTTTGAGAGTAAACTAGCTACGTGTCCTGCCGCGTTTTCAAGGGCAGAAACCTGCTCACGTAGTTCAGACCAAGACGTCATGAGATCATCTAAGGTCTGTACGCTATGTTTTCTAAATAGGGACTGATAACCAGCAATTCTTGACTCAGCCTGATCAATGTCATCTTCCGACAGCTCCAGTTTTCCGGCAGCGCGGCCTAAGGAAAAACTCAGATCATCAATGTCACCAGCGATTTTGGCGGCAAGCCCGGCAAGATCGTCAAGATCACTTGATTTTGCGGCGCCAAGGGCCCTAGAAACTTCGCGAAGCCTCCGCGCCACGGAATCTCCCGAGTCATCATCCATCAGGCCTTGAGCCTTCCGAAGAGCGGCCGCCACTCCAGCAGCAAGTTTTGCTCTTTCTGTGAGGGATTTCACATCTGTAAAGTCTTGTGGGTCAGGCTTAAATTCGCTCAGCTCCGTGAGTCTAAACGAAAGATAATCTAAGTCTCGGCCCTTGCCCGTTGCCTCATCGACAAACTGTCTAAGCTTTTGCAAGGTTTCAGAAGCTTTGGCATAAGCATCATGAAAGTCTTTTGCTAGGCTCTTTGGCTCAACAAACTGGTCAAGGCACGTCGTATGATGATGGTGGTCGAGTAACCGGTGGCTATCGTGCTGTCCAAACACATCGATCAACGTCGAGGCTAGATCTTTGAGTGATCCTGTCGTCACGGGAAGCTCGTTTACCCAAGCTGATGAGCGCCCTTTTTGGGTGATGACCCGTTTAATGTGGACGACGGCTTGACCGCGGTCAAGATCCCAGGTCACGCCCCAAGCCTTTAATAGCTCCAAGGCAGGGTGTCCGGTCTTAATCAGAAACTTACCGGTCACGGCAGCATGGTCTGATCCTCGTCTGACACAGTCATGACTAGCTTTCCCACCTAAAAGCAGACTCAATGCTTTAATCAAAATAGACTTCCCTGCCCCGGTTTCACCGGTGATGACATTGAAGCCAGTCGTAAAATCAATCGTTAGACGTTCGATGATGGCAAGACCTTGGATCGAAAGATGGGTGAGCATTTTGACTTAAGTCTCCATGAGGTTTATTTGCTAGGGAAACCATATCACGCCCGTATTTGGAGTCATCCAAAAGATGATGTTTAATGGTGGAAATTCTGGCCTAAGACAAATAAAATCAGACCAGTTTTGCAATATTCTGACCCTGACAGGACATTTAAGCCGATGCCCCCTCAAGACGACAAAAATCCAAATGATGCGAAGCTCAGCCGTGCCGAGCAAATGGCCCTTAGACAGCAGGCTTACCGTGAAAAGCAAAAGGAACGGGCTAAGGCTGCACGTAAAGCTTATATGGCAAAGCCCGAAGTCCAAGAGCGTCTGAAAGTTCAAAAAGAAAAGCTCGCCGCCAAACGCAGAGAAAAATCTGCGGCACTCAAAGCTGCAAAGAAAGGCGAAAAGAAAGCTCTCTCTGAGGCTCATAAAATCACCCGCGAGCGCCGTCAACAAGAGCGTGATGAGGAGCTAACAACGATGCTCGGTCGCGCCTCAAATCTCGACCCAAGTCATGCTGAAGGTCGCGCAGTGAGTGCTCCAAAGCTAACACTCATCAAAGGCGGAAGGATCGACCAACCGTGAAGAAGTTTCGATGTCTCGTGATTCCCTCACCATCATTTTCAAAACATCCGGTGTTGGTGAAAGAAACTGAGCAGTTGGCTGAAAAAATTATCCTCAATAGCGACGGCAAGCGCTTTGATGAGGCTGAGCTTTTAAAGTTTCTAAGCCAAAACAACGCAGATGCGGCCATCATCGGCACAGATCCTCTAACAGCTGCAGTTGTGGAAAAGCTCACCCATCTTAAGGCCATCGGCAAATACGGAGTCGGCAAAGACAATGTTGATATTGCGGCATTAAAATCAAAAGGCATTCATTTTGGATGGGAAGGCGGCGTCAACAAGCGCAGTGTCTCCGAGCTTAGTCTTGGATTTATGCTCGGACATCAACGCAATATTTTTCGCAGCATCAACCGCATGCAACACGGCGAGTGGACCAAAAATGGAGGTTTTCAGCTCTCGGGAAAGACCGTTGGCATCGTAGGATTTGGCCACATCGGAACAGATCTAGCTGAATTACTTCAACCATTTTCTTGTAAAATTCTTGTCCACGACATTTTGGATAAATCTCGCGAATGCGCACACCATCAAGCAACTCAAGTAAGCTATGAAGAGCTTTTAAAAACAGCTGACATCATCTCGTTTCACGTACCCGGCGGACTAACAACGAAGAACATGTTTAGCCAAAAAGAAATTAGCAAATCAAAACCCTCGGCGCTCGTGATCAACACGGCGCGAGGAAGTATTATTAACTTTGAAGACGTAACTCGTGCCGTAAATACTCACCAACTTGGCGGCTACGCATCAGATGTATTTCCAGTAGAACCACTAAATTCAACTGAGTTCACGGTGGAAAAAGGCTTTTACTTTACGCCCCATATCGGCGGAAATGCCGACGAAGCGATTTTGAACATGGGTCGGGCTGCCATTCGCGGACTTATGGAATACCAAGGCTGACACGACTAGACTTTGTTTAGGTCAGCCCCTGACTTCATCGAAAAATATTTTCAAGTCCGCCTCACGAAAAAACCTAATCTCATTGTTTGCGTGCCGATCTTACAACTCATGTAGTCACCCCCTGACGGATTGACCAATGTCAAAGCCAGTCATAAGAAAGCGCGCAACATTTTTTCGGTCCTAAAGGGGGAACACATGACATCAAGCCAAACCGTACAGATCCAGTGTCCACAAAAATTTACGCCCATCTCAGTCATCCCAAGAGTTGAACTTGCCGGCATGAACGTGATTGTTAACGGAAAGCGCCATAGCCTCTCCAGGAAAGGTCGCGCTTACCGGGTCATTCGTGCTTTTTTTGCTGCATCAAAACCCTCAATGACCACCTCTGATCTCATGAGTGTTTTAGATCAGGAAGAAGGTGTTCCCAAAGCCATCAGCCCACGCGCACGGGCATCCAGACATTCAGCCATGGTCCGAATGATGAGCAGAATTCGTGAAGAGTTTCACGACGCGTTTCACGGAACCACGCCCGATGGGCTTTCATGGTTTCACTATGACCGTGCCAAATCCCAATGGGTCTTATTTAAGATGCCGGCAGCAGGTGCTGACGGCTTGACGTATTGAGAGGATGCCACATGAATCAAAGTACCGTCTCTTGGCAAGTACTTGTTGAGGATAATTTTAAGCCTGTCATAACGGACAACGGAAGCGTCTACGCGGCAGAACGGATATTCGAAGTGCGATCATCGTCGCGGCAGTACAAACTCTTAAAATCTTTAGCAGAGCGGAAGTCGGGGATCCTGCTTCGAGAGGAGTTGCTCACGGCTATTTATGAAGATCTCTTTTGCGAACAGCCTGAAGTATCTCTCAGGAGAACCACAGTGCGCTATCGCACGGCCGTTAAAACCATATCTAGAGTCCGTATTGCACTGGAGAGATTTTTCTCTGACATTGCACCTCCGGGGTTTATCTGGCTACCTTGGAATGAAAAACTTGGTGGCTGGATCTTATTTCAAAGGGCCCCGATTGATCAGTCGATGGCTATTTAATCGTTAGTCCACTTTCAGTGTGTCCATCCGGGTGACCCCCCACCGCAAGCCTTCTTAGCTCATATGTATTAATGCTCAGGTTCAACCAACTCTTCGAGCCCCGTTTCTCTGTCCCGCCCGCTCTGCCTTTCCATCATTGGTTGCCAAAAGGACGACACACTTGTTTTGGAGGCTCCCACCCTGCAATGAATCACATTGCTTGGGTGGGAGTTCTGCCAGGCTATGATCCGCAATTTTGGACAACGGGTTTTCGAAAAGATCTGGCATATGTCGATAAAACAGCTTTGACATGAGATGCGACTAACGAGGTGAAAACCATGGAACGTGCAACATCTAGCTCAGCAATCTTAGCGGATTCAGCCGCAGTGAAGCCCCTACGCATTGACGCAAGCGGCATGATCATCCTGGGCAGCAAGCGATTTCTGCCCGAAGACGGATCTATCAGACAACAAGTTCTACAGATTATGGCTAGGCATCCATATGGCCACCTGCGTAAAGAGGACTATCAGCGAGAGCTAATTGACGACTATTTTAAGTTAAAGCCAAAGGGCTTAAGACTAATCACCGAGCCCTACCTTCGTCGTCAAAACAACGTGGAAAAGGCCATCTCAAGACTAAGACAGGATCTCGAGCGGATATTTCGTGACGATCTTCCTGATGGTACGGCTTGGATGTGCTTTAGTAAAAAGATCAACGGTTGGCTGCTATACCGCTTGCCGGGCTTAGGCTGTGATGGGGAATACCACTGGTAATTCCGTCGCATAATTGATGGCTTCTGTGATTTTAATTGGATGCATTTAGCGCATTAATTACTTTGACTTAAAAGCATAGATCAATCTTTTCCCACACCTTTCCGATCTTCCCTTTGGTCAATACATTTCGGGGGTCATATGAGACTAGGCTTTATCGTCCTCATCGCCAGCGCAGTTGCACTTCAAAGCTGCTCAGAGGACACGTTTTCCGGTGCTGGCGCTACCAGAAAACCTCCAGGCCCCTGTATCCCAAGCAAAACGGTCAAATGTAAACCGACTCAAATTGATAATCCTGACTTGACAGACGATGACGGTGATTCACACATGAACGTGGTCGAACATGAAGCCGTTTTTGCCGTGAGAAGCATTTCGTGTGCACTTTGTCACGCCAGAGTCGATTCTTCCGTTATTTCTGACTTTGCAAATAAAACCGGAGCAGCAAGTGCAGCGCAAACTTTTTCACAAATGATTCATTTGAAATTGCACGGTCTGACAAACGCAACAAAGAAAACAACTATTTCAGGTAACTTCATCATTCCTGAAGGTAACACCTCTATGCGCAAAGTTGTTGGCGATAACTGCCAAAATCCAAACTTGAATCTCATCTACCAAGGACCAATCGTCGAGGCATCCTTAAAGGATAAATTAAGCGAATGTGTTGAAAGCAAAATAGAATGGGGAGCAGGGTCTCAGAAGTTTGTCACTCGCAAAACTGTCGAGATAAACCCAACCTCATCAGCTGCCAAAGTTAAGGAGATTGCAGTAAAAGAGTCGGATAAGCTTACGTCCCAAGGCTTTGCAGCAGTTGGCGCTGGAACTATTACTGGAATTTCTGGATCAAAGACATCCGGATTTAAATCACAAGCCGCTGTGTCTTGTGAGGGAGCCATTGTTTTTGATGGACCTATCCTAATTAAAGACAATACGACGATCACGACCCAAAAAGGCTGCCGCATCTATAGCACAAGATCCATCTTCGTCGCTGGAGCGTTGACGGTATCGGGGCCCGCTGATGCGGCTAACCTTCAACTACTTAGTCCTGTTTTTGTTGGTTTTGATATACCAGCAGATGCAATTACTAGTCGGATCACTCACCAGGTCAACCAAAATCAAAGTTTTAGCATCGGCAGCGCGGCACAAGTTAACCTACAGATTCTAGCAGATGCACTCATTGTGGGAGAGGTCGTTGGCAAAGCTTCGAGTGCAAACTATGCAAAAATTGCTGCCTCGGCACCGGTTGTCTACTCTAAGAACTCTGGATCATTTTCCGGTGTCATTATCGCCGAACAATTCATCGGAAAAATTGGCTCGCTGTCTTTCAAATTTGACCCCATATTTAACAAAAGCTCGACAGCGCCTAAGCTGTTTCCAGAGATTAAGGATGCTCTTGTCTCAGTAAGCAAAGACTAGGCACTAACGACATCCAGCTCCTAGTGACCAAGTCGTCTGATTAATAAAGATAAGGCAACGTAAGAAATCAATTTCTCAGGCAACCTTAGTTCGCAAAACCGTCGGCTCTAAAGGGAGTCGGACGGTTATATAACTTTTGTTCTTTGCCTGATGCAGCAAAAAAAAATAGAATGTTTTCCAGAGCGTAAAAAATCACAATATAGGGTACTTCCAATGGAAAAAATACTGCTTACTATGCTTTTAGCAGCTTCAGGACTAACGGTTTTAACCTGCGGCAAGTCTGGAGGTAATTCTGGTGGTTCTGGTACAGCGCTAAACCTGACAGGAGTGAGCCAACTCATACTTGCTCCTGGAGGACTATCGAAAAGCGCCGCCTTGACCGCTCCCGCCAACAGTGTTTATGCCGTTGATCAGTCTGGCAACATTAGCACGACAAAAATCGCTGAAGCGGTCTCTGGGGCAAGTGACAATCCGGCATCTACAAGTCTGATGTTCAATTCACCTCGATATGTCTTTTTTCAGTATGATGGGCTCTATCAGCCCATCAATGGACTAGGGAATTCAAAACAATGTGTGCTGGTTGGAGTAAGAAAATCTGATGGTAAACTAGCATGTATTTCATCATCTCCCCGCTGTGATGCCAACAATGTCTGCAACGTCTACGTCTACAAATCTCAAGTAAAAGTAAATCCATCAGGCGATATGCTCTTCATGGTCTTGGGAGATGGGGGACTAAACAAAGTTGACTTGAGCAACCCTGAAAATCCACTGGAGACATCGGTATTCACACACGCTAGTCTCGGCGATGCTTCCGTTCCAATTGTTAATGCAAGCAATGACATTATGGTGACAATCAATACGCAGAGCGGTGGAGCTGGAGTCACCACAAAGATCTTTAGCTCAAACGGCCAAACCTACACAATACCCGGGAGTGATCAGATTAATCACATTTCATGCTCTTTCTCGGGCAACGGGGACTCAGGATCCAATTTTTATTATGTGTATCTTGACCAATCGTCGACGAAATTCAGTTACATCCTGATGGCGCGAAATACTGACGGGACGTTTACTTCAAGGACTCTTTATACGGAGAACGTGGGTACGGGGGTACTCGGGGCAAATTGTACTAACATCGTCTATCAGGGTCCTCGAATTTTCGGTCTGAATTCTTTCAATCCAGGAAACCCCTCCTTTCCAGGTAACTCTGTGCTGATGGAGTATCCAACAAGTAGTGGAAGTATTAGTCATTACGCGTTGGATTCAGCGTTTCCAGTAAAAACAGATCTTCAAGCATTTAGCGGGGGTCTTGTCATCTTGGGTACAACCAGCGACGGCAAGAAAAGCGGAATCGAAGTCTTTGACACGACCACCAATGTGGTGACCACGGTGTTGCCACCAAGCCAGTTTTTCATTAAGTCGATGTCCGTCAGCAGTAATGGGGACATATCGTTTGTAGGAGTCCGCTTGACTGATAATGCCAATGCGCTGGGAAAATTATCGATCACCTCAAATGTCTTATCTGACTCCAGTTTAGCCGTATCCCCAATCGCAATTGTCACATTGAATTGATAATTTTCAAGCGAGCAAATTTTTTCCCAGCCTCGATCTGGTCTAGACAAGGGCCTACGTTTACCGACACTCTACAAGACGATGGTTCCGACTCCCTCAACAGGCATGCCAACGAACGCCGATCCGACATTTGGCGGTACCGGAGTGCCTTTCCCCACAGGATCTTCTTACAACGTTGCTTGGACTGCATCCGCCCACACATCTGCTTTCACAAACTATTAGTTATGGAATATTTTTTTAGAATCATCAGACAACTATGACGACACGGACTACGGACCTTATCAATTCCGTTGCGTACTTCCTTGATATTCTTACTCCGAGGATAGATTGCATAGCCACGTTGAAAGGACTAAAATAATTAAATAAAATCGTAAAAATCGGGGACTCGCATGAGAAATATTAGTTTCATATTGATCGCAGCATTCTGCGGAGCATGTAAAACGGCTAAACCACATTACAGCTACGGCAAGCGGGTTGTTACCGAGGCTTCTGCTGAGAATACAGATCCTGTCGCTAATGGAATGGCGCAGTTTTTTGCAGATCTCTATGCAAAAAATGGCGGTGATATAAAGAAAACGATTGAGGCTCTAGAGGCCTCGGGCCAAGAGGGCGAAGCTATTAAAGAAGGTCTCAGGGACTATCTTGCAAAGCTTCAACAATTTAATGACGAGCAAGGGTTAAATATTGATTTTCATCTGGACGCTGAAAGGGCTGGAGAGGAACTGAGATTTATCTCAAATATTCTTGCCGATACTAAGTTTAAGGAAAACGTTAGCTTAAGTAAGTTTCTTCGCGATAACACACCTATTTTTTGTGTCTACGAGTTAGCTGACAACGGTTTTGATCTTGAGCGCACATGTATTAACGTGGCATCAGTCGCCGCAGATGTTTACGCGGCCATCCTTTCAGGCGAATTTTTTCGAGATAAAGACATACTAAAAAATATCACTGCACGCGTTGCCTACAAAGAAACTGTAGATTTTGATAAATACGCACAGGTTCTTGCTGGGAAGTCTCCTGATGAGGTTTACCAGTGGAGTAAGCAGAAGTTAGATCTCTTACCCATTGAGAACTCTGCGATCAGGCTCGTTGGAGAAGCGATTTCTATCCGTAACGCATGGATACAAGCTATGAGCAATGGTGACTTCGAGGCTGCTGAACGATATGAGCAGATGGGTTGGGACCTACGTGGAGATGAGGGTGATTACAAACGGGTTCTTGAATATCAGACAAAAGATGATCAGCTGACGGTCGTTGGACGGTTGGTTCGGATCTATAATCTCTCCTTCAATGAGTTGAAAGCGAGAGTAGATACATATAACGAATCAAGTAAATCTTGGTGGCAGTTTTGGAAGTGATAAAATATACAAACTAGATACACCCTAAATTTAGTTTAACGAGCAACACCATCCGGCAGAAAATTTTTTGTGCGGCATTGAGATCTTACGCTAGCCTCAGTTGCCAAAACCTGGAAGAGAGATAACGCCGTCAGCTCACCTACGCATTTTGCTCTACGAACCAAGCCCAGAATCATATAACCAGCTAATTTAGTTTGCTTTTATTACGATCGAAACAGTCTAGTCGAGTCTCTAAAGTTCACCCATCTATCGTCCGATCCCTCTACTATATAGGGGGATCCCCGTGAAGTTGGCTTTAGTACAGGTCATATCAACCTGGCAGATCATTCTGCTCGCTATGACTTTATCTGCATGCGAGCAAATAGCCAGCACTGTCGAGGTCAAGACCAACAAAGAAGCTGTCGCAGCCAAGTGCGCTGAATCTGGCAGGTGTGTAAAAGATCCTACAGGACTTGTGGTGTACAACTCGGATCTTGTGACTGACAAACTTGTTCTGAAACAAAACATGTCTGAGACCAGTCTTGCGGCAAGACTTTGGAATCTTGTTGATGAACCAAAGCTTCTCAAGATGTCAGAAAAAATTGAGCCACTCATGCGCGGCGTTACAATCGTGAAAGAACTTGAGCCATGTGATTCACCAAATGCCATTACCGGATTAAATCCAACCGTTGGACAGCTACGAGAACTCAAAGAGGGGCGCTACAAAGCCTGTATCGCATACGTGGGAGAGGGTCTTACTCGAAAAACTTATGCACTCGATCCGATAGCGGTCGACACAACAGGGCCACAGGTTTCGACGCAATCAGTGACAGTCGCCGGGGAAACATCAAAATCCGCCGTCATCTCCTGGTCCAAGGCTGGTGATAACGTCACACTCGAGGGAAATCTCTCTTACTTCGTTTATCTATCAAAGACAGATCTTTTGAACTCTTTAGATGCGGTGCGCCGCTATGGTAATCCACAGCCAGGAAAAGTCTCGGGAGTCACCTCATACGTCGTGGATAATCTAAGCGCGCAATCTCTCTACCATGCGGCGGTCGTCGCACAGGACGAAGCTGGAAATGAGACGCTCGTCGGTTCTGCGAACTTTACAACGTTAGCGGCAGACACCACCCCACCTGCATCTCCAAGTATTGCCATTAATGGATCAGCCACTTACACAACAACGCAGGCTGTAACACTGACACTTGGTGCCGTCGATGCGGATCAAATGTATGTCACAAATAGTGCAGGATGTGCATCGGGTGGCGATTGGGAACCTTACGGTACGTCAAAATCTTGGACGCTGATTCAAATAAACAGCACAGCCACTGTTTACGTCAAATTTAAAGATACGGCTGGAAACGCGGTATGTGTGAATGACACAATCATTCACGATAATATTGCGCCCACAGCTCCATCTGTCACAGGCGTTACTCCTACCAGTAATGCCACTCCCACCTGGTCTTGGATAAGTGGCGGCGGTGGTAACGGAACCTATCGCTATAAACTTAATAGCTCAGATCTTTCAACCGGGGCTACAGAAACAACAAGCCTTTCGTTTACGCCTAGCTCAGCTCTTTCGGAGGCGACACACACCCTATATGTGCAGGAACGCGACGACGCTGGAAATTGGTCAGCATCTGGCAGCTTTGTGATCCAAGTGGCGACGCCTCCAGCGGCTCCGATCTTATTGTCGCCGACCAGGCTTGTGACATCTCTGGGGATCTCTTGGAGCAACGTTTCGGGAGCCACATCCTATAATCTCTATTGGTCAACCACGACAGGTGTTACGACATCATCATCGACTATAACAAACGTAACATCCACCTACACACACACTCCTTTGATAGCCGGCACCACCTATTACTATAAAGTCGCCGCCGTGAAAAATGGTATCGTCGGTACTCTATCAAATGAAGTCAGCGCATCACCATTAACCATGGCACCAACCGTAACGAGCATTACGGCTAATGCTGGCGCAGAATACGGCGGAACGGCGGTCACCATTACAGGAACCGGTTTTGTATCAGGGGCAAGCGTTACCATTGGTGGCGCCAGTGCAACCGGGGTCAGTTTTGTCTCAAGCACTTCGCTAACTGCAACAACACCAGCGGGATCAGTTGGTGCACGTAACGTCGTGGTGACCAACCCCGATGGACAGACGGGAACTCTCACCAGCGGATTTACCTATATTGCATCCCCTGTCAGCGGCCCTGCTAGCATCATTATTTCGTCAAACTCAGGTACTAGCGCAACGCTTAGCCTATATGCACCATCTTCGACCGAAATGTACGTCACAAACACGTCAGGCTGCGCATCGGGAGGTGTTTGGGAGGCTTTACAGTCGACTAAAGTGTGGATTCTTACGAACGCTGGCGACGGAACAGGAACGGTCTATGCGAAGTTTAGAAATGCAGCCTGGGAATCGGAATGTGTTAGCCACCGAGCTTCAGTGACAGGAAGTTCACTTTCTGCCGAAGGCCAGTCATGCGCTGAAATATATGCCGCTGGCAGCTCGCGGCTAAGCGGCGTGTACTTGATTGACCCAGATGGAACAGGTCCTCTGGCCGCTGAAAACCAATATTGCAACATGAGTTACTCAGGTGGCGGATGGACATTGGTAGTCAGAACATTCGCCGACAACAGTAATGTTGCAGCAAACATACCGACGACAGCCGAATACCTTTCAGCTCAGACAATAGGCTCGGTAGGTGCCAATAAATACATCTTGGGCAATGACCGCCAGGGCTTTACCAATTGGGGCGCCATTGTCAACGCAACGGCCTTAAACCCCGTAAGTGATTTCAACGGGAACTCTCAGCGATTAAATAATTATGTCGGAGGTTCGACGGCTCGGACATGTAATTGGGGGAATGGCACCGGTTTCGTTATTGCAACAACAAACTCCAACGCATGTCTTAAGTTTGGCGCGGGCGCTAATAACATGTGGAATGGTGCGTCAGACGGCTCAACGAACGCTGCTATTAGCATCCAAGGATCTCCATACAATCTCTCTGCAAACACGTATTTTGCACCTTTCAACCAGCCAATTATAAATGGCGCAGACAACGACTACTGCTCCGTGATCCGTAACGGAACCATTACTTATGGAAATGGTTACGCATGCCGCAGCGGCATGACCGGGTCGCAACTTGCAACAAGGTCTGACTATATTGAAGTCTACGCAAAAAGCAGTCCGATTGTCGCAACACCCGTCGCAAGCAGAACTCCTGGCACTTACGCAGCCGGCATTAGCGTGACATTGACGACAACAACCGCTGGAGCAACAATTTACTACACAACCGACGGCTTGCCGCCGACGATATCATCTGAGGTGTATTCGTCGGCTATCAGTGTCTCTAGCAATATGACCATTAAAGCGTTGGCAACAAAAACTAATTATACTAATTCCGATGTAACCTCGGCAGAGTATGTCATTGATTCCAGCGCACCGGTCTTGACATCTCTTTCTGTGACAACAAGTAGCCCCGGAACTAGTCAAACACCTTCGGTTTCATTTACGTCAAATGAGGCCGGAACCGCCATGCTTTATAGCGATGCTGGCTGTCTGACTGGAGAAATCTCGGCGAGTGCAGAGATGGCGGCAAACAGTAACACGCTAACCAGCATTGTATTGGCAGCTAATAGACCGACTTCGATTTATGCCAAGGCCACTGATGCTGTAGGAAACTACTCATGTACCTTGATTGGTAGCTACACGCATGATGATATTGCCCCCAGCTCCCCAATCATCACTGGAACTACACCCACCTCCAACACTACTCCCACCTGGTCTTGGAGCAGTGGCGGCAACGGCGGCAACGGGACCTATCGTTATAAATTAAACAGCACAAATCTCACAACGGACGCCACAGAGACCACCAGTACATCATTTACGCCTGGATACGCTCTTGCCGAAGGACCGCATACGCTCTACGTACAAGAGCGAGACACTGCAGGAAATTGGTCTGCATCTGGAAGTCTGGCTATTCAAGTGGTGACACCACCTGCAGCGCCGACTTTGTCGACGCCCTCTCGATATACAACATCCCTCGGGCTTAGCTGGAGCTCCGTAAACGGAGCCACTGCTTACAACCTCTATTGGTCAACCTCTGCGGGAGTGACAACAGCATCTACAAAAATATCGAACGTCTCAAGTGCTTACACTCACTCTCCGCTCACCGGAGGAGCAACATACTACTATAAGCTAGCCGCCGTTAAGAGTGGAATTGAGGGCGCCATGTCAAACGAAGTTAGCTCTATCCCATACACATTCGCAGCACCAACAGTTACGAACATTTCCCCGAATTCTGGTCCGTTGGGTGGCGGGACGACTGTGACCATCACCGGCACAGGATTCCGGTCAGGCGTCCTAGTAACCATCGGCGGAGGTGCCGCTACGTCTGTGAATCTTGTTTCTTCAACATCTATAACCGCAATAACTCCTGCTGGATCGGCAGGAGCCCAAAACGTCGTAGTGACCAACACTGATGGGCAAACAATCACTCTTACTTCAGGATACACATATCTTGCGACCGCTTGTGCCGGTGACTGTTACCTTGAAGGATCAAGCCCTAATTTTGCTCAAGATCTTGCGATTGGAACCGAGCGGCAGGGTCCATCTGGTTCGACGTTAACTCTTCAATTTGCTAACGGCACGTCTGGTTTTAAAATCTGGAAAGAAAAAGGTGGCACGAGGATATTGAACTCCTCTGGCATCGCAGCAAATGGTTGGCAAAAACAGCTCACAAGAGCCGGACGAGCGTTTACTTCAACAGACTTCACTACAGGGAGTAATATTTCTGGGCGAGTTTGCCCGTCAAATGTGTTTATAGGCACTAGTCTCATGACTGCGACCGGACGGTGCTTGTACTACGATGGGGGTAATCCTGATCAATCAGTTGATAGGGATACTGGTACAAGATGGGAAGACAATTTATGGAGTTGGGGAAGTGGTGCGTCAGCTGTTCCTTCCGAATCTTCTTATTACGAAGGAAATATAAAGACCTGTGCTGATAAGGGGATGAGACTACCCACGATGTATGAAACAACCATGAATAAACCTACGACTATTGCATCTGGGTACACCGGCATCGGTCTACCCATTGGCGATGGGCTTTCCTCTGACCCCATCTGGGCAGGCAGCTCAAATGGCGTGCCGAGTTTTACAGGCACCTCGTCCTTTAGCCACACGTCCTCAGCCTTTAATAACTACAACACATCAGGATTTATCGCCCACGGATTTTATTGGACTTGGTCAGGGACAAGTAATGCCGGACTAAATCGAGGAAATCTTCGTACGGTCCGATGTGTCCTTCCAAACAATATTGAGACTACCAATTTCGACTATTCCGCGAGTGCGACTGTCTATAGCGGAACATTAAGTCTTATGAATGGCAGTAGTAATATAACCTACTCGAATATTGTTAGTTATGCATTTGAAGCTAACGAGGTCAGGTGGTTCAAGATCAACTACACGGGCTGTTCAGCAGTTGAAGATAGTTTAACTTTTACCAGAGAAACCACCGGCGGCGGTACTGGGTCGTTTACCGCTTATGTATACGACAGAAATGCCAATTGGATTCAGGCTCAGGGCCCAATTAACGGAAGTTACGGCTACTCAGTGAACTACGGCCAAACTCAATTTTATGCCGATGCCACCAACAATTCGCTTATAGGGAGCGCCTGTGACTCGGTTGCAACTTCTTCAAATAATGCGGCCAGCTTTAACTACGTGCGTATAGTTAATGGGACGACTCCACAAAAAATCAAAATCACCTGGGATAGTGTGGGCTATTAACCTAATAGGAATGACATCAGTGCTATACAGCACTGATGTGCGATCAGATCATTTATCCCTTAGATTCAGTAACAAAGACCTTCTGCACCAATTAGATTAGCTGCAAGTTGAAATCCAACTTTTTCTTGGTCATTCGCCTGAGGATAGACCACAAATGAGTAGACGCTAATCGTGAGTCCCTGAAAAAGATTCCAGTTTTCGGACTAAGCTATGATAGCTCGTAGGCTGTTTATCAATCACGGCATCAAAGGTTTGCGCCACCTTGTGATCTGAAATCATGCATGAGGTCAAAACAACCGGCACATCGTAGCCTTTATCATAGACAAAAGACGCCACATGCTCGCCGTTATATCTAGAGTCTTCAAAATAATAATCAGTCAGGACGAGATCAAAACTAGAAAGCTTTTCTGGCATGGTGTTAATCACCTGGAAAAATTCCTCTGGTGATGAATACACCTCGACGGTCACATCCTCGCGTAGGGACCTACTCCAAGCCTCAGTCGTTATGACACTGTCATCAATCATGGCAATAAGTCCTGACTTTTGATCAAGGGCACTCGGACTTAAAGCCTCTCCCGCCATGAAATCATCATAGACGGGAAGAGTAACCTCAAATTCTGTCCAGCCATCTGGGTAGGCCTCGCCTCGTCTTGAGCGGCAGCGAACTTTACCTTGGTGAGCCGCAATAATTTTCTTAGCAATCGCTAGTCCAAGACCAGTGCCCTCGGCTTTTCCTTTGGTGTAAAACAGCTCAAAGACCTTTTCGCGTTCTGCGCGCGGGATGTAGCTATGGGTGTTGCTGATACGAATCGATACGAGCGAATTTTCTTCAGAGGCTTCAATCATCACAAGACCAGCAGGGGCTGCGGCGTCGAGAGCGTTTTCAATGAGATTAGATATGACTCGTTTTAGGCGAAATTCGTTGCCGTGGACGCTTAGACTTTGGTTTTGTTTGATCTCTATAGAAAGATTTGATTTCGATTTGTAAGTGAGCACGTGATCGAGGCTATCTTTTAAGAGATGTTTAACATCCACTCGCGAGCGGTAAAAGTTTTGCTCAGAGCCGCGTCCAAGTTCCATGACATCAAGAATCAGTCCTTCCACCCCAGCGGAGGCACGGTCGATTTCTGGAATAATTTTTTTGATCATACGTTTCAGGGCAGGCATGCTGGTGACTATTTTTAACATGTCGACAGCCATCTTGGTGACCGCTAAGGGGCGTCTGACGTCGTGGGCCAGCATGGTCGTTAAGGCTGCAAAGGCTCTAGACTTATCAATTTCATGCTCTAGGACCTCTGCTTGTAAAAGCCTTGATACGTGACTTAACAAAATTAACAGCACAATCTGCACAGCGATCAAGCCGGCGGCTAGCACCAGGTGACTTCGCCTGATCATCATGGTGGCTGAAATTTTTAGGCCAGGATTTTTAGCCGAGGTTATGAGGATCGTTTTAGAAATGAGACCTTCGCGGCACGAGCTTTTAGCTCGTTTAAAAAACACGATGTGTTTGGTTTGGCCTTCCACACAGACTAGATGATAGGTCACAGCCATTGCCTCGAGGTTACGCCTAAGTCCAGCGACGTCACCACGCGCCATCAGTGTGGAGTTTTGGCGATAAAACTCTTCGCGCAAAGTTTCGGCGTCTTTCAAAAGGTTAAGTTTAAGACTGACCACGGCCGTGATGATGGAAAACAAGACGGCAATGAGTGGGGCAGTAATGAAGAGTTTTCGTTTCAAGGGCGGGTGTCCAAGCGGCATGGCAAGAGTGGTCCTACGGAAGGAGTTGAGGGGGCAGAGATGTCTGGAATTTTGCTTTGGCCCGGGGGAAGAGGGCCAAGGGAAGGCTCATTTACCACGTTTTAAATAAATGGCAAGATTTTATGTTTTTAATAAAATAATTTTATGGCCGGTAAGGGCTTGGTTGACGCAGAGCGGGCTGGCATTGGGTACTAAAACGCAAAGAATTTAGACTGTTAGAGATTGATGTCGGACCTCAGTTCATTAAATTACGTTTTTCATATAACGATTCCGATAACTTAGGGTTAAGCTATGCCTTGAATCCACTGAAATAATTGAGGAACCTCTGTGGCCGCACCTGTTGTAATCTGTGATTTGGACGACACCCTCATTCGAACAGATCTTCTCTATGAGTCCGTGCTGAAACTCATCCGCACGAAACCTTGGCTTGTCCTTAAACTTCCCGGCTGGTTTCTCAAAGGCAAAGCACACGCAAAAGCCACGTTAGCTCAACACATTCAGCTAGATCCAGCACTCCTACCCTACCGCGATGACATCCTAAGACTGGTAAAAGCTCGCAGACAATCAGGCGCTAAAACTATTTTGCTCTCTGCGTCCAATCGTGATCTGGTATCCGCTGTTTCAAGACACTGTCAGTGCTTTGATGAGGCTGACGGCTCAACAGAAAACTTAAATCTTAAGGGCAAAAACAAACTTGCCTGGATCGAGTCACGCTACCCAGGATCATTTGAGTATATTGGTGATTCTTCGGCTGACCTTCCCATCTGGCGAAAATCAACGCATGCCGTTTTAGTCAATCCAAGTAACTCAACATCAAGCAAAGTTAAATCAATTGGTAATCAGTGTGAGGTCATCCAAGACCAGCCAGATTTACCTCGACTCATTAAAAAACAGCTTCGCGTCAACCAATGGATCAAAAACTTACTGATCGCAGTTCCACTGATCGCTGCGCACCAGGTCAAAAACTTCGATCTCGTTTTTAGCACTATTCTAGCGATGATTAGTTTCTCACTCATTGCGTCCATGGTGTACGTCATGAATGACATGCTTGATGTCGAAAACGACCGCAAGCATCCCACCAAAAAAGAGCGTCCCTTTGCTTCAGGACGATTGCCCCTAAAAACCGGATTTTTCCTGGCACCCGTTCTTGGCTTGGCTAGCTTTGGTGTTGCAAGTACGCTTGGATGGTCATTCGTCGCCGTCATTGCACTCTATTTTTCAGCAAACGTCATCTACAGCGTTCGGCTTAAGGAAGCCATCATGCTCGACGTTGTCACTCTGGCGTCGTTTTACACCATGCGACTTATGGCCGGCTCTGCGGCCACTGACATTGCGATCTCTCAATGGCTCCTGAGCTTTAGCACCTTTTTCTTCCTTGGTCTTGCCATGGTCAAACGCTACACCGAACTTCTACGCATGGTCAGTCGCAACAACAGTGCCCTCCACGGGAGAGGCTACACAGCTGAGGACAAGGCTCCAGTTCTGATCATGGGTATCACCTGTTCTCTCCTATCGATTTTGATCCTTGCACTTTACTTTGCGAGTCCTGACATTCAGGTCCTTTATACTAATCCGACAAGGCTTTGGATGATTGCGCCTATTCTTCTGTTTTGGACAGGGAGAGTTTGGCTGCTAACGCACCGCGGCCAAGTCGATGATGATCCGGTAGTATTCGCTGTTAAAGATAAAGTCAGTATTGCCGTCGCTGTGTTTTTCCTACTTGTAATTTCTTGGGCCACCTAATTGAGGCTAAAAACGGCATGCCTAGAACTGATGAAAATTCTCACTATCAAAGCTGGGGTCGCTTCCCAAAGGCCGAGCAACAAAGCCCTGTAAGGATGACTAGTCGCGAGGGCATACTGCCCCCCAGATCTTCCGACAGTAAACTTTTGGCTTACGGCATGGGTCGCAGCTACGGTGACTCCTGTCTGAATAATCACGGGCATCTAATTCTGACACGTGACTTGGATCATTTTATTTCCTTTGATGAAACCTCCGGAATACTTCGTGCCGAAGCTGGAGTCACCCTGGAAGAGATTTTGAATTTCTCCGTGCCTCGTGGATTTTTTCTACCCGTGACACCTGGTACGAAATTTGTGACTCTCGGCGGCGCGATGGCTAATGATGTTCATGGTAAAAACCATCATGTCGACGGTAATATTTCGCATCATGTCATTAGCTTTGAGTTGGTGCGCTCTACCGGCGAAAGACTTCTTTGCTCAAAAGACTCAAATCCAGACTACTTCTACGCGACAATCGGAGGACTGGGACTTACGGGACTCATTACATGGATCGAATTAAAACTAAAACCCGTTGATAGCCCCTTCATTGCCCAGGAAGTCATCAAGACAAGTGGGCTCAATGATTTCTTCGCCCTGACCAAGGCCTCTGACAAAGACTTTATGTACACGGTTTCCTGGATTGATTGTCTAGCGAAGGGATCAAGCATTGGCCGAGGATTATTTATCAGAGGAAATCACGCGACCGCTAGCCAAGCGCCAGCCAAAAATAAAACAAAAATTTCCAAAAAATCAGTTCCAATGGATTTACCATCCTTTGCCCTCAATGGCCTAACTGTAAAGATTTTTAACGCCCTCTACTACAATAAGCAACTCAGTCGCAAAACCTCCAATATCGTCCACTATGATCCGTTTTTTTACCCGCTGGACGCTGTACATCACTGGAACCGAATTTACGGCAAAAGGGGATTTTTGCAGTGGCAGTGCGTCGTACCATTTGCAGGAGGTGCCGGAGAGTCCGCCATTAAGGAAATTCTCGAGGAAATCTCAAGAGCCGGTCAGGGAAGCTTTTTGGCCGTCCTGAAAACCTTCGGTGAGATTCCTAGTCTTGGGATGATGAGCTTTCCAAAGCACGGCGTCACATTAGCCTTAGACTTTCCAAATCAAGGGCCAAAACTTTTTAAACTTCTTGAGCGCCTTGATCAGATCACTAGAGAATGCAAAGGGTCGGTCTACGCTGCAAAAGACGCGCGGATGAGTCCCGAGAGTTTTTCAGTCTTTTACCCACAAGTAGACGATTTTAAGAAATTTATTGATCCGGATTTTTCAAGTTCTTTCTGGCGCCGGGTCAGAGGAGAATCAGGGAAATGAATATCGCTATTTTTGGTGCAAATTCAGCCATCGCAAAAGCCACTGCCAGAGTTTGGGCCGAGCAGGGGCACGGGCTTTATTTGGTGGGACGAGACGCAGGCAAATTGACAGCTCTGACTCAAGACCTCCAGGTTCGAGCAAAATCAAAAATCTTTTCAGAGGCTGCAGATCTGACCGACACATCAAAGCATGAACAGATCATAATTAACGCCAAAAACTCGCTTGGTAAAATTGATCTCGTGTTGATGGCTCACGGAACGTTAGGAAGCCAATCGGACGGCGAAGCATCCTGGAAGCAAACTCTTCAAATTCTCGATTCAAACTTCCTATCTCAAGCATCTCTTTTAACATTGCTTGCCAATGACTTCGAAAAGGCTCTTCACGGCCACATTGCTGTCATCACTTCCGTTGCGGGAGACCGCGGTCGCGCCAGCAATTATATCTACGGAACAGCCAAAGGAGCTCTTAGCATCTTCCTATCAGGTTTAAGAAACCGTCTTGCTGCCAAGAATATTCCAGTCACTGATTTTAAACTGGGATTTGTCGACACACCGATGACAACTCACTACAAAAAAGGCCCCATTTGGGCCAAGCCTGAAGCAGTGGCTCACGGCATTGTAAGTGCGATAGAAATGAAGAAGGATGTGGTATATCTACCGTGGTTTTGGTGCTGGATTATGATGGTGATTCGCAACATCCCGGAGAGGGTGTTTAAGAAGATGAAGATATGAGCCTTTGATGGATTGGGACATTATTGGTGATTCAGCCAATCTGCTAAAATCACCGCGTTCCAAATACGATACTGATTAACTATCACATTTTCGTCGCCCGAGGCCCAAATTGATCGAATGTCGGACCAATCAACTCCGATATCGTTTCGCAAGTCTTTAGAATTCAGCAAATCACCGCACCAAGTTCTGAGAGGTCCTTTTAACCAATCACCGATTGGAATTCCAAATCCCATCTTTGGCCTATCAACCATTGTGCGCGGCACGTATTGGTACAATAGCTCTCTAACTATAGCCTTTCCTTGGCCATTCCGAACTTTCATTTCGATAGGCAGAGACGCACCAAATTCGACCACGCGATGATCAAGAAACGGCGCTCTTGACTCTAAGCTGACCGCCATCGCAGACCGATCAACTTTTACCATGATATCATCTGGTAAATATGTTTGAAGATCCAGGATCTGAGACGCCAATATTGGATTTTCTACAGCTATTTTATTCAAAGTAGTTTGAATTCCCCGCAGCTCACACACGGTCGGTATATTTAAACTCGACGGGAATCTTGACGAAGGCCAAGTCACCAGCATTTCGTCATAAATTTTTTCCCAGCCCGAAGCTTTTAATGTAGCACCAAGTTTTAGCCACTTAGATTGACGCTGCCCCGATAATGCAGCGAGAATTCTTGACTTCCGTTCAATGAAACCACCAAGGGGGCTGGCGATTGGTTTCGGCACGCGTGCAAAACTTCGAATCAAACGGTCAGCAACATGATAGCGCGTATAACCAGCAAAGGACTCATCGCCTCCATCGCCGCTCAAAGCAACCGTTACCTGACTTTTAGCAAGCTTTGAAACCAGGTAAGTTGGTATCTGTGAAGAATCACTAAACGGTTCATCAAATGTTCTCGATAACATTGGCACAACTGCTAGAGCGTCTGATCCCTTAATATATAACTCGGTATGATTTGTCCCTAAATGATGAGCAACCGCCTTAGCGTATGGCGCCTCATTATAACCCTGTTCGTCAAAGCCAATTGAAAAAGTCCTTACTGGCTGCCGAGAAATTTTCTGCATGAGGGCAACGACTATAGAGGAATCAATGCCTCCTGATAAGAATGCGCCCAGCGGGACATCGGATAACATTTGGTTTTCAATTACGCTGGTCAGAAGTTTGTCCAATTCTTTGACCCCATCTTGGAAGCTGCCCGGATAAGGCAACTGAGCGCCACGCAGACATGCGTCGATAGCGCTCCAATAAGGAATCGGCTCAGACACAAAATGACCAGCATCCCTGATTTCAATAATAGTTCCAGGCAGGAGTTTTTTTACTCCCTGATAGATCGAAAGTGGAGCTGGTACGTAACCATAGCGCAAGTACCATCCTACCGACTCAGGGCTAACTGAAAATGAGAAGCCGGGACATTGCTTTAAAGATCTCAACTCTGATCCAAAAACAAATCCGTCCGGTGTGTTTGCATAGTAGAGTGGCTTTTCCCCAATACGGTCTCGAGCAAGTGTCAGCGTGCGCTTTTGCACATCCCAGACACCAAATGCAAACATTCCCACCGCACGCTCGACAGTTTTTTGAATTCCCCAAGCCTCAAAGCCGGCTAACAAAACCTCGGTATCAGAGTGGCCACGGAAGCGAACTCCGCGGGACTCGAGGTCACTACGCAACTCCTTAAAGTTATAAATCTCGCCATTAAACGTGATCACAAAGTTGCCCGATTGGGACGCTTTTGGCTGAGCTCCTTCTGGAGAGAGATCCAGAATACTCAAACGGCGATGTCCAAAGCCAAGACCAGTCTGTTCTGGTGACACCCAAATTCCGCCGGCATCAGGTCCCCTATGAATAATGACCTGATTCATCAGCCGCAATGCAGATGAAACATCTTTTTCGCCGCCGCGGAACCATACACCTGTTATTCCGCACATGTATCACCATCCGAAAAAGTCTTCATCTGGAAGACTCAATATACCAGTCCAAAGACTCCGAAAGCCCTTCTTGGACGGAGTGAGTTGGCTGGTATGCGATGAGCTTTCTAGCCTTTTCAATGTCAGCTAATGAATGCCTGATATCTCCAGGGCGAAAGTCCTTATAGACAGGGACATGATCTCGAATTCTAGCGTTACCAGACTTAGCTGACAAACCATCTCGAATTGCATTGTAAAGTTCATTCAGAGTCGTCTGCTTGTGCGCGGCCACATTCAATTCAATCGCATGCCCCGCTTCAACACCAGGATCGATAGCCGCCTTTAAATTGGCCTGTACTACGTTCTTAATGTAGCAGAAATCTCGTGACGTTTCTCCATCACCAAAAATAGCCACCTCAGAATTCGTTAAAACTCCTTTTACCCAGCGAGGTATCACCGCCGCGTATTGACCATCCGGATCTTGGCGAGGACCAAACACATTGAAATACCGAAGCCCAACCAAAGTCATCTGATAGGCAGAAGCATAGGCTCGGGCATAAATTTCGTTGGTTCTCTTTGTGGCAGCGTAGGGCGAGAGTGGATTTCCGATTTGCTCTTCCACCTTGGGAAGCACTGGATGATCGCCATACACCGAGCTCGAAGACGCATAGACAAAGCGCTTAACCTTAGCTGCTCGAGCAGCCTCTAAAACCGACAAAAAACCATTTACATTTACATCATGCGACGTCATCGGATCTTTGATCGAACGTGGTACGCTACCTAGCGCAGCCTGATGTAATACAAAGTCGACGCCTTTGGTTATGCGACTCATCGCAGCTTGGTCTCTGATATCTAATTCATGGAACTCTAGTTTCTTAGATGCCAAAGCACCAACGCGTCGCTTCACATCTTCAATATTTTCAGGCTTCCCAGTCAAAAAATTATCGACCGCAACGACTCGCTGGTTAGCTTCGAGCAATGCCTGAGTCAGATGGCTACCAATAAAGCCGGCAGCACCAGTGACTAACCATTTTTGATCTTTACCCTCGAGGTAAGAAGCTGCAGAAAATGTATCTTTCATCGATCAAAGCCGCCAATGCGCTAGCCCAAGATCAGTAACTTTTTGTCGGTCATACATTGATTTCACGTCAATCAAACAGCCGCCCTTATCGAGCTTTTCAGAGATCATTCTCAATCCGTTTTCTCTGTATTGCTGGTGCCCGACCGCAGCAACAACCGCCTGACATTTCGGAATAGCTTTCCACTCTAAAAGTTGGACTCCATATTCCTCTTTTGCCTCTTCAGGATTTGCCATTGGATCGTTGATGAGACAATCGATTCCATACTCCTGAAGCTCGCGGATCACATCTATAACTTTTGAGTTTCGTAAATCAGGAACGTCCTCTTTGAAGGTCAAACCCATCACGACAACCTTTGCTCCGCGCACCTGGATTCCATTATGAAGCATAGTTTTCACCGTTTGTTCGGCGATAAATTTGCCCATACCGTCATTAATAGCCCTACCAGCAAGGATAACTCTGGCATGGTGCCCAAGCATTTCTGCTTTGTGAGTTAAGTAATAGGGATCCACACCAATGCAGTGGCCTCCAACAAGACCTGGTCTGAAATTTAAGAAATTCCATTTTGTCCCAGCAGCATCCAGTACAGCCTGAGTGTCAACACCCATCCGCTTGAAGATCATCGAGCATTCATTGATCAGAGCAATATTGATATCGCGCTGAGTGTTTTCAATAATTTTCGCGGCCTCAGCGACTTTGATCGATTCTGCTTCGTGAATGCCTGCTTTAATGATCGAGCCATAAAGTTTACTTAATTTCTTCAGCGTCTCTGGAGAATCGCCAGCTACTACTTTTTTCACCGTTGTTAGGGTGTGCTGCTTATCGCCTGGATTGATGCGCTCTGGAGAATAGCCAATGTAAAAGTCTTTTTTCCAAGTCTTTCCAGAAACCCGCTCTAATACAGGGACACAAATCTCCTCGGTTGCTCCGGGATAAACTGTTGATTCATACACGACCACAGCACCAGACTTTAAATATTTTCCAACGCTTTCCGATGCTTTAATCAGCGGGGTAAAATCAGGCTTATTGGCTGAGTCCACAGGAGTTGGAACACATACAATCAATACATCGGCTTCGCGCAGATCATTTGGATCTGCTGTATAGTGAAGATGTTTAGCTTCTTTGAGCTCGCCAGCCTCAACCTCAAGAGTGCTGTCATGACCACCTTTCAGCTCACCAATTCGATGAGATGAAATATCAAACCCGATTGTCTTCTGCGACTTACCGAAAGCCACGGCTACTGGTAAACCAACATAACCTAGCCCAACAATTGCTATCGTAGGATTTGCCATAATTTTAAGATTTCCTCTCTATAGAGAGCGATAAATGGACACCAAAAAATGTTATCCACCAGACAACACTAATTCCTAGATTCATTCTAGCTAACACGCTGACTTTACTGGTTTGAGCTACAAGTTCCAAGCATCTTTTAGCCTAGGTGTCATTAAATTGAAACCGCCAGTGGGCCGTTGAAACGAAACGAACACCTTTATCACTTAGCGATTGCTTTCGCGGCGCTCAACTATCGAAATTTCTATGGATTTTATGCACGGGCCCCCTCCGCCCAACGTGATTGGTTTTTAATTCTTAAAGTGTTTTGGCTTTAAACTAAGCGTCATTATTATAAACACTAGACAAGGGGCCGACACTTAGCAGATATCCTCAATGTGCTAAAATTTAACGTTTGCAATCGATGTTCAGCTTAAGCCGAACTCAGGGTAATTGGCCAAATGTCATTAGTAAAACGAATCTCTCTTCCTAAAATATCAGATCCGCGAGGAAACTTGACTTTCATTGAAGGGCAAAGACATATTCCCTTTGAGATCAGAAGAGTCTACTATCTTTACGATGTGCCGGCTGAATCTGAGCGCGGTGGTCACGCGCATCGTAACCTAACACAGTTGCTTATCGCTGTGTCTGGAAGCTTTGATGTATTGCTTGATGACGGTAAAAGTCGAGAGACGGTGACCTTAAACAAGCCTTACGAAGGGTTGCTAATTGATTGCTTTGTTTGGCGAGAAATGAAGAATTTTTCATCTGGTAGCGTATGCATGGTACTCGCCTCTCGCGTTTATGAAGCTGACGATTACATCCGGGATTACCAAGACTTCATGAGGACCGTTAGGAAAGAATGATCTCAAAAACAGTTCCATTTTTAGATGTTCACGCCACATACGACTCACTTCGAGATGAAATCACCAAGAAAGTGGCTGCCGTTCTTGAATCAGGACACTACATTCTGGGGCCTGAATGCCAGGCGTTCGAGCGGGAGTTTGCAAATTTCACTGGAGCAGAACATTGTATCGGTGTTGCCAATGGTCTTGATGCCATCACATTGATGCTTCAAGCTCATAACATTGGTCCTGGCGATGAGGTGATCGTTCCGTCAAACACATTTATAGCCACATGGCTTGCCGTCTCAATGTGCGGGGCCACGCCAGTTCCATGCGAACCCAAAATAGGCACGAATAACATTGACGCTGATAAAATTGCGTCGCTGATCTCCCCCAAGACGCGCGCCGTTATTGCTGTGCACTTATACGGTCAACCCGCCGATATTGACTCAATCAAATTATCGATTGGTGATAAGAAAATATTGTTATTTGAGGACGCCGCACAAGCACACGGTGCTAAATACAAGACAAAAAACGTGGGGAGCCTAGCGGATGGGGCTGCTTTTAGTTTCTATCCAGGGAAAAATCTTGGCGCTTTTGGCGATGGTGGATGCGTAACTGTCAATGATGTTGACGTTGCAAAACGAATAAGATCACTGAGAAACTATGGCTCCGAGAAGAAATACTATCACGACGTACTCGGCTCCAACTCTCGTCTAGACGAAATTCAAGCTGCAGTTTTAAGGTTAAAATTAAAGACTTTGCCCCCTTGGAATGCGCGAAGACAGCAGCTGGCCGCGATTTACCAAACAAAACTTCGGAACATAGGCGATTTATGTCTCCCCGAAACCCCCGTCTGGGCTGACCCTGTTTGGCATCTTTACGTTGTGCGCACAGCGCAGCGTGATAAAATGCTCGATTATCTTAAGGATCAGGGCATTCAATGCCTAGTACACTATCCCGTCGCACCTCATCGGAGCGGTGCTTATAGTGGTCTATACAAGAATATCTCGCTACCGATTGCTGATACTTTATCATCACAAGTTTTAAGCCTCCCAATCGGCCCCCACTTGTCTACCGAGCAGGTCGATTATGTGTGTGATCGTATTTCTGCATTTTTCAGATGATGAAAGAACAAGTAAAGACAATCGGCAGATCTATTTTATTCACCAGCGGAGCCAGAATTTATCTGGCTCTGGTTGGAATTCTAACGCTCTACATAACAGCTAGACATCTTGGGCCAGAGGGTCGTGGTGAATTGGCTATCGCTTCTACCTGGGCCACAACATTTTCAACTTTCTTTTACCTAAGTTTGGGGCAAGTTGCCTCGCATCGTCTCGGAAAGAGCCCTACCATTTTTGACCGACTGGCAGCGACGCTGCTGTGGGCAGCTGGCATTTTAGGTAGCCTAGCCGTTTTCTACTCGATGCTAATACTCTATTTCAAAGGCCTAGCTTATTTCGGTCAGGTTTCAGAATCTCTTTTGATTGTTTCGTTACTAACGATCCCCTTTCTGATTTGGGACCTATTTGGCACCTCTCTGTTAGCAGCCTCAAATCAAATTTCCAAAGTAAATAAAATTCAAATCGCTTTGCGATCAATTCATGCTTTAGCCATACTCGCCTTGGCACTGTCAAATAGCGTAACTGTCAAGAATATATTCTTGTTAAATGTCGCAGTTCAAGTTTCATCAAGCATCTTTTTGGCCAAAGCGGCCTTCAAATCTGGCATCTCTAAAGCAATACTCACCGGTGCCGAATTAAAAGATTTCCTTTTTGACGCAGCAAAACTTCACCTGAATGCGATTGGTATGTTTTTCATTGCAGGCTTCGATATCATTCTCCTTGCAAAGCACGGCACAAATCAGGATGTAGGTATTTATCAGCTAAGTCAGCAGGTGATCGGGATGGTTCAAATTATTCCAGTCGCAATATCCCAAGTCTTATACGGACAAATAACATCAAATGGACTGCATGAAGGATGGCCCGCATACAAGAGGATTGTGATAATAACTCTTATTACTATGACAGTCGGCGCAGTTTTTTGCGGGATTACTGCCCAGTATTGGTTGCCGGTTCTGGTTGGAAACAAGTTTCAGGACTCCCTAGCCGTATTATACATTTTCCTTCTGGGAGTAGGTGGGTTCACCCTTTCAACGATAATGTCTCCGCAGTGGATCTGCCGAGGGTATTTTAAAACAGCGTCCGGGTTAACTATTGGACTTGGACTTGCAAGTTTAGGATTAAATTTAATTCTCATCCCGTCGCTTGGAGCATTAGGTGGAGCCTACACTTTTCTTTTTTCCTATTCGATTTCATTTCTAGTAAACTTATTTTTTATCTTTAAGATTGATACGCAAGAAAAAAGATTACTCTCCGGAAACATCTGAACACCGTGGAGTCACCATAACTTTCATCATCGCAACATTGAGCTTCAATACTTCAAAGCACTAACAGTGAGAGTTCAATCCAACTATCCATGGACAGAGATTTTCCGCGACTGACATCTTAAAGAAAATCAACTATTTGGGCGCACAGTTTACGTAAATCTCAGCCCCCCAGCCAGATAACTGAGATGATAAATTCGCTAAACCATTGATTACCGCTTCATTTATAATGCCGGCCTGCATGGTTGCGGCCATTTGCGCATGGGTAAATGGCTTTATGAAATAGTCGCCAGATTCTAGCACCTCAAATCCAGCTACCTCTAAAGTCACTTTCAATTGGTTTAAATTGAACGTACGTGAACGCTGATATTTTATGGCTCGTTCCGAAAGCTCATCAGACTTGCTTATCAACCCCATTGCCCCCGCTAATTTGATGTGGAATGATTCTGAATTAGGAACATTCACATGCAATATTGATTTCGCGTGACACAAGCTTTTCGCTTTGCTGATGAGCTCATCCGCATTCGGTAATTCGTGAATTAGGCTGCTTATCACTACCAGATCAAAGCCTTCCGACCAGGAAGCGTTTGGCAGGTCCTCGAATTTTCCGCAAACGACGTGAACTCCAGAGCGGGCCTCTGCTAACTTTAATGCGTTTAAATAAAATTTTTCACACGGATCAATGACCAAGTGATTCTTGACATCAGGACAATCAATAAATAACGGCAACAAACCACAACCCACCTCGAGAATACTTTGGGGACGGCGACGTCTAATAAGATCTAAAATCATGTTTCTTCTAACAGAGACCATTACACCTTCGAAGAAATCATCCGAATAAATATCGGCATAACGACTCAAGTCACGCATGTAAAAAATCCCTCGAAAAAGTAAATTTCAATGACGCCTTACAACCCAAGTTCTTCTTGAATCTAATAAGCCCCAAATTAGGAACGCCATCTAACGTCGACACACCTAAATCTAAAATCCTGCAGCCATCTCCCATGCAGAGATTAAATATTTCATTTGCAATCATCACAACGGGGCTTCGATTATGGGCCGCAACTTCGCCCCAATAAAAAACATAATGGATACCATTTTCTATGCGCATAGATATGCTTGCCGCAACAACGGAACCATCCTTTGATTTTACACGGTGGGCATACATTTTGGTTGGGAATTTTTCAAACATCGTCTTGATGTTTTCGTATGCCATACTCAACGCGCGACCACGCTGCGCCCTATTCTGCGCGAGCACGCCGTAAACCTCCTCCAAACCATCAATGTTTACCGAGTCGCACTCAAACCCGTCCTCGACGCACTGCCGAAGACGTTTCCTATTGCCGTGATGCCAACTTTGGATAAAGTTGGCATCAACATGAGACGAATAATTTATTTCGCATCTTGCCACCTTGAATCCAAGACCGAGCAATACATTCGACTGCTCTGAGAGAAAGTCTTCATCGTATGCCATTGGGGGCAAAGTAATCGTCAGTTTACGGCCCTTATTTTCCTGAACAAAAGACGCAACCCAAGCAAGTGTGTCGCGAATCAAAGAAATGTCTCGCGAGGCGCTTGACAAATATAAACCGCCATAACTCCCCCGAAGTGGGCTCAAAAAGGAATCTCCACCATCGCCCAAAAAAAATGAACCAACCGCTTTTCCGTCGGAGATTCGATTTATAGTTATGAATTTATCTAACCTTTCTCGAGCATGAATTTCGAAAAATCGCTTTTGATGAAAAATCGGAAATTCCTGCGTAGACTCTTCATCTGACTGATTTATCTCAATCTGATATTCTTCATTAATTCTTTTTCCACAATTCACTTTTGAGCCCCGATCATTCCCGCACTATTTCTAACACCCATGAGCGATCTATCTTTCACCACTAAAATTTAGGTTTAGATTTACTTTCATCACTTGTCTAAACGAGCAACCACGCCGATATTAGCGCACAGTTCCGCGGGTAAACCGTCAGATACCGAATGAAGTGCCTCTAGAAGCTCTGGGGTATAACCTAGCATCATAGAATTCGGCAGTGTCTTAAGGAAAAATCCCTGGACGGATTCTATTTTAAATCCAGAAGAAATAACGTCCTCACATAATGATGAAACATTATAAACCCGCTGATGACCAACTATTAAGTCTCGAGCTCCAAGACTATCGAGACGAGGCTGAAGCCCCATCAAGACCGCAAGACGACGATGAATAGATTCAGAATTGGGGACTAAAATCAAAATCCGACCTTCGTGGGGCTCGAGCCAGCCGCCCAATAATCGCATCATTGCGCGCGGATCATCCACATGCTCAAGAACATGGCTTGCAATGATGCGATGATAACGCGCGTTAGGTTTAAAACTCTCGAACATCCCATGATCAATGGTGATTTTTGAACCATGTTTTTTTTGAGCGACATGAACTAGCGAAGAAGCTCCTTCAACAACATGTGGCTGGTAGCCAGAATCCACCAAATTCTGAGTAATGATGCCGTCTCCATAACCTAGCTCGAGAACGCGATTAGTTGTCGGACCCAAATTTTTGAGTAGCCACTTAAAAGAGTGCTGCTGGCCGATATCTTCAATAAATTTATCTTTGATTTCAGTGTTCAAGTGGTAATTTTGCGCTATTTTATCAAGATCGTCTGATTTAAGTACCATGTGCAAAACCTCATTTGTTTAATTTGCTGCGCTCAAACCTTGAACAATTTGATCATTAAAAGAACCTGTTCCTGGCGCAGCTGCATGCCCAAGGAAGGTGAACGGATAATATTCTTGCATCTTATCGAAAATTCTTTTCGCAGACGCCATTTCAGAAAACCCCGGAAATGGAAGTTGCGCATTTTCAAATCCGATAAGAGCAATCTCTGATCTACTTCTTATGAATCCAAGCTTTAACAATTCGGCACCCAGATCAATTGACTCAGCGCCTCCCTCTTTTACCTCCACACATAATCGAGAAAGATCGCCAGCCTCCTGACTACAGCTTGATTGGTCAGTGACGCGAAAGATCCGAGATGATTGATCGAGAACAAAAACCGTAGAAAAGTCATAAGCCAAATTTGATTTAGGAATCGTTAAATAATAAATTTGAAAGCTTGCCATCGAGCCACGACTTGGTTTTTCGCCTGTCATTCCCGCTAGACTCAACAATTCACCCAAACGATCGCCCCAGATAACTCGCCGTGTTGTAATATCTCCGGAATTAAAAATGAATCTAGTATCGCTGACTTCTTTGCGTATAGCTTTCACGTCGGCCAAATCTGCTTGAGGCAACTTTTGTAGTGGTCGCAATTTTTCGATGACACCCCGAAATGACCCTCTGGCAGGATACGAAAAAAATGTAGCGTCTAATGTCGCATTATCGCCGGTCAATCCACACTGTAAAGTTTCAGGATAAAAAAGCGGTAGCCAAAGACTGCGATGATACTTCGCGGGTATTTTCCCGAGATCAGTAAATCCCAATTTATCGGCAAATGATGCAATAAAAATCTCGTGAAATACTTTTCCGTGGTTAGCAATTGAGGCCGCCTCGAACGATACCGCATCGAAACTTGGATTAAGTTTATTTGAGGCATGTAGCGTTGGATTCGCAGCAAAACCCGACGCGATCTCGGACAGTTCTAATCTCATGATTTCGGTAACACTAACTGGGAGATTCTGAAGTGACGAAACCCGATTTGAAATAATCAAATCATCTACGACTTTATCAAAGACCCTCATCTTCGGAGTTAGAACCTGCTTACAATCTATTCCAATTGACCTTAAATAATTGTCAACGAGCTTACTGAACCGAGCGACATCATTTCTTCGATTGGGATCATATGTTGTAACGTCCGAAGACTGGTTCACTGCAAACGAAGTAGGCTCAATCAGCATCATTCCGCGATCAAAACATAATTCGCCGTAATCTCGACCCCAGAACACACCCCCCAAAGGAGAAGGGGACCGAAGCCAAAATACCGAGCACCCTTTAGACTGTAGCTCTTTTAATGCCACCAAAGATGCAACGGAGTGACCTGACACTACATAGTCAAAATATCTATCTTGCGTAGCCATGGCATCCGATCGCTGCCTGAAATTGGTCCTGAGAAAGCACTTGGAAACTTATGTCATTAGACATACTGAACTTACGCCACAGTAACAAGCGGATTTTCCCACGTATTACGCTAGTTGACTGCTATAGCACAGGTGGAATCACCCTATCCCCGCTTCATCTATTTTTAGATTTTGGATTGAAACGCCTCGCTCAATTTTCAGGCGGGGCGAGGGTGGGCATTTGGTCCACGGATTTCCCCAACTTATTGAGTGAACCTCTCAAAGCACTGATGACGTTGAATTAGCTCGGGAGAAAAGATTATTTTATTAATTGGGTATAATAGTCAGATTCATAAACTAATTATGACTTTTTAAAAGTATATTTCCATTTTAATTAGTGGGATTAGATGACGAATAAAAATCAAGAAGCCTCTCGTAAGAGGTCAATAATTTTAAACCATAAGAAAGTACATAAAGGTAGAGCAAAATTAGAGACCCTGTCTAGCAATGCTCATCCAATGGGTTCGTGTTCCATGTATTACTCTTTATCAAAGCCAGCCAACGATTTCTTGCCAGGAACTTCCCGCAAAATATTTAACGCCCCCCCGATGAACGTTAAATGTTTCTCAGCAGCCATTGGATTAAAGTGATTTCCATCCTTGTAAAGGGGATACCCATCTAGATCGCGAGTTGGACAACCTTTTTTTCCACATAAATATAAAAACGGGTCGACAATTTCCGCGTCGTAAGTGCGAGCAAGGTTAAAAAGCGCTTCGCGAACCCGTAATTGCGGTTTAATAGCAATTTCCTTCGGAATAAAGGCCGGTCCAGCTTCAAATCCACCTAACAAAGATCTTTTGATCATGAATGCCGGGTCAAAATCGGGTCCAGTAGCATAATCCAATACGATGACCATTCGTTTTTTTTTCTTTTTCGCTAATTCAAGAATTTTCAAAGTCTTCTCTTGATAGACAGCCTCCCAATACTGCTCATACCAAGCAGCAGCCCAAACGATTGCATCAAATTTAACGTTTTTTTCAAGTAGCCATTCTACCTGAGCGTAGCCATCAAGAGGCCCAACACCACGTCCACACCCACTTACTTCGAAAAACCAAGCATTAACGCCAAGTTTATTTAAAGTGGCAAGCGCATCAATAGCCGGTGCCCACTGACACATATGAGAACTACCGATAAATAGAACATTTCGCGGGCTCCCTGTGCCTATTTCCCAAAATTCCATTCCATTTTCGAATTTTTTTGAAACCATGCTTTTAGTCGGATACTGCCAACTTCCAATAGCAGAATTAACTTTTTCGACTCCAAAAGAGTTTGATCGCGGCTTGATTTCTCCCCACGTTACGCAAAAAAACAGCCCCCCTAAAGCAACCATTAAAGCCGGAGCTCTCCAAGGAACCTGCCCAGAATCAAACCGAAGCCGTTTCTCAACTAAATAATACGTTGTAATGGATAACAAAAAACTTAAGCCAATGACGATAAAAACAACTTCCACACTTGGAGTGCCGTACAAGATGCGCGCGAATGCGAGCAGTGGCCAGTGCCACAAGTAAAGGGGAAACGAAATTAAACCTAAAAACCGCATGGCACTTAAAGACAAGAACCACTTATTTAGAAAAGCGTCCTTTCCAGCAATAATCACGAAGCACGCCCCAACAACAGGCATTAAAGTAAAACGACTTGGGAAAGGAGTCGAACGATTAAATTTAACACAAGCAAAGGCGATCAGACAAAATCCAACAATACTTAGAGCATTCCTCAATAAATTCGTAGCTGGAATGTCTGCAGGCAAATTGAAAATTTTTCGAAGGTAGCGGTCAAAGCGCAAGAAAATTGAAGATAACTGCGAAGAAGTTCCATCACTCCAGATCGCAAGCAGGGCACCCACCTGGAGTTCCCAAAAACGAGACCATGGCATGTAAAAAGCTGCGGCATCTGTTCCAAAAATGAATTTGCGGCTTTGGTAACTCAGCACAGTCAGAAAAAATATTACCGTTAAAAGATAAAGGCGACTCCGGTATAACAGCCACAAAATTAGAGGCCAAATAAGGTAAAACTGCTCCTCAATTGCCAGCGACCACAGGTGAAGTAATGGTTTAAGTTCAGCCGCGACGTCAAAGTATCCCACCTCGGAATAAAGTTTAAAATTTGCAGAAAAAGCAAGACCCCACAGAATTTGACCTTTCAGGGCCTCGAACTCTGCTGGCAAGAGATATAGCCATCCAGCTAAATAAACAGAGGTAATCGTGATGAGTAAGGCCGGGAAAATACGTCGAATACGACGAGCCCAAAAATCATAGAACTGAAATTTGCCCCGCTGCAGCCCTCGGTAAATAATACCGGTGATTAAATATCCAGAAATAACAAAGAAAACGTCGACGCCGACAAAACCACCACTTAGACTCTTTGGAAACGCATGAAAAAACAGGACCGCCAAGACTGCGATTGCGCGCAGACCATCGATATCGGCACGATAATCAGACGCCGATTCAGGTCCATGAATATTTCCATACAAAACTGAGAGAATTGATAAAGTCCGTCGTTCTGCAAATTGCCTGATCGAGCTCTTTACCGCGACCGTCCACATTTTTGTCACCCCACTCATTCGACTATCATGTTACTCATTATGAAAGTGACTATCTAGCAGATTCGACCGGAACCTTTTCAATTACGCGCGTCACGACCGAAATACTGAGTGGGTGATTTTTTAATTTATCGGAGGTCAATACTCGAATCAATTTCTGCAAATAACTAGATTATGTTGCTCAGAAAAAATTCTTCGAACACCGAGATATGATCCGAGGATTTTCCTTACCGCTTAAACAATTAAGATTACTTTCCAAAAATAAGCTCTCGTTACTAATAGTCAACGCACGGTAGCGACAAGATTGAATATTGATGAGCCCAGTGATCATGAATTCATAAAATAAAGAACTTGCCGGAACCACGAGTACAGCAGCCATGGCAAGGCTTTCCAGCTATATAGTCTTCTTGAGGCATAAACTCCGGCAACTAGCATCCGATTACCCTCTCGATAATTGCCTTGGCCAACTCTCGCAATAGCCTCGGAATAATAACAATAGGCTCTGTGTGCGGCTGCCGCAGCCCGCAATTCTGGATATCTATGTTCGACGATCCCAAGAGTAACATAAATATCATCACGATTTTTTTGCGGCTCGATTGACACACCTCCTTGATGTTTTCGATAGCGAGCTAGAACTTCGTCTAAAAACAAAACCTTCCCGTGGTTTCTCGCACAAATATCGATCCACATGAGCCAGTCGGATGCAACGCGAACTCGATCATCAAAAAGCCACGGCGGTAGCGCGTCTCGTCGCACCATAATTGACACTGCGCCCATAAAAACACCTTTTTGCACAAGTCTTTTCGCGATTAGTTGCGTGCCGCCAACCTCACCCCGATAGCTATTTGAACCTCGATTAAAAAAACGCAAAGTGCTTCCAGAGTCGGAGTCAAAGACTTCAATATCATGGTAACTTAAAATTGAATCAGCGACGCGATCCATGGCCTGGACCTGTAGACGTAGTTTTTCTGGGTAATAGATATCATCTCCAGCTAGAAAACAGACGTACTCTCCGCGGCATCTGGCAAGGATAAGATTACTGTTCGCGGTCACGCCCACATTAGTTTTATTAAGTACTAAGTCGATCTTGTCTGGATAGCGTCTTTGATATTCCATCAAGATTTCTTTTGTTCCATCGGTGGAGGCATCGTCCCCGATGACAACTTCAAAGTCCTGAAAGCTCTGCGATAAAAGAGAGTCCAGAGATGCTCGGACAAATTTTTCGTGGTTGTATGTGATAAAAAAAACTGAAACTTTAGGCGATTTTATAGGCAACTCATGATCCTTGCTGAGAAAAATTTAGAATAATTAGAACCTTATGCCCCGTACAGCATCAAAATAAATGAGAATGAAAAAAGTCCTTTAACCGTTAGTTCAACCGTTTTAGTATTTTCAGCCCGTCAATAAACACTCTCGATAGCTCATTTTACGGGGAGTTCGGCGCCACGTGACATCAACTCGAACCATGAACCAAGTCCACATCATATGCAGCTCACTTGAATGTGGCGGCACAGAGCGCACAGTTGCAAATATATGCAGACACCTCGACGCTCACGACCAAATAAAACCATCTGTCGCTACATTGTATTCAACCGACGACTTTTTTCAACTCCCGCCCCGGGTAGCCAGATATCGGCTGGACATTGGAAAATCAGAGGAGAATAGCACCTTACGCATTGGCTCCTTTTTTTCGCGTCTCAAAATACTACGAAACCATCTTCAGCGCCATCGACGAGATTTTTTTCTCGTTTTTGGAGACCATAATGCGCTTTTGGTGCTGATAGCCGGGGCGGGTCTAAATCTAAGAATTGCTGTAGCAGAACGCCAAAATCCCTATTCTGCAGCGCTGCCATGGTATTGGCGAATGGTAAGACTTTTCGCTTATCATTTGGTTGACTCTCTCGTCGTTCAAACCCAAGCGATAGCAACACAATGGGCCGCACCAAGATGGCCTTGGACGAAAATAGTTGTAATCCCAAATGCCGTGGAAGTTCCGCCGCCGCTAACTTTTGAATCGAGACGACCCAACATGGTCTTTGTCGGACGCTTGAATAAGCTGAAAGGCCTATACGATCTGATTAAAGTACTCTCAAATTTAAATTCGATTTCTCCGAAAATAACGTGTCTAGTTATTGGTGATGGTCCTGAGAAAGCAAATCTTCAGTCAATGATTGAAGGCCTGGGGTTAACTAATTCTGTAGAACTTCTTGGCTCCCTTACGAATCCTTGGGAGGTCGCCAACCCGGGAGACATCTTTGTTTTCCCATCTTATACTGAGGGGTTTCCTAATTCGTTACTTGAAGCAATGGCTCATGGTCTGGTACCTGTAAGTTACGATTGCCCATACGGACCAAAAGAAATTATTTCGAATGGCGTCAATGGATTTTTGATACCTGTTGGCGATCACCAATCATTTTTGAATCGGATCACGACTCTTATCAGTGATGAAGACTTGCGACTTAGACTTGCTTCCGCCGCTCATAAGCGAGCCAAGGATTTCTCGATTGAGACGCTATTTCGGATGTGGGCTAACCTAGATACACAAACCACTGATTAGGAGATTTATGCACTTTTGTGTCTGGAGCAAAAGATTGAAGTCGATTATGTTTCTCTCAATTCCAGCTTTCATTGTGTTACTGGCACACATAACTTTTCGACTTTCATCGGTCTCAATCTATCAACCAGACAGCCATACCTATATTAATCCGACATTTGGAATACTAAGCGGCATCGGCCTAGTAACAGACTCGGGGGCAATTGAAACTAGTAGAACTCCTGGATATCCAATTTTTTTAGCTCTCTGTTACGCTGTCGGGTTATCTGATCTATCTATTTCAATGCTGCAGCATATTTTGTACGTTTTTTGTGGACTACTTGCTGCTGTCTGGCTTTTTAAGACCTCTGACAGTCGAATGATCTCGTCAGCTTTTTTCTGCCTTTTCTGTCTTGATCCTGCACCCCTCGCAAATTTGAATTTTATACTCTCGGATTGGATCGGCGGTATTTTTGTGTTGTTTTTCTTGATAATCGCATTTGGTGACTCTGGAGGAACTCATAGCCTTGCTTCTGGTCTTGTTGCAGGAATTGCTGTAGTCATCAGACCAATAAATCTACCCGTTGCCTTGGTCGGCTCGGTTAATTCCTTTTTTGCGCGAAATAGAGGACGCTTTTTGTCTTTGATATTTTTCCTAATTGGTGTTGGCACAACCCTCGGACCTTGGCTTTATCGACAGCATCACGTTTTGGATAGATGGACTGTATCTACATTAGGTGATTGGCAAATGACCGCCTACAAAATAGGAGGAATCACAGCTATGTCATCAAATGACATTTTTTCTAAAAATCCTTTTGACAGCACCATCGACCTAACTCAATCTCAACTCGAAGCATGCTTAAGAGATCGATCTTTGGAGACCTGTCATGCAGACATTCGCTCCGAACTTTTAAAGAAGGCTTCGCTTTTAGGTGCGCTTAAATTAGCCGTCAGATCAGTCGCCTATGTCGCTCTTGGTGTTGGTGATGACGAGATTGAAGTTGTTACAGGCCTTGACAAACAAAAGACTAGAATTATAAGCGCATTGGGCCTTGCAATAGCATGGCTTTTGGCAACAGTCGGAGTATTTAGTTCCTATGCGCCGAGACGTTTACGAATCCTTGCATCTGTCTTAGTAGTTGCTCTGATGGGCATCAGTATTGGAGCTGAAGCGTATGGACGCTTCAGGATCGCGATGATCGGACCGTTTGCTATTCTTTTTGGGGTTGGCGTTAATGCAACTTATCAGTCTATCCGGAAATTTCGTCACTAAGCCGAAAATCTTCTAGTTAAATCATCACTTCCTAATCTTCCGAGTCTGATCGTAAGCATAAAGTAGGAAACCGATCGGCAAACCGGCGATTACTAACGCCAGACCAAGAAACGATTTGAGACGAGGATATTTGTGCGTGTTGAGATGAATCTGACAACGCCAAAAAGATACGGCTGCCTTGAAATACCTGAGAACAGAGAATTTAATCAACGATGACTCAGACTCTAGGACACAACGATAGAAATCGACTCTTGATGCCGCCACATCCGCAAAATCATTAACAACCGATAGCGCCTCTAAGTCATTCGTGTTGCGATGGTACCGACGAAATGGCGTGTTCACAAAAAGAGTCTTATAAGATTCTGAAATCTGAAACCATACAAATCCTTCCGCAACAAATTTAATGCCAGGGGATTCTGGGAAAGGATACTTTTTTAAAACTTCAGTGCGTTGGAAACCAAACTTCTCCCCCAAATCTCCAAAACGAAAATAAAGCTCTTTTGAAGACATAATCATCTTGTCACTTGGAAAGGCGCCGCCAACAATTTTACCTGTTTGGTCAACGCAAAGGCCGGTAACACCAATTAATTCTAAATGAAGATTTTGATTCAGAGTCGTCCAAATACTTAACATATTCTCTAAAGCATCTGGAAGTAGCTCGTCATCAGAGTCTAGGTTAACAAAAAGCTCTCCACGAGCCTCTCGGACACCCCGATTAAATGCAACATGCTTTCCACAATTCCCTTGAGCGATAATTCGACAGGAGAACGTTGCCTTTTGCTTCATCTCATTCAACAGATTCTCGGTTTGATCAGTAGAACCATCATCAATCACTAGCCATTCAAAATCTTTATACGATTGAGCCATTAGTGATAAGAATGGACGATGGAGCGTGTGAGCTCGATTAAAGGTTGGAGTAAATATGGTAAACTTAGGCATGACTTCGCACCCCAACCGCCGAAATCTGCGATGATCTTAAGAAGACCGTACTTAGCATTGCTGTGGCGATTAACCAGAAGTCAAAAAGTTGACGCGAAAAAAGATAGGGACCCTTAAGGCTTCCGATCATGATCACCACCCCAGAAATCACCACTACTGCTGCCGTCTGTTTCACAGACTGATCACGACTAGATCTAAGGTTCAGTAATGCTACGACTATCAAACTAAGACTACAAATTAAAATTCCAAGCAGACCAATCAAACCGAGGGCATTGAGTATCTGCACATAAGACACGTCACTAACCATGACCCCGACCTCTTGGAATGTGCGAGAAATATCACCCGTTAAGACAGACCAGTCAAAGGGGGGAAGACGATAATGATTTTTCAGCATGTCATCCGAACTACCTGTTGAAATCCCATACCCCTGCATTGCTCGACGAAGGGGCTCGACAGTCACATGAATTGCATACTTAATATTTTGGCCACCATAAAAATAGAGAGCAACACAAGCCGAGGTAAATATTGGCATTAGCCAAACGAGATATAGATTCGCCATTTTCACAAGTGTTACAAGCTGGATTCTTGGGATAATAAAAACCATGATCAACAGACCAAACAGCAGGGTTACTTGGCCTGTTCGAGATGTGACGAGCAATGCCGGCACCCAAGCAATCAAAATTATCCAGCAAAAGAATTTATTGATCCAAGAACTCTGTTGTGACATCAGCAATATTATAACCGCAAGGAAACCAAACAGGGTGACTAGAACGCCGGCCAGATCATTGCCAGTAGATAGGCCAATCGATCTCCAGCCCCCGCGGGGATCTGCCACCTCTTGAAGATTCATCAGCGCACCGATGTCGTTGAGACCTAGGTAAGGCATCCTCTGCAGAAATATCGCCAAAAAATGTGGAATTCCAACTAAAAGCAATGACATCAAAAGGTCGGTTGCGCTTAGTCGAGAAGAGAATCGATCGATCACCAGTTTTGCAAAAATTAGGACGACCAGACTTCGAGCGGCCCGAGCAGGATAGTATAATGACGAAACGTCTCCCAATCCATTTAAACTAATTTGCAATGCTGATAGAACCAAAACTGCTAAGCACATCAAAATTATCAAGATCTCCTCAAGTACAAAGTTGAGGCTCGACAAAAACATGATCAAAATTAAACACCCTGAAAGCGCGTAGGCCCAAGACCAATCAATGAGTCCATACCTAGGCAGGTAAAAAACCGGCATCAATAGAAGAGCAAGAAGTATCTGCGAAAATTTTCCAATACTATCTTTCATTATTGACCCATTGCCTCGCGATTTCGCTAACTTCAAAACGTCGGAAAAATTCTTCGCATCGCTTACTGTAGTTTTCGTCTTTATGACTTAAAACATGAATCATTTTTTCTGCAAGCACGGAAGTATCGCCGACTGGAAAGAGGTTTTCAGGGGTTCCAACCCCTTCAAGTATCTCTCGAGGGCCAAAGTTACAATCAGAGGCGATGATTTTTCTGTGCGCTTGAATTGCCTCCAAGAGAACATTTGGCCAACCTTCAGTTTGTGATGCGAGGATTACCGCTTCAGAATTGCTCAGTAGCTGATCCGGCTGCATTAAAGGCCCAAACATTCTAACCCGGTGACCGAGATTAAGTTCGGCGACTTTTTTCGATATATTTTCATAATCTGGCCCACCACCGACGATACACAAGCCAACGTCGTCTGGGATTTTCTTTGTCGCTAGCCCAAAACCGGTGACAATATCCGTCACGCGTTTGACGGGATCCAATCGGCCCAAAAATAAAAAATAACGATTAAACGGGCTGGAAGTTGCCGGGCCACTGAGGGCACGCGGCACGTGAACGGGGTTGTGTACCAGTAAAACAGGTCTTCCAAGAAGCTGCTCTAAAGCATTTTTAGAACCAAGTGAATTTGTATTAACTTTAATTATAGGGCGATAAAATAATTTCATTAGTAAACGGACAAAAAAATTATACGCATATGGGTTTTGACGGACTGAGACCGTGAGCTTTTTACCCCAGCCTCCTAGAAACGCTGCTATCGCTGCCGGAAGGCTTGATCCCTCCATAAATGTGATGACTTGATCGTAGTTATTTTCTTTCACAACGCCGCCGATGGCCCAGACTCTCCTCAAAAGCAAAAATACCTTGCTTAGGGAGCCCTGGACCGCCGGTAGCTGAAGGTCGACTGCCAGATTTCCCACGTCAAAATTATTTTTACGGCTATCAAATAGGTAAACGCGAACAAAGTTCTCTTTGCTCAATTCCATGGCAAGCAGGCTAAGAACTCTTTCTGCACCACCCATTTCAAGTGAGTGGATGAAAAATGCCAGCCTACGCGGTTTGATTTGGGTTCTTAACATGGTTTCTACCGGCTGAGGTGAAACCCCCAAATTAGGGGGATAATTCGTGACATTAGCTTAGACTTTACAATATACTCTCAAAGTTTTCTCAAGTTAAATCGTAGTCAAAACATAGGTCGTCACCTCGTGACAACGGAACTTGTTTATATCGTCAGTTTTGCCACAGCCTTGATGTTCTCACTGGCAATGGTCCCCCCAATACTTCGGTTCGCCGGAGCGTTTCAACTTTTTGATACCCCAGACCATCATGCCGGCAATTCTGAAGTCGGAAGAAAGGTGCATAGTAAACCAATTCCTCGACTTGGCGGAATTGCCATCGTTATCAGCTTCTTTCTCACCCAAATGATCTGGATAAAAAATTCGTCAATGCAGGGAGTGTATGTCGGAGCTGCCTCTATATTTCTGATCGGCCTGCTGGATGACATCATATCTGTAAAGGCCGCAACGAAATTCACTCTGCAAGTGGTTATTGCTGCAGCAACGGTTCATTATTGCGACTTAGCGCCGTCTCAAATTCTTATATTTCCAAATAAAATTTTTACGCTATGGGAGCCTGCCGCTCTTTTTCTCGGAACATTTATTGTTGTGGGAGCCATAAACACTCTCAACATGATTGACGGACTCGATGGATTAGCTGGTGGAATTGCGTTAATCGGAATCACCCTTCTCTGCTACCTGTATCTAATATCCGATCGCCACCTTGGCACACTATTACTGCTCGCTTGTCCCCTAGTGGGTTCCATTTTAGGTTTTTTACGATACAACACTCATCCAGCGATTATTTTTATGGGCGATGGTGGCTCAAACTGGCTTGGTTTTATGCTAGGTGTCATGATGCTGCTTTTGCTTAGCATGAACACCAGCACAGTTGGTTTGCATGGAAGCGGTCAGGTGATACCGCTCATTTCCGTAATTTGTTGCCTTGCCATTCCAATTTTAGATACCGCATCAGTCATGCTCGGACGGTGGAAAAGAGGCGTAAGCCCCATGTCGGCAGATCGCACTCACATGCACCACGCGCTCTTGAGAATCGGACTGTCGCATGCACAAACTGTTAGCGCACTTTATTTTCTAGCTCTTGCAATTGGAGTCATGGGCGTGCTTCCCGTTGCGTTTCCAGGGTACAATCTCGATATAGCCCCCTACATCGGTCTCACGATGGTTATTTTATTTGTTCTTGGGACATCAAAACTTGAAGACAACAGCACAATAAACCTAATAAAACGCAGAGATAACATTAGAAAGACAGCTACATATTCCTGGATCTCACGAGGGATCCGATACTGGGAAAGTATTAATCGCTACGCGCTCTATCTAATCTTTATCGCAGGCCCAGCATTTGCAGGCGTCGTTCGACCCACAATGGGTTACGCCGCGATTGCAGTAGCGTGTTTATTAGCCTCTTCAATTGTGGCCTCTATGATCAGGAGATCTCAGGATTTTATTGACGCCGCGTGCTTGGCATTGGCTGCAATGGTCCTGCTTATTGTAAACAACTCAAATTTGATGAGTATCGAGTGGCTAGGAAACAGAGTTAGTATCCAGCCTATTTATAATGCCTTATTTGGCTTTCTCGCCATAAGTACGCTTGCTCTATTCATAGTAACTGCAAAGAAAAGATATTTATTGGTCAAACCAAGTGACTTTCTTTTTTTAACCATACCACTGGTGCTTCTTCTGATCCCAGAACCAATGAGAAGCGAATACAAAATCAATGTGATATCTCTTCGAAGTATTATCATTTTCGCATCGGTACGCACACTGGCAAGTCGTAGTGGCCATGTATTGACAAAAATTAAGGGCGTTGCCTTGGCAGCTTTGCTATTTGTTTACCTCGCCGGAGTTTACGGCCTTAAAATTGTTTACTGAAATCGCACCATAAAATTGGTCTCATTCAATTATCAAAGACCAGTAGGATGACAGCAGGATGACTCGAGAATACATAAATTTGAATGAAATTATTTTTGCGGTTATCAAACGATGGCGACTGATTTTATCTGCTTCAATTGCGGCCGCAATCATTGGTTTTATTTACGCTCAATATGGGCGGCCTGTTGTGTACACCATGAGTATAGATGTTGCACCCATGAGCGCTTCAAACCACTCGGCACCGATGATTGCACGAAGAATTGATAGCAACTCCTGGGTGAAACAGCTTGAGGATAATCTTCTTAAACTCGGGCCCGAAGGTCAAACTCTCGTAAGTTCCATGACACGTGATCGGTTTCTTTCCGGACGAACGACCACCTACTCTCCGGAAAATTATCCAAACATTACGTTGGTCATCCGGAATGGCTTGCCTGTATCCATACAACTCAAGTTTACCGCTACGAAAAAACTTAATCTCTCCGAGTCTAAATTATTAATCGAATCTGCTCTTAAAACAACTAACGAGCCGCTTTCAGTATATGATGAAAATTTAAAATCGATCCTCGCGCAAGCGGAGAGGAATGTTGATGACTACACAAAAGAAAGAAATGAGCTTCTCGCCTCTATTATTGATCTTGAGTCCCAGTTAACAAACATCGGCATCAAACTTGCCCCAAGCGATTGGCATAAACTTCCCGCCTCTATTTGCTTCCCAGAGGAATATGCAGGATCTTGTGGAACTTTTTATAAAGACGATCAGGCTTTTGCGATGGCTCATAAAATGAGAGCTAGTGGCAAAATATCTGAAAAAGACTACGGGAATGTGGTGCGTTTATTATCGGAATTATCCCGATCAAATTTGCTGCTCCAAACTAAGTTTAGTCAGCTAACTGAGGATCTCAAACTTATTTCAAATTTCCAAGCTACTCGAACCCAGCTAGTTCCATCCAAAGACTTAACTCAGGAAAACATAAACTGGGTCAAAAATTCAAAGGTCGGTCCGATTGTTGCAGCTTTTTCATTCCTGGCCTTTACGTTAGCCTGTGCGATGAGCGTATGGGCCTATCTCACAAGTCTTTCTGTTCCGAAGAAGATGCTTTGACGATGTTTTTTATGACACTGCAATACATTGGAATGATCACGTCTGATGAGAACCTATTACGTGCGTTTTCGGTACACGCACGAGCTAATGATTGGGCATAGTGTCTGTTTTCTAAAATCCTGCGCAATTTATCCGCCAGATCGATCGCGCTGCGCGGCTCCACCAGCAGTCCACTTTCCTCATGTGTTACGACGTCTCTGCAGCCTGCAATATCGGTCGCTACTAGGACACATCCAGACGCCGCACCCTCCAATAAACTTCGGGGCAGTCCTTCGTGATAGCTTGGCAAACAAAGAATGTCGACTGTTTGCAAGTAAGCGGGAACGTCTGAAACAAAACCAATAAATTGAACCCCACAAGAAGTTGCTAGAGTTGTGATCTCATCTAAGGTCATTGCCGTGGGATTGAGCCCATCCACATCACCTGCGAGTTCAAAGTTACAAGCGAACCCCTCATCACGCAAAATTTTGCATGCACTCATAAACTCAATCACACCTTTCTCACGTAAAAGGCGAGAAACTAAAGCAACCCGTGGGATGCCCGTAAGAATTTCACGTCGATGATAATAGGCACTAAAATTCAGACCACTTCCTGGAATCAATGTCACCGGGACGTGCGATTCTATGATTTTGTTCCGTGTTAATAACTCCCCAATTGCGGCGTTCTGAACGATCACTGCCAAATTTTTCTTCGGCAAACTGTTGCGCAAAATCATCGTAGCCATCTTTGATTTAAAGCCACCAGACTCTTGAAGTAGATTGCCTAGACCTGCAAACAAGACAAGTTGCGGCACCCCGAGCAATCTCGAAATGAAACCGCCCAACACATTAGCGGGATAGGTCACCGTGAATATACAAGCTGGTCGTAGCTTCAATATTTCATAAATCACAGTAATAGCGCATAGGATTGTATAAACTGGTTTGGACTTGGCTGACAAAAATGGCAAATTCAAGCAAAAATCTACATAATCTTTCAGCTGAGACGAGTCTCCGCCAACCGATAAGTCCGTCGCTAAAATAACATCAAATTTCTCGGCTCTGAGAGCTCGCGCCAGATCAGCGCGATGAGACAAAAAATAACGCGCATCTTTGACGACAAACAAAACTTTTGATTTTTTTTGCAAGCTGATCAGCCCTTTTTTAAATTCCGACGTTTGTATTTATATCACTGTTGGAGATTTAAATTCCAGTAACTCCGGGAACGCTAGAGTCTGAAGGTGAAAATTATGATGGAAATTTCAAAGAAGTCGGTGAGCTCGCTCGGAAGCGAGCCATTTCGAGCGCACATTAGTCGACTAACTATCTATTGCAAGCTCTGGAACAATTCTTTAGCCCGTTTTAATCCAAACCTTGTACGCCATGATTTTGTTCGAGCAATCTCTTTGGCTCGTAGGTCTTTATTGAACAATGCATCGTCAAAAACCTTGACCGTTCGTAGCCAGTTAAATTTATCGACTAAAAACTCACCCGCACCTAAAATCTCCGACACAGCCGTTGCGTGATGTGCAAAAACGGGTAAATCAAAATACATTGACTCAACAATGGGAACTCCAAATCCCTCGTGCTCACTCAAGCTCGCATAAAGATCAGCTGATTTGTAAAGAGTTGTTAGCTGTGAGTCACGGACGCTACCCAACGTCAAGACATCTGCTGCAAAATTCCAGTCACTTGCCAATGTCAGACCTAGGGCATGAGCAAAGTTGTGAATGATATCTTTATAGGAAGCTGAAAAATATCCCCCCGCAAAAATCAGACGAACTTTCCGAGATGAGATTTTTTTGTGTAGCGAAAGTAGCTGCAAGAGATCGTGATGGCATTTATTAGGGCTAACCCTACCGATAAAAATTACAGTCGCCACCGATTTATCAGCTAACTTACTAGCGAGGTCTTGATCCACTGGTGATTGAGTTAAAGCTTCATAATCCCGAAAAACCGGAATCACGTGTACAGGCTGTTCTGAAAAGCTGCTAAGCTCGGAGGCATTATAGCTAGAGTCCGCAAGTAAGACGTCTGACGCCTTGGATACGTCAGGGAGCTGAATTCTACCAAGACCGCACATATACCTGGCATGAAGCTCGTCCGATCGGGTAAAAAACTGCATCGGAGTAATGTTATGGTACCTTAGCCAACGCTGACAAGAAAGCGTCGGCCATAGCTTTGATAGTTCTGTGCCAACACTAAAATGAAATATTACCGCCGTGTCAGACCTTGCCTTGCCATGCGCTGCGATGTCAGTCATCAGTTTTTTGCTGGGCAATGCCAATCCGTTTTGATAGCCATCGAGACAGTAAATCTCACTTTGATGGCCCAGACTTCTTAGGAAATCTCGCATCAAAGATGCCTCGGTCCCAATCGCATCCCTAGGAGAAAAATTTGGCAGGATCTGGTGGATCGTTTTAGGCACGGTTCTGCTCCAAGCGAGCAATGCGCTTTTCTAGAAGCTTTAATCGCTCGTCAAGCTCCACAACCGCCGCTGCGGTTTGGTAAACATGGTGATTGAGAGCCCACTGTCTTCCCAGAGCCATTCGAAGAAGCGGGCCAAGGATTCTGTTTACGAGCATCCCCTTAATTCCCGCAACGACAGGACCTGCTAGTTTTCGATGACTAGAAAATAAATAGGGCGCGGTCACTTCAAGATTGTCTGCAATATGGTTCAAGTCTGTTCTTGAAACCGAAAGACTTCGAGCGTCCTGCAAAACCGCATCATGCGCTAGACCGAGGCGTGATTTTACTTCCTTAATCCTCTCAAGTTCGACTCTTAATATGTCTTCATTTGACGCTGTCATCAGTTCAACCACTCCCCCAAGGTATCATGAGGCCTTACAGTTTAAATGAGTCTGCCTGCTTCATTATTCTTTAACATAAAACCAACCAAGAGTATCGCGTCCCCATTTCCACGATGGCTTTGTAGAGACTTGGAGAGAGCAATAGTCTTTAGTATTAAACGCCTGAGGGCAATTTAATGACTGCTCGTCACCGATTTTTAAATCCACACCACCAGTGATCGCATCTAGCTTGTCGATTTTAGACTCACCGCCCCCAAGTTTTTGACCATCAGAGCCCTTAATAGTCCATGTCACAGTCAACGGATAAAGGTTTTCCGGATGCTCAATAAATATTGAGACTGGCTTACCCGGGTAAAAGATCTCTGCGCCACTTGCAAGCCACTGTCCATTTCTTCCTCGCGGAGATATGGGAGCATTTATCGCTAAAGGCATTTGAGGGGCACCTAGCACTTCCGAGCGGAAAATGACCTGACGAGGAGCTAATCTTACTTTGTGACCTACGGCCAAAATCAGTCCGAATATCAAAACCAAAGTAAGGAAAAACTCTTTGCGGCTTCTATTTGTAGGTCTCGCTGAAACCTCAATAGCTGCTATTAAAACACCCAATACGCAACTAAAGCTTTGAAAAATAATGTGAACTCCGAACCAAAAACTACATGAAATTGAAGCAAGTGCTGCGGTAACGGGAAGCATGCCCGAGGAAAATATCTGAGCCCTGCGGGAAATAAGCCAAGAAGAAAATAAAAGAAGCATTGCATATGCATTGATGCTTCCAAGCTCAGCAGGGATCATGCCGTAAAACGCTGACGGTAGATCAAGATAGCCATACACCGGGGCCCCACTTTTCTCGACCACCGTTAAATACTTCCGGTAGTAGGAATGATAGGTGCCAAAGCCGGCGCCATCAAGCACGTGGGACCTAGCAGCCGCGCTCATGACTCTCAAGCTCGTCGCACGGATGCTATCGGTTTCCCATAAATGATTTGCCAAGGTATCCATTATTCCGTCTCCAAAACGCGGATCTTTAGCAAATCTGGAAAAAACATCACGGGTAGAATCAGGAATTTTCGTCCAAAGTAGCGCCAAAATCAGGACCGATATAAGGATCACGACTGACTGCTTGGTCGACCACTTTGAAGTGGACCTTGCAAAGAAGCGAATGGAAAAAATTAAAAATGCGACAAAACCGCCGAAAAAAGCGCTGACGAAAAAAGTTCTGCCGCCGGTTTTGTATCCTGCGATAGCAATAAGAATTACAGCTGCGGCCATCATGCGGCTTGGATTTTCAAGGAGCTTTCCCAACATAAAAGCCAGGGCCGCGGCAAACAAAACGGTCGACGCTCCCGAGTCCTCAAACAAGGCTGCTGATCGTCCTGCAGATATAGCCGACCCCGATCCTACGGCCATGAAATTTAGGTCGTAAAAACCTTGTAAGAGAGCGACCGTGACATTTGCGGCAAGAATGAAGATCACAAGATACCAAAGCCACCTACGCTGACCAATCGATGCGGAGCGATAGATATCTGGTAGGGCTGTCATTAGAAGAAGCATCACCCCGACGTTAGCCGCAAGTCTCGTGGCATAATTCCACTGAAAATAAGCCGATACATCTTTTGCAAGCATAAAGTCTTGGACAGATATGCCGATATGAATGGCCGGGGTAAAAATTGATACCCATGAATGGGCCAACAAGAGCCCAACGAATATGGCTGCAAGCCAGCAGCCCCAGATTTTCCTCAAAAACAAAGCATCTATTGCCACGTGTAGGCAGCAAAATATCCACAGCCCCTGTCTTAGCTCGATTGCCAGTCCGTGATTCCAAAATGCCTCTGGCCTGACAAAAATCAGTGCTAAAGCCATCAAAATCGCCAAAGAATAGATGGAGCTATTTGAAGTCTTGCGCAAAAAACTGTGATAAAGTCTTGAAATCAATTTTAATCCAGTGGGATATTTAGTAATCAAATGCCTATTATGACTTGGATTGTCTTATGTCGCTTGAAAAAGATTTAACCACCGCTGCTGAAATATCAAGGAAATTATCTGGTTCACCCGTAAACCCCATAGCGGCAAGTTTAGAAAAAAATAGCCCAACATCAGTGGTGGCCAATAATACTCAGTCCCATGGTGTTGAGTCCTCAGGATTACTGGCTAAATTTCGGCGTCTTGGGCAAGTTTTGCGATCCCTACCGCGCGCGCCGATACACATCGAAAATCTCCTTGCAGAAAATCACAACCGAAAAATCGAAGCTGATCAACATCAACGTCAAATTGACGAGCTTTTAAATGACATTAGTCATTTGCGTGCGGCCATGGGAAGGCTCTCGCAGGTTGCAACATCATCTCGCCAAGGCGCATCTGAGCAAACATTAAGCCCCCTATGGGATCGATACTACCGAGCTTTTGAAGATCGATTCCGAGGCAGTGAGACCTCGATTCAGGAAAAGCAATCTCAGTATGTCGCGCAAATCCAATCGCGACTTTCTGCAAAGGCCTTGGTTGTAGACCTTGGTTGCGGCCGCGGCGAGTGGCTAAAGCTTTTGAAAGTGCAGGGTTTTCAGGTTCTTGGAGTGGATTCAAATGATGCCATGATCAAAGAACTCAAAGGTTCAGGTGTTTCAGTCATTCACCAAAACGCCCTTTCTTGGCTTGCCGATCAGCCGTCTGAATCTGTGGATATGATCACAGCGTTTCACGTAGTCGAGCATCTTGCACCGAATGAATTATTACAGATGCTTGCTGAGATCGCCCGCGTTCTGAAGAAATCTGGACTTGTCCTGCTTGAGACACCAAACCCAGAAAACTTGATAGTCGGTGCCTGCAACTTCTGGACAGACATTACCCATGTGAAACCCATACCACCGCAAACTTTAGGTTTCATGCTGGATTTCCTCGGATTTACGCAGCTTGAATGCATTCGCTCTAGCCCACCTAGAGAGGGCGCCAATCCCCAAAACCCCCTGGAAGCTCCCCAAGACTATGCAATCCTTTCCCAGAAGCGGTAATCAAGATCATCATGTCGGGTAAGCCAATCATTCTACTAGCCGCCCCCACCCTAGCGATTCATGACGCCATCGGTAGGGATTTGCTGATTGGACAAAGAGCACTCACGAATGCGGGCTTTGACGTTAAAGTTTATGCTGAACACGCGCCAAAAACTGCAGTCGATGGCCTAGTCTCCAAATCCGAAGCTCTAAAAATTCTTGCTAGAAAAGACTCCATTCTCCTCTACCACATGGGAGTTTACTGGCATCTTCTGCCTGAGCTTTTTAGGGCCTGCCGCGGCAAAGTCGTCATTAAATACCACAACATGACACCACCCAGGTTTTTCCAAAACTATGACCTGCAAAGTGTCGCGGCTACGAAACTTGGTCTTGATCAGGTGAGCTGGCTTATGAAAAGTCATTTGCCTGACGCCATGATCGGTGACTCTGAGTTTAATTTGTCTGACTTAAGGACCATCGCCGGTTCAAATAAATTGACCAAATCAGGTCATCATGTGAGCGTCATCGCCCCTTTTGTTTCCGTGGATGACTTAAAAGATAAGGCTGATGACCAAGCCCTCGTGGGCATCACTAAAAAATCCAAATTGAATGTCTTATTTGTGGGAAGAGTTGTCCCTAACAAAGGCCATTCCCATCTTCTAGCCACCATTAAAAGCTATGAGCAACTTTATGGCCCTGATATTCAGCTCATTATTTGCGGAGGCTTAAGCCCTGGCTTTAAAAAATATAAGGAAGACCTCTTAAAACTTTCAGAGCTTGGCCAAATTTCTGCGAAAGTGATTTTTGTTCACGATGCTGACGGCCGAAAACTCGGCACGCTTTACAGACACTGTCAGGCGTTTATTTGCATGTCCGAGCACGAGGGGTTTTGTGTTCCAGTCATCGAAGCTCAGATGATGGGTCTTCCTGTTATTGCCTGGGACCAGGCTGCGGTGGCTAGCACCGCAGGACAGGGAGGCATTATCCTCAAAAATCTAAATTATGATGTTTTCGCCACCGCAATTCATCGCATACAATCAGATGCGAAGCTTCGACAGGATCTTATCAGTCTTGGCCACCAAAACGCTCAGAGGTTTTCTGAACAAAAACTGGCAAACGAGCTGGTTCACTTTATTCAAAGCTTACAGATCTAGGGTTTACAATGGCCTCCTCTTCCAAGTCCCTATTTATCATTGAATGCTGGAAGGCAAGAACGCTGCTTCAAACCATGATTTGGCGCGACGTTAAGTCACGATTCGCTGGATCTGCCTTGGGACTTATGTGGGCGTTTTTGCAGCCATTATGCATGATGGGAATTCTTTGGTTTGTCTTCACTTACGGACTAAAAGCAAACCCAAGCGGCTCAGATGTGTCATTTGTGGCGTGGTTTTTTCCCGCCCAAATCGCATGGAACTTCGCCCAAGAGGGACTAATCATGGGCTCGGGGGCGGTCACGGACTACTCATTTCTTGTGCGGAAAGTGAATTTTAAAGTCGAGCTTTTGCCAGTGGTAAAAATTGGCAGTAGCCTGGTCTTTCATGGGATATTTCTTTTACTTGTGATTGTAATCCTGCTTTTGACGGGCGTTACGCCCCAGTGGTCTTGGCTCTACGTTCCCTATTTTACGTTTGCTGCCGTGGTGTTTTTAGTGGGCTTAAGCTGGCTTACAAGTAGCCTTACTGTGTTATTTCGGGACGTGCAGCAACTTCTTGGCATCATCGCGCAACTGGGATTTTGGGGAACACCCATCATCTGGCGGGCGGATGTTTTACCAGAGACGATGCGACCCTGGCTTGCATTAAATCCGGTCTACTACATCACTGAAGGCTACCGCGTTTCTTTTCTTGGGCCTCAATCAGGCAATGCGTGGTCTTGGGACGTCGCCCCGCGGCATGGACTTATTTTTTGGAGTCTTACGTTGGTGGTGATTCTTTTGGGTCGCTCGGTATTTAAGCGTCTCAGACCATATTTCGGAGATATCTTATGACATCGATAACTCCAGCAAGGGAACATTTTACCATTGAGATTAATGGCCTATCAAAGATTTACCAAATCTTTGATCGCAATATTGATCGCCTGAAAGAAGTCTTTCATCCCTTTGGAAAAAAATACCATGAAGAGTTTTTCGCCCTTAGAGATATCTCGATCAACATTCCCAAAGGAAAATGTGTCGGCATCATTGGTTTAAATGGCAGTGGCAAGTCGACCCTTCTTCAGTGCATTGCCGGCGTGCTCACACCGTCACGAGGATCGGTTCAGGTACACGGTAAAATTGCTGCTCTGCTTGAGCTTGGTGCTGGCTTTAATCCGGAATTTACCGGATTAGAAAACGTTCGTTTTCAGTGCGCAATCATGGGTCTAACCGATAGCGCCACTGAAGAGCTTTTACCTAAAATTTCTGAGTTTGCAGATATCGGGGAGTTTATCCATCACCCTGTAAAGACGTACTCATCTGGAATGTATGTTCGTTTAGCATTTAGTGTGGCCATAAACGTCGACCCAGATATCCTCATTGTGGATGAGGCCCTTGCGGTCGGAGATATCCGGTTTCAGGCTAAATGTCTCAGTAAAATCAGGGAATTTCGCTCACGCGGCAAGACTCTTCTTTTCGTTAGTCATGACGCAGCGGCTGTGAAAAGCCTTTGCGATAAGGCTTACCTCTTGGACAAAGGCCAAGTGATTGATGAGGGGGAACCAACTAAGGTTTTTAATGCTTACAACAGCCTTATTGCTGAAAGAGATCGTCAGGTCAAAACCTTGAGGCAAACGCTTGATCAACTAGCCATAAGGTCAGGCAACCAGAGGGTTTACATCGAGAATATCCACCTATTGAACCACGAGAGTATACCCACCGAAACATTCGTCTCGGGCGAACAGTTAAAACTTAAAATTTCTCTAAAAGCCAAAGAGCCGACCAGCCGTGTAAGTGTAGGATTTTTGATCAGAGATCGGTTGGGGCAGGACATCTTTGGCACCAACACTGATCTTTTGGGGAAACTTATTGATTTTACGGCTGCAAGCCTCGAGCAAACAGTCGAATTTATGGTGCCTCTCAATCTTGGAGAAAACGTTTACACAGTCACCGTAGCTGCCCACTCAGGCGACAGCCATCTGGAGTCCAATTATGACTGGCTAAATGACGCTGCTGTGTTTCGGGTGATCCATGCTCCCGGAGTCAAGTTTGCTGGTTGCACAGCTCTACAGGTGTCTGTCCACCTACCCTCACCCTAGAGCCCTATTTTAGCTGGAATTAGGCGGAAAATTGGGCTTTAATGGCCCCTCTTCGCTTAACTTAAGTTTGACAAGGGAATCCCCATGCAAAAGCGCGCACTGATTACGGGTATTACAGGACAAGACGGTAGCTATCTCGCTGAGCTTCTTCTGGAAAAGGGATACAAAGTCTTTGGCACCGTTCGCCGCCTGAGCACTCCCAACTACTCCCGCATTGAGCACCTCCGTGATCACGTGACTCTGATTGACGCCGATCTTCATGATTCCATGTCACTATTAAACGCAGTAGAAAAAGCTGAACCGGATGAGTTCTATAATCTTGCAGCCCAAAGTTTCGTGGCTACAAGCTGGCAACAGTCAATTCTGACCGGTGACTACACGGGCGTTGGCGTGACGAGAGCGCTCGATGCCGTCAGAGCCGTTAATCCACGGATTAAGTTTTACCAGGCAAGCTCTTCTGAAATGTATGGGAAAGTTCAGGAGACTCCGCAAAAAGAAGCAACACCCTTTTACCCAAGAAGCCCTTATGGGGTCGCAAAACTTTACGGGCACTGGATCACGGTCAATTACCGTGAAAGTTTTGAGATGTTCGCTGTCTCTGGGATCTTGTTTAATCACGAATCTCCACGCCGCGGCATTGAGTTTGTTACAAGAAAAATCACCGACGGCGTTGCACAGATCAAAGCAGGCAAGATGAAAAAGCTCCATCTCGGTAACCTGGATGCCAAGCGAGACTGGGGCTACGCAAAAGACTACGTGGAAGCCATGTGGCTGATGCTCCAACAAAGCGTTGCTGAAGATTATGTCATTGCAACCGGAGAAACCCACACTGTTAGAGAATTCTGTGAGCTAGCATTTGCACGCGCAGGACTAAACTACCAAGATCATGTGGTTGTGGACGAACGCTTCATGCGCCCAGCTGAAGTGGATCTTCTCCTAGGAGATCCAAGCAAAGCAAAAAGTAAACTTGGATGGAAACTTAAAACAAGCTTCAAAGAACTCGTGAACCTTATGGTCGACGCAGACTTAAAACTGCACGGCGTTCGCTGAGATCTGTTTATGAAAGTGCTTGTGACTGGAGCCGATGGTTTTGTTGGCCGACATTTACTGAATGAATTGGTAAATCATGGTCATGAGGTTATTGCGACCTCACTTCATGCAGGAACGCTTGAGACAGCCCGAGCACGCCTCGAACTGCATGCATTAGATGTAGCAAATCCAGATGCATGTAACTCCATTACGAGCCTCCACCAGCCAGATGCTGCGGTGCATTTGGCGGGACTCGCCCACACCAAAGATACTGAGAAGAACTTAAGACAACTATTTGATGTGAACGTTGCAAGCGTCTCGCACGTCGCAAACGCCGTGAAAAATTTGCCTGGTGGACGCAATCGATCTTTTCTAATGATCAGCAGCGCCTTCGTGTATGGTGGGGACCTAAAAACAGGAAACCTTAGTTGCCATGAGTCTACACCCGTAGTGCCTCGCGGATCTTATGGTCAAAGTAAATTAGCTGCTGAGTCCGTAGCCAGACTTTACGATGGGAACGGACTAGATGTTTATGTCGCAAGACCATTTAATCACATTGGACCGGGTCAGCACCCCTCGTTTGTAGTTGCTGGATTTGCAGAGCGGATTATGAAGGCTGCTAACGGCAGCAGCATCGAAACCGGCGGTCTTCACTCACACAGAGATTTTACTGATGTACGCGATATAGCCAGAGCTTACCGTTTGATTTTAGAGAAGCAGCCCGAAGAAAAGACATTTGTTTTGGGATCCGGAAAAAGTGTGACGATAGGCTATGTATTTGAGGAAATGTGCAGACTTGCGAAAAAAAGCCTCACAACAAAAACACGAGATGATCTTGTTAGGTCCGGTGACGAGTCTTCACTTCTGGGTGATGCCAGTCTCGCCGCGCGCGTTTTGGGATGGCACCCAGAAATTTCCTTGTCAAAATCCTTATCAGACGTTCTAGATTCGCTAACACTTTAATCTTAGTCCCTCATCGAAAAAGACCTATCTTATAGCACTGCCACTGCGGGCAATAGTGTGGAACACCCCAACTAACACAGTAAATAAAGATCAATATCAGGTTCCACTGTGGTAGTTTTTTGCCCCTCGTAAAATAGTCAAAAAAAATCAGCTGGCTACTCAGAACAAAATAAATATGAATCCATCGCCCCCAATCAATAGCCACAAAGAACAAAGGGCTCAAACCCATGGCGCAAATCAGAAGCTCCCGCCAAAGCACTCGGTCCAACCGCCTAAATGCTAAAAATGGAATGATTGCCAGTACTGCAATCAATAAATAACCAAGATAAAATCGCCCGAAATCGGAGAAATGTGTCGACACAGTTGCTCCGGTCCCAGCTAACCACCCAACTGCGCCACCACAAAGCTTCCCAGATAATCCGCGCGCGGTTAGATAATTACAAATTCCAGAAACAGTGTCCTGATCTCCATGAAAAAAGACGGCCGATAAAAGTCCAATCCCCGTCAGTAAGATCAAAACTGCAGCGCTGACGATTAAGTCAGTCTTTTTTTCCTCTCCGTCATAAACAGATCTGACTAACGGGAAAATAAAAAATGGCAACGCAAACGCCGTAAGCTCATGGCTAAAAAGCGCGACCGAATAAAGACAAAGACACGCAAACAACATGAATCTGCGCTGCCATGGCGAAAGTTTCGACTTCAATGTCATTAACAGCAGCAAATGCGAAAGATAGACCAATATCTCCTTACGTAAGGCCGCACTCGGATCATTTAGTGGAAATAGCAAAATTCCGGCTGGCGAGAACAGAAAATACGAGGATCGTATGTCGCCACCCGCCTTGAAAAAACACCGTACATATAGAATACAGACCAGAACATAGATCGCTGATTGAGTAAAAAATACTGCGCGAAGCAAAGATTCGCCATTTAGCGGCAGCATCATGAGCATCTCGCCAATGAGACCTCGGCGCACGAACCCTGAAGAATAGTTTATAAGCCAGTCTCCAGTCTTAAAATCACCGCCACCTGAAGCGAAATCGTTTGCAAAATAAACTGCAATCACCCGAAAAATACACAACACGGCAAGGCCGACCAAAAGAGCGTCCAAACTTAGAATTCTACCATTCAAAGAGATTTTTGACTTTTGATCTGCTGAGTGTTGTGGACTCAAAATCATTCCACCTTAGACTTTATAACGCAAACATCTGAGCTGCTTATTGAAATATTATTTAGCGCCATCCACCTTTGAACACCTTCACCTGTTGCGTTGATCAAATCCGTTAATCCCGCCTCTTGGTAACCAGGAGGAATGTGGCCCGAGTATCCGTTGACCGTCGCAGACATGCTTTGAACTGACGCCCACATAGCATCAATATTAACCTTCCATGGGGTATCCTGTGATCCAAAGTGGAACACTTTGCAGGTCTTGTCGCTAAGCAATTTTTTTATGGTGTCAATCCTGGCTTGGCTCTCGGCAAGAGAGTAGCCAAACCGAGGAGTAACACCATTATCGACAATGACAATACTAAGGAGTGCAATACTCAGAACAAGACGCAGACCAGCGCTACTCGTTCGCCCGTAGGTCGAAATCAGGCTTTCAACAACGAATCCAACACAAATCCCTAGAGGGATGAGACCAGCCAGAGCAATCCTACCAACGGCTCGAATGGCGCTTGCACCGGGGATCGTGAAATAAACAACCTTCCAAAGGTCGTACCGCACCGACAACATGATGACAACCCATAATAGAGCACAAAATATCGCCGGGCTCATTGATTTTAGTCGACTTTGCCATAAACAAAGAAGCACACAAAAAATAGCAAAGATGCCAGGGAACATGAACATTTCACTATACCATGAACTGACGTTCAAATTCATTTCGAATAGCCAGTGATAAATCCATGCATCAGGAGATGGAAGGAAAAGAGCACGAAAGCGTGGCAAAAACCCGGCGACATCCGACCATTGCCGCCCTCCAACTATGGACTGCATTGATAAGTATTTGATCGCTAGCGAGGCTGAGCCAATCAAAAAGCTTACTCCGAATCCAATGATCGCTATCATGTTCTCCCGCAACACACGGATGACCTCTGATCTCCAAATAATAAAGGCCAACAGCGTTGCCAAAATGAGAGTGTAAATAGAAAACCAAACCAAATAAAAAGCTGTCCAAAATTGCAAAGACAAACAAACTCCGGCAAGAGTCCCAAAGAAAAAAGCCTTAAAATTCCTCGATTGCGAGCGATAGGCAAGGATTCCAAATAGTAGAGCTAGAGCTGAAAAATAATGTGGCATCAACTGTGGATGAGCAACAAAAGACCCACGAATGATGCTAAAGGCAAATATCCACGCTGATGCAAGACTACCCCAAAGTCCAATGCCTATCGTTCGAGACAGAAGATAAGCCGCAATGAAATTGGTACAAGAAGTTGTTATAAACCATAGCTGATAGGACGAGCCAGGATCCAACCCAAACCACCTAAAAATTGAATAATTCCAGGAGGCACCCAACATGAGATCGCTCATGAGCATGGAGTTTGTGAGCGGATGGAAATTCCACGGAGCGGACCAAAAACCTTCTGTGAGGAACGAGGATCCTGAAACAAAAAGCCATCCATGCTCCAGCAATAAATTCACAAAACGACTATCGCCAAGATCACCGTGAACAAGATCGTGACTACCTTGCAATATCAACCAATGGTGAAATCTGGTACCGACTAAAGCAACGATAAGCACGCAGAGAAATGCTGGCCATTTATTTGCAATTAAAGAGGAGAGTCTATTCATTTTAGCCTTCAATCTGGAGCTTGAATATTTTCAAAATTGAGTCCCATGAGAATCTGGCCGTCGCCCAGGACTTTGATACCGCGATAGCCGATTGCGCCTCTTCATGCCCGATATCTAACTGCCTGAGTAGCTCCTCACTGAACTCGCGTCCGTCGCCAAAAAGACCAACTGATGGGGCAAAATGTGAATAAAACCTGAATACCTCGCATTGACGTCGTGCCAATACAGGTTTTCCGGCCATGATTGCTTCAATGACAATCATAGAAAGACTCTCATAGACAGATGGATTTACGAGAGCAAAACAGTTTTGAATTAAATAATCACGCTCTGCGTCTGAAACGAACCCCAAGTAGCTGATCTCTGAAACGTTTGGGATAATGACAGAACTTTCTTTGTGGCCCGCGAGTACTAACTTTATAGGAGGAGATTTTTCTACTTGTCTCCAGTCCTGATACCAGGAAATGAGCTCGTGCACACCTTTGCCAGCACTTATTCTTCCTAAATAAAGAAGAAACCGGTCACCTCGACTAACCATGTCTTTAATGTGGGGCCGAACCTCGTTTGTCATATCGGGCGCCGCCAAATCAAATCCAAGGCCTGCCGGAGTCGAGAATGGAAGACTGGAGGGGTCGAGCTTTCTTTTGATCATGTCCCATTCAGGTTCTGTATTGGGAATCATCCGCGGCATTCTTCGCAGCAAATCTCGAACAATCCCGAAATGAAATGGTGGCTCATCGTGAGCCAGAGGAATTAAAATCGCCTTGGCTTCAACACCCTTACTTGCCACCAAAGTCGGATAGTATAGGTAACAAAAGAATATGATCTTGCGGTACTGGCCTTGTTTCTTGTGCAAGGTCTTAACAAGTGCTGGGCAGACAGGACCTTGAAAATAAATCCACAGCCACTCAAGCCCAGTGGAAAAGAAATCAAGCCACTTAAATCGACGCGAAAAGCGCAAAATTCTTCGAATCACCCGGTCATATAAAGCAAATAATTTAGCCCGCTGTCTGTTTACCGGAAAACGATGCACCGTTATGCCGTCGACCTCTAAAGTTCCCGGATCATATTCATTGGCCCAAGTCATATAGTCTTTAGCTGTAGTGGTAAACACCTCTACGCTATAACCTAATGAATTTTTTAATTTTTCAGCCAAAATGCGAGCATGAGCTTCCGCTCCTCCAACGACGTCTTTACCGTAACGCTGTACGACAATTGCAACTGTGTTAGAGACTGACTTCGACACCTTGAAAACCCTCGTTTGAGGCTAGAAAACTGATTGGCTTGAACATCCAATAAAGCTAATGTTTTCAGGTTATTTTATCAACATTTTCCCAAGGGGTGACAAACCTTGAAAGTCAGTTTGATCGTTCCAATTTATAACGAAGCAAATCATCTAGAAGAGTTTCTGAATCAGCTAGATAAACTTGAATTAAATGCAGATAAACAACTGGTATTTGTCGATGACTGCTCAAAAGACACCTCATGGTCTATTTTGAATAATTTCTCGTTCCAATCTGAAGTTATTAAACAAAAACAACCCGAAAATCGCGGCAAAGGGGCAGCACTCAGGCGAGGGTTTGAGCTAGCGACTGGCGACCTAATTGGCGTCCAGGATGCCGACTTTGAGTACTCTTTAGATGACATCCCAGCCATTATGGAGCCTTTGCTAAAGGGCAAAGCTGACGTCGTTTTCGGCAGCAGGTTTAAGAAAAACGCGCCACAGGTGCACAGAACTTTTCACTACCTGGTGAACCGGATTCTCACAATTCTCAGTAATCTTTTTAGCGGTCTTTATTTAACCGACATGGAGACCTGCTATAAGTTTTTTAGAGCTGAGATTTTAAAAAATATTAACCTTGAGAGTAACCGCTTTGGTTTCGAGCCAGAGATCACGGCTAAAATTGCACGTCTAAAAGTGCGGATCATGGAAGTTCCTATCAGCTACTTCCCAAGAAGCTATATGGAAGGCAAAAAGATCACCTGGAAAGATGGCGTCGCCGCATTACGCCACATCCTCTACTTTAATTTATTCCAAAGCCCTAAGGGCTTTTTCAAAGCCGAAATGCCGAAGAAATATATTCCATCAGGGACACAGTGGCTATGACGCGAATCATCATCACAGGCGGAGCTGGCTTCATCGGCTCAGCTGTGATTCGCAATCTTATTGCCTCCAGAGATTGGCATGTACTGAACTTGGATAAGCTCACGTACGCTGGCAATCTCGAGTCACTAGCGTCCATTGACAATAATCCCAAATATCAGTTCGTGAGAGCAGATATCTGTGACCGCGACCACGTTCGAAAAATAGTTTATGACTTCAAGCCAGACGGCATCATGCACTTGGCAGCAGAATCTCATGTGGACCGCTCCATTGATGGTCCTGGTGATTTTATTCAGACAAATATAATCGGGACCTACAACCTGTTGGAAGTCTGTCGCTCATATTGGAATGGTCTTTCAGAAACAGCGCAGGCGAAATTTAGATTTCACCATGTATCGACTGATGAAGTTTACGGAAGCCTCGGTGATCAGGGTCTGTTCACAGAAGAAACCCCCTATCAGCCAAACTCACCATACTCAGCATCAAAAGCATCAAGTGACCATCTAGTCAGAGCTTGGTATGAGACCTATGGCCTCCCAGTGATTACGACCAACTGTAGCAATAACTATGGACCGTTTCACTTTCCAGAAAAACTCATTCCGCTCATGATTTTAAATGCTTTGGAAGGCAAGTCCCTTCCCGTATACGGCAAAGGTGAAAATGTCCGTGATTGGCTTTATGTCGAAGATCACGCCGAAGCCCTTATAACGGTCTTTGAAACAGGACGTCTTGGTGAGACCTATAATATTGGCGGCTATAACGAAAAGAAGAATATCGATGTCGTCAAAACGATCTGTGGGCTTCTTGACGAGCTGTCTCCTAGAAAAGACGGTATGTCTTATGAAAAACAAATTGCCTTTGTTTCTGATCGTCCCGGCCATGATCTGCGCTACGCCATTGACGCAAGCAAGATCACAAAAGAACTCGGGTGGCGACCAAGAGAATCATTTGAATCGGGCATCCGCAAGACAGTCAACTGGTATCTAAGCAATCAAACCTGGTGTAAACACGTGCAAGACGGATCCTACCGACGCGAGCGACTGGGACTTAGCACGAATACGAGGACATGATGAAGCAAATGAAAAGTCGCAAGGGTATTATTTTAGCTGGTGGAACTGGAACACGCCTTCATCCGATGACAATTTCCGTTAGCAAGCAGCTGATGCCTGTCTACGACAAACCAATGATCTACTATCCGCTAAGCACCCTGATGCTCACTGGCATTAAGGAAACTCTGATCATCACAACTCCAGCGGATCATGAGGCGTTCAAACGTCTTCTTGGCGATGGCAGCCAGTGGGGGCTCAATCTATCGTTTGCCACTCAAGACGCCCCACGTGGACTTCCTGAAGCATTTACGATTGGTCAAAAGTGGTTGGATGGCGCGCCCAGCTGTCTTGTTCTCGGCGACAATATTTTTTACGGAAAAGGGCTTGGAACTGAGCTTAGAACTATCTCCTCCTCCGATAACGCATCCACTATTTTCGCCTACCAGGTGAAAGATCCAGAGCGCTATGGAGTTGTGGAAATGGGAGAAAACGGTCGGGTCTTGTCCATTGAAGAAAAACCAAAGGCCCCACGCTCAAAGCTAGCCATCACCGGTCTTTACTTTTTTGATGAGAAGGCTCCGGAGTTTGCGCAAAACCTCAAGCCCTCACCGCGAGGCGAGACAGAAATCATCGAGCTGATTCGCTGCTATCTAAACCTTGGAAGTCTTTCCGTTCATGACCTCGGGCGAGGAACAGCCTGGCTTGATACTGGAACGCCTGAAAGTCTTCTGCAGGCTGCCAACTTCGTCGAAGTCATCGAGCAACGCCAAGGACTTAAGATCGCCTGTCCGGAAGAAATTGCATGGCGACTAGGATACATTGATCGCGTGCACCTAACGGAACTTGCCCAAAAATTTAAGGGAAATGCCTACGGCAAATATCTTGAGGGACTGCTCTCTTAACGTCTTAGAATACTCGCAACTTGTTGATAGCCAGTCGTTAATGAGGAAGTCATAGTTTTCGGGATAATCAAGCCGCAGCCCGCAACCACCTATCCTTGCGAATCGTAAAACTTAAGGTTTGCCGAGACTTTTTAAGTGACGTTCCAAAGGAACTCAATTCTTCATAGTCTCTAAACGGTCCGACTTTTGAAAGGATCAGGATCCTTAAAAATCTCTCGTTCGTTAATTTCATATCCGCACGCCCGCGTTCCCAACGAGACACCGTCTCTGGCTCGACAGATAAAACGTGAGCCAATTGGATACCAGAAAGACCTAGATGAACTCGAAGAAATCTGATTTCTTCTGCCCTTAGCTTTTCGTGCTGGCTTGCCAAATCCATAGCGATCACTCCATGCAGGAGATCGATATTAGGTATTTGGACTTCGTAGTCTCCACAGCCTTGGCAGACGAGTGATGAGATATTTTTAAGGTAGACATTCTTTAGACCACATTCAGAATAGTGATAATTTTCAATTTTTGATGGTCTTAAGGGTTGACCACAGGCCGCACACTTCACTTACTCCTCCAACAAGTGATAAGACGAATTTTGTCATGATCACCAAATGAAATCACAATTGTCTTCTTGTGGGTTGCGACTCGGTATCGCCACTGACCGTTTTCAAACTCTGCATCGTTTTCGATTCTTCCCTCATGGAGCACATTGAGAACGTCACCCATTATCATATGCCTCTCCGTGAGGCGCTCCTTAAAATGCGAGCCATAACAAACACAGTTTGGGTTCAACATTAGCATTTTGGACAATGCTTTACGTGCCTGCGTAGGATCCAGTCTTAATTTTAAGTCAATATTTGATTTCACATCAAGTTTATCAGAACCCCGCAGCGGCCGATCAGAGATGACTGCGTTTCATAGCAGGGCCGGAGCATGGTCCGCCATGTACAACTAAACTTAAAGATTATTGGCACGGAGGAGACGGTCATGGCTAGACGCAGTGCAGCCAGCCAGGAGAAAATCAAGCCACCCTAGGCTTTGACTTCGTCACTGAGACTACCAGCTCAAAACCCATAGCTCTAAGGATATCGCTGACCTTTTGAAAGCTTGGGTCATGACGCCCGGTCTCGTATTGATAAACTGAATTTGGACTTTTAGACCCAAGAGCCCTCGCGACCTCTGCCAAGGTGGCCTTGGACATCATTCGTGTTCGGGTAAGTATGACCGCTACGACCGGGCCGGGACGCGAAAATGTCATTTCAAAACCAGACTTACCGACAGCCTGTATCTCGACTGGATAGGCGTCGTCATCCACGACAGTTCTGACCCAATCAACCATCATCGATAATGCTTCGCTCCGACTACGTCCCTGTGTGGAGGCATCCAAAGTTGGGCACTCAATAATCCAGAACTTTCCTCGTTTGTAGATGTCACCTTTTATTTGCACGACGCAGGTCCTTTGCGTTTTTTAAGATTTTTCTTGCCGTGATTTCGTTGACTTCGACATGCCTCGGAATAGCCTCGACATCTACTCCATTAGTCCACAAGTCATGCCGAGCACCGTGTCGAACAAACCACCAGCCTAAACGCTTTAGTCGCTCCTCTAATTCCCGGCGCTTCATCAGACACCCAGCCTTTTATATCATCAAAAATTTCTCATTTCCATAAATTTATGGATAGACCGTTTATGACAATATCCTAAGGCGGCGGCGGTCCGCCATGTACATAGGCAGGCTGTAATAATAATATTTGCGGAGGGTTAAAACCGCAGGGCGGCGCAGATTAAGCTCTACTCATCATCATCGTAACCACGACGATAATCATCATCGCCGTCGTCATCAGAGAAACGGTCTTCGCGAGATTTCTTCTTGGCCTTAGCAAACTCAGCTTTTTCCTGAGCCACTCGGAAGGCTTCCGTCTTAGCAGCCTTGGCCCTTTGGCGAGCAGCCATCTTGGCGTTTTTTTCAATCCGTAGAAGACGCACAATCAGTTCACTTTCGCGAGCCTTGTCTTCGGCGTCAGGCTTTAGACCATCTTCGGCCAAGATTTTCTTGTATTCACGAATCTCAGCAAGCTTACGCTTAATGGTCGTTACTTCACCTAGTTCTTTGTCAGTGAGAATAATCTCAAGATTTTCCTCAGGACGTCGGCGCTTAAAGTCCCTTGGACCTTTGCCGCCAAATTTTTTGCCGGCCGGGCGCTTTTTTTCCCCGAATGGATTGACTGGTTTTGCCTTGCCAGCTGGAGCTGGCTTTTTCTTTGGGGCGTCAGGACGATTCGGTTTTTTTGCGGGACGACGAGGCTTGGTCATGGCTTGGCACCTACTTGCGATTTATTTTGTGAGGCGCAGCCTGATCCACAGGCATCACCACTGACTCGATATTCTAACATGGGGGTTGTTTAATGTTCATATGCTACCAGCACAAGGGAAAACTTTAGGCAGATTATGTACTAATCCGACTACAGAAACGCTCGGTAACCAGGAATATTAAGGATATTTTGACTTACAAGCTCCGTACGATCATAGGGATGAATACAGACAACGCTAGCTCCCGGATTTACACGCAAAAAACTGCGGGCACTGCCGAGGACGTGAAGATCTGGGTTTTCCTCCACCATCGGAATAACGCCTAAAGCACAAGCCCCCGCCCGCGCTACGAGGGGTACAAAGGCCCCACCTCGCGTACGATACTGGGAAAATCGAGTCGGGTATTTCGCTCCGCCTGCCAGGGGAACGTCCAAAATAGTCCTAACGTGGGTTAAAACTGTACTTGTCCAGGTATCTAGGTGGCTCAGGCGACCTTCTGTCAAAAAATTTAGTTCCCCAGGGTCTTCAAAGAGTAACGCTGGCTTTTTCTCCGATCCCTCAGCCTCGAGCAGAGTAAAGAGAAATAGGGACTCAAAGGCCGATAAAAGTTTTCGCAAGGTCGGCACCGAAATGCGGCAAGATCTTGAGATCTCAGACCATTCGATAGGCTGACCATTTTTCATGGCAAGGGCGGTAAGAACGCGAGTTAGGGCTGCCAGTGATAAAGTCGTCGGAAAAATCTGGCGCAGATCTCTGTCCAGAATTGTCTCAAGCTGACTGGATAGCTTTTGACTTCGCAAACCACTATCACGCACAAAACAGACGCCTGGCAACCCACCTGTCTCACCATAATGATTTAGAATTTTTTTTGCGTCGCGGATTACCGACGTCCCGATTTTGTTGTCTGCAAACAGTTTATCGATCCCCGATGGCCCCTTTTGAAGAAGATGTGAAATAGTTTTTGACTCACGCTTTTGCATGAGCTCTGTCAAAACCATCGGATGAAGCGTGACGTTGATAATTCTTCCGGTCAGAGACTCGCGGATGGCCTTCTTACTTGTAAAGCGCACGGAGCCAGTCAAGATAAATTGCCCAGGTCTTTTATCGACTCGGACTCGTTCCTTTAGGGCAGGAAAAAGCGACGGAGCGAGCTGACACTCGTCAAAGCCATTTCTCAGCCCTGAGTATCTAGCAACAAATCCGTCCGGATCAGCTTCGGCCGCCAAAAGGGCTGAACGCTGGTCCATCGTTACGTAGTTCTTTACAAGTTCGCTCATCAAGGTGGTCTTACCCGATTGGCGATGTCCGAGTAGTCCCACTATCGGTGAAAATCCCATGAGCTTTTGAATATAGGCTGCGAGATGACGCGCGCGGATATGAGGCATGAACCGAGCCTTTATGTAAAAATAGAAATACCCCTTTCTATTTTTACATAAACCTCCATCCAGAGCAACTGGCGGGTAAAATGAGTTTATTTGCGATTTATTTTGTGAGGCGCAGCCTGATCCACAGGCATCACCACGATCTCTTCAATATTAACATGCTTAGGCCTTGCCGCAGCAAACCACACGCACTCTGCAATGTCGCGGCCTGTCAGCGGGGTTACGCCCTTATAAACACTTTTGGCACGCTCTTGGTCTTCTTTAAACCGCACCAAGGAGAAATCTGTCTCCACCATGCCCGGATCAATCAATGACACTCTAATCGGCGTTCCATTAAGCTCTAGACGCATGGTTTTGGTGATAGCCCTAACCGCATGCTTTGTCGCACAGTAAACACTGCCACCTTCGTAAACCACGTGACTAGCGATACTTCCCATGTTGATGACGTGGCCATGGGCTGAGTCGATCATCTTGGGAAGAAGAGCTCTCGTGACGCGAAGAAGTCCCGTGACATTGGTATCAAGCATCGACTCCCAGTCAGACACTAGACCCTTTGAAACGTGATCCACACCCAGGGCAAGGCCTGCGTTATTAAATAAAACATCAATCTTGCCGCCTGCTGCCTCCCAGGCGCTCGCTGCAAACTGCTCTACAGACTTGTCATCTGTCACATCCAAGACAAGGACCGTGACCTGCGAGGCACCTTTTTGGGAGAGTTTTGTGGCTAGAGCTTGAAGCTTGTCTTTACGCCTAGCGCCAAGAACAACATGCCAACCACGCTCAGCAAATAAAATAGCTGTCTCCTCGCCAATACCAGCCGAAGCACCGGTAATCACAATCGAGGAGACAGACTGACTCATAAAAATTGACCTGATAGATCTAAAGGGGGCTTTTAGCTTTTCTTAGCGACCTTTACGCCGCGCTCATTGCCTTCACCCACCGAGCAAGACTCAAAACCTTTATCAACCGCATACTGATGCTGAATGCGGCGGTAAAAGCTATTCATTGGCTTTAGAAATACTTCTTCCACTTCACCGGCTGTGATTTTCGAGATCGCATCGTCAACGGCTGCTAGTGCCTGAGCTTCTACTTCAGCGTCAGCCTGCTGACCGCCGCCTCCGCCTCCGCCTCCGCCGCCACCTTGACCAAAGCGCGGTTTTTGATGCTGCCCGCCACCACCGCCGCGGTGATCGCGGCCACCACGATTGTCACGGTTATCACGATGATCTCCTCGACCACCGCGGTTATCGCGGTTACCTCTGTGATCACGACCGCCACCGCCGCCTTGACCATGGCGCTGCTGGTGTCCTCCGCCGCCTTGGCCCTGTGGGCGATTGCCGCGGAAGTTTGGCATGTTTTTACCGACGGGAGGACGAGAGCCTTCTTCAACTTCTTCTGGCTCAACATCTGCAAAGGCCCAACGCAGAAACCGGTCATAATAGGCATAGTAGCCAGGAAATTCTTCCTTCAAGACAATCTTGATTGTATCCCAGACGGCTTTGCTTTCGTCTGAGTCAGCGTTGTGGGACGGCAGAGCAGTTCCGGTTTTCAAAAGAACAAGATCAGAGACGTCCAGTGTAAACTTCATAAATGGCTCAACGATATTGTTGAGCATAATGTGATCCAGTGGTGTCTCTTCCATCATCTCTGGATACTGCGCAGCATACCAAAGACTCATGCGACTCATGAGGCCTTTTAGATCCATAGTCTTAAGCTCACCTGGGAGACTTTCCAGTGTTGCTCCCACCATGATGGGCCAGCGACCAAGATTAGCTTGCGCTTCATCGACACCGGCAGCACGCTTGGTGCGCTCATGCTCAAGGCATGTGTAAAGGAAGTAGTCGATCGGCACATTGCGCCCACGCTGCAGCTCTACGCGCTGTTTCATTGTTTGCTGTGGTTGCTGTGGGGCAGATTGTTCGTTGTTGTCTGACATCAATTCATTCCTCAAGTTCACTTTTGGCCATCAATCATCAAGTAACAATGCACTTATGACTTCATGCGACGGGCAAGATTTAATACGCGGCAACTTGCCACGGTGAGTTCCTCGGCAGCAGTCCATTCTTTGGAGTCTTTGCGTGCATGCGTGTAAGCAGAAAGCTCAAGATCACCTTCAAACGCATCGATCACTTCATCGATGGCACGCTTGTAGTCGTCAGTGCCGATGGCAGAGCGCTTCAGCGCCGATGCCGCTTTCTTTAAATGGCTCACTGCATCGTCTTCTCCCTGCTCTGCAAGTAGGGGATTTAGCTCGTCGATAGCTGTGACAAGGTCAGCGGCACTTTCCTTGCGGTCTCTTTTGATGATTTTCGTCATTAGGTCTCCCTGGATATATGGGGCAGATGAAGAATAGGTCAGAAGGGGCGAAGAATCAATGGTTTCAGGGATCTAAGGGAGTGACAGGGCGGCAGGCTAAGTATTTTGAAACCTAACCCAAATACACATTGACGGCCCCCCCCGGTTTTTGTAAATACTTTGGCCTCGAAGTTTTCGTAGCCGAAGGCTAAGGGCTCGTAGCTCAGTTGGTAGAGCAGTACACTTTTAATGTACGGGTCGATGGTTCGAATCCATCCGGGCTCACTTCTTCTCCCAGAGGAAGTGAATTATCCCTAGAAAACCTCGTTGTTTTTCGTCCTGTCCCCATCGTCTAGAGGCCCAGGACACCACCCTTTCACGGTGGATACAGGGGTTCGAATCCCCTTGGGGACGCCATTCTTTCAATTTTTCGCTTAGATTCCGTGGCCGGTTTACTGAATTCCGTTTGAATAGACGGTCTTCGAGTCGGATTTAAGCTCAAAACCCTTTTTTTCCAAAAAAATAGTCCCTGGCCACACTACTTTGACCAAGGACTCTGCAGACGTCTCGGACAATCAGCCAATCCAATCTTTGACGTTATCGGTGTGGGCAAGCTTAAAGTCACCTTTTGGTAAAATCTTGCGAGCTAGGCCCCACAAGACTTTGCCAGGTCCTACCTCCACGTACTGAGTCATACCCGCCATGTTTGCTTTATCGATCGTCTGCGTCCATTTAACAGGACTATCGATCTGCTGAATCAAAAAGTCTGCGCCGTAGGCCGATGTGATCTCTGCCGAAAAGTTTGGAATGATGCGGGTATCGTTATTTGCAAACTCTGTTGCCTTGAGTAATGGCGTCATATCCTCGCGCGCTGGCTTCATCATAGATGAGTGAAAGGGTGCCGATACGGCTAGAGAAACAAACTTAACAGACTCAGCCGTTAAAGCCTCTTCTAGACGTTTAACCGCAGGTGCTGCACCTGCCACCACAAGCTGCTGTGGACTGTTATAGTTAACCACTTCTACCGTTTCACCAGGCTTACTGGCTTTTTTGCAAAAATCTTCAAGGCGCGCCGCCTCAAGTGACAAAACAGCCGTCATCGCCCCTTGCCCCTCAGGCACAGCCTTTTGCATAGCCATTCCACGGGCGCGCACAAGGCTGATGGCTTTTGCAAATTTAAGGCGGTCTGCAGCAACCAGTGCTGAATACTCACCAAGACTATGGCCAGCAAACATGTCAGCCTTAAAGCCTTTTTCCTGAACCATCACCTTCCAGGTCGCAATGCTTGTCGTCACAATGCAAGGCTGCGTATTTGCCGTAAGCTTAAGATCACTCTCTGGACCATCAAGGCAAAGCTTTTTAATGGGAGCTTTGGCCGCTTCTTCTGCCTCTTCATAAATGACTTTTGTGTAAGGAAACTCCTCCAAAAGCATCTTAGCCATGCCCACATACTGACTTCCCTGTCCAGGAAACATGGCGAGAGTTTTCATTGCATCTGACATAAAAATCCCTTTCCTAAAATATAAATGCAAATCCGAGTTCAAAGCGTTCGTTGGTGCGAAGCTCACGTTTTGAGTGATCACCAGTAAATAATCTTGGTGGACGGTCCGTGTAAGTCGTAGACTTCAATGCCCCCACCAGCGCCACATAGCGAGCAAGTCTTAGCGACGCACCCACAGACCAATTTACCGTCGGGCTATCGTCTTCATGAAAGACGACTTTCCCTTTACCGTCAGCTTCATCCTTTGATCTTTTCCAGGATTCAAATCCAGGACCTGCCGTCAAAAACGGAGCAATCGGCGTAGGATTTGGTAGCCTAAGGATCAAAGACAAATCACCACCGGTGCGGACCTCCGCCTCTTTGTCGTCTTCACGCGTTAAGTACTGACCACCAAGCCCCCAGGCCATGTAGCGATTAATCGGAATACCGACGCCTAGGCTTCCCTGAAAATATCTAAATCCAAAGCCAATGCCTAACGACACGGCCACAGATTCCTCGTCATTATAGCCACCACGCTGTCGACGTGATGCCTGCTCGTAGTAGTCGCGGTACTTTGGTCTTTGCTGAGACGTACCTTGCTGGCCTTTGGGAAGCTCTTTTTGCGGCGCGGGAGCTGGCGCTTCACTTGCTGCGGGTTCTTCGACTGGTTCCGCCTGTTTGACTTCAGGATATCCGGCGGCAGGACGGGCTGCTTCATCGGGATTAATCGTCCCAAAAGAGCTTTCCTCCTCGTAGGCCATCAAAGCCTGAGAGGAAGCTATCAACATACCGGTGATGATCAGTCCTAGTCGTCTTAACATCGTTATCGTCTCAGTGGCTCTGCCGTTCCAGTGATTGTTTGCGAGATCTTGCCAAAGATCGACTGACCCGACTTATCAAACATTTCAATTTCAATCGTATCACCTGGTTTCATAAACGGAGTTTCTGCTTTCCCGGAGTCGATGATCTCGATCATGCGTTTTTCAGCCAGACAACTGCTACCACGAGCTCGGTCTTCATTAGATACAGTCCCGGAACCAAGAATTGTTCCCGCCGTATAAGCTCTGGTCTTTGTGATGTGTTCAATCAACTCACAAAATCCAAAAAACATTTCCGGCCCAGCATTCGGATCACCAAACTTTTTGCTATTATAGTGCGTAATAAGCGGAAGATGAACCCGGCCACTTTTCCAGGCATCTCCGAGCTCATCAGGGGTAACTGCAAACGGCGCAAAGGCTGAAGCAGGCTTACTTTGGAAAAATCCAAAACCTTTTTCAAGTTCAGCAGGAATTAAATTTCGTAAACTCACGTCATTAACAATCATGACAAGCTTAATATACTTCGCAGCATCGTCCTTCTTGGTGCCCTGGGGAGTATCACCCAAAACTACGGCCACCTCTGATTCAAAGTCACAACCCCATTCTGAGTTGGCCAAGTAAATAGGATCTGTGGGCCCAAGCAATACTCCGGAGCCACCTTGATAAATCAGAGGATCTGTCTTTAAGGTTTTTGGTGGCTCTGCGTTGCGAGCTTTGCGCACCAAGACGACGTGATTGATATAAGCTGACCCGTCAATCCACTCGTAAGCTCTTGGCAGCGGTGCTGCGAGCTTTTGCTTTTCAATCATGTCACCAAGGATCTGACCTTCAAGCTTGCCGGAATTAAGATCTTGGTACAGATGATTTAGTTTTGGACTCGCCGTGTCCCAGTTGTCTAAGGCTTCCTGCATAGTCTTGGCGACACCAGTGGCTTCGACAAATTTTTTGTTATCTTTGGATACAATTATGAGTTTTCCATCGCGAGTGGAGTCTCTGAGGGTTGCCAGTTTCATGGGGTGATGATCCTCTTATTAACTTACGGTTTCCTGGACGAAGGACTGCGAGAGCCCTTGGCTGGCCCGGTGAGTGGTCCTCTTTTTTTGGAGGAACTGACGCGGGCAGATTGAGATTTATTGTGATCAGGTTTTTTCTTGGCTGGGGCGGCCGGTACTTTACTAGTGGGCTTTGACCCAGGCTTTTGACCAGACGCCTTTGCGACCTTGTCAGATGACGACTTAAGCTTTTGTGATAGCGGCTTTCTTAGAGACCTGGCCTTCGATGCTGACACACGTTTTGGCGCATCCATGACCCTGGCCGTCTCTGTGGACTTGCGCAGCGTTAACACTTCCTCAGCCGTCAGCTGACGATACTCACCAGCCGGCAAATCACTGGGTAAACGAATCTCACCAAAGCCAATTCTGATAAGACGTACGACACGCTTATTAAAGTGCTCAAAGAGTCTTCGCACAAGTCGGTTTCGCCCCTCGTGGACTGTCACAAGATACCAAGAGCCTGTGGAGACACCCATGTTTGTGCCGTGAACAAAAGTAATTTTAACGTCTTTGACAGGCCCATCTTCTAGGAGGATGCCTTTTTTGATCTCTTGTTCTTCTTCTTTGGTCAGGCGCTCACTTAAAAGCACCTGATACTGGCGCGGAACATGATACTCCGGGCGACAAAGGCGGTAACTCAGCTCGCCGTCATTCGTCAGTAGCAGCAGACCTTCTGTACGAAAATCAAGGCGACCGACAGGAGAGACTAAAAACTTGGCCTTTGCCACCATCGGCAAATCATAAATGGTTGGCTTATTGGTGATTTCATCACTGCGTGCTGTCAAAATTTTATCGGGCTTATGTAAAAGCCAATAAACTTTAGGCGGAACCTTCGTTTTCACGACTTTTCCGTCGAGAGCAACGCGATCAGATTCAGGATTTACCTTGGTTCCCAGCTCACGAACGACCTTACCGTTAACGGCAAGTCGACCTTCACTGATCCACTTCTCCGCCTCGCGGCGACTCGCTATCCCCAATTGGGAGAGCCATTTCTGAAGTCTCATCTCGCTCATCTAGTTGAGCCTCGCTAGCAAGCGCGGTTTCAGTCTCCGGCGCCTCGGTTGCAGTCATCTCGACTTGAACATCGTCGTCCCATTCTTCGTCGTCAATCGCATCGAGGGACTGGATCACCTCGCCACTGGTTGCGCCCTCGATGGTACGTTCATCAGTATGCACGTCTGGAGCTGCCCAAGCAACCTGTCCTTCACTGAGAACATCGATCAGGTCAGCCTTGGATTCTTCTGTGTCTAAGTCTTGAGCCTTCTCTAGCTCGCCCTCTATGGCTGTATCGGTGGATGAAGCCTCAAGGCCCCCTTTTGCCTCTTCCAGGCGATCAAGGGTCGGAGCATAGGTCGGAGCTTCCGCTGCTAGAGGGTTAAACTCCTCAGAGCTCATAACCTCGCTAGTGTATTCCTCATCACCGATAAAGACTTCGGTATCAACGCCTTCTTGCTCAGCCTCAAAGGCTGCAATCTTGTCACTGGCTGCTTGGAGCACATCAGGCGGTGTCTGGAAGCTTTCCAGCGGCGGCAAGTCATTGATCGACCCCAGCTGGAAGATTTTAAGAAATTCATCGGTCACGCCAAACATCATGGGTCTTCCAGGAATTTCTTTACGTCCTGTACACGTCAAAAGATTGCGCTCAACGAGTGTCTTAAAAATAGAGCCGGCATCAACGCCCCGGATAAACTCTACCTCAGCGCGGGTGACGCCCTTTGATTTTTTTTGCCTGTAAGCGATAACTGCCAGGGTCTCAAGAGCAGCTCTCGACAGCGGGCGTGGGCGACTTGAAAACTGCTTTTCCATAAGTGGCTTCGCCGCAGGTGTCGTCTGGAACTGATAACCCATGCGCTTAATGTACTTTAGATGAAAGCCGCCAGCGCGGTCTCGGTAATGCTCAACAAGCTCGTCACAGGTGTCTTGAATTTCTTTTAGTGTGTAGCCTTGCTCAAGCAAAAGCTCGTGAATCTCCACAGCACGCATTGGCTTTGGCGATGCAAAAACAATGGACTCGATCTTTCCAGCAAGTGTTAGCTCTTCACGAAGCTCGTAGGTTTCAGTGGCCTCACCCTCAGTTTGCTCTTCTTTAGTTTCTGAAGAAGTTTCGACGAGAGACTCCTCGTCTGTTACATCACTAAATTCAGCTGTATCGTCTAACTCATCATCCTCAGAATCTTCAGCCTCATCATCTGTTTCAAGATCTGTTTCTTCTGAAGCCTCAAGTGGCGCTTCGGCTTCTTCCTCTGGAAACACGGGCTCGCCTACGGCGTCCGTTGTCTCAACAGAAAACTCAATACCAGCCTCTTCGGTAGATGTGGTCTCTGTGCTTGACTCGTCAGCTGATGCCGCTGCAGATTCAACTGTCTGATCGACTGTTTCATTTATAGTCGACTCAACTGTTGATTCAACTGTGGTTTCGTCATCATGGCCTTTAGTGGTCATTGATCTACCTCCGCTGTTTCGGAATTGGTCTGTGCTTCATCAGACGATAGTTCAAGAGTTGGTGCCTCTTCTGCCGGCGGCGGCATCAGAGGGCCCTCTGGAAGTTCTGCAATTACAACGTCACCTGTCGTGATCTCCGCTACTGACTCGCCAGTGGCCTCAATCACTACAGCATCTGTTGTGGCATCGTGCATGATGGTTGGGCTTGCCACAGGCAAAATACTTTCATCCAAGTCACCGCGGTAAAACCACAGTGGTCCCATCATGTCTTGCTGATAAATTTTAAGTTTTTGTTGCTTAGAAAGTTCCAAGACCGCCATCAAGTGAACGACCATGTCGTAACGGCTTCTAAATTTATTGTAGAGACCTTGGAACATGCCAAATCGAACGGTTTCAATATAGGAACCAAATCGCTCGATGGTTTGTTCAAGTGTAATGCCGTGAGTTTTGGCTTCAATCTTGGCTGCCTTGCGATCAGCAAGATCACGCATAATCTGATCGTACAATATAATAAGACGCGCAGGATCTCCCGTGAGTGGCGTCTCGACGTCTTTGAATACTTCCGCTAGGCGCTCATGCTCATGACCAGTTTGAATCTCAACACCCATCTGCGGACATTGAGAGAACCATTCTGCCGCGCGACGAATCATTTCATATTGCAGCAAGCGGTCTTGGAGAGTTTTTAGAGGATCTTCTTCTTCGCCGTCTTCGTTTAGAGTCTTACGCTCTTCTGTAGGCAGAAGGCTTCGGCTTTTGATTTCAATTAATGTGGCACCCATGGCCACAAATTCACCAGCTTCAGAGATGTCATCAAATTTTACAAGGCGCAGGTAGCCTAAGTATTCAGTGGTGAGCTTGAAGATGTCGATTGCAAAGATGTCGATCTCGTGCACACGAATAAGGTGCAGGAGAAGATCCAACGGGCCTTCAAAACGATCAAGCTTGACGAAATACTCAGAAGACATGGAGTCCCAAAGACCTTCCCTGTTTCGAGGCCAAAACTCGGCAGAGTTTTTGGCTGGCGTAATGCCTAATTTATTTGGACTTTCGTTCTAATTTTTAGTTATAACCCGCTAAATCTTGGGTGTCCATCCAAAACACCCCTCAAAGGCTTGAGCCATGCAAGATTCGAATCACCAATCATCAGGTTTATCAAAAGCTGCGGCGACCATTTGCCAAATGGACCCAGAGATTGCTGATTTTTTGCACCTGCTCATGACAAGATCACCTGTAGATAACCTTGAAGAGCCTTGTGGAAAACTAGCAAAAAATGTCTTTGAAAGGCCCACTGTTCAAGACCTGGAGGCACTTTTAAAAGTTTTCCCCAGCCGCCAGCGATACCGTGAAACGCCCAGTTTACCGATGGTTGACAGCCATCTTGGGGTGCCTGAATTTATACCGATGAGAGCTTTTAGAGCAGATGCAGAGCGGGTTTGGGCTCCTGTGGAAAAGCTGAGGATATTCCTGTCCAGCGGCACAACATCAGGCCCTGAGCGGCGTTCAAGGTCAGTTTTTAGTCACGAGGGACTGCTGTTTTATAGGGCTGAAAGCATCGCGGCCTATTTAAGCGCCCTTGAAACCCGCGCCCAGCCGTTTTCTGCAAATTTTTTAGACAGGCCAATTTTTAGCCTAATTCCACCCCCAGACGTCTGGCCGGACTCAAGCCTTTCCCAGATGCTTGCCTGGTTTGCGAAGTTTTGGCCAACGACCTACGCTCATGCTGAAAACTTAAGCGCCGCCAAAGAGCAACTCCAAGCCCTGGCTCAGTCCAATGTACCCGTGGTCATTTGGGGTACCGGATTTCACTTCGTAAATCTTTTTGATGACCAAAAATTTCAGGTCAAACTTCCTGAGGGAAGTATCGTCATTGAAACAGGCGGGACCAAAGGTAAAAGCAGGTCTGTCACACGCCCTGAACTTTACGACATGATCAGTCGCGGGTTTGGACTTGAGCACGTCGACATCGTCAGCGAATACGGCATGTGTGAACTCGCCGCGCAGGCATGGGACACACCGAAAAAAATCTCGACAGATCTCAATGCAAGAGTCTTTCGCTTCCCGTGGTGGGTGAATATAGCAGTGATGTCAAAACCAGACGCCTCTGATCAATCAGGCGTCGGAGCTCTCACCATCTTTGATCCTTTGCGCACTGATCTGCCAGGCTTAGCATTACAAACGGAAGACTTGGCGCAACTAAATACTGACCAATCATTTACTCTTTTAGGGCGCGTTCCGACGGCGCCACTGAAGGGATGCTCACTTAACGTGGAGAGTGTAAAGGGCGCAGAAAAAATCCCGAGTCGCACCAAGTCAAAGGCTGCAGAAAACTTTTACAAGCCTAATGTCAAAGACCTCTCTGCGCGAGCTCCCGTTGTGCGACGTTGGCTTTTAAATCTTTTGTCTGATGCAGAGGCCCATAGACGGCTTGTCCTAGAGTTTGGTGACGCGGTGATTGCGCGCAAAGCTGTGACTGATCTCACGGCCGGCATACCATCTGACGCCCAAGGGTTTGCGGATGCAGCCCTAGCGTCCATTGGTCAGGGTCAGGCGGCAAAAAACTGGCTCATCATTCCACCGGCCAGCCACTCGATTGCCGTGATTTATCCAATTTGCTGCGCATTGACTCTCGGACTTTCCATTCGCATTCGTTGTCCGAGTATTAACCAGATGTCTCCTGATGCTTCCTTTTTACAAAGAGCTATTGATCTTGCAAAAGCTGACGGTTTTGACATCAAAACTCTGCCTTCGTCGTGGCGACTTGGGCCAAATGATTTGCTTGACGGCGAGTCCATACTTATTTTTGGAGATGATGAGACCTGCCTTTTTGTTCGAGAGTTCTCCAATAATCGCGCCTCGACCTTCGGCAACGTCACCAGTATGAGCATGGTCACTGAACGAGATTTTCAAGATTCAGTCACCCGTCATCAAATACTTGCCGATCAATTGTCTCTTGGTCAAAGAGGCTGTCTGTCATCGAGAGCTATCATCACAATTGGTGGAAGTATCGAAATCGTAAAAGATGCAATGACAACAGCTGGTCTCATCTCTTCTCGCGAGGAATCCATTGCGTCAAAGACAGCACGTAGCATGGAAATAGGACGCCTCACGGCACATGGATTTGAGGTTTTTACGCCAGCCGACGGCGTAACGGTCGCCATTAAAAATGTCGCTTCAAATTCGCTCGGTAAGGAAATTCAAAATGCCGTCAGCACCCTTGATTTTGTCATTCCGATACTGTTAGTTGATGAAATCACAGATAAAAATCTAATCATTACCGAACTTTTAAAGATTTCCTCTCTAAAAGCACTTTCTGTCAGTGATGAAATTTCTAAAGCATTATCAAAGACCAAAACTTATCCAAAATTAGTCAACGATGTTCGGTTAGTTAGGCTTGGAACCCTTGGGGCGCCAAGCCTTGACGGACATCATTTAGGTCGTCCATTTTTTGCGACTTAGGGGTCTTTCACGTTAAAATGGACGTATGACCTTGAACTCACTAAAATTTGATAAAGAAGATCTCGAGCTTCTTGCCGATTACTTCTACGAGCTATTTTTGCCACGCTTTGTTGGCCAGCCGGAGGGAAGTTTGCGCGCAGGCACGACCATCGAATTTTCTAGACGCATGAAACACAAAGTGGGTCTTGCCATGATGTTTGAGAACAAAATTAGGCTTTCTGTGAATTATTTCGCGGAAAATCCACAGTTTCTCCCCTACACGATCTTCCATGAAATGACGCATTTATGGCTCTACCACTGCGGCTTTGACCCAGGTCATACACGTCGATTCTATAAGAAAATGACTGAGTTTGAGCAAACTGGATATCAGATAGACCCAGAGGTCCACGTGCATTCGAGACTAGCGGCCGAAGGCACTTACGTATATATTTGCGGCAACTGTGAAAATCGTTGGCATTTGAGAGAGGCGCTGGACCACAGCATATACTGTGCCTTCTGTTACAAGAAAGAAGGCATAGAGCACTATGCCACGTTGAAAGACACTTTGTTTAACCTTAGAGACGGGACTAGTGAAAAATGCGCCTAACTAATCTCACCACAAAATCACTAAGCTCCCTGCTGAGTTTATCTTTTTGCGCGTGGACCAATACGGCCGCTGCCCTCGATATGAGCTTTTCGGACCAGGCGATGAAAGATGCCTTCATCAGCCTTCCTGTTGTTTTAAGAGATAATTTCCAGCAGTTTGTTTTGGCTTATGGCTCCGAAACTGCAAACGTCAAAACTTTCTGCGACCGCATTGCACAATCATATGTGATGTTTAAGTGGAAGCCTGCCATAGAAGGCTGCGGTGATCGCGGCATTAACTGGCGCTCCCAATTAAAGAGCCATGCTGGAAGCCCGCTCATCTATGCTGAGTTTGGCCATGGTTCAAATACGACACTCGTTTTAGGCGGCGTTCACCCCGACGAACTGACACCGATCCCCATTACATTTAAATTTGCCAATCATTTACAGGCAAATCCTCAGTTAATTCCAGAAAACGGCCGCGTCATTATTGCGCCACTGGTTAATCCAGACGGTTTTTTCCGTCGCGGCGCAAGTCGTACGAACGGCCGTGGTGTTGACTTGAACCGTAACTTCTTCACGCAAGACTGGTACGGCATCGCAAAGACTTGGTGGGCTGAAAAGCGTGAGAAAAATCCACGACACTTTCCGGGCCATATCCCTAATAGCGAAATCGAGACGCTATTCCAGATTTGGCTAATCGACACCTATAAGCCAGATAAAATTATTTCCGTACACGCGCCGCTTGGGTTTTATGACTATGATGGTCCAGGCGATCAAAAACCTCGTGCTTTGACCGATTCTGAAGAAAAAGCCCGCATGCTTGTTCGCAGCATGAGCGCCAATAGCCGTAACTATAAAGTTGTCGACTTCACGTTCTACCCGGGAAGTCTTGGCAATTATGCTGGTAATGAGCGCGGCATCCCCACTGTGACTCTAGAGCTAGAAACAACAAATCCCGACAAAATATCTGAATACTGGACTCAGTTCTCACCGGGTCTTGAGCAAGCGGTTAAATATCCATTCGTCAACACGTCAGCACCACGCACCAAAGGTGCAAGCTTATTTCTTGAGTCCTACGGACGCAAGACTGCACGGTTTAATGACGAGTCTTCTGACACTAAGAAGCCCGCCCTTTAAAACGAAATCCAAAAATCCCAGGGGTGACTACCCTTGGGAAGGCGTGACACTTCAAAATAAATCCCTACACGCTGATTCATGGAAAGATCACTTCGTAGTGACCAGCCCATGTCTTTTTGTAAGGCTTCCACATCAGATACAAACCACGGGAAAAAGCCTTTTTCGACCAGATGGCGCGCCATGGCGATCTGAAGTTTCAGTCTTTTACCAGATGACGACAGCACCATGTCATAGCGGCAATACTCGCCGCAGTAGGCAATCCCCTCAGCCGCGTACTCACCAAAAATCGAGTTTGATTTAAGAACCGGCATATTCACGTTAAGTGACTCTTTTGTGATGCGATCCCCTAATTGAAAACTGTAAAGAACTCCACTCTTTGGATTTAACCTTTTGGCTGCATTTACCGGTAGCGTCATCACCATGGGGATATTGGCTGAGCTTTCAAAAAAGGCCACATCGGTACGCAGATCAAGAGTCAGCTTGAAAAATAAAACTTTCAAATAAAAGCCAAGAGAAGCGAGGGCGGTCAGCGGCTCGATGCGATAATCCATCATTTTGCTTTCAATGTCTGCTGACGAAAAATTCAGCGTAAAGAAATTTTTTACATCTGAGCGAATGTAAAGATCACTGTCGCGGGCAAGAATCATCTCCTGATCCCCACGGAGAGCGACCTCCTTGAAAAGCATTTGGTTTTCAGGCTTGAACTGGTAGCGGTAGAATCGCGAGTTGATCGCACCTCCGGCTTCGTCATAAATCACACGCTTGGTTTTATCATCAATCTTCTTCGTTACGGTTTCATCACATGAGGCGAGCCACATGGTGCCTCGTTTATTTTTAAAATAGGCTCCATTTTTTGGCGTACACCCTTGGAGCGCAAACCGACCCTTGGCAGGCTGGCCGAGCATGTCCTCCTCAATAAGAATGCGGTCTCGGGCAATAATCGGCTCTGACCTCCAGGCGTCGTTTTTAAACCAAATGATCTTGCCGTCCTCGCCAACGGGCACAACGGTCGGCTTTTGCATTCTAAAATCTGGCTTATCGATTGTTCCGGCGTTGAAGATGGCCACCAAATTTTTCCGGGAAGTGCCGATAATGGCAGGGACATCTCTGGCAATCAAATAATCTGGATTAGCGATCAGCGGATGCGAAACAAATAGACCACTGACTAAAATTTCGATAAAAACCGCCCCTCGAGCAAGGGGCCATCGGTGACAGAAAAAACTAAACATTCCGGCGACTACTTGATGCTTAAGGACTTCTCCTTTGAAGTTCCCGAAGCCCAGGTGGCGCAACATCCACTGAGCCAGCGTGATAGCTCGAGACTTCTTATTTGGCAGAAAAATGAAATCATTCACTCGCAAATCAAAAACCTCGCCGACGCCGTACCTGAGTGTTCGCTCATTATTGTAAACAACTCCCGCGTGATTGCTAGTCGTCTTCATGGAAAATTGGCCACTGGTGGCGCCGTTGAAATACTTTTGCTTGAACCTGACGTAGCCTCCGTAGACAAACGCGAGTCATGGCTTGCCTTGGGGAAACCTATGCGAAAGCTCGGCACAGGTACCAAAGTTTACTTTGACGCTGGCCTGACCGCCACCATAACCAAAGAAAGTCCAACTGAAAGCTCGGGCCCCCAACCTTTTACCGTAGAGCTAAGTCTTTCGGGAGAAGACCTTCTAGGTTGGCTCGATAAACACGGGGAAATGCCTCTGCCGCCCTATATTTCCCGCAAAGACAGCACGGAATCTACGAAGGCTCAAGATAAAGAGCGCTACCAGACCGTTTATGCCCAAGGCGCAGGCTCCGTGGCGGCACCAACCGCAGGTTTGCACATCTCAAAAGAGATTATGGCAAACCTTGCTGCGAAGAATTGTCAGTTTTCTCATGTGACCCTCCACGTGGGCGCAGGAACATTTCTTCCCGTGAAAGCTGATGATCCGGCAAAGCATGTCATGCACTCAGAGCGATTTATGGTGCCACGTGAAACCATAAGAGACATTGAACGCGCCCAAGCTGAAAATAGGCGCATCATTGTAGTTGGGACAACTGCCCTTAGAAGCTTGGAAGGTTTAATGAACCAGGCACGACATGAGGGCGTTAAACCTGAAACGCTGGCTGGAAGATGGCTTAGAACTGATATTTTTATCCGACCTAAATCAAAAGAGGATCGTCATAAGCCTTGGTGCGCGGATGCTCTTATGACCAATTTTCACCAGCCAGAAAGCACACTTTTCATGCTCATCTGTGCCCTCGTTGGATATGACAACGCTCACCGCATCTACAGAAGAGCTGTTGACGAAGGATACAGATTTTTTAGCTATGGTGATAGCAGTCTACTCTGGCTTTAGCCGATTTTTTTGCGCTCAAGAATTTGGACCAGCAACTGAAGATCTTCGATCTGCTGATTAAGAGATTTGATCTCCTGGTCACGATTCATCAGCTGAGCTGACATGGACTCCATCTTGGCCGCATATTTAGCTTCAATGCCTTCTACTGCAGATCTTGCCTGATCAAGGGCTCGGTCGCAGAACTCGATGAGAGATCTTGCTTCTACGCTAGCAAGCCCAGCGTCGACCAAAGGTCGCACCATATTGTCAGGCAGATTATTAAACGTCTGACGATTTGAGTAATTCGAGGGAGCTTGGCCCACATGATTCGGCATGACTTGCGTATGGTGGTGCAACTCTTCTGAGCGACGTACGTAAGGCATGGGACGCTCTTGGAAATTGCTACGCATCGAACGATCAGGGTTTGGATGGTTTTTAACGACCTGATTTGAATTGGATGAGGTTGTATTGCCATAGCGGCGATCTTGTTCCTGTCCATTCAAATCAACAGGGATATAGTACTTCCCATCACGAAGTTCGGCTCTGATGCGGCCAGTTCGAATGCGACGACGAATCGTCATATCCGAAATTCCGGTCGCTCGCGCATAATCAACGATGGATAGCCACTGCTCTGCCATAACCAGATTCCTCTCGCCAATTGCCATCAAAACTCCACAGTCATGGTAATAGAATAACAGGGGATCTTGACTCTAAGGAAGCCCGCCAAGTCCTTGGCGCATCGGCTGTCAATGAATAGGCAGTCGGCAAATTTTGCCTGATCAAAAGCGGTCAAAAAATCTCAGTCCCACTCACCTGCTCTGGAACTTTTGGAAGAGCTACAAGTGCCTTAGATTGCTGCCAAACAAACTTATACTGGTTAAAATTTTTAAATACGGACTTCACGTATCGACGGGTTTCACGGAAAGGAATCGTCTCAACAAATTCATCGGCCTCAAGTGAACTGTAGGCCTGCACCCAGCGGTCTACAGATACCGGACCTCCGTTATAGGCAGCCACCGCCAGCAGTGAATTACCCTTGTAGTAGTCTACAAGCTTTCTCAGGTAGTAGGCTCCATAGCCAATATTGATCTCCGGGCGGTGCAAAGATGACAAATCAAATCGCTGATCGTTCATCAGTCGCGCGATGCGGACAGCCGTAAAAGGCATGATTTGCATCAATCCACGAGCGCCAACGATACTGCGCGCATCCACGTCATAAACGCTTTCAGCACGCATCACGCCAAGCACCATGAATGGATCAATGACAGCCGCAGATCCCATGGTCTCGACAATGTCACGGTAAGCAAAGGGATAAAGAAGCTTCCAGTCGTTGGAATGTTTAGCCATATGATCTTCGAGGTGCGCTGCTGAACTTGGAATTGTTCTTAGAGGTGATTGTGATATCGATGTAACCTTTAGACCGTAACTGAAATCTCGAAGGTCCATGGCCACCCTAAAGGAATCCGTTGACGCCGACTGTCCACTGCGACCCGTAGGTAACAATCTAAAAAGCCGTCTAGCAATCTGATATTGACCCCATTTTCTCAAAGCAATCACCGTCCGCATCTCGCCCTCGGGGACTCCAATCTTCGGCGTCTCATTAATTGGCACTTCGTTGGCCGGCAAAAAGCCGTTAGACTCGGCCGAAGCGTCAAAGGAAACTGTCGCGATTGACCCAATATCTTTTTTTGTTGAATCAAGAAGCATCGGTTTACGCGCCTGTACCATCAGCGAATAAAAGTTATCGCCATTATTAGCGAGAATTTTTCTGTAAAGCTCATCTGCCTGCGAAATGTTGCCCGTCTTTTCCAGAACTTTTGCCTTCCAATAATCAAGACCGCCGTCGATACCACGGTCTCTTTGAGGAACGTAACCGGGGCGCTCAAGGAGAACCAGAGCCTCCTTCAAGTTTCCGGCCAAATACGTATTCCAGAAGTGATGCCACTTTAAAATTGGATCAGACGATGGAGACTGCGCAAGACTTTCATACATTTTTGCGGACACACCATGAAGTCGCAAGCGCGCAAGGCTATCGGCTAGATTTTCCATCGCAGGACGATAGTCAACCTGCCCACTGAAGTTCGCCAAAAAAAGACTCCAGGTTCTGGCAGCAGCCTCGTAGTCACCTTGTTTTACTTGGATCTGTCCCAAGGAATTTAGAACTCTGGCCAAGCGAACGCGGCCTTCTTGAGACTCACTATTGCGGACTGCCTCAAGCTCATCTTCGGCCAGGCGTCTTGCCTCCTGCCAAAAACGAATTTGCACGAGAAAATCTAAACGCTCATTCATATCAAAACGCTTCACCTGCCCTGACCCGCTGCGCACGGGACCCTCAGTCAACGCGATGAGATAATATTTTAAACCCTCATCAAGATTCGTATTGCCGGCCAGGCGACTTATCAGTGGTAAGCTGAATATGTAGGGGTTTCTTCGGTCACACGTGAGTGCCTGCAGCTTTTGAAAGGCCCAGCGAGCTGTCTCGGCATGAGGATAGGCCGCGGCTAAAGACTCAACAACAGGCACAAGATGGGACTTCGGACCAATGCGGCGACTTTCAATATAGGCCGCCACCTTTTTTGCCAAGACATCACTTCGCTGAGCAGGTTTGACTCGCTGCTCCATCTCGGCCCAGGTTTTAGCTAGTAGCCCGTCATTTTTCAGGGCGATCATGATCTCAATCAATAAATTAAATTGCTCGGGACGCCAGTACTGCGCATTTGATGCCCGCTTAGAGATCCCCTTTAGTTTGCTCAAGATCACGAGAGCATTTTGCGGGGTGAGTGAGGAACGGCCGTGGTAAATCGTGATTAAGGCGTGCAGGGGTGAAGACTCTGGAATAGATTTTTTTGCTGCTTCAAATGAATGAGCAGCAGCCTTGGGATCTTTCTCAAAAATCTTAAGACCTCGAGTAAATAATAAAACCGCACGCTCATCGGGATCCTTTATGGACTGAGGATCAAATGAAGTAATCTCTGAATCAAGGCTCAGCTGCTCAGAGTCGACTTCGTCTGAAACTTTGTAAATCACATCTGGAAATTCGGCAGATATCGCCAGATCACTGCATAACACGATAGACCAAAGAGCTGTCTTGAGTATTGATCTGTAAGCATACTTCGTCATCGATGAATCCACGCAAAAGACGCCTCGCGGCCCATAGGATCTAATTGACACCGACTTTCTATTCTAGCAGCTTGAGAGCGTGAATATCAGCACTTCAATGCTGGGAAGATTTATTTTTTCGAAGCAGCATGGTGATCAGACAAAAGAGAGCAACTACAATAATCATATCAGCCACATTAAAACTGGGCAGCCCCCAAGCGCGGCCCCAAACCTGTCCCTTCAAAGTTATGAAATCAACGACATAGCCCAGCCGCAGGCGATCCATCAGATTGCCTAAAGATCCTGCAACCATGAGAACAAGGCTGAACGCAACGCCAGACTCACCGTTTTTTTGAAACGAAAGCGCCGTGAAAAGCAAAATCATCGAAAAAAACAAACCAAACGTAACGAGCAAAACTGGCCTGACGGTGTCAGAAAGATCTTTCATGATTCCCCACGACGCGCCGTGGTTACGAACATACGTAAGATTACAGATGAGCCAGGCTTCATCAGATCCTAAACTTAAAACCTCTTGTCTTTTTCCTTGATAAATCGTCGTATCAGCATCATCTTCATGGATAAGATAGAGATCACGGCTTAGGGATTTTGTAAGCTGATCGATGGGTAAACTGACAAAAGCCAGCACCACAAAAAGCCAAGCAATCTTACGAACCGGCCAGGAACCTAACGACATGGAAACCATTCAATCACCCGCTGGAGTTATATTTGACTTTGACGGTGTCGTGGTTGATAGCTTAGCCGTTCACCTGACAGCATGGCAAATGGCTTTCGAAAAACTGTTTGGCACTCCGCTAACAGATACCCAAGGCCTGCCAGGGCGCTCGACCATGGCCATTGCACAAATTCTTTCTGAGCGCGTGGGACAACCCCAGCTGAAAGTTCAGCTGGCAGATTTAAAGCGTGAGGCACTGCGCCAAAGTCAGCTTTCAATCAAACTACTGCCTGGGGTTCTGGAAACCTTCGCCTGGCTGAAACAAGAAAAAATTCCGCATGGAATTGCCAGCAATGCACCTCGGGCTTTTATTGAAAACACGCTAGAGCGCTGCGGACTCAATGTTGAGGTAAAGTTTGGCTCTGACGACGTCTCGCACCCAAAGCCTGAACCTGATGTGTTTTTAAAATGTGCAAAAACTCTAGGAATATCTGTCCTGCATCATGACAGGGTTATGGTGTTTGAAGATAGCCCTCATGGCCTGACGGCGGCTGTTCGTGCAGGTATGCTGCCCGTAGGTGTTCTTACACAGAACACTCACGACGACATGATTAATGCAGGGGCTAAAGTTTGCTGCCAACACGTCGGCGAGGCATTGACACAGGGCTGGTTTACGCACCTTCCGCGGTCGCTAACGCCTTAGTCTCAAAGCGTTCATGACGACCGATAAGCTTGATAGTGCCATCGCTAAGGCCGCCCACATGGGTGTCACAAGTCCCATCATAGCCACAGGAATAGCGGCGACATTATAAAAGAAGGCCCAAAAAAAGTTTTCTTTGATGATCTTGGTTATTTGTGACGAGAGCTCAATCGCCGAAAGCATCTCACCAAGACCAGACTTCTGTAAGACAAGCCCTGCGCTATGGGCCGCAACATCTGTCCCAGATCCCATGGCTATTCCAATATCTGCTGCCGCCAAAGCAGGAGCATCATTAATTCCGTCACCTACGAAAGCCACCACCTTGCCCTCTTTTTGTAAACGAGAGACAAGGTCTTTTTTACTTGATGGCGTCATTTCGCCACGAGCAGATGATATTGCAGGAAGTGATTTTACCAATTCATGAACGACGACTGAACGGTCACCAGAGGCAATAAAAAGATCAAAACCTTTTGATTTAATTTTTTGCAGGTAAGACTCAGCGTCAGTTCGCACCACATCTTTCAACTCAAAAATGCAAAGTGGCTTATCCTCCATAGATACCGCAACGACGGGATTTCCCGAGGCAAGTAAAGCTTGCCACTCGGTTGGCAATTCTTTTGCGACAAAATCAGGTCTTCCAAAGCGAAGGACCTTGGGAGGATCAAACTTAATCTCACAGATCGCGCCCAGACCCGGGCGATCTTCGATCAGCTTACTAAGGGGGATAAATGTTTGTGGACCGTCAGAGCGAAGTCTTTGACGTACGGCAAGGGACAATGGATGAGACGAGTGAGAAAGAGCAGAAATAATGGCCCCCAGGTCTCTATCTTGCTGAAAGTATTTTGTCGCCACCAACTCAACAACTTTAGGTCGACCTTCCGTTAATGTGCCCGTCTTATCAAAAATAATGACGTTAGCACGCCTAAGAGTTTCGAGTGCTTCATAGGACCGAACAAGAACGCCTGCTTTTGCGGCCTTCCCTAAGCCAGCCACCCAAGCCACAGGCGTTGCAAGTCCAAGTGCACAGGGGCAAGCCACCACCAGGACACTTAGAGCAATCATTAAAGAATCCGGGACATCCCGGTTGGCAATCACCCACCAGTAGAGAAAAGTCAGCAACGAGAGTGTGATAACGACTGGTACAAAAATGCCTGCAATTTTATCTGCGATGACCTGAATTGGCGGCCTCGACAAGCGAGCACTTTCAATCAACTGGATGATTCGTTCAATGGCGGTCTCAGCTCCTACGCGCACGATTTGTAAAGTGATGCCTGTTGCGCCTGCGTTCACTGCACCAGCCGGCACACTGTCACCAGAAGATTTCACAACAGGCTGGCTTTCTCCAGTCAGGATTGATTCATCAAAACTTGCTCTACCATCAAGAACCTGGGCGTCGACCGCCAGCATGTCTCCTGGGCGCAAGTACACTAAATCCCCAATCACCGCAGACGCTAAAGGCACCTCTTCAAGTTGACCGCCAGAAGTTTTGCGCCACAAGGTTTTTGGCCTAAGCTTGACTAGTTTATCGACCTCGCCGATTGATTTTCTGCGCGCCCAGTCTTCCAGTGCTTTTCCAAGCAAGATAAAAAAGCCGATCATCACAGCCGATTCAAAATAAAGATGATGATGACCCAAAATCATCATCACCATTGACATCAACCAAGCACTACCCACTCCCATCGCCACCAGAGTATCCATGGTGACAAAACCGTGCCCAAGCTGCTTTACCGTGCGAACAAAAAATCCACGCCCTGGGCCTATGATAAATGCCGTTGCGAGTAGTAACTGAATCCAGGAACCATACGTCAGCTGCCAAGGACCCATAGCCACAATCATGACCGGGACGGCAAGAAGGCCACCTTGCATCAGCTGACTCATCTCTGGGGAGAAGAAACCTCGACTGCTTGGAATGTCAGTGGCTTTATCTCCGACCGATAATACTTTGTATCCAAGCGAGGTGATGATGCTCTCAATAGCTGCACTCGATATCTGTCCTTCAACCAAGCCAGACCTTGTCGCAAAGTCGATCACTGCTGACGAGACATCTTGGTTGCGCTGCAGGGCGGAAGTAATTTTTGAGGCACAACCGGCACAGGTCATCCCTCCAATTTCAATCTTTGTCTTCGTCTCTGGCATAAGGTGGTCCAAACTTTTTAAGAAGCCCGCGCTATGCTATCTTTATGAAGATGACTCGAACAATCAAAATTCTAATTTCACTGCTTCTGCTGTTCATTTTGCACAGAGTCCAGGCGTGGTCCCACCTTTCTGGCCAATATGCCGATAAATCCGGCGTTTGGTGGCAGGAAGGATTGACAGGCTTATTAAGTGACATCTGGATGGCATCACTTCTGGCAATGCCTTTTTGGATTTTCGAGTTTTTTCCAAAAACGTTTTCAAAGACAGTACAAAAAATTACGACCGTAGCATGGCTCATGCTTTGGGGCATATTGACCGCCGGGCATCAGATCTACGTAGAATTTTTCAAGTTTCAGATCATCCCTTTTCATCTATCTTACTTGATTGATCAATCGTTTATCTCCGCCAACGGCTCGAGTTTATTTAACCCGTCGGCGGTCGTTATCGGCGCAAGTGCTGCTGGAATGGCTTACTGGGCTTTATCGTCAAAAAAGTATAAACAGCGTCGCAAGTTACTGATCTTATTTGTCGGCGTGATGTTGGGATCTGTTGTTGCGCACGCCATCAACATTCGCCTCCGGGTCAATTGGTTTGTGATCGAACCCCTTCAAACCAACTACATTGAAGCCCTTTACATGAATCTTTGGAAAAAACCTCATCTAAAGGGTGTGACCAGTGATGAAATCAAACTATTTTCTGAACGCACTGGCCAGGAAAGTCTTCTATTTGTTAAGCCAGCGGCACCTGTGAACCCTTTCGTTTCAACCATAAGAGAACAAGTCTCTAAGAGCCTGGCGACGTCAAAGGCCGTCGTTGTTGGCATCATTTTAGCGGAATCACTTCGAGAAGCTGATACCGGTCCTCGCCCATCAGACGGTGAAAGTCTAACTCCGGCAATCGATCGACTCCAGGAGAGGGGCGTAAAGTTTGCCAATGTTTACAGTTCTGGGCCCGTGACCCGCGGAGGCCAAGAGGCTGCCTGGTGTAGCACCCCATCGGCTACCGACACGTCCCTTATGCGGTCATTTCCTGATGCCAGCATTAAGTGTCTGCCAGCTATTGTTCGTGATCATAAAGAAATCAAATCGATTTGGATGCACGGCGGGGATCGTCGTTTTGATAGTCAGCTGATGTTTTGGACTCACCAAGGTGTCAGCCAATTTTTGACCCAAGATGATTTTCCCCCGAAAACCCCCTCCACAGGCTGGGGCATAAGTGACCTTGCGCTCCTGGAAAAATCTGCCGCCACGCTTAGCGACATAGCTGGCCAGCCCGGGGTCAAGGTGGTTCTGCCAATGATATTAACTGTCACAAATCACATCCCGTGGGCTATTCCAAGTGATGCTACATTAGATAGTAAGAATTTTATTGCCTCTCACGACTCTCACAAGACGATCCGATACTTTGACGAGTCATTAGATCTTTTTGTGAGTATTCTAAAAGAAAAACAACTTTGGGAACGTTCCATTTTCATCATCGCAGGCGATCACGGCAACTTGGAGCCGTCGTGGAGAAATCCTTACGGCACAGACCCCAATAGATTTCAGCGTCTACTGTCACACGTTTCTCTGACGCTGACGGGAGGTATTATTGAGAGGCTAAGAGACGAGGGCAAAATTCCACCTCGCGTTGATGAATTTACGGCTCAGACTCAAATTGCGCCATTTATCGCCGAGATCGCCGGAATTAACACTGACGGTCAAATACTGGACCGTCCGCTCTTTGACGGAAGTCCTTGGCCCATCGCCAGTGATCTCAATCAATATCTTTTCCTACCAGCGAGCGGAGAAAATCTTGCCAAAGAAAAAGTTCTAGGAGGAGAGACTCCTGAGGACAAAATTTCAGACTGGGTCGCAGCAACGCGCTACCGCGGCTGGCTTGAATTTCTATATAAAGGTAAGAAGTAAGTTAGCCAAAATCATTTGGCCTTTAGCACTTCCCAAACCTTTTCCATCTTCATGGAGCGCGATCCTTTGATCAAAGCAAAGTCGTCTGCCTTGAAACCTGCGCGAAGATCTGCGGCCAAGGATTCAATCTTATCAAAATCTTTCACAAAAATAGCGGGGGCTATTCTTCTAAGTTCAGAGCCAAGCCACTTCATTCGCTCGCCAAATAATAAGACACGAACGTTCGCGCCAAGATCTTTAATATCCTGAGCAAGACCGCGGTGAAGCGCCTCTTCAGCGGCACCCAATTCTTTCATGTCGCCAAGACAAAGCCAGAGGGCGCCTTTATTGGCGCGAAAGTTTTTTGCCACATCAAAGGCTGCGCGCATGCTCGCAGGATTTGCGTTATAAAAGTCACACAGCACTTTGCCTCCACTAGCCAGCGACTCCATCTGACTGCGCCCACCACTTGAGACAAATCCTGCTAAACCTTCGTCGATCTCATCAGGGGTCACGCCAAGGACTAGGGCCGCTGTAATGGCGCCGAGTAAGTTGCGCGCATTATGCTCTCCAGGAAGCGGGCATTTTATGGAAAATGATTCCCGCCCAAGGCCTTCTACTTTGAGCGTGTTACCCTGAAGTTTGCCGGCAACTGTGTGAGGTCCGGCGACACCGCCAAGCGTAAAGCCAACTTTTCCGTGGGCTTTAATCGAGTGCATTAAAGGCTTAATCCATGGATCATCAAGATTAATGATGCTTGTGCCTCCAGCTTTCGCTGTTTCTTCAAGAATGAGATTTTCTTCACTGGCAATCGTCTCTAAATCTTTTAACCACTCCAAGTGCTCTTCAGAAATGGCAGTGACTAAAGAAATTTCAGGTCGCACAACATCAATATGCTGGATCATGGCTCCTGGAGCATCAATCCCCACCTCAATGACCGCTGCCTCTGTGTCAGCTTTGATATCCATCAAAGTCATGGGCAAGCCTACAAAGCCGTTTTGACTGCCTTTGGTCCAAATAAGATTTTTAAACTTCGCCGACAAGATCGCTGCCAGCATGTCTTTGGTCGTAGTTTTGCCAACACTTCCTGCTACGGCAACAACTGTTGGATCAACGACCTCGCGCCAATGCCTTGCAAGTAACCGAAACGACTCTAAGGAATTCTCGACAAGGAAAATATCAATGCCTTCTTGCTTAGCATCTGAAGGATATTTCTCACAGATCACCCCAACAACGCCCTTATTGACAGCCTGAGTGATAAAGTCATGGCCATCAAACGCATCACCTTTTAAAGCGACAAATAGATCACCATGTCCAACCGACCGTGAATCAGTTGAAACTTTGTGAATCAGCCTTGCTGGATCAAAGGACTGGGTAATTGTTTTGGACTTGCCGCGCAGTGCGTCACGAACAAAGCCACTTGTAAGCTTAAAGTGATCGATTGTCATCGCTCAAGCTCCCTAAGAATTTTTGCCGTCTCGTCAGCAATGAGTTTAGGATCAACACGGTCATAGCATTTTGGTTCGTTGTTACAGCTTTTGCGCCAACATGGAGAACAAGAGACGTCTGACTGCAGGCGAACGCCGCGGTCATAAAGGTCTACCTCCTGCAAACAACTCACGCCAAACCATGCAATGACGTGCTTTTTTAAGGCGATCGCAATGTGCATGCCAAGCGAGCACCCTGAAAGCACCATATCAGAGGTCGCCATCCATAACATGCCACTACGAAGACCGTCACTTGTTGGCGTGTTGACCACTCGCGAATCATAGGCAAAGGCTGCCTTCATTTGTTCCTGGCGCTCGGTGTCTTCGCGACCACCAAGCAGTGCAATCGTGTAGTCAGGAAAGCGCTTACGCCACTCGGCAATAACCTCAATGCCGCGCTCAACCGTAAATTTTTTGTATGGATAGAGCAGACTGCATCCCGTGTTATAGCCGATGATTCCTTTGGTATCTGGTTGCAGAATCTTTTGTCTTCGGCGTGTAACCTCAGCTTTTTCTTCTGCCGTTAAATCCAAAATATATTCACTTCTAGTCCAAGGCATCGCCATCGACTCGGTGATCTGCTGAGTCTCTGGCTTTTGGTTTACTTTAAACTTCAAATGATCATCCAGTCCGACATCGAACTGATAGTGTGCTTCTTTGTTAAATGGCCGAATGTAACCTTCGGGAGCTAGGCCAAATCCATATTTAACTTTGGCTTTGATGCGCTCAGCCAGAGATCCTGCTTCAAGACTCTTATCCACCGCCATCAGCACATCAAACTCGAGATGATCGAGCAGTTGGCTGTTTTTTCCATCCACCAGGATCAAGCGATCGATTTCATGATTATGCTCAAGCAATGCTTTGGCAGATGGATATGTGATCCATGTTACATGGGCCTTCGGATATTTTTTACGAATGGGTTCCAAAAGGACTGTAGACCTAAGAACCGCACCTAAGGCCTCCAAAGAAACAATGCAGACCCTCGTTGCCACAGGGGCATACTGGTCACAGCCATCACACGGTCTCTTAAACTGACAGGGCTTGTAGCCATTGAAATATCGACAATCAAATTTATATGCCATGAATCAGATCCAATTTTGGTACAATAAGGCCTTGGCCAATATTTAGGCCATTCAACATTTCGGCCCATTATTTCACAAAACGGCCGTCATTTGGGAGATTTGTTTTCACATGGACGTGAGAACCATTCGGATCATAAAAGCATCAAGCCTTGACCGTGACGGGCTTTTGACGGGCCGCATACGCGAACTCGAGGCGGCAGGATTTAAAGTCATTTTTGAGGACCTTGCTCCCAATAAAGACTGGACGTGGACGGCTGGAAGCGTTGGGGCACGCTCAGCGGCGCTGAATCAGGCCTTTCTTGAAGAGGAAAGCGACGCCGTCATGTGGGCTAGGGGCGGCTACGGCGCCAGTGATCTGTTGGACCTCGTGCCGTGGGACCAAGTCGCCAAGGCCAAAATAAAACCAATTATCGGATTCAGCGATGTCTGTGCCGTACAGTCTGCACTCTACGCGATCACCGGCCGTCAATCGGTGCATGCCCCCATGCCTGCTACAACAACTTGGAAAAAATCGGGTGACTCTGACGTCAATGAATTGTTCACACTTTTGCGCGGTCAAAAAAACTCAGGCTCCCTGACAGCAACTCCCGTTGGAGCAAGCACCGCCAAGGCTGAAGGTTTTTTATTTGGAGGCTGCCTATCTGTACTGACGTCTCTCATTGGTACGCGCTATCTTCCAAAAACTTTGGCTGGTCACATTCTTTACTTTGAAGATATCGGAGAAAACCCCGGGCGCATCATCCGGATGCTAAACCAGTGGCAACAAGCTGGACTTTTCAAGGGAGTTAAAGGTCTTCTCTTGGGAGCCTTTACCGATCTTGGAGGCGATCTTCCAGACTCGGCACCCGTCCTTCTTAATGAAGTATTTGAGCGCTATAGACTACCGACGTTTGCATCAAACGACTTCGGTCATATCGCTCCGAATTTCCCGATTGTCTTAGGCTCTCAAGGCATCATCAGAAATGGAAAACTTACGTGGACCACAGGTTCACTTGTCACATAAGGGTCATCGTGTCATGGAACTAAAAAAAGGCTCGACCATTTATTTTATGGGCATTGGCGGCACAGGTATGGCGGCAGTTGCCGGGCTTTGTCAGGAGGCAGGTTTTCGCGTGATCGGAAGCGATAATGCGATGTATCCTCCAATGTCCACCATGCTTGAAGAACTTAAAATCCCGGTAAAGACACCCTACTCTGCTGAAAACTTTACGTCGGAAAAACCAGACTTAGTTGTGGTCGCCAATGCTTTGTCCAGGGGCCACGTAGAGCTCGAGGCACTCCTTCGAAGTGGCGTTCCTTACACGAGCTTTCCTAAACTGACAGGTGATGAATTTCTATCAAAACGCGTTGGTGTTGTTGTCACTGGGACTCATGGCAAGACCACAACGTCATCTCTGACGGCGCACGTTCTGAACGAGTTAGGAGGAGATCCAGGCTTTGTCATCGGTGGCATCCCGCATAACTTCCCGCGAAGCTTTCGCCTTGGACGCGGAAAGACCTTTGTCATTGAGGGTGACGAATACGACACGGCCTTTTTCGACAAGGGACCAAAGTTTCTTCACTATCATCCTCATCATCTGATCATTAACAACATTGAGTATGATCACGCCGATATCTACGCTAGCGTTGAAGCCATTGAAGCCCAGTTTGATGCTGTCGCCCAGCTTGTCCCAGGCGATGGATCTATCATGGCAAACTGGGATGACCCGCGCGTAAAAAATATCTTTAACCGCATTAAGCCAAAAGCTCGTTTGATTAAGGTATCGACCACCGGCAAAGATAAATCAGCCGATGTTTGTCTTGGTCAGTGGGCTGCTCGCGAAAAAAACCGCGGTACCCAAATTTGGGAAGCCGTCATTCACACCAAGTCCCTTGGAGATATCAAGATTGAGACCACGCTTTCTGGGATTCACATGCTTGCAAACATCACGCAAGTGGTGGCCACCATCGAAAGTTTGGCGCAAGGTGGCTTTATTAAAAAAGTCACGGGTCAGCAAATTGCCAATGCCATCGCCAGCTTTAAAAGTGTTGCGCGACGCCTCGATCACTTGGGCCATGCCGGTGACATAGATGTCTTTGAAGACTTCGCCCATCACCCGACGGCCGTCGGCTTGGTGATCGAAGGATTCAAAGCCGTCTACCCAAAACGCCGATTACACGTTGCCTTTGAACCCAAAAACGCAACAAGTCGCCGCAACACCTTCCAAAAAGACTACGTGAAAAAGCTCGGCCTTGCCGATGCCGTCTACATCGGCCCATGCCCTGAGGATAAGCGCATCCCTGCTGATCAAAGAATGAACACTGTTGCCCTTGCCGGAGAAATCGGCGCCAAAGCCCACGCCTTCAACTCAAACGATGACCTCTTGAGTAAAATGATCGAAAGCATTGGTTCCGGAGATGCCGTGATTTTCATGTCTGCTGGCAGTTTTTCCGGCATCCAGTACAAACTTTTGGACGCATTAAAAGACAAGGTTAGAGTTTAGGCAGCTTGCGCCTAAGCCCACGAGGGGCTTGCATTTTTCCAGAATGCTAGGCACATTATTTTCATCAGGATTGTCAAACACGCTCGCAAGCATTGCGACGCTGTTGCACTCCACAAAAACCAATGAGTCTTAAATGAGGAGACACCCGATGCTATTGAAGTCCACATTGTCGATTACCGCCCTGCTTCTCGTTCTTGGAACAAGCTGTACAGACGACAAAAAGAAGGCTGCTGAGCCAGTATCCGCATCCGCATCATCTGAAACTCCTGCTTCTCCAAGCGGTTCCGCTGGAAGTGCAGAGCTAAGCAACGCTCCCATTTACTTTGGTTTTGACGATTACACCCTAAGCCCGGAAGCTCAATCGACTCTCACAGCAATGGCAGAGGCTCTTAAAGCAAACAAGAGCGCTGTTGTTCAGATCGAAGGTCACTGCGATGAGCGCGGAACTGTTGAATATAACCTTGCACTTGGTGAGCGCCGTGCACAGTCCGTTAAGAACTTCATTGCTCAACTCGGTGTAGAAGGCGCCCGCCTATCGACAATCAGCTACGGCGAAGAAAAGCCAGTAGTTCAAGGCCACACTGAAGAAGCATGGGCTAAAAACCGCCGTGCAGAGTTTGTTGTTACAAAGAACTAAGATTTAAGGTTCTTAAGACTCGTTAGGACCGTTAAAAGGCCCTTCGTTTACGTCCCCCAATGGCATTACCAGCCAGGGTTTGGGATGAAGCGAAGGGCCTATTTGTTTATCCAGCCTGAGAACGATTTGCCGTTTACCAAGGAGCTAGCTTAGGGTTATGATGTCTAATCTAACCCACGCAAGTCGCATGGGTTTTTGATATTTTTAATTATAAGCGTCAGTCGATTTCGCTGACGTGGAGGATATAACGTTGACCACACTTTTAGTTGTCATCATTGGCGCCCTCATCGGGATGCTGTTCATTGGATTCGTTCTACACAAAAAACAACTAACGCAGGCATTTGAAAATGCAAGATTAGAATCCCAGCGAGTTCTTGATGAAGCACGCCGAGAAGCCGACGACATGGTTAAGGGCGCTCTACGCGAAGCTAAAGAAGATAGTCGAAAATCACGTCATACATTTGAAGAAGAAGCCAAGCAGCGCCGCAGCGAGATCAATAAGCTTGAGCAGAAGTTAAAGTCTCGTGAGGACACTCTCGAGAAAAAGCTCGGTCAGCTTGACCGCAGAGAACAAGAGCTCGAGTCACTAACCAAGAAGGCTCAGGCGGAAGAGCAGCACTATCAAAAACTAAGCGTTGAGTGCGAAACAGTTCTTGAAAGCAGCCGTAAAACCCTTGAGACCATCGCCAACATGTCTCAAGAAGAGGCCAAGCGCGAGCTCATCAAGTCCCTCGAAACGCAGGCTAAAAAAGACGCGCAGGAGATGATTCGCCAGATCGAAACAGACGCCAAGCAGGAAGCCGACAAACGTGCGAAGGCTGTAGTCAGCCTTGCTGTGCAGCGTATCAGTGGCGAGTATGTCAGTGACTCAACGATCACGGTTGTTGCGCTTCCTAGTGAGGATCTGAAAGGCCGCATCATTGGCCGTGAAGGACGAAACATCAGAGCTATTGAACAATCCACGGGTGTTGACCTGATTATCGACGACACACCTGAAGCCGTTATTATCTCGTGCTTTAACCCTATTCGCCGCGAGGTTGCAAAACTTACGATAGAGCGTCTCATCGGAGATGGCCGCATTCATCCAGCTCGTATTGACGAGACGGTTAAGCGCGTGATGAGTGAGTTTGATCTAGTCATCCGCGAGCAAGGCGAGCAAGCTAGCTTTGACACAGGAATCACTGACCTCCACCCAGAACTTGTCATGGCACTCGGTAAGCTTAAGTACCGTACTGCAGGACAACAAAGTGTCCTTCAACACAGTATTGAAACCGCGCACATCTGCGGCATCATTGCAGGGGAAATGGGCTTAAACGTCAAGAAAGCCAAACGCTGCGGACTGCTCCACGACATCGGCAAAGCTGTTGACCAGGAAACTGAAGGTCATCACTCTGAAATTGGTGCAGACTTCTGTCAGCGCTACCAAGAGTCAAGCGAGGTGGTCGAAGCCATTCGCATGCATCACCAAGAAGATCTCAACAATGCAACGCCATACGCAGTCGTCCTTTATGCAGCCAACAGTCTTTCTGGCAATCGCCCAGGAGCAAGAAAAGAAATCCTTGAAACTTACGTGAAGCGTCTAGCTGACATGGAAAAAGTCGTTCGCGATTTCGGCGGAATCAACGAGGCGTTCGTTATTCAAGCCGGTCGCGAAGTCCACGCCATCGTTAATCCGATGCAGGTGACAGATCAGCAGGTCATGGATCTTTCAAGTAGTATTGCCCACAAGATGCGCCAAGAGCTGACCTTCCCAGGACAGGTGAAGGTTACAGTCATCCGCGAAAGCAAATTTGTGGACTACGCGAAGTGATTAAAATTCTAGCGGTCGGAGATGTTATTGGGCGACCTGGCAGGCAGGCCTTACAGGTCGGTTTAGCCAAGGTCCGTGAGTCGATGACCCCTGACTTCATCATTGTCAACGGCGAGAATTCAGCCGGTGGATTTGGCATCACTCGCAAAATTTTTGATGACTTCATTAACTCCTGCGGTGTCGACTGCGTGACCATGGGCAACCACTGGATGGACAAACGCGACATTTACGAGTTTCGCGATCATCCGCAAATTGTCCTGCCGGCAAACATGTCCAACGTCGATGACCCAGCCAAAGGCCTTCGTATCCTCGAGTCAAAATCGGGAGTCCGGGTTGCTGTCATGAATCTTCTAGGCAAAGTCTTTATGAAGGGCGAAAACTCCTGCCCCTTTGCCATGGTCGATAAGATGCTTGATTTAACGCCTAGTTACGTAAAGGTCCGGTTGCTTGATGTTCATGCAGAAGCAACCAGCGAAAAACAAGGCCTTGGCCAGTATCTGGCTGGTCGCTTATCTGCGGTTTACGGAACCCACAGCCATGTGCCAACGGCTGACGAGAGAATTCTTAAAAACCACACTGGTTTTGTCACAGATCTTGGCATGACCGGGCCCTACGACAGTGTCATAGGGATTGACCCAGACTCGGCCGTTCGTCGCCTAAGAACTGGCGAAAAAAGAAACTTTGAACCAGCTAAAAATGATCTTTGGTTTTATGGAATGTTATTTGAAATTAATGAAGATTCCGGGGCCTGCACTGGCGTTCATCGGTTGCGTTTTCCTGCCAAAGACAGTTAAGATCCCTTCAAAAGCTTTGCATAGGGGCGTTTGCATATGAAGCACTTGATTTCCGCAACGACAGTCTTCGCATTGGGATTGGTTCCATCTCTACCAGCTCAAGCATTTTTTTTGGACGGCAATGGACACTACGGTCTCATCGGTGAAACTCGTGTAGCTCCCGACTTTCAAAAGGGTAACGGCCTCTATCAAGCGACCCGCGTGTCTCTTGATTTAAACGGCGAAGTGAGAGCCAACGACCGTGCTAGCTTTAACCTTCGTCTTGGTCTTGGCGAAAATCAAAGTGGCCTTTACCTTGGCGATACAGCAAGACCAAAGACCTGTGAACCACGTCGCTCGTCAACCACTGGCGAACCCGATGACACGTCTTGTAACGGCAGAAATCAAAGTGTTTTTGACAATGGTTACGCATCTCTTACTCCCGTCATCCGTGAAGCTTACGGAAAATACGCCTTCAATTATTGTATTTTGACAGCCGGTCGCCGCAGTCGTGACGTCGGTATCGGTGCATTTCTAAATAGCGGAAAGCGTCCGTTTGACACTGATGCATCAATCTTTGACGGTGTTACCTGTGACGTCAACATGCAGAAGCACCAAGATCTTGGCTTTACCTTTGGCGTAGACAAGCTTCAAGAAACTGGGACTTTTATTGATAACCCATACGATAGCCCAGTCGCTGATCAGCAGCGTCAAAACGACTTCAATTCCAAAACAGGAGACTTTGGTCCTGACGAAGCCTCCGATGATATGGAACAACTCTTCTTTGGCATCACCTACGACGATCTGAAAACAAAAGGTCCAGGCTCTTTTGCCAAGCAAGTTGGAATTTACTTCTCCAACATCCTTTCGACAGATTCCAAAACCGATGTAAAGTTTTTTGATCTCTACACAGGATTTTATTTCGGAAAATTTTCTCTCAAAAACGAGCTGATCTTCCGTCTTGGAAAAACAGCTGATCCATCCGTCGTGGCGATGGGAGGTAAGCGCTCTTCAGATGAGTCAGTTGTGACAAACAACATGAACTCCATGGGTGTCGCCGGGCGATTAGAATATACAATCCAAAAATCGGGAGCATCTCTCGGACCTGAAGAGTTTAATGAAGGAAATCTGCGTCGCCATCTAGTGTTTGCTGACTACGCTTATGCGCCAGGCGATGCTGACGGCTACTACTATGACACGGCCAACTCTGATGCCCGGAATACGGCTATCGGCGAATCCAAGCGAGAAGATAACCGCGCACAAGCCATGGCGTTTCACCGCAACTATCATCCAGCCATGCTGTTTTTCAATAGCCGTTCAACAAATCGCAAAAATGCCATCGGCGGCGTATTCAATCCTGATCGGGTCCTCAACACAGCCCTCTATAGCCTTGGATACCGCTACGAAAACATGGAGTCAGGTAACTTTGAAATCAAAGCTATCAGTGGTCGACTGCTAGAAACCGCTCCACAAGCGGTGGTTAGCTATTTAAATTCAGGAACAGATACGACTAGACCAATTGGATTCTATGGGTCAGATCTCGGCTATGAACTTGACTTAATGTACACCTACCAATACCAGCGAGAGATTGAGCTTGGACTTGGTGGAGCCGTTGGCTCTCCGGGTAAAGCTTGGAAGACATCTAGCGTGAGAGATGCGCAGATGGGCTTTGGACTTCTTGGCAGCTTTGCGATAAAATTCTAGGGTTTGCGCCAGCAACCCGTCGCCTTTGACTATGTACTTATGATTGGGCTGGTATCCTTGGGTACCAGCCTTTTTTTTAACTCTTGCTTAAACGAGGAGAGCCCATGCAGGACTGGACGACGTTTTTGAAACTCGACAATGCCGCCACCATTGACCTCCTTACATCGTATGCTTCCGCCTTGGCCACCGAAGAACTGATCTCAGAGCGGTCTGTTGAAAATCTAAAACTATCTCTTGCTGCTGTTACGCCGCAGCTAGCCTCGGCACAAACATCTGTTCTTCCACTTCTGGCAGACCACGACGCTGAATTTTTAAATATTCTAGCTGCCCGTTACGGAGTCGTCGGATTTGCCTGGAATCACATGCGTCTTTCAACCAAAAATATTTTGGCTGAAAGCTGCGCCTCGCTTGCCACTTGGGCGGATCAGATCCTAAAAAAAGCTGAACTCTTCATGAACAGGCCCTTCATAACTCACTCTCAAACGTTGACAACGCGTCGTGAGCTTTTTCCGTCGGTCCTTTGTAATGCGGCAAAAATTCTCCATGACACGGCAACTGAATTGAAAGCAATCATCCATGAGCTGTCGCTGATGCGGCCGGCTGATATTCTTGACACAAGCGGCCACCAGCATGAAGCAGAGCATCGAATTGCATTACAGGTTGGGTTTAGCGGACTCGAGCCAGAAACGTTAAGCTACTGTCGTACCGAGCAGCGAGCCATCAGAAGAATAATCACTGCCTTTGATGAAATGTCTTACAGCGTCCGTCAGATCGTTGCAGGACTTCGTGACAACACTGCCAGTATTAGCAAGATGAAAGATCTTGAGGCTGCCTGCGAAATTCTGGCTGCCGAATGCCAGCATCTGTCGGGTTTGAGATTTGAGATCAGCACAAACCTACACGTATGGGAAACAAGAAGGCTATTTTTTCTCCATGAATTGTTCGTACTTAATCAGCGCATGAACATTGCAGCAAAGCTTTTTGCCGAGTCCTTATCTCCAAAAGAAAAGCTTGCAGGTCTGGATCTGCTGTCAGCAGACGTAGAGCGCGCTGTCGTATGCAACTTGATTAAAGGCGGCACAACCGCAACCGAAGCCAACAGCGCTGCCAGTGATCTTATGAACTACTGCCGCAACCACAACGCCCTGCCAACCATTCTCATCGCTGCTGAGCTTAAGAAAATAAATCCGCACCTTAAAGAAGAAACGCTGGAATTTGCCGCAACATTAACAGCCGACAGCCTAACGGCCACCCCTGGTGGCGCCAGTGAAAAATCACGATTCATGGAAGCTGCAAAGAAAATTCGCAAGGCGCTCAACGTGACTGTTCCATTTTCTGCGCCTATGGCCATCTTCTTAGTCGGGATTTTTTTTGGTGGATGTGGAGTAAAGACCCAGGTTGTATCTGACCTGACTGATCCGCGGCCTGCAATTCCGTTTAAAGAGCCTAGTAATTCTGAACGCCGCCTTTCAACACCGACACCCGTTACCGTGAAGGACTAATGTAAATATGAATAACGCTCGATTCAGTGGAGTATGGACCGCCATTGCGACCCCCTTTGCCGACGGCGGGGCCATCGATTGGTCGGCATTTGAAAAGCATCTCGCCCATCAGGCAAAAGGCGGTGTGTCAGGTGTTGTCATCAGTGGCACTACAGGCGAAGCACCGACGTTAACAGTTCAAGAAAAAATCTCTCTAGTTAGAAAAGCCAGAGCTCTGTTGCCAGCAAATATCCGAGTCATGGCGGGAAGTGGCGGCAACAGTACGGCGCAAAGTATTGAACTTTCAAAACTATGTGTAGAGGCTGGTGCTGATAGTCTTTTGATCGTAACGCCACCGTATAATAAGCCCAATCTCGCTGGACTAAAATTACATTATCAGATGATCGCTGACAGCGTCTCTGTTCCCCTATGCCTCTATCATGTTCCGGGGAGAACGGCGCAAAGCTTATCTTCGCAAGCTATTTCTACGTTAACTGGAATTAAGAATGTCACGGCTGTCAAAGAAGCGAGTGGTGATATCGCTCTCTATAGCCGCGTTGTAAACAGCTCAAAAGCAGACATCTTAAGCGGTGATGACCCGACCTATCTGGCAAGCCTTGCCGTCGGCGGAACGGGCGTGATCAGCGTCGTATCAAATATTTTTCCAGAAGCTATGGTCGCATTAACTAATGCATTTGCAGCTCAGAAAAATGACCGGGCTTTGGCAATCCATAAAGTTCTTTTACCTGCTATTGATGTTCTCTTTTGTGAAACGAATCCATGCCCACTGAAGGCTGCCCTGGAAATTGTTGGATTAGGACGCAACACACTGAGAGCGCCCCTTGCGCCCGTGACAGAAGAAAATTACTCGCTTATCAAGAGAACAATAGAAGCTGCAAATGATCAGCTACGAAGTATCCTCTAAAAAATGCAGGCTATTCATGACAAAAAAAGTTAAATCAACGGCACAAATGTCTTGCCTCATTTACGGTGCCTCGGGGCGCATGGGCCTGCAATTGATTCACGCAATGAAAAATCACCCAAGCCTGAACCTTGCTTCATCTGTGGATGAACGTGAGATTAAGGCCTTTGACGCAAAACATACGGCTGTCCTTAAATTTTCCGAAAAAGCTCTCGCTGCCGTCTTGCAGGGAGTCGATATCGTGATCGATTTTAGCTCACCAAAAGGAACATCCTCGCTGACAAAAGCATTGGAGCATGCGACCGGCAAAGTTGTTCTTGTTGGAACGACCGGGCTTGACAACAAACAGCGATCGGCGCTTTTCAAGGCGGCCCATAAAGGCCGGCACAAACTCCTGCTAGCAGGAAACACTAGCCTTGGTGTTGCCACCATGGCAAAACTTGCAAAAGTTGCTGTCAGCACACTTTCTCCTGCAGGATTTGATATTGAAATCATCGAAACCCATCACGCAAGAAAAGCTGATGCACCCAGTGGAACAGCAATTTTTTTGGCGAAGGTGGTCGAGCAAACCGATCCAAAACTCAAAGTCATCTTTGAACGGAAAGGTAAGAGAGAGAAGAACACCGTATGTATTCACGCCGTGCGTGGAGGCGGTGTTGTCGGAGAACACAGCATTCGCTTCATTAGTGACCTAGAAGAGGTTTCCATTTCACATCGAGCCTTCGATAGAACTTTATTTGCAGAGGGTGCTTTGCATTTGGTTGCTGAGATAGCAAAAAAGATGAAACCCGGAGACGCTAAAGAGCTGGCAGACTATCTAGACTCTTAGACTCAGTTTATTTAATGAAGCGGCAAAGCTTACTCGAGTGACGCCTGAGCTTTTGCAGATGCGCGACGCTCAACGGCGCTACCAGTTTTGACATAGGATAGAGAATCACTGTAGACGAGAACTGTGTCTGCAGAGATCCAGTGCCCAGATTCCGTTTCCACAAGCATCGCATAGTGCCCTGGTGGAACGTTAAAGAATATTGCTTTGGCGACAGGACTATCTGCAAAGTACCAACCGTCACCAACATCACGACCAAACGCATCAACCAAGCGAACCTTTACTGAGGACGTTCCATGACCACCAAGCTGACCATGCTCAACAACAACACTTCCAAGATCACCACTATGTGTTGTGTGTGCAAAGTAAGCCATGTCATTTACAAATCCATTGGGAACAAGCTTTAAAACCTGTCCTGCATGACCGCTCTCCCCAGAAAGGGCTTGGACTGTCGTTTCAAAGTCCGACGAACTGCTAACAGTCCAGACGCGCCCCTTATGGGACCAGACGGCTTCGGCGGTTGTGAGTCGGCCATCATCAAGCGGAACCATAGTTTCTCCACTTCCTACCGCGTAAACTTCGCCGTTTTCAACGAGATCGTGCTGATTAGCGCGATTTACATCACTTCCAAGTTGCTCGCTTGCCGCTGAAACCGCAGCCATCGTTGCGGCAACATATTTAAGGTCTCCGATATTGAAACGCTCTTCATGGTGCCGGCCAACCACAGCACCCAGGGCTGTAGCAAACACCTGACTTGACTGTGAGGACCGAATCGCCAACGTCGCCGGTCCTGGCTCTATATTAAAGAAACAAAACTGACCATCGCGACCTGTACTGGACATGCGAACATCTGCATATCCAAGATGATTAAAATAGAAAGGACCTGCGGCGGCAACATCTAGGCTGACCGTATGTCCCGCTAAAAGATCTCGGCCTTTTGCGACTGTTCCGCAAAGACTTGATTTTTGCATGTCTTGCACAACACCAACAGCTCTTGCCGCAAAATCAATTGATGCAAAACGACGCGCCGTCACGACTGGTTGCAAAACTTTTCCTGTTGTGATGTCTCTTGAGATGTAAACGTCAGAAATTTGCGGCATGATGTGGCCACGATTATCAGACAACTCGATGAGAAGTCTTGATCCAACTGGCACATCTCTCACTTCAACTTCACCGCGCCCATTCGTCAACTCATTAAATTCAGTACCTGCAATCTTCACGCGAATGCCGCTAAGCGGGTAATTTGCAGCGCCTTGACTTGACCGATCATCCACGACCTTCAAGATAACTGATGTGAATGCCACCTTCGACTTCGCGCGTGAAAAAGAGTTTGATCCAGAGATTCCCGACGCGCCAAGTTGTGTAACTTCATTTGCAACGATAAGATCTGCTGCCTCGTTGGTGAGTCCACCGTGGTTACCTGAAATTGGGCCATGAGTTACTGCATAATCAAGGCCGTCTAAACTTGCCAACGATGATGCAACCTGGATCCGCTCATCTGTTTTTGATTTTCGTCCTATCACTGCAGATGCACTAGCAGGTGTACTGCCTTTGACCAAAACATTGATGATGCTAATTCGACCCGGCGTCACAACAAATACTTCCGTGGGGCCCGTTTTTAGAGCTTTTAGGGCGCGGGCGTTTTGATCCCATGAAAGGCTTTCGGCACTGCGCACAAACATGGACCAGTCCAAAGCCCCAAGAGCTGGATCGAGCGAGACCGTTCTCGCGTCGCCAATTTTGCTGAATTCAATCGCCCCACCGTCGACGGTTATTAGACCTTCGTGACCAGATACTAATTTAATTGCTGTGGGCATTTCCTGCGCCTTCTCAGGTTGAGTGCCAGCCTCAGCCACCGCAGGCAAGCGATGTTTTCCTTGTAAAGAAATTCTTTCAAATACGGACGCTGCATATTGCGTATTAGGAATTTCGTTTAAGTTTACGGCCATACTTATCTGAGATTTTTTCACATCATTACAGATCACTTTTGTTGCTACAGAATCAAATCTGCACCGAACTTTACGCTGATCTGCTAGATCATTTTTTTCCTCGGGTATCACTTGCGCTCTTGGCATCTGCTGTAGCCATGAAGACGCATCCAGGATTTGCGGCAGCACAAGCGCTTCCACCAGATAACGAGTATCGTTCGATTTTGTTGAATCAAGAACATTTCGCAGAGCTTGGGTCAGGCTAACTGATTCCTGTGGATGGTCATCGAAGTACGAACGTGCAGCAGCTCTTCCAAAACTTGGGTCTTCAACGAGTTGCGTCGTTTCCAGATCCACGGCTAACCAATCGACACTGCGAGCTTGTGCAACAATTGGCTGCACGCTTAAAGTCAGCGCAACAATAAACGTCGCTGATTTTTTAATTTTGTCGATTACATTTTTCATTGCTGTCTGGTCATCTCAAAAAACATTTCCGTCACTATGATCGGACTTATCGGTGGAAGTTCTTTTTTCCTTAGATATTTTTTTTGCCAAAACGAACCTAGGTCCACATATTTATTATAGCCTGTAAGCCATGGTGGACGTTAGTTTGACAAAAAAATTGCCGTAGAATTTTGACTTCAAAATTCTACGGCTATAGATCATTACAACTAGTGAGAGAATTTTTCAAAACACCAAACGCCAGTTTTTCGTCTTCGCTGACGTAAATCTCGGTATTTTAGGAAATTTTTTCCTTAATTATCTGACTGACCAAACGTCCGTCACCCGCACCATGGAGTTCTGCCATGACAAGCTTCATAACAGCTCCCATATTTCGATCAGTCGTCGACGCGAGCACCTTGTCCACGGCAGCCCGGGTTTCCGCCTCCGAAGCCTTTTTTGGCAAGTACTCGTCTACAACCTTGATTTCACCTAAAAGAGCTTCCCGGGCATCTCCAGCAGGGTAATCTTCCAAGCTTTTAGTCAGCTTTTTTTGATAAGCACCAACAACCTTCAGCACCTCATCTTCGGCGAGCTCTTCGCGCAGGTTAACCTGCGCCTGGCGATTTTTGATCTCCGCCATGACCATCCGCAGAACGCTCAATCGCGGTGCGTCTTTTGCTTTCATTGCGGTCTTGATGTCTTCTTGAATGCGATCTTTTAGTCCCATGCCATTGACCTCTTACAGTTCTTGGTTCATTTACATTGTTGCGAACATTGCCTGAATTTCTTTTGGAGCCTTCTTCATCAAGAGCAGCTCAAAGAGGCTTCGACTATCGCGGGCCTCCGGAGAAAAGCCAAGCTTTGTCTCATACTTGGCCAAAACCTCTAGCCCTTTTTCCACAGAAGCTGGATTGGTCGCCTCAAACTCGACACAATAAACGGTGTCTGCGCCGCTAACTGCCCGGTAGAAAACTATCTCACAGTCGTGAAAGTAGGCCACCTGAACATCTTTGGCAAGTTCAGCTGACCAGACAGCTCCAAGCGTCTTCATAAAGGCATCAACCGCGAGGCTTTGATCACCTTTCGACTGGTCGATAGGTATGTTGATTTCTGTTCTGACGGCTGCATCAGATTCAACAGATTTTACAGTTAATTGCTGAATTTCTTTATCAAATCTATGTCTAAAAACGTGCCGACGATCATGGCCCAAGACAAAGTAGGTATCCTTTACTGAGATCTTTGACTGCCGATCGGGTGATAGGCCACTAAGTTTTTTAAAAAAACTCGTTTGATCGAAGTCACTGCCGACAATAAATTTATGCTCTATTTCGATAAATAGATCTGAGGCCATGAGTCCAACGTGGGTGTTACAGCTTAATCGCAAGGCGCACGATGTTCTTAAAGCGCCTTTCTTCATTTATGCGATCTTCGGCAAAAAAGCCATTGCGTAAATAGTAGAGCTCATTGGAAATTGTGGTCGACGACGTTAGTTCCATCACAACTTTTACTCGGGTGAATGAGATCTTTTCGGGCTCATAAACATAGTCCCACGTGCCGGTAGCGGCGTTTAAAGAATACTTTGGCAAATACCGGGTTTCGGTATAGCCAGCAACCTCCGCCTCCAGTTTTTGCAGAAAAGACGGCGAATATCCGACAGCTCCGGTCTCTTGGTGCACATAACGCATGGCACGGTCTTCAAATTTCGTTGTAATACCCGGTGCTTTCTCATCAACAAGACCAAGTTCGCGGGAGCCATCTCCTTCTTCAATATAAAGTGGCTTTGAGTAAACCCGAGTCCATGCGTCCGCACCCAATCGAGCAAACAGGCGACCAAAGCGAGTGTAGGTTTCAAGTTTCACATTTGGGGCAACCCCAGCCGTCATGATGGTCGCATCCATTGCGCGGCGATAATCCTGGTCATAGCGATCACCGTCTGAAAATTCAGTTGGATCTAAGTCCGAAGAGCGGACTGGAAACATCGCGTTAGCGTAGAACATCACGTTGATAAAACGGCTTTTCAATGGATAAACGTCCACCATGATATCTGGGCGATTTTGGTACACGCGCTGAGAGGCTGGTAATTTAGTGCCCCCAAATCCGGCACTCAGGTCAATGGTGTCTCCATAGAACTTTCCACCAAGTCTAAGCTTGGCATGTAGGGCGGGATCTCGCCTAAGACGCTTTCCTGTCTCGGAAAAGTAGTCATTGACGGTGTGTCGAAGGTCAAAGCTTCCATAAAAGCCTTGTGCAGATGAGCCTTGGCCGAACTTTTTCATGCCAGGACCAGAGGAGCTCTTGCTTGCCATCGGTGGCGAAAGAGGTACTTCATCATGTTCAGAGCTTACCGGACCACGTGGTGGCGCAAGTGCTTGACCATAAGCCGACGCAGACGCACCAACAAAGGATGCAATGACCAAAAGCCTTCTTTGCATGTCACAGTCTCCACATGGCAGGTTCCGTCTGACTGTTGCCGATTGGCAGCCGCCAAACTTACTGAAGTTGCTGAACCGTAAACAGATTACTTCCCTTGGCACTTACTGAGGACAGGGTGATGGAAACAAAGATAATTTTATCACCCGGTTTTAGCCAACTTTGACGTACAAGCTGGTCATTAACAATAGGAAGAACCTGACCAATGTTCGGGTCAGTACGCAAAACCAATGACTGCACTCCGCGAGCCAAGGAGAGCTTTCTAGCCACCCTGTCGCTAAACGTTACGGCGATCACAGGAACCGGAGCGCGGTAACTCGCAAGGCGTAAAGCCGTATTACCCTCTTTCGTTACGCAGACGATTGCCTTGGCCCTCACCCGCTCAGCCGTCAAATAGGCATTGTAGGCGATGGCATCCATCTCCGTTTCAATCGACGGCGTCAGCTTCATCCAGTTGAGATCTGCTGAGCCTCGTTTTTCCGTGTCTTCGATAATGCGGTCCATCACCTGAAGGGCCTGTACGGCAAATGGCCCGTGAGCGACCTCTTCTGACAGCACCAGGGCGTCACTACCGTCATTGATGGCATTTGCAATATCACTGACTTCGGCGCGAGTTGGGGTTGGCCCCCGGCGCATTGACCCAAGCATCTCACTGGCCGTTAAGACGATTTTTGCGTAGTCGTCGGCCTTCTGATTGATCTCTTTGGTGAGCATCGGAATCGCAACGGGATTGGTCGTTAGCGCAAGTTCTCGACGGCTTATTAAAATACCGTCGACGAGAGGAAGGAGGTCGTCTAGTCGCTTGTAGGCGTCAAAGGAATCGATCCTGAGAATAGTCCAGGGCGGATCTTTCGTCATTTTTTCGAGACGACTTTGGAAGGTCTCGATTTCTTTAGGCTCAGTCGTTCCTGGTAACACCACATACTCAACGTGCAAGTCACAGATCTTCTGCAAGTGCTTGTCGTCAATACTGTCGAGACCACGCTTTGCCCGGGTCTCGGGAATATGAATCTCCATATTGGGATAGATAGTTCCCCCTTGAAGAACATCTAGCTCCACAAGGTCTTTACTAAGTGACTTAACCTTTAAAACAACGTGGCCATAGCCCATGTATACCTTGGCACCTTCACGAAAAAGACCATCCCAATAGCGGACTTGGACCTTAAAGCGCGACTCAGCTTTTGAAGACACTGGTGACATCGTGATTTTTTCACCAAAATTCAACTCAGCTGATTCCTGGAGGCCGGCTAATTGGGCGCGGGCGCCATTGGAAAGGTCGACCATGATCGACGCCTGCTCGCCTGACTTAGGGTTGTGAGCTTGACGAAACTGCTCAATAAACTTGGGGATACGATCTTCCGCGTCACCATGAAAGACAAGCCTAAGCGCTGTTACGCGTTCATTAGCAATACGACGCGCCAGGTCCTCATCGAGAACATGGCTTGAGAACGACCAGACCATCTTGGTGTGGGGAGCATTTTCTTCAATCACGAGATCACAGGCCTCCAGGCTTCGGGAACAAAAAACACTTATCTGTTAGTATCGCAGACCAGAGTTACTGTGACAAATTCTGGCCCATAGTAACTTTTTGTGATTCGTCCACTTGTTTAGGCTTTAGTGTTTCCAGGGCTTTACCATCCAAAACAACGACCGTTGTAGACCCGAGCATAAAAGTTCCAATCTCGTCACCTGCTTTGACTGTAACCGGCTCTGGTAGCGTCATTTCAACCGACTTTGGCGTGACTTTAACCAGCGAGTGTAAGGCGTTAGTCACAAAGTCAGGTCGCAAGGGCGTCACCATGCGACCCACATTGAGCGCGCCAACCATCACGACCCACGCCTTGCCGCCATTTGGCAGCTCATAGTCAAAGACCAGGCGTTCGTTGCGGCAAAAAAGCTGGCCGATCGCTCTGACGGCTGGACGATTGACGGGCCAAAGGCGACCTGGAATGTAGCGAAGGTTAGTGACCTTGCCCGTAAAGGGCGAATGCACGCGGTGGTAATTATGTGGCGCAAGGTACACAGTCGTATACCACTTGGTATCTAATGATTTAGAGGGTTTACCAAGTATAAGGTCACTAAGCGAGTAGCTAATGCCCTTGGCTTGAACGGCTTCATCGGCGTTGGAAGCGGGCCTAGACATTTCAAGAACGCCGTCGGCAGAAGATACATAAGAACCGCTAATAGACCGCTCGTTGCTCTTCAAAGCTCGTGTAAAAATCTCTTCAATGGACTCATAGGTCTCGAGAGGACGGTCCGCTTCCTTCATGTTTATTTTGAAAAGATTCACAAAGGCCTTATTGATCGGCTTCTGCATGGGAGCTGGAAGCTTTACCCGGACAATCGCACCAACGGCAAAACTCAAAGCATTCTGAGGTATTAGCCCTAAAGCGTGTACATAGTCCTTGATCAATTTAAAATTCCTTAATAATTACAAGTTGTTAAAGTCGTGCCTGGCGCTGGTAGACACTCTTTTTAACCAATCTGTGTCCAAATGGTGACAGGTTATCAGGATCGCATAGACAGGTCTAAATTGATAACACATTGAAATTAATAATATTTTTATTAATTAATCCCAGCCACGAAACCTTAACTTCGGAGCACACTTGTGGTACATCCCTTGTACCATTAAAGACATGGGCGGTAAACGACTGAGCCGAGAGCAGCTCTACAAAGGAGGAATTCTATGTCTATGAATGCGCAAGTGTCTAAAACTAAAGCTTCCGCAACGCAGAATCTTAACGAAAAGGCTGTACGTAGCCTCGCAGATGCCATCTATAAGCAGCTTCAAAGCGAAGGCTGCGAAGCTAAAGACATCATCTGTGTCTCCAGTCAGCTACTTGGACTAGTTTCCGATCAGATTCGGGGCGACCAACAAAACTGATCTCTAAATAATGTATTTTTGGATTTCGCTCAGAGCTGCCCTGATGTTTTGATCATCAGGGCAGATTTTATTTGCCTCGCGGTACTCCTTAAACGCCTTCCAATACTCTCCGCGATCAAGATAAATCCGCCCTAAATTCATGTAAGGAAAGTGTCGAGAGCTATAACGCTCTGATTTTTTTGCGCGCTCAAAATAGGTGACTGCTCCGGATAAGTCTCCTAAGGCCGCAAGATACGAACCTAAGTCATTGGCAGCATTACCAAACTCCCCGTCGATACGGAGAGCCTCGCGACAAAGATGCGCCGCGACGTGGAGATTTCCTTTCGACGACTCGACCCAGGCCCAGTAGGTGAGAGCATCAGCGGATCGACTAAGGCGCAGGCTATCTTTGAACCGGCGGGTCGCTCGATCATAGAGCCCCTGACTGGCCGCCTTCAGACCTTCCTCGATCAGATCTTTTGATCTTCGTTGGCAGAAGCTGCCGTCAAATATTGATTTTTCACGTAACCCTTCAGCCACGGCCTTGGAGCTCTCCCCACATCTGAAAAACAAAGACAAAAAGATTTATCGCGTCTGAGCCTAACAACCTGTTCTTTCTTTTGAAAGCCATTTTTTATTGTGGTACACCGCCCGTCCGCAGGGTTTTTTAAGGTCAAATGGGGGGAGCTTATTATGAGAGTCCACGTTATCGGAGGGGGTCTAGCCGGCTCTGAAGCCGCGTGGCAAGTCGTCCGCCAGGGGATTCCAGTAACCCTCCACGAAATGCGTCCCCAGAAAATGACCCCAGCCCATCAGACGGGCAACATGGCCGAACTCGTTTGCAGTAACAGTCTAAAATCAATGGCTGAAGACTCTGCGCCAGGACTCTTAAAACGCGAGATGCTCGCACTCGACAGCCTCATCATCAAGGCGGGCCTAGAGGCCCGCGTTCCGGCCGGACAAGCTCTTGCTGTCAATCGAGAGCTTTTTTCCAAAGCCATCAGAACGGCGTTGGAAGCATCAGGTTTATTTACACGCGTAGACGAAGAAGTCGCCGCCATACCAACTGTTGAAGAGCTGACTGAAAAAAATGAGGTTTGGATCATTGCCACTGGCCCTCTTACGGCCGACCAATTAGCCCAGAATATTCTAGAACTCGCAGGCGGGGCAAAACGGCTCCATTTTTATGACGCCATTGCTCCCGTAATCGACGCTGAGTCGATCGACATGTCTAAAGGCTTCATGGCAGACCGTTGGCAAAAAGGCGATGACGGCGGTGATTATCTTAATCTTCCCCTAAATGATCGTGAATATAACGACTTCATAGACGCCGTGATTGCGTCAGAGAAAATGCCTCTTCATGATTTTGAAGACGTTAAATATTTTGAAAGTTGTTTACCGATTGAAGTGATGATTGAACGCGGTCGAGACACGTTACGCTTTGGCCCTATGAAGCCCGTAGGTCTCACAGACCCAAGAACTGGGCGCTGGCCTTACGCCAATATTCAGCTTCGTAAAGAAAATGTTGATGCCACCATGTTTTCAATAGTTGGTTTTCAAACAAAAATGAAATGGCCCGAGCAGTCACGCGTCTTCAAGATGATTCCGGGATTAGAGACGGCTGAGTTTCTTCGTTTTGGCTCAGTGCATCGCAACACTTACATCAAAGGTCCAGATGCGCTTGCAGATAACCTATCTTTTAAAACCAATTCTAGAGTTTTTCTCGCCGGTCAAATCACTGGCGTAGAAGGTTACACAGAGTCTGCCGCTATTGGTCTACTGGCTGGTCGTCATGCCGCGGCTACACTTAAAGGGCAACGTTTCGCAAATCCACCTGCAGACACCATCCTTGGTGCATTAGCTCAATATATTACAGTTGGGCCTCTCGGTGATTACTCGCCGATGAATGCAAACTTTGGACTGCTACCCGCCATTCCAAAAGTCAGAGGCCAGGGAAAGAAAGACCGCCAAGCTGAAAAGGTTTCAAGAGCCTGGCGATCATTTGAATCTTGGGTCACCCCGTAACGCAGCTCACATCTCAGCAGACGGGTCGCGTTTAAGATTTTTGGTTCGGTAAAGTTTGGCTGTCGCCTCTGAGTTGATGTTTTGCATCGTCATTTTAGTAAGCACTAAGTTCTTTTGATTTAGAAATTGCTCGACTGCCTGAACATCTCTAAATTCAATCAGAAGATTCATCAGACTTGAAAACTGGTCATCAGTTTCTTCGAATTTTAATTTCTCGTTTGCTCCTTGGCTCAATGCACCAGGATATCTGGAAATCGTCTTCATCGTCATTCGCGTTGACTCACCCCAGCCAAGTCCTTCTGGCAGGTGATGCTTCTTCCCCTGCTCTGCCAGGAAATAGAGGTTCAAATTGAAAGATCGGTAGTCATGAGTAAAACGAAGCGGAAAACTCATGGAGCTTGCCTTGTAGCGCACCCAAAGCGGTTCCAGTTGCGCGTCGTCACCTGAAAGATTTGCTCTGATGGCCAAGAAAAAAGTTCCCTTTTTTAAATAGGGCTTTTGAATCTCCAAGGGACTTGCATTGAAGCCTTGATTTTTAAGCCAATCATTTAATTCCAAGCCACTCGACTCTGATAAGATCTCAATGGGAATAATTTCATATTGGCCAACGTACTCCGTCTCATGAATCTTAATGCCCGGCGATTTTGCCGCGCCCTTTGGCACTCCTCGCGCCAAGCTGTAGCCTTTAGACTTGTCTCTTTCAAAATAGAAATTCAGCACCTTAAAAATTTGTGGCGACGCGACTTTGTAGCCGAGCGGTTTGCTTGCAACTGGAAACACCCAGGCCAAGGTTTTGGGAAGCTTTCCTGAAAAGCCTGTCTTTAAGATCAGGTTAACAGCCTCACCATCATGAAACATGAGCGCTTCACGGTCGTTTTCTCGAAACGAACTTAACTTCATGTCCGATTTAAAATAAAGACAGCCGTACGCGCTTGAAGACAAGCCTGCGAGAATCAAGAAAAACCAAAAAAATAAATTTTTTTGACTCATCGCCACTTAAAGCCTCCATGCTTTTGATAAATCAATCACGGTCTCGTCAGGTGACCAGTAACTTTACGATAAATCTTTTGCCGTCTGCACCATCAAGGCGAAGTCTTCTGCTTTTAGAGATGCCCCGCCCACGAGGCCACCGTCAATGTTAGGCTTTGAAAGTAGCTCTTTGCAGTTAGCAGCATTCATACTTCCGCCGTAGAGAATCTGAATGGCTTGTGCTCTCTCAGGACCAAAGGCGCCTGACAGTAAATCACGGATAAACTTGTGAACCTCTTCTGCTTGATCGGGCGTGGCAGTAAGCCCGGTTCCGATAGCCCACACGGGCTCATAAGCGATCACAAAGTCTTTATCTCTGGCATCAGCGGAAACCTGCTTTAAGGATTGCTCGATTTGCGTTTTTACAACGTCGAACGTTTTACCAGACTCGCGCTCTTGCCTTGTCTCGCCAACACAGACGATTGGCAAAAGAGACGCCTTGGCTAAGGCATTCCATTTTTTGCCAACGAACTCATCCGTCTCATTGTAGTACTGACGCCGTTCGCTATGGCCGATGATGGAGCCACTCAGCTTGGCATCAAGAACCTGCGGAACAGAAATCTCGCCGGTAAACGCACCTTGGGCCTCAAAGTGACAGTTCTGCGCCAAAATTTTGACACCTGAACCATGTACACCAGTGAGACATGTGTCAAACAATGTAGCCGAGACCCCAAACCCGACATCAACCGTCCTTGTAACATCGGACAGATTCCCTAATCGCTTTGTAAACGAGTGAAAAAACTCTGACGCTTCGCTGCGCGTCTTATGCATTTTCCAGTTACCACAAAGAAGTTTTCTACGAGGCATAACGGAAGCCCTTCTTTTTGCAATTGAGTTTATTTGAGCAAAACTTTAATCCCAGGAAGGACTTTACCTTCGAGAAACTCTAAACTCGCCCCGCCTCCTGTTGAGATGTGCGTCATCTTTGCAGCAAAACCTGACTTTTGAACAGCAGACACCGAGTCTCCACCACCGACAATCGTCTTACCACGAACCTCAGCCATAGCGCCGGCAATAGCCATCGTACCCGTAGCAAACTTGTCCCATTCAAAGACTCCCATTGGGCCGTTCCATAAAACTGTCTTGGAGTCCCTAATCACGCGAGCAAAGATTTTTTGTGTCTCAGGTCCAATATCTAGTCCCATAAGACCCTGAGGAATGGCCCCACCGGCAACAGCTACAGCCTCTGCAGTCTCTGAAAACTCCTTGGCACAGAGATGATCCACTGGAAGATGAATTTGAACCTTACGCGCATCGGCGTTGCGAAGGATGGTCTCTACCAAGTCCATCTTATCGGCCTCGACGCGAGAAGAGCCGACATCAATGCCTTTAAACTTAAGGAATGTGTAGGCCATGGCACCACCAATCAGCATGTGATTGCAGGTGTTCAAAAGATTTAAAATCACCGCAATCTTGTCGGAGACCTTGCTTCCCCCCATGATCACTGTGAAGGGTGCTTCGGGCTTGGTCACGATACTGCCAAGAGCTGTGATTTCCTTTTGAATCAAGTAGCCTGCAGCACGTCTTTCGGGTGAGAGAAGCTCAGCTGCGGCGCTCACGCTTGCATGGGCTCTGTGGCATGTGCCAAAGGCATCATTGACGTAAAAGTCATAGCCATCCACAAGACTGTGAGCAAAATCAATATTGTTAGCCTCCTCGCCAGAGTGAAAGCGAAGATTTTCAAGAAGCATGACCTGATTTTTACCTAGTGACGTCAAAAGCTGCGCCGATGATTCTTTTGTATAGTCAGGGTACAAGACCACTTCTCGCTCAAGGAGCTCACTTAATCTTGCGCCCACAGGCTCAAGGCTATCTTGGGGGCTTCCCCCGTTTTTTGGTCGGCCCAAGTGACTGGCCATGGTGAGTTTATTCGTACGTTCGAGGATGTATTTAATCGTGGGGAGCGCCTCACGAATCCTAGTTTCATCTTGAATCTTGCCATTTTTGATAGGAACGTTGAGGTCAAGTCTCAGAAAAACCTTTTTGCCATTAAGCTCTAAGTCTTCGATTTGGCGAAGTTGCATGGATTAGTTCTCCGTTCCCCTGAGGGGTGATAAAATGGAAATCGTTCCGATTTTGGCGTCTTAATCGGATACCTTACCGCGCTACGGGGGTCAACATGGCAGAGCGAAAATCACATCTATTTGTAATCGACCCGCTTGAGCGCCTTAATCTTGCCTGGGATACCTCGATTAAAATCGCATTTGCCTTGGATGAACTGGGGCATGATGTTTACTTTTGCACAGGCCGCGAATTATCACGCTCGCTGCATCCGTCTGGAGCTTTTGCGAAGGCTAAGAAGGCCATCTTTGGCAAGAAACCCCAGGATCTCACTCTTGAGACCCCAGAGCGCCGCCATCTAGAAAACTTTTCAGCCATTCACATGCGCCGAGAACCACCATTTGACCTAGATTACATCGCAACCTTATGGATTTTAGATTCCGTGTCCCATTTGGTTTCCGTCATGAATGCACCGAAGGCACTTCTCGAAATCAATGAAAAGCTTACGATTCTAGACTTTCCACTGTTTACAAAACCGACCATCGTTTCGAGCGATGCGGACGAGCTTTTAGCATTTGCCCGCGAGCGCTGTGGTTCAAATATTGTGATTAAACCCCTTGGACTTTATGGTGGGCGGGGCGTTGAGCATATTGAAGGAGCGCGCGTTCTTGCTGAAAAACTCCACTTAGCCACCATGAATGGCAAGGAGTCGCGCATGGTCCAAGGCTTTGATGAGGCCGTGTATAAAGGCGAGGTACGGGCCTTTACCGTGGCAGGGAAGCCCGTGTCCTGGTGCCTGAAGGTGCCTAAAAGTGGCGAATTTTTAGCCAACACACGAGCGGGATCAACGTTAGAGCCCTACAGGCCCACGGCCAGAGACATAGACGTGGCCACCGGAGTTGCCGAGACTCTACTCAAGCGCGGCGTTATCTTTGCCGGAATAGACATGATCGGCGGCTGGCTAAGTGAGGTGAATATTACCTGTCCGGCCCTTCTTAGCCCGGACCGTGCCAGTCTGAAGAGCTTTGATCAGATTGCGCTGACAATTGACGCGCTTTCTAATCATTAAGGGCTGGACATTACTCTAGATAACTACATAGAATATCTATAATATTTTTTGCCAATGGACTTTCAAACGGAGTTGCAAGATGATGATGAAGTTTCTATCGGTGATCGCAGTTGCTGGGGCACTCGCGCTGACAGGTTGCACCAAGTGCTCAAAAAAAGATGATGCTCCTCAAGTGGCCACAGGCCAAGTTGCAGGCCAAACTACTATCGACACGAGAGACCTCAAAATTGAAACCCTTAAGCAGGGCACAGGCACCGTTGCCGCCGCCTCTGGTAAAAAAGTCACTGTTCACTACACCGGCAGCCTATCAGACGGTAAGGTCTTCGATTCTAGCGAGACCCGCAAAGCACCGTTTACTTTCACCCTGGGCCAAGGTCAGGTTATTCCAGGCTGGGATAAGGGCGTAGAAGGCATGAAAGTCGGCGAGCGCCGCCGTTTAACCATTCCTTCCAATTTGGGCTATGGTGAAAAGGGTGTTGGCAACATCATCCCACCGAATGCAACCCTCATTTTTGAAGTTGAACTTCTTAACGTTGAGTAATTGCTCCTAATTGTGATAATCCCTAAGGCACAGCCCGAAAGGTCTCTGTGCCTTTTTTGTAATTTAATTTTGTCCATCTGGGGAGCTTAGGCCGCCATGAACGCTACTGAACTGCGCAAAAAATATATTGAGTTCTACAAAGGTAAAGCGCACACGCAGATTCCGTCCGGATCACTTCAACCAGAAAACGATCCCACGGTCTTGTTCACCACAGCCGGCATGCATCCTCTCGTTCCATTTCTCATGGGAGCAGCCCATCCATCCGGCAAACGATTGGTCAATTCCCAGAAATGTATTCGCACCCAAGACATCGACGAAGTTGGTGATGACTGGCACTGTACGTTCTTTGAAATGCTCGGCAACTGGAGCCTTGGAGATTACTTCAAAACAGAGGCAATCCATTGGACTCACGAATTTTTAACCAAGGTTCTTCCATTTAAACCAGAGCGTCTTGCTTGCACTGTATTCGCGGGAGAAGAAGGCATTCCCTTTGACGAGGTCAGTTACAACGCTTGGCTAAAATTAGGCATTCCTAAAGAGCGCGTGTTTAAACTAGGACGTGAAGATAACTTCTGGGGACCAGTCGGTGGCGCGGGCCCCTGCGGACCAGATTCAGAAACGTTTTTCATCACGCGTGATCACTGTACCCTGAAAAACCCAGAGTGCTCGCCTGCATGCAAATGCGGCCGTTACGTTGAAATTTGTAACAACGTGTTCATGGAGTACGAGAAGAAAAAAGACGGCGGCTTTGTAAAGCTTCCTAAGCCAAACGTGGATTTTGGTATGGGGCTTTTGCGTGTTTGCTCAATTCTAAGTGGCTCTTCAAGCGTCTATGAATCTACGATTTATAACGACGCCATGGGAATCATCAAACAAAAAGCTTCAGGCCTATCCATTCAAGAGCAGCGCATCATCGTTGACCATGTGCAGGCCGCCATGTTTGCCATTGCTGACGGCGTACTGCCAAGTAACGTAGGGTCCGGCTACATCGTTCGCCGCATTCTTCGTCGCGCATTCCGTCTGGCAAATAAGGCTCATATGGAGCCGCACTACATCGACCAACTGGTTGATGCATTCGTTAAAGCATATGACGGTCACTACCAAGAAGTTGACAGTAAGCGCAGCGGCATTGTTGGAGCGATTCGCGAGGAAGAGGAAAAATTCTCAAAAGCTCTTGGACAAGGTCTTAAGCATTTTGAAAAAGAGCTTCCCAAAATTCAGGGGACTCAAATTGACGGCAAACTTGCATTTTTCATGTTTGAGACATTTGGGTTTCCACTCGAAGTCACCCAAGAGATAGCGCGTGAACGCGGCATGACTGTCGACGTCGATACTTATAATAAGGCCTTTGAAGAGCATCAGGCAAAAAGCCGCATGGCTGGAGAAAAACTCTTTAAAGGAGGTCTTGCCGACACGTCAGAAGAAAGCACTAAGCTTCATACCGCCACACACCTGCTGCATGAAGCACTTAGACGCGTGCTTGGTCCACACGTAGAACAAAAGGGAAGTAACATTACTCCAGAGCGTCTACGATTCGACTTTAGTCACCCTGATAAAATGACTCCTGAACAAATTAAAGCCGTTGAAGAGATGGTTAATGAGCAAATCAAGCGAGGCCTTGAAATTCACTTGGAAGACATGTCCCTCGATGACGCTAAATCAAAGGGCGCGATCGGACTTTTTGAAGACAAATACGGCGCTAGAGTTAACGTTTACTTCATGGGAGATTTTTCCACGGAAGTTTGCGGCGGCCCGCATGTAAAAAATACCAAAGAACTTGGCGGCTTTAAAATTCAAAAAGAAGAAGCCTCAAGCCGGGGTGTAAGGCGGATCAAGGCCGTTGTTCAAGCGCAGGCGAAATAAACACGGTCAAACTTTCAAACGACGGATACGACCTCAGAGACCAATGACCTTCAATGAGTGTGCACATGCAGCGCCTTGTGTCTTGTAAGTGCCAGTGATTCCAATCCACATGGACCAGAAAGTGTGTTTATTGAAGGACTCGACGTAGAGCGAGTTAGCTCCAGGCTTTAAAATTGAGCTGATGTCTTTATTAAACGCCGTCACTCGCGGCCCAGGACCTCCTGGAGAGCACACTGTCTTCTCACCCCGATTACAACCGAGGCTCGTACCATTCAAAGACGTGCATGGGTTCCAATCGTCTACTCCGTATCTGGTTATCTTAATTTTGATCTCTGTAGCATCCATCGGCAACACTATAGCATTGTTAATCGTGCGACTATTAACTTTGCAGGTGTAATTACCGCCGGTAATTAAATTATTAACTCCCACCATCGAGGGCGGAATTGTGCAGGTTTGCCCGTCATTAGATACTGGCACAGCTGGACAAGAGCTTTCGCCGCCAAGACCAGTCAACTTAACCTGGAACTCCGACGTACTCCCAACCGGACAGGGAATGTTGTCAGAAACCCATGTATTATCGGTCTTCATCCACGTGACGCCAGAGATTATTGCATTCGAAACAGACGATTTTAGTCCTGTAACTGGATCTACTGCCAGTACACAAGTCAATATTTTTCCACTTGGGAGTTTCGTTCCTGCGGTGCAATCAGTCGTTGTGCTCAACACAGGACCGCCAGTAACTGGACCCCCGGTGTTGCTAACCGTCATAGAGCAGGTGTTTGTGCCTGCTGCTCTAAACGGAGCTGAAATGTTTTTACAGATAGGTGGCGGTGGAGGAGCTGCCGCTTTGATGACGATATCAGGGCAAGACTCCCGCGGGCCACCATCTGGATCGACAATACTCGCTCCAGTTGGGTTCAGGAGTTCGAGCTTTAGTGTTACTGTGTCGCCAGCTGGAAACGCTGTGAGGTCATCTGTTGGTATAGAAATTCCTGCGACATTTGCCCTCGTTCGCAATCCATTGGCCGCCGTGTAAATGCCTTGGCGCTCCAAGGCGAGTCCACCGTCACCATTTGAATTTTGGACAGAAACGCGGTAGCCAGCAACAACACCCGTTGCATCCGCCGATAACTCAATATTAACCCCTCTTGACCAGGTGGCAGGCGCCGAAACCCCATGACAAACAGGCGGAGGAGGAGGCTGAATCAACCCAAAGTCCAAAATACGCTCATTTACGCCACCGCCAGAACCACCGCTTAAAGCGCTATTGTCTTGCGACGAAATTTTTGCATCCACACAATAATATCCCGTCCATGTTGGTGACGGCTCTCCTGCCGCATTACAGTTTTTTGCGGAGTATCGAACTGTGGAAGACGACCTTTGCAACTTAAGCAGCTGCCCAATTCCAGAAGTAGACACCGATGCCTTTGCAAAAATATCTTCCATGTCAGCTGCCTTAAGCAAATTGGAGTCCGCAGAAAAAATAGAGACCGATTTGTTGGAAGCAAACGATGACTCGTCCCAAACTTTGTCTTTATAGGAGTTTAGGACTGGGCCCTGCATTACCGTCCAATAGTTATTGATGGGTACGGTTCCGTCGATCACACCTTGAGATGCTATATAGGGATCGAGATAAAGACGCGGAACAATATCTGGAGTCGTGACGATTTTAGACGTCCTCCAATCCGGCGAGCCATCGTCGACTCCAGGGCTAACCAGCTGCTTAGCAATGGCCGCCACGTTAAATGGAGTTTGCCGAGCTTGCTCCTTACGCTGCTCAACTTTGACTTGTTTATTGGCCTCAACGGCCTGATTAACCAAATGACTTACGCCTAAGAATGATGCCGCACTTAAAAATATCGTGAAAATAACGGCTGACGATCCATTTTGAGCGGACTGACCAAAAATGTCCTGCACACCAAGAATATTAGGATTGCTGAAAGGACTTTTTTTCATTTGATCACCTTGATCTTGCTACCGAGCTGTTCCATTGGCCCAAGCATGAGACTTTCCCGCACAGATACAAATTTGGACTGTAGTTGGTCATCTGAATCGGACCCCTTTGGAATTCTCGAAAAATAAACAGGAACCAATGATATAACCCATTGATCAAAAGCGTCCCCATCTGGCGTCGTTCTCGGTGGCACGGAAAAACAAATACTCATACCAACAAGCCCTTTTAAATCCAAAGAGGATGCTGGCTGTTTAGGATACTTCATTCGACCGCTAGCAGTACCTGCACTGTAAAAAATAATTTCAAGCGTTGGTCTTTCACCCGTCCGACAAATGGCGCAGTTATCAGCTTCCGATAGGGTACCTAATTTTTCAAACGAAAGCCTTTTTAGGATATTGTTCCCTTGAGTTGATTCGCAAGACGTCAACAGTTCAATGCCGTTTTGCCTATTGTCACTACGTAAACTGCAGGCCCCGCCGCTGCATTGCCAGGTGTTTGTATCTGCCACAGGATTATCAGGGCTATTCAAGACGATCGCTCCTGGAAAGTATTTGTTAATTGCAGCGGTGGCAGGGCTTACCTCTTGTTTAACGACTACTTGATTTCTAGCAGACCATTGCTGCTCAGTAAACTCGCCGTACATGCGGTAACTCGCTGCGGCTAAAATGCCAAAAATACCAAGCGCTACCACCAACTCAATAATGGACATGCCAGCATTTGAATTATTCTCGCGTGACATAAAAAACCCCATCGGCTCGATTAGGTCTGCCACCAGAGCTCTCGTTTGCCGCATAGTAAACCGTATATAAAATTTTAATTCCGCCACCAGGTGAGTCTGCCGTTAAACATGTAAGCGGCTCATCCCGCCTCAAATCTACTGGTAACACTAGGACCTCTAGGAATGTGTTACTCATGGACCAAAATGAATTCTTTGAACTCATCAGTTTTTCTTTAAATGATGTCTCAGCAGTCAGCGCAAGGCAGGTGTACAGTAGATCTCCAGAACCATCTTGCTGGTAAGTATATCCTCGAATTCGTTGACCGGCGCACCGAGCAGATGCTTCAGAAAAACTACTATGCGGCGGCGTGACGGTGGTAACTGCAGAGAACTTTGCTGAACCACTGCCTCCTACGGACAAAATGCGAACGTCTTTGAAGCTCGAAGCAATCCTCTCGGAAAAAGCCTTATTTGGATCTCCACACTTTTTCTCATACACAAAGTCCCTTGCCGCTCGAGCCAATGCCGTTCGTAAAGCTGGTTGCACCAACAGAAATGAGGCTTTAGCGCCTGTGTTGCTTTGAGTCTTTCTGACGGCGACCGTGCCCGATGTAACTCCGTAAATCGCAATTCCAGCCAAACCGATTGCAACGACGACACTGACAAGGGAAAACCCCCCGGATCTCGATTCCGTTAGCTGAAAATTTTTTGTTGTCCTCGATGGTTCCACCAGACTTTCCCTCCTAAAAGCTCCTTCGGCCAACTGCCAGCAAACACTGAGAGGTCCCAATATTTATCAATAAATTCAAATATTTAAAGAATGTGTTGCCATCCTTAAAGGCTCCCACCCCAAACGGAACTCGGGATCGGGCGCTGAAACTCCCTTACATTAAGGGCTCTTCCAAACGGTTCTCAGGAAATTAACGTTTTGTGCCGAACATGCATTCTGAACGAGGGGTGGTCATAGATATTATGGCGATGTTAACTAGATATTTGCTCATAACCGGCTCAATCACCGCAGCCTTTGCAAACTTCATTGCATGTGGTGCGCAGTTTTATAAGGTGAGTCTTAAAGAGGATCATGAACAGAAACAGGGCACACAGCTCGCTAATTCTTTTGATCCCGATTCACCAGAATTTGGACTACATGCGCCGAAAGGCTGGCGTAACCTGCCGATCCGTTACAAGACGGATACCAATATGCCAGCTCTTCAATTTTCCGCATTGAAATCGGCCATTCAAACCTGGGAGTTGGCAGTCGGCCGAACGCTCTTTTCATTCGATGGAAAACACGCAGGAAAGACTGGTGACAGTTTTCCGGATCTTTATTCATCACTAAGAGATGGTTTAAACGGGCAATACAATGATGGCATTTGGTCAAAGACAGGAAAAAGCAGGATGGTTTTGGCAACCACCATTTGGAATAATCCAGGTAATGCCTACGAGACTATCGACGCGGCAGACATCCGCTATAATTCGGAGGTCTACTTTATCAGTGATGCTTTAACTGAAAAACCGATCGACGACCGGGAGCTAGTAGACATGCAAAGTTTGGCCACCCATGAGCTTGGTCATCTTCTGGGCCTGGCCCACGTGGATGAAAAGTATGATTCTAGCTCGATCATGAATCCAAGTATCTTCATCGGTGAAGGCATGGCCAATCGCTCACTTTCGGTGGGTGACATTCAGCGCATCCAAAAAATATATGGCTGTCAGGGCTCTTCATGTAACGCAGAGGCCACAGCCCGTGCAATTATGCAATCCAGGACCAGTTTTGGGCTATCAGGTGCTGCGCCTAAAGAAAATGATGAAGAAGGCTCTCAGCCGGGTCACTGACTGGTTTTCAAGTCCCCTAATCCTGTGATAAAACTCCGTTTCTAACCGTGTTGAAATGGGGTGCCTTCATGTTTGAAATGGAAACCACGTACGATCCAAAGTCCTTTGAAAAAAAATGGTACGACTATTGGATGAAAGGCGGCTTTTTTAAAGCACCAACAGATAGCCCTAAAAAGCCATACACAATTTTGATGCCGCCACCAAACGTGACCAGCCAGCTTCACATGGGTCACGGCACCACCTACACGATTCAAGATATTCTTGTGCGCTGGAAAAGAATGAAGGGCTTTAATGCGCTTTGGCTACCAGGCACCGATCATGCAGGTATTGCCACCCAGATGATGGTGGAAAAAGCTCTTGAGAAAGAAGAAGGAAAAACCCGCCAACAAATAGGCCGTGAGGAGATGCTTAAGAGGCTCCACGCCTGGAAAGATAAATACGGCGGAATGATCACCGAACAGTTTCGCTCCATGGGTTTTTCTTGTGACTGGGACCGCGAAGCCTACACCATGGATCCGCACCTAAGCAAAGCGGTGCGTGCGATCTTTGTTCAGCTATTTAATGAAGGTCTTGTTTACCGCGGGCAAAGACTTGTCAATTGGGATCCGGCTCTAAAAACTGCCATCAGTGACGATGAAATTGAATCTGTTGAGATGAATGCCACCCTATGGCATTTCAACTATCCTATTCATGAACTTCCTGGTGAATTTATTCCGATTGCCACAACGCGTCCCGAGACGATGCTCGGTGATACTGCCGTAGCGGTCAATCCCGATGATGAGCGTTATAAGCACCTGGTAGGAAAACACGTCAAACTTCCCTTTGCCGACCGACTTATTCCGATCATCGCTGATAGCTACGTCGCCGCTGATTTTGGAACAGGTTGTGTGAAGATCACTCCTGCCCATGACTTTAACGACTTTGAAATGGGAAAACGTCACAATCTTCCATTCATTAACGTCATGAATGACGACGCCACCATGGCAAGTAACTGTCCTGAAAAGTTTAGGGGACTTGACCGCTTCGTGGCACGCAAAGAAATCGTCAAAGGAATGAAAGACCTTGGTCTTTTCATTAAAGACGAGACTCACCGTAATGCCGTGCCGCACTCTGACAGATCGAAAGCTATCATTGAGCCAAGACTTTCCATGCAGTGGTTTGTGCGCATGAAAGAACTTGCCGTCCCGGCTATTGAAGTCGCAAAAAATGGAGAGCTTAACTTTCATCCTGATCTTTGGAAAAAGACTTATTTGCATTGGCTTGAAAACATTCAAGACTGGTGTATTAGCCGCCAAATTTGGTGGGGCCACCGGATTCCTATTTGGTACTGTAAAAAATGTGACGGCGTCACCACGGGGATGGAAGATCCCACCAAATGCTCTAAGTGTGGCTCGTCCGAGATTCATCAAGATGAGGACGTTCTAGATACATGGTTTAGCAGCTGGCTATGGCCGATATCTCCTTTCGGCTGGCCTGAAAAATCAAAAGACCTCTCTTACTTCTATCCAACCGACACGCTTGTGACAGCTAACGAGATTTTATTTCTATGGGTTGCCCGCATGGTGATGGTAGGGCTTAGGACTCAAGGTAAAGTTCCTTTCAAAGATGTCTATATGGCGGCCACCATTTGCGACAAGCAAGGTCGCAAATTCTCAAAAACACTTGGTAACGGCATCGATCCACTCGACGTTATCGCCAAACATGGAACGGACGCCCTTCGCTTCACAGGCGTAGCACTTTCGCCACTTGGCGGACGCGTGCGCATGGAAATCGGTGACTTTGAGCACGGCGCCAAGTTTGTCAATAAGCTTTGGAACTCCGCAAGATTTCTGATGCGTTACACGTCTAAAGACGCCAAGATCGAGGCCCTTGACCCAAGCCGCATGGACCTTGCAAGTAAATGGCTTTGCGAAGAATTTGCACGCACAGCAGACGACGTAGAAAAACTTCTCGCTCAATTTAGAGTTAATGAAGCCATTAACCGCATGTATCACTTCACCTGGGGAAGTTACTGTGACTGGGGTCTAGAGTGCGCAAAAGAAGCCCTGACAGGAACCGACGAAAAAGCGAAGGCACAGGCCGTGAGCGTATTGGTATACGTTTTTGAAGGAATCCTAAGATTCTTCTCACCAGTCATGCCATTTATCACCGAAGAGCTTTGGCATAAGATCCCGGCTCACCCATCCTGGCAAAGACCTGAAAGTCTTGTGGTTTCCGACTATCCAGACGGCTTAAAACTGATCCGCTTCAAGGAAGCCGGTGACTCGTGGTCATTAGTGCAAGACTTGATCACGGGTATTCGCTCAACAAGGGCCTTGGCTCAGATCAATCCGAAAGACACGGTCGACATCCATATGCGAGCAGATGCGTCACTTAGCCAAATCGTGATGGACGTAGCACCTTTGGTGAAACGCTTGGCTACGGTTGGAGAACTAAAGGCTTCTCCCACTATAGCAAGACCCGGCCAGTCTCTGGTTACGATCGGTAAGGGATTTGAGGCGTATATTCCGGCCTCTGGGGTGATCGACATTGCTTCCGAGAAGAAAAGGCTCTCGGGAGAAAGGGACCGAGTCACAAAAGTACTGGCAGGACTAAAAGCAAAACTTGATAACCCAAGTTTTGCTGATCGTGCGCCGGAAGATGTTGTGCAGCAGACAAAAGATCAATTTGCCAATATGACCAGTCAGCTAAAAAGCTTAGAGCAAAACTTAGAGGCACTGAGCTAAGCGCTCAATACCTTGCTTTAAAAGATCTTCAGGAATGTTCAAAGCAGGCGTAATCGAAAGCGTTGCACCTGTGTTTCCTGATGGCAAAGCGACGACTCCTTTTTCACGAAGATCATCCATTAGTTTTGCGGCCAGTCCTGGCTTTGCAAACTCAACCCCAATCATGAGGCCTTGGCCTCTAATGTCTTTCACGAGTGGATGATGCCCGATGGCAGCGCAAAGCCATCCTTTTACTTTGTCACCAAGATCCAAAGATCTCACCATGAGATTTTGATTTTTAATTTGGATTAAAGTTCTTCGTCCCACAGCAGCAGAAAATGGGTGGCCAAAGAAAGTGCCTGTATGAATCGCTTCACCGGAGCTCTCGGGCCAAGCAGCCATGATATTCTTTTTGGCAAAGCAGGCTGACATGGGAAAACCACCACCGATGGCTTTTCCGAACGCTGAAATATCTGCGTCCACATCTTCGGCTGTTGATATTTTGCCAAGGCGGCCAAACCCAGTAAACACTTCATCTAAAATCAAAAGGCCACCAGCAGCGTGAGCAACATCTGCCAGCATGGAAAGCCAACCCTTTGGCGGCGGCCTTACGCCAGCCCTACCTTGGATGGGCTCTGCAACGATGGCCGCAAGACCACAGTGGCTTAGTTTTTTTATGGCAGAAAGCAATTGGTCATTACCTGCGCCGTAAGGGAGCCTTTCAACGTGTCCGTCGATAAGCCAATTTTTAAAGGGCCCGCTAAAGTCTTCTCTTGCTGTTAATGGCAAAACGCCGAGATCAAGACCATGGTAAGCGTCATCGAAAACGATGAATCCAGATTTTTTTGTGTAAAGCATGGCAGTCTTGAGTGCGATTTCCACAGCTTGTCCACCGCCAAGAGCTAAAGCACCGATTTCATATTTAGAGGGAAGAAGGGACTTTAAGGTTTCTAGGAAAAGAATTTTTTCTTCGGATGGATAGACATCTCCCATGGCATGCTCAACCATCGGACGGTCTGCTGAAAACCCTTTAGTCACCTCAAGCAGAGCTTCACTTGCATGCCCCAAAGCAAGGGCTCCAAATCCTGCGCAGAGATCGATGTACTCCTTGCCGTCGACATCCCAAATAAGAGAGCCTTTGGCTTTTGAAAAAACAAGCGGGCTTTTCTCTGGGCGGTAAGTGCTATCATGGCACTCCACGATTTTAAGTCTGTCTAAAAAATCTTGGTTCAGTGTCATCACACACCCTTGGCCCTTGGGTGCCAGATGTACTTATGCTGCTGCAGATTAAGTCTCACGTCTAATTTTTCCGCCACAATCCATTCCGCCAGATCCTTTGGCTTCAGAAGTCCAAAGGCAGGGCTTAAAAGAACCTTAAAGCGCTCAGTCAGGCGGTGCTCTTTTATTTTTAACATGGCCCACTCAAAATCAGCACGATCAGCCAGGACCATTTTAATTTCATCCGTGGGCTTGAGGTGATTTAAGTTTTCCCAGCGATTTTTCTCGTGCATCTGGCTTCCGGGACACTTGATGTCCATGATGATGTGAACGTTTGGATCAAGGGAGCTCACGTCCTCAGATCCACCAGTCTCAATTAAGACCTTATGGCCTTCGTCAATGAGCGCTTTAGCCAAGCTCGGGCAATTTTTTTGGGCAAGAGGCTCACCACCAGTTAGCTCCACAAGTGAGACACCAAGTTTTTTTACGGAGGATAAAATGTCGGAAAGAGACGTCTCAGTGCCCCCATAAAATCCGTAGGTTGTGTCGCACCAACGGCATCTTAACGGACAGCCTGTCAGGCGCACAAAGGTGCAAGGAAGACCAGCATAGCTAGACTCACCTTGAATAGAGGCGTATATCTCTGTAATGATTAACGTGTCGCTCATAATCCCTCGTAACACCCGCCTTATAGATGAGGAGCATTCTTTTGTCCACCAAGCTTCAAAGAGTCCAGCTTTCAGATATTTTGAGCTACGGTAAGGAAGCACTCGCAAATAGACGTAAAGATCTGTTTTTAATAGCCCTATTTTTCGTCCTTTTGCCCGACATCCTTGATCTTGTGGCATGGCAAGTGACCGCCTCAACTGCGGTCTCTACCCTTGCAGAGACGTCAGGAAAAACACCGCTAGAGCTACTTGAGCACCTCGTTTCACGAGGCCTCGCCACTCTAGCTTTGCCCAACGTGATCCTTGGCATCATAAAAGCTTGGGGCATACTCATGCTGGCTCGGACCTCAGTGGATTATTTTGAAAGTAGACCTGAGCCACTTTCTTCCGTAGCTCTTAGGTCTCTCATCGTGCTTTTCCGCAAAGGCCTTGGTGCGTTACTGGTTCTTTTGCTTGTAATACCTGTCACGTCAATTATTCCGTTTGTAGCCGTCATCACTCTTTCGATGCTTGTGATGCTTCCAGTAACACTAGTCACTGGCACAAAAGGCGGTATTCGTACCACTATTGATACGATCTTTCTGAACTATACGACGCCTGCGCGTGTGGGAGGAAAAGTTCCAGCGTTCATGAATATTCTCACCGTTGCAGGTTTTTTTCTAACTATCTTGCTTGGCATTGGATTTTTAATTGATCAGGTGCCTCAGATAGACCTTCTCATGCAAATACCAGCTGGATTTTTTGCAAAGGACATCGAGATATTTGGACAAACGATTAATGCCAGCCAGCTGCTCTCCAAGTTTTTGAATGTCACATGGCAAACATTAGGCCTGATTGTAATGCTACCGTTTACAGCTGCCATGTATCATTTGCAGACTGTTCCAGAGGGTCACAAGGAGTTTGAAACTGTTGTTTGAGACTCCTCTTCAGCGCGGACAATTCTAGCCTGAAGAGCTGGCATCTGGCTCGTAACGGGATCAATCAGTTGATCTGCCAGATGCTTTAACAAATTTTCTTCAAGATGATTTTCCAGCGCATCTTTAACCAGCGCAGCTGATTTGATCGTTTGCTCGATTTCCATTAGTGACGTCAGAAAATCAGCGTGAGATCGACCCTTGCGGTAATCTGGCTCTTTAGTAGGATGTCGCAAAACTGAGTTAACCAAAGTTCTGTCTAGACCAACTAAAATGCTTGCCTGATAGAGAAGATAGTTGCGACTTCGAAACATCGAGGTACCAGCGACCTTTTTTTCACCCATCACAATGTCTGAAATTCCTGCTTGAGAAAGACCGGATAGAGATGTCCACTTAGCGGCAAGCGCGTCTCTTACTGCATCGTTTAATAGCTTAAAGTAAAAATTATTTTTAAAGGGGTCTTTGACCCAACATCCCGTACTCACCACAACACACCCGGGGTAAAGCACAACAGTACCACCACCACCATACCGACGTAGCACCTGGATACTACGTAATGAGCATGCCTCTAAATTAACTTCCGTCTGAGGATCATTGCCACTACCTAAAACAACCATTGTTTCCTCGGGAATGAAAATTTCCGAGTGAATTCTTTTATCGTGCCGCCGAAGAATTTGATCATCAATCCACATGGCTATTTTCCGCTTGGAACATCAAGACCGATTAAAGGAGCTACATAGTGCATGACCCAAATGGCCGTACTAAAGTAAATGGCAATCCCCGCGACGTCCACAACTGAGGCGATGAATGGCGAAGAGCTCACAGCAGGATCCATCTTCATACGTTTGATAGCAAATGGCATCAGAGCTCCAACGACTGATCCAAACAAAACAACGCCCACAAGAGCCAGACCAACAATAATAGCCACCGTCAGGTCCCTATCCCAGATAATGGCTCGCGCAAAGCCAATTGAACCAAGGATTAAGCCTAAGACTAATCCCATCACAATTTCCCGGCCAAAAACGCGCCACCAGTCTTTCAGCTCCATTTCCCGCAAGGCAAGGCCGCGAATGACAAGCGACGAGGTTTGACTTCCAGAGTTACCACCAGAACTAACAACTAATGGAACGAAATAGATCAGAAACCGTAATTCTTGGATCGCCTGGTCATAATATTTCATTGCAGTTTGCGTAAAGAAAGCGCTGACAAAAAGTACACAGAGCCAACCAGCCCTTTTGCGCAGCAGGACATGCATTGGCGTCTCAAAATAGCTGTCCTCAAGTATCGCTGTACCACCGAACTGCTGGATGTCTTCTGTCGCCTCGTCTTCAGCGATGTCAAATACGTCATCAGCTGTCAAAACACCCACTAGCACACCGTCAGCATCAACTACAGGGCTAAATGCTTTGTCGTATTTTCTGAAAAAATCTACGGCTGCACCCTTGTCATCTGTAACTGACAAGGCCACCGTTGCTGTATCCATAATCTGATCAAGAGTCAAAGTAGGAGGATCTGCAAGAATAAGACTCGCCAGACTCACCTCGCCCTTATACTTACCATCTGGGTCGATGACGAAAAGAAAACTGTGTAGCTCTTCTGAATTACGCACTGTCCAACGAATAAATTCTAGCGCCTCAGAGACCTTCAGCTCGCCACGAACAGCAATAAACTCCGGGTTCATCAAACGACCAACGGAGTCTTCTGCGTAGCTTAAGAGCTGCCAAGCCATGCTCCGTTCTTCGGGAGAAAGCTTTAATAGAATTTGTGAGCGAATTTCAAAAGGCAAGTCCTCGAGAAGCCGCGTACGATCGTCAGGCTCCATGTCGTTAAGTAGAGTTGAAACAACCGCTTCGGGTAAAGCTTCAAGCAATTCTTCCTGACGCTCAAACGGCACATATGCGAACACCTGCGCACGCCGCACTCTCGGTATCAAGCGAAAAATAACGACCAGTTCCGCGATCGGAAGTTCTGCGAGACGCTCGCCGATGTCGGCAGGCTCAGCAGATTTTAAAACAGGGCGCATGGCTTTGTAGTTCTTTGACGAAAGCCAAAGCTCAAACTCTTGCGGCAGAGATGATTGTTTTCCTTCAGTCATTGGCTATTATGCACCCTGCTTGCGCTGCTCACACAACGCGTCTAAAGCCCTAAATCCATTATCAGTTTTGTCGGCAGTTACCCGAAGCTCCTTTAGGAATCCACCAATATTTGCTTGCTCGATTTTGGACAAGTAGCATTGCCAGGCCGTGCGAAATTTTGCGGTATCCGGCGCATACAGACCGGCCGCCAAAATCCTTGCATTATTCCAGGGCGCAGATCCCACGAAATCGACTCGCTTAAACGGAGGTTTTTGAGATACGGCCAAAGCTATAACTTTCGTCTTGCGAGCGATTCTATCTGATTCGGGTGCCTTCGTACTGGCGTCCAAATCCTTTTGCAATTCTGCCCTTAAGATTTGAAGCCACTGACGAAAGAGGCGGTAATCATCATTAGCTTGATCAAATACTACCAACTCAGGTTCACGAGATTTCGATTTAAAAAATTTTGTCGTCAACACATCTGCGACGAACTCGGCTAGATTTTCGTTGAATTCTACGCCACCACTAATCCAGATTGTACGGTGGGTCAGCTCGTGAAAATAAAGATGGGCCAACTCAACATCTGAACGCCTGAGCATAGAAGAATAAATGGGATCAGAAAACCATCCCAGACTAGAAAATGCCGTGGCAGACCCTTCGTAAACTTCGTACCCCTCTTTTTTGAGCTGCTCAGATTCCTTGCGGCGATCTGACTCATCAAAAAATCCAATATAGGGAACACGTCCTACGAACGGAAACCACCACTGCTTGAGCTTCATCTCAGTGGGGCGTGCAGCCTGGACGGTATAAGAGACAGCCTTGCCGGGCAACTGGATGTATGTCTCGTAAGCCGAGCCAACTTTCAAACCCTCACTTCTAGCAAACGCAAGAACGTCTTTTGAGAAAATAAGTTTACTTATTTCACCGGAGGGTAAGTCTTTCCTATCAAGAACCTCTTGGACAGGCTCTCTGGACATAAATAGCCCTACCTGCTTATAAGTCTGCTTAGTGACGTAGCAGGATGGCAGCAAACCAAGAACAAAAACCATCCATAAAATCTTCAGCATCAGGCCTTGACCAAACCGATGGTAATCGTAGCGCCGTCAATATCAGAGTGGACTTTATGGGACACAGTCACACTTTGAACAACCTCCTGTGTTAAGCCCAAGGTCTCAGCCATAATGTAGTCTTTGTGAATCGAGGCCGCCTTTTTCAGATCTCCGTCACAGGTGATCTTAAGATGGATTCGGTCTGTAACCTGAAGTCCTGCCTCTTTGCGAAGATTTTGAATTCGGCTGACCATCTCTCTTGCGTAGCCCTCGAGCAAGAGATCTTCCGTAACCTTGGTATCAAGCAATACGGTAACGCCAGACTCTGTAGCAATGAGGCGATCGTCTTTTGGTCCACGCTCAATCAGTAAATCTTCGAGAAGAAGCTCGTGACCTGCCATGAGGACTTTCCCTCCGGCTTCCGCCGATGCGAGCATCTGGGAAACTTTAGCGGGATCTTGTGATAATTTTTCAAACTCTGATCTAACCGAGCCAAGAGAGCTGCCGAGTTTCTTTCCAAGCGTCTTTAAATTTGGCTTTACGCCTAAGCGAACAAACTTCGCTTCATCGGCAGAAAATTCGATCTGCTTCACATTAAGTTCGTCTTTAATAATATGCTGGCCACGATCGATGGCTGCCTTGTCTTTTTCGTTTCTGGTAATCACAAGTAAAGACGTAAGCGGCTGTCTCGTCTTGATCTGATGCTTGGCTCGTAGAGAGCGCCCAAGCTCGGTCGCTCGTCGCACCAAGTCCATGTTTTCCTCAAGGCCCCTGTCGATAGCTTTTTGATCGGTCATAGGCATATCTGTCAAATGCACGGACTCAGCGACCCCCGCAACCTGTTCCGTAAGATTGCGGTAAACTCTGTCAGAAACAAATGGAGCAAATGGAGCAAATACTTTTGTAAACTCCAGGAGAACGTAATAAAGGGTCTCATATGCCGATTTCTGATCCGCATCTAATCCCGATGTCGCCTCACTTGATTTCCCCCAAAAACGACGCCTATTTAGCCTGATGTACCAGTTTGTCAGCTCATCAATAAATCCAAGTATGACTGGGACAACGGCGTACAGGTGATAGTTTTCCATATGACCATGAACGCCATCAATCATCGTATGCAGACGACTGATGATCCAACGATCCATCTCGATCGTGGTGGTTGGCCTTTTCCCGGAGGCTAAGTCTTTGGAGGGCATCCAGCCATCCGCTTCAGCATAAGTTGTCAGAAAGCTTTGAGCGTTCCACAACGGAAGAATGACGGCGCGTATGGTCTCGATCACGCCTTTATCGGCAAACACAAGGTCCTCTCCGCGCAAAATTGGCGAGTTAACCATGTAAAGTCTGGTGGCGTCGGCACCATATTTTTCAAGCAGCTCACCGGGAGGAGTATAGTTTCTGTGCCGCTTTGACATTTTCTTTCCGGTCTCATCACAGATGATGCCGTTAACTACGACGTTTTTAAATGCTGGTCGGTCAAAAAGAGCCGTTGAAAGGACCGAAAGTGTGTAAAACCAGCCCCTTGTTTGATCCAGGCCTTCAGCGATGAAATCAGCTGGAAATATTTTTTCAAGGCGATCTTTATTTTCAAACGGGTAATGCAGCTGGGCATAAGGCATACTACCAGATTCAAACCAGCAATCGAAAACCTCACTCACCCGCTTCATGGAGCCTTCGCATTGAGAGCACTTGAAGGCGATATCGTCGACAAAGTGCTTATGAATATCGGCAAGCTGCCGACCGGACTTCTTTTCAAGACTTGCGACGTCGCCAAACACCTCAATGTGGTCTTCATTCCTGTCACAAACCCAAATTGGTAATGGCGTTCCCCAGAACCTGTTACGGCTGATAGCCCAGTCACGTGCATTCTCAAGCCAATTGCCCATGCGTCCGTCTTTTAGATGGCCAGGAACCCAGTTTATTTTTTGGTTATTGGCAACAAGCTTAGGAACGATTTTTTCAACGGCCACATACCAAGCCGGGATGGCGCGATACATCAGCGGGGTATCCGTGCGATCACAAAATGGATAACTATGATCAATCGTCTCTTGACGAATGAGCTTCCCCTCGGTTTTCAGACGCTTCGATATCTCCTTATCGGCATCCTTGAAATTCATGCCCGCGTATTCAGAAACAACAGATTTGAAGCGACCCTCGTCATCAATCGGATCCACGAAATCAATGCCAGCCTCACGGCATACTCTAAAGTCATCTTCACCGTAAGCGGGTGCTTGATGAACAATTCCAGTCCCGTCTGTAGTGGTCACATAGTTGTCGACCAAAATCTGAAAAGAATTTTTGTGTCCTTCAAAGTATGGGAAGAGTGGCTCGTATTCTTTGCCACGCAAAGCTGTACCTTTTACTTTCTCAAGAACAGTTACCGGAGACTCTCCAGACTTTGACTTCTTGAAAACTGCATCCAGGCGGGCTTCTGCTAGCCAATAGGTTGATTGATCTGAGTTGTTTTTGACTTTCACGTAGTCGATTTCTGGGCCAACCGCGAGCGCGAGGTTGGATATCAAAGTCCAAGGAGTCGTCGTCCAGGCAAGAAAGTATGCGTCCTCATTCTTCAATTTGAATCGAACATACACTGATGGGTCTTGCGTCATCTTGTAATTTTGATTGGCTTCAAAATTTGAAAGAACAGCTGTCAGCCTTGGCGAGTAGGGAACGACCTTATGACTTCGGTAAACAAGGCCACGCTTATAGAGCTCACCAAAAACCCACCAAACCGACTCCATGAATGATTTGTCCATGGTTCTATATTGATTATTCCAATCAACCCATCGGCCAAGACGCGTGATCGTCTTCTGCCATTCACCAGCATAGTGAAGAACAGATGCACGGCAGCGTTCATTAAACTCCCCAATGCCTAGCTCTTTGATGGCACCTGAGCCCTTCAAGTTATCGCGCTTTTCAATCTCATACTCGACGGGCACGCCATGGCAATCCCATCCGAATTTTCGTTCCACGTTAAATCCGCGCATGATCCAATAGCGGGGCACAATGTCTTTAATCGTATTGGCAAGTAGGTGTCCGTAGTGAGGCAAACCATTTGCAAACGGAGGGCCGTCATAGAAGGCAAACTCCGGAGCCGTTTTTCTTCTAGCATTCTGCTTTCCAAAAATGTCTTGGGACTGCCATGCGGCGAGCACCTCGCGCTCCATGGTTGGCAGATTGACATCAGGACGGACTGACTTCATAAAAAACACCTCTAATTACAGGCTCTTATCGCGTCTACAAGCGGGCATACTAAAAAGCTCTTAACCATAACGGTTTTAGGGGGTTAGAGGCAACACTAGAGTGTCAAAAGATTCGACAACGGGGCCGCGGCTTCAAATCAAAAAAAATCCCATTATTTTGGGCATTTACGCCCATCCAACCGTTGGCCCACGCCTTGCAAAAGCTCGCAGCGAGAGTCCTTTTATCTTGAAGGCTAACCGCCTTGGACCAGGGGACAACTCTAGGAGTCGCAGCGTGAATCGTTTGGTGAAATCTTGTAGGACTTTGAGCGCCATCTCATGGATGGTGTTATCTCAATCTAGCTTTGCTGCTGACATGATCACCGTCCGTTATTCCGCGGAGGATTTGGCGAATATGCCGAAGCAATCCGATTTCATTAGAACGAGTGACCTGGCTGACGTCCTCTCTTCAAGGTTTAAAGACATTTTCGTAACTATGACGTCTCGGCAGTCGGGATCTAACGTTAAGACAAAGGCTTTTGTCGAGTCATCACAACAATTGTCCCGTGCGGCAAGAATGAAAAAACTTTCAACTCTGGCAGCCACTCCCGAGGGCTTGCACGTCCATACTGATGAAAAGGCTTTTTTTGGAATTCTCAGTCAGCAATATCGCAAAGCGATCGAAGTCAACACAAGGAAACAGTTTCCTGTGATCGAAAAAATTCGTTCTGGGATGAAGTTTAATCTTGATCTAAAGCACCCCGTGAAGTCCATTTCGCGTCGCCAGGACATCCCTGAGATCCGTTATGGATTGGTAGAAACAGATATCATTCCATCAAAAGACGCGCCGCCAATTGCAACACTAGGAACCATATCTGACATCCATCATGATTTTGGAGCTAAAGCTCAGGTTATCTACACTATTGATAAGCTCTCCAACAACTCGGCGCGTCAAGTGTTTGATGAATTTGAATCTGACCAAGATTATGTGCAACACACATCCATGTGGCGAAGACTACCTACACCAAAGATCAATATAAAAATTGATGCGGCTGACGCGGATGCCATTATGTCAGACCAGATCAGCACAGGGTCTGTACCTGGAGCTCGATTTACCTTCACCCAAGTTGATGGCTTAATGTCATCGCAGCTTATAGCTGGAGGCAGATCAGACATCGCGAAATCCATGACTCATGAAATCAAAATACCCGTCTATGCAGAGATGTCGATCTGCCGAAAGTTTGATTATAAATTTAAGCCGACTCAAACATCAGCCGTAAACATTTTGGGACATTCACATCTTCCCAGACTCAACATCACCTATGCACACACAGCTAAGCAAGCCAGAGGCGAGTGGGTCATGAGAACCGCTGGTTCTGAGCTGAGCGTCACAGCAGAGCCAAGGCAAGGTTGGACCTTTGGACCAGACAGTCCGGTTGGACGGGCTGGCGACAAGCTCTCAGTTGCCTACAGAAAATCATTCTAATCATTAGCTCAGCTTCAGTTTCGCCAAGATCGGAAAATGATCCGAGTGCTGATATGTGGTGTCAACCCGAGCATCCAAGACCTGAATGTCACGAACATAAATCTGATCAAGTGCCGTTGTCGTTGTGCGCGGATCTCCCTCCATTAAGACTCGATTCAGTCCGATGGAGGATAAAACGCGATCTACTTCGTTGATGTACGCTTTTGAGAACGTGTTGAAATCACCAGCAAACAGTATCGGCCCCGAGTGATCACCGATGTATGACAGGACCTGCTCCAGCTCGCGGACGGCGGTTGCCGGTCTTCGAAGTAGGGTCGCGTGAATATTGACGACACACAGAACTTTTTCTGAGTTTTCAATTTTGTAAGTAGAAACAAGAGACGCCTTTGTCGTATTAAGAAGAGGTTCTGGAGCTAAGCAAAGTATTCTTTGGGGCTGTCCGTCAGCATGGGCTGCAGAAACCGTCATAACACCGTCACGTATGCCGTCTTTTCGGCGGTATGTTGCGCCGTGAAGCGCGAGATAACCAGCTGGCGCGAATTGTGCTAAAGCCTTTAAGGTTAGTAATGCTTCCTGAGCAAGCAGCAAATGACAGTTAGCAAGCATGCGCCGATACTCCGACACAAACGCTTCGCCACCTGAACCCTTCCATATATTCCATATACCAACATCAATGATCTCCGGAAGTGCTTTGGACTTGGGCTCTCCCCACTGCCATATCGCCTCTTCCTCACTGACATGTGTTATGCGCATGACCTGTCTGACGCTTTGCAAAACCTTACCCATGGGGCGCTTGGGGGCGACTTTTTTAGGTTTTGATGTTTTTCTGTCAGCCATAGATTTTCTACGTAAGACGTTGGATACGAGTATTCACTAAGTACTTTGCTGCCCAGTCCCTAGTTACAAAACATTAAATCGCTGAGGAACCACAAGCTCTGCCGGCATGGATTCTGGCTCTGCCCACATCTCTTTTAAATGAGTTAATGACTTGGACTTGTCACCGAAAGATTTAGCAATTAGATCAGCCACCTCTTTTGAAAGCGCCCTATAAGCTGTGAGCTTTCCGCCATAAATGGTGTAGAGCACGTCATGGCCCGTGGCGTGCTGTGTAATGAGGTGCGATCTTGATGTGTCGGAAAGCCCGCTTTTCGGATCACCGGCAAGCCAGCGCATTCCAGAAAAAGATTGAATGACATCGTCTTTAGAAAGTTTTGCAGCTAAAAACCTGTTACAGCGTTCAAGCAAGTACTGTACCTGATGATCTTCTGGTCGGCAGTTATCAGCGGGTCCATCAAAATTATCCTCAGTGGTGCCAATCAATGTGTAACCTTTCCAAGGCAGAACAAAGAAAATTCGGCTATCTTCTGGTGACTGTAAAAATAATCCGGACTTCAAGCCAAGGTCTCGCACGATAATGTGAGTGCCTTGATTATTAATACCCGCAACTTTCGGTTTTATATTCGCCCTTGCCATAAACTCATGCGCCCAAGGACCGAGGGCGTTAACCACATATTTAGTAGTAATTGTTGATGTTCGCTCCCCTTGTCTGACAGTAATGGTCCAGCCATTATCCCCATGAGTCATAGACAAGGCCTCTGAGTGTTCAGCAATCGTCGCACCAAGTTTCTTTGCAGACTTGGCGACCCGTCTCGTTAACTCCAGATCATCTGTCTGTCCGTCAAAAAAACGATAAAAACCCTTGAAGACGGCTTTATCCAGGATCGGCGCCTCCTCAAACGCCTGCTCGGGATTGAGCCACGCATGACGACCCAATGAACGCCCCATGGACAGGGCATCGTAAAGCCATAGTCCGATCTTAACCATAAAACGCGGCATGCCACCTTTTTTTAATACCGGAAAAATAAATGGGAGTGGTTTAACAATATCAGGGGCAAGCTTAACAAGCAGGGCACGCTCTTCGAGGCCTTCAGCTACCAGCGGAAAATCTCTCGGATGCTGGAGATATCTAAGGCCACCATGGATTAACTTTGTACTTTTTGCGCTGGTTCCAGATCCGACGATGGATTTTTCAACAACCAGCACATCGCGCCACCCCCTACTTGCCAGATCGTGCGCAATGCCGACACCGTGAATTCCTCCACCGAGGATAACGACGCGGTAACGGGGCTCTAATTTTGTGCTAGATAAAGTATCCATCGATAATCCAATGTTCGTTGTAAAGAATTTGTGAATTACAAAAAGTCGAAATCTCCTTGGTTTCTGAACGGTTGCTACCGCTCAGACTTTCATTATACAATCCTAACACTGAACGATTCAACGGGGCCTGTCGTGGCTTCGGCATGAAGGAGTCCATCTTGGCTGAGCAACAAGGCTCCCAACAATCAAACAATCGTCCTGAACGATATATTTCGCATGCACTTGTCGAAGTTAGGCGCTACCGGTGGTGGCCACTTGGAGTTCAAAGCGCTGTTTTATTGGATCTCAGTACGCACGGATTCAAAATAGAGTTTACGGGAAAGTTCCACTGCAAAGCTGATGAGTCCTTTTGGATGACAATCCCGCTGTCGCCTTTTGAGATTTCAGGGCCAAGTGACATCTTGTTACGCATAACAGTTAAATGGTTTGATGACAGCAAAATGCGCATGGGAGGCGTCTTTGAGTTAGCGGAGCCCCAACAAGTTGCATTTTTAGGTCAGATAATTGAAAAAGTTAAAGCGCAGGTTCTTTAAAGATCTATCGAAGGAGTAACTTATGACATTGGTGAGCAAGTACGCACGCACCAGTAAGCCAGGCAACAAGCGACCAGTATTTGTAGAAGGTGCGCGAACAGCGTTTGTGAAATCGTTCAGCGCCTTTGAAGAGTGTGACACGCTTGAACTTTACAGCAGAAACGTTACTGGACTCATTCAAAAGTCTGGAATAAATCCTGAGGATCTGGATGAAATCACGTGTGGCGTTGTCGCCCCGCAAACAAAAAATGGCAATGTGGCGAGAGACGCCATCATCAATCTCGGACTCCCTTCGCACATTCACGGATATAGCCTCAACCGAGCATGTACTAGCTCCATGCAAACGATCGCCGATGCCGCACGCTCAATTATGGCAGGTCACAGTCAAGCCATTATCGCAGGCGGCGTTGAATGCCTAAGTGACGCTCCCATCGTCTACTCTAAAGAAGCGCGCCGGTTTCTTGTGAAATTAAATAAAGCTAAATCACCGGCTCAAAGAATCGCATTGCTCTCCGAGTTTTCTGCAGGCGCTTGGGTTCCAAAGCCCCCCAGTGTTAGCGAGCCATTAACTGGCCTAACCATGGGCGAACACTCAGAGATCATGGCCAAGAAAAATAATATCTCTAGAGAAGAGCAGGACAAGTTTGCAGTCAGGTCTCACCTTCGAGCTGCTGCTGCACAGGAAGCTGGCATATTTGCGGAGGAAATCATCCCCGTCTGGGCGCCGCCAAAATACCAAGCGTGTGTGGATAAAGACAACATTATACGTGGCGACACGACCATTGATGCTCTCGCAAAAATCCGCCCTGCATTTGACAAGAAGTATGGAACCATCACCGCTGGGAATGCGTCGGCCCTGACAGACGGGAGTGCGGCTTGCCTCATTGCAGATGAAGCCTTTGCGCGATCAGCAGGACTAAAGACAAAGGCCCTGATCCGAGATGTTGTCTTTGTAGGTGTTGATCCCCATGACCAGCTTCTCATTGGACCTGCTATAGCGATACCGCATCTTCTTAGACGAAATGGTCTTGAAATTAAAGACATTGATCTTTTTGAAATTCATGAAGCATTCGCAGCACAGGTTTTGAGCTGCCTTAAATCAATGGACTCTGCTGAGTATTGTCAAAAATATCTTGGCCTAACTAAAGCGTTTGGTGCGATTCCAGAAGACAAGCTAAACGTAAACGGCGGTGCTCTTGCAATTGGACACCCCTTTGGAGCAACAGGTGCGCGACTGGCGATGACGCTGGCCAATTCGCTAGTCCGTAAAGACAAAAATCTTGGCGTGATTGCTATCTGTGCTGCAGGCGGGATGGCCGGTGCCATGCTACTTGAACGAATTTGATCTGAGGAATAGACCTAATGACTCACTTTTATAAAGTTACAAAAGAAGACAAAATAGCCATCGTAACATTTGAACGCACAGACAAGGAGGCCAACACGCTTGGCGAAGTGGTGCTGCGCGAGTTAAATCATGTCTTAAATCAATTGGCTGAAGATAATGATATTTCTGGCGTTGTATTTATCAGCGGAAAAAAAGACCAGTTCATAGCTGGCGCTGATATCGAAGACATCGCAAAATTTAAGTCTGCAAAGGACGCAGAGCAAGGTTCGTTGGCGATGCAAGAAATCCTGCATCGATTCTCAAAACTAGGCAAACCAACTGTTGCGGCCATTCATGGTGCCTGCCTTGGCGGAGGTCTTGAACTGGCATTGGCATGTTCTTGGCGCATCGCAACATCTGACGAAAAGACAAAATTAGGTCTTCCCGAAATCCAACTTGGCTTCATTCCAGGTGCGGGTGGGACACAAAGACTGCCGCGCCTCATCGGAATCGCTACTGCACTCGACATGATTCTCACTGGAAAGCGTGTTGACGGAAACAAGGCGGTCAAAATGGGCCTTGTCGATGCATGTGTTCACCAAAACATTTTACTTAGAGAGGCAAAAAAGCTTGCCGCTCAAAAACGCCCCGCTGGGCTCGTGCCAAAGAAAGCGTTGGCGCAAATTGCGCTTGAAGGCAACTTGGTCGGTCGTAAAATTATGGCGATCAAGGCCAAAGAAGCGGTCACCGAAAAAACTAAGGGATTTTATCCGGCATCCTACAAGGCACTTGATGCCGTTTTTTCTGGTTTTGAAATGAGTCTTGAAAAAGGTTTGGCTCTTGAGGCTAAGCATTTTGGAGACCTGACGCAAACGTCGGAATCTAAATCACTTGTCCACCTTTTCCACGCGTCGAATGCTATTAAGAAGCATCCCTATAAAGATTCTGGGAAAGAGCGATTTCCAAACGGCTTAAAAGTGTCCTCCGTAGGCGTTATCGGTGGCGGGTTCATGGGCGCAGGCATAACCACTGTGCTTGCTGACCGGGACGTTCGGGTTTCTGTGAGCGATCCTAACAAGGACGCCCTCGGGCGCCTGATGAAAAGTGCGCGTGATTTTATTTATAAGAAGGTCAAAAGAAGGCGTCTTAAATCATTTCAAGCAGACAGCAAATTGGCACAGATTTGCCCCCAACTTGCGCCAACCGGATTTAATCAGCTCGACGTCGTCATCGAATCTGTATTTGAGGAGATTAGTCTAAAACAGAAAATCCTCGCTGGACTTGAAAGCGGCTGTCAAAAAGATTGGATTTTTGCATCAAACACCTCAGCTCTCCCGCTAAAAAGTATCGCTGAAAAGTCTGCGTCCCCAGAGCGGGTCGTAGGAATGCATTTTTTCTCTCCCGTTGAGAAAATGCCACTTCTTGAGGTCGTTGTTGCTGAAAAGACAGCCCCTTGGGCAGTTGCTAGAATTGTAGAGCTCGGAAATCAAATGGGTAAAACGATCATTATCGTCAAAGATAGCCCTGGATTTTATGTAAACCGTGCGCTGTCTTTTTACCTTGCCGAAGCCTCCATGATGCTTGGCGAGGGTGTTGCGATTGACTATCTCGATGACACCCTAACAGAGTTTGGATGGCCGGTTGGACCTATCACTTTGATTGATGAAGTTGGCCTTGACATTGGCATGCATGTTCTCAAAACCATGGAAGCTGCATGGCCAGACCGTTTTAAAACACCGGATCAGTTTAAGCCAATTGCAGAAAGCGGACGCCTAGGCCGTAAAAATGGTAAAGGATTTTACCATTATGAGAATGGGAAGCGGGGATCCGTAGACGAGGAAATTTATTCGCTGATCAAGGTCACACCATCAAGAAGCCTCAACAGAGACGAGCTAATTGATCGATGCGTTCTTGGTTACATTAATGAATCGATTCTATGTCTCGAAGACAAGGTCCTACCATCGCCTTATGAGGGAGATATTGGCAGCGTTTTTGGAGTTGGGTTCCCGCCCTTTCTGGGCGGACCGTTTAAATATATGGACGCGCAGGGGCTTCGCAACATCGTGGAGAGAATGCGCCGCCTCGAGAGTAAGTATGGTTCCCGCTTCAAACCAGCAAAGTCACTCGTCGAAATGGCTGAGCGCGGTGATCGCTACTTTGCCGACGAAGCGTAACTTTACTGAGCTGAGTCAGGTGATTTCTTAGCAAGATTGGTAAAACGACGACTGATCTTGCTTAGACCTAATGCCCATAAAGATGAAGCTACGGAGAATCCAAGAATGGCTCCGCCAACAACATCGCCAACAAAATGAACGCCTAGGTAAATTCGACTTATACAAATGGCTGTGGCCAAAATAAGCACGATCTGAGCCTGAAGGGACCGCCATCCGTAGGTTTTCCCGCTAATGGTCCACACCGCAAATGCGTTTGCGGCGTGATTCGATGTAAATCCATAACTGCCTCCACATCGGCCATCAAATAGTTTTACATTGGCTAAAAGCCAACAAGGTCGCTCTCTGGCGATCAGAGGCTTGATGACTTCAAATGATATAAGATCCGTGATGGCAAGTGCAATCAGTGCTGACAAAAGTGCTCCTAAGAGCCTGCCGTCTTTTGTCCTTAGACCAAAGACAAATAAGACCATCGCAACAAACACCCACACATGAGGAAGGCTTAAGTTTTTCATCAACTGATCCAGTATGATCAACTGATGGGAGAGATCATTAATAAAGCGAAAAAGATAAATCTCTAATTCCACGACGAGCTCCGCCTTCAAATCGTAGATTACAGACTCTCATAAATTCCTAAAATTCAAAAGCCGCTATCTGTCAAAGTCTTAGAATTGAAATCGAGATCAGGCATTTCCTCTCTTATATCAACCGCTGGACCGACTCTTGTAAAATTTACGCGCGGCATACGAAGTGCGCCTTGAATTTTGGCACGGGTAAATTTGATTGAGCTTCGTTCAAACTTCTTTTCTGACTTTGCACGGGATTTCATCCGTTTATCAGAGATCTGCTTTGTTGACGATTTTTTGGCGGGTTCGCTCGGCACACTCAATACGGACTGCGCATCCAGATTTGGCATCCGCATCATAACACCCTCACCCTCGGAAGCTTTCGCCGCAGGAAGTACCTTTGCCGGTTTTTCCTTTGATTCGATAATGAATACCTTTGCACCGTCTTTGGCCATACCGGGGCTAGCTAATGAGGTTCTGCCCGCTACAGACAATCCAAGCGCAAGAAAAAAAATCAATAAAGCTTTCACAATTAATCCTCACCAAAAGACTGTGAGAGGTTTTTCGGTACTTTTTTCCACTTCTTGAGACCGCGCAGCATATAACTAAATTTTTTTCTAAATCACCCGAACAGGACTTTAACCATAGTCTGAGGTTTTATCATTTGAACAACTATCTCTTCATTATTAACAATTCTGGGATCTTATCGGTAGCTAACTCGTGGCAATAGCGATTATCACAAGGGGCCAGCAAGCTGGCCGACGTATAACCATAGTCCACTGGCCTGCGACGATCGGCCGAGACGCAGGATCCATTATTCCCATAGATGATGGACGGGTTAGTCGATATCACGCACGAATAAAAAAGCGAGATCAGCTCTATATTCTAGAGGATCTTGATAGCAAAAATGGCACATGGCTCAATGGTGACAAAGTTATTAACTCCGTGATCAATAGCGGCGATAAGATTCTTGTTGGTGACACTGAAATAGTTTTTCTCACACCAGAGGCCCAGATCGATTTAGCCACCGAACTTCTGGATCTAGATCACATGGCAATCGGCGCTGACTTTGATGAAATCAGCGGACCTATTGAAATTTCTGCGCTGCAAGACGGCGAGGGCTCCGCTCAAGCAAGACGTCTTGGGTCAGATTTGGAGCTCAGTACTCAAGCACTAGGCGCTGAGGTTTTATCAAAGATATTTGACGCTCACTCAAATATTATAGCGACGGACGGACTCAAAGAATGCTGCGCCAGCGTCTTGAAGAGCATTCACTTTCTTTACCCAGACGTTTCTCGTTCGGTAATATTTCTCTGGAGCCGCGCCAGTCGAAAGCTTATACCCGTTTCATCAAGGCATACCGGAAAACAATCGAAATTCTTTTTTTCCAAAAGAGCCATTGAAGGCGTTATTGCGCGCAAACAGGGTGTCATTTTAAGCCCTCAGACATCAGGGACAACCCATGTCGCTCGCCATAGATTTATACTACCGATGCTGCACCAAGGAGACCTTCTATGCTTGGTGCACTTTGAGGTCGACAACATTGCGGCTGGCGCGCCGCCGTCCTCAACGGATGCTATTCGATTTTTACTTGAAAGGGCTGCTCCATCGATTGACGCTTTTTCCCTTCGTCAGGATTTGGATAATTACAGTGTTGGCATGATTGAAGCTATGATTGCGACATTGGAGGCAAAGGATACTTATACCCATGGGCATTCTGAAAGAGTTAGCCGCTACTCGATGGCTATTGCTGAGGAAATGAATCTTGATCGGGAGGTCAAAAAGCTCCTGCTCATGAGCGCACTTTGTCATGATATTGGCAAAATTGGAATCCCCGATGCGATCCTGAGGAAAGCGGCACTATTAAATCCGGATGAGTACGAAGAGATGAAGCAGCATCCAGTGATCGGCGCAAATATTGTTTCGCACCTGCCGAACGTAAAACGTTTTATTTCAGGAATTAAATATCATCATGAAAAGTGGGACGGCTCTGGCTATCCAGATGGCCTTGCCGGCGAAGATATTCCTTTTTTCGGGAGAATCGTAGCGGTTGCTGATGTATTTGATGCCATGGTAAGCGGTCGCTCCTACAGCGGATTTCTTGACGAGAGTGACGCTGTTGATCGTCTCGTTAGTGAAAAAGAGCTTTTTGATCCCGATGTTGTTAATGCTTTTACCAAGGCATGGAGCTCAGGACGTTTAACCCAGAAAACAAGCACTCAGAAAAAATCCCCACCCCCCGATGATTCTGGCAATTAACATCTAATTTCACTGAATAATCTTACGTTTTTTGTCGTTCACTCTATGATTGAGATTTTTGTTCTTATTCCTACCTAAGGCTACAATTGAATTAGGAAATATTTATCGAGTTCGATCTCGACGACAGGGAGGCTTGATGTTTGGAGAAATTGCAGCCAGTTTTCAGCGTGGCAATGGCTATCTGACACTGATGCTTTTTTTAGGATTTGTGGCGACGGCCATTACGTTTGAACGAATTATAATGCTGCAGCTCGTTTATCATATCGACTTCAATAAGTTTTTAACAAATCTTAAGAAGCTTCTCTCCAGCGAAGATACCAGTCGAGCCCTTAGTTTTTGCAAAAGCGTCAGCAGCACCTCCTTGCCTGGAATTGCTCGTCGCGCGCTTGAAGCAGCCGAAGTTGATCCAACAACAATTCGCGGCACTATTGAAGAGGAGACCATAGATTTTCTCCCACGCATCGAAGCTCGCGTCGGAGCACTCGTAGCTCTATCAACGCTCATTATGTTAACCGGTATCCTTGGCGCCATCGACTCTCTTTGGAATACATTTCACGCCGTCAGTGTACTTGATACGGCTCAAAAGCAGGCAAGTCTTGGTAGTGAAGTGGCTAGGTCACTTAATCCGGCCGCTTTCGGTGTGCTTTTGAGTATGCTCATTCTGGTTGGCTATTATCTCGTGAAAGGAATGGCAATCCGACTTACGGAAAAAATGCACTACGGCGTGACCGTTTTAGGCAACATACTTGTACCTGCCGAGGTGGCTAGCGTCATGCCAGTCGCCATGGCAGAGCCGATGCAAATGCACATGCAGATGCCAGTATCAAGTCCAGCAGAACCAGCACTGGCAGCCCAGCCTATCGCCACAACGCAAGGAGCACCATCGGATGCAAACGTCGCAGACGCTGTCGTCCAAAATATCAAGGACGAAGAAGAGATTATCTGAATCGATCATTAACGAGTCGGTGCTGCTGACACTTGCTGTTTGCGGTTTACTACTTTTCTTATCCTATTCAATCCGAGTTATTTCTGTAGGCGGAGTGTACGGAATCATCTCTCTTGACATCCCTGTGGCCCAGTTTCCCATTGAAGACAAGGGGCTCCACACATTAAGGGAAACCACTGCGAACACCATAAGTCCGCAGACGCTGGCCATTGGCATAACAACAAGTGAAATGATTTTTGGCGATATGAATTCATTTTCCAACGAACGCGACGATGTTCGAAATAAATTTATCATCCCACATATTTCTGGCTCGCCTCAGACTGATAGCTTACTTCGTCAAGTGGAGCAGTGGTCCGAAGAACGAACGAGAAAGAGGTCTATTCGATCTGACGGGCTTGTTGTTGTCGTGCCGGATCCGGAGGTCCCTGTAGCTGTCGTTGCAGGTGTCGTCGAATCTCTAAAGAGGGCGAAAAAATTTAGCCACGTGATGATCGGCGGAGGTCTTTTATGAGGACTCACAAGCTCGGCAAAGCCATATCTGCATTTTTGCGGCAAAAGGAAAGGCTATTCGACGATGGCTCGTTCAAAATCTATACGTTGATTATACCTTTTATGGCCGTAACGGTACTCACTATTTATACCAACTTGGAACTATCTACACGGCTATTTGGGGTAGCCAGTCCACTTGAACATCAGACAGATATTTCGAATCACTCAGGTGTTTGGCTAAGTATTGGGACTAAGAAAGAACAGATTGTCGTTAGGACGACTAATGGTCTAACCTTTTCATGGTCTCTTTCAGGTCCCTCTCAAGACCAACTTCGCCCTCTTCGCGATTATCTCACGTTGGCCGCTAGAGACGTCGTTGAAAAATCGATCTTAAAAGGTCAGATCACAAAGAACGACACCATCGTCGCGCTCTCGGTCGATCAACACCTGAACTTCCATCATATTCGCCCAGTTATTTACGCACTTGCAGAGGCGGGATTTACAAAATATGGATTTGAGACACGGATTCTGCGATAGGCTCTGGAGCAATAGAATATGACCTCGCAAAAAGATCGCAAAAACTTTCTTCAGGTAACTGTCTTCTGGGGCGGCGCAGAGCTTGGTTCTTACTCTAGGCCTCTATCTAGGGCTCGCGGTGTGACGGCCGGTAAGGGCTGGTTTTCGAATATCAGATCCGTGGTGTGGCCGCGGTGGGATCAATTAGAAATTATTCAAAATACAAAGTCCGGACTGATCCTAAATCCAAACGTGGCATGGAACGGTGTTATTGCCAATAGCAGAGGCTCTTATGTGTTACAAGCGGCAAAACCAAGTCGCAAGATTTTCGAAATCGGTCCCGGAACGTCTGCAAGCCTTCGCATAGAAGAGCTATCCATCGCCATCAGAGTAGGCCCAGTGCTAAAGAAATCAGAAAAACGATTAAAGCCGGCCCGTGGCTACCTGGCCTCTCCCCTATCATTAGTTGCCGATAAAAAAGTTGAGTGGACAGCTCTTACAGTTGCATTCTTTGCAGCCGGAGTCATTGCACTCAGCGCGAGATCGACACTTAAATCTCGAGACAACGATCTATACAGCGGTCTATCGGAGCTTCCAGATGTGAATCTTCTGCCATTCATCTCCACAAAACATCTGGCAGACGGGCCTGCGGTCGTTCAGTTTTCACTAGACCGCTTTGATTATGTACACGACGTCTGGAGATATTATTCAGAATTTTCCAAGACGCTGGGTTACGGAGAGACGGCCACTGACAATCCAAAACTCTTTCCGTCTGTGGCTGCGGAGTATAAAAGTCATTTTGATGATCAAGCCAAAAAAATTCATGCTGCTGAAGCAAAACAAGCATTGGACGCTCAATCCGCACGGGTTGAGCGCGGACTCATCTCTATACCGACCGTCTCTGGTGAGTCTGTCGACGGTAAAGTGCTTCGTCTTCTCGATAAAATATCCATCATTGCAGCGTCATCTAAGGATCTTGAGCAAAGTCGGGTCTCGGTCTCGGAAACATTCGAAAAAGACATGGGACTCGTTAAAGAAGAAAAAGAGGAGAAGCCCAACAACGAGGCGTTTGAAAAAATTGCACAAGGCTATCTCGGAATTGAAAGTGACGACAAGATGCAAGAATCCCTTGCAAAGTCATCCGCGGCCAGAGCAGCTTTAGCACAGATAGATCTGTTTGGAGATGATAGACTTCTTTTTGGTCCAATCAAATGTTGCGACTTGCCCGCGGGTTCACCAATTTATCAGGCTGGTCTGACGTGGATGGCCGAGGGCGGAAGGCGTGAGCGAGGGTCGACAACAGTCGCTAGTCTCAAAGCCTCAACATGGGGATCTCAACCTAGCGATGATACAAAGATTGTCGAGCCATTAGCTGGAAAGATTGAGCCTAGTTTGGTAGAAAAAACCATCACTGCGGGGCGCTACCAGCTGCGACTCTGTTACGAGCTAGCACTTCGCAGAAATCAGGCTCTTCGGGGCTCCATGGAGTGGCGTTGGCAAATTAATACACAAGGACAGATATCAAATCTTGATTTGCTTCAGACTTCGATTAAGGACGACGAACTGGTACGCTGCGTTTATAATAAAATCGCCAATTGGAAGTTTCCAAAGCCAAAGGGTGGCAGTGTTGAAGTCCGCTACCCATTCGAATTCTCGCGAGACAAAGGATAGTTCACAGGTTGCTTGGGCAACCACCGAAGAAAGTATCTATGCAAAATCCACCGATCACGTTTTTCAAAAATAATGCGATAAGAATCATACCTTTTGGCGGCTGTGGCGAATTCGGCATGAATATGACCGGCTACATCTGCGACGATAGACTTTATATCGTTGATGCCGGAATAAGCTTCCCAGATTCATCTAAGCTAGGTGTCGAATCGCTATTCCCAGATATGGCGCCTTGGATTGAACAGTTTGGCGGTGTATACGCCTACATTATGACACATGGGCATGAGGATCATATTGGCGCCCTTTCCTTTATGTTAGACCGCTGGCCTGGACCGGTCTACACAACACCCTGGACGGCGGCGCTGATTGACAACAAGTTGGCGAGACGTGGCATCAGCGTCAGATATCCAATTCATCGCGTCAATCCCGGAGACCGCGTTGAGTGTGAAGATTTCTCATTAGAGTTTGTTCCATTTAACCACAGCATCCCAAACGCCTGTGGACTGATGATTCGCGCCGAAAAGCTTAATATTTTTCACACGGGCGATTTTAAGTTTGACTTTACGCCGGTGCTTGAAGAGCCCGTCAACATAAAGCATCTTGAAAAACTCGGTCGCGAGGGTATTCATTTGCTGTTAGCCGACAGCACCAACTCCCACATTCCTGGCTTTTGCCCCTCTGAAGCAACCGTGGTTGAACCAATGAAAAAGGCTTTCGCTGAATGTCCATCCGGCGCCGTCGTGGTCAGTACATTTAGTAGTAACTTTTGGCGGATCAAAACTATACTCGACGTCTGTGAAGCATCCGGTCGCAAAGCCTTAATTCTTGGTGGTGGCCTCGATAATTGCATTCGAGTCGCCAGTGAACTTGGTCTTTTTCAGCCGGCTCCTGGATTGATTATCGATTCAAGCATTGCCATGAATATGGACCGCTCAAAGCTTTGCGTCATCGCTACAGGAAGTCAGGGGGAATGGCGTTCGGCTTTAATGCGCCTTGCAAACGGCGAGCACCGCCAGTTTAGTATTTGCCCGGGTGATCTTGTGATATTTAGCAGTAGAACAATCCCAGGTAATGAGCGCGTCATTCAGTATATGATGAGCCTGCTTGAAAGGCGTGGAGCACGAATTTTTTCCGTTCGTAATGACCCAAATATCCATGTGAGTGGTCATGGATATCGTGAAGAGTTAAAGCAACTTGTTTCTGCCCTTCGCCCAAGAAATTTCATACCGGTTCATGGAACTTTCAGTCACTTGACTAGTAATTCCAAAGTTCCAGGAGAAGCCGGCTTATCCGATACGAGATCGTACGTGATCGAAAACGGTGACGTCATTGATGTAGACGCGAGTGAAATCACGATCTCGGACAGAATTGACATTGATCACCTGTTTGTAGACAGTGGATCGATGGACCTCCTGCCCTATGATGTTTTGCGTGAGCGCTTGCGCGTTGGGGAGCTTGGTCTTGTTATTGTCGCTGCCTGCTGCGATCTTGCCGATCAGAGTCTTATTGGGAATATGAAAATAACAGTACAAGGCCTTGTGCCCCCATCAGGAATTGAAGTTTCTGAATTTGAGTCCGCCATACGCAAAGCAGCAGTTAAAGGATTCAAACATTCAGTTGACGGACGTGATAGCAGGCTGGAAGACCTCGAGGAGAGTATGCGCGTTGAGGTGCGTCGCTATCTGTTCCAAATGATGAGAAAAAAACCTGTAGTAATTTGCAACTTGGTATCAATCTGACTATGGGTCATCCAATTATCGCCAGTGCTGCACAGTTTGAAACAATCGAGCTTGTCGATAGATTGCGAGGTTCGGGAGTCAACGCCACCCAACTTGTCGTTGGCGTCGGATTAACGCAGTCAGCAATTATCTCAGCTCGCTTGCGAGACCTAGTCGCTGGCAGAGACGTGTTTTTTTGCTGTACCGCTGGAATTTTGGGTGACTTTTGTAACGTTGAGTTGTTTACATCTTTAGGAGTTGACTTTGCGCCAGTGGACGTTCGTACCGGTCAGGGCTATCTCGTAACAAATTCTGAGGAGAAACTCATGTTGACCAGCTTGCAGCTTCCGCTTCCTGCCTGCTGGGTTCATAATAGTGCGTCGATTTCTCTGAAGACGGAAAAATCTACCAAGGACCTGCCCGTTGTAGAAACGCTTGAATTATACGCCGTCGCCAGAAACTGGCTACCTGTAGCAAAGTCTTTTACTTGCGTCGTGGCTGTGACTAATGCTGTGGGCCCAGACGCCCATCAGCAGTGGAAGGATAATTTTCGCGACGCAGCAACTTTAACTGCGAATTTTTTAGCAAATGAAATGAAAGTTATGGGACGTCGTTGGAGTTAGAATGCAAATTACTAATAAAAAATCTGTTCTTAAAACGCGACCGTTCGAAGTTGAGGAGGTGGGCTTTCGTCTCGAAAACGATCACACCATCGAGGGATACTTTCGGCTGGCAGCGCCAGACTGGGTCAATGTTTTACCTGTGGCTGCAAATGGACAGATCATTTTAGTAAAACAGCCCCGCGTGGGAACAATGTCTTATGTCTTGGAAACACCGGGAGGCGTCATTGATCCTGGCGAAAAGGACCCAACAATGGCCGCCGCTCGCGAGTTAGAAGAGGAGACGGGCTTTATTAGCCAACGCTTTTTGCCGCTTGGGACCGTAAACCCAAATCCTGCAATTATGACGAATCGGTGTCATTTCTTCATAGCTCTGGGCTGCCTACCCGCAACGCAGCGAAAACATTTTCCTGACCCAGATGAACGCATCTCTCTTGAGTTTGTAAATCCTCAGGATATTGACTCCTTAATAAGGACAGGTCAGATTAATCACGCGTTAGCTTGCTTATGCCTTTTGCTCGGCGGTCGCTATCTGGCTAAGTCACCATAAAAATCTTGTGTTATAATAAGCGAGTGACGGGGAGGCAGTGATGGCAATTCCGCAGTTTCAGATTAACGGAAACGGAAACACTCATATTGGACGAGTTCGTTCAACGAACCAAGACAGCTACCTTTGTGACAACAAGCGCGGCCTTTACATTGTTGCTGACGGCATGGGCGGACATGCCGGCGGCGAAGTTGCGAGCAGTTTGGCCGTGCAGAATATTCGAGCCTTTCTTGATTCAAATTCAAACAAAGCTGATGCTTCGTCTGATGAAAACACGGGTGCCACCGCATCTCGGGTGGCCGAGGCTATCAACCATGCGTCAATGAAGATTTATGAGCGCGCCCTAGAAGAGCCTACATTGAAGGGCATGGGAACTACCGCTACTGCTATCAGAGTATTGGGCAGATCGGTTGCATGCGCCCATGTAGGAGATAGCCGCCTTTATCTCATCAGGTGTGGTTATATTTATCAAATCACGACAGACCACAGCTTGGTGAGCGAACAAATCAGAGCGGGCGTTATTACGAAAGAAGAAGCGGAGAACCACCACCTTCGCAACGTAATCACTCGTAGTGTTGGCTACCAGGAGCAAGAGGACGTCGACACCTACACCGTAGACGTCGAAGACGGTGACCTGCTCATTATATGTAGCGACGGACTACATGGCCGGGTTCCTGAGGAAGTCATCGCAAATTGCTGCCAAAAGTATGGTATTTTGGCCGTAGACCACCTCATTGCCGAAGCCAATCAACGCGGTGGCGATGACAACATTTCTGTCATTATCTGCCTAGCTAAGGCTAAATAATTTGCCCAGTTAAGTTTCTCTGCACTGAGCCGAATCACACTCTACGGAATTTTTGTTCCATGAGGTGTGTAACGTGCGTCGATATACAATTGTCATCATTCCAGATAGCAAATCAGGATCCAAGCGGTACAGCATCACGTATCGCTCCGTATCTTTATTGAAGTTTATGATGGCAGTCGCGCTCATATTTTTAGGTTATGGCATCGCCGACTATTTCCATATGAGAAGTCTGCGCTCATCATACTTACAAGCAATTCAGGATGACCGAGCGTTAAAGGGAGAGGCTCGCATTCTCATGTCCAGCTTGGATGAAGTTCGTTCATCGCTTCGCAAGGTCAAAGAGTACTCAGCCAAACTTGCCGAGATCACGAATCTACAAACCCAGTCTCTGACAAAAAGAACTGGTCTTTCATCGATTACGAGTCCAAATCAAACCAGCTCAGGTCCGATTGAGCCAAAGATTGACCACCACTCATCTGTTCCAGGAAATGTTGACTTGGATCGATTAGTCTTTAAACCAGTTTTTGCACGCCTCGACTCCATTACTCTAAACAGTCAAAAAGGGGCTCTCGAGCTTCAGCAGATCATTAGCCGTCTGTCTCAACAGAAGACACTTTTATCTTCAATCCCGTCCATGACTCCCGTCGATGGTTGGATCACGAGTAATTTTGGCTCACGATCGAGCCCGTTCACAGGAGAGCCCTCCAATCACAAGGGTCTTGATGTCGCCGCTCCCGTTGGAACACCTATCTATGCGCCCGCCGATGGCGTCGTGATTTTCTCTGGAAAACGTAATGGTTTTGGTAACTTTGTTATGATTGCCCATGGTTACGGGATTGTGACCGGCTATGGACACAATGCTCAAAACTTGGTCAGCCCAGGCCAGGTCATTCGCCGCGGCGATCAAATTGCAACGGTCGGCCAGTCTGGTCGATCAACCGGTCCTCACCTTCACTATGAAATTGCTGTGAACGGCAGAGTTGTCGACCCAAAGAAATTCATTCTAAATATCGACGACTTAGCAATAGCAGCTCACTAAGAAAAGTATATAATAGATGACCCCAGCTTGCGTGGTTCAATGCCGCGCCATGCTTATTGTACGAGGTCATTGCACATGCTTACGTTTGCAAAAAAAATCTTTGGCACCAAAAATGACCGCGAGATTAAACGCATCCGCGGACTCATCGATCAAGTCAATGCGCTCGAACCTTCCATGAAGTCTCTTGCCGACAGCGACTTTCCGAAAAAGACTGCTGATTTCCGGGAGCGCCTAGCCAAGGGCGCATCGATTGATAGTTTAATTCCCGAGGCATTTGCTTTGGTTCGCGAAGCTGCGCTCCGAGTCCGTGGTGAGCGTCATTATGATGTTCAGCTCGTAGGCGGTGTTGTCCTTCATGAAGGAAAAATCTCGGAAATGAAAACTGGTGAAGGTAAAACCCTCACCGCGACAGCTCCCGTTTATTTGAACGCTCTTTCAGGCAAGGGTGTTCACGTTGTTACGGTGAACGACTACCTTGCTCAACGCGACGCCGCGACCATGGGCCAAGTCTATTCGTTTTTGGGGATGACGACTGGAGTGATTGTCCATGGTTTAACTGACAGCGAGCGACGCCAGAGCTATTCCGCCGATATTACTTACGGAACCAATAACGAATTTGGTTTTGATTACTTGCGCGACAATATGAAAACCGATTTAGGTCGGTTTGTTCAACGTGGACATAACTTTGCCATCGTTGATGAAGTGGATTCTATTCTCATTGATGAAGCGCGCACGCCGTTGATCATCAGCGGGCCAGCGGAAAGTAATTTGGAGCTTTTCGTCAAGGTCAACGCGGCGATCCCTGGACTGCAGAAAGACGTGGACTATATTGTCGACGAGAAAAGTCGCGTCGTATCGTTAACCGAAGACGGAATGAGTAAGCTCGAAAAGAGACTTCGGGTTGAAAATCTTTACGACCCAAAAAGCATCGACTATCTCCATCACGTTCAGCAAGCATTGAAGGCCCACGTCATTTTCAAAAAGGACGTCGATTACGTTGTGCGAGATGGCAAGGTGGTCATCGTCGATGAATTTACTGGCCGACTAATGCCAGGACGCAGGTATAGTGACGGACTACACGGGGCGCTGGAAGCAAAAGAACATGTTGCCGTGCAAAATGAAACACAGACAATGGCAACAGTAACGTTTCAGAACTATTTCCGTTTATACTCCAAACTTGCTGGGATGACAGGAACTGCCGACACCGAGGCTGTCGAGTTCAAGAAGATCTATAATTTGGATGTCATCTGTATTCCAACAAACAAAAACATGATCCGAAAAGATCACCAGGATGAAGTTTACCGAACGGCCCGTGAAAAATTTAATGTGATCGCTGACGAAATCGAGAAGGCGCAAAAGAAGGGCCAACCCATCCTCGTGGGTACGGTTTCTGTCGAGAAAAGTGAGCTGTTGTCGGCCCTCCTCAAGAAGCGCGGCATTCCGCATGAAATTTTGAATGCAAAAAATCACGCTCGCGAAGCAGATATTATCAAAGAAGCCGGTCAATCGGGTCGTGTCACAATTTCGACGAACATGGCTGGTCGTGGTACTGATATTATTCTTGGCCCTGGCTCAAGAGAGGCCGGAGGACTTTTTGTCATTGGCACCGAGCGACATGACTCACGACGGATTGATAATCAGTTGCGCGGGCGCTCAGGACGTCAGGGTGATCCAGGTGAATCAAAATTCTTTTTAAGCCTTGAAGATGACCTCATGCGCATATTTGCCAGTGATCGCCTTGGGGCCATCATGCAGCGCCTCGGCATGCAAGAAGGCGAAGCCATCATTTCCCCAATGGTAACGCGTTCGATTGAGCGCGCTCAGAAAAGGGTCGAAGAGCAAAATTTCTCCAGTCGAAAACATCTTCTAGAATATGACGACGTCATGAATCAGCAACGACAAGTTATTTACGGCCTTCGCAATGAAGCACTTCACAATAAAGATGGCCATCAACTGGAGTTCATTCAGGATACGACTCGTAAATTAATTGATGCCATTGTTGCAAGCCACGCCGCCTTGGAAAAAGGTGGTGGGTTTAACCTGGACGGGATTTATGACCAGATCAAATCTGAGCTTGGACAAAAAGTCGACTTACTCCAAGTAAAAGGAGACGGAATTTCGGAAAACGAACTGGTTGATCTACTAACAAAGCAGGTTGTTGAAGCTTATGACAGTAAGTTTAGGCACCTCGGCAAAGAAAATCTCGGCAGACTCGAGAGCTACGTGTTCCTTCAGATCATTGACCGTGCTTGGAAAAATAACCTTCTTGCCATGGATCACCTCCGTGACAGCGTTAGTCTTCGAAGCTATGGCCAGCGCGATCCACTCCAGGAATATAAAAAAGAAGCGTTTAGGCTTTTTGAAACTATGATGACGCGCATATACGACGAAACAGCTCAAGCCATGCTCCACTTGGAGGCCCCGAAGGCGCCTAACCAAATGGACATGGAGGCAGACGAACCCGATGAAGAGTCTCTTACATTTAGGCATCCAGATGCACCCCAGTCGTCCACTGCGCAATCGCCTGCAGCAGAAGAGGTTGCCTCGGAAGACGGCATGATTTATCACGGATCCCGCACTGGCTCTGAGCCAGAGCGCACGGCTGCGCAACCCCATCGCAGAGCTGGCGAAAAGGTCGGACGCAACGACCCCTGTCCCTGTGGATCCGGTAAAAAATTTAAAAAATGTCACGGCGCCCTCGAGGCAGTTGAATAACTCCGCTGCCGTCTGGGCATTCTTGGCGATGTAATGCTACACTATTGATGAGCATTTTTTCGACACGGCCGGAGTTTCTAAAAAGATGACGCGGATTCTTGAGTTTCAACCAACAGATGAGCAGACCGTCGTGGCGCGCGTATTGGTAGAGCTGCATCAGGCTATTGATATCAATTTTCCTGGGGCAAACCCATCTGCTCGGCAATTTACAAAAACGGTACTAACTAATCACGCCGGCGAATCAACTCGCATCGACAATGTTGTTAGCTCGGGAAGCTCACCTGATGCAAACGACGCGGCCAATAATCAAGCTGCAAACTTATCGGGATCCGACACGCCTCGCTCTTCAAATTTATCTTTAACTCCGAAAACTAACCATGGCCTCCGAAAACCAGAGGCGCCTCTTGCAACAGAAGAGTTGCGCCAGCTTCTGGGCCAAACAACAGTGGGTCGACGCATTCGAAGAATTCTTGTCGGAACACTCGTCGCAGGCATTATCATGTTTCTGTGGATATATTTTGCCGGTGCTGAGTCATTGACGGGCCCAAGTCAATAAGTCTTAAGCTTCTCCAACTTGACCATCAGCAGCCTGGGACTGCGCTGTAAATACCGAGGCCAACGCCTCCTCGGCCAGATCCATGATCGCCATAACCTGGTCTTTAGTAAAAGACCCTTTTTCTGCAGTACCTTGGATCTCCAAAAATTTGCCACTGTGTGTAATCACAACGTTCATATCTAGTTCTGCGGTACTATCTTCTACGTAGTTTAAATCACAGAGAAGATTTCCTTCCGATATCCCAATGGACACCGCTGCGACGCCATCTGTAAGAGGATTACGCTTTAACCTTCCTTGGCGAAGAAGACGGTCACAAGCCATCTTGAGAGCGACATAAGCACCGGTAATTGACGCCGTGCGGGTTCCGCCGTCAGCCTGCAAAACATCGCAATCAATCGTAAATGTAACTTCGGGGCAGGCAGTAAGATCAATCACTCCACGCAGTGAGCGGCCGATAAGTCGCTGGATCTCTTGGGTACGGCCACCCACACTTTGACGCTCACGCTTAGACCGCGACAACGTTGCTCCTGGAAGCATGGAATATTCTGCTGTTAACCAACCTTGCGCTGGCGATGCATGTCGTAGAAATCCTGGCACACCATCCTCTGCAAAAACAGTGCACAAGACTTTGGTTTCACCAAATTCAACTAAGACGCTGGACGTTGCATTTTTTGTAAAATCAGGAGTGATACGAACCGGCCTCATTTGCCGAGAGGTGCGTCCATCTTTGCGCATCGGATACCCTTTTAAGATAGGGAGGGCTACTTTTTGGAAAACAACCCAGGCCCATCCACATCTGTCGGCTGTTTTTCAATTGTTACGACACCGGTCTCTTCCGGATAGTCGCCATTAAAACACGCCATACAATACGACTTTCCTTCACTTTCCTCCAGAGCTTTACGCAGTCCGGCCTGGGAAATAAAGCCCAAACTATCAGCTTCAAGTGCGCGTCGAATAGCGTCAGTGGAGTTTTGGGCGGCCATTAGATTTTGACGATTTGGCGTGTCGACACCATAATAACAGCTATGGGTTATTGGTGGTGCGCCAATTCTAAAGTGAATTTCGCGGGCACCGGCATCTTTTAAAAGGCGTAATATCCTTGCGGCTGTTGTGCCTCTCACAAGTGAGTCATCGACGACAATCACTTTCTTGCCGCTAAGGACACTCTTGACCGGGTTCAATTTAAGCCTAACACCAAAATCGCGATCGGCTTGCTTAGGCTTTATGAAGGTACGCCCTATGTAGTGATTGCGCACTAAACCCATCGCCATCGGTATTCCTGATGCATTTGAAAATCCTTCGGCCATGGCTACGCCGCTATCTGGTATCGGTATGACAACATCCCCTTCGGCGGGGCACTCTGTTGCCAAGACCTCTCCGATTCGTCGACGCCTAAGATAAATAGACTCACCAAAAAGAAGACTATCAGGCCTTGCAAAGTAAATTGGCTCAAAGCTACAAAATGCCAACGGACGCCGCTCTTGGGGATACCAAGAAGATAAGCCTTCAGATGTGATTTCTATAACTTCACCGGGATTGACATCCCTGAGAAACTCCGCGCCCATCAAATCCAATGCGCAAGTTTCACTGACAACGACATGACCATGATCGAGTTTTCCTAAAACTAAAGGACGAAGGCCGCGGGGATCTCTTGCCGCATACATTGCTTCGGCCGTCATGATTGAAAGAGAATAGGCTCCGCGCACCTGTCTTAGAGCATCCCCAATTCGCTCTCGCATAGAGCTTGACGTACTACGAGCGATCAAATGTACAAACACTTCCGTGTCTGAGGTGCTGTGAAACACAGATCCGCTCTCCTCAAGCTGCTTTCGGATTTCGCGCGCATTTGTCAAATTTCCATTGTGTGCGATCGCAACTGGTCCTAACACCGTTTTGAATTGAAACGGCTGAATGTTTTCCTGTATTGCTCCGCCTTGAGTGGAGTAGCGGACATGGCCAACACCACAATCTCCTTGCAGGCGAGCAATGACCGACTCGTTAACACCGTCTGCCACCAAACCAAAATCTTTATGAAGATGTAGCTTTACCCCTTCCGATCGATCCTGAGATCTGTCAAAAGTTACAAGGCCTGCTGCCTCTTGACCACGATGTTGGAGAGCAAAAAGAGCGAGATATAAAAGCTTACTGGCATCCTGCAGGCCAAAAACTCCGGCAACACCACACTCTTCTCGCAATTTATCACTTTTTAAATCTGACAGATCCACTCGATTAGCCTCCAATCGGCTGAGAGGTTACCAGCGCCTCATTAATGCGATCTAGATCTATCTCTCCAAGACAGGTTTTAAATATCCGGTTATCGCCTGGCTTAACTTTAGCAATCATTCTTAGGACAAGTTTATGCTCGCCTGCGATTTTGTGTGCAAGCTCCTGACCGTCATTCGTAAGCTGAATAAGGTACCTAGGCTCGCCTTCTCCCAAAAGTTCACTAGCGTCTTTTACATCGAAGTCAATGCTGACCTTTTCTAGCATAAGAGAGGCAAGCATTTTCACACCGGTAACGCCGAGCCCACCGTCTCCAACTTCGCGGACTGCTACTAATAAACCTGACTGTCTTAATGAGTTCAAACACTCACTAAGCAAAATCTCTTGAGACCAATTTATATCGTTTATCATGCCGAGGTCCGGAGCGATATTATGAACCTTAGCGCAAAGGCTTGCAGCCCACGAAAGATCATCTTGCTCCGCTGACAGCACATAAAGATTTAAATTTTGATCCTCATTGCACACTGCTGGCGTTGCAAGCCGCACGTCATTCATTCGACCAACCATTCCAATCATCGGCGTCGGATGAATACTGACTGATCCGGTTGAGTTGTAAAGACTTACGTTACCACTGACTACGGGAACATCGAGCTCGCGGCAAGCTATCGTAATTCCATCAACACTATCACTAAACTCTCGCATGACATCAGGAATTTCTGGACTACCGAAATTCAGGCAATCTGTTATGGCAAGAGGCTGACCTCCAGCCGCCCAAATCTGCCGAGCACACTTCAAAACAGCTTCAGCAGAACCAACAAGCGGATTATTTTTAACGCGGCGCTCATTGCATCCAGCAGTCATTACGGCCCCTAGAAAGGGCAGGTCTTTGGCCGCGTCGTCACGAAGCCACATAACAGCCGCACCTCCGTGCTCCGGGCCCAAAACAGATCTCGCACCAATGTGTCGATCATACTGGCTGTAAATTATTTCCTTGGAGCCCGTATCGTTCAGGGCCTTTAGAAAAGTATCGATTGCAAATGAGGCATCAGACTTTAGACGATCTTCTAAGATTTTGAGCTCGCTCGATTCCTCGTCATTTCTTTTTCGGTCCGCCATCGGACGCTGATAAACTGGAGCCTCGTCTGTGAGTGGCGCCACCGGTAGATCAATTTCCAAATAATTTTTATGAGAAATCTGCATGCGGCCGTTATCTGTTACTACACCAACAACAGCATGCGCTAACTGCCACTTCTGTAGAACCGAGGAGAGATCCTGCCAACGGCTCGGCTCAATCACCATCAGCATTCTTTCCTGACTTTCCGAAAGAAGAATTTCGTAAGCATTCATATTAGCGGCGCGCACGGGAATACGGTCTAAATCTATATAGACACCGTTACCAGCTCTTCCAGCCATTTCAAAGGATGAGGACGTCAGTCCTGCAGCGCCCATATCTTGAATGCCTACGACCAGGTTTTTTTCCAAGACTTCCAAAGTCGCTTCTAGCAAAAGCTTTTCAGCAAATGGATCGCCAACTTGAACGGTCGTTTCTTGCTTTACAGTTTGTGTAGCAAAAGAGTCCGATGCCATTGTGGCCCCGTGGATTCCATCACGACCCGTAGCGCTACCAACATAAACCACTAGATTACCAACACCGGAGGCAAATCCTTTAAATATCTTATCGTCATATATCAAACCAACTGTCATTGCGTTGACAAGACAGTTTCCATTGTAGCTATCGTCATATGCAACGCTTCCACCGACTGTCGGAATTCCAACACAGTTACCGTAGTCTCCGATCCCTTTGACAATTCTAGGTACTAGATATCTTGTGCGAGGATGCTTGCGGCCTCCAAATCTCAGACAATTTAAATTTGCGATGGGGCGCGCCCCCATGCAGAACACGTCTCTCAGAATTCCACCAACACCCGTTGCAGCCCCTTGATAGGGCTCGATGTAGCTTGGGTGATTGTGGCTTTCCATCTTAAAAGCTAGACAAAGCTTGCCGTGTAGTCTTACCACTCCAGCATTCTCACCTGGTCCAACCACGACGCGCTCTCCCTTGGTTGGAAAGCGCTTTAAGTGATATCTTGAACTCTTATAGCTACAATGCTCCGACCACATCGCTGAGAAAACACCGAGCTCTGCCAGAGTTGGTGGATCTTTAGTGATCGATAGGATGGTGCGAAACTCTTCTTCACTTATCTTATGCCGGGTTAGCAGAGACCGAAGCTCCACCTCGTTCTCTAGGTTTATTTTGCTAGGTCGATTCATTTTTTGAGCAATACAGGCATGATCCAAAGTGACGACTGCACCAGCATTACTGTCTCTACTATTTGAACCGGACATTTTGAGAGCCTTTTTGTGAATTTAAATCCGCCGAATAAACTCTTCCAGGACCACTAAACCATCGTCACTTCCGCCCATGATTTTGTCTGTTGCTCGTTCTGGATGCGGCATCAAGCCCAAAACTTTTTTGTTTTGTGAAAATACTCCAGCAATATTTGCCACAGAGCCATTAGGATTTTGTGCATGACCAGTGGCTCCATAATCATCGGAATATCTGAAGGCAACCAACCCGTCCCCCTCCAGACGAAGAAGTCCTTCTTCATCGATCCAATATCGCCCTTCGCCGTGTGCAATTGGCATTTTTAGAATTTTTTTATTATGGTTAATTAGGGCCGTCTTTTTACAAATGAATGTTCGCGAATTGTTTTTGAGTAAGACCCCGGGTAGCAGACCCGTTTCAACTAATATTTGAAATCCATTACATATCCCAAGAACAGCGCCTCCTCGTTCCGCGAAACGTTTGACGTCATTCATTATGGGTGAATGTGCAGCCAAGGCCCCAGAGCGCAAGTAATCACCAAAGCTAAATCCTCCAGGTATAATGACTGCATCCAAAGACGGAAGCTCCGCCGTCTGATGCCACACAACCTCGACCTCAATTTTAAAATGTCGGCTTAAAGCATCAACGCAATCTGCGTCGCAGTTGGACCCCGGAAATTGCATGACACCTATGCGCGGAGTTCCAACGGGCGAGATGCGCTTATTCATGCATGTAGCCTCTTAATCGTAAATGTTTCAGACACAGGGTTGGCAAGATAGCGGCTGGCAACATCTTGAACAATGGATTCAGGTGCAGGCACATCTTTCGAGATGGAGACGACATAGCGTTTTGCTACCGTCACAGAGTTAATTGCAGAGATGCCGTGGGTTTTCAAAGTTTCATGGATGGCCCGGCCCTCCGGGTCAAGAACTTCAGCCTTAAGCTGGACAAGAACCTCGTACTCCATTTGCCGACCCCTCCATGTGGGATGTGCAGTTTGACGATAGGCACTTATGGTCCATAGGCTATCATGTTGTCAATGTCTGGACGGATGGAAATCGTAATTGTTTTGAAGCTTAACAAAGATTTAACAAAAGAAAAGGCGGGCAATTTACCCGCCTTCATTCATTCGCCGCCATGGCCCTCTTTGGGCGTCTCTTCTCTCAGAGCCGCTCTAAAGTATTCTCGATTCATACGAGCAATATGCTCGACCGAGATTTCTTTTGGACAAGCAGCCTCGCACTCGTATTGATTGGTACAGTTTCCAAAGCCTTCCTTTTTCATTTGATCAACCATAGCGAGAACCCTGCGCTCTCGCTCAGGTTTACCTTGGGGTAAAAGGCTTAACTGACTAACTTTTGCTGACATAAAAAGCATTGGGGACGCGTTCTTACATGCAGCTACACAAGCGCCACAGCCGATGCAAACCGCCGCGTCAAATGCTTTGTCAGCATCCTGCTTTGGAACCGGGATACTATTGGCATCCTGAGGCGAACCAGTGTTAACGCTTATGAATCCACCTGCCTGCTGAATTCTGTCAAATGCACTGCGATCCACAACAAGGTCTTTTAGGACTGGGAATGCCTTCGCGCGCCAAGGCTCGATGAAGATATTTTGTCCGCTCTTAAAGCTTCGCATGTGTAGCTGACATGACGTTGTCCCATACTCTGGACCGTGGGGCTCTCCATTGATAACTAGCGAACAGCTTCCGCAAATTCCCTCACGACAATCGTGATCAAATGCAATGGGCTCTTTCCCATTTTTTTGAAGGTTCTCATTGACTGTATCCAGCATTTCCAAAAACGAGGCATTCTCGCTGATGCCTTTGGCTTCGATAGTCTCCATTTTGCCGGCGTCTTTGGAATTTTTTTGGCGCCAAACGTGTAGTGTCAGGTCCATTATTTATAACTCCTTGTTGCAAGCTTCACATTTTCAAAGACAAGTGGCTCCTTATGCACTGCCGACTTCTGGCCCATCCCTTTATGCTCCCAAACTCCCACATAGCAGAACTGCTCGTCGTTACGTTTGGCCTCGCCGTCTTCGGTTTGGTGCTCGGTCCGGAAGTGCCCACCGCAACTTTCTTCGCGATGCAGGGCGTCACGACACATGAGTTCTCCGAACTCAAGGAAATCAGCCACGCGTCCAGCTTTTTCAAGAGACTGGTTCAGTGACTCACCATCTCCAAGAACCTTAACTGACTGCCAGAACTCGTCGCGTAGCTTCGGAATCTTGACAAGCGCTTCCTCCAGGCCGGCCTTGTCCCGCTCCATTCCGCACTTGTCCCACATGATCTTACCAAGCTCTCTATGAAAGCTATCGACCGTTCTTGATCCTTTAATGGAAAGAAATGCTTTGGTTCTCGAACGGACTTCATTTTCCGCCTCTTTAAATGCTGCGTTTTCTGCTGTTACTTTATCAAACTTTTCTCCAGCAAAATAATTTGGCAGCGTGTAAGGAATGACAAAGTATCCATCAGCTAACCCTTGCATTAAAGCGGATGCACCAAGGCGGTTTGCACCGTGATCAGAGAAGTTCGCCTCCCCCAAAACGAATAGCCCTGGAATGTTGCTCATCAAGTTATAGTCAACCCAGAGACCACCCATCGTATAGTGAACAGCCGGATAGATTCGCATCGGAGTCTTGTATGGATTTTCCGCTGTGATTTTTTGATACATGTGAAACAGGTTGCCATACTTTTTCTTGATACCATCTTCCCCAACCCGCTTGATAGAATCTGCGAAATCAAGATAGACACCCAATCCTCCAGGACCAACGCCAAGCCCTGCGTCACATGCCTCTTTCGCTGATCTTGATGCAATATCACGCGGAGCAAGGTTGCCAAAGCTCGGATACTTGCGCTCTAGGTAATAGTCTCTTTCCTCTTCTGGAATTTGGTGCGCAGGACGCGTATCGCCCTTATTCTTTGGAACCCACACGCGACCATCATTTCTTAAAGACTCTGACATGAGTGTCAGCTTTGACTGATAATCACCACTCACCGGAATGCATGTTGGATGGATCTGCGTATAGCAAGGATTGGCAAAGCCTGCGCCCTTCTTGTGCGCGCGCCAGGTCGCCGTCACGTTGCAGCCTTTTGCATTTGTGGACAGGAAAAAAACATTGCCGTAGCCACCGGTTGCAAGAATAACGGCATGCGCTGCATGAGATGAAATCTCTCCTGTTACCAGATTTCTTACGACGATCCCGCGGGCCTTACCATCTACCATGACCAGCTCAAGCATCTCTGTTCTGGGATACATTTTAACTGAGCCACGATTTATTTCACGGTTTAGAGCCGAATAGGCCCCGAGAAGCAGCTGTTGTCCAGTTTGGCCGCGCGCATAAAATGTTCGACTCACCTGTGCTCCACCGAAGGAGCGATTATCAAGCAAACCACCGTAGTCGCGAGCAAATGGTACGCCTTGCGCAACACACTGATCGATGATATTGCGACTGACCTCAGCAAGCCTGTGAACATTTGCTTCACGCGCCCTGAAGTCTCCACCTTTGATTGTGTCGTAAAAAAGTCGTCGTACAGAGTCGCCGTCACCTTGATAATTTTTAGCCGCATTGATTCCACCCTGAGCCGCAATCGAATGAGCGCGCCTTGGACTATCCTGGAAGCAGAAGCATTTGACGTTATAACCTAAACCACCAAGCGTTGCCGCCGCTGACGAACCGGCCAGCCCACTACCAACGACAATGACATCATATTTTCTACGGTTCGCCGGATTGACGAGCTTCATGTCAAACTTGTGTTTTTCCCATTTTCCTTCTAGCGGCCCTGACGGGATTTTCGAATCTAAATTCATGAGAGGCCCCCCTTATTTCACTAAGCCAGCTAGTACCGCCAGCGGAATGCTTGAAAAACCAACAAAGACAATGGTCGCTACGATGGGTCCTAATTTTTCTGTCATGGGGTTTAAATTTCCATGATAAAGGCCCAATGTTTGAAACACACTGCTGACGCCGTGGCACAAGTGAAACGACAACGCCAACATTGCCAGGACATAAAATCCACTCACCGCTGGTGATGAAAATCCAGCGATAACCATCGCATAAATATCTCCTTCGGGAAGAGATGCAAAACTAGGATCCGTCCAGCGAAATGTGTAATGAGCCAAATGAAATGCGATAAACGCTGCCATCATTAAGCCCGTATGAATCATATATCTGGACGCAAACGAGGCTTGTATTGTCGCCTCGTGCGCGTACTTAACAGGGCGTGCTGATCTGTTTTCAGCGGTTAGTTTAACCGCTAGATAAACATGCAACACAAATGCGCCTAAAAGACCAAGACGAGCGACCCACAACAGAGCGCCCAATGACTTCAACCCTGCGGCATAGGCATTAAATTTTTCAGCCCCGGCAAAAATAAGCAAATTGCCGGAAAGGTGCGCAAGAACGAAACCCGTTAGCATGAGTCCGGTGACTGCCATAAGCATCTTCGCGCCGACGGATGAGTTGAAAAGCCTGTCACAAAGTTTCATGACCCTCTCCTGAAAAGAAAGATAACAGGGCTGTAGTTTAGCACAGCTTTGAACGGGCCTAAATCTTTATCCTACAAGGACTTTCCGCATTTTTTCCGGGTTAAAATATTTTGCAGCGGCCTGCCTAATAGTGGCGGCGTCCACACTCTGAACGGACTGGGGATATTTCATAAAGTCATCCCAACCCTGACCGTAAAGTTCCATGAGCGCCATAGTCATTGACTGGGAGCTCGTCCGCTGCAAGCCAATCTCATGGCTACCTAAAATATAGGCCTTTGCCCTGGTAATCTCTTCCTCTGTAGGGCCTTCTGTTGAAATTTTGCGCAGCTCCCGCTTCAAGCCATCAAGGGCCTGCTCTGTCTTGTCGTGACTGGTGGCAATGTAGGCCCCAATCATACCGCCAAGCACTCCCTGTGAATGCAGCGGGGAGACGGAGTAGGCTAAACTCTCCTTTTCCCTGAGGGAGCTGAAAAGCCGACCACCGTGTCCACCCATAATATTGGTCAACACGTCAATCGCTGCCCGGTAAGGGTCTCCCCACTTAGGGCCGCTACCGGCCAGAGCAAGGTGCGCCTGCTCTTGGTTTCGCCTGGGCTTTAAGGGCACGCCCAGCACAGAGAGATCTTCTGTAAGCGTAGCGGCAAAATCCCGACGGGATTTTTTTGGTGAAAATCCAGCGAATGATTTTGTCATGACCCTTTGGACGCGATCAACCGGGACACCACCTGCGATGGCTATCACCCACGGTCCTCGGTCGCGCCACGATTCAAAAAAGGTCTCTAACTTGGCAGCCGTAAAGTCCTTAACGGTGCGCTCAATACCGGTCACAGGGAGTGCATAGGGATGTTTTCCAAACACCTCCTGATGCAATCTACGCATACATATCCAGGACGCGCTGTCTTGCTGCAGTTTCAAAGATTCCAATGTTTCCCTTCGATAGGCGTCCCACTGCTCTTCAGGAAACGACGGCTCAAGAATCGCATGTGCAAGACACTCGACCATCTCCTCCACTTGATCTTCAGTGCAATGCATCTCAAAGCCTACGCTGTCTTTGCCACTAAAGCCGCCCAAGACAGATCCAAGATCTTCGATACGCCCAGAAAAAATTTCAAATGGCTTTGTCTTTGTTGCAAGACCCAATAGCGTTGCCAAAGCATGGAAAATTCCGGCACTCGCCATGTCCTCACCACGAAGGCCTCCCTCAGTCGATGCGGACACACTAAACATTTTTGCACCATCAATATGACGGTAAATAACAGGAACGTCAGAGCCAATCGTAAATCGATGAACTGAGACGGCAGAATTGGCTGACGCCATCTTTGGCTTAGTCACTGCTTTTTTTTGCCCCTCAGCAACACCTGCTCTGAATTTTTCCACCAGCCTCTGCTCGCTCGGAGCATGGGCTTTGTCGCAAAGAACAACAATCAATGCATCGTTGAAGTTCCAGTCTCTGCGCATAGCTGGAGGCAACTCATCCAGCGGACTTTCGTTCAACAAACGATCATACACATCCTCAAACTTGTCTTTCATAGTGGTAGCAAGACCGGATACTAAGGCTCTGGCCACGCCATCAACCGTTTCTTCTCTGTGAATTTTTCCAATCCTAGAAGCCGCTCTCGCTCGATCGACTTCCTGCTGAGTTGGTGGCTCTGAACTTGTTAGTAGGGACAACTCCCGAGCTATTGCGAATGTTGCCGCCTCAAAATTAGAAGGCTCCAACGCAGCACTTACTTCAAATACGCCCTCAAACACCGGTGTATAGGCCGAGGCACCAATCGCGTTGACGATTCCCTCTTTCTCTTTGAGTCGACGCTGGAGCCTTGACACATCACTTCCACCAAGGACATATGCGGCTAAATCAATTAGCGGACAGTCTGGTGAGTCCATCGGCGGAGCACCCAGAGCCACGTCCAAACGTGTTTGCTCAAAGTCACCGGTTATGACAATAGCTCGCACGTCACCACTCTTTGCGCGGGAAAGACTGCGGTGCCGAGCAGGCCCGCAACTTATTTCTGGCAAATCTGCAGATACGTTCTGACCAAAATATTTTTTTGCATATTTTAGAGCGTCATCCTCTGGAAGATTGCCAACAACAACAAGCGACATGTTTTCCGGACGATACCACCGTCGCCAAAACCCAACGAGTGTGTCACGAGAAAAGTTTTTAACCTCGTCAGAAAAACCAATAACAGGTCGACCTGCCTCTGTGCCTGCATAGAGAGTCGAAAAAATCTTTCGCCCCATCTGTGCGCCTGGATCATCATTGCCGCGCTTTATCTCCTCAAGAATTACATCTCGCTCTCGCGCGAATTCAACCTCGTCAAACGAGCTGTGAAAAATCGCGTCCGATAAAATATCAAATCCAAGCTCTGCCTGAGAGGAAGGCATGGTCAGATAAAAAACGGTCTTATCAAAGGTGGTGTAGGCATTAATGTCTCCACCAGCACCCTCGACGAGCGAGGCGATCTGTCCAACCCCTCTTCTCTGCGTTCCCTTAAAAAGCATGTGTTCAAGAAAATGGGCAACCCCTCTCTCGTTAGCGCGCTCATCGAGAGATCCTGCCCAAACAATGCACTGAATCGAGACAACATTGGCCCCCGCTCGTGGGCAGACTACATATTCGAGGCCATTAGCAAAACGATCGCGCATAATTAGACTTTCTCAAAAATATCGCCAGATCATTACATAGCGATTTCAAGGCCCAATGCTACAGCGTGATGAACCGATTCAACACTTGTATTCGGTCTCATCGCTTGATAGCTGAAATTAAATTGCTGGTTTATTAAGGACACGCCACCGGCGACTCTTGTTGCCGATTCTTTTCCCGTAACTTCTTGCCCAACAGAAGCAATCAGACGAAGCAAATCGTAGACTTTAACCACAGCGCTACCGACTAATAAATTTTCTGGGACACTCTGCGAGTTTTCTGCAGTGCTAGCCATAGATAAACCTGGTGTTGCACCTTCGTAGACACTAACAGACTCGCGACGGCGATAATCTAGATTCAACGTGGCAATGTCTCCGAGAAAAAAACTAGCGCCTGCTCGGTAAAAGGTCGGGGCAGCGAATTGAATTTTTTTGTTGGCCAAATTTTCGGCCGAAATCCCAACTCGCATTGCGCTAGATACCTGAGCAGCCAGACCAAGGCCAAGCGTAAAACTCTTCACTGGCTTTGAATCGTCAGACAAAAGACTGTCTTCTGGTGGGCGTGCCTCCACATAACTTCCTGACGCGCCAAGAAATGCTTTTCCCACGGGCACAGCAAACGCAAGACTTCCCCTGCGCACCACAGGTGAGTCCATCGAAAGAGAGGTCTCCTCACTCCCTGCACTTGTTGCCTTGGTATCGACTAAACCTTGGTATTGATCCATGGCACTTGTATAAAGCACACCGGCGGCTATGGAGCTTGTCTTCCCATCGACTACACCGAGCTGATAGAAGTCCCGACCAGCTACCGGCCAATGATATGAGGCGTTTACAGAGTACTCACGGTCCATGCCAAGTACTGCCGGATTTGCGCGCACAGCGGAGACCCCGCCTAATCCCGTCGCCACAGTTCCACCAAAGGCAAGCGAATGGCCGCCCGTTGACTCATACTCTTCGGGAACTTTCATGCTAGCTGCCATGGCAAACTTTGCGCCAAAAGCTGTGAGGAAAAAAATAAAACATATCGCTCGTCTTGGTCGATATTGAACCATGAGTCACCCCCCTTACTTCCACGCTGCGCTTTTGGTCAAAAAACTTTAAAATAAAAAGCCGTGCCGCGAACGTCTTTCAACATTCTAGCAAGATTGACGGTAAGGTTCACCTGACGCGCCGATGAATTAAGACTTTTACTCGGACTTAATGCCTGCAGCCTTCGGGCTCTGTGATTCGATGGCACTTTTCAAAACTTTAATGACAGTGTCGCCCGCAACTTCAACGCTGACAAAGCTGTCGGCGACCGATTTCACACGACCAATGATTCCGCCCGAGGTAATCACTTCGTCGCCAGCCTTAAGACTTGCCAAAAAAGCCTGATGATCCTTAGCCCGGCGTTGCTGTGGTCGAATCATAAAAAAGTACATTATCAATAAAAATCCCAATGGCATAACCAGCATCTCTAAAGTTGAAGGCCCCGGTTGACCCTGGGCTTGGGCGGCGGCCGCTGTGCTCATTAGAATCATTGCGAAAAAAGTAGCTAATCTGGACATGGCTGAAATGTTACTCCCAAGGGTGACTAAGTATTTTTAGACCGGGCTCAAAACTACTGATGAGCGGGTGCAAGATCAATCCTAATGTGGCATAAAAAGCCTTAAACATAAGATTTTCCGTCCAGGCCAACATGTCTTCACGAAGGCAGGCGGCAGATCTTAATTTGATGAGCAATCATTGCGGCGGTTTTATTAATTTCATGATTGATTTAGGCACGTTAAATCCCGAGCAAAGGACCGCTGTCGAGACTATCGACGGCCCAGTCCTGGTGCTTGCGGGGGCTGGCACAGGCAAGACTAAAGCTATAACCATGCGTATGGCCTACATGATCTCCATGGGCATTGCACCGGAGGCGATCGCCGCCATGACGTTTACCAACAAGGCAGCTCGCGAGATGGCCGAGCGCCTTCGGCAGCTGGTCGGTGAAAAAACTGCTTCCAAGGTAAGGCTTGGGACGTTTCATAGTTTTTGTCTTAATATTCTTCGTGAGTTTGGTGACCGCATCGGAATTCCTAAGAAATTTTCTTTGGCAGGAACCGGCGACCAGCTTGATTTACTTCGGCGCGCCCTTCAAGAAGAGCTCGCTCTTGCCGCCGTCAACGTCGAAGCACTGCATGCAGAGATCAGCCGCGCGAAGAACGCGCTACTTACTCCAGAAGACTTTTCAAAGAGGGCCCTGCACATCGCCATTGGTGTCGAAGCCGAGCTGATGGTCAAAGCCTACGAACTATACGAAAGACAACTAAAACTAAATCGCATGATCGATTTTGATGACTGTATTTTCAAAGCCGTCCAGATTCTTGAACAGTTTCCAGAAGTCAGAGGACAACTAGAAAATCGCTATCGTTATTTTATGGTCGATGAATTCCAGGACACAAACGCGGCCCAGCTGAAAATTTTGGAGCTTCTCGGCAGCCGGCACAAAAATGTTTGTGTCGTCGGTGATGATGACCAATCTATTTACAGCTGGCGCGGAGCTTTGTATGAGACTCTCGAAAAGTTTGAGACCATGTTTCCAGGAACGCGCCTCATCAAGCTCGAGCAGAATTATCGGTGTACTAATGTGATTCTTGATGCTGCCAATGCCGTTATAAAAAATAATACGAAACGAAAAGATAAAACCCTTTGGAGCGCCAATGATGGATCATGGCCGATCCAAGTTCAAACTTTAGCCTCTGATGAGGAAGAGGCGAGATTTATTGCCGACAAATGTATGTCATTTATTGGCGAAGGGTTTAGACCAGCAGACATCGCGGTGTTGTATCGTGCTAACAATCAAGCGCGCGGCATTGAACTAGCATTAAGGGAAGTAAACATTCCCTACGAAACATTTGGTGGCGGAAGTTTTTTTGAAAGAAAAGAGGTTAAAGATTTTTTAGCCTACGTTCGCGTACTGGCAAGGCCTCATGACCGTATCGCGTTCTACAGAATTATCAACACTCCTAATCGTGGCATTGGCATAAGGTCACTAGAAAAAATTGAGGAGCATTCCAATAAAGCAAACGAGTCACCATGGTCAGTTGCACGAACCTCTGGTGACAAGTTGGGCTTAACCGGGAAGTCCCAACAAAGTCTTCAGCAATTTGTTTCTGATATGGAGGAGCTCGCCTCTCGAAACCTAACAACTCCTGAGGACATAGAGTCCCTTGGTCACGAGATCATAAAAAGATTTTCTTTGGCTCAAGACATCCGAGCGCACACAAAAGACCCGGCCAGCCAAGAACGTAAAATTGATGCACTTAAAAGCCTGCCGAAGTGGCTTCATAGCGCAGCCAAAGACGTTTTGAACGAAACCGGCACGGCCAATATTCATGACCTTCTTGATCGACTGACTCTAAATGATCGTGATATCAGTGACCGCGATGAAAACGGTCGTCCTAATCGGGTCTCACTCATGACAATCCACGCCTCCAAAGGCCTGGAATTTCCGGCGGTCTTGGTTTGTGGCTTGGAAGAAGATCTTTTTCCGCACAAAAACTCGTCTTCAAACTCCCACGGCGTGATGGAAGAGCGAAGGCTATTTTACGTAGCTTTGACCAGGGCAAAATTGAGACTCACACTTACATGGGCTGCCGAGCGCGGTGTTGGGACTATGAAATCGTTACGCCTGCCCAGTCGGTTTTTATCTGAACTTCCCTCCGAAGTGTTTCAGTCAAACCAGTCCGCGAGGACTGCCTCTGAAGAAACTGCAGATCGCCAGAAGAAAACGGTGTCCGCTTTGAAGAACCTTCGAGCAAATCTCAAACCGAACGCGAGAATTTGATCAAGCGTCGATGGTGGTCATAGATTCCTCGTCCATCAACTCGGACAATGTTCCTTTTTTGCGAACAAATTCTTTAAGATTTTTGAGAATTCTTGCCTCAATCTGACGGGCACGCTCTCTGGTAATTCCATACCGGTCGCCAATCTCTTGCAGTGTCAGAGGTTTTTCTGCCATCAACCGATCATTGAACACGTCGAGATCTCGCCCCTTAAGCGTGGCGCGAAACTCGATTAGATGCTCTTCAAAAATCTCCAGAAGCTCCGAGTCTGCAAGAACGTCATCGGCCGCCTTTCCTGTACTTTCGACGTCGATCACATCAGCGTGAGTACGATCACTTCCATCAGCAATGGGGGCATCAAAACTGACGTCACGAGCATTTAATCGCTGCTGCATGGCGACAACGTCTTTTTCCTTCACGCCCAAGTTTTCTGCCAAAAGTTTTGGATCGACCGTGTCGTATTCGCGCAGAAGTTTTTCAGTTTCTTTTCTCAGATTATAAAAAAGTTTTCTTTGCGCGGCAGTTGTACCAATGCGAACCGGTCCACGAGTGTCCATCAGGTATTTTAAAATATAAGCTCTGATCCACCACGCCGCGTAGGACGAGAGTTTAACGCCCTTATAGGGGTTAAACCTCTTGACCGCTTGCATCAGCCCATAGTTTCCTTCCTGGATAAGATCCAGGGCGGCAGCTGATGCCGTTCGAAAATCATTGGCGATTTTAACTACTAGCCTAAGATTGGACGTTATCAGCCGCTGAGCCGCCTCTTTGCTTTGATGTTCAAAGTGAGCCACGGCAAGTTCATATTCTTCCTGAGGGGACAATAAGGGATAGCGATTAATTTCCCGCATATAGGACTGTAAAGGGGTTGGCCGAGCCGGTAACTGCTCGGTCTTCATAACTAAAGATTTATTATCGCCCTTACGTTCAACCACGGCTTAAATCAACATTCTCGTTTGGTTATTTGAGCAAACAGACCTATATTACATGTTCTTTCTATCAGGAAGTGGGAGATTCTGCGAGATGCCCGGCATTGGAATCATCACAAACCCGTTTTCAAAGCTGAATAAAAAGAGCCCTGCACGCGGCCGCCTTTTGGGCTACATCGTCGGCCAGTTTGGCAATCTAGAAATTACAAACTCCGTTGACGACATTGGGCGCGTGGCGGAGCTATTTAAAACTCAAGACATCGACATCCTGGCTATCAATGGCGGTGATGGCACCATCTCTCGCACATTGACTGCGTTTATTCGCACATATGGTGACTCTCCACTTCCCAAGATTTTGATCCTTCGCGGAGGTACCATCAACATGCTTGCGGATAATCTAGGCATCTTTGGAAGCCCGGAGGAGATACTGGTGCGCATGCTCGAATGCCAAAGCGGCCTGCGCCCGAGGGTGATTCAAACCTATGCCACCCTATCGGTTGGTGGGCAGTATGGTTTCTTGTTTGGAAATGGCTTTGTGGCCCGTTACTTAGCAGAGTTCTATAAAAACAAGACAGGCCCGGCAGGCTCCATCTTTTTGATTTTAAAAATCTATTTTAATTGGCTTTTTTCCAAAAGCCGCTATCAGCAAATTGTTCACGATGAGTTCTATCGCATGTCTGTCGATGGCCACGCCTCCATGGACGAGACCATGAGCCTTGCGATCATGGCTAGCACCGTTGAAAGGATGCCCCTTGGGTTTAAACTTTTTCCCGCCGCTAGAAATAACTTATCAAAATTTCAAATGTTTTCACTTCAGATGACCTCCGGCTCACTTCCCTGGCGGCTCCCGTTATCATGTCTTCGAAACCGGCCCGGGACCTTCCTCGGCAAGGTCACACGCCTAGCATCGTCCGTCATTTTGGCAACAACATCCGGGCGTCAACTCTACACCCTGGACGGAGAATTGTTTGAGGCCCCTGAGGGACGGCTTGCGATTGAGGTGGGACCGGTCGTACAATTTGTTGTGGTTTAAAACATAATTCGACAGGTGATCGTGATGTCTCAAGTTCCTGGACGATTATCCCCCCCGCCCCCTCAAGCCGTGGCCGACGCCCTCGGTGTTGACCATTTAACTATTGAATGGCTCGCGGGTGACGGGTCTGACCGTTGTTATTTTCGCGTTCGCTCTCCAGAGCTCGCTCGAAGTTTTGTGCTCATGCAGCTTTCAGGTAACGATGCGGAAAACTTGAAGAAAGGGCGATACGACTGGGTTGCTGTATCTAACATATTGAAATTAAATGGAATTTCGGCCCCGGCAAGTGCCGCGATTTTGGCTGATCATGCCGCTCTTATAATAGATGACTATGGCGACCTGATGCTAGAGACCGTGGTTCTTGAACTCGCAAAAAAGGGCATTGTTAACAGTAGCTTACCTCTTTATTTTGATTCCCTCAGAACCGTCGCTCGCTTTATTTCGATTTCGGCAAACCCTGGCGACATCTGGACGACGCGCTCATTTGACCGCGAGCGTTTTGAGTGGGAGCTCAATTTTTTTGTCAGTAAATATCTTGGCCCCATAGCCCATTACTCTTTGTCGCCGCAAGAGGCTCAAGATTTCTCTAATGATGTTAAGGCGATATCAAGTTATTTGTCCGAATCATCAAAGTACTTCGTTCACAGAGACTTCCACAGCCGCAACATTATGATCCACGAGCAGCAAGTTGCGGTTATCGATTTTCAGGATGCGCGCCTAGGCCCACCCTCGTACGACCTGGTCAGCCTCGTCTTCGACAGTTACGTACCTCTGAGTCCGGACACGCGGATCAAACTTTTAAACGAGGGTCTTGATCTCATAAAGTCTTCGGTCAGTGACGCAGTGGCGGAGCGGGCTCGGCAAGAATGGAAGCCCATGTTGCTTCAGCGGCAACTAAAGGCTATCGGAAGCTTTGGCTACCTGACCATCGATAAAAACAAGGGTGACTACATCAAAAATGTTGCCCCAGCCCTGCAGACCCTCCTTGATGCTGGAGTTCAAGATGCTCGATGGCCATTTCTTAGTGGTAAGCTTCTCCAGATTCTGGCCAAGACTTTACCAGATCGGACCTCTCTCGGGTACGGCGCTAGCAATAAACTCGAGTTGGCGAGGGCATCCTCGTCACCGCGTCAGTCCTAGAAGGGCGCCGCTTGAGCTATAATGATAGTAAACCATTGAAAGCCCTGGTTCTTTGTGCGGGCCATGGAACAAGGCTGAAGCCTTTAACGGAAGTCCTTCCAAAGCCATTGGCGACGATTTTAGATGTGCCGCTTGTCGATCTTGCTATCAATCGCTGTGTTGAAGCCGGCGTAACTGACGTTGCCATTAATACTCACCACCTTGCCAACAAGATGGGGGATCACGTTCAGGCCCGCCACCACCAACTCGGAGTCTCAAGCCTCCATGTTTCCCATGAAACGCCTCACATTTTGGGGACCGGCGGTGCTTTATCTCAGGTCGCAGATTGGTGGGGGGATAGCCTCCTACTCGTTTACAATGGCGACATTCTTAGCAATATAAGCTTTGAGCAGTTGATATCCGCTCACCGAAAGTCAAAGGGCATTGTGACGATGGCTGTCACAAGGACTCCGCCCGCCCAAGGGCGCTCGGTGTGGGTGAACTCCGCTGGATTTGTTAAAGCCATCTGCGAAAAGAAAGACCTTCCGCCATCACTCAAGGTTGATGATCTTCGCGAGTGCGGCTTTGCCTGTGCTTACGTTGCAGGCCCAGAATTGAGATCCTATTTGCCCAAAAAACCTGAGTTTTTTGATGTAATTGTCGCATTTCAAAAGGCTCTGACTGATGGTCATCAAATCAGTGTGACGTTCCATGAGGATATTTGGGCTGACGTCGGTACGCCCTTGGCACTGTGGCAAACAAATTTAGACATAGCCCATCTCGGTGAGGCCAGAAGAAAGTCGCTCTTTGGAACGCTCGCCTCATTACAGGATTCATCGATAGGTCATGAATTTCAAGTTGATCAAATCTCGGTCGTAAGCAGATCGGCCATTGTTGGTCGGGGGGCGCGCATATCTCAAAGCGTCATTTTGCCGAATGCAGCCGTCGCCGCGGGCGAGGTCGTCGACAGATCCCTTCTGGGGCCAAATTTTAAAATTAAATTTTAGAGAGCCAGTGGAACATTCACTCGAAGTGACTAGACTCTAACCTGCCTATTCAAATTTATTGACTAGGCACTTGCTCACAAGATGTCGGTCATTCTTAACACTTAGCCTGATTAGGCAGGTGAACAATAGTGATGACTATTCAAAAACATGGACTAAACACAGGTACTTATCTGAATGAAAGAGCGTTGGGTGTTTCGGTGAGGTTTAAGCTTCTGCTTTTTTTCTGCGAGCCTTTGCCCGGGTGGCGCCTTTTTCTGCGGCTCGTTGAAACAATGGCTAAACCTTTAAGCTCTACTAAAACACCAAATGCTCGAATCGTCTCAATCATCTTCTTTCCAGGTCTTTTGACGAGTGGCTCTTAAGTATCGGTTGGTTCATTAACTTAAGGCGCTCTGGTTGTCTTCCCGTCTTTTCTCTTGAGCCCTGGTGACAGTTTTAGCGTTGTCGCGCGTAGTTGTAAGTTATTAGACTGCTGGAACCGGTGTAAAGAACGCCTGAGTCATCAGGTTGATAGTTTTATTGACTTTTTTCGCTACTACCTTGTTAACATTTAAATTTTTCAGAGTGTTGAAAGCTGTCTTGATTGAACCTGCTTCTACGTAATAGACGGTCATACCCGCCTGCAATACATCTGGATTGTCGATATTGTCATTTTGACGCCAGATGTGTTTCCAGAGATTGGATTTACCATAAACTCTCTTGGAGATGGCAGCTAGCGTGTCGCCTTCGCGAACAGTTTCTTTGGCTCGACGAATGTTTTCATAAGTCTGAGCAAAGTTCATGCTTGCATCTTCAAGGGTGTAGTAAATCAGATCGCCTGGATAGATTTGGTTCGGGTTATCGAGGCCGCTAAGGCTTGCGATATCCCTCCAGCGCTTTTGATCGCCGTAAATCTTCTGAGCAATCTTACCTAGTGTGTCTCCCGCCTCCACAACATAAGCCATCTTGGAGCCGTTTTGCGGCATACCAGATGCTGAAGCTGCTGGAGCTGGGGCTGCCTCAGCAGTGGCTGGTGCGGGTGCTACCTCAGCTGGTGCTGGGGCCGCTTCCGCAATCGCTGGTGCGGATTCGGCTGGGGCTGCCTCAGGGGCGGCTTGACCTTCAGAAGGAGTATTACTCATTTCTGAAATGATACCGGCTACATCACCGTTTGGAGTCGTCTCTGCTCCCGCGACCGCTTCATTAGTTGTAACGTTTGAACCATTGCCGACATTTGCGGTTTCGCCAGCATTGTTTCCTTCAGCACCACCTTCTTCGCTCGCGGCAACTTCGTCACCGCCACCTTGGGTGGCCTCCTCTTGCTGTTGACCTTGAGCCTCAGCCGTTTGGCTGTCCTCCTGGCCCTCACCTTGTTCTTGTCCCTGAGCACTGACTTCTTCGTCCATGCCTTGCTGTTCTTGCTGGCTTGAACATCCAGCAAAAGACAGCAACGAAGCGGTGGCGAAGGCCGTCAGCACTAAGCGACGTCTCCAATTAAACCTCATCGTTTACCTCCATAAAAAGTTTTTGAAAACAAATCCACAGTATGGACGTCGGCAAATTTCTTTCCTGCTTTAATTTTGAAATAGAGCCAAGTCAGCAGCAATGGGCAAGGCTTTCACGTTCTGTGTGGCCACAAAATTAAACTAACGACCCTGTTCACGTCTAATCACCTTAAAACCATTCGAAGCCAAGGGATCCAGAGCCTGGTGATGGGTCTGATTAACCACAAATTGGGTCTCTACTAGGCATTTTTTTTACAGCCAAACGGAAAAACATCTAAAAAAATTTTTTTATCAGCTATGATTTTTTTTGAAAATCACAGGGAGCTTGTCCTCATTAAACAGATTTCAATTCAGGCATATTGATTTTGGCAAACCATTCAGAACAAAAAACTTATCAACACACATCTGTTCTATTCCATGAGTCGGTGGATATCTTGAGTCCGATGCTTGGCTCTACACTCATTGACTGCACGCTTGGTGGCGGTGGTCACACGTCTCTTATGCTAGAAAAAGTTGGCCCTACCGGTCGGGTGGTAGCTTTTGACAGAGACCTCAAGGCGATCGATAACGCAAAAGCAAAATTGTCGAGCTCCCTGGCGTCAGGGACACTTGAAATTGTTCACGCAACATTTGGTGACATCCTTAAACATGCCGAAAAACTTAATTTAGTCGGAGCCGTTTCTGGTGTACTTGCCGATATTGGAGTGTCCAGTCACCACTTGGATGAGGATTCTCGTGGGTTTTCCTTTATGCACGATGGCCCCCTCGACATGCGCATGGATCAGACAAGTGGAATCACTGCAGCCGAATTTCTTCGTCATGCCGACGAAAAAGATATTGCGGATGTCATTTGGAAATATGGTGAAGAACCCAAATCTCGTTTCATCGCTCGGCTCATTTGCGAGATACGAACAAAGTCTCCCCTTACAACGACAAAACAATTGGCGGACCTCATTTCGTCGAAAGTTATTTGGAAGGAGGCTAGTCGAAAGCATCCTGCAACACGAACATTCCAAGCCCTCCGAATCCATGTCAACGACGAGCTCGGACAACTCAAACAACTACTGAAAGACGCGCCCAAGATTTTGGCCCCCGGTGGAATTCTCGCAATTATCACTTTTCATTCCCTTGAAGATCGGCTGGTTAAGGAGTCCATGTTAGAAATGAGCGGAAAAACCAAACGACAGTCGATACCGCGAGATCTTCCCCTGACGGATGCGCAAGTCAGCCAAATGAGTGCCAGCCAAGGAACAATCCTTAAACCTTTTCCAGTTGCTCCCAACGAACAAGAGATTCGGGACAACCCTCGTGCACGAAGCGCAAAGTTAAGGGCTATCCGTTTCCAGTAATAAATGCGTATAATGGTTTTGAGAGATTTAAAAATTACATTGATTGGCACATTTTTCTGGGGGGTCTATGCGAACCTTAACTATTCGCTTAGCAATTCTTTGGACCTTTGTTCTTTCTATGTCGGCATTCGCCCGCGTACACTTTCGCAGTGTTACAACGGGAGTCGCCTACGACCTGGGTCAACTAAAGACCCGCGAGGGCAAACTCCTTGAAGAGCGAAGCGAGCTACGCGGTGAACTAGCGCGTCTGACCACAAAGAAAAAACTTGAGGATTTAGCTCAATCAGCAATAAAGCCAGCAAAGACGAGTAACAGTGAATCCGGAGCGACACGGCAGTGACTGCAAATGGGTCTAGGTACAGTTTGGCAAAACTGCAAAAACTCCTCAAAAAATCCTTTGAGACAAAAGAGTCCCCGGGAGGGTTTGATATAACGAGGGCATCTTTTCTTGCGTTAATTTTACTTGGTATCTTCGGTGTTTTGATTGGGCGCGCTGCAATTATTCAGTTATTTCCCCCATCCGCGGAAGCGCTTCGACGCATAGCGGCCCGTCAATATGAGCAACATCTAGAGCTAGCCCCTTACCGAGGCCCGGTTCTAGATCGCAACAGCCACCCCCTGGCCATAAGTGTAAAAAAACCATCCGTCGCCATAAACCCGCGCGTGTTCAGGCCAAATGCCCAACAAATGAAACAACTGGCACTACTTCTTGATCTACCTCGCGAAAAAATAAAAGACGTCGCTTCCAAGGACGCGTATTTTGCATGGCTTAAACGAAAAATCGACCCTGCCGTGGCGCAAAAGGTAGAAGGGCTGGAGCTGAAGGGGCTCTATCTTGTCAATGAGGCCACCCGCCTCTACCCTCTGCAGTCAACGGCCGCCCATCTACTCGGAGCTGTCGGCAGTGAAAATCAGGGTTTGCTTGGGATTGAGCGCCAATTCCAGCAACTCCTAGCCGGTAAAACCTCCGCTGTCAGTCCTTCAAAGGACGCCAGAGGAAGAACTATTCTATATTCGAGTGATATGGCTGCACCGGATCTTCCCGGTCATACGATTCAACTCAGCATTGATCACGCCATCCAGGAAATCACTGAAGAGGCTTTAACCTCTGGCGTAATTGCTGCACGAGCTAAAAGCGGATTTGCGGTTGTAACCGATCCTCACACCGGAAAAATCCTTGCTCTAGCAAACTATCCGACATTTGATCCCAATCAGATTAGTAAAGCTAAAACGGAACACACCAGAAATTATGCGCTCCTAGATCTCTTTGAACCCGGATCGATCATTAAGCCATTTGTCGTAGCCGGAGCCCTGGAGATGAAAAAAACATCCCCCCATGAACTTCATAATTGCGAAAATGGTGTATATCGAGCGGGCGGCGTTGTTTTCCGGGACGACCACCCGGCACCGATGCTGTCTACCGTCGAAACGCTCGTCAGGTCGAGCAATATATGTACTTTTAAAATCGCAGAGCGGCTTGGCAAGCAAGGTCTCTACGACATTTTACAAAAATTTGGTTTCGCCGGTGGCATCTCAATTTCTGAGTTTTTCCCTCCTACCATGCGAGGAAGCATTGCAAAGCCAGGGTCCTGGAAGCCGATTAGATTTGCAAATGTGGCATTTGGACAGGGATTTACAACCACTGGAATCGAAATTGCCATGGCATACGGCGCATTAGCCAATGGGGGCAATCTAATGCGTCCAATCTTAGTGGATCGCATCACAAGTCCAAGCGGTGAAATCGTATACGCTGCAACGCCCGAAGCAAGTGCCCATGTTCTATCAATTGATCACGCTCGACAAATGAGAGACATCCTGGCGCGTGTCGTCACCGACAAAAAAGGAACCGCTTCGAAGGCTGCCACTGATGACTACACAACTGGGGGAAAAACCGGAACCGCCGAAAAAGTTGATCCAGTCTTAAAAGCTTATTCACCAGACAAACGTATTGCCAGCTTTGCTGGATTTGCACCTGTTGCAGATCCTTACCTGACAATTTTCGTCATCATCGATGAGCCAGGAGTAAAGCCGGCTTATGGCGGTCTCTGGGCGGCACCCGTATTCGCAGATATTGCGGAAAGAAGTTTAAGATATTTAAATGTAGCGCCCGATAAAAAGCCAACTAAGATAACCTCGCAGGCACAGGCAGCGAAAGTCTCCACTGCAAAGCCAACGCCAGCTAACGAGTCAAATGAAAAACCTTCGCGCAGATTTTGATCAAATTTTTCGTGAGCTTGATAGTGTCGGCCTTGAGCCAGAAACTCTATCCAAAGTGGGCGGGCGACCGCTTTATTCGGGAGTAGCCGCAGACTCCCGACGTGTTACGAAGGATGATATTTTCTGCGCCATAAAAGGCGCGAAAAACGACGGCCACGCCCTACTTCAAGACGTCGCCGAAAAATCCTCCCTTTTGATCGTTGAAAGGGCCGTCGACGTTCCACCGCTTGCTAATACGAGCATTATAAAGGTTAAATCTACGCGCGGAGCATGGGCCACTTTGGCATCTTTCTTCGCAGATCACCCCGCCAATAAACTCATTATGGTTGGGATTACAGGAACAAATGGCAAAACAAGCACAACATGGTTGCTTCGAGAAATTTTCACGGGACTTGGGATAAAATCAGGAAGCATCGGAACCCTTGGGTTTTTTGCTGGAGAAGAGCACATAGAAAGTGCGCACACAACACCAGACCCAGATGTGTTGTATCCAATGCTTGCGTCATTTGTCACAAAAGGCTTAACGCACGTGGTGATGGAAGTATCCAGTCATAGCTTGGCGCAAGGCAAGGTTTGGCCAATCATGTTCGATGCCTGCGCCTTTACCAGTTTTAGCCAGGACCACCTTGATTTTCACTCCTCTATGGATGAGTACCTGAGCGCTAAACTCTTACTTTTTTCTAGGCACCTCAAAGACGGCGGCATCCCTTTAGTACACCAACAGGTTCTCGAATGGCCCGCAGCCAAAATGGAAATGACTCGGTTGCCGCACGGCTATCTTTCTTATGGTCACTATTCAACACGCGCGGACTTTCGCGTGCGCTCAGATTCGAATTTCAAACAAGGTTTTTCGCGCGTAGCCGTCGAGAGCGCTGACGACATGTCAAACACTTTGACATTACCAATGGTCGGAGATGTCTTTTGTGAAAACTTCTCAGCTGGCTTGGTACTCGCCACACAATTACTTAATTCAAAGCTTTCGATCATTAGTCAAAGAATCGGCCTATCTCAAATAAAACCAGTTCCAGGGCGATTAGAGCTTGTACGTACGTCGCAAAAACCGTGGCGCCCATCCGTTTATGTAGATTATGCCCACACGCCTGACGCTCTTGAAAAAAGTATTGCCAACCTATCTTCTACCCCGAAGTCGATCATTACCGTTTTCGGATGCGGGGGTGACCGGGACAAAACCAAGCGCCCGATCATGGGTGACATCGCTGCAAGATTATCATCAAAGGTCACCATCACTAGCGACAACCCAAGATCCGAGGATCCGGCGACGATCATTGAGGACATTCTGACAGGTATAGCGGACAAGTCTAACGTCGACTCGATTATCGACCGCCGGGTTGCCATTAGACAATCCATTACTGGAGGCACAGCACAAACACCAATTTTGATCGCTGGAAAAGGGCATGAACCATATCAGATCATCGGCTCAAAATCGTTTCCTTTCAGCGATCAAAAAGAGGCACTTACCGTTCTTGAGGAGGCAAAAAGTTGGCTTGTGGTGGGAGCAGGGGTCACCGGTTTTGCTGCGGCAAAATTGCTGAGTCAGGCAAAGGAGAAGGTTTATCTTTACGACGACAAACCAATTCAGATTCCTGAATATCTCAAAGACTTAACTTCAGTTGTCACGGCTGAAGATATCCCGTGGTCTAATGTGGATCTAGTTGTTAGCAGTCCAGGGTTTTCTAGAGAGCATCCGATACTGGTGGCGGCCGCTGAAAACAACAAGGAAATAATTTCTGAAATCGACTTGGGTCTTGACCGCTACCGCGGGTCAATCATCGGAGTCACTGGAACAAATGGCAAGTCGACTACCGTCTCTATGATTGAATTTATTTTGCGCAGTAAAGGAATCGATGCTGATGCCTGCGGAAATATCGGCATACCACCATCATCGATTCCTATTTGGAGAAAGCCTGACCGCCACGTCTGCGTGGTGGAACTATCAAGTTACCAGCTAGATGGCAGCTCTGTCTGGCCAACAAGCGCGGCTGCGATCACAAGCTTCTCGGCAGATCACCTGACGAGACACAAGACCATGTCCGGCTATTTCGCTGCCAAGTGGCGGCTCACGAAGTGGTTAGAGCCGTCATCCGTACTGGTGTTGGCGCAAGATGTTGCAGAATTTGCGCTCCGAGAAGGCTCGCTTTGGCCTAGCTGCCGTACAATTATTGTCCGCAAAAATAACCACATCATCGATGCGCCATCCGGTTGCGAATTTGCGGAGATCATCGGGGGACAGTTGGAGTTTGGTGGGTGGCAACTTCAATTTAACCACCTAGGAATCCAGGGAGAGCACAACCAGTTTAATGCTTTCGCATCAGTCATTCTAGCAAGCCACGTGATGGGTAGTTCACCACAAGAGCTCATGCCAATTTTGCGTCAATACAAGGGATTACCATATCGATGCGAGGTTGTTTTTGAAGATGGTCAGCGATCAATCATAAACGACAGTAAATCGACAAATCTAGAGAGCACCTTGGCCGCCATGAGCATGGCAAAACGCCCAGTCATCCTTATGATGGGCGGCCAAGGAAAGGGTGAGCCATACGATGACCTTAGCCAGGTTAAGGATAGGATCGCCACTTTGATTACATTCGGACACTCCGGTCGAATCATCGCTGATCAGTCCCCAAGCGGGGTTCCGGTCGAATCATTCGACAAAATGGCTCCGGCCGTCTTGCGCGCACTAAATCTGGCGAAACATCATAATCTTGACGTCATCTTTAGTCCTGGCTGTGCGAGTTTTGACGAGTTTAGAAACTTCGAGCATCGCGGCGCTGTCTTCACACAAATGGTTGCAGACCATGCACATGTGTAGAGAATTCTGTATAATGGCAGAAGGAGTTGCCAAGTATGCTTAGTGTAGCCAAACCAAGCTCGACCACTTGCGAAGTGAATAAACTTCAAAGCGCTGGACAACTTCTATTTGCCACCACACTTTTGCTCGTTATGTCTGGATTGATCATGGTCTATGCGGCCAGCGCTCTGAAGGGCGAACAGCAGTTTAATGATGCGTTCTTCTTCATTCGCAAGCAAGGAGCCGTTGCGCTGGCTGGATTTGCGTCAGTAGCTTTGATCGCAAAGGTGCCTATGCGATTCATAGAGCGCATGACTCTTCCTTTGCTAGTGGGTTCACTTATTTTGTTAGCATTAATTTTTGTGCCCGGCGTTTATAAGACCGGCGGCGGTGCGGCCCGTTGGATCTCACTGGCCGGCTTTAGATTTCAAACATCTGAATGTGCCAAATTAGCCCTAGTTTTTTTCTTGGCTAAAAATCTTTCGCGAAAAGGTTTCAATATAAATTCATTCAAGTCGGGCGTTTTGCCGAATGTTTTTGTGTTTGGTCTGTTTGCTCTATTCATGATGAAACAGCCAGATTTCGGCTCTACAGTTCTGATGGGCACCGTCATGGTTGGAATGCTTTTTGTCGCAGGATTAGACTTTCGCCTCATTATCGGTGCTTTTTTTGCAGCTTTGGCCGCAGTCGTTGCTGCTATTTTAGTTGCACCTTACCGTCTAGCACGGCTCACAAGTTTCTTGGATCCTTGGGCTCAAATCAAAGGCGGCGGATTTCAAATTATTCAGTCCTACTTGGCGTTTCAAAATGGCGGGCTTATGGGGTCCGGGCTAGGAGAAAGCCGGCAGAAGCTTTTCTTCCTTCCGGAAGCTCACACGGACTTTATTTTGGCCGTGCTGGCAGAGGAGCTTGGATTTCTCGGAGTGACATTCATTTGCCTTGCGTTTGCGTACTACTGCTTTCTTGGCTTTCGCATTGCCTTCTTGCAGGCCCACCCGTTTAGGATGTACCTTGCGTTCGGACTCACCTCCATGATCGGGTTTCAGGGGGCAATTAACATGTGCGTCGCGATGGGAATGCTACCTACAAAGGGAATTCCACTTCCATTTATCAGCAGTGGAGCTAGCAGTCTTCTGATGAGTCTCGTAGCGACCGCTCTTCTTTGGCGACTGACGGTCGAAGATCATGACGAACAAAAGCGACGATCTTAAAGTAGAACTGGCATCTATTTCGCCAATTCATTTTATTGGTGCTGCGGGTAGTGGCATGAGGCCTCTGGCCGAGTTTGTTGCGGGCCTCGGCATTCAAGTTTCTGGAAGTGACTCCAAAGCTGACGGTATTGGGGCTAGTTTTCCATTACATATTGAAGGAACACCTGAGGATCAAGAGCGGCAGCTGTTGGCAAAAACGATCGTTTATTCTAGCGCTATTGGTCCTAGTCATCCTGCTTTTATGGCAGCTAAAAATTCGGATAAACGCACCCTACATCGAAGCGAGTTACTGGCAATTATTTGTAGGTTTTATCAGACCATTTCGGTGGCGGGTACCCATGGAAAATCAACGACATCTGCAATGGTGGCGCATGTTTTGAAGCAGATTGGCGATGAACCCTCATGGATAATCGGAGCGCCATTTGCTTCAGGAGAAGATTCTGTTCGCATCGGCTCTGGTCCTTGGTTAGTCATTGAGGCCGATGAGTCGGACGGGTCCTTTTTGCGCTACGAAACACATGTATCCGTTGTTACCAATATTGATGCCGATCATATGGACTACTACCAAACGGTTGATAGGCTTAACGAAGCTTTTAAGAAATATTTAGGCCAGACCAGTACTCGAGGAGGCATTGTATTCTCTGCTGATCATGGCTCAACCGCGGTAGCGGCCGCTAACTACAGGGGCTTCAAAATATCCTATGGGCTTTCGAACGACGCTGACTTGCGGGCCGAAAACTACCTTGTCTCAGGCTTGTCAGCCAGATCATCCATAAGTTTTAAAGAAGAACGCGCTGAACTTACATTGCCACTGCCCGGCAAACACAACACGTCCAACGCGTTGGCAGCTATTGGGGTAGGACTTACTATCGGACACTCTCTTTCCATGCTTGCTACCGCTCTCGGCAACTTTCCAGGTGTCCAGCGTAGGCTTCAACGATATCCATGCAGCTCAAATGCAATTATATTTGATGATTACGCCCATAATCCCCAGAAAATTCAAAGTTGCATAAGGGGTCTTGAAGAGGCCTTCCCAGGACGCAGAATTATCGCCTGCTTTCAGCCACATAGATTTTCTAGAATTTCAAGCCTCTACGGTGAATTTATTGCATCCTTCAAGGGTAGAGACATTGTGGTTGTAGTTCTGCCCGTTTACGCATCTGGCGAGGCGCCCATAAAGGGGTTTGAGGCCTCCCGCATCGCCTCAGACATTGCCAGAGTTTCAGGGGCCGAAACTTTTTCTGAGTCGACTTTTAAAGGCTGCGCCGAATTGATAACATCAATGTTAGACCCAAAAAATGACGTCGTAGTTACGATTGGGGCCGGCGATATATGGAAAGTCGCGAGGCTTCTATCCCTGGATCTCTAGATAATAATTTTTGAGAGGAACCATATGATTCGTTTTCTAAAGCGTAAGAGCGGAAAGAAACGGTCGGTTCTCGAAAAACAACGTATTTCTAAAAATGCTGGAAAAAAAGGCCTACTCGACACTTCATTCTCGTGGTCGCTCGGAGCAAAGTCTTTACTCGCTGTGCTGTTTTTTGTTGTTATCGCCGCACTTTCAATCAGGGTGCTTGACAAGATTAATGGTGTTCTTTCCTATGTAAACTCCCTGATCGTCCTTTCGCCAACCGAATGGAAAATTGAAGTTGTTTCTGACGGTGGGTTACCGCTGCCCGAAGACGTCAAAAAGGAAGTATACAAGGTTGCTGGCAGAGCTTTAAAAACTGGTGCCGCTGGTGAGTTGAAAAAGCTCTCCAAGCTTGTTGAATCCTTAGGAATGGTTGACCACGTAAGAGTCATTCGTCCGGTTGCAGACACGGTTATACTCTCGGCCCAGCTTCGGCGCCCCGTGCTTTTAGTTAATACAGGAGCAAAGAACAGATACTTATCCTTGGATGCCACTGTCTTTGGAGACAGCGCAGACAGCTCTGGAAACCCATCTGGCGCGAGCCCAGCGGTTATCGTGACTGGCGTATTCGATCAACGCCAAAATCCAACTGTCGATGATTCCATGCGCGTTCTTACAACAACCGATGAGCGCCGGCATCTTGCGGACGCTTTGGAGGTTTGGCAGAAATCAAATGAGTCGATGATTGAGCTTCGCCAGATTAATTTTCAGAAATTTCGCGGATACTCCATCACGCTTTCCGACGGAACGGAGGTCGTTCTGGGAATCAAGCCATTCGATTACAAGTTAAAAAAACTGCGAGGAATTCTTGAAAACTTAAAGAAGGATGGCTCGGTAGCCGCGCGCATCGAGCTCGACTATGAAGGCAAAGCCTTTATAAAGGAAAAAAAGCTATGACAGGCCGGCTTTCAAGAAAAGACAAGCGCTTGGCCTTTATCGACATCGGGCACGGGACGCTGCGCATGCTCGTCACGAAGAGTGACGAGTTAGAAGTGTCGGCCTATGAGGCGCCTTGTCTTGGTTTAGCCAAAGGAAAAATAACAGATCTATCCTCTTTTTCTGCGTCGATCGGCCAGCTTTTGAAATCCGCTGATATCTCAGGGGATGGCCTGCGCGTCATCGTTTCTGTGCCCACGCTCCACACACGCATCACCCGAAGGACTATAGAACACCGTTGTAGCGGACACTATAGGTCTACGGACTATCAAAGCTTGCATGACGCCGCTATTGACTCCTGTACAAGCGAGCTTGACGAAGTTGTTGACGTTCTTTTAACTCAGGCTTGGCTTGATCAAAAGAGCATTGACCCCTTATCGTTTGGACATCAAGGACGTCATCTCCGAGCTCAAGCTCTACTGGCGACTCACCCGAAAACCCTACTGGCAGATATTATTTCCTGTATGAACTCTGTTGGTCTTGAAGTCTCAGAATTCCGATCAGGTTTTTTTGGACTGTTTCGGGCTGTCTTCGCGCTGCGCCCTGGGATTGAAAACGCTGTTTTGATTGACGTCGGGCACAGCACTACATCTGGCGTGATGATTATCGGTGGGTCGGCGCAACAAGTTTTCTCTGTCGGAGCTGGAAGTCACCACATTACCAAGGACCTTGCCGTCGGTCTTGGTGTTGAGGCCGCCGAGGCAGAGTTAACCAAGAGGCAGGTGGGGGTCTCTCTGGAGGGCGGCAGTTCAAATTTTTCAAAGTTCATTCGTCCGCGAGTCGCGGAGCTTTTCGCTCTTAGCCTAAAACATTTTGCCATTTACGCGAAAGCACTTGATGGTGGACTTATGTTCTGCGGAGGCGGCTCCCAGCTTACTGGTTTCTCGAGCTTTGCAGAGAAAGCGATCGGCGTTTCATCTCCTTTTATCTGCAATCTTTCAAATAAATCGGCCGCGGCCTTTCTGGATATGAAGGTTACGACGAACTCCACCCGTATTGACTCAAGCTGGCTTGCAATTCTTGCTCACGCGAGATTCAGAAACGAGGAAGAGGCGGTTCGACGATTTGAACGCGAATCGGGTCCGCTTGCGAAACTGAGACCTTTGTGGACATGGCTGTCTGAGTTGTCGAGATAAGCTTTTTTAAAAGTAATCATTTACAGTCAAAAAGTTGACACGCTGTTTCAGCAGTCCTTATAATTTTACTTATATTTTGTTTTATCTGTTTACTAATCGGACGGTTGTTAATCCTAGGACCACTTAGAGATTAACGTCTGCAAGGAGGCTGACCATGTCATTCAACGCTTTTGGAGCAAAAATAAAGGTAATTGGCGTCGGCGGAGGTGGCGGTAACGCCGTCAACACAATGATTCGCTCTGGTCTTGAAGGCGTTGACTTTATCGTTGCAAATACTGACGCTCAGGCGCTCAAGGCATCTCTTGCTCCACATAAGATTCAACTAGGTAAAGACCTGACAAAGGGCCTTGGAGCCGGTGCAGATCCAGATATCGGACGTGACGCCGCCCTGGAAGACCGCATGGAACTGCAAGATTATTTAAGTGATGCCGACATGGTTTTTATCACAGCTGGCATGGGTGGCGGCACAGGAACCGGAGCTGCAGCTGTTGTCGCTCAAATCGCTAGAGAGCTCGGCGCCTTAACGGTTGCCGTCGTAACAAAACCTTTTGCTTTCGAAGGAAAAAGACGACGCAAGCATGCTGAGCAAGGCGTTGCTAGACTTCGCGAGTGTGTCGACACGCTGATTACAATTCCAAACCAGAGACTTCTTCAGGTAGCAACTCCCGACTTAAGCATGCTCGACGCCTTTAAACTCGCTGACAATGTTCTGGTAAATGCGGTTCGCGGCATTAGTGACATTATCAATACTCCTGGCTTAATTAACGTCGATTTTGCAGACGTTAAAACAGTGATGAGTAGCATGGGTCACGCCCTTATGGGTATCGGTTACGGCTCTGGCACTGAGAGGGCCCTGTCAGCAGCAAAGCAGGCTATATCGTCACCCCTTCTTGAGGATGTAGATATTGAGGGCGCCACCGGCATCCTGATCAACATCACGGCGGGGACAAACGTTTCTATCATGGAGGTAAATAACGCTTGTATGGTCATCCAGGAAGCGGCCCATGAAGACGCAAATATCATATTTGGAGCCGTCATAGATGAAACGTTGGGTGACGAAATTCGAATTACAGTTATTGCAACAGGGTTTCCTGTTGAAGAGGGATTGCCTGTTGATGATAGCGCAGGCCTAACCACTAGAAGTCTTGCCTCCTCCAGCTCACCGCGAGTAACAGGACACACCACACCAGTTCCACAGAGACTTGTAAGCCCACCTCGGCTTACGTCACCGTCAATTGTCACACCGAAGGCTGCGCCGCCCCAAGTGACTGTTCCTCGCTCAATCTTGACGCCGCCACCTGCGGCAGTGACTCAAGAGGCTATTGCGCCGCAAGTTGTTGCTCCAGTGCAAACGGCGCGTGTCGATGTTTCGCCCATTCAGCGACCAGCCCACATCACCCCACAAGCTTCTGTGGTCAGTGCTCCAGTAGTTCCAGCAATCGAAACTCCTAATGAAATCGCGGCAAAACCCATCGACGCTGCCTTGGAAGCTGCCGCTCTTGCGCAGTGGACTTTAGAGGAACAGGGCATTAGCCATCCAGACGTATCAGACGAGCTGGCTGAACTTGAAATTTCACGATCAGAGGCCCCTGGGACACCAGTGTTTGCTCCTTCCGCGCCTGTAACGCCACCAACCAAGACCGTTGCTGAGCTTGTTTTTGCAGACGATATAACCTCGCCTTCGATTGATGCAAATATTGAGTCCGTTGAGCAAGAATTTGAAATGTGGTCTAGTGATCTCCGCGAAGAGCGCGCTGGAGCGACACTCGCGGCGTCAGAAGCGCCTTGGGAGTTCGATGCTCCAAACCCTGAGCTCGTATCCAACGAGATAGATCGCCGGATTGACGAAGCTTTGGCTCTCGCCGGAAAAATGAGTCAAGTAAAGGCCGAGACAAATACGGTTGCGGGATCCCCAGAGCAGCAAGAGCTAGACATGGATGACCTGGATCTTCCAGCTTTCTTGCGCTATGGATCTGATGCGCGTCAGGGCAGCTAAGTTATAAAGAGACTACTGAGCATAAAGCCCCCAAGGGACATCAATCCTTGGGGGCTTATTCATTTACAGGGAATCCGGTCTTTTAAAGAGCGTTTACCGGAGACATTTTCTGACCGCGCTCTTGGCCAAATACGACCGGAGGTACGCCCTCGACTGGCGGCTTTTTTTCTACTGTTCCAGCATTAAAATAGTCAGAAAGGCGTGGCTCTGAAGACTTTGCGGCGCCAAATCTTGACTCTGCCCAACGAAAGAGGATGTCTCCAATGGAGCCGCCAATAGTTAGTCGTCGTTTACCCCATATTTTTGATTCCATTGCAGAGATAATGGCCGCGCCACTTAATGGCTCTGTCGATGTCAAATCTATGATCCGGCAGTATGAGCCGCTATCCTTAATTTTTAGCGCATCATCAACAGCCAGCAGAATATCTTGAACCGTAGTGAGCACCACGCCACCAAGCTTTTGCGGAAGAGGCAATATCAAGGGCATCTTTGCAAGCGAAGCCGAGGCCTTGATAAATCCGCTGTCAGGGAGCCCGCCGCTGATGACGCCCGCACGAATAATGATCTTTTCTGGAATTGAAGAATTTAAAATAATATTTTCAGCCCAATACTTCTCTCTAAGAACTGTGCTACTGGCGCTTCTGTCGACACCAACCCAGCTTAAGAAAACAATTTTCCTCGCGTTAGACCGTTCCATGGCCCGTACTAGATTTTGTGTCATCACGACATTCGCAGAAACCTGAATCTGAGCATCTGAAGGATAATGGCCCTGAAGGCTGGGTGCTCCCAAGACATCGCCCTGCCAAGCAAGGTGGATCACGGTATCTGTGGACTTTAGCGCAGCCGTGGCGCTGTCTGGTTGTAACAGATCCCCGCAAAGCGGAAGAAAATTATTTAGCGCTTTTGGCAGCTGATTTCTATAAAGACCAATTGCGTGTTTTCCTTGGCCAGATAAATGTTCAGAAATCTTTTGACCAATCTGTCCTGCGGAACCGGTAATAAATGCGGTTCTCCGATTAGACGACGAATTTGTCATGACCTAAGCCTCCCCAATCAGCATTTAACGCTACTAATTGCTTGAACTATTATAGCAAGGAGTCATAAATCTTGAGAGTTTTTTGAGCTATTTCCAACCAGCTGGGAAGGCGCACTTGATCCACTCCCGATGGGACCTTGGTTACAAGGGCATCGAACGCACTAATCCACTCATCCACTGCAGATTCTGGCTTCATGGCTTTTGCTTGTTTTTTTCCAAATCCCGCCACCTCGTCAATCCCAGATCCCCTGCAGTAAAGCAATATGAGGCCCCGAGCTAAAGCATCGGAGGCTGGCAGGCACCACCCTTCATAAAGTGATGGGTGAATTAAAATTTTTGAATTCGAATAAAGCTCTTCTATTTCGACGTTTGAAACGTTTTGCAGAACAGTCAGATTTCTTGGAGAATTTTGCAATGATTTCGCACCAAGCGCATCTGTAACAACGGTGAAAGATCTCTGACTTAGAGCTGAAGCCATTTCCAAGATAAAATGAAGACGCTTATACCCTTCACCTCGCGAAATCGTAAGCCCGTCAATAGAGCGCTCAGACCATTGTTTCATTGGGGTCTGTGAGGGCGTTGTGCCGTAGCCTAAAATTTCTATTTTTTCACTAACTCCGATTCCGTAACGCTCAAGAATCTGAATTTTTGTCCATTGCGACGGGGTTAGAATCTTATCAGCTCGTTTAATCACGCCTGGTAACAACGTTAGGTATTGGAGATAGAGCGGAGTGATTTCTTCAAGATTAAGTGGTGTTAAGTCATGGACTGTTACGACAAAACGGTCACCAGTTCGTTTACGGGCGAAGACTGGTAGATTGATGTTGCTTAAGCCGTGAAAAATAACGCTTTGATTATTCCATCTTTCTTTGGCGGCCGCGTATGTCACGCTCGGATAAAATGGCTTGAGTCGTTCCAATTTTGATAAAAATGTGCCTTGGCGAGCTTGGATTTTTATCCTTTGCTCCTCAGTAGTAAATTCGATCGCTTCATCAGTAAACGCAAGAATACTTGGCTGGCAACCAAGCTCACTCAAAGAACCGCATAGATTGCGACCATAAACGCCAACGCCGCTGTTGGGGTGTGCCAAACCGAGACCATCCCAGACAATCTGTGGACGACCAACACGCTCCACACCTGTCTGCTGCGTTGTAGTCATTAAAAAAACCTAGTTAATGCAACGATTTTGTAGCGCCAGCGATTTCAAGACGGTGCTCAGCACGCTTCTTTGCGCTTAGTGCGCGCGGCACGTCAACTCCCCCAGATTTTGCCTGAAGCAGTTGCTCGTCAGCTCTAACCAAAGCTTTTTTTGCACGATCCACATTAATTTCCGTCGGCTTCTCGATTACGTTTGCCAAAACTGTCACTGCGTCACGTGAAACATCGACAAAACCGCCGGACACAAAAAGCTTTTCTGCGGATGTTGAGCCACTCTCTAAAACGAGGGTTCCTATGCCCAGCTCGGCAACCATGGGCGTGTGCCCAGGCAGTAGCGTCATATAACCAAGCTCACCAGGAAGTCCCAGCGCCTTTGCAGGTCCGCGGAAAATGATTCGCTCAGGAGAAAGAACCCTGACTTGTAATTCGCTTTGTAGCATCTAATAGCTCCTAGCTTAGTCAAGCCCCCCGCTATTTTATCGGGGGCTCACTTCGTGTTACTTCATCGCTGCGGCTTTTTCGAACGCCTCTTCAATGGTGCCGACGTAAAGGAACGCTTGCTCAGGAATTTCGTCCGCTTGGCCCTCGCAGATCATCTTGAAGCCTTTGATGGTATCAGCGAGTTTTACGTATTTACCTTTGTTGCCAGTAAACTGCTCAGCAACGGTGAAAGGCTGGCTGAAGAAACGCTGAATTTTACGAGCTCTAGAAACCGTCAGTTTGTCCTCGTCAGACAATTCATCCATACCAAGAATGGCGATGATGTCTTGAAGATCCTTGTAACGCTGCAAAATAGACTGGACTTTACGGGCAACAGAATAGTGCTCAAGTCCAACAACTTGTGGGTCAAGAATTTTGGAGCTTGATGCAAGCGGGTCAACGGCAGGATAAATTCCAAGCTCGGCAATTTTACGCTCAAGGTTTGTGGATGCGTCCAAGTGCGCAAATGTTGTCGCAGGAGCTGGATCTGTATAGTCGTCGGCCGGAACGTAGATAGCCTGAACAGATGTAATAGAGCCGTTTTTTGTCGTCGTAATGCGCTCTTGTAGCTCGCCCATCTCGCTGGCAAGCGTTGGCTGATAACCTACCGCCGACGGAATACGCCCAAGAAGAGCGGACACTTCAGAGCCGGCCTGTGTAAAGCGGAAGATATTGTCTACGAACAACAATACGTCCTGATTTTCTTCATCACGGAAATATTCTGCGATCGACAGCCCCGTTAGAGCAACCCGAGCACGCGCTCCTGGTGGCTCGTTCATCTGACCGTAAACTAGAGCTGTTTTTGATAAAACGCCCGATTCTTTCATTTCGTGATAAAGGTCGTTACCTTCGCGCGTACGTTCACCCACTCCAGCAAACACGGAAAATCCCCCGTGCTGAGTCGCGATGTTATTGATCAATTCCATAATCAAAACGGTCTTACCCACGCCGGCTCCACCGAACAAGCCGATCTTTCCACCCTTTGCGTAAGGAGCAATTAAGTCTACGACTTTGATGCCCGTTTCCAAAATCTCAATCGAGGTTGAGAGGCTTGTAAACTTGGGCGCTGAGCGGTGAATCGGGTAGCGCTTCTTAGCTGTTACACCGCCTGCTTCATCAACAGGATCACCGATTACGTTAAGAATTCGTCCCAGAACTTCTCTGCCTACTGGTGTTGTAATTTGCTCGCCAGAATCTTTTACTGCGACGCCTCGTGCCAAGCCATCTGTTGTATCCATGGCAATGGTACGAACGACATTTTCACCAAGATGCTGAGCGACCTCGAGTACAAGGTTATCTTGTTTGTCGTTAATTTCCTTGTTTGTAAGCTTTAGGGCGTTATAGATCGCGGGAAGATGGCCTTGCGGAAACTCTACGTCTACGACTGGGCCCATTATTTGTACGATTTTTCCTGTTGCTGTCATTTCCGTCTCCTCTGGGAGATATTTGTTTTAAAGTTTTTCAAAATTAAATTTAATTTTCACTATTTCTACAATGCGTCAGCACCGCTTGTGATCTCGATCAGTTCCTTGGTAATAGCCGCCTGGCGTCCGCGGTTATACTGCAAGGTCAGTTTTCGAATCACTTCTTTTGCGTTTTTAGTCGCCGAATCCATAGCTGTCATGCGCGCGCCATGTTCGCTAGCCGCTGACTCCAACAGAATACGGAACATTCTTGAAACAACGAGTTTTTGCAAAAGAGGCTCAAGCAGCTTCTCAGCAACTGGCTCCACAATAATATTGGATCCCATATCGTCAGCAGCACTGGCCTTTGGCGTTACGGGCAGCACTTGTTTGATAACAGGAACCTGACTAAGGGCGCTCTTAAACTCAACAAACGCAACGTGCACTGCGTCGTAAGTGCCTTCGAGATACGTTGTAACAACCTCGTTAGCAAGGTCCAGAGCAACATCGTAACGAGGCTTCTCTGTTACTTTTTCGCGTTCAGCAAGTAGACTCCAGCGCACCTTACGGCAGAACATGCCTGAGCGTCGTCCCCAAGCCATGACGTCAAATTTAACGCCCTGCTCTTGGCGCTCTTTAATGTAACGATTCGTTACTTTGAAAAGTGCTGAGTTTAAGCTTCCACAAAGACCGCGGTCAGTGGCCACTAGAACCAATAGTTCTTTTTTATGCTGGCCTCTCGTTTCGGTTAGGCGCGACGGAACGTCGCCAGCTGCCGCCACGACCTTTTCCACCATATCCTCAAATCCATCGCCGTATGGACGAGCGGCGATGACAGCATGATTTGCTCTCGCAAATTTGGCCGCTGACACCAGCTTCATCGCGTGCGTAATCTTCTGCGTGTTTTTCACGCTGACGATTCGACGCTTAATGTCCTTTAGACTAGGCATTTACTTTGAATCCTTTCGAGAACTCTTCGATTGCTTTTTTGAGATCGCCCTCTACATCGGCAAGTTTTGCCCTTTGTTCGATTTTTGCTAGAACAGGGGCGTACTTCGCATTTAGATGCTCAGCCAAACCTTTTTCAAAAGCCAAAACCTGAGAAACCTCGACGTTGTCTAGATAGCCCTTCGTAGCAGCATATATAATCGCGACTTGAAGTCCGACGTGCATTGGGACGTACTGACCCTGCTTTAGAATTTCTACAAGGCGCGCGCCGCGGGAGAGCGCTCTCTGAGTTGCGGCGTCAAGATCAGAACCAAACTGCGCAAACGCAGCTAGTTCGCGATACTGTGCAAGCTCAAGACGAAGGTTACCGGCAACCGACTTCATCGCTGGCACCTGCGCAGAACCCCCTACCCGGCTTACGGAAAGGCCCGCGTTAATGGCTGGGCGAATTCCGGAGAAAAACAAGTCGGCTTCGAGGAATATCTGTCCGTCAGTAATCGAAATTACGTTTGTAGGAATATAGGCAGAAATGTCACCTGCTTGAGTTTCAATTACAGGGAATGCCGTGATCGACCCTCCACCCAGATCATCGTTCAGCTTACAAGCGCGCTCCAAAAGGCGGCTGTGAAGATAGAACACGTCTCCTGGATAGGCTTCGCGTCCCGGAGGACGTCTTAGAAGAAGCGAAAGTTCACGGTAAGCTGCCGCTTGTTTTGACAAGTCATCGTAGAAGATAACGGCATGCTCACCCTTGTCGCGGAAATATTCAGCCATTCGGCAACCGGAGTAAGGAGCAAGGAACTGCATTGGAGCAGGATCTAGTGCAGTCGCTGCAACGACGATGGTGTAATCCATAGCACCGGCTTTTTTAAGCTTGTCTACAACCTGCGCAACCGTAGAGGCTTTTTGACCAATGGCAACATAAACACAAACAACACCCTTGCCCTTTTGATTGATGATCGTATCGATCGTAACGGCAGTCTTACCGGTCTGACGGTCACCAATGATGAGCTCGCGCTGGCCGCGACCAATTGGCACCATCGCATCGATAGCTTTGATTCCTGTTTGCAGAGGTTCGTGAACAGACTTACGAGCGATAATGCCGGGCGCCTTAACTTCGACTTTACCACGCTCATCGGACTTAATGGGACCTTGGCCATCGATGGGATTGCCGAGCGCATCTACAACGCGACCCAAAAGACCGCGACCAACTGGGACCGCGTTAATTTCGTTAAGACGCTTTACGCTGTGGCCTTCTTGAATTTCGTCTGTTTTTCCGAGAACAGCAACACCGACGTTGTCTTCTTCAAGGTTCAAAACTACGCCACGAACGCCGTTTTGGAATTCTACAAGCTCTCCGGACTTTACGCCCTCCAAACCATAAACGCGAGCAATCCCGTCACCCACGGTTAATACGGTTCCAGTTTCAATCAACTCAGCCTTTTGGCCAAAGTTTTTGATACGGTCACTGATAATCCTGCTTACTTCCTCAACTCTAATCTTATCCATAGTGCCTCATTGTCCTTTCTTAACGCTGCGCAAATTCGGCGACAGAATTCAAACGATTTTTCAGACTCAGATCGATAGTGTAATTGCCTAAATGTACAACGACACCGCCAAGAACTTCTTTGTTCACTTCGTTTTCCAATGTGATTTTTTTGGAAAAAAGCTTTTCGAGGGCTGCTGTTAGTTCCTTTTTTGCCGAATCCGACATCGGCTCAGCCGTAACAGCGGTTGCGCCAGCAAAACCGCGCTTGGCTGCAAGCATTTCGCGGTAGGCCTTGGAAATTTGCGGGATATAGGCCGTGCGTCCAGCGTCAACTACTTGATTTATAAAATTGGTAAACTCGGCAGGAGCTTTGGCCTTATCTGCGGCATACGCCAAGACGGCTTTTTTAAGATCCGACGGCATGACTGGACTCTTCAAAACTTTCTTCGCTTCAGTCTCAGCGAAAAGCTCGTCGCAGAGAGAAAGAAATGTCACAGCCTTGTCAGCTAGCGCATCTTCTTTGTCTGATATGCTCAAAAGAGCTTTCGCGTATCGATTTGCAATAAAACTTGAGCTCATATTGTTCTCCGGAGCTTGGCCTTTTTTCTACGTTACTGAGGTGGCGTCATGTGTGACGTTTCGGAAATTTTGGACTTAAGGATTTTGTCTTTTGACGACGAGTCTAGTTCTTTCTGAATTTTTTCTTCGGCCTGTTGCTTTGCGGCCAATACAATCTCGTGTCGAAGCTCTCGTCTGGCGCGATCGATCGCATCAACAGCCAATCGGCTGGTCTCATCACGAAGATGTCGAACAAACTTTTCCGCATCTTCCAACAGTCGTTTTGATTCTTCATGCGCGGCCTTTTCACTTTGTGCGGCGAATGATCTTAATTCGTCTTCAAGCGCGTCAAAACGAGATTTAGTTTCTGCAAATGTATTTTTAGCCTCTTCTAGGGCCGCAGCAGCAGCCTTTGATGCTTTGAGGTAGTTGTCTCTCTTTGACTGCGCCATTGCCGCCAATGGTTTTCTAAAAAGGTAAACGGCTGCCGCCAGAAATACGGCGAAATTAAAGTAAGGAATCAAAACAGCGCTGGTTAGATCTAGATGATGTTCCAATTTAAACTCCACATAATAACAATAGTCATCAAACAGACGACCAATTCAAATCAATGGGTCACTTGTGCAAAGAAGCCTTCGGCGATTTCCTTAATGGTTGCGTCCTTTCTTGAACGCTCTTCTTTCAGATTTGTTTCGATTTCAGATAGAATTCGAGCCTGCTCCTTTTTGGCTTCGGTCTCTGCTTGCGCCAACAGTGCCGCGCGTTTTGTCATGGCGTCGCTTTTAATTTTGTCTCGAGTCGTTGCGGCGTCTTTGTGAGCTGCGCGCATGCGGCTTGTGATTTTGTCGCCGAGAGCATCAGCCTCCTTTAAAAGGGCTTGCGCTTCGTCCTGACTTCCACCAGTCGATGCTTCTCTGCGGCTTCTGACCGTTAGGTAGGGTTCGAGAATTAATTTTTTTACGACGATCATGTTAGCTAAAAAAATTGCTGCCTGAGCGCCAATAACTATAGGGTCTGGGGTGAGGTTCAATTGAGCCATGAGTCTCTACCTGCTAATTGAGAAAAAATCTAAGCTATCATCAAATCGACAAGCGGCAGAGATAGCTTAGATTTTCCATTGCGGCAACAGTGATTTATCGGGGAAGATGGAGTTTCCAGACAAGTGATGATCAATTAATCTTATGACCAAAGACGGCCAACAAGCGCTCAAGCTCAGAGGCAGAGAAATAGGATATTTCAATCTTTCCTTTGGCCGCATTTCCGGAAATTTTTACCTTTGTCTTGAGGGTTCCGCGAAGGCTATCCGCAAGATATTCCAGATCCGCAGCATCTTTTCCTGTTCTACCGCCAGGCGTTTGCTGGTTTGTTTTATAATTTTTAACTAATTGCTCTGTTTGACGAACATTTAAAGATTTTTTAATTATGATATCTCTGGCTCTTAAAATAAGCTTTCTATCATCAATTGACAGCAGCGCTCGGCCATGGCCCATTGTTAGGCGGCCCTCAACTAGATCGTCCTGAACCTCCTTAGGAAGATGTAGGATTCGCAAAATATTTGCGACCGTAGAACGATCTTTGCCTACTTTTTCAGCACATTGCTCTTGCGTGAGACCAAAATCGTTAATTAGCGACTGGTATGCCTCCGCCTCTTCAAGCACGTTTAAATCTTGTCTTTGAATATTTTCGATTAGCGCAACCCGAAGCTGTTCCTGATCGGACATCGGTTCGCGGATAATGGCTGGAATTTTGTCAAGTCCAGCCAATCGGCTTGCTCGCAGTCGACGCTCACCGGCAATGAGCAGATAGCGCCCTGGAACGTCCGTTTTGGTAACAGTAATAGGCTGAATGACACCGTCAACCTTGATACTGGCGGCCAGCGACTTTAATTCTTCATCTTTGAATATTCTTCGCGGCTGATGTGGGTTTACTTCAATCAAATCTTGAGAAAGTTCCACAACACTTCCCTTCGCAACAACTTGGGCCATTGACGTCTTTTCAGCGCCGTGCCGCGAGGGTGTGGGTGTTGATGTTTTTACCGTTGAGTTAGAAGGTTCCTGATCATATTCGCCCAAAAGTGATGTGATACCCTTGCCAAGCGAGGGTCTTTTCAGGCGTGGGTCGATTTTTTGTGTCATAGCTGAACTCCCTTGGGCTGGCCCTGCTCAGGCGCAAAGTTTTGACTCTGTTTGGCGTCCGTCTTACGCGCTGTCTGACGACGAATAAGCTCGCGGGCCACTTCCATATAGGCTATCGCTCCGGTCGAATTGATATCATACAAGATGACAGGTTTCCCGTGCGATGGCGCTTCTGAGAGGCGCACGTTACGAGGTATCACGGTCGCAAACACCTCGCCTTGGAAGTGTGTGCGAATATCCTGCTCGACTTGGTGACAAAGGTTATTGCGACGATCATACATCGTTAACAAAATACCCTCTCTTTCGAGGTCAGGGTTTAGTCGACGTTTGATTAAACCAACGGTCTTCAGGAGCTGGCTTAGGCCCTCCATAGCATAATATTCGCACTGCATGGGAATTAAAACAGAGTGCGCAGCCGTTAGAGCATTTACCGTTAGAATTCCCAACGCTGGTGGACAATCGATGATGATGTAATCGTAGATGTCATTGACCTGGGCAAGGGCGTCTTTCAGGCGAACCTCTCTGCCTATCGCTGTAACTAATTCTATTTCGGCACCGATCAGATCTTGGTTCGCTGCTGCCAGGTTGAGACATTTAAGCTCTGTGTGAAGTATCGCGGATTTGATTGGGGCTTCATCAACGAGCACTTGATACATGCTTGTTTGAATGCTCTCGGGGGAAATCCCTAACCCACTGCCAGCATTAGCTTGAGGATCAAGGTCTACTAAAAGCACCTTTTTCTCAGCTGCGGCCAATGATGCGGCAATGTTTACAGATGTCGTGGTTTTGCCTACTCCACCCTTTTGATTCGAGACGGCGATGATGCGGGCCATCGTTCCTCCAGTTTTCTGATTTATTCGTCCCGGAGTATAGCAAAAGTTGCTCGCGTGGCTAGGATCATTTTCATGTTTCACGTGGAACATTCAAATTTTTCCATAGCATTATGTTTCACGTGGAACACAAACAAACCGAACCAAAACAATGTTTCACGTGAAACAAAAAAGGGCCAGCGCCCAAGCGCCAGCCCTTTCAAGTAATGGATTAAATTACTTTTGCAGCCACAGGAATGCGACTACGAAGCCCAAAAGAGCAGAAAGCTCGATGAAGGCCAAAGAGAGAAGAAGCGGAACGAAAACCGCGTCTTTGCTTCCTGGGTTTCTGGCAATACCTTCCAAAGCAGATCCGGCAGCCTTGCCTTGACCACCGCTGGCACCAATTGCAGCAAGACCCATCGCCAAGGCCGAGCCGATAGCAACTAAGCCACTAGACGAAACGCTAGAAGCGTCGCCTTCAGCAAGAGCAACACCGCTTACCAACAAACCAGCTAGAACACCTGCAAATTTCAAAAACTTCACAAAACACCTCTCATTAAAAAATAAATTCCGCTAAATAACTCTCAAAGAACCAAACTTAGTGGTCGTGAGAAACAGCCAAAGAGATATAGACACTCGTCAATAGAGTAAACAAATAGCTCTGCACGAGCGCTACCAGCAAACCAAAAAACATCAAACCAGAGGGAACGATAATATAAGGAACATTGGTCGAAAAAATGCTGACCAAAAGGTGGTCCGCAAAAATATTGCTCATCAGACGCAAGCTAAGACTTAACGGACGAACCGAATGGCCAATTAGCTCAATAACAAAGACCAAGGGCGCCACGGCTAACATGGGACCAGTAAATTGCTTGAGATAATGGAGACCGTGCTCCTTGAAACCAGCGAAGTTATAAATAACAAACACCATCAGGCCGACTGCCAAATTATTGGAAAAATTCTCAGTTGCCGGAATCACACCTGGAACCAAGCCTCCGATATTACTAATAAAAATATACATAAAAATGGCGGCTAGCAGAGGGGAATATGTTTTCCACTCAGACCCAAGGATGTCCTTGGCGAGGCCCACACACAGATCCATAGCGGATTCAACTGCGGTTCTCAATCCAAACCGACCTTCCGGAACCACAACATCCCCAGCCGCCTGGACTCTAGATCTGTACAACAAACCGATCAGTGACGTTACAAGCAACACAAAGAGGCCGCCGCCGATAACAACAAAGCGCTCTTCGCTGTGTTGGTCGCCCCCAATAAGAGCGCGATGAAGCTCAGCATACCAATTTACGATACCGCCTGACGCCAATGCGGGTGACGAAAATCCTGTCAAAGTGAATAGCAAGCATAGCAAACGAACCATGAACCACTCCAAACCTACTGAAAGGTAGACTAAATCACCTTATTTAAGACTCTATGGTTTAGCTCATCAACTCAATACTCTCAACGTTTTTTCACGTGAATTAAGCTCTCTAGCAACCAAAATAACCGTTACGCTTAACAGCCCGAGGCTAATACCGGAAACCAAAAACAAAACAGAAAACCCCCTATCAACAGCCATATAAATGATGGAGAGAGGACCCAGAAATTTAACTACGAGCCAAAATATCCCACTTCGAATCCCACCCTTCAAAGACTGCTGAAGCAAAACCTTACGCAAAAGCATCTCCAGACCAGAGAAAGACAGGCCAAAAACGATAAGCCCCAACGAAAGTGACAGCCAATTGAACACTTCCAACCATGCCGAGAAAATAACCGCCTGAAGACTCGCCAATAAGAAATATCGGGGCCAAATAAAACCATCTAACAAAATTTTTGCTCTTTTTTTAATCACCGGTGGTTTTTTTTGAGTCGATTTTTACAATTAATACCAAAAATTTATAAACAGCATATCCACACAGTACCAACGAAAGTGGCATTGTTGCGAAAATCCAATCGAAGCCGACTGAATACACAGAATTGAGATATTTTGAAAGATAAACACCGCCGACCAAAAAGATGATCAACTCAAAAGATAAAAACATTAGATAACTAAAGCCCAATAAAAACTTTTTCATAATCTGTGGATAACTCTAAAAAGTCGATAGTTCTAACACAATATAACCATTCAAAATCACTCATAAAAATATCTTACATTGTCACTTGCTCAAGCCAAGTCCCTTTGCTAACGTTCACGCACCAAAATCAACCGTAGAATGCGCCGCCTTAACGCCGGCTTATTATTTGTAGGGACTCGCATGCATCCAACATCCTCGTTTACACCCTGGGACAATATCAAACAAGCTATCAAAGCACTGGTGCCAAACCAGGAATACACCACATGGGTCGCACCACTTGAATGCGTTAATGTCACTGGGAACCAACTTCTCATCAAGGCTCCAAACATACTCTTCTATCAGAGAATCCATGATTCCTACTTGCCACTCATAGAGAAAATCAAAACTGAACTTGGTCTCGACCAGTACCTTATTCAGTTCGACACCCACAATCCAAGACAGGACCTACAAGCCGACGAGATCTCCGAGGAAGAAAATCCAATTGACCCAGCCTCCCAAGAAATCTCGGCCAAAACGAAAAAGGTTTCGGCAGAAAGTTGTCTGAACCCAAATTACACTTTTCAAAATTTTGTTAAAGGTTCCAGCAACCAGTTTGCAATGTCCACTTGCCAAGCAGTAGCCAATAAACCTGGTCAGTCCTATAACCCGTTATTTATCTGTGGTAGTTCCGGTCTTGGTAAAACTCACCTACTTCATGCTGTTGGTAACGAAGTCCTTCGGCAAAACCCAACCGCAAATGTGGCGTACATCACGTCAGAACGTTTCATGAACGAAATGATCTATTGCATACGTTTCGGCAAAACAATGGAGTTTCGACAGAAGTATCGCTCCTGCGACGTCCTGCTAATTGACGACGTACAATTTATTTCCGGTGGCAAAAAAGCAACTCAGGAAGAGTTTTTTCACACATTCAACAGTCTGTATGGCGCTAAAAAACAAATAGTTATGACGTCAGACGTTTTGCCGCAAGCCATACCTGACATTGAAGATAGGCTTAGAAATCGTTTCCAATGGGGACTGATTGCTGACATTCAACCACCTGACGTCGAACATCGGATAGCCATCTTAAATAAGAAGGCTGAAGCGCTCGGTATAAAACTTGAATCCGACGTTGCTGAATACATTGCAAAGCATAAAAAGAAGGACATTCGGGAACTCGAGGGCGCCGTGTTGAGACTGCGCGCTTTCAGTGAATTCGACAATGTTCCAATTACTCTCAATTTAGCTCAAACGATTTTTCAAGATTTCTTCGTCGCTGAGTCACCTAAAAAACTTTCAGTCGAAGACATACAAAAAACAGTGGCTGATCATTTTAAGATTAAAATCTCTGATCTGAAGTCAAAGAAAAAACACAGCGCAATTGCTCACCCGAGGCAGATTGCAATGTTCCTGGCACGCAAACTGACTCCAGCTTCCTTACCAGAACTGGGACAAAAATTTGGCGGCAAGGACCATACAACGGTGCTTCATAACGTTAAGAAAATCGAAGCTGCGATCGTATCGGACCTGGATCTGCGAGCCGTCGTAGATTCATTGCAGCGCAATTTAGAGCATCTTTCATGACAAACAATTGTGGATATCTTGTGTATTAGTCTTGTGAAATCCCTTGAATCCGATGTTAGGCGACAATGAACAGAATTATGGGGCCAGAAGTTTTCAGATAAAACTCAAAAAGAAACCGAAATGATTTCCAAAGACAAACCACAAGAAGAAATGCCGAAAAATCAATTAATAAAGACACTTGGAGAGATATCCACAAAACCAGAGCTGACATACTAAAACATATATCTAAAAGAAAATGATTTTAACCTAATATTGGCCTCACAAAGGAACTCACATGAACCTCAATTTGAAAATAGATCGCAACCTACTTGGCTTGGCAATGAATAGGGTCCAAGGCGCTATGGCTGAAAGAAATCTGGCACACGTCGGACTGAACGCCCGGAAGGGAAGACTTCACGTAGCGGCCGCAGACCAGGCGTTAGCGATATTCAACGATTTCCCATGTGAGATAAAGAGCGAGGGACTCGTTTTTGTTCCAGCCAAAATCTTTTCAGATTTAACGAGAGAATTACCAGAAGGCCTGGTTCAGCTGGAAAAAGATGGAGCCAATCTCAGGGTCACCGCCGGCCCAAACAAAGAATTCACGATGAAACTTCCACTTATCGAGGACGTTCAGTGGCGAGACTCTCCATCGGTGGAGTATGAAAATACGGCCAATATCTCCGTCTCCAAGCTCGCCTACATGATTGAACAAGTTGGAAGCTGTGTTGCCACCGATTCCCCCCGTAACTACGGTACAGTTGCCTTCATGCACCGACCCTCTAGCGACAAATCCGCGTTGAGACTTGTTGGTACGGATTCTTTTAGACTCTCTTTTTGTGATATCCGAGTCGATATGCCGGATACATTCTTAAAAACAGGCGTAAGCCTAACAAAGAGAGCTCTTCAAGAACTCTCGAAACTGGCATCTGAAGGATTCGAACAGGTAAAATTGAGTATTTCAGACGATCAGACAACCTTGGTTGCTGAAGTACCAAACTTCCAAATTTTTGTCCGGCTTTCGGCCGTCAAATACCCAAATTATTCCTCCGTGATTCCTGATCTTAAACAGCGTGGTGTTTTAGTGACCACAAACCACATGAAAGGCGTTGCACGCCGCGTGTTGCTAGCCGCCGATAAAAGCAGGGTTTTACAGTTGAGCTTTTCCGATTCATCACTTACCCTTAGTTCGAAGAATACTGCGAACTCTGAGGGCAAAGAACGAATTGGCCTTGAAGGGTACCATGGCGCAAAATGTGACATTGCGATAAACGGAAAATATATTACCGATATTGTTAATGTGACTGGCGCTGAGAAAATGTCTTTGCAATTCAAGGACGCGGTAGAGCCAATCGTCCTGACACCGTATGGTGAGCCGACAGATTGTGCCACAAGACATATCCTCGTTCCTATTACCGGTGGAGCTGAAGCTCACGCGTAACAGGGATGAGGCGTTTTCGTGTTTTCGGTTGAAACAAAATTAGCTCAAGACTTTTCGCAAAGTGAACGCTGGGCTCAATGGTGCTAAAGGGGACAAAAATGGCTGACGTTGATAATTCTGAAAATGCGCAAAGTGCGTCCACTTATTCTGCCGATAACATCCAGGTTCTCGAAGGACTGGAGGCGGTCCGTAAACGCCCCGGTATGTATATCGGATCAACGTCGATAGATGGTCTTCATCATCTCGTGTATGAGATCGTGGATAACTCAATCGACGAAGCGATGGGGGGGCACTGCTCCAAAATTGACGTGATGATTCACCTCGATAACAGCGTCTCGGTGCGCGACAACGGTCGAGGAATTCCGGTCGAGATACACAAAAAAGACAACAAAAGTGCCCTTGAAATCGTTATGACTGTTCTTCATGCGGGTGGAAAGTTTGACGATAAAGCCTTCGCCTTTTCAGGTGGTCTCCACGGCGTAGGTGCGTCGGTCGTTAACGCGCTCTCAGAATGGTGCCGTGTCGAAGTTCGTCAGAACGGCAAAGTTCATATGCAAAGCTATAAACGCGGAATTCCTGACGGACAAATTTCGGTCATCGGAACAACCGAATCGCGCGGCACAATGACGAAATTCAAGCCGGATGGAGAAATATTTCCAGACACAAACTTTCATTTCGATACACTTGCAAAAAGACTTCGTGAGCTAGCATTTCTAAATCAAGGTCTAGAGATAAATTTAGTCGACGAACGAACCGATCAAAAATCACAATTTCTTTATGAAGGAGGACTCACCTCCTTCTGCGAATACCTTGTGAAAGGTAAAAACCCTCTTCATTCAAAGCCAATGACTATCAAGGGCCAGCAGAAGGAAGGCGAAAAGGTCGTATTCATCTTGGACTGTTCTTTACAGTGGACCGATGCTTATACGGAAAGCTTCTTCTCTTACGTAAATAACATCAATACCGTTGAAGGCGGCACGCACGTGACAGGCTTGAGAGCCGCTTTGACAAGGGTAATCAACACCTTCGCTGAAAAGACGGGAGCCCTTAAACAGTTTAAGGAAGGGATCACCGGCGACGATATCCGTGAAGGCTTATGCGGTGTGATCGCTGTTAGAGTTAAAAACCCCGAGTTCCAAGGCCAAACAAAAACAAAGCTTGGAAATAGCGAAGTACGTCCTTGGGTAGAGCAAGTTTTGACTGACAAACTTACGACTTATTTTGACGAAAATCCTGAAGTCGGAAAAAGAATTGTCGGTAAAATTATCGATGCTGCTCGTGCGCGACTAGCCGCAAAAAAAGCACGCGAACTAACTCGTAGAAAAGGAGCGCTTGATTTTGCTGGGCTTCCGGGAAAAATGGCTGACTGCCAGGAAAAAGATCCAGCCCTATGCGAGCTTTTCTTGGTCGAGGGTGACTCTGCGGGTGGTTCCGCTAAACAAGGTCGTGATCGAAAAACACAGGCTGTGTTACCGCTACGCGGTAAGATTTTGAACGTTGAGAAAGCACGCTATGACAAAATGCTCTCAAGCCAAGAGATTAAATTACTGATCCAGGCTCTTGGAACTGGTATTGGCAAAGATGATTTTGATATTACAAAATTACGCTATAATAAGGTCATTCTAATGACCGATGCCGACGTTGACGGTGCTCACATCAGAACGCTGCTTCTGACATTTTTCTTTCGCCAGATGCCACAAATTATTGAACGCGGATACTTATACATCGCTCAACCGCCACTCTATAAATACAAAAAGGGCAAGTTAGAGCGTTATTTAAAAGATGATTCTGCACTTTTAGATTTTTTGAGTGACGCCGGAATCAGTAACGTTGAAGTCAAAGATGCGCAAGGACGAGTCATTGATAGAAATGTCTTAAAGTCACTGATGTCAAAGCTTCAAAGGTACCTTCAGTTGATGGATATGGCTTGCCGCCGCCGCGCACGAGGGGTGGTTGATTACATTATTCAGCATGATGATATTGGTCCGCAAAGTCTTTCCAGTGAGGAATTAGCGGCCGCCTTAGGCAAGCGCGTAACAGATGAGATCAAATCTCACAACCCGAAAGCGTTTACAAATACCCAGATTATTTTTGATCAAGAGTATAGTCGTTACAGACTGATGATTGAAACTCGCGAGCGAGACATTCCGCAAACAAGTCAGATTGATGCAGGATTTTTTGCAAGCGGCGAAATCGTCGAACTAAAACGTTTGCGTAAGCAGATGGATGAAATCGCTCAGGCGCCGTTTTCTTGGGTTAGTCTTAAAAAATCCAAAAAAGATGATGGCGAGGACGTTGCAGAGACAGATTCAGATTCATCGACGCCTGCCGTACTTCGCACACTTGCCGATCTTAAAGAGTTCATAGTTCTCGAGGGAAGAAAAGGCGCCTACGTACAGCGATATAAAGGTCTAGGCGAAATGAATCCTGATCAACTGGCTGATACAACAATGAAACACGACCACCGAACACTTCTTCAAGTTGAAATTGAGGATGCCATGGAAGCCGATTCTCTATTCTCAACTTTGATGGGAGATGATGTCGATCCACGGCGTGAGTTTATCCAGCAAAATGCTCTCAATGTTAGAAATCTAGACATCTAAGCGGTTACCACTCGCTTAAAGGAATAAATCATGGATCAAGCAAATAGTGTTATTCCAATTAAAATCGAAGAAGAGATGCGCACCGCGTTTCTCGATTACTCGATGTCGGTTATCGTTTCGCGCGCACTTCCAGACGTCCGCGATGGCTTAAAGCCCGTTCACCGCCGCATCTTGTTTGCGATGCATAATTTAAAAAACTTTCACAACCGCCCATACCTTAAAAGCGCCCGTGTTGTCGGGGAAGTTATCGGCCGGTTCCATCCGCATGGCGATAGTCCTGTGTATGAGGCGATGGTTCGATTGGCTCAAAATTTTGCGATGCGGTACACGCTGATCGATGGTCAAGGAAACTTCGGATCTATCGACGGTGATTCAGCGGCCGCTATGCGTTACACCGAGTGTCGTTTGGAAGAAGTAGCGGAATTGCTACTGAGTGACATTGATAAGGAAACGGTTGATTTCGGTCCAAACTACGACAACAAGGAGGAAGAACCACTCGTTCTTCCCACAAGGCTGCCGCAACTGTTGGTGAATGGAGCGTCCGGGATTGCCGTAGGTATGGCGACGAATATTCCTCCTCACAATTTAGGTGAGGTGCTGGATGCTTTGCTTGCCCTAATAGAAAATCCCTCCCTGCGCATCGAAGAGCTCATGACTTATGTCAAAGGCCCAGACTTTCCGACAAAGGGCCAGATTGTTGGCATTGCTGGAATTCGCGAAGCGTTTATGACGGGTCGCGGATCGGTCATCATGAGGTCCAAATCCCACGTGGAGCCTGTGCCCAAGTCTCAGGGCAAGGAACAAATCATAGTTACGGAAATCCCATATCAGGTGAACAAGGCACGTCTTATCGAAAGAATTGCAGACCTGGTTCGTGAAAAGAAAATCGAAGGAATTTCCGATCTTCGTGATGAATCTGCTGAAGACGACATTCGCGTCGTGATTGAGCTAAAAAAGGGAGAAATCCCTGATATCGTCTTAAATAATCTTTATAAGCTTACGCCGATGCAAACTAGCTTTGGTGTGAATGCCGTTGCACTCGTCAACGGGGCGCCAAAGATTTTAAACCTCAAACAGATGCTGGAGCAATTTTATCTCCATCGCCGCGAAGTGATCGTTCGCAAGACGGCCTACGAGCTTCGTCAGGCCGAGGCTCGCGGGCATATTTTGCTTGGCTTAAAAATCGCGGTCGAAAATATCGACGAAGTGGTCCGAACGATCCGCGGCGCAACTGATACCGATGCAGCTCATCAAGATTTGGTTGCGAGATTCAAGCTTTCTGACACTCAGGCCAAAGCTATCTTGGAGATGAGACTTGCAAAACTTACGGGCCTTGAGCGCGACAAAATAATTGCCGAATACAACGAGACCATGGCACTCATAGCCGACTTGCAAGACATCTTGGCTTCTCCAGCGCGTGTTACCAACATCATCAAAGATGACTTTGAAGATCTTCGCACGCGATTTGCCGATGAGCGTAAGACGGAAATCATCGCCGATGCAGCAGATGAGCTAACGATGGAAAGCCTCGTCGCCGATGAGGAAGTCGCGGTGACCATTTCTCAAGCTGGTTATATAAAGCGCACTCCGATTGTGGAGATCCGCGCACAAAAAAGAGGTGGCAAAGGCAAGAGCGGAATGCTCACCAAAGAAGAAGATATGGTGAAAAGTCTGTTTATGACCAGCAACCACCAGTCTCTCCTTTGTTTTACGAATACTGGTCGAGTCTACGACATAAAAGTATACCAAGTTCCAGAGCTCCCTTTACGCAGCAAAGGCAAACATTTCGCAAACCTCATCAAACTTGATGAGGGCGAGCGAGTTGTAAGTGTATTGCCAGTCAAGGAATTCTCGGATGGCAAATTCATTATCAGTGCGACGGCTCAGGGCTATGTTAAGAAAACTGAGCTAATGGCATATGACAATATTCGCACGACTGGAATTATCGGTCTCAAACTTGAAGATAAAGACGAACTCATTGGTTGTGCGATTTCAACCGGTAAGAACGATGTTGTCATGGCGACTAAACAAGGCAAAGCGATTCGCTTTAACGAAGATGAAATTCGCCCCATGGGTAGAAGTGCTCGCGGCGTGACGGGAATTCGTTTTGGTGAAGAGGATGATCATGTGATCGGCCTAGAGGTCATCGATGCTGAGTCAACAATTTTAACAGTATGTGAAAATGGCTACGGCAAACGCAGCCCACTCGATGAATATCGCCAGCAGACTCGTGGTGGTAAAGGGATCTACACCATTAAGCTAAGTGATCGAAATGGATTCGTTGTCAGCATCTTGCAAGTCGCCGATGCCGATGACGTGATGATCATGACAACCGGCGGCAAGATCGTACGATTTAACGTTCAAGAGCTTGGCGTCATCAGTCGACATACCCAAGGCGTTCGCTTGATTAACGTTGATGAGGGCGAAAAAGTGATCGGCGTTTGTAAAGTCGTCAAATTTGAAGGCGAGGAAGTTGGCTAACCTCGAAGAAATCAGCAGGCGCTATGAAGCCGCAGGATTGTACACCCATGTGTACGCCTCCTGCGGCTTTTTAAATGAAGCAAAGCCAAGATTCAAATGGTCCAAGTTACCCGACGGACGTAGTGTTTTTGATCTGGCAAGCTTAACCAAGGCTCTGGTCACAACGCCCCTAGCAATTTTAAGCTGTGATGAGATTAAGAAAGACCCGCATGAGGCTAGCGTTTTGCAAGCCTTCGGGGACGGCTCAGTCAATAGACCTGGGTTTGATTTATTTTTAGATACCAAGGTTTCTACCCTGCTTCGCCACGAGTCTGGTTTGCCAGCGTGGAGAAATTTCTATGTTGAATGTGAGGGCAAGCGTCAATCGCTGCCGGACGTTTTATTACGAGCACGGCCTAGTCCCGATCGAGCAAGTTTGTCTGATGTATATAGCGACGTCGGATTTATTTTTTTAGGCCAATTAATCGAGTCGCATCGACAAAAAAAGTTGATCGATATCTGGTTTAATTATTGTGAGGAGCTTGGAATAACCGCCCGCGGCGCCTTGGGGCTAGGTTCTGCTTTCGCGTCGGAGATTTTGATCTCAACTGGGTTTTGTCCGGTCCGCAGACGTAATCTTTTGGGTGATGTTCACGATGAGAACTGTTGGGCTTTGGGTGGATTTGCCGGCCACGCCGGGCTTTTTGGAACAGGTGAAGGAATCGAGGAGTTTCTGCATGGCCTTTGGCGGAGTCCTCGTGGTCGTCGAGTCTTTACGCTCAACTTCAGTGAGGCGTCTTCATCTGGAGAGTCTTTAATGGGTTGGCGAAAAGGGCGCGACGAATCAGCGCGAACCTTTTGCGAGGGACGAGGCTGTGGCCATATGGGTTTTACAGGCACAGCGTTCTGGGTCGACCCTAAAACGGAATCTTACGCGATTGTTTTGACAAACAGAGTTATCTCTGGACGAATTTCTCCCCTCATAAAGTCATTTCGCTCTGAAGCGTTCGGCGCGCTTTGGGAAAATTTAAAGACATGCTAGCCCACTCCGACAAGGGCCAGAGCTGCCTAATTATCGGCGCAGGCCTTGCTGGTCTCACCCTGGCGTTGGAGCTTGCGCGACGGGGGGCTGACGTTACTCTGGTTTCGCCTACAGAGGATCCAGTTTGCGCTTCGAATGCGGCTCACGGAATTTCTACCATCAAAGGAATACTTGAAAGTGACTCAAAGCTTTTTGCTCTCAAACTTCAGGGGCACCGAGGATTTGATGCTTGGCTTTCAAAATTGGAGCAAGAAATTGGGAAAAAACGGCCCCGTGATGTTTGGCAAAAGGGCGTCGAAGAAAATTTTCCTTCGACTTATTTGTTCACTAAAGAATTTGGTCGGATATATCGAAAAGATTTTATCGGAGCAAAACAGGTGCAGTGGCTTCGCAAAGAAGATGACTTTTTTGCATCCGTCAAATACCCCGGTGATTGGTGGATCAATCCTAGGTATTTATTAGGTACCTTACATGAAGGACTTACACATTTGCGGGTTAAGAAAATCTCCGCCAATGTCCAGAGCGTGGTCCTCGGGGCTGACGGTGTGAGCGCACGACTGTTAGACGACAAATTATCTTTTCAGGTAGCGGTTATCTGTGCTGGCGCGGGAGTTCCGTCATTGCTCGAGATATCAAACCTAGAGACAACAGAGAAATTGTACGGCGTTTCAGGGTTTACCTTTGATGCTGTAACAAATATTCATCGTCAAACTGTACGAGTGAAAGGGACGTCTGGAGTCACACAGATTGGTCGAGAAATTTTTTGGGGTTCAACGAGTGACTCTGCTTTTTTGATTGATGATTCCGTGTTGCCAAGTCCCAAGCAGGATGCAATTAAGTGTCGAGAACTAGGAGATAAAACTCTTCATGAGATTTTTCCTGTAGCGGCTTGCGACACATTGACTGAATTTTCTGTAAAATGGGGCGTGAGGACTCGAACCAGACATCGTTCACCACTTGTCGAGCGGGTTGCAAAAAACCACGCAGGATCAATTTGGGTCAATACTGGCTACTATAAAAGCGGAATAATTTTATCTTGGCTTATGGCCGAAAAATTAGCCGAAGCTATAATCTCTGGACACCCATACTCTTCCAGTCACTAACTCTGACGGCCCAGCGCTCTCGATCCATAGCCTGCCAAGAGTCGATCCTAATAGTTCCCCAGATTCTATTGTTCCCCGGAATTTTAGCGACCAAATCAGATGGAACCGTAATTTTCATCGACGCTGCCGGGGCGGTGCAAGTAATTCCGGGAAAAGTTCCCATTGGAGCGATGGTGAGAGTGGCAACAGAGTTTTTGGCGTCGCCCGCAAGAGTCCAGGAGGCCACCATAGTAGACCCCCCACTAACTTTAATAGCTGGGGGGTCAATGTCTTCCAGGACGTCGTCATTTGCTTCGGCTTGTTCACGTCCCGAAAATATTGAAGACGCTATCAGGGTGGGCTTTGTTAGTCTGATCCGTCCAAAACCCTCCGTCGACCTTGCCGTGATGTTCCATTCGCTGCTTTGTCGCTGTACCGAGGAGAAGGTTCCTCCGAGAGCATTTGGTGAAACTCTGGATGTAGTCGCGTGAATAAATCCGCGGCTAGTTGCACTTTGCAATACAAGTGCGCCCTTGGTCATAGGGTTGACTTGCGTGTTTGCGTCGCTAAGAGCGCACTGTTGTCCATTAGAAGAAATGCTTTTTGCGACCAGTTCTGATGGCTGAGCACTTGATGTGACCGACACGAGGTCCATCCTGGCAGCGCCCATATCGACAAAAACCATATTGACGGCATTCGCGCCGGCAGAAGGAAGGGCTTCAGGTAAAAGCATCACGGTCGCGCTTGTCTCGGACTGCTTTGCAGGCCAAATACGAAGAATGATCGTCACAAGCTGATCTTTTGGTAACCCGTTAATGGTTTCCGAGAATTTCGTGGCGGAACTGTTTGCACAAGGATTGGGCGTCTCGCTTGATCTTCGCCCGGAAGCCGGAACAAAAAAACCTAATTTACAACTAGCCGCTTCCCTGGTGTCGAAACTTAAGATTATGGAGGTGCCATCGTCTCCCCGTTCAAGACTTATGGAATCCTGTATGACAATCCCATTATCTTTTGATCCAAGACGGCGAGGAGCTTTGATGGGCGCCACCAACCTGCAAGAGACAAGCTCAACCACAAAAAGCAGAGCAAAAACCAAAAATGTTCTTGTTTTAAACATAATTCCTCAAAATCTGCTCCAAAGGCTGGAATACATTTTATCAAATTCGGCCGGTGACATATAATTTTGAGACGATTTTTTTGCGATAAGGAGCAGGTAGGATGTCGATCAATAACGTCACTCAGGCCCTAACCTACTTTCTTGCCATGGTTTTTGCGCTTACTTTTCACGAGGCAGCCCATGCTTTCGCCTCTTTCCTGCTGGGCGACGACCTAGCAAAACGCGAGGGACGCCTTAGTTTGAATCCGGCTGTCCATGCAGATCCGATTGGAACGCTCGTATTTCCACTCGCATGTTCGGTTATTGGCGCACCATTTATTGGGTGGGCCAAGCCAGTTCCTTACGATGAAAGGAACTTCAAAAAACCAATTCGAGACGCCATGCTCACGGCGGCGGCAGGCCCTTTTTCAAACTTGATTCTCGGGTTCCTCTGTATGCTATTTTTGGCCCTAAATAGCCGTTATGAATGGTCCTTGTTTGCAGCGGGCAGCTTTTTTGCACCGGCACTAAAGATCATTGCAGCGATGACTTCGGTTAATGGCATGCTTGCCTTTTTGAATTTGATTCCCTTGCCACCATTGGATGGGGCGACCATCATGAGGGCTTTCGTCAGTCGAGACTTTTGGGATCGTTATGAGACCACCATTGGACCTTATGGATTTATAATCTTTTTGATGCTTGCATTTGCGGGACTTTTGAATTGGATTGGCACCTTCACAATGGTCTATGTCAATTTTATTAGGGTGTTAGCAGAGCAGCTTGTTTTCTGAAGCCCTCTCTTGCATGGTGAACGTTCTTGACCGCGAGCAATCGTTTTCGTTAGGATGTGGGTCCAGCGAGAGAGTTTTTTCTATCGTTCGGGTCCCGCAAGCCCCGCCAAAATCTTCATTTAGTGTCATGGATGTTCAATGCGTGCAAAGCAACGTACCAAGTACATTTTTGTAACCGGTGGCGTGGTGTCGTCATTAGGTAAGGGTATAGTCGCAGCCACGGCCGGCGCGCTACTCGAGACGCGCGGCCTGAAAGTGGTCCTGACAAAGGCTGACCCCTACATCAATATTGATCCAGGCACGATGAGTCCGCATCAACATGGTGAAGTTTTTGTAACTGACGACGGCGCAGAAACAGACCTTGATATTGGTCACTATGAACGCTTTACACATGCCACGCTCAATCGCTCCAATAGCTTCTCCGCTGGAAGGGTTTATGACACTGTTTTAAACAAGGAGCGCCGCGGGGATTATCTCGGCGGTACGGTACAGGTCATCCCTCATATTACTGATCAGATCAAAGAATTTATCTTCAAAGCAAGTGAAGGCGCCGATATTTCCATCGTAGAAGTTGGAGGAACTGTTGGTGACATTGAAAGCTTGCCGTTTCTAGAGGCTATCAGACAGATCCGTTACGATTTGGGTGAAAAAAACTGTCTCCTAGTTCACCTGACTTTGGTTCCTTATATTGCAGCTGCCAAGGAGCTTAAAACGAAGCCCACGCAGCATTCCGTCCGAGATTTACGGCAGATTGGCTTACAACCCGATATGCTCGTCTGTCGTAGTGAGCGGAAAATTCCTCAAGATCAACTGAAGAAGATAGCGCAGTTCTGTAACGTGAAACCAGACAGGGTGTTTGAGGCGCTGGATGCCGACAGCATCTACAGGTTGCCTCTTCTTATGAACTCTCAGGGATTTGATCAAGCCATCGTTGAAGAGCTAAATATTTGGACTGGGGCGCCTGATCTGGCCGCATGGCGTCGAATCGTCCACAACCTGGACCATCCGACAGCAGATATAAAAATAGCAGTAGTGGGTAAGTATGTCGGCGTATTTGATAGCTATAAGTCCATTGATGAAAGCTTGGTTCATGCAGGAATTGCCAATAATTGCCGCGTCAACGTCGAATATATTGACGCAGATGAAATCAACCCTTCCTCAGCTCCAAGCGTCCTGGGGCGCTTTGATGCGATCTTAGTGCCGGGGGGTTTTGGATCTCGCGGTGTTGAAGGCAAAATCACTGCCATCAAATACGCGCGAGAAAAAGGAAAGCCATTTTTCGGAATTTGTCTTGGGATGCAACTCTCTGCGATAGAGTTTGCTCGAAACGTACTGCAGTTACCAAGAGCCAATAGTCAGGAGTTTGATCCACAATCTCCGGATCAAATCGTCCATCTGATGGAGAGCCAAAAAGGCGTGACATCCAAGGGCGGAACCATGCGCCTTGGCTCCTACCCCTGCAAGTTAGCCCACGGTTCAAAAGCTCACGGCGCGTATGGCAGTGCAGAAATAAACGAACGACATCGACATCGATTCGAATTCAATAATGACTACCGCGCAAAGTTTGAGTCTTCTGGCGTTACGTTCTCAGGCCTTTCACCCGACGGCGAGCTTGTTGAGATTATGGAGGTCAAGGGGCATCCCTGGTTTGTCGCGTGTCAGTTTCATCCTGAGCTTAAAAGTAGACCTATGCATGCTCATCCTCTGTTCAGGGAGTTTGTTACGGCGGCTGTTTCTGAGCAAAAAAACAAAATCCCCGCTGACTCAAAAGGCTCCAAATGAGCGACCATCATTCAAATTTGCTTTCCTCAGCTAAGATGACCCTCGAGCTTGAGTCTAAAGCACTCATTTCGGCATCTGCTCGGTTGGGCGCAAACTTTGTCCATGCAGCGCAGGCGATCTTGTCAGCTGAAGGCAAGGTTGTTGTTACGGGGCTGGGAAAGTCTGGACACGTTGGTCGCAAAGTTTCCGCAACTCTGGCCAGTACTGGAACGCCCTCTGTTTTTTTGCATCCAGCTGAAGCACTGCACGGAGATTTGGGAGTCATGCAAAGAAAAGACATCCTGATCGCCATTGCATTTGGCGGAGAAACTGATGAGGTTTTATCAGTTGTTCGTCATGCGAAAAGACTGAGCGTGTGCGTCATTGCCATAACAGGGAAAACCGAGTCTTCTCTTGCAAAGCTTTCGGATTTTACGATTGATGGATCTGTTGAGCGAGAGGTTTGTCCACACAACTTGGCGCCAACTGCATCAACAGCGGTGGCCATGGCATTGGGTGACGCATTTGCAATGGCTGTCATGAACGCTCGAGGTTTTAGTCCATCTGATTTTGCGGCCCTGCATCCGTCCGGCGCATTAGGCAGAAGACTCATGACGGTGTCTGATCTTATGAAAGCGTCAGGTGCAGATTTGCCTGTTGTGTCGGCGAGTACAGAGTTTCACCAAGTACTTGAAGCGGTCACACGGAAAAATTTCGGGATTGTTCCGGTGACTTCTGAGGCGGGACACATTATGGGAGCCATTTCAGACGGAGACATTCGTCGAGCGTTGTTGACACAAGGGTCTAAAGCATTATCTATGAAGGCTGAAGCGATCATGACTAAAAATCCGCGAACAATTCATGCTTCTGCTTTGGCCATCGACGCTTTTAGACGTATGGAAGAAGCGCAGATTACCTCGTTATTTGTAACCGAAGATCGTAGCCCAAACATTTTAGCCGGCCTCGTCAGAATGCATGACCTTTTGGCAGCAAAAATCGTATAATAAGAGAAATGTTATTTCTCTTTGGTGCACATGACAAAAAGCAAAGCGATTTTTATTTTAGCATCCCTTGGCGTGATCGTTGCTGCGATATTCCTCTATTTAGGTCAGGGATCTACCAGAGCGCGAAAAGTAAATGGAGATTCTGAGCTCAAGGCTAGGCTCGTTGGGTACGAGCTATTTCGCTATAAGGGTGACGAATTGCGGGCGCGGGTTTCAGGTCAGAGCGCGCTTTTGAAGGAACCGTCTATTCTTATCTGCCAAGATGACATTGTGGGGCTTCGTATGGATGGAAAGCTTCGTGAGCAAGCATCCGCTAAGAAAGCCACCATCGCATTTGCGGGAGAGTCACTTTTTAATCAAAAAGAGTCTGTAGTCGATACGATCGAGCTCGATGGCGATGTTGAGTTTCATCGTGCACAAAATCAATTTTTAACCGAATGGCTATTTTATTCTGAAAAAACAGGCGAAGCTTCCACCGAAAAACCCGTTAGAATGGAGTCTTCAGGCCAATTTATAGCCGCAGAGGGTGGAATGATCTATAATATTCGCAACGAAGCTTTGCGGCTACGCGGTGGCGTGGTCGGAAGTATTAGAACAGACATTATGCGTAACACTTCCGATCGTAAAAGGTCTAAATAGAGTATGTTTTCTCTTTTGAAACGACCGCTGTTTTCACTGGCTTTAATCTGGCTAGTACTTGGGTCGCAAGCCACTGCCGATCTTCTGGATGACGCCGAAGAAGACGCAAAGCCAACTGAAAAGGCAGGACCACCTACATCGCTCGAAGGAGTGGAAGGTGACAAACCCAAGCAGGTTGCTCCGAAGCAGCCGAGTGCAAAAACTGGTCTTGAAAACCGAGCGCCCACCCGCACCAAGTCCGGGGCTGGGCGCGTTGGTGTTGTAAAGTTTTGGAGTAAAAGCCTGTCGGGATTTCGTGACAAAGGATCAGTGATTTTGGAGGAGGATGTTGTCGTCACACAAGATGACATTCGCCTGGAGGCTGACAAAGCTACGATTTATTTTGACCAGGGCGGCAAGGATGTTCGCGAAGTTCATGCCGTCGGATCTGTAAAGTTTTCACGAGTTGACCCGGACACTGGAGACCCCATCAAGGCTGAGGGCCGAGAAGCCTTTTTTAGTAACGCTAAGAGAAGTGTGGTTTTGAAGGGTGAGCCTGTTCTACATCGTGGAAGTGATACCGTGCGAGGCAAAGCCATTTATTACGATTTGAAAAATGGATGGGTGAAGGCAGACCGTGTCGAGGGCGTTGTTCAACCATCAAATAAAAAAGCGGGATCAAAATAATGGAGCGCGAGATCTCGGATCTAGGAAATCGCCCAGAACTTGTGGCCGATCAGATTTCAAAGTCGTTTAAAACAAGACAGGTCGTGAAATCTGTTAGTTTCAGGGTGCGTATGGGCGAAGTCGTAGGTCTTCTGGGGCCAAACGGAGCTGGGAAGACAACCAGTTTCTATATGGTTGTTGGTTTGCTAAAGCCGCAAACTGGAAGAATACTTATGAATGATACAGAGATTACGGATTTGCCAATGCATATGCGGGCAAAAAAAGGCATCTCATATCTTCCCCAGAACATGAGCATCTTTCGCCGTATGACAGTCGAAGATAATCTCCTGGCTGTTATGGAGGTCTGCGGCATACCTAGGGCAAAACGTCCGGAGCGCCTTGAAGAGCTTTTAACCAAGTTTCAAGTTACTCACATAGCCAAGTCAATGGGCGCAGCCCTCTCTGGCGGCGAGCGAAGAAGGGTTGAAATCGCTAGAGCATTGATTATTGAACCAAGGTTCCTTCTTTTGGACGAGCCGTTTGCTGGTATAGATCCGGTAACAGTCCATGAAATTCAGCAAATCATTCTTTCTCTCAAAAATGATGGTCTGGGTGTTTTAATCACCGATCATAACGTTCGTGAAACCTTGGGTAGCTGTGACCGGGCTTACATTCTAGCTAGCGGACAGATTATTGCTCATGGTCTTCCAGACGAGGTGGCAAGTAATCGCGCTGTGCGCGAGAGCTACTTGGGTGAAAACTTCAAATTTTAATGAAATACCCCCTTCTGTGTCAGAAGACGCCGCGCCGTCACGGCCTGGATTGGTTATATTACCCGTAAGGCGCCGAAGTCGATTTGTCTTGGCGAATTGTGATGTTATAATGTCATAGATCATTGTGGTACCTGGTGATTTTGGATCGGAATAGACATGGCAATAAAAATTGGTCAAACGATAGGTCTCGGTCAATCATTGACGATGACCCCGCAGCTGCAGCAAGCCATCAAACTTTTGCAGCTGTCCAGGCTTGAGCTTGAGCAATTTGTTGAAACTCAGATGGCGGAAAACCCGGTCTTGGAAGAAGTTTCGGCAGAGTCCACCGACGACTACACATCGATGGAGCGCGAGTTTACCGAGACGGAAGCTGTAAAAGGACGTCTTGAAGAAGCGTCTTCCATTGTCGACCAGGTGAGCAAAAATAAGGAAAACGAGGTTGATTGGGAGAGGCTATCCAATTACGAAGAGTCAAGACATCAGGCATCAAGTGGCGGCTCTAAGAATAACTCCGACGATGAGTCCCCCAATTACGAAAACATTGTAACCAAGGCGGCCACGCTACAAGAGTATGTCCTTGATCAGTCTCGCGAGATTGATTTTTCGGATCGCGAAAGAGCCATTGCAGAGCAGATTTCTGGGAATATCGATGACCGCGGCTATCTTGTTATGTCTATTGAGGAGCTTGCCGAAAAAGAGAGTTTTGATCTTGAAACTGCCGAAGGCGTATTAGATACCATTCAACATTTCGACCCGCCCGGAGTTGGTGCACGTGATTTGAGAGAGTGTCTATTAATTCAAATCAGACACTTCAAGCTTCGAAATGGCATCGTCGAGCGCATTGTAAGCAACCACCTCCATGATTTGGAAAATCGAAATTATTCAGCCGTCGCCAAGGCCCTCGGCGTTCCCCTGGAGCAAGTGTACTCAAATGTAGCGGTTATCGCCGGCCTTGATCCGATTCCTGGACGTCAGTTTGGTCCAGACGCACCACAGTACATTATCCCCGATGTTTATGTCTTTAAGCTTGGCGGTGAGTGGGCGGTCAGTATGAATGAAGACGGACTACCGCGACTTAAGGTTAGCCCGTTCTATAAAGACATGCTTAAGGATCAAAAGGCGCAGGCAGTAAAGAAGAGTGAAGGTAAAGACTATCTTGATGACAAGATTAAAAGTGCACGCTGGATCATTAAAAGCATGGAGCAGCGGCAGCGGACCATTCACCGCGTCATGGAAAAAATTCTTGAGCGTCAAAAGGACTTTTTCGAATATGGGATTCAATATTTGAAACCCATGGTGCTTCGGGATATCGCCGACGCTCTTGAGCTTCATGAGTCTACAATCAGCCGGGTCACTACAAATAAATATGTACATACCCCGCGAGGTATTTTCGAACTTAAATTTTTCTTCAACAGTGCGATTGGCCGAAGTGATGGTGAGAGTGTTGCCAACGAGGCCGTGAAAAGTCGCATCAACGAGATCGTCAAGGCAGAAGACGTCAACAAGCCGCTGTCAGATCAGCAAATCATGGAAATGCTGGCCAAAGAAAATATTGATATCAGCCGTCGAACCATTGCCAAATACCGCGAGCAGGCGGGGATTCTTCCTAGTAGCAAGAGACGAAAGCCTTTTTAAATGGCAAAACCCAGAGTTGTAATCATCACGGGTTTATCCGGAGCAGGCCTTTCTACGGCCATCCATACGCTTCAAGATAACGGATTTTATTGCATCGATAATCTCCCCATCGAACTCTTGTGGGACACGGTGGCTCTTATCGACGGTGCGGAAATAACCGCTGAGCGCGGCTATGCGTTTGGCATGGATATTCGAAATAGCCAATTTGCAGAGCGTTTTCCAAAAATCAAACAAGAGCTATCAAACAGAGTTGATCTTGATGTGGTGTTTGTGCGAGCAGAGCCCAGCATTCTCGAGGAGCGCTTTGGCACAGCCAGAAGGCGCCACCCTCTGTCACGCCTGGCATCATCCCTCAAAGATCAAATTTTACAGGAAGTCGAGTTACTGGCTCCGGTGGAAAAGGCAGCCGACGCCATTTTGGACACAACTCACCTAAAACCGCAGCAACTTAGACAGGCTATTGAACAGCGTTATAGCCAAAACGGTGAACCGCTTCGGACCCTTCAGCTTGTACTCGTTAGTTTCGGTTTTAAAAACTCCCCCCTCTGGCCTATCGAGGGGCTCCATGACGTCAGATTTTTGCAAAACCCCTTCTTTGATCCAAAACTAAAAGATAAGACAGGCCTCGATCGAGACGTTCAAGACTATGTCATGAAATCCAGCGATGCACAGGAAACCTATAACAAAATCAGAGATCTATACCGCTATAGCCTACCCAGATATTTCGCCGAAGGTCGCCATTTTTTACGGGTTGGCATTGGATGCACTGGCGGCCAGCATCGAAGCGTTACGTTTGTCGAAAAACTAAGCCGTGACTTAAAGGAAAATCCGATAAACGGTGTTTCCGTATCGGTCGTCCACCGCGACATCAGAAAATGATTTTTCGCTGAAATCAAGCTAAAAAAACGATAATATTTGGCTCTAATTATTTGCTTGGAGCCGATGTCATGAGCGAAGCTTTTTCCAGTTTTTTGCGCACTAGAAAATTTTCAGACCGTCATCTAGGCCCGACCGCCTCTGAGACAAAAGAGCTCCTATCGGCGCTTGGTGTGACAAGTCTAAATGAGTTGGCAAATAAAGCCGTGCCGAAAGCCATTCGCATTGCAAAGCCACTTGAATTGCCGAAGGCCGCAACAGAACAAGAAGCCCTAACACATCTCAAGTCCATCGCTCGAAAAAATAAAATTTGGCGAAGCTATATTGGATGCGGCTACAGCGGAACAATAGTGCCTCCCGTCATTCAACGTAATATCCTAGAAAATCCTGGATGGTATACGCAGTACACGCCATATCAAGCGGAGATTAGTCAGGGTCGTCTTGAAGCTCTCTTAAATTTTCAAACGATGATCTGTGAACTCACAGGGCTTCCCGTTTCAAACTCAAGCCTTCTTGATGAAGCAACGGCCGCCGCAGAGGCGATGATGATGAGCTTTGCCGGAAAAGCCAACGCAGACGCGACAAAATACTTTGTTGCCGATTCTTGTCATCCGCAGGTAATCGAACTTGTGCAAACACGCGCTGAACCAGTTGGTGTGACCGTGATCGTAGGGGATCCGCAAAAATTTACACCGTCTGAAGACTACTTTGGGGTTTTATTTCAATACCCTTGCACCAATGGCGGCCTCATTGATTACAAGTCACTGATTGGCAAATCAAAAGCAAAGTCACTGCTTGTGACTTTGTCGTGTGACATTTTGGGATTGGTTTTAATGGAGTCTCCGGGCGCCCTTGGTGCAGACATTGCCGTGGGAAGTTCACAGCGTTTTGGCGTGCCAATGGGTTACGGTGGACCTCACGCAGGATTTATGGCGACGACCGACGAGCACAAACGAAGACTTCCGGGACGACTGGTTGGTGTCTCTAAAGACAAAGAGGGCCGCAATGCGATTCGCTTAGCATTACAAACCAGAGAGCAGCACATTCGCCGTGAAAAGGCGACCAGCAACATTTGTACAGCCCAAGTGCTTCTTGCCATCATGGCTAGCATGTATGCCTGCTACCATGGACCTGAGGGTCTTAAAGAAATTGCAGAGCGAACCCATGCGGGTGCTACGATTTTTGCAGCCGGACTGAAGAAAGCTGGGCTCAAATTAGCTAGCGAGGCGTTTTTTGACACAGTGTCAGTCATCGTCGATGACACAAGAAAACAAGCGATCATCAAAGCTGCATCCGCAAAAGAAATAAATCTGCGTGCAGACCTGAATGGCCAGGTCTCGGTTTCGTTTGATGAGACAGTTACGAGCCAAGATCTTAAGGATCTTTTGGACGTATTTGGAATTTCTGATTCAATTGAGGCATTGGCAGTAAACGCTAAGCGAGCCATTCCCACAGACCTTGTCCGCAAATCAAAGCCCCTAACCCACGCGATCTTCTCAAAGCACAAAAGCGAAACGGACTTGATGCGCTATATCAGAGGGCTAGAGGCAAAAGATTTGTCGCTAACGACCAGTATGATTCCTTTGGGCTCATGTACGATGAAGCTAAATGCAGCCGCAGAGCTTTATCCTATTACGTGGCCAGAATTTGGTGCTCTGCATCCCTTTGTGCCTCGTGATCAGGCGGCTGGTTATACGGAAATGTTTACGCTTCTTGAAAATTGGCTATGTGAAATAACTGGATTTAGCGCCATTAGCCTTCAACCAAATAGCGGAAGCCAAGGCGAATACGCTGGTCTTCTCACAATTAGGGCCTATCTAAAGTCAAAAGGCCAGGGGCACAGAAAGACTTGCTTGATTCCACAATCAGCTCACGGCACCAACCCAGCGAGTGCCGCTCTCGCGGGGATGAAAATCGTCATCATTGGGTGTGACAAAGATGGCAATATCGATATCGCCGATCTTCAGAAAAAGGCAGAGGAGCATGCGAGTGATCTTGCCGCTCTGATGGTCACCTACCCCTCAACTCACGGCGTATTTGAAGAAGGTATTCGCGAGGTGTGTGACATTATCCATAAACATGGCGGCCAGGTTTATATGGACGGCGCTAACATGAACGCACAGGTTGGTCTTTGCCGCCCGGGAGATTTTGGTCCTGACGTTTGTCACCTTAATCTTCACAAGACATTCTGCATTCCACACGGTGGCGGCGGCCCTGGCATGGGACCTATTGGTGTCGCAAAACACTTAGCTCCATTTCTTCCCGGACATCCGGTCATAAAAACCGGCGGTGCACAGGCAGCGACAGCCGTTTCTGCGGCGCCCTGGGGAAGTGCTAGCATTCTTCCGATCTCTTGGATGTACATTCGTATGATGGGTGAAGAGGGTCTAAGACTGGCAACAGAGACAGCGATCATGAATGCAAACTATATTGCTAAGCGCCTTGATCCTCATTTCCCAATTCTTTACAAAGGCCAGTCAGGACTTGTAGCTCACGAGTGCATTGTTGACATCAGAGGCTTTAAAGCTACGGCGGGTATTGAAGTAGAAGACATTGCAAAGAGGCTTATGGACTACGGATTTCATGCGCCCACGGTGTCGTTCCCAGTCGCTGGCACAGTTATGATTGAGCCGACTGAAAGTGAAAGCAAAGCAGAACTGGACCGCTTCTGCGACGCGATGATTTCCATTAAAAAAGAAATCGACAAGATTGCTGCTGGCACATGGGACAAACAAACGAATCCCCTGAAGCTTGCTCCCCATACGGCAAGTCTTGTGACGGCGACGTCATGGGACTTACCATACTCGAGGGAAGAGGCTGCGTTCCCTGCGCCGTGGACCAAGGACAGGAAATTCTGGCCGTCTGTGGCACGAATTGATAACGCGTATGGCGATAGAAATCTGGTGTGCACGTGTCCGGATATCAGTAGCTACGCTTAAGCATCAGAATTAGAAGGGCAATTATTCCCCCCTAATTTCGCAGTTAGGGCAACGATTTAACAATCCTAGAAACAAAGGAGAGGGATCAATGAAACCATCACTTATTGTTTTGGCTTGTTTTTTTATGCTTTTCGCCGGCTCAAACGCTACGGCCAAAACTAGCAGCATACAGGTTAAGGGTCTTGGAGATCTATCCTGCACGGCTTTTTTGCATACTGGCAAAAATAATTCTTCTGACTTGCCACTGTATGTTTCGCAAGCGGGTACTGGGGTCTACACGAACTCAAACCCTGATGATCTTGACCCAACGACTCGTGAGCTTCTGACTCATAATTTGGCGGCTGTTCTCACAATTGATAAACCGGGAATCGTCCCAGATTCATCTAACAAAGAGGGCGGTGTCCGAGTGGAACAACCGTATTATCGGTATACCACAGACGATCTAGTGTCATGTGTTGATAAGGCGATAAAGTGGGCAAGTCAGTCCTCTGCAGTTTCAATCAAACGCGGCATAACTTTCAGCGGTCATTCTGAGGGCGCTATAGTACTTGTTGAACTCTATCGCGATGCTTTAAAAGCGAACGCCAATTGGGTTTCGCATTTGAAATTGGTTATGCTCTCTGGCGTGCCTTTGGAGGGAATGGATTCCATCATTGGCACTCAGTTTGGAAAGGCTCGGCTAGCGAATTTTTGGAAAGCGCTCGAAACAAAAGATGACAAGCTAATGCGAGAATTACTAAATATGGGGGTTCCTTATTGGGCTCGCGCTGTCACAAAACCGTCACTCAGAAAGGTCTTGGAGACGCTCGCTCTTCAAAAACCTAATGCCGATTTTGCGATTTTTCAGGGTCTCGAAGATGGAAATACTCCACACGAGCCGGTGATCGAATTCGAGCGTTGGAATGATATTCGGCAAAAACGAGATACCGACCGCAAGGGAAAGTCTCCACCACTGAAGCTTTCCGTTCGATACTATTTGGCAGGTCACTATCTCAATCAAAATGCCATTAACGACATGGTGTCTATATGGCGCTCCAGTTTTCAAAAAAATTAGCGCTCTAATCTGCATGATCAAAGAGTCAGCCGGGTGGCACTAATTTATTTCTTAGACCGCTATCAAATTTTTAAGGTCCATAGAACTGATCTTTGAATGATTTTACACATCTTTTAATCTCAGGAATGTCAGCGCATTTAGTTGCGCATTCCAATGCCTGTAAAGCGCATTTACCGCTAACGACGCCTTGTCCTAACCATAAAGTATTACATGACGCGTTATCATAAGTTAACTGGCTAAAGCATGCCCATGACGCAGGCTTGGCCTTATTGCACCTTTGATAAGCCTCCTCCGCCAGTTTTAGACACCCTTTGTATCCCCCATAACCGTCCTGCTCCCCAGTAATATTTGAGTTTTTAAGGCATTCTGTTCGCTTATCGGCGCAATCACTCAAACATTGAGTTGAGGTCTGTTTGGGAGGCGGCGTACTGCATCGTGGATCCTGAGTATTGTACTGACCTGAACTGGGCGGAGGGGCAGCAGGGCCAGGGCTTGGCGGGCAATTTCCCGCCTTGTGGCATTCCGAACTAGGAAGTCCTTTTTGACCAAACTGAGTATTGTACTGACCTGAACTGGGCGGAGGGGTAGCAGGGCTGGGGCTGGGTGGGCAATTTCCCGCCTTGTAGCATTCCGAACTTGGGGGTCGTTCTTGACCAAACGCAATTCCTTGCAACGAAACGAACATAAATAGAGCCACCATAAATCTCACTGAATCACCCTTTATTTTGAGAACAGTAACTTCAGATGGCCATCGGCCACGAATCAGATTACTTAAGGAAAATTCATAAAATCCAAGGAAATTGGATGATTGAGTCTGATGTGTCCGATGTGATTCATTTGAAGTGTTACCGAGCCCGGCATAACGGGAGGTAAGGAGAATAGCGTCCAAAACTTGAGGAATGTGCCTGAGTGCGGGATATTAGATTTTAGCTACAAAATCGAATCTATTCCGGAGGATGCCCTCGTTACCATTCAGGCAAAACGAGACTATCTTGCCCATGTATGGGCGCAATACAAAAACGCATCTAGAAAGCTTAAATCTCAAATTTTAGACGAGGTTTTCCGCAATTTGGGAATACATCGCAAGTCTGCTGTACGTTTACTGCGAAGGCGACAGGAGCCTCGTAGCCTTCCTTTATGGATTTAGAGGCACCAGAATACAGGAATGGGGTAAACTTGTGGTGTAGCCTAAAAAGCAACATAGGGCTGCGGTAACAGTTACTTATGAATCAAAACGAATACTTACTGCGAATATCTTTAATATGTAGAGTGACCGGATAAAAAACCCCCCGAAGTTTCCTTCAGAGGGCCTTTTTCTTAATTGCTATTCGCGGAAAAAGTTATTCCTTAATAAACGCCTCGTACGCAGCGGCATCAAGAAGCTTTGCTGCATCAGCAGCGCTGGCCATTTCGATTTTTACAAGCCAGCCATTTTTATAGGAATCGGCTTGTAGGCTTTCAGGCGCAGATTTTAGTGCCGAGTTCACAGCAGTAACTTTTCCGGCTACGGGCATGTAGAGATCACTGACCGTCTTTGTGGACTCAATTGTTCCAAACGAGTCGCCTGCCTTATAAGTTTTCCCTGCTTCTGGTAAATCGATGTGAACGATATCTCCAAGTTGTTCTACGGCGTAAGCTGTCACGCCAACGGTACCGCTGTTTCCTTGGACGTCGATCCATTCGTGATCTTTTGTGTACTTAAAGTTTTTTGGAAAATCCATGTCACCTGTCTCCTAAAGTAAGGCTTTTGATATTATTTTGTTCGTGCCGCGTAAAGCGGACGTTTAACGATCTTGGCGCGTTTTTTTGCTCCTCGGATATCCACAAAGAATTCATCGCCTTCTTTGAGGCTTGTAGACACAAGAGCCATTCCTCCTGATCCGCCAACGGTTGGCAGAACAGAGCCACTTGTGACCTCTCCTGCTTCGCTATCTCCGACAAAAACTTTCATGCCATGGCGAGGAATGCCGTCGTCCATCATCTTAAAGGCTTGAATCTGTCGCTTAACACCGGCTGATTTTTGTTTTGCCAGTAAGTCCCTACCAATGAAGTCACCTTTATCAATTTTGGTAGCCCAGGAAATTCCTGCCTCTAAAGGCGTAACGTGATCGTTCATGTCATTGCCGTAAAGTAGGTAACACGCTTCAAGTCGAAGTGTATCCCTCGCCCCAAGGCCGATCGGCTTTACTCCAAACTTAGGAGAGTGCTCGAGAAGGGCCATCCATGTATTGTGCGCGACAGCTTTGGGGATATAGATTTCGTAGCCCATCTCTCCTGTGTAGCCTGTTCGCGCAAGTAATGAAGGCTTTCCAGAAATCGTTGCTGTCATGATGTTGGTGTAAGGCAAGGCGCGCATAGCGTTTGCATCGGACGCCGAAAGAACGGCGGCTAATACATCAGTCGATTTTGGGCCTTGGATGGCGATCTGGGCCCAGTCATCAGACTCGTTGGTGACGGTGACATTAAATTCCTTTGATTTTTCTTTGATCCAAGAAAAATCTTTATCGCGATTGGAAGCGTTGATGCAGATAAAGAACTCGTCTTCTGCCAACCGGTAGATGATGAGATCATCAATCATTCCGGCTTGATTATTTAAGATTGCGCTATATTGACCGCCGCCGATTTTTAGCTTGTTGATGTCGTTGATCGTTAGCCACTGCAAAAACTTGACGGCATCTGGTCCTTTACACCGAACCTCCCCCATATGACTAACGTCGAATATGCCGCAAGCCTCGCGGACGGTTTTGTGCTCCGCTAAAACTCCCTCATAACTAACTGGCATCACCCACCCACCAAAAGGGATCATCTTTGCTTTGAGGGCCACATGGGCGTCATAAAGTGGGGTCTTGCGATTTTCGGTTTTGGTATCTGTCACGGGGGTGTTGCCTCCGGTTGAATCTAAGAAAATATTTGGCAATACAGGACTTTAGGCTAGGCCCCCCCCACTGTCAATGAAGCAGACAGTTTGACTCGTGGCAGGACAGCAGGTTTTTTATAAATACCTGTAATAACTTGAAAAAACACCTGGTACGGGCATTGCAATTGCGCCTCTTGAGAGCTCCTGTGGGGGCTTGATAGAGGATTAAGTAGCTGTTGCTGGAATGAATTAAGCGGAATGTTGATTCGGGAGTTGTTTATGAAAAGCTTGTGGTTCAAAAATGCAAAATTGAAAGCTTGGGCTTTCTTGTTTGTGGCAGGTTTCATGTTGGCAGGCGCGGCGCAAGCGGCTACTGTTTACAGCTGTGCTGGCAACGGAGAGCGCTGTGTTGTCAAGCTTGAAGATGGAATTGTTGGTGACCACGTTCGTATACTTGATGAAAAAGCTAGACCGATAGCGGCTGGTCGTATTGTTAAGAGACGCGGAAACTTCGCCGTCATCTCGGTGACTAATGCAACCCAAACGGTTCGCAAAGGTTATCCGGTCATTGTAAACATCGACAGTCGCTCAAGTAGTCTTCAATGGGCGGCGTCGTTCTCCAATCAAGATTAAACTCGAAAGCGTTAGGTGATAACCTTTCGGTTGTCATCATTACTCTAAACGAATCACGAAACCTTAAAAGCCTCCTTCCGGATATTCCGAAGGGGGCTGAAATTGTTTTGGTCGATAGTGGCAGTGCTGATGATACTTGCGCTATTGCAGAGTCCTTTGGGGCCAAAGTTTTTAAGCGTGACTTTGACGGCTATGCATCCCAAAAAAACTTTGCCATCGCACAGGCAACTAGAACCTGGACGCTTTGCTTAGACGCTGACGAAAGGCCAGATGCCGACTTGTGGCAAAAGATCTCAGCCGTCACTGCGCAAGAGGCAACTGATCTCAAGGTTTACTCCTTGCGTAGGCGCCTTGTCTTTCAGGGTAAGCCCCTAACCCATGGGCGCTCCATGGACCGCGTCGTTCGTCTATTCAAGACCGGCTCATCCAAGTATCAAAATGAAATCCACGAAAAACTAGTTCCGCATCCAAATGCCACAATCGAGTTGCTTCCCGGCACGCTTTGGCATTGGAGTTATTATGATCTTGATGACTATTTTGCGCGATTTAATCGGTATACATCCATGATGGCAAAAGCGCGCTTTGATGCTTCAAGACCATGCCCGCCAGAATTATTGCTTGCGTTGCGGTTGCCGGTTGATTTTCTTTCGCGCTATATCATCAAGCTTGGGTTTCTTGACGGGTGGCCAGGATTTCTTTGGGCACTATTTGGAAGCTTTTACGGCTTTGTTAAATACGCAAAACTGCGCGAACTTTACCGTGATGCTTCAGGTGGAAAATGAAGGTCTGGCACCTCATATCAAACAGATGGAATAGCGCCATCAGTGAGTATGCGTTGAGTGCCGCTAAGGCCATGCGGCTTTTGGGGGCCGAGTCTTTAATAACATGCTTAGCTGAAAGCCCAATAGAGACAAGATTTAAAGTCGCAGGATTTGCTTTGAAGTCGATCGACGGTTTTGGACCGGGACGCTTTTCGAGACTTGCGGCTATTAATAAAGAGTTTGCTCCCGACGTGATCATGACCTACGGAGGTCCGGAAACGACGGCCGCCTTTTTTTTCAAAGGAAAATCAAAGCTGGTTCGATTCCATGGCCACGGAATTCACTCCGCAGGATCCTTGCAGCGCACAACACGAAAAATTGGACATCTGCATGTCGATACTGTTTTGACGCCTTCGCGGGCACTTGCCGCTGGACTCATGGGTGATGTCGGTTGTTCTGTAGAGGCCGTCACCTTGGGTATTGATTCCTCCCTCTATGAGTTTAAGAATTTACAGCGAGCAGAGCGACCGGAGCTTTTGATTTTTGGGCGGCTAGACCCCGTTAAAGGCCACCGAGAGTTTATGTCGCTTTTTACGAAAATCTTGGCACTCTCAGATCTCCACGGTGGTGCGAGACCACGCCTGCGTATTCTTGGATTACCTGCAAACCTTTCTAAAACACATTTGATCGAACACGCCAAAACGATCGGCCTCTCCCAGGATGATTTCAATATCCAGTGTGATCGAATCAGCAATACTGCAGAACTCATGTCAAAGGTTTCTCTGGGCGTCGTGTCGAGTTTGGGCAGCGAACTTATATGCAGGGTCGCCGAGGAGTTTCTGTTATGCGGAACGCCGGTAGTTGCAACGGCTGTTGGATCTCTTCCAGAGGTCTTCGTTCGACCTGAATTTGGGGCCTCTTACATCAGTCATGAAACTCCTGGCGCAGCAAAGATTATATTTGATGTGCTCACGGCGTCTCATGAGGAAACCTCAACGACTCGTCAGTCGCGAGCGCTTGCGGCAAAAGCAGAGTTTTCAATCGAGGCAATGAGCGAGCGTCTTCGGTCAATTATTAGTGGTGGTAATCACCAGCAATAATCAAAGGCCCCCAAGCCACTTTCTTGGCTTGGAACCTTCGGCCTTCGCCACAAGTCCTTTGAGTTCCATTCCCTCAACGATCCGCGCAGCGCGGTTATAACCGATTTGCAAATGCCTTTGCAGGAAGCTTGCGCTGACGACTCCATGGGTACGCGCAATGTTCATAGCATCTTCCCACTTAGGATCGTTTGCGGCGGCGGCGGCACCGACACCATCAGCAACGTCGTCAGCCCCCACACTTCTGGTCACTTCTTCGTCAATCCAGCTCATGGCCCGCTCGTCATAGACGACATCGTAGTTCTTTTTTGTTTCTGCAACTAGAGCCAAAACTTCTTCGTCACTTACGAGAGCTCCCTGCAGTCTCTCAAGACGACCAACACCAGGTCTTTGCAAAAGAAGGTCACCACGTCCGAGAAGCTTTTCTGCCCCCATTTGGTCAAGGATGGTGCGGCTATCGTGTTTACTGACAACCTGGAAAGAGAGACGGCATGGAAGGTTTGCCTTGATCACACCAGTGATCACGTCCACTGATGGTCTTTGGGTTGCAAGTACCATATGAATTCCTGATGCTCGAGCCTTTTGAGCTAGTCGCTGAATGCTGGATTCAACATCCTTTGGAGCCGTTAACATGAGGTCTGCCAATTCATCGATCACCAGCAGGATATATGGTAAGCGCGCAATGTGAGGGTCATTCATAAGACCCTTGATTTGATCTTTTCTAGTCTCGGTAGCTGATTCCCAAAAGGCATTAAATCCACCAATGTTTCTTACCTGTGCGTATTGCATGATCTTGTAGCGCCGCTCCATCTCGTTGGCGGCCCATTTTAGCGCAGATGAAGCTCTGTCAGGTTCTGTAATGACGGGCATTAAAAGGTGTGGAATTCCGTCGTAAACACTTAGTTCAAGCATTTTAGGATCAACTAAAATCATGCGAACGTCTTCAGGCGATGATTTCATAATGACGCTGCAAAGGAGGCTATTTATGCCAACCGATTTTCCGGTACCTGTGGCACCGGCGGCAAGAAGATGCGGCATTGTTGTGAGATCTGCAGTGAACGGCTGGCCACTGATGGTTTTGCCCATCGCAAATGTCATGGGAGACGGGTTTTTTTGAAATGATTCACTGGCAATAATATCTCCCAAAAACACCGTTTCTCTTCGCTGATTTGGTACTTGAATGCCCAGCGCGCGTTTACCAGGAACTGGATTAATGAAAATACTATCGACTTTTAGCGAGAGCGCTAAATCATCCATCAAAGATAAAATTTTGGATTGCTTTATTCCGGCATCCGGCTGGTATTCGTATACCGTGACTACAGGGCCAGGCTGCCAGCCAACGATTTTTCCATCTACGCCAAATTCTGACAAAGTTTTTGTCAAGACAGCGCCGGTAGCTTCAAGTTCTTTCTGACTGAGTGCAAAAGAGTTTCTTTCATCTGCTCGCTTAAATGTTTCGATGGATGGCGTTGTATAAGGCCTTCTTGGCGCAAACTCCTCAGGATAACTTGAGGTGTCTGAAACGCCGGTTGACTCAGGCACCTCCTCAATTTCTATACTCTCTGCGAAGGCGGCTATCTTTTCGTCGGACGGAGCTAGCTCTTGAACAGGACCCTCATCAACAGATGGCGCCATTGAGACTTGAGGTTCGTCATCAGTTTTATTATTTGCAGCCTCACTTCGACTTGCCACCCTTGTCTTTGTTGGTTGTCCCCTAAAAAGTCTTGCTAGGTCTGCCAACTCAAAGCGGCTGATCAGGATCAGGGAGGTCGCTAGAGCACTCCATAAAATAACATGGGAACCTATGGGTCCTGCGGTATCTTTAAGCGCCGAGAAGAAAGAAATACCGAGAGCGCCTCCCGTTGCAAATCCAACACCTCGCATCGAAAATATCGGGTGAATGGAACTTAGAATTGGCATCAGAGACATAAGAAGCGTGAGCCAGCCTGTGATCGTTGGCGTGATGGATTGACGTAAAATTCCAATCCGCATATGCCAACCTAATTGGATCAATAGTGCGGGCAACGTGAGAGCGGTCAGCCCCATGTAGAAAATAAGCATCCCAGCAATGGCATTACCCGATGGCCCTGCCAAGTTATGGGATAGTTCATTGGAAGCCGAGCTATAGATCCAATTGTCGAGAGGCTGAAATGAAAAAAGAGCAATGATTAAAAAAAGACTGGCACCCAAAGTTCCAACAAAAGCCGCGTCACGCTCAAACTGATGCCTGGAATCGATATTCATCCATCGACCAATGCGCTCGGCGGCGGAGCTGGCCAGTTGAGTCATTTCTGCCATTCGGAATCCCTCATGAATTTATTAGCTGCACAACTAATTATAGCCTGTAACAGATGATGCAGCCAAACCTTGGAGGCTTTGGGAACTACCGGCGAATGAAAATGAGATTATTGAATCAAAACAGTGTGGGTTGGTCGTTTACGTAGAGTGGCCTAACTTTAGAGGCCATGTCTTCCATCTCCGAAACATACCGCTTAGCGTAGGGTCCGAAGAAGTAAAGCTCCTTTGGAGCAACCATCTGGATGATGGCCTTCAACTCTGGCCCGTCGCAATGGCTAGATAGATAGAACGTATCGGTCACCGTGGTTTGAAATGCGTCGCTCGTGTCACGGCGGAACTGCGGAAGAGCGTCTTCAATCGTGATGAAAGGCCCTTCATTCTCTTTTACGGGCAAGATGCTATGAGCGCGGCGCGACTTCGGTAAAATAAGGACCCGGTTGCCTGAATGTCGCTTGCCAACAACAGCGTAAGACCCCAAAACTGAGCCAAAAGATTCATAAACACGATTAATTCTGTAAATCGTTGGATGAACGGCAACCGCAATACCCTGTTCGTTTAACAGCTTGGTGATTTCTTGAGCGGTGGAGATAGGATCACACAGAATTGTAGGGGTGCGACCTTGAGCTATTTTGTCTTTCACGTAGGAGGCTAGACGATCCTTTTCCTTCCGACGATTCGGAAGTGATTGGTTGGGATCTGGGTGAAACGCGCCCAATATCAATACGTTTGCTTTTTTGACCTGCATTTTACGAACGGTTGCAATTGAGTTTGGTTGCAAGCAAGGCGCATAGAGAACACGCCCTTTGTCCGTTTCCACGTAAAGGCTTGCGCCACCAAGAACACTTCCCGATGGAAGAAGCTCCATTTTTAGTCGACCAATGGAGAATGGTCGATTGTACTGACACACAAGAGCGTGAGGTTTTTTTCTGCAGGCCTCTAAAATTTTCACGGTCTCTTCAGTGGCGATGACTTGTGGAACGCGCGTCTGAGAAAGAGCTGACGCTGATGACAAAAAAGAAAGATCGCCAGACAACTGTGAGTCCAGCCAAAGAATTGAATCTGCAATGTGCAGACCATCCTCTGTTGATTTCAATTTAATCAATTCCCGCGACATTTTTTGTAACCAAATAAAACTTGGTAAAAGCCTAACTATCTAAATTAAGATTAGTTTTATTTGGGGTATATGGTCAAGAAAACTCGTATTTTTTGCGCTAAAAGCGGGGTCCAGCAGTCTTCGAAGAGTGCTTCGAGTAATAGGTGTAGTCCCAGTAAAATTGGTCAAAGGCTGTGGCGCCGGCAATGCTGCCGTTGTTGATGACGCGATATAACTCTATGTATTCCTTGTATTTTTTTAAAACAAGGTCAAAGTTTTCTCGTCGGTTTTCATAGAGTGCCATGGCACAACTCCTCACTTGCCACGCGGTAGCCTCAGCCAAACAAGAGACCGATCCCGCCCTAGCTAGGGGAAATTTCGGAAGAATTTTCCTAAAATTGAGCAATAACCAAATAGATCTAATAATTTCAGCGTGTTGGGTTTTTATGGAAGGTGATATTCTAGTGGTCTAGGGTTTTTATCCACAGTTTTTCAACACGAGCCTAATTGATCCAGGATGTGCATGAATGCTTGAGCCTTGGATAGCGCTGACTATCATTGCCGCAGTTGCTCTTTTGACCATCTGGGTTTTGAGTCAACTTCACGAGCAAGGAAGCCGTTCAAGAACGGCCTCCTACCGCGACGAGTTTGAAAGGCTTCTTTTTGATCTTGAGGCCATGGTTACTAAAGCCAACCGGCTTTATGCTCAAGCTTCAAACATCAAGGACTCTTCATTACTCGATCACTACCACTCGGCTCTCAAAATGATCGAAACTTTGCTAGAAGCCGTAAAAAAACTGCGGGCCTACGATGAAAATTCTGACGTCTTAACCGCCCCCCGCTTCTTATGTCGCGATATTACCGAAAGACTGTCGCGTATTGAAACAGCCATGATGCGCGGGCTTGTGGGCAAGCCCCACGAGTTTATGAGGGCTGCGCCCTCTATGGCCCAAACCGTGATCGGCTGCCATTTCTGTTCACGCCCATTTGAGGCCCAGCTCTTCGGGAAAGTGCGAGTCAAGATTGATGCCGCCAGTCAGGAAGTCGCCGCGTGCGTATTTTGTCGACAGAAGTTGCTGACCACAAGAAAGGCCAGAATTCTTTTCTTTCATGAAGATGGCGAACAAGTTCATTGGTCCAAAGCAAAATCGTGGACACCTTCGCCAGAGTATTGGAATATCAATCGGGAAGATCATGGCGATGGTGTTAAGACTCCCCATTTGGAGCTGATTTACAGCAATGTATCTCACATCCGGAAATCTGAATCTGATAAAGAGTCTTAGCAAACATTATGTGAGACGTGTTATCTGAGTAGATACCGACTAATCTAAATTTTGGAGTGATGGGTCATGGCTAAACCAGTTGTTAAAGTTGCAGTTACCGGTGCGGCAGGTCAAATCGGATATAGTTTACTTTTCCGCATTGCATCGGGAGAGGTGTTCGGAAAAGACACTCCCGTTCAACTTCATCTTCTTGAGTTGCCACCAGCCATCAAAGCTGCCGAGGGCACTGCGATGGAGCTGGAAGATTGCGGCTTCCCAACCTTAGCGGGAATTAACATTTCTGACTCTGCCGTTACAGCCTTCAATGGAATCAACTGGGCTTTATTTGTAGGCTCAAAGCCGCGCGGACCAGGCATGGAGCGTAACGACTTGATTCGCGACAACGGCCCGATTTTCGTCGAGCAGGGTAAAGCTCTTGCGCGAGCATCCCAAGATGTAAGAATTGTCACAGTGGGTAATCCTTGCAATACGAATGCTTTGATTGCGCAGCATAACTGTCGCGATATACCTGCCACAAGATTTACTGCTATGACGATGCTTGATGAGAATAGAGCTAAGGCTCAACTCGCAACAAAGGCAGGCTGTAATGTTGGCGATGTGAATGTTGCCATCTGGGGTAATCACAGTTCGACCATGTACCCTGACTTTGAAAACGGCACAATCTCTGGCAAGAAAATTACTGATGTTATCAAAGAGCGCCAATGGCTCGAAGGTGACTTCATGAAAACTGTACAGCAGCGTGGCGCAGCGATCATAGCAGCACGTGGCAAGTCTTCGGCGGCCTCTGCAGCTTCTGCTTGTATCGATCACGTGAAACGATTGATGGAGAGAACTCCCGATGGTAAGTATTTCTCCTGCGCCATTCCAAGTGACGGTAATTCCTACGGAGTCCCAGCAGGGCTTATCTTCTCGTTCCCCGTTCGCTCCCTGGGTGATGGAAAGTACGAGATTGTAAAGGGCCTTCCGATCTCTGACTACGGCAAGAAAAAAATTGAAGAGACCACAAAAGAGCTGTTAGCGGAGCGAGAAGTGGTTAAGGATCTTCTTATTAAGTGATCGAAAGCATTTATTTTTTCAAAGATTCACCCCACCTTGACATACCAGGTGGGGTGTTTATCTTTAGTATATATAATTAGTCACCATTGCGTGTGACAAAGGAGTTTTACCGTGGTTTGGATGAAACGCATCGGATTATTTTTGATCGTTAACGTTCTAGTGATGGTTACCATCTCTTTCGTGACCAGTATGCTCGGGCTGCGTGGCTATTTGACGCCGTATGGCATCGACTATGGGCAGTTGATGGCATTCTGTTTGATTTGGGGTATGGCGGGATCGTTCATTTCCCTTATGTTGTCTAAGGTGATGGCCAAGTGGATGATGGGCGTGCAAATTATCGACCCTACCGTCTCAGATCCACGCTTGAGAGAACTCGTGTCGATGGTTTACCGCCTTTCCGATCAGGCTGGTCTTTCGGCGCGCCCTGAGGTCGGCGTTTATGAGAGCCCAGAGGTTAATGCATTTGCAACAGGCCCATCAAAATCAAATTCGCTGGTAGCTGTTTCAACAGGACTTCTGAATCGAATGAATCGCGATGAAGTCGAGGGCGTTATAGGCCATGAGGTGGCTCACGTTGCAAATGGAGACATGGTGACGATGACTCTGTTGCAAGGCATCATTAACGCATTTGTGATGTTCTTTGCTCGCGTGATTGGTTACTTTGTCGCCAATGCTTTACGCTCAAATGATGAGGAGCGCCCCAGCTATTTTGTGCAAAGCATGGTTGTCTTTGTTTTGGATATTTTGCTTAGCATCCTTGGAAGCATCGTTGTTGCCTGGTTCAGTCGTTGGCGCGAGTTCCGAGCCGATCGCGGTGGCGCCACGTTAGCTGGCAAGGGCAAGATGATTGCTGCGCTGGAGTCTTTAAAGGCACTGCATAACATCGGCCCAGCCCACGAGCCAGAAAATCAAGAGGCGATAGCGGCCTTTAAAATTTCATCGCGTCGTGGGGGCTTCTTGTCTCTTCTATCCACCCATCCGGATCTTGATGATCGAATCGCTGCTTTGAAGGCAGCCCAGCTGTAAGCGAATGTTAGAAAATGCGCGCCTTTGAGCACTAGTTTTGCTTGAGGCGCGCAGTATTCCTATGTATATTTGCCGTCCTTGTTATTGTGGGATTATGGGGCTTTTGCCTTTTGCCCGCGAAGTTTGTGGAGAGATGGCCGAGTGGTTTAAGGCGGCGGTCTTGAAAACCGTTGTGGGATTGCATCCCACCGGGGGTTCGAATCCCTCTCTCTCCGTGGCGACCCCACAATTTCAGGTTATTTCAGAAAGCCACTGAGATAAGGTGCTGAAAAGTTTAGTTTTATCTTGGAAGAGCCCGAATTGATCGGGATTTTTACAAGGGTTTGGAAAGGTGGCCGAGTGGCTGAAGGCACGTCCTTGCTAAGGACGCATACGGGAAACTGTATCGAGGGTTCGAATCCCTCCCTTTCCGCCACAATTCTCAGATCCCCCTCCAGGAATTAACTTGCAATTCTGGGAGGGGGTTTGTATATAGCCCCTCTCATCAGTCTGCACCCGTAGTTCAGTTGGATAGAATACCAGACTACGAATCTGGGGGTCGGAGGTTCGAATCCTTCCGGGTGCGCCATTTCTCTGGCAAATCGCCAGGTATTTTTCAAAAAAACTAATCGTATTTTGGCCAAGCCGGCCTTCTAAGCGCATCTTTTAAGCCAAGTCTCTAATGTTACGTGATTTTTTGTCGATAATCACAGGCAAAACACGGAGACGATATTGACTGATTCAGCGCGAAAATCTGGCTTTTGGTTAACGAGCCTCTTACGAAGGCTTCGTTCAACGGCGGAGCTTTTTTCTCAACTTCAAAAAAAACGGATTTTTGATGCTGAGAGCTTTCAGAGTCGAGATAGATTTTCGCTGGCTGTAACGGCATCGGTCTTTGCAGCAATCGCCGTATACCTTGTTTTAATTGGCTGGCAGCGAGAGCACACCGACGCCTATCTGCTGACGAAAAAAAATATTGTCTCGTTTGATTCAGATAAGAGGACGTGGTTTGTAAGCCATATGCCGTTATCAAAGTGTTTGACGGTAGAAAGCTGCTACGAACAACTACGCAATAATGAGTTTAAAGAGCAGCCCTTTAAACATCTAACGGACCCAGCGCGCTCGGCGGATAAAAACTATCACGAGCCCACAATGTATTTAGTCCGCACACGTATTTCCAATGTTGAACGCAGTGAGATTAGTTCGGACTATCTTGCGGTGGGAATGCCAAACGCTAACTTCGAAAAAGCTTATTCATTCGTTAATGGCAAATTTGCCGGGACATACCTGCTTAGCTCCCGTGTGGGCATTAATTTTTATTTGCCCAAGGAAAATAATGACGACATAACTGTTGACGTTCTCTATGAGTCAGACGGCTCCGGAGCGGCCTTGTTTTTGGTAGATGATGAAGAGCCCCTTCTCCTGACAAAGACAAGCGAATATAGAGGCTGGATTCGTATGCTGATCATGCAGGATGCGCGACAAGGATCCTGGCTTACCGATATGTCTTTTATTGTCATGGCCGCCCTTTTTTTGATGATTTTCTTATTTGTCGACAGCTCGCCGGAAGTTCTGGGTCTTGGTCTTTTCATGGGTTTTGAAGCTCTCAGTCGATCTTTGGATTACGGATGGCTGCCGATTTCAAGAACGTATGCGCTAGAGGTCTTTTTATCGGGAGCTTCTCACGCCATGCGTGTTTATTACGTCATACAACTTTGTCGCCTTGGACCGCCCAGTCCGCGGCGCTGGATACTAGGGTCGCTTGGCTACGGTCTGTTGATTAGTGCCGGATCATGGTTAAGACAATCGGGAATAGAGTTTACGGAGGATTACTCTGAGATTATCTCGGCGTCCCTTAATTTGATTTTATCGATTGCTGGCGTTGTTTTACTGCTTTCAACAGCCTACTTTCTTCGGGGCAAAAACCTTGCTTGGAGGCAGTGGGCCCTTATGACGGCTGCATTGGCTTGCCTTATGCAGTCATTGGGGGGGCTAGACGTACTGATACCAGATTTAGGGGCGTACAAATCCTATTATCAAATTCGCTCTGTATTTTTGCCACTGTCGACATACCTTTTGGCGGCCAGCGCATTTATAAATATCTCAAGTCTTGAAAATCGCGTTCGAACCTTAAGCAGTCTGCAGACGCGAAGTGATCAAATCGAAAAGGAACTGGAGCTTGGGCGTTTGGTGCAGAGCGCCTTTATGAGAGTGCCAGAGCTACCAGAGAACATAGATTTGGCGCACTTCTTTGAAGCGGCCTTCTATGTCTCAGGCGATGCTTATTATATTGAGTGGGACGAGGACCGTAATCGATTGGTCGTTATTCTTGGAGATATGACGGGTCACGGCGTTCAAGCGGCCCTTAAGTCTACCTCCATGCAGACGGTCGCGAGATCTTTTTTCAGAGGCAAAAGGCGCTCCAACCCAGAAGTGGGGGCGCGATTTGAAGGCTATTATCAGTCGCTGGGCCAATTATTTGCGGAAGCGTGGGGTCCCAACGAAGTTCCGACTTTTATCGCCGCCGAAATTGACGTATCAACCGGGCTCACCTCGATTTTCCGATCGAATTTTCCGTTTGCATTAGTGATCAAAAGCCTTGGGCCTGGCCAATGGACGGTAACCTCGGTGTCGGAAAGAACGCGGCATAAAAGCCAGCTTGCCGAGGGAGAGTTTGTCGTTTTTGCCTCAGATGGAATTTTTGAGGGCAGTCGCCTCACGCTGGCCATCAGAAAAGAGATCGAAACGGTTTTATCCGGGGTCTCAGCGCCATCGGCTGAGACTGTAAAGGGCATCATCTTGAAAGTCGTCAATCGACGCGGACGCCATGAAAAAGATGACCAGTCAATCCTTGTATTTGGCGTAAAAAAGTACTCGAAGCAACAAAATGGAAAAGATTCTGTAGCATGATCCGTTGCGACCTTGAAAACACCTTGAGCCACCGATTATTCCGAGATAAAGATGCCGTCTTACAGGGCATGTGCTACCTTAAATGCGTCTTTGACCTTTGTATAAAGGAGGCTTAAGTTGGCTAGACTATTTGGAACCGATGGAATTCGTGGACTTGCAAATATATATCCGATGTCCCCAGATATGGTCCTTCGACTTGGCCAGGCCATTGGCATCTATTTTGGGACGCGCCAGAGTAAGGCCAGGATTTTGATCGGTAAAGACACGAGGCGAAGTGGCTACATGCTCGAGCAAGCGCTTTGCTCGGGAATTTGTAGCGTTGGCGTGGACGCGTTTTTTCTCGGGCCTCTACCGACGCCGGGAATTGCATATCTGACCAGAGGTATGCGAGCAAGTGCCGGGATAGTTATCTCAGCCTCACACAATCCATTTCATGATAACGGCATCAAAATTTTTTCCTCTGACGGTTATAAGTTGCCAGATGACGTAGAAGATGAGCTTGAGAGGCTTGTTCAGGATCCTGGACTTGCCGATAATGTGCCAACGGGGTCTGGTATCGGTACGGCCAAAAGAATTGAAGATGCCATTGGTCAATATGCGGTTTTTCTCAAAGAACAGTTCCCAAAAAATCTGAAGCTTGATGGTCTGCGCATTGTTATTGATTGTGCTAATGGCGCTGGATACAGAGTTGCCCCCAAGGTATTTGAAGAGTTGGGCGCGGAAACTTTTGTCATTGGCGATGAGCCAAACGGACTTAATATCAACGAGCACTGTGGCGCCCTCTATCCACAAACGCTTCGCGAGAAGGTTCTCCTTTATAAGGCAGACATTGGCATTGCCCTTGACGGTGATGCAGATCGCATCGTAGCAGTTGACGAAAAGGGTGAGGTGATCGACGGCGATGAAATGCTTGCGGCCTGTGGTGTATTTATGCTTCAGAGGCAGAGACTGAAAAATAACACCATTGTATCAACTGTGATGAGCAATATGGGGCTTGATGTCGCACTGGCCAAGCACGGCGGAAAGCTCATCAGGTCAAAAGTTGGCGATCGTTACGTTATGGAGGCAATGCGTCAAGGAGATCATATCCTGGGAGGAGAGCAGTCGGGGCACCTGATTTTTCGTGATTCTTCGACAACAGGAGATGGAATTTTAGCAGGACTTAAATTTCTTGAAATTATGGTGGATAGTGGACGCCGCGCCTCGGAACTAAGACAAACCATGGAAAGATTTCCACAGCTTGTAAAAAATGTAAAAGTTCGTGAAAAAGTACCTTTGGAGCATCTAGCAGAATTTCAAAAAGCCCTTAAGGGAGTTGAAGCGAAACTGGCTGGCAAGGGGCGCGTCCTTGTTCGCTACTCAGGAACGGAAAGTTTAGCTCGAGTTATGGTTGAGGGTGAGTCTCGTGACGAAATCGAGAAGCATGCGCATGACTTATGTCATGAACTGACATCGGCGATCGATAAAGCTGCAAAATAAAAAAGAGGATTTAAATGATCAGGCTTGGTGTAAATATCGATCATGTTGCGACGGTCAGGCAGGCGCGAGGAGAGTCTTATCCAGACCCTGTGCAGGCGGCGGTATTCGCAGAATTAGGTGGCGCAGATAATATTACAGCGCACTTGCGAGAAGATCGCCGACATGTGCAAGACCGCGATATTGAGTTATTAAAGCAGACGATAAAAATTCCACTTAATTTTGAAATGGCTTGCACCCCTGAAATGGTCGCCTTTGCCATCAAAATTAGACCTCACGCGGTGACGCTCGTCCCCGAAAAAAGACAAGAGCGTACAACTGAAGGTGGACTAGATTTGAAGTCGGCTTTTCAGGGCCTTAAAGCGGCTGTTGACACGCTGCAGTCTCGGGGAATCCTTGTGTCGTTGTTTGTGGAGCCAACTGAGGAAGCGGTCGAAATTTCTGCAAAAACAGGAGCTAAAGCTGTTGAGTTCCATACTGGAAAATTTTGTCATGCAATCGATGCGGCTGGCTCAACACTCGATAAGTTGAATGTTTTATCTTCACTAGTGAAGGCGAGCAAGGCAGCCGCCAGCGCCAGCCTGCAAAGCCATTTTGGCCACGGGCTTCATTATGGCAATGCCAATTGGCTGCAGATGGTCCCTTTTGCAGAGGAGGCTAACATCGGGCATGCAATTGTTGGTCGAGCGATTTTTTGTGGGCTAGAGCAGGCCGTTCGAGAGATGAAAAGCTTATTGAACGACCCAAAAAACTTTCCTGTACCTGGAGAGCGTTACCAAAAATAATGACGACACTTGATAAGAACGTTTTGTTTAAAAAAACGGTTGGTCTTGATGAGATAGACTCTGTGGCCAAACAAATGGCCGGTGTTGTGAGTGCTTCATCTGTAAAACCATTTGTACTTTGGCTTCAAGGCGATCTTGGTGCCGGGAAAACCACTTTCACTGGCGCATTTCTTCATGCGCTGGGACTAGATTCCTCTGTCCCGGTCCTTTCCCCTACCTATACATATATGACAGAGTACCAAACAGTACTTGGGCTGTGCGCTCATCTTGACTTATACCGCCTTGTCGAGGGTGATTTTGATTCGCTTGAGTCTTTGTTATCCGGAAGGCAATATTCAGGTCTTATCGTTGAGTGGCCGATGAGGGCGGCACTATCGCCATTAATCGCGAAGACTCATCAGCTTCATTTTGACTTCTCCACCTCTGAGGATGTTAGAGTCCTAACTGCAGAATCATTTGTCTGATTATTTAAGTTTTCGCTGGTTATAAATTTCAACCGTCACCACTTTTGGTGTAATCAACTGAATGGTTACGCCGTCCGGCGCTGTAGCGGTCACCGGCGCCTCATATCGCCCGGGTCCTTTGCCGGCGACGTCAACAAAAGCGCGAAGCACCTTGGCTGAAACCTTTTCGAACTGATCCTGCGGCGCGCTAACCGTGATGGCAACGCTGGCTGGCTTTGCGGAACTGACCTTGTCTGAATTTATAATCTCGATTGGAACCACCTGGAAATCCTTGCTCAGTTTTTTGGGACCAAGTTGCACCATCACAGAGATGTCCTTAACGCCAAAATTAATATCTGGAAGGTTTGCCCGGGCAATCGACGAGGCAAATGATTTTGTCTCCTTCAAACCAGAAATATCTATTGGCTCCGTGCCGATTTCAGTGAGTTTTTGAATGTCTGACTTGGCGCCGGAGACTTCGATTTCATCTGGAGTGGCCTTTGATTCTTCAACCATAAGAAGTGGATCGACCTCGCCAAGAAGCATCGGGCGTACAGGCAGTCTTTTAGTCATCTTCTCTTCAACAACGATATTGATGTACGGATCGTGGATTGTGATTTTTATCCTATTATCCCAACGCGGAATAAATTCCTTATCCAGTCGGTACCGAAGATTACCGGTTTTATCAGGGGGGACCCGAATAATGGCTAAAATTGGTTTTCCCTGCATGGTGCCAACAAGAGCTCTCGGCCCACGCAGCGTCACATCACGAGATACAATATTCATATCACGCACGGCATATCCGAATGCGACTTCGACTTTAACATCGATTTTTGCATTAACTTCGAGGATTTCTTCGCCCTGTACGATGTACCAGACTAAAGTCGCCAGACCTAGAGCTGCAAATTTGTAGCCCATGTTTGAGAATAAGCGTCCAAGAATTCTGGTTTTCGGCATGCTTAAACCTTCTTCCTGCTGAAATAATCGCCGACCAGTGTTCTAAGACGACTTTGAAGTCCAGTTGCTGTCGGTGTGGAGTCACGTTCCGATAGAAGTCTGAGAGCTAGTTCATCACGAAGACTTTTTCCGTCCGCCTTGCGCATGATCTTTCCGCTCTCAACAAGCGCAACACTGGCGCCCTCCTCGCTGACAACAATCACTAATGCGTCAGTTTCCTCGCTAATTCCAATAGCGGCGCGGTGCCGTGTTCCCAAGTTGGGGTCTATGCCCTCATCTCTTGTCAGTGGAAGAAAGCAGCCTGCGGCCGCAATCCGTCCTCGCTGCAATATGACAGCGCCGTCGTGAATGGGAGAGCTCGGGTGAAAAATCGACATGAGCAACTCTTTCGAAACTCTCGAATCAATTTGCACTCCGATGTCAACGTAGCGACTTAAGATGATTTGGCGTTCAATGACTATTAATGCACCGATCCGTTTGGCAGCCAACGAAGAGGCTGCGCGACTTATTTCGTCCAAAATCAGAAGTGACGTCGACGAGTCTTGGCCGACGAAGAATTTTCGCCGACCCATTGTACTCAAGACGTGACGAATGTCGTCTTGGAAAATGATGATAAGAATGATGATGAACGAGCTGTAAAATTTGTTCATCATCCAGTTAACGGTAGTTAAGGGGAAAATATTTGAAACTATGAAAAGTCCAACGACGAGTAACATGCCCGTCAATATCTGTGCGGCTCGAGTGCCGCGAATAAGCAGCAGCACTTGATAGAAGATGATCGCCATAACCAAGATGTCTAGTGCGGACCACGCCGTAAACTGATTGAAGACATCCATCATGTGGCTGCCTCCTGAAGAGTCTTCCTCAATCTAACCAACGCACTAACGTCGTGGGTGCGAATGAGATGTGCCCCTTGCAAAATTGCAGATGATTCGAGGGCTTTTGATAAGCTATCTCGCTGCGAAAGGTTTTCACTGCCAAAAAGCCTAGAAATAAATCCCTTTCGAGATATCCCGATCGCAATGTTAAAGTTTTTCGCCCAGTCGCCCACGGATGCAAGCAGAGCAAGATTCGCTGCATCTGATTTGCCAAAACCGATGCCTGGGTCCAAGAAAAGGCTTTTTTTTGAAAAACCAGAGCTTACAAGTTCGTCTAATGAGTTCTCAAAAAAACTCAAGACGCGTTTCTTTGCTGCGCTGGGACTGAGCGGTGCCAGCTGCATATTTTCAGGGGTGCCGTGCATGTGCGTGACAATAAATCCAAGGTGAGAATTTATTTTATTAAGCACGCTAAGCTCAACTTCCGTGGGAAGGGGCCCAACGCAGTTTATAAATGAAACACCCACCTTAGCCACGCGCTCCATGATTGGGAATTTCCTGGTGTCTACACTCATGCGATCTAAGATATTTCGCGACTTCGCTAACTTAAGGATCGGATCCAGTCGGCTCCATTCCTCGTCTAGCGACACCTCTAAAGCTCCAGGTCTCGTCGATTCGGCGCCTACGTCGACAAAATCAGCACCATCTTCTAGCAGTTTAACGGCCCGCTCCAATGCCTCGTCTGGGGATGTAAAACAGCCACCATCGGAGAAGGAGTCCGGGGTTACATTTAGAATGCCCAAGGTCAGAAATTTCTTTTCTGACGAAACCATAACCGTCCTTAGGTGCCAGCTGGCTGAGGGGCGCTTAAAAGCCCGCCAGAAGAAGAGTCCGGATTTTTTGCCTGGCTGTCTTTGGCTATCTCAGAAGGCTTGTTGGCAAGTGCCTCTCGAGCCTTTCTTCGGGACTCTTCGTAGCGTGCACGGTCGTCAGCCGTGATAATGCTTTCGCCCTTCAAAATGCGACGGATTTCGTCCCCGTCTATGGTTTCTTTAATGAGTAATGCTTCTGCTAAGACCTCTAGCTGTTCGCGGTGATCTTTGAGAATTCTGAATGCCTGCTTTGCACCGCCAGTTACGAGGCGATGAATTTCATTATCAACCTCTTCTGCAACTCGCTCAGAGAAATTTCTCGACTGACTTATCTCGCGCCCGAGGAACACTTCATCATTTCCCTTTTTGCCAAGCGCCAAAGGCCCAAGCTTTTCGCTCATTCCCCAGTTGCATACCATCTTTCTGGCAATATCAGTCGCCTTATTAATGTCATCCCCAGCACCTGTGGTTAGGCGATTAAAGATAAGCTCTTCAGCGGCTCTCCCGCCCATTGCGTAGGCAATCATCCCTTCAGCGTACTCTTTTGAGATGGTCAGGCGGTCCTCAACAGGCAACATGATCGTTACGCCAAGGGCTTGACCGCGCGGAATTATGCTGATCTTGTGAACTGGATCGACATGACCTACGAGCATTCCGACCAGAGCGTGTCCAGCCTCATGATAAGCCGTGTTGCGCTTTTCCTCTTCATTCATGATTAGACTGCGTCGCTCTGGCCCCATGAGTACTTTGTCTTTAGCAAGCTCAAAATGCTCCATGCGCACTTCCTTGCAGTCGCCACGCGCAGCGATAAGAGCGGCCTCATTGACGAGATTCTCAAGATCTGCACCTGAGAAGCCAGGGGTGCCTTGCGCGATAATCGAAAGCTTGACGTCTGGTGCAAGTGGGACTTTCTTTGTGTGAACAGCAAGAATTCCCTCGCGGCCGCGGACGTCTGGCTTTGGTACAACGACGCGACGATCAAAGCGACCAGGTCTTAGAAGAGCCGGATCCAACACGTCTGGGCGGTTTGTTGCGGCAATGATAATAACGCCGTCATTTCCTTCAAACCCGTCCATTTCAACAAGTAACTGATTAAGGGTTTGCTCCCGTTCATCGTGACCACCTCCAAGCCCAGCTCCGCGATGGCGTCCGACAGCATCAATCTCATCAATAAAGACGATGCATGGCGCATGACGCTTGGCTTGTTCAAACAGGTCACGAACGCGGCTAGCTCCAACGCCCACGAACATTTCGACGAAGTCTGATCCGGAAATACTAAAGAATGGCACACCTGCTTCGCCTGCAATGGCTTTGGCCAGGATAGTTTTACCTGTGCCAGGAGAGCCGATCAAAAGCACGCCTTTCGGAATACGTCCACCAAGTCGCGTGAATTTTTTTGGATCCTTCAGAAAGTCAATAATTTCCTCGAGCTCTTGCTTGGCTTCATCAATGCCCGAGATGTCTTTGAAAGTAATTTTCGGTTGGCTGTCCGTTAACATCTTGGCGCGGCTTTTTCCAAAGCTCATGGCCTTGCCGCCTCCCGCTTGTACCTGACGCATGAGGAAAATAAATAGAAGAAGAAGCAGCAGCATTGGAATGCTGTTGATGAGAAGAGCTTTCCACCAGCTACTTTCTTCCGTTGGCTCATAGTTGACGCTGATGCCAGATGCTTGAAGGTCTTTTCGCAAATCAGAGTCTGCTGGTCCAAATGTTCTAAAAGTGCTTTTATCGGTACGAACGCCGGAAATCATATTTTCGCGAAACGTCACCTCGACGACTTTGTTTGGATCGCCAGCTGGTAGTTTTACCGCTTCTGAAAATTCAGAAAATTTTATGAACTTCTCTTCCTCAACCGGTTTGAAAAGTAAATGCATCAAGAAAAATCCAAACACCAGTACGAGTAAAACGACCGTCATTCTTTGTGTTGGTTGTTTGGGATTCAATTTCGCCATGTCCATCATCTCCTGATATCGAGCCAATCCTCTTCTAAGATATTTTGTCACAAATTCTTTGAAGTGCTACTCGGCAAAAATTCCCTAGTAGAATCTGAAAAATACATGATTTTTCGATGAAAAAATACTATTTGCGGTAGCTGATGCGCATTTCTGCACGGGAAAGGCTAAGATTTTTATTTTCTGGCAACTGAAACGTACGGCTTTCCCCGTCCAGGCCACTAGACATGCGGTAAATTGCCTCGGCAATTTGATAAACAACCTGCCGTGGCACCGGTGAACGGGCGCCGTAGTGGGAGCTGATAAAATCGTGCACTTGCTTGCACAATGCCTCTCTTACAGATTCCGCTAATTGAGTCATTGAGATAGCGTCTTGAACCTCTGCGCCACCTGGCTGCTCCGTCTTTTTGATCGCAAGAAAGCTCGCCCCAAGCCTCTTGGAAGCTCCAGGAAACAATGCCTCAAGGTGAGGCAAAATCGTCTGCCGAATCTGATTTCTAGCGTAAATATCGAGCTCATTTGAAGAGTCCTCGCGCCAAGTGTAGCCCACGTCTTTCAGGCTTTGGCGGATCAAATTTCTAGATACCTCTAGCCAAGGTCTAAACACCTTACTCCCAAAAAAGCCCATTCCTGCGGCATTTTCAAGAGACGTACCGCGAGCCAATCGCATCAAAACGTTTTCAGCCAGGTCATCAGCATTATGGGCGAGTGCGACAATAAAGCCCTTATCAATGTAGTCAGATTGAATGTTGCGGCGAAAATCCCGCGCCTTTTCTTGCACTCCAGCGCCTTTTTCAAGTTGAGCGTGGTAGACGTCTAGCGCGATATTCTCCGCAGCACAAATCGATCGAACAAATGCCTCGTCACCTGCACTTTCATCCCCACGCAGGCCGAAATTGATATGGAAAATAACCAAATGAGATATTTTTTTTTGTTTGAGAAAAGACGAAAAAACATGAAAAAGACCAATAGAATCAGCGCCTCCGGACACACCCAGCGCAAACCTCTGATTTTCCAGCGAAAAGCCTCTTAATTTGTGTTCTGCTATAGACCACAACCCTTCAAAATTATTTGAAAAACTGGCCAATCCTAAGACCTCTCAGGGAAGTTTCCCGATTTTTGTCAAAAGCAAAAAATTTTTTAAAGTTTTTACCAAATCCCTCGATCAGCCCCCTGCAAGATCCACGGTGGAGCTTGATGCTGTGCACAGAGTGCCCAGTAAAAAAAATGAATTCAAGGAGGATTTATCATGGGAATGCGTATTAGAACTAACGTGCCTGCCTTAACCGCTCAACGTTTCATGTCTGACAACAAAGAGGCATTAAACAAGAGCATGGAACGACTCTCGTCGGGTTACCGAATCAACAAGTCTGCAGATGACGCTGCAGGTCTCGCCATCTCTGAAAGCCTCAGAGGTAAGATCCGCGGACTAAACGTGGCAAAAAGAAATGCCAACGATGCAGTTTCGATGGTGCAGGTTGCCGAAGGAAGTATGAACGAGATGACAAACATCTTGATTCGTCTTCGCGAACTCACCGTGCAGTCTTCTACCGATACTCTCGGTGATCGTGAGCGCTCATTCCTAAACCGGGAATTTGTTCAGCTTGCAGATGAAATTGATCGTATCGGAAACTCTACTGAGTTTAACGGCATCAAGATCTTCGATAAGGATTCCGATCGTGATCAATTTGTTATCCAAGTTGGTACCAACGGAACACTTCCAGAGCAGAACACCGATACGATCGCCATCAGCCTTGCAGGGCTTAAGTTCAACACCGAAGATCTCGGTCTTGGCAAAGGTTCTGAAATTGGTGGTATTGACGGCGATGACAGCCCATCCTTGGAAAACATTTCTTCCAAACTAAACACAATTGACGAAGCACTCAACAAGATCGCAAGCGAGCGCGCGACGCTGGGTTCAGTTCAGAGCCGTCTAGGTAGCGCTCTGTCAAACCTCTCGATCAACGTTGAAAACATGGAAACTGCGAAGAGCCGTATCAAAGACGTAGACTTTGCTTCGGAAACCGCTGAACTGACCCAGAGTCGTATTTTGACTCAGTCCACAACAGCCGTTCTCCAACAAGCAAACGTTGCTCCTGAGCAAGCACTTGCACTGCTTCGTTAATTGATTTGGTTTTTGAGTTGAATTGTCCACGAACAGATGGGCCATGGTGGACCCGTCTGTCCCAACACCAAGGAGGTTTTTGTCATGGGAATCAGAATTAAGACCAATATAGAGTCGTTGGTCGCGCAAAGGCGGGTCAGCGAAAGCCGCCGAGCTCTCGGAGACTCGTATGAAAAACTGGCGAGTGGTCAGCGCGTTAACAAATCGGCTGACGACGCCGCCGGACTTGCAGTTAGTGAGCGCATCCGCGCGAAGGCAAGAAGCTTGGAAGTTGCCAAGCGAAATGCCAACGACGGTATCTCCTATATCCAAGTAGCGGAAGGCGGCCTTAACGAGACGACCAATATCGTTGTTCGTATGCGTGAGCTTGCAGCACAGGCGGCGTCTGATACCATTGGTAACCGCGAGCGTGAGTTCCTTAATAAGGAGTTTACACAGTTGCGCACTGAAGTGGGCCGTATTATGGACTCAACTGAGTTCAACGGTACTAAGGTCTTGCAGGTTGATGACCAAAAGCCAATGCGCATCTTTGTTGGCGCAAACTACCGAGGAAATGACTCTGACGGCAATGCCCCAGACATTGATCCTGAGAATGACCCAGACATCCTTACGGTCGACCTGAAGGATTTGGCTACATTTAGAGAGGCAATGGATTCGATCCTTGATCCAGAGCTTTCGATTGTATCGCCAGATGCCGACGGTGGCGCTGCTGACCTCGGTCCATCCGGTACAAACGATATCTTTAACCGTTTGGACACAGCTCTTGACTCGATGGCGTCCTACCGCGCCGTTCTCGGTTCTGTTCAGTCTCGTTTGAACTCAAGTATCACAAATATTGAAGTCACAAACGAAAACTTGCAAGCTGCTCAAAGCCGAATCCGTGACGTAGACTACGCAGCGGAAACAGCTAAGCTAGCCACAAACAGAATCCTGACTCAAGCAGGTGTCTCTGTGTTGACTCAAGCGAACATGAACAGCGACTTTGCGCTGCAACTGCTTCGCGGCTAATCGGTTAAGTGTTTACCTCTATAGACCCACGCTGGATCTCAGCGTGGGTTTTTTAATTTATCGATGCGATCTGCTAATAGACGACCTGCCTCACTAGCCTCTGAAACTGTAATGGCGTCGCCAAAGCTTGCGCGCAATACGTTGGCTTGGACTTCGACAGGCAGGCCCAGTGCTTTCGGCACGTGACTAAAACGCTCGCCACCTGCGCCTATGCAAGAAGAGCCGCGATTAATACAAAGATCTGGTGCTGCAGTTAAAACTGTGGGGGCGTCTAGGTCTGGAATGTAAAAATTAACAATTCCCGGAGCATTGTTATTCAGAGGAACCGTAAGGCGAAAATCAAGCCCCCTGTCCCGTAAAGCTTCCACGAAGGACGTCGCGCAGAGATCCATGTGACGGACGCGTGAATCCCGACAACCATTGTGCAAAGAAATGGCTTTAGCTGCGCCGACGATGCCAAGCATATTCACCGTACCAGGGCGAAGTCCCCGTTCTTGGCTTCCGCCGTGATAAGGAGGCGTTATTCGGGTTGATAGGTCGTTATCCCCAAGCACAAGGACGCCAAGACCTTTGGGCCCATATACCTTGTGGGCTGATATGACATAACTGCCAAATAATCCTGATGCAAAATTAACACTTTCGCGAACGAAGCCTTGAACACCGTCACAGTGAAAAAAGGCTTCATACGACTTACAGAGTTTAGCGATCTCTTCAACTTGATGCCTAGCCGGCACTTCATTATTGACGTGCATGATGCAGACAAGAGTGGGCGTATTTTTGCCTTCGGAAAGAAGTTTTTCTAAGGCTTCCAGATTTGTTGAGCCGTCCGATAGAGCTGGTATTTCTTCGCTGGTCACACCCTCTAATTCAGTGAGGGTTTGGGCAGTATCAAATATACTTTTGTGCTCAGTCGCTCCGTATAAGACGCGGCAGCCTCGACTACGGTATCTCAGAGCAAAACCCCAAAGAACCATGTTGTTGGCTTCTGCTGCGCCAGAGGTAAATACAATCTCGCTAGTCTTTGCGCCGAGAGCTAAAGCAACATTCTGCCGCGCAGATTCCACGATTTCAAAGGCAGCGTGACCGCGGTTGTGGTGCTCGGCTGAGGGGTTGCCGAAGTTGCCAGACTTGATGAAGTCGATCATGACGGAAGAAACGTCAGAGGAAATAGGCGTTGTTCCGCAGTGATCGAGGTACAGCATGCGAAGTAGGTCCTTAGCTTAAGGCAAACATCCTGTCGAGGGCTGCCATGGAGTCCTGCGCAATGTCTTTGGTGACGCGAATTTGATTAAATTTTCGTCCAGCCTTTAGACCATCAAGGACCCATGCAAGATTGCGTAACGAGATACGATTCATCGTGCCGCAGAGGCATGTAAAAGGATTAAGACTGGTAATTGTTTTATCTGGGTGCTGAGCTGCAAGTCTTTCGACCAGATGTTTTTCTGTGCCAATCGCCCATTTGCTCCCTGGACTCGAAGCTTCAACGGTTTTAATTATGTAGTCTGTCGATCCTGATAGGTCAGAAACATCGACGATCTCCATTGCGCACTCTGGGTGAACAAGGATTTTTGTCTCAGGTGATGTCTCGCGAATCTTTTTGACCTGATGAACAGTAAACAGAGCATGAACGGGACAGTGCCCCTTCCAAAGCCAGATTTTTCGAGAGTGAATAACGTCTGTAGAGTGGCCGCCCAGGGGTTTTTTGGGATCCCAAAGCAGCATATCTTTTGTTGGGTCAAAGCCAAGGCCCTTGGCAATATTTCGTCCAAGATGTTGGTCTGGGAAAAAGAATACATGCTTTCCCTTGCTGAGAGCCCATGTGATGACCGCTTTTGCGTTGGAAGATGTGCATATAACTCCACCGTGCTTACCCACGAAAGCTTTTAGAGCGGCAGACGAATTGATGTAGGTGACAGGTATGATGTCCGAAGCGCCAGCTCTTGTCGCCTCACGCCAGCTGTCGGTCACATCTCTGGCTTCAGCCATGTCGGCCATGTCACAGCCAGCACCTAAGTCAGGCAACGACACAAAACGTTCGCCCCCTGTGAGGATGTCAGCCGTCTCAGCCATAAAGTGGACGCCACAAAAAATGATATTTTTAGCTTTTGAATCTCGGGCAATGCGAGCAAGCTTTAAACTATCTCCGGTATAGTCAGCGTGTTCGATGACCTCGTCTCGTTGATAGTGATGCCCCAAAATGATGGTGTCGTCACCCAGCTCGGCTTTAAGCCTGCGAACATAGGCGTGAGCCTCTGCATCACTCATGTCGGCAATTTGACTTGGTATTGGCTCTTGTTGCAGCAAAGGCAACCCCCTAAAAACGATGTCTTAACACCATGGTTGGCGCATCGTGTTTTATCTGAGGGCATCGGTGCCGGGCAAGCTAATTCTTGACTAAATGCGTCATGATTCCTTTGAGGCCTAGGCTTAAAAAAGGCACTGAAATGACAAGGAAAAACAACCAAAGCGTGCTGTGCCAAGGGCTGTGCCCTGAGACAGAGCAGCCCGGTGCAAGCCTGGCATCTGACCCGTCTATGGGGTATAGCCTCGACAACACGGCCCTGTCATCAGCAGACAAATTAAGTGAATTTTTATCGAGCCTATAGCTCATGATTGATTCTGGGATCAGACTATGGCCGAGGCCAAGGCAGTGCCCAATTTCATGAGTGGTTGTCTTTATCAAGTTGTAAGTGTCTGCGCCAGCGTCTGCTGCGATGGTGATGCTGCAGTGGCGCGGCACTCCGTCGACGACATCATCAAAAATTGAGTAGCCGGCGGCCATGTCTCCTCCAGTGATGGAGGTTTGAAAATTTATAGTTATCTGAGCGGTATCACCCATTTCCGCGCGCCTCAATTTTAGCAGCGATTGATCAACATTACTCCAAGTTGAGGCGCCTTGATCCGAGATTTCCTCAAGCATAGATGAAAGAGCTTCGTCGCCGTTCACTTCAAAATAAACAAACGGATTATCTGAAGTTATAGGCCACTTGTGCAACTTACCGTCCAGGTCGACTGGGGTTGGGTATGACCACCCCGTTGTTGCGAAGGACGCCATTAAAATGCAAAAGACAAACCAATCCATAGCGGATAGCTCCATGTGATAACGCGTTCAGTGGTTGCAAAGAATTGTGACGTAATATCAACTCGTAGCATTGGTATAAATCGCGGCGATGGAATCGGGAGCCAGAGCGGCAGCAGCGGAATCATAGTACCCCAGGCCACTTCAGCAAATCCGCCTGCATTCGTAAGCCCGCCACCAATTTGAACAAAAAACTGCCAAAAGCAGGATTCATCACAGACTGGAAGTCTGTAGTCATAACCGACACCAAACAGTGTGGTGTTCTCAACAAGAAGTGATCGATTGTTAAAACCGTAAAGTGCGTGACCACGCCGATGAAGTTCGAGACGGTACGCTTTTTGGCCGCCAGCGTTTGGGGCTAATGCTAAGGCCTGACCCGTTATTGTGTAGATATCATTTCTATTTGCAGCCATTGCCCATTCGGGCAGAGCAAGGAAAATAAAAAAAATAAATGCTTTGAGGACTCTTGGCATCAGCGTCCTCCAAGTTCGATAGGAGTGGACGCTGACAGAAGAAACCAACTAAAAGGCCAGGCCACATAGTAATTGAAAAGATCGCGATCATTTTGGCAGATAATCGTTTGATAAGAAAAGCGCAGATCCACCTTTTTTGTGGACCATCGGCCTTCAATACCAGTCCCAACGCCGGGCATTCGGTAGGCCTCGCGGATGGGATTTTCGACATTAGTCTCTTTGATATACCCCCAGTTATAGCCAGCTCCAATGAGGGCTCCGAGCCCGAGGGATCCTTTTTTGTAAACACTTTTTCCAAAAAAGACTGCTGAAGAAAAATCCTGGTCAACAAATCCAGAACTTTGAAATGCAGGGCGTTCAAGATACTGCAGTCGCATATAGGCAATGTCGTCTTTGCGCGCGATATCCACCTGCCCACCGTACACAGCATGATAATACTGCGACGAAGGTTGCTGCATCAGTCCTGTCACAATACTTGGACGAAGGGCTGCGGCCAGTGCATGACTAGTCAAGAGCAGTGAGCCCAAAAGCGTCATGAAAGCGCATGCCAAAGGCCCTTCCATAGGCAACAATGTACGAAAATCTGTAGTTTTCATTTACCGGAAGTTTAGCACAAGGTCTCCCGGTTTGTGGTCCATTAATTTTAAGGCAACGACACCTTGATGGGTGTGCAAATGGAGCGGCTGTTAACTAGGCTTTAGCGCTCGTCTCGTAGTTCGCGCCTTAGAATTTTCCCTATGTTAGACTTGGGCAGCTGGTCTCGAAACTCGAAATGACGTGGAATTTTATAACCAGTTAGATTTTCTTTGCAGTAGGCCCTAAGCTCCTCAAGGGTCAAAGACTTATCTTTTGCAACAACAAAAGCCTTGACAGCCTCGCCGCTTGTCTTATCCGGGACTCCAACCACAGCGGCCTCCAAAACTTTCGGGTGGCCTGCTAAAACGTCCTCAACCTCATTGGGATAAACGTTAAATCCGCTTACAAGGATCATGTCCTTTTTGCGATCGACAATGAAAAAAAATCCATCTTCATTCATACGAGCTATATCGCCGGTAAATAGCCAACCATCTCGCAAGGTCTTAGCTGTCTCGTCGTCGTGCTTCCAATAACCTTTCATAACCTGAGGTCCCCTCACCACTAATTCGCCAGTCTCACCAGGTAGAAGGTCGCGACCATCGTCACCGACAACTTTTGCAAACGTTGAAGGCAACGGTATGCCAATAGAGCCTACAGGATTACTGGGAGATAATGGGTTTACGTGAGTAACTGGAGAGGCCTCGGTCAAGCCAAAGCCTTCAGTTATGCGTGTTCCGGTGATGGCCTGAAAAGCTCGACTCACGCTTTCTTGCAGAGCCATGCCACCAGCGACTACGACTTTTAGGGTCCTGGGCGCGGTCGTCTGAAAGGTTTTACTGTTGTTAAGCGAATTAAAAAGAGTATTCACTCCAGTCATGACGCTAATGCGGTACTTCCTGAACAAAGAAACGGTGTTTTCAATAGGGATAGGTTTAGGAACTAAAATCATGTGCTGGCCATTAGCAAAAAATGCCAGGAAATTTACAGTTAACGCAAAGATATGATAAAGAGGTAGTGCCGTTAACACCGTTTCAGTACCGGGTTCTAAGACATCCTTGGTGACCTCTTGGATTTGTAACATATTGGCGAGAACATTGCGTTGAGTCAGCATTGCGCCTTTGGAAACACCCGTGGTGCCACCTGTATATTGTAGTATTGCCAAGTCATCCAAAGACAAGTCGGGCAAGACGAGCTGCTTTGGATCTCCTTTTGATAAAGCGTCCTTTAAGCGGATCATGGACATTTTCGGCTGAGGGATGAGTCCCTTAAGTCTCATAAACGAAGATACAGCAAAGCCTTTCCATAGCGGCAGTTGATCACCAATTGATGTGACTATGACGTGTTCAAGCGGCGTATCTTTGAGAATTTCTTCGAGTTTGTCAGTGAAAAGATCCAAAATGACTATAGCTCTGGCCCCGCTATCAACAAACTGGTGCTTCATTTCGCGTGGGGTGTAAAGTGGATTTGTATTAACACAGACCGCCCCTAATTTTAGAGCGGCCAGTTCAGCAATTAAAAACTGTAAAGTGTTCGGAAGCATGATGGCGATGCGGTCGCCTTTTATGATTCCCAATCCATTTTGCAGAAAGCTTGCAAATCGAGTAACGGTCAGAGCTAATTCACCGTAGGTCATGGTTGTATCCATGCAACTTGCAGCTGGCAGGCGCGAGTATTTAGTAAAGGCGCGATCAAGTAACTGAGATACTGATTTGAGATCACTAAAATTAATGTCGGGATGGACTGCTGGAGAGTAGTTCTTTAGCCAAATACGTTCCATTGGTGTAAAATCCTCGTGCCGTAGGTTGCATTTTAGCTTACAATAGAATTCCTCTGTAAAATAGGTGCGCACAGCCTTGAGGTATAATTTACATGAACAGCATTATCTTCAGAGTCATAATTAGTTTTTTTTCTGCGTCGTATTTAGTTGAGGCCGCTGCAGCGGAAAATTTTGTAGAAGAGGCTCTGAGTACGGAAGAGCTCCGCGAAGTTCAAACTAAATTAAGCTCAAGGAAAAACTTACGGGTAGATTTTTTACAGCTACGTACAAGCGCACTTCGTCCTAAGAAGCCATCGAAGTCATCTGGAAAAGCACTTTTTGCAAAGCCAGCAAGATTTAGATGGGAAATTGAAAAGCCTCAGGCTGATATTCTAATTTTTGATGGAAAAAATTTGTACAGTTTTAAGCCAACAGACAAGGCCGCAACCAGGTTTTCGACTCAAGGTGAGCGAACCTCTGAGATCAAAGAGGTCATCGATTTTGTCATGGATTTTGACTCACTGCTAAAGCGCTACCAAATTGTTAAATCAGCGCGCCTAAATAAGGATCTTATTCTGACTTTGAACCCGAAGCAGCCTGGAGCCGTGTCGGTCATCAATATTAATATAGATAACAAAAACTACTATGTGCGCTCTTTGAAAATGTCATTTGCAAATAAAAACACCTCGGAATTTATTTTTTCAAATCCTTCGTCCGAGGACATGCCAGGCACTTCATTTGAGGTGCCGTCATCCATGAAAATTGTTGAAGGAGTTTAGTCTCCTTTACCAAGCCTAGAAGGGTTCATCTAAGCGCTGTCATTTGTTTGACGCTGTCGCCAGTTTTACAAAATAGAATATAACCAACTGAAAATAATACTATTTTATTGGTGTAAAGTTTTTTTGCACTAACGCCGATATCCCTACAGTCTGTCGAAGGAAGTGACAGTTTGTATGATCAGTGCAGCAAACGTAGGGAGTGTCATCATGGTTGAGCAGCATGTAAGATGGGATGAGTTCGACAAGATCCACGTCATTCGCAAGCTTCGCGAAATCGTGGGTAAATGGTGGAAGATTCAGCTCAACTTTACCGATCAGAAGGGCTTGCTGCGGGGTGTCCCTGAGGGCAAGTTTTTTAACCCGCTCAATCCCATCTGCAAAGCCATCACAGAAAACAGCAAGGGCTTTGAAGGTTGCCGCGGAACGGCACGCTCGACCACGGCATCTTTGACAAACTCAAAAGGATTCAAAGTTTCATCATGTCACTCTGGCTTTTCGACCGTATCTGTACCCATTCGTGTCAATGGCCAATTTGTTGGAACCGTGTTTGGTGACGGCTTTGTCATTGAAGAGTCGGCGGCTCAGCAAAAAATTGCAATCAAACAATACATGGATCGAGCATTTCCCGAAAAGAGGGCTGAAATTCAAGACTGGGTTGCTGCGCTTCCCGTATTGTCCGCGAAGGATTTGGATTATTTAACGGAGCTAGTGAATCTTGTGGTCGAAGAAATCGTCATGACACATAAAACTATTAACGACCAGGAAGAAACTGTAAATGAACTAAGAAGTCAGCTCTCAAACCGTTACGGTTTCCACAATATGATTGGCAAATCTGCTCCAATGCAGAATCTTTACCGGCTTCTTGAGCGTGTTGCTGCAAGTGATGCAACGGTTTTGGTTCAAGGCGAAAATGGAACGGGTAAGGAGCTCATTGCTAAGGCCGTCCACTTCAATAGCCCGCGAAAGAAAAATCGATTTATTCCTGTTAACTGCGGCGCATTCAACGAAAATCTACTTGAAAGCGAGTTGTTTGGGCATGTCAAAGGTTCCTTTACTGGTGCTGTGAAGGATAAAAAAGGATTATTTGAAGAAGCTGATGGTGGGACACTTTTTATGGACGAACTCGGTGAAACGAGTATGGCCATGCAGGTGAAATTACTACGCGTTCTCCAAGATGGGACATTCTCTCCGGTAGGTAGCAGCCAAGTTCGTAAATCCAATGTAAGGGTTGTTGCAGCGACCAACAGAGATCTTGCCAAGATGGTAAAAGACGGAACCTTTCGTGAAGACCTTTACTATCGCTTGAATGTGATCAATGTGACGGTTCCGCCGCTACGCGAGCGTAAAGACGACATCAAGCTTTTGACAGATCATTTTCTGGTGGCTTATGCCAAGCATTCCAACAAACCGCCAAAGGTGATCGCCTCTGACTGTATGGAAGTGATTATGAACTACGACTGGCCAGGTAACGTACGTGAACTTGAAAATGAGGTTGAACGGCTTTGTGTCTTAGCGGGAGACGAAAAGGAAATCACCCCTGAGTTTTTATCTCCGCGCATTACAAACACTGTTAAATCTTCCGGGTCTCAGATCAAGTTTGCTGGTAGCCTAAAAGGAACCATGGAAGAAGTTGAGAAGCAGATGATTTCCGATGGGCTTGTCAAACATCGCTATAACCGTTCACGGTTGGCTAAAGAGCTTGGAATGAGTCGTGCAAGCCTCATTTCCAAAATCTCAAAGTACGGCCTAGATAAGGCCGGCGGCGAGTAGACACAAATAAAAAGCCCGCCATCGGCGGGCTTTTTTAGTGTTCTTATCTTGTTCAGTTTACAACTTTCTTCAGATCGTCACTTAAGATGTTCATCAGTTCCGAGTTTTGGCCTGAAGATTGAACCTTTAGAATCTTATCGAGATCGACGACCTCTTCGAAATCGTCCACGGACACGATGCCTTTTTCGTCTAAGAGCTTTTTCAGGCTGGAAAAAATCTGCTGATACTGACTGTTGGCCTTCTCGACTTCATCAAGGCGATGCTTAATCTGGAATACTTCTGCTCCGAGTTCCAAGATGGTTCTTTCGAGGTGTTCTAATTTGACGCTCATTTGTACCGACTTTCTGCCTTTTGGGGGAGTTCTATCACCTCTGAGGCGCTCGCCAAGGATTTAGCAACCGTTCCCCAGGTGTGTGTCTTTCGGCATCCACCAGGTAATGTTTAGGGGGTCGGAGTAAATTTCAAAAAATGAAAATGATTTAAGTCTCTATACTTCCAGCAGATTGTGAAGAACATACGAATTCCTTCGAGGCCTCTGCAAGTACGCCTTTGGCGTCAAGACCCGCCAGCTGGCTTAGTGTTTCGTCAGATTCCTTAATGCTTGTTTCGACATCTCCGCCATAAACATTGGAAATATGGAAAATTTGTAAACGCTTTGCTCTTAAAAGTGCTGCAGTGAATGCTGCTTGGGTGGTTGTCAGATGAAATTTGCTAAATGCTCGGTCTCGATGCTCTCTTCGGTAGTTGGCTTCACATACTAGAACATCAGGGGGAACGTCAGCAAGTTTCATGAGCTGACTCAAATTTCGCTGACTAAAAATCATATCTGTTACGTAGACCAGTCTTTCTCCAGGACGCTTTTGAAGAAGTTTTTGTGCAAGCTCGGTGATCGAATAAATCTGCCCTGCAATGGTGATACTTCCTTCAAGAACGCCTTGAGTGGCTTTTTTCTGAATTTCCGAGATCCAGTCCCCAGGCGGCAAGCCGCTGGCTTGAAGCTCCTGCTTAATGACAGCCATGGTGGCAGGCATGGATAAACCGTAGGCTAAAACAGGCATGCCATGGTCTACATAGACTGCATTTAGCTGAAATACGGAACCTTGAAGCGGTATTGAAACAGCGTGCTCCGGGGCTGTGCTCTTAGGGGGAAGGCGCTGTACCTCGGTGGCAGCAAATTGATTGGTATTGGATAGAACACAGCTTTCAATGGAGCCGTCATATTTAACTTCATGAATTAGAAAGCTAACTTGATCTTGATCCAGAAGATTCCAGGTGTAGCCTGCCAGCTTACCTTGAACGTTTTTTAATATTCCCTCAGGTCCCACGATCTCTAGACGCCTGAAGTGAGGTACGTTGACGCGGATCAGTCGATCAAAACCAACAAAATGGTCCATGTGTGTGTGACTGATCGCGACAACCTTGACCTTTAAAAGCTCACGGTTTGTCATCGCCTCAAGATTGCCAGCATCAAATAATAGACTGTCGCCGGCTTGCTTGAAGTAAACGCAAACCGCAGGGTCTCCGGCGAGACCATTAACCAGAGTTGTCTCAAAAGTCGATGTCATAGCTGGTCAGGAATAGATCTCTGGCCGCTTATTGTCAATGGCAGGAAGCTGAGATCTGCATGTCTGTATCCTGGACTTCGATATTTCAGCCTGAGAACACCCAGGAATGTGCCCCGTATCAGTTATGACAGTCCCCCAGGGGTCCACGACGACAGCGTGGCCATAACTCTGCTTGCCGGGACTGTGGGTACCAACTTGATTTGCGGCGACGACATAACAGAGATGTTCGACAGCCCTTGCCCGCACAAGGAGCTCCCAATGGTACATGCCAGTTTGTAGCGTAAACGCGGCAGGAATCATGAGACAATCAAGTGGCTTGGATCGAGTCAGTGCACTAAACATCTCGGGAAAGCGTAGGTCATAGCAAGTGGCTAAACCGACAGCCCAGCCATCGACAGAAAGCGTGACGATCTTATCGCCAGCAAGGTAGCCGTCACTTTCGCAGTAGAGAGCCTTGCCGCTTTGATCTTTGAGGTTGAATAGGTGGGTTTTGCGATACTTTGCCAGCAAGTTACCGTCTTTTCCAAAGACGTACTGGGTGTTATACACTTTGCCGTCCTTTGATCCCTCCGGCCGCTCGCCGACGCTACCTGCAAAGATGACGACGTTGTGGCGTTTTGCAAATTCAGACAGCTTTTGATTGAGTGGCCCATCTTCAAACTCTGCATTTTTCCAGAGCTCGGCGTAAGGACCGTGAAACGCAAACATCTCCGGCAAGCAGATCCAATTGGCTCCACTATTGACCGCCTCCTTCGCTCGCAGGAATGCCTTTTCAAGGTTACTTTCTTTATCGGGTGTGGCGGTAACGCTAATAACAGCAACTTTTACTGATGATTCTGTGCTCACAGTTCATAACTCCGGAAGTAAGATTTTTTGATCAACGCCCAAAAGGGTGGTCATAAGTGCTACTCTGGTCCACATGCCATTACGCTCTTGGCGCCAGTATTTTGCGCGCGGATCTTTATCGATGACGGGATCGAGCTCGTTACGACGCGGCAGTGGATGCATGATGACTGCCGTTGACTTCAAATGTTTCAGGTGTGATGCATTCAAGAAAAATTTCGACGAGTCAACTTTTGAGGACTCGCCAACAGTGGTGTCATATTCGTCTTGAATCCTCGTCATATAGATAGCGTCACTTTGATATATCGCATCGCTAAATTGGTCTGTTTCGAGGAATTCAAACTTGGACGTCTGCAAAAAAGATCTCAAGTCGTTTTCAATACGAAAAGCTTCGGGTGAAGCAAAAATAATCCTGGTACCCGGGAAAAGGGTTAATAGGCGAGCGAGGCTTCTAATTGTGCGACCGCGCTTTAGATCACCAACCATGCAGATCGTCTTACCCTCAAGGCCGCCAAAGTCTTTAAAGCTGCGTTGCAGGGTGTAGATATCCAGTAAAGCTTGAGTCGGGTGTTCATCGGGTCCACTACCTGCGTTAATTATCGGAACCGGCCTTTCGCTTTGATCAAGAAGATTAGCAATACGGTCACACAGTCCCCTGACTGGTGATCGCATAATGATGAGATCGACATATGAGCTAAAAGTGCGCAGAGAATCTTCGATGGATTCACCCTTCATCTCTGAGCTTGTCGAGGTGTCACGAATCTCTGAGTTTTTTATTCCAAGAATATGGCAGGCACTTTGAAATGATAAGAACGTTCGGGTTGAGGGTTGGGTGAAGTACAGCATGGCCCTTTGATGAGGCAGGAGACTTTGCAGATACATCAGTCCCTCTTTACTCTTATCAAACTGCCGAATTTTATTCGTTAGATGATAAATACGGTCAAGGAACGGACGATCAAATTGCGAGGCACTTAGAATATGCCGAATTTGAGTCATAATCAGATTCTCCCGTTCAAAAATGGTCCGGTTCGAGGCTAAACGTATCTGACGCAGCTCGGCCCATGTCCCGCGACAAGATCACCAAGAATCTGGGGCTTTAATCCTAATTCCTGGGCCGTTGCTACAAAACTATCAGCATCATTTTGCGCTACAATTGCAATCATTCCAACGCCAAGATTAAAGACCTCTTCCACGTGTTCGAAGCTTGCTCCATTACTTTGAATAAACTCGGACATCCATTTGGGCGTTGGAATTAGATTTCGGTCAATATTGGCGATCAGATGGTCTGGAATTACGCGTGGCAGGTTTCCAGAAATGCCGCCTCCTGTAATATTAGCGAGTGCGTGAAAACCATTTTTAAACTTAAGACATAGTTCGGGAATTTCAGTGTACAGCTTGGTTGGAGCAAGAAGCTGCTCGATAAGATCTGCCCTTGGATGTTTTGCCAGCCACTTGCGAATAAGCGAGTAACCATTTGAGTGAAAGCCGCTTGAGGCAAAGGAAATCAGTCTGTCGCCTTCTTTGACCTTGTGAGGACCAAGGCGTGCGTCATCGTCGACAATGCCTACGACAAATCCCGCCAAATCGAAATGACCACGTTCATAGAGCCCAGGCATCTCTGCAGTTTCACCACCTAAAAGTGCCATTGAGCAGCTATTACAAGACGCTTTAATTGAACTTAGAACATCACGAAATTGGGTCTCATCCAGTGCGCCCGTTGCGTAGTAGTCAAGGAAGAAAAGCGGTATGGCACCAACGGTGTAAAGATCATTTACGCACATGGCGACGAGGTCTTGGCCGAGGTTTTGGCACATGTTTTCTTGTAAGCCTAGAAGAAGCTTCGTCCCCACTCCGTCCGTTGAAGCAACGAGACTTGGTTTTTTAAATTTCGACCACTCGACAGAAAAAAGACCCGCAAATCCACCGATGCCATCAAGCACTCGGCCCATTCCTCGCGGGTGAACAAAGGTTGTCTTTTTTTCTTGTAGCCAGTCGACAAGGGCGTCGCCTTTTGCGGTGTCGACGCCGGCGATTTTATAAAGATTGTCAGATCCGTCGGTCACTTGGAGACCTTCCCGGTTAGTGAGGTTAACAGGTTATACCTGACGGCTTTATTGCCGACAACTGCAGAGGTGACTTGAAATAGGGCGTAGAACCATAGTGGGAAAAATTTGCCTATTAGCGAATTTAGACCTGTTTTCTTTTGATTTCAGAGATTTATGACCATTGATTTAACCTTTTTTACGGCAGGGCGATGAGTGAGGTAATCGTAAATCTTTTGTGAAGCATGACTTCACGTGAAGGGGGCCCATCCATGATCAAAGGTATGATCGCGCTGACATTGGCTATGGTGTGGTCGCAAGGAGCACTGGGTGTAAACGGGGCCCACCGAGTCCGCGGTTATTTATCAACTGGAAGCGACGCGAAAATGGTGGCCATAGAGGCCGGACGCGATGCTGGAATTACGTCTGGAGAAGTATTTAGAGCCGTTCGTCCCACTCGTCCTGGCCAGCCTACACCCGTAGAAACTGGTCTTTTGAAGGTTATTGCTGTTTATGATCATGAGTCGATTGCTGAAGTGATTCAGCAAGGTACGGCAGATAGTGAGGCAAGATTTGGGATTTACGGCGATGTGATGGCAGGAGATCTTGCTCTCGCCCAACGCCTGACAATAGCTCCATCAAAGGTTTTAACTCCTGAGATTTCGCTTAAATTTAGCAGCCTGTTTGAGGATCCAAAAGCTCAGCCTGAGACTTTTGAATTGACCTTTGGAGGTCGGGCTAAACTTCGTGAAATGGTTCAGAGCTTGGGACAAATGAAAGTTGGTATGTTGATGGTCGAAGGTCATACGGATCAGCGTGGTGACTTCAACCAGAATCAAATCGAGAGTTATCAGCGTGCTCTGACGATCAGACAATATCTGATTGATGATCTTGGTTTTGATGAATCTAGAATTACTGCCATTGGACTTGGAGAAAGTGAGCCCCTTTCAGACCGCATTCTTCCGGGGCACTCCAACCAATCTAGACGAATCGTATTAAAGGTGGTACCAATGCCAAACACTCACTAGTGTTTGGAGTTATTGGGACGTGCCGGAATTACCAGAGGTTGAGTCACTTGTGCGAGGCGTTCGCGATGCCCTGCTTGGAAAGCGCATCGCGAATCTCGTTTTTTATCGACCTGATATTCGAGAACCAATTCCGACAAAGCGCTTGACCGAAATTCTGCGCGGTAAGCAAGTCAATGATGTTGTTCGTCGTGGGAAATACATGCTGATTCACACGAGAGAGGGTGCGCTTGGTGTGCATCTTGGCATGAGTGGACGCTTTGTCGTCTCGCGGCAATCTGACGAAATGGCTCCGCACACGCATGCTGTTTTTCAAGTTGAAGATGGAATGGAATTTCGATTTGTCGACCCAAGACGATTTGGTCGCTTATTTAGCGTGGAATTAAGTGAGACGACAACTCATCCGTTCTTGAGTCGACTCGGAGTGGAGCCTCTTGATGACGACTTTGATTTGGCGCGTCATTTGTTTGACGCATCACGATCGCGCAAACAGTGCGTAAAAGTTTTTTTGATGGATAGTGAAGTTGTGGTTGGTGTCGGGAATATCTATGCAAGTGAGTCTTTGTGGCGCGCGAAAATTAATCCCCAAACACCGTCTAAGTCGTTACAGCTGCGCGAGTTTAAAAATTTAGCTCGTCATATTAGATCGGTCCTAAGTGAGGCGATCGATGCTGGGGGAACCACCCTACGCGACTACCGCGATAAGGACGGTAATCCTGGCTATTTTCAGACGAATTTGGCTGTTTATGGCAAAGAGTCAAAGCCTTGTCCTCGTTGTCGCACAACGCTTTGCCGAATGACCCAAGCCGGTCGATCCACGTTCTTTTGCCCATTTTGTCAAAAATAAAAAAATCAGCAAATCAGTAATGATCCCATTAATCGGCAGACGCCGATAAAAATTTTTTTAAAAAAATTTAAAATTTATATTTAAGATTATTTTTAATGGTCCGACAGCGTTAACGTTAAAACAATAACGTTTTTAATAGTTATATTATGGAGGCATAGAATGGGTCTGAGAATTAAAACTAATATTAGCTCTATTAATGCGCAGCGCAACCTTGGTCGTACCAATGGCCAAACGCGCGAGATCATGCAGCAGCTGTCCAGCGGCTACCGCATCAACAAGGCAGCTGACGATGCAGCAGGTCTTGCGATCTCCAACAACATCACTGCGAAGACAAGGTCCTTGGAGCAAGCTGCGCGAAACGCCAATGACGGTGTCTCTCTGGTGGCTATCGCCGAGTCTGGGATGAATGAAATCACAAACATCCTGACACGCTTACGCGAACTGGCGACTCAAGCAGCGTCCGACACGATTTCCAATGTCGAGCGCGGATACACCAACCGTGAATACACGAAGCTTGTCGATGAAATTCAGCGTATTGCAAATACGACAGAGTGGAACGGTTTAAAGGTTCTTCAGGGATCTGCAAATAACAGTGACTTTGGTGAAGACCTCATCACAATCCATGTTGGTGCAGGCGACGGAACAATTGAAAATCGCGATACTATCAAGCTGGATATTGACTCGATGAGTTTGATTCCTTCTGAAGACCTTGGTCTTGAATCAACAGGAAGCCAAATTGGTCCTGAAAACGAAGGAGACTCCTTTACTCGTGAGATGGCTGCTGACAAGTTGAAGACAATCGATGCTGCTCTCGGCAAGGTTGCCTCGACCCGTGCAACACTTGGTGCACAGCAGAGTCGCTTGACGTCTGCAGTTAACAACCTCGGTATTCAGGTTGAAAACTACAAGTCTGCCAATAGCCGTATCCGTGACGTTGACTTTGCTGCTGCAACGGCAGAGTTTACTCAAAACCGAATCTTGTCTCAGGCGGGTGCTTCGGTCCTTGCTCAGGCGAATTCGGAGCCAGAAATTGTTATGCAGCTTCTTCGCTAATTTTGGCGCTAGAAGACAGGTATTTGAATACTTTTGAAAGACCCATTTTGTGGTACGGAAAATCAGTTTTCCGTACCACAGTTTCCCACCTGCGGATGGGACTGTGGTCACTTTGGTATAGTTTCGAGACCAGATTTTCTTTGAGACCGGTATCAAATGTATACCGTCTGTTTTTGGAGCTTAATCTAAGTTCCTGAATTTAAATGGTTTCTTTAATTGCCGATCAGTTGGCATTTAAGTTGCTCTTCAACAGTTGACGCTTCATTTGAAAACGTTTCGACCGAAGCTTAAACAATCGTGGAGGAGCACAGTATGGAATCGATTCGAGTTATTGATACGCAAGACAGTCAAGTCCTGGTCGTTCAGCCTGGACAAGCCAAACTAGAAGATGTGGAGCGTCAGTTAATACTGGCTACGCTTCGACGTACGCGTTTTAACCGTACAAAATCAGCCAGACTCCTCGGTATCGGAATCAGAACACTTCAGCGCAAATTAAAACAGTACGCTCAGGAACAAATGACTGCTGAAAGCTCGCTTCATGATGCTGCATGCGCTGTTTGAATGAATTTCCGTGCTCTTTCATTTTGATAAAAAAAGTCCGCCTTTAAGGGGCGGACTTTTTTGTTTTGTTGATCCATCTACCATCTTGCGATGGTAGGCCTGGGCAGACTCGAACTGCCGACCTTTGCCTTATCAGGGCAACGCTCTAACCACCTGAGCTACAGGCCTAAACTAGGGAATGGAGCTTATAGATAACAATAGCCTATGCGGTCAAGTCAAATCTGGAAAGACCCCTACTCTGATAAAATCCCTTTTAGAACGTCATCTTGCAGGTTCCTCAATTCCATGAGCCCAGGCTGCCCCTTGCCTTCGCGGCCGTTACTGATGATTGAAAACGAAACCCAACCCTCTCGCGGGTGGCGAAAGTAGCCCGCTAATGCGGCGACCGTGATGGGTTCAGTCAATGTTCCTGATTTCGCTCTAATAATCCCAGCAAGGCTCTCTGATTGTTTGAGTCTTTTTTTGACAGTTCCGTCCCAACCGGTTGCAGGAAGGCTTGCCAGAAAATCCGGGAACAAGTCGCCTCGTTTCTCCATCCAATTAAGCACCGACAACACCTGACGGCTCGAGAGACGATTTTCTGTCGAGAGCCCAGAACCATTTAAAATCTTGAACTCCCCTTTCACGCCGATTTCCCGTTCGAGAAACTGACTTAATACCCTTGCGCCTCCAGCTAGACTTCCTGATCCAGGTAGGTCCGGGCTTTCAGGTTTTAAAAAGCCGGCGGCCAGTCTTTTGGTGAGCATATCTGCAATGAAGTTATTGGAAAAAGTATTAAGCCCCTGAGCAACTTTTCTCATTTCGTAGCCACTCAGTTCGTAAATTAATTTGGCGTCAGCAGCTATCGCGCCGCTTTTAACTTTTCCGCGAATTCGAACGCCTGCTTCTTTAAGAAAACCGACGATGTAATCACCGGAGGAGACCACAGGATCGCCTACGCTGCGGTAGATTTTCTTAAGTGGCGCGTCTACGCCTATGGTTCCGCCACTGATCAAAGACACTCCACCGTTGGAGGCGCTATTTCTCGTCAAAGTCACGCCGCTAGCACTGTCGCCCTTGGTTGTAGAGGTGCGACTGACAAGCTTGGCATTGTTCATTGGAAAAGGTGAAACTCCGGCCAAAGCGAGTTTTCCAGGTTTTGTACCGGCTGTTGCGACAGCGATGGTGTTAAAGTTCACCGCAAACGCAGAGACTGGCGCATCGTAGGCGTGACTAGACTTATTGGTGCTATTCAGTCGACTTTCATCTCGGTTTTCGTCATCAAAAAGTGAGTTGTCGATGACGAGAGAGCCGGCTATTTCGCGCACCCCAAGGTGTCTAAGGTCCACAGCCATTTGCCATAAAATTTCGGAAACTAAAAAAGGGTCGCCATTTCCCTTAATGAAAAGATCGCCGGTAATTTTGCCTTTATCCAGCTTTCCTGAGTAGTAGACTGGTGTCTTAAAATTGAATGCTGGACCAAAATAATAAAGTGCTGCCGCACTTGTAATAACCTTGGTCACTGATGCCGGGGATAATTGCGTGTCTGCTCCGAGCTCAAACAGAGTCTTCCCATCGCTAATTCTGGAAAAGATCACGGAATGATCGGCCGCTTTGGTGGCTGAAAACTTTTTACTTAAATAGGACGCGTCTAATCCAGCAAAACCCATCGAAGAAAATGAAAAGATAAGGCTTGCGAAGATCGGTCCATACATGACCGACTTACAGATCGAACTCATCGATTTCATCTGGAAACCTCTCAAAAAGCTGCTCTTGAAGTGTTCGGTATGAATCGCCATCAAAGGCAACAAAGGTGATCCTTTTCAAAGCCGCTGATTGCTCGGCATCCAGGTAAGCCCGCGTAGCGGTCATGGCGATCTCTGCTGCGGCTGTGGCTGGAAACTTGTACGCACCAGTTGAGATAGCCGGAATAGATATATGCCTGACATCAAGCTGAGCCGCTGTTTTGAATATGTTTTCATAACAAAGTCTGAGCGTGGCAGTTTCATGACTAGAACCGCCCTGCCATAACGGTCCTACTGCGTGAATTATATGCCTCGCAGGCAGACGGCCTGCCGATGTTGTGACGCAAAATCCAGGCTCACATTTACCAATGCGGCGACACTGCTCCAGTATTTCCGGCCCGCCTGCAGCATGGATGTCACCGTCAACGCCGCCTCCGCCAATTAAACTCGCGTCAGCTGCGTTGACAATTGCATCAACCGCAAATTTGGTGATGTCACCCTGCCAGATGTCGATTTGCGTGCGCTTATAACGTCGTAATCCGAGCATGACAGAGTGTACCTACTTCGAGTTTCTATCGTTTACGGCTAATCGCAGTGGCTATCGCCTTGCCGATATCACTTGGTGCCTCAGCGACAGTGATTCCGGCTGCTTTCATGGCGTCCATTTTTTCTGCCGCCGTACCGTGGCTTCCAGAAATAATAGCGCCTGCGTGACCCATACGCTTACCTTTCGGAGCCGTTTGGCCAGCGATGAATCCCGCAACGGGTTTTTTGATGTTTGATTTTACGAATTCAGCAGCACGAATTTCGAGGTCGCCACCAATTTCACCGATCATGATGATGCCCTCGGTCTCTGGATCTTCCTCAAACATCTGAAGCAGCTCAATATAGCTCATACCGCCTATGGGATCTCCGCCAATCCCAATACAGGTGGTTTGACCAAGTCCCAAGGCAGTTGTTTGGCCTACAGACTCATACGTCAAGGTTCCTGATTTGCTGATGATGCCGACGCGTCCACGTTTATGTATATGACCTGGCATAATACCGATTTTGCATTCACCTGGCGTAATAATACCCGGGCAGTTCGGACCAATTAGTTTTGATGTCTTGCTTCGTTCCAGCGCCTTTTTTACGGGGATCATATCGAGTACGGGAATGCCTTCAGTAATACAGACAATCGTTTCAATCTCAGCAGCGATCGCTTCAAGAATTGCGTCGGCCGCAAAAGGTGGCGGGACGAATATCATCGTCGCGTTGGCGTCGGTTTTTTCCTTGGCCTCTTTGACCGTATCAAAGACGGGAAGACCAATGTGAGTGGTGCCCCCTTTGCCCGGAGTTACTCCGCCTACAAAACGAGGCGCATACTCTTGGGATAACTTTGTGTGAAACTCTCCAGACTTTCCTGTGATGCCTTGGGTGATAACCTTAGTGTTTTTTCCAACTATAATACTCACGAGTAGTGCTCCTTGATGTCTTTGATTAGTTACTTGGCTGCAGCGACGGCTTTTCTTGCGCCGTCCTCCATGTTGTCAGCGGGCGTAATTTTCAACCCGGACTCGCGGAGTATCGCCTTGCCTTGCTCTACGTTAGTTCCTTCAAGACGGACAATCAGGGGCACCTTCAGTCCCAGTGCTTTGGCGGCATTTACAACGGCATTGGCGATCACGTCACAGCGCATGATTCCGCCAAAGATGTTTACAAATACTGCTTTAACGCGGATATCCGAGAATAAAATTCTAAATGCATTTGTCACCATCTCTTCTGAAGCACCTCCTCCTACATCGAGAAAGTTTGCAGGAGAGCCGCCGCAGTGCTTGATGATATCCATCGTGGCCATAGCTAGGCCGGCGCCGTTTACAAGACAGCCAATAGTTCCGTCAAGTCCAATATAATTTAGTCCATATTTTGATGCTTCAACTTCGCGGATGTCTTCTTCATCATAGTCACGCATGGCGGCAATTTCTTTGTGCCTGTACAGTGCGTTTTCATCGAAGTTCATTTTACCGTCAAGGGCGATGAACTTGCCTTCTTTTGTCCAAACTAGAGGATTGATCTCGAGTAAAGAGAAGTCATATTTTACGAACATGTTGTAGAGCTTTGGAATCAATGCATTGAATTCTTTCGTCTGCTCTTTGCTAAGTTTCATGGCAAACGTCAGGTTTCGTAAATGATAGCCCTGCAGGCCAGCAGTTGGATCAACGTTTACTGTGATGATCTTTTCAGGAGTTTTTGCGGCAACCTCTTCGATATCCATTCCGCCTTCGGTCGAGAACATGATGGCGATGGTGGCGGTGTCCCGGTCAACGAGCATGGCCAAATAGAATTCTTTATCAATATTTGATCCAGCTTCGATGTAAAGTTTCCTGACGAGTTTGCCTTCGGCTCCAGTTTGAGGTGTAACCAGTTTCATGCCGATCATGGACTTTGAAACGTTGAAGCATTCCTCAGGAGATTTAACTAACTTGACGCCGCCGCCCTTGCCTCGGCCACCAGCGTGTACCTGTGCTTTAACCACTGCGATTGGACCACCCAAACGTCTAAATGCAAATTCTGCTTCAGTTGGGTTTAGGGCGAGGTACCCCTCTGGAACATGAACCCCGTTTTGGGCAAATAAAGCTTTAGCCTGATACTCATGGATATTCATAAAGCGCTGTCCTTCTAGTCCTAATTTGGGCAAAAAATACGCAATGCTAGGGAGAGGACATTGTACTCGGGGAATTTGGGAAAGGAAAGCGCTCGTGCAATAGCTTTAGGGAAGGTCTCTTGCGGTGCCTTTTTTGAGTTCCAACGTCAGTTTTGCCAGACCTTAAGTTTATGGACGGTTCGCAACCGGGGGGATATCATGGCGGCAGGGGATTTTTAAACTTTGTTATATTGATCTAAAGGAATTCGCTCATGAGTCTTGGCCGTAATCGCGTGGTTATTACTGGTGGTGCTGGTTTTATCGGTAGCCACTTATGCGCAAAATTTTTGGACCACGGCTGGGATGTTGTCGCGGTGGATAATTTTCATACAGGTCAAAAACGCAATATTTTGTCTTTAATGAAAAACCCACGTTTCGAAATCATTCGTCATGACATTGTCGAGCCACTGCGGTGCGAGGCAGATTTGATTTTAAATTTCGCGTGCCCCGCAAGTCCCGTGCACTATCAATCAAATCCAATTTGGACGCTAAAAACTGGTGTGTTAGGTACCATGAACATGCTTGGTCTGGCAAAACGAACCAAGGCAAGAATCCTTCAAGCAAGCACGTCAGAGGTTTACGGAGATCCTCATGAGCATCCTCAAAAGGAGACGTACTGGGGGCACGTAAATCCGATCGGTATTCGTAGCTGCTATGATGAGGGCAAGCGTGCGGCAGAAACTTTGTGTTTTGATTATCATCGCATGCATGGTGTTGACATTAGAGTGATCAGAATATTTAACACCTATGGACCTCACATGGCTATTGATGACGGTAGGGTGGTTAGTAATTTTCTGGTCCAAGCGATTCGTGGCGAGGACCTAACCATTTTTGGTGATGGCAAGCAGACACGTTCATTTTGCTACGTCGATGATTTGGTTGATGGAATCTATCGCTTTGCTCACACTGAGAATGTGACAGGTCCGATTAACCTCGGCAATGACCGAGAATTTACAATGCTTCAATTGGCGGAGATGGTTTTAAAGAAGGTTGGCGGAAAGTCTAAGTTGCGCTTTATGCCTTTGCCATCTGATGATCCGAAGCAGCGTCGTCCAGATCTGACTCTTACAAAGGCAACACTTAAGGGTTGGTCGCCAAAGACCGAACTTGAGCAGGGCATTGAGAAAAGTGTTCCATACTTTAAAGCAGTGCTGTCAGAGATAGCCGCTTTGAAGTCATCGTTTTGAAGCGGAGAAAACGTGATAGACACTAAAGATCTGACGTTGCATGGCATTGGTTACAGAGTTAGTGGTTGTGGTCCGCAAGCAATTGTTCTGTTGAGGGGCCTTGCTCGCTGGTCTGAGCATTGGATTGGTTTTGATCAACACCTGGCCAGGAATGGATACAAAGTCATATCGATTGATAATCGAGGTTTTGGTAGGTCACGAGGGGCGTCCGTAAAGAATCTGGACGTGCCTCAAATGGCAGAAGATGTGGCGGCTATTTTGACCAAAGAGGCTCCGTCGGGGGCGCATGTGGTTGGGGTGTCTTTGGGTGGCATGATTGCAATCACTTTGGCGGCCACAAAGCCACAACTTGTGCGCAGCTTAATGGTGATCAATTCTAGTGTATCAGCTTCGCGTCTCAAGCGTTTATCAAGTCGCGCCATGCTTTCGATTCTGTCACTGCTGCTACGATCAAAGAATGGTCACAAAAATTTGGCGGACATCCTGCTTGGATCTAAAACGCCCCTAGAGCGAAAACAGCAGTTTATTGAGAGCTGGCAGAAAATAGATTTTTCAAACGACATCAAATTAGCCCATCTTTGGGCGCAGCTAAAAGCGGCACGGCGGTTTAACGGAGTTAGCGAAATGGCTGCTGTCCGTTGTCCCTCGCGAGTGGTAAAAGGTGCGGCCGACATGTTTGTTGACCCACGAAACAGTGACTTTATTCACAAGTGCATCAAAGATTCAGAGCTCATCACCCACCCAACGGCAGGGCATGAAATTGTTTTTGAAGATCCAGCGTGGCTTGAAAAAACTATTATGGAGCAAATATCGGCTTGCCCGTAAGCGCCTCTGCAACAGACAAGTATGTGCGCCCTAGATCAATGAGAAGACTTCGCGGAACTGTCGGAACGTCTCCAAATCCTGAAAAACCCTGGTCCATAAGCCAGCGGCGAATGATCTCTTTGTCCAGCATTTCTGGGGGAAGACCTTCTTGGATCCTGGTTGTGTAGGATTCCTGCTTCCATAGGCGGCTGCTGTCTGGCGTATGAACTTCGTCGCTCAGTTTTATTTCGCCAAACTGGTTTTTCCCGAACTCATATTTTGAGTCCACAAGCATAAGATACTTATCGGCAAGAATTTTTGTTCCTAGGCTGAAAACTTTTAATGCCATGGCACTGATTTGATCCCACTCTGCAAGCGTACAAAGACCTTGATTGATGAGGTGATCAACTGAAATAGCCTGGTCATGTTCGAATGCCGCAGCCTTCGTCGTTGGGGTTATGATTGGCTCAGGAAGGCGCTCATAGGGACGAAGCCCATCAGGTAGCTTAATGCCACAGTAAACGCGCTCACCAGCGATGTAGGAGCGAAGCATTGCTCCAGCAAGAAATCCGCGCACAACGACTTCGATTTTTATAGGCCGAAGATTTTCTACTAGGAGGGCTCGAGGTCCTAATTCTTTAATGAAGTGAGTAGGAACGTGCTTTCCCGCCTCCTCCAGCCAGAATTTTGAAATTGTCGAAAGAATGACTCCCTTACAGGGGATATGATCAATAAGTCTGTCAAATGCGGTCAAGCGATCCGAGTGCAGCATCTGCACTCGGCCCTCACGGCTCAGCATCGTGCGTACTTTTCCTTGATAAACGCCGAAGCCTTGGGCCTGCCATGCTGCGACATCTGACTGTGTGGGGCCCTGCCAAATATTGGCATTCCATAATTTGTCGTTTGTCGGGTTTGAAATAATATCTGTAAAAATATCTCTAACGAGTGCGGCCACGGAGAACCTCCAAAATCGCTGAGAAGGAAGCACCATCTTAGGATAAGATGTGCTAGGCTTCTTTGGTATTCATTTTTTTGGTTATCCGCAATCTTTATTCGTTCATCTTAACAGGAACTTTAAGCTTATGGCGTTCGACCACTTATCTCCAAATGTTTCACAAGAAGAGGCTATAAAGTTTTTTAAGAATGTAGTTGGTGACAGGAATGTCTTGACGGATCCTTCGGATTTGCAGTCTTGGGGCACTGACTGGACGAGAGTCTTTGAGCCTCGACCAATGTGCATTGTGAAGCCCGCATCAACTGAGGAGGTCTCACGTTTACTGGCTTATTGTTGGTCTAACGAGCTAGCTGTAACGCCGTCAGGAGGGCGAACTGGCCTTTGTGCTGGAGCTGTTGCAACGCACGGTGAGGTCGTTATCAATCTTTCACGAATGAATAGAATTATTGATGTTGACGCGATCGGGCTCACGCTGACCGCTGAGGCAGGAGTTACGACCGAGGCTCTTCAGGAGGCGGCAAAATCTAAAGGCCTGTTTTTTCCTTTGGATTTAGCATCAAAAGGCAGCTGCCAAATCGGCGGCAATATTGCCACAAATGCCGGCGGCGTGAAGCTTATTCGCTATGGGGGAACTCGCGAGCAAGTCTTAGGTCTAGAAGTTGTCTTAGCTAATGGTGATGTCTTAGACATGAATGTCGCGCTTCGAAAAAATAACTCCGGCTACGATTTAAAACATTTATTTATTGGCAGTGAAGGTACGCTCGGAATTGTTACGAAAGCGGTTTTGAGACTCATGCCGAAGCCGCGAAATTTACAGCTAGCTATAATGGCAACTGATGAATTTGTGAAAATCCCCGAGATTTTGCGTAAATCAAGTTTAGCTGGCGTATCGATCACTGCATTTGAGTTTTTCACCGAGGTCGCTCACCGCATCGTTCTAAAACATTTACCCGGTGCTAGAACGCCGTTCCAGGAACTTTCCAAATTTTACGTTTTGCTGGAAGTTGAGCAGCCTGGAGCAGAGCCGGAAATTGAATCCTTGCTAGAAACTCTTTTTGAGGCCGGTCTTATTTCGGACGCCTCCATTGCAACCAATTCTACCCAGTTTAAGGAGTTTTGGGGTCTAAGAGAAAATATTACAGAGTCTTTAGCTGCCCATGGTCAGGTCCGAAAAAACGATATTTCCTTGGCTATAGATAAGCTTGACGGTTTTGTAAAATCGCTTGAAGCGCTACTTGTGACAAAAAAGCCCAAGGATATGGAGCTGGTTCTTTTCGGACATATCGGTGACGGGAATCTTCACATCAATTACGTGTCGCCCAAAAGTCGAGATAGCCAGGAGTTTCACAAGGAGGCTCGCGCCATTGAAGAAGACGTCTTTAAACTCTTGGCAAAATTTAAAGGCAGTATTTCAGCTGAGCATGGCATCGGGCTTACAAAAAAGAAAGATCTTCATTTTACACGAACGCCCGATGAGGTCTCATGGATGAAAAAGACCAAAGCAGTCTTTGACCCCAAAGGCATACTCAATCCTGGTAAGATATTTGATCTTTGAATTAAAAAACCCGGACGGTTAGGTCCGGGTTTTTTATTAGCTGTTTAACTCATTTAAGATTCGCTTGTGCTCGGTCATGAGATCCGCAGGCATTTTGGCACCAAACTTATCAAAGTATTCTTTGATTCCAGCCATCTCCGTCTTCCAGGCTGGCGCCTCAATAGATAAAAGCTCGCGCATAGTTTCCGTTGTTAGACCTGTTCCTTCTGTGTTGATGGCATCTGGGGTCGGCAAATAACCGAGTGGAGTCCTCACGGCATCGCCTTTGCCCTCACAGCGTTTCAAAACCCACTCCAGAACCCGCATGTTGTCGCCAAACCCAGGCCACATAAACTTGCCGGCCTTGTCCTGACGGAACCAGTTAACGTGAAAGATCTTAGGTAGTTTGTTGTACTTTTGACCGAGTGAAAGCCAGTGACTCCAGTAGTCACCAAAGTTGTATCCACAAAACGGCTGCATAGCCATTGGGTCTCTACGCACAACGCCAACGGCACCCGTTGCGGCGGCTGTAGTTTCTGATGCTACCGATGCGCCCATGAATACACCGTGGGCCCATGATACAGATTCGACAACTAGCGGTGCCAACTCTTTGCGCCGTCCGCCAAAAACAATGGCCGACAGTGGCACTCCAGCAGGCTCTTCGGCCGCTGGTGTGTAACTTCCACATTGCTTTGCAGATACCGTGAAACGACTATTAGGATGCGCAGCAGGACCTTTGCCTGCTTCCCAAGCGCGACCTTGCCAATCAGTCAGCCCCTCCGGCGCTGACTTAGTTAAGCCTTCCCACCATGGTTGCATGTCTTTTGTAACGGCGACGTTGGTAAAGATCGCGTCGCGGTTGAGCATGTTAAGCGCGGTCGGGTTCGTATTGGCAGCAGTTCCAGGAGCAACGCCAAAATATCCTGCCTCAGGGTTGATGGCATAGAGTCGACCATCCTTGCCAGGGTGGATCCATGCGATGTCGTCGCCGACTGTGAATACCTTCCATCCTTTTTCGCGGTAGGCTTGAGGTGGAATGAGCATCGCAAGATTCGTTTTTCCACAAGCCGATGGAAATGCAGCGGCAACGTAGTGACGCTCACCTTTTGGATTTTCAATGCCTACAATAAGCATATGCTCAGCAAGCCAGCCTTCAGTCCTGGCTTGCCAAGAGCCAAGACGAAGTGCGTGACACTTTTTCCCGAGGAGTGCGTTTCCGCCGTAACCTGAGCCGATGGACTTGATCGACAGCTCTTCAGGGAAATGCATGATAAAACGCCGCTCCGGTGAAAGATCGCCGGTCGAGTGCAGGCCTTTTACAAATGTTCCTTCCCGCTCAATGCGCGCTAGAGCCGGTGCGCCCATGCGCGTCATGATGCGCATATTGACCACAACGTAAGGACTGTCCGAAATCTCAACACCGCATCGAGACAAGGGTGAGTCGATTGGCCCCATGCAGTAAGGGATGACGTACATGGTTCGCCCGCGCATGCAGCCGGCAAAAAGGCCGTCAATTTTTGTGTGACCTTCTTTTGGGTCCAGCCAATTGTTGTTTGGACCAGCGTCTTCCTTGTTTTTGCTGCAAACAAACGTTAGATGCTCGGTGCGCGCGACATCGCTTGGGTCTGACCGATGCAGATAGCAGCCAGGATGGCTGTGTTCGTTGAGGGGGATTAAAGATCCTGATTTGATCATTTGCGCGATAATCGTTTTCTTTTCGGTCTCGCTGCCGTCGCACCAATGAATCTTGTCAGGTTTAGTGAGGGCGGCGACTTCTGCAACCCATGATTCGAGAGCCTTGTTGTTGGTTGTCATATGAATCAGTTCCATGAAGGTTTGTGGAAAAAGTTTGGATGCCTCTTAAGAAGTCCACCCGTAAAAGTCATAAAAGCCTTTACTCATGGGCTTTTATCACGGAGTCAGGGGGGGTTGGCAACCTGGTTGTCGGCCTAAAAAATCTGACCATTTTGAAACGAGCCTTCAGCACAAATTTAAGGCAGGAAATCGAAGCCAAAGGCTCCTTGCTTAAACCTCTGATTATTAAAGGGGAGTTTAAGGTTTTATTGTAACTATCTTTATTTATTGAATTAAATGACGATTTTCGAAATTCATGTAAAGATTTTTAAGGGTTGGACGAAACCTTGAGCGTCCGCTTGGCACTTTAGTCAAGCAACGTTAGAGGTAACACAGTTATGAAGCATCTATTAATGACGAGTGTTTATGCGCTCGGAGCGCTCTGTCTCACCACTGGTTGCAATCAGGAAGCAACCTTTTCCAGTGGTGCAAAAAAATCTTATGACGCAGTAGCGAGCCAGGTTTTTGCCTTTCGATCGTCGGAAATCACACAAGGATCCGTCACAATCCGAGATGGTGGTCGCTTCACATCCTTCGACGTCAGGCAGGCGGAAAAAAATCCAAATCAGGTGATCCAGCGCCAGGTCCGACGTCAGCGGTTTGATCACAAGTACACGCAAGGTCATCAGGCAAGATTTGCCAAAGAGGAATTTCAGTTAAGTGAAGCAGGCTATCTTGATTTGTTGGTAGTCGTAGATGACTCGAGGTCTATGTCAGAAGAGCAGGCTATCGTCGGCCGCGGACTTGCCCCGCTTATTTCAGAGGTACAAGATAGCAATTGGCAAATAGCGGTGGTCAGCATGTCTGATCCCTGCGTTTCATCAACAAACTTGATCAAGAAAACTGATGCCAACGCATCTGACAAGTTTTCAAATGCCGTTAGAAAACCCGTCGATCGCTGGAATACTGAGCAAGGTTTCCCGATGGCTATCCAGTCCTTAAAGGGCCAATGTAATGGCTCGCTACGCCCATGGATCAGAGAGGGGTCATCGATTGGTGTTCTCTTTTTAAGTGATGAAGATAACTGTGGTTCGGATTCTGGTGAACAGAATCGGTGTAGAAATGTAACTGGAAAAAGCACAGCCGAGATGGTTGATTTTCTTCGAAGCATTCGTTCGAATGAAGAAGCTCGTGTGTACGCTATTGTTGATCGAGACGGAACTTGTCCCGATGCAGCTGGTCGCGGAACGATGTATGTAGATGCGGCCACCGCTACTGGAGGATCTGTGGGGTCCATATGTCATGACTACAGCCCGAGCTCAGGATACTCAGAGTATCTGAAGCAAGTGTCTACAGACGTAAAGCGTATTATCAAGCGCCAGTTTTTCCTGTCTGCCTCGCCAGACATGGCGAGGTTTGAAGTATCCGTCGACGGGATTCCAGTCTCATCTTCCGGAGTCGTTTCTGTTCGCGGAAATGTCGTAACTATTGATCCATCTGCTTTCAAAGACGGTGCTAAAATAGCTTTCTCCTACACCCATGACGCTATTCCAATGTTCAGCGAAGTTCCGATCAGCGCAATTCCTGCCCCTGAGACTTTGACGGTAACCGTCAATGGAGTTGCTCAAGTGGCTGGAAGAGACTTTAGAGTTGATGAGGCCAAGCGCACGATTGTGTTTTCAGCTATGCCCCCAGAGGACGCAAAGGTGACGGTCGGGTATCTCGAAAATGTTGCTTTGCTATCTCGTTTTCCAGTAAACCTTACCGGCGTTCGTCCTGATACGTTAAAGGTCATGGTGAATGGCGTGCAAATCGACGCGGTAAACTTTGGTTATGACGCCGCTGGGATCGATTTTACAACTCCACCAGCGGACGGAGCCATCATTACCGTCTCGTGGAAGACGGATGAGCATAAAATTCTAAAATATCCAGCAGTCATTTCAGACGCGAGAAATCCAGTCGCGTGGATTGTTCGAGATAAAGTGTCAGGCTCCGAGGTGCCAGCAGATTGGGACCGCAAGTTTCTGACGTTTAATCCCGATCAAGTTGTCGATGGGCGCCTTGTCAGCGTTGAGATCGATTTTGGCGCAAAATCTGCCATGCGTACAATTGACCTGCCAACCGAGCGCATTGATGACAAAGTTACGATCTATGCTGATGGTGTTCCAGATGTCTGTAAGATGACACCTGAAAGTGACGTGAAGGGAAGCGCGCTGAATGATGACTCATCAAAAGACAAGTCTTGGAAGTCTCGCTACAAGGGCCAAAAAATATCTCTCAAGTGCGCAGATGGCATCGACTACGGAGCGCTGAAGATAGACTATCTGCATGAAGTTAAGCGGACCAGTCGCTTTGTGGTTAAATTGCCCGATGGCGCTGATCCCAATGACCCCCAGCTTGGCTGGAAGGTGTTTGTAGATGGGAGGCTGACCGCAGACTTCAGCCGGACGGGATCCGAGATCGAATTAGAGGACGATCTTCTCCCGCCCGAAACAAGAGTCGACGTTGAAGTGATCACGTACTCCAAATTTGAAAAGTAATAAATCCAAGAGTTTTCGCTAATTAACCGAAGGTCAGGCCCTGATCTTCGGTTTTCTCGCCTTTGATTCCGTGGTATAACCCTGATCCTCATGACTATTCACCTTTGGGATCAGAATTTTGCGACGTGTCTCTAAAGCCATCTTGGTCAATTTTATTAAGCTGACGATTGTTGCTGGTCTTCTTTGGTGGATGGTTGACTCCGGCAAGCTATCATTGTCTCAAATGACCGTTTTCCTAAATCGACCTGATTTAGTTTTCGCCGGTATTCTCGTTTGGCTGCTCGGCCCAGTCGGGCTGGGTTCTTTGCGCTGGTGGCTATTGATCCGCGGAGCCAATCTTCATTGCAGCTATTTCAGGGCACTGAAGCTGCAACTCGTTGGTTTTTTCTTTAATACGGCCATGCCCGGCGCTGTCGGTGGGGATATTGTAAAAGCGATCTATATCGTGCGTGATCAGGATGTACCTCTCGGTAAAACGCCTGCTCTACTGAGCGTTTTATTAGATCGTATAATCGGACTCATTGGCCTTTTTTTTATGGGAGTCGTAGCAGCGTGCTTTTCATACGAAAGGCTTTTAGCAACGCCAGTTACAAGAAGTCTGTTAATGGGGCTTGCGGCAGTTGTCGGCGCAAGCGCTCTTTTTCTTGCAGTTGTTTTTCTCCCCTGGCGTGACGGACGTGATCCAGTCCATAGTGTTTTATCGCTCAGATTGCCAGGTTTTGGGCTCTTAAAAAGAATTTATCAGGCACTAAGAGCCTATAAATATCGACCTGGAATTGTTTTTGCCACGATTGGAATTTCTGTAGTGATTCAGATGATCTTCTTGGGTTTCATGGGATTTATCGGGAAGATTTTGTACGGCGATCAGGGTTTTGATGCCAGCTTGTTGGCTCCCATTTTTCCATTTGGTATTTTGGTTACGGCCATACCGTTGGCTCCTGGTGGTCTAGGCGTTGGTCACGCAGCCTTTGAAAAGCTATTCAGTTTGGTCGGATTGCCAGGCGGAGCTAATGTATTCAATGTTTATGTATTGTCCCAACTCGTGATGAATCTTTTAGGCATCATTCCTTATTTATCTCTCAAATCACATGCCGGGTCTTCTATGAGCCCTTCAAAGATGTCAGCATATGGATCGGAATCTCGAAGTCTATGAGTTTTATTACATGCGATGGCGCAGAGATTTACTTTGAAGAGGTGAACCCAAACGCCTCTCAAGTCGTTACGCTGGTAAATGGTCATACGCGGTCTAGCTCTGACTTTAGAATGATGGCTAGAATATTGGGAGAATCTGGATTTCGAGTGTTGTCGCTTGATAATCGTGGCGCTGGTAAAACCACCGTATCGCGACCATTTTCCATCGACGACTTATGTCAGGACGTCGTCACACTCTGGGATAGTCTCAGCATTCATCGCTCCAGCCTATTAGGCATATCGATGGGAGGATTCATCTCTCAGGGTATCGCAATTAAATATCCGACTCGGGTGGAAAAGCTTATATTGGTATCGACTGCACCAGAGGAGGGCTTCATCAATCCTAGCGGTGGAGGCTGGATAGGTGAAGGTAATCAGCTTGAAGAAAAAATGCGAACATACTTTGCCCCGGGTTATGTTGACCGTAATCCAGTTTTCTTCAAAACTATGGTGTCTCAAATCAGGCAGGCCATTATATCTGGAAATTTTGCTCAACGATCAGAGATGCAAAGAGCCGCTCTAAAGGGAGCAGCCTGGACGTCGTCGTTGGGTTACATCCAAGCTCCAACGATGATAATTCACGGCGAAGAGGACTTAGTCATTGCTATTGACGGCGCAAAAAGGCTTAAAGAGGGCATACTTAACTCTGATCTAAAAACAATAAAGTCCGCTGGTCATCTGTTGCTGGCCGAGGCTCCAAAAGAAATATACGGACTGACAGTAGATTTTCTTAAGAGATAATTAGATCGTTCCGGATACGATTCGAACTTCTTGCTCACTAACGCCAAGCTCGGACGCAACTGTATCAACGCTGTGTCCGCGCGAAAGCATGGCGCGAATGTCTTCGTAACGACGAGCCTGTATCTCGTCAACAATATCTTCCCATGACCCACCAGCTTTGAGAAGGCGGGCAACGTTCTCTGAACGCGCCACCAGTCGCGCAAGTAACTCTCGCTCGTTTTTGGTATCACGCGCAAGCTGTGCTATGAAACGCTGCTTTTCGCCAAGTGCGATCATGGGGGCATCTAGCTTTTGTGATACTGACGAGATAATCTTCTCTGCCTCTGCAGAAATACCCGAAAGCCCGTGCCGAATCTCTTGCTCAACTTCAGTTGCAAGGACTTGCATCTGATCTTTCATGACGCGAATCTTGTGCTGTGCGTCTGCAAGTTCCGATCTGATCTGCGTGCGCAGGTCGATAAGCATCGATCGCTCTTCTGTAAGTTCGCGAACGATCTCATGATGTGCCGATTGCTGACGCTGCAGGCGAAAGAAGGCAATAATTAGAAAGATGTCTGCTGCAATTAGGACGAAAAGAATTCCTAGCATCATAAACTAGCCCTCTTGAAGGTAACTCTTCAGCACAAGCTCATCGGTCTCATCAATACTGACCGTTTGAACAGTGACAATCTTCTTTTTGCCGCGGCGACCAATATCTTCGACATTTACAACCTTGGCTAGAATGGGAAAGCGCGCGGGCTGATCAATTCGTCGATACTGAACAAAGCGAAGCTTTCGTTGCCAATAATCGGGAATATCCAGGTGTATGCGAAGTAGCGTGCCTGGCGCAAAAGCTGTCGTCGTCTGAAACTCGATTCCGTGTGGGCTGATGTGCATGCTCTGAGTGGATTCTAGCGATGCATCGTCAGCAGAGATGCTATATGTCCCGTAGCGCATGGTAACTTTACGGCTGCTACGTGGATACTTCTTGATAAGTGATATATCAAACTTACCGGAGGACTGCGCCTCGCTGCTTTTTTGTGGAACGACGATATCGTTCGTTGCTGGCTCAACGGTTAAAAATTGGGGATTAGCGCTCATGGTCCGTCCTTCGTTGCTTAGCCGACTTTTCTGGCTGCAAACACTTTTGTTAACTTTTCCTGCAGGGTCGCTCCGGTGAACGGCTTGACAATGTAATTACTGACACCGTTTTTGACGGCTTCAATAATATTCTCTTTTTCTGCCTCGGCCGTTACCATCAGAAAAGGCAAATGTTTAAATTGAGGATGAGCGCGAACGGCTTTTAGAAACTCAAGGCCAGTCATGTTTGGCATGTTCCAATCACTGACTATAAATTCAATGTCAGCCACAGTTTCAAGCACTTTCATTGCCTGTTGGCCGTCTTCTGCTTCGACAAAGTTTGAATAACCATTTTGCCGCATTAGAGTTTTTACAATTCGCCGCATTGTGGGAAAATCGTCTACTACGAGAATTTTCATGTCGGGTCGGCCGAGAGCCATGGCTTAAATCTCCTAAATTCAGGCACGGTTTGGTTTCGTCAATCGGACAAAATCGCTCGATGTTTTTTCAGTTTTTCAATAGCTTGCGTGTGTAGCTGACTTACGCGGGACTCGGTGACCTCTAAGATGCGGCCGATTTCCTTAAGGTTCAAATCTTCGAAGTAATATAGTTGTAGAACAAGCTTCTGTTTTTCAGGAAGCTCTTCGATATGCTTTCTAAGAATGTCTCGAGCAGATGCATTACGTAATTGCGCAAACGGATTTTTTGAGTTTGGATTTTCAAGTGATTCAAGAAGGCTGCGCCTGTCCGAACTACCGTTTGTACCGCCGAAGTCGTCAATTGAAAGAAGCTGAACACCTTTGACTTTCGCGTTCATGTCAAAAAATTCTTCAATAGGCATTCCGAGTGCTTGGCTTAGTTCGTCGTCTGTAGGTTTCCGGCCAAATTTTTGTTCCAGGTCAGCAGCCATGCGGTCAAGTCTTTTGGCCTTGTCACGCACCGATCTCGGAACCCAGTCTTGACTTCTCAGTTCATCAAGAATAGCCCCCCTAATTCGAAATTCCGCGTAAGTTTTAAACTTATTGTCGCGGCTGGGGTCGTATTTATCGATGGCATCCATTAAGCCGATAACGCCGGAGCTGATTAGATCTTCGATATCAATGTTACTTGGCAGACGCGAAGCAATGCGTTGCGCCACGAATCTGATGAGCGGCGAGTAGTCCATGATCAATTGATCACGCAGTTTTCCGTCAACGGCCGAGTTATCCTGCTTGTATTTTTTAACGATTGATTTCATCGAGCGAGCCTCAAATGATTACATGTTTTATTTTACCGCAAAGAAACTCGAACCTGTTACGGGTCAATAAATTGACGCTCACTAGAGGGGTTCGCCAGGGCGTGCCAAACTCGCCCCAACCCCACGGAAGCTGTGCTTAAATCGGTCGTCTTTATCATTTGTAAAATGGAGCACCACGCTTGGCCCCACCCCTGTCCGCAAATTGAAGTAAGTGCATTATCTGATCCGACACGCCGTGCAAGGACGGCGCGGATTAAGTTAGTATCGGTCTCAACAGCTCCTGCAAAATGAACATTGCTTCCCGAGTACAGTTTGGCCACCTCTGCTATACGTGTCGCTATTCGACGACCTTCGCCCTGATTGATAGTCTGATTAACAATCAAGGCACACTCATGGCGGTCATGTTCTTCGGCCATCACCTTAATCATCGCGTACGCATCCGTAATTGCATGGGGCTCGGGTGTCGTTACAACGACAAACAAGTCAGAAACGGAGTTGAGAGCCAGTACGGATTCGGATATTCCTGCGCCGGTATCGATAAAGACGACGTCATAGGTGTCTGGAAGTCGACTCAGTTCGTGTACCAGAAAGCTTCTACTGACTGGCGACATGTTTGCAAGTTTCGCGATGCCCGTTCCAGACGAAATAACATCAATGCCAACTGATGTGGTTGCAACGATATCTTTAATTGTTGAGTGTCCATCAAGGACGTCTTGCAATGTGCCAGGAGTTGACAGTCCCATGACCACATCGACATTCGATAAACCAAGGTCGCCGTCTACGATAAGTACTCTCGCTTGCGAGCGAGAGGCGGCGAGAGCCATGTTTATGGTGGTCATGGTCTTCCCGACCCCGCCTTTACCACTGGTTACAGCAATGATTTTTCCCATGAAAGGACCTCGATCGTAGAGCAAGTAAATTTTAGTATTCGGATTTTAAGATCTGCGTAATAATACTTTCACGTGATGCCCGCTCTGGATTGTCAGATGGTATATGGGACCAAGAGAGCCAGCTGACGGGTACAGACCATTTGCTTGAAATATTAAAAATATCGCCCCAGGCTGGTATCTCGTCTAGTTTAGTAAACGCGACGCTCGATACGCCGACAGCGCTGAAATGCCTTATTGTGCGGTCCATCAACGCAGGCTTTTCGGACGCGCTCAATGCCACATGAAACTCAAGTGCAAGACCTTGGTTCTTGATGAGCTCCAGCTCGACAAGGCTAGACGTGTCAACGGGATTGCGGCCCGCAGTATCGACCAAAAGTAGATCAATGCCTTTGCACTTGAGAATCGCTGGCTTTAACTCCTCGGCCCTCGCAATGGTGTAGTGATCAATTCCGATGATTTTGCTGTAGATCTTGGTTTGCTCGCTAGAACCAAGCTTTTCTGGATCCCAGCTTAAGATAGCCACTTTATGCCGGTCTTTCTTGGAGATCGCGGTCGCAATCTTCGATAACAGGGTGCTTTTGCCAGAGCCTGGAGTACCTAGCATGACATGAACATTTGTCATGCCAGGGGTATTTGTCCACTTTGGAGAAATTTTAAGTCTCTTCATCATCCAGCGGACAGCTTGATCGCGGTAATACGCGTCAAAATTATCTTGTCCTGTCTTTGAGAGGTCTTCTGGTGATGGCAGCGCGGCTAAATGCCTGATCATTTCCGATATGTAGGATGGATCTATTCCAGCCGCAGACAGAGAGCGCTCAAGAGAAAAAAGATGAGTTGGAACTGATGAAGACTTAGAATCTTTTACAAGGTCCAGAACCAGATTTTTCAGCTCATAAACAGCGCCTTCAAGAAGTCTGACCTGTCTAGACGTAGCTACTTGCTCTGCGAGTGAACTCATCTTGTGTGCGAGTTCAAGATCCGAAGCTTTATTCATCATTTCGCTGCGATTGTTTGGTGATGTTTCGGCTCCCGCTTTTGATGACACAGATGCCGCGGCTGTTACCTCGTATAGCTTAGGCATTCCAGGGTCAACCGGAGGGAGCTCCTTTGTGGAGAGAATGACGGCATTTACGCCCAGCTCTCGCTTCACGGCGGCAACGGCATCACGCATGGTCGTAGCTTCAAATTTTCTCACCTGCATAAGATTTTCCTTTCCCTCAAAAATCTTCTTACAACGACACAACGCCAACTTTATTTGTCTGCACCTCAGAAGGGATCTCGTCGAACGCTACCACCACGATTCCTGGCACAAAACGATTGATGAGCTTTCTTAGGTCCCACCGAATTCGTGAGCCGCACACTAAGACCGGCATGGTTCCAAACGAGTCAAATTTGCGCATGACATCGGCGACCTGATTTAGAAGGCGCTCAACATACTTCGTGTCGATGTTGAAGTATGTGGAGCCATCTTCGGCGGATTGGAGTGCGCCAACTAAAACGTCTTCCACGGCCCGATCGAGCGTTGCAATGTGCAGAGTATTTTCGTTTGCTAAGTATTTTTTAATTATACCACGCCCAATTGATTTACGGACATAACGTGTCAGGATATCTGGATGTGAGACCTTCTTGCAGTGATCGGCAAGGGTCTCAAAAATACTGTGGATATCCCGAATACTTACTGATTCTGCCAACAGGTTTTGTAAGACTTTGACAACATCTCCGAGTGTCATACGGTCAGCGCCGATAACTTCATCGACCACCTTGGGCGCTTCGGCTTTCAAATTATCGATAAGTTTTTGAGTCTCCTGGCGCCCCAGCAGATTATGAGCGTTCTCGCCAATCAGTTTTGTCAGGTGGGTAACTATCACTGTAGCGCAGTTAACAACTGTATAACCGCGGAATGTAGCTTCGTCCTTCTGTGCCGTCTTGATCCAAAGAGCGTCCAGTCCGTAGGCGGGCTCCTTCGCTTTAATGCCTCTGATAGGATCCGAAATGTCTCCTGGATCCATTGCTAACCAGTGATCGACCATAAGGTTTCCGCGACCTATCACGTTTCCTTTTAACAGGATCTGATATTCACCAGGTTTTAGCTGAATGTTGTCTCGAACCATGACCATCGGAACAATGATTCCTAGGTCTTGCGCAAACTGCTTCCTCGCGCTGACTATTCGTTCGAGAACCTCTCCATCCTGCGCCTGATCTACCAATGGTACTAAGCCAACGCCAACCTCAAGGCTAAGAGTGTCGACGTGCAGCATGCTTTCAATGGAATCAGAGGTGCCTTCTGCAAGTCGGCTCTTATTGGCCTCTTCTGCAATGCGCTCAGCCTCCTTCTCGGCAACTGCTGCAGCACTATAGCGGCCGATAAAGAAAAATAATATTGCGAGCGCGATAAACGGCAGAAAAGGAAATCCTGGAAGAATGCTTAGGACGCCCATAAGGCCGCCGCAGACGTAAAGTGGCTTTGTATGGGTGACAAATTGACCTTGGATTTCGTCACTAAGGCCAGCCTCGGTAGAACTTCTTGTTACAACGATACCGGCTGCAATTGAGATAAGTAGCGATGGAATGATCGCAACAAGTCCATCACCAATCGACAGCAACGTATACTTCGATGCGGCATCTTTAAATGACATTCCATGCTGCATCACGCCAACCGCTAAGCCGACAATGACGTTAATCAAAGTGATAATGATGCCTGCAATTGCATCACCACGAACGAATTTGGACGCACCATCCATGGAGCCATGGAAATCAGCTTCGCGTTCAACTTTCCTTCTGCGTCGTTTTGCCTCTTCTCTGTCTATGACACCAGCATTTAGTTCGGCGTCGATGGCCATTTGCTTGCCTGGCATTGCATCCAAGGTGAATCGGGCGCCAACTTCAGCGACCCGTCCGGAGCCTTTGGTGATAACGAAGAAGTTTACAACGTTCAAAATAAGGAAAATTACAACCCCGACAAAGTAATTACCCCCTACCACAAACTCGCCGAATGCTTGGATCACGTGTGAGATTTCGCCCGTGGCTCCATCGAGAAGAATTGCTCTTGTGCTCGCGACGTTTAATGCAAGTCGAAGACCTGTCGATAGGAGAAGAATTGTAGGAAATGTTGAAAACTCTAAAGGTTCTTTTATGTAAGTCGAGATCAGAAGAATCAAAACGCCAAGTGTTATGGAGACTGCTAGAAGCATGTCCATTAGAAGCGGCGGAAGAGGAACGAGCATCAGGAAAACGCCAGCAACAACACCTACGGCAAAAAGCACGTCTGTACTTTTGATGATTTCCAAAAATCCAGGCCCGGACGATTTTGCCCGCTCGCGATTTTGCTTGATTGATTTTGCTGTCGCCTGTGCCATGGTTTCCTCTCAGATTTACTCAATGGACTCTTGGTTTCGCGCCACTTCTTGCCGACGCGGTACGCTGACACCTTTGAGTTTGAAGACAAATTTAATGATCTCGCTAACAGCCTGATACATGCCAACCGGAATCTCCTCCCCTTCTTTTACAGAGGCATAGATAGCTCTCGCCAACGGCTTATTTTCAACAATGGGTATTTCGGATTCGCGAGCAACCTCGCGCATTTTAAGCGCTAAGAAGTCTACCCCTTTTGCCAAAACAACGGGCGCAGCCATGCCGATTTCGTAGCGAATGGCGATTGAGTAATGCGTAGGGTTTGTAATTAAAACAGTCGCATTTTTGGTGTTTTCGACGGCTTTTCTAGTAGCTATCTCTCGGGCCATGCGGCGTAGTTTTGCCTTTATATGTGGATCGGTTTCGCGCTGTTTGAGCTCCTCTTTAACTTCCTCTTTAGACATTTTCATTTTGTTTTCCATGCTGACAAAATTATAAATAAAGTCACCAGCACCAACGAAAAGCATTAGACCAATAACACCCCAAAGGAGCTGGGTCGTGATGTCATTCCAGTAATTCCATGAATAAATGAAGCTGGCGTTCAGAAGAGATGGTACCTTTCTCCATTCTCCAGCCAATATGAGCCACGCGATGACCGAGACGGCAAACAGCTTAGCGATGGTTTTAATAATGCCTACCACTGTATCTTTACTGAAGAGGCGTGCCATGCCGGGCAGGGGATTTAATTTTTCCCAGTTGAATTCAAGCTTCTTCCACGACCAGTTGAATTGTGTCTGGAGCAGTGTGGCGAGGGAGCCAGCAATGGCTGCGACAATAAAGACTGGCGAAATGATGTAAAGGATGTCGAGCCATGTTGTGCTGAGATAAGACATTAGGTTTTTGTCGGACACGCGGAATGTTTCCGCGGCCTGAAAATTGCGAATAAACAGCTTTTTGGAGATGCTAATAATTTGTGGTGTATACCAGCTGATAAAAATTGCGATGGAAGCGAGGCCTGCGACTTGGCTTAGATCGTGACTATTGGCGACGTTGCCTTGCTCGCGGAAGTCGTCACGTCGCTCGGCGGACGCTTCTTCGGTTTTATCTTCCTGGTCTGTGCTGTTATCACCTTCAGCCATTTTACCCTCCTAGATTTATCGGCCAATAGCGACTAGAGCAGTTAATAGATGCCTCTGGCTTTCGGAGAAATGGCTTTGAAGCCAACCAGGCAGAAGCGGAAGTAGTGCCATATAGATAAATAGCCCGACAAAAAAATTCGTTGGAAAGCTCAAAACGAAAACATTTGCCTGGGGCACAGCTCGATTAATTAAACCCATTGCAGCTGTTGAAAAAAGGAGGCCAACGAGAAGAGGCGCAGCAAGCTGCAGGGAAGTGGAGAAGACGGCTCCCGATACACGTAGAAGTATATCTTGAAGCTGGCCGGTTGGAAGAGCTTGTCCAATAGGGATTACGACGAATGAGTCCCATATTGTTTTTATGTAGATATGGTGCATGTTTAGCGCGAGAAAGATGAGAATTATAAGCAGTCGATGTAGCGCGCTGAATCCATTGGTTTGTTCATCGCTATCTGGCATGAAAATGCTTCCGGTATTAAAGCCCATCTGCAGGCCAACCATGTTCGCGGCCATAACAATCCCATCGAAAGCGAGTTTTGCAGTGTATCCGATGACGAGCCCTATCAGCATCTCTCGGATAATCAGTAAGCTCAAGGGTGCTACATCCGACAGTGCGGCGACCAACTGATGTTCATATGAGGCAGGCAATAGGGGATAGATTCCGACAGTTAATGCGACGGACAGAAGAATTCGCACGCGAACGGGAACGTTTGCCTCCCCGAAAAGGGGCAAGAGAGCTATGATGCAGCTTATGCGAAGAAATGTCGCTGCTGCTGTCAATATTGCTTCTGTACTGAAGGCAAACACGGATTCATTCTCCCATTATCGGACTATGTTTGGGATGCGGTTGAAAATGCCAATGGTGAAGTGAATAAATGTTTCAAGGATCCAGGGGCCAGTGATCGCTAGTGCGATTGTCATGACCAAGATCTTAGGAATAAAACTTAATGTCTGTTCGTTGATTTGAGTTGCTGCCTGCAGAACTGAGACGATGAGTCCTGTGATCAAAATAGAAAGTAAGGCAGGCGCTGAAATCAGGCTTGCGATCCAGACGGCGTTTAGTCCGAGGTCGATAACGGTTTGCTCTGTCATTAGCCACCTCTTTTACGAGTAAGTGTGGAAGCTTTTCACCAGTGCGCCAACTATCAAGGACCAACCGTCAACCAGCACAAATAGAACTAGCTTAAATGGAAGTGATACCACGGTAGGCGGTAGCATCATCATACCCATAGCCATAAGGATGGCTGAGACTACCATGTCGATAACAAGAAACGGAATATAGATCAAAAATCCGATCTGAAATGCTGTTTTGAGCTCGCTGATCATGAATGATGGGATCAAGACACTCATCGGGATCTCGGACTCATTCGACGGTTTACTCAGTTTCGAAAGATTCATGAAAAGGCCCAGATCAGACTCCCTTGTTTCTGCGAGCATGAACTTACGTACAGGTTTGGTAATCTCATTGAGTGCCTGTTCCTGGGTGATGGCATTCTGTGAAAGTGGTGTTATCACCCGATCGTTGATCGGGCCCCAAACAGGAGCCATCGTAAACATTGTAAGAAAAAGAGACAATCCGAGGACCACCTGGTTGGGTGGCATCGTATTTGTTCCTATAGCCTGTTTAAGAAAACTCAAAACGACCAGGATTCTTGTAAATGAGGTCATCATTAAGAGAATCGCTGGCGCAACACTGAGTACCGTCAGAATGCTTATGATTTTGATGGCAGGGACAACAGCTGTTGGATCGTCAGTTTGGCTCAGATTTACTTGTAGCTTCGGAACTCCAGCGTCTGCGAACGCGGCGTTAGCCGTGAGTGCAACGGCCACTACAGCAAGCACGTAAACCATTAATTTTTCATTTTTGCTGAGCATACTTTTATTTCCAACAGTGAGGTGTTTATCCCGGAGGCAGATTCCTAAGCCTATCTCTCAGCATGCGCGTGATGTCTTCGTCTTTTTTTGCAGATTTAGTTGTTGTAACGCGCGGCCCGTTATCGTCGATTGCGATATTGATACTGGAAGATGCAGATGTGTTGCTCTTGCTTGACGTCGTCGAGCTATTAGCACCTGTCGGAAGTGTTCTTCTTTGGGGGCGTTGCTGGGTCAGATCGTCAGGCGCCTTAAGTCGGATTTCAGCGTTTGGATTTGCCATATTTAATTGGCTTGCAAAACTTGCCGCTGGTCGCGACTCAATTGTTGTGAGCATGTTTATGGATTCGGAAGAGACTCCAAGAAGAACTTGCTGAGACCCCACTTGTACAAGACTAAGACGCTGCTTTTGTCCGAGATTGATCGTGGATAGAATCTTCAGTGTTGCCGGTTCGATTTCATCACTAGCAAGTGACGATGGACGTTTTTTTCCTTTCTTAGTTCTCAGCTGGTGTATCCCTAAGAACGCAAAGAATAAAACGGCAAAGAAACCCGCAATCTTCGTCAGCTTACTATACAGATTCTGCACAGGCTCAGATTTTGAGTTTGACTTAGACTCGCCATGCATGGTGCCCGCAGCGGAAATTAGCTCCGACGGCGCCGGCTGAGAGCTTTCGACTGCCGTCTTTGCTATGACATCCGCAGCAGTAGGTAAGTCCGCGTTAGCCTTTGCCGGTGGTGTAATCAACTGCTCAAGCTTTTTATGATCAATTGTCATGACGATTCGATCACCTAAGACTTCCGCTGTTGTGGCAAGCTTTGCCTTCGCACCATCCTGATTGACAAATAAACGAATAGCGCCATCAGATTCGCCAATTTGGAATGTGGCTATCTTTTTTAAGAACGGGCCGTTTCCATCAAGAAATTCTCCCGATGATGGAATGATTGTTCCTGGTAATTTTACTTGTAGAAAAGTTCCATGCTCCTCAACGCTAACGTCTTTCCATACAGGAGAGTTGTTCATCCGTGCTGTGATGATAGTCATATCACCTTCAACTTCGGTCGATACGGTACCTAATGTTGGCGTGCCAGATTTCGCTGTGGATTCTTGCGCCTGTTTTGCAGCTATCGTTTTCTTTTCTGCAGTCTTTTGGGCCACCAGTTTTTGAGCGGCCGCCTTTTGGCGAGCCAGTTTTTGTGCCTGAGCCTTCTGGGCAGCTATTTTTTGCTGCTCAGATTTCTTAGTAGCTAGCTGGTCAGCAAGCGTCTGATCCGGCAAAGTTTTCTCGATAGTCGAGACGGCGGCATTGGTTTTGTCTGGCAATGTCAATTCGGCTGGAGCAGCTAGGGCCGAATCAGCGGTTGTCTCTATCGTGCCCGCGGGAGTCGCACGCACGACAGGCGACGAATTCTGAGTTTCAATACTAGGTACCGGTGACTGTGGGGTTTTTGGAGTGTTTCCTAAAGCGGCTGTTGTGGCAGCGGCGCCTAGAATGAGGGTTAGAAGTTTGGTTGACATGACTGCTCTCCAGCGGAAGGTTTGATTCTAGTTAGATTGCATCTTTAGTTGCGCCAAAATCACCGAGACCAAATTGACTGACAACGTCTGTGAGGCGAACACCAAAGTGCTCGTTAACTACGACGACCTCGCCCATTGCAACCAGTTTGTCATTGATGAGAATTTCCATGGGTTCTCCAGCGATTTTTTCAAGCTCTATGACTGAGCCTTGTCCAAGCTGGAGTAGATCATTGACGAGCATTTTAGTTCGCCCGAGCTCTACGCTTACTTTTAATGGGATATCTAAAATCATTTTGAGTTTAGAAAAATCCGTCTTTCCAAGTCGCGCTGCTGGACCGTCAGCAGCGACGCGTTGATTATCTTCGGACTTTCCGGATTCTGCGCCACCGGCATCAGAAAGCGCATCATCAAGTTCGTTTCCGAGACCAAAGTTCTCTGGTTTTACTTCGCTTCCATCCATTGACATGACATCGCTCCTTGTTGATGATCTTTTGTTCAAGTTTATCCGATTACATCCGTGATTTTGATTGCTCTATTACCTTTTGATAATCCTGGAATGCCTTTAAACTTTGGTTCCCCTTCAATTAAAACATCGAGCGGAAGTGTTGCGTCGGTATTGAGTTGGATGACATCGCCTGGCTCAAGTTCGAGAAGATCCCGTACTGATATATCGGCTTGGCCAAGTTTCACATTGATATTGGCTGGAGTTTGCATGATCTGTTCTTTGATTCGGTTGATCCAAATGAAGTCGACTTCCAGCTGCTCGCTTTGAAATCCTACCGACAGTTTTGACTTGATCGGCTCGAGGGTTGCGTAGGGGATGACGAGCTTTATCGTCCCACTCACCTTCTCCAACTCAATATCAAACGTCGTAGCTATGACCACATCAGATGGTGGAACCACTGCAACGAATTGCGGGTTGATTTCGGTTCTGCTATATCCGATTTTCAAGGGGTACACTGGCTCCCATGCCTTTTCAAGATCATCGATTGCATTTAATACAACGCGACGGGCTATTTTTATTTCAATAGGCGTGAAATCTTTGCCTTCAATTTTTGTAAATGGCGCCTCGCCTCCGCCAAAAAAGCTGTCAACCAGTGCATAAAGCAGTTTTGATTCGATGACCATGACCGCGGCGCCGCGGAGTGGGTCTAGTCGAAGAATATTAAGACAGGATGGCAATGGAAGAGAGTTCATAAATTCAGAGAACTTCATTGGACCAGTGCTGTTAACAGAAATATTTGCCATCTTCCGCAAAGAGTTTGAAAGGTTCATTCGGAAAAGGCGGATAAATCGATCATGAATAATATCAAGAGTTGGCATCCTGCCGCGGATAATTTTGTCGTTGTTTGCCAAGTCATACTGCATGACCCCTAGACCTCCCGGCGCTGGAGCTCCAGGTTCGGGCGTTGTATTGTCAGAAACGGCTGACAATAGAGCATCAACTTCATTTTGTGACAGGACCTGATTCATCGTATTCTCCGCGCATTGTAGTCAGTGGTAAAACGATGCGAAAACTTCACTCGATCAGAATGTCAGTGATGTAAACATTTGTGATTTTTTTATCCAGGTACTGGTTAAGCCGATTTTTTATTTCGAGTCTCAGTTGGTCTTTACCATCAGGACTAATCAGGTGCTCGCGTGTTTTTCGGCTAATGATCGATACAACGGCGTCCCGAAGCTGGCTATCACGGGCGGTCAATTCTGATTTCTGATCCTCGTTACTATATTCTAGGCGAATCTCCATCCGTACGTAGCGATTCTCAAGCGGATTGCCTAAATTGAGATGAAACGGCTTCATTTCATACATCAACCCAATTCCGGCGTAGCGACCTTTCGCGGATTTCTCGCCGCCCTCTTTAGCCTTCTCCTCTCCATGCCCGTCTTCTTTTTTTGCCTCACCATGGTCACCGCCGTGTCCGTCTTCTTTTTTTGCCTCACCATGGCCACCGCCGTGTCCGTCGTCTTTTTTTGCCTCATCATGGCCACCGCCGTGTCCGTCGTCTTTTTTACTGTCTCCGTGTCCGTCGTCTTTTTTTGCCTCACCATGCGCGTCACCCTCGGCTTTACCCTCGGCTTTACCCTCGGCGTCGCCGTGCTCCGCTTGTTTCTCGGTATCCTCTGATGCTGTCTCAGCTGGGGTCTCGGCGGGAGGGCTGTTTTTATCCTTAGAAGATCCGCCAAGAAACTTCATCGCGGCGAAGGCACCTCCGGCAACAACCAGGAGGCCTGCAGCCCCAAAAATAATAAGTTTCTTTTTCTTGCCCGCGGCAGCTTCCTGTTCGGGTGTCGCAGGAGCTTTTTCTTTTTTTTCAGCCTTTTTTTCTTCTTTTTTCGACATTACCAACTCCGTACCGAATTCGCGCTGTGGTGGGCGTGGTAGCACCAGACACACCGGTTCACCGGTTGTAATTCAAAAGGTATGCCAAAATTAGTGGGAAAAAATTTCCGTGTCGAGGGGGGTCAGGCTGTATAATGAGAGTACCCAGATCTACAACAATAAATTTTGTTTTTGTATTTTTGTCATACTTCAACGCTTCAACTGAGTTGAGCGACAAAGTTCCAACAGTTGGCGCCATGAAATTGACCGCAGTGACAAAACTATGACGCCATCATGTATCGAGGAGTTCGGCATGCTAAGAATTGCAACTCGTAGTTCTATTATTTTTCTTGTCGTTTCGTCGGCAGTTTTTGGTCAAAGTGAAAAAAGCGTACCTACGGGCAAAGCTTCCACAGTGTTATATAGATTCAGTCTCGATCTTGGTCTTTTGACAGAGGTTCGGGGTTTGGCTCAGGGTAGCCCAGCGCGCCAGGACGTCGGCTCGCAACAGGATATAAACGGTGCTTCGGAGAATTCGCCATCTCTCGGGCTTTCCAGGTCAGCCTTAGACCTTGCTTTTTATGTCCCGCGTGGGGCTGGTGTTGAGGTTTCACTGAGACCAGATGCCGGGAATGTCCCTGGGAATGCGAAGGAAATCGATACTCGCTCGGGCCGGGTGATTGAAGAGATGCCGTCAGTTCAACTCCTCGATGAATATCGCCTGGTCTTTAAAAACACACAGGTTCAGTCGCATTTGGGGGTTATTTCCAGAGTTTTAGATGATTATACAGGGTCTCCGGAACTGTTAGGGTTTGGCCTAAGAGTACAGGGTCCTCAAAAAAGTTTTGCCGTAGGATTCTCCGCAAATGATCTTTTTAAAACTGGACAAAGCTCGATTGGTGCGCACTCTTTAGCCCTTTCCTTGGACATTCTCGGCGGTCGAAATGATCGTCATGATGCTCGGACTGGACGTTCATCTGAGATTGGAGAGAGTCCGGCAAAGCGAGAGCCCTACTGGGGCGGATCTTTTCAGGCGAAACTAGCCTTAGGCGAGGCTTTGAAGCTGGGAATCGGTGGTGTGACGCTTCAAGAGCGCGCAGAAACTGGTATCAGGCAAATTGATTGGTATCAATTTGCAGTCAGACAAAAGTTTGAATCAGTTATTCCATGGCCTCTTCAAGTTTCTTTTGAGGCGCGGTATTTAAGACAGGCCCACGAGCGATCTGAGACAACGATTTCAGACATTAAATTAACAAGTGTGGGCTTACTTACGTCGACCGACTTTCGCTCGAGTCATCAAATCCATGCTGGTGTTTGGTTTGGTGATGGACAAATGCATCCGGAAGGGATTCTGTCGAATTCAGTACCTGTGCGTGGTATCCAGTCGGAAATAGGAAGCAGTTGGTTTCTTGAGGAGCAACTCCAGCTGACAACAGCTGTTACGCGTGAGTGGCGACGCGATGGTAAATTCGGCGGTGGCTATCGTGGCGGTTTTGGTGAGGGCCAAAATGGACGATCAACGCAGAGTCGATTGGCGGTCCGTCTCAGTTACAAAATCGGTGACCAAATCTGATGGGCAACACATCCACTTTATGGATCAAGGCTGGCGAGACGGCCGAAAGTGTTCTTGTCCTAGTTTATGCACAGCCTGGGGGGAGATCTTCTGAGGTGGTTGGGGAGTTTGCAGGGAGGCTAAAGATTAAAATTTCATCACCCCCGGTCGGAGGTCAAGCAAATGAGGCTTTGACTAAATTTATTGCAGAGCGACTGGGCATAAAATTCAAAAATGTCGTTTTGACTCAGGGTTTGCTGTCTCGCTACAAGACTTTTGAGGTGATAGGTCTTGAGCCAGAGGAGATTTCCAGGAAATTACTGCTTTAATTTGGACGTCGGCCTTTGCTATAGTATAGGCCTGATTTCAAAGAGGAAGGCCGAATTATGAAAGCCATTTTAGCGATTTTAGCCTGCGCAGCCATCATGTCATCGTGTATGGACCAGTATAACCCGGTTCCTTACTGGAAACAGTTTACGTCTGAACGACAAATAACAAGTGCGAAGAATTTAAAACTAACTGAAAAGGGTGAGATTCCAGCCCCAACAGTGGCTATTGCTGAAACCGATCCGATTTCAGGTAAGTACGCATCTCTATGCAGTAGTTGCCATGGTGCTGATGGTAAGGCAGACGGCGCAGCCGCAGCAGCTATGAATCCAAAGCCAAGAAATTTTCATGATAAAGTTTGGCAAGCTAAGGTGGACGACGCTCATATTGCAAAGGCGATTAAAGAGGGCGGCGCTGCAGTTGGGCTTTCCGGAACCATGCCTCCTTGGGGCGGTGTTCTGAGCGATGACGAAATCAAAGGACTCGTTGCAAAGATTCGTGACTGGGGAAAATAAGTCAGGTTTCTTTTATAAGATTAGATCAGCTCAGACTCCCAAAGGGAGCTGAGCTTTTCTTTTTTACGAATCAAGCGAGTGGCTCCGCGTGTAACGGCAACCTCAGCGGGTCTCGGTCTCGTATTATAGTTAGAGGCCATGGACATACCATAGGCACCGGCCATAAGAATCGCTAGATGATCCCCAAGTTGAACACCGTTTAGTGATGCTCCTGAGGCAAGCCAACAAGATGTTTCACAGACTGGACCAACTATATCGAAGATTTGGGATTTTTCTTTCTCAGAATTTAAACGAGCCGGAACGACATGATGGTAGGCGTCATACATCGCCGGTCTAACGAGCTCTGTCATACCCGCATCGACGATCACAAAGTTCTTCTCGTCGCCAATCTTAACGTCTATGACCTCTGTTAACAAAATGCCAGCGTCTGCTACGATCGAGCGTCCTGGCTCCAGGTGGAGATCAAAGTTTGGTCCTGGTAAAGATAAGCAAGCAGTCTCAACCCATTGCTTAAACGTGGGCTGATGAGCGTATTCGCTGGGACTGTAGGCGACTCCAATGCCTCCTCCCATATCGATATGATTTATTGGAGCTCCCATACTTAGCAAATCTAGAGCGAAATCTTTCATACTGATAGCGGCTGTTTTAATGGTCTCTAGATCAAAAATTTGACTGCCGATATGACAGCTGATTCCAGAGAGTTGTAAGTTGTTTGACTGAAGGATTTTCCTGGCCATGGTCTTAGCCAAAACAAGACTTAGTCCGAATTTTGTCTCAGCTAGCCCAGTATTGATTTTTGCATGTGTCTTACCATCGACATCTGGGTTGATTCGCAGAGCAACTGGAATTTTCTGGCTGGTACCATTTGAAAGACGAAGTAACTGATCAACCTCATGTGGAGACTCTATGTTGAATGAGGCAATATTTTCACGAATACCTAAGCGGATTTCTGACTCGGTCTTTGCAACCCCTGAAAATACGATGCTTGAACCACTTACGCCAGCCGCAAGTGCGCGCTCAATTTCGCCGCCGCTAACGACGTCCATCCCGAGGCCAAGTCTATTGATTGAACGCAAAATATTGATATTGCTCTGTGCTTTCATCGCATAGAAAGCTCGGGATGACGGCGTAATTTTTAAAAGCTCATCTCTGATTTCAGATGCCAGATGCACAATGCGGTCCAAGTCGTAGACAAAGAGTGGTGTTCCATAGGTTTTGGCCAGCTCTACGAGACTTACGCCACCAATTTCCAGGACTTTGGATTTCGGGTTTCGTTTTAAGTGTGCGGAAGGAAATTGATGAAGCCAGTCCAAGACAAACTCCCTTTATTCCGATTCTTTAGGATTGTTTTCGGAGGATAGATCCCAGGACGCGGTCCCATTGGCTCGGGGGCTTGAGGCTGGCTTGGACGTGGCCTGCTCGGGCACTTGATCTTGAGAAACCGGAGCCGGTGACGGACGAGTCGGTATATTAGAGGAGATCACAGCTTTGGGTAACTCAGTATCTTTTAGCTGCGCCTCAGCCTCGTGGACTACATGATCAAAAGCGCTTTTAAGATCATTGGAGGTGCGCTTGAGATGGACATAAAACTTAGCCACCTGTCGCAGCAACTCAGGAATCCTGTGAGGACCTAGGACGACCAAGCCAGCAAGCGCGATAATAACTAACTCTAAAAATCCGATGCCCATTTGAAAATAGTCTCACTAGAACAATTCCAACATCGCGAAAACTATGGCAGGATGGGAGTCTAGCCCCAAATGGAGGGTCAAGCAAATGATTATCGTTACGGGTGGCGCCGGTTTCATCGGATCGGCATTGGTTTGGAAGCTAAACGAGAAGGGCATCTCAGATATTGTCGTCGTTGACCGTATGGGAGAAGGCTCCAAATGGAAAAATCTAGTTAAGCGTCAAATCACTGATATTATCCACAAAGATCGTTTTTTTGAATGGCTGGAACAATTGCCCAAAGGCAAGTCGATCGATGCGATTTTTCATATGGGTGCTTGCTCATCCACTACAGCGACCGATGTGGATTATCTTGTCGAGAATAACCTGCATTACTCGATGAACCTTTGGAACTATTGTTCAAAGAATAAGATACCTTTCATCTACGCGTCATCTGCTGCAACTTATGGATCAGGCGAATCCGGTTACAGTGACAGTCCGAAAAACATCACTAAGCTTCGTCCGATTAACCCATACGGTTATAGCAAACACATGTTTGATCTCTGGGCGATGAAGCAGACTGGGAAGCCACCGTTTTGGGCGGGCCTTAAGTTTTTTAACGTTTATGGGCCTCAGGAATATCACAAAGGTGGTCAGGCCAGTGTTGTTTATCATGCTTTCCCCCAAGTTAAAGAGCGCGGCTCGCTTCGCTTATTTAAGAGTTATAAGGAAGGCGTTAAACACGGTGACCAGATGCGAGACTTTGTCTATGTAAAGGATGTCGTGGAGATCCTTTATCATCTTTATAGCGTTAGGCGTCTAGCTGTCAGCGGGATATTTAATCTGGGTTCCGGTAAAGCACGATCATTTGCAGATCTTGGTCGCTCTGTTTTTAGAGCGCTTGGCTCAAAAAAGGAAAAATTGGAATGGATCGACATGCCAGAGCAGCTGCGCAACCAATATCAGTACTTTACGGAGGCTGATTTGGAGGAGCTAAGACAGCGAACAGGCTACAAAAAAAAGATGACATCTTTAGAAGACGGTGTGACGGACTACGTCACCAATTATTTATCGAAAGAAGATCCTTACCTGTGATGAAGGTGTTTACTGGAGGCTTAGCGCTCTTTTCTTGGATCGTAGCCATTAATTTATTTGTGACAAATTACACTTGGGCACAAGATGAAAAAAACGTAACAGGCCCCTCGTCGCCCGTTCAGTTTAGCTGTCAAAATATCCAGTATGAAATCTTTGGACTTCAGCGCACCGATGAACAGTGGTTTCGCGACTACTTGGACCTGAGTCGCGTCTTGATTCAAGACTCAGATGATATCGAGGCGCTCCAAAAAAAAATAATGACCACAGATATTTTTACCGCGGCGAGCGTCAAAGTTGAGCCATCTGTAAGAGGTTCTTGTAAGTCCCAGATATTCGTTAATGAAAAATGGACCAGAATTCCAGTTATCCGCGGCGCATATGGTGGCGGCACCCCGCTCGTGATTCTGGGTGGATATGAAACAAATGCGTTTGGACGTCTATTTGCGATTGGCGGGGAGATCCGTCGCTATGGCAACCAGCCTCCGGGAGCTTTTTTATTCTTCAAGTCTCCTCGAGCCTGGCGAGGTCTTGGGCTTTGGGGTGGTGAAATTTGGCTAGATCGGCGACGGCGCCAGTTTTATGACCGCAATGGTGACGTATTTGGTTTTGCGGATAGTGAGTCCCTTCTGACAAAAATGCAGTGGCTTTATCCAATTGGCCGTATGGGTCGGCATGGTTCGTTCCAGGCAGGTTTTCACCTCCAAGTCTCTCGTGAAAGCCCATCGTCTTTTGCCAAATCTCAGGTGTCCAAGACCTCTAGTTATGAGCATCCAAGGGGTGTTTCATTGAATACAAAAGCAGGTTTTGGCGGTGTTTTGGGGGCGATCATTGCTGGAGATGATCTGACTATTTATGGACTAAGTATGGATGGTCTTAAAGGGCGCCTTGTTGCGGGGACGTCAAGGGCGCCCCAAAGTACTGGAGCTTTTTCCGAGGCTGAGGTCTTTGGTTACGCATTAGCTGGGCGTGACGTTAATCTCGCGGTACATGCGTTCATCGGTTCCACAACCGACAAAACATTAAGTGGACTGTACTACTTGGGTGGGTTTGATTCAATTCGAGGACTGCCAGATGGGATTCGTTATGGGAATAAAATCGCATACACCAATTTGGAGTTAAGGGCAGTCGCTGCAAGATTTCAGTATGCCCACATTCAGCCTGCGGTTTTTATTGACTCTGGAGCTGCGTGGCTTGATTCCGAGCCCACAGGCTCGGGCCGCGAGACGTCAACTGGAGCTGGCTTTAGAATTTCTATTCCACAGGTTTATCGTCTGATACTGCGGGTTGACTACGGACTATCGATTGGAACAACAAAAAGTCGCGGTGTCAGCATTGGCTTGAATCAATTTTTTCAGCCCTACAAGCTTACGTTTTAATGACAGCCTAAAATCAGTTAACGAAAACATTTGCCGAGACGAAGCGGCGGTGAATTTGGCGAGGAAAGCAGAAGCTGAGCGTTAGAGCCATCTTTCGTAAGCTCGAAGTAGGATCCATCGGCTAGAGGATCCGATGACGAACTGATATTAAGAACTGCGCGAGCCTCGGCAACCTCGGAGAGATCTCCTGTAGCAACAAAAGCGCGTTCGGCGGTCCTCACAGAACTCAGTTTAAAATTATTATCATCATCGATCGAAATCTTTGTCTTACGGCCTGCGCCATTGTCGCATAACCATGATCCGGAAAAAAAGTGACGACCTGCAACTGGATCCCCGGATGGAACGGATGTGGTTTTTTTGGAGAGTCTGAGGTCAAAATTCTTATTACGGATCCTCAATGCTGTACCGGTAAGGTCAAGGTCTGTCTCCACAATTTTCCCAGCAGATCCTACCGCCGATATAGTTGAGCCTGAAATCTTTAGAATAAGTGTCTTTCCCTGGAACTCATTCCAGGTACCAACCACTTTCGCACTAGGGTCATTTTCTAGGGATATTTCAAATTGGTAGTCTGCAGTGAAACTTGCTTTAGCGGCGAATGTTTCACTAACTGGTTCACCGGCCGAGAGAACATTGTAGACTCCAGACCATTCAGCCATGATTTGTTCCGAGGTCGAAAGCTGCAGCTGCTCTTGGCTGGCTCCTTCACCTGGAGCTTTGTCGTCTTTCCCGCAGCTAAGGATTGCTGCAAATGCAAGAATTAAGAAAGAAGACTTTAGATATATTTGCTTCATATGTGGTCACCTCGAGTAGCTATCCTCCCAGTATACACCGAGCCTGGCCTGAAGGAGAGTCGAACTAGGCAAAAACAGCCTAGGCATCTTTAAAACGACCTCGTAACGAGGATAATTGGGCAAAATCTTGCTCCTAAAAGAAGGCTGCCAATCGGGATAAAATATGAGTATGGAAATAAGTTCAATTTACATTGAAAAGCCATCTGAGCAGTCGCAAGAAAATGCGTCAAGCGATGGCATTGTTGCCGATGAGAAACACGGGTTTTTCATGAACTCAGTAAAGTCAGTTAAAATTTGGATCGCATTGGGATTTATTGTGTCTCTTTGTCTATGCGGCTGGGGTCTTGTTCAGGTTGACCGCGACATCGACTACGACGATGGTCTGACAAGACTAAGCCTTGCGGTGTCCCGTCTGATGCTAGCTGACGAGGTGGTGATTGACGATGAGGTTCAGCGAGCTGCTGATATGCTCGAGCAAGTGCTTATCGAAAAAGACGCTATAGATGGCCGTTATAATCAGAAGGAATTGGCTGAACTTTATTTGATGGCTACTTCTGTCAGAGATCAGTTGTCAAAGTCCGATCGCAAAGCGGCGATTAATACTTTTGTCACATTTAAAAAAGCAGCCACCAATCTCGAATCAAAGTTTTATCAGACTCAGGCGAGTCCCGCTTTTTTTGGTCTAAATTATTTTATAGCGACTGGATTAACGGGTCTTTTGATTTGCTTTGCTCTGCTTTGGTTTTTTCTGGAGCGGTCCATTAGCACGGAAGAGAATGCTGTAGTCAATGCCAAGCGCTCAAACAAAGAGTCTGACCACTTCAAATTCAGATTTGAGGAAGAGCAACAGAGAAATATCGACTTGCAACAAAGACTCATAGACCTTGGTAAGGGATCCAAGAAAATGGAGTCAGGAATTGAAGAATACTCGCGCGCTGTCAGCCAACTTGAATCGGCAGTCAAGTATCTAAAGACGTCACTGGGTGAGGCTGAACAGCGTATAAAAAGCCTTGAGAGCGAGCTGGCTGATGTATCTAGGTCTCGAGATGATGGCCAAAGAAAATTGGCATCAATGCAGGCAATTATCGAAGCTGCTGAGCGCTCGGAGGCGTCAACGCAGTCTCGCATTCAACAGATGGAAGCCGAACTTGGGAAGCGCACAGATGGTTACTCGAATGATCAACTGGAGGCAGAAGTTGACTCCAGGTTTTCTCGCGGCGACCTCGATTTGGAACAGTCAAATACTTCGCCATTTGAGTCTTCGGAGGCATTACCGGCTGATCTGGCACGGCTTCAATCCGAGCTTATTCAGGAGAGGACTCGTATTCAGTCGGAATTTGCAGTTGTCGAGTGGAGTAATACAAAACTTAAAAATGAGCTAGAAGACATCAAGGCGCAGCTTGTCTCGGCAAAGGAATCACTTGTTGTTCACGAGCGCGAGGCGCGCGAGCGCATTCTGGCGCTAGAGGATCGCTTGTTGGCAGAAAAGAAGCGAGATATTGACGAGCTTTCAAATCAATTTGAAGCGGAAGTTCAATTCCTACGAGAAAAATTGAGAGCAGCGCACGACCAGAACCTTGAACGATCAGCTTAAAGGTAACGGTATAAAATAGAAAAGGGCACCCCGATAGGGTGCCCTTTTTTTAAATCAGTTGGCTTGAGCTGCTTCTACAGAACGCACCTGACTCGGTGGTTTGATGTCTTTGAAGGCCTTTTTCAAGTGAGGCGGTAGATCTTTCTTCATATCGACTCCGACCACAGTAGAGACCCCACCCTCTTGCATGGTGACGCCGTAAAGTGAGTCCAGGACCTCCATGGTTCTTCTGTTGTGTGTAATAACGACAAATTGGAACTGCTCAGAAAGTGCTTCAAGAACTCGGTTGTAGCGACCGACGTTCGCCTCATCGAGCGGCGCGTCAACTTCATCAAGGAAGCAGAACGGTGTTGGCTTGGTCTTAAGAAGCGCAAAGATAAGCGAGATGGCAGTAAGTGCTTTTTCTCCACCGGAGCACAGCGACATACTTTTTCTGGTCTTTCCGGGTAGACGAACCATAAGCTCGACGCCCCCAGCCAGAGGGTCTTCTTTGTTTGTAAGTTCCAACGCCGCTTCGCCGCCAGGGAATAGTATGGCAAAAAGATCGCCAAAGTTCTTATTGATAACCTCAAATACCACGCCAAACTTGTCTTTACTTGTAAGCTCAATTTCAGCAATCGCTGTATTAAGAACCTCAATCGAAGCGTTAATTTCATCTCGCTGAGACATGATGAAGGTGCGGCGCTCGGATAGCTCTTCGTATTCTTTCATGGCCATAAGATTTACTGGGCCAATTCCCTCAATTTTATTTCTCAGGGTTGAGCACTGGCGAGAAGCCTTGTCGAGGCTAAAGTCTTCATCTTTAACGAAGGGCAGCTCGACCAGGTCTACCTGATATTTCTCGAGAGCTTGAGCAGTATAAGACTCTATACCCAGTTTAATACGCTCTGCTTCAATGCTCTTTTCATTGAGAACCTTTTGCAACCTTGCTTGCGCTTCACGGCAGTCACGGAGCTTGGCGTCGACAACCTTCAGTTCTTCGTGAATCGAAGCATTTGCGTCGCGCTTTTCGTTAATTTTTTCTTGGATCTCGTCGCGCTGAATAATCAAGATCTCAATATCTGCCTCGGCTCTTTTGTGCGCGGCTTTCGACTCTTCGATCTCACTTGCCAGGCGTGCCTGCTCGTCATAGCGGCGCGTTAGCTTATTCTGTGCTAGTTCAAGCTGAGCTTGAGAGTGCTTGCGATTTTCACGAAGTTGTTGGGCTCTTGTCTCAGCGCGTGCCAAGTCTAGTTGGCGCTGCTGATTTTGGCGCATGATTTCTTCTCGTCGCTCGTCAACACTGGCAAATTCTTCCCGAAGTTGTCTTGTCTCTTCGATGGCTGTCTCTCGGTCCTTTTCTAGGGACTGTCGTGATTCGTAGAGTGTTTCCAGTTCGGTGGTAAATTCGCGGTCCTGCTTGTCAATAGCTTCGACTTGCGCTCTCGCTTGATTCGCAAGTTCAGTCTTATTTTCGGCAGTTTGGCGAGCAAGCTGTAGCTCAGCCATGACGCCAAGAACTTCTTTGTTTTGTCCTTGTAGTTTTGTATCGATGTCGCCAACGATTTGGCGGTTTTCATTGATACGAATATCCAATTCATCGATGGTCGCTTGGCTCTGGGCTAACGTACGCTCGAGGTTTTTTAGGTCTTTAGCCAGGTTTTCTTGTTCCGCTTTGCGCGAGAGGATGCCTCCGGTTGCAGATCCTGCAATAAAGAAATCCCCGGCGCTATGAATCAAGAGACCTTGTGGGGTGAAAACAATAAGGCCTTTTGGGATGCTGTCGATGGTTGCGCTGTCTAGTTGCAATACCTGCAGCAAATAAACTCTGTTCGTTAGTTCCTTAATCTCGGAGGCAGATTTACTTGTATTCAGATACTGAGACATCGGTTCAGCACCGAATTTCGCTGCCCACGAGCTGACAGCAGATGTGTCAACAGTTTCAGATTCTTTTAAAAGTAAAACGGGCATGCCACCAACATTATGTCGTTGGCACATGCGTACCAGGTCACTGACACGGTCAGCATTTGTAACGACAAGTCTTTCGCTCCATCCTTCAAACGCAGTCAAAACTTTCTTAGGAAGTTCTTGAGCTGAATCATTAAAGGCTACGTGGTGTGCGATTAGTCCAAGAGAAATGTCAGTAAGATCGCCTTCTTTTTCCGTTAGGGTTGCCCAGCTAGCAGCAACATCTGTAGCTCCTGCAACAAGCTCCTCGAGTGACGCTAGACGCGCCTTGGTTTCGTGGTATTTTTCTTTCCCCTGGTCGCGAACTGTTTGAGCTTCTTTTACCAAGTTATAGCTTTGAGCCAAGATTCGCTCACGCTCGTGTTTTTCACGAATTTCTTTATCAAGACCTTCCTGTTGACCTGCGGCTTTTTCTTCCCACTTGGCAACCGCCTCAAGAGCATCGAGAGCCTCTGCCTCCAAAAGATCAATGCGCTGACCGTGGCCGGCGCGACTGGTACGTATTTTCTCAATTTCGCGGCTAATCGATTCATGACGAAGTCTGTTGTTTTCAAGTAGTCGGTCAAGATTTTTAACTTCGTCTTCGAACTCAGCAACGCGGGTGCGGAAAACGTTTGAGGACTCGTCAACAGCGTCGACTTCGTTTTGGAAATCTTCAATCAGTTCTTTAAGTGCCTTTGCTTCCTCTTCGGCGGCAGATAGTTCTTTTTCACAACGCTCTACTTGTTCCTCGAGCGCCTTTAGGTGCTGCCCTTCTTCAGAGAGTTCGCCTTCAATTGCAGAAAGGCGAACTTCATTATCGCTAACGCGCGTCAGGCTATTGGTAATGAGGGCCTCAGCGCGAGCGATACTTTCGCGGATGACTGTGAACTGTTCGCCAAGGACTGCAAGTTCGGGATCGGCTTCAGCGAGTATTTGCTGAAGCTCTTCGTAGCGAGCTTCCCAAGTTGCTAGATTTGCAATGTTGTCGACTTCCTTGTTTTGCTCTGCAAGCATCTGCTCTTCGATGGCAGTCAGCTTTTCTTTGAAGAAGTGGTAGTTGTGACTGAAAAGCTTGAGTTCAAGCTCTCTAAGTTCATCTGTAAGCTCTTTCCAGATTTTTGCCTTTTCAACCTGATTTTCAAGGCTTCCTTGCTGCTTTTCAACTTCACGCAGGATGTCTTCAACACGCGACAGGTTTAAGGCAGTCTCTTCAAGTTTTTTCTGTGCTTCAATTTTTCGTTGTTTATAAACGAGTGTACCCGCGGCCTCTTCAAGAATCTCCCGAACGTCCTCGGGCTTAGCATTCAAGATTCTGTCAACTTGTCCCTGCTGAATCATCGAGTAGCTACGGCCACCAAGTCCGGTTACGGCAAAAAATTGGACAATATCTTTTAGGCGGCATGGCTTGCGGTTGATGAAGTATTCGCGCTCTCCGTCCGCATAGAGGCGGCGACCGAGTGTGATTTCTGGCTCATGGCGGTATTCAGGCGGACAAACGCCAGTATCTTCGGTGTTGTCGAAGGTGAGAGCAACTTCTGCCATAGTCAAAGCTTTGCGCTTATCTGATCCAGCGAAAATAATGTCGATGGCTTTTTCGCCACGCAAATTTTTCGCGTTTTGCTCGCCCATAACCCAACGAACAGAGTCGATGACGTTACTTTTACCGGAACCATTTGGTCCCACAATTCCCGTAATCCCTTTATCGAACGTGAGCACAACTTTGTCGGCAAATGATTTGAAGCCTTGTACCGTGAGTCGTTTTAAGTGCATAACAAGTTCTCCCGCATTAACTCTCGACCATGAGAGTGTCTAAAGGGTTGAATCGCCTTGGCCGGTCAATGCCGTCAGCGGCATGAGTTTCATTGAATGTTGGTCGCTCGTTCCGTTATACCAACGCCGGGCGTAACGTCCAACAGAATTAAGCTGTTTCCATAGAAGTTCGCTGCCAACGCTCGACCCGATGGTGTTAGTGCAATCTGGTAAAACGCTTTTGAGCTCGAAGTGCTGCTTGTTTCAGCAATCCAAGTGTTGTTGCCAATCACCTTACTGACCACGGAAAAATAGGCTTGGCCTGGCCAATTGGAGAAGTCCTTGAAGTGATTGACCACGAGAAGTGGCTGACCTTGCACAGTTTGGATATCGAAATCCCCAACAAAGTATCGACTGGCGGGCTCTAGCTCGCTTTTAAAGCCGTAAATACGCTCAAATGATAGCGCATCGGATGTGAAAACAGCTGTAGAGGTGATGTCTCCCTTGATTTTTACACGCAAAATGTTGTTTGCAAACAACGACCCACCACGGTTGGGGTCCGGGCTTCCTCTGTGCGAGAGGTAAAAGGTGCTTGGATCAGTTAAATCAGGGCGCGCTTCCCAAAAGTTAGTTCTGTAAAATCGTTTGCTTGTATTTTCCGGAGTGGCTGCAATGTCAGGCGTACCGTCGGCTGCAGACAGTGAAAAATAGGTCCACCGAAGTTCATCCAAAGAATCAGAAAACTCTTTTTTCTGCCAACCGCCAGCGGCACCGTCCGCTAAATCGTAAACGGCAAACTGATAACGGCCTCGTCTTGCTTTGTCAGCCCGCACAACTCGATTTCGCTCGTAAAAATCAGGAATCTGGTTTGGCGCAGCGGTTTCAACGCCGGCAGGATCTGAGAAGGTTTTACTATCTTCGAGCTCGACGTCAGAGGTTTCTTGTTCACCTAATTGAGTTGGAAATGCAAACAGTAAGTTTCGCGAGGTGTCGATGTGCAGTGCTCGACGGGCTGTTGCATAGTTTCGTACATAACTGAGGCTGCTATTTGCAAGATTTGCGTCGAGAGTTCCCGCATGAATTTGGCCATTAGAACAAGACACGACCCAATAGGGGTAGTTGTCTCGCGCAGCAGCGTTAATTGGATTACAGCCGTCACTGAGTTCAAATGTTTTTGCAAGCGCTGGCGCGGCAGGATTGGTGATGTCAAAAAGAATCACTCTAGGGCCTGAGTCTTCTGAGTTAGAGAAGGTGACAATTAACGTGTTGCCAGCAACAGTGAGACTGCGACCCAGCCGTGGCAGCGGCGTCACTCCTAGTTTTTGTCCTTCAGTATTTAGGACCAGAAGTGAACCCTGATTGTAATCGCGCGGGTAATCGCTGTTGATCGCGTAAAAATATTGTCCTGACTTGTCGGACGCTACATCAATTGGACTGACCACTTTGTCGCCCAGCGGTGGAAAGTTTTCGTCCTTCTTACAGCTAAAGCCGAGAATTGATGTTGAGATCATAAGGGCGAGGAGTCGAGAGCTAAGACGAGCTGTATAAAGAATTCGCAAAATGATGTCCTCCAGAATGCATAAGCGCATTTTGCAGTGAAAAAATAGAGACAGTCCCAAGTTAGTTTGCCTGATAACTTGAGGAAAATACACAATAGTAATGATTTTCCTTAAATTACAGATACTTAATTGCGACCAAGCAGTCCGCCGAGGATGTTTTCCATGCCGACTCAGGTTTTTGTTGTATCCCTTGGAGTGACTGGGTTATGAGTGATAACAAAGAGTCCGAAAATTAATTTTGGCGTAATGCCTCATAAGACTTTCAAAGGAAACTGGACATGGCTGGCTCACTCAATCGCGTGATGATTATCGGTAATCTGGGACAAGACCCAGAACTTCGCTACACAGCAAATCAAGCCCCTGTTGCAACATTTAGTGTTGCGACAACAGATTACCGTACTGGTGCTGATGGGCAGCGTCAGGATGTCACAGAGTGGCACCGTGTTGTGGTTTGGAATAAGCTCGCTGAAAATTGCGCAAAGTTTCTTGCCAAAGGCCGCACTGTTTACGTCGAAGGTCGTCTGCAGACGCGCTCGTGGGACGACAAGCAAACTGGTCAAAAGCGCTATCAGACAGAAATCGTCGCCCAGAACGTTCAGTTCCTGACCTCGCCAGGCCAGGGCCGTGGTGACTACGCACAAAATCAAAATTTTGGTGCACGTCCATCCCAAGGTGATGCAAACCAAGGTTATGCAGCGCAACCAACAATCCCTGAGTTTGATCTTGGCGCTCCGATGACAGGTGGTTCTGGGTTTGGTGGTCCAGAGACTTCTGGCCTTGATGATATTCCGTTTTGATATGTCAGCCATAGCTTAACAACGATAGATTTAAAACAATTCCGCGCCTGATCGTACTAAGTACAATCTAGGCGCGGATTTTTTTGACATTGATTTATATGGGCAATGACAGAGACGAATGCTTCGTGGGACTCGGCTCTAAAAGCGCATACCAAATCCACCGGTTAGTGTGAAGAACATATCAAAGCCACCGGGTGTTCCCAATACTAGGTGATTTCTTAGTTCACCTTTAAAGTGAAATTTTTTGGCAAAGTGAATTTTTTGGCCAACACCTGCGTCAAGAAAAACGTTTGATTGTTTTTGGGCGGTTGGGCGTCCAGCAGTACCGTAAGAATCTTCTTCTCCTGGCTCTGCTCCGGGACGATCGCCAGTTTGACCAGGAGCCGGAAATGATCCGCGGCTTGGCTTGCCGTTAGCTAGATCGGTATCTAGTTGATAGAAAGTCGACATGGCAAGGCCTGCGCCCATGTTAACGTAAACATCAAAGTTCATCACAGCTGACATAAAGAAAATTTCTTTCCCGTAGATGGGATTCCAAACGGCATTGCCTGTAATAATGGTGTTGTATTCGCGAATGTTGACGTAGGCAGGTCCGTAGTTACCTTTTAAGCCGTTACCATTTGCATCGGTGATATTATCAGGTCCGCCGCATTCAGGTCCGATTTCATAGTCGGGATCATTGTAGAAATTTTCAATACACTGACGTTCTGCACGATCTTTGTTAAGTGCAATACTCAGATCAAGTCCAAAACCCCATGTCTCACTCCAAAAATAATTAAATCCACCATTGACTAAGTAGGTATCGATATAACTTTGATTGAGAATTAGGCCAAAATTTGGGCCACTTATTTCAACGCGCCCTTTTTTCGGATAGAGCTTATTTTTAACAACGTCATCACCTTCTGTAGCTTTCCTATACCCGCCGACTGCCGCAAAGCATTGGGGCGCTAAAGAGCTCCAAACAAGGAGGAGGACGGCGGAAACTTTGACTAGAGACTTGAGCTTCACGGGGAGGACCTCTCACTTTGTCAGCGTCATTGACTCAGCGGATCATCCTAAAGCCAAAGGCTTTGGTGTTTTAACCTTTAGCCATGGCCACAAAGGTCTTTTCAATCCGCCGTAGACGTTCCAAAGCAGCCTTTTTGAGGGCCTGTAAGTCATGCATGGAGGCCCCTTTTGCCGACTGATCTTTGACCGAGATATAAAACTTGATCTTAGGCTCAGTACCGGATGGGCGCACACTGACTTTTGTTCCGTCTACTAATATAAATTGTAACACGTCACTCTTTGGAAGAGTCAATTTTCCCGAAGGGTTAAAGCGTCCCTCAGCGGAGGTCAAAATTTTTGATGTTTCAAAATCTCTGAGCATTTCGACAGCAATTCCATCGATTTCCCCTGGCGGCTCACTGCGCATCCTATCCATCATGCGCTTAATGGCCGCGGCACCGTCTTGACCAGGCAGGGTGATGGTGAAAAGTGACTCCTGGTATAGACCGTGCTTTTGGAAAATGCGGTCCAAAACCTGTGAGCAAGTGAGTCCCAGGCTTTTGTAATAGGCAACCATTTCCGAAGCAATACAGGCAGCGCTGACAGCGTCTTTATCTCGTACAAATGAATCAGCGAGAAATCCGTAGCTCTCCTCTCCGCCGCACACATACTTGCGGTAAGGTTTGAGTTTTCCAGACTCGTAATCTTCAATAAGACCGCAGATCCATTTAAATCCGGTCAATGTTTCTTCACACGAGGCACCATATTCTTTGGCAATTTCAGCCTGCAAGTCGGTGGTAACGACGGTCTTTATGACAAGCGGATCTTTTGGCATGAGACCAGCGTCTTTGGTTGCAGAAAGAAAGAAGTCCACTAAAAGACAGCCGATCTGATTGCCGTTAAAGAACGTATAACTATCGACCTCGCGCACAATGATGCCGATGCGATCCGTATCGGGATCGGTTCCAATAACAAGGTCAGCTTTTTCCTTCTTTGCGAGCTCCAACGCCATGTGAAGTGCTTCGGGCTCCTCGGGGTTTGGATATTTGACGGTCGGAAAACGGCCATCAGGAAGCCTTTGCTCTGGTACGACCAAGACGTTTTCAAAGCCGATTCGTTTCAGCATTTCAGTGACTGGGTACAAACCACTGCCGTGTAGCGGTGTGTAAACAATTTTGAAATTTGAGCGTCCTTCTTTACGAAGGCTCAAGGCCGAAACTTTTTTAAAGTAAGACTCATCTAACTCTTGCCCAATGTCCTCAAAGAGGCCTCTGGATTTTGCCACATCGACAGGTAGAAACTTAATTTCCTCGTAGCGACTGAGTTCACCATATTTGGCGATGATGGCTTTATCATGGGGTGCAATGATTTGTGCACCCGTATCCCAGTAAACCTTATAACCGTTATATTCAGGCGGATTGTGGCTTGCGGTCACACAGATGCCTGCTGCGCAGCGGTAGTGTCGAACCATATAGGACAGCATGGGCGTTGGTCTTAACTCTGTTGTTACCAATGCTTTGATGCCATGTGCCGCTAGCACTTCCCCTGCCGCAACAGCAAACTCACGAGAGTAATTTCTTGAGTCATAACTGATGCCAACTTTAAGGGCTGTGTCAGAGCCATGGACGTCTCGCAAGTACAAAGCAAGTGCCGTTGTCGCCTTGCGCACATTGTAAATATTCATACGATTGGTGCCGGCACCCATGATGCCGCGTAAACCGCCGGTTCCAAATTCCAGGTCTCGGTAGAAGCGCTCAGATAGTTCACGCTCATTATTGGTGTCGATAAGCGTCGAGATTTCTTGACGAGTTTTCTCATCAAAGACTGTATTTGATGCCCAGTATTGGGCGCGACTTGTAATGATAGAGTCCAAAACGACGGTGCCTCCAAAAAGTTAATCGACGACGGACATCCCTGGGGGAGAGTGAATATTATCCGAACAGTCGGAAAATTGGGATCACTTAGAGGTTGGTCAGGCGGGGTTTTTGTTGTGCCCGAGCCAGCCTATCGGCTAAAATATGGTCTAAAGCATCCGCAATTACAATTAAAACCATTGCCAAGGAGGCGATGTATGGCTGGTGAGCAGTCTTCAGGACGGTCTAACGGCTCGGCGACTCAGGACAAAAACAGTTCATGGGTTGGCGGATGGTACGTATTTGAAGATGGCAATGTCGTCGGTCCTCTTGAGGCCCGAGATGCATTTTCTAGGACAGAAAAAACCGATTCTGGTCAGGCAAGAATGGTCAGCCGCAAAGGATTTTCGCAGTGGTACCCTCTTCAAGATTTTGCTGCGATTCATGCCATGGCTGGTCGATATTCTGATTATTTGGCTGAGGCAAGATCAACACCTGTGGTCGACATGCCCACTGTTGTTCCTAAACAGGTAGGGCCGAGGGTCCAAGAAAATCTGGCATCTGCTATAAATCTTGATCAGCGTGATATCAGCGCTATCAGTAGAGCGCAAAAAGATTTAACAAACACAGTTCCATCTGTCAGCGACAAGGCGAAGTTTGTACAAAACTCCGAATCTACAGAAATATCGCAACCAGTAAAAAAACTCTCTGCAAAGGAAAAAAAGCGGATACTTGAAGATGAGCGGCGTTCGAAAAAGCTTGCTCAGAAACAAGCTAAGCAGGCATTAAAGCATCAAGCGAACGCCTCTAACGTTGGCCAGCCCATCAGCTTTGATCAGCAGTATTTACAGGTGGCAAGTCGCTTGAGACTTGGACGTCCAGCCTCCCCGGTAGTCAGAGCTGCGATATTTTTTCCGCTAACTCTCGGTGTTTATTGGTGGGCTTGGCTCGCAAAAACCAGTGAGGACGTTAGTTGGCATCTTAATGGTGCTAGTCGTATGAATTTTGTCGTTCCGATGTGGATGTGTATGATCCCCGGTGTTCATTTGGTTTTAGCCTATCTTGTTGCACGGATGGTTTGCCAAATGGAGGAGCAAAACGGCTACCGTACGGTCAACCCTTGGGTTGCAACGGTTGCAGCCATATTCCCACCGCTATACATCGGTATGATTCAGGCTGCGTTAAATCGTCATTGGCGTCTGCACGTTTATCACAGCGTCGCGCGCTGAAGTAAGTCTCTATAAGCGAAAGGTGATCGTGGATGAAGACGATTCGGATCGCAGTCATATCGCTTTTCTCTCTATTACTAATGAATCAATGCAAATCAAGAAACGACCAGTCTCAGCTTCGAGAATTTAGTGGTAATCGTGAGGAGGCATGTCTGTTCGGCAGTAGCACCTTGCCAGTCATGGGTTCATCGGGAGCTGAGCAGCTTGATTTATTAACGTGGAAAATTATTGGCTCTCTGGCTGAGGCAAGTGAGGCCGCATATCTTAACGCAGCTGGAGTCGAACAAAAGGCGAAATCGTGGGGTTACCCAAATGTTGAGCACTTTGTCTATGATTCCATGTATGGATATCTGATGACCAATGACAAGTGTGCGGTTTTGGTGTTTCGCGGCACAGATATGAAAAGTTTCCGGGACTGGATGGTCAACTTTAAGGCCTCGACTGTGAATTTGAAAAGCGATGGTGCCGTCCATAAAGGTTTTTATACGGCGGCAACAAATCTTTACACCCAGGTTATCCGTGCTCTTAAGCGGGAGGGGGTTTCTCGTAAAAACTTTTGGGTGACGGGCCATAGTCTCGGCGGAGCCTTGGCTGGAGTTTTTGCTTACAAATCAAAATTTGAGCGTTGGATTGGCGATGGCCCCGACATGCATAAAGTGGTTACCTTTGGACAGCCTTTATTTGCAGATGCAGTTCTCGCTAAAAAAATGAGGAATACATTTATTAATGTCTACTACAGGGTCGTCAATGAAACAGATCTTGTGGCTAAAGTTCCCTTCTGGATGAAACACTTTGGATCCCTTGTTTGGCTTCGCAATGGGAACGTCGATTTTAGGCCAGACCGCTATCTGGCTACAGGTGGCCATGGCTCTGGCAAGCCGGAAGTCGCCGAAGCTGATATTCCCAAAGAGCTGACAGCCGACGAAGAGGCCTATCAAGAGTTTTTGGAGCAGACAAAAAACCTGCCCCAAGGTCAGGTCATGCCAGATCATATCCGAGTCATGGGTGGAATTGAGTGGCCTAAGTTTCTTGATGATCATCTCATGGGAAATTACATTAGACGTATCAATCGCGAAATTGATGAGTATAAATAAGTTTTATCAATCATCAGAAAAATTATTTACCGATACAGAATTCGCTGAAGACTTTATCGAGGATATCCTCGTTGGAGATATCTCCAATCACGGAAGACATGGCGCGAGCGGCCTCCTGCAATTCAAAGGCTAGCACCTCGTGGCCAGCTCCTTGAGAGTCCTGCTCAAAAAACCTCTTAAGAGATGTCTGGGCTTTAATGAGGGCCTGTCTTTGGCGTAACGAAGTCAAAAAAGGCTGTTCTTCAAGACCTTGAAGATGATGATCGACAATGTCAGAAAGCCTTTTCTTCAGTTCTTTTAATCCAGAGTCCACTTTGCAGCTAATAGAGAGCATGTTGCTATCAAGCCAGGGTGGGCTACTTAAGTCTGATTTTGTCAGAACATGAATGACGGTTTTTTGAATGTACTGCAGAGCCTCTTTGAAAGCCTTGCGCTCACTGTCGCTAGAATCAGACGCAATTAAGGCTAAAACAACATCAGCCTCCTCAAGAAGTTTTTTTGATAAAGCCACACCTTCTTTTTCGATGACATCCTCTGTTTCTCGAATTCCAGCTGTGTCGACTAGCCGCACTAGGCGCCCATCAATCAAACATGGCTCTTCAATGTAGTCTCTGGTTGTTCCGGCAATGGCACTGACAATGGCTCTTTGTTTGCCAAGCAGTGTATTTAGAAGCGTGGATTTTCCAGCATTAGGAGCTCCGACAAGTGCCACCATCAGGCCGCGACTTGCGACCTGTCCGCTTTCAAATGTCGACACAAGACTTTCAATGCTCGCTGCGACTTTCTGCAGGCGACGTCTCACGTCATTAAGTGCAACATGGGACGTATCACCTTCGTCGGGGAAATCGATCATGGCTTCTAAATAGGCCATCACTTCAATTGCCTCGCGACGAAGACCGTCGATGCCATGTTTGAGTTTGCCGGAGTAAAGCTGTCTTCCAGAAAGCCACTGCTGCCTGGACTGCGCCTCAACAAGATCTTTAATTCCTTCAGCCGCCGTGAGATCAAGTTTGCCGTTCAGTAGGGCCCGTTTGGTGAATTCCCCGGCCACGGCAGGCCGAGCTCCACACTCATACAGGGCTCCAAGGATGCGCTGGATAATATAGCTGCCACCGTGACAGTAAAGTTCAACGGTATCCTGACCAGTAAATGAATTAGGACCTTTAAAGAAGACAGCAACCAGGTCGTCAATGACTTCACCAGATTTTGGATCTCTAAAAGTCCGAAGGGATGTTTGTCTTTCCTTGATGGTTGAGACGCCACCCAGTGCTGGTTTGACGACTTCCAACGCACCCACACCAGATAGACGGATAACACCAACGGCTCCGGGTCCGGAGCCGCTGGCAAGTGCTGCGATGGGATATTCGTCTGCAGGACGAAGCATTGAGGCTTAAAGCCAATAGCTTATTAGGCGTTGGCTTCCGAATTGGATTCAGAATTTTGGTCGTTCTTTTTGCCGCGGGAAACAAGGATCATGAGTTTGCGGCTTGGGCCATTACCAATGGACTTAGTATAGACGCGGGTGTCATTTTCCAAAGCCATGTGAATGATTTTGCGGTCTGCTGCGCTCTTGTAGTCAAGCACGCACTTTTGGCCAGTAGCTGCAACCTCGTCGGCCTTTTCTTTTGCGATACGAATAAGTTCTTCCTCGCGACCCTTGCGACTTCCTTGAGCATCGATGAAAATGCGGAAAGGAAGTTCTTGTTTTAGGTGGCGTGGCTTTTTACGAAGCAAGTGCTCCAAGCTTTCAACAAATTTAGTATTAGTTTGGATGATCTCAGCGATAGCTGCGTTGTCCACTTCAAGTTTTAGTTTGCCATCGGTCATGGCCGACGTTACGGAGACGGTTTCTCCGACAATTTTTTCGCAAAGTTCTTTACAGAATTGGCAAATATCTTTTTCTAGCTGTGCTTGAACTTCTGGTGCTAGTGGTTCAGCCGGCGCGCGCTCTTCACGAGGAGCTCTTTCCTCGCGACGAGGACGCTCGTGACGATCTTTGCCGTTACCTTTTGCATGCTGGCGGCGATCATCTCGTCCACCGCGACCTTGATTGCGTCCGCCCTCGCGATTTCCGTCGCGTCCACCTTGCTCTGCGCCTTTGCGATCACCTCTCTCGTGACGTCCACCGCGAGCTGGCCCGGATTTTGGCCAAGCTTCGATTTCTGCTTTGGCACCCATGAAAAAGCTGACAAGACCTGCTTTTGGCTCTTTTAGGACCTTGAATTCAAGGCCTTCCTTGGAAACATTGAGTTTGACGCAGGCTAATGTAATAGCCTGCTCGACAGACTTTGCTTCGATTCGGATGGGTGTCGTGTTTCTGGTTGTGTTCATGTTGTGACTCCTGTTTGTTTCGTTCGTTGCTATTTGTGAGCGAACCCTAGATGTTCGCGAACTTCCTATTTAAATACTGCTGCTGTGCAATGGACATAATCGTGTTGGCAAGCATGTAAAGTACGAGTCCTGATGGCAGCGTGATCATCATGACACCAAAAATAATTGGCATAAATGTCATGATTTTTTCTTGAGTGGGATCCATGCCAGTCATCGGCGTCAGTTTTTGCTGTACGTACATCAATCCTGTTAAGATGAGTGGCGTTATAAAGAACGGATCCTTAACCGAAAGGTCGGTGATCCAACCATAAAAGGGAGCGTGGCGTAGATCAATGGACGCCGAGAGAACCCTAAACAGTGCAAAGAATACCGGAATAGTAGGCAGAATCGGCAAACAGCCCTTCATTGGGTTGATTTTATGAGTGCTCATGAATTTCATGAGCTCCATCTGTGTGCGCTGCTGGTCGCTTTTAAAGCGCTCTTTGATTTTGTTCATTTCAGGAGTGAGCTTCTTCATGCGTGCCGCACTGTGAGCAGCCTGCTTGGTTAATGGGAAGAAGAGCACTTTCAGTAGAACTGTGAGTAAAATGATGGCAATCCCGTAATTGCCGGTGAATTTGTAGAGACCTTTGATTGCCAAGAGGAGTGGATGAGCAATCATATCAAGCCAACCAAGCCCAAGTGTTGTCTTAAGGTGTGGATTAAATGCAGTGAGTAACTCCACGTCTTTAGGGCCAAACCAAACATCATAATTGATAGTGGCATTTGCATTGGGTGCAATCATGCCAAAATCAGCCGTTGCCGCCGTAAGGATTTCGCACAGTGGTGTGGTTTGTGAGCCGCGACCAGAAAAAGAAGTGCGGTAGCTCGACTTGTCTTTTGGCACCATGGCAAAGGCGAAGTAGTGCGTATCGAAACCAAAAAAGTCCAACTTTTTGTCTTTGAATGAGACATTCATTGACTGATCTTTACAGAAGTCCTCAAGATACGTGAATTCATCGGAGCCATCCGTCTGAGTGAGAAAGCGTGGTTTCTCCTCGGGCTGACCTGGAGCCAAAAAACTTGACTTGGATTGTTCTGTTGATTCTCCAAACTCGGCAAGCAGTGTGGAAACTAAAGGTTTTGGTTCAGACGATGTATTCGTGTAGGTCACCGTAAGCTTGCCAGCATAACCAGATTTAGGAAGTGTCCACACCTGATCAATCAGCCACGGGCCATCTGTTCTGGAAAATTTGATCCCGTCTTCAGTCTTTTGTCCATTAAAGGGCAAACTGCCCGTACGAGTTGGTGCTTGGTTTGCATAGGCTTGGATCGCCGCAGGCCGTGCAAATAGCTCAACCTGAGTTTGATCGTCTTTTTTATTATTAAGTCTGTAGTCTTTCAATTTAGCCGACGACAGAGATCCCAGTTCCTGGGTGAACGTAAAAGTCACGTCATCCGTTTCAAAAACAAGATCCGAAGCAGGCATGGCTGTTGGTAGAACTTGAGCGGGAACTTCTGCTGCTGGAGCTGGAGCTTTGCTTTCAACGGTCGTGGACGTCGTGACCGATTGGTCTGACTTAGGAGCGGAACTGGTCTCAGTAGCTACGGTCTTTGTTGGTTGACCGAAGTTTGGATATTTCTTTTGCAGATACTGATTCCATGCGAGGTACAAAGCAACACACAGGGCAATCGCAATGAATGTGCCCTTTTGGCTGTTCAGATCTCGCTCTTGGCTTTTCATGGTAGGTCTACTCCCCCGGGATGCCACGGGCCGCACTTACAAAGGCGGCGTGTAATTTTAAACAAAGCTCTCGGACACGGATCTTGTTCCAAGCACCCAACTGCATACTGAGAGCAGGATGGGTAGAAACGACAGCCAACACCGAGAGCAACAAAAATAGGAGAAAGGAAAATTTGGTATAGGCGAACAAGAGCTAAAAAAAACAAATTCATCAATTCAAACACTCGATCCTAGGGTTCATCTATTGTGACGAACCGAGCTTTTTTACTAGGCGCGCCGAGCAAGATCTTAAATGATCTCGCAGCTTCACCGTTACGTGCCCAGCGCTATCAACCAATGACGGACGCGCAATCACAACAAGGCTGCGTCCCGACAGTTCCCGCGTCATGGCAAGCTCGTTGCGAAATACGTCGCGAACGGATCTCTTGATGCGGTTTCTTACAACGGAGTTTCCTACTTTGCCGCTAACAATAAGTCCCAACCTGGCCGGCCCATGGTTTGCCGATTTCGAGGCCACGAGAACAAAGTCGTGACAAACAACCTTTAAGCTGTTGTCACCGAGCGCCGTATCGAAATCCTTCTTTGAGAGAAGGCGTTGAGTTTTTAAAAATCTCGCCATGGGAAAACTTCCGATTGAGGCAAAAGAAAACCGTGACCTGACAGCCAATCGTGGCTATCAATCATCGGTTGTGATCGATATCTCTGACGACAGCGTCAAAGATCAAAATCACTTCTCGTAAGCAGTGACGGCAATTTTCTTGCGGCCTTTTGCGCGGCGCAGTGCAAGAACGGCGCGGCCTGAGGCGGTTTTCATGCGCGCGCGGAAACCATGAGTGCGAACGCGACGCTTGTTGTGTGGTTGGAATGTACGTTTCATGACTTGGAAACTCCAGTTACTAAATAGACGTGTTATTTCAGCTTGTTAACAGATGGCACGTCGGTTGAAGTCCCGCAATGTATCAGAGAGATCTCAGGTATGCAACTATCCATGTTTTCAGGTCTCTCGAAGGTCACGGCCCCCCTTTATCGATAGCGGAGGGCTGACCTGTAACCCCCTATATTTTAATAAAATACTATTAAATTATTAAAATATATTGATTTTTAATAGAATGCGGTCTATAAGCTCTCTGCTTAAAAGATAGACACTAAACGCGCACAAGCTACGAAGCCCCTAGGCTTTGAAGGACGACCATGCAATCTCGACCGTCTAAAGTCCGTTACAGATCTTGGCTTTCCACACGCACAGCGCGCATCATAACGGCAGCTTCGATAAATTTCGTGTCTAACACCGTGCTGATCCCTACGGCTGTAGGCGCTCCCGTGGCGGGACAGTCTCCTAAGCTTAACTATCTGAAACCCGTCGCTGTGTCCGTTATTCAGAGTGAGAAGGATAAGTCACAGTCTGTGACGATGACTTATGATGAGGGATGCGGCGAGTCGCTGCGCGGTGTTCTGATTGACGAGACCAAGCATGGTCTTTATGTCGGCGCGGTGCTGGATCGCAGCGACACAATGTGTCTGACCCTTCCTGTTAAAAAAACAATCACCCTCAAGACGAATGGTCATAGGCCTGTCAAAACCCTAAATCTTGGCGAGGCTGAAAGGATCAGCTTGTCTGAGGTCACCGATGTGACCATCTCAAGTAGTGGTATGGCGGTTTCTTGGCAAGACACTTGCCGACCCTATGTTGGCGTTGTCCTCAGTCCTTCCAGTGCCAGTGATGGTTCACCAAAGATGAGTCTGATGATTGCTAATCTGCCTAAAGACGGGTTGGCACAGACAGGTGTAAAGACCTGTCCCCGCACAACCGTTCGCAAACAAATTGCTGGAGTGAATCTCACAGCCGACAAGGTGCAAGTTACCCCAAAACAAGGTCGCTTGGAAAACCTGTTTACCCTAAGGATCGTAGCGTCTGAAAAGTTGGCGGTAAACCAAGACCGTTCTCTCAGTATCACATGGAACCGAACCTGCAGAGACGTTCCCGTGGCTGCGCTTTTTACTGGCAATGATGGCACCAAGGTCGCGATGATCTCGGCATTTGTTCCCAATGCGCCGTGTTCTTTTAAAGGGACAAAAGAAGAAACTTTTGCTGTGGCTGACTTGCTGATCTCGCCGACCCAGACTTTGAAAGCGATGACCGCCGATGAGGTGTCCTCGTTATCGTCTAGCGTCGATTCAACCTTGAGTCTTCAATCCATCACTGGGATGAAGGTTGCCCGCATGGGGCGTGGTGATTGGCTTATGGCGGCAACGGAGACCGGGTGTGGAGATCGTCTTGGAATTGCTATTGGCCAAGACTCGGTTGGAAATGCAGCTATGGCGTATCTTGCGGCAGGAAACCAGAAGGTTTGCCATGTTTCCCGCATTAATACGGCGCAAACGCTTACGGCACCGTTAGTGGCGCCAGCTCAAGGGCCAATCCCCAAAGTGTTTTCGCTTAAAGTTTTCGGAACCTCCATCAACTGATACAATATCGTCAGCGAATCAAAAACGGTCTTCAAGAGAAGAAGTTAGATGCTGACCTGGATAGAACTCAACGCCGAAAACCTCCGGCATAATTTTCGTGTTTTTGCGAAAATTGTGGGCGCAGCAAAGCTCGCTCCTGTTTTAAAAAGTAATGCTTATGGCCATGGGCTAAAAGAGGTCTATTCGGCTTTAAGTCAAGAGCCTTTGGCCTGGATATCTGTAAACTACGTTGAAGAGGGTGTTGCATTAAGGCGCCTTGGGTTTAAGGGTCGCATTCTTGTCGTGGGACCATTTATTCCGGCGGAACTCAAAGTTGCGCACGATGAAACGTTAGAGCTATTTCTTGGACACCCAGAGGGGCTTTTGGCTTGGCAGCAGGCTCAAGAAAAGCCAGCCGTGCATATTGAATTTGACACCGGCATGAGTCGCCAGGGTTTTAGACCGAATGACGCAGAGAAAGTCGCTCAAAGTCTTTTGCCCCAAAAGGATTTGGTCAAGGGAGTCTGCATGCACTTTGCAAACGTCGAGGATGTGACAGAGCATGAGTACGCGCGACTGCAGCTGAAAAAATTTGATGACGCAAAATCCAAGTTTATGAGTCGTGGTTTTAGTTTCATAGCACATTCAGCGTCTTCGGCATCTGTGTTGATATTGGATGAAAGTCGCTTTGATTTGGCGCGAGTGGGAATTGCCTTGTATGGATTTTGGCCAAGCCAGGCAACGAGGCTTTCCTACAAACAACTTTACGGTGACCTGGTTGAACTTAGGCCTGTATTGAGCTGGCGTACAAAAATTACAAGCATCAATCACGTGTCGCAAGGACAGTATGTTGGATACGGATGTACCTATAAAGCACGCCACGATATGGTTATCGGAGTTTTACCGATAGGATATTTTGAAGGATATCCACGCATGGCCTCTGGTAGTCAGGCTTACGTCCTTATTGGTGGCGAACGCTGCCCTATCGTTGGTCGTATCTGCATGAACATGATGATGGTCGACATTACCGATATAGCCTTGACGGCAAAGGTTGGCGACATTGCGACGCTGATTGGTCCAGATGGTATGGAAACCATTTCCGCTTCAGAGGTCGCAGCTTGGTCTGAGACTATCCATTATGAGCTCGTGACCAGGTTAAATCCTGCTATTGAGCGGCGTCTGATTTGAGTTAATGACTTATTTCGTCCTAGTGGCTTGCTTTTGACGAGCGGGACGTTTGCTTTTCAAAGAGTCCAAAGCGGTGACCATCTGGGTCTGTGATTTGCCAGATATTTCCGTAAGCCGGGAGTTTTGTAGGCCCAAATTTTTTTGATCCGCCAAATTTCTCCGCACGCTCTGCGATGTGAGCAGCATCTTCTACTTCAAAGTAAAGAATAATTTGGCCACTGGAAGTCTTAGCGCCTAGCGACGGGACAATGCTGATTCCAAAGGGACAGTCTTTTGGAACATCCAAGACGAGATAGTTGTGAATCTCAGCAGGAACCGTCTTCCACCCAAAAACCTCCTCGTAGAACTTACGACTTACGTCAAGCCGTGCAGCATGGATTTCGACTTGGCATAGTTTTTTAGGGTCGATCTCGGTGAAATTATTCACTGTACTGACTCAGGTGCTCTTGGCTGACAAAAAGTTTATTTTGGTCGTTCACAAAAACAGGTCCAATCACATTGCGATTAGGGAATGCATTCGCGTTTTGAACGGGCCAACCATTTTCCAAATATTTGCGTACAACAGTTTGGCGGATTCGCGAATTGTCCGGATTCACGTCGCGCATAAGGTTTTCCAGAGTGTCCCCTACTTCTGTCAGGTCTTGCTCCATTAAAACCTCTGCTGCGGCATAGCGTACGCGCTCATCGGGATCTTTGAGGAAGTGGTTGATCTTGTCTTTTAAGCCGTGCTTTTTGTAATCGGCAAGATGACAGAGGATGTCGTAATTTTTGTCGGTTTGCGCTTGATCAAAGGAGACATCGGAATATTCCAAGGTACTAACCAGGCAGTCGATGACGTGATCCTCGCTTCGGCCTAGAGCTTTGATGATCTTGATAGGCCAAGCAATCCGCGTGGTCTTTTTAAGATGCGATAGGACCATGGGTAAGGCGGCTTCGCCGTGGCGAACGATGCCTTCCATGGCCTTTTCTTTTTCGCGGGTATCGTTGATCCCGTGCTCAAGGCTAAACTCAAAGCGCATGAGGAGTGGTTCTACGGCCTTGGCTGGATCGGAAACGGCATCTGCAAGAAACTCGATCGCGGCCCAGCGATCCTCGCGGATTGCTTTTGGGTTTCTAGACGTCTCGGAAGCCTTTTGGATTTTGGATTCCGGGCTTCCGCCAAAATTTTTAATAAAATCAAATAGTCCCATCAAAAATCCCCGTTACAATCTCGCAAGCAAGTTTGGACAAAAAAATCTGTGACCAAGCGTTCTAAAAAGGACTAAACTGTCCATTTTGCACGTGAAATCAGCCAGGCAAAGTATCGGAACGCGAATGACTGAAACAACAAAAAACACAAGCCACACAATCTCAGCGATCATCCTTGCCGCCGGCAAGGGCACGCGCATGAAGAGCACATTACCAAAAGTTCTTCACCCTGTCATGGGTCGATCCATGGTTGAGTGGGTGATCGATGCGGCAAAGAAGGCCGGGGCAACAGATACCTCCTTGGTCTTGTCTGCAGGTCATAAGCCTTTTGAAAAAGTGGTGGGGCTCCATCCAGAGACTAAACTTACAATTCAAAAGGCTCAGCGCGGAACCGGTGATGCGGTTGCCAGTGCTGCAAAAGCCTACACAAAGGCAAAATGCCCGTCCTGGGCTCAAAGTGAGCTGATTGCTGGTAAGCCCTCGGATGCTGATTGGGTTTTGGTTTGTGCGGGAGATACCCCTGCTATTAACCCGAATACTATTCGAAATTTTATTCAATCGGTCCTTGGCTCCAGTCGAAAACTTGGGGTCCTGGGCATGATTGTGCCGGACCCCAAAGGCTACGGACGCCTCGTGAAGGGTACTGATGGCGGACTGAGTCAGATTGTGGAAGAGCGTGATGCCGATGCGGCAACAAAAAAGATAAACCTCTGTAATAGCGGAGTAATTTTTGCCAAAACAAACACCCTCTTTTCCCTCTTGGAGGGCCTATCCCCAACCAATTCACAAAATGAGTATTATCTGACCGATATTTTTGCTGCGGCGGCTCGCAGCGGTGAGTCGGCTTTTGTTTTTGAGACGACCTCTGCCGAGGAGTTTCAAGGTGTCAATGATCGCTCTCAACTTGCATCCGTTGAACAGGCGATGATGCGTCGCCGCCTTGATGGTCTCATGAGCCACGGCGTGACGATTCATTTGCCAGAGACTGTATTTATTGAAGCAGATGTTGTTGTAGAGCCTGACGTAACCATCTATCCGGGTGCGTATCTGCGCGGAAAGAGCAAAATTTCTCGCAATTGCGTCATTGGCCCGCAGGTGGTAGTGGAAGACTCAGAATTAGGTGCTGACGTACACGTCGGTGCTCATGCAGTGCTAGTGAGATCACAGGTTGCAGGGGGGGCGAAGATCCCACCGCAGACTGTTTTTGCTGATCGTGACATGGAATAAAACCGAAAGGATCGAGATACCTATGTGTGGAGTTGTTGGCGTTGTTGGTAGTCGTCCATGTGTGGAGACGATCTTTGAGGGACTAAAGCGCCTCGAGTACCGTGGCTACGATAGTGCCGGTATCGCAACCATGAGTGCTGGAAAAATTCATACGGCCAAAAGTGACGGCAAGCTTGTTAGGCTCGAGGGACATTTAAAGGAGCTTCCTGCGAGTAGCTCCATTGGAATGGGTCACACGCGCTGGGCGACTCACGGTGCACCAACGACACAGAATGCGCATCCTCATGTTACGGGCGATCTGGCCTTGATTCACAACGGCATCATCGAAAATTACCGTGAGCTCAAAGCTGAGTTATTGAAAGACGGCTATAGTTTTAAGTCCGAAACTGACTCCGAGGTGGTTCTACACCTATTAAGCCGCGAATTGAAAACCACTCCGAAAATGAAAGATGCTCTTTTGAAAGTCATCACTAGACTTGAAGGCGCATACGGGCTTGGCATTCTCTGGGCTGGTGAGCCTGAGGCACTTTATCTCGTCAAGCAGGGCTCTCCAGTGGTGATCGGAGTAGGCGAGAACGAAAATTATTTTGCAAGTGACGCCTTAGCGCTGCTTCCGCTCACGAAATCAGTGATTTTTTTAAATGATGGTGAAGTGGGGCGACTGACAAAGTCCGGTGTCGAGCTTTGGGATTTTTCCGGAAAACAGCTAAAGCGTGCGCCTTCGGTTCTTAACTGGACTGCTGCGAGTGCGGAAAAACAGGGCTACCGCCACTACATGCTTAAGGAAATCCACGAGCAGCCGGCTGTCATCGCCAATACGATTGCGCGTCTTGTCGATTCTGCGTCTGGAAAGATTGACACGAAAGAGATGGGAATTGATGACCTCGATTTGACGAGAGTCAAAAGTATTGTTTATGTAGCCTGCGGAACGGCCTACTACTCCGCCATGATTGCAAAATACTCTGTTGAACAAATGGTTGGCGTCCCAGTATCAGTTGAGCTGGCCAGTGAGTTTAGGTACCGAGATCCTTATCTGGATAAAGACACGCTTGTAATAGCGGTCACCCAGTCAGGTGAAACAGCCGATACGCTTGCTTGCATAAAGCATGCGGCCTCTCGCGGTTGCCAGACTTTTGCTGTTTGTAACGTTCGTTTTTCAAGTATTCCGCGTTCATCAACGGCGACCCTTTACATGGAAGCAGGCCCCGAGGTTGGTGTGGCATCGACCAAGGCATTCACAAGTATGGTTCTTTGCCATTACCTATTTGGATTAGCCATTGGTCAAAAGAAAGATCGCATTTCCAAAGAGTCATATCAGCAAGCACTAGAGTCACTACGTCAATTACCAAGTGCTGTTGATCGTGCGGTTAATGCTGCAGGACTGATCGAAGATGTTGCTGCTAAATACTACGAGGCTACGAACTTTATTTTCATTGGTCGTGGACCCAGCTTTATGGTCGCCCTAGAGGGTGCCCTGAAGCTTAAGGAAATTTCCTATATTCACGCTGAAGGCTACGCTGGTGGAGAGCTTAAACACGGACCAATCGCTCTAATAGATAAGCATATGCCCGTGGTCGCTGTAGCGCCACTGGATGGTCATTACGAGAAGATGATCTCTAATGTTGAAGAAGTCCGCGCACGAGAGGGTGTCTGTATTGGTGTGGGCGACCTCCAAGACGACAAATTCAAAGCCCTTTGTCAGGACTATATCCCCTGCCCTCAGGTTAAAGATGCGGCCCTGCAAACTATTTTGTCTGTGATCCCCCTGCAGTTTTTAAGTTATTACGTAGCTGTCAAACGCGGCACTGACGTGGATCAGCCAAGAAACCTCGCAAAATCGGTGACGGTTGAATAATAGAGCTACATAAAGACTTTTCTTATGACGACAGGTTTACTTGATCGACTGAATCCAGCGCAGCGTGATGCCGCCTCACATCGAGACGGTCCAGCTGTCGTGTTTGCTGGAGCAGGAAGCGGTAAAACCAGGATTATCACCACACGCATTGCTTGGTTGATTGATGAGGAGAGGGTTTCTCCGTGGGAAATTCTAGCCCTGACGTTTACTAATAAGGCAGCTGGTGAGATGAGAGAGCGTGTGTTGTCGCTATCTCCGGTTGCCGATAAAGCCCTCATTTCAACCTTTCACTCAGCATGCGCAAGATGGCTACGTGAATTTGCTCCAGAGCTTGGTTTTACGTCAGACTTCACTATTTATGACGACACCGATCAGAATTCTGTGATCAAAAAAATAATCCAGCGTGGAAATATCAAGTTAGATAAAGACACGAGTGTTGCCGAATTCCGTTACGCAATAAATCACGCCAAGACTTTGGGTCTTTTTCCGTCAGACCGCGAAACCCACAAAGGCTTATTTAGAGACTTTATGCCGATCGGTGGTGTTGATGTTTACACAGCCTACCAAGAGACTCTTGCGTTAGCTAATGCCATGGACTTTGGTGATCTGATCATGAATATGATCTTCTTACTTCGCGCTAACGAGCGCGTGAGAAGACTCATGCAAGATCGCTATAAATACATCTTGGTTGATGAGTATCAGGATACCAATAAGCCTCAAATTGAGCTTCTTGGGCATCTTGCAGGAAAACATGGAAACATTTTTGTCGTTGGCGATGACGATCAGTCAATCTATAGCTGGCGAGGCGCAGTGCCGGCTAACATCATAGATTTTGACAAGGTTTATCCTGAAGTCAAAACATTTAAGCTTGAAGAAAATTACCGGTGCACGTCAACCATAGTTGACGCTGCGGCTGCGGTAGTTAGACATAACAAAAAGCGCGCTGATAAAACGCTTCGGACATCAAATCCAAAGGGCGAATTAATTGACTTTCGCTACGAGACAGACGGTGAGTTTGAGGCTTGGTGGGTGGCAGAAACCATCAAAAAAGAAGTAGGCCAATACCCTTTTGAAAATGTGGCGATCTTTTATCGAACCAATAGCCAGAGCCGATTGTTGGAAGACGCTCTTCGAAAAGAAAAAATTCCCTATAAAATCTTTGGGACAGTCCGGTTCTATGACCGCGTCGAAGTTAAAGATGTGATGGCCTACATTAAGCTCATCGTTAATCCTCGTGATGACGTGAGCTTTATGCGTGCGGTCAACACCCCAACTCGAGGTCTTGGTGATACAGCCGTCGAAGCGGTTCTTGCGCGGGGACGTGAAAAGGGCGTCTCTGCTTACGAAGCGGCTCGAGAGATTGCGGGAGAGGGTGTGCCCAGGCTTTCCACAAAGCTTGCGGTTTTTATTGATCTGATTGAGCGGTTAAAACAAAGTCTCGCGGCATCGCCACTACCGGAATTTTTGGAAGGTCTGATTGAGTCCATTCAGTATTTTCCTTATCTTGCAAAAAAATATCCGGATCAATCTGAAGACAAGCAAGACAACGTCATGGAACTGGCAACAGCCATTGCCGAGTATGTTGACTCAAACCCCGGAGCCACACTATCTGACTGGCTCCAGGCTACAATGCTAGCTAGTGATGTCGAGGGTGACGCGTCAGGTGTAAATATGATGACCCTTCATATGGCAAAAGGTCTTGAGTTTGATCGTGTATTTCTCGTGGGTTTAGAGGACGGTCTTCTTCCACACTTTAACAGCAGTGACGACGCGCACTCGTTGGAAGAAGAACGCCGGCTTTTGTACGTCGGAATGACCAGAGCCAAAAAGAAGTTGTCCCTTTCGGCAGCCTATATGAGGCGCACCTATGGTCAGACTCAGGCTAACGATGTCTCAAGGTTTTTAAAGGAAATACCGCCAAGTTTCGTCAATGTTTTGACACCTCCAGGTGGTCATGATCCCCTGAGCGATAGTCACTCTGATAAGCCGCGCGCTCATCAAGACGATGACGGCCAATACTATGATTATGCTGATGAAGAAGGCGATTCTTCGGGTTTAATTGAACCGGGATCCAGCGTTCATCACCCGACCTACGGTCCTGGAATAGTTGAGCAAATTGAAACTAATTTTGGTCGGCCAAAAATTTTGGTCCGCTTTAAAGACATTGGTCTTCGCCGCGTTGAAGCTCACCATTTATCGCCTAGCTCTGAGGAGTTCTAGGCCGTCGAATGCTATAATTAAAGTATCCAAAAGAGTCATGCCATGCACTTGAGGTGAACTTTGGTCTCCCGGCGGAGGACTAAACAGACAGGTGTCGCCAACCTCCTATTAGAGCGAGGTGCGGGATTTCTTTATTGTTTTGCCACGGTCGTCATCGCAATTGGCATTCTTCGAGGCGAAACATCTATTGCACGCTACTTCTCTCTAGCAAAATCAAAATATATTCTTGAAGAGGCTGTGGCGGCGCTTAAAGCAGAAAACGAGCATTTAGCCAACGAGATTCACATGATCAAAGAGAGTAAGTCTTACGCGCGAAAGATTCTTCGTGAAAAATATCACGTAACTGACGAAGACGAAAAAATAATTTATTACGCAGACTAGTCTGGACTTGTCTCGAAGGAGATTTCAATGAGGCGTTTAAAAAATCTGATACTTATCGCAGTGGTAGCGGGCCTGGCTACATCAATGCAAAGCTGTGGTACAGCCAATGTAAATAAACTGTTTGGCTCGACAGATGACTCCTATGCGGCACTCCTTCAGCGGGCGCAGCTAGCTTACGACGAAGGTGACTTTAGCTTGGCCGAAGAGCTAGCCAATAAGGCGTACGCGCGCTCTAGTAATAATGGTGATGCTGGGGTACTTCTTGGCAACATTTACTTAAGTCAAGCCGGCATTGATATCTTCCAGGTCGTTCGAAAGCTTTCAGCTTTATCTGGATCAGGTTCCGGGTCTACGACGAGCTCAACATGCTCTTCGTCCTCATCGTCTGGTGGCACTGGTGCTTCAAACCCGCTTGGTCAACTCAGTTGTCTCCTACTAAATTTAACGGATGCCGATAAGGCAGCCCTTGGTGCTGAGCAGTCATTTCCCGGCTTAAACTCTGTCGGAATCACCAAGGTATATGTTCCAAGTGAGGTAAACGATACACTAAGGGCCAATGTTAAGACGCTGGCCGCCCTTGATAAGGGTATTCGTAAGCTTTGTCCTTTTGTGAGCCGTAGTCTCGTGTTGTCACAGTCTATTGATGAGCGTCATACAAGCAAGAGCATTTGCCCAGATCAGACAAACACCGCCTATAATGGTGCCAAGGTTCATATCTCATTTGCCCTTCTGCACTTGATTGAAGCATTGGTTTTTCAGCAGGGTGTCTTGATCGATGGTGTTGCAAGTAATTCCGGTTACACTGGTGTTCAAACTGTTTCGACCAAAATTAGCTCAGCAAATTTCACGTCTGCAACCGATCTGGTCAACGCGCTCTCTTCGTTCAAAACCATTGTGGATGCATCGTTTGATACAAGTAACACCAAGTCGCAACTTGCCCTGGCTTTAAATGGGCTCATCATGGTTAGCCAATCATTCGAGGCTGCCGGTATGCCATCGTCAGTGACATCTATTATTACGTCTCAGCTTACCAAACTTAAGCAAATGGCTAGCACCCTAAAGACGTCTGCCGGCGGAACTGGAAGTGACAGCACCTACCAGGCTCAGGCTCTCAAAGGGCAAATGAATGAGGCCTATGCTAAGGCTATGGCGGCGAAAATTAACACCCAGTGTCCTACCGCTGGAAGTTGTGCAGCAGAAAAAACAAACCTTTGCACCAATTACGCCAGTATTAGTCAGGGTGTTGACCCCACAAAGGTTCAAAAACCAACCATTTGCCAGTAAACCCATCAGTTTTCTCGAGAGATTTAAGTTTACCGTCCCAAACGAACGGATTAAGGTGTCATCCAGATGCCCTTGGTCCGTTTTAGATTTGGAAAGGCTTGAGCTATGTCGACGTCTCAAAAATCCTCCGGAAAAATCTTAAGTGGTTGGCTGGCTCCTCACCCGCCGCATTTAGTTTATGGAGAAAATCCTCCCCAAAATGAACCCAAATCCCGCGGTGGTTGGGAGGGACTTCGATTTGCCTATGACTCCTGTCGTAAAAGTATGAAGACGTTAAAACCAGATGTCATCATTGTGCATTCGCCCCATTGGCAAACAGTGGTTGGCCATCATGTTCTTTGTGTGCCAAAGCTGTCTGGTCTCTCGGTGGATCCAATCTTTCCACATTTGTTTCGGTACCACTTCTCAATGGAAGTTGATTGCGAATTATCGCGGGTCATTCATGACGAAGGCAGGGCCTTGGGGCTTACCATGAAGAAAATGGAGAACCCCGAATTTCGTGTCGATTATGGGACGATTGTTACCCTGCACATGATGAATCCTGATTGGGACATTCCCGTAGTCGCCATCTCAGCAAATAATAGCCCTTATTTTTACGATGACGACGTCGCCCAAGAGGAATTTTTAAAGCTAGGCACAGCCACGCAAAAAGCTATTGAGAAAACCGGACGACGTGCCGTCTTGGCGGCAAGTTGCACGCTGTCGCATCTTCATTTTGCAAAAGAACCTAATCCTGAGTTGCCTGAAGACATGAGTCGCGAGCATGTGATGTCACAGTCTCAGTATGAATGGGACATGAAAGTTATTGAAATGCTCCGCCGTGGGGATTTGGACTCCTACTTCAAATGCCTACCGGCCTTTATGAAAGAAACCTTTGCTGAGGTAAAAGCGGGAAGTCTTACGTGGATGCTGGCTGCGATGGGTGTGCCGAAGATTCCAGCTAAATTTCACGGCTATGGTTCTGTCATTGGCACGGGTAACGCTGTCATGGAGTGGGATCTAGGGGCGGGAGGTTTAAAATGAGCTCAAAAATAATTTATGCTTGGGTTCCTGGTTTGCCTCATCTTTTAAAGCCAGAGCTTAATCCTCACTATGCCGAGCTTGCAGGCGCATGCAAAGTTTTGGCTGAAGACTTTAAACGTCAAAACGTAAAACGGATTCTATATTATTCGACACAGTGGCTCTCAGTTCTTGGTCAGTCAGTGCAGATGCGACCTGAGGTCAAGGGACGACATGTAGACGAAAATTGGTATGACTTTGCATCGCTCGATTTTAATTTTAAAACAGATACTGCTCTTGCGGCAAAACTTATCGATGAATCAAGAGACATGGGATTGCAGGTGCGGGCTGTGGACTATGATGGGTTTCCTGTGGATACCGGTACTATCGTGGCTAACCGCCTGATCAATCCAGATAATCTGCCAACGGCCATGTATAGCTGCTGCGTTTACTCAGATTATGCAGAAACAATCAAAATTGGCAGTCTCGCAAAGAAAGCCTCGGAAACTCTGGATGGAGTAACGGCTGTCGTAGTGGTGTCTGGTCTATCTGGTCGTTATTTTACGACCGAGATTGATTGGCGCGAAGATCACATCAGAGATCCTAAAGACGACGAGTGGAATAAAAAATTTCTAGCGGCTTTGAATGAAGGCAACTGGTCGGCGGTTAAGAACATGAAAGCAGACTACTGTCAGGCAGCGAAAGTCGATATGGGGCTTAAAGCGCTTGCCTTTCTTGAGGGAGCCGGCGCCTGTGTTTCTGGACGGTCCATGAAAACCAGGGCCTACGGCTCAGTCTACGGAACCGGCGCAGCGGTGATGTTTGGGTCAATCTAGGAACGGCATTTCACTGCCAGGCATGCCGCATGCCGCCGTCGACAGGAATGTTTGTGCCGGTGATAAAGCTAGCCTTTTCACTCGCTAAAAATGCCACAAGTGAGGCTAACTCATGGGGCTCGCCAAGGCGGCCCATCGGGATTGTCTTGGCGGTCTTTTCCATCTCGATTGCCAGTGTTGAGCCATCGCGTTCAGCTTTTGCCTTGCGCAGATTAACAATGCGGTCCGTGTGAATCACCCCGGGAAGAACTGTGTTGGCTGTGATGCCAAAGGGTGCCACCTCTTTACTCAGAGTTTTCATAAACGCCGTGACGGCAGTTCGCATGGCGGTCGAGACCACGAGATGATCAATCGGCTCTAAAACAGATAGAGATGTGATGGTTATAATTCGGCCATGTTTTTGTGCCTTCATGGCAGGGATCATACTTTGAGTGAGTAATGTGGCACTTAAAAATATTTGATCAAAGCCGCTGCGCCAGGCCTCAATACCTGTTGTCTCGGCGGCAGATGGCGGAGGCCCTCCGACGTTATTGACTAGAATGTCGATGCCACCAAGACGCTGTCTGACCTTTTCAGCAAAAGGCCCCAGTTCTGAGGGTTTTGATAGATCCACGGTCAACATGTGAGGGTGATCGCTACGCTTTGCATAGTTTGCAATAGATGCGGCGGCCTCTTTCAGGCTTTTTTCGCCGCGCCCACAAATGACAAGTTCAACGCCTTCAGCAAAAAGTTCTTTTGCGACCGCAAGCCCTAGTCCCTGACTGGAGGCGCAGACAAGTGCTTTTTTACCCTTGAGATTTAGATCCATACTTTGTCCTTGGTTAGGAAATGTCTCGTCCAGCGTACTTTAGTAAATACCTGGCCCACTTAATGTACTCTTCAAAAACAAATAGGAGGCCGCGCTCTGTTTTCCACCAATTAGACTTATCGTATGGAATGGCATCAATAGGCAACATCTCAATTTTAATGTCGCTATCTGTCAGAGCTTTGTCGATGGTCCAGGCGGCTCGCGCTGAATGAGGCCAGCTGGTCACGACCACAAGTCGAGCTGGTTTTTGAGATAAACTCATCAGAAATTTCTTCATGGCAACAGCTTCCTCAGCAGTCGAAGAAACCCGTCCAAAATCCGAAATGACGGAGATTTTCGAGTCATCAACACCGTAGCTCTTTAAAATATTTAACGTCAGTGATTGCTCTGAGGGAATAAGGCCTTGCACTTCAACGGCGTTCATCTCGGGCGTTATGAAAATAATGCGATCAGAAACTTTGGCCAGATGAGCCTTGGCTGCTCCTTGAGGCCTAACCTCGACTCCCCCCATGAGCAGCCAAATAGCGTCAGCACCATCTTTAGGATGATCGTTTTTGTAAAGAAGTGCACCCATCGGATAGAAAATAATAGCCGGCCAAACAACGACCGCTACGATGACGCCAAATAGAATCAGCCACTTCAGTATTTTAATTTTAAGACGGGCAAGTAGTTCTTTCATAGGAACCAGTAGCAAAGGCAGGCCAAAATTGTGGGCGGAATGGCAGCAATTAAAAGTTTAAGCGGATTGATACTACTCTCGCCAAATCCATCCTTTAAAAGACCCACGGCGATTGGATTTGGTGCGTTAGCGATCACGGTCAGCCCGCCTCCCGCAACAGCGCCTGCCACTAAAACGTATTTTGAAACGTCTGATAGTCCTGGCACGAGCGTCCCAAGATAGGTGAGTGCTGCGTTATCGGTGATAGCCGTTAGTAAAGTTGCCCCTAAAAACAGTGAAAATGGTTCTAGAGAGCCTACGAGCGGTCCTATCCACCACTGCTGAAGTTGCCCTAATGTCACAAGCCCTCCGAGGAAAAATCCGACCAGTAAGGCTTCCCGAAGCTTGAGTGGATCTTGGTATTCTTTTGTAACGTCAGACCAACCAAGGAATAGGAGAAAAAGCGGTAAGAAAAACGCAACACTGGTGTGATATTTCACCACGAGTGCGATAAAGAATACATGGCTTAAAAACATCCAAAACGGAATTCGTTCTGACGAATAGTTAGAGCGTGGAAGAGTAAGGCGCGATAGTTCCTTAAAGTTAAGCAGATACAATGCAAGCGAATTAACTCCGACAGCTAGAGCACTTTTCCATCCAAAGTTTTTTAGCATAAACATCAAATCCCAATTCCACTTACTTGCAACCATGATGACAGGAGGCGCTGCGAAATGGGTGAATGTACCACCAATGCTGACATTGACTAGCAAGATGGCGAGCGTTCCGTAGCGAAGAGCCGACGAACAACCTCTAACAAAAATTAGTGGTCTTAACAGCAATGCAGCAACAACCATGGCTGCAGGTTCGGTGATAAAGGAGCCAAGGATAGGTGCTAAGATCAGAATTAAGAGAAAATACGCCGATGTCTGCATCTTTTGTGGGGCAAAAGAAGATAATCCAAAAAATAACCGAGTGCAGGCTGACATAATAGGCTTAGTGGCAGCCATGGTCATGATCACAAACACAAAGGCCGCTTCTGTGAAGTTTACAGATTCAATATATTTAACTGCGTAGTCCACGTTATGGCTTAGGCTTAAGTAGGCAAAAAACACTCCTGCCCATAGCCCAAAAACAACTTCAACTTCAGCCATGTAGTGAAGGAAGTTCTCCGCTAGTGAGCCTTGCCGAAACTTCCCGGCCCAGATGGCAAAAAATTTGGTGCAAAACGTATGAAATACCGCAGCCCCAAAGCAGATGGTCGCGACTAGTTCTTCAGGAGAGGCATTCATATATAGTTCCTTAGTGAGTTGATCGACATATCATACAGTAATGATGAGTCGGTGTTCTAGGATTTCAGAATTTTTTTAGCAGCCTTTCTAAATTTTCTGTCATAATGGGTCAGCATTCTGAAGGCTATCCTCAGTTCAAAGACATCCCATGGAACTATCTGACCAACAGACGCCAAAACATTTAAAGCCTGCCCTACCCGTGCGCCTTGGTGTCGTCTCATTTTTAAACGATTGCTCTGGAGAGATTTTGACGAGGTCTCTCCCACTGTATTTCACAACGACCCTTGGTCTTAGTCCAGTTATCCTCGGCTTGATCGAAGGGGTCGCTGAAACAGTCACTATCGTTGTTACGGCCGTGTCGGGTTGGTTGTCTGACCGCATGAATTCACGCAAGCCACTCGTCACAGTGGGCTACGGGATATCCGCTTTCGGAAGGACATTGATGTTTTTTACTGGTGTGGCGCCATTGGTCGCGGCAGCCCGCATTTTAGACCGCTTTGGAAAAGGTGTGAGGACGGCTCCAAGAGATGCTTTGATTGCCGATGATTCCCATCGCGGAAATGTCGGACGAGCGTTTGGCGTGGCCCGCAGTCTTGATACTGTTGGGGCAGTGACGGGGCTAGCCTTAGCCATCATGCTGGGTATTGGCGCCTCATCGATGACGACGGAATTATTTCAAAAAATGCTTCTCACATCCGTGCCATTTGCTTGGTTGGCTGTGATTGTTTTGCAGTTATGGGTTCCCCATCTGCCACGTGTAACTCACGCCAAAACATATTTGTCATGGCACGTCCCAAAAGAGATAAGGCCTTTTCTTACAGCAGTTGCAGTCTTCGCCTTGGGTAACTCTTCAGATGCCTTCCTGGTACTGCGCGCCAAGGAAATGGGCTTTGATTTCGGTGCGATCCTTAGCTTATTTATTGTCTATAATATTTTGGCCTCGGTGGTTGGATGGCTAGTCGGGCAATGGTCAGATAAATTTGGACGCAAAAGATTTCTGATTATCGGATGGCTAGTTTACGTTTTAGCTTACGCGCTCCTGGCGCAGCCTCTAACGATGGCTACTTTCGGTGTCGTGTTTTCTGTTTACGGTGCGTTCTACGGTTTAACGGATGGTGTGGAAAAAGCTCTTTTGGCAGATCTTCTACCAGCAAAAAAAAGAGGACTTGGCTACGGGGCATTTCAGATGACGCTTGCCACCGTGGCGATTCCTGCAAATTTGATCACAGGCTTTGTCGCTACAAAATTTGGTCTCGCCAAAGCGCTGATACTTTCGAGCGTATTTTCGGCTTTGGGTCTTTTGATCCTTGTCACCTTGCTACCAAAACTTAACCCTACCGGCGATGCGACTTAAGAGTTATGACTGGATCCTGCAATCAGGATACCTTCATGGTGACAAAGGCTCACTAAATCATCAGAAAGTGGGCATTCGAGCTGAACATCTTTTCCAGTGAGAGGGTGTATCAAATTAAGCTTCCAGGCATGAAGTGCATGGCGGGGAAATCCAGCAAGTTCCTTAACTCGCGCAGAGTTTCCCTCTTTTCTATAAAGCTCTAGAATCGATGGATCAGCACCGTAAACTTTGTCGCCAATCAGTGGATAACCAGCTGCAGCCACATGGACTCTTATCTGATTTGTACGACCAGTGAGCGGTTTGGCTTCAAGAAGAGATGCCGTTTTGCCGCGACCAAGGACTCTAAACACCGTTGATGCGGCATCTCCCTGCTCAGATATTTCTGAGCGGTTTGTCCGCTCGTAACGCTCAGACTTGATCGCAAGATTTACGTCCCAAAGGTCTTGCTCGGGATGCCCTGAGGCAACAGCAAGGTAGGTTTTTCGAACCTGCTTATGAGTCCACATATCTGTGAGTCTAGCGCGAATAGCAGGTTGTCGTGCGCACAAAAGTAGCCCACTTGTCTCTCGGTCTAGGCGGTGAACTGGAGTCCAGCCCGCCCCTAAAACCTCTGGTAAGACCCCGGCCACGGTTCGCCTGCGGTAGTAGCCAGCCTCATGCATCGGAAGGCCAGCCGGTTTCACCACTGCAGCCAGTTCACCATCACACCAGAGAATGCGCATATTGGTATCGACCTCAGGCTCTTCTTCAAAGGGGTGAAGACGTCTAAGTTCGTCACCCATTTGCAGCCTTTGGGAGGGTTTGCGTGCTTTGTTGCCATTGACAAGAACGACGCCATTGAAGATTTCACGCTGCCAGGCCGCCCGACTGAAGAAGGGAAACTTTCCGGCCAAATATTCGTCAAGGCGTCGCCCCACGGCCTGCTCATCGATAGGCAGACCAAGGCGCCTTGTTTCTTCACTCCAGCTGGATTCTTTCACGGCAGTAAGCACCCGAATTTAAATCTATAAACTTCAAAATGACGCTGATTTGGAGCGTATTTTTTACTCAACCATTGTGTTTACCATGGAGGTGATTTTAGGCTACACTTCTTTGCTGTTTGGCGAATTTTGATAAAGGCTCTCTGGAGACGTCCGTTGTTGCATCGTCTGATGTTAATTTTTCTCATAACTTCGGTAACTTGGCTGCCGCAACAGGCGCGTTCTGAGGGCGAAAAGCCTTACATCATGGGATCACTTGGAGACTCCATTTCGGCCGGTTTTAATGCGTGGCGATACGGCGACAACCGAGAGCTTAGCTGGGCCGGGGGTCTTGATCCTCAAGGTTTAGTTGAAAGTCATGCCAGACGACTCAAAAGTCAACTGGTTGGTCGCGACCTAGTTGTCGTGAACGAAGCGTTTGTCGGAGCTGAAGTCAGACAACTTCCAAGGCAAGCAGCCAGGCTTTTAAAAGCAAAACCTGACTATGTCACCATCGCTATCGGTGCTAACGACGTTTGTACCTGGTATGAAGACTACCTACCGAAGCTCGAATCCTACAAACAACATCTGACGCAAGTCATTGATCGCTTGATCGAGGCTAATCCCAAAATCAAAATTGTTTTACTTCCGGTTCCATCTATTCCGTTGATGTATGAACTCGGCCTAAAACGCTCTGGCTGTCAGGCAAAGTGGGACACGATGGGTGTTTGTAAACCAATTTTGGCGGCTGATCGCACACCACAGCAACGCCAAGATTTTACGGCAAGATTCGAACACCTTAACCAGACTATTGGCGCTATAGCCGCGCAATATTCAATCAACGTGCGTTTTGTTCCGGAAATCGCAAAAGCTGCTTTTGATGACTCGATGATCTCGCCCTTGGACTGTTTCCATCCAAGCATAGAGGGCCATAACTTTATCAGTGACCTAAGCTTTGATCCAACATGGTACTAAATATGACACAGCAATCAGCGGCGACAGATGCAATGAATACAGACTTGTTAATCAAGTTGGCTCCCTTTATTGCTGGTGTTCGCGCATATCACCATCATACGGCCCTCGGGCTTGATAAGTTACCTGAGGGTGGAATGATCTTAGCTGCCAACCACAGTCTTGCGAGCTACGATATCGCCCTATTAATGGCCGCTATCTACGAATACTCAAACCGTATACCTCGTGCACTGATTGATCGACTTTTTTTCAAAGTTCCTGGTCTGGGAGCGATCATGGAATCACTGGGTAGCCGAGAAGGCTCCCAGGAAAATGCGGTCAATTTACTTAAAAGCGGTGAGATCATTGTCATTGCTCCGGGTGGTATGCGCGAGGCTCTCAGGCCGTCTCGCGAGAAGTACAAAGTCATGTGGAGTCGTCGTAAAGGCTTTGCGAGGCTTTCCATTGAGTCTGGTGTGCCGATTGTCCTCGCTGCTTGTCCTGCGGCCGATGATATTTACGATATTGCGCCAAGCCATGTGACTGCTTGGGCTTATAAGACTTTGAAAGTGCCACTATTCTTTGCCAAAGGGTTTGGCTATTCGCCAATTCCAAAGCCTGTTCTTTTGACGCATTTGGTGAGCGAACCCCTCTATCCACCCAAAAAGTCAGACAGCCCGGAAGAGATGACCAAGCGTGTAAATGAGTTTCACGCAAGAATCGCTAAGCGTATGGACGAGCTCATGGCAGAGGCATTCGCAAAGACCGTCAACAAGAGGATATAAGTATCGTGCAGATCTCTGATGTGCCTGAGCAAATGACAAGACTTTGGATAGCTCAGCTTTACAAAGAACATAAGGAGATTGCCTGGTATCACCGAGTAGCTTTGCGACCGGTAGTTATTCGTATTGCTGATATGTCGTCCAATTGGGGACAATGGGATTCCTTTCTTCGCACAATTACCCTTAGTGAAAAATTAATTCGTGAATATTCGTGGGATGTGGTGCTCGAAGTCCTAAAGCATGAGATGGCGCATCAGTATGTTTCCGAGTGTGTGCCGGACGCAGGCTTCAAGCCACACGGCGATGTTTTCAAGGATGCCTGCCGCAGGCTTGGTGTCGCGACATGGGCAGCGAAGGCAACGGGAGACATTCCCCGTGAGATTCCGACAATCAGAGAGCGCGTTTTGACCCAAGATGACGCACGGCTTCTTGAAAAGGTAGAAAAACTACTTTCTTTAGCCAGTTCTAGTAATGAGCATGAATCGTTGCTTGCGATGGAGAAAGTCCGTGAGCTTTACGCTAAGCATAATCTCGACCGCATCAAACAATCCTTGTTTGATGACGTTATGGATAGTCTCTACCTCACAAAGAATAAGAAAAAAACTGACCCAACTGAGGCGAAGATACTGTCCATCCTCAATGACCACTTCAACGTGAAAGTGATTCATACACATCTCTATAATGCCAAAGACTGCCAGCGCTATAAAGCAGCCGAAATTCTTGGCCGTCGCGAAAATATTCTCATGGCAGAATTTGTTTATTTCTTTCTTAATCAGCAAATTGAAAGCCTGTGGAAGGCGCATAAGAAATCTAGCGGGTGTGCAGGCAGTCTTCGTCGTAGCTACCAAATGGGTGTCTTAAGCGGATTTGACGAAAAGCTTGCTAACGTGGGCTCTGTGGAGGCTAAGGTCGCCCAAAATGTCGGTGTTGCTACGACTGAGCTAAGGTCATTAATGAAGATCGAACGCAGTCACTTGGATGAATTCGTCGAAAAAAAATACCCCCGCCTGTCCAAAAAATCTTGGGGCGGGGGACGTTTTGATTCGGGAACATTCGCAACCGGTAAATCTGCTGGCCGAAGCCTTAATTTAAACCGCCCTATGACCTCAAGTGGCCGCTTTGGGGGTTATCTTACCTAGCTGATCAATCAGCTTTGATCACGTACTCTTCGCAAGCAAGTTCTTGGATGACTTCAACATTATTTCTAACGAAAACCATGTCACCTGCAAAGAATTCACCGTCGTAATCATTGGAGATGGCAACTTTCAAAGTTTCATCCTTTGATGTGAAGGTGACGATGTCGTCCAGGTGAATACGATCGGAAATAAATTTTTCAATACTTTCAACACCGGTTTGGCCAAGCGTGCCAACGGTTACAATTTGTTTGTCCCCGGCTTGCTCAGTCCAGACCATGTAGTTGGCTTCACTGCCACGTGGATGACATTGAAAACCAGCAATCTTGGTGACCGGGTCAGCGGCAAGAGCTTGGGTGGTTAGAAGTGCGGTGGAGACAAGGGTCAGTAACGTTTTCATGGGTGGCCTCTTTCGGTGTGTTTTTGAAGGTTTAAACGCTCGCTACGAGGCTCTCCTACGCTGCCCTGAAAGGCTTGTCAACGGGGACTTTGCTGGTTTTTTAGGTGATTTCCTAAGTCCCGAAAAGGACTAAATTTGAGCCAATTGGCCAACTTCAAAATTGGCCGATCCGCCAACAGATTCTGGGTATTTGGCCCCAGGCCTTGATACAATAGTGGCATCGAGCCACGCCTTCTAGCTGTGCCCAAAGACCTACCCATTTGGAGTGTTGCCCCATGATGAAGATGTCTATTCGTGACGGTCTCAAAGGTGTTTTTGTTATTAGCATGATCTGCCTTGTAAGCTGTAAGTCGAGTAGCCCCTCTGGTTCAGGGTTGAAAGACGACTTCGCGTCTTCGTCTGTAAAAATTGAGCCACAGTTTTATCCCATTGAAGGGCCGTCCGACGCAATTTTCCGAAATCGTAAAATCACTCAAAATTATTATTACGGCGGGCAAGCGCTAAACCAGATTTTATCGCGTCATGAACCAGGTTTTGATTTTCAGGCCAACTGGCTTCACTTTGGCATTTGGGGCTCAATGCGCGCTGGGGAGTCAATGGATGGCACTGATCTTCAGGTTGTAACGGCGACCAAAGATTTTCTTTTTGACTACATGGAACAATCTTTGGCATGGCTTCCAGATGGCGTACGTTCCCCATATATCGAAAACTTAAGAAAAGACCGCGACCTCATCAAAACAGTGGATAAGATCGTTCAGCAGTCACTGGCTGGAGGAAACCAGCGAGTTGCCGAAGAAATTATGGGCGCAACTGATCGCTACATTCGCATGCTTGGCTGCGACGCCGTGTATGATGAGACCAGACTGAAAAAGTTTATGGACACCTTTCAATACGACTTGGACCGCAATGCCCCTTTTGAAGCTGTTTGGGAGCGCTTGTTAGCAGGAATTCCTGCTTTGTCAAAAGGAGCGCGACACTCTGGGGGGCAGGATGCTCTTGCGCGGGCCTATGAGGCTTATCACAAATCACGTTTTGAGAAGGATCCGGTCACGCGAGCGCAGATGATCTTTTACGGAAATCTCTTGATCGCTATTCACGAACAGTTTGTGCTGCAAACATATATTTCAGGCGCTATTGGTATTTTGGATCCTGCCAGCTCCATTTACCGAAAAGCGGCAACTGTTTTGGCTATGGATATTGGTCTTCCTGATTCCGGATTTACCGGTGTCTCCCGACCAGGCGTGGGTTTGAAACGCTATCCTTTGCGACAGAGTTTGCCCGCAAAGAACTTTTCAAAAAGCCTCACCCGGTACACATATCCACCTTTAGTTGAGTTGGCGGCAGTCACTGGCCTCGATGTCAACACGGGTCGCGGTGCAACTGATTGGCAAGACTATCGGTCTAGAGTTTACTTCATAGCGGGACTTATGCGGACCATGCAATCAAATCCCTTGACGGCTTCGTTCCCATTTTCTGGGCCACATGCGAGTTCAAGCGTTCAATGTCGGTGATGTCAGATTTCAATAGTCCCAGCGAATACAAAAGTAGCTGGGCCAGCAAGTGTAACGATATCATCTTCGCTATCTTGCTTTGCGTAAAGTCGTCCTCCCGGCATCTCAATTCCAATCCATAATGATCGCTCGGCCAATCCAGTGGCAAGAGCTGCAACGCCTACGGCGCATGCGCCGGTCCCACAAGCTTGGGTGGGTCCGACTCCGCGCTCCCAGGGGAACACCTGAAATAATTCTCCTAATTCCTCACCGAGATCTTTTCTTGCTTGCTGCCGATCCTTGTCGGTTATTTCAAGCGATGACGCAACGTGAACATTGATACCGTCTCCGCCGCGAACCGTTTGCAAAGGTTTGCCTGCGATTTTTGCCAAATCAGCAGTGGCGTCTTCAACCGTGATAACAACGTGAGGATTGCCAAGGCTTACGGTTTCAACATCTCCTTTGAGGTCTGGATTTGCCGATTGCAGAGACCTCACGGCGCCAGTGACTTCGCTAGTCCATGTATTTGATTGGCCGACAACAGGAATCGGCATAGCAACTGCAACGAATGGATTAGACTCATGGCCCATAAATCGACAGTCAATTTCTGTTCCTTGAACGGTCATAGTGACGCCGTCAAAGTCTAAAACTCCCTCGCGGTGAGCTCGTCTTCTTGCACTCATGGCCGCACAGCGAAGACCATTGCCGCAGTTTTTTGCGAGGCTTCCATCTGCATTAATAATCACAAGCTCTTCGGGGTGTGGGTCTTTTCTAGACTTTGAAACAAGTACCAAAATGCCATCAGCTGCGATTCCGGATCCATCTCTAGAACAAAGTTTAGGTGCCAGTCTCGAGAGGGTTGGTACTAGCATGTCTTTATCTGGTGTGAGAATCCAAGTGACTATGAAGTCATTTTTCGCACCATGCCATTTTTCAAAATCGATGAACATAACAAGTCCTGATGAGAGTAAATTAGTGTGGATTTAATTTATAGCCGCGACCTCTAACGCTTATCAGAATTTTCGGATCTTTTGGATCTTGTTCAATCATTTTACGTAGTCGCACGACAAAGTTATCAATCGTTCTGGTCTCAGTCGTTGCTCGCATACCCCAGACTTTTTCTAGTAAATGCTCTCGGCTTACGACTTTTCCGGGATGGATCATCAATTCTTTTAAAAAATCAGACTCAAGCTTGGTGACTGGAACGACCCCAGAATTGGTCTTAAGTGTTAATTGACCACAGTCTAATTCAAGATTTCCGATAGAAAATCGTGGTGAATCCTTATTTTTTTCTTCTTCTTGGGTGTAAAGAGCGGCGCGCTCGGTCATGCGGCGAACGCGCGCCAATAGTTCCTTCAGGTGAAAGGGCTTTGAAATGTAATCGTCAACCCCGGCCTCAAATCCTTGGAGTCTATCGTCTTCCCCTGTTCTAGCGGTCAGCATAAGAATTCCGATCTTCGGATCGTGATGCCTAATGGACCTTGCGACCTGAAATCCATCCATTTCTGGCAGCATCACGTCCAAGATCACGCCTTGGAATGGACCTTTGGTGGCAAAGTCTTGTACGGCTTGAGCGCCATCTGCAGCGTGCGTAACTTCAAAACCTTCTGCTTCCAAATTTAATTTGAGAGTAAAAGCTAGATGCGGCTCGTCTTCGACGAGGAGTAATTTTTCATGATGTCCTGGGTTTGTCATGCAGGAAAGCTCGCAATGAATGTAGAACCTTCGCCCTGGCCGGAGCTTGAGACAGAAATGTGACCGCCAATCTGTTCCATGGTCGTTTTTACAATAAAAAGTCCAAGGCCGGTACCAGGAATTGCACGCGAGGTGGCGTTGTCACTTCGGTAAAACATTTTAAAAATCCGTTTTTTGTCCCGCTTTGATAAACCTAGACCAAAGTCTTTAACAATGACGTCCATCTGATCCGATTTTTTATCTATGGAAACCTCGACGGCCCCTTTGCTAGGTGAGTACTTGATAGCGTTTTCGAGAAGATTTCCCAAAACCATATTGAGTGCATTTTGGCTGCCGTACCACGTCGACCCTTCAGGACATCTAACTCTGACTCGATCCTTGAGATTTGGATCAAGATGATTCAGCGTCTCAAGCACCGCATTAATGGCTTTGGCTATGTCGATTGTGCGAATATCGTCATTAAACATCGAAAGCCCGCGATCAAGCCTTGACGAGATGAGGATTTGATTGACCAGGCGAATGAGACGCTCGATATCGACGATGCTCATTGAAAGGAGTTTTTTTTGGGTCTCCTCGGGCAGCGCGCGTTTAGTGAGTGTTTCGTAGGCTAGATGAATACTGGCCAAAGGAGTTCTAAGTTCGTGGGTCACGCTTGAAACAAAGTGTCTTTGCTGTTGGATGAGTGATGTCTGACGTTGGCCCCATACGAAAAGCAAGATCGTTCCTGCACCAATCATTGAGAGTAGAACGATGCCAACCACGATCAGTGCGACAACGCTTGTATCGTCGGTTGGAAGAAGTGACGGGCTAAGCTGTGAGGCAAGTTTTTCAATTTCACGACGACGACCGATGAACCAGATAACCCAAAGTGTAACCACTGCGGTCCACAGAATCTGGACGGCTACGAAGATGCTGATAGGATGAAATATCCACCAAATTCGGCTAAAAATCTTACGCTTAAGGCGGCCGGAAAAAATGGAGGTCTTAGCAGTCGATCTTGGAGTCAGCGTACTAATAAGGTCTTGTCTCAGTGAATCACATGGATGGAGTTATTTGCCGTTTTGAGCTCACTTTTAAGCTCTAAAGCCATGTTTAGCAGTTTATTGTAATTATAGCGACCGACGATCAAGGCGACCTCATCGGCAGCGTTGGCCTCGATCAAGGCTCGTACTAATTGGCTGGTAAGTTCAAATGAGTTTTCATCGCTCAAAGCTCCAGGGCATGGGTAAAGGGCGACTTTACGGACTTTGAGATTAGAAACAGTTTCTGTCACCATGCCAACCCAAACAGCATAGTCTCTGAAGTTGTCGCCTGGGCAAGGGGTGACAAAAACTCGTCTGGCCTGCCCCTCCTCTGTCGCTATGCCCATCAAAGATGGTTCTAAAACACTCTGTCCCTTAAGTTCTAGTTCGTAGAGAAGCCTGGAGGTGGAGGTCTCCTCAAGCATCTCGGGGCATGCTACGGCGCCAGATTTGGCAAATGTCACCACAAGATGTTCTGAGATGTCACGATCGTTGACTGCAAGAGAGATGATAATTCCCTTTTGGCCTAAGTGAGACGCAGATGGTTCTTCAGAATTTGGTGCTGATTGAAGGTTTTGAATCTGAGGATCGACGTGAATGGTCGTCATGAGGCCTCCCGTGGCTAGTGAGGGCTTCAAGATTTCGAGCGGTATACCTTTTAGGTTGGTCGCCTCAGGTCGGCGACAACGGCATCAAGAATCCCATTTACAAAGGCGCTTGAGTGCTCAGTTCCATACCGTTTTGAAAGCTCGATAGCCTCATTCAAGATTACCTTATCTGGGGCCATTTTCTCAAGAATTTCAAAGGTTGCCATGCGAAGAACGACCCTATCTGTGCTGGCCATCCTGGATATTTTCCAGTTTTTGCTGTGTCCTGCGATGATTTCATCGAGTTTATTGATATTTGATAGAACACCCTTGACCAAGGTTTTTAGATAGTCCTTAAAAGTAGGCTCTACTTTAAAATACTGTACAAAGTTTTCAAAATGCTCGTCTGAGAAATAAAAAAGCTTGTCAGCTTCGCACTGATATAGAAACTGCACGGCGAAGTCACGGGCCGTTGTATTGGGATTGGTCGTCGTCACGGTGAAATCTCCTTGGTTTGAGCTCTTTTAAATCTTTGCCATGAGCGACGACATTTCAATGGCCGCAGAGGCAGCGTCACGACCTTTATTGCCATATTTGATTCCACTGCGATTGAGTGCCTGCTCGACGGTGTTTGTCGTGAGGACTCCAAAAATAACCGGTACGCTGGTCTCAAGACCGACATTCATGACGCCGCGGGCGCATTCTCCGGCAACAAAATCAAAGTGCGGAGTTTCTCCTTTAATGACTGCGCCCAAGGTTACAATTGCAGCATAGTCTCCAGATCTTGCTGCTTTGGCAGCCACGACCGGAATCTCAAAGCAGCCTGGAACCCAAACAATCTCAACCTGGTCGTCGAGGCCAGCGTCTTTAAATGTTTCCTCTGCACCTGCCAGTAAGCAACGCGTAATCATTTCATTGAAGCGAGCAACAACGATCAAAAATTTCTTTGAACGGGACGCCTTTGAGTTGTTTTTTGTCATGAGTAAGTTCTCCTTTTGACTCGATTCAAGATTGAGTTTGAGTTTGAATTAACACGTTATCCACAACCTCAAGTCCAAATCCGGCGAGGCCTTTGAGTGTTCGTGGTTGTGAGACGTGCGTGCGCATGCGCTGGATGCCGAGGGATCTGATAATTTGCGCGCCAATCCCCAAGAGTCTGGAGTCCATAGCACTAACTTTTTGTTCATCCGATGACGTGATGGTCGAAACATCTTTGAAATCCGGAAAGGCAGCCTGTGACGATGCATAGCTAAGGTAGACTACGACTGCGGATTTGGACTGCTGTAGCATGTCAAAGCCGTACTGGACGAGATCAAGCTTGTTTTTTAAGCCTCTTCCAAAGACATCAAGAAATGGCTTTTGTCGATGAACACGCACATCCACGATCGAGTCATCAAAGAATTCTTTCCCTTTAACAAGAGCAAGATGCTGTGACTTATCCAAAAGAGATTCGAATAGTATCGCTTCAAACGTTCCAGACCGTGTTTCAATGACTCCTTGATCAACCACTTTCACGAGGCTGTCACGCACGAGTCTGTAGGCAATCAGATCGTCAATAGTGACGATCGGTAGTTTATGTTTTGCGGCAAAATTTTCGAGATCCGGCATTCTAGCCATTGAACCATCATCATTCATGATCTCGCAAATTACAGCTGCTGGCTTACAACCAGCTAGCTTGGCAAGATCAACCGATCCTTCGGTGTGACCTGAGCGTTCTAGGACGCCACCTTTTTTAGCCCTTAGCGGGAAAATATGTCCAGGAACCACCAAGTCTTCAGGCTTTGCACCATCAGCCACGGCGACTTTAACTGTGTGAGAGCGATCTGCAGCTGAGATTCCAGTGGTCACACCAAAGCAAGCTTCAATGCTAACGGTGAATGCGGTTTTGTGGCCACTCGTTGATTTTGAAACATCATCCATGAGAGGAAGCTTCAATTGATCAACAAGTTCGGGAGCGAGTGGCAAACAGATAAGGCCGCGGGCCTCTTTTGCCATAAAGTTTATTTTTTCTGGAGTTGAGTGTTCTGCTGCAAAGACAATGTCGCCTTCGTTTTCACGGTCTTCATCATCGACCATAATGACCATGCCGCCTTTGCGGATGGTTTCGATAGCTTCAACGACGCGGGTGATACTTTTATCCATAGCTTACGCTCCGGTTACGATCTTGCCACTAGCCTCATGGGACTAGCCGGCGCCGAAAAAATGCAGTCAGTTCAAAGAGCAAAAAATCCACCGTAACTGCACGATCTCTCAGCCTTTGATGGTGGCTCCTTATGAACTGAGATTAAGTAAAAAGCAATGATTTTAATAAAAATGATCGCCATGGGGTGGCCCGCCCAGAGTGATTTTATATTAAATACAGGTACTTAGATTAAAATCAAAGGCCTCCCCTTTTAATAGAGGTTCATGGGGCCTACGAATAGTTCCCACATAAGGCATAATAGAAGCTGACATCATCTTAAGTCAGAGGGGGGCAGTCATGGCGACAACGAATCTCAAGATATGGTCAATTTGTATGACTCTGGTGATGCATCTGACCTCCTGCAAGACGTCCCAAGACGACTCAAAGCTTAATGATGTCATCATCTCTGAAAAATATCAGGTTCAGTGCAACGGAGATTGGATTTGCGGCGACACAGATGTGTTGAAGGGCTCGGTTAAGGCGACGGTGAAGTACGGACCGAATGCGTTCGCCGAGTGTAGCAACGATCTCAAAGCTCAAGTTGCAAAAATCGCTTTATGTAAGTCACCTAGCCTCATTGAGACGTCCGTTAAACATGAAGAGCTGACGAGGGAGTCTAATTGGATCACCTGCACGTCAGACCTGGGAAAAAAATTTTGTACCTATATGGATGATGCGATAGCGGTGATCAAGCCGTGCAAGAACTCTCAAGATTGCGCCTTTAGATGGAATACCCAGTTGGAGCAGATGCGACTGTTTCGCTCGCGCTGGGAGCGCCTAAATATCGAGCGTCCTGTAACAGCCGATGCCGAGGTTGCAGAAAAATCCACAAAACTAGCGAGGACGATGTGTTCAAAGGAAGTCTCAACTTATAATCCAGCAGAATTTAAAGAAATGCTTGTGACTATGAATGCTGTCTTAAAGATTCTGGAGAAAGTTCAGATCTCTGCAAAAATTGAACAGCCAGCGTTTTGTGAGTATAAATTCTAAACGAAACTCTTTTGTCACTCATGCTTAAGCGCTTGAATGGGTTGTAGTGCAGCCGCCTTCTTAGCGGGCCAAAATCCGAAGATGATTCCTACGAACGCGGTCGTGCCTGCTACGAATCCAACAACAGCCGGTGAAATTTCAAATGGCCAATTGGTGAATGCCGCTGTTATTTTAGCTGAGCCCCAGCCTAGGCTTACTCCTAGTGCGCCGCCAATGATACCAAGCAGAGCTGCCTCAAACAAAAACTGGCTTAGGATGTCCTGCCTTGTAGCGCCAAGCGCTTTCCTCAGTCCAATCTCTCTTGTGCGCTCAGTGACCGACACCAGCATAATGTTCATAACGCCAATTCCACCAACGAGCAGTGAGATGCTGGCGATGATGCTAAGAAGTAACGACATAATCTTGTTAGTCGATGAAATTGCAGCCTGAATGTCAGCCATATTGCGGACCGTGATGGCATCATCGACTTTTTCGTCTGAAAGTCGTTTCTTGTGCTGAATGATCGACTTAATTTGTTTTTCGACAATCGGCATGTTCTCAGGCTTATCCACTTGAATATCGACAGAGTGAACTGTCTCATAACCCAACACGCGGCGCATGGCGGTCTCAAGCGGCATGACCACCATGTCATCACGGTCCTGCCAGCCATTAGAGCCTTTAGCAGGAAGTAGACCAATCACCTGAAAGTAAATTCGGTTAATACGAATCTCTGCCCCAATGGGGTCCTTATCTCCAAAAAGATTTTTAGCGATAGTCCGCCCAATCATGACAACGCGGGCGCGAGACGTTTCTTCTTCTTGTGTGAAATTTCTACCAATATCTGGTTGCACCGATCTTAGACTTGCAAATGCGGTGGAGGATCCCGTCAGGCTTGTATTCCAGGTTTTTTCCTCAAACTGGATCATTGCCTTGCCGTTAACCGTCGGAGCAATCCCGGTGACGTTGGTTAGCTCTGTCTTTAGCGCCTCGACGTCATCTGGAAATAGTCGCACTGGGTTTCCGCCTCCGGGAAGGCCCGTGCGACTGGAACCTGCCCACAACACTAAAAGATTTGAGCCGAGACCAGAAAGTTCATTTTCCATGGATTTTTTTGCACCGGCACCAAGACCAAGCATCGCGATCACGGCGGCCACGCCAATCATGATGCCGAGGATGGATAAAAATGAGCGAATTTTGTTTGATGTAACTGATCGTAATGCTTCTGACGAGTAGCTTTTAGCCTTTCGTATTTTCATGGCCAGCCCTTGCTCTGGCTCGGGAGTGGCGGTGTCATAAAGTCTGATTTTTGTCGTGTTATCTGCGCTAGTGGCTTTCATGCCGTCTAGATACTTGGGCGATTGCCGCTCATCTGAAACGATTTTGCCATCGCGCATACGAATGACACGTTTAGCAACTTGCGTCACTTCAAGTTCGTGTGTGACGATGACCACCGTTATGCCGGCCTGATTTAATTGGACAAGAATGTCAAGAATATCTCGTTCGCTTTGACTGTCTAAATTTCCCGTCGGTTCATCAGCGAGGATTATCATGGGCTTGTTTACCAGAGCTCTGGCAATCGCAACCCTTTGCTGCTGACCTCCCGACAGTTGTGAAGGCGTATGATCAATTCGATCGCTAAGTCCGACGGCAGATAAAACTTTTTCAGCCCAGTTTCTATCGTATGGAGCTCCACTATAAAGCATGGGGAGTCCAACATTTTCAGCAGCAGATGTCCTGGCCAAGAGATTAAATTGCTGAAAAACGAATCCAATAGTGCGCGATCTAAGAACACTTAAAGTGTCATCGTCAAGACCCTTGATACTTTGGTCCGCAATAACAACGTCTCCACTGTCTGGTGTGTCCAATAGTCCGATCATGTTCATGAGCGTGGACTTTCCAGAGCCTGAGGGCCCAACGATCGCCACAAAGTCCCCGGCATCGATCGTCAGGTCGACGTTATCAAGCGCGCGCAGCTCGGAGTCTCCCATGCGAAAGACTTTAGATATCCGACTCATCTTGACGACAGAAGAAACACTCATCAGTTTTTGCCTTTGTTACTTCTTTCGTCCCTTGGGAGGGCGCATTGGGCTAAACGGATTCGAGGACGCTTCTTCAGCTGTGTTGCTTGCCTGTGGTTGTAAAATGATATCGCCCTCACTAAGGCCTGACGCAATTTCTAAGAACTTGCCATTCGTTGCTCCAACGGTCACAACGCGCTCCTCAGGGGGTGCTTTGGGGTTGCTAGCCTTCACAAGGGTCAATGCCTCATCTCCCGACTTGATGATCCCAGATTGACCGCCCTTCGCGTCCTGTTTTGACTTCAAAAATGACGCGGGTGCTAAAATAACGTTTTGTTTTTTATCTTGAATAAATTTGACGCTGGTCGTCATGCCAGAACGCATAAAAGATGGAACGTCGTCAGGTAGGATGCGGATTTCATAAATTGTGACGTTATTGACTTGTTTTGATTCGAAGGCGATACGAATAACTTTACCTGTCACCATTTGATCGCTATAGGCGTCAACACGTATTTCAACCGCTTGACCTAAAGAGATTTTCCCAAGATCAGTTTCATCCACCTGTGCCAAGACTATCAAACGATCCGAGATAACGAATACCGTATCGCCAGTTCCTACCGTTTGTCCGCGCTCCACTTGCTTCGAGATGACAATGCCGCCTAATGGCGCAATGACCGGGCTTGGTTTATATATGTCTTCCCAGCGTTTTTGTTCCTCGCTTCCTGCTGACCGTGCCATATCGATAAGTGCGGCGCGATCGTTGGAACTCATACGGGCAAGTAGCTGACCTGCACGAACCTTCTGCCCCTCTTGAACAAGAATCTCGTCGACGCGTCCGGCAATCTGCGGTTTTACAACCAATCGATTTTCAGGCTGAATGGCGCCGGTCGCCTGCACGGAGATTTCCAAATCGTCTCGCCGGATGGTGTGCTCTTTATAAGTGATCTCAGGCTTTCTGTTTTTTGCAATGTAAACGTAGGACCCAATAGCGGTTACTACGATCAAAAAAAGTACGACCCACAACTTTGTTCTTGTAGGCTTCACGGTCCCTCCTCCAAAGCTATACCGATGGCTTCTAAGTAATCAGCATGCGCATCTGATAAATTATATTTGGCTCTAAGAACCTCGCCTTCCGATCGCATCAGGTCTGACTCGTAGCTATCCCAATCTTGAAATGACATCATGCCAAGCGTGTATCTCTGACGTGAAACCTCGGCCTGAAGTTTTGTCGCTTCAAAAATCTTTCGGGCAACCTCTAGCTTTTGACGTGCAAAGCTGAATGCCGACGCAGTTGATAGGGCCTTTTGCTTTTGCGTGGCTGAGGCCTCGGCCAAAGCAATACTGGTCGTCTTGCTTTTGGCAAGAGCTGCAGACACGTCAGCCGATGTTGATGGGTTAAACACCGGAATCTTTAGTGTGACTTCTGCCTGATAAATGGGGTCTTTGAGTGGAAGGTTCGGAGTCGCGGATTTGTTGGCAGATGCCGATAGTGATAGGTCCGGAAAATATTTTCGTCTTGATTCTACAAGAGTCGCATCAGCTTGCTTTTGTTTGGCTAATAAAGCTTCAAGGTGCGGATGATTTTTCAGCTCAGGAATGGCTGGGGCCCTCGTTTCAATGTCGCCGCTAAAAATTTCCTTTCTATCGATGTCTTGCCCTATAAGAACAGAAAGTTCACCTTTGGAACTTTCAAGATTTGCCTTAGCTTCTTCGGATTCAGTAGAGGTTTGTAGTTTTGCAGCCTCAGTACGAAGTACAGAGCCCTTGTTTTCCCTGCCTCCTTGATAGCGAAGTTTTACAATCTGTAAGTTGGCCTCACGCCTGACTGTGTTCTTCTCACCTAGCTTGGCTAATTCTTGGAGGTAGATGACTTTCGACCAAGCTTTCGCAAGTTTGGCTCGCAGGGTGACACTGCTGAGTTTTAGCTCTGAAAGTGCTGCTTGCTTTCCCGATTTTGCGGCATTGAGTTGTGCTCTGGTCTTGCCAAATGAGAATAAGGATTGATCAAGTGCAATGCCAGCGTCGTAGGTATTGCTAGAGGTTTTTTCGCCAGAATCAATTCGTCTAGACGCTGAGAGGCTTGATGAGACGGAAGGCAAAAATTCAGCCTTCGCCCGATCAATAGCCGCATCGGCAGATCCCACTTCAGCCTTACCTGTGATAATCGAAGGCGCTGTTTCCAGAGCTTTTGCCTTAACCTCGCTCCAGGTCAAAGCCTTTGCGGAAGGCGATGCGCAAAGTAGCAGCAATGTACAAAATTTCAGAGTTTTGAATTCGTGGTTTTCCAAGGCAACGACAGTCGCTCCAAGTGCTTTGCAATCATGTCAACTTCGATGTTTACCTTATCATTAATTTGAACATCTGCAAAACGAGTCGTATCCCAGGTTACGGGTATCAACATGAAAGAAAGGTGAGTGCCAGAATCATCGTCACGTAGGGTGTTAATGGTCAAGCTTGTACCATCAATGGCGATTGAACCTTTGGAAACGACATAAGGCGAAAGAGTTTTAGGAATCAGAATTTCGACGAAGTAAAAGCTTTCTTCTTTGCGGATGGTGGTAATCGTTCCCGTGCCATCTACATGGCCAAGTACAATGTGTCCGCCTAACCTATCTGTGGGCCGCATGGAACGCTCGAGATTAACTCGCATGCCTGGTTTGGCTTTTTGAAGGCTGGTTTTTGAAAGCGTCTCGTGACTGACGTGAAAGGTCAGATCACCTTGCTGTTGGTGACCGACTTCGGATAGGCAAACGCCGTTGACGGCAACACTTGCGCCGTGATCTCGCTCAAAATCAGGGCCTGGATCAACGACTAGAGTGAAGAGCCCGGAGCTTTCTCCAGTGACCTGCTTGACTACTCCAGTGCGTTCGACAAGGCCTGTAAACATAATTATTTATTTGGTGCTTGAATGGCGTTGAGTTCGCGCATGAATTGTTCTGTGTCGCGGAAGTCTTTGTAAACGGATGCAAAGCGCACGTACGCAACTTTGTCCATTTCACTAAGGGCTTCAAGGATCATGCCGCCAAGTTTTTCACTGTGAACAACGCGCTCACCGGTATCTTGGATGGTGCGTTCGATTTTTGCCAGTAAGCCCTCAATTTGATCGATCGTTACTGGTCTCTTCTGACATGCAACTTGAATCGAGCGCAGTGCCTTATCGCGGTGATAGGGCTCAACGCGACCGTCGCGTTTTTTGATTTGAAAAACGAAGGCTTCCTCTTGCTCGTAGGTTGTGAACCGATAGTTGCACTCAGGGCAGGAACGACGACGACGCACCGCGCGACCTTCGTGAGAAAGGCGGCTTTCGAGTACTCGCGTATCTTCATGTCCACAGCCAGGGCAGCGCAAAATGAGCTCCAGTAACGTTTAAGCCCACTCTGGATAGAGTGGAAATTTATCGGCTAACGCCAAAACATCCCGACGAATCTTATCCAGTTCAGCCGGATTGTCCACGTTTTTAACAACTCTTGCAATGAGGTCAGCAATCACAGCCATTTCCGCCGTCCCAAACCCTCGGCTTGTCACGGCCGGGGTGCCAATTCTGATGCCGCTAGTCACAAAAGGGCTGCGTTTTTCGCGTGGTACGGTGTTTTTATTGACGGTGATGTCGACCTTCCCGAGTGCTTCTTCAAGCACCTTGCCAGTGATCTCTGTTTCGGAAAAGTCCAACAGCATCAGATGATTATCTGTTCCACCGGAAACAAGCTTAATACCTTTTTTAGTAAGAGCCTCGGCCAGGGCCCGGGCATTAGCTACGACCTGTTTTTGGTAGGTCTTAAAGCTTGGCTCGAGGGCTTCCTTAAAGCTCACGGCCTTGGCAGCAATGATGTGCTCGAGTGGGCCGCCTTGGATCCCTGGAAAAACGCTTTTATTTATCTTTGCTGTAAGGCTTTCATCATTCCAAAGAATGATTCCGCCTCTTGGGCCACGTAAAGTCTTATGGGTGGTCGACGTGACAACGTGTGCATGTGGCACAGGGCTTGGATGCTCACCTGCTGCAACTAATCCGGCAATGTGCGCCATGTCGACCATCAGGTATGCGCCTACATCGTCAGCGATCTCACGGAATTTTTTGAAATCCAGAGTGCGTGCGTAGGCGCTGGCACCTGCGATCATGAGTTTAGGTTTTACTTCACGTGCGATCTTAACAACGTGATCATAATTGATGCGCTCAGTTTCCGGGTCGATGCCATAAAAGTGTGACTCGTAAAGAAGGCCAGAAAAATTGACCTTACTTCCATGAGTCAAATGGCCACCGTGGGAAAGGTCGAGACCTAGGACCTTGTCGCCACTGTTAAGAAGCGCCAAGTAAACAGCAGCATTGGCTTGAGCTCCAGAATGCGGCTGAACATTTGCAAACTTTGCACCAAATAACTGGCATACGCGGCGAATGGCAATCTCTTCGACGCGGTCTACAATTTGGCAGCCACCGTAGTAGCGCTTTCCAGGTAGCCCTTCAGCATATTTGTTCGCTAGTACATTGGCCATTGATGCGATCACTGCAGGAGACGCAAAGTTTTCTGAAGCAATGAGTTCAAGTCCGTGTCTTTGACGGCTCATTTCATCTTGGATAAGGCCATAGATTTCCTGATCGCTATTTCGAAGACTGTCCCAAGGTTGATGTGAATTCATGCTCAAACGACTCCCCAATCATCGATCGACAATATTTAGTGACTAGAGCCAACTTTACGCTCAATCTCGCGAATTTTATTGATACGCGCTTGGTGGCGGCTGCCGCCAAACGGGGTGTCAAGCCATAGCTTTACCAGCTCTGTGGCGCGCATATAGTTCGTGGTTCTGGCGCCAAGACAAAGGATGTTGGCGTTATTATGCTCTTTTGCCATGCGGGTTGAAAACTCGTCCCAAACAGCAGCGGCACGAATGCCTGGATATTTGTTGGCAGCCATCTGCATTCCTATGCCGGTTCCACAAACGAGAATGCCGACATCGGTCTTTCCACTCGAGACATCGCTAGCAACGGCTGACGCATAGTCTGGATAGTCAACAGACGTCTTGCAGTCAGCAGCGACTCCGTAATCAACAACTTGATGCTCCGTAAGACGCAGCATTTCCGCGATGAGTTGTTTTAGTTCCTTGCCTGCGTGATCGGCTCCAAGTCCTATCGTCAGCGCCATGGATGACAGCTCCTATGAACGATGTACAAAAAAATATGTAAGCCCTAAAGCATTCGGGGCCCTCGTAAGGACCCCGCTTTTCTTATCAGGCTTCGCCAGCTCTTTTGATGAACTGCACAGCGTCATCAACGGTGCGGATGTTCTCAGCCTCTTCGTCTGGGATGTCCACTCCGAACGCTTCTTCCATCGCCATCACCAACTCAACAATATCTAATGAGTCAGCGCCAAGGTCTTCGATGAACTTTGCTTTGCCAATAACGGCGCTTTCCTCAACGCCAAGTTGCTTAACGACGAGTTGCTTGACGCGATCTTCTAATGAAAGGTTGCTCATTTCTTACTCCAGATAACAATGAACTTTGTTAATGTACGGTTTTAACCCAGCAAAAGGACTACACGCAACTGGATATTTGAACTTCACGGACTTTTAAAAATGCAGACCCTGCCCGGACGCTGGGATCCCGGCGATGAGTCAGAACAAATATCGACTGGATAGGCTAAAACTCTGCGTTTCTATTGAGATATCCTGCAGATTAAGGTTTCCCTGCACAAGCTGCGTTTGGCCAGTTCCTCGTTGCCTTACCATGATTAGCTGGGTTTCTGACTGCCTAGTTTTTAAACCTATTCCCGCACTAAACCCTTGGTAATCGACTTTGCCTGGTGGGCTGGCAACTAGGGAAGGCTTTGGGTCTGCAACAAGTGAGCTATTCGTGAAAAGTCCGCCGCTTAATAAAATTGGGCCCGCCGTAAGTTCTATTCCCGAGCTCCAATCAGTGACGGCAATCGTGTCAAAGCCCCCTTCACTGGCCCAAGGGGTCTTGGTTGCTGGATAGTGCAACACGTCGGCGCTGAATAATAACCAGGGGCGAGGACGAATGGCTAAGCCGAGGGACCAAGTCCGGACGATGAGCTCATCTTCTCTACGAGTCGTTCCATCCGTTGACGATAGCTCCGGTGATGAGCCAGTCGATATGATTGAGCTAGTTTCAAAGTCAGTCATATCTGAGAGTGCCTTTGGTATGCGAGCAGAAAGGCCAAGGCTAAAGACATCCGACTTGAACATGAGGCCAGCGTTGGTGAGAGTGCCTTCGTTGCTTGTACTTTGCCTTACAAAGCTGTCGTAGAAAACTCCATCATTGAACAGGGACCGTTCTTTGAGCGCTGTCTGCTTTTGGCGACGGTAATAAAATTCGCTAGCACCGATGGAAAAGTTCTTACCAAGCGAAAAGGCACCACTAAGGCCAGCGTACATCAAATTTCCGGACGTCAACTCAGAACGGTGATATTCAAAAGCAGATGCGGAGGAGCTCGCTGGAATATTCAGAGTTTGTGATTCGTCGGTATTTTGCTGCTCAACCGTAAAGTAGGACCATCCAAAAGTGAACCGCCCAAACGAGGCGTGGCTTCCAGCAAATCCTGGGTAAATAGAGGCCGAGTTTTCAGAGATCTTTGAGTTGGCTGTGATGCCAGATATTTCTTTACGCGACCGAGAATAGTTATTTACCGTGAGACTAAATCCTGGGCCTTTAAGGTGACCTAGGCCTGCCGGATTGTACCAGCTTGCTGAGGCGTCATCTGCCACTGCTGTAAACGCGCCCCCTAGGGCTTGCGCTCGAGCTCCCGGCAAGATCATTCGTTTGTTTGTGGTCTCCGCAATGGCCACGGGGGTCGCAACAGGTATAGTGATGGCGCTCAACGACGCAATACGCCAAACAGCTAATAGCCAAAAATTTAAGGAATAAACTCGCATAAAGGGTAGATCGGCCGGGGTCTATGGTTTATTTACATTGGGGTTATTGGCAAATGTGAAAAAACTCCCGCTTCACCTTGGCGTTACAGAAGGTTATCCTATGCTCTGAACAACTTAAATTTGAGGAATCTAAATCCTTTTGAAGACGTTTCAACTTCCTGAAAATCCAGCATTGGTTGTCGCCAGTGATGTCCACGTGAGAACAGAAACGGACGAGCGTTACCTGTTGCTTTGTCAATTAGTGGAATTAGCCGCCGAGAAGAAGACCAAGACACTTGTATTGAATGGCGACATTTTTGATTTCTTCTTTGGTTGGGGATCATATTTCCAAAACAAGTATTCGCGGCTACTTCATGGTTTAGACAAGTTGGCCGCAAGTGGCGCATTGGTTTGGTTTGTCGAAGGTAACCATGAATTTGGCATGGACTCAGTTCAAAAAAAGTTTCGTTTCGATGTAGTCCCGAGTCACGGACGAGTTTGGATGAGTCCCCAAGGGAAAAAATTCCTGATCGCTCACGGCGACCTGCTGCAAAAGGATTTCAAATATGAGCTATTTAGAGCGCTTATAAGAAGCTGGCTTGTCAGTTTTGTGGCTTTCTGTGTCCCGCAGTGGCTTCTTGATCAATTCACTCTTTGGTTTGCAACAACATCTAGAAAAAAAGACAAATACCGCGTGCTTCGACACGAGTTGATCGGATCATGCGCAAAACAGCAGTTGGTCGCCGCCGGTGGTGATGTGATTATTTTTGGACACTTCCATCATCCTTACGATGAGGACTTAGGTGATGGAAAACGTATGCTCAGTGTGTCGAGTTGGGATGAACCGTCATGTCTCGTCGTTACTGAAGATGGTTCGATATCAAGAATTTTAGCCCAATAAAAAACCAACACTAAATTACTTGAAGAATAAAAAGCCCCCAAAATGGAGGCTTTTGCTGTCATGTCATAATGAAGACTACTTGTTGATGATCACAGTGCATAAGGCCTCGCATTTTTCGGCCATGAGGGTTTTCCCACCAGCTTTCCTGCATGCCTCTTCTTCGGGTCGAACGACTTGGGTACACATTGTGCCCTTTGGAAGTGGCGCGACATTAAGTTTTGGGCCATTAAAATTAAATCCTGAGATTTTTCCCTCACTAGCAATTGGCAAAGAGCAAAGATGCTTACATTTTGCTGCGACCTGAGTTTTCCCGCCTCGTTCAAAGCAAGCCTCTTCCTCCGCTGAAACAACTGCAGCACAAACCATGTCCGGAGCCAAGGCCTCTGCGATCACAAATGAACTGAAATTATAGCCAGCAACTTTGCCCTTTGGGGCAATTGGCAGGGAGCACAGGGGCTTGCACTTATCCGCCCAAATAGTCTTGCCGCGCGCAGCTTGGCAAGCGGCCTCTTCAGGTCGAAGTACGGTCGTACAAATCATATCTTTGCGCGCGGCTTCTAGCGTTTGAAGACCAGACAGGTCATAGCCTTGAACCATAATTTTCTGAGCTTTTTCGTCAGCTCCTGACAGCTCGCCTGATTTTGCCGCGGCCGTTGACTTGCAGCAACTCATCGATAAAAGGACATAAAAAGTGACAACAAACCTTAAAGACATGAAGGAGGCCTCCAAATGGGCTTACGAAAATAATTTAAATATTTCGTCTCGCCAGAGCCATGAGTCCCATGGAACCTACTTTGGCTGTTTTAGATTTTGTAAGGTCCCATGCGCTGGATTCATACTCGATAGCGGCTCCGTACTGCCACCCTACTTCAGGGCGCTCTCCTACGTAAGAGCCGAGTTTGAACGAGGTGCTGGAACCAGTCTCGATGTTGCGACGGAAGCCGCGCACACCAAAACGGCCGGAGACGTAGAGCGGATAAAAAATCTCTCCAGTCCACTCAATCTTGTCGCCAATAAATTCAGGCTTAGCCCAGCCATGAACGCCGATGTTGAGGGTCACCATAGTCATATCGTAACCACCACTAGTTTCCTTGCTGACTTGGGTGCTAATCAAGGAGGTGTTCAATCCAAAGAATATGTCATCTGCACCGGGTAGAATGTCTTTTTGATATAAATGCCAACGCCCAGATGCATGAAGATCATACGCGAAGAAGCTTCCTTTACCGGTAGGCCCAAATCCAATGTCTAGACCGTAACTCCAATCAATTGTGTCAGAGAACTTTCTGTGAACTGATCCGCCCGCCGAGTTGACGATCCACGGTGGAAGTTGTGCGGCCGCGCTTGAAGACCCAGAAATAGACCACATCTTCATTCCAATCCAGGTTCTTAGTTCGCTGCCTTTGGGAATGAGCCTAGCCGTAAAGTTGTCTGTTTCTGGAGCTTCATCGCTAGCAGGTTTCTCTGCAGTTTTTTGTGTATCTGCAGGAACGGGCGCCTGCTCAGCGTTCTCCTTTTCCTGTGGCGCAGCTAGCTGCTCATCGGGCTTCGATGGAGCTTTGTTCTTTTCGGGCGACGCTTCAGCCGCGGAAGGCTTTTCAGGCGATTTTACAACAGCTGGTGCGGTATCTTTGGGGGCCTCTTGCGCGATGACGCCGCTGTCTGAGTCTTTGGCGGAAGCCATAGCACTTTTCTCCTCAGCTCTGGCAAATCGGCTTCTGCCAGAAATGGCCTCAATCACGACACCGTGCCCAGGCTTTATCGAATTGTCGTGGACGAGAGATGAAATTTTTCCGATTGAGCTCTGCTTTTTGACCTCAATAATCTCAATGCGTCCTGTTTTTATACTTGCGAATGACAACCAGCTGCCATTGGCGGGATGGAGACTCTCGACTGTGGCCGTGTGAACATCAAATTGACTACCAATCCTGACGCCCTGATCAGAGCCTCCTGACAATGTGACATAGCTACCATTAACGCTCATGATATGCGCGTCAACAGGGAGTCGATTAATCATGCGCATGACAAGATCATATAGACGGGCCGAGGACTGTTCGCGTGTTAATTCCGACAGAGACCTTCGCGATAGCACATCGCTCTCCTGAAGTCTTGTCTGAAGAGATGGGGATAGAAGCCGTGCGGTCAAGATAACCATGTCTCCTCTGGCGCTGACATCAAGGCTGGCATAAACACTCAGCTCATAATCTTTCTCGAGCTCTTTGCGGCCAGCGGCACTTTTCCAAAGCGTGGCTACCAAGTCATCGTTTAGAACAACAAAACGCTTGCTTTGACGTACTGCGTCAGAAAACTCACCGCCCAGAGATTTTTTGAGGTGGCTAAGATCACCCCAAGCTTCTGACTTATCCCACTGCACCGGGATAACGCCGGCATAATGTAAGATCGGCAGTTGTGATGCGCTACTTTGATTGCCTTGTGCGAGCGCAGATGATGCTGCACCAATGAGCGCTGTCAGGCAGACGATAAGGAATGCTTTAAATTTTTTCGATATCATGACTCTTCCCATCAAATGATACTCTTCGTTTAACATCCTCAATGACTGTTTCCAAATAAACCGGTCTGGTCCAAACTCGATGAATATTTCGCAATGTTTCCATGGTGAAATCTTGCTTGAGATCGGTTCCGTTGTGTTCGTGACGCAGAAGCAGCTCGCCTCTGTTTTTAAAGTTGCCGTCTACAACAGCAATAATTGGTTGCCCAAAGTTGGTCAGCTGCTGAAGAAGTTTTTGCTTAATGGGTTTGAACTCCCGACTTGATATAGAGTATTTGCCGGTTCTCTTGTCAAAATCGTACAAAAACAGCTTGTGCTCGTGGCAAAAGTCTTCATCCATGAATTCATCGATGAATGTCAAGTCGTTGTGAAACCTCCGCACCTCGAAGATTTTTTTTCTTCCAAGACCGGCTTTGGTGTCCCATTCGGCTCGGGTTTTGGGGTCGTCGCAATTTAAATAATCCAGCCCATACTGCCCCCGGTCCCATCTGCGCTCGATGTGACGAAGCAGTTCAACGCCAATTTTATATGGGTTGATCGAGCCTGGGGCGGCGGCTACGACTCCGGCATAGTGATCGCAGTAGTCGACGATCTCGCTCTCATCGAGAGGGCTAAGTTTTGTCATCATCATGCTGTGCCAGTAGGTGGCCCATCCTTCATTCATGATTTTCGTCTGCCCTTGCGGCGCAAAGTAATAAGCCTCATCGCGAATGATCTCCAATATCCTTTTCTGCCATCCTGCAACGGGTGCGTTATCGATCAGGAACTTGAGCACATCGCGCTCTGGATTTTCTGGGAAGCTCTTTGACTTTTGCTGCTCCTTCTCCAGGCGATCTTTTTGTGCGGCCATGAAGTCCTTTGGATTGATGTAGGAGTCCAGGTAACCCTTTGTTTCAATTTTGGGGACATGGACTGCGGAGTCGATTCCAAGACTGTCTTTGACCGGAGCTGAAGCTGGAGATCTATAGGGTGCGGTTATATCGATCAGGTTTTCAATGCTTAAGCATGTATCTAAAAATGTTTCGACTGTGTCCTGGCCAATTTCATTGATAGCTCTACGCACGAAGGTTGCATGGTTGGCCATCTGATCGAGCATTTTTCGATTAGTGCGGGAAAAGTAGTAATTATTTTTGAAGAAATCACAGTGACCATAGACGTGAGCGATTACAGTCTTTTGGAACACCATGCTATTAGCGCGAAGTAGATACGCATAGCATGGGTTATTGTTAATCACCATTTCATAAATAATACTTAGACCATACTCATAGCTTTTTGAAAGCTTGTCGTACTCCATCCCAAACTTCCAGTGCGGGTAGCGTGTGGGGAACCCGCCGTAAGAGGCGATTTCGGAAAGTTGGTTATAGTCAACAAGCTCAAAGATCGTTGGAAAGAAATCAAGGCCCGCATTGCGCGCCACCTCTTCAAGATGGGCAACAGTATCTGCTAGATCTGGGGGAAGTTTGGTGTTGACGTACATGTCACTTTCCTTTGCCCAAGAAAATTTTCAGAGCATCCATGATAGCGTCGCGGTCTTTAATTTGTGAAAGCGTCAGTTTATTGTTGTCCTCGCCGAAATGCTTTTGGAGGTCTCTCAAGAACTGACCCGATCCATATCTACTTTCAACTTGGCCATAACAAAATAAATTTGCTTTAGGCATGATGTCTGCCTCAAGCATTTTCATACACTCGTTAGTATCATTGCCCGACCAGTTGTCACCGTCGGAGAAGTGAAAAAGATAAATATTCCACTCGTCGACGGGGTAATCATCCTCCATCATTTTCAAGGCAAGACGGTACGCGGAACTGATCAATGTACCGCCAGACTCGCGTGTCCGATAAAAAGTGTTTTGATCGACCTCGCGCGCTGTTGCATCGTGAATAATATAACGACGATCAAGTCCCGTGTACTGACTTTGTAGCCACGTATCTAGCCAAAAGCTTGTAAGACGAACGATCTCTTTTTGTTCGTCTCCCATCGACCCGGAGACGTCCATCATGTAGATGATGACAGCGTTGGCGACAGGCTCATTGTATACTTTAAAACTTCGGTAGCGTTTGTCGTCTTTGATCGGCACAACAATCGGATTTTTGGGGTCATACTTGCCACTGGCAATCGTTCGCTTTAAGGCTTCCCGGTATGTTTTCTTGAAGTGTCGCAGAGATTCTGGGCCCTGGGTCACGATACCAGTGTATTTGTAGTGCTTGCTGTCTACGTTTTTTTTGCCCTTGTTCTCAATATTGGGCAGCTCTAACTCTTCGCTAAGAAGAGACGCAAGTTCCTCCAAGGAAACTTCGACCTCTAGAGCATGCTGGCCTTCCCCCTGCCCTGCTTCACCTTGTCCAGGCTGTGGCTCACCTTGACCTTGTCCGACCTCGTCCCCAACATCGCCTTTGCCCTGCCCTACGCCGCCACCGTCGCCACTGCCAAACTGAAAGCGCGGCAAATCAATGCGAGGAAGAGGAATGCTGACCAGCTTCTTGCCTTGGCGACCAATAAGTTCACCATTAGCAACGAAGCGTCTCAGCTCCTGCTTGATTTTGCCTCTCACAATTTTTCGGAATCGGTTGAGGTCCGATTCCATGTTGTTTGGCATGACTCAAGGTCCTTCCCGTCGGTATTAACTTCGATCTTTGTCTTTTAGCATGTCGCCGCGGGCAAAAATACTCGCAACAAATCCGAGTGCATCACTTGCACAGATATCGCAGTAACCATAGTTTTTGATCAGTCGGTTTTTGACGACATCAATTTTGGCTTGAGCTTCCTTGTCGACAACTTTGGATACATGGACAGTTAGCTTAATGGTATCTTTTTGATCCTCAAAAAGCTTGAGCTCTAAGGCTTTGTGCAGGCGCTCGTTACTTCTAAAGTCAAACGTTTTGCCTTCAATCGCCATGGCGCCGATGTAGTTCATGATTTCCCTGCGGAAATCGTCTTTGCGGTTTTCAGAGATGTCGATTTTCTCTTCAATCGATCTCATGAGACGTTCATCTGGATCTTCAGCCTGAGATGTAAAGGGATTTTTGACCTTTTCGCGCTGAATGTAAGCCTTGATGTTATCAATGTAGTTTCCACAAAGCTTGTCGATCGCATTTTCGTCCGCAGAAATTGCGCGCTGAACCTCGTGCTTGACGATGTCTTCATACTCGCGCTTAACTTCACTTAAGAGTTCCCTATAGCGCTTGCGAAGTTCTTCGTCATTGATAAGTGAGTGGGCTTTGAGTCCAGATTCCATTTCATTTAAAACAATGAATGGATTGATGCAGCCCTTGCCTTTGTCGAGAACAAGACCAGAGGAAATTTTGTCTTGGATATAGCGAGGAGAGATTCCATCAAGACCTTCGCGAACGGCCTCTTTGCGAAGCTCTTTGACGTTGTCCTCTGTGAATTGCTGTGTGGTTTTCCCGTTATAAAGCTTGAGCTTCTGCATCAACGTAAGGTTTGCTTTTTTGGGCTCCTCAAGGCGCGTTAAGACGGCCCACATGGCTGACATTTCGAGAGTGTGCGGCGCAATGTGAATGTGCGGGACTGTGTTAGCATTAAAGCTTTTCTCGTAGATGCGAACTTCTTCCTTCAGCTTTGTGATGTATGGGACGTCGATTTTGACTGTACGATCGCGAAGGGCTTCCATGAACTCATTGCTTTGAAGTTTTTTGTATTCTGGCTCATTCGTATGACCAATAATCACTTCATCGATGTCACACTGAGCAAACTTTTTTGGCTTGATCTTGTGCTCTTGGCTGGCAGTCAGTAGGTCGTAGAGGAATGCAACGTCAAGTTTGAGTACCTCAATGAACTCAATCATGCCGCGATTGGCGATGTTGAATTCTCCGTCGAAGTTAAATGCTCGAGGATCTGAGTCAGATCCATACTCAGCGATCTTTCGGTAGTTAATGTCACCGGTGAGTTCGGTGCTGTCCTGGTTTTTCTCGTCTTTAGGTTGGAACGTGCCGATCCCGATACGGTCTCGCTCACTGAGGATGAGACGATGGACTGTGATGTGATTGTGAATGATTTTTTCCCAGTCACCTTGGTAGTAACGCATGAGCTCCGTGTAGACATACCGACATGCTGGAGAAAGATCTCCTTCCATCCTAACCTGCGCTGAGCGATCACGGCCCTTGTTGATGACGGCCATCACAGCATCGCGACGCTCTGGTGGAATCAAGTACAGTGGGTCTTGATTCATGGGTGAGCGCATGGTGTCTTCCATTTTCAATACTTCAGCGAGGTTGACCCATGTGTAGGTGTACATTGCTCCTTCAGGAGTCCGCGAATAAGTTTCGAGACCTTTTTTCAAGAGGCGAGCAATCGTTGACTTCGAGGAGCCTACAGGTCCGTGCAGAAGAATAACGCGTTTTTCAGGCCCATAACCTGCGGCCGCAGCCTTGATCGTGTTCACTAGTTTCATGAGGTGAACATCGAGACCGAATATGGCGTCTTTGCCGTTTTCAATTGGATCATCGAAGAAATTCCAATGAGTAATTTCCTTTTTGTACTCTTTAAATTGCCTGCTACCGTAGCTTGCAATCATGTCATACATTCTTTGGAATGCTGTACGTGCAATTTGAGGGTGTTCGATGACCATGTTCAGATAGTCTTCAAAGGATCCGCTCCAATGAAGCTCGGCGTACTGTTTATCAAAACCTCCGCCTTTGACTGTCGATATAATTTCTTTTGCATTCATGGTGCCCTCCTTAGCTCTGACGCAAAAATGCGCCTACTACCTCATCTTTTATTGTACGAGAGGCAGTGAAACGCTGTCAAAAAAGGGCTTTTCCAGGGCTAGGGCCCACGTTATGCGGTCAGCTAGGTTGTGCAGTCTCTTTGGCGTGCGCCAAATATTCGTTGATAAACTCATCAAGACCACCGTCCAGGACTTGGTCAGGGGTGTGTGATTCGTAATCGGTGCGATGATCTTTTATCAGCTTGTACGGGTGCAAGACGTAGCTCCGAATCTGGTGGCCAAAGGAGATGTCGGTTTTCGTGTTCTCAAGAGCCTGCTGTGCTGCCCGTCTCTTTTCGATCTCTCGCTCGTAAAGTGCTGAGCGCAGGAGTTTCATCGCGTTCTCCCGGTTTTGGATCTGAGATCTCTGGGTTTGTGAGGCCACAACTATGCCAGAAGGCATGTGGGTAATCCTTACAGCGGAATCGGTCTTGTTAACGTGCTGTCCACCGGCTCCGGAGGAACGGTATGTGTCGACCCGCAGATCAGCTGGATTGATATCGATTTCAATCGTATCGTCAATCACCGGGGTCACGAAAACAGACGCGAAACTCGTGTGGCGCCTCGCGTTACTGTCAAACGGACTGATGCGGACGAGGCGATGCACGCCGTTTTCAGCTTTTAGAAGGCCGAAGGCAAAGTCTCCCGTGATTTCAATGGTTGCGTTCTTAAGCCCAGCTTCTTCGCCTGCGAGGGCGTCGTGAATCTCAGCCTGCCAGCCTTTGCGCTCGGCATAGCGAAGGTACATCCTGAAAAGAATGCTGGCCCAGTCGCACGACTCTGTGCCGCCGGCTCCCGCATTGATAGTCAAGATGGCGCCATTCATGTCGGTCTCGCCGCTCAGAAGGCTTTGGATTTCCAATGCCTGCACTTCCTTGGCTAGTCCATCGTAGAGGCTATTGGCTTCATCAAGATACTCGGTCTCTCCGGCCTCTGCGAATTCCATGGCAGCTTCGAGGTCGCCCTCAAGGCTTTCAAGTTTTCTGACCCGCTCAAGCGCTATTTCCAGTGACTTTTTTTCTTTTAGGATCGGCGCCGAAACTTTTGGGTTGCTCCAAAAATCAGGCATGCCTTCAATTTGAGCTTCGATATCTTTCAGTCGCTCTGCTTTTCGTTCGAGGTCAAAGAAACCCCCGAATGCGAACGAATTTTTCCTTTAGATTGCGTTGTGCGCTTGAAAGATCATGAAAATCCACGAAAAAGCTCCAAGTAATCTGCGAGTTGTACATTTTTCGCTTAGTTATCCGCAGGTTGCGCCGCTGGCACCATTGACAGTTAAAGAAGCGGAGTCGTACCATAAAACTAAGAAGCCGTGAATTCCATAGGAATTTTTTCAGACCATTGTCCTTGGTCTGTGTGCTTTGGCCAGGAGGCAACAGAGATGATTCTTCTCACAAAACTAGACAAATCAAAGGTCCTGGTATCACTCGATAATATTAAGTTTGTCGAGTCGACTCCGGATACACTCGTTCGGTTTGTCAATGGTGACATGCTGATCGTGTCGGAGTCTCTCGATGAAATTACCCGCCTTGTTCAAGACTTCAAAACGCGCTGTCTTGTAGCGGTGCAAGCCCATAGTTTGAGCGTTATGTCAGAGGCGAAAGGAGTTTCAGGATGGACTTAACTAGCTTATTAGGCATTCCGGTTGCAGGTGGCATGATCGTCGGCGGCATGCTTATGGAAGGTGGTCACTTGTCCCAGCTGTGGGCAATCACGGCCGTCATGATTGTGTTTGGGGGTACATTGGGTGCCTTGATGATGGCTTACCCATTACCCGACATGATCAATTCGGTGAAAGCCTTGGGGCAATTTTTAAAGAATCCAACGGCCAATCCAAGTCAGATCATGGCCGAGATTTTAGATTGCGCGCAGACGGCCCGTAAGGAATCAATTTTGGCTCTTGAGAAGAAAAGAGAGTCTTTGTCTTATGAGCCGCTAAAAATGGCGATTGGTTTAGCTGTTGACGGCACAGCACCTGAAGTTATCCGAGATACGTTAGAAACAGCTGCCCACGTTGTTTTTGAAGAGGCTGAGGTCGGAGTAAAGTTCTGGGAAGACTTCGGCGCCATCTGTCCTACGATCGGAATCTTGGGTGCCGTACTTGGTCTGCAGCACGTAATGTCCGTACTTGATCGTCCAGAAATGATTGGTCCGGGTATCGCCGTTGCCTTCGTTGCTACACTTTACGGAGTGGGAGCGGCTAACATTCTTGGAATTCCTATCGGAAAAAAATTAAAGCGAAAGGCTATCATCGATGGCCATGCGAGAGCGATGGTCGTCATTGGTGTTGAGGGGATTCTGACTGGTATGAACCCGAAAGTTATTGAGCAAAAGCTTGCTGTATTCGTCCACGACCATGGTGGTGGTGGGGAGAAGCACTAAGAAATTTAACTTGATCCAGCTGTTGAGCTAGCGAAACTATGGCGCAAAAGCAAAAGTGTCCGGAATTTGAAAACCACGAACGTTGGCTTGTCTCCTATGCGGACATGGTAACGATGCTTTTTGCATTGTTCGTTGTTCTTTATGCGCTTAAGGAGGGCGGTGCGCCGGCGGCGAAAGAACCCAACAAGGTTCTTGCTGCCTCGGTAGCAGATGCTCTCAATATGCCTCTTCCGGAGATTCCTGTAGACAGGAAAACTGCTCCGACGCAAACCGGTATGGGAATTTTCGATCACTTTAAAGGCGACCAGATCCGCGAGCCGCTCTCCCAAAAGTTTCCTAGCTCAGCCATGCGAGCAAAAGTCATTGAAATGGAAATTAATCGCGTTCGCTTACTTGTAGAGGAGCGTCTTTACGGTCCGAACAAGTATCCTGAGAAAGGTGATAAAGGATTTGAAAGAGTGGTCAGCGTCCAACAAACACAAAATGGTTTCAAACTGCAGCTGGCAGCCCGTCATTTTTTCGATTCCGGACAGTATCAGTTAAAGAGAGAAGCGCTTAAGGAGATGGAGACTGTTGGGCAAATTCTGATGGAATTGGGTCGGCCGGTTGTCGTCGAGGGCCACACAGATAATGTGCCGGCGTCTGGGCAGTTTTCTAACTGGGAATTATCAGCTTTGAGAGCTGCATCCGTCGCTAAGTACCTGATAAAGACCGTTGGTTACCCCGCTACAAAGGTTGCAGTGGCTGGCTATGCCGACCTGCGTCCGGTTGCCCAAAATACATCTGAAGCTGGGCGCACTATGAATAGACGTATTGAAATTCACGTCAACTATGACCAGGAAGCAACCGCTCCAGAAGGGCAGTAGGTCCGATGCGAGCAATTTTCATAGTTTTGCTTGTTTCACTTTGTGCTGGTTCCTTGCCGGTCTCAGCAGCTTCGCCTAAAAATACAAATCAAAAAAAGAAATCAGCACCCGTCGTTGAAGAAAAAGCGGTTGATTTAGGCAAAGCGAGCTTTAAGGAAATTCTCGATCGTTATGTGTTTATTGCGGATTTCAGCATTAAAAATCCTGAGCGCCCAATCTCTGACGAGGTTTTCTGGAAATACCCATTTAAGCTCCCTCCCGTGAAGTTTGAACTAGATTTCACAACCTATGATCTGCGCAAGCTGGTTTTCCAGATGCGCGGAGCTGGAAGGTATCTAGAGGCATTTAATGACGGCAGGGCAGCCTTTCTCGAAAAACAATATCTAAAAGCCACCGAAATCTGGTTTGCCGCAAGAAATAATCAGACTGATGCATCGATGATAAAGATTCTAGATTTTTTTCTCGCAGTCAATGCTCTTGCTTTCTATCAAGATCGTGTTGCTGATACAAAAAATCCTCCTACTGAAAAAGAACTTGAAGGACTTTTAAAGCAAGTAGCTTACTTTATGGCGTCCGTGTTTATCTCAAAACGAGATATCCCCGAGGCGCGAATTGATCAATATGCCCCATGGGCTCTGTACAATATCGCGGCGATATATCAGCGATTTGATCGAATGCCAAGCGTGTATGGCGCAGCGACCGAGGCACTCTCAGCTCTTTTGAAATCTGGGAAAAATCTTCATCGCTCAGAATTGCGGCAGTTGACTGCCGAGGCACATCTAAAAAATCAAGATCTTTTGAGTGCCATTCAAGAGCTTGATACAGCGCTTCGACAGGATCCTGATCCTTTGCAAGCATCGCGTATTTTCAATCGTGCTGGCGACATCTATTACGATCTAAATAACTATGAGCTCTCGGAAGACATGTACGCGATGGCGAGCGCCGTTGAACGTGAGCGTCGAGTTTATAACGCAGGCCAAGCTGTCCTGCGAGGTGAAACGGCGTTTTGGCTTGGACGATTCGAAGAGGCCGAAAAGATGCTGAATTTTGCGGTCGACGCCTCTATGAGAGCTCCCGGAAATGAGTGGCTTCAAGACAGTCAGACGTTGCCTTGGGTGAACCTTCGCTCAGCGGATGCTCTTTTAGCGCGTGCCTCCAAAGCAAAAGACAAGCAACGCAGCGAGCTTTTTGCGCGGGCGCGACTTGCCTATTTTGGTGTTCAAACTAATTACCCAAAGTCGGAGGCAGCAAAGATTGCTGAGGTCAGACGCGCTTGCATGGAGCTTCCCGAGTATGCGGGAAATAATATCAAACATGCGCGCGAGTTGCTTTCTGCTGTGAAAGAAAAAAAGGACGTGCCAGAAGTGCTCATGGAGCTTGTGTGGGCGTGTCATGCGAAAAGCTTTAGCGACCGCGAAAAGTCAGATGAGATGGTGACTCAGGTCAAGGAATTTTCAGAAAAATATCCTCGCAGTCGCCATTTATCTGGGATGATTGATCCAGTTAGAGACGTTCAGGCGTCCAAGATCGATAGCTACTTTCAGAAAAAGCAATGGGAGAATGCAACTCAATTTTTTGAGCAGCGGCGCACAGCTTTGTTTCCCAAAGTTTCAGATGGCTTGGCGACAAACCTCTGGACGGCCTACGTCTCAACGAGTCGAAGTGACGCGGCTGCAGAATTCTGGAGATCAAGTGCTCCAGCTCCAAAGTCTGATCTGGAGGTCCTAAGAGCTGCAGCATTCTTTTACGAAGCAGGCGCTGCAAAAGGCAAAGACCAGTTTAGAAAGCAGCGAGCGAATTTGGATAAAGTACTTCTAGGCCGCAAGTGGGGCGAAAAGCCGTCGTCGGCAGAGGACGTTGGGTATTTAAGTCGAGTCCTTAGTTCTCCGCGCGTGGCTACGGCCTATCCATGGATTCTTAGACTTCAAGATCAGTGGGGAAAAAATGATCCTGAGAATGGTTGCGCGGTGTTGTTTCCTCTCCTTTCTCGAATTCAGTCTGATGCTAAAGCGCGCAAGATATTATCATCAGACATGCAGCGGCGAGTGACGTCTTTTGGAGAAAAAAGTCTGTCTGAACTTAAAGAGAAAGATCCAACCTGCTTTCAGTCCTGGTTGGACTTAGAGGCGCGAGTGCTGTCGCCTTTGGATCTTGTGAAGTTGTATACGGCGAGAAAAGATTGGCCAATGACTGGTCCTTGGCTAGAGAGATCCTGGGCGTGGTCTGAGGATCTCAATTCGCGGGGACGCTCGAAAGATGCCCGAGAAATCTGGCAGAAAATCTTGGACTCTGCTCCAAAAGAAAGTTTTGAGTACAAGATGGCAAAGACCCGGCTTGATCCAGCCAGAACCGAATATGAGTCTCTTTGGCGATAGATCGCTATTTTTGGAAAAAAACGATTAAAGCCAATTTTCCCCAATTAATCTGCCAGAATTGCTAACCCAGAGAGTCAATCCACCTGGCTCTGACTAATCATAAACAGCGCCCGTCCGATACCCATTTGAAGTGTCTTCTATACGGCAAGTCAAAGAGGTGCTGCGATGAAAACGACTCTTTTTGCGAGTCCCCTATTTCTTTCAACTTTAGTCGTTGGACCAACCATAGCGATCATGATGACCCCGTTGTTTGAGGCTACTTGGCTCCAGATAGCGGTTCTCGCAGCGGTCAGTGGTGTTGCCTCTGTGATTGGCATTTTGCTCATCCATCTCGAGAATGAGCGGATAAAACGTGAATATGAACAAAAAGTCGTAAGCCAAAAGGTGGCATTATCAAAGCTCCAAAATGAAATTGAAGCTAAGGAATCATTAGAGTCCATTCAGATTCACGCAAATAAGCGCACGGAGATTTTACAGAAAAGCCACGACGAAAGATTAAGCGAAATGACTCGTCAGAAGGATCTTTTAAAGACGCAATTACTCATGGCAAATGAAACACTTTCTTCTGAGCGCAAATTAAAGGCTGACCTGATGGAGGAAGTGGTTCACTTGCGTGCTCAGGTGTCTTCTCAGGTGAACTTTGATAAATCGAAAAATGGAATGTCACTGATCGTTCGTGGTCTTGAAAATTCTTTGGGAGAAAAAGATGAGCTCCTTTTGACCCATGAAAATCTATTGCGTAAGATTCTAGATCTTGTGCCAGCCATTCACAGGCAGTTGGACGGCGTTATCCACCACACCGAATCAAGTGCGATCGAAATTGGCGATAAAATTCGTCAAATTTACGACAAGGCGCATGGTAACATGAAAGAGTCGAACGAAATTGCAAGTCAGTTTACGGGAGATGAGCTGAACGGTCGTGTTGAGTCAAATAAGTCGCTTTCGGCAGTTATCAAGGAAGCTTTGGCTTTATTGTCTCAGATGACGACGATGTTGGAGGAGCATGGGCGTTTAAACGGTGACTACTCTGCGTCGGCAGCTGAAATTCTGAGTCACACGGCAAGCATCAATAAAATCACTGAGGAAATTCAATATATATCGGATCAAACGAATCTTCTCGCCTTGAATGCAGCAATTGAAGCTGCTCGCGCAGGTGAGCACGGTCGCGGATTCGGGGTTGTCGCAGAAGAGGTCCGAAAGCTATCAGACCGAACAAATCAAGCGTCTGCAGATATCACGCAGATTGTTGCCAGAGTGAATGATTCTGTGCAGCACATTTCAATTTCATTAATGAAAAATATTGAAAAGACGCGTTCTAATCGTGAAATGATTGATGAGGCCGTCTCTGGCTTAACTCACAAAGCGAAGGAATCGACAGACATTTTTGCAAAACTTGTACAGAGTTCAGTGGCTAGCTCAGAAAGTGTTGCAGAAAATATCGATCAAATTGTTACCAGCTTGCAGTTTCAGGATATTACGCGTCAACAGATCCAAGGCGCTATGAGTCCTTTGAGGCAGGTTGGTGGTCTTGCAGAAGAAATGCTCACTAGATTTGGTGGGCGCACTGATGCTCCAAAGTCTGATCTTGGCAACACAATTCCTCTGCATCGCAAGGCATCATCAGCGGAGGCACCCATCGTGAAGGCCGTCTCTATGCCGACAACTGAGTCTTCTGATGAAAATACAGATTTGGATTCGAAGTCTGATGCTGACGGCGCAAAGGTTGCCGTTGGCGGCGATGTTCTCTTGTTCTGATAAATTTTCTGCCAGCGTGCACTCACTTTGGAGTTTTGACATATGGGTCGTAAGACACATTTTAAGCGTCTGGAGATTATCAGCACTTCATTGATGATGGTAGTGGCTTTCCAGACAGCTTCTTGTAAGCAGAGAGATTCCAGTAAAAAGCTTATCTCCAAGGAAACACCACCGATCCCCCGCGTTGACGTAAACCCAGTTGATCAGGGTCGAGTTGAGGAGCTTCGGGTACAATTTAAACAAACGCTGGCAAAAATTCAAAGTAACCCAGAAGGGGTCCGCAGTATTTTGCGCGAGTCGATACCGACTCCAGCAAAGAGTCGCGCGAAAACATTTATTATTCGTTTAAGACCAGGTTCGCCTTTCATGTTGGCAGGTGAAAACCCAGACACGCCCATTCTTGCAGCGGGTGGTGTGATCAAGAGTCGTCTTGAATTGGTAAGTGCCGTAACAGCTGAGTTTCCTGATTCTGACAGCGAAGATTATCTGATCGCAGTAAAGAAATTTTTAACCGATAGTTTGCACGTTTTATCGGTTGAGCCGGATTTCAAGGTCAATGCAATTGCGGTTCCCAATGATCCGAGATTTTCAGAGCTATGGGGTCTAAATGGGACAGGGACTACCCGCTATGACATTCGCGCAGCCAATGCCTGGAACTTGTCGACAGGGTCGGCGTCTGTGGCTGTTGGCGTTGTGGATACTGGCGTTGACTATACACATCAGGACTTGGCAGCAAATATTTGGCAGAACCCAGGCGAGAGTGGGTTGGATTCACTTGGTCGCGATAAGCGAACCAACAAGATTGATGACGATAACAACGGATACGTGGATGACTTCCGTGGCTGGGATTTTTTTGACGGTGACAACAATCCTATGGATGAGAATAGCCATGGGACACATGTGGCAGGAACGATCGGGGCCGTGGGTAATAACGGTATTGGAATTACCGGAGTTAATTGGAATGTTAAAATAGTACCACTGCGGTTTTTGGACGCCGACGGTTCTGGGTACATAAGCGACGCGATTTCTGCCATCCAATACTCGGTCAAACTTGGTTTATTTGCCACCAATCACAGCTGGGGTGGAGGGTCATTTTCTCAGGCCATGTTTGATGCCATTAGTGCGGCCAACACAGCTGGGCAGCTATTCGTAGCAGCTGCTGGCAATGAATCGTCAAATAATGATGTAACCGCTCATTATCCATCAAACTATAACCAGTCCAACATCATATCCGTTGCTGCGATCGATAAGGTCGGAGCTCTGGCGTGGTTTTCAAACTATGGCAAGACCAAGGTTCATCTGGCCGCGCCCGGTGTGGCTATCCTGTCTACGATCAAAGGCAATGCCTACGCATCCTATCAGGGTACCTCAATGGCAACGCCACACGTTGCCGGTGCTGCGGCGCTAATCAAGGCGTACAACCCATCCTTATCGGCAGCAGATATTAAGAACAGGTTGATGACATCAGTGACTAAGCTTGCCTCCCTAAAGGACCGTGTAATCGCCGGTGGCACAATGAACCTTGAGGCTGCCATGGCGTCTGGGCCTGATACGGATGCTCCAAATCCCCCGTCTGGGCTGGCTGTTATTTCAAGAGGACTGAGGTCAGCTAACATTGGCTGGACAACCGCGACCGATAATAATGACGGCGGTGTGATCAGCGGTTATGAAGTCAGATTTGCTGATACGCCTATTTCAAATGAGATATCTTGGGGCGCCGCTAAGATCATTAACGATGTAACGTTTCAAAGCCAGGCCAGTCAGGTCGTTGCAACTTTAAGTTTGCCATCAGGCGCCTCCGGCTATGTTGCAGTCAAGTCTATTGATGGTTCAGGAAATCTGTCAACGATCAGTGCAAGCGTCCAACTAACGCTAGTGCCATTTAATCAGGTGGTAGCATATTCTGGTGAGACGATGGATGGAATCCCAACTACTCCTTGGATTATTGAAAGCGATAGTTTGCGCGGTCGCGTCTTTAGCGACGGCTCTGGTCGCTATCCCGCCAATACCACTCGTCACTTGAAGTTGCCGCCAATTCCTATTCGCAGCTCTGACAACTTGGTAGTCCGCTTTTGGCATCGATTAGATATCGAAAATATTTTTGACAAAGGCCTGGTTACGATTGAGTCAAATCTGCCGAATTCTGAAAAAATTGTAGAATCCTACCGATACAAGGTTGGCGAGTGGACTCAGGTCGAGCTTGATTTGTCGTCATTTGTGCAACAATTCGAACAGATTCCTGAAGCCCAATCAATCACTATTGGGTTTAAGCTTGCAAGTGATTCGAGTATCGAGGCCGATGGATGGTTTATCGACGACATTGTGATCCTTGGACAGCCATCTGCGCTCACAGTTACTGGAGTTCCTGAAAACAACAGTACAAAAACTGCATTCAACGTTTCACTAAACCAGACGACCGAGCAATCATCCATAAAGATTGATCAGTATGCATGGACATATTTTCAGTCCTCCTCGTCTATCTCTGATTGTGGATCGCCAGCTAGCGATCAGCTGCGCCCATTGTCTCAGCCGATGACTGGTGTCATTAGTGAACTTGGGAAGAATGTCATTTGCATTTATGCCCCCCTTAAGGACTATTCGGCGAGCGTAAAGCGTTTTTATTCCTGGAACCGCATAGCAGCTGTTCCCCCTGTGGCTGTTGTATCAGGACTTCCAAGTACCCCATCAAATCTGTCGTCATTTAGCGGTACCGTTTCGGGTGTCGGTGTTGAGTCTTATGCTTTTGTCGTAGTTGCTAATGACGAGTCTCTTTGTGGGGCGGCGGCATACGATAGCTGGAGGCCCATTTCGGAATCTTTTTCGGTGGCTGTCTCGCGGGATCAAAATACGATTGTTTGTGTGAAGGGGAAAAATGCCGAAGGCACCATCCAATCGGGATACACTAAGGTTTCCTGGGTCAGTGACTTTACGCCTCCAACCGTAATTTTACGTGGTGATCCCCCGACATCAACCACTAAGCCTACTGGCGTGATTACGATTCAAGGCGATGACGTCGCAGGTTATGTGTTTGCAACTGGCGCAGCAGAATGTGGTGCCTATGGCTCTATCACTCCTGTGGCAAGCAAGGTTTCGCTATCTCTGACGCAAAACGGAGATGGTCCGCGGCGAATTTGTGTCAAGGGTGTAGATCAAGCAGGAAACCAGCAGCAAGATCCTACAGTGCTTAGCTGGGTTCAAGACACTGTGGTGCAGCCGATTGGGTTTGTTGGTCTTCCGTCAACGGTTTCCAACGCCAAGGTTATGAGTGTCACGGCGGTGGCTTCAGAAGCAGGAAAATATAGATACGTTATTAAATCAGGTTCTACGTGTGACCTTGCGGCCTTGAAGTTGGCAGCTCTTCGCGATCTATCTACGAAGATTCTTGATCCACTGCCATCTGCAGACGGGGTCTACACGCTGTGTGGCCGATTAATTGATGCCGCTGGAAACGAGCAGGAATCGCCAACGGCCTACACATGGACTAAAGACACGACACCCCCAACAGCTTTACTCTCCAATTTGCCGCCCCCTAAGACCGCCTCTATGACGATCTCCGTTCAGGTATCTGGCGCAGGGGTTAGTAGTTATTTATACAGCATCGTCACAGGAAGTTTGCCATGTGATCCAGCTGCAGCGTCTCCCCTTAATTTTGTGTCCTCGGCCACGCCGATTACCTCGACGCTAGCGACGAGAGGGGTTTATAAGCTTTGTGTGAAAGGCGTGGATTCAGTTGGAAACATTCAGGCACAGGCGACAATCCACACCTGGGAGATCACGACTGCGCCAGTTCTATCCGCTGGGTTATTGCGGGTTCCTGTATCACCAAATTCACGTGGGCCTCTAAATATTGGAGTTACAAGCCCTAGTGGTCAAAACATCAGCAAGTATGTCTACGCGTTTGCACCGGGAATTCCTGCAAATTGTGCAAGGGTCACGTCTTGGAGTGTGGCTAGAAATCTGGTGTCTCCTATAACTGATAATCTTGGATCCTATCAGGGCTACAGAACGCTGTGTGTCAAGGGGATCAATAAGGATGGGTTTGAACAAATGATTCCCACGATGGCCACATGGCTTAAGATCGATGGAGCTCAGTATAGTCCCTCGTCAACCATTTGGGGTGGCGTGGTCGCAACGGGCAAAACGAGTTCATCCATCAATTTCACGATCACAAGAAATAGTACGACAAGACAAACCGTATCGGTGAAGGTTTGCCGCGTAAGTGCATCAACAGGTGCTATTGATGGCTCGTCTTGTAGGACCCAAAGCCTCATGTTTAACTCGGGTGTAAAACAGATCCAGGCCGCACAGTCAGGCCTTAGTTCTGGAGATCATGTATTGGTCGTTCTGCCGTCCTCTGGAAAAGTTGAGCCATTAAATTTCTCATTATAAGTAAAAAATTTGCAGCAGATAAGTTGTAGATCAACTTCTGTTCCCTGATCAATTTCCCAGAGCAAGTAATTGTGAGAGGGTTGACTTTGCGTCATTTGGCTTTTCGCAGTTTCGCTGAAAACAGCGTTGAAGGTCAACCGTGTCTATTTTCCCGCGGGTTAGTGCACGACAGATGGGCTCTGCAACAAGTTGTGCGAGATTTCGCGCTAATTCGTGATTAGATTCAAAGTTTGTTGTGATGAACTCACGCGGAATGCGCTTTAAGTTTTTAAGATCTTGAGTTTTTGGCGACCAGTGCTCTTTGATCCAGTCGAAAAGCTTAAGGGTGGCCTGGACCGTTCGTCGTCGCTCGCGCATGGAGCCGATCAGGCGTCTTCCTTTTGCCGAAAGGAGGTAGGATTCCAGCTGTCTCGTCGTGTGCATGGGCAGTCGCGGATTCAAGATCTTATTCGCAATGTAGCCGAAAGTGAACTTTAGACAGTGAGTGACGAATAGTGATTCGTCATTTTCAAAATCTTCATTAAGCTTTGCCAAAGATCCAAATAGTATCTGCCCTGCGGATGCTGCCAAGTTGTTAATTGTAACGTCCTGCATATAAACTAAATTCGATGCATAGCTTACACTGTAGCCCTCAATACTCGCCTCAGACAGCATCAGATTGCTTGCCGGTTCATTCAATCCAGCCAGGTCGTCGTCTATATTTCCATGCATAATGTGAAACTGTTCAGACGGCTTTTTTGCAGTTTTTAGCTTAAAGAATTCCGATAGCTGCTTTTGAATATGATCGAGGTGATAGTCGAGGTCTAGCATGTCTTCGTTATAAAGCATGGTGTCATCGTCTTCCCACGTATCGAGATCGGCTTCAACGTCATCAGGGGCGATGGCGTCTTCAAGATACTTGATTGGTCCAAGGCGACGGATCTCTTCCCAAAGTGATTGGGACTGCCATTTAATCCAGGGTGGGGAATTTATGACACAGAAGTCACGCCCCCCAAGGCTTAAATACTCGTCGCGATGGTGAATCTTATCAGGATCAAGCCCAAAGTAATACTTGTCGACATTTGAAAAGACGCGGACAGTCTTCAGCCCAGCCTCGGCAGACTTTTTTGCTATGGCCTCTGGCAAGTGCGTGTCGGCCAGGTGGAATTCCCCGATCATGCAAAAAATTTTGCTACTGGCATTTTTTGATGCGTGCTCAATAATGAGTGAGGCAGCGTGATCGTCCCGGGTTGCAAGAGAATCCTTGCCGCCTCGCTTGGTGTTGATGCCGATAATTTTCAAATTTTGATATTTACAAATTTCAAGGATTGGACGGTAGTTGTTCCAGGGAAATCCCCAAGTGTGATCGTAATCTATGGCCTCAAGAAGTTCATGATCCGAAATTTTTCCCGTAAGCCAATCGTCAATTAAGTATTGGTCCTCGGTGCGAAACATTTCCATGAATACGATGACAGGACCGTGATCAGGACGATTGAGATACATGCGGAGTATGCGAAGGAAGGCTCTTTGGCTTTGCTTATGACTATGGAAATCACCAAACAGAACAATTTGCTGGGTGTCGATAGCCTCTAGAAGTTTACGCGCTGGGATGCTTGTTGCTTTGGGGGGTAAGCTTTCGTTGAAGGCGACTTGGTAGCCTGATATGGACTCGTTATCAACGCCGGCGCTTTCGCGCGCTTCTTCAAGCGCACGTTGGTACATCGATTTTTGCAGTTTTAATAACTGTTGTTTTGCCGATGACGCCACGGGCTGGTCTCACCTTGGTGCTTGGGTTTTTTCACGAGAGAGTCCCCTACTTTAAATGCTATCAGTGGCTTACTTGGTCCCTAGTAGGCAGAAACGACCTATCCTCGCCGGGTGCGTCCCGATTTCGGACAAATGACCGTCCATATTGCGGTCAAAGTCTTTGTCGTCAGCAAAGCTCGATAAAATTATGCAAATAATTTCTGGGCCTTCCTGAAGGTTGTGCTTTGGCAGACGCCTTGCATTGGTGAGTCAAAATGACGCATTCACGAGGTGATTAGGATGGCGGAGCTACATGCTTTGGAGTCGGCGTTGGTCTACATCGAACAACACTACATGGAACAGATGACCCTGGATGACCTGATCCGCGTGAGCGGTGTTTCAAAATACAGCTTAAACAGGCTGTTTAAGAAAAGGTTTCAGATGTCGCCCAAGAGGTGGATCTGGATCTTTCGCGTGGCTGTGGCCAAGCAAGTTTTTTCCTGCTGGCCTGACCTTGCTTGTAGGGATGTTGCATTTGCTTGTGGTTTCGAGACGCCGGCGCACTTCTCACGTGTGTTTCGGGCAATCGTGGGGGAAACGCCCCAGGATTATAAGAACAAACTAGCGGAGGAAAAGAATAGCGATCTTGATGATCAGGCAGCCATCACCCTGTTCGCGAGACGTGCGTTTTTGAATCAAGAGCTAGGTCTTGTCGACGGATTTAACTAGTCAAAGGTCGCTGTCGGCAAATATTTGTACTGCCTTAACGGCTTTGAGCCATCCCGATTTGATTTTGTCGATATTTGATTTATCTGCGGGATTCGATGTTGGTTTGAAAACCATTTCGGATGAACGTGCCGCTGCGAGATCGCCTAAATTTTTGTAGATACCGATTCCAAGTCCTGCAAATAAACCTGCACCGATTGCAGTTGATTCGATATCCTTTGGACGATCAACGGGGACATCCAGAAGATCGGCTTGTAACTGCATGAGAAATCCATTGGCTGCAGCTCCACCGTCAGCCCTAAGAACTTTCAAGTCTTTGCCCAGCAAAGACTTCATTGCGTTGGCTAGGTCGGTCACCTGAAGAGCAATTCCTTCAAGTGATGCACGGACAATATCATTTTTGGTTGTTCCGCGGTGCATGCCAAGAAATGCGCCACGTGCCAACGGATTCCACCAAGGAGCACTTAAACCTGCAAGTGCAGGAACAAAATATAAATTAGGAGCTGCGGATCCCTGTAATGCTAGACGCTCTGAATCCGAAGACTTTTCAAGAAAATTAAATTGATCACGAATGAACTGTACCGCTGCTCCCGCAATAAACGATGAACCCTCGAGAGCGTATGTTAATTGCCCGTTCAGGTTCCAGGCCACTGTTGTGAGCAGTCCATTGCCAGCGGATGGTGCTTTTTGTCCACTATTGAGCAATAGGAAAGCACCGGTGCCAAATGTGCACTTAGCTTCTCCAATTTCAAAACACGCTTGACCTGCAAGCGCGGCTTGTTGATCGCCAAGAATGCCCGTAATGGGAATGCCGTCGGGAAGGAATCCGACATTTTTTGTCTGTCCAAAAAGCCCAGCACTTGGCTTAATTTCTGGAAGTACCTCGGCTGATGGGATGCCAAATAGCTTTAGCAACTCCTCGTCCCAGCGGTTTGTGTGGATATTGTAAAGCATGGTGCGGCTCGCATTACTTGACTCTGTGACATGGCTAACGCCGGCCGTTAGCTTGTGTGTCAGCCAGCACTCGATGGTTCCGATGACTGCTGTCCCGGAAGAGATTGCTTGCTTGACGTCGGAGCGATTTTGCATAAGCCAAGCGACCTTGCTTCCACTAAAGTAAGGATCCAAAAGTAAGCCCGTCTTTTCTCGAATCATTGGCTCGTGACCTTTAGCCTTTAGGTCTCTGCAGATATCGGTGCTTCTGCGGCACTGCCAAACAATAGCCTTGCAAATGGGACTTGAGCTTTTGCGGTCAAATACACAAATGGTTTCTCTTTGATTTGAAATACCTATGGCGGCGACCCGCTTTAAGGCGTCATTGCCACCAAGTTGAGACGCAGCCTTTTCGACCGCTTTGCCAACGGATGCCCAGATTTCATTAAGATCATGTTCGACCCAGCCGGCGGCGGGAAAATGTTGAGGGAAGTCGAAGGTTGCCTTTGCAGCCACCTTGGGTCGTCCCGGCTGCGAGACGTCGAGAATGAGAACTGTAGATCCGGTGGTTCCTTGATCGATTGATAGAAGAAGATCTTTTGACATCTGCTGCTCCCAAACTTAGCCTTTAGCGAAGGAATTCGCCAATTTAGGACTCTGATGGTAGCACACCATAAGTTAACTTGACCAGTCTGATGGCCTTTCCTATAGTCGGGCGCGATTGAACCTAAACCCTCTGACTGACAGGCGTTTAAACGCATATGATGCGCATTGTTTTTATGGGATCCCCGGAAGATGTCGTTGCCCCACTTAAGTATTTGTGGGAACACGGGTCGGCATTGGGCTTTGAGTTGGTGGCCATTGTCAGTCAGCCTGCGCGTCCGGTTGGTCGCGGGGGGAAGATGCAAGATCCACCAGTGGCATCTTACGGTAAAGAGCACGGAATTTTTTGTCTCCAGCCAGAAAGCTCCCGCGCGCCTGAGTTTTTAACAGAGCTCAAAAGTCTTCACCCGGACGTCATTATTACGGCCGCTTACGGTCAAATTCTTTCCGAGGAATTTTTGAAAATTCCGAAAATCGGAACTATTAATATTCACCCCAGTCGACTGCCCCAATATCGTGGGGCTACTCCTGTTCCAGCCGCACTCCTCGATGGTATGACCAATACTGCAGTTACAATACTGTTTACAGTTAAGAAACTTGATGCCGGCAACATTATTCTGCAAAAAGATTTTTCGATCAGCCCAGAGGAAACGGCAGGTTCTTTGACCAAGCGACTTTTCGCGGAAAGTGGCCCCATGCTGATAGAGGCGCTACAAACCTTGAAGCAAGATGCGATGTTTAAGGGGGTTCCCCAAAATGATGCAGAGGCGACGTTTTGTAAGAAAATAGAAAAAGAAATGGGAATGATTGATTGGACTCGCAATGCCGTAACGATTTTCAATCAGTTTCGTGCCTTTGAACCTTGGCCAGGCTCATGGACGTTGTTGGGAGATAAGCGCGTTGCAATCACTGATATGGTGCTGACATCGACGGGGCTTTCCGAGACCGCTAAATTCGGCACGTTTCAATTCGATAAACCATCCAAGTCTCTTGTCGTTAAATGTAGTCAGGGTGCTGTTGCTGTAAGACGTTTGAAGCCGGCCGGAGGCAAAGACATGGACGCGGCATCTTTTTGGAATGGACTGAAAGATAAGTCACAGGTGTTCTTTCTAACAGATTCGGTGTTGCCATCTTAAGGGTGTGAACGTGAAGCAGTCTCAGGAGAAGAAAAAACTAAGGCTTGCAGTTGGCGTTTCCGGTGGGGGACGGTCTCTGGTAAATCTTCTTCGTCAAGAATCTCAGCACAACTATGAAGTTGTTCTTGTATTCAGTTCGTCGCCGGACGCTCGTGGCAATGAGCATGCTCTTTCATCAGGGCTTCCGCTGCTCGTCGAGGACTTTGGATTGAAAAATCATCCGATCGCGAAACCTCGTCTTTATGAGCAACTGCGAAAGCATGAAGTTGACTTGGTTGTTTTGGCAGGCTTTTTAAAGCTATTCCCGGTGGAACAATCTTGGGGTGGCCGCATTATTAATATTCACCCTGCCCTTTTGCCCAAGTTTGGTGGAAAGGGAATGCACGGCTTAAACGTGCATCAAGCTGTTTTGGACGCCAAAGAAAATTGGTCTGGCGCAACCGTACATTTTGTAAATGACCGATATGATGAGGGTGAACTGATTTCTCGGGTAACTATTCCTGTGCAGGAAAACGACTCAGCGGATGCTCTTGCAGCTCGCGTTTTTACTGCTGAATGTATGCTATTACCTTGGACAATTGATGGTCTTGCCTCCGGTGCGTTGCCTGCGACGTCCGTTGTCATAATGCCTACCGTTAAGGAGACGTTGAGTTAAATCATGCAAGCAGTCAGTGATCCTTTGGATCTATTTTCAAATGCATATCAGCAATTTTTGGTGAGAGCGTGGCCAGATCAAACCTCTCGTTTGCACAAAGCCGTCCAGTACTGCTTATCCGGTGACGGTAAAAGAGTTCGAGCGCAGTTGGCCATGCTGGTCTGTCAAGCATACGGTAAAGATCCTCGTCTAGCAGTGACTGGGGCTATCGCCGTGGAGATGGTCCATGCCTATAGCCTGTCCCACGATGATTTACCATGTATGGATAATGATGATTTTAGGAGGGGCAGACCCTCGCTGCACCGAGCTTTTGATGAGGCGACGGCGCTTTTGGCCGGTGACGCGATCCTGACCGATGCTTTTCGGGTTTTGTCTGATAAAGAGTTTTTCTCAGAAAGCGATTTATTGACAACGGATCAAAGACTGCGATCTGTTGCTGAATTGGCTCTTGCTGCCGGAGGCCACGGGATGGTTTACGGCCAGGATGCCGACATGTATTGGACCGGAAAAAGACACTACGATTTACAAACCTTGGAAAAAATTCACCGCGGCAAAACAGGCGCTCTCTTGGGCGCATCGGCAGCGGTCGGGGCGATCGCTGGTGGAGCGAGCTCAGGTGAGGTCAGCCATTGGCGGGAGTTTGGCGTTATGATTGGGCTTGCCTTCCAGGCCGTGGATGATCTTTTGGATGAGTCAAAATCTACTGGGAAATCAACAGGTAAAGACAAGGCCCAGGGTAAGCTCACGTATCTTTCTCTGTTTACTAATGATGAGGTATTAAATTTAGCGAAACGCTATACTGAGTCGGCGCTGGCGCATGTGCCCCAGCAGGCTAGTGCCAATGCGGTCACCGAGTTTGCTCAGAATCTCGTGTTTCGAAAAAAGTGAAAGGAGAGGTGTGATGCCCTCAGATAGCTCCATTACAACGGCTTCCCCTTCCAACGGCTGGAAGCTAACTGAAGAGAATTTTAGTCACAGTATTTTATCGTTTCGAGACAGGCAGGCGGGTGTCAGCAGTATTTTCGATCCTGAGGCCGATCGCTATACCTACAATGCATACTGTATTGAAAGTAGGTTACTTACGGAGCTTTTTACCTGTGAGTACGAGTTTTTATCTGACGCTGTCGCGGCAATAAATGAAGAGTTTGGACAGTGGGAGCTTGTGGATCTTTCCGCCAAAAGCGGTTGTGGCTCATGCGTTGCAAAAGGAGCGCATTGATGTTTGCACGCATCTGGCCTCGGTCTCTTTTGATTTGTTTTTTTTCAGTGCTATTTGTTGCCAGTTATTTGGCTGCAGAGACGCTTGTGCCAGCAAAGCTTGAGGACCGTAGCCCGAGGGAAGTCATTAGAAAAAAAATCTTTCCCGAAGGATCTGCTGGGCGCGACTGTAAAATCATGTCAAAGGATCCAAAAGGCATTGTAGAGGCCGACTCCTCTCTGACCGTGTTTATTCAAAGCCTAGTCAGGTCGATCAAAACAGGCGATGCCAAGGCACTCCAGCTTTTGTTTCATCCTCAGCTTAAAGTTAGAACCCCACAGGCCCAGGGCGCATTGACCTCGATTCAAAGAATCTCTGGCGACAAGATCGATGCAACTCTTTTTCGTGCTTATGGAATTAATAGTTTAGATGGGCTGACCACTCCCATTGAGTGTGGCGAAGATGGTTTGCTCGTGCATCCGCTCTTTTCTCATCCCTTTCAAGTTGGCTTATGGATTCAGGTGATGGGAGCTGATGAAATCACCCGCGTTTACACGGTCCTCGTCCCAACAAAAGACAAGTGGCTGATTGGAGCTTGGCATGTCCAGCAGTGGACTCATGTCGGTAAGGACTACGTGTCATGGAGGCAGGAAGCGGAGACGTTTTTGGAGAAAAAACAGGATTTGGCGGCTTGGATCTATTTAGATATTACGTCCAAGTTACTGGACGGCGGGAAATTTCTGGTGTTTCCAGTTATAAATGACGTCGTTGCGGAAAAGCAGAAAATTTTAGGATCAAAATCACTAAAAGACGTCCTTGCTCCCAAATTCAAGGATGAAAAGCTCGTCTACGCGTCGACCCTTTTTTCGCGAAAGGGTGCAGCCCTGCTGCTGAGGTTTTTGATTCCGGGCGAATGGTCTGCCGTAACAATTCGCGATCATTGTAAGCAGAAGCTTAAAGATATCTCTACTGAGTCTTGGGCGACCGCGCTTGCTGGCATCAGATGTGATTACGTTCTGCCAAAAGAGTCCATTGAGAAAGAAGGCGTTCTTGGTGGAATATTTATTGAACGCTGACAGTGACTAGAGCCAGCACTAATTAAATGTGGCTTTGGTGCATGCAAAAGCAGCTAGAATCCAGGCAAGAATCATCATGGCGCCGCCGATCGGCGTGATGGCTCCCAGCCAGCGAATGCCAGTCCCGACCAGTGCATATAAAGATCCAGAAAAAATGATGATACCAATCAGAAGGGCAGCGGCCGCATACCTTAATGTCGCGCTTTCAAGACGTGCCATGCACAGAGAAATCCCGATCAGGCCCATGCTTTGCATGCCAAGGTAGCGTGACGCGGTGTCAAAAATAGCAAGATCCTCAGGCGTCAGACGTGATTTCATTGCGTGCGCGCCAAAGGCGCCTGCAGCTATGCCAAGGGCAGATAGTATTGAACCTGCCGAAAACCACCAAGTCCACATGAGAAAGATCCCTCCGACACTCGCTAGCGAGTTCTTTATTTCCTAGTCTCGCCTTCGGCGCCTTTAGGCGCTTCTGGTGTGGACGATTTATCCTCTTGCTTTGTAGGGTCAGTGGCGACCGCGACAGGCATTCCTTTACAGTCTTGAAATTCTTTTCTCAGACTGTCGTTTAGCTCTTTAAGAATATCGTATTCTCGCGCGCTTTTGACGCGCGCGAAATACTCCGTCAACTCAACGCTTTTATCAGGACTCATGCTTTCAAGAATTGTCGTCACCTGCTTTTGCTTGAGCTTCTTAAACAATGCGACGGTCAAATCTTTGTCGAGTTTCTCAAATTGAGGAGCCGCTTTTTTGGGCTCCATTTTTTCGAATAGCTCCGCAATTTTATCGAGGCGCTCCCCTTTCAGGTCTTTCTCCTGCTGAATTGTCTTTGCAAGAAATTTCCGTTCTTCGTCGAGCTTTGTCAGCTTTTCTTCAATGCTTTTTTCCAGCTGTTTCAGCTGGTCTTCGCGTCGACCAAGCTGCTCTGTGCGTTCCTTAATTTGGCGTTCCTTACGCTCAGCAAGATCAAGATACTTACCGACCTCTTCCTTTTTTGCCGTTTTTGCATTTAGCTTTGGCAAGGTAAATAGATCACTGAGAAAGCTTTTACGTTTCTCGTCCTCTTTTTTAGCTGCGACTTCGTCTTTCATCTTAACCGCATCTTGGGGAGATGTTGTTTTTTCCTCAGGCTCTTTAGCCTTGGCCGATTTATCTGCCGCCCCGTCCTTTTTCTCGCTTTCAGCGTCGGCAGCAATTAAAGGAAGATCTCCGATCCGTAGCCAGCCTTGGTGCATGGCAACTGCCGCGAATACAAGGATCAACTTGGCGAGTATGATGGTTTTCATAAGAGAGTGCTGGGACATGGTTTCTCCTTGGCGCTCAACGCGTCTCGCGCACAAACTTGCGCAGTGAGTGTTCATCAAGCATTTTCTGTTCGCGACGGTCCATTTCCTTGGCAAATTCAGTTTTGTATTTGGTTTGTAGTGTTTTAATTGCTTCCAGATCACGATGAGCCTTGCTCATGATGATGACCTGGTTTTTCTCCTCTTTCTCAAGATGAATAATGCTTTGATAAAGCGCCATCCATTGGTTCTTTACGCTATCAAGACCTGTTTCCAGGGCGTCAAGCATCAGACGATTTGATGTGCCTCGTTCCTCGTTTAGTCGCGTTACGCCGTCCATATACTCTTGCTGTTTAGTACGCATGGCGGCAACGAGCTCAATCTTCCGCCGACGAACAACATTAAGTTTTTCGGACTCAATATCAAATTTTTCTTGCCGCTCTTCGATGACCGGATTTAGACGTTTCGCTTTTTTTTCAAGTTGCAGCATTCAATGGCCTCGGTCGTTCAATTACGACTGTTCGTCGGATTCAAATCTATGTTTTGAGCTAACGATGGATTCAAGCGCGCTCATTGATTGGTCAAACGAGGACAATTCTGATCGATCCTGCTTTAGAAATTTCTCAATAGATGGCATGAGCCTGATGGCCTCGTCCAGTGCTGGGTTCGTCCCTGACTGGTAGCTTCCGATTTGAACGTAATCAAAGTTTTCTTCATAAACTCCAAGCAGCATCCTGATGTGACCGGCAAGGTCCTGATGACTACGGTCAACGATGTCATGCATCACCCGGCTCGTCGAGGCCGTGATTTGAATGGCTGGGAAGTGGTGGCGAGCAGCTAGAGTTCTCGAGAGAACGATATGTCCGTCGAGGGTTCCTCGGACCGCATCTGCAATTGGCTCATTGAAGTCATCGCCATCAACCAAAACCGTGTAGATCCCAGATATTGATCCTTTTGCCTGAGGCCCGCAGCGTTCAAGGAGCCTTGGGAGCAGCGAGAAAACAGACGGTGGATAGCCCTTGGTTGTCGGTGGTTCCCCAACTGCAAGGCCGATTTCTCGTTGAGCCATTGCAACCCGTGTAAGAGAGTCCATCATAAGAAGAACTTTTTTGTCACGGGCTGCGAAATGTTCAGCAATTGCAGTGACCACTTTTGCAGCGCGGATTCTGAGTAGCGGCGATTGATCTCCGGTTACTACGACCACAACACTACGGGCTAGTCCTTCCGGACCAAGATCGCGCTCGATAAACTCCCTGACCTCGCGACCACGCTCGCCGATCAGTCCGATGACGTTGATATCGGCATCTGATCCTTTTGCCATCATACCCATCATCACAGACTTTCCGACACCCGAACCGGCCATGATCCCGATACGTTGACCTTCGCCAAACGTCAGGAGTCCATCCATTGCCCGGATACCAAGTCCAAATGGGTGAGCCACGCGTTGGCGTGTCATTGGATTGGGAGCTTCGCGCTCAAGGTGAGCGATATCGGATAGTGGGTCAGGGGTAAGATCTGGACCGAAAAGGGGCTGCATCATCGGATCAATAACTCGTCCGAGAAGATGATCACCCACGTCGATATGATTTAGGATTTTCATGCCCTTTACGGGGCTTCCAGGAGCGACACCCTGGACTGATGAATAAGGTATCAGCTGTGCGCGATCATTTTTAAATCCGGCAACTTCTGCAAGGATCTGTCCGCCCGGAACAGGGCCAGCAATCGAAACAATACTACCGATAGGCGTGCCGGGGAGGATAGCTTCAATCACAGTGCCGACAATGTCACAGACGCGTCCTTGGGGATCCCAATCGATCGAGCTCATTGCACCCTTTAATTTAGTGCGATCAAAGTTTTTGATCTGTGTACCGTAGGTCATGGTATCCCTGCTCCCCGATTAGCTGACCTTTTTCTCGTCAAAAAGATTGATATCGGTCTTCTCAAGAAGCTGTGTCACAAGCTTTTTTGCTGTTACGTCGACCACGGTTAGATTGCTTTCAACACGAAAGTCCCCAATCGGTATCGACTGGTCTTTCACGAGATTGGACTCCAAATCTGGCAAATTAAGGTTGTGCACCTTTTGCCATGTCTCAGGATGCATACGCACTTTGAAGTCATTGGGCGCAATCGTGTCTTTAATCACCCTCTGAATCATGGTGGCGTAAGCCTCAGGTTTAATGCTGAACTCGCGACCTAAAAGGGCTTCACCAATAGCTTGGCTAAGTTCGTAGAAATTCTTTTGGACATTGTTGAGAATCAACTCTTTCAGACCAGAAAATTCGTTTAAAATTTCTGAAACTTTGCTGAAAACTTGAGCTGCATTTTTCTGGCCTGACAAAAGGCCCTTTTCCTCTCCTTCACGAAATCCTGCCTGATAGCCTTCAGCTCTCGCCTGGGTTCTCAGCTCCTCTAAGAGCTGCTCGTTTTGCTTGGCGATCTGTTGCTTGGACTTCCAGGTTTCAATGGCTTTATCCTCGATTGCTGCGGAGGCCGTATTTTCTGTGGGGAGAGGCTCAAAAGACTTTTCCTGAGCCGTAGCCGCGTTCTCTGCCTGCGAGGAGCTTGGAGGAGCAAATGCTTTGCTTATAGCCGTTGCCATATCTCCTTCGTTCAAGGTTTTTACGCGGCCGTCTGCGTCCTGAGATCTTATAATGTCAGGCGAGCTCGCATGAGCTTGAATCATAGGTTCGCTGAATAATTCCTCATCAGAATTATCATCACCTACTTCAACATGGTGTGAGCTTGCCTCTTGGCCTCGGCCACGCATGCGGGCCTGGCTGAGTATGTCAATGTCGTCATCATCATCGTCAATGCCAAGCGCCCGACGTTTACTGTTAACTCTTTCATTATGCCAATCTTGCGTAAAGTCAGCAGGAAAAATCACGCCCAGCTGAGGCTTGTGGACGTCCTGCACGGTTTTATTTAACGCATCGTGCTCGCGAACAACTTGTTTCAACTGCCCTGGCTCGTGATAACGGGAATGAATGATGGAACCCCGTGCGTTATCAAAGCTTACTAATGGATTAGTAGCAATCTGCTCAAAACTAAACTCGACCATCTGCACCGAAGACAAAATCTTGGTATCTTTTTTGAGAAGGCGTCCTTGTTTTTTCTGACCATCGGTGTGGATTGCCATATATGCTTACCTCACATTAGCTAGCGCTCTGATGCGGATTAAGCATCATGCGAATAGCCTCGGTGGTGCGCTTGGGCTCGTGCTTAGCCAGGTACATTATTTGCTCACGAGGAGTCAGTTTTTCAAACGGGACATCTTCTTTCACCTGAATGTTATTCGATGTTGTAGCATCTAAGTCTGTGCGGTACTCCTCCGCCAAGGTTTCATCGGCACGACGCTCGGGGTCATACGATAGCCATCTAAAGTACGGTCTAACTATGAACATGAAGAACATCACGATGGCGATACCCGCGGCCGCTGATCCAGCGATAGCTGTAAGGTAGGCTTGATTTTCAGACTTGGTGTCGTTGATCGCCATGGCTTGAACGGGATCAATCTGGAACATCATGTTGGTGACGGTAACTTCGTCACGACCCTGCTGAAATCCAATGGCTTTGCGGACGATTTCTTCGATCTGTTTCATTTCTTCTGGGGACCGTGCCTCAAACACCGGCTTGGCGCCGTCCAGAGGGACGTCTTGTTTTCCGTCTACCAAAACTGCCGCACTGATGCGCTTGATGTTGCCTACAGGCATCGTCTTTTTAGCAACGGTTTTGGAGACATCGTAGTTAATCAGTTCGCTTTCCTGTTTGTTTTGGGCTCTGGATGAGTTCGCAGCGACCTGTTCCTGCTCCCCAGGGATATTTGATTTGCTACCCGGGATGCCGGTTGGATTGAGGCCAGATCCTTCCATGGAGGAGCCCTGCGTATTTTTCGACACAACAGCAACCTTCTCCGGGTCAACCTCGCTGATGGTTTGCTCTTCTTGTGTGAAGTCTACTGTCACGTCCACCTTGGCCTCTACACGCTCTTGCCCGGCGACACGTCCGACCAATGTACGAATCTTAGCTTCAAGATCTTTTTCGACCGACTGTTTATATGTCTGCATTTCCTTGGTCATCTTGGATGCAAACTCTTCGCTCTCGATTTTAGTTAGCATCTGACCTTCTTGGTCAATGATCGTTACGTTGTTTGGCTTCAAGCCTTCAACAGAGCGGCAGATAAGGTGTTGGATGCCCTTAATCTGGCGGTCATTGAGTGTGACGCCGCGCTTTGTCTTCAGGTAGATAGCTGCCGTAGGTTCCTTTTGATCTTCCACAAATAGACTTTGCTTTGGTGTCACAATATGAACGCGTGCCGATGAGATGCCGTCAATTGAGGTGATTGTTCTAGATAGCTCTCCTTGGACTGCGCGTAGTCGGTGAATATTCTGTTCAAACTCCGTTCGAGTGAAGTCTTGTGAGTCAAACTTTTCCCAGCCAACTACGCCGTTGGCGGGTAAACCTTCCTGGGCAAGCTGCATGCGCAGTTGAGCAGCTTTCTCGGTGGGCACTTTGATGCCCTTAGAATCAAGTTCATAATCCGCCACATTTAGTCGGCGGAGCTCCGACAAAATAGCTTGGGTGTCTTCATTTGAAATATCTGTGAAAATATATTCGTATTTACTGCCATTTTGCATGAAGAAAACGCTCGAAACAGCTGCCAGTACAAGTGCCATAGCACCTGCAATCGTAATTTTTCGTGTGAGGCTCAGAGAAGACCAGAACGTTTGAATCTGGGTTCCCAATTTTCTAAAAAATTCGCCGATGTTATTCACTCGTTACTCCCGCTTTCGTGGCATCTATTCAGGTTAGGGCGCTATTAAACCGGCATTCGCATAACTTCTTGATAGGCCTCAAGGGCGCGGTTTCTGAGTTGTACCATCAGGTTAAAGCTAATCTCTGCTTGCGTTGTAGCAATCATCGTTTCATGAAGATTTTCGCTTTTACCGGAGGCAACTTGCATGGCCATGGCGTCAGCCTTCTTCTGCATTCCATTAACTTCTTCAAATCCAGACTTCAAATGGTCCATAAAGGAGGTGCCCGACTGCTTGCTGTCACCAACGGTGACGTTTGCAGGCTTGCGACTCTCAGACTGAATTTCACGGATTTGTGCCAAAACTTCCTGAGCTGCGCTTTTTGCAGTAGAAATAGCCATGGTGAAATCTCCTTATGAATCTGTTAAATAACCAGCAAACTAGGTAGTCTTAGCGACCAATTTCCAAAGATTTAACCGCCATTTGTTTTGCCTCATTGATTGCCGTCGCATTGGCTTCATATGCTCTCGTTGCCGTGATCATGTTCACCATTTCAGTCATGACTTGAATGTTAGGCATTTCAACATAACCATCAGAGTCGGCGTCCGCATGGGTTGGATCATAAACACGACGAGGTTCTTTTGTGTCCTGGTGGATATCGGCGACTTTGACCTCGCTCAGCTGGGCTCCGTGGGTGCCATTGAGAAAATCCTCAAACGGCGATCCTGTGGGATTTGCCGTGAAGACGACGTCGCGGCGACGATATGGCCCACCTTCGTCTGTTCTTGTTGTGTTGGCGTTTGCGAGGTTTGCGCTTAGCGTATTCATCCTTAGACGCTGAGCACTCAGCCCGGAACTACTGATGGACATGGACTTAAAAAATCCCATAATCAGCGACCTCCATTGATGGCGTATCGAAGTGTACCAATTTTACGATTCAGTGTTTCAACTGCAGTTTTAAATAGGATCTGGTTCTGTGCAAGCTGAGCCATTTCAGTGTCCATATCCACTGTGTTGCCGTCCTCATCTACAGATTCCGTCGGCCGCACGTAAACGTCTGGCTTGATTGTGCCATCGGTTTGAGTGAAGTTGTTACGCATGTGGCGTGGATCAGAAACTTTCACTGCAATCGGCTCGTTCATCTTCGCAAGATCTTGCAGCTGCTTTTCAAAATCGTAACCAAATGCGCGGTAGCCAGGAGTTTCGGCATTGGCGATGTTGGATGAGATGACCTCAGACCGACGATTTCTCTGATTCAGAGATTCGATCTGAAGACGGTCGCTGAAATTGAAAAGTCCGCCGATGATGCTACTCATCACTTGCCTCCGTTGGCTGCCGTCACGTGAAGTCCAAGCGCGGTAAACTCATTAATTTTATTTCGCAAGGTGCGAAGTGAAATATCTAACGTCCGCGCTGCATGGGTGCGGTTGCCGTCATGGAACTTAAGGGTTTCAAGAATGAACTGTGTCTCTACCTCTGCCAGGGATTTGCCGATGGGGAGTGCTGCAATCCAGTTGTCGGCGCTGATTTCCTGGCCAAGTTCTACAGGGATGTCACGCGCCGTGATAATTTGCGCGTTGGCAAGCAGTGCAGTTCTTTGAATCACGTTATTTAGTTCGCGAACGTTGCCTGGCCAGCGGTAGGTCATTAGTTTGTTAATAGCGTCAGGGGCAAAACTCAGAAGAGCCTTGTTGAATTGATCACTATATAGAGCCAAGAAATGGTTTGCGAGAAGCTCAATATCGCGTGGGCGGTCGCGGAGAGCTGGGACTTCGATATTGATGACGTGGAGACGGTAGTAGAGATCTTGGCGGAACTGGCCATTTTCGACGGCGGTGGCAAGATTTCTGTTGGTTGTAGCGATAATACGGACGTCAACTGGGATTGGACCGCTTCCGCCTAGTCTTTCAATTTCACGCTCCTGTAGGACACGAAGAAGCTTAGCTTGAAGGGCTGGTTCCATTTCCGTAACTTCGTCAAGGAGTAGTGTTCCACCTTGGGCTTGCTCAAACTTTCCTGCATGACGCTGGTGAGCACCGGTGAATGCTCCTTTTTCATATCCGAAGAGTTCCGCTTCAAGAAGTGATGGAGGAAGGGCTGCGCAGTTGATGGCTACAAAGGTCTTATCACGACGATTTGACGCATTATGAATAGCCTTAGCGATGATTTCCTTACCCGCGCCACTTTCTCCGGTTACGAGGACAGGAACGTTAGCGTTGGCAATCTGCTCAATGACATCTTGAATACGCAGCATTTTGTCGTCGGCTGCGAGAAAGTACTTCGCGGCAGCTGGACGGCTACTAGCATTAGCAGTCGCTTGTTGCGCGTAGGAGACATAGTCCTCACGGCTAACAGGATTTGGAACTGCCTGTGCTGCGTTCATTGGGCGATTCATGGTCATGGTTCATCTCCTTCGTCGAGTGTGATTGAGCCTAAGATTTATTTCGTGTCGATTTGGTTGAGTCTTTCCGATGCCAATTTTGAGTAAAATAGATTTGAAGAATCACTTTTTGCTTTTTCCAAGGCGCTAATCGCTTCCTGCTTTTTGCCGGCTCGGAAAAGTAACAAACCACCTTTGTAGAGAGACTCAGCGCGTTTTTCTGTCTGAGTCGTAGAGTCGCCGACTAGCGTGTAGATCTCGCCCGCCTCCAGGAATTCGTCTGCCTTACGGTACTCTTCTGCAAGTTTTGTCAGTTCGGATTCCCACATTTTGGCGGCCTCTTTGTCCTGTTCGAACTGGCTTGGTTTTAGAAATTTCATTAATTCCATCGACTGTCTGCGCTCTGCGGTCATTCCTAGGTCTGCAAATTTCCTGCCAAGATCATCAAGTAGGCGAACAGTTGATGCTGATGGGCTGAAATTACCTAGCCAGTCGGTAGAGGCAGTACCGTTTGTCGCGTTAAGCTTAGGAGAGTTTTTGTTTAGAGCCGTCTTGTACTGCTCAAGGATAATTCTTGGCGGCGTTCTCAACTTGGCATCTGATGCGACCACGTCTTGCAATGGATTGCTCAGAGCGGTCATGATCAGAGCCTTCTCGTCACTTTTGAGTTTGGACCAGGTTTCGTCCATAACGCTGTCGGCTTTCTTGCTCTCGGAGTCCATCTGTCTAATTGCGGCCTGATTGCCTGCGGTTGACCTCAGTTCGCTAGCTCGCTTGCTTGCTAATGCGCCTAGCCAGAAACCTGATTTGAATCGATCAACGGTGACGTTAGTCGAAGAAGCCTTCTTGTAAAAGTCGATGGCTTTATCTTGCTGGCCAAGGCTTCTGTAGCTTTCTCCGATCTGCCACGAGACGACAGGATCTTTTGCGATGGATTTCATTTCAGATGGCAGCTCAGAATAGAGCGTCACAACCTCTACATACTGGTTGGCCGCAAATAGATCTGCAAATTGCTTAGAAATTCGTGTCTTTGCCGCCATAGAGAGCGCATCTCGCTGCTGCTCAACATCGGATCCCTTATAGCGTTTGAAAAACCCGGATAGCCATGTGGCATAATCGTTTTGCCAGGATGTTTCTGAGCTTGTAACCTTCTGAGCAATTAGGGCCGACGCGACATACGCCGTGCGCGGATTTTCTACCTTCGGCAGAATCTTAGTTAAGAGAACCTGAGTTTCTTCGGGGCAGACGGGTAGAGCTTTTCGTGAGCTTTGATCGATGCCAGCATCATTCCACCAGCTTGATCTGATCGCGATGAGCGCCATGAGTTCTGCACTATCGCGCGCAGCGATGCTTCCGGCTTTTTCCGATAACGTAGCCAGGTGAGATGGTTGTCCAGCCTGGAGTGCCTTGATCGCTTGAGTATCGAGCTTTCTAAGGCGCGCAAATCGGGCCATCATATGGTCTGGGTGTTTTTCAATGAGTGTTTGGTAGTAACCGTCTGCCAAAGTGATATTGCCTTGGCCGAGGTGAGTCTCAGCAAATTTCCACAGATGAATTGCGTCTTTTTCAAAAACCTCAGGTTCCTTCTGAAGAACCTGCTGATAGGCCGCCAATGCGCGGCCCTCGTGGCCAAAGTCGTAAAGTTTTGAGGCATAGTCAGCCATTGCCGAAGAGGTCGTCATGGCCTTTGCTTGTAAATGTGATATCTCAGCTGCCGGTGCTTCTCGGCCTTCGTACGGTGCAAGCTGCATGCGGTAAATATATGGAGGATACGTGCCCCAAGCTTTTCCTGTGCCCGGAGGTATCTTACTGATTAGGGCCTTTAATTCATTGGGAGACGTTAGCTCGGGGGCCTCAGCTTGCATGAGTTTACGTTTCGGAGTCCCTACAGACTCTTGCTGTTTTGAGTTGGACGGGACCGTTGACGGTGGATTCTGCGTCAGCTTGTGCTCGGCAGCTTCTTTGCCATGCCCGGCACCTTGAGATGTAGCAGCGACCGGAAGCCCAGTTTCTGGGTCTTGGTGCTCCGCATAGGATTTATCAAAGAGATCGATGGCGACCCGAAATGGTTCTTTGAATGTACTGACGACCGCTCGCACATCCTTGTCGCGAAGTACAAGTCGGACTTCACTACCCTGAGGCCCAAGATCTTTAACCAGAACGCGTCGGACTAGTCTTTCGTCATAGTCATTGAGGGCTTCAAGCTCAGATGGTGCGCTACTAGGAAAGCGCAATACCAATGCGTTGTCTGCCTTGACCCATTCATAGTTAAACGGCCTTTCACCGGCGAAAGCGATGATCATCTGCGCAAAGCTAGGGCTTACACTTGGTGTTTTTGCTGCGATGGTCCCCGTTAGCGCGACGGCGCAAAGGAATAAACCTAACGCGAGCTGGGTACTCCACTTCATTTGGACCATCCTTGGTTCAAGTGTCGATTAAATGGCGATGACATTGATTCAAAGGGAGAGAAGCAAATGCCGTGCCAAAGTTTCCGACCGGCAATTTCTTTACCATTTTCCGGATTCTTTTTGCCGAATGGGGTGGCGGAACTTTGGCGTGTTGAAGTCATGGTCCGTCAAGCTCATGACCGTTGCGCCAATATTTCGACTGTAGTTTCATTGGCTTATCTGCCCCTTGGTATTGTGAAAAAAAAGCCTGAAAACTAAAGTTTTATCGAGTCCTTGCCGAAGACTTCTAGGTTGGAGGTTGGGATGACAAGAAGACAACGACGACTCGATCATGCGCCGCGCTACGGAGTAACTCCTCACTGCAAAGGGCACGGCGTCCATTCTGCAAGTGGCATGCGCTTCGAGTTTCGTGGTGTTGATGTGAGTCATCATGGATTTGGTTGTGTCCTGGTTGGCAGCTTTCAAAATCGCGATACTCTAATTTTAGAAATCGGCGGAGCGCGAATTCCATTTGAAGTGATGTGGGTCGAAAGTCATTTGGGCATTGAAAATACATATCGCGTCGGCTTGCAGTGTCTTGATAGAATGCTGGACGTGCGAGGACGATTTACATCTCTAGGGTTGGTAACTGTACCGCTTGATGATGAATTTGCGGCATAAACGCGTCCTCGCGGTCTGAAGTAACTTTGACGCGAGGGTATGCAATTAATGTCAGCTGTCTCTTTGGCTCAAGTATCTTTTCGATACCGAGCTAGTCTTCCGGACGTGGTTCAAGTCTCAAAGCTAGATATTGCCTCTGGTGAGCGCGTTTTTCTCCATGGTCCGAGTGGATCTGGAAAATCAACCTTACTTGCTCTTATTGGCGGGCTGTATGCGCCGCAGTCGGGCTCCGTAGAGGTGCTCGGCAGTAAGCTCAGTGCAATGAGTCAGTCAGAGCGCGATAAATTTAGAGCTCGAGATATTGGTTTCATTTTTCAGGTTTTTAATCTGGTCCCTTACCTTGATGTGATCGAAAACGTGGTGCTTCCGATCAAATTCGGGCGACAGGTATCAAAAGGCTTTTCCTCTGCCAAAGAAGAGGCAAAACATCTACTCAATCAGCTTGGTCTTGGCCCTTATCTTGAAACTGCGGTCACTGAACTGAGTATTGGACAGCAGCAGCGTGTTGCGGTGGCCCGTGCCTTGATCGGCAGTCCCGGGCTGATTATAGCCGATGAGCCCACGTCAGCACTTGATGCTGATGCCAGACAAAGTTTTCTCGACACCTTGCGCACTCATGTTAAGGCTAGTTCAAGCGCGGTTTTGTTTGTGAGTCATGATAGGTCTTTGGCATCAGCCTTTGACCGTAGTCTTTCTTTAGTTGAAATTAACCGTGCGTCATTCCGCGAAGGGGGTGCCGTATGAGTGGTATCTTCTCTTTGGCGTTAAAGTCTTTGTGGCATCGTCGTGTCGCCACTGTGTTGACCATTGTTTCCATTTCTTTGAGTGTGGCGCTTTTTGTTGGGGTGGGCAGAACCAAAGAGGCTACCCGCGACGCTTTTAGCGGCGCTATTAGTCGCGTTGATCTAATTGTGGGACCCAGGTCGGGCACACTGTCACTTCTTCTTTACTCGGTTTTCCATGTGGGCTCGCCCACGCACAGCGTATCGATGAAGGCCGTAGAGTTTGCAAAAAACCAGCCCGAGGTTGATTGGGTCGTTCCTTTTAGTATGGGTGATGGCTTTAAGGGGTTTCCTGTTGTTGGGACCACAGCCGAGCTTTTTGAGCGATACAAGTATCGTGATGGCAATGCCATAAGGTTTGCGGCAGGTCAGGCCTTTCAAAAAGACGATGAAGCCACGATTGGCTCTGATGTTGCTCGGTCTTTGGGCCTCACCTTGGGTACAAAAATTGTGCTTAGCCATGGTCATACTGAGGACGGGGATGGATTTGAAAAGCACGAAGACCATCCGTTTTCTGTGGTCGGTGTTTTGGAACCAACAGGTACGCCACTTGATCGATCGGTTTTTGTCTCACTTGTTGGAATGGCAGAAATACATAGAGAGCTTATCGCGGAATCTCCCCATGATCATGAAGACGAGCATCCTGTCGCCACAAAAGAAAAGAAAGATCTGAAGGGTCACGAACACCATGACCATGCTGACGATCATGGCGATAGTCACGATGACAGTCATGATGACGATCATAAACATGCAGACTCAAGTTTTGAGATGGATAGAGGCAAACTAAAAGTAACAGCGGTGAGTGGATTTTTTCTTGGTGCCAAAAATCGCATGGAGTCTCTCAACCTTCAGCGAAAACTCAATACTTGGGAGGGTGATGCGCTCCTTGCTATCCTACCCGGCATGGCCATGGCAGAACTGTGGAAAAACCTCTCTATTTTTGAGACGGCCCTTTCAATTGTAAGCTTTTGCGTGGTGATCGCCGGAATACTTGGTCTCTTTGTTTCGCTTTATATCGCTAGTGGCTATCGTAGGCGTGAGATGATGATTCTGCGTGCTGTGGGGGCAAGTCCTCTGACTATTTTTTCCATGCTTGCAGGAGAGGCAGTATTTCTTGTGCTGGCAGGTATCTTTTGCGGTGCCGGGCTTATGTACGCAGGACTAGCAATGCTTGCCCCTTGGATCGAACGAAAGTTTTCAGTTGCAGTTGGACTCGTTCGTTTTTCGACCGAAGATTTTTGGTTTGCTTTCGCTATGGTGATTGTCGGTTGCGTGGCAGGTGTGCTAGCGTCTATCAATGCCTACCGGTCTGCCATGCATGATGGTCTAGGCACTCGGTTTTAAGAGTTAAGTGATGGAAGGATGCGCGCCGTGAATGATGCCTCAAGTAAGGATTTACTAAAAGATCCTTCGGCCATGCCCATGTCGCGTAAGATCATTCTTGGTTTATTGTTTGCGCTCCCTGTGGTCGCTGTCATTATCTACGGTGTGTCGGTTGGCAGCAAAAGGGGAACCACCGGCTTAAAGGTCGTCGACTGGGGGATGTACCGTCAGTACGATCCGGCTACTTCGAATATGCCACCAGACCTGCAGGTATTGGATGGCCAGAAGATCCGATCTCCTGGGTTTATGGTTCCCTTAGAAGACAATCGGGCGGACGTGACCGAGTTTTTGTTGGTGCCCAACCCTCAGGCATGCATTCATGCCCCCCCTCCTCCGTCCAATCAGATGGTGTATGTGCGCATGGTGGCAGGCCCGGCGAAGACTCTTTTCGGCCCGGTGATGGTTGAGGGGACTCTGCGTGTGACCAGTCAAACTCACCAGTATGGCACCGCAAGTTTCCAAATTTACGGGGAATTTGTCGAATCTTACCGACCCGACTGAGGTCAGCTTTCTCTCCATTTTATGTTTAAAGTGCCTTACTAATAAGCTTCTCATCTTGATTGTGCTGAACTATACGTAAGTCATGGCCTTTTTTCCCTTGGTCGTGACTTGTAAACCCCAAGCACACGGTTTCAAGGAAGGAGTTTTGAAATGAGGATTTTAGTTGTCGAAGATGACATGGTGATCGCAAATCTGCTTCAGCGCGCTTTGCGTGAGGAAAGCTACGCGGTTGATTTAGCCCATGACGGAATTGAGGGTGAGTGGCTTGCCACGGAAAACCCCTATGATCTAGTCATTCTTGATGTGATGCTTCCGCGTAAGGATGGCATATCTGCTCTGCAGTCCATGCGCGCTGCTGGAGTTAAGTCTCCCGTGTTGATGCTAACGGCCCGCGACGAGGTCAAAGATAAGATCACAGGCCTTGATGGCGGTGCTGATGACTACATGACTAAGCCCTTTAGCTTAGATGAACTTCTTGCGCGCTGCCGCTCGCTGATGCGCCGCAGAACCACCGACTATGCGGGTGCGGTGATTGAGGTGGGCCATTTGAAAATTGATCCTGCTCGTAAGGAAGTGTCACGAGCTGGTCAAGTGATTGAATTGACCAGTAAGGAATATGCTCTGATCGAGTACCTTGGTCGCAATGCTGGCAAGGTCGTATCACGCTCGGAGCTAAGCGAGCATGTCTGGGAAATGGACTTTGAGCCATCTAGCAACGTGGTTGACGTTTATGTTGGTTATTTACGTTCAAAAATCGACAAGGGTTTTGACAACCCTATGCTTAAGACAGTTCGTGGTCACGGCTACATGCTGGAGCAACCAACTTAACCATTAGGTGTCTTTGACATTGATATGTTGTCCCTGGACCTTACAAGAATAAAAAGACGTTTTGTCACGAAGTACGTGGCCCGCTTGCCTATCAGTGTTCGGCTAGCGTTTGGCCACTGTATTTTGATGACGGTTCTTTTGCCGCTTGTCGGGTTTGGTATGTATAACCTGGTCAAACGAGATTTGCTTAAGTCCGTAGACGCAGCCCTTCTCGCGTCTGCAGAGTCCATGCGTGCCAGTAAATCTTCCGAAAACCTAGCGGTCGGTCTTGACCAGTTTTTGGATAATTTTCTGAGTGGTCGCGAGGTCAATGCCTATGCGCGTCTTGTGGATCTTAGTGGAAACGTCCGCAGCAAATCTGCGCGTGATGATGTGTCCCTACCGATTACCAAGCTGGCGATGGCGCGAGCCGAACAGGGACTTCACACCTTTGAAACCTGGAATCGCCAAGATAAGCCACCCCTCAGGCAGCTTACGATGCCTGTGATGGTGGGAGGCATATTTAGTGGCACGCTGGTCCAGGTGGGAGCACCTCTGGATGCCACCTGGTCTACCCTGCGCGAGATTCGTAACGTGTTTTTTTTGGCGATACCGGCCATTCTCGCGGTTTCGATCTTAGCTGGCTACATCATGGCTAGAAAGTCCTTAGCTCCGGTTGACGGCATGCGCAGAGCTGCAGATCGACTGTCAGCAACAGATCTTTCCCATAGGATTGAGGTGCCTAAGGTGCGCGATGAACTTTACGATCTCGCGTCAACCTTTAACCTGATGCTAAGCCGCCTCGAAGATGCCTTTGAACGTCAAAAGAGGTTTAATAGTGACGTATCTCACGAGCTCAGGACGCCTCTAACTGCCATTCGTGGTGAGACAGAACTGGCTCTTAGACGAAATCGAAGTCCTGAAGAATACCGCTCGGCACTGGAAACCATTCAGCGTGAGTCGGTGAATATGGCTGCGACAGTGGAGGATCTTCTCCTCCTTGCTCGCGCCGAAACTGGTGGTCTTCCCACCACAAAGGCCATGGTCGTCACTAACGACTTTCTTGAGACCGTAGCTGGTAAGGCAGAACAACTTGGTAAGACGAAGCAGATTGAGGTTAAGGTTGTCGGTACGTCGGCGCCATCAAAGTTTCTTGCCGCAGAAAATTACCTGTCTTTGGCTATCGGTAACTTGCTGTCTAATGCCGTCAAGCACTCTCCGGAGCGCGGTGTGGTGACTCTCACCTGCAAGAAACACGGCAAAGATGGCTTAACCTTCACTGTTGCAGATCAAGGTGAAGGCATTCCTCAAAAGCTTCTTGAAAAGATTTTCGACCCCTTCTTTCGAGTCGACACAGCCCGTAACAGGATTGCTGGCGGAGTGGGTATCGGCTTGTCCTTGGCCCGTGCCATGGCAAAGCTGCACGGAGGGGATGTCCACGCTGAAAACAACCAAGGCGGTGGAAGCCAGTTTCATCTGACGATTGTGCAAGCCTTGGCAACCTGAGTATCTCGAATCAATTATCACCTCAAAGGGAATTAAAGCACCACCGAAGCAAACGTCATCGCATCAACCCGGTGGAAATCCAAGCCTGTTGATTTGGCGACTTTTTTAAATGACTTAAGTGATTCAGAGGATAAGGGTTCCCAGGTCTCAAGCCATTCGCTTACGGGTGCGTCTGTCATGTTTGTCAGGTCTTTAAAGGAGATCTTCTCAGGCGGGTGTGTTGGCAGAATGTGCTCGGCCTCTGTTTTGTCTGCTTGGATGACTTTGGCTGGGGCGACTAATCCTAACTCGCGTAATAAACTAACGGCGTCATAACACCAAGCGTAGGGAAGCTTTAGTTCTTCAACTAACGAAGTGACATCGTGGCCTTTGCCCTGACGAAATCTTTCATAGATGGCAATCATGATCAGAGCAGGAAGCATGCCGCGAATAGATCTATTGCGGTGTTCATCGAGAAGATTTTCTGTCATCTCGATTGTTTTTTCTTTTTTCATGGGAGGCCAACCATTTTGCCAACGCCAGGCTAACAGAGCGCCAGCAAGTAAAATCAACCAACACATGTAAATCCAGAGCAAAAATATCGGCAGAGCTGCCAGGGTTCCGTAGATGGTCTTATAGCTAGCAAAGCTGGTTACATAAGTGCCGTAAAGTTTGCTGACGATGTAGAAGACTGTTCCCCCAAGGAGAGCGCCACCTCGGGCGGCGTGATTACGCACTTCGCAGTTTGGAATGATTTTGTAAGCAAGAAAAAAGACCAGACATGTAAAAGCCCAACTGGTCACCATCGAAAGCACAGGGATATTGTCTGCCTTGCCTGCTGCTTGAATTGTTTTTTGAGTGATAAACGCTGTCACTGAGTAACTGGTCGTTAAGCCGACGAGTACACTTATTGAGAACATCCCAAGGGTCAAGAAAAGCCAAAACGAAACAAACCTTGTGATCATGGGCCTTGATGTGTGGACCATCCAGATGGCGTTAAGTGCGTCCTCTATCTGGCGCAGAAGAATAATTAACGTGACGATAAGCCCCACAAATGCCGACATACCGATACGTTTTAAATTTAACCCTGCCAAGAATTTTTCAAGATAGCTGACCACGTCCTCGCCACTGCCCGTGGCAAGATATTTGAGTAAAAATTGGCGCGCGTACTCCATGATGGAGCTATGCTCTCCCATAATTGGAAGAAACAAACCAATGACTGTGAAGATGGCTGCCAGGCTTGGCACGAGAGAAAAGAGAGTGACGTAGGCCATGGCTGAGGCCTGTTTGGGAAGGTCACTACGCCTCACGTCTTGACTGTAGATCGATATGTAATGAAAAAGCCGCTGCGCCCACTCAGGCCAGCGGCTTTGATCTTTGAGAAAATCAGTGAATCGTCTTTGGCTCATGGCGCCTCGTCTTAATCCAATTTCTGATGGAGTTCATACGACTAGTGTCCCATAGCTTGTCGGTTCGTTCATCCATAAATTTCAAGAACAAGGTGTCGATGGCCACTGAAAACAGATCTACGGCGTCAATACGCTGATCAAGGACTGAGTTTTCGACATTTGGATTAGGCTCCGGCAGTACGAGTCCTTTTGGTGTGATGTCGTCACCGCCTAAGGTCGCCTGAAATAGCCCGCAGTCTTCGATTTCCACGGCAATGCGCATTTCTTTTACGGATTTGCCGGATTCTAACGCAACAGCCGCCTCATCACTTGTACTGGGTACTCCGCCCTTGATGATGTGCTCGTGAGCTCTGCCCGTTTTTGCTGTCAGCACGATACGGTCATCCATCCAAATCTGTGCAGATTTTTTCGGCCCTTTTTTAGTGACGATGTCAAAACGACCCTCACTGGTTTCAGCGAAGTACCAGAGCCAAGTTAGGAACTCACGGTGTAAAAAGCTTTTGTGTAACGATTGATTGTGAATTTCGTCCCGCAGCTCGTGACTTGCATTATTTTTTCCAGAATTTGCCATGACTTACGCGTTCCTAAGGGTTGGGGATAAGCTGTGGACAATATGTTGGTAACCCGTGGATAAGCTGTTTGCAAATCCACAGATTCTAGACAGAGCCCTCGCTTAAATTCTCACGGGAATCACAGAGACGGGTGCTTGAAATGGAGAGCCATTGTTCGATATCAAAGTTTGCTTGTCAAGTGTCTCGTAAAAAAATTTTTCTGCTCTTTTGCACAAATAAAAAGCGCGCCGGGAACTCTTTCCCAGCGCGGCTTTCACGGCATCTGATTAAGCAAAATGCAGCGTCCTTTCGGAGCTTCCTTCTTGAGCATATGGGTAATGAGCCTCCCATCCGCTTTTGTCTTTGAAAAGTCGAATGCAGCGAATGGTTTTTTTCGCCGTTAGATAAAACAAATGACGACGCCACGCAGGAACAACGATGAGATCTCCGGGCTCAGCCGTAAATTTCACACGTTCTTCAGCCGTGACGTTGATCTCAAAAACACCTTCACCAGCCACGGTAAATCTCACTTCATCGTCAGTGTGGTGGTGCTCATCTGAAAACTTGGCAAGCAGCACATCGAGATTTGGAGTTGTGGGATCAAGAGCGATGACGTCTTCAGTCACATAGTCGCGCTCTACCTTAAGACGACCGATATCGTGGCTATATGACTTTAAAACTCCATCTGCCGATGAGTCTGTAAGACTATGCGTGCCCCAACATTCGTAAGGAATTCCATACTTCGAAAGTACGGACTTTATTTCTTTTGGATTTGTCCACGTCTCTCCGCGAAACTCTAAAATCGCCATGGCGCAGTGACCCTCCAGGTAAATTACGGCAATCAATTCATCGGGGATTTAACAAATCCCCAGGGATAGATCTAGACTCGGATGGGGGATCCTCTAGAAAACACCTGACAAAGATCAACGGTTGTAAATAAGTATAATTATTTTAGTTGGTTATGACGAAGCCCGGCGAAAGGGATCCATAGAGGACCCCACCTACCGATACCTCACCTAGGTAAACGGGGGCAACTCTTTGAGTCAAAACAGTCAAAAAACAACGCTACCTAGTACTCCAGGCGAAAGTTTGGAGCTATCTGAAGGCTCAGCCAAAAATCTTCAGGTCCTTAGGCCTGGCATGGCACCTGGCGTTCAGCTTCCTCAAAGTGCCCCGAACCAGCAGCTAGGCCAGGGGATCGTGCCTCCTAACATGCAGCCCGATAAGCCTTTTGATCCCAATCAGCAGGCTGAAGAAATTTCTACGTTTTTTCGTAACAGGCAGACAGTTGTTCAAGGCACCGTTGCCATGAATCCTGTGCTCAGGTTTTTTCTATTTACCAGCGTTGTGATGGGCTCCTTCATTCTAGCTTGGAACTATGTAGGACAGTTTCGCAAAAAGTCCCAAAGTATAGCGGAACAATACTTAGGAATTAGTTTGGCTGACTATGTTCCTGTCTGGACTAAGCGTGCAAAAAAGTTTGAACGTCACATGGACAGGGAAATTGCTGCGCGACCAATGACTGCTAGCACAAGCGGTGTCCCTGGATTTGGTCCTATTGATCCTCTGTACATGGCTGTTGCAGCGGGGCTTTGGCCGCAGGTCGATTCGCATCTGCGCGGTAAATGTCAGGTCTGGGGTGCAAACTCTGATTGTAGTTTGAAAGCATGGCTACTTGCCAATCGCGGATCAAAGTCAGTCTTACGGCCAATTGCAAAACTATCACCCGTGGCCCTGAAGTCTTTGACGATACGTGAGCAGGCAGTTTTAAAATTTGCATCAGCCACTGCGATGGAAGGCAGTCCGTCAACAAAGCTCTTTCAAGACGTGATGGGTATGCTTCAGGGAGACTACAGTTTTAGACGCATGATTTTTGATGCGAGGTTTAAGCAGGTTCTTCGCGAGAATAGACGCGATGAGCTGGCAGTTTTAGTGGGTATGGCTAAAAACGTTTCCACGACGTCGTCCGATGTTTCTCGTTGGCGCGCTCTCGATCTTTCGACGCGTTTTGCTTCAGCTTCTGTTGGCATTCGAAGTAGTGATCAGGCACGCGGATTTTCAACTCAGATTGGTGAGACCATCCAGAAACACCCAGGATCATTTAAGAGTGACCCTTTGGCTTTCATTCCAATTGCCAATATGGGGCTGACATTGGGTCTTGGAAGGCAGGTGAGTGCAGTTGCAGGTCCTTTGGCGAGCGAGTCACTCAAGCTTCCAATGGATCCTAACCTACGCCGCGATTTATTTGTAATAGCTGCCCGATCTTTGATGCTAACAGGTGATTCTGCAGGTGCAGCAGACAGACTTTTGACTGTCAGGTCTAAAGATGGTCTTGACGGTGTGAGCAGTCACCTTTTGGGTTCAATCCTTCTCGAGATGCGCAGTCGTGAGCGACTTCCGGATGCGATCGCCGCGTTTCAGTCGGCCGTTAAGTTCCGTAATACCTGGCAATCTTGGGCTGGACTTCTAGTGGCCTACGTCAGGGCTGGAAATCTGAAAGAAGCCGCGCGCACGGCGGTAAATCTGCAAACATTTAAAAATAAGACCAATGCAGACTGGATTGACGTGGTGATTGCAGAATTTAGGTTGGCCAAGGTGAAATCATCTGGTGGTGGTCGTGATCAGTATAAGGAGATCGCCGCCGCCATGATGCCGATTTACAACAAACACCCGCAGTGGTCAGGGTTAGCAAATCTTTACACCGAAGCACTCACCGGAGCTGGTCAAATGGACGCTGCTCAGAAAGTTCGTATGAGCATGGATGACATGTCCACAAAAACAAGCTATCTGTCGTCATCAGAATTTATGGCGTCCCCCATCGGACCTTTAGGCCTGATGCGTTGACCACAATGCCGCAATCACCAATTGCTGAAAGCTTGCAACTATGTCCTACCCGCAAATAACCTTTGAACTTCGACTCTCCTTTGATCCCAAGGATCGACATGCGCGCCAGACGAAGGCGAAGGTGATGGAGTGGCTCTCTGCTCACGGAATTGACGAGTTTGTCGAAGGTGTGATGGACGGCCTTGATATTGACAACGAATATACAGGCCCTTCGACAAGGGATTTTTATGAAGAGCTCGGAGGCGATCTGCTTCCGGTTTCAGTTTACAAATATAGTAAAGAGCTTTTGGAAGATCTCCGCAGTCAAGTTTTGCGAGATTTTCCGGAAGGACTTGATGTGGTTATTCACTCCATGGAAACAAGTGAGTGGCTTGAGGGTTGGAAGGAAAGCTTTAAACCTATCGAGACAGAAAAATTTTATATTTATCCGCCGTGGGATAGCCAAAATATTCCCAAAAACAAAATTCCTTTGGTGGTTGAGCCAGGCATGGCTTTTGGCACGGGCCAACACGCGACGACCCAGGTCGTTCTTCGCCGCTTGGAAGCCTTGGCAAAAAACGGAGCTCCGTTTAAGGACTGGCGACTGATGGATGTGGGCACAGGCACCGGAATATTGGCCCTAGGCGCGATGAAGTTAGGTTTTAAATCTGTAGCCGGAAGTGACATCGATCCTGACGCTGTGACATCAGCGGAAAATAACGCCAAGCTTAATCATTTAAATCTTCCTCTGTGGCAGGGAAGTTCTCCTGTGGCGGGAGTTTCTGGCAGGCCTGAGTTTCAGCCGCCGTTTGATGTGGTCATTGCCAACATCTTGTTTGTGGTCCTGCAAAAGATCATTCCCGAGCTCGCAAAGATTACGCGCAAAGATGGGCTTTTAATTCTCTCCGGCGTTCTTGTGGAAGACGAAGTGGAGATGACACGTCTGGCAAAGGCTGAGGGCATGAAGCTGGTCGATAAATCTGATCTTGAGGGTTGGGCTTGTCTGACGTTTACGAAGTAGCGAGGTAGGTTTTACTTTGGCGCACACGTATCGATTCTTTGCAAAAAAGTTATCTCAAGGTCACTGGATCTTGGATGATGAGGAGGTGACGCATGCGCTGAAAGTCCTTCGCCTTCCAGATGGCGAAACCGTTGAGGTGATGGACGGCCAGGGAGTCACGGGAGTCGGGCGGCTACAAATCGACTCTAAGTCAAAAGTTTCTGTCACGGAGGTCCAAGAATTTTGTCACCCCAGAGATTCGTGGACCAGAGCGGTTTTAATTGGAGCGCTAAAGCCAGGAGACGTGGATGATTTGATTGCTCCTCTGGTGGAGCTTGGTGTCGATAGGATTTTGATATACCGCCAAGAAGATACACCAAAGTTCAGAGTGGCTGATAGCGCCTCGGAGCGTTGGCAAAGGCTCGTTCAATCAGCTTTAAAGCAATCCAAAAGACCGTGGTCAGTCGCAGTGGACGCTTTTGATAGTTTGAGTGATGCGCTCGGTGCGGTCTCTACGTTTGAGCATAAATGGATCATGCTTCCCGAGGCTGACGAAGATCTCATTGGCATTCAAGCTAGCGTAAAAGGTGATCGCGGCGGGATCGTGGCTCTCATTGGTGGTGAAAAGGGCTTTTCTGCGCGGGAAGAAGCGGCTGCCAAGGCTTCGGGCTTTAAGCCTGTTCGGCTTGGTCCCTGGGTCTTGCGAGCGCGCACGGCGGCTCCTGCGGTTGCTGTATTCTTGGGCATGCTGCCTCGCGTAAAGTAACGTCTTTTTGCTTCTAACATTTGATTATAAAAAAGATTTTCAATCAGGCCGTGGCTTGCTAGAATTTATAGCAGGAAAACCAAACGGGGAGTGACATCAGCATGGCAAGTATCAAGGGTCGTCGCGGCGGCGTGCGCTCAAAGCTGGTGGAACCCTATTTCCAGATCAAGCTTGGCTTCATGTTTATTGTGGTTAACGTGATCTTTTCGCTGTTGATCGGTGGACTGGTCTACTGGATTCTTTCCGATGTGTTTGCTGCGGTAAAAACCTATTTCCAGCTCTCCGGTGGCGACGCGTCATTGACCTTGGGCAAACTATCGACTCCCATGATTATGATCGGATCCCTTGTGCTCCTTTTTGTTGGCACAACGTTTTACGTGGCTGTCCACTACACTCACAAAATCTATGGTCCCCTGGTTTCAATCCACCGTTTCGTGGATGAGCTCCTCGAGGAGCGCGTCCCCTCGAAACTTTTGCTCCGTGACGGCGACGAGTTGCAAGATCTTGCCGTGAAGCTCAATGAGCTAGCCGACAAGATGAAAGCCAAATTAAACAAGTAAAATTTGGGCGCAGCAGACCTTGGCCAATGGGTGTGACAGGTCTCTATATCTTCGCAAAATATTTTTCGAGGTCCAGGGTCTTAACCCATTTTGATAAGTATTCGCGGTCGACTTGGGTGTTTGCCAGGATGCCGCGAATATCGGTCAAATGCTTCGCTGATTCCCCTTCACGGTAGAAGCGAAGCTTTGCAATGATTACGTCCTCAGGTGCCGCCACCCAGGCCTGAAGTCCACGCAAGATTTCCACGCGAGCTCTGCGTCTGAATTCTTCAACAGAATGCGGAGTTCTCTTTTGGAACATAAGATCGATTTTAATGCCACTACCATGGTGAATTAGGTTGGTCTGGCCGCCTCTGGATATTTCTTGAATAAAAATCTCGCGAGGCGGGACGTAAAATTGTGTCGCGTTAAATGACTGAATAATCGCGTCTACGGAGGTTGCATCCATGGCCAACACTACGTCCAGGTCATTCGTAAGCCTAGGCTCTCCATAGATTGAGCCAGCGATAGAGCCAACAATCATGTATGGAATCTGTCCAGTTTCTAAGTTTTTCACGACGAGCCGAAGACCGGCGCGAATATCGACTGCCTTCACTTTTTCTTACCTGGTTCCTGCTTCAATCAGCCGAAGTGTCTCGGTGTGGATCCACTGTTCAGTTGAATAGGGATGTCTGCGCTTTAGTTCTAACGACTTGATCTCGTAAGCCATCTCAAAAAGTTCACAAACAGTTTCAACGCGACGAATGATGCGGGGATCCGATAAACACTCTGCCGCGCCTTGTGGCGAGGGCTCTTCTTTGTTGACTGGGTGTGCTATTAAAGTGCTCATCGCCTCGTACCTTATTCCCGGAAACCCGCGACGTCAAAGGGAATTTCGCAATTTGGGGACACACGACCAAACCCAAATTTGGTGAATTTGGGGACAGGCGACCAAACCCAAATAAGGTCAGTTAATTGGGATCAGTCGTGTGTCCCCCAATTAGGCATTTCCTTGATATTTTGGGGGGTTGTGGCAATCTGGAGGGTGTAGAAATCCGAGAAAGGACCACACGTCTATGACCTCAAAATCCGCAAAAAAAATCCTCGCAAAGAAGTCCCCTAAGAAAGCAAAACCCTCTGCCAAAAAGAAAACAGCGAGGGCAAAAAAATCTGCTCCCGCAAAAAAGTCAGCGGCGAAATCATCTGGCAAAGCAAAGGTGAGTGTATGCGCCACTCGTCCAGAGGTTGTTGCAAAACATTATCAAGCATTGGGACAAAAGCTTGAGCGCTACCGCAAAGACCTTGGTCGCGGGCTAACCCTTGCAGAGAAAATTCTTTTCTCGCACTTAGATAACGACACGAACGTCAGTCAGTACACACGCGGCAAAAGCTTTATCATGCTGCGTCCTGACCGCGTCGCGATGCAAGATGCGACTGCGCAGATGGCTATTTTGCAGTTCATCCAATCTGGCAAAAAGAAAGTGGCTGTTCCATCGACTGTGCACTGCGATCACTTGATCGTCGCTCGTAAGGGCGTTGCAGCTGACATGAAGACAGCCAATAAAGATAACGATGAAGTGTATGACTTCCTTGCCTCTGCCAGCAAAAAATACGGCATTGGTTTTTGGAAGCCAGGCTCCGGTATCATTCATCAAGTAGTCCTTGAAAATTATGCGTTCCCCGGTGGTTTGATGATCGGGACAGACTCCCACACGCCAAACGCTGGCGGCCTTGGCATGTGTGCCATTGGTGTGGGCGGTGCAGATGCCGTAGACGTGATGGCTGGCATGCCTTGGGAACTTCTCAATCCCAAGTTTATTGGCGTAAAACTCACAGGCTCTCTCTCAAGCTGGACTTCTCCAAAAGACGTGATCTTAGCACTTTGTGGCAAGCTCACTGTTAAGGGCGGAACCAACAAAATCGTTGAATACTTTGGCCCAGGAGTAAAATCCATTTCTTGTACCGGCAAAGCGACCATCACCAACATGGGTGCAGAGCTTGGCGCGACATGCTCAGTCTTCCCTTACGATGAGCGCATGGGAACATACCTTCGTACCACTGAGCGTACAGCGCTGGCAGATCTTGCAGATCATTATGCAGAACACCTCAGAGCAGACGCTGACTGTGAAGCACACCCAGAGCGTTTCTACGATGAAGTGATCGAGATTAATCTTTCTGAGCTAGAGCCGCAGATCGTTGGTCCTCATACTCCTGACCTTGCGCGCTCAGTTTCAAAACTTGGTGGTGAAGTAAAAGAAAAAGGCTACCACGACAGAATCTCTGCGTGCCTCATTGGAAGCTGTACCAATAGCTCCTACGAAGACATCTCGCGTGCAGCGAGTGTTGTGAAGTACGCGATGGAGCAAGGACTTAAAGCTAAGAGCCAGTTCCTTGTCTCTCCAGGCTCTGATCAGATCTACAACACGATGAAGCGTGATGGACTGCTTAAAGTCTTTGAAGACTTTGGCGCTGTGGTCATGGCCAACGCCTGCGGTCCATGTATCGGTCAGTGGAAGCGTGACGACATGAAAGATGGTACTCCAAACTCCATCGTCACTAGCTTTAACCGAAACTTCCGCGCCCGTAACGATGGCAACGCAGAAACTCTAGGCTTCATCAGCTCACCAGAAATGGTTGTGGCTTATGCGATCTCAGGAAGTCTTTCCTTTAATCCCTACACCGATTATTTGACCAACAAAGCTGGTCAGAAGATTCGTCTGCGCGCACCGATGGGTGCTGAGCTTCCGATGGTAGGGTTTGCCAAGGGCACAGCTGGATTTGCAGAGCCTGCAGAAAACGGTGACAAACTAAAAGTTGCCGTTAGTCCAAAGAGCCCTCGCCTACAGCTTCTTGCACCGTTCGGTACGTGGGATGGACAAGATTTCGTAGAACATCAGCTTCTTCTTAAGACCAAAGGCAAAACAACGACCGACCACATTTCACCAGCTGGTAAGTGGCTAGCCTTCCGCGGTCACTTGGACAAGATTTCTGACAACATGTTCCTTGGTGCGACCAATGCATTCATGGAAAAAGACATCGGCAAAACCAAGAACGCGTTCACCGGTGACGTGAAAACGGTGGCCGAAGTTGCCCGTGACTATAAGGCACGCGGTGTACGCTGGGTCGTTGTTGGTGACGAAAACTATGGTGAAGGATCCAGTCGTGAGCATGCAGCGATGTCACCAAGATTTCTTGGTGTGAGTGCGGTGATTGTGAAAAGCTTTGCTCGTATCCACGAAACCAACCTCAAGAAGCAAGGGGGCCTTGCTCTGACGTTTGCTAACCCAAGTGACTGGGAGAAGGTTCGTGACGGAGATAAGCTTTCGATCCGTGGCCTCTCCACCTTTGCACCTGGCAAAAACCTGCACGTCGACATCACACACGCCGACGGCTCCAAAGACAGCTTTGAAGCCAAGCACAGTTATAATGCCGAGCAGATTCAGTGGTTTAAGGCAGGCTCTGCACTAAACCTCATGAAGGACTGATCGCTGAAAACCAAGTCCAACAAGAGCCCCCAAGTCATCGAAGACTTGGGGGTTTTCTTTCATTGACACTTTTCAGCCAGCAGCCTATAAAGGGGTCCCAAATGACGCGGGGTGGAGAAGTTGGTATCTCGTCGGGCTCATAACCCGAAGACCACAGGTTCAAGTCCTGTCCCCGCTACCAAACTAAGTCACGGCTCTGATTGAATAAATCAGGGCCGTTTCTTTTTGGGGTGGGTGCACAACATCGTCCGATGGCAAACCTTTAGCAAACATGAAAACGGGAATCCCTCTTTAACGGTGTGCCGTTGGTCGGACGGTCTGATCTACTTTGCGGTGGGTCCCCAAAGTTAATTATTTTTGGATCCAGCGAATGTTGAAGCCGGGATTGCTGGCTGACAAACCTGCGCAGTCTGTTGGGTTATTGATTTGCTTTGCAGCCTCAAGCAACGCGTCTGGGCAAAGCTCCTGCGGAATCGGCAAAACTACACCTGGGTAGGAGTTCTCAACGGTCATCTGATAATACTCCGTGCAGCTGGGGGCGCTCTGTGGGTGGCCACACCTGCAAGGTGAATTAGGTTCATTTCCGTAACACGAATAGAGTCCAATTTCTTCGCACTGAGCGGCCGTCAAATTGGAGTAAGTGAACCCTCCGTATACGACGTCACCTACAGCGCAGAATGATGATGGAGGTGGTGGGGTGGGTTCACAATTTTTTGCCGCTTCACCAGTCAATGACGTGCACCTTGCCAGACATGCTCCTTGAAATAGGGCGAAATCTTGATCGCTATTGTAGCCGTCAACTTGATTAAGACACGCTGTTTCAATATCACCTTCGCTAAGGGGTCTGCCATCACTACTGCATGCGGGAACACTTGGAGAGTAAGGACAAGGCTTTAACTCCGGCGGTTTTCTATTCTTAATTTCAGTATCACAGAGGCTGGCTAATCCTCCACCTAGGCCGGGGAAGCCATTACATTCGATGGCCTCGCCAAGCTTATCTCCAATTTCACAAGTAACAGACATGGCCTCGACATATGGATTATGTTCCATGAAATTTTCGAGGCATTCGTTGATTGCACAAGCTGCTTTAGCGCCCTGATTTAAAATACCAGTTCCGTCAACACAGCCACCATTTGCACACTCGGTTGCGCTGCCGATCGCTTGCTGAGTGAGGCCTGATGAGCAGGATAGGATTGCTTGGTCTGTATCGCTAAGGTTCGTTAGGAGGCCTATGAGATCATGTGCTGCATTTTGCAGGTCCGAAGCAACTTTCTGTGGATCGGGATGCGTCTCACCGGAACATTTTTCGCGCCACTCAACGCAGCCTGGCGTATTGCTCTCCAATCTTTCCTTATTGCCAAAGAAAGCTTGCATGTCGGGCAACGAGCTGACTCGATCCAAAGCTTCGCTGACAGTGCCAGTAAACTTTTCAGGGTCAAAATGTTTTGATTTTCCGTCGTCGGCAAATGATGCTGATCTCACGGACTGAATGAACTTCTCAGCGAAGGCGTCACTATATGACTTTGCAGCAACATATCCGGCCTGAACATTTTCCAAAGTGGGTGTGACTCTTTTTAAATCCGTTGTGGAAAATGGTTTGCCGTCGTTGTTTTCCACAATTGCACTTACAACTTGCCGCGCCAGAGCCTGGCTTAGGACTTGCGATTTAGTTGTTGATGGTAGCGTCATGATCAAGTTTGAATTTGCTGTCAAAGCTTCTGCGGGCCTTTGTAGCAGTTTAAGGATTAGATTTGTGCTTAAGTCGGGATTGGACGCGAGAAATGCTTTGCCAGCTGAAGCGGTTGCGCTGACGAAAGCGACCTCGAGGTCTCCGGAATTTTTAACGATATCTTTGTAGTCAATGACAACTTTTGCTCGCTCTAGATTTAATTCAAGTCTTTTTTCAAGAGGCATACTTTTAGTCTGCTCGGCTAGAGCTAGCATCATATCCTTCATGGTCGAGTTATCATATTTAGTACCAGCGGGAAGTAGTACCTCAGCTGCTGCGGGATTTAGAAAAGGTCTTGATTCCTTCGGAAGAGATTTGAATGCATCAACCACGTTCTTGCCAGCGAGGGTCATTGGAACCTGAAGATTCGCCCCGGGGGCGTCACCTGTTTGTGGTATTACGATACCAAAATCTCGGGTCTCAATTGCATAGATAGAATCGGGATCCACGCTCAATTGAGCCGTCGGCGTGCCGTCTGCATCTGTGGATACTTGAGCGTCTCCAGTCGCGGTTTCATTTCCGTCGCTGTTGAAGCTGGTGTATGAGACCGTGGATTCATTTCCTCCGGCGAGCGAAAGGCCTGTTGCAGCGGTCTTAGGAAGCACAATGGTTAACGAATAGGTCCCGTCAGAGCCCTGCTTGTTATACGTTGCGGCATCGATGGGCCCAACGGCTTTGGGAGGGCTTTTCGTGCAAGCAAGAGCGGCGGTCATCGTTAAGATGATCGAGATTTTGCCAAAATTTACTGGCCGATTTCTTGGCATCAATAGCGCACTCCTGGCATATTAAGAGGAGTTCGGAGTGTCTGAAGCAGAACTTAAGTCTGATATAATTTTGCCCCTCGCAACCCAACCAATAGTGCGTTCTAACACGCTGTAAATATGAAATAAATTTATGCTTGCGGTTTAAATCCACATAACAGAATAAAGACACCTGATTCCAATAAAAAAGACTCGAGCAAAACGACTCTTCTCTGGAGCCGCACATGCTGAACCAGTCGGGTGGCACTAATTAATTCGTCCGATAGCAAACCGTTAGCAAACATGAATCCTAAAACTAGAACCTCTCCATGTGGCAACAGATTGTCCGCCCCAAAACCCCGACTCCGACGTCGGAGTCGACTGGCTCCATCGAGAATCTCGAACATCAAAAACTTATTTCATAAAATCATTGCAGGAATCGTTATCGATCGTAAACGTTGCGTTCCAGCGATTCTTAAACGTTGGTTTATCAAGAAGCTTTAGAGCCTCTTCCCGGTGATCCTTGGGAGCCATCGGATCTTTAAGAGGATCAAAAACACCGGTGTCGTCGCCTGAAGGAGCCTCGTCTTCGAATTTTTCAGATAATTGCATAGCACCTGTCGTATCGGGTCTGCCTTGAGAGTCTGGCACGCAGTCTTCTCCATTTTCTTTCTTACAGAAAATCCCAATCAATGATCCATAAACCTTTGTCGCGCATGTGCCTTGGTAGGACTTTGGTGTTCCAAAATTCTGATAGACAGTACATTTTCCCGCCTGCGCGGACACGGCTATGCACAGATAAACCATCTCTCCAAACAGTTTGACTGCTTCGTGAACGTGTTTGCCATTCAGTTTTTGGGTGGCTCTACGGTTTATGTCATCCGATAAGAAATCAAACAGTTTTGAAGCTTCTGCTGAAATCTGTCCGCCACCATTAGAGCCATTCGACCCAGATGGAGTGCCCGTGCCTGCTTTGTTGCGGCTCGTAGATTTTGGCGGAACACAGCCGACAAAGCTAACCGCAATTAGGACGCAAATAATCTGTCGCACATTGATGACGACTGCCGATGTCGGTCTATTAATCTTGATCAAACTAAATTGTTTCAAAATCCCTCCTGTAGTGGAAATCGGAATCTGAATTGAGTTTCTTTAACATAAATAAAGCCTGCGGGGGCTTTCATTAAAGCTCCATAATAACCAGAATTCGCTGCTACTTGAAAAGCTCGTGGAATTAGAGCTTTAAGGGGGTCTTGTCTTACTTTGAATTAATAAGGAAAGCTTTTTCTGTGCATTTAACTTTCTGGACATCCCACGATGGCCTGAGTATTTCGCGATTTTTATGAAAATCACAAAATCGTGGATCTTGAGGGAGATGTCTTCATAGCCGAAACCTCTCTGGTGGAGGCTTGACCGTGTCGAAGCGAAAGAACGATCGTAAAGAGTTTATTCATTATCTTGTTGAGCTTGCATCTAGCTCGATCGATAAAGATGTATATAAGGGTCTAAGTTTTTATCTTTGCTTCATGGCTCTGGACTTTTATATCTTCCCCAAAAGTTATCAGTTAGTCTGGAGCATTCGTCTCACGTTAGTGGCGATCTGTCTTTTTTTTGTCATGCTTCACAAGCGATCAATGCTTTTAAAATATCGTCGGCCGGTGTTTCTGTTCAGCCTTTCTTTAATACTCAATAGTGTTTCAGTTATTTGGTTAATCAGACGGATAGATTCGGGAAATGTTGATATTACCCTTCCGGCGCTGGCACTTGCATTTACGATGTCCTCGTTTCGCCTTTTGACGCTCGATGCCATGATCGTTGGGGGTATTTATTTCGCTAATTTCATCGTTTTGATTTCATTTGATGACATGTCGTCACAGCAGGCTGTGCGATGCTTAGTGATACTGGGGATTGCTTATGCCATCGGGGCGATTGGAGCAAACGTGGCGGAATCTTACTTGTACAAGACTTTTTCTGCAGAAAAACAACTTCGAAAGGAAACGGAACGTGCCGATGACCTCTTGGAGAAGACATTCCCTTCGGAAGTCGCAAATGAGCTAAAGCAGGATCATTCTGTAAAAGCGATGCGCTTTGATAATGTCACCGTAATGTTTTGTGATATCGTCAATTTTACCGAGGCTTCGGCCAAGATGCCTCCCGAGGAATTGGTCCGTTGGCTCAACGAGGTCTTTTCAACCTTTGATCGTCTGACATATCAGTTTGGGTGTGAAAAAATTAAAACGATCGGCGATGCCTATATGGCTGTTTGTGGTGTGCCTACTCCCTCGGAAAACCATGCGAGTAAAATTATCAACCTAGCTTTAGCTTTGAATGCTGCAGCAGAAAAGCTTTCGCTTAATGGCACATCGTTAAAAATCCGCATTGGTGTGAACTCTGGTTCGGTCGTCGCCGGCGTCATCGGTGAAAGGCGTTTTGCATATGATCTCTGGGGAGATACCGTCAATACCGCAAGCCGTATGGAGGCTTTGGCCACTCCCGGTAAAATTCTGATCACAGAAAGCACGAAAAATTACCTGGATGAATCGTTCGTGCTTCTAAAAGTTCCAGACCTGACGGTGAAAGGAAAAGGTAAGATGGACGGTTGGCAAGTGGTGGAAGCATCTACTACCAACGGACCTCTCAATAAAGGTGCCGTGGCGTAGGCTGCCTGTTACTGCGCGTTCTCCAATTTTCCTTTTACTTCAGAGCCCTTGCTTGCTGGATTTTGAAGTTCAAACGTATTGATGGTGTAGTTGCCACTACGGTACTTGAAAACAAGTCCCCAGTTGCCGTCTGCATCGGTGATGGTCGAATATTTTAGGCCGCCATTTTCAATCGTCACGCCCAGTGGTTCTGTTGGCTTTGATGTAAGACGCCCCGCAAGGGTCGCGTGGCTTTGGTAAACATTGCCATAGTCTACTTTCGCCTCTGGAAGCTCTGCGAATGCAGCAGCTGACATAGACATCATGGTGAATATAGCGAAATTCTTTAGCATAAAAACTCCTGACAAGGGCTTGTAGATTGAAATACTGAGTTTAGCCAACACGTTCTCCGATTGCCTGGGAAAGTCTTTGGGTTGCCTCTAAGGTGCTGATAATACCACTATAAAATTTTTAACTAAATTATCCCATAAATTCTACCGATATCATCTCCTTAGGTAAAGCACAGGAGAGCAATATGATGAACGCGCGAATGATCTCGGGTCTTGCACTGATGTCTTTTTCCGTAGTCTTTGGACTGTCTTCTTGCAAGCAGAAGGAAATCGATAGCGCTGCACGAATTAAGACTCTCGATAGCATCGCATCCGGTGTACTGAATATTGATGCTTACCAGTGCAAAGGTAGCGCGTCATCGACGATTTCTGATGCAAGCATCATTTTTGACAAAAACGACACTACGGCACTGTCCGAGCAGAAAAAGTCGGACCTGCGTCGCGCAGTCAAAGACTACTTCTCGGCCCTTCCCCCATCAGCAGAGGCGTTGTTTCTTAAGCTTGGCGGTCAGGTCGTAATTTCCAGTCGCTCATCCGATCTTTGCAAAAACGCTCATTTCGGAAAGTCTCTGGATGCCTCCCAAGGCGAAGTTACTGACGGTTGTTTTAACTTCGTCAGTGATCCGAGTGGCAAGTCGACCCCGATTTTTACGATCGTTCAGTCTCCAGACGCTAAAAAGATCAGATATTTTGGCCCGCAGATCTTTGGCTATATGTATGCTCAGTTTTATAGTCGCTTGTCCCTTGCCCCAGGTGGAAAGGGAATTGTTATTGTCGATAAGGAAACGACCTCTTTTGTTGGACACAAAGAGCGCGTTGCAAATGCCTTCCTCAATGACTTACTTGTCATGAAAAACTATCAGTTTGATGCTTTAAAGAATCTTCTTGGCCAAAACGTAGCGAGCGAGCTTCGTAGCGGCGATACGCTGGGGCCTCTGGATCGTATCTCTGCACTCAGAGATCAGGGACGTCGCAGCCAGTTTCTCGATTATGTGTATGCGAACTCATTCCAGTCAGCTCACTGTAACAGCACATCATTGGATGTGGCACGTCAGAAGTTTAAGCAATCAAGTAACCTCTTTGCCGATATTGATGCGGCAGTTGTGGATGTTTCAAGCATTTTGATGGGTGGATCAGCTCAGCCTCGTGAGTCAGCAGCCGGTAAGTCCGGTGGCTTTGCTCTGGCCGGTGGTGATCTCTTGTCGTCCGTTATGCCCTTGCTTGGGAAACTTCAATCCATGGCGGGTGGAGGTGCTGCAGGCGGAATGGGTGGCATTGCCAACTTGTTCTCGTCTCTAATGAGCGGCGCAGGTGGTGGTGGCTTGCAGTCTGTTTTAGGCTCCATGGGTGGATTATCGAAGCTTAAAGATAGTTTTGGTGGCCTCTTCGGTGAGCTTGCGTCCGCTGGCTGCAGTGGCGGTAACTGCGGAGGCTGCAGTGGTGGCAACTGTAGCGGCGGAACCTGCTCCAACTGTGCAAATGGCAATTGCGGTGGATCCTGCGGATCCTGTTCCAGCTGTCAAAGTTAGTGGATCTTAGGTCGCAACGATTATTTGCGGCTTATCGTTTGATAAGCCGTTTTATTTCAAGTCGTCCATCTGCTGCTAATTTAAAGCGAAGGTTTTTTGGAAATACCTCTTTCGTAAACCCTTCAGACTCTTTTACAAGAGCAGTAATCTCGCCAATGGGAATGCCCTCGGGCAAGACGACCGAGTTTAAAATCACGCCCGCCGGTCCAAGATCAAGATCTCCAACCTGGACCGATCCTCCTCGATCGGCTGCAGCCTGAACAATATCGCGCAAAGATTTACCGACAACGGCCTTGGCGAGCGTATCAATCTGCTCTTCTTCTACGGCAGCAGCAGGATCGTAGTAGTTTCTGCCGTCATCGATATCCAGGTAGAAGCCTTCGCTACCAATCTGATCCATCAGTGTGTTGAAGCCTTGCTGTAGCTGAGCCGATGCATCTCGGATGGCAGCCCACTTTTGAGAGTAGGCGCTATTTAGCTGTTCGTTCACGTTACGCTGGACGACGCGCCCAATAATGCCGTTTGGTGCCCTAACCCAGCGGCGGTATGCGAATGGTCTAGAGCGTGCAAGATCGGCGATTCCTTCCGCATAGCCTTGCGAAATTTTCTGATCGGCTACCGCTCCGACGACGTTAGGGATGACTGGTAGAAATCGAGGAAGATCGCCGCGGTTGATCCAACCGTCATCGCCAGCAATTGTTTTCAGAGCTGGGAGCACTGAAATAAGTTTTTCTTTGTCTTCTGGCTTTAGAAGTTTTTTGGTCTCAGTGATGAGGCCGAGGATTTTCTTGATGGTCTTTGCACGCTGCTCTTCGTTTTCAGCTTCAATATTATTACGAGCAAACTCATTTAGCTTTGCTCCCGTGGAAAGAGCCGATGACAAGCTGCCAAAGAGAGCCGTGAGCCCAGTCGTGGCCACGTTTTCCGTTTTTGGTTTTTGCTCGTTAGAGAGAACATTTTTAAGCGTGATATTGGCGATTTTGGCTTCGTTTAATAGTCGCTCGGCCTCCTGGCCTCTGACATCGTCGACCATAGCGGATTCGTCGAGAGCCATCTGCTCTTCAAAGCCTTTAACGCCTAAGGCAACGAGATCAGATTCCTGAGGGTTTAGCCCCACTATAGTGGTGTCGGCCGTGCAAAGTGTTTTCGGACAGTCAGTAACTTCGTACTCGCGAAGCTCGGAGTTTGAGTTTGCCGACTTTGACTTGCCAGCGTTTGTAGTCTCACGACTTCTACAGCCCGCAATGCTAATGGCTGCCAGGGAGATGAGTGCGGTCACGGTCACGCGAGACTTGGTGTCGATAATTTTGCGCATAATTTGGCCATCCCCTTAGGAAAAGGTGGGTCGAGTCCTCGTTATTTGGGCTTCTAAAATTTTATCATATCAGGGGTTTTTAAGCAGAATTGGTGAGCCTGCAAAGGCGCGGCGTGCAACTATTGGTGATATGAAAAAAGGGGGTGATAAACCCCCTATTTCCAGATGATTACGCGAAAAAGGCAAGCCTTAGATGAGAGAGCTCATCGGCTCGCGCAGCATTTTGCGCGTTTTAATCTCGTCGTGAAGCATGGACTTAAACTCAGAAACCGTCATGCTTTCTTGTTTTTCGATGCCGTAGCGGCGCACGGTCACGCGACCCTCTTCCACCTCTTTGTTGCCAATAACCAGAGTGATCGGCGTTTTGCGAACAGTGGAGTTACGGATTTTTTTGTTAAAGCTGTTATCTGTCGTATCAACATCAGCCCTTATGAAGGCTGCATGCAAATCATCAGCCAAGGTTTTGCAGAACGCCTCGCAGTCTTGATTGACGGGCACCATATTGACCTGCAATGGAGCAGCCCAGGTTGGGAATGCTCCGCCGTAGTATTCAATCAGGTAGCTGATAAAACGCTCGTGAGTCGACAGCGGTGCGCGGTGAATAATCACTGGAGTGCCTTCAGTGCCACCTTGCTCTGTATATTTGAGATCAAAGTTAAGGGGGCTAAGGAAGTCCACTTGAATGGTCGATACAGTTTCCTCGCGGCCCATCAGGTTTCTAAACTGAATGTCCACCTTTGGTCCGTAGAAGGCTGCCTCACCCTCTCCTACGTAGTAGTCAACGCCGATGTCTTTAAGGACTTTGGCGAGCAGGGCTTCACCCTTATCCCACATGGCCACGTCTCCCTTGAACTTATCAGCATTGTCTTTGCCGCGCACTGAGAGTCTAAAGCGGTAGGATGAAAGTTTAAACGTATCGTAGAACTCCTGATACATCTTCATCAGATTTCTAAACTCGTCTTCAAACTGATCAAGTCGAAGATAAATGTGCGCGTCATTCATCGACATGCAGCGCACGCGAATAAGTCCGGAAAGTTCTCCAGACTGTTCGTAGCGGTAGCAAGTTCCGTACTCCGCAAGACGCAACGGCAGATCGCGGTAACTACGCATACGACTTGCATAGATTAAATGATGATGGGGGCAGTTCATGGGCTTTAGGAAAAACCTTGTGGCCTCAGTGCCGTCTTCATCTTTCACGATCATCGGAGGAAACATGGAGTCTTCGTAGGCCGGAAGATGCTGGCTTTTTAAGTACAGATCTTGCTTGGCGATATTGGGTGTCGCCACGCGCTTATAGCCGTACTTAAATTCCATTTCTTCAGCAAACTTCTGCACTTCGTTACGAATAACCGTGCCATTAGGAAGCCAAAGGGGAAGGCCCTTTCCGACCAAGTCGTCAAACTCAAATAGATCGAGTTCTTTGCCCAGTTTTTTGTGATCAAATTCTTCGGCCATTTTGCGGCGCTTTAGAAATTCATCAAGCTCTGGCTGCTTTTCAAAACAAAGAGCGTAAATTCTGGTAAGCATCGGACGCTTCTCGTCACCAAGCCAGTAAGCACCTGCGACGCGGTCAAGTTTGAACGCCGCACTTTGCAGCTCTCTTGTGTTCTCCACGTGGGGACCTTCACAAAGGTCAATGAAGTTACCGTTGGTGTAGAAGCTAAAGTTTTTCTCGCCGCGTCCCGCTAGGTTTTGAATGTTTTCAATCTTGAAGGGCTCGTCGCGGAATTTTTTGACGGTTTCTACGGCCTGATTTTTGTCGCAGTCGATGCGTTTAAACTCTTGGCCTTGACCAATGATTTTACGCATGCCTTTTTCAATCTCCTTGAGATCAGCTTCATTGAAGGCTGTGCCTGAGAAATCAAAGTCGTAGTAAAACCCATGCTCAATCGGAGGACCAAATCCTAGTTTGGCGGTTGGGTATTTGGTCTGGACAGCCTGTGCAAGGACGTGGGCCATCGAGTGACGAATGCGGTAGAGGCGTGGATTATCTTTTTCTTCCATGGCTAGCTAAACCCTCAGTGAATTGAGCAACTTGGGCTTGTTAAGATAGCACACGTATAGGCCCAGTTAAGTATTAAAAACAAAGTCTCTCTGGCTTTGCTCAAGGCCTTGGGCCAAACCTCGCTCGGCGGGTGGTGGCAGGGCTGACCAGCAGAGATTTAAAATAATGATTTTATTGACTAAAGTAGCCAAATCCCTTTGCCGTAATTTTATCCCCAGATTCATCTAAAGCTAGGGGCAAAGTCATCCGACGACCTCTCACAAGGGGCAAGGGCATGACTTTAAAAGATCCCTATCGACGCTCGAGTGTAAGCCTTCGGCTTGCGGCGCGGGGGCTTTTGTTTGTCGCGCCGATTGTGGTGACGCTGGGAGCTTCTTGTTCAAAGGGCTCCAAAGTTTTCTCTATGAAAAACCAGGGTGCCGAATCCGTTGATGTCAATGCGACGACAACCCAAGATGGATCAACGAGTGCTACGTTTTCAAAAAATGCCACAACATCACAACGCATGTCTGCCGGAGCTGGCAGTGGGATTGACGGCGCCCAGGTCTTGATTCCTGCCGGCGGTTTGTCGATTGACGTTAATGTGATTTTGGCGCAGGGAACCAATAACGCCAGTGACGCGCTGGCTGCTGCGCTCGGACTAGGCTCTGGGTTCTCCGGAGCTGGTCAGCCGGTTGTCCTTTCGTCGACACCGCCCACTGATGTATCGAATCCGATGCAGATCACGCTTCCACCTCCCTCGGGAGCATCACTTTGGTTTAATCTTGCGGGCGATGAAAATTGGGCCGTCTTATACGAATCTCTGAAGGTCGGAGAAAACGGCACGTTCTACTCAGGGATTATTCCACGCTCAGAATTAACCGTGAAAGACGGCAAAGTGGTCGTTACAGCCAAACACTTTGGTACCTACCAGACGGTGATTCCAAAAGTGGAAGTCAAAGCAAAAATTGAGCTACCGGGACGCGCGGTGGATTTGGCGTCAAGTGTCACGATTAAAGCTCCCACGCTAAGTCAATTTGGAACGTCGAATCTTCATAAGGATCCATACAAAAATGTGACGATTACATTCACAGGTGATCCCGAAAAGCTAAAAGATAAATTTAAGGAATATCGTTACACAGTCGATGGAACGAAGCCTTCCTGCACTGAAGGTTTAGCAAGTAGTGAGCTGACCTCGAACATTGGGGTCACGTGGGGCTCTGTTCCTGTTCTATTTAGAGCTGTCGCCTGTACAGTTTCCGGTGCGGCATCACCTATGGCGGAGGCGACGTATACTTTTGACAGCATACCGCCAGGTATCAACATCTCAAACCCCTCAGTTACAAGTGTTAAATATGGTGAGTCCGTCTCATTTGACATCTCTTATTCTGAGGCTGTGGTCGGAAGCCTCGATACCTCAAAGATAGATATTACGGGTGTTCCCTCAACCTCAGCCAGTTTAACGATTGAAATCATCGACGCTACATCACAGACTCCGAAAGTACGTCTCTCCAATTTCACGTTTGACGGTTCTATCACGATAAAGGTAAGGGCCGATGCAGTTGTCGACACAGCTGGTAACGCGAATGCATTGTCAGGTACAAGTGAATCTGTGACTGTTAAAGCAAACCGGCCCACTGTCCAATTTTCAACTATAGCTCCAGGTGTCAGCACTAGCGCTGGCTCAACTCAGGTGTGGGTTGGCAATTCAGATAAGCCAACTTTGAAAGGAACTCTCTCTGAAGATAATGATTCAATAATACTCTATTTCGATCAGAATTGCGCTCAAGCCAAATCGGGTTTCGAAACGAGGTCAGGATTCGAAAGTCCAGGGCTTACACTCACCACGGCTGTGACGGCAAATGTCGACACTGCTATCTATGCAAAGGCCACTGATGCCGACGGTAATGTCTCTGACTGTGTGAAGCTTGCAACTTACAAATGGGATAACCAACAGCCAACGGTTGGCATTACCTCCGTCCCGGGTCCCGGTCATACAAACTTAAACGCGATTACTCTGACATTTACATTTTCAGAACCAGTCACCGGTTTCGTCAATGCTGGTCAGGTGACGGTGACCAACGCAACCAAGGGCACATTTTCAAAGGTAAACGATTCTGTATACACATTGGCGATCACCGCATCAGGATCACCTGTGTCGGCGAGTGTCGCCCAGGATTTGGCGTTGGATATTGCAAGAAATGGCAATATCGCGTCGACTCCTTGGTCTATTGTCTATGATGTCACCGCTCCAACGCTCGCGATATCATCCAATCGGGATCCAGGGCCTACAAACAATTCTTCGATCACGTGGACATTTGCATTTTCTGAGGATGTGACTGGATTTGCCGATAGCGACATCACGGTTACGAATGGAACCAAAGGCACTTTTACGCCTGTAGATCCAAAAAACTACACGTTAGTTGTTACCGCAGTTGGTCAGGGTGATGTAGCGGTAAGTGTGGCTGCGAGCGTTGCCGCTGACTTAGCAGGTAATCCAAACTCAGCTGCAAATAAGACTGTAAAGTATGACAGTGTTGCGCCCTCATCAAGTTCGTTTATTCGCAATTCAGGGCAAGGCTCTTCTGTGACTTCAGTTACTAACGCCGCTCCGGTTATTTTCAAGATTCAATTTAATGAGACCATCAAGGCGACCACGTTCACAGCCAATGATATAACGAACGTCTCCGGCGGTGTATCAAGCGTCACGTGGGAGGTCGCTTCAATCTCTGGAACAAGTGATAAAGAGTATCTCGTCAAAGCGACCTTGGCATCTGGAACAGGAGTAGATATTAAGCCAGTAATCGCTGCGAGTGCGGTTGAAGACCTTGCTGGGAACCTGAATGCAGCGGCGATCACCGCGACGGAAGCCGTTTCTCTCGGTAGCGGCGGCGGCACTCCACCAAGTAGTTCAGCAGTCTACGGCGATCTCTCGTCATCTCATGAGCGAAAAGTGGTGTTTGACGGAACGCGGTATTGGGCGTTTTGGCGAAGTCCCGACGGCCTCAAATATGGTTATTACGGCACTGGTGGGGCCTTGACTGTCATTGCGAGCCCTGTTCTTTCGGACGTACAGAAGTTCGGTGTGGTAGGTAAGTCAATTAATAGCAGCTATCAAGTTGTGATTGCGTATTCAGAGGATGGCACCGGTGTCAAGTTAGTAGGTGGAACTGTTAATGGGCAGACTGTTTCTTGGGGTGCTTCGCAAGATATTTTCACAGGCTCATCAATTATAAAATATTCAAATCCTTCTGTGATTTTTGCAACCGACAATAAATTGGTTGTGGCGGCATCTCAAGAAAGTCAGGGATTATTTGAAGTAAATGTTAAAAAGAGTACGGCCGTATATACATCGGCTGCTCCTGGCAATTTTTCATCCGCTGGATTAAAGACCCCTCACAAACTAGCCTCTTTTGGGTCCCTCGTGTTGGCTCCGCTAGGTCTCGATAACTTTAATGTCACAATTTCTGGAGCTGATGGTGCAATGGTTAGCTACGAAGGCGTCGTTACTGCTGGTAGCTTAACAGGTTTTGTACCCGGAATTACCAGTTCAATCACCTCGCGTCCCACCAGTTTCCTTATGGCAGGTCGTGCTGGCGTGTCCTTAAATGGAAACGAACAACCCGCGTCTGTGAACGTCATGAAAGTCATCGCAGGTGAGCTATACATTGGCGGACAGTTTGATTCCGTTGGCGGTATAGCTGCTAATAATGTCGCAAAGTGGAACGGCTGGCGTTGGCTGCCGCTTGGTTCCGGGGTGTCGGGTTCGGTGAACGCCATTCAAGAATTTAATGGGAAAATATATGTTGGTGGATTGTTTTCATCGGCGGGTAATACGGCTGCTCAAAATATCGCAGCTTGGGACGGGCGAGCTTGGTCGGCTCCGGGGGGCGTTGTAGACGGTGCCATTTTGGCCATGGCCGTTTCCAATGATGAATTATTCGTTGGGGGTGCGTTTAGCAAATTTAATAATAATACATCTCTAGGTCGCTTGGTAAAAACTGAAAACGGTAATGATTGGTCCACAGCAGACTCTGGATTCGGGAGTGGAGTCTCAGTGACCGCTTTACATGATATAAACGGAGTTTTGTATGCTGCAGGCTATAGTGGAAGTGGATCTGCCTCATCTGCCTCGGCGTTAAAAAAGTTTGAAAAAAGTTCAATGCGTTGGCCGAATGTTGCGTCTCTAACGGGCGAGATAAAGGCTATGGCCTCGGATGTGACCCATCTTTATTTGGTGGGCGGAATAACGGCCGTATCCGGAGTGAGCGGATTACCCACGTTAAACAAAATGGTTAAGGTCTCTCTTTCAGCCACTACATTATGGTCATGTGTAGGTACATGTAGTGATTTTAGCCCGGGACCAGGATCTGTGAATGGTATCTTGGTGGAAGGCGATGCAGTGTACGTGGTGGGTGACTTTGGGATTAAACTTTACGAAAGTTCAATTTGGAAAAACGTCGGCGAGGGACTCGGTGGTGGGCCGGCAAAAACATTGGTTAGACAGGCTGGAAAGTTAATTGTCGGGGGCATTTTTAAAGAGGCTTACAACTCGTTACAGGAGTCCGGTAAAGTGCTTAGTAAAGGTATCGCATCCTTTGAGTCTGCAAAATGGTCCGCCCTGGGTGCGGGTTTCACTCAACCGGTCAAAAAAGTTTTAAATTTAGGGACCAACATCTCTTTGGTTTGGACCAAGGGTGCTGGGTATCTCGGGAGTTTATATAGTCCTTCGGGTTTATTTGTTTATAACGATAGCGCAGGATGGACCTCGATAAGCCTGCCAGGCGACATAAATGCGGCAAATGTCAGCGATGTTATCGTTGATTCGGGGACGGTATACGTAGCCTTTGCCACTGGTACAGATAATACAACTTCAAAAGTTTTCAAATATTCTGCTGAAGTTTGGGCTAAAGTGGGAGTGGATATAACTGATTATCATGCTCAGCGATTGATTGTTGAAGGCAACAAAATTTACGCGCTTGGTCGACATGTCGACCACACAACTTCACCAGTGACCGATATCTTAGAAAATATGTTAAGCTCTGGATCCACCGGCCTTTGGCCGTCAGGCTTAGGTTTTGGGGATAGTTTGAGCAAAGATATTAATGACGCGATAAAAATTGGAAATAACTTTTACGTTGCTCATAGTACCGGAGTAAGCCGCTACGAAGCTGCGGTAGGTTGGACAACTGTTTACCAGACATTTAATGGTCCAGTTTATTCGTTGGCATTTTCTGGCGCCAATGCCACTGGCTCTTTGGTCGCCGGGGGAAAATTTGATACCCTGAGTATTAATTCGAGCAACCCTGTTTTCAATAATCTAGCAGCAATTAATTTGTCTAGTGGAGTCCCGGAGGGATTATGGGTGCCCATTGGGGCCGCGGCGAATGTGGGTGTCGTCTGTAGTTCAACTCCTTGTGTTGCATCGGTAAATTCTTTGGAGTTTAGCGGTACGCAGTTATACGTTGGAGGACGTTTTGACAAGGTCAATGGAAGCACTGTTAGCCCGAATTTTGCGAAAGTTTCATTGTCAAATCTTTCAAGTCCTACTTGGACTGCACTCGGCTATGAGGCACCATTGTCATCGGTAAGCATAAGTGGATCCGACATTTGGTTTGGTGGTGCTTTTGGGATTGCCAGATTATCCCCAAATATTTTGGCCAAAGTCACAAGTTTTTCAGCAATTTCTGCTACCTCTTCTACTAGCTTAGTTTACGGCGATGCCGTAACCGGTGATTTGAGACGAGCAGATTACACGGGCAGTCGGTGGACGCTTTCGGGTGGACCGATTTCAGACGCCAATTCAAATTGGCCAAGCTTTGTCAATGTTGGTGGGACCAGTACTAATTATGTGGTCACATGGACAACGAACGGGAAACTTTATTACCGAAAATACACCGGTACTTGGGCAGGCATCATGTCGCTAACAACATTTATAGATGTGAGTTCACCGTCTATTTCATTGGACTTTGCGACATCCGGACAAATTCCAGTCACGTTTAGTCGTGGGAATGGTTTTACCACCATCGAAAGCGCCCAAATTCCATAAAATAAATTAGTGCCACCCGACGTATTTCTATTTTTTATTTAGCCAGCTCCAGCCCAAGTCCTGGTCTGCCAGGTCTGACTAGCTCTGCACTCCCGCGATGCCAGGGGCTATCTTTTGTCACAAGCTCTTTAAAGAAAAAGGGTGTGTCCAAATCAAAATGCTGAATGCCGCCCACACCGCAAGCTAGCTGAAGGCTTGTTCCCATGGCGATCTCGCTTTCAAGCATGCCACCAATCATCAGGGCAATCCCCGATGAACGGGCGATCGAAATAATACGCATGGTTTCTTCGATGCCTGACTTCATGATCTTGAGGTTGATCATGCTGGCCGTGCGGTCTCTTACCACGCGGATGGCGTCTTCAGGAGTCACTACGGTCTCATCCAGGCAAACCGGAATTCCGGTTGCGTCCTCTAGATGCTTTAGCCCATCCCAGTCGTCTGCAGGAAGTGGCTGCTCGAAAAATAAAGGCCTTACCTCATGCTGCGCAAGTGCGGCGACCAGAGCTTTGGCGTTATCGAGGCGGTAACCTTGATTACCATCGAGTGTAAACTGCGAAGCCCGCGGCAAAAGCTTAAGCATCGCGTGAATCATGTCGGTGTCTTCTGAGAGGTTGCCAGAGACTTTGATCTTGACCACCTCAAAGCCGTGGGTTTCATATAGGCTCCAGAAGTCCTTAACTAAGTGTGCTGGCATGATTGGAAGCGTGATGTCAGTCACCACCTTTTCAAACATGCGTCCACCCCAGATGGCAGACAGCGGAACACCAAGCTGTTTAGCGTATAAGTCCCACAGAGCTGTTTCTACGCCGACGTAGGCGCTAGGTGATGCCAAGAATGTCTCTTCGCGGATACCCCTGAGATACCTAAGTCCTGACAGTGCCGTCATCTCAGTTAGCTGATCAAGGATTTCACGTACACTTGGAAGAACGCCTTCGACGTTATCACCAGTGAGGGTTGGAAAGGGGCTGGCCTCCCCGATACCACAAAGTCCATTCTCATCAAAGATTTGGACCAAGACAAAGCTAGCCTTATTTAAGGTCTCTGATGAGATGGCAAACGGCACATGAATATCAGCTTCGATCTGACGCGCGTTGGTTTCTGAGATGTTGGCAGTCCAACCCATCGTTTATCTCACCACCTGACGAAGCCAGCCGTCCAAAATATTTCTATTTTCATCGTTATTCATCTCAGACTCGACGTCGCGCAGAATGTCTTCGCGGTAACGAGGATCGACTCGGTACTCGCTTTTGATTTCGACTTGCCCGCCGATCGAGTTACCGTGATATTCGTCGCCGTTACTTTTGCGACGACGGCCGCGATCTTTTTGCTTCTGACTGGAGCTTGCTGCCGAATCGGCATCACGCAGAAGACGCCCTGCAAGATCTGATGAACCCTCTGCTTCAGCCCACTGAGAGGCTTCGCCTTTGGTATTGGTGTTTTCCATCGCAGTGATGGCCGCCTCGAGACGCTCTCCAGCCTGAGGGGCAAGGGCTCTAAGACGGTTTAAGAGAGTGCTTGCTTGTTTGACGTTGGAGTTTTCGTTGGCACGAGCCGCTGGCCATTTCTCGGAAAGTTGCTCTGGACTTTGCTGCGGAGCTCGGTCAAGGGCTTGAGAGATTTGATCCTGACGCTGCTGGATTTCTTTTAAGTCGTTACGTGCATTGGCTAGTCCCTGCTGACGCTCGCGCTCCATCTTGGCTCTAAGCTGATCTTCCTTGGCTTCGAGCTCCTCGATCCAGGCGCGGTATTCACTCGCAGCTTTACTTAAGTGGCCTTGAGCCGTTTTAGAATTTTGGTCGGCGTCACGCCCTGCGTCTTTGACATACTGATGGAATGGCCGGTTTTGGCTAATGCGTCCCCAACTTGGTGGCTCATGGCCTCCACTCAGGCGTTTAACCCGAATCGTCCACCGCTTATGACGATCGTCAAGAAACTGGGTCATGCGCTGCGCTAGATATTTTGCTTGTTCAATGCGTGTGGGTTTTTCAAGATCTAGGACTCTGGAAAATGATCTTACGGCGATAAAAAAGTCGCGGTCTCTTTCGCGGTCATCCAAAATCTCATGCTCTAAAAGAAAATCTCCAATCGCCTCACTCGTGTCTTGAATTTTTGCAGGCGTTGTTTGATTGGAGGCTTCCATGAGTTTTTGTTGCAGTCTTGAAAGCTCGGCGCGGTCCATGCCATCAAAAAATGGCGTGTTCTCACTTTGCTGCATAACACTTTGCATCGTTGGAACGGCGTCTTTTGGTATGGTAGTGCCGTTACTTCTTGCGTCATCCAGTAAGGATTTTACTTTCTTTAGGGTCTCAAGTGCAGCGCGGTAGCGGCCGTAGGCACTCGCTACTTTGAGACGAATCGGCGGACTTTTTCCGATCAGTGGCGTGGGGTCAGCACGGTCAATGGCTTCTGCGACGATATCAAATTCAACGATGTCTTCTTCCATCCAAGGTACAAGATTTAGTTTATAGGAGGTCTGTACGGTGGTGGTTTCTCCGGAGATGGTGAGAACGGACTCCTGGGAGGTCTTCCCCTTAGCGGTAATGCTAAGTCTTACCTTATCCAGCGGGTGAACGGCATTCACTTGGATGGCTAGAGGAACAAGTTCATTATCTGGCCAAGGATCTCTGGGTCCTCCTTCAATGGACATCTGGACTTTGGGAATTGGAAGTTCTTGCACCTGAAGGAGTGCCAAAGGCTTTGATCCAATAATCGGTACAATCAGATCACTACTTTCAGCCGCGGAAAACTCTGCTGTCCAAATTCCACCTGACTGCTCAGGACTACTGGTGTTGGTGAGCTGAATGGTTAGTGGAGGGGTACCGCTTTTAGACTGTAGCGTGAGTGTCGGAGGCGAGGACAGCTGATCAAGACGCACAATGGTGAGCTTAATCATGTTTGAAGGAATCAGCTCAATCGTGGGTGGTGATAGCGTTGACAGAGAGTAGTTGGTTTGCAGTTTAGCGCTTTTGTCTTTGGGAGGAGCTGCGCCTTCAATCACGTCAAGGGTCACACCACCAGATAAAGCCGTAAATACGTTTTTAGCATCGACCAGGGCATTCGCAATATTGAGAGGCGCGGTCATGAGTAACAAAATCGCCAAGCAAAAAGGCACCAACAAAGACCCTGCTAAGGTTGTCAGACGACGGGCCTCCCATGCTCTTAGTCTTTTCTCTTCTCGCTGAAGTCTCGGTGCCCATTCGTCACTTGCTAATTCTGTAGTAGCTGCAATAAAAGGACTGACCGTTGCATTTGGAAACTGCATATCAAGACCTACCAGCATGGCATCTGTGGTGATCTTGTGTTCCCGAAAAATGCTGGAAAATCTGAGAATACCAAAAAACGTAATAAGCCCAGTCACAAGATGAAGCAGAGGCCTCTCTGGGCTCACTTTTGTCCAAAGCGCGGTAACAATAGCTCCGACGGCTACAGCTCTGAGGACTGACAGCAAGATATAGGCCCAGTGAGCCTGCCTCTTTGTGCGATTCATGGCATCAAGCGTTGACGAGAATAATGTATTGATCGGCTGGTCCACGACTTATGTTCCAGTTTCAGTTATTTGGTGTTTAGTGGATGCTTTGGCAAAGGAAAGAACTTCTTCGAGGATTGATGCCATCGGAAGTTTTCCCTCGGTGAAACCATTGTGGTGGACGTTGGCTACTGTCCTGGAAATAACCAGCTCCTGGTTTGGATGATTTGATGCAATTTCGTCCATGGCCTCATAGCGTGCGACCTCGTCGTTACCAGGCTTTAGGATCAGGACGGGTTTTTTGATTGCTTGAAACGATTTATCAAAGCTATCCATCGCTTCAAAGAGCTCCTGGGCAAAGGCAAACGTCAGGCGCAGCTGGCGTGGTCCCATGAGCGAGCGTATAAGTCGCGTGGCTATGGTCTTGCCAACGATGCGGTGTAGTGGATTTGAAAATCTTGGATGAAGTCCCTTAGGCACTTTCACCCGTGGCAGAAGATCCGCCATAAGCTTAATGACAAATCGTTTGAAAGGCCCTGGCTTCCAGGCAAGTTCCAAAGTGGGAGCAGCTAAGACAATACCTGAAACAAACTGCGGAAATTTGGAGCCTAGCTCTGTGGCCACAATGGCGCCGTATCCTTGGCCTACAATGACCGGTGGTGTGCCGTTATGCATATGCCGCACCCATGATGTTACCTGCAATAGATCAGACACCAGATCCTGAAAGCGATCTAAGTGACCTGACAGCTCGCTATCGGCACCATGCCCGCGTTGATCATAAGAGTAACTGCTGGTCCCGCGCTCGCAAATAAACTTAATGCAGTCCCAATACATATGGGAGCGCTCACCAACATCATGCACAATTAAAATTGGCGGAAGTCCTTGGGATGACCTGGCGCGAATGCCCCGGATCGCAACGCAATTATTTTTGTGATCAACTGGACAAAGTGAGCGATACAGCTCGCCACCCTCAGGAACATCTGACATCAGATCAGACTCGCTGCGGGGGGCGTTGGCGGAAAATCTTTGTGAGCTGGGAGCTGAATTATCCATCTGATAATTATAGCTTAATCGTCCCGGAGATGGCAGCAAGACAAGTTCTATTGATCTAAAAATAGGCGGTCTGACAAGATGAGGTCAGCCCCCGCCGAAACAGCAGTCAAGGCATCCTCGTTACAAGTGGGTAGATATGCGATCACTCTTGCATTTCGCTTCTGATAAGCTCTAAAAATCCGGGATTTGAACAATGATAAATTCCACAGTTTTGGCGGAACTGCGTAGGCTTTATTGGCAGTGATTTTCCCAAAAAATGGTAGCCAAGCAATAATGGCAAGCCCCGCGCGCCAGCACTCATCATCTCGTGCAAAAAATGAAGCATGGGGAAAGAGCTTTTCAGCAAGTAATTGATCGTCTTGAGACCAAAGAAGAAAGGTAATATTTTTCTCAACGGTCAGACTGTCCTGCATTGCTGTAACCATCGTACGCAGCGTGCCAAGAACATTCTGAGCTGTTTCTATTTTGACGTCAAAGGTCCATCGCTGCCGAGCAAACTCCGTGAAAAACTGATCTAGAAAAAGCATTCCCTGCCCGCAAGGATATTTTAAGTCTTCGAGCTGCGCACGCGTGCAGCTGTGCACCAGTCGGTCTTTGCCAAAAAGACGTTTTAGACTGGGATCATGGCAGAGGACAATATGATGATCGCTTGTGATGCGAAGGTCCGTTTCAAGCCAGGTAAATCCTTGACTCACAGCGAGCTTAAACGCTGATAACGAGTTTTCCGTGAAACCAGTATCGCGAACACCGCGGTGCGAAATCCAAGTAGGTTTAGACATCAGATGACCGTGAATAGCAAAAAATGGTTATTTCGGGGGCTCAGTTATCGACGAATAAGTTCGCACGAAATCCCAAGACCAACTAACTGGCATGTAGTTCCCGCCCCATCTGCGTGTAATGATCTTCGTATCAAGTTTATCCCATCCGACGTGCATATAGTAGTACGCTGAGGATGAGAGAAATGTGGCAATGCCATTAAAGTAGTTATAGGTGATCACCTCAAGTCCACCTAGAGTGCTCATTCCAGGCTCGTCGTTGGAGTCAAGGGCGGTTGTCTCGAGGTTACCCGAAAGCTTTACCTGGCGAATCGGATCAAATGATGATGTGTCTGATGTATCGGGATAACCTGAAATCGATATGGTGCGTTCAATACTGATGTTGTGATCAAGCCTTTGCTTGAAAATCCCGGAAATCGATGGGACATATTGATTAAGCGCGAGCTCCGGAAAGATGGCAGGATTTTTGGTAAACATCACTTCGCCGACGTAGCCAAAAAGGCTTGAGTACCAAAGCCCCCTCCAGTAGCCGTCTCCTCTTTCCAAGGTGATATGTGCATCACCTCCGACACGTGATGCACCAATTGCGCCTTGTCCCTTGCTTGGCAAAAACCAAGACTCGCTTAATACGTGCGTGAGAGGCGGGATCGTCTCATCATCAAACTTGTTGAAATGCTGCTTAATGGCTCCGATAAGTTGGCAGCCTTTTTCTTGATTGAAGCTTCCCTCTCTTGCCCGCGCCTCAAGGCGCACACGCTGATATAGGCCAGTGGTCGCATGGCGAAGTAGCCCAAACAAAACGCCGTCCAGTTCGGCACAAGGGCCAACAGATGTCTCGATATTACTTGCAGAAGACTGAATAGGGACCAGCACGTGAGTGGGGGGGTGACCAATAACGTCCAGTCCACTTGCGGCTGGCGGTTTTAGACGTATGAATTCGCAACTCTCGCGGCGGGGCCCTTCACAATTAAGATCTCCCTCCGCAGAAACCTGACATGAGTATTGCCAATTAAGAGACAAGTGAAGATTTAAGCGATTGTTATAGTGATCAAAGTTTCCACGGTCAAAGGATCCACAGTTGGTTTCCACAGCACCCGGGTACATGCTGGGAGCACAGGACATGGCGCCCAGGTAATTGACGGACTTAATGGTTAGATCACCCCCGGGGACCATCGCCATGTCCTTCATGTCGTAGCGAGTGGCGATCAATTCTAGAAGTTGCACAACTCTCGAAGGACTATAGCCATGGCATGAGGCCATGTATTCTCCCTCAAAGGCTGGCGATACGGTTTTGCCCTGAGTCATGTCCTCACGAATGGACCAACCCGGTATCACGTCAATGTTGGCGGCAATGCCGTTTTCGATGGAAACAAGGTCTCCTTCAAGGCCACCGTCGACTCTCTTCTTTAAAAAAAGCGTAGGAACTCTGAATGGAGATCCTTCGTATTGGTTTCTTTTGTCAGAGACAACGTAGCTTCCATCAGACTCGACTTCAACGGCATCGAAGTAAGTTGGGATCATCTCGTTGGAGTCAAAGCCTCCGAGATAAAGATTCATATGAATATCTGGAGCTACGCTATGAACTTTCGGAATCACAAAAAGTCGCATTAAAGTTACGCGCGATGAATTCATGTACCGTATGACGCCGGTGTACACTTCAAGGCCTGCGGCCTCTACCTTGGTGGCAGCCAACAAATAAACGATGAGGATGAAGAGGCGTTTCATGATGTTCCGCGGGTCGGGAGGGGTATAAACAGAGGCGCGTTATAGATCATTAAAATTAATCATGTCAATTAAATTAGTGTTAAATTTAATTAATGATTTTAGTTGGTTGTGGTTAATTGTGGTTGGGACTGGCTCTAGCCGTGCTCGCCTGACCGTACAGACGACATCTCCTCTGCCGGGGTTTGTCTATTTTTTCCTTGAGTTGCGACCGTGGTTTCGACTACGAGAGGCCCTTCGCCTTCGGGCGATTTAATGAACCTTAGGAATGGGTGGAAACATGAATCGGATGAAAGCTCAACTTCAATCAGGTGCAACGGGCGCAGCCAGGCAACTGGGCTCAGCTCTCGAGGAGTTTCGTAATTTTGCCTTTAAGGGCAATGTCGTTGACATGGCGGTTGGTGTGATCATTGGTGCAGCCTTTGGTAAAATTGTGGATTCACTTGTGAAAAATATCCTCATGCCAGTGATTGGATTACTTACCCCAGGCGAGCAAGGATACGTGGGTTGGAAGATTGTGATTGGCGCCAAGGAGATTCCTTATGGCCAATTTTTTGGTGAGTGCATTAACTTTGTGATCGTTGCCTTTGCGCTTTATCTTTTTATGGTGAAGTTTATGGGCTTTCTGATGGCGCAAAAGCGGCAGCAAGCTGCGGCCGCTGCGCCTGCAGCGCCAGTCGAGACGGAAGATCAAAAACTTCTGAAAGAGATCAGAGATCTTCTCGCGAAGAAGTGATTTGTCGTTTGTGATGAAACAAGTCCATGGTGACCATTAAGTCACCGTGGATTTTTTATTTGCTGTTTCAAATCAAGTTTGAAGGCCCACATGACAAACAAATGTAAGAGAGCTTGGGTTGACTTGTAGATCCACCAAGGAAGTGCGGGAACGAAATCAAAGATGGCAGCCATCACATATTGGCTATGAAGAACTTCACGAAATTCAAATCGTCCCTTGGCAGCAGCCTTTGATGACAGCAAAGCTCCTCCTTGGATGTAATACAGCTGACGCTGCGGTGAGCTGCGATCTTGGGCATAGTATAGCTCAAGAAGCGATATCGACCAGCGTTCAAGTCCAAATTTAAGCATGAATTTTAACGAACCGTGATTGTCTCGTTCCACGCGAATAATTGGATAAAGAAACTGAATGAGCCAGTTTGCATAGCGATCGGAGACCCAAGCAGCGTTTCGTGCTGGAGGCAGCGGCAGTCTTTGTACTGAACAAACGATATTAACGGACGGACTCTGTGCCAGCTTAGTTAACCCCGTTTGTGGATAGCTTGATGAAACATCTTTGGATGATGGTTTGGTTTCGCGCAGAGCCTTTTCCAGGGACGTCACAAAAGACATGGTTTTTAAACCGTAACGTTCAGCCAAAGCGTTATCTTTACAGACCATAACGTGTCGTAGGCTTTCTACCAGTGGGCCTATCAGCTGCATCGGAGCACCTGTCACGAGCCTTACCCATAGTCTCGATAGCTTTGGGCTAAACAGCCAGACTGGGAAAAACAATCTTTTCTTACCGAGGACCTTAGCCGTGCTTTTCATCATGTCTAAATACGTGATGACGTCAGGGCCACCGATGTCATAGGCCCTAGCCGGAAGCTCTTGGTCGTCGATCACATTTGCAATCAGTGTTGTAGCATCTGACAATGCGATCGGTTGAGTTCTGGTTGAGGTCCACTTTGGGCAAATCATCATCGGAAGGCGCTCTACGAGTTTTTTCATCATATCAAACGACGAGCCGTTGGCTCCAACCACCAAGCCTGCGCGAAGTGTGATACAGGGTACGCCGTAGCTTCCGAGTGCGTCTTCAACCTCACGTCGGCTTCGCAGGTGTAAGGACATGTCGCCTTCCGGAATCAGCCCACCGAGATAAATGATTTTTTTGATGCCATTTTTTGCTGCGGCCCGCGCAAAATTATCGGCAATGAGAAGGTCTAAATCATCAAAGCGGCCTTGGGTGAGGCGAGCCGTAGGAAGCATTGAATGCACAAGATAAACTGCGATGTCACAGTCTGTAAGTGCAGCCTCGGACTCTTTAAGAGAAAAGAGGTCGCATTTTCTCCATGTCACACCGTCGGACTCGCGGCCTGCTGAGCGGCTTAGTCCTACGATATTATGGTCGCTTTGAAGCCTTTGAATCAGGGCTTTGCCGATAAATCCACTGGCTCCGGCAATAGCTACTGTCAGGTGTTTCTTCGTTTGATTCATGATAAGCCTTGTGCCGCCGAGAAGGCGCGCCTTACGTTGAGAGGAACGCCAAGAGCCTCCAGGTTATCATAAAGACACACAAGGTAAACGCCGAGAGCGAAAAAATCAGGATGAAGCTTGGCACGGTTTTCCTTGCACGAAACAAAAATGGCGTGAAAGGACTTCTTAAACTCAGAAAGCTTAAAGACGACGGCGTCTTGATCTCCTGAGCCAAAGTGGGATCTAAAAATATCTGCTGCGTGCTCTAGGTTCATCTGGCGAAGGCCAGTTTTGAAGGCTTCATTGTCGTCTAAATAAAACCCCTTATACATCAAGCTTACGGCGTCTTTAAATTCTGGATTCCAGCGGTAATAGATCGAGTTGGGAGACCATGTCGATATTGACGAAAATGACTGCGCTCGAAGATCCAAGATATTGACGTCACAGGAAAACAATTGTGCAAAATAAAGTTGTAGGACCTTTTCTCCAAAGTTTTTTTTATCGTCCGAAGAGAGTTCTTGAATCCAGCCTTTATTGTTGGCCTTTTCGCCGGGGGCTAGTTTTACAGCAAGTGGATCGCCGATCTTACTTTGGATCTCCTCGCTGACATTTCTAAACAATGGTTTATTGGCATAATCTTTAGCGATTTTTCCAAAGACATTGGCCATGCCTAATGTGGGTACGACGTCAAAAAAAACTGGTGAGACGAAGTCGGTCAGCATCTCCCAGTCTGTGCCTTTAAGGCTATTAAGAAGAGTTTTTAGCAAGTTTTTTCCTTCTTAGAACTTGTGCAATTGGTTGTGAAGTCTTTTTGCTTAGACAATCACTGCTGAGCATCTTACCATGAGTCTTCGGAGGGTTGATATGAAAGCTTTTGCAATGGGACTAGGGCTAAGTTTGGGGCTTCTCTTTTCGTCAGCTGGATTTGCCTTAGACAAGTCGGTATATGAGTTTAACGTTAAGACCATCAAGGGTAAGACGGAAAGTCTGTCTGCTTATAAGGGCAAAGTTCTTTTGATTGTTAACACCGCGTCTGGCTGTGGTTTTACGCCCCAGTTTAAAGGCCTTGAAGAGGTTTACACAAAGTATAAGTCCAAGGGTCTTGTGGTTCTTGGTTTCCCTAGTAATGATTTTGGTGGACAGGAGCCTAAGTCAAACAAGGAGATCAAAGAATTTTGCGAGCTAAATTACAAAGTAGACTTCCCTCTTTTTGCGAAAGTGCCTGTGTCTGGGCCTGAGAAGATTCCTTTGTTTAGATATCTGACCGATACGGCTGGTAAGGAGTTTAAGCGGGAGATTGACTGGAACTTTGAGAAGTTTCTCGTGAATCGCAAGGGCCAACTGACAGCCAGGTTTAAATCTGCAGCCGATCCTACAAGTAAAGAAATTGTTGAGAGGATCGAATCACTAATTAACGAGAAAGGTCCGTGATCCATGATTTACGAAAGCTTAAGTGGGAAGCATTTTTTTATTTCTGGTGCCACCGGAGGCATTGGTTCCCTGCTGGCAAAAAGACTTGTGGGTCACGGTGCGAAGGTTTTTCTCGCGGCGCGTGATGAGGGAAAACTGAACGGACTGATGGCTGAGCTAGGTGCTCCCGGGGCCGTCATCGACGGCGCTGATTTTGAAAGTTACGAAAAGGCTATGAGTGCAGCAATGGCAGTGGCGCCTATCAATGGGGCGGTCTGCTGCACAGGATCTTTGATTTTAAAGTCTGCCCATGCAACCACCCAAAAAGAATTTGAAGCCACTATGGCAGCTAACGCAACCAGTGCCTTTGGATTAACGCGTGCTGCCGGTAAGGCTATGATGGACCAGGGAGGAAGTATTATTCTCGTTGCATCTGCTGCGGCGCAAATTGGCTTGCAGAACCATGAAGCCATTGCCGCAGCCAAGGGTGCGGTCATGGGTCTTACGGTATCGGCTGCGGCGACTTATGCTCGCAGCAAAATCAGGGTTAACTGCATATCTCCTGGACTCACGGAGACTCCCCTCACCTCGCGACTATTTGCCAGTGAGCCATCTCGTAAGGCCTCAGAGTCCATGCACCCGATCGGAAGGCTTGGTAAGCCAGAGGATGTCGTAGAAGCCATGCTTTGGCTTTTATCGGATGCCTCCAGCTGGGTCACAGGTCAGACGATTGGTATCGACGGCGGACTAGGAACTCTGAAAACCCGATAATTCGTAATTAGAACTCGAGAAGACTTTGAGCTACGAGGCAATGGCTAGTCCATGCCTAAATGTGACACGTCGCCTCTTCTCGAGAAAGCTTTGAAATAATTCAGCTGACATGCTGTCATGGTTTAGCCACGAGTCGATGTCTTGTTCGTCTAAGATGATAGGACAGCGGTCGTGTCCAGCCTGCTCGATTTCTGCGGTGGGTTCATCTGTGATGACTGCAAAGCCAGCTTTGCCCGCCAAATCTTGATCCTCGTGAGCATATGAAAAAATTGCGGGTACGATCAGATCGTTGCCGTCTTCTGGCTTGAACTCAATGATGATTTGCCTCTCAATGGCTGACTTTTTTTCTGTAGGAGTAGGTTTCCATGCTTTTCCTTCAGAAATAATTTTTTGTTTTCTAGCGTCAGCTTGCCGTGCAAATTCTTTTTCGATGTCACTTAGTCTTACCACGCCAGCAGAAAGAAGATCTTTTACAGCCACCCATTCGTAAAATCCGTTTAACACGACCACGCCGTGATGCTTCATGAAGGCGTTACCCCAAAAGGTGCTCGTGAGATTATCTCGCCTGGCATTAAAGGATGAGTACTTGCTTGGGTCTATGATGTGGGCAGGGGGAAATGCTCCGTAACGCATGACCTCGCTCACTCGTTTGCCCTCTCGATTAAAGATCACTGGCGCGTAGTAGCCCGGATAAATGCGTTCTTTGAGTGGTGGGAAATCTTTTGGGTTCTTAGTGCTAGCCTCCGTATAAGCATCCACCTGCTCTTTAACAGCCAAGGCTCCGTAGCGGCGGCCAAGATATTTAAGGTCTTGTTTGACTAATGCGCTGTAGCACATGTTTCATGCCTCGATTTGTGATACCTTGAAAAATCTTGATTTCTTGATGGGGGCTGACATGCAAAAAATTTTTAGTCTTGTGATGTGCATAGCCTGTGGATTCTCCTTTGAGGCAACTGCTGAGGAGGCCTCTGATGCTCGATCATCGGATAAAAAGACTATCTTTGTCGACATTAAAGACATCGACTCAACCATCATGGTCGATGCTCGCTACGCAAGTTCCGCAAACTTTACCGGCAAAGTTGTCCCTGGCTATAAGGCGTCAAAGTGTCTTCTCACAAGTCAGGCCGCGGTCGGTCTCGCCAAGGCGCAGGCGGTATTAAAGCCTATGGGCCTTAGTCTAAAGGCATATGATTGTTATAGACCGCAGGAAGCGGTGGCGGCTTTCATGGCTTGGGCTAAGGGCAGAGATAATCTAAGGCTAAAACGCTTTTACTATCCTAAGGAAAATATCGAAAAGCTATTTGAGCGTGGCTACATCGCTGAAAAGTCGGGCCACTCTCGGGGAAGTACCATTGATCTAACGATTGCTCCTGCCGGTGTTATGAAGCCTTTGGCGTCTGTGCCTTCAGGATCATGCTTTACGGTTCCGGGCCTCTATGACCGTGATGGGTCACTCAATATGGGGACATCCTTTGATTGTTTTGATGAACGCTCTTATACAGCAGACGATCAGATTACGCCCGCGTCCCGTGCCCATCGATTGTTACTAAAGACTGTCATGGAGCAGGCAGGCTTTAAAAACTACGAAAAAGAATGGTGGCACTATACGCTCGCCGAAGAGCCATTTACGGATCGCTATTTTACAGAACCCGTCCAGTAATTTAATTGGTGCCATCCGACTAATTCTTTTTTTGCGCCATGTAGGCTTCAAGAGATTTTCTGGCGCGATTTTGGACTTTTTTCTGAAGCACGGGCGTCCATCCAAGTAAAAGTCCTGGAACTCCCAATGCCTGCCTTGACCATCGCCAGAAGCTAAATTGATCAGTGTGCTTTGTAATCTTTCCATCTTTGACCACTAAAGTTGCCAGGACCTTGTTGTGAACTTGTTGGCCTGTTCCTGTAAATGTATACCGAGCATCCCAACGGACTTTGTGTGTGTCACCGTCTGATGAAATTATTTCGTATGTAACAGCCAGGTCGGCTCCCTTTTCACACAGCATGCGCCACATGGATTTTGCATATTCGCCGCGAAGCTGAGGAAATACTGGGTCTTGAAATTCAACGTCATCGGCGTAGAGCGAGGCCATCGTTTCGCCATCTCGTACGCAAAATGCGTCATAAAAAATTTTAATTGGTGCCATTCGACTGTTTTCCATTTTTTTAATACCGAACGTCTCCATGGAGATGCTTACTTCTTCTAATCAAAATAAACTGGGCGTCCTTTCCCGAATTATTTTCAATATAATGATCGTTATGGGAATTTGCCGCAAAGCAAACGTAGTCCCCACCAGCGAGAGTGGCTTTTTCCGTTCCTTCAAAAACTTGTAGCTCGCCTTTGGTCACCAGGATTATCTCGTCTTGAAGTTGATGGCGATGGGGGGCAGACGCCTTCTTTCCAGGTCCTAAAAGTTCACTAGAAACAAATAGTTGATCTGTTTCAAATAAGATTGACGATAGGGCGTACGGATAGTCTTTGGTTTGGCTAGGATTCTTGTGCACAATCTCGTTGCCACGAATTATCTGCATTTAGCTCCTCGTTTTTTATTGAGTCTATTCCATTGGCGCTGATTAATTAAACCTTTCACGCCGTTTTGTCGTTAAACCACTTAGCAGATTTTGGCCTGCGGTGTGGGCAACCAGGCCAGCAACAGGGTCGCTTTTTGCCAGCCTTCAAATCATCTTGCGCCCGTTCAATTCGCTTAATCCGCGTTTCTACTTTTTTTGCCGATATGACCCAGCAGATCCACTCATTCTGCGCAAGGGGTGTCAGTTCACCCCAGACCTTCTTGATCGCAGGCGTTGCATTAATTGCCTTCAGCAGATCAGCTGGTAAACTATGGACGGGTCCAGGCAAGACTTTGGTTGTTTTCTTTGTCATTGTGCTTCTCGAAGTATCTAGATGGACATGAATTATTAGGGCGGGGCTATTTTCTTCCATATCCAATTCTTCATCTAAGTAGTGCCTATTTTATCAGCCTTAATTTGTGCCATCCGACTGATCATTCATTTTCCAAATCTATTTCTTAATCAGTCGGGTGGCGCCAATTAATCAGCTTACTTTGTACATAAAACGGGAGCACTTTTTGAATTCCGCTTACATTCAATTGTTCTAACATCGACTGCCGCCATTTTACACTCGGCTGTACAGCCATTAGTGCACATCAACATTTTGAACGGCACCGATGCCGGGAGATATCCCGCCTGCTTCCAGTATTCAAAACCCGCTGTTCGCCAGTCGTAGTGGACACTTAAATGCAAATGGCGGTTTCCTTCACCAGTCCATCCAGTTGTTCCCTCAATACCAATTTTTTGACCGACTCTAACTAGATCACCAGTTTTAACGAGGGTACGCTTGAGATGCGCGTAAAATAAAAGATGACCACTGTCGGTCAAAATTTTCACCGCGTTGCCAAAACCAAGTCCACACTGATCATTTTCGTTATTGCAATCATTAAACGCGATGACTCGTCCCTCTGCACTTGAAAGAATTGGTACTTCAGACGATGATCTGTCGGATTGGAGATCAAGAGCAAATGCGGTATTTAGCCAAGTATGGCTATTACCGGGAGGAGATAAAGGTCCTTGATCGCACACAACTGGATTTATAGATTCAAAAGGAAATCCTAGCTCAAACAGTTCCTCTTTGAGATTGCTACGACATTCTGTTTTGCCCTTATCGACATTAATACAGAACTCACCTTGTGGACATGTATTAGATTGACCGTAATTGCAAGCAGAAGCTGCGGTTTGCTTCAAATCTGATTTAGACAAAAATATACAGCCGTGTAGAAGTGTTCCTAAGACAAAACTAACAAAAATTTTGGCCAATTCAATCTCCGTAATTAATTTGTGTAATTAATTGGTGCCATTAATTGGTGCTATCCGACTGATTATTCATTTTCCAAATATATCGGTTAATCAGTCGGGAGGCACCAATTAGCTACTAGGGAAGCTGCCGCATGCCCCTATGCTAGCGAGCGGAGGGCTCGCGCTACGGCTCTTATGAAGGGGGTCTCATCTTTAGAACTTTCTTGAACAATAAAAACACTTTGTAGCCGGTCTTTTTTGGGAATGGGGCAGTCTAGCTCTTTTAACTCAAACTTATTCTTAACTTCCTCGTTTTGAAGACCAACGACAAATTCGGGAAGATAAGCGACTGCCTTGCCCCGTCGACACAACTCTAAAGCCGATTCCATCATGGTCACTTTGAAGGCGGTCCTTCGGGGGAATTTGTGATCCGGCCAACCATCCAGACCCATGACTTTTGATGGAGTCCCCTGAACAAGATCATTGGGTATGACAAAGGGCAATTCGCTAAATGGTATTTTTAGAAAAGCTTCATTTCCAAAAATACCCATTCGTATTTTTGTGACTTCTGTGAAATTAACATTTCGTCTCGAGATCGGATGATAGGTAATACCAACATCAATAAGCCCATCACAAATAGCGTCTTCCAGGCGACCAGGCGTGAACTCGTGCAACTCGAATTCCGGAAGGGTGATTTGTTTCAAGAGATGACCAACAAAATATGTGGTAAAAACTTCAAATGATCCGATGCGAAGAATCGTCTCTCGAGCCTGCCCCTTAAGCAGGGAGGGGATGGCTAGCCATTCGTTCAAAATTGGCTCAGCGCTGGCTCGGAATTTCTTACCCGCTTCGGTGAGGCGAAGTCCTCGTCCTTCTCTTTCGAGTAACGGCAAACCCACTTCTTCTTCAAGTACGCGCACCGCTTTCGATAGGGCAGGCTGTGAAATTCGTAAAATCTCCGAGGCTTTGATAAGGGAGCCACAGTTTGCCACAACACAAAAATAACGAACTCTATTTATATCCATAGGTTATATATAATTAGTTTAAATTGAATTTTGTTCAATAATTAAATTGTCTAAATGTTACTTCGCGGCTGCCAAAGCTTTTGTATGGCTGCAGCTGAAAATTAAGGAACAAGGAGTACAAAAATGAAATCGAGAAAATGGAAGCTAACTGCGTTGGCACTGGCGGGACTAGTACTGTTAGGGGCGACCGCAAACGCCACGCCCGAAGGATTCACAAGTGAAGGGCGTTACTCTTGTAAAGCTTCTTGGGATTGTTTTGCCAGATCCTTCGAGATGGCTGAACAAGAAGCGATTTTGAAGGCGGAGGCTATCTGCGCCCCTGTTCACGATACCGAGCGCGTGGGTCCATTTGAATACGAGGATTGTTCATATGGGAATGAAGTCTGCTTTATTGCTCGCGCTGAGTTTCGGTGTTTTGGCTGGTGAGTCGGCTTGAAATATCCGGGTTTGATTCTCTCCGAAACGCGTCCCGTCCAACCAACAAGCAAACCGCAGAATTAGGAAGTTTGAAGCTGCTAAACTTCCTGATTCATTCGAAAAAAACAACCACCATCCATCATCCGGACGGCGGTTCGTTTGATAAAACTGGTGGAGCCGGCGGGAATCGAACCCGCGTCCATACACGCGTCGGAAAAAGCACTACATGTTTAGTCTTATGATTTGTCCTCTTGCCTTACGCGCCCATAGACAGGCTCATCCGACCGCAGCCTGATTGTCGTCATGCCTGACTCTCCAGACGGAAGAGCCCGACACCAAGCTACATCGATTGCGCCATCCCCAAAAGCCGTAGCCGCTTTTAGTTCGACGGCAGCTTAATTAAGCTGCGAGTGCGTATTCGTTGCCGAATAAGCGTTGGTACGCCTTTAATAACCGGGTGACGTCCCCACCCCGGACATGCGCTTTGACTCGACGACCGTGCATGTCGAAACCATGACGGCCCCCTCGAGGGAAAACGCTCCAATATAATACAGAAACCCCGAGCTCACAAGGGGCTCGGGGGCTGAGAACATTTATTCAAACATTGACCAAGGAAGCCGTTTATCTAGCTCTCAATGAGCTGATGCCGTAGAGTCCGCCAGAGTCTGGTGCGGAGAAGGAGCTATTACTTGGTCGAGGCTCATAGTCAGGAGTCACTCGATTTACCTCACGATTGGTCATGAAAAGCTCGTTTTCGCTTTCTGAGAGTGCTAGTCCAGCGCCGCCAGGGATCAGTTTACTGAGGTCTCCAAGAGCGCTTAAGCCTCCGCCGCCACCAAGCATGCCACAACCTGACATCAAGGCTGACGCCAAGAGCACTGCATGAAATACGATGGTTGAAAGGTTTGTTTTCACAGTTGTGATCTCCAAGATAAAAGCCCGGCCGTTACTTTGCCTTGTAAGCTCCGTACAAAAAGCCACCATCTTTTTCTGTTTCGCCACTAGTTGCCCAGCGGTAACCAAGCTTTTGAGCAACGCTGTCAGGGGCAGCCATATACATGGCCTCTTCGCCTTCATCAAGTGCAAGGCCGCCACCGCCTAACATACCCATGAGAGGTCCGAGAAGCTGGCAACCACTGCTAAGGGCAGATGCCATCAGGATCACTAAAACAACTTTGTGCTGTTTAATCAGTTTCATGGGACCAACCTCTCCTTCGTGGATTACTTCTTAACTCGGGCCTTGAATTCATCAATTTGCTGCTGACTAGGGCTTACGACCATTGTGACCATGTCACTGGCATCGGTCTTACCGCAGTCGAGTGTTCCTTTGAAGCCTGAGCTTTTTGCTGTGGAGCGGACTCCAAATCCAGCAAATTTTCCGTCGATATAAACAGCTGCTCCAGTGTCGTAGTTCTTGCCGTCCGGAGATCCACACAGGCCCGAGCCAGTGAATTCCCAAATTTGCTGCGCAACGTCTTTGGATGAACCAATCAGCAGACGCAGTGGAGTGTAATCTGCAGATGATTTATTCAATGCATCAATGGGCGCAAAATTACGTTTCATAACAGAGGGAAGTGATGGGCCAAGAGCAAACTCTTTCCCTCGTGATCCACCGATAGTGTTTTCACCAAAGCCGACAACGATCGCACCTTTGATCGCCGCAGCCTCTGGGCGCTCCTCGGCAGTCATGAGTTGAGGAACAGCCATGTTTGCGAGAGCGGGATGCGCAGTCTTCGGGATGGAGAACATGATAAAGCTCGTGTTGGCGTCTCTTAAGTTAACGCCTTTTTCTGTTACGAGAGGACTTTCAAGAAATATTTTCTTTGCGTAACCCTCCACTTCAGCGTTGCGAGCTGACCCAGTCGGTTCTGCTTTAATTCCTACTGCAAGCATGGAAGAACTTCTTTTCTGAGTGTCCTCAAAGGTACCATTCTGGATCATAGCTACAGCAGGGAAGTCGATAGCGTTCGATCCATTGCTTAAGAAAACCTTAAGATTAATTGTCTTATAGACTGGAAGAGTTGCCTTGCCGCCGCTTTCAAAGAAGGCATCTGCAAGACTGAGAATCAGCGCATAGGAATTCGGAAGGCCAATGTCCACAATTGTGCCGACGTTTCTGATCGAAGATTGATTTTTAGCGAAATCGGTACCCGTCATTTCAACATAGACGGTGCCTGGGTACTTCTGGTGGAGATCGAATTGGCCACCAGCAACTCGAAGTGCACTTCGGTCTCCCATGTCGCAGCTAGTGGTCAGCAGTGCGGCTGTGCTCAGCAACGCCACCATCGACCGGCGAAGATATTTAACTTTATTTGACCTAGACATCTTTTGTCCCCCTTGCTGCGATAGCAAACCACGCCCGAAGCCCGTTAGTGGAGGTATCGGAGGTGGCAAGAGGATGCTGAAATAAAATTTATAACAAACTAAAAATATTGATTAATTGTAGCCCTTTTAAGTCGGAATCCTATGACTAAACGCTGGGTCCGGAGCCGCCATTGAGCATTTTCAGGTATTTAGGTTGGTTCACTCATTCCGACGGGCTGATTTTTCGATAGCCTTGTGCGGGTCGCATTTGCAGATTTAGCCAGTGACGAGTCGACAATGGCAAATAGGAGTTTCGTCATAACGGCCAATTTATCGTCGCTAAGATACTCCCAGCTTAACCCAGCCTGATCACCCGAGATCAGCACACGGCGAACTCGTGCGGAAATCCTGAGGATATCTGCCTCACCTTTCACATACTTAGATAGTGGTAGATGGACCATGATTTGATCACGGGTCGAAAAATTGTGGACACCACTCGTGGTGGAGATCAACGCTCCATGTAAACTGAAATCAATCAGGCGACCTTCATATTTCACATCACCTGTGTCTAAAACCTGGAAATGCAGTGGCATGTCGACCTTAAATCTCTTAGCTCGCCGGCGGAACTGCGTTTCAATCCCTGACTTTATTTTCCTGAAGATATCATGGCGCGGCACGTCCTCATGTTGTACGTACTCATCAACTTCATGCCAAGGCAGTAGTTCACGCTGGTAATGATCGACAAGAGCAGGGGCATTTTTCGTGAGGAATAGGGTGGGCATGGGACCGTCTGTTTTTGCCTCCTTTAACTTGCGTACAATTGCGAGCGTCTCAGGCCTTGACACGAATTCATCGTGAATAATCGTCAAAATGACATTTCTAGTTGAGTATCGTAAAACCTCTTCGGAATTTTTTGCGATAACAAGACTGATTTTCGAGTATTGGGTTTTCATGAATTTCTGAATTGCAGCGACCGTGTCTTCGTCAACGCCGTCACCGGTGGCAAGAATGACGTAACTTTTTCGCTTCTTCTTTGGCGCCTGCAAGAAATCTTCAATCGCCTGGCCTGATTTGCCTTTAGATTTTGAGTCCTCTGCACCCGAGGCATTCTTTATGGAGGTAGAGTCGGCCATGAATTATCCTCAACTTTAAATCTTAAAGAGATCTATTATCGTCTTGTGAGCCCATCGACGTGCGATCTTTTTGCCTCCCGGCATATGTTCGCCAAGCCTGATGCGGAAGATCTTCCGTTGAGCCGAGATTTTTCTCGAAATCACTCCAAGCGTCACTCATTGCGGCTAGTTTCAATAAGTCGGCGTTTGATTCTGCCGCCTTTTGCTGAGCAGTCAGAATAATATAGGACAGTGCAGTCGCCTGTTGAGAGCTGGAGAAGTCATTCGGCATTTTGGATTTCAAACCATTGGCACTCTGCTCTATCTCGGCGAAGCGATTCGCAATACTGCTATCGCCCTGAAGGGCTGGAAGATTTTCTACCTGCACAAGCTGAATATTAGTTTCTATTACAGGAAGCAAAGCAGTTTTACCTAGCTTGGCAGCCAATGCTACCATTTTCTGCAGGGCCTGAAGTATCCCGTCTGACTTGCCTCGTTGATTTTCAATCGTGACGATAAATTCAAGATCTGCAAGAGATGAAGCGCTTTCATCAAGGGAGGCAGTCAAAATTTTGATGGCTTCATCTGGATTATTTTCTGCTAGATATTTTCTCGCAAGGCGTCGACTTTTGTGCTCTGACTTTATGGATACGAGAGTGGCTAATTCGCTAGGCAGCTTATCTTCTGTAGAAGAGGCTCCATGAACAATTTTTTGAACTTTATTGCCAATAAGTTTGGCCAGATCTTCAGCCGTGAGGTGGCTTGCGGCATCTAGTGAAATGCGCGCACCTTTTTGACTAATTTTTTTGATGCTAGCTGACATCGGTCCGTGAGGCGTTTCAACCGAAATCCGATCAGATTTGTCGATAAACTCCCCTTTGATGGCAATATCTAGCTCTCTGTTCTTTACTGCAGCAACCGTTCCTGGCCATGGGAGCTTGGCATAGAGATTTCGTAATGCCGAATCGTAGGCGCGAAGCCATTGATCTTCTGTAACAGAAGACAATGGCAACGTTGTGTAAATCGATTCAGCAATCTTCCCCTTGCTGGTGATGGCAATTATTCCAAGTTCCAGAGCCTGATTGCCCTTTCTAATATTTGGAAGCAAGGCCAGCGCGTTACTTGAAAGGGTTGTGTGACTCCGAACGCTTTCCGTCAAGATCTCATTTTTAAACTTATTTTGAAGTGCGCTATCAAGGAGCTCGAAGTCAAGCAGACCACTTTCTTTGGCCACTTCATGACTCAGGTGAATGGGGTAGCGGAACCACTTTGTCCATCCCTCGGTTGATCCGTCGGAAACGGTGACGTTTAGGTCGAGATCTTTTGCGTCTTGGACTTTGCGGCGAACACTTGTACCGGTTGATGCCTGGGTGATATCAACTTCAAAAGGAAACTTCGAGTCTACCGGTATAGACACAAATCCCGAGCTGTCTGATGCGACGGGGTTGTTATTTTGATTTCTAATTTTGATGTAGAATCCGGATGCTGGCTTTGTTTCAAAGGGACTTGCCAGGGAGATTCTTACATCAAGACTGCTTCCCGGTGTCATATTTAAACGATGGTTGTCATTTTCTTTTACGGTTAGCTTCGTTGAGGTGGTCTGATATCCGGTTTTTTGCGCCGTTAACGTCCCTTCTTCCGGAAGAGAGGTCTGAACCTCGAGAACGCAGCGACCGCGGTCATTACTGACACATTTGGCGCTCAATCCGTTTTGATTTGCAAACGACACACGCACATCATTCAGTGGGAAGCGTCCGGAGTATACATGGACAGTGAAAATGGCGGATGGAGCGGCTGTGACAGTCTTTAGATCTGACGGTTTTGAGTCAAGAAATTTGGTGATTTCTAGCAAGGGTAGAGGAAGCGTTTGTGCTAAGGCCGCGCTTTCGATGTTCGTCTGGTTTTGGTTTGATTCTCCCAGAGTCTCAGCGGATTGGGCATTTTTTTTATTTATTTTTGGCTTTGGGACTGTGTACATCATCGCGTCAACTTTGAGGCTTTTTTGCTCTCCAGGTTCTGACGTAAATGTCTCAACATGTGGTGCAAAGTAATACTTTTCGTCATCTTTGGTCACGGTGATCTTATGGCGATTGCCAGCGTTGACTCTGATGGTTGTGTCTAGTGTTCCAAACCCGTTTGTTTGACCGAGTTGTTGCTCGTCTAAAATGACGATTGCCCCGGCGACAGGAAAACCTTCTGCTGACTTTGCTTTAATTGAAACATTAATGTCGGATTTGGTCTCTTTGCATGTGGAGATCAGCATACATAGAAGCAAACTGCATGTTGTGAATCTGAGGGTTGCCATGAGCCAGTTATCCTGTCAGAAAACGACTGGTTTTCTCGATTAGGGAGTTAAAGCGGAGTCTCGGTGGCCGGTGCCTCAGAGCCCTGGCCCGATGCTAACTGCTCGACAGGAACATTAATGACATCCTCTTTGCTGTTGTTCATGTCGGTGAAGTGAATCGTGACCTTGGTTAGCTTCCAGTCTTTGCTCGCCGGTGTCTTGAATTCAAAATCTTTTTTCTTGTAGCGTTGAATCGCAAAGCGGTAACCACTTTTGAATGATTTAATTTTTCCAGAAGTCGATTCAAGCTGCAGGTGATTAGGGGCGCCGCTATACATAGTTTTTCCATTTTGCCCGGAAAAAGTTGCGACAGCCCAAATATAACCGGAAGCTCGCTCTGGGCGCCTGTTATTGATGTCGAACACAAGTTCGATGCGGTTGCCGATGCGAGCCAGCTTTGTTCCGGAAATATCAAGAAGTGAGCCAGCGACCTCAGCAGGTTTTGCTGCTGCATTGTCGGCAATCTTAGCGACTGGCTGAGCTTGTGTGGCAGCTGCAGATGCAAGTAGCGCAGGTTGGCTAGGAACTAGAGTCTGGTTAGGCTGGACGTCCGATTTCACGGTAACTTCGGTGGGTTTAGCTTCAACTTTTGCCATGGTCTCAGTTGAGTCCGGTTTTGCACTGCTTACAGCTGGCTTGATGTCACTTGTAGGCGTATTTACGGCCGGCTTAGTCAGGTCTGGCGCTGGAGTTTGTACTTTTGTCTCTGTGGTCGGGTTGTTTGATGCAAGTTGTGCGGCTTCGGAGTAGTAGCTTTTAGTCGCGTCCACTGGGTAAGCCAATTCAAACACTTTGTCGTTTTTGATCTGATAATCGAAAATCGTAGTTAACGATAACTCAAGTCGCTCGCGAGTTTCCTCAACTTGCCAGCGCAAAGAAGCAATCCAAAATATGCTTCCTGCAGCCCATGCCACCACAATTGCTGCGGCACCGATGGCCCAGCGAGCGTAGCGCAGATTTATGCGAATCGTGTGGCTACGCGCCGACTCGACAAAATAAACAATATTAAGGTAGCGAGTGCGGTCATTTTGTACCGGTTGGTTGGCAGCGCGATCCATCGGGCAACCTCTCAGAATCTAAAGATAATTATGGGGCTCGTACTAATATTTTACGCTGCCACTCAGGGTGAAGCAACTTTGCCTGCCAACTTTTCGTGCAGGGAGGCTTTGGCGAAGACTCGCGAAAAGGCTTTTATTTTAGTAGATTCGCATAATTAGGGGCTAATGGGGCAGGAGTTAAAGCCGTTGAAAATCGGAATCATCAGAACTTCGAGCATCGGTGATGTTGTGCTTGCAACAGCAAGTCTCGACTACATCAGGCAGCTAGACCCAATGGCTGAAGTTGTTTGGGTGGGGCGGCGACCCACGCTGTCTCTCATTGAGAAAAGCTGGCCAAACGTGACGGTCGTTGATCTTCCTTCTAACGCCTCCTCCATGGCCATGAATGCTGTAATGGATGCGCTCAAGCAATGCCGTACTGTGATTGATTTACAGACAAACCACCGCAGCCGCTGGATGGTTAGGCGTCTTAAGCAAGCAGGGGTCCCCGTATTTTCTGCCGACAAAAAAGGATCTTTTAGGCTGATGCTCGTCCTGAAAAGTTGGATCAGGGGACGGTTGTTTCGTTACCGAAGCACTAAGAGTCACTTGCGGGATCTGCAGTATCAAATGATGCTGGATGCTGTCGGTAGTGCGATAAAATCCTTCGGTTTAGGCAATCCCGAGGCAGTTACATCGGCAAAGCCACGGCTAGACGTCTCCTCTTGGTCAACGCAAGATAGTTCATGGTGTCGTGAAATGCAGTTTGGACGATGGCTTGGTGTTGCTGCCGGCGCGTCTTTCCCAACCAAGCGCGCTCCAGCCGAGGTGCTGAAGGATATACTGGTTGAGCTTCGCCGCCTTTGGCCCACTGATCAAGCATTGCCCGGAATTGTATTTATCGGCGGCCCTGAAGATCGCCAGGCGGCCGTAGAATTGATGGATGAAACTCACTGGGGAGGGCCAGTTCTGAATCTGGCTGGGAAACTTTCTTTGGATGACACGGCGATTGCCATTTCCAAAACATTAGGCCTACTGACAAATGATAGCGGGCTATCTCATATCGCTGAAGCCTTGGGAAAACCTGTTGCTGTCTTGTTTGGGCCGACTGTTGAGGAATTTGGTTTTGCGCCTCATGGGCCCCAAAGTGCCGCATACTCCTCAACTCTTGGGTGTAGGCCGTGTAGCAAGCATGGGAAACGCTCGTGCCGTTATGGAGACAAGCTTTGTTTTAGTTCAATTGATACACCTGCGGTCGCAAGGCATCTGAAGTCCATTCTCCTTCAGGGAGGCCTTTTGTGATGATGGATCTATCGCGTGTCATGGCTGTGGTCTTTTTTTCCATCGTGGTTCGGTGTCTTTTGTGGCCCCTATCCTTTGTGGTGTCGATCTTTAGTGACAGGGTGAAGCTGCAACTTCAAGGACGACCGTCCTCTCATGAGGATGCAGTGGAGCTGGCCCGCCGCCGACGGAGGTTTGATGATTGCATTGTCTTTTTCTGTAGTTCCGCCGGTGAGTACGAGCAGGCCAAGCCGCTGATTGATCGTCTTTCATGCAGATCCAATGTGTTATGCCACGTGTTTTTCTTCAGTGTCAGCGGTGCAAAATTCGTCAATGCTCGTAAGGACTCCGTCTCGTGGTCTTTAGCGCCTCCTGATCATGTGTGGGCTTGGACCTCGCTGTTTGCGGCGTTACGACCTTCAAAGACAATCGTAATTCGACATGAAGTATGGCCAGTATTTACATGGGCCGCATCGCAATGGGGTCCTGTGGTCATTATCGATGCCGTCGTCCCGTCTCTTTTTGGGCGCCAGGCTAAATGGAAGGAAAATTTAAATCTGGCGATAAAAGCATGGCTATTGAAGTCAGTGGAACAAATTTGTGTTGTGTCCTCCGAAGATGCCAAGTTTTTTGAACAGTGGTTGTTGATCCCACCGGAGCGTTTGCAAGTTGCAGGCGATACAAAGTACGACCGCGTTGTGGAGCGGGCACGGGCCCAGAAGCAAGTTGTAGGAGATATGCGACAACGTTATCGAAACGTTTGGAACCCTCAAGGTACCGATCTGATTTTGATCGGAGGGAGTGTTCATCTTCCGGATGTAGAGCTTTTGATGGATGTTTTTAAGCAGTCTGGCTTGGAGCGTGTTCGCCTGCTACTTGTGCCTCACGATGTTTCATCAGGTAATGTCGCAAATATTTACGAGTCAGTCACCAAAGCTGGCTTAACATGTGATCTTCTTAGCGAGCTTGAATCGTCAAAATTTAAGTTTATTAAAGCTCAGCCGCGCGTCATCGTGGTTGACGAGATGGGGCGTCTTTCGGATCTTTACGGCGTTGCAGATTTTGCTTGGGTCGGCGGTGCGGTCCATGCCAAGGTCCATAATGTTTTGGAGCCAGCTGCGTGGGGGTTGCCCGTTTCTTGCGGCCTGGAATTTAAAAACAGTCAAGAAGCTGTTGCAATGAATCATGCTGGAGTTTTATTTCACTCAAATGACCCGGAGGCCATCAGAAAGCATTGGCTTCGTCTCTTTTCTGAACTACAAGACAGGGGTCAGAAGACCCAGCTATTTGCCGAGTCTATGGCCGGGGCATCAGATAAAATCGTGCAAATTCTAGATCAACCCATTCTTGGTTTTTCGGTGTCAAAATGATTGAGAAACAAATCATCGTAAATCATTGTGTTGCCGAGACCAGAATTGCCGTTGTGGAAAAGGAGCAAGTGGCGGAGCTCTTTGTCGAACGTCACGGTGACCGTGGTCTGGTTGGCAATATCTACAAAGGCTCAGTTTTGCGTGTGCTTCCGGGGATGCAATCAGCCTTTGTGGATATCGGAGAGGTTCGAAGCGGCTTTCTGTATGTATCAGACGTGTTAAGTGATGATTTCATCGCACAAAGTCGCGCTCTGCTAAAAGATACTATTGACGACCTTAGTCACGAAGAAATTGAGAAAAAGCTTAAGTGGAATAAAATCGCGATCGAAAAGCTTGTGCGTGATGGTCAGGATATTCTTGTCCAGGTTGCCAAAGAGCCAATTGGAAGTAAGGGCGCACGGCTTAGTATGTTTGTCACCTTCCCGGGACGTCATATTGTGCTTTCCCCCTACTTCAATCACATCGGTGTTTCCAAAAAAATTGAAGATCCAGATGAGCGGCAGAGACTTAAAGAAATCTTTGAGCCAATTAAGCCTGACAACATGGCCATTATTGTCAGAACTGCAGCAAAGGGCGTCTCTGGGGAGGTTTTAGCCAAGGAGATGGACTATTTGATGTCCATTTGGCGCGAGGTTCAAGACCGCTTCCAGGCGTCAGCAGCTCCGTCACTGATTCATAGAGATCTTGACGTGACGCAGCGAGTGATTCGCGAGCAATTCACGGATGACATCGGTAAGGTTGTCATTGATGATGAAAAACTCCTACTTAAGATCAAAAGCTTTCTGGCTGTGACGTCGCCGGGGGCGGAGTCTCGCATTGAGCTCTATTCAGGTGCAACGCCGATATTTGATGTTTACGGTATAGAAATGGACATCGGTCGAGCGCTCAGTAAAAAAGTCGATCTGCCCAGTGGTGGTTATATCGTCATTGATCAAACGGAAGCGTTGACGTCTTTTGACGTAAATACTGGTCGCTATGTTGGGCGCTCGAGTGCCGCTGAGACAGTTCTGAAGACAAATCTCGAAGCCGTTAAAAAGGTCGTGTCTCAGCTGAGGCTACGCAATATTGGCGGCATTATCATTATCGATTTCATCGATATGGAAAATCCTGCAGATCGTGAGACGGTGTTTAATGCACTGACTGAAGAGTTAAAAACGGATCGTGCCAAGACAAATGTTTTGAGAATCAGTGAGCTTGGCCTCGTTCAAATGACGCGCAAGCGCACAGCCGAGTCCCTAGAGCAGTTACTGTTAGATGACTGCCCTATGTGTGACGGTCGAGGCAAAGTGAAAAGTGTGATTACGGAAGCTCATGACTTACTGCGTGAGATTGTTAGGGTCCATAATCAAACGGGGCGCACACTTTTGCAGGTTCGAGTACGCGAAGATATTCGCGATTGGATTTTAGAGGAAGAGCGTGATTGGTTTCAGGAAATTGTCGACCGCTATGGACTTACGGTGAACTTCCGCCAAGGTGAGATGACGGTAGCCGCTCTTTCAGAGAGCAGTTTTGATGTTACTGCTGAATGATTGATGTGAAGACCTTTACGGAACAGGCATCATGAAAGCGCGCGCCACGAGCCAGTTGGTTTCTCGTGTCGCCGCACTGTTGGCAACTAAATCAAGAACTAACGACAGGTTTAGATAATCTTTTAAGCTCGGAGGGAGTTTTGATAGCCTCCATGTTTTGCCCTCGGAATTGACGATGGCATAGACGCCCTTCTCAATCATTTTGAGAGTGCCAACAATAGCAGGGCGACCCTTGGCTATTTCGTGAATCTCAAAAGACTCGGGCGTAAGACAGGGCTCGTTTGAGTTTTTTAGCGTTTTCATGTTGCCGTTTACGGATGTAATGGTTCCGGCAAGCTGGATCAGCTCAAAGACTCTGTGACCAGGGCATAGTACGACCGCAGTCCCACCTGACTCTGGTCTGATAATGGTTTTTCTGACCTCTGGATTACCAAAGGTCGCAATTTCTCCTCGCACAGTCTCAGCAAATGCTACATGCGTGATTACACTAGACGACAAAATAACCATTAGCGACGTAGTAAGTTTTCGTATCGTAGAGGATTTCACATCATCGTCCGGCGAAGTTTACGGGGATATTCGGACCAACTGGACCTGAATCAGGCTGGGTCGTCGCTTCTTCTGGGATTATTGGCTGCTCATTGCTCCCCAGCGCGGCAGCTGCTGCCGCTGATGGATCGATTAATGTATTTTCATTGGGCGGCAAGTTACTGGTTACAGGAGGTATGATGCCTTCACCCTGCGTAGGCGCCCCTTCTCCAGGTTGGCTACCGTTGTTTTGCCCTTCGCTATTATTTTGCGCGGCTACTGGTGCGCTAGCTGCGGGTGCTTCAACTGTCTGCATAAGTGGCTTATTGTCATCAAAGCCCTGCATACCAACACTTGCCACGTCCTTGATGGCCAGTTTGCCAAGCTCCGTGAAGAATGCCCCACCCTGGGACTGAAGATCGACACCGGTGATTTTGACTTTGCTTTTGATCGGAATCGGAACATCTTGTCCCTCGACGGATTTTCCAACCACCGAGAAATGATAAATTCCAGGATTGGCCGTAATTCCGCTCTTCAAAACTCCGTCCCACTTGAGACGATGCTCACCTGGCATCAGGTTGCCCATCTCTTTACTTGCGATCACTTGCCCTGATCCGTCACGAACTTCAACAAACGCGTTGGCCAGAGGTTGGTCGACTTCAAAAGTCGTCTTAGTCATCTTGTTTTTGTCCCATTTCAGCATGCCAGTTCCAACGTCAACTTCCTTGCCAACATAATTGACCATGGAGATGGCGCGGTCGGTCGTTTGGCTTTGAAGCATGTTTTCTAGGGTCTTGTTGACGTTCATCATCTGTTCAAGGCTGTTGAACTGCGCCATCTGAGCAGCCATTTGTGACGAGTCCTGAGGACTCAGAGGATCTTGCGACTGCATTTGCGCGATAAAAAGCTTCATGAAGTCGTCTTTTCCAAGCTGATTTTTAGGTGTTCGCTTGGGATTGGCCTTTTCAGAGAGCATTTTACGAAATTCTTCGTCAGTCTTGGCTGAGCTTAGGTCGCCCGTTTTTTTCGCGGCCCGCTCGCGAGCAAGATCGGCATTTGAATTTTGCAGTAGCTTATGAAATTCGAGTTGTTGTTCCGCATCTCGGTCAAGCGCTTTGCCGTCATCAGCAACATTCAGCTGATTAAATTCAATAGAGTTTGGCGTGGTCATGGGGCCAAGTTGCGCTTGAATTTTGCCGCTAACGCTCATAAGGGGCCTCCTATTGCCGAGGAATCGGCATTACATGGCGGAGGTGTGAATTAAACGCGAACTTCGAGTCGGCCGTTCCCATTTCCAGGAATTGTAGCATTCGACCATCGTGAAAGCGTCGGTGCTACTTGGCTCGTGGCGCGCTCAGTGCGTCCTGCAAAGGGGTTCCTGAAAGACTGGGCATAGTCGCGCATGTCATTGTAGGACGCTCTCTGCTGTTCGGCGCCTTGGCCAAACTGTTGACCCTGTCCTGCGAAATTACGCGGAGAGGATTCGCCAGCTTTGCCAACCTCAAGGCCTCTTAGGCTAATACCCTGCTGGGTCAAGCCATCACGAAGCCCTACAACCTCCTTAGAAATCATATCACGAGCTTGTTCGGATGCTGTAACAATGCGCACGTCGAGCTGATTGTTAATTAGATTAATTGCGACATCTACCTTACCGATTCCGGGGGCTTCCATGTCAAGACGCATCGAACCGCCGCCATTTTTGAACATCATCTGTGCCTGGCCAAGGATCTTGGATGCTAAAGATTCTCTAGATGGTGCTTTCGGTGCCTCGGAGATTTTATCCGTGAATGCTGATTCTGATCTGGAAACTTCGCTCATAGACTTCGATAGATTTGCTGGAACATCACTGGCTTGATCACGGAAGTTAGCAGATCCATCTTGGAACGACTCACCTTGACTGAAGTCAAGATTGGCGCCGAACGATTCAGTTGATGGTTGGACCACCGCTTGACCATCTTGAGGCAAGCTGGTAGCAAAGTCTTTTACTGAATCAAAGCCAACCATCTCCGCAGCATTTTCAGCAGAGCGTAGGTCTTCAAGGGTCATTTCTTTAGGAGCGCTTGAATTTTGCAGAACAGACTGGCTAAAGCCGCTGGATAGGAGATGCTCTTCAAGTGATCGCTGCGAGATTCCGTCGCCGCCGAAATCAATTTTTGTAGTGGTGTCCATATCCATCTGACGGCCAAGTTCGGAATATGGATCTTTCGTGATTTCATATTGGCCAAGATCTTTAACTGATGACAGATCAAACTGAGGTGACACATCAGACTCAGTCTTGATTTCTGTTGGCATTACAAAATTGCTGTCTTTTGAGCCTACAGATTCGTCAGTATTTATGGTTGGTGCGATAATGCCCATACCGCTTGAGATAGCTTGTGCTGCAAGCAGTTCAGCAGGATCCATCATATCGCGATTCATAGATGGCTTCGTGTTGGCGATCTTTGGAGCGCTGACCGTCATTTGCTGCATATCGGTGAATGATTTGCCAGGAAGTCCAGAGACATTATTTTGTGCTGACTGAACAGTGCTAGTCATGTTCATCGCAATATTATTTTTAATCTGTGCTTGACCTGCTTGATCTGCGGTCTGAATCATTGGCGCAGAAACGTTTGCATTACTCAGTTCAGATGCCAGTTTTTCTTTTGTATCTGATGCTGATTTCTTGCCTGATGCAATCTCAGAGCTTGCTTCTTTGCCAAGCTTACTAACGTTAGTTGCGACAGATGAGTCGCTGACTGCTTTGGATGCATTGGCGGCCATCGCTTTGGCACGCTGCACGTAAGGAGTCACGCCCTCTACCGGAAGCTTTTGCTTGAGCATGGTGAGCTCGCTTGCGATGCGTCCAGAGTCTAGACCCAGGGCCTGTAAAAACTCTCTTGGAGTCACCAGTTTACTTGGATCCAAACCAGCCTGGGAGGCTTTATTGATAAGGCTTTGATCGAGTTCAAGGAGGTTTGCCAGATCACTGATACTCATCGGGGTTTGCATGAATTGAGCAATGTCAGTGGAGGCGAGTACCTGCTTAATCAAAGCGCTATCTGAGATAAGGGATGGCAAAGTATCGGCTTCAAGTTTTTCAAGGTGACCTGTCACGAAAGCAAGGACAGGATTGCGGTTGAGTAGACCTTCAGTAGCTGGCTTGCCAGCCATGAGATTTTTAAGTGGCGAAAGAATGGCTTTCGCGTCAGTCGTTACGCCGGCCGCAGCCATGGGTGCAATCTGGTCGCTCGCAAGAGTTTGGCCCTGTGCTGCAGGATTTGTCGCAAGCGCGAGTGCCGCCATTTGCTCAGGGGTCAACTGGATCCCATTCATTACAGATGCTGGCGCAGTGCTGACCTCTGAAGCCGTCTTATCGCCACTTAATGTGACAGGCGTCTGCTTGACGGCTGCAGTGCCGTCCATAGGTGCTTTTGTACTTGGTGCGGCGACCTGATTTGAATTTGATTTGCCGGTCTCGTCCGCAGTTGCTTGAATGTCTGCAGCCCGACCTTCCAGGCGCTCAGTAGCTAACGAAGGACCTTCTTTACCCTGCTGTGTGGGCGTGCTTTGAATGGTGACTGGTTTCGATGCAGAGCGATCGAAGTTTGTTTGCTGTGAGCGTGGAGATATATCCGGTTTTTGTGAGTTATTTGCCACTTTTTCGGCAAAGGCACGTCTTGCATTTTGAGCTGAGCTACTTAGGTCAGATGTTTGAGATCTCTGACTCAAAGGCTCTTGCTTAGGAGCAGGCTTATGGGCCTGCGATTTATTAAGTGTGGCTAACAGCATGTGAGAGAAGGAGGAGTCGTCGTCGCGCTGAGGGGCGGTCGACTTATTTTTTACCCCAGCCCGGTCAAAATTACCGACTGCCGGTTTCGACGAGTTCATCAACTCATCGAGTCCTGCACCGTTCTGTAACTGTCCTAGCATGGGTTTCACTAAAGTTTCTCTCCAATGTTCCGATGACCTGCGAAAAGGCCTTCCCTATTCTCAAAGCATGATTCATGCCAGAGTTACGGCTGATTAAATTCAGTGAGTTAGGTCGAAAATTTTCAATGCAACTAGGCAAATCTCGGCTTAGCTAGGCAATTCATCCTCGGCTCATCAAGACGCTACAATATAGATGACCCAAGTTTGGCATTCGCGCTCGCTACGGATTGGCTTAAATACGCCATTTCCGTCACCATGTTTATCCAGGCCCTCAGCCCAGTACTCGATTGATTTGAAGCCTGCTTCCTTCAGGAGATCTGTAATTTCTGGAATAGTCCAGAGTCTCCAATCATAGGAGAAAACGTTTTTTCTTAGAGCTTCGCCGTCGCGTTTAAAATGAATGTGACATTTGATTTCATGGCTGATCGCGTCAAATTGTTCTACATCCCACCAGTAGGTGAACTTCATTTCGCTATTTCGTCTGCGGTCACTGTGTGGAAGTTGATAATCTGGGCCACCAAAGGCATCTAATACTAAAAGTCCATTTCGGCTAAGTGTCTTTTTACAGGACTGAAAGTATTTTTTCAGCGTTGTCCGATCTTTCATAAAAAAATATGAAAAGTTTAGCGCGCAAATCATGTGCGGCTTTTTCTTGTGATCACTTAAGACGTCGCCGTGAATCAGTTCAATTCGATCAAGACTTTTGTAATTAGATTCTTTGGCAATATGTTCTACGCCCCAAGCCAGTGCGTCGGAATCAAGATCGATACCAACGGCGCGGTGATTCTGTCCAAGCTTCACCCATTCGTAGCAAAGAGCTGCTGTTCCGCAAAAATCTTCTTGCATACACGGCTGTTTGGGAAGAGGTCCCTTCCACAGATTTCGCATCATCTTCCAAAGTAGTGATGCGTCGTGATCAGCGCTTTGGACTGAGTGCACGTAATAAAAGTATTTATCAAAGATGGACTTGAGTCTGGCTTTTGAGCTCGCCTTAATAGCAGTCATTGGTCGTCTTTCTGATCGAAAAGGAAGACGTTAGTGTACCAAATATCCTGTTGTTCTGGCAGCAAGGACGCTTTCAACGACTGCTCTGCCTGTTTTTACGCCATCAAGCGCGGCGGAAACGATTCCGCCTGCAAATCCAGCACCCTCACCGGATGGGAAAATACCAGGATGACTGATGGACTGAAGGTCTTTGCCACGCATCATCGAGATAGGGGAGGATGTTTTACTTTCGATTCCCACAACGGCACTTTCCTCGCAGATGAAGCCGCGCATCTTCTTGTCGTATTCCTTCACACCCGCGCGGAGAGCTTCGACAATAAAGTCAGGAAGAAGTCGATCAAGACGTGCATTTGTGACGCCAGGCTTATACGTGCTTTTGATCTCGCCTTTGGTTTCTCGACCGGCAAGGAAGTCCTTAAGCTTCTGTGCAGGTGAGTGATAGTTTCCTCCGCCTGCTTTGAATGAGGCACGTTCAAGCTGTTCTTGAAACCGAACGCCATCAAGCGGATGGCCACGATAAAAGTCTTCACGTAAGACATTGACCACAACGGCAGCGTTAGCAAATCCGCTACCACGCGAATGGTAACTCATACCGTTAATAGCCAGGTGCTCTGCCTGCGCATTTGTTGGCATTAAGTGACCACCTGGGCACATGCAGAACGTCCAGATACCGCGCTGTCCAGCTTGCGCGGCAAGCTTATACTCGGCAGCTGTCGGGATTTTGCAATTACCGAATTGAATTTTATTTACGACGTCTTGAGGGTGCTCAAATCTTGCACCCATGGCAAAAGGCTTGGGTACAATGGCAAGGCCTTTATTGAGTAGCATTTCATAAGTGTCTCGTGCCGAGTGACCAATCGCAATGATGACGTGATCCGTCGCGATTTCCTGTCCGTCATCGAGGACGACCACGTAGCGTGCAAAATCTCCGCCGTCTTTGAAGTCAACAAATCGTCGTCCAAATTTGAAATCACACCCCATTTTCTCCAGGTGCACTCGCATATTCTTTGCGATGCGAACCAAGAAGTCGGTTCCAATGTGAGGTTTGGCGTCGTATAAAATATCTCCAGGAGCACCGTGCTCCACAAACTGCTCAAACACGTGCTTGATGAGCGGATGATTTCGGCCGCATGTGAGTTTGCCGTCAGAGAAGGTTCCCGCTCCGCCTTCGCCAAAGCAGTAGTTACTTTCTGGTGTGAATATGCCGCGAGAGCGGAGCTTATTTGTGGTCTTGATTCGTTTCTCAACGGGCTCGCCGCGCTCGATCACAACAGACGGCTGCCCAGCACGCGCCAACGTTAGCGCTGTGAAAATACCACTCGGACCGGATCCGATAATCACGGGCTTGTGACGAAAGTTAATTTGCGGAAAATCGATTCCTTCCAGAGGATCTGACGGCGCCGTGGGCTCGGCGATGGACGCCACCGATGACTTCGAGCGAAACACGGTGTCTTCATCGACGACGTCAACATCGACTTGGTAGTGATAAACAATGCGCGCCTTGCGGCGGGCATCGAGTGATTTTTTATTTATGTGAATGCGGCGGATGGCGTCCTCGGGTATCTCCAGCAATGATGCAATCTGCTTATTTAGAAGCAGGTTGGCTGGGATCTCGCTGACGGGCACTTCAACATCATGAAGTCGCAGGGTCATAGGATCACTCCTCAATATAGATGAGGGGCGATATATAATAGAGTGCCGCTTATTTCAATGATTTTATGGTTATTTTATCAACACCCAGTAATTACTGGGAAATTAAAGAAGGTCGCAACGCGGTCAGCTAGGTTCTAGCCAACCGCGTTGCGAGTATTCCCCCAAGGATGCTCGGCGGCGGATACCTGGGAATTAGTCGAGAGAGTGGGGGCTTTCCTCGGAGTTGCCGTGCACAAGTTTCATGGCGGCCAAACAGACAAGAGCGGGCTTGCGTTGCTCGGGCTTTAGGGTTTGAAAGAGCATTTTGGTCACGAGATCACCCTTTGCCTGAGCGATAGCGCTGACTGCCGTGACAGCGTCGGTCACGCGAGCAGAAGCATCGGCTTCAAGACCGTTGGCGGAGAGGGCGGTGTGAACATACTTTAGTCGCGCCAGTTTAAGCTGAGTTTCAAGTGGAAGGGTTTTTTCCTTAAAAGCAAAAACATCGTCGCGAATAACGGTTTTTTGCTCCTCGGTGGCTTCGATCTTTGAGCAGATTTTGTAAAGCCTTTTCATGTCAGCTTCGATCCGGCCGAGTTCTGATCCTTCGTGGTGACTGGCAGACGGGCTCAGGTCTAATGCCTGATCCAACGTGTCAACGAGCGTTTGCGTGTTGGTCGAGTCATCAGTGTTTGTGTCAGCCGTAGACGCCATGCCGGCACTTGCCATGAGCGCTGCTCCGACGACACATAGTTGAGCGGATCTTAAAATTGATGTCTTCATTAAATTCTCCTTTGTCTATTTTTGAATAACTGCATCTTTGTCGCATGAGATCTTCATCCGCAAAAGATGTTCAAGTTTGTCTGCAACCATCGTGCCCGCAGGGCAAAAGACCGCAGAAGAGTTGATGGGTGTGGTCTACGGCAGTTCATTCTGGCTCGGGTGTATGGCGCAAATGCCTCACGTAACATGACTGAAGCCTCGAAGCGTGAGAAGGAGCAGTGAGAGATCAGGTGTAAATAGAAGAATAAGAAGCCTTCTCTTCATTTGGCACGGTCTGTGCTTTTACCGGTGGTCACGAGTAGGACCGCGTTAAAAAATATCAAAAGGAGGCAGTTCATGGGGTTTAGAAGCAAGGTGTTACTTTCGTTGAGTATGTTGGTTGCCACCACGTCAATGGCAGAAGAAATGAAAGGCTCTATTGTCTTAGTTGGCAAAGGGATGGCATCAGCGTCCCCTGATTATATGTCCCTTAGTGTGAAAATTTCATCCATCTGCTACGAAACGTCGCAAGATGCCCAGGCGGCCAATGCAAAGACGTCGCTACGTCTTCTTGAAATTCTTCAAGGTTTCAAAAAAGACGATCGTGACAAACTGACAGCCACGGGTGGTGCAAACTATCGGCAGACTGAGACGCTGCAGGTGGGTCTTGAATCGAGGGTCTTGTGTGAATTGAAATGGCGATCAGAGAACACGCTAACGCTCGCTTCGGTGAAAATGGATGACCTTCCTCTTTTACAAGATGCATTGTTCTCAGAGCTTAACCAGGCGGCGAACGTTAATCCCGACGATGCGGAGCAAACCTATGCCGAAGTGGGTCGGCCTAGTTTTGGGCTTTTCCCTGAAACATCCACGGCTCTGCGCAACAAGGCTCAGATACTTGCATTAGCGGATGCGAAATCTCAGTTCGCGGGATTAAATGATCAATGTGTATTCTTGGATCCTAAAATTGTGAGTATCATTCCACCTGAGTTTAACTACGCTGTTAAGTCAGCTCCAGATCGCATGGCGGCTAGCTATTATTCTCCAGTCATCCCCGATGCAATGGAGGTGCAAGCAACACTTCGCATAGAGTGGCAATTTACGCCAAACTCGGCCTGTAAGCGATAAGGGCTGGTATTGATTAATAGGCTTTATCATGTACTATCAGGACTCTCTTTGACCTAACATCCGCGAGGTAGTCCTTAGTCATGATGAAGCCTATTAGTGAGATTGCCAAAGATCTCGGTATATCTGAAAGTCACGTCGAGCTCTTCGGTCGCGATAAAGCAAAAATTCATCTTGATGCTGCTGCGAATGCCAAGAAGCCTCAAGGAAAGCTCATCTTGGTCTCAGCTATAACTCCAACACCTGCGGGCGAGGGAAAAACGACGATTTCCATCGGTCTTGCTCAGGGACTAAGAAAAATTGGTCAAAACGCAGTGCTCGCGTTAAGGCAGCCGTCAATGGGGCCAGTCTTTGGCCGCAAGGGTGGGGCAACAGGAGGCGGCCGTTGCAGGCTTGAGCCTTCCGATTCCATCAATCTACAATTCACCGGTGACTTTCACGCGATCACAGCCGCTCACAATCTTCTCGCTGCCGCGATCGACAATAAAATTCACTATGGTCAGACACGCCTCGACCCGCTTCGCGTTTTGTGGAAGCGAGTGATTGATATGAATGACAGAAGTCTGCGCAGTATTGTGTCTGGACTTGGGGGACGCGCAGTTGGCGGGACGCCGCGGCAAACAGGTTTTGATATCACGGCCGCAAGTGAAATCATGGCTATTCTTTGTCTTGCTCAGTCTCGAGATGACCTGCGAAGGCGAATTGACAATATATTGATTGGCTATGACAAGACCAATCAGCCAGTGCTCGCCAAAGAAATCGGTGTAACCGGTGCCATGATGGCGATTTTAAACGAAGCTATCATGCCAAACCTCGTGCAGTCTCAGGAAGGTACCCCAGCGTTCATACATGGTGGTCCTTTTGCCAATATTGCGCACGGCTGTAACTCGGTGATTGCAACCAAGATGGCACTAGCTCACGGAGACTGGGCTGTCACGGAAGCGGGATTTGCTTTTGATCTGGGCGCCGAAAAGTTTTTGAACATCAAAGCTAGATCGGCCGGCCTTAACCCTGCAGCGTTTGTGATCGTTGCGACAGTCAGAGCTCTTAAGATGCACGGCGGAGTCGCGCTGGCTGATCTCGGCAAAGAAAACATCGAGGCATTGACTAAAGGCTTAGACAATCTGGCAGCACACCTCGATGCAGCCAAGGCCTTTGGAAAGCCTGTGGTGGTGGCTATCAATCAACGCACAGAAGACACCAAAGCAGAACTCGATGTGATTCAAGGTTTCTGTGACAAGGCAGGAGTTGCCTGTTCGGTCGCAGACGCCTTTGCTCGTGGCGGTGATGGTGCGCGTGATCTGGCAGAAAAAGTCATGACTGCAGCCAGAATTGGCGAATCTCGTCCGCTGGAGCCTATATACGGTCCCGAAATTTCTTTTGCGAAGAAAGTCGAAGCGATTGCCACTAAGATTTACGGGGCATCAGGTGTCGTGTTGACTCCTGAGGCCGAGTCAAAGATTAGACGGGCAGAAAAAGACGGCTTTGGTGCGCTACCTGTTTGTATGGCAAAGACCCAAAACTCACTATCAGACAATCCCAAGGCTTTCGGTCGTCCGAGAGGATTTACCATCACTATCCGTGACATTGAGATCGCTGCCGGTGCCGGCTTTATCGTGGCTTTGGCTGGTGACATCATGCGCATGCCAGGACTGCCTGAGGTGCCTTCGGCTGAGAAGATTGACGTAGATGCCTCGGGAAAGATTCTAAATCTTACCTGAGTTTACGCTCGTGAGACTTTGCTAGGCTTATTTATTTGTTGGAAGTCTTTTGAATTGGTGCTAGCAAGCGGGCATCAGTCGGCGCCGGCTGTGTTGTAGCTTTTCAGTAGGAGTTTGCTAAATGAAACAGATGGCACTTATCTTTATCGCATCAGTTTTGGTTGTTTTTGCTCAGGTGTCGCACGCGTCCTTACATGAGGCCTATGAAACAGTCGCCACCTGTCAGACAAAAGATCCAGCGAAGACGACGCAACTTAAGGTTTTAGAATCAACGTCCTCGGTTCGCGCAATCTTAGAACTGACGCGCCCCGGTCAACCTGGTCAGGAGCCTGTTGAAATGCAGCACCTTCAAGGCGTCAAAGACGACAGCGTTCGCGACCCCATTGTGTTTCAGTACGAATTTGATGGCTACGAACTGATGATTTGGCTTGAGCGTCAAGACGACGGGACCTATCCAGCCAAGTTGCTCTGGACGAGTCCAAGTAGCGAGGGCAAAGAAGAATCTTTTTCCTGTCGCCTTTAAGTTTTTATCGAAGTCACACGACTCATCTTATGCAGATGGGTCGTGTTTTTTTATAAACTGAGCCACGACTTTTGCCATCGCTTCAGGCTGGTCAATGTGCGGTTCATGTCCTGCTTTCTCAACTTCCGTGAAAGTGCTTCCCGGTATTTTTTCATGAAGAAAAAGGCTATTTCCACGCGGAACAAAGAGATCATCTTTGCCGGTTATCACATGCACAGGGCAGCGAATCTTAGACAAACGCTCCCAGTTTCTAAATCGCCAAGCCGCGAGAAGTTGACCGATAACGGTAAAGGTTGGCTTACGGTGTTTTTTGTCCTCAGCCAGCCAATCTCTGGCCAGTTTTGCTCGCAGTTCATCTGGTGAGGACGGTGAGGTCAACAGCCGAGCTAACTCAGGGTAGATTTTTCCAAGCTTCCACGGTGCCTCAATTAACATTTTTGCTGCGGCACCACTGATTCTTGTGTGGCCGCTTCCTCCAATGGAGGCAGCAATGACCGTAATCGATTTGGCCATGGGCGAATGGGTGAGAGCAAACTCCAGAGCAATTTTGCCGCCAAGGCTTGTGCCGATGATGTGAGCTGAGTCGATGCGTTCATGTTTTAAGATGGCCGCAACATCCTCGGTTAGTTCTTTCATTGTGTGCCATGGGCGCATCGGAACTGTCGATGAACCAAGTCCTTTGCTGTCAAACGTTATGACTTTAAAAGACTTAGCCAATTCAATGTCCCAACCATACCAATGCACAGACCAACGTCCGAGACCGCGCACAAGCACCACGACGGGTCCTTCACCTTTGACCGTGTAGTGGATTTTGCCGTAGCGTGTTTTTGCAAATGCCATGAGACGTGACTCCTTATGCTCGCGCTGCGTTGGCTGCCTGCTCCAGGTCTTGCTTTAAGTCTGAGACGGATTCGATACCAATGGCCAGACGAACGGTGGTCGAGGTAATCCCGGCTTTTCGCGCGTCATCTGCTGGCAAGTCATCTGCAAAAAACAATAGACAGGGTGCAGCTAATGATTCGACGCATCCAAGACTAGGTGTGAGAGTGAATAGTTTTAATTGATCAAAGAACTGATCAAAACGAGACTCGTCGCAATTTAGATCAAAGGTTACCACCGCTCCTCCATCACCGGGCATCTGCTTTTTCCAAATGTCGTGATCAGGATGGTCTTTTAATGCCGGATAGCGAACGTTTTTTGCCCAAGGTTGTCCCTGCAACCACTGCGCCATCTCAAGAGCATTCTTACTGGATTCCTTGGTGCGCAGAGCGTAGGTCTTCATGCCGCGCAACGTCAGCCACGCGCTATTGGGATCAAGGCAGCCTCCCAGTGTCATGGCAACGGGAAAGATTTTTTCGATCAGATCTTTTTTGGCAATGATGACTCCGCCCATTGCATCACTGTGACCATTAGCCTGTTTGGTTAAACTGTGGACAAAAAGATCGATGTCGATCTTTCCGTGGTGTGTAAATCCAGCAAACGTATTGTCTAGCACTGTTAGGGAGCCTGACTTTTTTGCAGAAGAAACAATCTTTTCTAAGTCATGAAGGCGTAATGCCGGATTGGTCGGGCTTTCAAGGAAAACTAGTTTAGGAGGATGATCACTTCGGCATAGTTCTTCAAATTTAGAATAGTCGTCTCGGGAAATCCGCATCACCTGAACACCGAAGCGCGAAAGAATTCCGCCAAGGAGAAATCTTGTAGGTTTATATGACTCAGTAAAGACCACCACTCGGTCTCCGGCACTTAAAAAAGTCATGGCAACTGCTGTGAGTGCTGCAACCCCGCTGCTGGTGGCCAGGGCGTCATCGCGTCCCTGGAGGTTTGCCAGTAAAACCTCGAGCTCACGGACCGTGGGATTACTGATTCTTGAGTATAGGTAGCCGTTGCCGCGCTTTGATAGGATGTCTCTGACCTGGCCCATGGAGGATGGTTTGAACTTAACGCTTTGATAGATGGGGCTAACCAAGGGTTCATTGCCCTCGGGAAGGCTCTCTTTTGGGGGGTGAACCATCTGCGTTTCTTTAGATAAGTGCCTATGATGACTCATGTTGGTGCCTTACTGGCGGACTCCTCGGGTTGGCTTTGTGAGATTCATTCTGGCAGATTTGCCGTGCTTTCTCAGCTTCTTTAAACTACGTCCTTTTTTGAGGGCCCAAAGTTTAGCGATTTTGCCCGAGTTTGGCCTTGACAGTCGGCATCAACTTGAACCATATTGCCCCCTCTCTTGTTGGGCAGAAGCATTGATACTCAAGCCCTCAAGTGCTTTTGATAGCGGGCGTTTTAGGAGAATATCATGTACGCAGTAATCAAGACCAGCGGTCGCCAGTGGACAGTTAAAGAAGGCGACGTCATCACCGTGAACCGTTTATCGGCCAAAGCTGGTGAATCAGTAACTTTTGATGAAGTGCTTCTGGTTGGCGGAGCCAAAGTTGTCGTCGGTGCCCCTGTTGTAAAGGGCGCGAAAGTTGCAGCCACCGTTAAAGAACATCTTGCAGGCGAGAAGGTCACAATTCTCAAGTACAAGCGTCGTAAAAACTACAAGCGTACGCGCGGTCACAGACAAGCGCTTACGACTCTTCAGATCGGCAAGATCTCGGTCTGAGTTTTAAGGAGTAAACAATGGCAACCAAAAAAGCTGGTGGTAGTTCTAAAAACGGTCGCGATTCCAACCCACAGTATCGTGGCGTGAAGGTTTTCGGCGGTCAAAAAGTTGTAGCAGGCAACATTATCGTTCGTCAGGTTGGCAGCACATTTCATGCTGGTAGCAATGTTGGTCGTGGAAGCGACTTCACATTGTTTGCTTTGACCGATGGCGTTGTTAAGTTTGAGCGCAAAGGCAAAGACCGTCAGAAGGTTTCAGTTCTAGCTGAAGGCTGATTCATTTGTGGATTAGCAAGGAAGGCGCCTTAGGCTTGCAGGTCAAGCAGAGGCGCTTTTTATTGCCCGAGTTCTGATTAAAAAATACACAGCGGTGTGATTGTGAAGTTTATCGATTCAACAGAAATATTTGTCGCCTCCGGTCACGGAGGTAACGGTCTTGTCAGTTTCAAGACTGCGAGCAATAAGCCGCGTCTTGGACCAGATGGCGGTGACGGTGGTCACGGTGGCGACGTGGTTTTCGTTGCAGCCCCACAATTAAATACTTTAACTACCGTTCGCTATAAGAGCCGCTTCATTGCAGAAAACGGTGCCAAGGGCGGAACGAGCGGCAAAACCGGTCGCTCAGGTGAAGATGTTGAGATCCCAGTTCCACTTGGTACAGAAGTTTATGATGCCGTGTCCGGACGTTTGATCTGTGAAATTCTAGTCCCCGGACAACGCGAAATAATTGCGGAGGGTGGTCGTCGAGGTTTTGGGAATCTTCGCTTTGTGTCTTCCACACATCAGGCTCCGGAGGAGTACGTAGCAGGCCAGCCTGGAGTTGAGATGACTCTTCGCCTTGAACTTAAGTTACTTGCTGATGTGGGCTTAGCGGGACTTCCCAACGCTGGAAAGTCGACATTACTCAGTGTGATGTCTGCTGCTAAGCCCAAAATCGCCGATTATCCGTTCACGACCTTAGAGCCCCAGCTGGGCGTGGTTGAGTTGAAAGAACGCGGCGAATTCAATCTAGAATCATTTGTCATGGCCGATATTCCTGGACTCATCGAAGGTGCCAGTGAGGGTAAGGGTCTCGGTCACGAATTTCTTCGGCATCTTGAGCGTACAAAAGTCATAGCCTTTGTCGTGGACGCGTTCCCGATTGATGGCAGTGATCCACTGGAGACCCTAAAGTTACTGCAATCTGAATTGCAGGCTTATGATGAAAAACTTGCCAAAAGAAAGTCCGTCGTTGTTTTGAACAAGTGCGATCTTGCGGATGGTGAAGAGGACGGCCCTCAAAGACTGCTTCAGCTAAGAGATGCGGTTGAAAAATTGGGATTGAAGGTTTTTACGATTTCAGCTGCAACGAGCATTGGCCTTCGTGAGCTCAAAGAGCGTCTTCATGTCATGGTTTTGGAGGAGCGTCGATTGTTTGAGGCGGAGTTGGCATCTCGACTGCCGGTCGTAAAAGGTCTCATGTCGGCGGCTGCTCTTGGTGTTGATAATCACGGGATGCTTGATTTTTCAAAGGCCATCGCTGATGGCCGTGCATTTGGCAAGATGGGATGATGTCGATGACAACAAACCCCAACATTATTTATTTCGGTGGTGCATTTGATCCTGTGCATCTTGGGCACATGGAAGCAGTGGAAATCGTTCGTGAATCATTTCCGGATTCTAAAATTACATTAGTACCTGGATTTGCACCACCGCGTTCAGCGGCTGAACAAAAGACTGTTACAGCGCCTTTTGCCGATCGCGTGGCAATGGTCGTGGTGGCTTTTGATGAGTGGCCTGGGGTCGATGTGTCGTCAGTGGAAGAAGAACTGGCGGCACCAAATTACACGTATTTGACGCTGGAGCGTTTTGCTCAGGAAAATCCGGGATCAAAGCTCGCATGGATGATCGGAGCAGATCAGTTGCAGGCTTTCCCCACATGGAAAAATCCAGCTCAGATTCTTGAAACAGCGTCGTTGATTGTTTTACCACGGCTTAATATGGCTGCAGGTGATTTACTTGAGCTGGCGACGAATGTTGCTTCTAAGCTTGGTTTTCGCACGACAGTAGACAGGGACAATCAGCGCGTTGATCTGGATGGTGCCGGTTCTATCTATGTGATGAATCGCATGCCTCGCACGGTTTCATCATCTGAAATTCGCAAAATGGCAGCTAGAAATCTCAAAGATATTGATGCAATGGTCGCACCTGCCGTTGTCGATTACATTTCAGACTTGGGTCTATATCAAAACTAACAGAGGAATCGCGCGATGAACTTCATTGAGTTGGGACAAATAGCTGCCTCCGCAGCAGTCGATAAAAAATCAACCCGTATTTCACTACTAGACGTCCGTGGATTCACCGATATGTGTGACGCTGTACTGATCTGTTCCTCAGATAATGAGAGGCAGTCTTCTGCAGTTTGTGACGCCATAGAGGAAAGATGCAGGAAAGTTGCTGGCATCAAGCCATATGCCGTCGAAGGTAAACAGGTTGGTAATTGGATTTTGATGGATTATGGCTCCTTTGTAGTTCATATATTTTTGGCAGATGCTAGAGATTACTACGCCCTTGATTCTCTGTGGCCAAAGGCAAAAAAAGTTCCCGTTGAAGGTGCATAACCGGATAGCGCTGTGAAGATTCAAGTTATCAGAACAGGAAAACTATCACAGACGTCTTTGGTGCCGCTTGTAAACGAATATCGAAAACGTCTGACGTCTTTTGTTAAAGTTGATGACCTCGAAATCAAGGCCGACGCCAAACGCGATAAGCGAAACGCCTCGAAGAGTCGCGATCCCATCTATTTGCCGGAGCCAGGAGAGTTTCTGGTTTTGCTAGATGAACGGGGTCGCGCTCTAGATTCAGCTACATTTGCAGGTCATATCACGCAGTGGATGGATGATCCCTCAATCAAGACGGTGACGTTTTTGATTGGCCCACCTTATGGATTTGATGATGCGACCCGAGCTGCCGCAAAGTTTACTTGGTCCTTGTCGTCTTTGACGATGCCAAGTGATCTTGCATGGCTTATGTGTTGGGAGCAGATATACCGAGCATTTACCATCATCAAAGGAATGCCCTATCATCACGACTGAGGGGCTAGGACGTTGGATTTTTCATTTTTTTGCGGTCAAATTCAATAACAAGTAGTGAGGCATCGTCATCAGGTGGCGTGCTCCCTGTTGCAAACTTATAGTGTCGCCATACTGATGACGTAAAATCGTCGATCGGCCGTCCCGCGTGCCTTTGTATTGTTTGGCGTAGCCAAGGCTTACCAAGTTGAGACCTTTCATCTGCGGTTCGGTTTTCGAAGATACCGTCAGTAAATAATATGATCTTGTCTCCATCTTCCAATGTGACGGAGTGATTCTCATAACTGCTGCCAGCCTCGTCTCCAAGCACGTTTCCAATGGCAGCCAGCTGTTTTGGTCGTTCTGAAGACTTTCCGTCAACGCCGATTGAAGCCTTTCGAAGCAGATATCCTTGGGGATTACCGGCATTTGCATAGACACACTCCCCTGTCTTGTCATCAATGCGAACAATAAAGAAGGTCATGTGTCGAAGTCGTGACCCGAGGGAGACTAATACCTGATTAATCATCGTTAAAATATCTGAGGGTAAAAGAGTTTCTAAAGCCTTACTAATCTCCAGCTCCATGGCCTTCGATACCGAGTAAGCGACTGAGGTGATCAGTGCAGCTGGAACCCCATGTCCAATGGCATCGGCGATAAAGTGGTAGTTATAGTTATTTTTCCTAAGACTTCCCCACCAATCGCCGCCGCACTCCGAAGCTGATTCAGTGATGCCGACAGCCTTGCAGGAAGATCCATCCCTGGTGGTTGGTTCGCCGCTTTGAAAGAAAGATCTTTGTACTAATGAGGCCACTTCAAGCTCTCGGTTTTTTCGAGCTTCGTCCAAAGCAGTTGAATGCACTTTGAGAGAAATTCCGCAAAAACTTCCTAAAAGAAATCCCGCAATCGGCAAAACAAACGAGATCGCAATTTTCGCGTAGATAAATAAGCCAGCACTAACTGTAACAATCGCAATACTTGTTAGAAGAGTGGCCATCGTCCCAAGAGATGGTCTTAAAATCAAATTTAACGCCAGACCAAAGAACGCACACAGCAATACGAAAAATCCTGAATCATCGACGACGCGTATCCAGTTGTCAGTCAAAATGCTATTGACGACAGAAACAAGGTGAAAACCCCCCGGGATGGGTCCGAACGGGGATTCAACAAAGTCCGTATGGCCAGTGAACATGGCAGGTAATATCAGTACGATGTCGCCTGGCTTTACAATCGATAGATCCATCCCACTTTGGATCCGTGCGATCAGTGCAACCATGGAAAGAGTAGACTTTCGATAAATATCAGGCTTAAAAAAATTCACCAGAACTCGCCCATCCTGGTTGGTCGGGATTTGTTTGCCAGCAATCTTTAGTTTTTCGTGTGATATGTCGATGGGATCAAAAAGGCTAAGGGCAGCATGAGGAACCATCTGATTTGACTTAAGCCGGGCAATCGGCGCTATGAACCCATCCCCACGGTAGTTTGCAAAGCCGAACCTGTGAAAATTTTTTATCACTTCAGGTATGGCCCCATATAAAGTCATGTCACCAAACCCTTGGGGAATCAGTGGATCGCTCATCTCTGGTGCGAATACCTTTGATTGCAGAGACGTAACGATGTCCGGATCTATGTCGCTGCGAAATCGAATGCGATCGGTGTGAGCAAAGGTGATGGCGCTAATTTTTGAATGGTCACCCAAGGTTTTTAATTTTGATGCGAAAATTTTCACGCTTTCTATTGGGTGGTAAGCGTCGAATAGTTTATCGACGAGAATGCGGACATCCCCTGGTGCTGCCAATCCAGTCAGGACATCTGCCCATTCAGGCAAAGTCAGATCGGTCGATTTTTTGTAGGCAACAGTACTGTCATCATAGGCGAAAATTTTAAGACGTGGATCCAGACTCTCATCAATTAAACGAGACTTTAATGAGAAGACAAATGGATAGAAGATCTGCTTATTAAGAAAGACTCCAAATTCCTTGTTGGAATTGGCTTGAAACACTCCAGAAATCAGCGCCGTAAGACAAATGGCGTACATGTAAATTCGTCGCGACTCGCGTGGCACTCTAGAAAATATTTTGAACGTCATCGCAGACCCGCTCTATTGTGTTTGACCTAGATGCTGTGGAGGAGCACTCATCGATTTAAGATTTTAACATTGTATGAAAAATTGCCTGAAAAATGTAGTCGTCAGTGGCGGTCTCGCTGGACTGGCTGATAAAGAAACCTTGATGGTTTGTATGGTCTGTCAATCATGGTGTGTAAACTCGAAGTCTTCAACGTCCTTGTGCGTCCAGTGTGAGCGTTGTCTGAAGGACCTTGCACGGCCTAGATGGGAAGATTTCTGTGACGCTAGGGTACGAGTTATTTTCCCCTATGAAGGACTTGTTCGACGCCTCATCATGCGGTCAAAAGTCAAAAACGATGCCGTGGCCGCAGGCGTTATCTGTCACATTGTGAAAAATGCTCTGTCATCTGGCGTGGACTTCATACCCTATGCAGAGCATCTCATAATTCCAGCGCCGGCCAGTACTTGGGGCCGTGTTAGAGGTCGCTTTGATCTCGCTGAGTTGCTTGTGCGCACCGTGTTTACTCAAGATCAAATTGTGCAGACTTTGCTTCCACGCCTTGCGCTCAAAGCAAAAAGGGCAGGACGGAATGCTCATGATTTAAGCAGGCTGGGGTGGTATTCAATAAATAATAGAAATTTTAACGTTTTTAAAAAAATGAGATCGCTTGAGTCACTCATTTCTGGTGCCAAACGAATTCTTGTGGTTGACGATGTCATGACAACGGGTTTGACTATGAGAACAATTTTTAACCAGCTTAAGGAGCTTGGGGCTCAGTCTGTTGAAGGACTTGTGATTGCATCGTCGTCATGAAGTTTGGCAACGAATTGGTCTAGAAAATTAACGCAACGAAACTCATCTGGTAGCGAGGCCAGTTATGTCAGTAGAACAAACAAAATTAACACCCATGCTTCGTCAGTATTACGACATCAAAGAGACGGTAGGCGATGCCATTTTATTTTTCCGCATGGGCGATTTTTTTGAAATTTTCGGCAATGACGCTGAAGAGATTGCGCCCAAAATCGACATCGTTTTGACCAGTCGGGAAAAAGGGGACAACACGAAAATTCCATTCTGTGGAGTGCCTCACCACAGTGCAAAAGGTTACTGGTTAAAGCTCATCAAACTTGGCTATAAAGTGGCCATTTGTGAGCAGCTTGAAGAAGCATCTGCAGCCAAGGGTTTGGTAAAACGTGGTGTCACAAGAATTTATACGCCCGGCAGCATCGATGAGTTGGAGGGGCTCGATCAGGAAAATCCGAACTATTTGTTGGCATGGACGGATGTGCCAGGACAAGACAAAGAGGTTCTCGCAGCAATCGATGTCTCCACAGGTGAGTTCCGTTTGGGGTCTATTCCCCGTGGAGCTCTTCTGCGATATGTGCGCCAATTTAGGCCTAGCGAGGTGTTAGTTAGACGTTTTGCTCAAGCGCATGTGCAGAAGGCTCTTGAGACATGGACTCGTGAGCACCTTGTCCGTATGGATGTTCTGCCCGAGGCCCCTTTAAAAGACGAGTCCTTGCAAAAGGCAACCTTGACTAAGCTTTTTGGTACTTCTGATCTGAGCCAACAACCGTGTTGTCATGTGGTGGGCGGTGAAGCCTTGATTGCAAGTGTCATGGCTTATATGGAGTCTCTTAAGGCGTCCACGGGTCAGTTTATGCGTATATTGCCACTAGACGAGCCCGAATCGATGGCTCTATCAGAGACGGTGATTCGTGATCTTGAGATTTTTGAAACAAGCAGGCGCCGCCAAACGGACGGAAGCCTTGCGCGTGTGATCGACCGGACGCTCTCTCCTATGGGGTCAAGGGCCATACGACATGCTTTGGCGCATCCTTTGGTGAGCAAGGCTTCGATCATGGCGCGCCATGATGCTGTCGGACTTTTTGTTAAAGCAGGGGAAGAGTTTTTATCCAAGGTTCGCCTAGAGCTTCGCAATACTCCCGATCTTGCGCGACTGACAACCCGAATTATGGCCAATTCAGCAAGTCCTTATGAACTCGCCATGGTCCGTAATGCTTTGGCAAAGGCGAATGTCTTGTCGCCAGTTCTTTTGGGTGTTGATGAGACATCAAAGGCTATGGTTTCGATGGCAGAATCACTTGTTTCTGCTGGTGACGTCTTAGCTTTATTGGCCGATGTCATGATCGAAAGTCCCGAGGCATTGGGAAGTGGGCGAGGTGTCTTTCGTGTCGGATACGACAAGTTTCTTGACGATAAGAACCAGTTGGCAGCCCATGGCGAAGAAAAGGTTGCAGCCTACGAGGAAAGTTTACGTCAGAAAACCGGCATTACCAGCTTAAAGGTCAAGTCTCACAAAAGTTACGGATTATTGCTGGAGGTCACGAAATCGAATCTGTCGCGTGTTCCGGATTTTTTCATACGCCGGCAAACCATGACCAATGGGGAGCGATACACGACGGTTGAGCTCAAAGAGCTTGATGATGAGTTGGCCTCCGCAAATGATCAAGCCATCCAGCGTGAACAGCGCCTTTATGCTGATCTATTGGATCGACTGAAGCCCCACCGCGACAGCCTAATGGGTGCTGCAAAAGCCCTAGGGGAGCTGGATATGATCCAAAGCTTTGCCTGGCTTTCATTGAAAGAATCATATGCCAAACCAGTGCTGACTGATGGTCCGCGACGATTAACCTTGAAGTCTTGTCGCCATCCCGTCGTGGAAAAATTTGTGGGTCGCCATGAGTTTGTGTCTAACGATGTCTTCATGAACGAGGGAAAAAGTCAGATCTTGATTACGGGGCCTAACATGGCCGGAAAATCAACGATTATGAGACAAACAGCCATCGCCGCGATTCTTTGTCAGGCGGGATGTTGGGTGCCAGCTGTTGAGGCTGAAATGCCGATTTTTGACAGAATATTTACCCGTGTTGGTGCAAGTGATGATTTAAGTCGCGGTCAGTCAACATTCATGGTGGAAATGAGTGAGGCGGCGGAAATTTTGCGGCAGGCGACCGCGAAAAGCTTGGTGATATTGGATGAAGTCGGTCGCGGAACATCGACAACTGATGGTCTTGCGATTGCTGCTGCCATCATGGAGGATCTTTCAGATCGAGTCTGCTGTTTTACGATGTTTGCGACCCACTATCATGAGCTTGTGCCCTTAATGTCATCGCGAAAATCTGTCGTCCCCATGCAGACCGAGGTCGTTGAAAAGGAAGATAGTATTGTGTTCTCCCATCGTCTGGTCACGGGCGCTTCGGCCAGTTCTTTTGGAATTGAGGTTGCCAAGCTTGCCGGTGTTCCAAACCATGTCATCGAATTAGCCAAGGCAAGACTGAAGGCTCCTGAGGTCTCGGCTTCTGTTCAGCCGGTCGTGACGCGCGAGATCTCGGGCGCGACAGTGAAAGACCCAGGGCCCAACAAGGGTTTATCAAAGGTGCAAAAAGGACTGTTTGGGCTGTCGAGTGATGATGAGTCAGCTGCAACTGACAAAACAATGATCGCAGATCAAACATTAAGCCGCTTGGCGATGAAACTTGAGAGCATCAAGATTCACAAAACAACTCCACTTCAAGCCCTTAATATCCTTAATGATCTTAAATCGATGTTGGCGCCCGTGCAGCAGCGCGCACTCTTTGATGATGATGTTCTTAATCCTTAGGTCGAGGTCGGTTTGTGTTTGCTTGCCAAGCCCCAAGGGCATGGCTATAGTGTTGGATTGGATTTTGGCCGTAATTTTTGCGGTTTAGGTTCTATAAATTGAGTGACAAGGAAGGCAACCATGGCTAAGGCAAAAGCTAAAGCAAAGAAACCTGCACCGAAGGCAAAACCTGCCGCAAAAAAAGCAGCTCCTGCAAAAAAGGTAGCTCCGGCCAAGAAAGCCCCCCCTGCAAAGAAAGCTGCGCCAGCTAAGAAGGCAGCACCCGTAAAAAAACTAGCCCCTGCTAAAAAGCCAGCGGTCGTCGCTGCCAAGCCAAAGGCTGCTCCGGCACCAACACCTGTTAAAAAGGTCGTTGGCCCAGTTGCAACGCCAAAACTCAAGGGGCAAGGAGCAGAGGCTGGTCAAAAGCAGGTTGCCGTAAGCTCACCAAAGCTGACTCCAGTGGCTAAACCAGTTAAGCCGCTTCCGATTCCGACAGAAGTACTCAAGTTAAAAGACAAGCCGTCCGCCGTGTCTGAATCTTCTGTGACTCAAGAGAAGCGTGAGATTCATCAGAGTGATATTTTTTCGGAGGACGAGCTCCGCATGTTTCTCGAAGCGCTCAAAAAGGAGCGCGAATCGCTTCTCGAAAAAGCTAGAGCAGCTGTGGATGCAGGTAACATCGCTTTGGATAAAGATGAAATGTATGATGAGGTGGATTTGGCCTCAGCAACAGTGGACCAGAACCTGACATTCCGTTTACTTGATCGTGATCGCAAGTTACTCAACGAAATCGAGCATGCCATTCAAAAAATCCAGACAGGAGATTTTGGATACTGCGAGGGGACGGGCGAGCCGATTCCAAAGCGCCGCCTTGAGTTGAGACCGTGGTGCCGACACAGCGTCAAGTACAAGGAACAACTTGAAAAGCTGGAGAAGTCTGGCCGCGGCGTCGTCGACGAGGATGCAGAGCTTTTGGATTAATTTCCAGCATCGTGCTCGTGGCCCCTGACCGGGGCAAAGGATACTCCTATGTCACTTTTTTCCATGATCGCCATAACTCCTGAAGAAACAAAGGATGTGGTTGCGGCAGAGTTGCGTGCTCTGGGTGCGGTTTCGATCGAGGAGCAGTTCAAGGCAGTTCATTTTCAGTGCGACGAGTCAACGTTTTATGAAGTCCATTTAAAGCTTAGAACCGCGTCAAGATTACTTCGCGTGATCAAGGATTTTTCTGCCAAAGATGAACGCATGCTTTACGATCAAGCACGACGGATTAACTGGAGTGCCTGGTTTGATGTAAAGAAGACCTTTGTTATCGAGGGCATTCCCGGAGATCGCGGTCCCGGAGTCATGACTGCAAACACGATATCCAAACGGATCCGTGAGGCGTTGCAGTCTTGGTTTGTGGAAAAAGCCGGTCAGAAGGCTGTGGTTGATCTTGAAGCTCCAGACGTCAATTTAGTCGCGTTTGTTCGCGGAGGTCGCTGCACTCTGAGTGTCGATACATCAGGTAAGTCAATGCACAAACGCGGTTATCGTGCCGATAACCATCCAGCGCCAATTAAGGAAACCATGGCGGCTGCTATGCTTCTAAAGCTTGGTTATAAGGGTGACGTGCCGCTCTACGATCCGATGTGTGGTAGTGGCACGATTGCTATTGAGGCGGCCTCCATGGCCCTGGGTAAGGCCGCACTGATCCATCGCAAGAAAGGCGAGTTTGGCTTTGAATCTCTCGCTTTTTTCAATAGCAAGATTTGGAAAAACGTCCAGGAGGAGGCTCGCCAGGATAAGCGAGACAGTTTGCCATTTGGCGTTTTTGCCTCAGACATTAGCGCGAAGTACCTGGAAGCCGCCAAAGATAACGCATTGAGGGCTCGCGTTGAAAAGTTTATGACGTTCTCCAAATGTGACTTTTTTGAATCCAGTCCGCCAGCTCCGTCCGGACTTTTGATCATGAATCTGCCCTATGGTGAGCGGATTAAGGGCGAGTTTTCTGGTGACGACGAGAGCTTTTTCAAGGCGATTGGGGACAAACTTAAGCGCGACTATTCTGGTTGGCGAGCAGCCATCTTGGCCGCTGAAGAGTCGCCCTGGAAGTTTGTTGGTCTAAAACCTTCGCGAAAAATTAAACTACTGAATGGGAGTATCCCCGTTCGTTTGTTGGTCTTTGAACTCTACAAAGGAACAAAAAAAGCTCTCCTTGCGGAGAGCGTCGAGTCTAATTGATTTCCTCTAAGTTTTTTTAGACCCAAGAGCTATCAAAGTTCGCTTGTCTCTTGGCAGGTTTTGCCGAAGGTTCAGATGCCTTCATCGGCTGAAAGTCTGATGCAGTGGTCTTCGACAGAGTGGTCCAGGTTTTCTCGAATTTGGAGGCTTGCTCAGCGCGGATACGAGCAACGAACTTCGAACAGCAGATCTTACATGACAGATCTGGATTTGAGTCTCCCGTGTACTGTGGATGCTTGATACAGACAAGATTGCCACCGAAAACTGATTTATCCTTTGTCATAAGCTCCTCCCGCTTCTGATGAGAACGCCAAGTCAGATTGGACACTCTCTTTAGAGCACGGAGCATGCCAGGAAACGGCTATTTAAATGGCCTTTGATATCAATTGGTTATCTTGTGGTTCGGTGCGTTGGCGTGTCAGGTTTATGAACACTTTGCGCATAATTCCCGCATTGGAACCTATGGTCTGATCGAAATCGGATGCGGTCATAACCAAGACCCTGGAGCTTGTAGCGGCAGTCCAGGTTACAGATGGAGAGTTTGACATTGCTAGATCTGGTGCTAACCAGTGTCCCGCAGCCCTTGCTCCCTGATCCGAATGCAACTCCCCGCGCACAACGAATATTAGAAATGAGCTCGGCGAGCCACTTTGAATCACACTATCTTTGGAGACATTGATAATCTTAAAACTCTTCACAATGCTGTCCAACTCACTCTCAAGGATTTGCGCGAAAAGCCAGCTGGACTTTATCACCGCGGTCTCGTCAGAGCTGTTGGATAAGATCGCTTGCAGCGCTGGTGGCGGAGTTACTTTTAGTGCGGGCGACTCAGCGTTGGGGGCTTGTCCGGGCGCAGATGTATCTGCGTTCTTCACGGCAAATGATCCCGTCTCGATAAAGAAATTTCCTTTTAGCGAGTTACCCCCTGCAACTTGCTGTCCACTATTTGGAGTCACAGGTGGAGTTGTTGGAGAAACCGCCTCCAAGTTTCCGCGCCTTGAAGCTGATCCGACCAATCTCTCGAGACAGTATTTTGCTCGCTCTGCCTCGCCAGACTTTTGAAAGCATGCGGCGGCCAATTCAAACAGTGATAGCTGCTCATATAACATGGCGGCAAATCTGTATTCTGCTCTTTCATTCAAAATTTCGGCAAGAGATTTGGCATCTGGTGACTGCAGATTTACTTCGCTGATCAGCGTTGGAATGATGTGCGGTGGTGCTGCTTTGATGATGCTGTCAGCTAAAGCTCTGTGCCCACCTGATAAGGCGGTCAAAATCATTTGATTGACTTTGGGTGACCCGACGATGAGTGTGATGATGCCAGGGTTTTGATCTCCAGATTTAGCTAACGTGAAAAGTGTTTCCATTTCGTCAGACGTTGGGATTTGGCCTTTGAGAAGTGAAGGGTTACTTCCAATTTCTCTCCAGCACCGTAGGGCCCTATCATGTTTTTCTGCTTTTGACCACGAGCGTGCAGCCTCTAGCCATCGCCCCGCTTTTTCGAAGCACTCGGCAGCATTTTCTAGCTGATTTTCTTTCAAAAATAGATCCGCTGCTTCAAAATGATTTCCCGCCTCGCGCAAGCAGGTTGCTGCATCACCAAGGTTGCCGGCCTGAATAAAACACTGAGCCGCTTCCTTCCAGTGCCCATTACGGCTATATACGACACCGGCACGTGTCGGATTTTGCATCCGAAGTAGGACTCGTGCTGCTTCGTCAATGAGCTTGGCTTTTTCGAGTGCTGTAATGGCGTCTCGATGTAATCCAATCTGTTCTAGCATCTGCGCTGCCTGGCGGATTTGACCCTTGCTGATGAGTCGCTTGGCACGGTCGCGGATTTTTTCTTCTTGAGGCGAAAGAATCTTCAGGTCCGAGGCCCGTGACCCAGCGTTAGGGCCCCTGTATTTGGTTGTGCCCCGTTGCCGCACAGCTTTATTGTTGTTTCGTAACCACAGATACGTGATTAGAGAAACTGCCAACAAAATAATGACAACAATGATCTGTTTCTCTTTCACCCGGTCGTACCCTTATGCTCACAACTCGTAAGTGATGCCTACCTGCGTATAAGAATCTACAGTCTGCTGCAATTCCTGTCCTGGAATGACTGTATATCCATTCGACATTGTGTAGGTGGTTTTAAGGGAAAACTTTTGACTGAGTCGTACACCCAGGCCAGCGCCACCTTGAGGCCCTGCGTACGGGTAAGCATAGGATTCTACAGCTCCAGTCGCGTCTTGAATATGAGTGGAATACTGCTTTTTAACGACACCTGCAAAAACAAACGGAGTAAAAATATCTCCAGCATATAGAATCAACGTTAGATCAACTGAGTTAGATGTGACGGTAGCATTCTTCCTGAAGTATACGTAATTTGTCCCAGCTGAGTTTAGCTGATATCCAGTCGTCGCATCTGTCTCCTGCCTGAATGTGTAGCCAAGTCGCGTGTATCCGCCAATATCAAAGGAAAGTCCTGCGGATCCTGCGCCAGAGACGATTCTTTGATAACCAGCATTTGACTCGGACTGACTTCCGCCGAGTGAGATATGTACGCCGGAAAATGCGGTCTGGGATGTGATAGTGCTCAGGATCAAAATGGCGAAATGAAATGAGCGCCGAATATGTTTGATCATGGAGGACTCCTTTAAAAAAAGTACGAGTCTGTATCGGTTGGATAAGCTTCAAAGTTAAGCCCTGGGCCAGCTATGGCTTTATCCCTCAACACTTCTAGTGTACCATGCAGAGTGACAGTCAAAATTTTGACAGGAGGCAAGTCCTTGGTTTTAGAATATAGACCCTGTGTGGTTGCTGTCTTTACCAACAAAAATGGCCAGGTCTTGGTTTGTGAGAGGGCTGATGTCAAGGGTGCATGGCAGTTTCCCCAGGGTGGGATTGAGCCTGGAGAAAGCGCTTTGAACGCTTTATATCGTGAGATGCGCGAAGAGATAGGCTGTGATCGTTTCAAAGTGCTGAAAGAGGGCTCTGGATTGGTTAAATATCGATTTCCGGAGGGGTTACAAAAGCCGATCTCAACGCGTTGGATAGGTCAAAGCCAAATCTGGTTTAAACTTGAGTTCGACCAGGGGCACGCTCCTGACTTAAATAATGCTGACGGTGAATTTTGCAGCTGTGATTGGAGATCGGTTGAGGCGGCATTGAATGGAATTGTCGATTGGAAGCTAGACGCTTACCGAGAAGGTCTCAGAAAGCTCGGATTACTGGATTGAGGTTAGTTAAATGCGCCGCATTGCACTCTTTAATTTAGTCCTTGGATTTAGCCTGATTTTTATGGCGGCTTCTGGAGGGGCATTTGTCGCCTTGAGATCGACAGAGACTTTTCTTCAGGGTGTAGATCCAACGTGGCAGTTAATGCTCCAAACAAGCAGTCACGGTCATACGAATCTTTTCGGTGTACTACATATTTTGTTAGGCCTGACAATTCCCTACAGTCGCTCAAATCAGTTTCTTGACCGAATCAAAACATTTGGACTCGGTGCAGGGAGTTTTGCCATGGGCCCATTGCTTATTGCCAGAGCCGCATCAGGGCCGTCAGTGTCATTAGATGGGTTGGGGCTAACAATTGGCGCCTGCTTATCGCTTGCTCTCGCAGCGATCGTGGCGCACATCATTGGTCTGTTTTCGCGTCTTATCGAGCGTTGAAATTAAGCCGCTTTTTTTGAAAATGACCGGATTTTCTTTTGAGCTTCTTTTGCAGGCAGTGTTGTGCCTTTTTTTACAAGTTTTTCAAGATCGGCTGGTTTTGCTTTAATAGCGTCGCGAATCTTTTTTGTGTCCTTGAGATGAGGGATCAGTTCCTTCATCGCATTTCTTAAGTCAATCCCGCGTCCCATGTAGTCATTTAATTCATCGACCGTAAATGGTTTTGCCAGAAATCCGTCTGCAGAGTTTACAATTTCCTGCTGAGCGTCAGACATTGGCTCTCCGCTGATCAGTAGCACGGGGATATCAGGATGGTGCTTGCGAATTTTGGTCATTAGCTCTAGACCGTCGATCTTGGGCATTCTTACGTCAGTAAGAACCAAATCCATATCGCGCTCTTTCATCGCGGCAAGAGCAGCTTTTGCTGACTCAACGACCACGACGCGACTAAAAAACTTATTTAAATGAATTTTGAAGAATTTAAGAAGAGTGCTGTCATCGTCAACGATCAGCACATTGCTTTCGCGGTCATAGGGTCTACGGCCTTGAATAGATTGGCTGGGGGTGTTGAACGTCATGATTGCCTCCGGGAGAATGCTTTAATTATATTATAGACTACGAATTTCTTCGATTGCCGACTTTGCCATGGTTCTAAGTGTCTGATTTGCCCGATCAGATTGAGTGACTTCATTGAAATACCTAAGAGCAAGACCCTCGTCTTTTACGTTTTCGCGCATCAAAATCGCTAGATTGAATCTAGCCTGTGGGTTATCTGCGTCTAAATCAAGAGTGCGCTCGAGAATCTCTTTGGCTGCGTTAAATCGGCCCGTTTGCCTGTACACAACAGCTAGACCAATCATGGCGTCCGTGTTTGATGGTTCAGCATCAAGTGCTTTTTTATAATCACTTTCAGCCATAGACGTCTCTCCAGTCGCGACATAAAGATTGGCGCGATTCACTAGGGCTGGTGCAAAAAACTCACTCATGTTGAGTGCTCTATTGTAGAAATCCTTCGCAATGGCTGACTTTCCTTGTCTCTCCTGAAGAACTCCGAGGATGTTGTAAAGTGCTGGGTGCTCGCCTCCGCGGTCCATAGCCTGGTCTACAATAAATTTGGCGACACTATCCTTGCCGTCCTTTAGATAACTAAATGCGAGCGCGGCGTAACCGGGAAGGAATGTGCGATCTTTGCCGATCAAGTCACTAAGAATCGCGTGAGACTTATTGCGGTCACCGTTTTGGAGATAAGTCATTGCCAGCGTGTAGCGATACTTGAATAACTGCTCCTGGTTCGGGCGTTCCTGAGAGGTCAACGCAACCCGGGCATCAGCCAAAATATCTAAAGCTGGTCCAGTTCGGCGCTGTTTTTGGAGGAGAGCCGCCAACTCCAAAAGGGCGTCAATGTTTCCAGTGTTTTTACGTAGTGCCTGTCGATAAGTCGCTTCAGCGGATGACAAAAGTCCAAGCGCCGTCTCGTTTCGTGCTCTTTTGAGGAGGTCATCAAAGCTTGAGGCGTTACTTAGTTGTTTCAAGGTCTGTTGAAGTAGTGGTCTTTCTTTGGAAGATGGAGCGCCTCTAAAGAACTTCTGCCAATTAAATGCCGCAGATGGCGATACCGGTGCAGTATCAGCCTGCTCTGATGTGCTCATGTTCTTTGATAAGGAAATGACGTCCATATTGTCCGTAGCATTCGAATCTGACTCACGAGAGGTTGAGCAGCCTGCGATCAGTGCGAGGGATGTCAATAAAATAGAAAGTTTCATGATTAGTGGCTCCATTGCTGAGGCATTTCCATGCTTGATGAGGTTGAGAGTTGATCAACGGCGGAGGCATAGGGTTTTTCTTTTACGCTGTCATTACTGCTATTTGAAAGTACAAGTGCACTACGCGAGACCCACTCATTTTTTGCATAGACTTGTGGGGCGCGACGTTTAGCTAAGATGTTATTTCCATGATAGCGTTGCGCTAGATCGCGAAGTCTTCCGATGTTTTGACTAAAGCGAGTTTGGCTTTTAAGGGTGACTGGCTCTCCTGCTCTCGCTGGAATGGCTGTCAAATCGTCTGCGAACTCATTAGCTATTTGGGCGATCTTAAATCTCGCTTGTGGACTAAATTGCGGCTGGTCTAGGCTAGCCACCTTGTCCAGACGGCTAACGATCTCAGAAAATAGACGACTTTTGCGGTCAACTTGGGTCGATACGTCTCCGCCGGAATCACCAATGGGCTGATCTCTAAATCCATTAATGGCATGGTCACCGAGAAGTAATCCTACTTCAGCAGACATTCTCTTGTATGAATCTCCTAAAGAGTACTTCATCCTCTCGAGCTGCTTATCAATGCTATCCAAATCATCGACCGCAGTCTGCTGGTCACCAGATTTATATCGAACACTGGCAATGGTGATCTCAGACTGGATTTTCTCTCGGTTGGATTTTGCTTGGTTTTTCCGCTGCTGGGCAACTGTCATTGCCTGTGTATTGTCCCCCGCCATGGAGAGATAAGTAATCGTCGCATCAAGGGCATTGAGCTTGCTGGCAGGATCTTTAACCTGCGCCGATTTAAGTTTTGTCGCAGTGGCTGCTGCCGCAAAATTCTCATCTGCTGACGCTAATTTCTCAGCCCGTTCAATCGATGCCGCTGCTCGCTCATGCTTAGGGAATTTCGCTGCAAGATCTAAATAGTGTTTTACGGCCTGATCAAAACGCATTTGGTACTCATTGGCACGAGCAACAAGGTATGTCATGTCGCCAGCAAACTGCTTTTCATTCGCAGAGAGATAGTCTTCAGCACTCTTTTGGGCGGAAGCCCAGTTTCCTGATATTGCCATAAAATAAGCACCATCTCGCCACATCTGCTCTCTTCCCGGCAGCGCAGTAAAATTAGCCACAGTTTTCAGTAAGAGGTTTGCGGCGTCCTCGGTGGAGCCTGATTTCGATAATCGCTGGGACTCTTCGGAGGCTGCCGCGGACAGGACACCCAACAATTCATTGCGTAGATTCTGAGACAGAGTTTTGGAATCCTCAAGCTTTAAGAATTGTGAGACCGACTCAATGACATCAGCCGCTTTACCCGAGCGAAGTTTGGTAAAGACGAGCCCACGAATAGCCATGGATCGCTGGCCGTCCGAAGGTGTCGAGAGAAGAACTCGCTGCCAATATCGACTAGCTTCTGTGAATCGATTGAGATCACGATTTGCACTAGCAGCAACAAGCAGAAGATCAACAGATCTCGATTGAGCCGGGAAGCGATTAGCATGCTCATCGACGGCCTTTTCAAGTTTCGTAATCGCAGACAGGACGTCCTGAGATTCCTTTGGGTCTTGGCTTTTTTGCGCAGTCATCTCGAAGCTGGATCTCCAGATTCGCTCTAGAGTTAGCACTAACTGGTAATGGGCCGTCATGAGGACATCGTCTGCTGATTTCAGTTGTGTGATCAGCTCGGAGTATCGAGTTTCCGCCTGATTTAGGTTGCCCGCAAAAAAGTAACAGTTGGCGATTTTTAGACGAATAGAGTTAGATTTCTCAGAGTTTGGTTGATCATTGAGCAAGATGGTCAAATAAGTCGATGCCATGTTAAATTTGCGGGGATTACTGGATGTAAGTCCATCCTCATAATAGGAGCTTGCTACCAGTTCGGCAGCATTTCTTGCTTGCTCTTCCATGTATTTGACGACATCAACATCCGCTTGGTTGTGCTGGCGCCATAGTGATTTTGTAGGGAGCAACATAGCAAGTTTTTCTAATGTCTCGAGTCTTGCCGTTCTGCGCCCAAGTGACTCCTCCGCTTTGGCCTTGGATTTCAAAAGATCTGGGTACTCCCGGGAGAGAGGGAAAGTCTGTGTGGATAGATCGCCAATCTTTGCCATTTTTTCATAGGCATTGGCGGTTTGATATTGCTCCATAAGCACCAGTGAAATTGAAGGCGCAACAGAACGCACGTCCTTTGCCGTAATCACGTCTCGAGTCATCTGATCATTGTCAATTTCGTAAAGAGATAGACCAATCACCTCGGCGATATCGCGACTAATCCGCTCCTTTTGACGCACAGATTTCGATAGAACGCCGGGTTCTAAAATGTGACGGGCCGCCTTAATTGCAACAGCACTTTTTCCAGCCTTGAAATATGCCCAAGCCAGACGATAATAAATTCGTAGCTCATCAAGTCCTCTGTTCTGGTCGTCCGATTGAGCTAAAAGTTGCTTTGCTTTTTCATAGTATTTGATCGCTGCTTCCGGGTTAGCTCTCTCGAATTCTCCGTCTCCTGCAGCAATGTTTCCATACGTTGTAAATCGGTCCGATCCGTTCTCCGCAAGTCTCTTCCATACCTGACTTGCGCCCTCACTGTCTCCATTGGCCTCGAGAAGATTTGCACGGAGGTATAAAGCCTCTCCACTGTGCTGAAACGCCTTATGGTTCTCGTCAATCGATTTAAGAATCGCGACCGCTGCGGACCGGCTTTTTTTGTCGCTTTCATCCCCACGTTCCACTTGAAGTGACGCAAGTTCCCCGTACATCTGAGCGAGATTTAACAACACAAACGGGCGATTGGCAGCGTTTGGTGTCTTTTCAAGGTTTTCATTGTAGCGATTGATTGCATTCTCAAGAGTTGTGATTCTCTTCTCTCTAAGCTCCCGCTCCTTGTTGGAATAGATACTTTCAAGGCCCTCGCGCGCCCTTTGATATTCGTCAACGGCCGTCTTTTTCTTTTGTCTCTCATAGTCTTGGAAGGCGTCCCAAAATCGCTTATAGGCTTGGAGTGCTGCAGGATCAGGAATATCTGATGCCAGATCATTATTGGCCATCAAGGATGGACTTGCTAATCCGAGAGTAAAGCAAACAAGCAGATTTTTAAGTATTTTTTTATCAGGAGTCTTCATAGTCTGTCCCTCATTTCTCGGTTTCGCGCAAACTATCGTTCAGTATCTGCTTTTCAAGTGCCAGCTTCTTCTGGTTTGCCTCGTGCTCGTTTTTGGCGTTCATATAATTCAGGTATTCGAGGTCTCCCGCCCATTTATACTGCTTGCCGAGACGCTGATTTAGCTCGTTGTCGTAGTGGGATAGGATCACCCCGAGACTTTCACCGCCGTAGGTTTCGACGACGCTGGTTAGGTCTGCAATATCATTTTCTAGGTGTGTCCTCGTCTTGCTGATTTTATCGAGGTTTGCAAAAACGTCGTCTAGCTGCTTACCTGCATCGCTGCGCAGGCTTCTTATTTGGCTATCTAGGCTACGGACAGCTTCCCGCCACAGGCTCCAGCCCAAGCGGCTGTCTTCGTCGGCCATTAGATCTAACGTCTGTCCAGACTTTGGTTCATAGGCCGAGATCACCTGAGAGTCTTCATGCAAAGAAGTGCCATACTGCTGAATGATATGTAGGATGTCATCGATGCTACTTTGGTTGACCAAAGACTGAGCCTGATTACGTTTAACCTCGACTAAGGAGGTTAAGAGTTCGGTGCGAAGTTTTTTTATTTTCTCTTTTAGGCTCGACGTATCAGCCGTTTCCGCCTGACCAGCGTTACCAGCAGGCATTGCTGCTATCTTCGAGTTAAGCTCCGCTTCAAGATGATTGATCTTTTTCCATTCATCAGAAAGTTTAACGAGCTGCTCTGCTGGCCCAATCCATGAGGACCAACGACGAAATTCACGGGAAAGGCGAGATTTCTTTTCAAAGAGGGACGCGCGCCGTTTCTGTCCCGCCTCCAATTTCTGCTTATCTACGTCGGATAACATGGTGGCTAGACGCTGCCGCTCAAGAAATATGAGCTTTGCGCCTGTAGACAGTATCGAATCAGCAAGACGATCGAATTGGTCGACACGATTTGCAATGGCTGGACTGAAGTGACGAAGGTCCCCGCCTGCAAGTGAGTAAATGATTGATCGCTCTGCTCCGTCGATTTCGGAGAGTCTTTGTTTCATTTCGGCAAGCTGGGTAAACACGGACAAGAATCCGCCAAGGTCCGGTGATTGCTCGGCAAGACCTGTTGTAAGATTCGATAGGCGTGTTGCGTCCTGATAGGTTAGCTTAGGGCCACTGAATTCACTTTGTAGCTTTTCCTTTACTGAACTAAGTTGCGATGACGCTTCGTTAATACCCTTTTTCGCGGACTCCAGGTCTCCGGCTCTCAGGTCTAGCCAGGAGAGAATGCCCTTTAAATGACTAGATTCTGGGTCCCCCTGATACGATCCGAGCCATAGCCGGGCTTGTTTGCGCGCATCATCGTCATGCCCTAGTCTCGCTAAGAGAAGGGTCTTTTCGTAGGAGGCGTCCTTTTGAAACTCTGAAGCTTGGCCGATCTTTCCGTATGCTGCCAAGCCAAGCTTGGGCTTCTTTTGTTTGATGAACACGCGAGCTAGGGCAAGTTGAGCGTTGTCTTTGGAACGTGTCGAAACGTCATCCATCTCAAGAATTGACTCAAGCTCCTTGGCCGCAGACGCCCAGTCTTTTTTATGGATTGCAATGAGAGCCTTGTATTGCTTGGCGCGCGCTTTAGTTTCAGGGTTTTTTGTCGAGGAGTTGACCTCCGAAAGCCACTCATCTGCTAATCCTTTTTTTCCGATGTTCGAGCTGGCGATGGCGGAGAAGTATTTTAGCTGGTCTGCAACTTCAGATGGATAGGCCATGCTTGCGATTGATGACAAAAACTTTGATAGCTCTGATTGTTCGCTCGCCGAGCTTTTTGTTGCAAGCCGCACAATGCGTTCAAATGTCTCTGACAAATCTGATAAATCAGCGCTTGGATTTGTGGTGACTGTTGCGAGGTAGCGCCTGTAGGCTCGAACTGCTTTCTGGCTTTGTCCTTGCTCCTCATAGGCACGGCCAATCATAAACTGGGCGCGTAGGTAGGAGTTTACTTCCGGTTTTTGCGATAAGCTAAGGAAGCGGCTGCTTTCCTGAATGACTGATGGCCACTCTCGGAGTTTAAAGGCCTCCGAGGCGCTCTGAAACGCTGATTTTGCGCCAGTCAGTTGGGGCCCGAGTCCAGCCGCTGTGCTTGTGCGGTCGATGGCCCTCAGCTGCTCGCTAAAATCACGAAGATTTGAATGTATTTTCTTAAATTCTCTCTCGGTCGCATCGAGATGTACCTCGACATCTTTATCTTCACTACCGTTCGCCAAGCTGTACGTGCTTGTAGTGAGCAAAAGACTGTAAAGGATGGACTGGGCTTGCCTGTGAATCATTTGACCTCCGATTCATAAAGCACCGCGACCGGTGTTCCCTCGGATCCCGTTGATTGCCCGACTTCTACAGTGATGGATTTGCGTTGCTTTCCTTCTGGCACTGAGAATTGGAATGATTGTGAGAGTGTCTTTTGTCTCCACGCCCCTGAGCCAGCCTCGTTATCTTTTATGCTGGCAACCGTCGAGGTGATATCTAGCCGATGCGTGCCGGGTTTTAAAGGTCCGTAAAATAGTGGGATGATCTTTGACGGGATCCATAGTCCCGCCGGGTCAATCTGGCTATAGAGCGTATTGCCATCGAGAGAAGCGGCGAGTGTTTTAAGGATGACAGGTCGATTGTTGTCGGTTTTAAGCTGGACCGACACAACGTTGTCAGTGGCAGCTGACTCGCTTATGCCTGAGCGGAGGCGTCGCATTTCTGATTCGAGGATTTCAATGCGATTATCATATTCGTTTAACTTTTTTTGAACTTCCTGGATATTCCGTCCACTCTGCGTTTCGCCACGAACGTTTGCTGGAGATTTTGGAATATAGCGCTGTTGTTGTGGTGTTTTTCCTGAGTTGCGTTCAGCTGCGACTGCGCGTTCGTTTTCCTCTTGTGTAAGGGGGGAGGATTCTTTATCTATGAGCTTTTTCTCGAGACGATCGAGGACGCTTTCGATTTGCTTGGCGTGCGCATCGGTGCTCTTGCGCTGAGCAAAGGCTGGCGTTTGGTAGAGGAGGGCAAAGACCACTAGCAACGAGCTTGAAAATGTCATCATCTTGAGTCCTTTCAGTATTCCTACCGTCGATTACTACTAGAGGAGCGAGCGTTACTTGCTAAGTTCTGACGCATGACCTTCAAAGCATCCTTAGGGAGTCTCAGTTCATAATTTCTTGGCAATGACTGTCCAGACCTCGATCTGATAGCCGCAGAGGTCAGACAGGGGTTGAGCTTGATGAGTTGGTCTTCTCTAAGCTTTGTGATTCGCGCAACTTCGTTAATGGACATCGGTCTGTGGAGGAGAACCGTGTCAATGCTATGTTGACCGGGTTTTTCCTTAACCAAGCCGTTTCTATTTATGAGGTCGTAAGTTCTATTGGCTGCTAAAAGCTCGGCATAAAAGTTTTTACTAGCAAACCCGAATGATGGTGACTTGTAGTTGTTAATAATCTGTCCGAGCTGCGCTGTACCAACCTGTCTCGCAGCGCGTGCCATTCCCCCGCGACCATGGTTGTAGGCTGTTACTGCTAGTGGCCATGAGCCGAGTTCTTTGAAGTTATCTGCAAATAGTTGTGCCGCCGCTCTTGTAGCTTTGTACGGGTTATTGCGCTCATCAACCAATGGGCCTACGTGCATATACTCCCGTGCAGTTTCTGGCATGAACTGCCAAATTCCGGATGCACCCACTTTACTTCGCGCATTGAGATTAAACATGGATTCCACGAATGGAAGCCTGGTCAGAGCAAGGGGCAGACCTTGGCGTTTAAATGTTTTTTCCATGTAGGGCATATATTCTTGTGCCCGTGCTGCGGCAGCAAGGAATGTATCGGCTAATCCTCCTTGGCCGCGGAACCTGACGTTCCCGGAGTACAGTCTGGCAAGAGATTCTGGTTCACGATTATAGACCTCAAAAAGTCTCTGCTCGATGGGGCCAAACTTCAAAGCCTCTTCTTTGAACTTCACAAACCTTTCAACACCTACGTTGTAGCGATCGATATATTTTTTGACTAGTTGAGTCTGATCGCTATCGGCCACGGATGTGATATTTCCACTGTTTGTCACATAACGGTCAAAGTCGATCACATCAATCATGGCGATTGGGTCATCGATATCGTGTATGACGACACTACTGGATTTATATTTTTGGAATATTGCTTCCCAGAATCTCACCTGACGTCGAACAAACGGATCGGTTGGGAGCTCTTGGTTCATCTTCTTCTGAGAGGAAAGATTACCGCTGCGTACAACAGCGTAAGCGTCTTGGCTTAGCGCGGCGAAGACAATGCATAGACTTATGGTTTTCAGGCTCGACGAACCAAACATAGAGTCTCCAATGCACGCAAATGAGGCACCCCGAATTTGGGGTCCAATTTGAATGACGGTTTGTCTTAATTTTACCTCTCAAGAGCCGGCGCCACAAAGCTTCCAGGGGCGTCAAATCGTTGACGCGCTTGGGATGGACGTGCTAACGTTGGGTACTTCCCGGAATCTTGGTTTTTTACCAAATCTTGGAAAAGTCGGGCTGTAGCGCAGCTTGGTAGCGCGTACGCTTGGGGTGCGTGAGGTCGTGGGTTCAAATCCCGCCAGCCCGACCATTTTTGAGAATTCGCAAACCAAAGTCCTCATCATCCCGGTTAGCGGGATTAGAATCGTAATCCAAGTAATCTCTTACAGAGCGCAACAGTTTTCGGCACGCCGTCATTGTCGTTTCCCATCGGAAATGGCGAAAATAATTTGCCAGTTGGAGTACAGATCCACGGAGCAAGGTACTCGGATAGAGAGCTTGTGGATTTCTGGCGAGAATTTGACTCTGGCGCCTGATTTGACTGAAATATCTTCGAAGAGATGATCTAACTAAGATCAATTAAACTGGTCGAGATGGCTCACTAAGGGGGTCTGCAGATTTTGAGATCCCAATTTGGGATCTCAAACTACAAAATCATGATTTTATTGTAATTTTAGTTTTTAATAAATCCAATCGGTTGAGTTTTCGACTTTGTCTCCATCAATGCCTGGATTGCCTGAAAAACCGCTCGAAATCGATCATCGTAGTTTTTTTCCAGTTCTACGAGCCGTGCTGCGAGCTCCTTATGAGTTGAAAGTACTTCACGCAATTGAACGAACGCTCGCATGATTTCAATATTAACTTGAATAGCCTGCGGACTGTGCAACACACTGGATACCATTGCCACTCCTTGTTCGGTAAAAACATAAGGTGCATATCGACGACCTCCTCGTCCATCAGGGTATTGGCGCCGCTGTGTGAGTAGGCCAAACTCATCTTGAGTCAACTGGAACATGAAATCATGGGGAAATCTTTCCAGATTTCGTTTTACATTGCGCACAAGAATTCTGGTTTCGACTCCGTAGAGGCTCGCTAGATCTTCGTCTAAGATGACTTTTTGACCCCGAAAAAACAAAATCGCCTGCGCGATAGTCTCGTGCGTTACCAAGCTCTGATTATTATCTGGAGTTCTCATGTATTGCTCCTTAGATAGCGATCGCCGAATATTGCAATCCAAGTTCCTCGCGTCAAAGGACTTCTGGCTTGGATAGAAAATGTCTTCGGAAGATCTTGAGACCGATTATTGAGACTTTAAAGTAGCCCAGTTTTTTACTCTCAGCTGCAGTTGTAGAAATTCCCTCTTTCGAGAGTGAAGGAAAATCAATATGATCATGGCGCTGCAGTGGTTTGCAGTTTGTCTGCCCACCCTGACCATTTTTTAGACCAGTAACAAGCTTCTCTGACTCTCCGCCCGTCGCTGGATATGCGAAGACTTGATCTGATATTCCATGTTCGTGCAGAAGTTTGGCTATACATACATTTTGACAAACAAGAATATGACAACTTTGTATTGTGGCGTGACATCTAATCTTGAGAAGCGTCTTTGGGCGCATAAGAACAAGATTTATGGGGGATTTACAGCGAGGTATAATATAGACCGCTTGGTAGACTTCGAAATGCATGACGAAATCGAATTTGCGATCTCCCGAGAAAAGATTATTAAAAAGAAATCACGATTAGGGAAAATCAGACTTATCGAGTCTATGAATCCTGAGTGGAATGAACTACCGCCAAACTAAATTGAAAATTCACTACAGATCCCCGACGCGCTTCGCGCTGGGGATGACGTAGGATTGGGTGCAATAGGAGTTGTATAATTCAAAAGTAGATTTTGTAAGTAGAAGGTTCATGGTCAAAATCGTGTGCGCCATCGCCGTCATGATTACTAGCATCGGCTGGAAATCTATCACTGAAACTCAGTCAGTAGTTTTCTGCAGCAGTAGCGGCAATAAGCGGGAATGCTCATGTAAACTCGAAAATGACTCTGGCTCATCGCGATTTTTTGTAGTCGGTGAGGAGCCAAGAACAAATTTATTTTAGATGGACTATTTCTTACCCTTTGTTTGTCCGTCGATTGACTGATTCGGACACTTGAAGCGTAAAATTTTGTGCCCGCGCTTCTTTTCGTTTTTAAGATGCCCTTTCTCAAAGATCCGCTTTCGCCAAAGCTTAAACCCGGAAGGAGAGAGCTGGGTTCGCATGACTTTGACAAACTCGTTCGGTGTCAAATTGAACTGAGTATAGATGGCCTCAAAGGATGTCCTGTCCTCCCATCCCATCCGGACCATCCTCGAAAGATCTTCAGGAGAAAAGAGTGCTAATTTAGCTTTTAGTGATTTCGTTATACCCAATGTTTTAAGACTTTTATAAAAGCGGTTTGCGTAGCGGGAGCATACTTTATTTTACTCTCAATAAGTACTACAAATGGTGTGAACAGACAGTCCGTTCAATTCATGCGATTAATTTGAGGTGTTAGGTGAAAAAACCTTTAAAAATAAATGTCTTAAACCAGCCACTAAAGAGTTGCTGCGACGATCCTAAGACCGGTTTTTTTCGCGATGGTTTTTGTCGCACTGACGATCATGATCTTGGCAGGCACACAATCTGTGCAATTGTTACGGAGGAGTTTTTAGAGTTTAGCCTTCAAAAAGGCAACGATCTCATCACTCCGAGTCCAAGGAATTCTTTCCCTGGACTCAAACCAAATGACCGCTGGTGCCTTTGCGCTCAGCGATGGCAGGAGGCTTTTGTTGCTGGCTGTGCGCCGAAAGTAGATTTGCAGGCAACGGATATCAAAGCATTGGATTATGTATCGCTAGATGCATTGAAACGTCATTCTCACGTAGACTAATTCTATCTTTAAACTAAAAAGACGATTTCTTCGCGCCGCCTGCGACTTTAGTGGCCAAAGACGGTTTAATCAAGAGTGTTAAAATCGTAGCAGCGCCTGACTTTAGGTAATGAATCTAGCCTAATGATAGAGCCCTTTTATTTCCTTTAAATGCATAAGATCTCTTTTTATCTCGTTACGAATTGCGAAACCTTATAAAAATCACCCTAATTTTTTCCATGTACAGGCTGATTCGAGTTCAAAAGCCAGCTCGAGAAGTAGGCGTTCATCACCAACCGGGGCAGAGATTTGAATCCCGATGGGGTCACCACGCTCAGATTGATGCATGGGCAATGAGATAGCTGTGTTTCCAACGGCATTGGCCAAAGGTGTATAGCCCACGTAGTCTTGCAGTCTTCGTAAGAGCTCATCAAAGGGGACGCCGGGATTTAGATAACCAAGCTCAGGTGTGACTTTGGCAAGTACGGGTGAGATCACGACATCATAATTCCATTCGCGCGCTAGCTCCGATTTTATCGCTTTTTTCAGGTAAAAAATTGAGCCAACACCAGCCAACATGTTTTTTGAAAAGTTTCGAGAAAGCCCCTTGGTAAGTCCATCAAGTTTTTTGCGATCAAAATCTTGAGCAAAGATATTTTGTCCAAATAACTCGACGGTGAATGCTAAAAAACTCCAGTAAAGGGTGAAGTTGTTGGCAAAGCGTTCTTCAGCCATAAAGGCTGTCTCTTCGACATGGTGACCCAGGTCTGAAAGTACCTTCGCTGTCTTCTCTACGGCTTGGCGGGTTTCCGGGCAGGCTTTAGTTAATAGTGAGTCGAAAACAAAACCGATTTTTAGTCGTTTTTTGTTTGGGCCTTCTACTAGTCCAATGGGCTTTAACTTAGACGGCTTATAAAACCGCTCAGCATCATAAAAAAAGTTGGCCGTATCTCGCACCGTTCTGGTTAAGACACCGTCCGACACAATATCAATCGGCATCGACTTGGCCTTACGCTGTTGAACCAAGCGTCCACGGGATGGTTTAAGGCCAATCAGCCCGCAAAGAGCTGCGGGAATTCGAATGGATCCGCCGCCATCATTGGCGTGGGCGATTGGTACAACCCCCGAGGCGACAAGTGCTGCTGACCCTCCAGAGCTTCCGCCGGGTGTTAGGGTCAGATTCCATGGGTTTCTCGTGGGCGGCCTACCGTCGTCATACTCTGTACTACAACCAAAACCAAAGGCTGGGGTTGAAGACTTCCCTATAAAGTTCAGACCGGCTGCATGCAGCTGTTTAACCAAGTCATCTGTGATGCTCGATGGTTTTGGCGACGTAGCTCCGGACCCGAATCGAGTGGGTAGTCCTGTAAGGTTAATATTGTCTTTCAAGAAGGCGGGCGTATTTAAAATAGAATCTCGCTTGGCTTTGGATCTAGTTTTAACTCTCTCAAAGTCAGCTACAACCATCGCGTTTAGAACGGGCTGGGCCTTCTGGGTGCGTTCGATGGCTGCATCAATAGCCTCGTCCAAGGATATATCGCCCTTATGGATCAGTGCACTGACTGCAGTTGCATCGAGGCTTCCTAGGACATCATTAGTGAATGCAGAGTAGCGTTGAGGCATGGCGGCTTATTCCAGAGAGTAAGATTTTGACGATGATTTATATTCTACCACAGGCTCCGCTGCCGGGTTCTGATGCAGAGGAATGCTCTGCAGGGATGGCCTAGTTTTGGTCATTTTGTCGCAAAATGTCTATGAACCCCCGGCAAATTGGCCATTTCCCGTCTTTTGTCAATTGCTCTGAATAAACTTTCAGCATAGACGAAAGTTGCGTGCCTAAGATCTAACAGTCTTTTCAAAAGGAGATTTACCATGCAAAAAAAATTTTTAGTCATAACTATGGGTGCTGTGATGTCTAGTCTTGCTGTAACCGCATGCGGAAAAAGAGAGTCCTCAGACCATCCCCCCCGTCAGGAGGTGGCGCCAACGCCCGGGTCGAGCCTCCCCGAGGGAACTGTTATTGCAGTCCCTGTATCGCAGGACGGCTCTGAGCAAGTTGATCAGGCCGAGATGCGACTTCTGCCCCAAATCCCAGGCAATGTTTCCGCGGAATCCATTACCGGTATATTTGCTAGAGGACAGCATCCCGAGCGTTTTGTCGATGATCTAGACCAATCTTCCTCCACAGAGGCATTCACCGGTTGGCAGAACTATCAGCAGAGGGGGTACGGCTACGGCCACCATCGGCCAAATCGCGGTTGTCGTGACTACCGTTACTACCAGCCAACCTATTACAACCGCGGATCAATCTTTAGTTGGCTATTTCAGAATCGCTATCAGACCCCGGGCATGAACTATTACTACTATCAGCGCCCTTCCATTTGGCCTCAGTACCAAGGAAATCAGTATCCTTATGGCCAGCCCTATGGCTCCGATGATTCTTACGCCGGGTATGACGATCGCTATGGGTACGGCGCGTCTCCTGTGACGCCGTACCATAGATAGTCACGAGGCTATCCGAGGTGTGATGGCTTATTGGGATCGCGGTTGTGCCAGTAAACGTCCACCTCGTTTTTTCATATAAAATTATCTTGGTGTCCGCTCAAGTTGGTGCTAAACATCCGGCCGTTAAACAAATGCGCTTTCTTTTCGGCCTGAGGTTTTGCCATGAGTCTTTTTATCACAAGAATTTTCTCCTTAATTTTAATTCTAAATTTCACGTCCGCACTCTTTGGTGCCAGCTTGACCGGTCGCGTGTTTGTTAAAAACACGGACGGCAATGTTTTTGTTGTGCCGTCAGCAGTAGAAATCGGCGAGGCCGTTTCTTTGAAAATCGGCGGCAATAATCTTGAGAGTACAAAATTTCGCTTTTCTCAGCCTCATAATGGAAGTGAAATCACCTACGCAGTATTTACGAATCTTCCCCACAGCATGGGAATGATTGCTCTTGTCATGCGTGGATTAACAACAGAAAACGGCGGCATGAATGGTGACTTCTACGTAAAGCAATTTAAGGCTGCTCCGACGTCGGCGGATCTTGATCTCCTATTGGATCGAGTTCAGGCGAATCAGACGCAAGACTTGGTTTACGAGAGTGCGTTTTCTTTTTCTTCAGACGAAACGATATCTAACGGAATCGAAAAAGTCTTGATAGGTCGGACTCGCGGCAGACTTGTGTACGCGCGTATGGTTTATGCCGCAGAAAATCCGTCACAGCTCGTAGGTTGCTGGACGAACGCTGGAGTTGGTCGTAACGCCGAGTATTATCAAGGTAGCTGTCCGGTCAAGGGTGCACGCTACTGGGAGTTATCTGCGAATGGACGAGTTATGACCGCAGCGGGATTTGAGCGCGGTATTCCTTACAGCTGGTCTCGTGCGGGTCAATTACAGTCTCTTCTTGTCGGAGCTGAGCGTACGCGAGCATTTAATGACGCCTACTTGCAGTATGCCCGTCCCAATTTTTACGGTTGGGGTTTCTTCTATTTGTTTCCCTGGCAGATTGTTCTTTGATGAATTCGAGATCAAAGATTTGTCAGATTGATTTTTAGCAAATCGATGAAGGAAGCTTGTCCTCTGATTTGATGTCATCATAAGGGCAATGGCGACATCCACTTTTACAGCAGTATCCTCGTTTCATGTGATATTTAGCAGTAAAAACTAGAAGACCCGAAGCCGGATCAACATAGTAGTCGTCCGGCTCTGGGGTTGTGGTCGGAACTGCAGAAGAGGTTTTATCTTCCTTGCTTTGACGCAGGGAAGAACGAGCTTCTTCATTGGTTCTCTTGATTGTCATGCAGAGATGATTCCTTCGCGGATAGCATATCTGGTCAGATCAACCTGGGTGTGTAGGCTGAGCTTTGACATGATATTAGACTTGTGTCGTTCCACCGTCTTTGCGCTTATGTGAAGTGTGCCTGCAATTTGTTTTGCCGACTGTCCACGGGCCACGCATGATAGGACTTCAACCTCTCTTGGCGATAGAAGATTCTTTTTAGAAGACATGCTCTTTGCAATCGCTTCAGTTGTGGCGTCTTTAGATATGCGCCCAAGAAGTACCATTCTTTGTTTTACATCACTGCTTAGATACGGGGTGTGACCGGCGAGCACTTCGCGTATCGCGATGACGATGTTGCCAAGTGATTCGCTTTTCGTCACAAATCCAGATGCTCCTGCACTTAGTGCTTTTTCTACGTTTGAATCCGTGCTGTACGCCGTGAGAAAGATAACCTTGAGTTGTGGCATTTGAACAAGGGCAGTGCGCACCATGTCAAAAACATTCATGCCTGGCATGTTGATATCGACAACTGCGATGTCTGGTTTGTGGCTGAGAATTTCGTGAAGCCCACTTTGTGCATCACCGCTTTGGGCAATGACTTCGAGGTCCTTTTCGGCGTTAATGACGTGAGAAAGACCGAGCCTTACGATTTCGTGGTCATCTATTAAGACGATTCTTTGCTTGATGAATGTTTCCATAAGTATTGTTCCCTTCATGTGTGTAAAAAAATCCAGCCACAGACGTTTTGAAGAGGCCTGTGGCTGGGAAATTTAACCCATCAATTAAGAACTAACCAATAGAAAAATCGGAAAACTTACGTAAGTACTTTCCCGGTTCTTACATCATCTCCACGATGACGGCACTGGCCTCGCCGCCACCAATACAAAGTGTGGCAAGTCCCTTCTTTTTGTTCTTTTCGCGCAGTGCCGTCAACAATGTTACGAGTACACGGGCTCCACTGGCACCAATCGGATGACCGAGGGCTACCGCTCCGCCGTATACGTTGACCCGGTCGTTTGGAAGTTTTAAATCATGAATCGCCGCCATTGTGACAACTGCAAAGGCTTCATTGATTTCGTAGAGATCAATATCGTTCGTAGTCATGCCTGCTTTTTTCAAAACTTTTTCGATACAGGTCACTGGTGCTGTCGTAAACCAAGTGGGCTCTTGGGCATGTGAGGCTTGGGCCACGATTTTAGCGATCGGCTTAAGTCCTTCCTTTTTGGCTGTTTCAAGGTCAGTTAGCATTAAAAGTGCTGCGCCATCGTTGATTGAGCTCGCGTTACCTGCGGTAACTGTACCGTTCTTGTCAAAAGCAGGCCTAAGGTCTTTTAGTTTCGCTAGATCAACGGAGAACGGCTCCTCGTCTTGTGTAACAAGCGTGGTCCCCTTCTTCGATGTTAGTTCAACTGGAACGATCTCTTTCTCAAAGACTTTGCCTTCGATGGCAGCGCGTGCTTTTTTGTAGCTGTCCATAGCGAACTCGTCTTGAGCTTCACGCGTGAAAGCATATTTTTTGGCGCACTCTTCGCCGCAGTTACCCATGGCAACGTTACCGTAAGGGTCCCAAAGTCCGTCAAATTGCATGTGGTCTTTAAGCTCTACATTGCCAAATTTAAAACCGCTTCGAGAGTTGGGTAGCATGTGAGGGGCTAAGGTCATGTTTTCCTGACCGCCTGCCAAAATGACTTTTGCGTCACCTGAGCGAATCGCTTGATCGGCAAGCATGACCGACTTTAGGCCAGAGCCACAAACGCGGTTTATTGTTGTAGCAGCAACAGACTTTGGCAGGCCGCCGTAGATGGCTGTTTGACGGGCTGGAGCTTGACCAACACCGGCTGTGAGCACTTCGCCCATGATGATTTCATCAATTTTCTCAGCCTTGATACCTGTTTTCTTAATGCAATCTTTAACAAGGGTTGCGCCTAGTTGTGGCGCCGGAGTTTGGGAAAAAGCGCCACTTAGCTTTCCAATGGCGGTACGGCCGGCGTAGACAATAACAGTTGGGTTGGATGACATGAATGAGCTCCTACTTAGATGTTTCGGCGTAAATTAAACATAGCCAGAGGGCGTATGTCTAGGCTATGCTTCGGGGACGCCAAAAAGTGGCGTTCCCTAGTGAAAATTGTGTTTGTATGACCCACGCCGAGGAGAATCTCATGACGTCAAGGTCAAAGTGTACCCTGAAACTCTCAAATGGAATGGAGTTTTCGGGTGAGCTCATTGGTGCGCCTTTAACGGCATCTGGAGAGCTTGTTTTTACAACAGGGATGGTCGGCTACAGTGAAGCTCTGACAGACCCATCCTACTTTGGGCAGATCCTCCTGTTTACGTATCCATTGATTGGTAATTATGGAATTCCAAAGCTACCCGAGAACATGACAATTGAGACTTCAACGGGATTTGAAAGTGATCGGGTCCATGCATCAGCGGTCATTGTGGCAGTCGATAGCGCGGAAGCGTTTCACTGGTCGAGTCGTCAAACACTTGATCAATGGCTAAAAGAGCAAAACGTACCTGGTATTACAGGCATTGATCCTCGCCATCTTGTGCATATCATTCGTGAGGAAAAAGGTATTTCCGGGATTGTTGTTCCCGAGTCTCCTCAAGGGACCCGTGATTTTGATTCAATATTTCCGTCGGTTTCTCCGGCGGTTTTTTTTGACCCTGGTGCCCATGAAGTGGTTAGAGCCGTGTCTTGCAAGGAGCCTTACCGTCTCGGTCACGGCAAAAGGCGCGTTGCAGTTGTCGATACTGGTGTAAAGTGGAATATCTTACGTCAGCTGGTTCAAAGCCATGTTGAAGTGGAGGTCCTGCCATGGGATTCCGATTTGAGCAAAGTTGATTGCTCAGGTTGGCTTTTGTCAAATGGACCAGGAGACCCTCTTAAAACAGGTGACTTGAAAAATAGAATTGGCAATCTTTTAACGAGCGATCGCCCCATATTGGGGATCTGTCTCGGGCATCAGTTGCTTGCCCTTGCGGCTGGAGCGACTACCTCACGAATGTCCTACGGACACCGTTCTCACAACCAGCCAGTCCAACTTGTAGGAACTCGTAAAGGTTATATCACGAGTCAAAATCACGGCTACATGGTTGATCTGCAGTCTTTACCATCTGACTGGGAGCCTTGGTTTGTTAACGCTAACGATCAAACCATTGAAGGTATTCGACACAAGTCGCGTCCATTTAAGAGCGTTCAGTTCCATCCAGAGGCTGCCGGCGGGCCGCGTGATACGGGTTGGATCATTGAACAATTTGTAAAGGAGCTATGACCGATGCCATTACTACCACAGCTTGCAAATCTAGGTCGGAAGGCAAAGATTGTTCTTCTTGGTTCTGGAGGTCTTACCATTGGTCAGGCCGGTGAGTTTGACTACTCTGGCACTCAAGCGGTGAAAAGTCTCCTTGAGTGTGGTCATGAAGTCATTGTCATCAATCCAAATATTGCGACCGTCCAAACAAACCCTCAGCCTGGTGTCAAAATTTACCTGTACCCGGTTGAACCAGAGTGGGTTGAAAAAGTTTTTAACGTTGAGTGTCCGGATGCCATTGTCGCAGGTTTTGGCGGACAAACAGCACTCAATTGCTTGATCGCACTTGAGGAGCGCGGCGCACTCAGTCGATACAGTGTCATGAACTTGGGTACTCCCGTGGCAACACTGAAGATGACCGAAGATCGCGACTTATTTGCTCAGAAAATGAAATCAATTGGGATGCCGATACCGGATAGCTTTGCCTGTAATACTGAAGAGGAATCCGTTACGGCAGCGCAGAAAATCGGTTATCCGGTGATTGTACGAGCAGCCTACGCCTGCGGCGGTCTGGGAAGTGGTTTTGCCTCTAATCAGACAGAGCTTTCTGCGCTGGTTCGATCGGCCCTGGCTAGTTCTCCTCAAGTCCTTGTTGAGAAGTCACTGCGCGGCTGGAAGGAAGTGGAATACGAGGTCATGCGCGACAGCCAGGGCAACACCATCACCATTTGTAATATGGAAAATTTTGATCCTCTTGGAATTCACACAGGAGACAGTATCGTCGTTTGCCCGAGTCAGTCATTGTCTGACGACGAGTACCAGATGCTGCGTAACGCAGCGATTAAGATCATAGACAGTTGTGGTGTCGTGGGTGAGTGTAACGTCCAATATGCGCTAAATCCCAATAACCTTGAATTTGTGGTCATCGAAGTCAACGCAAGGCTCTCCAGATCCTCGGCCCTGGCAAGTAAAGCCTCCGGTTATCCCATCGCTTACATTGCTGCCAAAGTCGTCCAGGGATTTGATCTCCTTGAGATCAAAAATCCCGTCACAGAGGTGACCTGTGCTTACTTTGAGCCAGCACTTGATTATGTGACCATCAAAGTTCCGCGCTGGGATCTTGGAAAATTTAAGGGCGCATCCCGCCGGCTTGGGTCTACCATGAAATCCGTGGGCGAGATTATGTCGATTGGTCGTAGCTTTCCTGAAGCAATTCAGAAAGCAGTACGCATGGTGACCGAAAATGACAGCGGGTTGGCCGCATTTGAGCGGTCTGAACGAGCGGAACTTGATCTGGAAGCTACATTGTCAGAGCCGACCGATATGCGCTTTTATGCTGTTATCGCGGCACTGCGTCAGGGATGGGAGCTGGAACGAATCCATGCGCTCACCAGTATTGACAAGTGGTTTTTAGCGAAACTTCAGGACGTTATCCGCGGCGAAAGACAAATTAAAGAATCTTTTGCTTCGAAAGACTTATCCCAAGTTACAGCATCTGAGTGGCGGTCATGGAAACAACTTGGATTTTCGGACGCTCAGATGGCTTGCTATCTTCTTGAGAGTAAGAATCGTCCAATTAATCAGTCTAGCGTCATCACTGAATCGTTTCGAATCCGCGCGAGTCGAAAATCTCATCAAGTCACGCCTGTCGTAAAAAAGATCGACACAACGGCCGCAGAATATCCTGCTAAAAGTAATTATCTCTATATGACATATCACGGCGCCACATCGGATCCTGGGCTTGGTTCGCTGCTTCAGCACAAGCGTTCCGCCTTGGTTCTCGGAAGCGGAAGCTACCGCATCGGAACATCGGTTGAGTTTGACTGGTGCGGTGTCTCTTGTAGTCGCAAGCTGCAGGAAGAATCCTGGCGCAGCGTCATTCTAAACTGCAATCCTGAGACAGTTTCTACGGACTACAACAGCTCTGACAGCCTGTATTTCGATGAAATGTCCTTGGAGCGTGTGCTCGATATCTGTGAGTTTGAGAAGATTGACGGCGTCATTGCCAGTATGGGAGGCCAGCTTCCCAATCGCTTGGCGCTGCCGCTGGCTAAAGCAGGGATCTCCCTTCTTGGTCACGAAGCGGAGACGATTGACACCGCAGAAGATCGTAGTAAGTTCTCAGCTCTATTAGATCGACTTGGGATTGATCAACCGCGTTGGATTGCAGCCACGTCAAAAGTTGAAATTGACGAATTTGTATCCAAAGTCGACTTCCCAGTTCTTATTCGTCCCTCCTACGTTTTGAGCGGAGCAGCTATGAACGTTGCTTATGATCGTTCATCTCTGGATCGTTACTTATCCATGGCGGAATCTGCCAGCCCAGACTATCCGGTGGTCGTAAGTGAGTTTTTGATGGGGGCTAGGGAGATTGAATTGGATGGTGTCGCTCAAAATGGTGAAATATTGACGGCCATCGTAAGTGAACACATCGAGAACGCGGGTGTCCACTCTGGTGATGCGACGATGGTAGTGCCAGCCCAAAAGCTTTACGTGGAGACTGTGCGCCGTATTCGATCTGCCGGGCATGCCATAGCAAAGGGTCTTAGGCTTAACGGCCCATTCAATATTCAATTTCTTGCACGCTCTAACCATATCCAGGTTATTGAATGCAACGCGCGTGCAGCGAGATCATTTCCTTTTGTTTCAAAAGTTGTTGGTTTAAACCTCGCAGACGCGGCAACAAGTGTGATGATTGGCAAGACTCCTCGCCTGGCAAGGCTAAGTGAGGATGATCTTCCTCACGTAGGGGTCAAGGCTGCCTTATTTAGTTTTACAAGACTTGGCGATGTCGATCCATTACTCGGCGTAGAGATGGCGTCTACAGGTGAGGTTGGTTGTATTGCGGAGGATTTTGAATCGGCCTATATGTTGGCTATGGAAGCCTCAAAGATTTACAGACCCAAGAAAGGTATTTTGATTAGTGCTGGTCCTGAGTCTGAAAAATTGAAATTTTTGCCTTGGGCCAAGAAGCTCTCAGAATCTGGGCTGACCCTTTATGGAACGGAAGGGACCGCAAAGTTTCTGACTGATCATGGTGTGAATGCCCAAGCCGTTGCGTGGCCTGGAGAATCAAACGGGATTGATCCGATTGAATTGATCCGTTCCAAAACGGTCGATCTTGTCTTGAATATTCCTAAAAATTTACAGCGTGATGAATTAACCCGTGGAGCGATGATGCGTCAGGCGGCAACCAGGTTTGGTTGCCCTGTGCTAACAAATATGGAGAAGATGATTGCTTACGCGCAGGCAATCACATTTAATCCAGGGTTTTCTGAAAAGCATCAGCCGAAAGCTTTGCCGGATTACCGATAACTAAAGGTTAATTAAACGTTTGATTATCTACCGGTGTTTCGGCAGATATCTCTCTCCACCTTCACTTTACCAGGACCGTCAGTGTTTAGTTGATTAGGGCCCCAGTTATATTGAACATAAAGTCTTGAGCCAAAAGGAAAGTGCTCTTCAAAGAATGGCCCAACAGGATTTTCGGTGTTTGAATTCGCCTTGCGCGTGTAAGCTTTAGACTTCTCAAAGATCACTTTGTCCGTGCTGTCTAAAATTCGAATGGTGACGGTGGGAATGTTTCCGGTCAGACTTTTTAAATAAACTTTAACCCTCTGGCCTTTCGGTTCTGCCATGACTACTTTTGGTGGTAGTTTCGGTCGACTAGCGTCCACTTTAAATGGAGCATCAAAGCAGACAGAGACATCGTTGTAGTCATTGTCGGTCGAATCTTCAAAGGAGACACCAATTTTTTTTGCTTGAATGCCAGGGATCGTTGCTGAATTCCCGCCACCGTCATTGTTCAAAACTGGGTTAACCGGAGGGGGGGGTAAAGGTGGAGTGCCAGGAGGGGGCGTCGTTGGCGGTGGTTTTCTAACGGCATCACGAGTTTGCCCTGTGTCACTTGCAAATTCTTGAGTTGAGCATGACGTCAAAGACATCAAACTGATTAGGATGATCCAACAATATTTTATTGATGTCATGGTCTGGCCTCCGCTTTAGGATCTATCGGAGGTGTCATGGGAAAACTACAGGATTTCTTATTATAAGTCTGATTTTGAATGCTTAGATTACCCAATTAGCTTGCCAGATCGACAGTCGGCGGTCTTGATTTGTTCTTAGATAACCACAAGTACACAGGGATTCCGGCCATGATAATGACAGCACCGATGGCGCAGGCGACGGGATTTGAATAGATAGCCTGAAGCATTAACCATAATGAGCTTGCGATAAAAAGTATGGGCACTAGAGGAAACCACTTAATTCTGTATCCTTGAAAGTTATCGTCAATTTTTCGCAGTCTAAATAGTGAAGCTGCAGCCATCGCGTACCAAATCCATGACGAGAACACCACGTAGTCAGTCAGTTGATCAAACGTTCCCGAGGCGGCAAGGAGAGTTGCACAAACACCTTGAATTAAGATTGCTCTCACCGGGACATGAGTTGCGGGATTTAATTTAGCCATCCAATTGGGAAATAATCCGTCACGAGCCATAGCCCAAGGAACGCGCGCACTTGTTAGAATGGACCCATTCATAGCTCCGATCGCAGACAGCACGAACGCAGCGGATACAAAGGCCACACCACTTTGTCCCATAAATGGAAGGACGGCTTTACTAGCCACTGGAAGTGCGTCTTTAAATTTCGTGCTGTTGCTTGTAATGATTTCGTCATAGTGGACGCCGTAAAACCATGCCAAATTCGCAATCACGTACATCAAGGTCACGATTCCAATACCTGTTATGAGGGCCTTTGGCACATTGCGTTGCCCATCTCTTATTTCGGCGGCTGCCATTGGCATATTGTTCCATCCGTCAAAGGCCCACAGCGCGGCAAGCACAGCCGCTCCAAATGATGGAGCTACAAGGTTCTCAAAGGTCATGTCTGGACCTGACGTGAAATGAGCCCAGTCACCCGCTGGAGATAAAATGAAAACGCCCGCAGCAATGGATACGATCAAACCAATTTTCAGTATGGTTAAGGCAACCTGAACTTTGCCTCCGTAGTTAACCCGAAAACAATTGATGACGGTAAAGATCCAAACCAGCGTGATCGCAAAAACTGTTTTTCCACCAACTGCATCTACATTCATAAATCCAGCGGCAAAGGCTGCCGAGCCTGCGGCGTAGGCTGATATTGCGGAGGGTGAGCCAATCCAGAATCTCGTCCAGCCGTAAAGAAAACCTGCCGCTGGGTGCCAACCTTTTTTCAAGAATACATACTCACCACCCGACTCTGGCATACGTGAACCGAGCTCGGCGTAGCAAAGTGCTCCCAGCAGCGACAAAACTGCAGCGACAACCCAAGCTAGCATCACCGCAGCGATGCTGCCCGCGGTTTGAGTCATGATGGCCGCTTTCAGGAAAATGCCGGTGCCAATGATTGTGCCGACCACTAGGGCGATCGCGTCTTTCAGGCCTAGACCTTTTTCAAGATGAGTTGCTTGATGTTGTGAAGTCGAATGACGGGCTTGGGTCATTGGGGCTAAAACCTCTTCCTTTTTGGCACCTAAGTTATCAATTTTAAGGCTTTAATTGCCTGATTGACAACCCCCCGAAATTCCTCTAATTATCTACCCCTTCCCGACGGCGAGGTAGCTCAGATGGTTAGAGCGGTGGATTCATAACCCACAGGTCGGGGGTTCGACTCCCCCCTTCGCCACCACTCATTTAATTAATGCGTAAACTTTCGATCAGTGATTCAGCGGAAGAAGAATCCACCGTCATTACTCCAGCGGCGAAAATTCATAAATCCGCCTCCATTAGATCTGTAGCTCGACCAGTTAGAGAACGCTTGGCGAAAAGGACCGTTGCCCCAGCCCCAACGACCCCAAAGAGCAAACTCTGCTTGAGACTTTGAAGATTGCGAGGAAGGCGGGAGATCCACTCTCTGGGCTGCATCAGACTTCCCGCTGATTGCTCCTGGCAAAACAGCGGCGATTTCATTGAATAGTTCATGAGTTTTGGGGAAATTTGCGGACATTTTACTTCGTGAAGTAGCAGAACAGTAGAATGAGTCAAATGCTTCTGCGAATGCAGCATTATGATATTTGATCTGATCCGCTTTTAATGCCTCTGGAATACGGTAATCCTTGCTTTTCTGTGCGTCTGAAGTCAAAGCATCAGCCACATCTTTTTTGACAGCTGCAAGGGCTGGGTTTTCAGCCATCTCAGCATCATCTCCAGATCTTTTAACTTTGAGTATGACGTCGGTTAGAACATAACCCAGCATCCTTACCACAGAGTGCTTTATATTGCGTTCTGTTAATTTGGCATCGTCCTCTGCCTTAATAAAGACGGCAATCCCCCCCTCGCCTCCGCGCCAACAGGCGAGCAAGGCGTCTGGTCTCTGTTCTGACGCTTGGGAGAATCCACAGGATCGAGAAATGTCTTTAACGACATTTATGGAACCCTTGAGATCGCTGAAAAAAGCAGCTTGAAGCTCCGACGGAACTGCGGATAATGCAACTTTGATAGATGTCACGTCACTAGTGTTTCCTACGAGACGACCATCTGGAGCAATCGGCGTGAATGATCCTGAGCAGGAATTAAAGGTTAACTGGGACCCTGGTCTTGATGTGAAATTATCCAGACTTTTCGAACTCGAAACTTGATTAGCTTGCTTACAGCTGGACGTTGCTAAAATTAGAACAGCGGCTCCCAAAGAGCTTGTCTTCCAATACGACCTGTGAAATTTTTTAGAAAATTTTTTCACTGTAATGAGCCTCCCGTGAATTTGAAAACTTCAGGGGGGGGAGATCGGCATAATTCATTTAGAGGTTAAAATAAAATCATAACTAACTGAAATATTTGTATTATTTAGTGAAAATTAAAAAGTCTTTTTTACTTTTGACTTCTAAATTTAATCCTCACGAGTAATTTTTGCACCGAGCTGCTTTAACTTATTTTCGATATTAAAATACCCACGCTCAACTTGGTAAATGTTGTCGATGACGCTTGTCCCCTCCGCGACGAGAGCGGCCATGATGAGGCTCATTCCAGCTCGGACATCCGGGGAGCTCATGCGTGCCGCAAAAAGCTTGGACGCGCCATTGACCACAATGCGGTGAGGATCGCAAAGGACGATGTTGGCTCCCATTTGCATAAGCTTATCTGTGAAGAACATACGACCTTCAAACATCTTTTCAAAAAAGATCGTCGTACCCAGCGATTGCGTTGCTGCGACAATCGCGACGCTCATTAGATCCGTGGGGTATGCGGGCCATGGTCCAGAATAGATAGTGCCTATACGACCACCGATGTCTTTTTTCATAACGAGAGGCTTACTTCCATCGACTGTCATGTGCAGTCCGTCGATGGTTGGAACAATGCCTAGACGGGCAAGCGTCTTAAGCACAAAACCCATGTCTTCTGGTCTTGTATCTTTGATGGTAACTTTCCCGCCAGCCATTGATCCAAGACAAAGAAAACTACCAACCTCCATAAAGTCTGGGCCAATTGTGTGAGTTGCACCCTTTAACGTCTTTACACCTTCAATCACGAGCCTATTTGATCCAATCCCCGATATTTTTGCGCCCATTGCATTCAAAAGATTACAAAGTCCTACAACATGTGGCTCACAGGCGGCGTTATGCAAAATCGCTGTGCCCTGACATTTAACCGCTAGAAGAAGTAAATTCTCAGTACCAGTGACAGATGGTTCGTCCAGATAAACATCAGTACCTTTTATGGTTTTGATCTCGCCAACGATCGATTGGTTCAATTTCAATGTTCCGCCGAGGGCTTCTATTCCCTCCCAGTGTGTGTCAATACGGCGCGCGCCGATGACGTCACCTCCAGGAAGTGCCAGTTCCACGCGCCCAAATCGAGCGAGCATGGGTCCTAACAGGAGAATGGACGCACGGATTTTTGCACAAAGATCAGGATTGGGTTTTTTATATTTTGCGTTTCGGGCGCAGAGCGTCAGCACATCATCGGCTTGCCAGGTCACGTCGACCCCGAGGTCTGCAAGCACATCACAGGTGGTAACCACGTCTCCGATTTTTGGCATGCGACGATAGGTGACTGGATCGTCTGTGAGTAAGCAGGCCATAAGAGTTGGCAAAGCTTCATTTTTGTTGCCAGATGGGGTCACAGTACCCGAGAGTTTGTGACCGCCTTCGATATGAAATTTTGCCATAACTGTCTCCTGCCCAATGTGTATGATCGGCTTAATCCAAGAGCTCGATAATTTCGCTGCGCGTGAGAGATTTAAAGATTTCCTCGTCCTGATCAAGGAATTTCTCAAATAACGCCTTTTTCTTTTTAATCAGTTGGTCTATCCGTTCTTCAAGAGTGTCTCGAGTGACCAGTTTTAAGACCTGAACATTCCTGTTCTGGCCGATCCGATGAACCCGGTCTGTGGCCTGATTTTCCTTGCTTGCATTCCACCAGCGATCATAGTGAATCACAACGTTCGCTGATGTCAGATCGATACCGATACCGCCAGCGAGGAGCGATGCGCAGAAAACCTTGCAGTTGTCGTCTTTCTGAAAACGCTCAATAACCTTGCCACGGTTTGTTGTGCTTCCGGTGAGTACTTCGTGGTCAATGGATTCACTCTTTAAATAATCACTGATGATCGCGAGCATGTCGAGGTACTGGGAATACACAACAACCTTGTGCCCACTTTCGATTGCTTCCTGAATCAGCTCTTTAAATAATTCAAACTTTCCGCTTTGATGCTCGCGCCACGTGTCTTTGCCGCGCAGGACAGAAGGATGATCGCAGATTTGCTTCAGTAACGTTAAAACAGAAAAAACATGTAAAAACGGTACGGCTTTATTTTCGTCTTTCACGAGCTCCATTAAAGGCCTGACCTTCATTTCCATGGTCTGCCGATACATGGTTTGCTGCTCTTCCGAGAGTGAGCAATGCCGGATGTCTTCTACCTTTTCAGGAAGATCTTTAAGTACAAGATTCTTTGTTCGGCGCATTTTAAACGGATGAATCAACTTTTGCAGGCTCATATCCTGTGCTGTTTCGACTCCGTTTGTTATCGGCTGAATCCACTTCTTTTTGAAAAAATCATCTGATCCGAGATAGCCTGGGACCAAGAAATCAAAGACAGCCTTCAATTCTCCAAGATGATTCTCCATAGGTGTTCCGCTTAGGCAGAATCGACTTTTACTTTTGAGATTGCATACAGCGCGGTAGGTCGCGGTGTCATTGTTTTTCACGAAATGAGCTTCATCGAGAACAACGACGTCCCAGTCGACAGCGCCGAGTTGTGCAATGTCTCGCATAACAATGCCGTAGCTACTTAAGACAGTGTGCTTCTGTGATCCAAGCCCTGTTAAAAGTCCCTGGCGTTTAAGACCGTGGTACTTGATTGGTTTTAGTCCCGGTGCAAATTCTTCGATCTTATCAAGCCAGTGATCAAGCACAGTAGTTGGACAAATAACGAGGAATTTAGGATTCTTTTTGGATTGACTGATTGCATGCAGTAGGGCCATCGTCTGGTGAGTCTTTCCAAGACCCATCTCGTCAGCAAGTAGACCACTCAAGCCGTTTGCGTGTAGCCACCACATCCATCCATATCCTTCGGATTGATACGTACGCAGCTGCAGGCGGCTTCCGTCAAGTTTTGGTGGTGTCGTCTCTGCCTGGAATTCTGTGCGTTCTCGTAGCTTGTCGAGGAGCTTTTTACTACCTGCAAATTTATCCAGTTCGCCAATGGCTGCCTTGAAGCGAATCATCGCCACGGTGTCCAGCTTTAATGACTTATTACTTTCGTCTACTTGCCAGGCATATTGAGTGACAAATTCTGGAACTTTTAACCATTTTTTTCCGCTGCGGAAGTACTCGCGTTTTTTGCTGCGGTATTCGAGAAGAATATCCACCATGGAAATAGAGCCGTCTCCCGTTTCAAACATAGGCGAAACGTTAAACCACTGATCGTCACCAGCGATAATTTTTATCTTGCTGACGGTGGGGTTGCTTATGACCACGCCGTCCATGAGTCCAGGCTCTATGTAGGTCGCACCGTGTCGTGCAATTTCGGTAAAACCCTGCGTGCATGCGACGGCAGCATCATCGCCCTCGAGTTTAAATGCGTATGGCTGTTCCGCCCAACTTGGATTTACAGCCTGCGAGTCAAACGGGATGTAACCAAAGTCTTCAACGAAGACGTAAGACTGACCAATGTGTCGCGCCATAGGTTTGAAACCAGCGAATTGCGTCCAACGTGTTTCGATCGTATTTCCACTTTTACTTCGGAAAGCCACTTTCATCGGAGTTGAAAAGGGCTCGCCGAGCAGCGCTTTCGGTCCCTTTGACGTTGACTTGATCCCAGGACTTTCGACAAGCACATCGACAGCGAGCATCCGATCAACATCGAGCTCACCGCCATCTCCGTTGGATAAAATTCTAAGACAGGGACGCGCTACGGCGGTTGCAACGCGTAGACCTTTTACATCCTGTCCAAGAAATTTTTGTCCTTGATTGTCGGATAAAAACTTTGCGGCATCGTCCAGTGGCAGCGTGTATGACGTGACATTGCCGGGCTTGATTTCGACACGGACTTTCAACTCTGGCCCTTTGCCAAGCAGACTGACCCCTTGTATCGCGCCCTCAAGGTGCTTCAAAAGAGACTGTGTTGGGTTCTCCTGTTTGGTTGCCGTTGGATGTGTGCTTGTCGCTGCCGCAGGGCGTCTTCTACTCGCAGCCGTCGGCGGTTTTAGAGGCATTTTCGGATCAAGTTTTGCAAAAAGTGCTGGCTGCTCCCGGTCAATGTGAAGCATGGTCGCACCGATATGCTCGCACCACAGGCTATATGCACGATTTTTACGGCAGGTGCATTCGATCCATTGAATTGTGTTTCCTGCAGGATGAATTTTTATTCGGACTTCGGCTTGCTGGCGCTCTGTTGAGGCAACGTTTGCCGAAATAAGTCCCTCGGTATTACGAAGCTTCGTGACGTATCCCGCTTGATAATAATCGAGGCCGTCTAGCCAGTCGCCTTCGTCCATGTGTTCATAGAGATGCTCTATGAGTGAGCTCTTTGTAATTTCCACTTTAGCCGCCATTAGTCGCAGGTGGGTAAGCTCCTATTATAGCACAGCTAACGCCCGTTTAAGCGTGGGCTGATGTCGGGTGTTGAAACCAATGCGGGCGTAACGCGACCAAGCGTTTTCAGGGAATTTTCCACCTATTTTGAGTGGATCTCAAAAAAATTTTGGTTGTTCTCAAAGGCGAGTCTGTTTTTTTCCTAATACTGGGTGATTACATGCAGTGGTCGGCGTTGCCCATGCTTTTTTTTCAGTCACTTGATCAGGCTTGTAATTGGTTGTCTTAAAGCTTGAAGGGCGCGGTCCGATAAACTGAGAGATCGTCGTCGGAAAAAGCAGGATCAAAATGAATACAATATTACGCAAAGATTCGGATTTGCCATTTCAGCAAAGTTACGGAGAACTTGCGCGCTTTATTGGTGATTTTTCACATCTCATGTCCCTGCATCTTGAGGTCGTTGCCAGCACATTGAGCGCAACTGCGGCAAGTCTTGACAATGAGGTCAACGAGATCGCCTCCAAGGGCCGTGCTGATCTGGAGCGCGGTGATAGTTTCCAGATAAAAAATCCACAGACGGAATTATTTCAGACGGTGAGGATTTCAAAGTCTGATCCACTTTTTAATGATCCAGTTGGATTGGCTCGGCCAGTTAGCGATACCATGGCCTTGCATATGTCCAACATTAAAGTGTTGGAATCGTCTTTAGGGCATTTTCTCTCGTCTCTTGAGGTGGTGAAAACGGTGGATCAGCTGTCCTTGCAGCGATTGCAACAGGAGATCAACGCGCTTCGCGCCCTAAATGAGGCTATGCAACAGGTTTTGGTGCAATATCGTGTGTGCGGAGAGATCTCGCATGAGTTTGTAGAACAAATAAAAAGAGACCTGTTGTCGGCTCTTCAGGTCGATGTGAGTGGTAGTAATAAGGCTAGGGTGTTCAGCGAGTTTTTAGGTCGCTAGACATGGCAAGTAGTGCAAAAGTTTTAGATATCATCAGTTTTATGTGGGGGAGTAGGGTATGGGAAAAAAAATATTGATTGTCGATGATTCACGTACCATCAGACAGCAGGTGTCATTCACTCTGACGAAGGGCGGATTTGTCGTCGTTGAGGCCGAAGATGGCAAAGATGGCATCGTTAAGCTTAGTCAGAATGATGATGTTGCCATGATCATCAGTGATGTGAATATGCCCAACATGAATGGGCTGGAAATGGTTGAAGCGATCAAAGCCGATGCCAAACACAAGGCACTGCCAATCGTCATGTTGACGACGGAAGGTAGTGGCGAGTTAATTGAACGTGCGAAGGCAGCTGGAGCTCGAGGTTGGATAGTAAAGCCATTTAAACCAGATCAACTAATTGCTGCGGTGAATAAGTTAACCGGAGCGGCTTGATTCAAATTTTCGCCGAGGTTTTATGGCTTCTCCTGAGCTGAAATTAATACAGTTTATTGCAGAGTACGCCGATGCTCTGCGAGAGCACATAGAAAAAACTAGTGCTCAGCTTGAAATTTCTACGACTCAGGCTATGAGCGTGGTCCATGATTTCAGTGGTGTTGCAGAACAGAAGAAAGAAGAGTCTGAAGCGATGATGGAACAGTCGTACCTTTCTCCAGCAGATGACATTTTGAAGATGATGAATTTTTCTCAAAAGTCTGCAGATTATGTGTTTGAAATGGCAAAAAGCGGATCGCTAGAGTCTGAGGAACCACTTGTGAATTTGCGTGACTCGGCAAATGACTTGCGACTGATGTCAGGTGTTTTTTCAAAACACATGGAATCAATGTCGCGCTTTGATGATGATACGCGAGATGTATTGCTCGCAATTGTTGGTGATCTATCTAACTCTGACGTCAACAAACAGCGACTTGAGCACGTTTGTTTTGGAATCAATGCTGTAAGTAAAAAACTAAAATCTATGATTGATGTGATTACCGGAGAAATGACACGCAGCGATGTTGTTGCAATGAAAGATTCTGTGCTTGAGCAAACGTACCTTCAATACACAGTTGAGGAAGAGAAGGTTAACTTTAAGCTGATTTTTGGTCCCCCGCCTCACATCGTTCGTGCTTATCATCGGCGTACTGGATGACCACTTAGCCGCAGGCGTGCATTATTTTTAATCACTCCGCGGTGTTTCATTAAACCAATAGATACAGCGTGTTAGAGTCCGTGCGTGGGCTCTGCATTTTTTTTTAAAAATCCGGAAAAAAAAGTTTGACGTTCACATGCGTCATGCGTATACCAATGCCTCACGCCCGGTTGGTCGCAAATAACGTAAAAGCTTTAGTGCTCAAGCGTTCTAGCAGCAAGTTGGCGGTGCTCTTTGAAAACTGAATAGTGAATCGACAGAAAAACAAGAACCAATAAACAGGTTGCTGTATTTCGTCGCTGTGGTCTTCGGACTGCAGATGACAGGTCTCCATTGGAGACTTAAATAAATAAGCAATCTGTTACCTGTAAATTTT
>CANLUT010000001.1 GCA_947494335.1 Oligoflexales bacterium | reverse complement strand
CACCAGTCGTTGGATCGGTACAAAACACCAAGACACCCTGCTATATCAGTAAATTCCGCCATTTCGGTGCCCAATCTAAACTTTCCAAGGAATTTAGCCGCGCGAAGGGGGGCTAATTGACCCATTTAATTCAACTTCGTCGGAGATGGTTCATGTCTATAACTAGCCTAAGTTTAAGTGCTTCACTCATCGCATTGTTTACACTGAGCTGCGGAATCCTGAAAACGTCTCCCCGTGAACCGCAAGTTACATCCTTTACGGCAGAAAATAACAGCGATTTTCCACTTGTAGTAATGACAGAAGTTTCTCGAGCATCGGACGCAGATGAGTGCGATGCGCATGAAAAACAAACCACGACGACTATCCAGGCGAAATCCAAAGGCTCAGGTGAAACGAGGATGTTGTGTCACGCAACCGCGCGTCACCGAATCTCCTATAGTGTGAATAACCGGTCAGGGGAGTCAAAAAATAGTAGTATCAACTTGGTTTGCGACAATTCTGGCTGCATTGAGAAAAACTGACAAACTAAAAGTGGGGCACCCACCTGATTGCCATTTGATAGCGCAGAAGGGTGGGTTAGACGTGATGGTGATAACACAGACATCACGGTTGGATGTTACTGCTGGGATAATCGTTATTCTTGATCGAGGGTCTAAATACCGTCATCTTAAGCGCAGCGAAGGATCTCAATAAAGGCGACTTGCCGCATTGCGAAGATGGTTCGCAACGTCCACGGAAATTTCTTTACCGTGAGCAACCATTAATAACGACAAGTCCGCTCTCGATGCAAGCGCACTGAGCCAACTCGAAAATTTCGCGGCATCTCGCAATAAAAGCATCCTGCCAATTTTTGTCATTCCAAAAAATCCGGTACTGCCGATCAATCGCATCAGAAGCCCGTCAAATCCAGGAAGGTGATCCAAATTAAATAATAGGTCAGTAAAGACGAGAGCGGCCCCGTTATTTGTCGGTAATTCATAGACAAGCTCAAAGGGCTTAACGCCATCGGGATTTAGGACCTTGACACCCAAAGGCGGCAACACGTCCTCCGAGGTTCCATCAACTTTTAGCTTCTCTTCTACTTTTTGGACCGCCGCCTTGGGACATACCACTTTCAGGTTTGGATACCTGTCCTTATAAACTTTCGCATCAAGGCGATGCATTCCATTCGGCACCACCAAGACCTCAGGCTCACCAAAGCTTTCGAGCGTGGCCATACGTTGCTCGTTAAGCGCGATACAACTATGAATCCACAATCCTCCGGTAGAAGGCATTTTGTGGACCACCATATTTCGTGGCATATGCCCATGCTTAAGTGAGCCCGTCACTTGCCAGATATTGTCCGCCAATGTCGTGAAATCAGAATGAGGCAATACATGCGTCGACCAATTGCTTTGCATAAAATCCTTTCAAAACTGGAATTCACGACCATGCGAACAAGACAAAAAACATCAGGAAAAATATGAACGATAAAATCCAAGTTAATACTAGACGAGCTTAGGATCTCACACCGGCTCCTATTTTCTTACAAAGTCATTGCAGCGACAAATCTACAGCAAAAATTTTATCACAATTACGGCAATTCCGGTGCCACCCGACGTAATCCTTATTGAGCGAAAAAATTGCAATCTGGAATAGTCTGGTGGCGCGTAATTACAACAATATCAAACATCGATATTGAAAGTCGGGGTGCGACAAGTGATTCGTATTTTCTACTCGTTCATTTGACCTGCTAAAAACTCAGGTTCCAAATTTTGAAATAGTGATAAATTTGCCGCAATTTTGCTGTGTAGGCTCGTTCGACACAGTTAGATGTAGCGGTGGTTTCGCCACAGGCCGAGGATGATGCCTCCAGTTCGAGAATGCGGGCTTCCAGTGCGGATTTTCGATTTCACGACGTTTTTGCTCCAAATCACGCATGGCGAGAGTTTGTGGTGCCAGGTCCTACAAAGAAGTGAACGTGCCCAGCCCATGATGAACCTAACGACTCTCTGACCCTCCGCCAACGGCAAACCTTCAACTGGTCGCGCGCCTGGTGAGTACTGGTTACCGTGGGCTGAGCTACGTCGCAAAACCGTGGGTGTTGATCCGGAGATTTGCTCGTGCGGCGCGAGAATGGTGGTGGATGATGCGATCAATGGCGGCGAAAAGATTGCCGAGACACTGGCAAGACTAGGAAGACGCTTCGCTCGTTTCAACGGACCCACCAAAGAGGCGGCAATCAACGGGAGAACTCGATTATGTCTATGATTGGTAAATGCTGGTGTTCAGGACGCTGGCCATGGTGTGGTGCGTTCAAATGGCTGTTTTCTAGCAAGAAGAGCTAATTTTATGAGCGGAAATGAAGTGGTCGGATAGATACTTTTGGTGCTTAGGCGTGGGCCGGTGAAGTAGAATGACATCTTGTCGGGTTAAATGAGTAGACAAGATGTCTGGAAAGGGCTGATTTAGTTGATTATTTGTCCTAGGCCCGACGCGAAAATTCAACCCCGCCCACGCTCCCCAGTTGAAACTTTCCGAGCATAAGCCCGTAGCCGTTCTTCAATTAGTTTCGTCCTGCGCAAACGTGTCGAATGCGAAGAGAACTGGAATCAGTAACGACAGGAAGATCGGGCGTCATGATGAAGTACTCAAAAAGAACTCCCATAAATAAATAAATGGAATGAGGAATGAGGAATTTACCGCCATTCCTCGAAAATGCCCTCGCTGCTTCAAAGGTTAATTTATTTATGTTTTCCGACTAAACAGCAGGCCTTGGCTCTGACTAAAAAAGTCAATAAAAACGGGCCTATGCGCTCACCGTTCAAGAAAAACAGAAAGGCCTCCGATGAACATTCAACATTGTTTGTCGAGGGACCACCCATGCGACTTTTCAAATCCGCGACTCTCACCTTCGCGGCATTGTGCCTGGCATCATGTGCTGACGACAGCGGCGAGAGCTCGAATCGCCAAGCCTTTGGAGTTCAGAAAACCGTGGCTGTGGTGGAAACCGACGATGCTGGTGGAGAAGACGAATCTAATGAGGGCGAAATCCAGGGCAAATCGGCAAATGCATCTGCAGCAACCTTGCCAGTTGTAACCTGTCCGGGCCTCGAAGCGCATCGCAACAAGGAAACGGATGCGAGCCGGGTCCTGCAAGCCTGCATCGACAGCATCAAACGCACTAAGGTCGGAAGCAAGCTGGAAATCCCGGCCGGTGCCTACACGATTGCCAGCCGTATCGTGATCAACCGCCCGATGACACTTGCGACCGCAGGTGTCACCACCGAAATGGAGGGGTGCTTGAATTCCGACACGGCCCCAGCCTGCGCAATCCTTCGCGCTTCCGCGGGAACCCTGGACATGGTTCTGCAGCTGAGACGCAGCAACATTATCATCGATCACATCGTTGTGGACGGCCGAAAGTCAGTACGAGGCAGTACGGCGCGCGATGCATGCAAGGCCCAAACGCCCACCACACGACCGATACAGCCCTTGTCGCAAACGATTGACCTGACTGATTCGAAAATCATTGGAAGTGTATTTCAGGACACCCCATGTGGCACGGGAATGGAAATGGTTCACTCCAAAAAAAGAATCACTCAAGGAGTCACCATCGCACGAACGATCTTTAAAAACCACGGCGACGCCGAGCTTTACTCGGATGGCTTAACCATCCATGATGCTAAAAATTCACGGTTTTTCGATAATGTTTTCATGGACAATGCAGATATCGATGTCGTTTGGGGCGGATGCGCAGGGTGCACGATATCAGGCAACCGGGTAGTCCATACGGTTGAAAAAACGAGGGGATCCTTCGCCGGATTCATGATCCATGCGTTTGCCAAGTCATCAACTGGCAACTACGAGGGTGCGATCATAAAAGATAATGTCGTGGACTGCGGACCAGGACGCACGTGCGGAGCGGCCTTCTTGTTCGGTTCAGAGGGTTGGTATGTCGCAAATCCTACGAAGGGATTCAAGTTTTATAACAACACTGCCACCAACGCCCAAACAGGATTTATGATCGGATCGGATGTGGAAGGCGTTTTTGGTGATAATTATGCCTCGGAGACGACCGGTGGCGTCAAGTGTCCCGCCAACAACGGCGCGAAATCCACCATCGAAATGCGTCAAATGTACGCCTATGAAATTAGTGCCGACGCGACGAAAATCAGATTTGACGGCGAAGAAATTGGAATGCCTTATTTCGCGAAGACCAATACCAGCATCATTCCCAATTGGACTTTCAAGAACGGCTGTGTCGCCGGTGGCGCGAACCCAAAGCAAGCGCCGGCTGTGCCAGCCAAGGGTGCAATAGCAAAAGAACCGAAACCCGCAGAAGCCAAGTCATTTAAGGCCGGACAGTTTTTGACTGGGACACACCCAGAAAAACCATCCTGCTCTTTCAAGGCCATCATGCAAAACGATGGAAATTTTGTGATCTACCGCGGCAACCAGGCTATCTGGCAAACGAAAACGAAAAATAACCCAGGAGCAAAAGCCGAATTTCGTGCGAATGGAAATTTCGTGGTTCTCGGTGCAAATAACTCCGCACCGTTTTCCACCAATACCCCGCACATGAATGGCAAGAAGCTGGTGATGCAAGACGACGGAAATTTAGTGATCTACAATTTCTCTGGTCGGCCAATCTGGGCTTCGGGGTCCGTGGTTGACGAGTGCAGCAGGTAGAAGTGACATGAGGCGCGAGCGCAAAAGGGCCGTGGGAAACAGGAGTTGTCGTCGTCGGTTCACGTCGCGTCCAATTTTACTTTGACCTTTAGACCGACGTTTTTCAGGTCTTCTTGCAATGTCAGCTGAATAAAATACGCCGGAGGTTGGCCTAACCGTATGGCAAAAACGCCAGCTCTGGCGGGTGTCACCGACATCCTACCCTTTTCAATGTCACAAAGGTGCTGCTTTGAGACTTCTAAAACTTTCGCAAATTCCTCTTGGGTTTGCCCTTCGCTTTTCCGGAGCGCGCGAAGAAGCTCGCCAATTGTAAAAGCTCCCCCAGTGAGCCTCTCAAGAAATTGAATGGCTTCGCTTTTCTTTTTAATACTCATATTTGCTTACCTAATCTCTCGCCCTTCAAAGGCTCATCGTGGAAACCTTTAATTTCTTGCACGGCAGACCTCTACCTTTGCGGACGGCGTCACCCTGACGTCTGAATGCTGGTTTACAGGATGCTGGTTAAGCTGAGGCGCAGCCTAATGGCAGTCCGCCTGCGACGAGAGCTAAGTTTTTAGGGGGAGATGATTGGGAAGGGGTCGGTATCATTGATGAGGCTGCTAGGGCTGGCAGGGTCGAATGACATGTCGCGTGGGGAAGTGCGGAGACAAGATGTCCGAATGTTGCTGTTTTTTTTAATTTTCCTAGGCCCCGCCGGTTATTTATAAAAATTTCATGTACCAGTGCACGAGGGGATCAACGTCAACATCCACTGGATATGCTAGGCAAGACGTTTTTGACCCGTTTTTGGTGGTTATTTCACCCGGAGCTTCAAGCTCCGGGGCTTTTTTGTTATGCTTCTACGCTCCAATGAGCCGCTGTTTTTAGAAGCGTCACTGATAGTGGTATCATATCAACCTTAAGCTCAATTTTTCGGATTATATAGATATGACCGTTATTTCAAAGATTGCAGGACTTGTGGTTGGCGCTGGAATCTTTGCGGCCATATTTTACGTCATCACTAGTTTCGCCTATCGGTTCTCTGGTGTGACCATCGGTTTTTCAGCATTTTTGGCCTTCCCACTGGGCGCGATGATCACGAGCTAATTTTATGAGCGGAAATGAAGTGGTCGGATAGATGCTTTTGGTGCTTAGGCGTGGGCCGGTGAAGTAGAATGACATCTTGTCGGGTTAAATGAGTAGACAAGATGTCTGGAAAGGGCTGATGTTGTTGATTATTTGTCCTAGGCCCTTTTTGCTGTTAGAGCTTAAACCCATGGTGATGGTTAGCTGCACGCTGCGCCATTCTGACGTGCTCGTGCTGACGCTTCTCGGACTGGGAGTAGAACTCACGGTTTGGCCTGTTTTTTAAGGTTTTGCGCAACCAACCAAACCAGTGCCAAGGGTTCATGCGCCGACGTGCAGTGATCACGCGTCGCTTATGTGAGGATGTGACTTTCTCGATCGACGAGGACGGTGTTGAAATCTCTAAGGCGTTATTTTTGTTCATAATTAAGATGCCTCCGGTGCCCTTAATTCTAAACTAAAAACCCCTTTGCTTCCAAGGAACCGCCTTGACTTGACACGGCCAAGTCACCTAAAATCAGGCGAGAACCACAAGATTTTTAGACAAAACGGAGACATTTTCATGATCACCAAACTGACCATAACCTCGCGTTTTTTGTCTGCGGCAGCATTAAGATGTCACTTGGCGTCTTATTTAATGATTTTTTTTGTGGCGGGGTGCTTAACTCAGCGCAGCCATCAAACTTCCGAACAGCAAATAAAAAGAGCAACAAATAAGTTCACAAGTGAATCTGATTACACCTGTCGCCCGTCTGATCCGGAGCGCTCGGGTGACTACATTTGGATCTACTCTGAAGCCCCGTCCACGGCAAAACTTTTGCGGATAGCAAGCTACTCAGCTCTCGGGAAGTCAGGTTACAAGCATGAGGAATTAGTTTTGCTGTCAGGAGTTGAGGTTAGCGAGACTGCTGAAAAGGTCGAAGTCAAGACGGGAGCCCAGACGTCGGGATCGTTTGACACGCAGTACGATTTATCCAAGCAAAATACGCTCCTGACAATTGATAATGCGACCATGCTTGGTCGCCTGCAGGTTAAGGGCTATGCTGGAAACCTCAATGTAGCCTGCACCAAAAAACCTTAATTCATAACGCTCGCTTTAAGTTACTGAGCCGCTGATTTAATCGCTAGAGTAATTCCCCTTAGTCGCCTCACGCAAGTTAATGCAGAACCCGCGGCTATAGTCCAAAGCGTTGGTACCATGATCGACTGGTAGCCACCGCCGATATCAGAATGAACCTTCAATTAGTAGTAATGTCGTCGGTGCAAACGCGCTGATAAGGCAAGCTGCGATACACAGAAACCGACGTTGTTTTTTTGCCAAAGGCCCGGCGAAGTTTTGCGGCGCTCCGCAAGCTTTACAAGCTGCTCTGATATAAGCGGTCAAGAACGCAAATAACGTCGCGCAGTAGGAAACGTTTTGGTGGTCAAAATCGTTTCATGTGTTATTTCTGAGGCTGGCGTTGTGGTTTAATTTTGAGACCAGAGTTTAATTTTGATACCAGCTCATAATAACATCATTCCAAATAATTTCGGGATTTAAGCTCTTGGCACGCTAAATGCTTTGACGATATCTGCGTAAGTATTTTTCAAAGCACTGTGGAGGTTCACTTAGATGATTAGGTCTTTTTTCGCCCGTGGTGTTCTATTTCTGTTAGTTATGATGTCAACATCCAATTGTAGCTCCCCAAAGGACGAAACCCCTTCAACTATTAAGGAAAGCGAAGCACTTGGCTCAATGCTCACATTCAGCCCCACTGGCATACGAGAGACTAACGCTGATTCACGATGCATGAGCACCATGTCTCGCTACAATCCTGAATGGGATGACGGAGATCTTCGACACTTGTGTAGCTGGGGAGCAGACGTCAGCTGTCTTGCGTGTTGGGCAAGCAAATATCCAAGTGCAAGGCCCTCCAATATTCTCGATAACTGCCTACCAGATGATAGTGGCGATGATTCAGACCTTTATGGGAACGGCTGCTATAACGGGCCAGGATCTGACTACGATGGGCCATATACACCACCACAACCACCCAGCCAGCCTGGTTTTCCGACTGACCCTAATTTCGGGCGAAACTGTGGTGGCCGACTTGCTGCACTCAGGCCTAATTGGTCCCCCGGTCAACTAAACGCCGCCTGTAGAGGAGCTGATGCTGAGTGTGTTGTGAGCACGGCGCGTCAACGCCCAAACTGGTCTGCAGGGCAATTAAACGCGGCTTGTACTGCAGAGGGTCAGCTGCCTCCGCCATTGCCGCCGAACTTCCCCCAAGACCCTAACTTTGGGAGAAACTGTGGTGGCCGACTTGCAGAGCTAAGGCCTAATTGGTCCCCCGGTCAACTAAACGCCGCGTGTAGCGGAGCAGACGCAGAGTGCGTTGTGAGCACGGCGCGTCAACGCCCAAACTGGTCTGCAGGGCAATTAAACGCGGCTTGTACTGCTGGATGAGGATCGAACTAGCTTAAATCGTCGGCGACGATGCACATGCTGGGCATATCATCCGCCTACCAGTGACATTAATCAGGCGACTGTTACGCTCAACAAAGGATTGGTGCCTTTCAAGTTGAACTACTGGCAGGGGCCTTGTGGTGGATATGGAGCAAAACTTTATTGGAGAAAACCAGGAGACAAATCCATGTCAGTCATTCCAGCATCGGCATTTGATCGCCCTTGATTGTTATTTAGATCGGTAAATTTGAATTTTAACTTGTGTTGATGATTTGGTTGTCATGATTTTTAATGATCAAACTTTTAAGCAGACAGATGTCATCGTTCCTAGTCTTTACAGTTTAAGTCGCCCAGCGCAGTTTTCGCCCGTGATTTTGGTTGGGTTTGGTAAGTCATCACCGACTGATACTGCTAGCTTTAACGACGTGCTGGTTGCGAAGGAATCCTGGGAGCTCACTCAGAGAGAAAACAGCAACCCAGACCGCCCAAAATAATGCGGTTGGATCGTTGCAAAAAACTGTATTTATTCGTTTTTAATTGATTTTAAAAAAAAATCTTAATTCTTTCTGGTTTTTGCCGATTACCGTCTCTGTCTGGCTTCGGAGGTCATCATGAATCGCCAAAAAAGCATCAGTTTAATCATAGGTTTAGTCATCGGTCTTTCGAGTATTGGCTGTAAAAAACCGTCCTCGCGATTGAAGTCCCTTGAAAACTTTGCCTTTGGTAAAGATGTCCGAATCAACGCCTGCAGTGCACCTGCAGAACAGCTGGAAGCAAAAGATCCGCGAAATAAAGTGGCCGTATTTATTGACGTCAAGGATACACGCCTTGCCAAAAAAGTGAGTTCAGAACTCATTCTCGCGCTATCGGCGGTCCCCGATTCAGCTTTTCGCATCTTTCAAGCCAAAAACGGAAAAGTTTTAGTAACCCCTGACGCCGCACGCATATGCAACTTTGCCGGCGCTGTCAAATTTAATGGTGTCAGCCCCGTAGCGAGCTCGTGTTTAGTTTACACTCCATTTGGAACCACTTCAGGCAAATTCCAAAAGGCAATGGAAGGATCAACATTGGTGCTTGTCCCTGATGGAACTGCCATTCGCCACGGTGTTGTAAGAACCATGGGATATATGCTAGCTGATGCGCTGGACAAAGATACCGGCTTCTCGGTGCTGCGAGCTGAGCTGACCAAAGCATTTTTATCGGACATGGCATCGTCCACTGTTTTCTCCCTTTCTACTCATGAGGGCTTACTAGGCAAGGGAATTGACGGTGTGGTTCGGAAAAACATTGCCAATAAGGAGCCCAATATTTTAAAGGGCGCAAACACCGACAGCGCTAAAGTCTATAACTTCATGAACCTTGTGATTGGCGAAGCTTTTGACTCTTACTATTGCCGCGTGGGTGGCACGTCAGCATTCCCCAAAGATGTTGCTGAACGGATTAAGACACCGAAAGATGCGCCATTATTCAATTACCTAACCGATACTCGACTCGTGATGAGCTATTTCTTCCCAAAAACATATTCCGTTTTCCAACTTGTTGAAGCGCACATGAACGGATTTGCCGCAAAACTCCCGGCCGTTCAATTCAGAAACGGAAAAAGCGCTGGTGAGAGTAGTGGTGGTTTTAGTCTCGCAGAAAATGGCAGCCAATCCGTAGGCGCAAGAATTACAGAATTGGAAGCAATGGTCCTCCAGAACACAAAACTCACCCGAGAGTCATACGAACAATTCCAGCAGAAGAAACAAGCTTACGACAGTTCATGGTCAGACGTCTGGGGCACCAAAAAAAGCGAAATGGATGCTGCAAAAAGCTCTTTGACATTTGCCCAAGGGCGGGAGCAAGCTCTATTGAAAGAGCTCGAGGAGGTCCGGGCCGAACAAAAACGCGTTGGCTCTGGAGCAGCAACATCGAGTCAAGGACAATTCCAGGTTCCCGACCTGAAAGTTGGAACCTTTGATTTCAATGCCGAATTGGCCCAGGGCGTCCAAGACACCGCGAAAAGATACGGTGAAAATTCCGGCGCTGTATTAGGTAAAGTCGGAGGGGCGGTCGCCGGTGAAACAGGAAAAGCGTTTGGCGAAGGCGTGGGGGACGGTATCGGCGGCGTCTTAGGCGCATTTGGTAAAAACACAACTGACGGCATTTCAGGGTTTGGTCAAAAAATCACTGATACACAGAAATTTGCAAATGATCTCGCCGTAGATCCAGTTGGCACGATGGCCAAGCAGGGCCGAGAATATATTGACGGCGGCATCAAACGCCTTGAATCGGTCCAACAATTCGGCACAGAATTAGTGACCCTAGACACTGACGCGCTTGCGAAGCGGGCTGACGGCTTTGTCTCCAACACCACAGGCATAGGCACGCTCTATAATACCGGAAAAAATGTTTACAATTACGCAACGGCTACAACTCCGGAAGCGCAGCAAGCTGCGATCCAGGCTCAATATGACACAGCGGGTAAGTCCATCAGCGATGTACAATCTGCATTGGTAAAACAGGCTAAGAAAGAACTGGCAGAATCTTCTTATATTAAGCCAGTCATTGAAGAATTGAACAGGCCGGGAGAATATTTGAATCACCAAGTCAAGGGTATGATCGTCAACGGAGTTACGCCATTTGTCTCATCGGAGAGTGATTCCAGCTTTTCTGCCATGAAGAAAGCTGTTGGAGCGATAAATTTTGCGGAGCAAGGCTGGGAACGCGCCCAGAAAGTCATCGATGTCATTGATGACAACAAACTCCCAACGTCAGCATTGGCTGCTGCAACAGCTTCTGTTAGTAATTGGGGAAAATCCGAAAACTCACCGCCGCGGGCCCCCACCATGCAACCAACACTCACTCCGATGGACTCAGGTAATCTTAATGACAGTTCGCCATTCACGAGCAAACAGTATTCTTATTCTCCTTCCTTCGCACAGCCCACCTCAAGCGGCACATTGAGTGCACCCTCCAGCAGCGGAAGCAGCTTTGGATCGAGCAATGCGGATGCACATGTCCAGTATTGGGAGAGTCGAGACCAAGGCGTTGGCGGTGATAGTAGCGACTAATTCCTGATTACCAGCAAACAAAAAAGGAGCTGACTTCAGGCTCCTTTTTATTTGTTTGAAATTAAGCTTTCAGGGAAACAATCCTGCTTCTTAATTGGTGCTTTAATTAGTGCCACCCTAAATTGGAAAGCAGTCGGGTGGCACTAATAAGGATTTTACAAGGGTCTCGATCGCCCAGAAGTCTTAGAGCATCCTCCAAGTCAATGGGGTGTCGAAGCCACGCTGGCTGTGACATTTAAAGGTTTAGAAAAAAACTATCTAGGTCTTGCAAAAAATATTTTCATTATCTAGCCTACTTAAACATATTCGAATAATTTAGTTTTTCAAATCTAGGCAAGGAGAGTCCATGATTGTGACCGAGCAGAGTCAACGGCGCTTTTTTCGACGCGTGTTGGCAGCCTTCGCCTTGGCATCTGTGTGGGTGTTGTCGCCTCTGGGCGAATGTGCGGTCTATGCCGCTGATACCTCACAAGCTAAGGCAGCTGAGTATGGGGCTACCATCCGGCGAGTTTCGCCCAAAAGAACTGTATTATTCCTGGAGCTAGATGACGGCGTAACGCTGCGATCGGGCGCCCGGATTGCGATGAAAATCGGGGATAAAACCATCAACGGCGCATTCCGCAAAGTATCGTCTAAAGGCAGTGCGATTATCAGGACCGCCGCACCAATTCCTGAGACCACGGCCAATGCCTTGACGTTTACCATTCTTGAGCAAGGAAGCGAAGGCGAGGACGTCAAGGTGTCCTCAACAAGTGGCGCTACATTATGGCAGAGCGATCTGATGCTGGATGACCTGAATCGTGAGGGCTTAAATGGATTAGGTCAGCTCAGTTTAGGTATGACAAATGGAACTCTCAAATCTTCGGGCGGAAGCGCCAAGGAAAGCGCAACGTTTGAGCTTTCTGAGCGTGAAATGGGCCTCAATGCGAGGGTCGGCTACCTGCAGGGAGCTTTCGGCGGTGGTTTGCAAGTTGACTACCTCAATGGTACGTCTCAGGCAAAAGCTGATATTACGACGTCGTCATCAGGGACGAAAGACTCAGATTCCATTTCTGAAAAAACTAAAAGCTTCAGCATGCTGCCGTACGTGGCTTTCAAGTCCTCTGGCGGTTTAGGTGTCGCTCTTGGCTACAATATTGAAAACAAAGAAAATGACCGCTCCGTAAAAATTGCTGGGGTCGAGGGTGAACACTCACCAGTCGTCACTAAAGAAAATGGTCCGCGTCTTGAAGTCAGTGGTTCGACGGACGCTGTGAAAGCAAGCGTTTACGTTCAGATGGTGCTTGGTGGCAAAATCACTGAGAAGTCCAAAAAGGATGTAGATCACAAGAAAAGCGCCTTTGGCGCAGCGGTTGTGACAAAGGTTGCAGGATTGCCTTCACGAATCGTGCTTGATTACGCATCGTCTGCAGATAAGTACTCGTCTGGCAGTCTAACGACCAAGGTGACAAATTTTGACTGGCAGTCTGAACTAGGAATGTCAGCTCTTAAGTTACTTCCGCGTTTTGCTTATGAAATGCAGAGAGTTTCATTTGGATGCCGCAGTGGCAAAATGGGGTTGTTGACATTAGGTGCGAGAACGATTCTCGGAGACCGCAATGCTCCCTATGCGGGTTTGGAATTTAATTTCAAATCAAGCGAAGAGACCGGTGGGTCCACAAGTCCGACCTACAAGACAAGCGCCATGGGTATAGGCGTGCAAGCAGGTATGGCGCTATGAAAGTGGCAAACGGCAACCCGTACTTCCCAGGAGGCAGACAATGAAATTTAAGAATTTGAAATCTTATCGGGCTCTGATTCTAGTAGCTGTAGCCGGCACTAGTATTGCAGTCAGTAACTGTGGCAGTAAAAGCGGCTCTGGTAGCCGTGAAACTCAGCCCAATTTTGCGGATCGAGGATCCGTTTTTAGTCCAGGACGGTCCTCCGTAGAGTTTTTTGAAAGCTGTTTTAACTTGCCTTCAGGCGAAATCGCAGAATTTGTCGGTTGGATGGCGGCAGCAGTGAATCTGGACAATTTATCCAAGGTTTGTCGCGGTCTAAATCAGGCCGGTTTTACGGATGGCGTGTCGACGACCAAAGAGCCAGCAGACATTAACTAAGAAATACATTGAAGAACTGACGGATCTTACTTCCAGAAAGGTAAATCGACATGAAGAAAGAATTTAAAGTTTTGAAGCTTTCCATGGTGGCAGCCCTTGTGATGAGCAGCCCTTTGGTCGCGTCAAGTCACCGTGAGGCCCCAGGTCTTGCCAATGACCCTGCGGCTGATATCACAGATCTTTACACCTTCAAAGGCGAGCGCGGCACAACGCACCAAGCGTTTATAATGAACGTGTCTCCAGCTTACGTTCCTGCAGCGGGTCCAAACTGGTACCGTTTTGATGATGATGTCCTCTATGAATTGCACATTGATAACAACGGCGACGCTGTGGAAGATGTGACCTATCAGTTTAAATTCACAACTCACAATGATAAAGACGAGAAGACCAACGCGAACGTGATTGGATTTCTCCCGGGCGTGGCTTGGGATAGCTCTGCCAAAAAGTACACCCAATTTGGCGGAGCCCTTGGGGCGTTGCCACTTCGTCAGACCTACACAGTCACGAAGGTGACGGGTGGACGTCGCAAAGGAGCGGCAACGAAGATCACGCCAACAGATATGGCGGACTTTCCGGTAGCACCGCCACGTATTGGGCCGGGTACTACCGATGGAACAAGTACGTCAGCAACTGCCGCTCAGCTATATGCTGCTTACAAATCCCTCGCAGACAACGCGATTGTGACGACTTCTGGTGGTTATAAAGTCTTTGCTGGTCCCCGTAATGATCCATTCAATGTGGACCTTGGCGGTATCTTTAATGCCATAAATGTTCGTCCAGGGGTACTTGGACTACCGAGTGGGGCAAAAGATTCTTTGGCGAGTTCAAATGTTCTTTCTATTGTCGTTGAAGTTCCGGTCGGGGATATCGTTCCGGACGCCTCAAAACCATATTTTGGCGTTTGGGCTACCACAAGTCGCCCTCAAGGCATGGTGCGTGGCTTAAAAGGCAAAGATCCAACAGCTGGCGGTGGATACGTTCAGGTTTCACGTTTGGGCAACCCACTCGTTAACGAAGTGGTGATTGGCTACAAAGATAAAGATAAATTCAATGCGACAGAGCCAAAAGACGATGTGTCGAATTTCGCATCCTATGTGACCGATCCGCAGCTTGCAGTTCTTCTAAATGCATTGTACGGCAGCAGTGGTCTCACAGTGCAGGGTGGGATTACCGACATCGGCAAAACTAACCGTACAGATCTTGTCACAGTTTTTGTGACAGGTATCAAGGGTATTTCACAGTACCCAGATGCAAAAGGCGCTGGCGACATGCTGCGTGTGAACCGCGGATATGCAGCGGAAGCATGGCCGCTAAATGGTCGTACACTAACTAACAACGTCGTCAAAACCGCGCTGACGTTCCTTGCTGAATGTAAAACTCTCGAAGGTACGGGTGTGGGCGCGCTAGATGGTCAAGTTGACCTTGCTGCAGCTGGATTTACAAACCACACGGTGTCTAATAGAGCTTTACAAGTTCCTATTAACTGTTTGTTGGATAGTTTTGCTGGTGCTGAAACGGCTACTACTGGAGGCGCAGGCGTTTACGATTCAGCCAAGTTCCCCTATGTCGATGTTCCATGGAGTGCGTGGGATTGATTCCACGCCACTTGCTGACGGTGATGGCATAACTGCATAAAAGTCTAAGAGAGGACTCCATGAAAAAATTAGTGATAGGTATAACCACAGGGCTGGCGCTGATCCTTGGCGCCGCTCCAAAGGCTGTGGTCAGCAGCGTCAGTGCGGCTGAGGTGGCTTTAAATCAGGACGCACCGAACATCGAGCTTCCCAACCAGGATGGTAAGGTATTCAAACTGTCTGACCGCAAAGGCAAGTGGACAGTTGTGTATTTCTACCCCAAGGCTGGTTCGCCAGGATGCACGGAGCAAGCGTGTGCGTTTCGCGATGCGATCCGCAAGATCGAGGAGCGAAACGCTGTGTTGGTTGGTATTTCGTCCGATACACAGTCGACTCAAAAAGAATTTCACGCGAAGCATCGCTTATCATTCGATCTTCTTGCTGATCCAAAGGGTGAGGCACTGGAGAAATACGGCGTGAAAGTGCCTGTGATTGGAGTGGCGCGTCGCACGACCTTTATTATTGATCCAGAACTTAAAGTCCGCTCGATTGCAAGAGATGTTGACCCTGCATTTGATGCGGTCTGGAGTGCTGAGACTTTGGATGAGCTTCAGAACGATACGGGCGGAAGCTCGGCCGTGACGCAGCCATCGCCAAGTGCAGCTCCTGCTGCTGTGTCAGCGCCCGCAGCTGAGAGTGGGGTTGCTCCCAAGGCTGCTGTTGAGCCAGAGACGAAGTCTAGTGACCGTCCAAAGAAGACTACTGATCAACCAGCGTCAAAAGCCACCAAAAAGCCCCGTGGCAAGGCGCAAAAAGAACCAAAGAAGCCGGCTAATTAAAGTTAGTTTTTGTGCTCTGGTTACCAAAGAAAAACCCCCGCAGTTCTTAACGACTGCGGGGGTTTAAATTTATCGGGTATTTTTATTTAGTTTCGCCAGCAGCAGGCGCTGGCTGGCTCGCGTCAGGGGACTTAGTCTCTGCCGGTGCCGCTGATGGTGCCGCTGATGTTTCAATTGGCTTTGGGTTTTGCTCATCCCATGCAGAGCCTGCAATTTTGCCACAGGCTTTTTTACGCGCCGCATCGGTCTTTCCGGAAACCTTGACGCCCTTGCCGTCAACAATGCAATGCGAATGGGTATCTTTTGATTTATGGGCAAAAGATGGTGATGCGTATCCAATGAACGCTACGATTACAGCAATAAAGTTTATTTTCATTTGCAACCTCCAAAAAAAATGTAAATAATTTGGGACTCGAAACTTATAGATAGGCTACCACAAATGATGCTCCGAGGTGCAGTTTTGGATGTATCAATCTTACTATCTCGACTAGTGATTGCGAGCGCACTGTTTCTTGCGCCCTTGTCTAGCTTATTGGCGGTTACGTTTAAGCCGCAATCTTCTGACCAGATTATCGCAACGCTTCCTGCGTCCAGCGAGGATCCCAGAGTTCCCGCGCATTTACGAAAACTTCGAGCTGAGCGGCGCAAAGATCCTAGCGACATCCGAGCTGTTTTAGCCCTAACGGATGAACTTTTGAAATTGGGTCGCTTATCCGGTGCACCTCGATTTTACGGCGAAGCTGAGGCGGCATTATCGCCTTGGTGGTCGCAAAAATCGCCGCCTACGGCTGTGCTACTGCGAAGGGCTGATATTTACCAGTTTAACCATCAATTTGAACTAGCGTTGCAGGATCTGGGTGCTTACTTAAAAGCGACGCCCGAAGATGGTAACGCAAGGATCATGGAAGCGACCATTTTTATGGTCCTAGGCCGCTACACCGATGCACGGGAATCATGTCAGGCACTACCGCAGCGCAGCAATGATGAGACGCGGGTGGTGAGGGCGGTTTGCGAACTCGCGGCGAGGTCTATGCTGGGTGAGGCTCAAGCCAGTCTCACCATCATGAAAACGATGTACTCCGTCCCGGCGTCCTCGCAGCAAAGCGCGGGTCAGAAAAATTCTACTAAGATTTCAGAGCTTGATAAGTATATCAAGACTGTGACGTCAGACATGTCGCTTCAATTGAACGATCTTCAAGCAGGTCAGTCGGAATTAATGAGTCTTTATGCAGGGGATCCTCAGGATCGTTTTACGGCGATTAATCTGAGTGACTTGCATCTAGACGCAGGGCGATATACTGAGGCTAGTCAAATCGCCTGTCCATTTGAAAAAATTCAAGGTGCGGTCTTGCGCTGTGCCAGGGCTATGCGTCAGCTAGATTCATTAAGATTCAGCGAGCTCATGCACTTGATTGAACTCGACCGAGAATCCGAGAGTCGTCGGGACTCAAATATCCATCTAAGAGAAGCTGCGTATTTTTTCCTTTACTTAAAAGATAGTCCACAAGAGGCTTTAGTTGCTGCGGAGCAGAATTTCCGCACTCAACGTGAACCCATTGACGCCAGATTGCTTCTTGAGTCTGCATACGCCGCTAAAGATTTCAAGGCTGCCAAGCCCGCCCTTGATTGGATGAAGTCCACAGGATATTTGCACGGCCGGTTTGTATGGCTTAAAAACAAAATGCAGGGTGTATAAAAATAATGAAAGAGTTTTTAGTTTTTTTGGTCCTTTCACTGTGCTCAGTCCTCACTTCTACAGCAGTATTAGCCCACACTACCAGTGACGGCTTTATTGCGCTCGATATCGAAGGGCAGGCCTTATCAGGACAATATGACGTTGCGTTGCAGGATCTTGAGGTGATCATCGGCTTGGACCAAAACCAAGATGGAAAAATCACCTGGGGGGAGTTAACGGCTCACCAGTCTGAAATTTTCTCGTACTTAGTCGGACATCTTGAGCTACGTAACGGAGACGAAGCCTGCGCGATCATGCCGATTGACCTGCAAGTCAGCGAGTTATCTGGAGGCGCATTCGCGAGTGTAATTTTTGAAACCTCATGTGACGCAAAGCCGATCTCAAAGCTATTGGTTCGTTACTCTGGCATGTTTGACGAAGACGCGCAGCATCGAGGGTTGCTCAGTATTTTTTTTCGCGACAAGACGGAGTCCGCGGTCTTTTCCAAATCAAGTCAGACCTTTGAGTATGACCTTGCCTCGAGAAACGCATCGACTAAAATCACTCAATTCATTACTGAGGGAATCAGTCATATATTCCGCGGCATTGACCATATGTTGTTTTTAGTCGCTCTTGTGCTTCCCGCGGTGTACGTCAGTCGTGGCAAAAGATATCATCCGCAGGAGAAATTGACTGATGTGGTTTTGTCGGCTTTGAAGGTGGTGACTGCATTCACGGTCGCGCATACGATCACTCTTTGTTTAACCTCTTTTTCCGTCATTTCACCGCCTCCGCTGAGGGTGGTAGAGGTCTTGGTGGCTCTGACAATTCTGCTCACCGCCATCAACAACTTGCGTCCACTCGTCAGTCATAATTTTTGGCTCGTAGGTTTTTGCTTCGGTCTGATCCATGGCGTCGGATATGCATCTGTACTCAATGACCTGGGTCTATCGGGATGGTCATTAGCCAAACCACTTATTGGCTTTAATCTCGGCGTTGAATTGGCGCAGATCATGATTATAGGTCTTTTTCTACCTCTGGCGTTTGCATTGCGCCGGACCAATTTTTACTATTTCGTATTCTTAATCGGTGGCTCTACGATCACAGCCGGACTGGCGGGCTTGTGGATGTACGAGCAGATTTCAGGTAATTTTGTGCTGTTTTTTTAATGTTGAGATAACAACGGTAAGTCAATTTCATTTGGCCGGATTTGGTCTTCACTCTGTGATGTGGAGTTAGAAAGAAAGGGGTTGTTTCCGATGCTGCCCTGCAGTCTTCCTGTCAGACCTCAGCAGCAGGTGTGATACTATCCTGAAAATACCAAGGCAAAAGACTATAGGTGCCAGGCTGGAAAGCTTAATCGTCACCGAATCATGAGCTGTTCGATCATGGTGTCTTCGGCGTTATTTTTTTCCAATCGTTGCTTGCAGCTTAACGAGAGTCATTTGATAACCTCACTTGAGGGTCTTTATAAAGTCGAGGTAAACCGTTCGGGTAAGCCTTTTGTCAACTTAAGGTGGCAAGACGCAGCGCACGTTCTGCAAAGTATCAAAAGAGGACTTTTCTGGACGTCTTTGATTATCGTACACAAAGTACTGGGAGGCGAATGTAGGCTGCCACACACCGCTTGCGGTATAAGTATAGCCACCTCCTGGTACCGCAGGGACGCCCTTGCCTGGAGCCGGATATGTGGCCCCGCCCTGCGTTAACCATTGATCCACGTAACCTGGCCTCTTAGGTAAACCATATTTTTTTGAGAACGGAGCGTAATCTAGTTGCACCTCGGCCTCATATATCGTCGGTAGCCTCATGCCTTTGACATTGCAAGTCTTGATATTGCCCTGAAAGTACAAAGGCGTCCTACATCTGAACTGACAAAAATCTCCCCAGGGGGAGCCCCAAATCCACATAAAGTCGACTTTATCAACGCCAACGTTTTTAAATCTCGGCATGTCTAGACCGAGGCGAACGCCGCGCGTCCCGCGATCGTAGTATAAGCACTTGTCTTCTTTGCTTTCTGTCACTGTCGACCAATCAGCCGGAAAGATCATTTCTGGGCAAGCCCTTCCAGCGAGGGAATTGTAACCTAAGAAATAGTCGTCATAGTCTGAACCGTATTTTTTTAATTTTCTCTGCCAGTCTCCTGCCGTGGAATAAAGTCCGGAAGCCTTAATAATTTTGTCGCTAGAATCATCCTTCCAGACTTTAAATCCACTGACGGTCGCCACTAGCGATATCTTTGCACCATCTTTTAAGCGAGCGTGCCCAGCTGCCATAGCGGATGCATTGTCATAACAACTATTTCCTATGCTTCCACATTCTGGCAAAGCATTGCCAGATGGAGCGGTAGATGAAGTGGTAGATGAAGTGGTAGATGAAGTGGTAGATGAAGTGGTAGATGAAGTGGTAGATGAAGTGGTAGATGAAGTGGTAGATGAAGTGGTAGATGAAGTGGTAGATGGAGTGGTAGATGAAGTGGTAGATGAAGTGGTAGATGAAGTGGTAGATGAAGTGGTAGATGAAGTGGTAGATGAAGTGGTAGATGGAGTGGTAGATGGAGTGGTAGATGGAGTGGTAGATGAAGTGGTAGATGAAGTGGTAGATGGAGTGGTAGATGGAGTGGTAGATGGAGTATCTTTACCGTGCAAGATATATCCCATGTCTGGATCCATTTGGAGCCCAGTGCCTTCTGGCATCGACCACTTTGCGAGCGGGGGTAAATTTATGTCCACACGTTTACCCTGGCGAATCGCATATAATTTCACGGCATATACGGTCACTGTAAAGTTTGAAGGCCCGCTGTTTATCAGTGAAAGAGATAAGGATGTGTCGTCAGGAGTTACAACTTTCTCGTTATCGTTCGTCCCAGGTGAAATCGTCAGTCGTCTACCTTTGACCAGCGATTTGAGATCGACGGCGGAAATTAAGGTCTGTCCAGCTTGGTTGTGGATCAAAAAATAAGGTGAATTTTCAAAGCCAGTGTCGGAGCCTTCCACCTTGAGATCAAGTTCGACATGAAGCGCGTCCCCAGGTAGAGCAGCACCTTCAGCACCAATTGTTAAATTAGTCGAAATAAAATTCAGCTCAGATTTCTTGTTATCAGAGTGATTCCCATTCTTATCTATTGGTGACGATAAAAGTCGCGAAGCGGGTTGTAGATCCGTCGAGCGGCCGCATGAAAGAATGCTCAGTGCGATAAAAACGAAAGTGGCGATACGCATGTTCATTCCCTGTGCCTCCTGAGGAGATATCGGAAAATAAATTTTTTTCTTTACAACTAAGAAAAAGCACTCGAAATCTAAGGGGAATATGGCGGGTTACGCGACAGGTGGGCTTTTGGGGGCGTCATTTGCATAGGATCAATTTAATTTAGATGGTCTGTTATTGCAAAGGGTTGGAGATGAAAGTTGCAATCAATGGAAGGTCTGATTTTTTTGCAGAAGTGATTTTTGAAGGGCTAGCCCCAAGATATGCGATAATAGGGATATTCATAGGGGAGATGAGCCCCGGTGAACCCCAAGAAAATATTCATTGTCGACGATGATCAGGTTAGTGAGAGTACATCCCATCGGCAAAAAATGGTTTGCTCAAGTGGTCTGCGGGCAAAATGACTTGTGGATTAAACTGGCACATTTTCAAAATAACCAATTCCAGAAAGATGCCCTCACAGGGAGGATTCTCAATTTTTCAAATCCTGGCTCTCTGGTTTCAGATGGTGGCTATGATATTCCGATGTGTCCCAGTTATTTTGGTTCAGGAAACGCCTCATCCAGGATTTTGGGGATGACCATAGCTACACACCAACAACTACTAGCTGATTACAATCTATCACCAGAAGGTATGACGAATTTTATTATCCAAACATGCGATGGTAAACTAGGAATAGCTGCGGATTTAGACAACGCCCGTCTGCCGACGATGTTTAGAAATGGCGGAACATCAGCACCGGCGTCAGCAAGAAAGTCGGCCTACGCTCAAATTGTTTATGACAGCTGGCGTGGCTCCCTAGCGGCTTGGGGGCAAGACACGAATATGCAACGATCATGGTACTTCAGTAGTCCGCGCTATAACGGAGTAACTAATCGGGCACGCTTTCGTCGCAAGGGACGCCTTCTGGCAAACCCGCTATTTCAGCACCCAGACCCTGAAATGATGGCAGTCCAAGTCTGGCTTTACGCGCGCTACAAATGGTTTTCCTTACTTGCCGCGGTATCCATCGATGGGACAAATCGCTCAGGTCTTAGTTGGCCGGATTGGGCTGGTTTCTTCGGGTCAAAGACATCGTTTGTCGAGATGCCGTTCTCATGACTTACAGTGAGTCTAGGGTGGTTGAGGATGCGCAAGTGGCGGCAGCGTGGTTGCCGGAGCGCTTTCGCACGCCGGGGGCGCAAGCGGCATTGGTTGCGTGCGTCAGTTTTCAGCCTTGAAAAAAGCACTTGATAGCTTTTGATTGCTAAAGAGCGCCAGAATACGTTCACAAGCTTCTAAAATTAATGGAAAATTCGGGATTCCTCACATTTCTTCAAGTACGCCTTGGTAGCTGCCGATACGTTTTGTTGGAGGACGCCGTATGAAGCCGTCATTTAACATTATGTTTCTTGCTTTAAGTCTTTTGTCTGCCGGAGTTTATTCATGTGCAAATTCGGAATTCAGTGGCGACTCGGGCTCCAACTTCACAAAAAAAGTTCCACCTAAAAAAGACCCACCTCCCACTGGGGTGCCTCCGACTGGTGGGGAAACTCCGCCAAATCAACCGGGCTTGACTAGTGATGGTGGCGGAACCGGTCAACTTGTACCTAAAAAGTGTAATGCGCAAACTCTTGAGGGAGCTTCCGGTGCCAAAAATTGTCCAGAAAATTATGGCGTGTTTGGCATCGACGATCCCACCAGCAGGGTCACCTTCGGTACCATGGCGTGTTGTCCGCTTCCAGCTAACGACATCTTGCAGGGAGCGGAAGTAGAGCGTAATGGAAGCTGTGGAGCTAACGAAATTTTGATTGGTAATAAAAATGGCCAACTGACTTGCCGTGCAATCAACGTCGCCAAATATAAGTTAGTGCCTGCCAGTGTTTGCTACTTTGGTGACGGGGCAAGTGGTCAAGGATCAGCGCCACGCTGCTCAACAAAGGGACAAGTCCCCCCGGCATTCAGTGCAATTAGCTCACGTATAATGGGGTCGGATGGTTGTTGGAACTTCCCCTGGGGAAGTTTATCGGTTAGTCAGAAAGGTAGGGAATGTAGTGATCAGGATGCGATGACCCTACGCAAAGCAGACGGCTCTGCAATTGAGATGTTTAAATGATTCAGAAATAGGGGCCACCTGATCCGGGATCGTAGCCCCTTAAAATTTACTTTAAGTCTCAAGACTTGCAGCCAACGCTGATGCCACATTGTAGTCACCATATTTCTTGCTCGCTATTGCTGACACCTGCTCGCGAATTAAATGACGCTCTCCTTTGATATCTAGCAAAGCCCGCTGCATAACTGTGAGCATGGCTTTCATGTTTCCTTCGGGAAATATCCGCCGCTCATCGGCAATGACGAAAGGTATCTCTCCTGAGTTAGAGCCAATGACTAAACAGCCACAAGCCATCGCTTCAATGATGACGCGGCCAAATTGTTCCTTCCAGTGGCTTGCCGTCAAACTCGGGACAATAAGGAGATCAAGAGAGCGATAAAAATCAGGCATTTTTTCGATCGCGACTGAGCCGAGAAAATTTGCATCAACGCCCACGTTTTTAAGCTGATCAACTTTTAGAACAATTTCGTCACGCAGCTGGCCGCCGCCGGCAATGTCGAATGCGCAATCTTGAATTGCTTCTGGATGCTTTAATAAAGCGTCTAGAACCTGTGTGATTCCTTTTTCTGGAAGAAAACTTCCTGCGTAGCCAATCCTGATTTTTGCGTCATTAGACTTTGAAGCAGAGTAATATAAAGACTCATCAACCCACATCGGAAAGCGAATGCAGCGCCCGCGATAGCCGTGCTTGCGCAAGACATCCTCGTGCTCTACGCCCGGTACAAAAATAGCATCACAGACTCTAAACATTAACGACTGAACAAGGCGGATTGGCCAGGGAAAGTGTTTGTAGATGTTCTGAAATGCGAACAGTAAAAACAATGGACGCGAAGATCTGCTGAATGAGAAAAAGCGTGCCATCACCAACGAGAGCCAGCCAAATAATGCTGTGACAGCATAGGGTTCTGCAAAACACAGGAATAATTTTTTCTGAGCCGGTGTCTTTAGCCACTTACTTAGCTGTGCGGATAGGCCTTGAAACCAAACGACCTGCGTGTGCCAGCGTTTTACGGGCAGTGTGATCAACGGAGGATTGCGCTGGTCATTAGGCGCACATAAGAGTTCCTGCATGCCTCCTTCGCGAAATTTTTCTGGTGCGATCATGGTGACGCGCCAGCCAGCGTGATTTTGCAGCTGCCGCCAGATGGTTCTATAGGGCGGAGCAACAAGGCTCTGCCATTGAACCAAAAAATCGACTCGAGGTTTTTCCATGAAAAATGACTCTTTGCTCCGCAGACATCTATGTAAGGCCGGAGTGTAGCGCAAAAATTTGGGTGAAGCACTGGCTTATCCAGCTCGTTAAAATAAATCTCGCTCCTGTGGTAGCTCATCTGCCTTCGGGGTTTCTTCCAGGGCGACGGTGGCATGCAGGTAGCCTTTACCACGGCGGTAAATCTTTAGCTTTACCTTGCCGTTGGGTTGCTTGGTGCCTAGTAGTCTTTGGAATTGGTTGAGGTCAGTAATCTTTCTGTCGTCTGCATTGAGTACGATATCGCCAATTCTGAGGCCTGCGCGGTGAGCTGGTGCATCAACCACAAGATTTGAGACGATGATGCCGTGGACGCCTCCATCACCAGCTCGACCTGATTCGATTTCGTCCGCAGATAATATATTTTTTCCGACCATACCAAGCCAGGGGCGCTTTGGCTTTCCATAGGCTACAAGGTCCTTCGAGATTTGTTTTGCAATGTTGATGGGAATGGCAAACCCAATTCCTGATCCCTCGCTGCTGACAGCGGTATTGATACCGATCACGCGTCCGCGAATATCCAGTAGTGGGCCGCCGCTATTGCCGGGGTGAATAGAGGCGTCCGTTTGCAAAAAGTTGTCGTAGGGGCCTGTTCCAATGACTCGTCCTTTGGCCGAGATAATTCCGGAGGTCACTGTGTGGGAGTAACCAAAAGGATTTCCAATGGCGATTACGGCATCACCCACGCGCAAGGCATCACTATCGCCAAGATCAAGGGGCGTCACGGGGACATTACCGTCCATTTTTAGCAGGGCTAGGTCTGTCTTTGGGTCCACGCCCAGCACTTTGGCGCGAAGTTTTTGCTTGTTCTTTGCCAGCAATATTTCAATGACACTGGCGTTTTCAATAACGTGTGCGTTGGTAAGAACGTGTCCTTGCTTGTTGATGATGACACCACTACCAACGGCGTGCGTTGACTGATTCTGTGGCGGCCTTCCGTTCAAAAAAAATTGATAGAGATCCAGAGCGGGATCCTTGTTTGGGACATACTGCGTAGTCCGAATGTTAACAACACCTGGTATGGATTGCTCTGCGATATCAGCTACTGAGATCAAGCTTCGCGCGTAAGAAATGTTTGAATGGGAAAATAGATTGATGATGGCCGTAATGGCTAATAACCAAGTTGTTCGAACTTGCCGCATGATGACTGTCCTGCCTTGCACAAGAGTGTGGTGACTCACTCTTAAATTTTAAAAGGCCGGAAACTTCGCAGAAATGGGCACAGTCTACCTAACGGGGGGGCGACCTTGAATGAGTAGCAACCGTGGCTGATTGGCGCCAGCCGAGGTGTCTTGCAATACTTTGGATGTAGCGTCAGCTAAGGTGACAGGGGTTCTGCTTTTGATGGGTGTGCCATCCAAGGTCCATCGGCCAAAGGGCAGGATGGTCTCGGCATTTGGAAGCAGATCCCTCACAATAATTGGGGCGTCGCCACTCGCTAAAAGCATGTGCAGACTGGAGTCGGAAGCGCTGTGAATCTTGTAAATGCTGCCGCATGAGACTTTCTCGGATTGCATGGGGTAATCATCACGACGGCGCAAGACTTGTACGGATGGGACGATGCCGTGAGTCAGGGCGCTGGGCTTACTGATTCGAACCATTACGGCGTCAACCGTGGGCAGGCAGTGATCCGCTTGATAAGTCCTCAAAAAATGCCGGCAAACCGCCTCTACGGCGGTCTCAATAAGCTGAAACTCGCAGTACTCAAGGATAAAAGCAATTTCTTTGACGGCGCCGCCGTAATCAATGGTGTCATGAATGTTGGCGCTCTCGGCAGCCCGCCTGGTGTCGAGATATAGGCACATATCGACGGTTACCGGTTGCTTGCGGGTTCGCTCCGATGGGTAAATGCCAATCACACAGCTCATCAGCATGCCTGTCAGCTGTACCTGATCAAATGGGCGTCCCTCACGGTTTGTAAGGCTTGGAAATAGCATTGGAGTCACCTCAAAGAGGTGCTTCTTATACGATGACCAGCCGCACCCGTAAAGGGCAAAATCAAGGCAGGAGTGCCCTTGTTAAGAGGTCTAACACCCTGAAATTCTTGATGGGAAACTAGTAGTTCCACGGCGGGTGGTGATAGAATGTAAGAGCAATGTTGGGTACATGTTTGGAGTGGCTATGCGCATTTTTGAAAACAAATTCTTAAATGTTTCTGCGTGGACGGCCATCACGGGTGTGGTGGGGGCCATTGGTGGTGGTCTGGGCGTTACGTCAGTCATTTTGTTCAGTGTTTGGTTTGGCGATGATTCGCACCTGAAGAAGACCACTATTATGGCGCGCATCAATGAGGAAACGACAGTTTACTGTCTCGATGAGTCAACACCCATCGGTAGCTTTTTCAGTAACGAGCACCGGCGCTATGTCAGTATCGAAGAAATTCCTAAGCACATGGTGAACGCTCTTGTGGCCGCAGAGGATAAAAACTTTTTCTCCCACGGAGGAGTTGATCCACAGGCAATTTTCAAAGCCATTGCTGAAGGCTTAAAGACTGGAAAGTTCCGCGGAGGGTCAACACTGACCCAGCAGACTGTTAAAAACATTATGGATGACTGGGAATACTCTCTGCGTCGTAAAATTAACGAGGCGATTGCAGCGCTACAGCTAGAAAAGCTTTACAGCAAACAGCAAATTCTTGAGTTTTATTTGAACCAATTTCACGTCTCAGGCAACGGCTCCGGAATCGGAATTGCGGCGAAGTACTACTTCAACAAGGAAGTTGCAGATTTGGATGTCGTCGAGTCGGCCTTTATTGCGGGTAGCGTGAAGGGCCCATCCAAGTACGACCCGTACTTGAAGTATACGAAAGAGCGCCGTGAACAAGCGGTTCGCGACGCTTTTGATCGAAAAAACTACGTGTTAAAGCGCATGTATGAACAAGGCTGGTTATCTCAAGAAGAGTTCAAAGAGGCCTTTGAGCGGCCCGTTCCGTTTAATCGCGGAAGCTTTCGCTCAAGTGAGGTGGCGCTGGTTAGTTTGATTCGCAATCAGGTGAGCCAGAAGGAAGTGATGGACATCCTGGGCATTGAAACGGTGGATGAACTTAATAATGCGGGTCTAAAAATTTTCACAACCATCGATTGCAAATTGCAGGAGCGCGCTCAGCTTGGCATGCGGCGTAACCTGAGCCGACTGGAGACAATTCTAGCTGGTTTTCAGCCGGAAAAGGCAGAGAACTTCAGGCGTCTGCGTGATCTCGAGGTCAACCAGTTCTACTACGGGAAGGTCGAGGAGATCAAAGGAAACGAAAAGAAGGATGCGCATCTGAAAGTGTCCTTCGGATTGAGCTCCGGTATTGTGCCTTACGAGGCTCTGGTTCGTTATGCCAAGTTGTTGGATTTGCCATTGCAGCAAGGACATGAAGTTCAGCTCAAAAAATTACTTCAAACTATCAAGCGCGACGATGTGATCTTTGTTGAGGTCAAAGAATACGACAAGGACAAGCACGAAGCGATCCTTGAGCTGCAGAAAACACCAAAGGTCAATGGTGGATTAGTTGCTTTGGACAAAGGAGAAGTTCGGGTCGCCGTTAGCGGGTTTGACACTATTGGATTTAACCGAGCCGTATTTGCTCGTCGTCAGCCGGGATCCGTATTTAAGTCAGTTGTTTACTATGCAGCGATGCAGCTTGGTTGGAACATATTGGATATCGTCGACAACGAACGTCAAATTTTCCCTTATCAGGCTAGATTTTATTTCCCTCGTCCTGATCATATCAGCCCCTACCGAAGTGCCAGTATGGTATGGTCCGGCACGACGTCGGAAAACTTGGCATCTGTTGCCTTGGCCAATCGCCTTGTCGATAAGCTGAATTTGGAGCAATTCAAAGACTTGATGGCGCAGATGGACCTTGCTCCGAAGCCTGGAGAAAGCGCCCCCGATTTTCACTTTCGTGTTGCCAAGGCTACTGGAGTTCAGCTGGACAACGATGGCGTGAAGGAGTTCCAACTCAAGCGAGCCATTGAAGACGTCACGCCTGATCTCGTCTTCAAAGGCGGTAACGATGTGATCCGCGCCCTCGAAAAAATGTGGTGGGGTAAAGGCTACATTGGCGAGCTGCAAGCATTGCATTCACGGCAGGGCACTGCAGATATGCCGCCTTTAGAGAATGCGCTTCGCATCAATCTCGTGAAAAACAATTTTTTACGTATGAAAACTCTGTCTTCAATGGCAGAGGCGGATTTTGACGCGATCGCTGCTAGGGTGCAGTCAAAAGGAGCTGAGGGTGCGCTGGCAGATCCGACTCTGAAAGCAGCATGGTCCAATTTCCGGGTTTTGCCAACTCAAGGTAGTAAGCCAGCTTTGGGATACCTGCCAGTTCTGGAGGGTGAACGTCCCAAGATTGTCACCGAGCGATTTGATTACATTGAGAAATTAGCCACCATTCAAGGTCGGGCTCTCAATGCCCTTGATGTGGAGGCGATTTGGCTCAACGAAATGGTTCAGAAGGGCGAAATTCGCCTGAATGGGACTCTCCCGGCCGCGGATTTTACGAGACTTGAGAAGAGTGTCGAGGATCATTTTCAGTCTGTCATGAACGCAGCGACACCATATGATCTCAATCGATATTTCGAACATCATGACTTCCGTATAGCCCTTGGCCTAAACTACTTAACGGAGATGGTCAAAGCGATGGGCGTCACAAGCAAAGTGGATCCCGTCCAGTCATTTCCTCTTGGGACCAATGACGTTACTGCGGCTGAAGTTGCAAAGATCTATCAGACGTTTGTTGAGGGTAAAATTTACCGTTTCTACGAGAATGGCCCACCGAATCAGATCAATTTCATTCGCCGTATAGAAGATCGTCTCGGTGAGGTGGTCTTTGAACCAAAGCGTCGCGAAGCTATGGTTTCCATTCCAGAGTATTCGGATCAAATGCGGGAAATTTTGAAGCGTGTTGTCACTCACGGTACCGGTCGTCGTGCCCGCGGTGAACTTTACGTGGATTTGGCAGCTCCAGCGGATCCTCAAGCTAAAGGTCCTGTGAAGTCTTCGGAATCTGCCAAAGTTCGCGTTCAGGCCTTTGGGAAAACAGGGACCACAAACGATTATACAAATGCTTATTTCGCGGGGTTCTTTCCGGTGCCTCCCGCCAAGGGCGCTCCCCTTGATTTCAGCCATTACCATTCGATCGCGTCGTATGTCGGCTACGATTTGAACAAGATGATGCGCCGCGGGGCAATCAAGGTGTCAGGTGCCATAGGGGCGCTGCCGGCTTGGATTGAGTACGCCAAGGGCATGATTGATATCATGAAGTATCGTGATCAACTTGATGAATTGGATATCAATGTCGTCAAGCGAGGCGAGTGGCCAATTAAATATGACAACAAAGCAGCAGCCCTCAACGTCGATTTACCGCGGGGAATTGTCTTCTCTGGTAATGAGAACGGCGATGAAGTGTTCGCCACCACCAACATCGATAAGACTGGAGAGTCTTTTGAAAATGAATTTGCGGTGGGCAACACGGTGCGCGGCATCATCAGGGTTCCGGGAGATGGCAAGGGCGGAGTTGCGCGTCTCTATAGCCCATTTAACTTCAAGGCTGAGTTGAAGGATTCTGCTTTGCCCGCAGCACCCACGAAAGTTGAGGTCTCCGATAAGGCCAACGTTTCGCAGGATCAGGGCGAAGGACCAGCTAATGCGCAGCTTCTTCCTGGGCTTAAGCCTAACGAGCTTTCCAAACAGTCAGACGATGTTCTCGACGATGAAGGGCGCGTTATTAAAGGTGAAGATAATGAATCAAAAACAGGTCGGGCGGCCAACGGGGCTCCCGATGAGGGCGCACGCGATGGCGGTGGCCAAATGAAAACAGATACTGATGGCCAAGGAAAGCCTGATAACGGCGACTTGTGGTAGGTGATGCCGTCAAAACTCTTGTGCTAAAGATGTTTTTCTGACAAAAACGGGGCTCTAAACTTCAGCTAGGAGAGAGCCCATGACTCAGGATCTCGTTCGTTTAAAATCTCTGGTCCGAACGATTCCACATTTTCCGAAGCAAGGAATCATGTTTCGGGATGTCAGCAGTTTAATCCTTGATCCTTGGGGCCTAAAAAAGTCTGTTGAATTGCTAGCTGAACGTGCCTTCAAACTCAAACCCCAGAAGATCGTTGCGATTGAGTCGCGGGGATTTATTTTCGGTGCTGCTGTTGCGGAGCGCCTTGGTTGCGGAATGGTTTTAGCCCGCAAAAAAGGCAAACTGCCGGGAGCAACCGTAGAGATCGAATATGATCTTGAGTATGGTAAGGACTGCATTCAGATTCATAATGACGCCATCGAGCCTACCGAGCGGTGTCTCGTGATTGATGACCTGCTGGCGACTGGCGGTACAGCCGGCGCTGTGGCGGCTCTTGTCGAAAAGATGGGTGGTCAGGTTGTGGGTTGTCATTTTGTGGTGAACCTTCCGGAGCTCCAAGGGGCTTCCCGCTTGTCACGCTACGATCTCAGCTGGCTCATGGAATTCGAAGGCCACTAATCAAAAAAATTTATTTGTTTGCTTGCTAAAACTTATCATCAGGTCGGACCGGTAAGTCATCCACTGGTACACCAGGGGTAGAGCTTTCACGTTTTGACCCTGGCGGTGGAGATTGGGACTCCGAATTCGGTATCTTCTTTTTTCTACTGTTCTTATTTTTGGGCTTTTTTCGCGTTGATTTGCCGCTTTTTGTGCCATTCAAGCAAGCGCTACCAAGTTGGTTCTCCGCAGTGCAATCTTTTGGTGTTGTAACGTTCTGGTTCTGTGCATAAAGTTCACCAATGCCGCTTTGAGCAAGCATCATCATGACGCCTGTTGCCACAGTAAAAACTCTCAATTTCAGATAGCGGCTTTTTTGCATGAGGTGAATCCTGTTCATGAACATGGATATGTTATCAGACTTGGTTAAAGAAGGGCCAGTTACGAAACTTCTCATCGTCTTACTTGGTGTGATGTTTGGGTATCTCCTGGGTAATGTTGCGAGTAGGGCTCTCGGGCGAGCTCTCTCCAGAGCTCTGGCACAGCATCAGATTGGTGTTGCCAGGCGACTGATTTTTTATGGAGTTTTTGTCCTCTGTGTTTTGACGGGACTGGATGAGGCTGGCATCAACCTCAGCGTTCTGGTGGGAGCGGCTGGTATCGCATCGGTTGCCATCGGCTTTGCAAGTCAAACGACCATGTCCAATGTGATTAGCGGTCTTTTTATGCTGCTCGAGCGTCCGTTTACCATTGGTGACGTGATAAAGATTGGCTCCACCACTGGTGAGGTTTCATCGTTAGGCCTTCTTTCAACAATTTTGAGAACTCCAGAGAACACGATGGTACGGATTCCCAACGAGACTTTGATGAAGTCGGAAATCGTGAACACCACGAGGTTTGCTCATCGTCGTGTTGAGTTGTTAATTGGAATTCCCTATACGGCTGATATCGCTAGTGTGCGTGCATTGGTCATGAACGTGCTAAGCTCTCTACCTTTGACGCGTAAAGATCCTGCGTCCATCGTTCATTTTAAGTCGTTTGGTGATAATGCTGTCGTACTAGGAGCTGAGTTTTGGGTTGATCGTGAGCGTTTGCTAGAGGCTCAAAATACGGCAGCCGATGCTGTAAAGAAGGCGCTGGAGCAAGCTAAGATCGAGTTACCGTTTCCACAGAGGACACTTAGTTTTCAACCCAATCAGACCGTGCGCGTTGAAGTCGCAAAAACGTAGTGAAGGTTTCGCTCTTTTTAAATTTGTGTTTGTTTAGGTCTGACGTCTAGTCTTGCGACCTTAATTGTAAGCAATATGAACCAGTGCGTCTCCATGCCCGACCACTGGGTTACGGGTAATGCCGATAACAGAGCCAGCCCTGGGAGCTTTGAGCACAGTCATGCCCTCGCCAAAAGCGTCGGCTATAAATCCCAGAAATTGATCCCGCTCAACAGTTTGACCTGTCTCCACCTGGCTGCGAAATAGTCCACCCTTGGTAGCGCGGATCCACTTAGTCGATTCATAGATCTTGGATGGTTCTGGTTTATGGCGACGTAGTTTTTTGATGTGGAGGTCGCGCGCTGAAATCATGCCGAGATGATCCATCACCCCGAGTAACCCCCACAAACCCGTGTCAATAGCATCACGATCAAATCGCCCTGCATCGCCAGCTTCATAGACGATGCTGGTAAGTCCGATGTTTGACGCAGCCCAGCGTAGAGACCCATCGCGTTCTGCGGAGTGGATAATGAATGGTGCTCCAAATGACTTCGCACAGGCAGCAGCCTCTGGTTTGTTAAGACTGGCGCGTACCTGCGGTGCGTTGCTGCGATGAGCACTGGCAGAGTGAATGTCCACCAGATGCGTGCAATGTTTAATGACATCTTCCATGACAGTGAACGCAATGCGTGACGCTTGGCTCCCAGATTTTTTACCAGGAAAGGAACGATTGAGGTCTCGACGATCCGGAAGATAGCGGCTCTGCGTCATGAATGCCGGTACGTTGACGATAGGAATTGCAATTAGAGTTCCAGCAAGTATTGACGGAGATAAAAGCGGCAAAAGCTGTCGAATAATTTCAATCCCGTTTAACTCGTCACCGTGAATCGTGCTTGTCACGGCTAGTACGGGTCCGTCTTCGTCTCCTGCAATAACTTCAATCGGCATGCTCAGGGCGCCTTGCGTCGCAAGCATGGTGATGGGGATTTCAACCCGTATCTGTTCCCCACGGTCAATGAGTTCCGAGCCGATTTTGATTGGCTTATCTTCAGAAGGTCTTTTGAACCGGCTCATGCTCTATCCCTCAAATGCCCGGACGGAATCAAGATTTTCCTCCAGATAATGAATGATGGCTCCTGCAACGTCGATTCCTGTCGCGGATTCGATGCCCTGCAAACCGGGTGATGAGTTAATTTCAAGGACCTTGGGTCCGCTTTTAGAGCGAAGCATGTCCACGCCTGCGACTTTCAAGCCCACTGCGCGACAAGCCATCAGTGCGGTTTGAATTTCTTCGTCTGTTAGTTCGACGCTTTCTGATTTTGCGCCGCGGTGAATGTTGGCCCTAAATTCACCCTTGGCTGCTTTTCTTCGCATGGCCGCAATCACCTTGTCGCCGACGACAAATGCGCGGATATCTTCGCCCTGAGCTTCTTGAATATATTCTTGAACAAGAATATGCGCCGATAGACCGCGGAAAGCCTCAATCATGGATTTGGCGGATGCATATGTTTCTGCGAGAACCACACCAATACCTTGAGTCCCTTCAATTAGCTTGATGACAACTGGGGGGCCACCGACCATGTTAATCAGTCCGTCAGTATCTTGTGTGCTGTGGGCAAATCCGGTGACGGGAAGACCGACTTTTTCCTTGGCCAGGATTTGCATGCAGCGCAGTTTATCGCGTGACCGAGCGATGGCTTGAGAACCATTGGCTGTGAGTGTGTTGGTTAGTTCAAACTGCCGAACTATAGCAGTGCCGTAAAATGTATTGGAGGCGCCGACGCGCGGAATGATGGCATCGTAGTGTTCGAGGTGCTTACCCGCATACATCACACACGGATCATCAGATGAGACGTTGATGTAGCAGCGCATGTAGTCGACCACCTTGACATGGTGACCGCGCGCATCGGCAGCCGCCTTCAATCTCGAAGTGGAATAAAGGCTGGCGTCTTGGGACAAAATGGCTAGTTTCACAATAACCTCCGAGCTGCAGGCTCATCTCCGATTATCCGGCTCTAACACGCTAATAACAATGGGTTAATTATGCCTATAAGATGTAAGATTTTGTGACTTGAGACGGGGTGGGACCTGTGCTAAACGGGCAGTTCACTGGAGAGGAGGGCTTGCGAAGTCCTATGCAGCAGAACACTGCCCGAAGACCTTACAACCACTGCCGCTACGCCGGAAATATCGGCGATGTATGGAAACATATTCTTCTCATTGACGCTCTCAGGACGTTGTCGTCTGAGTCCCCGAAGTCTTTTCATTATGTAGAAACCCATGCTGGACCTGGATACGCTCGATTGGGCGAGAACGGCGATTGGCGGCGCGGCATTGGTAGGTTTATGGATGGGACTGCTGAGCTACTCGATCATTATTATTTTAATCTTGTGCTTCCAGCAATGAATGCCAATTTCCTCTATAAAGGTTCTTGGGTTCTTGCAGCAGAGTTTTTACGAAATGTGGGACATCCGAATTTCAAGCTGACTGTTCACGAGGTGAACGCCGATACCCTCAAGATGGCAGGAAGTGCAATCCGTAAGGGGCAGTTATCTCAATGGGTCACGCTCGAGCCCAAAAGTGGCTATGACGCACTACAGAAGGTTGAAAAAGCAGATCTAGTCTTAGTTGATCCACCGTATCGCAGCAGTGACGGCACAGCAGATGACTGGGACAAAGTCATGAACGCCCTGGCGCGGGTCAAGTCCATGGCTCGGCACTGGATGGTTTGGTATCCGCTATTTCGCAGACAAGAGCCCGATGCCTTAATCGCCATGTCAGGTGGTGCATCATTTGAACTATCGTGGGCCGAGGACGCTCCGGGCTGGGTCATGAAAGGCTGCGGTTTATTGATGGATCCAGCGTCTGCCAAGATTCTGCAACAACGATCTGGCTGGCTTGCGAGTCTTGCTGAACGGCTAGGCGGTCGATTTGATTTGAGGTCATCGGCGGCAGCGAAAACAGAGCCGTCTCAGAACATCGGCTCCGCGCATCATGGATCGACTGGCGACAACTGCTATGCCCAGTTTTTGAGCAATCCAGTTCATCTCCTCTAAGGTTGGATGATGCTCTAATAGCCATTGCCACGCCTCAGCACCGAGCAAAGTCTTGCGGGCGCCCCCTTCAGAAACCTCGACTTCGAGATTTGCAGGCCTATTTTCAACACTCGCAGCGAAGACAATTTGCTCTGACGGTACGCGTTTTGCCATAAAGTCAGCCAACGAACGGCACAGTGAGCAGTCGGCATCATAACGAACCACCGCCGGCCTGGTGCTGGCGGCTGCATAATTCTGCATCGCTTGATCATCATGAGTGTTTTTTGACATTTCCATAGAAAATACTATACAACATTCGGACGCTCCCGTGGTGGAATCGGTAGACACAGGGGATTTAAAATCCCCCGGCCACAAGCTGTGCCAGTTCAAGTCTGGCCGGGAGCACTCCTCGTTCACCAGGATTTTCCTGACGCGTCCTGCGATTTTGGCAATCATCCACGTCTCCTGCTAATCTATTAAGAGTACTCAATCTGTTGATAGGGGGCTCTTATGCGTTCAAAGGTTGCAGGTCTTTTGATCTTAACTCTGTGCACTTTTGCCAGTTGTAAACACAGGGACCCTCAAAGTTCATCGCGTCTGATGGACGACACGACGGCGCCAGCCCCAGAAAACCAAGATGCTATCGGTAATGCCCTCGCACAAACGTTTGCGGCAATCTATGCAGAGCACAAAGGGGATCTATCGGCCGCAGTAAAAGCCATTCAGACAGATGACACGATGGGGCAGGAAGTAAAAAAACTTCTTTTACAGAAGATACAAGCGTTGCGTGGGGCAGCTGCTCGTGGTGACATCAATATCGATTTTGTTATGGACTTTGAGGCAGCTGACAAAGAACTTCAGTTTATCTCCAATATTTTGGCAGACACCAAGTTTAAGGAAAATGTCGACCTCGTTAAGTTCGTAAAAGAAAATAAGCCGATTTTTTGCGTTTATGAATTGGCAGCCAACAACTGGGACATTGAGCGAACCTGTATTGATGTGACACGCATTGCTGCGGAAATTTTCGCCGCGGTGAAGTCGGGCGCGTTTTTCAAAGACCCCAACATCATGGCATCCATCAAGGCCCGCGTTGTTTACAAGGAACTTGTGGACTTCGACAAAATTGGCAAAGTCTGGGAGGGTAAATCTGCGGACGAGGTGTACGCCTGGAGTAAGAACAAACTTTCGACTCTCCCCATCGAAAACTCGGCGATCCGTCTTGTGGGTGAGGCTATTTCTGTACGCAACGCATGGATTAGAGCCATGACGATCGGTGACGAGGCAGCTGCGATCAGATACGAAGAAAAAATGCGTGATCTACGGAATCACAGCCCGGACCAAAAGCGTGTCATTGAGTACAGCAATGTCGATAACAGAGAGAGCCTCGTCACGCGTTTAATTCGAATCTATAACCTGTCTGAAAACGAACTCAAGAAACGTGTCGAAGCCCACGAAGACTCTCAAAAGCCTTGGTGGGTCTTCTGGTGATGCAATCTTCAGTTAGCTAATGCTGCCCTGAGCTTATCCAGTTCGGGAAGATTAACGATCGGGTTTTTGCTGATTAACGGTTTATAGTCCGCAGCGTGTTTTCTGCGTTCGATATATTTTGTATCCCAATAGCGCCAGCAAATATCAGGATGCACTTTGTTAAAACTAATTCCTTCGCGGTATCTGGATGGCTCCGGCGATAACGGGTTCATTGGATCACACTCGTAGTCGGCTCGTACGGCCTTGGCTAAGTGAATAAATGACTGTGGGAAAATATCTGGGTCAAACCCAGCCCGCAGGTACAATTCAAAGCCAACTTCATCGGCCTCCTGCTCTTCAAATTGCAGAATTGGAAGTCTATGTCTTTCTAACTCCAGCTGGGCTTTAGCCAAATCATTACTGATTCCAGAGTCGGGGTCTCTGATCAACTCTCGGCGTGACAATACCGACTTAATCTGTTTTGCCAGGTCGGCTGATATGAGTCCTCCTTTTTTTGCAGTAAGTTTATCGGCCTCTACAATCCAGGTATCAATCTCCAACAACAGGGATTCACCGCTTTCGAGACTTGGTCCTTGTCTAAATTGTTGATGAGCTTCCATTAAGTACTTGGGAAAGGACATCTTGAATTTGTCGATCATACCTTGGTTTGTGACCACCTGATCGATAGTTCTAGATACTTCATTGTTATTTGCTTTGACGAAGCTTTGAATGGCCTTGAAGTTTGCGTCGTCCAATCTTTTTCGAACTTGATCGACCTTGGTTTTCAGTTTCGCCTCCTTCGCACGATCATATCCAGGAGGTGCATTGTCACGACTGGACTCGTGGTGGCTCATGCTGAAGTGTGCTAGCTCATGGGCGATCGTGGCTGCTTTAGCAGCGTCACTTTCAAGTCCAGGTAGTGGATGCAGGATTTTTTTGAAAAATCGCATCGTACCGGTCGCGGCCTCCATTGAAGCGTTCAGTCCGTCAGTCTTCATGATTTGAACACAAAGATATTTGCGAGACAGGTTGCCGGTAAATGTGTTCGGATTTTTTGACGTAATGTAGTCAATCAAAGCACTCGCGTAACGAAACTCTGGTGTATCCTCGCCTGAATTCTTGCAAGGTTCGGGGGCCTTGGTGCGTGATACAGACGTATGTCCAAAGGTGTGTTTCAACTTTGTGCCGGCGTCACTACGAGGTTTGCAGGCCAAGGTGACTTCCAGAAGACCCAACGCAATGCCGAGACTGATCAAACGCATCTGGGAGCTCCTTAACGCATTGTTATTATATTTATGATTATATCGTGGCTGTTACATTGGGTAAAAACCACCCCCTCGCGACACATGGCGGATTTGAATATTTATGGTTTCGACAGGATGCCAAGACGCATCTTTAAAGATCTAATTTTATTGAATAATATACGTTTTCCTCAAGGTTCCTCTTCTTTCTTCCGCTCTCCTTTGGGACAGGCTCGGAGGGTCCTATGATGCGTTCAATCAAATTCAATTCGTTGGTTATGGTTTTGATGGTCGCCGCTTGCGCCGACGGTGATTTTTCCGGCAACCAGCGTGCCTTCAAGAAACAAGACTGCAAACCCGGAGACGAGGGCTGCAAAAAAGGTCTCGAGCTCGGAGAACCTGTAGAAAGTTTGCCGGAGACCACAGGTGAGACCAAAGGCTCAGATCCAAATGGAACTTTGACCAATGACGCAGGCAAAGCCAAAGTCAATATATCGATCGGTCCGTCGAGCACACCAACGATAGCTCCCTCAACAGATGGAGTTTGTACCATCCCGCCAACGAATGTTGGTGTCAGCGCGAAACTGATGGGATCAAACTGGCGATGCAAACTCGAAACGATGACGATCCCCGACGCGATTGTCCTTCCTGGTGATGCAACAGAAATAGATGTTAAGATTACCCAGTACGGGGTAGATGATTGGAATCCATGTACGAAACTGAATGGTAAAGTGATTGGCTGTAATCGGAATGAGAAAAAAGACTGTACAGCTGGTGGACCTGGCCCTAGGGTAAGTAAGTTCAATTTTGATCTAGGTCAGCATCTGAAGGCGGGAACTAACGAACTCTACGTCGAGTCCTTTAATAAGCACACTTATTGGTCGATGTGGTTTACCGTGTCAGGAACTTACAAGTCTCTTCAAGAAGGTTGTAAGCATTCGCTCAAGCTGATTAAGAACTAGTACATGTCAATTGATTGATGTGCGGTCATATACGCGAATGGATCACCGCAGCATATCCTTTGTAATATGACCGACCCATGACATGTCGTTTGCACGGCGCCTATACATCTGAACACTATTGTTAAAATTCCCCTCGAGAGTTACAAATTCGCTCCTTGATTTGTCGTAGGCAATAATCATAGCCGCGTGACTGCCGACATGGAAATAGTCACCGTGAATCATTTCTTTTTGGCTGAGGCTTAGCAGCTCATTTCCTGAAATTCTCGCTTTTAAGCTGCTCCAATAGTTGGAGTCGTAGTGGGTATTCTGACTACCAGACCTCGTTTTTAAATCGTTTTTGATAACCCAATTGTAAAAGATATGACACCAACCACCCCCGGAATGCTGCGTATAGCCCTTCTGGCGATCATAACGGCCAAGAGACCAGTCATGGACTTCACCAAAACCGCGCATGACCATTCGCGCTCTTGACGAAGCTAAGGGATCATTTTCGCCGTCTGTGACCATTTGGTATGACTGCGTCGACGCACCCAGATATCTCGGTTGATTTTGAGTCTGGTCCATTACGGTCAAATCAAAAAAGTGCATGCGCAATTTATAGACTGTAGCAGGCTTAAAGTTTTCACCTTTAATCGTGGCGAGCCCATTGTTATCCAGAGAAACAGCCGTATTAGATGAAATGAAACTAGAGGACTCGCTCATGGGGTAACCACCAATCACAACGCCTAAATTAGATCCAAGTTTTGTGAGTTCAGGGTTTGTTAGTTTAACTCGTATGTTTGGACTGGTTGGATGAATCGAGGCAATACCGAACGCGTAATCAAAGTCAATTCCACTCACTCTTTGCGTCGTAGATCGTAATTGATTTGCATCATAAGCGAAGCGCTTGATCGTAGGATCCGCACTGGTCGTCTGCGTCTCGCCTGCTTGGGAGTTGCTTGATCCAGTACGTGGACCATCATTTTGGGATTGTGCAGGCTTGCGTGCGCGCACGGAGTCAGGGATCGTGCCTTGACTGCCACACGCTGTTGCCCAAAGGAGAGCTAGGACTGCCGGAAGGGCGTATTGGATCTGACTAAAGATTCCAAGGCTATTCATGCTGCACCTGATCGGACCGGTTTTTTTGGCGGTAACCCTTTTGGTGCAGCAAGAAATTTGCCAATCGGACAGCTTATTTTTATCCTGTCATTACAGTATAATAGAGGTGCTCCATAGCGGTTCGCCTGTTGCCACTTTGGACACTGTTTATGGGTTAAACGGTCGTATGAAGATTCTATGCTTGCGACGACGAATGGCTTGTAGCTTTGTTTCGGCGCTCAGGGAGGGATGAATGAGTGGAATTTCCGGATTATTGAGACGCATTGGCTTAGGTGACAGAAAGCATTGGTCTTGGGCCCTCTATGATTTTGGAAACTCAGGTTTTGCAACAACAATCATGGCAGTACTGCTGCCGATTTATTTCTTTGACGTCGCGGCCAAGCACCTTCCTGAAAATATTCGCACGGCCTATTGGGGATACGGCGCTGGGATCTCACTTCTGTTTGTAGCTTTAATGTCTCCGTTATTGGGAGCGGCTGCAGACTCATTCGGAAAGAAGAAATTTTTTATCCTTGCCTTCACAGTTTTGGGCTGTGTATCGAGTGCGGCACTGTGGTTTGTGGGTGAAGGTGATTGGCCTTTGGCTATGACGGCCTATATTTTTGGTAACATTGGATTTTCAGGCGCATTGATTTTTTATGACAGCTTACTGCCGCACATTACTCATCACGATCAGTCCGATCATGTGTCGCTTGCGGGTTATGCCCTTGGTTACTTGGGAGGTGGGATCCTGCTTGCTTTAAATCTCGCATGGATCTCGAATCCTGAGTTTTGGGGCTTTGCCGGAAAAGGCGACGCAGTCAGGGCTTCATTTGTCAGTGTAGGAGTGTGGTGGTTTGTATTTACGATGCCATTACTCATTTGGGTGGATGAGCCAAGTGTGGGAGATGCAGCATCTAAAACCTGGTCGGAAGCTTTCAGTGCGGCATTTAAAAGCTTGAGGATCACGTTTCGTGAAATCCGGTCATATAGGCGTGTATTGTTATTTCTAATCGCTTTTTGGGTTTATTCTGATGGGATTGGTACCATCATCAAAATGGCGACCACGTATGGTCGTGAGATCGGTATTGATCAATCAAGTTTAATTGCCGCAATGCTGGCAACGCAGCTACTGGGTTTGCCTTTTACGTTTCTCTATAGTCCTATCGTATCAAGGTTTTCGGCAAAAACGGGCCTTTTAATATCACTAGCGATCTACAGTCTAATCTCTGTGCTTGCGTTTTTTATGACATCAGCAGCTCATTTTTGGGGGCTGGCAATCATGATTGCCTTCGTTCAAGGGGGATCTCAGGCACTGAGCCGCTCAATTTTTTCCGGTATGATTCCAAAGGGACGTTCGGCAGAGTTTTTCTCATTCTTCAGCGTTAGTTCCAAGTTTGCTGGAGTCTTAGGCCCGCTTATCTTTGGTCTGATGGCCCAGGGTACTGGAAGTGGACGCGGCAGCATACTTTTGTTGGTACTGTTTTTTGCGGTGGGCGCGTTGCTTGTGGCGCCACTAGATCTTAGCCCATTGACAGCTGACCGTAAAAATCAGCGCAGTTAAGCGGTACTCAGGTCAAAAAGTCGGCAATCTCCCGGGCACGGATCATGGCGTCCTGATGTCCAAGCTGAATCAGGGCTGAACAGAATAGCGGCTCGAACAGCAAGTAACTGATCATTTCAGCGGTTTGTTCGAATGGGCCGAGTCCTCTAGTCAGAAAATGAATAAACGGCGAAATCGAGTCGCTAAACGTGACTGCAAGATCGGCGATGTTCTTCGATGGGGTCATTACAAAAGTGGGGATAAATCTTGGTTGCCCTTGCTTTTGGTCGCTACTCCCAACGATTTGATTAATAGTTTGGAGATGATCCACGTCTGACTCAAGGCCGTCCATCAAAACAGCATTTAACAGAACGCTGAGAATGCGGCCGGCTGTAGCACCATCTTTCGCGAGCCCATCATGTTCACTCGGCGCTTGTCTAACACCAATAATGAAGAGTTTTTGTGCTCCCAGCCGGATCGCTGGACTGAGTGGATTGAGATTACGTAGGCAACCATCGCCATAAAATTTACCGTGGATTTTTACCGCCGGAAATAACACTGGGATTGCGGAAGACGCCAGAACATGGTCTGGTCCTAAGGAGCTTGCTACAGAGTAGTTTCGAGGTTTGTTCCAAGATGTTTGATCATGACCAGATTGAACAAAAGAAACCCCGCGTGATGTTGCATAGTCGGTCGCAGAAACGGAAACCGCGCGAAACTTACCTTTTTTAATGTTTTCTGTAATGCCACTTGTGTCCAAATAGCGTGTAATGAGCTTGCGCAACGGTGAAGTATCAACCAAAGATTGTGGCTTACTTGAAAGCGTCCACCCGCCGCTCATCATCGATGCAATCCATCGTGAACCTATTGCGGATAACGATGCTGGATCAGTTCGAAATACATCACTAGAGCAGATGGCAGACCATATTTCTGCAAGTAAATTTGTAGTTTTATAGAGGTCTGTTCGACTGCTAGCAAGATACGTGATGTTGATTGCGCCTGCGCTGAGTCCAGTCATCACTGTAAATGGCCAGCTAATGTTTCTGATTTGACAGATTTCACCGACAGCCTTTAGAACTCCCGCCTGGTAAGCTCCGCGCGCACCGCCACCTGACAAAACCAGTCCGATGGCTGATGTAGGACTGGATGATGTGCTTGGCATGATGAGTCTCCTCACGACGAGGTGAGTGATACTCTGTTTTACTAGAAACTAAAAATAATTTATTTGCGGGTTAGTTGCAGGCTACGGATATTAACGAAAGCGTTGACACCACTGATTTCCTACGTTTCCAATGCCGATATAGCGATAATTTCCCATGATGTTTGCGTGGTGGCCTGGTGATTTTACCCATTGCTGCATCACGGTGTATTCCCCCGACTTGGACCCATACGCGATGTTCTCTCCCCGAGCGATGCCCGCGGGAACCAGCCAGTGCTGCAGTCCTTGTGCTACCTGTGCCTGTGCTTGCTTGCGGCAGTCGGCGATCATCTGGTCGTCAATCTGTAGCGGTTCTTTGCCCTGGCTTTGGCGATAGCGATTTGTGGCGTCCATGCCGGCCTTTTCCTCTGCGGATGCGATCCCACTTCCAGAGCCTCCTGAGGGCCCAGGCGCATTATTTCCGCCAGCGTCGATCGGTGTCGTTTGAGGAGGCGTGTTATTGATCGGCTCTCCCCCTCCAGCACCACCGCCAAGGTTGTTTCCCATGGGTCCACCAAGACCCAAGTTTGATAGAAGACCCGATAGACCTCCAAGTCCGCCGCCGCCGCCACCGATGCCGCCGAGGATTTGATTCAAAACTCCTCCGAGACCACCGCCACCGCCCCCTAGAGACAGTCCGCCAGATAAAAGATTTTGGAGCATAGAGAGAAGGTCGCCAGATAAATTAAATGCTGATGTTTGGGTCCCTTGTCTTGCTTGATTCGTTGCACTCAGTGCGTATTCGGCAATTTTTGCATTCACGAGAGTTCCATTTTCAAGTCCTCGGTTTTGCCTTTCGTTTATAGTGCCTCTATGGCTGGCAAACCATTCTTTGCGACTGGAAGACGCTGATGCCGTCGGCGCAGCAAGACTTGTACTGTTGACAGCGCAGGTGGCATGTTTTTGCATCCAAGACTTGGAGGTTACATCTTCTGCAAAAGGAGCAAACGCGCGCATGGTTTGTCCAAAGAGTTTGCAGGCTCGCTCCGCAGATTTTTCAGAACAGAACTGACTATGAAATGCCTCGGCAAAGACTCTGGATGAAAAGCTGTCTTGAGTTGATACAGGTAACCTTGAAAACTCCAGCCAGCGTTTTTCAAAGTTTGGCTCAGATGCTACGGATTTAGGAATCCCGAGCTCAGCAAGCGTTTCAATCGCTTCTTTCTCCTGCTGACCACTAGCCGTCGCTATGAGGTCACCTAAAAACACTGAGGCTAAATGTGCCTTATAGTCCTTTAAATGGCCCTGTGGACGTTCGCTGATAAGCACAGGAGCATTGAGACTAGCAGGCATCACTCGATGAATGAGGATATCTCCATAAACAAAACCAAATGTGCGGACCAGAGCATATTGTTCTATGGTTGCGTTGCTTTTTTTGACGATGATTTCGATTGATGATGTTTGGTTCGGTAGTCTGCGCCAACATGAAAGTCGATCGTCAGTGCGCGCGCCTAAAGGGCCACAGTCCTTGAGTGATGGATCATCAACGACGCGGATTTTTCCTCCAAGGTCATCGAAAAAGGCGTTTTGAATCTGTATGGGAACGGCTGCAAGTGCTAGGCGCAGATGGGATGGTATTGTCGGGTCGACTTTGCGATGCACGTCGCCGGAGCCAGTGCAGGCCTCAAATTGTGGCCTTGCAGTAGCGATGTTATCGAGAGTTCTGAGCGATGAGTTTGGTCCAGGCTCGCGGCATCCGGAGATGCTCAGACCAATGAGTAAACCTACGATCAGTCTCAATGAATCGTTGTGCATGGACTCGTTCTCCACATAAGTACTCGGGTATCGGAGTTTTTGAGCAAATTCTTGAATTATTTCGAAGGACGTTACAAACCACCGAAAAAAAATCGTCATATTCGAGGCTTGGCATGCCCCCTCGTGCAGCATTTGTAAATCAAATCTCTAGCCGTTCGGATGTTTTGCTGATTGTTCCCTCTAGCTGAGGTCAGTGAAACTAACCATAACCGTCGAGCTTTCACCAGAATTTGCCTGTCATGATAGGATATTAGGACCACACACCCCAACCATCACAGGCTCCCATGGCGATCAAGCGATATCAACTCGACCAAGAAACGTTGAAGCTCCTGAACATTCTGGAGTCTTGCGATGAAGAGGAACGCCGTAGGGTTGCTATTTTTGATCTCGCCGACCGTGGAGGTATGAACGCGGCTAGAATCCTGATTGAAACATTTGATCGGACAATGTGGCGAACAACGAAGATTTCGATCATTCAGGCCCTCGGAAAAGTCCGTCACGATCGCGCAACCGAGTTTTTATGCCAGACAGCGATGGCTATCGATGATTTTGCGATGGCTGCCGAAGCTGTTCTCGCAATGGGCCAGTCTGATGACCCGGTTGCAGGCGAGTTTTTGTGCGCCATCATCAGAACACCTGACCATCCACTTTTGCGTGAAGCGTTGGCAGCCCTTGGTAATATGAATTTTTTTCCATGCGAAGCAGAAGTGGCAAGTTTTCTCACCGGTAAGCGCCAGAACATTCCGGTTTCTGTCATTCAAAGTGCTGTGATCGCTGCAGGTCTTCGAGGGTATCGACGCTGCCTTAAGATGATCACAGAAACCGCGTTTACAGAGCCATCCGGACCGATGTTCAATACCGCGGTGATGGCCTTGGGTCGATTGGGAAACGCCGATACTCTCAGTGCACTTGAAAGACTTGATACACGTTATAGAGCGTTTGCACACCAACTCAAGCTGTCGGCTATCGAACACATCAGATTGCGACTAGGATTCACGATTGAAGACGCCGTAGGTGCAGCACTCAATGCGGCTAGTCCACATGCGATGCGTCAGGCGTGGCAGATTCTTTCTTCATTCTCCGAGGATTCCCGCAAAGAGGCGATTCAGGTTCTCGCTACGGATGCAACACCTGCATTTTATGCGATGGAACGTCTCGTTTGTTTCAGAAAGGAAGCTTTTCAAGACGACATTGCGTTTCTTGCCAAGCACTTTGCAAATATTCCCCTAGAAATATTTGCAGGTGTTCTTCGAGAATATTCAATGAGTCATCCTCGTGATGAGTTTGTTAAAACCGTTTCCGCACAAGGCGCACAATTTCTGGTTCGTGTTTTGAGCTGTGTGCGTTTAGAAAAGGCAGATGAGATTTTATTCCCAATGCTGGCGGATAAAGGTGTTACTAATGACATTCGCTTTGCAGCTGTAAATGCTCTAGTGGCGCAATCACTGATGCAGGGTGTCAGTTTCATTGCCATTCAGCCAATGGCACCTGACGTTCGCACGTCATATGGCAAGCGACTGGTACGGCTGATCGAGGCTGAGAGCCATGAGCCTGTTAAAGCTCGGATGGTGCGTGCTTTGGGCCAAATTCGCTACCTGGGTCCTGATGCTGCTAATTTTTTACGTGAGTGTTTGAAGGCGCCAAGTGCAGTCACGGACGCTGCTTATGCGGCTTTGGCTCTTTGCAATTCAGATGAAGGGACGAAAATCATCTGTAAACGTTTGCGACAGATCATCACGCTACCCGAGCATCGTCTTGAAGTCGCCAGTGCTATTCGGGCCTTGGCTAAGTGTGACGTTGTTAGCGATGCATCCTGTCTTAATCAGTTACCAGACGACATGAAGATAGAGCTAAAACCAGCGCTGTTGAAGATTCTCTGTGGTTCGACAGTTCCGGAATGGCGAGCGTTCATATCGCAATCAATTTCGGAGCAGGACTTCCAGACTCGCATTCTGGCTATTGTTGCCGCTAAAACTCATGCCACTCAGGATGTGTGGAATCAATTGTTTGGATTACTGGATCATCCGAATGCCAGCATATCTGGTCGAGCTTTGGACACGATAACGACCAGCGGTGGACTCGACGAGCATATCCGTTTATTCAAAGATATCAGCGGCAGGATTTCAGATGAAGCTTTCTGTCGGAAAGTGTTCCGTAGCCTGACGCCAAGGCTGGGTGATTCATACGAAGCGGTGACGGCCTTGGTGGATAAGCTTATTGCAGATAAACCAGGGGCAATGAAGCATCCGGAGGTCCTGCAGTCGGCAATTAATTTACGTGATAATCTGATGGTGTTTGTTGTGACGGGTGTAGGCACAGGAATCAGCTCGCGCAAAGGTGGTATACAGATTCCCGAAAATCATGCGATTGATGAGACTTTGATACGCGACCTAAAAGGGTATGGTCGATATTCGGAAGTCATCAAGTCTGTATTGCGCAGCGGTGAGGTGACATGGCGGCATCCGGAGCTGTTTGACGCGAGAGTTGATAAGAGCACCGTATTGGTTCAGTACGTCAAATCAATTGACCTTCTGTTGCAGGAGAAAATTGGTTCACAAATGTTCTTAGGGCAGGGCGCTGACTTTTTACAGAAGATGCAGTCACGCGTTGTCCGCCTCGAGCTTGATGAGGACTCGGGATTCGGTCCCGATTTAGTGACCGATCTTGACTGTAGTCTTTATTTTTCGCGCGACTCGTTCCCTGCGCATAAACTGGCTTTAGTTTGTCGATCCGTGATGACAGGGATGATCATGAAAGACCAGTACAAAGTTGTCGACGGTCTCCGTGCATGGGCGCTCTTGCTTCTGATTTTCGGGAGATCATTTAAGTTTAGAGGACAGCTTATGGAACCTCTTTTTCCAATCAGCAAACCACATAGCGATTCCATTGCAAGAATTGCACGAGCTATGAATGATTTGCAGGATGTTAGAAACAGGGCAGCTCACAGAGGCACAATTTTAGAGATGCGAAACATGGGTGAAATGCGCGCTCTTTGCGCTGCGGTGCTCAATGACCTGGATAGCCATTTGCAGCTAGCCTGATTTTGTAATTATTTCTCGGTTACTCAAAAAAGTGAACATTTAACGAGTCAATCCAGTGAGATTTAAGTTTTGCCCTGAGAGTCATTCGATTGATGATTGCTCTCATAGTCTATTGGGATCTTTGACAAAAAAATTATTTTTATTGTGAAATATATGCATCCTCCATCTTTCCAACGGCTATTTTCAGCTTGACGCTCCTGAGAGCGGGGACTCATAGAAACCGCAGAATTGCCGAAACTATTGTGATGCTAAAGGTTGTCTTACTAGCACACGGAGCTTCATGGGTCCGACCAGTGAAATGAGTGTCAAAAGAGCTTTTGATCCGACGTGGAAACGTACCATGGCGGTCGGGGTTTTCTTATCTGCGTGTGGCGCATATTTCGCTATGAGTGGTGCTCTAACACCGCTGGATCACGGGTTGCGAAGTTCAGTTTTGAACTGGGTCGGAGATATTTCTGGATATCGAGACGTGATGGGGTCGATTGACCATACAGCGTCTGCTGGATTTCTAGGAATCCTTGGCTTTCTGGGTGGCCTGATCGGTGCGATATTTGCGTCGTTTATCGCGATGAGCGTAGTTCCCGTTAGCTTAATCGCCGCAGCGATTTTCGCCGTAGTTTTTATGCAATGCGTCGGCCTAATCTTTACTTGGAATGGCCCATGGACTGTTTTGGGCTGTAACATACTGTTTGGCGGTCTTTTGACGTTTTGGTATCGACTCAGTGTCGATCGGGAACGGTTACTGGCGTTGCGCGTTGCGTTGTCCGGTCGTATGGAAAGAAAAAGAATTGATTGGATTGTTCAGAATCCCCGTGTTCTTGACGCCGTGCCTTCAGGTAAGGTCGTATCGATCATGTTTTTAGACATTGTCGGCTTTTCTCAGATATCCGAGCGCCTAACTCCTCACCAAGCGTTTATGGATTTGAAATCATTATTTGATCTGATGCGCTCTGAGGTCATTAAGTACGGCGGTATGGTCGATAAGACTCTCGGAGACGGGATGCTGGCCTATTTTGGATATGGTATTGACGGGATCGAGTCATCGCGCGCTCACGCAGATGCTGCCCTGATGTGCGGCATTAGTATTCAGAAAGGAATTCTCGAGCGCAATCTGGTCTCCGCCAAAGAGGGCAAGGCGATCTATCCGTTACGAATAGGAATTAACACATCTGCAGTGTTTATTGGTAACGTCGGTGACCATGACTATTTTGATTTTACAGTCATTGGTAATGGTGTGAATCTTGCCAAGAGATTTGAGGCTTCTTGTCAGCACTACTCTGTCATGATAGGTGCAAGTACGTATGATCTTCTCGTCGCGCGAGAGGGATTGCATGCAAAACTGACGCGCAAGCTGATTCCAATAAAGCACAGCGAAGCTCCGTACGAAGCCTATGAGTGTGAGCCCTTTGAAGATCGTCAGAGTGATGTTCGTGCAGTGACAGAAGCATTCAGGAAGTCTTTGGGTATCGAACGAAAAGACTCTCGCTGGCCAGTACCCGTCGATGTTGCGATTTATCTTGATTCGCGTTATGGGCGAGCGCGATTAAATGATTTTAGTGTCTCCGGTCTAAGCGCTTTATTGCCCATGTACATTGGCAACGGTGTTGGTCTCGATCTGGTGCTAATGATTCCAGCCACTTTGCAGAGCCCTTCCATTGGTCCTACTCTGGTCATCCATGCTGAGGTCCGCTGGGGGCGTGCTGTTGCTCAAGGTTATCTGCATGGTTTAATGATCACCAACCTTAGTTCACAACAGAAGGACGAGTTGGTTGACACATTCCGCGCAATCATTCGCCAGGGGCATGAGGCGGACAAGGCAGCATCTTAATCATCTACGCGTCTCATCGATATTTCTATGATATTCCAATTACTTGTGTTGATAGATTAAAATCTCTAAAAGTGGCCAGCCACGTTGTCGACGAGACTTCTTGAACCAGCTGGGGAGAAATCCAGCATCAGGAGGTTTTTATGCTCGGCACATTTAGAGGAATGCCGACATGGGTCGCCACGGTTGTGGTGTCACTGTCGGCCTGTTCGCAAGATCCACAGTTTGTTGAGAAGGATTTAACGTCCGCGCTCATGGGTTCAGACGATTTAACTGCTGAATCCTGTGATGCATTGGCGAGTGCCTCTGCGGAGGCTTTGCCAACCCAGTGCATGATCTTCAAGGCTCAGTTATCAGTTGAGCCATCTGTCAGCGAACTTACAGTCGGTGACGCAAGGACCCTAAAGGCCGTCTTGCTGCTTTCGGATGGTCGTTCCTTTGATGTGACGTCACAAGCAGTGTGGAGTGTGAATGATGTAAGCAAAGCAGAGGTTAGTAAAAGTGGTTATTTAAAAGCGGTCGCGTCAGGAACGATTGGTGTAAAAGCAGTTTATTACAAGGCGTCTGGCTTAGCAGATGTCAAGATCAACGCACCATTTGTTGCGAAAGATCCGAAAGTGACACTTAAGATTGATGGTGTGTTGGATGGCTCACTAAAATCTCCGGCTGGTAAGAATCTGCAAGTCACCTGGGATTCACAGGATGTTGAGAGTTGCAGGCTTATTATTAATAATCGTGAACTTGATCGACGAATTAGCGGCACTATTGATGTAAGAGTGACGGAAAATCAACAGATCTCGGCAATTTGCGTTGCAGATGGTGTTGACGACATACGTGATGATGTGCGAGTGACCGTGACACGGCCTCGGGTGGATCTTGTCGCTAACTCATCACGTGATAATTTAACTCTTAATGGCCATACATCTATCGATGTAAGGTGGACCAGTGAGAATGCAGAGCAGTGCGAGTTGTTAACCAATGGGGTTAAACTTGCGGCTGGATTGTCTGGCGCCTTAAACCACACTGTCCTCAAGTCACAACGGCTGGAAGCCATCTGTAAAGATGCCATTGGAAATAATGCCGCCTCAGCAGTAAATATTGCGCTTCAGTACCAGACGAGGTTTAGCTTTGGTGCTGGGTACTATGACAAGATTGCTGGTAATAAAACAATTCGCCCCGTGTCTATCATGTTTGCCCTGGACGTAACCGGTAGTATGGCTGGTCAAATTCAGACCGTAAAAGATGGCGTTCAAGATTTTGTTACCCAGCTTCACACCAGGGGATTTGCGCCAAAAATTGGAGTTATACCATTCAGGGACAAAGTGCCTGAGGGCAGCGCCCTTGGCGATGTGCCAGAAGGACGACTTGAACTGACCGACAACGTAGAGGATGTTAAAAGATTTGTCGGAACGCTCAGAGCCAGTGGTGGTGGTGATGCTAACGAAGCGTCTTTAGGTGCGATTCGATCTGCAATGACAGCTCTGCGCAACGGCGACCAGAGACCTGACGCGATCAAAATCATTATGTTGGTGACGGATCAACCGGGACACAATGGTGGTAGCACGACTGATTGTGCTTTGGACTCAATTGTCGGCCAGTTTTCAGTCTTAACAAATGAGGAACAAAAGACGTTCAAGTTGTTCTATTCAACACCGACAACGGGTTCACCGTGTAGTGGGTTTGCGAATGGATCCATACAGATGTCAACATTGTTGTCTAAGGTCTTACAAGCAGAATCGACTGTAGCGGCCCGCGGAGGCCTTATTGCGTGGCCATTTGCCAATAAAAATTTGGTCAATGATGTGGTTGCGATGCTGGAGCGCGTCAATCCTGATATTGAACTTGCTTGTTTGAATACCAAGGCCACATTGACTGTCGATGGGTCAGAAATGTTTACACACAACTTGAGCGACTACGCGGGTAGCTTTCGCCTTCTCGAGTCTGGTCAGTCTCAGGTGATTGCTAAAACGTTGTCGGATGACCAATATGCCGCACTGGAAGCGGGTCCAGCACAGATTATGGTATCCAATTGCTGCTTTTCCAAGGCAGCAGCTAAAGCTGGAAAGTTCGATGCGTGTCTTAAGGATGTAGCTTTGGGATCAGTTCCGTTTACTGTTGAGTGATTTAGCGTTACTTAGAGGAACTATTTTTTGCTGATGAGCGTGCTTTTATTCTTTTTGTAAAAATCTATGGCCTCAGAAATTATTTTTAAGGCCAGGTCACGATCGTGAAAGTCTTCGATCGTGACCTTTTTGTTTTCAAGGGTTTTGTAATCTTCGAAGAAGCGCTTAATCTCCCGCATGCGGTGAGGTGGCAGTTCCTTGATAGAATTTAAATGGCTAAATTCTGGATCATTGGCGTGAACGGCGATGATTTTATCATCGGCTTCGCCCTGATCAAGCATACGCATAACCCCAATTGGTTTGGCTTGCGCAATGCAGAGGGGCACAAAGATCTCCTGGCCAAGGACTAAAACATCCAATGGGTCCTTATCTTCGCAGTAGGTTTGGGGAATAAAGCCATAATTTGCAGGATAATGGACGCTGGAGTAGAGGATGCGGTCAACTTTGATTAACCCGCTGGCCTTGTCGAGTTCATATTTTACTTTTGAGCCCTTTGGGATTTCGATAATGGCGGAGAATTCTTCTGGTGCTTTGTCCCCAATTGTCACGTCATGCCATGGATTCATCGGTTACTCCTAGTTGTCTTGTTCTACTGGTCATTTACGAAGAAATTACGCTAGCCAAGCGATGTTTTCCATTAAGTGAAGGTCGCCCTCTTCAAGGTCAATCGTGGCTGCGTTCAGATCACTGGCGAGATGTTTCGCATTTGTGGTCCCTGTCAATGGTAGCATGCCTACAAGTTGAGAGAAGCGAAACACAAGCTGCGCAATTGTGCAGTGTTTTGCTTCGGCTAAAGCTTTGACGGCAGGGTGGCCCAAGTATTCTATATTTGCGGTTAGAAGAGAAAATCCCTGATATGTGATGTTATTGTCGCGGCAGAATTGACGGATGTCATAGTCCCACTTGGTGCTGGCGTAGCAACGGTTTTGAACAAACGATGGCTTGACGCTCGCGAACTCGTAAAACCCTTTTAGCTGAGCAAGGCTGACGTTGCTGAGTCCAATAAAACGCACGCAGTTCCTCTTGTGGAGAGATTCCATCGTGCGCCAAACGATGTGATCATCTGCACTTAAGCCATAGCCTGATGCTGGTCCATGGAGAACGTAGGAGTCAATCAGATCTGTGCGCAAATGCTCCAGAGAGCTTGCAAATGATTGTTCAACCTGAACGTCGATTGGTTTTGTTGGGTCATAGGGAAGTCGATGATCCTGTCCACGTTGGTATGTAAACTTGGTCTGCAGAAACAGGTCCTCACGACGCACAAGATTTGTTTCGTATGCCTCGCATAATGCTTCCCCAACACCAGCTTCAAAGTAGTGTTTTCTTTGATTTGCCGTATCTATGGCGCGGCACCCAGCCTTTAAAGCCATCAGTGTCAGGTCTTTTGTTTGCTGATCTTTCCAGGCTGTTCCGTACATAAAGCGGGGTCCTGGGACGAGGGACGAGGACATAGGCGCAGCCATCCTTTGAGATAAATTCATTAATTTCAGTATATTACACCTTATTTTCCCCTTGTCGATCCATACATGGTTGGGGGAGCTTATTTAAAGAAAAGACCTATGGAATCTATTAACTATTTTTGATACTAAGCCTCGTTTCTTAAGGTTCTAATAATATTCTACAGTAAGGAGAACCGATCATGATTAAATTTATATCAGTAGCAATGTTTCTCATCGCCCCCGCTCTCATGGCGGCTGAAGCCAACATTTACAAGTGCAAAGGCGAAGGGGTTTCCGTGCGGCTGACCCTTTCAAGCTTTTCTGGTCAGCCAGCACTTAAGGTTGACGCGACCACCACAGAGTCTGAAAACACTCCCGGTGGTCGACTTGAAAAGATTGATGTTATTGAGACAGCCATGGGCTACCAGGTGACCGGTGAATTTGTTGAAATTGCTGATGCCACATTGAAATACACCTTAATCGTGCCCCATGTTGTTTTGAACGATAACAAGCCCATGCTTTCGGCTACCGGTATGCTAGTCCGCAGCATGGTGGCAGGGTTTATTCCCCCAAATGCAGAGATGCCGCGGGTTGTTGAGGGAAACAAGTTTACCCCCGTGACTTGCGAAACCAGTCGAGTTCTATATTAATTAGGCCTTATTTTGGTTTGCAAACTGATCTCGGCCATGAAATCTTTGATGGGACATCAAGGAGGTCTGGCCGTGATTCATTTAGGCATAATCTTGTGGGCAATTATGGGCTCGGTTGCGTTCGCTGGTGGATCTGCATGGAAAAAGCCGTCGCGCGCAGAAATCGAAAAAAAGCTTTCCCCCTTACAGTGTCAGGTGACCCAGGACGGTGCTACAGAGCGCCCCTTTGAAAATGAATATTGGAACAACAAACGACCAGGAATTTATGTCGACATAGTTTCCGGTGAACCGTTATTTTCTAGCCTCGATAAATTTGATTCAGGATCGGGGTGGCCAAGCTTTACCAGGCCTTTGGTTGATAACAACATTGTGACCCGACCGGATCGCTCCCACGGCATGGTTAGAACCGAGATTCGCAGCAAGCATGGTGAGTCGCACTTAGGACACCTTTTTGATGATGGACCGAAGCCCACGGGCAGGCGTTACTGTGTGAACTCGGCATCACTCCGCTTCATCCCGACTGAAAAACTAGACGCGGAAGGTTACGGAGACTATAAAAAGCTGTTTATGTCGGTGGAACCGATTAAGAAAGAGAGGTCTGAAGTGTCAAACAACGTCATCGGTGATTTTGCTAAAAAAATTCCCGCGGGACTGGAGGTGGCAACGCTTGCAGGTGGCTGCTTCTGGGGCATGGAAGAAATAATTCGCGGCATTAAGGGGGTTGTTCAGACTCAGGTGGGATACACCGGGGGCTCTGGTACATCTCCTCGTTACGAAGACGTAAAAACTGGCCGCACCGGTCACGCTGAGGCTGTGCAAATTTTATTTGATCCCCAAAAAACCAGTTACGACGATCTGCTGATCTTCTTTTTCCGCATGCACGATCCAACGACCATGAATCGCCAAGGTAATGATATAGGCACCCAGTATCGCTCTGCTGTTTTCTTTTATGATGACGTTCAGAAAAAAGTTGCCGAACGTCGTATCGAGCTCACAGATAAAAGCGGTAAATGGAAAAAGCCTGTCGTGACCGCGATTGAAAAGGCCGGTACCTTTTGGCCTGCGGAAGACTATCACCAAGACTATCTGCAGAAAAATCCGAACGGTTATACCTGCCATTTTTTGAGAGACTAAATAATTGGGATCTCTTCCCGCACAGCGGTGGAAATGGCTCAAAGACGCGGCCCATGCCTTGGCCGAACAAGGCTGGTACTGCGGCCAACAGGTCATCGACGCCGAGATTATTGACCAAATAAATAGTTGGATTGATCAGCGGCAAGGTGATTTTCATCAAGCTGGGATCGGTCGGGGTGGGCGTCAGCAAACGAATATCGAGATTCGCGGTGACAAGATTTTATGGCTTGAAGGAGAAGAGTCGAACAGCGGCCCTCCCTTTGTAAGTGAGCTCGTGGATCACATTCGTGTCACCCTGAATCGTGAGCTTTTTGCCGCAGTATCAGAGTTTGAGGGGCATTTTGCAGTCTATCCTCCTGGCGGTTTTTATCACCGGCATATTGATACATTTCGCGATGACGATGCTCGTAGTATGTCGCTGATACTATATTTAAATCCATCGTGGTCTTCGGCAGATGGAGGTGCCCTGCGGTTATATACGACCACATCGAGTCGAGTCGACTTGGAGCCATTAGGGGGGACGATCGTGCTTTTTCGTTCCCGGGATTTCGAGCATGAAGTTTTATTGGCGCATGCTGAGCGTAGAAGTTTTACAGGCTGGTTTAAATAGTTGTCACGCCAGGGTGACGCCCAAGATGACCATCGCAGCAAAAAAGTAGCCTGCAATCGAAAACATTTCGCCGAACATAATGGCAGCTAAAGTCACAGAAACCAGCGGTTCAATCATGGTGATAATGGCGGCTTTACCGGCGTCAACCAACTGTAGGCCTTTACTGTAAAGCCAGTACGCCACATAGGTACAGAGAAGTCCGATCGCGGTTAGTGCGCCGACGGTGCTAGGTTCGGCGTTAGCAACATTACCAAGAAGACCTGCTGTTGATAATCCAGCAACGGACGTCATAAATGGCCAAATAGCAATGGATCCTACTGGAAAGGCAATCATATAAACGACAACTGGATTGGTGCGGTCAAAGTATATTTTTCCCGCTAGATAAAAACCTGCGTAACTAAGTCCAGACATCAGCCCCCAAAAAATGGCCTCGCTTGAAAATTTTGCGGTCGCGCCCCAAAAGCAAACTCCAATCACCCCGAGCATTGTAATCGAGAGTGCCATCCATCGCCTGGCGGGGATTGATTCTTTGAAGATGAGCCATGACGCTAAATTCACCCAGATGGGGGCACTGTAGAGCAGCACCGACGCCAAAGCAGCGCCGCCGTAGTGTACAGCATAAACATAGCTGCCCTCGAGCAACGCCACGCCGAAGATCCCAAAGACGGTGATACCAAAAATTTGCTTACGATCCGTTGGTACGTCATAACGCTTAAACAACCAATGAACGATGAATGCAATTCCAGCGATCACTCCGCGCCAAAATGCTGTCTCAAGGGGTGTAAACCCAGCGGCAAAAACGACTTTACTGATGGGGCCGATCATGCCCCAAAGGCAGGCTGCGCAGAGAAGGTAGGCGATTCCCATCAGCGGTTACTTCGCCCGAGCGCGCGCTTACCGAGAGAGAAAACAGGACGAACATTTGACTTCTGTATTTTAACGAATCGGTCGATGTCGCTGGCTTTTGTGGTGACAGGTTCGGTCATGACCACCCATGTGACATTGGGGTCGCAAGGAGGCGTTGTCGAGGTTCCGAGGTATTTCCAGTAGGTTTTTTTTCCGGGTAGCAAATCATGCCAATTTAGTTGGGAAAAGTCCTTGATGTCATCTCGAAAGCGGGGGAGGTTGCCCGCAACGTTTGCAATTATCGAAGAGGACTTGCCGGTTGTGACGAGCACGGAAACCATGAGCAATTGATCGCGCGCTGATTTGTGCTCAAGCTGAATTTCCATTTCCCATGGGAGTCCATTAACCCTGTGTTCAGAGGGAGTTCGGAAAAAGACTCTCGTGAGATCAAATCGCTCACCATCCCACTCTATGAAGCTTCCAGATTGAATGTCGCCTTGAACTGTAGCGTTACGTAATGTGAGGCTGGCCTCACCATGATTGTAATTGAACTTCAGTGTCTTGAGCTTTTCGTCCAGCCTTGAGCCGCTGATATCAATTGGTGACTGGTTTACTTTTGAGCCACAATTGGACCACTCGGGATTTATCGAGGCCCAGTACCATGGCGCTAGGTTGCCGCTGTATCCCCACCTATCCTCGGTAGCAATGGGTTGACCGGGGGTGAGGTGTGACGTTGATTTATTCTCAGAATTGGCCTCGGATGTTTCTAACTTTTCTGTATCAGCCTTTTGCTGTTCAAGTGAAAGCTTCTCGAGATCTTTCTGCACGTTTTCAAGTCGTTTCTCTTCGGATGCGGTGATGTTCTTTGCAATATTTTTTCCGGTGTACCAAATCCCCGTGAAAATTAGTGCGGAAATACCGATTCCGCCCACCCAGGCTGTGATTTGATCGAAGCCTTTAAACTTAATATCCACGGGAAACCTACTCTCCTAAAACAAATAACTGTTTCCGATCAAAATCGATATGCCACTACCGGAAACAGCTATCGATTCTGCGGTTCCTCCGCGGCCCTGAATTATGTGGTATAAAACTTGTAAATCCACACCCCACCGCGAGAAGAAGTGCATTAATACTCCGCCGCCAAAAGTGATTGAAAGGCTTTCACCCGACAAATCAGCTGAGCCCTGGGGCTCATAGAGCAGGCGACCAAGCCCCAGAGAGGCTTCTCCGTAATATTTGTAACTGCTGTCCATACTGATTGTTGCGTCACCAATTGACGACGTGAGCGGTATTCCTAGTCCCAGCGGGAATATCCGCATGCCAGCGTAGGCCGCGTGATGCCCGTCGCGCTGACTAGCAGAGTCAGTGACCTGACGCCATCCAACGATGAGTGCTGAACTCATATTGAGCTGTCTGGAGTATTCATAGTTCAGGGCCATACCCCCACCGGCTTTGGGAGTTGCGCCGTCTGTGACAGTGTAGCTCATTGTTCCAAAGCGGAGTGTCCCATGGGAGTCGTGGAATTCTCCCACCAAACTTGCAGCCATAGAGGGGCGAGCTGTGATAAGCGCCGTTGCGACCGAAAAGCTCACAAGAGCACGAATCGCAATCTTTCGGCAGTTTTTATGGGTATAACTCACGTCATGACCTTAGCTGAATTATTTAGTTCCAAGCTTTTCGTCGATAGTTTTAATCATGCGCGCTGCATCGGGATTTTCCGGGTCGATCGCTAGTGACCGATTCCAAGCAACACGTGCTTTTTGCAAATCACCTTTGACAAATTGAGCAGCCGCCTCAATTTCGTAGGCCATGGCAATGTTGTCGTTGATCGCTTTGATCGCGTCGGCTGTCTTGATGGCTTCATCGACTTGTTTGAGCATGATTTGTCGCTCGGCAGCCAAAACCAGTTTAATGATACGATTCATCTCATCAAAGCTACCCGGGCTGACTGGTTTAAGATTCACATCGAAATCAAGTTTTGAGCCCGCGGCATTCGGTATGTAAAGGCTCTGCGGCATAAAGCCCTTTTTTGAGACCTGCAGCACGATGGGTCCGCCATTAGCCGCAGAACCCAGGTCACTGATTTTGGCAGTGTAGGGAGTTTTACCAAGCGGCTTGGAGTCGACTTTTCCCGGTTGGACCAGTACAAGTTCCGCCTCACTCGGGTTTGTTCGGACATTGAGAGTGCCCGCACAGGCGTTGGCAAAAATAATAAAGGCCGGCAAAAGTAACTTTGAGACTAACCCCTTAGCCATCGGTTGCGCCCCCTCGGGTAACCCCGCAAAAACTTTAGAAATCACCAAAAATTTTTTTGCTAACTTTTATAATACTAACACATGGTTACGCCCTAATTCAACCCCCGGGCTAAAGTTACTTTAAAGCTGAACCGAGCATCATTACATGGCGGATTAGTGCCCGAAAAGGCTCTAAGTCGCTGGTGTCAAAGGAGTTTTGGAGCTCGCAGAAGGTAAGAATGGGGCAAAAACTTAACATCTTTAGCATGTTAGGACTTCGCGTGTCCTTTGTGGCGGCGTTGGCTGGGGTCATGTTTGTATCTGCTGCCTGCTCCAAAGGAACAAAGACGGCAAATCAGGCAAAATCAGGTTCTGAATTTAAAGCTGAGACAACGGAATTACAAAATCCGTATCCGCCGAATTTTAAACTCACGAAAAATCTTTACTACACAGTCAAAAGTAAATCAGGACAGGCGATTCCAGGCGTACAGGCTGAGTTTAAAGCTTTCTTAATTACAGACGCAGTCAACGCAGGTCTTCCGGAGAATGTGATTAAAGAGAAAATTCTTGCCGGCTGGAACGGCGGTGATTTTGTCATGCAAGCAGATGGCACCTTAGCTGGAACAACCTGCATGGCGGGAGCTTACCGCGAAAACTGTGTTGGTATTCTCGTTGGTGGCTCAGCGATTTCCAACCAGTTCGGCCAGGCCCACGTGGGTTTCACAACTCCGAACATGCCAGCGGCAAAAATTGCGGTTGCGATGCGGGTTCCTCAGGGATCGCTCGCTTCAGATCTTATCCAGTATTACAAAATTGATATCACCTCTAATGAAGAGTTCATCAATAGCGGTATCGATCCTCTCGATTCTGCCATTATGATCCTGCCTGCTCTTTACGACAAAGACGGCAAACAAGTCATCAAAGCCGGCACACCTTTCAGTGTGGTGTTAACGGCACCTGGCATCCCGAACACAGAAGTTGGAAAAGGATTTTCTTTTAACTTCAAGACGGAGAATGTCAACGACGTTGTCGATGGCAAATTAGTCATCGTGCCCGGCGGAGCGACAGGCAGTGATATCTCCTGTGACTTCTTCAACGATCAGTGTCTCGTTCCGGGTGCGCCGTTCAAAGTTCTAAAGCCAACGATCATCACGATTACCGCCAAGCCGACAAATCCGAAACTGCCGGTCAAGACGGCCTCTATCAGAATTCCGGTCGTTACTGGTGACGCATCGCGAATTGTCTTATCTAAAAATCCACCAGATCAGCCGATCCAAGACGTTTGTAACGAGATCAACGACGCGTCGCGCGAGTGTCTCTCTATGGTTTCCGGCGACTCTTACAAATACTATCCTGTTTTGGTGGATGCGGGTGGCAACTTTGTCAGCACGATGGATACAGACTGGGTTGACAGCGGTCGCTTAAGCGGTCGTCTCGGCGCGGTGAATTTGCGTCAAAGTATGCAAACAATCGATCCTATCTTGTCTGGGCCAGGAACAGTGATTATCAAAACCACGTCCATCCCGATTATTGAACGGACCATCACTTACATGGTCTACCCTGGTTCACCCGCAGCGATTAATATCACCTCGGAGAATACCGTTGGAAGCGTTGCCGCTGAAAAGGCGACCGTCCCCTTTGCAGCAAACGTGGTGCTGTACGATAAAAATGGTAACCTTTGCGACAACTTTAATGGCGATATCAAGTTGAAGTTGCAGTTATCTCCAGTTTACGCTCCTCCCGCTAAGGAGGTTATGACTCTTGCAGGCTTGCGCGTAATGGCAGAGGCCAATAGCATCATCGATCACGATACAAATCCATTAGTCATTGTTGCGGGTAGGGCACAGACTGTTGAGAAATTCAACGTGTTAAGAGTTCCTGATCCCGCCGTGAATGATTCAGTTCTCGGAACGCCTCAGCAAGGTCCGAAGATCAACCTTGTCAACAATTCGTTCATATTAGCGAATACGTCAGCTCCAGTATCTGAAGTCCAAGTTCGGGATCCCCTAACGATCTCATTGTCTCCTGGTCCTGTAACGCAGACCGTCTTGAGAACGGCGACAGATGGTAAGGGCGAAACTTGGCGTGGTGCCGACGTAAAGCCTCTGCCAAACGATCAGACATTTACATTCTTCAACGCCGGCTATGATGCAGGCGGAAACTACAAAGAAGATGTGGATAGTGAGTTTTGGGGCATCAGCGATGCTTTGAACGATGCACACGTCTTCGATGACACTCTGCCCGATGGAGCCATCGAGTCGGCCGTGGCCCAACTTATTCCTGGCAACCCTTCAGCCTTTACGTCGACCAGTAATTGTCCGGGCAATGGAGCTACTGTCAACTCAGATGTCATGGCTTGCGCCATTCACCTTGGTCTAGCCGTCAAAGCAGGAAAGAACTCAACTTACAACTCCGCGGGTGTAGCGGGTAGCGGACGAGTTATCGCCCTGCCGCTTGCTTATCCGACCGTCGCATGGAACGTGTCGCGTCCACTTTCGACGACAGCTGGTCGCGCTGAGAAATTAGCTATCGAGTTTGTGAAAGCCTCAGACAGCTCTACGTTGCGCGAGGCGGTGCGTCCAGACACAGCGACACCAGCCAGATTCCCGATCACAGCGGGTGAAGCATTCCAAATTGTGCTTCACGCAAAAGACGGAAGTAATATCGATGTTCCTTCTTATCCCGATGCTCATCCGACCTACGGTAAGGCGCGTAAAATTAAAGTTGTGAGCACCTTGCCAAAGAGCTGGGCTGGTATGGCGCCAAAGCTTCCCAATGGTGATTTGGAATGTACCTTTGAAAACGGTAAATGTACCTTGCCGGGCGGCCCTTACTGGTTCTCGGCCGCAAGCCACCCTGCAGCAACCTTTCCAACCACGCCGGACACATCAGTCACGGTTCAGCTTTTATCATGGGATGCTGGAGTTAACCCGTCCCCGGGCGGAGCATACAGTGACTTGGTCCCTGTGCAAGTTGGTGTGGCTGGCCGCTATTTCTTCGCCGATAAAAAAGGTGGCCCAGATGCCGGCGCGAAAGCTCTGACACCCGAGACGACTGCTGCTGGCTTGTCTATGAAGACAACCGAGGAAATGCCTTTTGCCGTTGCGGTGACGGATATCGCAGGTAACTTCCTTCGGAACGCCGATGGCGGTGACGGTCTATCCTACTCTGGATTTGCCACCACAAACGGAACCTATGCCGATCAATTCAACTATCTGACAGGCGATTGGAAGGCATACGATAATAGCGTGCCTCAGTTTACAGAAAGTGACTTGTTTGTGGCAGGCGCTGCGACGCCCAAGAAGTTTTATGATCCGGCCGTCACAGCCGATCAAGCGATCATCGAAAATTCAGCTTATGAAAATGTAAATTTATACTCAACAGTTTTGATTCCACAAAATCGCACAGGTCGCGGATTTGCAGTCATTAAATCGACGGCGAATCCTACATTCATTGCCTGGCCGTCGCCACTGATCACGATCAACTTTGGTGATGTTGAGCATATTGAGACGATTGCGATGACCAGTCCATCGGATGCGACACCCAACAACAGTGCAATCCAGGCTGGCTCATGCAGCAAGGTTAAAGTCTTTCTTCACGACAAAAAGCACAACGTCATCACAACCTATACGACCCCAGTGTCAAAGGTTGTGTTTAAACTCTTTAAAGTTGGTGCTGCTGATACCAAAGGTGGAGACATTGATTTTATTTACGGTCTGAAGCAGAGCACCTCTGCGGCTCGTGATCTATATGCAGACCAGAACAAATCTGAGGTTCCTGGTCCATACAATAGCGCCTTTAGCGTCGTCGATCCTGACCCATCGTCGGGCGGTAACTTTATCTTCAATCATCCGTCATTTACGTCTTTACCGATAAAAGACTTCTGGACTGGGGCTACCCAGGTGGTGGAAGGTGAACTCCAATTGCCGGGAGATGTTTGTTTGTACTCTGGCCAGTCTAGCTACGCAGCAGGGGCTGTTTCTCCATTTACCGAACGGGTCCTTCAGGTTGAACTACCTGCTGTGACGCTTAACGGGGTAGCGTTTTCAAAACTGGTTTCTCGTGGTGCAGGTGTGACCTTCACGGGTGCTGGTAATGTGCAGATGGGAAGTTCTGCGACGGCCCACACGCATAACAACGGCGATACATTCAAGGTGTTCAGAAAGGCTATAGATCACCTGCACGCTGCTTTCCAGGACGATGTAGCTGATCCAAAGCTGGTCGATAGTCACAACAATGCGACCAACCACCGCGTCAAGATTGGTGTTGATCAGTCATGTGCTGCGTCAATTACAACAGCTGGTGGTATTTGCGGATCGCAGACCCTATACTGGCACAGTCACGACGAGGCCCATAACTTAATTGGACCCGCAGCTGGGACTTTAAATCTAACGACTAGTCTCCCCGCAGGACAAGCGGCTACGGGTGCCCCTGGGGTGCTTGGTTCACCCTCGACGGTCATCTATAGTGGCGCATCCAGAAAGTCAGGTCTGCATGATGTGACAGTCAAAAATGCAGCCCTCGGTGCTAAAGAAAATAAATTTTACTTTGAGGGTATTGCTGGTGCCGGCCATCACATTGATGCTGTCATGACCGGTGTCCCACAAGGCGAGACATTGACTACAGATCACTCTCTGGGATTTGATATCAAGCTTTACGACGAGTTTGAGAACGTAACTGGTGATAAAACGTATTACTCTGTCGATCGCAGACTTTCGGCTTATTGGACGACCAATCCGCAAAACTCGCCTGGCGGTGTAACCCCTGTTCTGGTTGGCGAGGTTGGCGGCGTGCACACCATCAGCTCGCCAGTGACGCGAAATATTGTGCTGACCACGGGTCAATTGATGGAGCTGTCTCTTAGTCCAACGTTATCTACCGATTGGACCAAAATCGCCAAGGCCGGAGAAAATCTGACTTTAAACTTTAAGCTTGATGACAACCCGGGTCCACAGAGCTTTACAAAATCTCTGAATCTAAATGCGGGTCACGGTGTGCCCAAGGTTATCGAAGTTCAACCGGAGAATAGGGTCGGAAGCAAGTTTGAAGAGCAAGCCACAGTCCCGTTCAAAGTTCATGTAAATGTGTTTGATGCGAAATATAACCCTGCAACGACATACTCGGGTAGTCTTGCGATCAAATTCAAGTTAGACCCAGTTTACCAGCCAAACCTCACGTCTGTCACTGGAATCACGGATACCAGCTCACTCGTCGATGTCATCGATCACTCTGCGATACCGATGACAATATCCAATGGATATGGATTGTCCGGGGGACAATTCACTGTGAAGAAAGTTCCGAATGCAGCTCAGAACGAAGTTCACCCACAGATATTGTTGGGTGATGTGACGGCCGGCTACACACTACTCAACCCGACGCGCGTGACGATTGTACCAGGTCCTATCACTCAGACCGTTCTGCGTAATGCTGCTCGCAATGGTGGCAACATCTTGAAGTCGATTGCGAACAGTGATCGACTAGCGATCTCTCCGAGCACGAACTATCGTTTCTATGTTGCTGGATTTGACGCTGCAGGTAACTACAATGCGGATGTCCCCGCAAAATTCTGGGGTATTGCCCCATCATTCAATGACGACTCCGCAGGGCTATCCAACTTAAATATTTTTGCACAGTCATTGCGTGGTAATACAAACGGTCCTGCATATTATGGCCCTCTGGCTCAATGCCCTGACCCTGACTCAGCTTCGAACCCAACCAACCAGCCGCTAAGTAATCAGTTGTTCTGCGGTGTGCACCGAAGTTTGATTAATTTCGAAGGCGACTCGGCTGAATTCGTATCGATTGGTGACAAGGGCCCAGGGCGTTTGCTTGCGATTCCTACGACAAGTTCAATCGCAGTTGCACTCTCACCAATTTTTGACTTTACGGGTATGCCGACTCATTTCACTCTTGAGTATAAGAAGATGACGGGTGAGGCGTTGTCGTCTCCGATTCCTGCTGGTCTGCAATTTAGGATTATTGTCCATGCGAAGGATTCAAACAACGCTGATGCTGTTAGCTATAATGGAATCAAAGTTCTCAATTTTTCAAATACGCCAGTAGCAAGCTGGGGTAAAATCAAAGCTTTTCTCCCCAATGGTTTGAAGACCTGTACATTTGCCGCCGGTGTATGTGAGATTCCTGGTCCGGCTGCCGGTGTTGGTTATAAAGTGGCTAACTTTGATCAAAAGGAAACGATCACCGTTGCTGAATCCACGGCGGGCGGTGTTCCGGGAGACTGGTCCTTTGACATATTCACACAGAGGAGTGATCCCGCTCGAATTTATTTTGTAAGTAAGCTAGGGGCTCCTGCAGATGGTGCAACCGTCCTCACGCCAGACACGGTTCCGGCAGGATATACCATTACAGCTGATGAGGAGAAGGGCTTCGCCCTCGCTGTTACGGACATTGGTGGTAACTATCTCCGCGCGGCAACAGCGGCTGATTTCGTACGCATTGAAGGGTATAAATCTGATACAGCTAACATCGCGTCCCTCTTCGATAGTATTCAAGGTCAGTGGACCGGTACCTATACGGCCAGTGACTTGTTTATCGCAGACCCATCAACGGCCAATGGTGCTGTGCCGACCCCTAAAAAGTTCTACAACCCGAGTGACGCTGCTGATTTGCCTGCCATCCAAACAACAGCGTTGCAAGATGGTGCGCTGTATGATGCGGTGTACGTACCACAGAATCGCCTAGGTAGCGGGTACGCTGTAGTAAAATCTAATTCACTGATTTCTTGGCCATCACCGCGGATCACGGTCACCCCGGGTGCGATTGAGCATACCGAGACCGTTCTTTACAGCGCCACAGATGCGACGCGAAACAACGCCAACGTCCTTGCTGGCGAGTGTAATAAAGTAAAAGTAATTATTCACGACCGCAAACATAACATCCTTACAAATTACTCGGGCCTTACGAAAGTGGCTCTCAAGTTAATGAAGCCAGGTGTGGCTGACGCACAGGCTGGTGACTTTGCGGCGATCACGGCGATGCAAGCTGGCGACGCTGCTGCGCGCGACTACTATGCAACCCACAACGCACCTGAGCTACCTGGACCATACAGCCCGGCATTTGATATTCCGAATGCTGTAGCGAGCTCGGGTGGTAACTTTATCTTCACGCATCCAAATTTCATAAGTCTACCGATCAAAGACTGGTGGTCGGGTGATGTAACAGTCGCCTCTGGCGAATTTGCTGTTCCTGGCTCGGTTTGTTTATACGACGGCCAAACCGCTGCTAACTATGTTGCTGCTGAGCCGTTTGCTGAGCGATTCCTTCAGGTTGATTTGCCAGCAAACACCATGGGTAGTGTTAACTTCCGGGCTCTAGTATCTCGCGGACCGGGCGTTACGTTCGTTGGTAAGAATGGCGCGACTGTCGGTAGTACCGCCACCGCCCATGTGCTGCATCAAGACAAATTCACAGTCTATAAACGCACGTCTGCCCACCACTTACACGCGACGTTCGTGGACAATGCAGTCAGTGCGGTGCTTGTTGATAGTCACAATGATGCCGCAAAAAATCCTCTGAAAATTGGTGTGACCGATCCATGCGTTGCTTCAATCGGCAAATGCGGTCTCCAAAAGGTCTACTGGCATACGCACGATATTGCGCACAACTATTTTGGAGCAACCTCGGATTTGGGCTTTACGTCCTCTCCTGGCACTCTTCCTGCAGCAGAATTCAGAAGTATAACCAATGGCGGTGGTTCTCCCTATTCAGAGATTTATTACAATACAAGCGGAGCTCACACGGCTGGAAGTCACTCGATTACCGCGCGCAACACTGCAACGACTGCAAATCCTGGAACCGTGCACATTAAAGGTATTCCGGGACCCGGCGCAAGCTTAAGGGTGACTCGTGTTGGTGGTTCGATGCCGAACTTCACCACTGATGAGAAGATTGGCTTTAAACTTGAGTTGCTTGATGCATACGGCAATATCACTGGTAACAAAGAGTACTACCCTGTTGATCGCACGATCGCCGCTTATTGGACGGCAAACCCTTCAAATTCTCCAGACGGTTCAAAGCCAACATTGCTGGGGCAAGTTGGCGGTAACCGCGCAGGACTCTCAAATGCCGTGATGAAGTCTGTCGCGTTGGATCCGGGATTTGAGTTTGATTACACTCTCAGCGGCACCGTTGCCGGTGATGCAACGCAGTTGGCGAAAACAAATGAGCCAGTCACTTTGAACTTCAAGTTGACCGATTCGGCAGCCGTCACTCTGTGTTCAACGGCTAACGCATGTCCATCGGCTCCAAGTGGTGGAGTGATGGCAGTGTCCACATCGATCGCGCTAACGGCTAAGCACGGTGTGCCAAGTGTGGTCGAGCTGAAGCCCGAGCATATCAATGGAGCAATTGCCATCGAGGAGGCGACAGTTCCATTCAAAGTTAAGGTGGCCCTATTTGATGAGAAGTACAATTTAGCAGACGCCTACAATGATCCGCTTAGCGTGAAGATTAAGCTCGACCAGATTTACACACCTGTACCTCCAACGGGTCTTAGCGTTACTGCCACGGCTAATTCTGAGCTTGATCACACCGGTACGCCGATCACAATTGCAGGCGGCCAGGGTACAACCACACAAGAGTTCACGGTTCTTAAAGTTCCTAATGCTGGTGCAGGCGAACAGCATCCGAAGATTGTTCTTGGAAACGTGTCGGCAGGCCTAACCCTAAGAAATCCAACAATAGTGACCATCGTTCCAGGTCCAGTGACACAGACGGTCCTGCGAGACGCAGGGAGTGGTCAGGGATCAATCCTGAAAGATTTGGGACAGATAACAATTAACAATGACGCGAACTACCGTTGGTATTTGGCCGGCTACGACGCAGCTGCAAACTTCAAACAAGATGTCGAGGGTAAATTCTTTGGTGTGAATCAAAATCTCGATGACAATGACCCAGTCGGGTCGGGCTTCAATGCTGCGGTCACGTTGCTGAGCGGAAAAGTACCAGGAAATTATTTAACGCCTGAAGAATGCCCCGATCCTGGCGAGCCTGCGGCTCTGTTTGCGACGATTTTCTGTGGCATCCATCGTGGATTGTTGACAAGCACCGGTACTATGTCCCAGTTCAAGTCAGTAGGAAACTTTGGCCCGGGTAAAATCATCGCTATTCCTAATAGTGGCGCGAAAGCCACGCTGTCTCCATTGATGAGCTTTGAGGCTGGTGCCGCTGATCATTTCACCTTTGAGTTCCGCGATGCGACGACAGATTCAATTTATGCAAGTGGAATTCCAGCCGGTACGCCGTTTAATATTCGCATTCAGGCGCGCGATAGCACAGAGACCATTGCTGTGACTTATACGGGTTCGAAGACATTCAATGTCGAATCCTCTGGACCGCAGAGTTTTGGTCAACTTTCACCGACGCTGCCAACTGGATCTCTTAGTTGTACATTCGCAAGTGGTGTTTGTACGCTGCCAGGCAGTTATGTCGTTACGACTATAAAAAATACAACCGTAACCCCCGTCGTGAACGATGCAACGGTGCGGGTGACCCAGACTAGCCCCACAACCACGATTCCTTCTGCCTCGACAGCAGTTCCTGCCACTGCGTCGGCTGCCGCACGAATTTATTTTGCGGATAAGAATGGTGGTCCGAACGCAGGAGCTAAAGTTCAAACGCCTGGCACCGTGCCTGGTGGTATTTCCTTAACAGCGGATCAGGAGAAAGCATTCGTCGTCGTCATTACAGACGCTGGTGGTAACTATATCGGAGAAGCAACATCGGACGACAACCTTGTCTATGAGGGCTTGAGTGCGTCATCCAGTAATCTTTCAGGTCTATTCGACGCTGCAACCGGAGATTGGTTGACGCCATACACTGTGAGTGATCTTTTTGTGGCTAATTCAAGTCCACTTTCTGGTCTCTTGCCAACGGCCAAGAAGTTTTACGATCCGTCGACCGAGGGGGCATCGATAGCAACTGCTGCATTTAAGGTCACTGGAGCGTACAATACAGTTTATGTCCCTCAAAATAGAATCGGCAGCGGTTTCGCTGTCGTGAAGTCAGGAACTCTCAAAACCTGGCCATCTCCTTTGATAACAGTGACTGCGGGTGCTATTGAGCACGTTGAGACGGTTTTATTTGATCCAAACAATGCGGCCCGCAATAACGGTAACGTTGTTGCTGGCGAATGTAACAAAGTGCGTGTGTTCGTGCATGATAAAAAGCATAACTTGCGAACTGATTATACCGGCACCACACAAGTTGGATTGAAACTTTTCAAAATAGACGCGGCGAATCCAACGGGCATGGATGACCCCTATGCCGGTGATTTCTCGTATATCTCGACCATGCAATCGGGTGATGATGCTGCTCGTGACTATTACAAAACACGTAACGCTCCGGAAATCCCAGGTCCTTTCAACTCCGCGTTTAAGATTGTCGGTGCTGCCGCCAATTCCGGTGGTAATTTCATATTCACACATCCTGCATTCACGGGTCTAGAGATCAAAGACTGGTGGTCTGGTCAAGTGGCGGCATCTGCTGGTGAGATCGTCATGCCTGGCTCAGTTTGTCTCTATTCGGGCCAGACAGCGGCCAATCAGCCGCAGCTAAATCCATCGACGCAGCGGATTCTTCAGGTTGACCTGCCAAGTAATGCATTTACCGCCGGTAACTTCCCAGCACTGACGTCCCGTGGTGCAGGCATTGTCTATAAGGGTCCAGGAAATGCGGACCGCGGCAGTGTTGCGACAGCGCATAGCCATGGTGATAAGTTTACGATTCTTCGTGGTGCAAAACACCACTTGCATGCGACATTTACTGATAACGACATGATGACGCCTGATCTCGTCGCAAACTATAACGATGCTCAAAAGGCTCCTGTCAAAATTGGTGTTGAAAACGTTTGTCACACAGGAATTGGCCGTTGCGGCATCCAAACTGTTTACTGGCATACACACGACTCCGCTCATAACTACATTTCTCCAGGATCGGCGTCCGGAATTACTTTAAATAGCTCGCTGCCATCTGGACAGATTACACAAGTTACGAATAACACTACAACACTGCGTTCTCTGGCGACAAAAATCTATGATGCGTCCATTCGCACGTCGGGTACTCAGAGTGTTACCATCGCCAATGACCAGGTGGCCATGGGAACGAGTGCCTTGTATTTCACCGGAATTCCAGGTCCGGGCAAAACTTTGGATGTGGCAAGGATCGTTGATCCTGCTAAGCCAAATTTCACGACAGACGACTCAATCGGCTTTACGGTCAAGCTTCGTGATCAGTATGGCAACATCACCGGGAACAAGGATTATTACCCAGCTGACCGCGAGTTGGCATTGTACTGGACAAAGACCAATGAGTCAGTATCTCCAAGTAACTCGCCAGATGGAACGGTTCCTACGTTGATGGGTTTTGCTGGAACGAACCGCACGACCGTGGCGAATGCAGCGAAGAGGTTGGTCGCTCTTACAGGTAGTAGCGACTTTGATTATACTCTAAGTCCAACCATGGCGAGTGATCACACAAAGATTGTCAAGTCAGATGAGGCAGTAAGTATCACATTCAAGCTAACAGACACATCTACGATGCCAATCTGTGGTTTGGCAAATGCATGTGCCTCGCCAGCGGGATCTGGTGTTCAGTCGGTGAGTGCAACATTGAATCTGACCGCGCTGCACGGTGTGCCCGCAGTCATCGAAGTCAAGCCAGAGCACGCCGTTGGCACGGTAATGGTTGAGCAGGCGACAGTGCCATTTAAGGGGCTTGTCAGCTTATTCGACGACAAATACAATCCAGTCAATAGTTTCTCAGGAACGATTAAAGTTAAGCTTGAGTTGGATAACACCTACACGCCAGCTCCGCCTGTAGGCGTAACAAATTCCGTTACGATCGTTAAGACCTTGGATTATACATCGACGGGCATGACTATCACGAACGGAACGGGTACGACCCCAGGATCTTTTGTGGTCTCTAAAGTTCCTGATGTGACAGCAGGCCCAGCTGAACTTCATCCGAAGATTATGTTGGTTAGTGATACAGACGGCGCTCTCAATATGCGCAAACCAATACAGTTAACGATTGTCCCAGGCCCAACGTCGCAGTCATTACTCCGTCAGGAGGCCGGTGGAAAAGGAACCATTTGGAAGTCTTTAACGTCGCCTCAAGAGCTATCCAATGACCAGCAGTATTCGTTTTTTGTCGCAGGATACGATGCGGGTGCTAACTACACAGCCGATATTCCATCGAAGTTCTGGGGTGTCAGATCGTCCTTCAATGATGCAGACGCAGCCGGATCTGGACTGACAGCAGCGATTGATCTTTTAAGGGCTGAGACGTCTTCTTACGCAACAGCACAGGATTGTCCAGTGCCTGACGTTGGACCAACGAATCAGCCTGTGGGTAACCGGTTATATTGCGGAACTCATAGAAGCTTGCAGACTAAAGCAGGAGCAAGCACAATCTTGAAGTCAGCTGGTATCTCTGGCACTGGTCGCGTGTTGGCAATTCCTGATTCAATTGCGATTAGCACGGCACTGTCTCCCGAGATTTCTTTCCTTTCAGGTATTGCAACGAGATTTGTTATTGAGCTTCGTGAGTCGAACGGTATCACAACTATACCAGCTGCCGTCACCGCAGGTAAGACATTTAAGGTGTTTGTCCATGCTGTTGATGATGCAGGGGTAGACTCTCGTACTTATTCAGGTGCTCGAAGTTTGACGTTTACAACTGCAGCAGAGCGCAGCTGGGGCTATGTCAAAGCAAGCGTGCCCAACGGAACCTTCACGTGTACATTCAATGAGGGTGTCTGTTCACTTCCAAACGACTATTATTTCACCGACGCCTTATCGGAACCTACCATGGCAGTTGTGCTGCCTGGTGAGGGCGGGTTGTCGTCGAATAATCAAATATTTGATGTCGTTGCAGATACGGTGGCGGCGCGCCTGTTCTTTGCAAGTAAGATAGGTGGACCGACACAAGGGGCTGTTGTAGAGACGGCCACAAAACGTCCGACTGGATTTGGGGAAAAGAAAGCTACCGAGGAAATCGCTCTTGCAGTAGCCGTAACCGACATTGCTGGAAACTATCTGCGCAATGCTGATATCACGAACGATCAGCTGATTTTTGAAGGATTTAGCAACAGCAGCAATAGCCTTGAGGGAATTTACGATCAAGAAATCGGAAACTGGGCTTCGGGATACTCCTATGCTGTGGATGATTTGTTTGTTGCGAACGCATCACCAGCGGCAGGCTTGTTGGCTACGCCTAAGAAATTCTACAATCCGAAAGATGCCACTGATGCATCAATCATCGAAACCTCAGCATTCAAGGCAACACCGTTTCTCTATACAGCGGTTTATGTGCCGCAAAATCGCGTGGGACAGGGATATGCAGTGGTTCGTTCGCAAAACAATCCAGCATGGATTAGCTGGCCTTCACCGTGGTTCCAAATCGTGCCGGGTTTGGTCGAACACGTTGAGACAAAAGTTTATAATGCGTCAGATGCTACGGTAAATAATTCAAACATTACGGCTGGAGTGTGTAATAAGGTCAAGATTTTCCTCCACGACCGCAAGCACAATTTGGTGAGCAATTATCCAAGCTCAAACATCGTCGCTTTAAAACTCATTAAAGCAAATAATGCGAATCCATCCGGTGTTGCAGACTTAAAAGCAATGGATTTCGATTTCATCACAGCTATGGCAGAAGGCATGCAGTCACGTGATTATTACCTAAATCACAACAAGCCTGATTATCCAGGTCCATACAGTCCATCCTTTGTGATCCCTGGAGCAGTTGCTAGCGATGGTGGTGGCTACGCATACGATGATGGGTCCGGCTCTGGTCTGCCGATCAAGGATTGGTATTCCAAGTTGATGTTGACCTCTGGCGGTGTCATCGACGTTCCTGGACAGTTATGCCTCTACTCTGGTCAAAATACAGATACATTTAGTTCGGGCAACCCTCAAGACTGGAGATTCTTGCAGGTTGACTTGAAGGCTATTGGTACACAACAGCCTGCTATAGCGTCTCGCGGTTCGGGTCTGACATTTACGGGTCCATTGGGCGATATCGTAAGTCGCGCCACTCCACATGCCCATACGTCTGACAAATTGATCATTAAGCGTGGAACTATTCATCACTTGCACCCAGCCTTTGCATCCAGTGCTGCGACACCGAACTTGGTGGCAAACGTCAATAGCGCGAGCAACAGAGTGGCAATGGGTGTGTCACAGGCATGTCCGTTGTCCATTTGCGGTACCCAGAAGATCTACTGGCATACTCATGACGAGGCTCACAACTATCTGCGACCAGGTAACCCATTAGGATTCGGAATTTCATCGTCTGCAAGCTTACCATCAACGGAATTCACTGTTGGATCATCCAGTGGGTTTGGAACCGTTGACCTCTACTCCAGCTCCTTAAGTCGCACCGCAGGCGATCATGCAGTCACGGCTACAAACAATGAGCTAGCAGCGGCGCAAAAACCGGGCTCAGTCTTCTACTTTAGCGGCATTCCAGGGCCAGGTCATCATATGGTTGTCACACGTACTGGCGCGACACCTCTTACCACCGATACGAGCTCTGGATTTGATATTCGTCTTGAGGACCAATACAACAACTTGACCGGTAATTATCAGTATTACCCAGTTGAACGAAATTTGAAGATTTACTGGTCTTCAGCGATCTCTCCATCACCAGATGGAATTGAGCCTGTGACGGCTGGGGAAGGCGGTGGAGATTATGTAGCAGCATCACCTGTGGCCAGAACCATCACGTTGTCTGGGTCTCAAAATTTACAGATTAGTTTGAGTAACTCCCAATCAGGTGATTACACGCGTATCGCAAAGGCGAACGAGGTCGCAACACTGAACTTCCTATTGGAAGATAAAGCGGCGATGTCATTCTGTGCAGCAAGCCCAACCAACTGTCCTAATGTCGATGGCTCTGGAAAACAGTCCTTTACTGGTAGCGTGACGATGACAGCGAAGGCCGGTGCTCCGAAGATTATCGAAGCCGTTTCCCAGAACTATTCAACAATCGGCAGTGAAAAAGCGGCGTCGGATTTCAAGTCCGTGGTCACGGTGTTTGACGCCAAGTATAATCAATGTAACGAATTTAACGGTTCATTGCCGATGTCATTGACAATCGGTCCTGTTTACTCACCGATTTTGCAAACCGGCCTGTCGGTACTGGCTAGTGATGTCACGACGATCGACCATGTCACAACGCCTCTCGCCTTTACAAATGGTGTTGCAACGACGGTCGGTACATTCCGCGTCCGTAAGGTGCCAAACCTGCAAATTGGTGAAAGTCAGCCAAAGATTAACTTCGTCTCTGCATCTAATGCAAATCTGGTTATGCGCGCTCCTAAACCCGTTTCGATTGTTAACGGTGATGTGACTCAGACAATCCTGCGTGAAGCTGCCGGTGGATTTGGTACAAATTGGAAAGATAAGACGGGAGCGGATTTGTCGCTCAGTAACGACCAGCGCTATGACTTCTTTGTTGCTGGCTATGATGCGGGCGCAAACTATACAGGAGAAGTTCAGGCTAAATTCTGGGGTGTCAGGGATTCGTTTGATGACACCTCTGCAGCAACTTCAACAAGCTCTGGACTTACCGCGGCTTTGACAGTGCTTGGTGCAGCTAATCCATCAAGCTACAACGATGGCACAACCTGTCCAGCACCGAACACTGATCGCTCGAATCAGCCAATCACGGCCGACAAAAACGAAGTGTTCTGCGGGTTTAACCGCGGCCTGTCAAACAAGCTTGGAACATCAAGTAAGTTGCAGTCTGTTGGTGTTGCGGGATATGGACGCATTTTAGCGATCCCCTATGACACAGTCGCTCAGCAGCCTCTAGCCAACGTGAAAGCAGCCCTAAGTCCTGCCTTACAATTTACTTCAGGTGCGGCGATCAAATTCGGCCTAGCCTTCCTGAATGCAACAGACAATTCAGTTTTGACACCGCCCATTATGGCTGGACTTGAGTTCAAGATCCAGTTGCAGGCGCTTGATGCAACCAACACAGTTGTTCCCACATATACAGGCGCGAAATCCTTTGACGTGGTCAGTTCGGCGGCTCCAAGTTGGGCCGGCTTGACGCCCGCATTGCCAAACGGAACACTGTCATGCACCTTTGCCAGTGGTCTATGCGTTCTGCCATCGACCTACAAATTAACTGATGTTCGTGCATCAGCGTCTATTTCAGTGGAGCAGCTGACGCCAGCTGGTGAGATCACCGGTGCATGGGCGAAGCTGGTTCCTGCGGCGATTGGTACAGAGAAGAGAATATTCTTTGCGAACAAAAAGGGTGGTCCGTGCCCAGTGTCTCCGGTGAATCCGTCGTGTGTGAGCGCTGTTGTTCAAACACCGTTATCATTGCCAGCGGGCTACACCATGACGGCGGACCAGGAAGTTCCTTTCGGTATAGCGATTACGGACGTGGCTGGTAATTTTATCCGGGACGCAGCAGCGTATGATCAATTGGTTTACGATGGGTTTATTTCCACGGACCGCGTTTATTCAACTTATTTTAACGATCAAACGGGTGAGTGGACGGCGACCGCTTATCCTGTGTCTAATATGTTCGTAGCGAATTCAAATCCAAGTGATGGACTGTTGCCGACCGCCAAGAAGTTTTATGATCCAGCGAGCGAATCAAGTTCTATTGACATTGGTGCAAATCGCAGCACGACTCTTTATACAACCGTGTTTGTTCCGCAAAATCGCGTCGGGACTGGATATGCTGTCGTTAAGTCTGCGACGAACAGTGGACTGATTGGATGGCCATCGCCTTACATCGATTTGCGAGCCGGACTTGTAGAGCATACTGAGGTTGTTTTGTCTAGCACGACCAATCCGGCGCGCAATAATGCGAATGTAGCTGCTGGTGAGTGTAACAAAGTGCGCGTATTCTTGCATGATCGCAAGCATAACCAGATCGAAAGCTACTCTACAGTCGCAAAAGCGGCCCTCAAGCTGATTAAGCCAGACGCGTCAAGCCCCTCTGGTATGGCTGACGATAAGGCGGGAGATTTTAGCTTCCTGACGTCTATGCAGTTGGGGCAACAATCGAGTGGCTACTACATAAACCATAATAAGCCAGATCTCCCGGGCCCTTATACTCCCGCATTCAAAATTGCTAATGCAACTGCCGCTGAAGGTGGAGGTTTCAATAACTCTACTGATGCTTCAGGTAATGGAAATTCGTTGAAAGATTGGTGGTACGGCAATGTGTCCATTGCGTCCGGAGAGCTTGTCATGCCGGGTGACGTGTGTCTATTCGTTGGTCAAACAGCGTCGAACTATAACACTCAGAATCCGAGCACAGACCGATATCTTCAGGTCGAACTCCCCGCTAAAACCATCGACGGCCAAAACCATCCGTTAATGGTCTCTCGCGGTGCAGGAGTTCGATTTGTTGGTCCAAACAATGCAACCATTGGAAGTGTTGCGACCGCGCATACGCACCAAGATTATTTTACGAGCTACAGGAATGGTATTAGTCACTTGCACGCCGTCAAGGCCGACAATGTTTTTAACCCAGAATTTGTCGTATCAGATCCGTTTTTTGTTCAACTAGAGATTGGCGTAACCGATCAATGTATTGTTCCGACGATACCATCGGCTCAATTTGGCGGTCTATGCGGCAAACAGACCTTTTATTGGCACACGCACGATTACGCCCACAACTATATTAAGCCTGGCTCTGCCGACGGATTTGGAGTGTCATCCGCAACTTTGCCGGCTGTTCAGGTCGTGAAGGGCACCCCCGGTGCTCTCGGCTCAGCATCTATCAACGTTTATAATGAGCCATTGGCAAGGACTGCAGGTCAACACCATCTTCAGGTCAATAATCCCGAGACCAGTGGCGCCTTATTTATGTATGGTGTTCCGGGTGTGGGCCACCGTTTGAATATAACCCGCACGGGCGATGCAAATTCCACGGCCCTCAGTTACTTTGGTTTTATTGTGACCCTGGTTGATCAATTTGGTAATGAAACAGGAGATGGCAAGTATTATCCGGTAAGTAGAACTCTCAAACTTTATTGGTCAGCAACCCCTGGTAATGCCCCAGATGGCACTCAGCCAACGTTTGTCGGTGACACTGGGGGGGTTCACAATTCTGAGGCTACGGCTATCTCAAGAACCATTCCTTTGGTGCCTAATAGGTACCCCGCCACAAATACTATATCGAATATTCTTGAGGCCGAAAGATCGCGACTTCCGCTCGCAAATGTAAAAAATACATTGAATTTAAAAATGGTTGACAATGCTTCTATCGCTTGGTGTCAGACGTCCGGCAATTGTCCAACCACTGGTGTACAGGTTATCAGTCAAACACTAGACATTACAACGGCTACTGGCCCATCGGTTGTGACTAAAGTGATGGCTGGACAGAGTCAAGCATCTCTTCCATATACAACATCGAACTTCCCAGCGATCTTTGATTCTGATCCAGCTCGCGGGCAGGTGTATCCTTTGCTGCCGGATCTAAATCGTGACATCTTCACATACGCTTGTAACTTTGACATTCTCGGTAATATTGGTAACTGTGATAAAGGAAATGTGTTTTCTTTTGTTAATGCCTCGCGAAGTGGGTTGCTCGAGGTGCCTTTTAACCTTGAAAACTATCTCCTTTGGCGTCCAAAGCGTGCTGGCTCGTTTAAGATTCAAGCAGTTAAGGACGGAATTACTGGCGTCAGCGATCTAATCACAATCAAAGCTTCGCCGCTGGCTCGATTTGATGTCTCATCAACAAGCTTGCCGTTTTCTCCAATCACAGCCCTCAATGCTGGTGATGAAATTCCGGTTAAGATTTGTATGGTAGACTCCGGTCAAAGTGTGATTACTGAGCAGGTGATTGACGATAAAGGCACGGTGACGACAAGTGACGATGTGGTTATCACCGATCCTAATGCCGCTCTGTCTATTAACTTTACGTCTCTTGGAATTCAGGCGAATGCCGAAGGCCGCACTGTTGATTTCTCGACAGGGACTGGTGCGGATTTTGAGACGTCAGGTAAGTTATTTGGGTTTGGATTTAAGACCATCCAGTTTACGTCTGGTTGTGCAAATATTTACGCGAAAGTGAAGAGCGCTGGGTCATACATATCGAACTCAATCGTGCAGCTTTCTTACCAGGACAACATGCAGAGCGGTAGAATGATTTCTGGTCAAGGCCTTGACCGATTCACCGTAACAGCCGGCGCGTTGCATCACTATGCCTCGATCGCATCGGGCGTGGCCAATACTCCTCAGCCAAATAGTACCCGCGGCTGGGCGGACCCAGGCACGACGAATGTTCTCGCTAGTGCTGGTGGGAATCGATTCAACATCACCGTCAAAGCCCGAGACGTGCATGGTAATGATATCAGCGTCACGAAGAGTCTGACTCTTAGTTTAGTCGCGGCCGACGCTTCTACGGCGATATCGCGTCAATTGATTTGCGAGGCTCCTGGCAATGATGCATCGTGCCTCTCTAAGAGTCTAAGTGGGGCGAACAGCGTCACAGTTAACAATTTAGCCGTCGACTTCGGTGGATCAAGTTTCTATGTGAAAGTGACGGATGGAACAAAATCCATTCTTCCAGCACCGGTTTCCACGCTATTGTACGCGGAAGGCTCCCGCAAGACTGTTAAAAACTACGTTGTAACCGCTCCGAACAACGTGGTGGCAGGTCAGGACTTTGTGGTGCAGGTGTTTGCTCGCGATAGTGCCAATGCAACAGTCGTTGGTGCTGATGCGGATTTGAGTAATCTTAACTTCACATGGATTGACGGCGCGGGCTTGGCGATGTCGACGGCTCATCTTGCCCCCGACTCCTCGGCTCCAACCTTAGCTGGTCCAAAGCTATCTTTTGCAGCTGGTACGTCTTTGGCAACCTTGAGATTTACCAAGGCTGAGTCAAATCTTTACTTGAATATCAAGGACGATCAGTCCCCAGTATTGCAGTCGGCAAATACAACCAACGCAACCACAGTGGCGCCAGGCACCACTCTGAAGTATTCGATTACTTGCACCAAGGTTTCTAATCCTACTACTAATTGTACGGGCGCAGCTGGCTCACCAGCCCCAGTAGTGGCGTCAGCGTCGGATAAGTTCAACCTGGTGATCCAGGCCTATGATCAGTATCGCAACCCTAAGGCGTCGGGACAGTCATCATCCACAGTAGAGCCTAAGTATGTTTCCGGTACAGCGACAAATGCTGGTTTCCTCGAGCAGAATCCTGTGACCTTGCTCGTGACAAACAAAATTTTCTCAGTTGACACCAATCAATCTGGTGGTACGACGATGTCCAACATGTTCCACCGCAGTGGTAACCATGTGATTGAGTACGAGGTGAAAGGGCATACCCATGCAGGGTACTATACGCAGACCTTCCACAACTATTCAGCGCATAAGGACATGGTTTACTACTATGCACTAGAAAACTTTAGCCCTATCAATGAGGCCGGCGTGGCTGACACGTTCAATCTCGTGGCATATGACTATGGTAACAACATAGCTACCGGTATCGATACTGACTTAAATAATCAATCTTATACATGGTCGGCGCATACAGCTGCACCAAATGGTGCGACGACGACGTATCCAAACAATCAGAATCCTGCGGCGGCAAACTCTCTTACTTTCAGTGGCGGACGTGCAAGCAATTTGACCGTCACGTTCAAGAAGGTTGAATTTTTAACTTTCGACGTTCGGGATAATTACACGGTCGCTGCTTCAGGTAACGGCGGTACCGGGCCTTTAGGAACCAGGAAAACGATTAGCGGCTACAGCTCGATGGTATCCCATGGTAAGCCAAACAAATACTCGATTACGACGGCAACCACGTCCCCACAGGCCGGTGTGCCATTTGATGTCACGGTTACCGCGCGTGATCAGTTCGATAACATTGCTACCTCGTGGCCAAGCGATACGTTGACTTATAGCTGGACGGCTGGTGCGAGTTCCAGCATTGCCAATCCTAAGACGGCGTCTGTTTTGTCGCCTCCTCCCTACGCGACACAAAGCCGTACCTTCAGTATTGGTGCATACAGCACATCCGGTACTCCTTTTGTTCTATACCGCTCTAATTTGACGGCCCTGTCTCCTCAGGAAGTGTCGACATTAACGGTATCTGGTTCCAATACCAATACCTTGTCGGGGTCGGCTCTGTCGACAACACTCAATTTTACAACGCAGCCAAATGCTAGTCATGGCTATGTCAAGGTCACATCAACTGCTGGCTATAGTGCTGGCGCTCAGTTGGGTGGGACTGCGTTTACCATGAGCGTCGACAACAGCAGGAACCTCTTTGCTCACATGTTCGATGCGTATGGAAACTATAAGGGCAATACGTTTGCAGTTGACTGGTCTGGTACGGGAGTGCTGTATTCTCTCGTGTATACCATTTTTGATCCGGCCTCGAGTAACTTCACCCAAATGCAGCCACGGACAGCGGGAACCGGTACATTTACGGCAACCTGTACGGGTCTAACGGCGGGCTGTATCGCCGATACGAGCGGTACAGTGACGACCACGGTGGGTTCAATCAATAAGCTTGTTTATATTGCGCCAACTCCTGCAAATAACTTCAGTCAAGACACGGAGACCTGTCAGGCTATTCAGGTGCAGAGCCTGGACCGCTGGGATAACCCGGCTCCCGTATTGGCCAATACAACCATTGCATTCACCTCGTCTGGCGGAAATGGTGAATTCTATGCAAGCCAGACAGAGTGTACGAATGCCCAAGCGGGTGGTAGCGGAACCACAGTTAATACTGGAACATTCCACACGACGTCACTTGCTGGCAGTGCAGGTAATCGCAATGCGACCATGCTGGCAAATGCATCGACAGTTCAAGTGTGGTACTCAAACAGGACTGCTGTAGCATCAAACGCGGCCACCATCACAGCGATCAGTGGCTCATGGAGCGTTACAATCAACGCCACCATCAACCCAGGTCCAGCGAAACGATTCGCTTATACATCATCGGCACCGACCATCAATGCTGTTGGCTCTGCTGGAAGCACCTGCGCAACCCTAAGTTACAAGTTCCAGGATAAATGGACAAACGATTCGACGCCAACGTCGGCATCAACGGTTTACCTGTCGAAGTCGAGTGGGGCTGGTACGTTCCACACAGACTCAGGCTGCTCGTCAGGTGCGATTACGAATCGCAGTCTCCTGGCTGGCGTTGCAAATGATACCTTCTACTACAAGGATACCCAGGCCAATACTTCGACGATTACGTTGATGGCGACATCGACTCCAAGTGGTAACGCGGTGCTGGCTGCCCAGACTCAGAACGTGACGGTTAATCCCGGATCATTTGCTATCGGCGGTGCCTCGCCGATCAGTGGTAGCAAAGTTAAAGATACGGTCTCGATCTCGTGGAGTGCCGCGGCCGGCGCCAGAGACTATACAGTGTCTTATGGTACGACGACTGCGTGTAGTACCACTATGTCGACGACCTCTGCGACGGCCGCGAATATTACAGCTGGTTTGAACGGTACAAACTACATCTGTATCCGTGCAAACGGATATACGGGCGTATCACCAGGCTCTCCAAACACAAACGCAACGACAAATGGTTCCTATAATCTCATTATTGACAATACATTGCCAACGGCGACGATAACTGCGCCTGCATCGTCTGTCACGTACATCGGTCCGCTAACAACAACGATGGGCTCTGGGTCGTCCACCCGCTTCACTGGAACCGCAAGCGATGCAACTGCAGGTGTGTCGTTGGTGGAAGTAAGGTTGCAACAAGGATCTCAGTATTGGAACGGATCATCTTGGGTTTCTAGCGAGACGTGGGTTGCTGCGACTGGAACGACGAGTTGGTACTACGATATCTCCGATGCGAACATGACCGCCCGCGGGGATGCATCAGCGTTTACGATTACAGCAAGGGTAACTGATGGTTCTGGTAACCTGTCAAACAATGCATTGACGGCCCACTTCAAAAACTTCACATGGAAATTCAACGCACCTACTGCGACTTTGTCGTCGTTGCCAGGTGTGTTGTTGAGTAGCTCATACTATTCTAAGGCCGCGGCGCTAGGGGTGACAGTATCAGGAAGCTTAGTGCTGAGCTATCGCCATGCCATTGTAAGTGGAGCCTCATGCGGAAGCCCAACCTATGGATCCATAACGACGAAATCAACAAATATCACCAACGCTATTGGAGCTGACGGTCAGTACACTCTCTGTGTCATTGCAATTGATGAAGCAGAAAACGTTCAGGCAACTCCTACGTCACATGCATGGTATAAAGATACGCAGGCGCCAAGTGTCACAGGTCTTTCGGCTGTCACCGTGAATTCAACTTATTCGACGTCGCCAACAGTCACAGACTCTAGTGCTCCCGCAGGGTCTGTGGTGTCCTACTCATGGACGGCGTCAGCTAGCAACAGCTGTACAGTCGCCTTTAGCTCTACAACTGCGCTGAATCCAACCATATCTCTATCGAATTGTACCAATAGCTGGGGTCAACCAACGATCACATTGACGGCAACGGATACGGCCACCAACCCCGGGTCTCAAAGCTTTGTTCTGACCTGGGACCAAGAGGCTCCTAGCATTTCGGCGGTCATAGCTAATAAGACAGCAGGAAGCTACTCTGTTGGGCAGTCCATCCCTGTGAAGGTTAGGTTTACGAAGAGTGCAAGCAACCCAAATCGTAACTCCTTTACATTGACACTCTCACAGGCAGCAAGCCTCGCCTACAATATTCAAGGCGCCAGCCGGTCTGGCTCGGTGTCAGCGGGAACGTTCACGAATACGGGCACTGGTAACGGTGTAGAAATCCAGTTTGCATACACGGTTCTTTCTGGTGATAACTCTGCATATCAGGCTGGTCAGACGCTCAACATCTCAAGTGCCTCAGCGTTTACGACCGCTGGTTCGCTGAAAGACAACATTGGATCTGGCAATAGCGCCAGTTATTCCAGCGCGCCAATTAGCGGTACCTCTGCTCTCTCGAACTCTGCTGTCGTAATTGATACAGTTAATCCTGGTTTGGGCTCGGCAAGTTATCAATCTCCGGCAGATGACTTCTTCATTAATGCAGCGGAACGCTCATTAGCTACAGCCCTTCTAGGGAGTGTGTCCGGTAACGAAACGCTTAACTTCGCAAATGGAGCCAACTACAAGCTGATAACAGAAGGCACTACATGTGGCTCTGCATTGACCTTTAGTGCTTCGATCCCTCAAGCTAACAGCGTGGATTTCAATGCTGGTGACGTCAATTACGTGATCTGTATCCGCTTTATCGATTTGGCATCGAACGTTGGTTATGCGCTGGCGTCCGCAACCTCAATTACGTTAGACACGAATACCCCGTCGATCACCGCGGGTCCAACCTTGGCAGCGGCTGCAGCTAACGGCATTAACGCGACGGAACGGGCCTTAACTTCCGGAATTCTGTCATCTGCCGTGACGGTTAATGATGCTATGGCTACCATCAACTACACTGCAACCCGTGTGGCAGCCAACGATTGTGCCTCAGCTACCGGATACAGCGGAAGTTTACCAGCGATGAATACCGGATTAATCACTGCCGATGCGACCGACTGGAGAATTTGTGTGAAGGTGTTTGACGGTGCAGGCAATACGAGCTACGGCGCGACAACTACATTTGTTGTCGATACAGGTGCGCCATCGATCTCAAGCGGATTCCAGTGGACGGGTGACACGACAGGCCTTAATGGCGTTGCGGACGGATACTTGAATGTCACTGAAAATGCTGCTGGCACAACATTGCTAACAGCGATTACACCAAATAAGACGGCCACAATTCTCTATAAGGTGGTCGCGTCGTGGGTTGTTTGTAGTGGTGAGTCCTACTCATCCTCTACTGTTCCGACTCGCGCAGATATGACTGTGGATAATACCTATAAAGTTTGCGCAAAGATGACTGACAATTATGGCAACGTCTCTTATCAAAACACAACCAATCTGACTCGTGATACGAACCCACCGACAGGCGCATTTGCTTCGGGTCTGCCTGCAGCACAGTCAAACTTTAATTCAAGTCTTAATATCGCCGTCAGCGGAAGCGATACCTCAAAGTACGACTACCAGGTTGTATCGGGCACAGCAGCTAACTGTACGAGCATCGGCAACACTAGGGATTACACGGCAAATATCACTGACAACATCTCAGGACTTGCGCAGGGAAATATCACCGTTTGTATGAAGGCTCGGGATGTGGCGAATAACTTGCAAACGACTGTTACATCCTACACATGGGTTAAAGATATCACGGCACCTGCTACGTTCACAATTTCGGCGCCAAGCGGCACTATCGCTAGTTCCACTCCGACTGTGACATGGTCGACCCCGGCGGCTGATGTGCAGAGTATAGATTTATTGGTTTCTACTGTCTCGGGCTGTAGTTCGGGTGTTCAGCAGAGCTGGACGTTGGGTGCAGGCACTCAGCTAGCCGGTAGCTCCACATCCAAGACTCTTTCAACCCTGGCTGACGGTGCCTATTACCTGTGTATGTATGCTTATGACTTGGCGCAAAACAAGTCTTCGTTGATTAGCGGCTCGTTTACAGTTTCAAGTGGTCCTGCCGAATGGGCGGAACCGAGCTCTACTCGTGTCTGGTATAAAGATGAGGGAACTGACTATAGTTTCACAAATGCGGGTGCTTATTGTTCTAATAAGGGGAATGGTTATCGGACACCGAGCGTTTCTGAATTTTTCTCTGCGATTAATGCAGGGCTTAAGAATCAGGCCATTCTTAATTTAAGAGGTCTTAATAATTTTGCAGAGCGGTACTGGACTAATCAGTATTCCGGAACTACGGGCACTGCGTTGATTCTTTGGAACAATAGCACTACCGGAGTGTCTATGACCACGCTGTATCACGTGATATGTGTTCGTGACACTTCTTTGGTGGGTGAGTGAAAAGCAGTGGGCTATGAAATGTGTTTAAAGGAGTGTGTGCCATGAAAAAGTTGCTCAGAGAAAAATCACAGGTATTCCGAGATGTGGTCGTTATTGACGGGTTATCCTCGAAGATGATCATAGCCGTATGCTTTCTGACATTAGTTTTTTCTGGCGGCCCGATTTTCGCCGCAGATGGGGATGGATCAGCCCCGAACAATCCGCAGCCAGTCTCTACGGCTGCGAAGATTGAAGTAGAATCATTAGGCAGAGCTCTAACAGACTATGAAAAAACACACACTATTCAGAAAAAAGACGCGGAAAATTCTGAGGTGGCCAGGCAAAACCGAGTTAAAGTGGGTAACAACGTAAAATTTCATGTCTTGATGAAACTTGAAAATGGCGCTGTGGTATTTGATTCAGCAAGGGATGGTCGCCCGTGGTCCGGCAAAGTAGGGGATGGATCTATTCTCAGTGGGATAGATCTCGGAATACGGGGGATGACCGAGGGTAGCAAGCGCCAAATATGGATTCCACCCCACATGGGATATGGTGCTAATGGCATTCAGCCGCAGGTTCCGCCTAACTCGAAACTGTATGTGGAAGTGGATCTGATATCTATCGACGAACCAGATGCCACTAAATAGTGAACTGGGTGCTAGGCTCACGGCGGCAAAGGTGTCGCGCTAACATCCCGCCGAACGCTAAGCGTTACGCTGAGATCACGCTCGTCAGTATCGATGCTGCGGAGCCTTGATTCCAATTTACTAAAATCCTGCTAAACTTTTGTAAGTGTATCGTCACGCCTTGGCCCAGGGAGGGTTTGCAGGACATGGTGCGTTCAAATCTTCAAAAAAATATAATTTTTTTGGTAGCGGTAACCTTGATGGCAGCTTGGCTTGTTTGGGAGTGGTTTTTAAGTCCAGCGAATCGGGAATTTATCCTGATCAAAGATTGGCGGCAGAGCACGGACCAGTCTCCAGATGAATCACCGGATGCAATATGGGCCCACCGACAATGTCACGAGCAGATGATGGGACCATCTCTCAAAGACTTGGCTCCAGTACCAGTGGGCGCCAAAGCAATCAAACAGATTAAAAATCGAGTTTGGCAATTTGAGTTAAGAGACTTGGCTCGGTGGAGTGATGGCAATGTTCTGACTTCGCAAGATTTTGCCAAAGCCTGGATCTACCGCAAGACGGCTGTCAAAAGCCCACTGTTTAGTCGAATTCTTGAAATGCGAGCTGTTGACACCTCCAAATTTGAAGTCGAGCTCGACGGCGAGGTTAATGAGTCGCTTGACCTTCGTGTGCTTTCATCCATTTGGATCTCTCCATTAAAAGACACGGCGCAAGCTTGGTCCTGGGATCGGGAGCTTTCTGGCCCTTGTGACGGCCCTTGGGTCACGGCGATTAAGGACAATCTAGAGCTTCGACTAAAGCGCAACAAGTATTGGCATGACTTTGATAACAGCTTGATTCGCTATGGACGTGTGCGTGCCGAACAATCCTCAAAAGGCGCAGCTCAGGATTTATTTACTGAGGGAAAATTATCGTATGTGGATGCATCCATCGATCCAACGCTTACACCAATAGATACGAGTGGTGAGCATTCATTTTTACAACCTGTTGCGTGGTACATTTTCGTTAACTCGAAAGGTGCCTTCTCTGGGGCTAAGACAGCCTTTCTGCACCATGCTATCAATCGCGGTGAACTGGCGTCTGTGGTTCCAGGCTCCAGTTACCTCGCCCCTATGTATCGCCTGATCCCTTTGTCATTTGTCGATGCTGCTGGCGTTCCAGTATTCCGACAGTTACCAAGTCTGAATGTTGAATCAGTGCTTGAGGCTCGCCAAGCTATCGGTTTGACCGCTGATCCCACCAAGCCTGATGAGACAAAGCCGCTTGCAAGACCAATTAGGATCTTTGCACCCGATTACGACGACATCACACCCGTACTAGAGCGTTTTGCCGAAAGACTAAAGTCCAACTACAGAATTGACAGCGTCATCGTGCAAGAGTCGGAAGGGGAGCGGCCAGAAGCGTCGTCCTTTGACTTGGTTTTTGCTCGGATGGAAACAAACAAGGGAGCCGCATCCTGGGCTAGATCCCTGCTAGGTGGTTTTGAAGAGTTTTTTGTAATGCCGCCTGCGCTAAAGGGGCCTTTGAAACAGTTATCGGCTATGGCTGATGCCGAAGAGATCACGCCGCAACAACAAGCAATCATTGCCAATATTGATAAACTGCCACTCTCCGATTACAATATAGTGGCGGTGGGGCAGTTTGGTTCCAACTACCTCTTGGCGCGAGAAGCATCGGGCGTTGTGGTAGTCGGAGACCCGGGTAAAGATCCTGATATCAGTCGCGCTAAGTGGGTCAAAAGTCCCAAAAAATAGGGGGTTGAGATGGTTGCTGTGAATCCGAAGATCTTCGTGACAACGATCCTCGGCGGGTTGATCGCTATGTCTTGTTCTGGTTCGGGAGGGAAACTTCCATCCATCGAGGTTCAGCCCAAAGGGTCTCCCTTGGCGGTGACAGTTGGTCAAGAGGTGGACTGGACCTTCTCGGCTAAGCGTGGCGGTCGAGATATTGACATTATTGATGTGGCGTCCGCGCGACTGCCATTTGGTGTAAAGCCGGTTTATGAGCCGGGTAAATTTGGCTTTAAAGGGAAAGTCTTAGGGCGCCAATTCCGCGGCGGCCTCATTCAAGTCATAGCGTTTGATAAAAAAGCCTGTGAACAAGGCTATGCCGATATGAAAAAAATGGTGGAAAAGAACATGCGCGAGACAAATCAGTCTGAAGCCACCATACCACTGGAGCCTTGCAAGCCATCTACGGCAATGTCAGATCCTACCATGGAGCAGTATATTTCGAAGGCTCATTTTTATTGGAATATGACTGACGGGGTCGATGAGTTAAAGCCTGAAATGTATCGCCAGCTAGCAGTAGCTCTGGGTTGTGAGGCATCAGGAACCTGTGCTGCCAGTGAGCAATTTTATGCTGGTGATCAATCCGCCAAAGCAAAGCCCAAGAAGAGTTTGGCTAGAAATCTCTTCGTCGTGATTCCTGGTAATCAGACGCCGTCTTCTGTGGATGTTGTACTCGGTGAGTGTGCCCGCTTTGAGCGGCGCGAGTGTGGACAAGATAAATCTTGTTTGTGGGGGCGAGGCTCTTGTGTGTCAGCATCAGCGGCTGCGCGTAAGAAAAAAGAAGGAGAGCGTCAATGAGTTTATCTAAATCTCCAAAGTCCATTATTGCAGGCGTCATTATTGTTGGCGTCGCTGCCTCGGCATGGATTGTTTACAAGAAGCGCTCTGCACAAAAAGAAGAGCAACTGGCAGAGCTTGCTGAGGTCCGTAGTTGTGGTGCAGATCTGAAAGATCAAAAGGCTGAGGGCGCTCAGTTCAAGAAATGGCTGGCCAATGAAACAGAGCTGCAGGCTGAGGGCAAACTGGCGGTGCTACGTAATTTGAGCGCGCTTCCCCCGCAAGTCATTAAGACCCTGGAAAGCCGCAATATTCGGTTCGCCTGGGAGTCTTTGCGCAGTGGGTTGACCTGTGCTCCGTCTGGTGCAGGTGCAAATGTCGGTCTTCGTTTTTCTTGCCTAAAATCAACTGCAAATTACGGCGATGTGATGATCTTTGGCGCTGATCCGGGAACGGGCGCTGATGGTAAGCCGTTACCACCCAATGAGCGCGAGATCGTTGATGGTCGGATGCTGCCGTTAGTGTTTTGGAGTTTGTTTGAACAGATTTGGGACACGAGTGAAGAACGCGACTTGGTTCTCGATAATGCGCGATCTCGATCAAATGACTTTTCGCGTTTGAAGCGCTATGTCTCCGAAGCCCTAACCATTGGCCCAGGTGAGCAAGAGTTTTATCGCCGCGAGTTTGGCGGTGCCGGCACACGCTCACCTGCCTTTGACACTCGTGCAACCGTGCTCATGGCATCTAACTTGTATTGCGACGCCGACACATACGCCCGACTCCAAAAACAACAGCCGGAAGCTGTCAAACGCTTCATGTCCTCCTTTGGCTGCGCCCTCGGTCGCCCCTGGCATCTAGGCGAAGCTGACTACAACTCCTACTGCCTCTAATAAAAAATTGGTGCCACCCAAAATTGGTGCCACCCGACGTAATTCAGTAGAAATTGAAATACGTCGGGTGGCACCAATTTTGGGTGGCACCAATTTATTACAGTTTGATTGCGGTAAGCATGCCGTCGGCGAGGGTAGCGATATAGGAAAACACTCGCGGATCGGACTTGACGAAGTTATTAAAGGCGCGCACCGCAGCGATGTGGTCAGGAGCATCGGGGGCCTCGTTAAGGATTTCGCCGCGAGCAAGAGCATTGTCGAAAATGATGACTCCTCCCTTGCGCACAAGCCGAAGGCTCGCCTCCCAATAATCATGAAAGTGGCGCTTGTCGGCATCCACAAAAATCAGATCAAACGAATCCGCCGCATGCTCTAACTCCAGCATTGGTAGCAAAAGCGGCGCCTCGCCGACGCGGATCTCGACCTGTTCGCTGAAGCCCGCAGCCTCCATGTGACCTTTGGCGGTCGCGACGAACTTGGGGTTGTGCTCCAAAGAAATTAATCGCCCCGAGTTTGGCAGTGCTGCTGCGAGAGCTAACGTGCTGTGACCAAAGTAAGTACCAATCTCCAAGATCTTTTGGGCGTTAATCATCTTTGCGTGGGCATATAAAAAGGCCGCCTGATCCGGAGTCGTCAGCATGAAATTCCACTTGTGCTTTAGGCAGTCAATACGAATCGTTTCAAGATAAGGATGAGGACTGCCGGCGTTACCTGCGATATAAGCGCGTAGATCACCGGTGGCGAGTTCTGATTTGATGGTGCCGCGAATATCTTCCATGATGGGCTTAACCAAAACGGCCCATGATGTAGTCTTCTGTCAGTTTATGCTTTGGCGCATTGAAGATCTGCTTCGTGACAGCGTGCTCAATCAGTTCACCCTGGAACATAAAGGCCGTGTGTTCAGAAACTCGCGCCGCCTGCTGCATGTTATGGGTTACAATCAGAATTGTGTAACGCTCGCGCAATTCGCCGATCAGGTCTTCAATCCTTGCTGTTGACGCAGGGTCGAGTGCTGAACACGGTTCATCCATCAAGATCACATCGGGATCCATGGCAATGGCCCGCGCAATACATAGTCGCTGCTGCTGGCCGCCCGAAAGAGCGAGTCCGGATGAGTTTAATTTATCTTTTACCTCATCCCAAAGTGCTGCGCGGCGTAAGGAACTTTCCACCAGTTGATCGAAATCGCCAGTGTAGCCATTGATAGAAGGTCCCCATGTGATGTTTTTATAAATACTCGAGGGGAATGGATTTGGTTTTTGAAACACCATGCCAACCCGTCGCCGGATAAAAACTGGATCGACATCACCTGAGTAAACATTGAGATCGCGATACATGATTTTGCCATCCACTAGACGAAAGCTTGGCACAAAATCATTCATGCGATTAAACGTGCGCAGGAGCGTACTCTTACCGCAGCCAGAGGGTCCAATCAGCGCGGTCACTGTGCGCGGGCCTACCTCAAGGGAGACCTTCTTGACGATGTTTTTATCACCGTAAGCTAACGTCAAATCTTGAGCTGCGATAACCATATCAACTACCACCTATTTTTGTCTTCAAGACGGGCTCTGATCAAAATGGCGATGCCATTGGTGAACAGTACAAGCCCGAGTAATACGATGATTCCAGCCGCTGCAATGGCTTGAAACTCTTCTTGCGGCCGCCCGGCCCAGTTGAAAATTTGAATGGGTAAGGTTGTAAAGGAGTCGTAAACAGAGTTTGGCAAAAAGGCGATATAGGTTACTCCACCAACCAAAATCAATGGCGCAGCCTCACCCAGAGCACGGCTGATAGCCAGAATAATTCCTGTCAGCATGCCTGGCATGGCAGCGGGTAACACATGATGCCATGTGGTCTGCCATTTGGTGGCACCTAACGCCAAGGCAGCCAGCCGAATGCTTGGCGGCACTGTGCGCAACGCTTCACGGCTCGAAATAATAATGACCGGCAAAATCATAATCGCCAGGGTGCATGCGGCAGCCATAATGCTGCGCCCAAAATTTAAAAATCTAACAAACACTGCTAGTCCGAGCATCCCGTATACAAGCGACGGGATCCCAGCGAGATTGGCAATATTAAGTTCAATTAACTGATTGATTCGATTCTTCGCAGACATCTCTTCTAGGTAAATTGCAGCGCTGACACCCAACACCACGGCGATGATGCCGGTCAAAATAATGATGCAAGCGCTGCCAATAAGTGCACTGAAAATTCCAGCGCGAGCGGCCATGCGGCTTGGAAAACTTGTGATGAAATTCCAATTGAGCCACGGCAATCCTTGCTCGCCGATCCGCCATAGCAGTAGCCCGAGAATGAGCATAGCCAAACAGGTAGCTAGCAGAATAACCAAGTTAAAAATCTTGGCGTTAAAGTTTCTGCGGTCGAGATTATCTTTAAATGGTGTGTCTAATATGGCTTCGCGCACGGAAGTTTCAGGGGTGATTGGTTTTTCAGTGTTCATCGTGGCGGTCCTTCTTATTCCCAATGGCGCGCAAAACGGCGCACGATCATTTGGCTTAGTAGGTTTAAGGACAGCGTGATGCCGAATAACGTCGCGGCCACTGCAAAGATACTTTGGTATTCGATTGTTCCGTGAGGGATATCACCCATTGCCACCTGCACGATATACCCTGTCATGGTCTGCATGCTGACCAGAGGGTTGAGCGTCATGTTTGGTGTGCTACCTGCGGCCAGTGCTACTGCCATGGTTTCACCAATCGCGCGTGCGAAGGCCAAGATAAAACTCGCCATGATCGCACTCATGGATGCAGGCAACAAGATATCAACGGAAACTTCAGCCTTGGTTGCAGCAAGAGCAAAGCCGCCCTCGCGCACGGATCGCGGGGCTGCGCGAATCGCGTCATCGCAAAGAGACGCGACCATTGGTAGCACCATGAACCCTAAAACGATGGCCGCACTGGCTGCATTGAAAACTTCTGTGCTCGGCAAAAACCACTGTAGAAATGGTGTGACACTGGTCACGGCAAAATAACCGAAAACCACGGAAGGAATCCCAGCCAATAGCTCAATGGTTGGTTTTAGAAACCGCCTTACGCGAAGACTCGCATACTCAGCCAGGTAAATGGCACTAGCTAGACCAATGGGAACCGCGATGATGCAGGCACCTACAGACACGACAACGGTGCCCATAATCAGAGGAACCACGCCAAAAGAACGCGGCTCAATCAGGGGAGACCAATCCGTACCTGTGATAAAACTTCCCAAGGAAATAACAGCAAAAAAGGCTGATGACTCAACGATTAAAATACCCACAATCGAGACCGTCGTGAGCACCGAAATCCACGCGCAAACTTGCAAAAACCTGACGACGGCAATTTCCGACCAGCGTATCTTCAGCAGCGCCTGATCTTGGAGGCTGCTGCCAGCGGTCGCGACTTTTGCAGTGTCATTTGGCAAATGAAAATCCTTGTTACAACTTTGGCTTTATGATTTTGACCCCGGCTTCGTAGACGCTTTACCGGTAACTCCCTTGGAAAAGCGGTCTAAAGCAGATTTGTAGCCATCATCTTTTAGGGGCTGGTAGCCTGTTTCAGTTGAGAGGCGCTTAGCGGTTTCAAGATAAAACTTCACAAACTCTTTGACCTGAGGTTTTGCAGCAGATGCCGCACTGACATAAATGTAAAGCGGACGAGACAGAGGGTAGGTTCCATTGGCAACATTGACTTCAGTCGGCTCAATTGCGCCTTTACCAACGTCAACGGCGACGCCTTTGACCTTTTTGCTATTGGCCATATAGTATCCGTGACCAAAATAACCCATCGCAAATTTGCTAGCAGCCACACCCTTTAACAGCACGTTGTCATCTTCTGATGACGTGTAGTCTGTACGACTTGCTTTGGCTTTGCCAACAACTTCTTCAGCAAAATAATCGAAGGTTCCGCTGTCTGGACCAGGACCAAACAAGGCGATCTTTTCTTTGGGCCATGATGGATTCAAATCTGACCATAATTTGATTTTGGATCCGGGTTCCCAGATTTTTTTTAGCTCATCTTTGGTGATTTTAGTGACAAATGAATTTGACGGATGCACGACAATGGATAGCCCGTCGATCGCAACTGGTACTTCAATGAAGTCGATTTTCTTCTTCTTACACTCTGAGATCTCAGTATCCTTAATTTGACGGGAGGCGTTGTTAATGTCGATTTCGCCTGCGCAGAATTTTTTAAAGCCGCCGCCGGTGCCAGAGGTGCCAACTGTAACGCGGACAGACTTATTCATGGCACCAAACTCTTCGGCCACGGCTTCGCTGATAGGAAATACAGTGCTTGATCCATCCAAACGGACTTGGCCGTTAATAGGAGCGGCAAGGGCGGGGACTGCAAAACTGCCGCAAAAGAGAGCTAAGTGTCTAATATTCATAACATTCTCCAAGATCAAAAGGGCGCAGAAAATGATGTCAACTACCGAAAACTATTCATAAAACCGACTGAGCATCATACACCTGCGCTGCTGAAGGGACGAGGGAATTTATGTAAAGATCTCTTAAAGTCCATTGAAAACCGCCGATTTTACTATATTCTTCCTTGAAATTTATTAAATTTTAACATAAACGCTCTATAAACTTGGGGTCTAAATTAATCTGAACTTTTGGAGGAATTGTTGATGCTTACGAGTACTCAATCGACCGCAGGTGACATTCTGATCATCGAAGACGAAGCCGACATTCGTGAATTGATCCAATTCAACCTTGAACGCGAAGGCTACAAAACGCGTACCGCCATCAATGGCGCTGTAGGCTTAGATGCAGCCTTGACGAGAATCCCCGATCTGATTTTGATGGATATCATGATGCCGGTGTGTGATGGCCTTACGGCGTTGAAACGTATGCGTGAATCAGCCAGTCCTCTGAAAAACGTTCCCGTGATCATGTTAACGGCCAAAGGCGAGGAAAGTGATATCGTCGTTGGTTTGGAACTTGGAGCAGACGATTACGTCACAAAGCCCTTTAGTCCTAAGGAAATTGTTGCAAGAATTCGCGCCGTACTTAGACGAGCATCGGAGGAGATAGCCCGTGCTGGAGCGACCGCCGCGCCAGTCTCTACAGGCGACATGCTGAAAGTTGGTCCGATCGAGATGGATCTGGAAAAGCATGAGGCTTGGGTCAAGGGTCGACCTCTCGTACTTACACTCGCAGAATTCAATTTGCTAAAAACTTTAATCAGTAAGCCAGGACGCGTGTTCACACGTGATCAAATTCTCGAAAGAGTGGCTGGTACAGATACATACGTCATCGATCGTAACGTGGATGTTCACGTACGTGCCGTGCGTAAAAAGCTGGACGAAGAGGCTGAGTTTATTCAGACGGTCCGCGGGGTCGGTTACAAGTGTCGCGAAGTATAGGCAAGCTACCCAGAATAAGTACTCGCGCGGTTTTCCGCGGCCATTTGCTTTGGCAGGTATTTGGTGCGACGGCGATCACCGTATTTACGGCGCTTTTGACTGTAGCTGCGGTGTTTTTGCTTCGTTCTCCCGTTCTCAAGATTGAACAGACTTATGAACTTCTAACATCTTTGGCCGTCGCCACATTAGCTGGTGTGGCTGTGGCGATGGGCGTTGGCTTTTGGTTGGCGCGTAGCGTTCATAAATCTCTGACCGAGCTCACCAGCGTCGCCGAAAGCCTTGCTTGCGGCGATTTTTCAGCCAAAGTGAAACGTTTGGGTGATGACGAGTTTGGGCTGCTCGGCCTGACTTTGAACCTGCTCGGAGAAGAACTCTCTGAGCGGATGGCCACATTATCCCAAGAGCGGACGCAGCTTGCGGCTCTATTTGGAGGTATGGTCGAGGGAATCGTAGCTATCGGCGACGATGACCGTGTCCTGTTCGCTAACGGTGCTGCCGACAAGCTGTTAAAAGCCAGCGCCAGTGGGTCTCGCGGTAAACAGATCAGTGACGTACCTGGTCTAGGGCTGGTTCTTCCTGTAGTCATTCGATGTCGAACAGAGAAAAAGCGCAAGCATACTGAGTTGACTGTCACCGATGGTGAACAACTGGTCGTATTGGAAACCCATGCGTCCCCCTTTAAAGGCGAGCAAACCGCAGGTGTCGTCGTGGTGTTACACGATGTCACCGAACTTAGACGCCTTGAGCGGGTGCGCCGTGATTTTGTTGCCAACGTCAGCCACGAGTTAAAAACTCCGCTTACCAGCATCAAAGGCTACGTAGAAACCCTGCAGTCTGGCGCTAAAACCGATCCTGCGACTCTTGACAGATTTCTTCAGCGCATCGACGTGAACATCGTGCGCCTCGTAGAATTGGTTCAAGATATTCTGTCGTTGGCCCGCATTGAAAATCAGGAAGGTCTTCTTGCAAAGTCAGCCGTAGATTTGGGTGCTGTGGCACGACATACCTTGGTTCATCACGAGCATGCGGTCGCAAGTAAAAATATTTCTTTGAAGGTCAATGTCGCAGATCACATCGTTGTGCAAGGAGACCGTGAGGCTCTTCGTCAAGTGGTGGATAACCTGCTCACCAACGCCATTAAATACACGCCAACGGGCGGTGAAGTCAGTCTTCGTATTGATCGCCAGGGTGATGTTGCTCAGCTAAGCGTGGAAGATACTGGCGTTGGAATTCCTCCTGAGCATCATGCCCGGATCTTTGAGCGCTTTTACCGCGTTGATAAACATCGTAGTCGTGAAGATGGGGGCACCGGTTTGGGCCTTTCCATTGTTAAGCATCTTGTGAGTGCCATGAACGGCAAAGTTTCGGTGGCCAGTGAACCTGGCCGCGGAAGTCAGTTTCTCGTGCAGATGCGTCTGCAGTCCTAAATTTCTCACATCATCTCGATTCTAATGGCCTCGTACCACGAGGCATAAACTCACCATAACCAATAACGTGGGCATCATTCCTCACACCTTTGGCCAATCAGCCAAAGCCCTGTAGAATAGAGGAATCGGTTAAACATCGGACCGCAACCTCTGCGATCCGAAAAGCCCCCAAACACAGGGCAAGGGAGAAGTGCTATGAAACGTTCGCTATTGATCGCAGGCGCCGGCATGTCGGCATTGTTCATGATGGGACATGTGCGTGAGCGCATGCCAGTGACAATTGTTCCCGCAGGATTTGTCGCAGGTCTAAGTGAACACGGCAACAGTCTGATCTTTGAAGAAAACGGTGTGTCTATCATGCGCCGAAATGATGCCGTCGATCGCGACTTCAATCATCTTTATGTCGTGCGCATGCCTGGTAAAAAGACGTTACCTTTTTTCGTCGAGCGTTTGGGCGAAGTGATGCACTTTGAGCCCGAGCAATTTGTGTTGATGCGTGTTGAAGACGAGTCCAAGGTGGCAACGTTGTCACACTTGATGCATCACGAAGGTATTGCTTGCGGTGCAGTGATGCGTCTTGAAGGTGACACCATGGTGCGTGAGGTTCCGGCTGGCGCAGGTGAACCTGTGATTCCGGTATCCAATGATCTCGCTGAAGTTAGAGATATGGTTTCCCAGGTGTCTGGAGAAAATATTTTCCAGACAATCCGTGATATCAGCTCGATTCACACAAGATTTCATGGCTCTTCCACAGGACAAGCATTCGCAGGAACATTGAAACAAAAGTATGAAACGATCGCTGCAGGTCGTGATGATGTGACCGTCGAGCTTTTTGATCACGGTAGCAAGACGTCGCAGGACAGCGTGGTTGTGCGCATCCGTGGAACGTCCCGTCCTGATGAAGTGGTATTGCTTGGAAGCCACATTGACAGTGTCAACTGGTCGTCTGGATCGTCTTCAAGATCTCCTGGCGCTGACGATAACGCTAGCGGTACGGCAACCAATCTCGAAATTTTCCGTGTACTCATGGCTTCAGGCGTTCGCCCAGAGCGCACCATTGAAATTCATGGTTATGCTGCGGAAGAAATCGGTCTTGTTGGTAGCCAAGATATGGCACAGAAATACAAGGCTGCCGGTAAGAACGTGATCACGATGGTGCAGCACGACATGAACCTTTACAAGGCTCAGGGCGCCCCAGATAAAATTTGGTTTGTATCCAATAACACAGTCGATACATTCAACAACGCCCTTGGCGAAATGATTGACCGCTATGTCGGCGTGGCTTGGGGTAAAAAGAGCCTCTCTGGCGGGGACAGTGATCATACTTCATGGAAGCGTCAGGGATTTGTGACGTCCTTCCCATTTGAAGATCCAGGTGCCTATAACCGTGCAATTCACACCAGTAATGACTCTTTAGAGTCGGCGGGTGCGATGACTCAGGTGTCTGCGTTTGCAAAACTAGGACTGGCATATTTGGCGCACTATGCCGGAATTTAAGCGATCTCGGACTTGTATTTTAGTCTTGGCAGGTCTTTCACTGTTAGCCGGCTGTAAGCATACGGCCGCCACATTGAAAGACTCGTCTCAGGCTGCTTTGACCAACACAATTGAATTTGAAGAGACATTTCGCAAGGCGGTTAACGCCGAGCGTTATGACGAGGCTCTTCAGCTAGCCTGTGCTCACTTCGCGTTGCAATGTAAGAACATGGGGGTAAGTCCAGACGAGTCCAAAAGCGCGCGAGCGGTCACTTACCCTTACACAAATAAAATTGTTCTCTATCCCGGAGCGTTCAGCTTCATGGGGATACCTCACGCCGGGTGGCTCGCCTCGATCATTGAGCATGAAAATTTCCACACGCGGCAGTCTATGTACATCCGAGCCGTGGTCATGGGGCCTCAAGCGCGAATCTTGGGCGACCGCTCTTACGAGGCAGGCGTTGAATATGAAGCATGGGACTATCAGTTGAAACAAGCCGACCGTTTTCATCTAAATTGCGAAATGGTTCTTGAAATTGAGCGGCAGCTTTATTTTTACGGAAAAATTTTACAAAACAAGGGCCGCGGTCCTCAGGATGAAGCCGAGGAAGTTAATGACTTTACGATGCCAGATCAGGAGCAGCGCATTGTGTTCAAGCGTTGCGAACGGTCGCGCAATAGTTCTGTCAGTAAATAAACTTACGGTTCCTGCGCACAATTGTCACAAGGCTCGTTAACCGCATGGTCTCTTCCAATCAAACCATCAAACCAGCGCGTAAACGTCATCAAACCGTCGTTTGGTGCCGATGCGCTGTAAAACTCCGGGAACGGTAAAATACAGTGCCCGTCCCAAGGTGCCGTGTAATAGTTAAAGTTTGGAGCTTGAGACGCAATCTTGGTCATCGTCAAGCGCATCTGGGGTGCCCATGTTGCCTGCTGACCACCCATGGCTGCAAAAAACCAACGTTGGACGATGTCGTTTAGATAGTTGAATTGACTAAAATGAATGTCTGGATTGGCCTTGCTGATGGCTGTGTAGACGGCATCACTAGTGAGATCACTTAAGTCTCGCTCGTTAGGGTTTAAGTCAGGTATCCATGCTGGCGCAGAGCGTTCAATATGCCAACGGGAAAGCCAGTTTTTTTGGAAGTCGCGCGTCAGAATGCTGGCGCCACTGTCGCCAAACTGGGCCATTTGAGCAGTTGGATAAAGCCTACGAATGTAGGGTGTCCACCAGATCGAACCATAAGCTCCGGCCGAGCATCCGGTAACAAAGACCTTATCTGGTGATTGGCTTAAGTGGTTGAGCGATTCATCAATTGCTGCCTTGGCGTTGATCGCTCCGCGATGGAGGATTGTGACGTCATCGCTACCATCAACGGCATAGGTCTCGTCACTCATACCCCAGTGCACGTCTCCCGTGCAGTAGGGAATGACAACGTGGGTATCATCGCGGAAGGGGTTACGCTCATGTTGTCGGTTATAGATACCATCAGCAGTAGCGATATAGTCGTTAATGACGTCAGGAACTCGACGGCGAAAATAAGACGAATTAGGCCCGCAGGTTTCAGCATTCCAGCACGCACCACCACCCATAAAATCAAGCACAAGATTTCCAGAAGTTCCCTCGTGAACAAAGATTGAAAACGGCGAGCCATCCGCACATGCGGTATCTCCCGTCAGTTTAATCTCACGCCAACCGGCGGTATCAGCACCAAACAGTTGCGGTGCCTGCAGTAAGCTCATACTCAATCCAAAAGCAACAAAAGGTGACCATGATGGTTTGACTGTCATGTGAGCTCCAAAAAAAAGAATCACTTAGATTTATGATGATGGGGGGTGCATTGGCTGTCAATAACTGATGGCGTCTTATTTGGTGCATTTCTACCCAGTCATATCTTGAGTTTAGGGGTTGAGATAGGGGGGGAAATAGGTGAGACTATTATATTGATCCGATGCTGGAGTGAAAGTTGAGTCCTGAGGAATTAAAGCTACTACAACAAGAAGAGGATCTACTTAAGATGGTCCTCGACGGCCTGCGTGTTGCACGTGGAAAGTCGCGTCTTGATCTGCATGACCTTGGCACTCGCCTGACACAGCTGCGTGAGCAGGCTGCGGCGGCTAGAGCTGAGGATTTACCGGCATTGTTTGACCAAATGAACAACCAGCGCGCTTTGATTGAACAAGCTCATGTCGACGAACTGCCGGACTCTAGATCTCCCTACTTTGCACATATGCAACTCGAAGAGAACGGAAAGCTGAAGGACATTCTCATCGGATACCGCAGTTTCCTCGATGTGACGGGAGCTCCTGTAAACGATTGGCGTAACGCTCCCATTGCGGCCGTGTTTTTTAATTACCGTCAGGGTGAAGAATATGAAGCTGAGCTTCCGGGACGCATCGCGCGCGGCATTGTGCGCAAACGTCATCTATTGACAATTAAAGACGGCGTTCTGGTGTTTGTTGGCACACCTGAAAAGGCTTACCGTAAAGATGCTCAGGGTCAATGGAGTGAAGATACCGGTGCGCGTAATCCAAAACTTGCGGGAGGCAGTGGTTCAGCAAGTCGAGGCTTTACCCTTGGCACCGGTCAAAGTGGTCGGCCATCCCCTGAAGTCTCGGCACTGCTTGACTCCCATCAATACTCAGCCCTATCGAGTCACGAGGATGACCCTGTGCTCGTTCTTGGGGGAGCTGGGTGCGGTAAAACGACGGTGGCTCTGCATCGACTGGCGACGCTCAATTACCGCAGTCGCGAGCGGTTTGCGCAGCACAAGATGGCCGTTATTGTTCCCGATGAAGGCTTAGTTAGACTCAGTCGCAAACTACTTGATAGCCTTGGACTCTCAAGAGTACTGGTCAGCTCGTTTGACAAGTTTTTCCCGGAACGCGTGTTTAAGATCATTCGCCGGTTGCCGCATAAAATTTGTGACAATCCGCCAAGCACCGCTACATACTTTAAACGTCACCCAGCATTGAGGACGGTCTTAAGAGAATTTATTGAACTCCAGGCCAAAGAATTTGCTCACGAGATGGCGCATAAAATCCCTGACTGCCCAGAAGCCGCGCGCATCATGCTTGATGAGACGAAGTACCCACTGACGAAGCGTCTTGCCAAAGCGCGCCGTGCTTACGAGCAGGGAGTTAATTTGGCTGCCGTACGTGGTGATATCAAGCTCTTTCCTGAGCTTGAAAAGCGAGTCATGGATATCGCCAAGGACCGCATTGATTTTTTCATGAATAAGGATTTGCTACGCCGAGTTGTGGATCTGTCAAATGGGCAGATCGCTCACTCGGCCATAGATGTCGTATACCGGCACAGTGCTGATCAGTTTGCAGATCCAGCGGCGAAACGCTACGCCGGAGTTGATCTTGAAAAGCTTGAGACGGTCGATGGTGGAAGTCTCGCCGATGAGTTTGTGGATGACATCGCGCAAACAATTGATCCCGAAGACTTTGCGATTGTCTATGAGATCAGACGTCTAAAACTTGGCTTACAGCGCGGAGATGATGAGGGCTTGCATCAGTTTTCACATCTAGTGATTGACGAGGCTCAAGACCTTGCGCCGATTGAACTCGCGGCCTTGGGGGCAGCCTTATCAAAAGATGGCTCGGTGACTATTGCCGGAGACAGTGCGCAGCAGATTGATCCCTCAACGACCTTCGATTCGTGGGATTCGGTCTTGGATCAAATTGGTGTGCCGCGTGTGCAGGCGCAGCACTTAACAACAACATATCGTTCACCAAAACCAGTGGCTGAATTTGCGCATAAGGTTTTGGGTAAATATGCGCCCCGCGAGATGCCTAAATCAATCAAAGATGGTGTTCCGGTTACGGTAACCCTGTGTCCTAATGAAGGTCATTTGATGTTATCTCTTGCGGATACGCTCAGTGATTTGATGGTGGCAGAGCCCTTGGCATCGGTTGCAGTGATCACGCGCACTCCGGAGACGGCGCAGCGTATTTATAAGATGCTATCTGACGTTTCCAATGCCAGATTGGTGGAAGACGGTGCCTTTGAGTTCAGGCCAGGTGTGGATGTGGTCGAGGTTAGTCAGGTCAAGGGCCTTGAGTTTGATTACGTCGTCATCCCTGATGCGACGCCTAACTCTTATCCCGATACGCCAGAGTCCCGTCGGCTTTTACACGTGGCATCAACGCGCGCCATTCATCAGCTTTGGGTGATGTCGATCACTCTCATGTCACCGATTATCCCTGAGTCAAAATCGGTCTGACATCCTTAATTTTAATTGGTGCCACCCGACTGATTCGCATTTACAAATGCGAATCAGTCGGGTGGCACCAATTAAGGCACCAATTACTATTAGACTGAAACTTCAGCATGACGAAGCAGATCATATGGATCACCCTTCAAGTCCAGCGCCTTCGCGAATGCCTCTTCGGTGGTGAAACCCTCGGCTTTAAGGCTTTTAATGCGAGCTCTCAGGGGTTCTCCATGTTGTACGAGTAAGCAGTACTCGGACAGTAAATGCCGGTGGCTATTTTGATCGAGGGGATTGACGGCTGATAAAAATAGCTCCACAGTAATTTCGTTTGCCATGATACTCGCCGTTAAGCATCGTCCGTGTCGGGTCTGCGACTCCTTCCAAGAAATCTGTTCTGAGATTTGATGTTGACTAAGTTTCTGACTGATCTCCTGTGCGGCCACATCGAGGTCTCGCGCCCCAAGGAGTATATCTAGATCACTACCAGGAAGCTCAATCTCCAAGGGAATGCTACCAGATAGAAGAGGCATCCACGGCTTTAAAACCAGCAAAATATTGGTGCGTGCAAGCCATTGGCTCAGGATGACATGATTCTCAATCGCAATCGTAGCCGAGAGAGGAAGATGGTGAAATTTGATTTTACCGTCGTCGAGAGTGACGCTGGACTCGGTTACATCATGTGTGACCAGCACCTCAATGTGCTCGTATCCCGATTTATAAAATTGATTTTCCTTCGGCGCAGGAATTTCGATCGCCTCGATCCATTTGCCGCCGACGTGCAATGGTTCGCTCAGTCTAACTGTCGTGATGGGGCGACCATTGACTTCCGCATGAGATAAAACGGTTCCGTATAGATCATGGGTTGGATTTGAAATCGCCTGAACTAATGACTGGTATTCAGACCAAGTCTCGGTGCGAAAGCAAACGTGATCAATAATCCAATCACGGGTAGGGTGGCCCCGTTGTTCTGCTTGTTCAAGAAGCTTCGCTACAAATGAAGTGGCGGCTGCTCGATCAAATCGACGTTTATCCAAGGATGGTTCCAATTTGTTGGCCTCGTTAGTTTGGCAGAATCTCTACTACCAGCTTACCTTGGGTTCGACCTTTTTCAAGTTCTGCAAGTCCCAGCGCCACATCGTCTAACGCAAACGTCTTGCTAACACTTGTTTTGATGATCCCTCGATCTATTAACTCGGCAATGTGGCTAAGGTCCCGCCGAGAGCCCTGAAGTAGCATAAAGCTTGTTTTGATGTTTTTTTCCCTGGCTAAAGACTCTGTCTCGGCATCCGGTGGATTTACAACGGCCGGAACGACGCCGCCCTTTTTGGTTGCAAGAATGCTACGAAGATAATTGGTACCGCCAATGGATTCAAACACCACGTCCATTCCACCAGCCTTCTGAGCAACGTCGACAAAGTCCTCTGTTTTATAGTCAATGACGCGGTCGGCGCCGAGGGACTTAAGATAGTCGCTGCGCTGGCTACTTGCGGTTGTGTAAACCTCAGCTCCTAAATATTTAGCGTATTGGATGGCAAACGACCCAACTCCACCGGCCCCAGCATGAATTAATACTTTGTCGCCTTTCTTGACGCCGGCAAAATCTCTGAGCGCCTGCACAGATGTCAGGCCAACAACTGGTAACGAGGCGGCTTCGATGTGGTTTAAGGTTTTAGGCTTCAGTGCAACGATAGATTGATCGACGGTCACGAATTCTGCAAAGCCACCATCGCGGTCTAGAGGGTTTGAGAAATAAACGGCGTCACCCTTTTTAAAGTCTTTTGCCAAAGCGCCTGCATCAACCACCACACCTGAGATGTCTCCCCCAAGAACCCGCGGAAACTCGACGGGGAAAAGTTCTTTTAAATGCCCTTCACGAATCTTGAAATCAACCGGGTTTAGACCTGTGGCGTAAATACGAACGAGGACTTCAGTTGATCCAGGCTGAGGAATGGCTAGTTCCGCGACCATTAGTACATCATTGGTTCCGTAGTCACTCATAACGACTGCCTTCATAAATCCTCCCTTGTGTGTTTGGGTGCAATCTTTGACTGGGTTGATTTAAATTAAGGAATCGATTGTTGCCAATGAATTGCTAATATGATAGCTATATCATATGAGACATATTAAAGGTAAAGATCTAAATTTATTGCCAGTATTTGCTGCCCTTTGGCGTCAGCGTAATGTCACCAAGGCGGCTCAGACCCTCGGCATGACCCAGCCGGCCCTATCAAGGGCGCTGTCACGCCTGCGCTCAGAGTTTGGCGATCCTCTTTTTGTCAGAAGCTCTAAAGGTGTGAGCCCCACGGCGCGCGCTAGCGAGATGGCTTCGGAAATAATCTCCATGGTTGATCATTTAGATCACCTTTATGAACCCTCCGGGAAATTTGACCCGGCGCGTCTTGATCGAGTGTTCACAATCGTTACCACAGATTATTTTGAATCAGCGGCCGCCGAGAGATTAATACCAAAAATCCTCAGGGAGGCTCCCCATGCGTCCCTAAATTTCAGAACAAACGTTGGCGGTATACCGCGCGAAAGTCTCGAAAAAGGCGATGTCGATTTAGCCATTTTAGGTGTTTTTGAGCGTATTCCGGAAGGCTTTTACACGCAAAAAATTCTGACAGATACCTACCGCTCAGTGGTGCGATCAAGTCACCCCGCAAAGCGCTTCACGGTAGAACAATTTACTCAGTACCCTCACATTCTGATGACCCCGAAAGGCGACATGCACGGCATTGTCGACGAGTCACTCGAACGGCTTGGAAAAGCTCGCCATATCGCCGTGGGATCGTCAAATTTTCTTTCGGCTGGATGGGCTGTCGCAAACTCTGATTTAATTTTAACGGCGCCAGGCTTGGTTATTGATCAAATGGCTGAGCGCCTATCTCTAAGGGAGTTTCAGACCCCGGTTGAGACGCCGCAGTTAGTGATCTTTCAAATTTGGCACGCAAGAACCCATAACGACCCCGCCCAAAAATGGCTTAGAGCACTAATAGCGGGATCGTTTTAGCATATTCATATTGGTGCCACCCGACTGATTACGTGAATGTTGTGTCCTCACGGAATGTAGACATTACACGCATTTCTCTGCCAGCTGGCCCACGCTTGCGTCGCACTTTGCCCTTGGCTGTTGCGCCAACCGCTTCGTACTAGCCATGTGCACAGCGGATAATTTTCTCTGGCTTGCTGCGCCATCGCATGTTTGCAGGCACTTACTAATTCATACTCGCAAAGTTTTGAATGCATAGAGTATGGCATAACAACGACGTCATCGTTATACATGCGTTCCCATACGTCACAAAAACTGTCTGCCTCCATTACGCCGAGTTGATAGCCGTCCCAATAGCATTCTTCCGCTTTAGCTAAATTTGATCCAGTGATGGTCGTGACAGCAAAAATTAGCCCACACGCGATATTTTTCATTGTCTTGCTCCTTTTTCTAGAACTTTTTCCAGTTCTAAAAAACCGCTAGCAGTAACTGTGCCACCCGATAGTCAAGTAAACATTGGATTTTGAAATCTCATAAAGTTTTGCGCTTCGATCAAATCACTAATTTTGCGTGAATCGACGCTCTAATTGGTGCCACCCGACTGATTCACTAAAACCGATTTTGGGGCTGCTGCAACGGACATGAAACTGATCGGGGCCCCGATTTACTGGCCCCGATAAAGGTCTTGTGGTCCCAGCTTTCGAGTTTCTTTTACTGTCTCTTTAGAATTATTAACCTTGGATTCACAAGCTTCGTCGGATCTGGACCTCGGGATGATCCTGGTACGATGTAGTTTCGCTGAATAATTTTGAGTTTGTCTCCCTTGGGAACCAACTGTTCCGAGACTTCAAGACAATGTGGCAAATTGGAACAGTCCCGGGCGAAATATTGAAGATAAATTTTTTCGGTATTGGTCACCGAGGCCGAGAAGGCAGAGGTCGATCCCGCCAAGTCCACGTCGGTAAGGTTTGCAACACCTACAAGCTCAGGAATCTGATTGACCGATAGACTCGTATAAACGGCGTTACCAGTGGCTGTGCCGAGGGTTCCAACGGCAGCGAGAACCACGTCGGAGTTTAGATCAACAGTCTGACTAATCTGATAGTCGGCATCCCCAGTGTCTCCCAAGCAGTTCATCGGGCGCCGCATACAATGATCACCAACAAGATCAACTTTCTCCAAAAGGCTGTAAAAATTTGAGTCTGGCGCCGAGGGCTGTCCCCACTTGTCTTTGACTGCCGCTACGACATCATCGAGGCTTCTTTCCAGGTCAAGTTCAGAGTTGGCGATCCGCGGCTCGCGCACAGGCGGCAGATAGACTTGATATTGGGGCGATGGATTTTTATTCCTCACCCTCAGGACGGTCATCGGGAGTTCCTTACGCCATTGATCCCCGGCGACCTCGTCTGTTGGTAATGCATAGCGTATCAACATCATGAAGTCATCCGATGCAGAGGTGTGTCCAAGTCGCGCAAGTCCCGGGGATATCCGCTCAATAAAAATTTGCTGGCGGTCAGTAACACCGGCATTCAACAGAGCGTCGCTCAACTCCTGTGCCAATGTTGTGTTCGCGGTGATGATAAAAAAGCGTTGCTGATCAAAAGCATTACCTGACTGTCTCTCGATCACAACGTTGTTGATGCTATCTCCAATGCTTGAAAACAACAGTTGGCGCGACGGATTAGGTGAGGACATAAAGATAATACTTTTCATGAACACGTCATCAAGATTTTCATAGATAGAATCTGTTAAATTGACGCTAACGTCCCGGGAAAACACATAGGATTGCATACCAAAGTATCGTCCCGGCGGGGGAAGCTTTGCCAAAATGATAATAGCTTCCTGTTCACCAAGCCGGTATGTCCAGCCTTCATGGTCCGGCACTGGACCAAGCATGTTCTTCATGTGTGCGTCAACAAACTCGTCTTGCCACTGCGGAAGTGTAGGGATGATATAAGGAGCTGTCGGATTGTTTCCGAGGCAGTTACCGATTGACTCGATCGCATATTTGCAGTCTTCAATTGTGAATAGGTGAAAGTTGCCTTTCATCACATCATATCCATATCCGGAAAGGTCTGATTGCAGCTTCTCAGCTTTTTGCGCAAGCGAGAGAGCAGCCGTCTTAGATGGATTTGGCACAAACGGTGTCGCGTGACCCACTTCGGGCAAGCCACCAGCAGCCAGAGCAAAACTTGATGCCGCAGCGGCTGCCATCAGGAACATCGGTATGGAAGATCTTTGCTTATTCATTGGATTCCCCTTATCTAGGCTTAAGAAAGCTCTCGCCCAGTACCGAAGTAGCAAGACGTATGCCGATCAGCGCGCAATCGGATGTGCCGACTTGTGGGAATCGTCTTTTTGGTGCCACCCGACTGATTCGCATTTACCAATAAATAGTAAATGCGAAATAATTGGTGCCAACCGACTGATTCGCAATTACCAGTAAGTTAATGCGAATCAGTCGGGTGGCACTAATTAAATAGAAAATCTTTCTTCGACCAACACTTACGTCTTTCTTAATCTGCTTTTCTTTTGCTACGCGAAATGTCCTGGACGGTTGTGTGTGGTAAGGCCTAATTTTGCTTGTTAACTGGCGTCAACTATGGCAATGATCAGCTGAATTCGGCGGGTGATAAATTTATGTCATCGCAGTCATACCGCGGGAAGGACAATGCCCACATGACGATTTACTTAAGCTGTGTGGGGGCTTATTAGGAGCTAGAATGGGATTGCTTAGATTAACATGCCTGAATCTACTAATTATGATCTGTGTTGGGTTTGCTGACTTTGACACTATTCGGTCCAGCACGAGATTATCCAAATTGCTAACAGTAATGTCTCAAGTCGCAAGTGAAGGTCCAGAGATGAGTTATTTCGGATGGCGCGAGGACATTGTGGCTAGTCCAGAGATGGTCTGTAGGCCTGCTATAAGAGACGATGCTGTCCGCTATTTGACTGAACTTATTAACGAGATGGACTGGGCTAATTCTGATCAAGCAGAGGCGCTGAATCAAAATATAGAAATTGGACTTTCTGATTTGAGATTTTTATTAAAGACCGATCGCTTGCAGCATTGCGAACACTCTTTTAGTGAGAATATGAGCTTTACGAGGGTTGTTCAGTTCAGAAATATTGAGACAGGTTATAGCGTAGAATTTATCGAAGGTTATGAGGACTAATTATCTCTTGCGGGATGTCTTTGAATCACGAGTTCGATGGGGTGACATCTTCCCGCGCTGTTCTATAGTCTTGCTGAGAAAAAATCTTTATCGCAGTTGTCTGAGTATTCGTTTCTGTCGAATTTTGACTCTTCGTCACCAAGACCCTAATCAAAAATTGACCTCTATTGACGAACCTGTGAATCGCTAACCTTCCGTCTGCGAAGCAGTGTTGCAAACACAGGTAAGCTTAGCGCCCAAAAAAGCCATGGACCGCCTTGGCTTTTTCCCGCTCCACGAATGCTGCCACAGGCAACCAGGTGCTCCTCTTCGCCATTTGAGTAGGTGGGGTCTGGGTAAAGATAGATTGCGCCGGCCTTGTCGTCAGCAGAGAGTCGGTAGCTTTGACCTGCACGCGAATAACTCATGATGGCGCCGTAGTGAGTGTGCGGATGGCCCAGTCCAACACAATGACCAAGTTCATGGGTCATGGTCTCCATAAAGTTTAGAACTGTGACCTTGTTGTCATTAATTACAATATCGCAATCTGAAATTTCAGATGTGTCATCATCGACCTGGGGAGCGGCATAGGCAGCCATAGATGCATTGCCGGCGTCCTTGACGATAATGTTGTTCACCTTATCTGTTTTGTCGATAGCCAACTCTCCGCTTTCAGTGGTCATTTGAAAGCGCAGATAGGAGCCTCGAATCGCGTTCCACTGATCCATAGCCTCCTGAATGAGAATCGGAGTTAATTCTGCATCGGAGTAGGCGGCATAGACGCCGTCTTTAAATTTTTCTTTTTCGGTTAGTTCCGGAGCTTTACCGTCTGATGACCAGTGGAATGTAATATTTGGCGACTCAGGTGTAGACGGTAACTTGGCCGTAACCTTACCGAGCAAAACAAAGCTCGTTAGGCTGGGGGTTACCAAAATTAATCCGCAAAGCATTAGACGATGCATCATGATGCAATCTCCTTAAAAGACGATACCAAGACCGGCGCGCACAGCGTAGGGACTAATCAATCCGCTGCTCACCATCCCGAGTGCTTGTTTGTATTCGATGCCGTAGCGCAGAAATGATCCCGAGGACTCCCAGCCAAATGATGTATAAGGGCCAAGACCGACGCCGTTGGAGCTGATAATAATGCCGCCGCCAATGCCGGTATAGAGGCCGCCCCACTTGTGGCGCTTACCAACTAGAAGACCTGGAGATACGGAAAAACTTGTTTCCCACTGGCTTTCAGTGATCCACGCAAACTCCATGTCAGCAGGGCCCGGAGGCAGTCCAAGCGGATTTGCGCCGCCTTGACCGACTGAGGGGGGGCCAAGTCGCAGGGTGAGAGTTCCTGCAAAGCTCGGCGCTGAAGTAGCCAGCAGTTCTACCACGAGCAGGGAGCAAACAATGTTTTTCAAAAGTTTTTGGCAAGGATTTTTCATAGCGCTACACCTGCTGTCAGACCGAGTATCTGTTTACGCCCGGTGACTAGCAAAAGCACGGCATCACCAGCTGCAAATAGGTGGGAATCCCAGGATGCAGTCAGGGCAAAACTTTTCGTAGATACGATGTTGTAGCGCAGACCAAGGAGAAGTCCGATATTTGTGTTTGTAAATGAAGAGTTTTCTTGGGGATAGTCCTTGTAGGAAATGGACGTCTGATTGGCCATCAGACTAAATCCTGCAGATGCTGTGAGAGATTTGGATCCAAAAATTTCGGTTTGTTTTGCAAATGCCAAGATTCCGTTAGTCTCTGTGACCGGGCCGTAGCTTCGGCCCCAGATATAAAATCGCGAATACCATTGACTGGAAAGTCCCAGATGAAGAATGGCAGCTGATTGCCCTCGGTCATCGCCCTCCTCAACACCACCGATACCGGTAGCCACCTCAAGGGCATGTGCTTCCGGTGAGGCGACACTGATCGTCAGCATGAGCGCCATAGAAAACAGATAGATAAAAGACCCGTAGCGGTCTGATCGTCGACTCATGGTGTGGCCTCAGAAAAATTGAGTTCTGTGCTGGGTGTTAACTTTGATATTATACAGTAAAATATCTGTTTATGGTCATCTTGATTGAAATTATCAGACCACGTAGAGAACCGAGGAAGCTCGTCTAATTATGCACAGGACATTTATCGTTGCTATTTCGTTTGTTTGCGCCAGTCAAATGGCTCATGCCATGGATTTTGCACCGGACGATAGCAATGATCCGTTGAATACAGAGGCTACGCCAGAGGATGAGCAAGCTATGGTTGGTGACTTGGATTCTAGCGGTGCTGATGATAATGACCAAGCCGACATCCGTGTTACAAGGAAGAATGCGCTAGGGATTCGCTTTGGTGAGGCGACGCCACACTCGGCTAGTGGGTTTATCTGGCAGAAAACTCGAGGTGAGCAGGCTGCGCTCTCTTTGGCCATCGCGCGGGGTGACTTTAGAACGGCTGAGCAAAACGAAGGAGAGCCTTGGTTCGAAAATCGCGCCAAGACGATCGCGGCTTCGGGCCGTTATCTTTGGTGGCCCAATCCCTACTTCCCATTCGCATTTTCCGCCGTACTCTCACTGGAGAGATCCTCCGGGGCGTTGACTTCAAAAACCGGTAGCATGGGGGACTATCAAGCAGAGACGGCATATCTCGGCAGTGGTCTTGTTATGAGTCATATTTTCTCATCAGGCCTTTGGTTGGAATGGACCCTTATATCGTTTTACTACGGACAAAATCTTCGCGGCACCTACACCTCGATCTCTGGGAGCCAGATGGAGCGGATTCGCAGTAATCTTGAAGGGCTCAAGATTCTTGGCTTTGCCAACCTGGCACTCGGATACGCTTGGTGACGTTAGATGCTGGCTTTCGCAGCTACCATCACATCTTGAACAATGTCTTCTGCCCCTTCAAGACCAACAGAAAAGCGAACCAGTTGCTCATCAATACCGAAAGTCTTTTTCTGCTCTGTTGTCATAAACCAATTTGTTGTGAACGCAGGCATGGTCGCTGTGGACTCTGTGCCTCCGAGGCTTGGCACGTTTGTAACAAGGCGGGTGAGGGTCAATAATTTTTTGACGTTCACCTTTTTTGAAAACCGAACTGAGACCATGCCGCCATATCCATTTGTAAAATAACCCGAGGCTGGGTTTGCTGTTTCAACGCCGTAATTGACGGCGTCGGTTAGTCCCGATGCTCTCATAGCTTCAGCGAAAGCTAAGCCGGTCTTTGAGTGCTGCGTCATTCTGATGTCCAAGGTGCGCATGCCGCGCAGAAGCTGCATACATTGGTAGGGCGGAAGAAAGGTTCCAAGATATGAATGGAAGCCACGCAGTTTAATAATCAAATCATTTGATCCGGCAATCATCCCGGCGATGACATCCGAATGACCATTGAGATACTTCGTAGCACTCTCAAAGACAAGATCAACTCCGTGTAACAAAGGCTGACATAAGGCTGGACTTGCAAATGTATTATCGCAAACACTGATGAGTTTATGTGTTTTGGCAAACTGAGCTGCACGCCCTATATCCTGAGGCTCACAGAATGGATTAGTGATGCTCTCAAATAAGACCATCCGAGTGTTTGGTTTTTTGTGTTTCTCCCATGTGGACATAGGCGCAAACGTGGTTTCAACACCCCACACGGAAAATATTTTGGTCATCATCTGAAACGTGCCACCATAACAGGATTCCAGAACCAATACGTGATCACCAGGTCTCAGCAGCGTCATCACTATGAGATTAAGACATGCCATGCCACTTCCTGTCACAATGGCTGCCGGGGCGCGGTGCAGGTGAGCCAGTAGCTCCTCGACTTCAAAGTGATTGGTTGTATTACCAAGTCGACTATAGACCGGTGTGTCTTCAATCTTGGGTGTCGAGAAGGTGACAGATGATTCTGTGGCTCCGATGAGACCTTGGCCCAATCGGAATTGTTTGCCAGCGTGTTGAAGGCCGGTGGCAGGTGACGACCAATCGTGCTTGCTATCTGTTGGTTTCATGGCGGTCCTTTCATTTAGGAGAGATAGTGTTTAGCGTGATGACGGCCTACGCGGCGGCTTTGGAGGTGGAGGCTCAGCGGTCAGAGGGTTTTCAGGCCAAGCGTGCCGAGGATATTTGCGTTGGTATTCATTACGAAGTGATGGATAGACGCGTTGCCAAAATCCAGCCAAATCCGTGGTCACCTGGAGGGCCCTCATGTTGGGTGCTAATAGATGCACAGTCAATGGCAGTCTACCGTCGAGGATTTTGGGTGTTTCCGCTTGCCCAAAAAAGTTTTGCAGACGTGCTTCGATCCAAGGAGGTGATGATGCCGAGTAGTGAACTTTGACCTTGTGTCCGGCTCCAACAGTGATCGTCAGGGGAGTGATTTTAAGGAGTCGACTGAACTCATTTTCGCCCACACAGTGTCTCAGCCATTCCCCAAGAGGACGGGCAGCAACTTCGGTGAAGCTTTTAGCCTCGTCGCAGATATGTGCCAGTAAAAGTTCAAACAGTTCGGTGCGGTCCCAAACATGATCTGTGAGTTTTGCGTCGTATGCTAGCTTTTGCCGGATAAGGTAGGACTCAAACTCTTCACCATCATCAAATGGCTTTGGCCACGATTTTTTGAGTTGCTGGAGTAGATGGCTGGCCGAATCAGAAACAGATGGGCTGTCAGCGGATCCAATATCTTCGCTGATGAATTGGGAGGAAAGGGCGAGGACGCCGTACTTTGTCTTACGCACTAGCCGAGACTTTCCCGCGCGCTCATCCCACTCCCGAATATCTTCGGTGGCGAGTAGGGGCGAAGCTGACAGATCGGCAAGCGTTATCTGTGAGGCCATAGTCACGGTCACTTGTGATGATGTGCTGGCCGGAGAATTTGTGAGAGCCGCAAGACTTCCTGTGACCCGGGTCGACGTAGCGTCTAGGGCAATGACCCACTCGCCGTGCGCCGCAGCGCTCTCCTTAGTAAGTCGTAAGTCTCCTCCCGTGCAAAGGGTAGCTTCAATCCAGTTGGCCTTTGCAGTTTTTGGACGGATCTGCATCACCCGGTCGGGGAACGCGCTTAGCAGTGCCTTTGTGGGATCTAGCTCATGAGCAGGTCGACATTCTTGTAACTCTTTGAAGTTCTTTATCTTCAAGATGCGAGCTATCTGCTGCGCGGCTCTTGTGACGGCACCAGATGGGTTGCGCATAGCACGCAGAGCTTCATATCGCGCAAGGAGATCACAGCCCAGCCCGGTTAAGTCGCCCGAGGGTGTTGGGGCATCATCGGGCGAGGCTAAGATCGCTGTTAGCCACGGTGTTTCATCGCTATAACTCTCGGCGATGAGGGTGCTTGCAAATTTTGCTACCCGCGGATGAACTGGTAGAAGAGGTGTCCTTGTGTCCAGTAAATGGCCTGACTGATCGGTGAACCCAAGTAGAAATAATAATTGTCGCGCGTCAGACCAAGCCTTTGCATCAGGGGGCGCAAGCCATGGTAGGTCCTCGGGGCGCCAATGGGCGCCAGTTTGGTTGCTGATCCAAAGTAGTGATAAGTAGACCGGTGCTAAATCAAGTCGCAACACCTCCGGAGTATCGATTTCAGGCCTGGAGGCTTCGTCTTGTTTGGAAAACAGGCGTAGAGCCATGCCGGGGGCCGTTCGGCCAGCGCGACCAGCGCGCTGAATGAGAGATGACTTTGCCACGGGTTTTGTATCGAGGCTACTCATACCGGTAAAAGAATTGAACGACGCCACTTTTGCGACTCCACTGTCAATCACCGCTGTTACCCCGGGTATCGTGATTGATGATTCGGCTATATTCGTGGCAAGAATGATTTTTCGTTGTGTCGTTTCTTTAAAGGCAAGGTCTTGTGCGGTCTTGTCCAGGCTGCCGCGGAGCTCTAAGACAAGCCAGTCACTTGCAGGCAGGCGGTTTTGCAAGATGGCCTTACTACGAATGATTTCTGACGTACCGGGTAGAAAAGCGAGAACATGGCCGCCATGACTGGTATCAGCTACAACACGTTCAACCCCTGCAACGGTCCTCTCCACAATGGTGAGCTGGCTTGACTGATCCCAGTGTTCAACCCGCACGGGGTGTAAAGGAATTTCAAGATCGATCAAAACAGCATTTGAAAGGGTTTCTGTCAGTGTCCTTGTATCCAGGGTGGCTGACATCAAGATTAGGCGAAGATCCGGTCGTTGCGTGCGCCTGATCTGTTCTAGCAAGGCAAACGCAACGTCGGTCTGCTGATGGCGCTCATGAAATTCATCCAGTACAACGCAAGAAACGCCCTTCAGACTTGGATTTTGAGCGACCAGGGCGGTGAACATCCCTTCCGTCAAAAAAATGACACGAGTCTTTGGTGAGACATTATTGTCAAATCGCATTTGCCAGCCGACGGTTACCCCGGCACGCTCACCAAGCTCCTCTGCAACTCGCATCGCACTCATACGGGCAGCCAGTCGGCGCGGTTCCAAGACCCAGATTTGCCCAGGGACTATATCCATGAGGGCAGGTGGCACGCGAGTGGTTTTGCCACTTCCTGGACTGGCTTTAAGAATGACATCCCTTCCGGCAGCAATAGCGTCCGTGATCTGCGGTATCAGGGGGTCAATAGGAAGCGGTGTTTTAAGGTTCATGCAAAATATCAGTCATTAGATAAGTAGCGATGACCTCATCGCCGAATTTTGACTATAATGCAGAGTATAGAGGGTTAAATCCTTAAAACCGAGGGTAAAAATGCGTGTTTTTCCAAAAATTTCAGTAATCTTGGTGTTAGTCATCCTCTCCATCAGTACCTGTACGTCGATTAGACGAGGCATTGTGAGTTTTTTCTCATTTGATGGGCGTAAAAAAGCTGAGTCAGCCACAAAAGACTCTCTTTTGATTCCAACCGAACAGGCCTTAGATCCGGCGCTAGCAATTGGCCTTAAAAAGTTAGCTACAGGCTTTGAAAGCATCACTGATCTTAAGTTTCTCCCAGGTGATTCGGAGCGCGTCGTAGTCCTTGAGAAAAGCGGATCAGCTCACCTGCTTCACATTCCCTCTGGTCGTAAGACTTTGTTATTGAATGTGACCGTGGCAACAGCATCTGAGCTCGGTTTACTGGGGCTGGCATTTCATCCCGAGTTTAAAAAAAATCAGCTGTTCTACGTGCATTATAATCCGCGGTCAGATCTTTCTCGCATCGAGGAATGGAAGTGGATCGATGGTCTAACGTCGCAAGCCGATACAGCCGTGGTGACCAAGGCCGTGCGGAAGATCCTTGAGGTTGATCAGCCTTACCAAAATCACAACGGGGGAAGTCTCGTTTTCGGGCCCGATAAGATGCTCTACATTGGCTTCGGGGATGGTGGTTGGCGCGGCGATCCGGAAAATCGAGGGCAGAATCTAAAAACTCTGCTTGGCAAAATGTTACGTATCGATGTGGATCGACCAGACTCGGCGTCAGGACGTGCCTACGGAATTCCGAAAGACAATCCCTTTGTTGGTAACGCGAAAGCAGAGCCGGAAATTTACGCCTACGGTCTAAGAAATCCTTGGAAATATTCCTTTGATGTTCGCGGACGATTAATTGCTGCTGATGTTGGACAGGACAAATGGGAAGAGGTGTCGATTGTCCCTGCGGGTGGCAACATGGGATGGCGGATTTTTGAAGGCAATCAGTGCTATAGCTCCGCAGATCTCTGTGATGCTCACCGCAAAGATGTCGTTCATCCCGTGGCCGTCTACGATCATTCTCAAGGCGCAAGTGTCACGGGAGGATTTCAGTATGCTGGAAAAGAGCTAAAATCACTGAAGGGACGTTACCTGTTTGGAGATTTCATATCGGGGCGTATCTGGAGTATTGATCTTCCAGATGCCGCGCCAAGGTTAAGCACTGAAAGTCAAACGCTTAAACTCCTTGGAAAATGGGATATTCTCATCTCGACGTTTGCTGAGGATGCCTCAGGTGAGCTGTATGTAGCGGACTTCTCTAGCGGTAGCATCTACAAGATCGTGTCGCCCGGAAGACGTAATTTTTAATAACTTGAACATGATCAGGGAAAAGAAAAAAGCACCGGAATGAACCCGGTGCTTTTTTAGTAAGAGATAACGTGGATTACTCTTTGTTACCTTTAGCCAACTCTTCGCGGTGCTTCGCAGCAACCTGCTCTTGAATGTTGGATGGAACTGGCTTGTAGCGCGCAAACTCCATGGAGAACCCTGCTTTACCTTGGGTTTTGGAGCGAACGTCAGTTGAGTAACCAAACATTTCCGAAAGCGGAACTTCAGCAATAATGACGGCGTAGTCATCGCGCATGTCAGATCCGAGGAGAAGACCGCGGCGAGACGACAAGTCACCTTGTACAGGACCTTGGAATTCGACTGGTGTTTCAACTTCGACGCGCATGATCGGCTCAAGAAGAACAGGCTTTGACGCAAGGAAGGCTTCTTTGAACGCGGCACGTGCAGCAATCTTAAACGCCATTTCAGAGGAGTCGACAGGGTGGAATCCACCGTCGACAAGATCGATCTGGCAACCGATAACCTGGCAACCAGCAAGTGGTCCCTTGTCGATAGCTTCTTTAAGGCCTTTTTCAACACCTGGGATAAATTCTTTTGGAACAGATCCACCAACAGTCTTGTTGTTGAAAATAAATGTCGTTTCGCTGTCCTCTGGCAGTGGAGTGAGTGTTCCCACAACGTGAGCGTACTGACCAGAACCACCAGTTTGCTTCTTGTGCTTGTAATCAAACGTAGAAGCCTTTCCTGGTGCCTCGCGGTAGTTTACCTTTGGCTGTCCGACGAGAACTTCAGCCTTGTACTCACGCTTGATACGCTCGACGTAAATTTCAAGGTGAAGCTCGCCCATGCCCTTGATGATCGTTTCGTTTGACTCTTCGTCAACACGCACGCGGAACGTGGGGTCTTCTTTCATGAAGCGGTTAAGAGCTTTGGAGATCTTAACCAAGTCGTCTTGTTTTGCTGGCTTGATTGCGAGCTCGATTACCGGCTCTGGAACGTAGATGGATTCCATCGATACGTTGATGGACTCGTCACAATAGGAGTCACCGGATGCGCAGTCGACACCGACCATAGCAATGATGTCACCAGCGGAAGCTTCAGCAATCTCTTCTTTGGCATTTGAGTGCAAGCGTACGATGCGACCGATACGCTGTGATTTACCCATACGTGGGTTGAAACAGGTGTCACCCTTCTTCAGAGTACCTTGGTAGATACGAGTGTAAGTAAGCTGACCAAATGTCTCGTCAACGATCTTGAACGCCATGGCGATCAGCTTTTTTGATGGATCAGAGTAAACCTCAACCTTCTCTTTTTTCTCGTTATCGTAACCAAAATACTGACGATCAAGAGGGCTCGGCAGATAGTCGCGAACACCATCAAGAAGAAGCTGGACGCCCTTGTTTTTGTAAGCAGATCCACAGAATACCGGAGTCAATGTACGCGCAATACATGCTTTACGGATTGTCGTCTTGAGCATGTCGACAGGCACAGGTTTTTCTTCGAGCATCAGGTTCATGATGTCATCGTTGTACATGCTGACGGCATCGAGCATAGCCATGCGGTATTCTTCAGCCTTCGCCTGGTAGTCTGCAGGGATGGCTTCTTCGCGCATGTTTTCGCCTTTTGCACCGTCAAAATAGTAAGCCTTCATCTTGACGAGGTCGATAATACCGTTGAGGTCCGACTCAGCACCAATTGGGATCTGGATCATGACGGCGTTGTGACCGAGTTTTTCTCGTAGAGCGCCAGTTACGCGGTACGGGTCTGCGCCTTGACGGTCAAGTTTGTTAATGAATGCAACGCAAGGAACATTGTAACGCTTCATCTGGCGGTCAACAGTGATGGACTGAGATTGAACGCCGGATACACCGCAAAGAACCATAACAGCACCGTCGAGAACGCGCAGAGAACGCTCAACTTCTACGGTGAAGTCAACGTGACCTGGGGTGTCGATAAGGTTGACGGTGATGTCCTTCCAAGCAACCGTGGTTGCAGCAGATGTAATCGTAATGCCGCGCTCTTTTTCCAGTTCCATGTGGTCCATGGTTGCGCCGTCACCACCACCGCGGACTTCCTCGATCTTATGAATACGACCGGTGTAGAAAAGAATACGCTCAGACAGCGTGGTCTTTCCGGAGTCGATGTGGGCGGAAATCCCAATGTTGCGGTATAGGTCTAATCTCTTTGCCATATGCCTGCCCTTAAAAGAAAAAAGTTGGTTCTACGCGCGTGGCCCTTGGCAAGGCCATCCACCGGAGTTCGAGCCCTTTGGAAAGGGGACGATCGCCAGTTTCAAAAAATATAGGCGGAGGTTGTAGCCCCTAGACCCCTAAACTTCAAGAGAAATTCTGGATTTTCATAAAATTTTTACGACCCCTGGGCGGAACCCCTTAAATTTCTCTCAAGATTGGTCTTTTCTTGCCGAAAATTCAAAAGGCAGTCCAAGGTGGGGCTCGCCTTAAGGGGGATTTATGGGAGCACAACAGGACGTAACCCAGGTACTCGATCTCGGATTAGCGCCAGATCAACAGCCGCAGGCAATGGCCGGAGCGATTGTTCAACCACCAACTGTGCCAGCCTTTAATCAGTCATTTGGAGCGGGAACAGGGGCCTTTGCAGCGGGGGCGACCGGTTTCAACGCGGTGAACACCGGAATGCTGCTCAAACAGGGACATGCTCCCTTGAGCCTAAAAGACAAGCTTGAAGCCAACCGTATGATGGTCATTCTGGGTTCGATCGTTTTAGGCTTGGGAGCGTTTTTCTTCCTCGGTCCTTATACGACTGATGATGTTTTAAATCTTTTGGGGATGGGGGAACCGCAGTTTCAGGCTCCTATTCCTAGAAAGCCTCAAAATGATGTTGTGTCTAAGCCAAATTCCGATGTGCCTTCGCCGCCCAGTGAGACCCCATCAAACGGCGGATCGGCCGATAAAAGTGCCTCTACCGAAAAGTCCGATTCAGTTTGGAGTAACGTTGAAAACGAGCTTGGTGCCGATCTTCCAGAATTGGGAGCGCAGCTTACGAGCGATCAGGATGCAATTATTCGGGAAAAATTATCCCACCGATTTAATTATCAACGGTACTTAGGTGTCACGGAACTTTCGGCCCTCAGAGCGCGTGGTTCGGAAGACTTGCTGCGGTCAGGTTTGGAGTCGAAGAAATTTTGGACTCGTATGCGAGCTCTTATTGGTCTTGCTGACTTGGGAGCAGAAATTACGGATGAAGACATAAAGATGGCTCTGGGTGATGCTCACAGTGAGTTGCGGGCCAGGTTTTTCAAACGGTTTGAAAAATCCCCATGTACGGTCGGATGCTTCTACGTAGCGCGAGCGGCGCTACCTCACCTGGATGAACTCGGTCGTGCGCAGGTGATCCAGGTGATCGCTAGGGAGTCTGCCGACGTGCGCGATGTCTTTATGGTTGCGGCCACGTTCGACAAGTCTGAGATGGTTCGTTCGGCGGCTGAAGCCTGGCTCTCCCAAAACTCCGTAGACCCATCCATCAGGGGTGAGGTCAAGGCATCCATGGGGCAGTGATAGACAGTCGAATCTACAGACGGTTTATGACATTTTAAAAAAAGACTAAAGTTCGGAGTGCTTAAAGCCGATATGGAGGGATCTTGGAGGGTCCTGAAATGTATGGCTATCGCAAACCCATGGTTTGTGCTCAGATTGCATTGATATTGACTCTGATAGCGTCAGGCTGCTCACCGGTAAACCAAGTCGCGCGACTACGCAGTTTGGTTGATCAGGTATTTGTCGCGCTGTTCGACCAGAAAGTAGAGACGGACCCTGCACTTCTGATCTCATTTCCAAATAAGACGGATGCGCAGCTATGTTTGACGGGACGAGATGGTGCCTGTGACGCCAGCGCAGAAAAGCTAACATTAGAGGAATTTGGAGCTCCCGGTGAGCGCGCACTTTATCGTCCAAAAATCTCACCAAAACTGACCACACTTCAGGACTACCTCATTATCAATAAAGCTGGATTGGAAATGCTGCGCTTTCGATTGAAAAATCCAGGTGCAGCTAACTCTCTTGACGAGGCGTTTGCGCTGATGTCGTTAAAAACCCTACAAGACGAACTGACATTTCTGACTCAAGATAAATTTAATGGTCGTTTGGCTGGCACCACGGAGAATAATCAGGTTGGGGACTATCTGATTGAAGAGCTTAAAAAACTCAAAATTGCACCCGTGTTTGGCGAATATCGTCAGCAGTTTCGCATGACAGTTGGTCCAACGAGCGGCAGCATGTCGAGTAACATTGTCGGCCTGATCGAAGGAAGTGATCCCGCGCTGAAAAACGAGTATGTCGTCATTGGCGCTCATATGGATCATGCAGGCACCTTGGATAAGGGTTACACGTGTAGTGCTGGTGCCGCAGGTGATCGTATCTGTAATGGTGCGGATGATAATGGATCAGGAACAATCGCGCTGTTAAATGTCGCTAAGTCACTCGCGACAGTACGATCATCTCTGAAACGCTCGGTTCTGATTATGTGGTTCTCTGGTGAAGAAGAGGGTCTTTTAGGCTCGCGCCATTATGTTGCCAATCCGGCTGTGCCATTGAATAAGCATGTATTCATGATTAATTTGGATATGGTCGGCTACGCGAAGACGTTTGGTAATGCGATTGCTGCGATTGGCACAGTCACCTCAAAGTGGGGTGATGCGACGGCTCGGAGGATTGCGCAGAAGTATCCTGCTTACAAAATGAAATTTACCGAGAACGTCGAGGGCGGAAGTGATCATGCCCCGTTTATGAATAAGGGCATACCAGGTATTTTCTACCACACGGGCGTGTCTAACAACCCGCACTATCACAAGACTTCAGATCATGTTGATAAGATCGATTTTGACGGGATGCTGGTGGCTTCAAAGATCGCCTTGGAAACCGTTGTCGCAGCTGGTTCTGCGCCTGAGCTTAGCCGTCCAACCGGCATGAGTCTTGCGGATTCCACTTCAAAGTATGTTTCTGACGAGGAAGCTGCCAAAGGTTGCCACTATCTGATGGATTACAAATATCTAGACTAAATACCTGCTATCCGCTCAGTCATCATTAATCTCATAAACAATTAGAGCTTTCAGGTGTCGCCTGGGCCCTGTGATTTTTCCTTTGTATATCAGCTAGGTCGGATATCGTAGTGGTTAACGAACTTTTGCGATTAAAGGCGCAAATGTACGTTTCCGAGGGACTCCCAGCTTTTGTTCGCATCGATTGGTGCGACGAAAAGTAAACTTTGGAGGACCACGTATATGAAATATGTTTTTTTTAGCGCGCGATGGCCTGCATTTTTGGGTTTTGCAGGGTTGTTTGTTCTGATGTCGTGTGGGTCAGAACGACCGCCAAGTCGTGCTGTGCAGGCGTTCGCGCAAGCCGATCAGACACAGATGGATACAGAGGATATTGTCACCTTGATGATGGTTGCTGAAAAACTTCCCGACCAGCAGAGTTCAGCATCGCAATTGGAGGAACGAAAATTATCACTGATGCCTCTTTTTGAAGGGGCAGAGGTCGACGAAGCGCTTGTGGTTGATCAAATCGGACTAAGCCTCGACAGTGATACAGATGTGAGAGAGGCAACAGATTTGCGGGTTTACGATACGCCGATTAAAAACCAGGGATCTCGCCCATGGTGTACATCGTTTGCGACCATTGCAGCCGTTGAGAATCTTGGTAGAAGATTTTTTGGCACTTCGATGGATTTAAGCGAGATTCATCACTTTCGATCCTACGGTGTGTATCAAACAAGTCCCTCTTTAGAGGCAGGTAGGACGCGCGGATTTATCGATGAAAGTCTTTGGCCCTATTACGGCCAAAAGCAAGCTGGTGCTGATGGCAAGGTGAGAGCGAAATTATCGGCAAGCAGAAAAATAAAACTAACGTTGTCGGATGTCGTCGCATCAATTCGTGCCGGCGAGCCTGTTGTGATTAATCTTGATGTAAACGGCTCCTTTATGAATCCGAAGTCCGGTGGGATCATTATGCCAGGGGGAGCAAAACAGGGCGGACATGCGATCGTATTAACAGGGGTTGTTGTTGACAGTCGCGTGGGCGGCGGTGGCTACTTCATCATTAAGAACTCATGGGGTAGTTCCTGGGGTAATCGCGGATATGGTTACATTCCTTTTAGTTACTGTAGCTACTCCTACTGCTACGCATGGTCGATTGCTGATATTGCAGTTTTTGATGACCAGGGGAAACTTAGAGACAAATCTCCTCGTGTTGTCCCAGCGCCAACTCCTGATGTGACGCCAGCGCCTCAGCCCCAACCCGCCCCAACTCCAGCGCCAAGACCAGCACCGGTTCCCGATCTCATTGTTGATGGCATTACACGTGATTCGTTTCGATTGAAATCGGCAACGAAAGACTACCGCGGACTACTCGGCGCTCATTTCTTTGTTTTGGATATCGCAGGTGACAAACGCGCTTTGGAAGCCGTTCAATCTGTCATCTATCAAGTTGATGGTTACCGTGATTTCTCTGCGACGACTGGTGCAAAAGATGGTTTACAGGTCTTGCCCATAGATTTTCAAAGTCGAGCCTATAAAATTTGGAGCTGGCAAAAACTGTCTGCTGATGCTCGGATTCGTCTGAAGGATGGTCGTGTCATTGATATAGGTACCACTGTTATAGATCTCTGATGGTTCCACCAACTCGAGGCGTCCTCCCTGCTCGCTCGGGGGACTCCTTGAGTTTCCCGTAAATGTACTAATTTAGTTTACGTGCAGCGATACTGCAGTTTTGTTGGGTTGGATTCGTTACAACTACGTCGTAAAGTTTAATCACGTATTCTATGGTGCGGCTGGTTGGCTTAGTCAGCAGCCAATCGGGTATGCCTGGATTGTGGTAGATGCGGTTGTAGGCAGAGACCTTGAATCTTAACTCCTGCAAGCCATTCCAGACGCCAGAGTAATTGTTTTGTAGAGGCCCTGGAAGCGCAAGTGGTGGCCCTCCAGCGACCGCTGGGATCGTAAACGGGCTTCCTTGGCGAAGGAACGAGCAAGGTAGCTTATCAATATCGGGTGGAACAAAACCTTTCGTCAATCCTGCGCGTATTGCGTAGAGGTCAACGGATCGCCCTGTTGGCTGGGTTGTCATAGAACTGACGGAGCCTGTGTCTCCAGGTGGCTCACTCACTGGCAGGCTGTCGCTCGGTTGGCTTTTGTCAGGTTTGCTCGTCTTCACCGGTGCACAGCTGACGACTAGAGTGACAGGAATCATCCAAACTATGATACCCGCCCTCATAGCTTATCTCCGATACGCCTGAAGTGCATGAATAGTATCTTGGCATCATTAATTGAGATGTTTTTTGAGTCGTTGTTATAGCCCATACCGGTGAGGTAAAAGCGTGTCTGCGTGGCGAGATCTCCTTCGACGGCAAGATCGAAAATAGATAAAGCTCGTGGTTTATCTGGATCAATGAGCATCGCGTTGGCCACGTGAGATGACAGACCGTCGGGCGCGCGACTAAGTTGAAGAAATATTTTACTGGATTGAAGGCGGTCTTCCGCTGCGACATGGACGAGTGTTTCAGTGAGCAGTGCGTCACCGCGAAGATGTTCCCAGTTTAAACTGAGCATGGTTTGGATGGGAGGACCTGATGGGTGTGTGGGAAGCTTCGCGGCCTCGCTGGCAACTACACCCATTTCATGAAGATAGCGTGCGGTTTGAATTTCAGTTGGTAATTCATTTAAAGGTCGAAAGATCACAGCTGATAGCGTCGTCGGCTCGGTGATTTTCAGAGAGCAATTATTACGGTCAGCACTGGTCCCTGCTGTGAGCTTTGCGCTAAGAGTCAGGCGCGCTGGATTTGCGCCAGCTGGGATCTTGTAGACAGTTTGCATGGAGCTAGAACCGACTGCTCGAGCCTGGCTCACAGTGTGAGCACCGTCTTGAGATAGCTCCTTTTGGTCAAGGTTTAAGGTCCATGCCAATGATGCGCCCTCACAGGCTGAGGTCTTTCCCTCTCTGATAGACCAAGCGGTTCCAGAGCGGACTAATAAAAAATCGCCAGATTTAATGTTTCTGGAGTCGATTTCGATAATCGAGTCAGCGGTCGAGTTAATTTTCAGCTCGGTGACTTTAATTTTATCGGTATCGACCATGTCGGCAGCAAAATAGGGTGGCATACCAGGTTTTTGCACCTTAGCATCGAGCGCATAAGCAACCTGAGTTTGCCTGAATACCAAAAGACTACTTTCAGTGTTTGATGGTACTGCACTGCTTCCAGCGATCGACAGGGTGACATGAGTGTCAGCGGAGTCGGAGACCTGATGGGTCATGCTTTGGCGGATCACTGATACGGTGTCGGAATCACCAACAAACTGAGCTGATGGAGATCCCACAGTCGTTGTCCCGATCTGAAAGGTCGTCGTGGTTTTAGCCGCTGCCGATCCGCGAGGGTAGGTCAGTCTTACATTACTGATCAGCTTGTCCCCTTTAACTAGCGAAAGCTTACCAAATGAGATGGAGGACTTTCCTGCGGAGGTCTCAAGCTTGCCGGTGACAGCCTCCTGTAGAAGATAGATAAAACCATCTTTAATACAAGTTGACCCGACCGAAATAGCGCTTGCACCGCAGTCTGCACTAGATGACTTATTGGATTTGTCTATGTTGACAGGGCGACACCCGAAAATAGCGATAACAAGAGTAACCGCGGTGCTGAGGGCGACCGCGGGTTTTACAGCTCTTTGGCTTAACTTAGCCACGCGCGTCTCCTCTTATTTGGAGCTTGCCACCGAGTCTTTGAGTTTTTTCAGATTTTCCAGTTTTTCTTGTAGAAAAAGGTCTCCCGCTACAACGCCATCGGCTTCCACAACATGGTCAAGATCATTTGTCGATGCACCTGCTAGCGCAAAGTTTACGACGGTTTGTTTCTTGTTAATGCTGCGCTTGGCAAGGTGTGTGATCTTTTTGAATTGACCTCCACCGACTGCGATCTTGTCCGTCACCGTAAGCTCATCAGCGGTCTTTGTTCCAGTGGCGGTGACGAACGGATGCTTACTAGTCACGACCACGTGACCAGCGTTGCTAAATCCAACTTCATACATGCCTTTTCCAGCCTCTGGTCCCTTCGTGACGCGAACGACAATCCCAAACTTTCCGGTGATAGGGTTTTTGACATGATCGTTGAACTGGATATCTTTGATTTTCTTTTTGCTCCCGTCAGCCATCGTGATCCGTGTTTCTGGGTCAAAACAGCCATTCATTGTTCTCTCTGTAGGGGAAGACGTGGCCACTGCGGTAATCGTGCAGGCTTGGGAATCGACACCTTGAATGGTCGCCTTGTAGTTGACGGCAAACCAGCCTTTGCTTTTTGAATCCCAAAAAAGAGTTTTGTTTGAACCATCTTGTCTCTGAAAGATCGTGTAGTTGAAGCTGGTATTTGAGCCCTGTTTCGTGAGCAGCTCAGGACTTTTTGTGTAGTTGGAGATTGGAATCGCAAGACCGGCAGGGCTACCAGGGATAGCTTCCGAAATGTTTTGTGATGGATCAATGTAGCGGCACATGGATGACACGGTGGGCTCTGTCGGTCCACCTTTCTCTGGATCTTTCACGGTGACCGTAGGATCTTCTTTGCTGTCCTCTGGCGCTCCCTGCAAAATAACAGAAGGATCTTTCTTGATGTCCCGTTTCACCGAGCGATTTTTGCAACCGACTCCTGTCACTAAAGATGCCACGACAAGCGCGGATAGGCCGACGACGTAGTTGGGTCTTCTATGTTCCATGATCCTTACCTCCAATATTGGAGGAGTCATCGGTATAATCGGCTTAAACCTTAAGGCTTGGCATTTATAGACATAAATGTCCGCCCTTACGATTCATAATTAAGCCTTATGAATCAAGGGCTTGTTATGTTGTAGATTTAACCACCCGTAATTATAGATGAAAAGAGTAGGGCGTCAGCCGACTAGCGGCATAAGCCATCTGCGTTTAACCAGAGCCCGAGGCCCTTGGTTGAGGTTTGCGAAATTCTTCCATCGACAATTCTGTCTAGCAGTTGCTTTCTTGTGAATTTAACGCCGCACGCCTCTTGATAAACCGCTAGTGTTGCAGCAGCGACCGCAGCCGCAGTCGAGCTTCCTTGAAAGGCGAATGCTCCTTCGACCTCGATAATTGATGGAGCGACGATTTCCGGCTTCGTGAATCCAGCCATTGTCGGTCCTGCCGAGCTATGGTCGTCATCGCTGGCCCCGACCGTTAGCACATTCGGATTGTCTGCGGGGATCATGACCGATGCAAATGGTGACTGGTCGAGAAATGAAATATTCACACCATCGGCTGCCAGTCTCAATCGCGAAGACCCATCGAAGTTGCGACTGCGTGCAATCACCTTGAGTAAATAAACTCCTGGCTGCAGATTGGTGGTGATCATCTCGCGCGCGTGAGCACTGTACTTGGGATCTTTACCATGGTCGACTCCATCTTGAATCAATCGGCTGGCCGCGATTTCTCGCTTTTTGCTGTCCAGCAAAACCAGGTCCAGATCCCTTGAAGTGCGCCAATCTTTCGTATCAGCAAAGTCATTCCATGCAAGAGTAATTTTGACGGCTGTCGCTGTTTCATTGACGAGGAGTCGAACATAGTTTTCCTGATAAGGAAGTAATACGGTTCCGTCACTTCTAAATCGAATGCTACCTTGCCAGCTACTGGATGCATAGTTCCCTGCTGCATTGATCCAAAGAATTCCTGCATTCGTGGCTTTGTTCACAGCCGCATTAATAAAACCACCGCCATCAAAGTTTCCGCCAAACTCCCACACCTGCGAGTAGACGATCATGTCAACCTTGTCGCTGATGGCTTGATCAACTGCAGCTGAGAAATTTGTAAAACCATTTGAATTGTAAAGTTTGATGCGCGGATGTTTGCTTTCGCTGGTCCAACGCGGAGAGCCCGAGGTCATCGCAAAAATAATTTCAGCTAATTTGGTGCCGTGGGGTGTGGGTGATTCATTGTTGAGTTTCGAGGGTTCTACTTTTGTATCGGGCGGCAGCTGCTTGCCAATCACGTCTTTGAGACCGCCAAATCCATTATCTAAGATAGCAATCGTCAAACGCTCGCCGTGATGACCACGCCTAAGCCATGGCTCAAGGTTGACACTTGCTTTTAGGTAGTCGAGGTTTGTGATCGCTGCTTTGTAAATTGGATCCGCAGGAAGCGAGCTATCTGTGACTTCTGGGGCAGACTGCGATGGGCGCGAGGGCGTACCCTGTTCATCATCTTGGGAGCCTGGCATCCATGAGGGAGCCTCTTGGCACGCTGCAACGAGCAGAGCAGAGCATAAAAATAGTTTAAAATGCATAGAAAACCCCTGAATTCGAATTCCAGGGGTCTATATTTAATAAAGTTAGTATGGTCAACTATTAATCACTGTGGGTGAACGGGCAAATCTAATATTTAGGCTAAGACTCAGAATTCGTTGTCGTTTTTGGGGTCGAGGAGCCACCTTTGAAGTCAGTCACATACCAGCCCGTTCCCTTTAAAGCAAACGAGGACATGCTTAGCTGTTTCACCATGGGGCCTTTTCCACAGCTTTCGCAGGTAGCGGGAGCCGGATCTGTCGATTTTTGCATCACTTCTGTCGACTTGCTGCAGGCTTCACATTGGTATTCATAGATTGGCATCTTCGTAATCCTCACGACGTTTTGGCGATAAACCAGCCGTCTCAGTGTTGCGATGGTTCCCGAAATATCAGCTCCACCCCGGGGTTTGTCAAGCCCCGCGGGGCGTAACTAAACAAAATTCAAACCAACGGATCAACCGATCTAAAAAAAACGCCCAGGAAACTCCCGGGCGCTGTGAATCTTTTTAGGAGGAAAATCCTCTGAATAATTCAGGAAAATGCTGAGTCAACGCGTTGCTTCAGCTCCTGGCCAGTTTTCCAGAAAGGTAAGCGCTTTGGTGGAACGACGATTTTCTCGCCAGTCTTGGGGTTGCGACCTTCGTAGGTTTTGTACTCACGAACCGTGAATGCACCGAATCCCCGAATCTCGACGCGGTCACCTCGACAGAGAGTTTCAGCAACAGAGTTGAAAAATAAATCGACGACTTCCTCTGCTTTCGCAAGAGTGATATCCGCGCGCTCTGCCAAACCTTCAACAAGTTCTGATTTAACCATGCCTCACCTCAGAGATTCTGATCGGCTAATTCCGATTACCTCCTATTATTTTAGCCACATGCAGGTCCCAAAAGCAACTGCCCGCCAAAATTTTTTACCAGATGCCGCCTCAGGCCTAAGTCCCATGGTGACAAGCCATCCCGAAATGGGTCAAAATGCTGGTTCATGACTGTGACGCTCGATAAATAGCGAACTTAATTGGGTATCCTAGAGTCATTGGATTGTTTTGAAAACGCGTAGATGTTGAAAGACCCTGAGACACGGGTCCTAGGTGGGGGTTGAAGTCGTGATTCCTTTTGAAAAGCCACTGGTTGATCTTGAACGTCGCATCGATGAATTGAAGCGTATCGCATCGAGCCAGCTAAAAAATGTCGATGGCGAGCTTGCAGACCTGGAAAACAAGGCAAAAGCCATTCGTGAGCAAATTTTTGCGAATTTGACACCCTATGAGTCAACGCAGATTGCCCGGCATCCGAAGCGTCCGAACTCTCTTGAGCTCATTGCCGAGATGACGACTGGCTTTATTGAGCTCCATGGCGACCGAAACTTTTTGGATGATAAGTCCATCGTTGGTGGTCTTGCGCGCATGGACGATATTCCGATCGTGATTATCGGTCATCAAAAGGGCCGCGGCACAAAAGACAATATTTTTAGAAATTTCGGCATGCCAAGACCGGAAGGGTACCGTAAAGCTCTGCGTCTAATGAGTATGGCGGAGCGATTCAAACTTCCGATCGTTACTCTTGTCGACACGCCGGGTGCTTACCCTGGAATCGATGCAGAAGAGCGCGGTCAAAGTGAAGCGATTGCGAAGAACATCATGGTGATGACGCGCTTGCGAGTTCCTCTGGTGACGGTTGTGACTGGTGAAGGTGGTAGCGGCGGTGCGCTGGCAATTGCAGTTGCAAATCGCGTTTATATGCTCGAGCACGGTGTCTACTCGGTGATTTCACCGGAAGGTTGCGCATCGATTCTTATGAAAAGTGCAGCCGAGGCCCCAACTGCGGCAGAAATGCTAAAAATCACTGCAAAAAGCGCCTTAGAGTTGGGTGTGATTGACGGCATTATCAAGGAGCCTGAGGGTGGCGCGCATCGTGATTTAACAACAACGGCTGATCGTGTGCGTGCGCAGATCGTCAAGGCGTTGCGAGAGCTGCAGAGTAAATCTCCTGACACCCTGCGCGATGAACGATTTAATAAGTACCTTCACATGGGCAAAGTCATCGAACAATAAAATGATCGGTAGCAGCTACGCTTTCGACCTTTCTTGGGCGATCGAGTGGAGGGGCTTTGCATCAGACTGAGGATGAGATCATAGTCAAACCGATGGTTGTTGATGCTGAGCGAATGATCGCGACAGCTCCTCCATCAACCGATAAATCAATGACCCATCGAGCCATCATGCTTGCCTCGATGGCTGCCGGTACGTCGCGAATTGCAAATCCTTTGACAGGCAGCGACTGCCTTGCCATGAGACGAGCGTTTGCTGATTGCGGTGTGACATTTCAAGACGCGATCAATGATGCAGGAGAGCCGCAGTGGATCGTGACGTCCAAAGGGCTTGATCATTTGCAGCAACCAGATCATCCACTTGATCTCGGTAACAGTGGTACGGCTGCAAGACTGCTCATCGGTCTTTTCTCATCGCTAAAAGATTTTAAGTGTTCACTGACTGGAGATGACTCACTGCGCAGCCGACCGATGGGGCGCGTCGTCGAACCCCTGCGGAACATGGGTGCTGAAATCTCCTACACAAAATCCCCTGGCAAACTTCCACTTACCATAACCAGTCATTGTTTAACTCCTCGAACACACAATCTGGCGATTGCGTCTGCGCAGCTAAAGTCAGCCTTAGTTTTTGCTGGTCTATCGACTCACGGTGAGACGGTCGTCGAACTACCGGCCGGCTCGCGCGATCATACTGAGACCATGTTGCAGCACTTAGGTGCTTCGATCAGGCGTCGCGTGTCAGGGGAGCGAGAGATCGTTTCGGTTGTTGGTCCGTGGCGACCAAATCCATTTGAGTGCACGATCCCTGCCGACCCTTCGAGCGTGGCTTTTTTTGCTGCCATGTCGGCGATTCATCCTAGCTTGCAGATCAACGCACAGCGCCTCATCAAAAATAAATCGAGAATCGGGTTTTATGAAAAACTTGCAGAGATGGGTCTTGAGGTGTGCTGGAGTAACGAAAGAATAGATCCGGATTGTCTCGGGGAGCGGGTGGCTGATCTTGGAGTAAAATCAGGTGTTGTTTTGTCCCTCAAGCCCATCCATGTGCCGGCTGCGGTCACCGTGCGAATGATAGATGAAGTTCCGGTGCTGGCAATTGTTGCGACTTTTGCCGACGGTGTTTCGCTATTCGAGGGCTTAAGTGAGTTGCGCGTAAAAGAAAGTGATCGCCTTTCTCAGCTGGTCCAATTACTTGGAGCTGCTGGTGTCAGGGTGGAGCATGGGCCCGACTGGTTGCGTGTGTATGGCTCCGGAATTCGACCTGTCAATGCCTTTTCATTTGACAGTGATGATCACCGCCTGGTTATGTCGGCCATGATTTTGGCCACAAAAGCCAACGGTCCATCCAAAATCAGGGGCTTATCGTGGATCGATACAAGTTTTCCTTTGTTTCGTCGAGCGTTCCAGAATATAACTGCTGGGACCAAATAAAATTTCGGGTATGACGATGGTGGATCTTTACAATATGACGCGCCCCAAGATTGTTGCAGTTGATGGCCCTGCTGGCTCTGGCAAAAGTAGTATTTGCGCGACTGTGTGTAAGGACCTCGGATGGTCTTATGTGAATACTGGAGCCCTTTACCGAGCTGTTGGGCTGCTTTGTTTGGATCGTGGCCTATCCCTTGTTGAGGGACCTGAAATCAAAAAAATACTGGAAGAATTTTCCGAGTCTGCACGCTGGGAGCATGAAACGGCGAGATTGTTTGTGGGTGTCGATGACGTGACGCCGCGCCTCAACAGTGTCGAGGCTGGCAATGGCGCGAGTGCAGTGGCCAAAATGCCTATGGTTCGCGATGCACTTCTTCCCATCCAAAGAAAGCTCTCATTGTCTGCTCCTAAAGGAGCCATGGTTGACGGCCGGGACATTGGAACGGTCATTTTTCCTGATGCTGATTTGAAAATTTTTATGACGGCGAGTCTTGAGCAGCGCGCAGCAAGGCGCCTAAAACAGCTTGAAAAGACTGGCCCAAAAGTCGATCTTTCGCATGATGACGTCATGAAAGCGATTGCTTTACGCGATGATCAAGACAGCCAAAGAGACTCCGCTCCTATGCGTCGAGCTGAGGATGCGGTATTATTTGATACATCAGATATGGATGTGGCACAGGCCATTGCTAACCTTAAAGAGCTGCTACGGTCAAAGGGGCTAGTATGAAAAACAAAATGATGACCACTTTTGCTATCAGCACTGTTTTACTTGTGTCTTGCAAAGAGGTGACCACTACAAATGCTCCTGGGTCTTCGCCCCAGGGCGCTTCGTCTGGTGATGCGACTATTGCAGCAGCTCAGGTTGGTGCGATTTCGGATGTTTCGTTAGATCAGATTCCCCAGCTCACAGTATCTATTGAGATTGGTAAGTGTATCGGGACCGGTCGATGGTATGACTCGAGTCCTGGAGCAAAGGTTATTGCGGGAGCTTTGTCAGTCACGCCAACACGTGACCCCAAAGGTGACTTGGATCAGCCAACACCATGGGTTTTTGACCCGACGATTGGTAAAGCCGGCAATCTCATGGTAACGCAAGACTCGTACAAGTGGCGCTTGGACAAAGCACAATACAGCATCGAAATTGTGGCTTACGAAGTTGAGACACCATTAAAAAAGACCACGCTTACGATTTCCGGCGTGAACTTCAACACTTCAAACGATGTGAAGTACACGGTTGAAGGCACGTGGAATGCTGGCACATCAAAATGTGATCTGGCGAAAAAACCTTAATTGAGTGTCAAGATGGCCGCAGTGCTGAACACGGTCCCTGCGCGTTGTTTCATCCGGCTAAAGAAAATTGACTTAGCGTAAAATAATTTTAGAAGTAAATTTGGATAATTAGTAGTGATAACGTCAATGACCCGGCTTCCGATAGGACGGCAAGCCGGGTACTTTTTTCTGTAAAACTACACAAGACTCGTAGTGCGCACTTCCAATTAAACTCCACGCTTCATGATGAGAATTCTTCCGTTTGATCTCGACATCAATACTTTCCATCATCTCCAGTTAAAATGACGGGCACTGGGCGGAGGCTTCTTGTGTCACGAGCGAGGACTCAAGTATTACCGGTGGGCGATCGTCTTCAAGCGCCACCGTAAAAGTATATTTGGAAACGGTTTCAAGAAATGACATCGGGTCGCCATATGTAACTCGGCGAAATCTACATAAAGATGATGTCTTGACATCAATTTCGGCTTGGACGAATCCAAAAGTTTCCGCTGTGCGTTCGCGGAAAAGTGCAAGGCTTGAATAGTCAATCCATCCGGCTGATCGCACTGTTCGTATACTGTATTCTATGACTGGATTGCGAGAGTCCCGAATTATTTCAATCGGTGCAGTCTTGTCTGACGTCTTCACCTTGTAAAGTCCGTGGCTCTCCTCTATTTCTTCTAACGCTCCAAAATTAACTAAAGCCTTAAAAGACTTGTGATGCTCGGCGCTCAGGGCAAAATTTGACGTAAGACCTGCAGCGATAAAAAACATTCTTCTAACTAATCTCATGATTCTACCTCGTAAGTTGTTTTGTTAATCTAAATCTGGTGTCGTTATCTGAGTACTTTGCATGTCGTTGATGAGACGACCGGATACGAAGGGGGCGACAAAAATTGTCCAGCTGCCTTCCCAGAAATCACTCAAATGATTTTGTTTGAAATCTACGATCACCAGCGAACGCTGGTCTTGCGACAGCCTTTGAAGAATTAGGTCTGAATTATTCAGGAGATCTCCGGCAAAATAAATCTGCGTGGTGAGGGAGGGGTAACCTGGTTTATGGACTTTGATATGAATGTGCGGTGGACGTATCCATGTGCCATCAGCTGGGTAAGCTCCGGGCTTAATTGTCAGTAATCCAAAGCGGCCTTGTTGATCGCTTCTAACCTGTGCCCAATACTGGAAATGAGGATCCAAAGGCGCGTTATTTGGATCCTTAGGATGATTGTACCGTCCAGATTCGCAGGCCTGCCAAAACTCTACAATTGCACCTACTACTGCTGCACCAGTCGTGACATCAATCACTTGTCCTGAAAGTTTTACCCTCTGCCCCGTTGCTGACTCCTCATGTCCAGTCACTTGGGTCATGTCGGCATCTTTATCGAGTTGGTCTTTGACTGGATAGAATGGCCCTTCCGGCTGCCGTGGGGTCAGTGTTTCCGTAAGAGCGCGAGCAGCACCACTGAGCATAAGCCCTGCTGCAATTGTTCCAAATCCAGCTACACCCGCTTTTTTCAGTATTTCGCGACGCTCTGGGTCAAACGTTCTTGTCATAATTTCTCCTATCATGATTTGGGTTGTCTATATTTCTCGTTAAGCGACTCTTGCAATATGAACCAAATCCTCCTATAAGAAAAATTGGTAAAAATAATTAATGTAATAGGCAAAAACTATGATGCCGTCTTCTTATGATCTTAGATATTTCTGCGAAGCTGCCGGGACTCTCAATATGTCAAGGGCTGCGGAGCGATTGGGTATTACACAGCCGTCACTTTCATTGGCCATACAACGGATTGAGGGGTCTGTGGGTGCTAAGGTTTTTTTTCGAAGTAAGCGTGGTCTGGCATTGACTCAAGCCGGCAAGCAGCTTCTGAGTCACGCAAATTCGTTGTTTCAGGCTTGGAGTCAGGTAAAGTCGCAGACGCTGGCATCCATGCAAGAAATCCAAGGACGATATGTGATTGGCTGTCATGCATCTGTGGCCTTATATTCACTTGGAGGGTTTCTTCCGAAGGTCATGCGCGAGCATCCAAGGCTTGAAATCAAGCTTGTTCATGACCTATCGCGAAGAATTACTGAGTCTCTCATATCGTCTACCGTAGATATCGGTATTGTAGTGAATCCAGTGAAGCATCCAGACCTCGTAATTACGCGACTTGCACATGATGACGTTACCTTGTGGGTTTCTGAGTCGCTACGTGGTCGAAATTTGTCAGAATTGCCAGTCATCATTGATCCAGACTTAATTCAGTCCCAAGTGGTTTTGAAAAAATCTGCAAAAATAGGGATTAGAGCTGATCGGACCATTGAGACGGGGAATCTAGAAATTGCCGCAGATTTAACAGCTCACGGATGCGGGGTTGGTATTCTTCCAACGCGTGTCGCGGAGCGCGCGATGCGGCCCCTTTCGAAGATCAGACTGGCGCCAACATATCGTGATGAGATTTGCATGGTGGTTCGCAGTGAGTCAAAAAATGTGGCGACGGTGCGTTATTTGATGGCTGTAATAAAAGAATCATTCGCCAGATGATCTGATATTAATACCGAAAGCTCGTCACAGCGACTTTGAGTTTAAACAAGAGCAAGCCAGAGTCTCTGCTGCAAATGGTTTGTAGTGCCCGCTTTTAATAATGAGCCCGGACACGTCAACGGGATGAAAGAATCCGTTCCCGATTGTCACTTTGTGTTCGTTTACAGCCGCGATGCTGTGCATCGCTAGGTGCCTGATGAGTCTGAAGTTTGGATTAGGAACTTAAAACCTGATAGATTATTTTGCTTGAAACCCAGAACCACGGTGACGGAAAAATTTCTTAATGTTTTAGTTGCGCCATAAACGATTCTAACTCTTCAAGAAACACCTGACTTTGTCGGGTCAGTTTTTGTCGTTTCCGGCAATAATAGGCATTAATTTCATAGGTAACCTGGGGAAGATCCATCTTCACTTCACGAACTGTTTTGTTGCGATCAAATCGTACTAAGTAGTCCGGCACAAGGCCTACACCGAAGCCAGTCTCAGCAAGCCTTTTGATGACACCCCAGCTCCCGATTTCAAGCAGCACATTGGGTGCTTGTTTAAATTGCTTTTCAAAGTTTGATTTAAATGCTTTGGATTCGCGAGTAGTTTCACCCGGAAGAACGAAGCCACGGTTTTTATTTTGTTTTTTAGGAAGTTCCAATCCCTCGATAAATACAAAAGACCCACGATACAAAGGAATCGCCATTAAATTATGCTCGCCAAAGTTATCAACCGAAATCCCGAAATCGATTGTACGGTCCATGACCCAATTATGAACAATATCAGTGGTTGCAAGGCCAATTTTTGGTTTAATATCTGGGTAATCAGTACTCATCCTCGCAATAAAATCTGGCATAACGAAGTGGGCTATACTTTGCTGCGTTGCAAAGACCACATCACCCTTCGTCGATCCTTGGGATGATTTAATTTCATCCTGCATATTCTCTGCGGCTGCAAACACAGAGTGGCAGTGCTCAAGCAGAACTTTGCCCTGCGCAGTTAAAAAAAATTGATTCTTAGCATGCTCGAGTAACTCGGCCTCGAGATAAGATTCTAAACTTTTGATTGCTTGGCTAACTGCTGACGGGCTTACAAAATTTCGCTTCGCGGCAGGGCCAATTCCACCTAGCAGTGCGGCATCACGAAAGTATTTCAGGTGAACTAGAGAGATCATTGGAGGCTATCCTCAATCTATTAAGTTTATCTTAATATTATAGTTAAATTTATAAGTTTTTCTAAATTTTGCGTCTTTGATATAAACAGCTCAAGCCGAAGTTACGGCGACATAGACGACAATAAATATCAATGATTTTAGCTAACTAGGAGATAGCCATGACCTTACTACGCCTTTTTTCAGCCCTGACCCTTGGCGCCGTTCTTTTAACCCCGCGACCAGCCGCCGCGAGAAACGAACCCCATATCACGACCAATGAATTTGAGGAGGTCAGCGGAATCATCGCAGATGCGGTGCAATCTTATGGAGCAAAGCGGGTTCTGCTAGCGCTCGATATCGACAACACAACGATGGAAACTACGCGTGACCTTGGCAGTGAACATTGGTTTCTGTGGCAGTCGAAACTAATTACCGAAAGTAATTTTAAGGATGGAGCTGTCGCTCGCAATGTTCCTGACCTGTTGTTTCTGCAATCTCTCATCATCCATCAATCAAATATGAGGCCTGTTGAGGCAAGAATTCCTCTGGACCTTCAAAAATTTGGAAAACAAGGAGTTAAAATGTTGGCGCTCACTAGCCGCGACATGAACATGCACGACTCAACGGAGCGGGAGCTTTCTCGCAATGGCTTCCCATATGCGGCTTACGCACCAGGGCCGAAAAATGGTTTTTCCGGCACATTTAAGCCGTATGATTTAAGATATCTTGAAGATTCAGGACTCACTCGGTCGGATGTGGAGAAGTTTCAGCTAAAAGAGGCTTCCGACGTGTCATACGAACACGGGATTTTTCTAACTGCCGGACAGCACAAAGGCATCATGCTCAGAACACTTCTCACCAAAATTGGTCAAGACTTCGATGCCATTATATTTATCGATGATCGTATGAAACACTCAGAAGGCATGCAGGCTGCTTTTGCAGAGGAGGACGTATCCCTACGAACGATTCAGTACACACATACTGCCAAAAAAATAGAAAAATTTCATGCTGGTGATAAAATGCAAGCGAAATCCGATTGGTGTGAATTTGCAACAGGGCTATCGGCAGTACAAGGATCATCTCCGATGGTGCCATTCATCCCATGTCAGTGATTACCACTTCGCATGCCCTGATAGGACGTGGCTATTAACCTGATTTCACGGCGTGTCAGCATGACTTGGCTTCGTTGCGCCAGGGAAGCTCGAAGTTGAGTCTGCAACACGCGTTCTACTTACTTAAGAAGTTGGGCAGGTCGAATCGCTTGAATTGCGGATCATCAGGTCTATTTTTAAAGACCGGTGGTTTACTTCGTTCAGCGGCCTTAAGAGAGTCGGTGTTTTAAGTTGAGCTAACTGCCCGCGATTTTTTTTGAACAATCTTTATTTTATGATTACTGGTTGCTGGTTTCTGGCATCCAATGGCTGAATCCGCTATAATTATGGTCTAATTAAAAATGTATCGAATAGTAAACTATCATCCTTATCTAAAAAAAAGAAAAACATTAACGTTGAATCATCAGAAACAACGAACGATTTTTTTATTTTCAGAATTAAAGCACGCTGTGCAATTGAAGCCACCCAAAAAATTTTTACCGTCTCTTTGTAGCCGTCCAAACAAATACGCTACAATATGAGCATCTCATTTTTCCATGGAAGCCAACTGTCATGCTAACTCGTTTTATCAGTGTTTTAGGATTTGTCTTGAGCGTCAATGGGTGCTCCACACTTACATCGATGCAAACTGCGAGAACTACGAAAAAAGGTAAATCTGCTGCCTATTTCGCGCTAGGCTCGCAGGGTGTTCGCTTCACGAAAAAAGGTGGTGATGCAGACGAGAGTGATATTCAGACCGCCATTGAGAAGGTCCGAATTCCAATTCTTGAAGGAGGTTTCAGGCATGGATTTGGCGATTCGTGGGATGCGGGTGCCAGATTTGCTTTGATACCTGGTACGATCGGCCTCGATACAAAATATGCACTGAATGGGGCTTCTACACCATTTGGAACCGCAGTTGGTCTTGGATTGGATTACACGTCATTTGGAAGCAAAGGTTCTTCATCATCCGCCAAGATCACTATCATCGACACATCAGTGCCTTTTTATATGTCCTATGATTTCGCAGAGACATCTGCGTTTTATTTTACACCTCGTTTTATTTATCGGACGGTATCGTCGAAGTATTCTGGAGAAAGTGATAGCAAATTGACAAGTGCGCCCATGTTTGGTGGAGCGCTCGGTGTCATGCTAGGCTGGTTTGCCGCAGAATACAGTATGGTTTCCAGTTTTGGGGGACAATCCTCTGCGATTATTGATCAAATAACTTTTGGTGTGCGAATTAATGTTGGTGAGATTAATCACCACAGCCAATACGCGAAATTGACAAGAAAAGCTTCTCAACCTTCAGAAGACATAAGCAATGAGCCTAATGATTCTTCCAATGAGGTCATCGACGAGGGTAAGAAACCGGAAAAAGCTACAAAAAATGGGAAAAATAAGTCTAAGAAAATAAAATAGTAAAATCGGGCCCTTTGTTTTGAGTTAAGTAAGCGAGACATTGTCGCGGAAACAACGGTATCTCCGCTTTGGGACAGAAACAGTGCTGGAAGCTTGAGATTTATTCGACCGGGATCTAGCACACTGATTATCGCCGCTGCAGATCGCTGCGCAGCAAGCACTCCTTCTGCTGGCCATGGTAAGACGGCCGTGTGTGGAGAAGAAGATGAATTCAAGGGGCGTTGAGATCCTCTGTAACCTCAGATGTGACTCACGGTTTATCTAACGTATTTTACACAATTCATGTGAGCATGGCAGACGTCTCGTCGTGAGTTGGAATGCAGTTAATGGGAAACGTTCAAAAAATGGAGTGCCAAGGATCAGCCTGGTCGACATCCGCGCCTTGACCGTTTCTGTACTCAATGAAATTTTGCACCCTAGGTCCAAAAACATTCAGCTTACCCACCCGCCGCGATGTTCGGTTACTGCCTGCGCCAATTTCTGTGGTTCCTGAACCGGTTTTAGAAATTTCATTTCCATCCAAAATCACTGGAAAATTCATCGTTCCGCCACCGCCGACATTGATGCCCTGATTTTGCGTGAAAATCTTGTTGTTGAGGAACGTACCCCCCATGGTGCTCCAATTTGCCCAGTGCGTCTCGGGATAAAACCAAGGAAAGATGCCGATCTGGACGCAAATTTGCACGTGGCGGTTGCAGCGAAAAATGTTGTTCGACACTACCAGTCCTCGAAAGTCCGCCCATTCCGCCGTTTGAGGGGAATTCCGAAGGCTCCAGTTGGTCAGCATAAATCCGGCAAAGGCATTCAAATTCTGATGATAGATTATGTTATCACTAAAGGTTGTATTGGTCGCCCCGCCGATCACTACATCGACATCGGTGGAATCCTGGAACAGGTTTCCCGTGATGGTCGAGTTGGAAACTTTTCCGATGGTTAGTCCGTCACTCCAAATTGTGTTGTCCGGGTATCCAATGCCGTTATTTGCTATGAAGTTGTTCCTGATAATAGAGCCGTTGCCCGTCTTGGCAACTGCCCAACCGACTGCCGTGCCGCAAAGAGCGTTAACCGAGGCCGAGTGAAGTAGTTTGTTATCTGAGCCGCCAGCTTCCATTAAATTTCGACCACCTCCTTTCGACCCACAATTCTTGGTGATATTTATATTCTTGCGCCGAGCATCCTTGGCGCCGTCCAGCGCGATATGATCGATCGTGATGCGATTTACCGGTTTTCTATTCGTTCCAATCCGGAGCATTGTCCGTTCGAAAGAGTTACCAGGCTTTACCTGTTCGCCAAATTCGTCAGCAGCGAGGAGAACTGCGCATGGCTTTGAAGTCGAGTTCTTAAGGCAGGTCGTGACGTCATCTGAAAGTCCACGAGTCGAGAGCGTAATGCCGTCGTAGTTAATGTTGATTGTCGATTTAATAAGATAACGACCGGGTGGTAGTGCGAGTGTCGTATTTTCGGCGTTCAGACAGGAGTTTATTCCTGTTGCGGCATCGCACAAGCCCCCTGTATCAACGGTGGTTCCGGGACAAATTTCTTGGGGTAGGCGAGGAACGCATTTATCCTGATCTTTCGCCTTCGTAATTGCATTATTACTGTGACTTTCTGAGGCGGAAGCTATCACCATGGAGCTGGGTCGCCCGCTCTGCATGTAAGATCTTTCGCCGCATCCGCCAGATACGATCAACGTGACCGCGGAAGCAAGATATCGAAGCATCCTCGATGCTTGTTTGGCACTAATTGTCTTCAAAGTTTGCAGTCTCCGTCTGTCTCAAGTCATGGGCCCCTGAAGAGATATCGGCCCATTTTTACAAAGGCACAAATTAATCCAAAAAAAGCAATGGAAACAGATAGATAAGTGGATAATTCAAAAGTGCCGCCGAATGTCGCTGCCAATGTCCCACTGTCGAGGAAACCGAGCTGAAACAGCGCCGAGCAGAAGAAGCTCCAAACTATATAAAAAAAGCGTTAAAACAAGATTCTGACACTGAATGAACCCTGTAAAAAACTATAGATAGCTGGTTTAAAAAGTAGGGATGGAGCAATTTCTGCCGCAAATTGCACCGGGGTATTGGGAATGAGCAGGTTCAAACCCACAGGAATTCTTGCGCCTAAGTATGTCGATGTTGGACTTGCATCCCGTGCGTAGTTAGACCAATAATCACTTTGATCGTGCAATAGAACAGCTCCTAGACCCCAATAGGGTGTAACACTTGGAATACTGCTAAAAGCGTAGTGATGCCCAAAAGCATAATCAGCTGTAGCAGCGTAGCTGTTGTCATTAGTAAAGCCAATCACTGCTTGGACGAAGTCTTTGTAACTAGTGTCTGCATATAGAGACACCCCGGTTAGTCTTGAGAAGGAGACGCCAATCCCTATCCGACGGCCTCGTTCCGAGGCATCCGAATTCTCTGAATTCGAACCATATGCAAAACCACTCGTTAAAATTAAGAAAACGTAAATAATCTTTTTCATTAATGGATCCTTGCTCACGGACTCTGGATTTCGCCAGAGTCCGTCGTTGGGCCAACAATTAGTTTTGAATTTCTTAGAAGAGCTAGGATGTAGACTTGATCTTTGGGTTTCAATAGGAGCAAGTCTGGACCGTATACAACCTTTGTTAAATCAGATTTTAGTCATGGCGTATGACAACAACAGCATTGCCAGGGCCGCCCTCTGTTTGGAGATGCTTACCTAGGCTTTCAAAGAACATGTCATCTTGATCGACTTTCGAAGGGGACTCGGATGCACCTTGCTTTAATTGCGCCTCCTTTGTGTCAAACGTACGCTCCAACCATGTGGCTTTTTTTGCCATATTTACAACACGAACATTTTTGGCTCCAAGTTCCGTGAGGAATTTTTTAATTTCTTCGCCTCACCTGGTGGCTAGGCCCTTCGACTTGTTAGGTAGGTCTGATTTCTGGTCTTTTGGGTACGGAAGGTCTGCGTATGCCGCTACGACAATCTCTCTTATTCGAGCGTCCTCTTTAACGGCATTATACATCGTGCGAAGCTCACTCTGGTCAGCAGATGAAAGGCTTGATGATCCTTTGTCAAATTTTAGTCGCGACGTATCTTTTCCCACTATTTCTTAGGCCTTTTGTTGGGCGGCCTCAACCAATCCGCCTGGATCTGCAGAAAACGCAATATTTGGAACAAAGCTAAACGCCACAGTTAATAATGAAGATGCTAGAGCTGAACGATTTATGTGATAGCGCGGTTTCATAGATAATCCTCACTTCAAATTGTCAAACATATTTCACGTCTGTTTTCGGAAAACGCCTAATTTTACGCCCCACTTCGTAGCAATTTATGCGCCAACTAATGGCGTGCAAAATGAGGAGGGCTGTTACACGACGTCGTGCAGGCAGCAATCGAGCCAAATCACTGATTCTACTTTCACTTTCCATGCAGCAATGCTCCAAAATTTATACGAGGTTTTCCGCTGAATCCACATCGCCTGGCAGTAGGCGAATCATGAGTCGACCAATTCTTCCGGTGTCAATTGACGCACTTTGTTCGACTTGGCTTGCGCGAACAAATTGTGATGCAGATTGTTATTTGCACGAAGGAAAGCAGCAACGATCAAAAATTGGAAGGCTATTGATATCAATTTAAAGGATAGCGATGAGACGAACATTTCGGCACAAAGAATGCAGGTAAATGTCAGGGGCGAGTGGCTCCAAATTTTAAAGTAAAGGAGAACAGCATGAAATCTGAAGAAACAGAAAAGAAAGCAGCAAAACCTACACAGGACTCGGATAGTGCAATGGAGCGCGAAATTAAGGATTCAATCTCCCGATCCATGGGCAGTAAAATTCAAGGCCTATCTGTTTGTGTGAAAAGTGGTGTCGTAACTCTTGAAGGGCATGTGGATGATCCAACGCTGATTGCAGGTATCACTGCCACAGCTGAACGTATGAAGGGCGTTACCAGTATCGAGAACAAGGTTACAGTCGCCCCCGTGAAGAAAGATCTTGGAGCGAAAGCAGCGCCGATCGCCACTCCAGAAAAGAAGAAGGAAGCAAGTCATGGGTCAATCAGTGGTGGCCCCGGATGTGGTTAAACTAGCTTTCTAATCAGTGAGCTTCGGCCGAAAGCTTCATGTTGATGAGAGCGAATCAATAAATTGGAGGGCTTAGATGTTATATTACACACTCGCGTTCCTTATTTTGGCGATCATTGCCGGATTCTTTGGTTTTGGCGGCGTCGCTGGTACAGCGGCATGGATTGCTCAAACGCTATTTTTTCTTTTTTTGGTCGGACTAGTGGTGACAGCGGTGTACAACCTGATGCACAGGAAGCGCAAGTTGTCGTGACAAGCTGTTTGTAATGCCTCGCACACTATGCGGCAATTATCTCAGAGTGGTTTTGGGACTCCGTAGCAGTCTCTCAGAATTTAGCCGGCTTTCTTCTGGTTGGCGCGTTGCGACCTGCAAATGCACGACTGGACGTCGTCGACTGATTTTCGATGGTTTGGCGTTTGGGCTTTCGACCTTTGGCTTTTTCGAAACGTTTTGGTTTGCGAAGTTCTGCCAGGTCTTGAGTGATCTGTCCCAAGTTAGCCTGAATCATCAGATCCCAGGCACTCATACGTTCTTCCATAAGAGCGGTTTTCTCCGACAATTGGTTCATCTGTAGTGTAACGGCCTCGAGCGCAGCGGACTGCTTGAGTGCCAGTGTTTCTATTGTTTTGCTAAGTGACGAGGTTGATTCACCAAGTGATGTCGTCGCTGATTGTACCGATAATTCAAGTTTGGTGACGGACTCATTCATTGAGTTCACAAAGCTTCCAAAGCCCTCAACAACTGGAGCAATCCCAGAGGAGACACACTCAGAAATAAACAACGACATTTCGGATTTCAAAGCATCAGCAAAGGACGATGTTACGGATGCCAGGGTTGTTTGAATGTTTTCCGACTGTTGTTGAAGTTGATCGACGGCCAACTTGATTGCGTCCGATGACTTCTGGTGCGAAGCTGTCGCTCTCGTCCATTTTAAATACTCTTCCACATCCAAGCTTCGGTAAACTGGACGGATATAACGATCCATACGCACTCGTCCAACGCGCAGCTCCTTGCCAGAGATTTGTGTTAAACGTGAGCGCTTGATCCCAAGGGCTGACATGACAGCCTCGGCGTCCATATCAAATTGCGAAAACCAAGGCTCGTCGCCGCGAAGCCACACGATCATTGGGAAGTCTGTGGACGTAGATTCGTCATGCTCGTCCCAAGTGGTGCGCGCTGCTCCACGAACGGCAATCGCCTCCGGCGTTGGCTCGAGGTCAGGTGTCGCAGGAATGGCAAAAACTCCGGGTTCAAGGGGCAATTCGTCACGATTCTCGATCGAATTTGTCATATGCGCCTCACCTCGTATTTCCATTGGGATAGACTTTTGAATACAGCCAATCGCTCAGGGGCCATCACATTCTCGAAAAACAACCGAAATCCCATACTCTGCTCGCCGTCTCCAATTTTGGTGGCGTCAAACCAGATACCAAGATTGACGGGACTTTCTCCCACATGAGCTACTTTATCATTACTTCGCCCTTTTAGCTCTTCAGCACTCTTGTCTTCGCGGTAAAGCTCGGGGGCCATTCCAGTTTTTTGAAGTTCAGGTGACGGAGTGATCTCAAAGAAGATGCTGCGATCTTTTCCCTGCATGGAAACCCAGTAGAGGCCCCTCGTATCAGACGATTGCTGTTGCTTTCCCATAAGTTTTCCGAGGAGATCTTTGCCGCTTTCGAGAAGCTTTCCGCCGGTACCTTGGTTGGCCAGGCTAAATGGAGCCATATTGGTTTCTATGACGTAGTCTTTGGGATTGTCCCGTAAAGCAAGACCATAATAAAAACCACTGCCTGAGTTGAGGGATTTGCGTCCGTCAATGGGGTTATACAGTATTGCCGGCAGATTGACGGCGTTTGAGAAGAAGCTGATCTCCGTATACATGCCAAGCTCGAGCTTGAGTTTAAGAAGATTGTAGTGAAATGACACGCGAACGATGGTTCGAATTGGGCCTGTTTTCCAGGCCTCGAGGTCGCTTTCAACGCTTCGGTGATTGGCTTCCACGGTGATGAAGTATTTCAAGTCACCCTTTAGGTAAAAAGTCGTAGAGTCTAAAACAGGATCGTAAACCGCTGGATTGGTATTACCTTTTGCGACTTCAACCTTTCGGGCTACAAGCCAGTTTTTTTGATCAAACTGATAGCGGTAACGGGATGTGTGAACCAATGCTTGCGGTCGATTAAAGACAACATACTTTTTGGAGCTCAGTGCTGGGGCTCCACCAAAGTAAATACCGACGTAGACGGCTCCCATCTGCGGACCCATGGGGTTGCCTTGTGGGTGTTTCATACGGAGTTCAAAAACAATATGCGGTTTTTGGCCGGGCCAAGTGGTGGGTTCCACGACAGGACCCACATCATCGCCCATAAATGATAATTCATCTTGGCTGTCAAAAACTCCGTTGCCGGTATTTGCAGTGACGCGCGAGCCTTGATCAAGGACGTAGTCAGAGTCGTCGTTGATCTCGTCGATTTGAAACGGAATAATCTCAGCTCGTCCCGATGCAGTGGATCGAAATAGTCGATAGGATACGATGGGAAATCTCGTCATGTGATTGACTTGAGCCCCCGTTATAACAATGGGAGCGGTGTGAAGTGTCTGCGCCGCACCAAAACCACTAATGAAAAATCCCATGCAAGCAGCAAGGCTTAGCATCATCAGTGATATCTTCGAGCGAGTCACTTCGGACAACTCCATATGGTCTTATCAAGGGTGGAAGGCATGTCGTTTCTATGAAATACTATAACCTATTGGGTTTCAGGAGTTAAAGTGAATTTCATGGCTAAATGCCTAATTTTTTTCTTGAATGTTGTGATGGCATCACTTGTCGTCACGCCTTCGCCGACAATCGCTGCGGAATCGGCTCCAGCACCCTCAAGATCGATTAAAAAAGCATCAAAATTAGCCGCCAAGGGGGCCCAGTCTTCGGGTGCCTTGAAGGTTCTAGCAAGCTGGCAGGTTATCGGCTCTGCTGGAAAGGGCGCCACCATGGGTACAAGAGCAGAGTCCTATGCGGCGTCAGGGATCTTGTTCCAGTCCGCTCCTAGCCAGTGGAAGCTAAAGATCGATACAACCGAGATTCCTGTCACATTCCAATGGGGGGAGGCCGGTGTCGATTCAGTTTTAACGGCTGAGCGAGCTGACTTGTTGAAAGTGTTTTCGATTGAGTTAAGCGACGAAGATCGCAAATTTTTCGCAGAAAGTTCGGAGCAGACGGCTTTACTTATGACAGAAGGTGTTCGGATGACTCTTGGCCGTGCACCCTCTCGACAGATGGACACCATTTACCGCTCGCCATCAGAGGGCCTTTTTCTCGTCAAAGGAACGTTGACCTTGGTGCGCTGAACTGAGTCTAGTGCCTAAAGTGACGCGTACCCGTGATCATCATCACTAGACCATGCTCATTTGCTGCATCAATGGACTCCTGATCTCTGAGGCTTCCTCCTGGCTGGATGATGCCTCTGATTCCCGCTTTTGCTGCGAGGTCGACCGTGTCTCGAAACGGAAAGAAAGCGTCTGATGCGAGCACAGATCCGGGCACCTCATGGGCCAATTCCCTGGCTTTCTCTATGGCAAACCGGGCGCTGTCGATGCGGCTCATTTGACCTGCACCAACGCCAATGGTTCTTAGACCTGACGACAAGACAATGGCGTTGGATTTAACGTACTTGCAGATCGTCATCGCAAAGGCCATGTCAGCCAATATGCTCGCATCGGGTTTTGCTTTTGTTGCGCAGGTCCATGTTTCAGGCCTTGGCACGGACGTATCCACGTCTTGCACCAATAGCCCTCCATTAATGGATTTCCAAGATTTACTGGAAGACTTCATTCGTCCAGATTCCAAGACAGCCTCTGATTTTAGGACTCGTAGATTTCTCTTGGCGGCAAATACGCGAAGAGCCCCTGGAGAATAATCAGGTGCAATCACGCATTCCAAGAAAATATCCGCCATTGCTTTGGCTGAAGTTTCATCGATAGGAATATTGGATGCTACGATCCCGCCAAAGGCGCACTTTGGATCGCAGCTAAGGGCTTGCTCAAATAACTGGGAGGCGGTCAGACTCGGACTAGCCGCTGTCCCGCAAGGGTTTGTGTGTTTGATGATGGTCATGGCAGGCAATGGCGCTAAATCAGCCACAATGGCAGCTGCCGCATCAAGGTCCACATAATTGTTGTAGGAGAGTTCTTTGCCTTGAAGAAACTGGGCAGCCGCAAGACCTGTCGCGCGCTCGTTGCTAGGGCGATAAAACGCAGCCGATTGATGGGCGTTTTCCCCGTAGCGCAGTGTTTGAACGATTTCCATTTTGGGTTCAAGCTGGGTTTGGTTCGCTGCCGCATTGCTCGCTTTGCGCTGCTGGAAATATTCGGAAATCATATGGTCGTAGGCAGCCGTCTGCGCAAAAACTTTAGCGGCCATTTGTTCGCGAAATGCGGTGTTTTCTTTCTCTGATGTGAAGAAATCCAAGACAGAGCCGTAATCGTTAGGATCAATAACCGGCAAGCAGTGACGATGATTCTTCGCGGCCGCTCGCAGCATCGTAGGTCCACCAATGTCAATGTGTTCGATCGCTGTAGCCAGTGGTAAGTTTTTTTCTCGAGCGTCTTTGGCGAAGTCGTAAAGATTAACGACCACCACGTCGATGCCGTCAATCCCAAGACGACTTAAGTCGCCATTGTGAGCTGGGTTGTGGCGATCGGCGAGGATCCCGCCGTGAATCACTGGGTGAAGGGTTTTGACGCGTCCGCCCAAAATCTCTGGGGATTTGGTAACGTCCGCGACATCTGTAACGTTGACTCCTGCTTCGCGAAGAAGTTTTGCAGTGCCACCTGTTGAGAGAATCTTAAATGACAGCTGAGCGAGCCCTCGTGCAAACTCGATCACCCCCGTTTTGTCGGTTACTGATACAAGTGCGACACGTGACGCTCCTCTAGTCATATGCTAGTCCTCCAGTGGTCTCAAATGTTTCAAAGTTTCAATAAGTTGACGCTCTGCTCCAACCGGGATTGGTTGATAGTAGTTTTTTCCCTTTAGCTCACTAGGCAGGTACGTCATGCGCCGTGCCTTTTCCAAGTCGTCGTGAGCGTAAGCATAGCCCTGACCGTAACCTTGTCGTTTCATGAAGTCTGTCGGTGCATTGCGCAAATGCATCGGTATTTCGAGCACGCCGGTTTTTCGTACGTCGTCTAATGCAACGTTAATGGCGTTGTAGGCACGATTACTTTTCGGCGATGCCGCAAGATAGGTCGTGCATTGGGACAGAGCGATTCTGGCCTCCGGAAGTCCGAGGGCTTGAACGGCGCGCATTGTTGAGTCTGCAATGAGTAGCGCTGTGGGATTGGCGTTACCAATGTCTTCACTGGCACTGATCAAAAGCCTACGTGCAATAAACTCAGGGTCTTCGCCGGATTCGATCATGCGCGCCAAATAATACACGGCAGCATCGGGATGGCTTGCGCGAATGGACTTTATGAAAGCAGATATAACATCATAGTGTTGATCGCCGTCGCGATCATAGCGAAGTGGAAGCGACGTTCCGAGAGACTCCAGCGTCTTGCGGGAAATCAGTTTATGACCGGCTTCGTCTACTTCGGCGCAGGTTGCTGCGGCAGAGAGAAGATTTAAACATTGCCGCCCATCGCCGCGCGCTGCCTGTGCAATCATGGTGAGTGCATCATTATCTGCCTGCGTGTTGGAAAATAATGGATCACCAGACGCCATAGCTTCTTGCATCATGGTGACCAAAGCTTTGTCGCTCAATGGTTTTAAGTTGAACGTCAGGCAGCGCGATAAAATCGCGTTGTTGACAGTGAAAGATGGGTTTTCTGTGGTTGCACCAATGAAGCGAACCAATCCGGTTTCCATGCCGGGCAGAAGAACATCTTGTTGATTCTTCGATAGCCTGTGAATTTCATCCACAAACAGGATGTGAGCTTTCTCGCCATTGGCAATCGCACACGCGGATTGATCGATCATGGCACGAAGATCTTTGACCGAGGCGTGAACGGCAGAAATACAGACGAGCTTACGAGAGCTTTGATGTCCAATGAGCTGAGCGATGGTGGTTTTGCCGGTACCTGGTGGGCCCCAGAGTAGGATGGCGTGCGCTTGATCGGACTCTACAAGGCGCCTCAGCGGCGACCCTGGTTTCCAGATGTGTTCCTGTCCGAGAATCGCGTCCATCTCACGCGGTCTGACCCGTTCTGGAAGGGGTCTTTCATCTGGATTTTGTGAAAACTCCAACATAAATGCCCTAAAAGATCAAAGAATACAGGTGCTTGGGATTCTATTAAAACACTAGGCAATTAAGTGCCGGCAGCTTTTGCCGACTCACATTTATCTCCGCGGGCAATCACGCCAACGGAAAAAACTGAGTCGAGTGGGGTCACTATAATGAATCCAGTGATGAGTTTCAAAGACTACTTTGCAGCATTGAAGGGTCGAGAAAATGATGGAGCGTCTTTGAGTGCATTGCTTGGTCCATTTCAGATCCCAGGGCTTCCTACGACTGAGGATGAATTTTTGTTAGTCGGGCATGTGTTAGATGCGATCGCCGACGAAAAGCCTGAGAAATCGGCGGTTGACGCGTCCTTTGTCCTAGAGTTGGCACTTGATTTGGGTTTGTCTGCGGCTTGAAAAATTGATGACATGCGATCTTTCATGGATCGAAGCTAGAGTGCCAATATTCGACTCTTAATCATAAATTAATTTCGTGATACGATCATGGCGTCTTGATTGAAAGGAAATTTCCTTGGCGCTACTGATCCCCATCTCTGAACTCGAATTCACGTTTGCGCGAAGCAGTGGCCCCGGCGGTCAAAACGTCAACAAGACGTCAAGTAAAGCAATCATGCGTTGGAGCCTCCAAGCAGCCGAGTGGGTACCAGAGGACGTAAAACATCGATTTAGGGAGAATTTTGCAAGTCGTTTAACGTCTGACGGTGTGGTGGTGATTCACTCTGATGAAAGCCGTGACCGGTCAACGAACGAAAGACGCTGCATCGAGAAGTTACAAGACATGCTGCGTCGCGTGTGGCTTCCTCCGAAGAAGCGGGTTGCCACCAAGCCAACTTATTCCTCTCAACGTAAGCGCGTTGAAGTTAAAAGGCAGCGATCTGATGTAAAAAAGGCGCGAAGGAAGGTTCGCGATGACTAAGTCCAGACGCGGTAGAGGCAGAATATTCGCGCAGGCGAGTGTAGTTTCTGTTTTTGTGTGTTTACCGGAGGTATGTGTTCACGCTGCTCAGCCAGCCAAACACCAGGCCGCTCCGACTTTTGCAACCGATCCGCAACTTCCTTCAGGTCAAACAGACCTGATACCACCTGGCGAGATGCCGCAAAGTGCTCGCGACTGGAAGTATCCTCACACCAAGCAAACCGCAAAGGTCTCTTTGATCGTTGGTGATCAGGGTGGCGGCCCGATCCGTTACAATACGCGGTTCCCAGAAGTAAAGGGGAATCCTCACCCGGCAAGTTATTATCATACGGCACCCTTTGGGGGCGCTGAGGTGGAATTTTCTGTGCCGCGCGGAGGAGTGCTGCTAGGAGGGCTTGCTCGTCGTGATTTGTGGCACCGAGGGCTAGAGGGTCGGACTGTTTTGTTAAGTAATGAGCCTTGGACGGTGAACCAGTTTCAATATTCGTCCAGTGCATTTATTTTGGGGTGGGTTTTTGGCGAGCGGTACCGCGAGGCTCCTTGGGTGTCCGATTTATCATTCGTATACGATACTGCAACGATCAAAATCAATATGAAGCCCTCGGCAGGCGACGTTGAATCCGAGGGCCGAGCGCGACTCATAGCTTTATCTTTAAGATCTCGCTTTCAATTCCTATTGGTGTCTCGCAATAGGGTTTCATTGCATGCTGGGCCTGAGTTTCATGTCCCGCTGTATAGCTCTTCAACGGTCGACAGTGACGAAAAGATCTATGATCTGATCGAGCAAAATCTAAAATTTAAGTCAGCGGCTGCCGTAGGCGCTCATGTAGCGACTGGTTTTACGTTTTGAATAGAACTTGAGTGACGGATCGATTGGTCGAGTCTGAGAGTTGACTGAAAACTGGCAAATGCTCCTAGGAAAGTCCACGTTATTTGTGCACGTGGGCCGAATCCACAACGTCGGAGTTACCCTTTCAGGGCGGACTTCTTGTCTGTCTCATTTTATCGTCCCCGTTTAGTGTCCCCGATTAGAATCACGATTTAACTTGAACGACGGAGAGATCGGGCGAGTTGGTTTGCTCAATCATATGTTTGGCGAGTTCTCGAGCTTCGATGGCAGCATACGTGCGAAAACTGCCGATCAAAAATGGGTCGAGAGCTTTTGCAAATAGCTCTCCGATTTTTTCGCCAAGGCGAAACTCGGTTCGGTCTCCTAAAAGCAAAGATGGCTGATAAATATCTAGCTGAGGAAACTTCATTGCTTTGAGATCTCTCTCAACAGCGGCCTTCACTCGGGAGTAAAAGAAAGGTGATGATAAACTCGTGCCGATGGCAGTAACGACGGCCATCCTAGGTACGCCCCCCTTTTTTGCGCAGCTTGCCAGCTGCATCACCAGTTCATAGTCGACGTGACGGAATGCTTCACGACTCCCTGCTTTTTTGATGGTCGTACCGAGGCAGCAATAAACCTGATCTGCTTTAAGTATTTCATCGCTAGCCGGGAACGGTTGGGCCACCACTTTTGGTAGTGCTGATAAGTTGGTATCACGGCGGACGAGTATTATGATTTTGCTATAACGTGGACTTGCAGAGAGCTGACGTACAATTTCTTGCCCGACAAGCCCTGTTGCACCGGCAACAATGGCTGTTAAACTTGTCTTCCCACCTTGGGTCATGCGACGCTCCTTGTGGACCAATGATCATCGGGATCAGCAACCCAATGCGCAGCAGGCCTTGGGGACTAAGTTACCAATTTATTTCAATTCTATTGCCTAGTTCCAGAAAAGTCGGATACAATAGTGTCATAAATTCAGTGTCTGAAGTAGCGGCTTTTGTTCCTGTAACTTGAACGATGTCTTTTTTGGACTCAAATGGAGAGGGGCTCATGAAACGAGTAATTCTAGGGTTGATGGTGACTGGGTTTGCAGTAAGTGCACAGGTCGCGAGTGCTGCAGGCTACGGCATGGCAGGCTGCGGTTTGGGTTCTATCGTATTCGGAAAACAAAAGGGAATTATTCAGGTTGTTGCTGCAACATTGAACGGTACCAGCGGTAATCAGACGTTTGGTATCACAACCGGCACGTCCAATTGTGCGGGTTCTTCGGCTGAAGCAGCCGCTTTACAGGGTCAACAGGATTTTATCGCAAACAACCTAGCACCATTATCTAAGGATATGGCGCGTGGCCAAGGCGAAACCCTATCTGCATTTACAGAAACCTTGGGTTGTTCTGCAGATGTGACTGGCGCTGCGCACGCTCAACTTCAAAAATCACACGCGAAGATTTTCGCAGCTCCCGGTGCTTATGCCGTACTTGAGTCGGTTAAGACGGAGCTTCGCTCTGTGCCGGCAACAGCAACTGGCTGCACGTTTGTTGCAATCTGATCTTTGACAATCAAAGCCTATTAAGAAGGAAATTATAAGATGAAAGTAATCAAATATTTGTCCCTAGGTGTTTTGAGCTTGGCGCTTTCTGGAGTTTTTACTGAGTCAGTTATGGCGCAAGAAGCGAAAAAGAAAACAAAGAAGAAGAAAAAAGATGCTTCTGGTGAAACATCAGACACGTCTGGCGGCGGCTATGTGCCAGCTTACGGTCCAGCTGGTTGCGGACTTGGATCTATTGTTCTTGGATCTAAGCCAGGATTTATGCAGGCTTTTGCTGCAACGACTAATGGTTGCTCCTACAGTCAGACTTTTGGAATCACAACAGGTACATCCAACTGTAAGGATGGCCCTGGTGGTGAAGCGTCTGCACAAGAGCGTAAAGTATTTGTCGAGATGAACTATGCTCAGTTGTCAAAAGAAGCGTCCCAAGGCGAGGGCGAAGTCCTCGAAGCGTTTGCGGATATTCTTGGTTGCGCAGAAAATGACAGTGACTTGGCTGCATTCCAGACTCTGAGTCAGCAAAAGTACGCTAGCCTTTTCACCGAGCAAAACTCTGATGCAGTTGTTTCAGGTTATATGGAAGTCATCAGCGGTGACGAGAATCTGAGTAAGAACTGCGTACGTCTCTACAATTAATGCTTTGATGTTTCGGTAGTTAAGTATCTGATGCTCCGTTTCGCTAAATCTCCACTCAAATTAACCATGCAAGCCTTCGTGGTTTGCATGCTGAGTGGGGGAGGCGAAACGGGGCTTTTTGCATCCAATACTCCTGTAGCGATTGAACAGTTGCAAGCTGCTGAGGCGTGGAAGAAGCGTGCTGATGAGATTGAACTGCATGGAAGTCCAGCATGGCGCGCACAACTTTTATATGTAACTCGCTTGGCTGGCCGAAACTCGAGCGTGGTGGACTCGTCCGAGTTTTTTTTCGCTAAAGATGGAAAAACAAATCTTCACTCTGAGCTGTACGCGTCGATCGACGCGCTTTTTCTTCCGGTTATAAATGATAAGCCGGATGATCATGCGCTGTGTAGATTTCCGCGACGGTCTGCATGGATTGTAGAAAATCTTCAGATCCCTAATGAACTCCTTCCAAAAGTCACTTGTAAGGAGCTGGACCGTTTTCTTCAGCAGCAGTCAGCGCAGGGTATCTCACTTGTCTTCGCATCCTACTTTATAAATAATCCCGCATCGATGTTTGGGCATACATTCCTGAGGATACACCGCGGCAAGGGGCCGGGGGATGGTGAGCCCAATGCATTGTTGGACTCTGCAGTTAATTTTGCAGCTAATCCTACAACAGATAATGCACTGCTTTACCCGCTCATGGGGCTAACTGGACAGTTTGCTGGTACGTTCAGTTTGATGCCTTATTACTTAAAAGTGCAGGAATACAACAACGCCGAAAGCCGTGACTTGTGGGAATACCCACTAAATATATCTGAGCAGCAGGTCAAAAATTTGATGCTGACTCTGTGGGAAGTCGGGCCCGTTAAGATAGATTATTGGTATATCGATGAGAACTGCTCCTATATCCTGCTGCTCGTTCTCGAAACCGTAAATCCAGGCATGAATTTGGCCAAATCATTTAATGTCATGGCAACGCCTGCGGACACGCTGCGCGCCGTTGTAGCGCAACCTGGGCTTACGAAACCGCCAAAATATCGTCCGTCGGCCTTGTCGACATATGTTCAGCGTGAGTCTTATCTTGATGATGATGGAGTTGCCCGACTCAAGAAATTGATTCAGCAAAACCCTGTCGTCATTGACGATGTATTGGCTGGCTTAAATAATGATGGGAAGGCCTCAGTTATTGATGCTGCCATTGATTATATTGATTTTGATGAAGATGTTGTTGGTAATAAACTTCCGGAGAAACAAAAGCAGAGACGACTCGATCTCCTAAAGGCGCGATCAATTGTTTTGGTTCCACCAAAGCCGATAGATAAGATTCCATTTGATGAACGCCCTGATCGTGGTCATTGGTCAATGCGCGTCGGTGTTTCCGCAGGGGTTCATCAAATAAAATCAGAGCAAGTCCGAGCAGTAGATTTTGACTGGAGGCCAACGCTCCATGATTTGGCAACGCCGTCTCATGGTTATTCGCGGGAGCTTGAACTAAAAATGCTTGAGTTTAAATTCCGTCAAAATATGACAAATGGCAAATCGAATCTGCGTCTTCATTCGGCGACTCCGTTTGAAGTATTATCGATTCCTCCGTTGGGGCGTGTTAAGAAACCTTTATCGTGGACGTTTGGTCTTTCGTCAGTTCCCGTTGGTGTTGATGATGCTGAAGGAAGCTGTCATCAGCATTCCATGGGCGGAGGGGTTGGAGCCTCGACACGAGTTAATTCGGCCAGATTTTTTGCGTTGGGGCTGGTTCGTCTGGCGGTGAACTGCCGTGGATACCGCAGTCTTAACGCTGCTGGTGGTGGAATGTTGGGGCTGTTGTCTGACCTTTCTGAAACATCTAAGGTCTCATTGAAAAGTGTTTGGTTGCGTCCCCATTTCTTTCACGATGCAAGTAGAAATGGAGTGTGGGAACGCTCGGCGGAGCTTAAGGTGACGAAGCTACTGAATAATGCACATGAAGTGTCATTGTTCGCACACTTCACGAATGAAATCAAAGGTGGCGGTGGTCTCAGCTACGGTTACTATTTTTAAGGTCAAGGCCTTTGATAAACTGAAGACCATCGTGGCGACTATTCCATTGACCATTAAGGAAGGCTCTGCGCGCGATAGTAAGGGCCTCGCCAATTTTTTTACCGTCCAAATCAGGCCTAAATTCCGTGATGTCATGTCCGTTCAGCGGTAGTTGCATGCGACGCTGTTCTTGAAAGGTTTGGTCAGTGGAAATGATCCAACCAAATTGCTCGCCCTTTTTGCCGGTTACCTCGTGACGAGAAAAAAATTGCCAAATCGGACCATAAAAATTGATCAAATTATGATGATGTTCATTTGCCTCTAGTCGTTCGGCAAATAGCAACGCTGACGCCCGTTCACGCGGAATCGATAAGCATTGCTGCCAGCCGTGGTAAATGTTTCCCCATATCTGAGCCTGTTTTTCACTCATGCGCAGTCGTCGTGCCAGTTTTACAACGTCGTCTGATTTAGGGGCTGTGTCTTCAAGAATTCCTGTAACAATGCTGCCCACGATCCAAGGCCGAATATTTTCTGGAGTGTTGCTGGCATCCCTAAGGATGAGTTGCACCTTATGCGAGAGAGTTATTGCCTCTGGCAGTATGAGCTTTGTCACGGCAAGCTCTTCCATTTTTTTGAGAGGATCTGCTGAATATTGTGTAGAAAATATTCCCCAAAGCTCCGATGTAATACGTTCCTGGGATATATGTCTTAATCCATCGCACTCATTACCTATGGCCTCTAAGGCGAGGTTGTCTGGCGTGAAGTCAAGTCGGGACCAGAAACGAAAAAACCTAAGAATTCGAAGATAGTCTTCGCGAATCCGTTTTACTGGGTCACCGACAAAGCGCAGGTGATGATTTTGAAGATCTTGCTGGCCGCCGTGGAAATCATGAATTTCACCGTGAAGATCCTCGAACATTGCGTTTATCGTGAAGTCCCTGCGTTGGGCATCATCTTCAAAGGTGGCGTTGTCGAAAGCTACAATGGCGTGACGACCATCAGTTTTAACATCTTTTCTTAAGGTCGTGATCTCAACAGGGCCAGAGGGCGATACAACAGTTATTGTTCCATGCTCAATGCCCGTAGGAATTACCCGAAATCCGGCGCTTTCAAATACAGCTTTAGCCTGATCGGGAGTTGCAGCCGAGGCGATGTCGTAGTCATTTGGTATCCTACCAAGCAGCCGGTCGCGAACGCACCCTCCAGCAAACATCGCCTGAAACCCTTGACCCAAGAGGGTTTGTAAAACCATTTTGGCATCTTCAAATGCTGTTTTTTGCGGGGTTTTCAATTCAGGCTCCGGTATTGACGGACTGGTAGCGACGAGCTCCAAGCTCATAGAATTTTACCGTAAGCCATGAAAAAAGCACAGCTGTTCCAAGATAGGTCGCGCCTGAGGCCATGGATGTTTTACCGAAGAACACATCAGCCGGTACAGCTGCAATGGTGGCTATTGGTAAAACAAACGTGAATACCCACTGCATGGCTCGTGGGAATACCCCTGTTGGGTATTTGGCGAGCGACTGCAGTGACCAATAAGCGTCTTCGCCTTCGGCCAACTTCTCCGCAAAAAAGGCGGGTGTGACTACCAAAAGTGCGACACCATAGCGAACCGCCATCCCTGCAGAAAAAAACAAAACCAAGCCACCGACCTGCTGTAGTGAGACCGTTAGGCCGTTGGCTAATAACTTCAAGAAAAATACGATAAGCAGACATCCATTGATGATGATATTGGGGATATTGCTGATGACAAACTCACTAGCAGCATGCAAAGCCAAGAGTGGATGCAGAGGTTTGAGCAAAACATAGTCCATACGCCCTGACCAAACAAACCAGCCCGTGCTGAATAGTCCACCCATACAAAAAGTAACGAAGAGCTGGTGCCCCACGCTGTACAGACTTGATATGAACATGACTTCATCGAGCGTCCATCCTGCTAGCTGTCCTCCCGCCAGGTTCACTCCGAGGAACATTCCTCCCATGTTGGCCATAAGGAAAAATGATTCGAACAAGAAAAAGAAGACGACGTTACTTCGGTAAGCGAGCATGCTTGATGCGCTTAGAGAAAAAAGTTGCTTAAGTAGCTTGAGATAAAATCTCATCATATCCCAATTGCCTCGAAGCGCTTGATCCCGCGACGCCAAAGAATAGCCACGATGGCGGATGTCGCTAGCAAGACGATTAAACCGCGGCTTGCGTGTTCGTTAAATTCTGTGTTTGAGATCCGGCCCATCAATGTCAAAACGGGGAAACCAACCATGTAGTACATGGGTGTCCATTGTGCGGCGGCCAGTAACGTTGCAGGTAGAAGGTCGATCGGAAAAATGACGCCACTTGCCGAATAATACAATGCAATAAATAGGGTGTCGGGCCCCCAAACTTGCGACATATCAAAGGCAAGTAAACCGATCACGATCCGAATAAGGCAGCTCGCCATGATTCCGATGACAATGGCTATTGGGTATTGCCACCAAGGTATGATTGACCATCCTTTTGCGAGCTCCTGGCTGAGCCCGGGAACAAGTTTAACGGCGATGACTAGAAGCGGCAGCAGCAGGACTCCGTAAGTTATGGTGAAGGCTATACTCCGTAACAAGGCCTGCAGAAGATAAGGAAACGGTCGAATGATCGCATAAGACAGTTTGCCGAGCCTAATGTCGCTTCCAATGTCACGAGATGATGTGTGATGTTGAATGCCGTGATGAAAGGATGCCAATGCGAAGTAAAGAACTAAAGCCAACGGGGTGTAAAATGTTTGATTGGGGTTACTCGCGGCTGCTTTGTACCAAAATGCTATAAATCCAGCGTAAGCAAAGGCCTCTGTCACTACAAATAGGGCTAGAGAGCTTCGATAAAGTAAGGCTGCTTGGATACATTGGGTGAAGTAAAGCCAGCTTGCGTTGACGACCGTCGTCCAAGCGACCGAAGACCTTGAAAGCTCCCATGGGTCTCGGTGAGAGTGTGATCTCATCAATCGCGCTCCTCTGAGACGGACGTAGCCCCGGGCCGCCGGCTGTAAATCTCGGCAAAAACATCCTCTAGGCTGCGCTCATTGATCGTCATATCTCTAATCGCGTGAGGACCCACAAGTTGAAATATCTCCTTAACGGTCTCACCAACCTTTTGGCTGTTGACAGCAAACGAGATTCCCTCATTTGAGGAGACATCTTGAGTCATCTTGACTTGCCCCTCGGACGAAGCAATCCATTGCATGATCTTGCTGTGACTCGATTCGTCAACGGTTTCAATATTGAATAATCGCTCGCCTTGAACTCGCACATCCAATCCTGCTAACGAACCGTCGTACACGACTTCTCCTTCATTAATCAAGATGACGCGTTTGCAGAGTTCCTCGATGTCTTTGATGTAATGCGAGGTTAAAATGATGGTGATTCCAAACTGTCGATTGGTTTCAGCCAGAAAGTTGCGGATCTGTTTTGCAGCGTTGAAGTCTAGTCCAATCGTCGGCTCATCGAGAAAGAGAAGTTCTGGCTCGTGCAGGATCGCCAAAATAAGCTCCATCTTCATCCGCTCGCCTAAAGATAGCTTTCGGACCGGGATATTTAACTTACTTTCAATCTCAAACAGATGGAGTGACTGCTTAAGTCTTCTTTCAAAAGGTTCGTCTGGAATGCCGTAAATCGCTTGCGCCAACTTAAAAGAGTCAATGGCTGGAAGATCTGGGTGTAGCTGATTGCGTTGGCCCATGACCATGCCGATTCGGCGGAGATAGGCGGGGGGGCGTGTTGATGTGTCGAACTGTCCAAAAGCCGTAACAGATCCAGAGGACGGTGGAATCAGCCCGGTCATCATCTTAAGCAGGGTCGTTTTTCCTGCGCCATTGGGTCCTAGCAAGCCTATAAATTCGCCCTTAGCAATACTAAACGACATGGTCTTTACGGCTGGAATACGGATTGTTTGACGAACAAAAAAGCTTTTGATAGCGCCGGAGAACCCTGCGTCTTTCTTAAAGGTCGAATAGGTTTTTTCCAAATTCTGAATATTGATGGCGAGCTCATTCATATCAAAAAGGCTCCTCGAGGGTATCCGCCTCAACCATTTGTAATGTCCCGATTTCGCAAAAGATGATAGCCTGTTAAGGCATGAAAAGCGAGATGTTGATGAGTAAAGTGTTCATAAATGACTTCATAACTTTGCTGGTTGCAATCGACCCAATCGGGACGGTTCCGTTATTGGCGGCGATGACGCGAAGCATGAAGCCGGAGGCTAGATCGGATCTTGTTCGACGCGGCGTGCTCATTGCAACGCTGGTGCTTTTGGGGTTTGCGATTTTCGGTAACTTCCTGCTTCGTAGCATGGGCATTTCATTTTCTTCCTTCAGGATCGCCGGTGGCATTATCTTGTTTATCGTGGGTCTGCAGATGGTGTTTCAAAATCATGGGGACGATCTTAGGCATACCCACGAAGAAACCGGAGGCCGAGACCTAGCAGTGTTTCCTGTAGCGTTACCCTATATTGCCGGTCCCGGCGCCATGTTGGCGACCATGGTTCAGACCCAGGGGCTCTTAGAGTCTCCCATGATGTTTGCAAGTAAAATTGGCGCATTGTTATTAGTCATGATTCTAACTCTGTTGACGCTAATCAGCTCAGTCAGGTTGATTAAGATCCTCGGGAATACGGGAAGTGAAGTCATCGGTCGGGTCATGGGAATTTTATTGGCCGCTCTCGCAGCAGAGTCTGTGGTGCGTGGTGTGATGGAGGCTCTTGGAAGAACGCCACTTTAATTACTTTTATTTTCTTTAGTTTGAAAGGACTGACAATGGCGAGTGCAAATATTTATGGGTTTAAAGTTAGAGACATCAGTAATCACGATATTTCGATGGAGAGCTTTCGTGGTAAAACATTGCTGATCGTCAATGTTGCAAGCAAATGTGGGTTTACGCCTCAGTACAAAGGCCTAGAAGAGCTTTACAAGAAAAATGTGAGCAGAGGACTTGAGATTCTAGCGTTTCCCTGCAATCAGTTTGGCGGACAGGAGCCAGGATCTGAAGATGAGATCAAATCATTTTGTGAGTTGAACTATGGTGTCACCTTTCCTGTGTTTGCAAAGATTGATGTTAACGGAGCAAATGCAGCGCCCTTATACAGCTTCTTAAAGTCATCGGCTCCAGGCCTTCTCGGCAGTGAGGCTGTAAAGTGGAATTTTACAAAGTTTCTAGTGGATAAAAATGGGCAGGTCGTCAAACGCTACGCACCTACTGATTCTCCAGAAGCCATTGGCAAAGATTTGGAAAGCTATCTATAAGGGGTTAGCCACTATGAAGATGAATTTGATGTTGTTATTGTCGGCATTGATTCTAATGTCCAACGCCAAGCCGACAGTGGCCTCAAAGGATGAATCCAAACGCAATTCCAAACCAGCTCCCAGTAGAATGAAACTCGTATGGATGTCATTAGATGGATTTCAGCCAGAGGCGCTGAGTGTCTGGACATCCAAAATCAAAAATCCTCATCCACGGGGTCTGATCTGGCTTTTGAAGTCGGCTAGAGGCCGCCAAAATTTCAAGGTTATCAACCCAACTATCACAGCCCCATCTCACATCTCAACCATCACCTGTGCAGGGGCAGGGGCTCATGGAATATTAGATAACAACACATGGACGGGGCAGGGGACTACCAGTGGATTTAATAAGCCCTATGCACCGGAGAATTGGGTCGCGCGCTTACGTGCAAGTGGCTTCCGCGTGGGAACATCGCTTTATCCGTCAATTGATGGTGTTGGTGAGGCTCGTTCATCCGATGCCGGTATCTTTTACGACAATCCCGGATCAACCTCGCAGATTCTTTCGGTGGTCAAAGGCGTGACGGTCGGTGCAACGATCCCTGATCGTGAACAAGCCGAGAAAAAGTACCCGATTGAACTGACGGCAAATGCGGAGGGAGTCGTCAGCGTCAAAACACCGTGGGGTGCAGTGTCGGCTCTAGAGCTCGCAAAACCGGTCGACGTTTTTTTTACCACAAAGATTGGGAATGTGGACCGCCGCGCCAGCGTCAGCTTTATGCTTTTATCCCAGGAGCCAGATATTTCTGTCGAAGTCTCCCCGATACAGATTATGCCTAGTATGGCCGGTGACTTTCGCGACGAGCTAGATCGTGCCAATCTCACCTTCTCGGCACTCAGAGATTACCGATTTCAGTCAAAAACCAAGTCGTACCTGGCGTCAATGAAGCATCGTAGGCGAGATGTCGTTCGCGCCAATCGCTTGATGCTTGCCAAGGCAGATCTGGATGCATTGTTTTTATATTTTGAAGATTTGGATGCGTTGCTGCATGCATATTACAAGGATCAGGCTGTCGAGTCTGAAGTCGTTCAGTACATTGCCGAGTTTGATCGGGATTTAGGCTCAATTCTAAGTATGATTCCGCGATCTGCCGACCTTGTGGTGCTTGGTGACCACGGAATGTCGGCAATAGCGTATGTTTTGAATGCAAGAAAAATTTTGACTGAAGAGATCGCGGCACAGGGAACAGTGATGACGGGTGGGGGAGCATTGTACCTTTATCCGCCTCAAGGTGATGTGGCTCAAGATCCTCCCGCTAGTTTAAATCTTGAACGCGTCGCAGAAACTCTTCGAGGCATGCAGCTTGACCTGACGGGGAGACCCCTTTTTGGCAAAGTCATCGTGCGCGGGTCTCCAGAAGCAGAAGCTGAAGGCCTGATTGGTAAACAGGTTCCGTGGATCATGGCGTTTGCAGGTGAAGGGGTGGCGTTTAAAAACTCCGTAGAAGATAAGTTTTTATTGGCTCGTGCTAAATGGTCTCCCATTCCTCAGCCCTTCCAGGCCAAATACCCAGAGCCGCTGAATAACGGTGTGCTCGCAACGCCTGTTCCGGCCGGTCAACACGGTCACTGGAACGAGTTGTCTCAAATGCGAACGAAAGTCGTATTGGAGGGACCAAAGGTTTCAAAAATCCCAGCCCATGCTGTTGAGAAGACCTTACAGCTCTTGCCCGCGGTGGCTGACGCTGTAGGGTGGCCAAGACCCGCATCCTGCGCCAAATAGAAAGAGGCGACTCACCGCTCGTGGATGAGTCGCCAAGGACAGGATTTTTAAGGTATGTCGATGCGAACTGCGCCGGCAGCAATTGGCTGAGACGCAAACCCGAGTTTCGTGAGATCTTCACCGCTACAATTCATGGCGGTAGAATTACCGAATTCAAAGCCGTCTTCTAGGTTAACGCATACTTGTGTTGTCCCAGAAATAACCGCCTCGCCGTCATCCTTGTCAACATACAGCAACAGTGAATTACCATTGACTGCAAGGTCGTCAGAGCATTTATTTGGCTCTAAATTAAGCCAGCCTATGGAAACCACTTGACCAGGAAAGTCGAGGTTATCCCACGCTGTGGCAACGTACAGTTTCTCGCTCCGTGTATTGCAGATTTTGACAATAGAGCGAACCGGCTGAGCATCTTCTCCGCGCAAACGATACTCAAAATCTGTAGATGACGACGTCATGTCAATCTTACGGAATCGCTGCCATCTCTGATTGTCACCGTCACATGTCATGCTTTGGGCGTCCGTGAATTGAAATCCATCGTAATCGTCGGTACAAAGAGCGACGTCACCTTTCCATCGCATGTGGCCTGATGAGGACTGAGCAAATAAGAGCAGTTCGTTGGCCGAAGGTCTTCGAAGTGTCTCGTAACACTTTGATGGTTGAATTTTAAACCAGCCGTCGACGAGAGTGCTCGTAGTCGCAGATGATTTTTGTGAAAATGACACGTAGGCATCCTCGGACGAATCGTTACAGATTTTAACAAGTGATCCACTTTTGACTGCATCGCTTGGCAAAAACTTGTACGTCGGAGTTTCTCCAGGTTCAAGAGAGGCCAGAGCTGAAACGGAGAGTTCTTTGAAGCCTCTGGTCTCCAGGCCTTCTTCTGCACAGTTTTGTGCACCAGCGTCCTCGAAATCAAATTTGTCATAAACGTTAACGCAGAGTTTTTGATCACCTACCCATTGTAGTGCGCCATTCTCTGAAACAGCATGGAGTAAAATCTTATCTGATCCGAGAGGAAAACTTATTTCAGAACACTCTTTGGTCGGAATTGACCACCATCCGCGCGCCATAAACGGGGATCCGGCCTCAGGCTCATAAGCTACTGAAACATAGAGGTTCTGTTCATGCTCATTACATAAATTTAATTTGGTGTCGCTTGCTGCATGGGCAGCATTTGACAATAGTAATGCCGTCCAAAAACCACCGACCATGGTGGACACTGGGGTTAGTTTTGATTGCATACGAGATTCCTTTCGTTGTTCTTTTTTCTCTGAAAGTTAGTTGTGCGCTTGGCCTTGGCATTGGGATTGGTCTGGTCTAAGGCTCTGGTAGCAGCTCAGCATATAAACACCGACCTTAGTTTCTTCCGGGGTATCGGAGTCGTACTGTGCGCCGGCACTTTGCAGTTGCTGATACAATTGACTGGCGAGTTCACTTTGCGTTTGAATGCGGATATCCTGCGTGTATTCATGTACCATACAGTCTGTTTGGACATTTTGGGTGACCTGGCGTGTACAATTAATTTCGCGGGTGAGGAGAACTCGGCCGCCTTGCTCATCCTGTGATGACTGAACTCCAATCTGTTGAAGCGTTTGAGCTAACTGTTGTGCTTGTGCGCCTGTTAAGGTGATATCCGCTGCAAAAATTGTTTGAGAGAGCAATGCTGAACCCGCTAAGGCCAACGGTGCCATGTTCTTAATTTTTATCAATTTATTTTTTAAAGTTTTCATAGTGATGAGATCTCCTTAGTGATGATTGATTCATTTGAAATGCCTGCGGCAACAGGCCATCGTGAGCAAGTCATATGCCATGCATTAAGGAAGACGAATAATTGAACAGTCGTTCGTTAACGCCCTGTTTTTTCGGATGAGGTTTTCACAAGAATAGTGACCAAGATGAGCTGGCAAACAGCCCGATGTGCATCGTGCTCCCTGTAATCCCGCAGATCGAGTGATTTAGAGCCATTAGCCTTGATCTGTGGCGTCCATGAGCTGTGATTTATTTTTGTCCAAGTGATTTAAATGAATCCCAAATGAGTTTTGCGAGAGATAGAATACAGCCCATCTCAAGAAATAAGACGGGTAGTCCTCCGAGATTTGAAAGCATGCGAATGCCGTCAAGATCACTTTGCGATACCATGATCCAGCTGACGATGCCGATCAAAAGACCCCAGACTATCTTGAGCGCGTTAGAGGGTTCTTGATTCGTCTGAGTCATATTCTTTTGGCTGATGGCAGCCATGGCCGTCGTGTTTGCATCAGCCCCTGAGACGAATGAGAGAAACGAAATCACGACAAAAGTAGGAATTAAAAGACCGGCCAGTGGGAGCTGGCGAAACATTGTGTACGATGCAGCCTCGGCTCCTGATGCCTTTATGATGCCCGAAAATCCAGTGTGCTGAGTGAGTTCAAGATGGAGTGTCACGCCGCTAAAAACACCCATCCATATCGCACTGAACAGAGCCGGCAGAAGAAGATTCATCAATAAAAAATCCCGAATCGTTCGGCCGTAAGCAATCTGACCTAGAAAGATCGCAGTGATTGGAGCCCATGCCATCCAAACGGCCCAATAAAAAACAGTCCAATCATAACTCCAGGAACTGAGCGTAAATGGATTGCCTCCGGCAAGAGCCCTCATAGGAAGTTCAGCCAGGAAGCGAGGAAAAGACTCCGTAAACATGTTGACAATGACAAGTGTCGGTCCAGCGATAAAGACGAATGCCACAATGCCAATTAATGTCCATGAACTATAGGCGGCAAGCTTACTGATACCTGAATTAAGGCCTTTTACGGATGACCAGATAAATGCACCAACGATCGTCAAAGCGATCAATGCCAAGGTCACGCTTGTTTTTTGGATCCCGATTAATTGTTCCAAGCCTCCCGAAAGGGTTAGTAGCCCTGTACCCAGGGATGCAGCCATGCCGGTTGCCAGTGCAAAGAGGCAAATAGGATTAAGAATATAACCCAAGAGCCTAATTCTGGAGTCACCTAATAGGGGTGAAAATAACGAGCCAAGGCAGTGAGACTTATTTAAGTTATAAAACGCGTAAGCGAACAAAACCGCTGGGACGGCATACATCGCGTATGGAATAAGCGTCCAATGCAGAAACATCGTCACCATTGAGCGATGGGCCGCTTCGACGGAGCCTGGGCTGACCAAGTCATACGGTGCAGGAGTCTCCAGGTGGTAAATCGGCTCGGCGCACCCCCAAAACAAAATTCCTATGGCCACGGATGTGGTCAAGTTGATGGAGAACCACTGCCAGCGGGAAAGACGCGGCTTTGCATCGGGGCCGCCTATTGTCACTGATCCAAGGGGAGAGATTAGGGTCAAGATACTGACGATAAGAAGGCCAAGACCAGTGAGCAAAAATAGGGTTCCGAACGTGTGAAGGACCCAAGCGTTTAGACTTGTCATCAAAGCTTTGAAGTCTGAAGGAAGGGCAATTGCCATCACGACAGCCAAAACCAGTGATAAATACGGAGGGAAAAAGACAGATTTTCTTAGCTGCATGCGTATCCTTAAGACATGGACTCAATAGTGTATCACGGGGATCTCTGGGGTGTTTTTTCGAGAGAAATTGGGGGCTGGCCGGTTGAAAAAACTCTAACATTTTAAAAAAACCAAAAATATCATACTGATACAGGAAAAATGTTGGGTTGACCCCTGTCGTGGTGGCGGTATAGAAAGCAGGGGGTCGGACGGTCCAAGTTTCGTGCCTAGAATCCTAGATGCGTCCGGTAAAGTAGAGGGTTTATGAGATACCTAATGGTTTTCATGTTTGCTTTATGGTCGTCATGTACGGCGGCAACGAATGGGGCCTTTGCGTCGGCAGAGTTCGGTCGCTTTGTCGGTTTTCTACGCCACGAGCATCGCGCTCAAGACCAGGCCGCACGTTTAGACTTTATAAAAGAGAGTGAAGATGATCGAACGATCAAGCTTCGCGCGACGTTGGTGCTTTATTTTGGAAATTTTGACAGCGATGAATACGCTAGTTACGAATATAGAAACGTAGTCTACGACAAAGCCAGTGGTACTCTCGTTTTTGACGGGGCCGAGCGGGAATTACACTTTATTGTGGAAGGCTTTCGTGGCGAGGCCTTGGAGGCTAAGCTAAGAACAGCTCTCGGTGTGGTTGGGCAGCTTCAGTTACAGCAGCAAAATACGGTGAAAGTTGAGCGTCCTTTGGTTCAAAGACTTTGGGGCGAGTACAGAGGTGTTTGCGAAGGTGTTGGACGGAGGCTTCAGATTCAATCAAGTCCGTCACACCCTATCGCTACGAATAGAACGGACCCTTTTGCGCCGTTCATTATCATGGCTCAAATTGGCGATAACGGAGGAGCAGGTTGCCCCACAGGCGCCAGTACTTGCGTCACGAAAGTTTTTCACGATTCTGACTACGATATATTTACTGGGCACATTGATTTTCACGGCGCTTACGGATCAATGCCGTGCTCTATCGATGACGGCGGAATTACGTGCGGTACGTGTCGTTACAACCGCTCCTCTGGAGAGAGTGTCCGCGGTGACGTTATGGAGTTTAAAGTCAGTAGTCCTCAGTGGACCATCAAGGTTGATGATCGAGCCCCTGCACAAGGTGTTGACGGCGTTTATAAGGGATTCGTCCATCTAGAGCGCATGGATGTTTACCGTCCCATGAGTATTTCTGTTACGACCTACCCGAGCTCCTCAGGAACTGATGCGGAACGTGCAGCTGGACTTGTGTCAGTTATTTCCAGTATCCGGTACGGTGGCCACACGGAAACCGATGAATCAATCAACACTAAATTTGACCCGAGACCATTGACCCAAGGTGATGGTGAGCTGGTTTTCGATCGATCGGACAACACAACTGACATGATTCTGACCATCACTAGGATTGGCGGCGGTGTTGCTGAGGGGCGTTGGTTTTCCCGTCGGTTTGGTTTCGTTGGTCGCTTTGCTCTCGCCTCTTCGGGGAGTATTTTACTATCTGATCCATCAAAACTGGATACTAAGTTGGCTGGAGGTTTCAGTGATGGAAAGCTCAATGTTGACATGATCGTTGCCATGTCCGACCGCGCTACCAGCTCAAAAGACCCGTTTTCTCCGCTCACCATCCAGGGTAATGTATGGTATTCAGACTTATCTCCAAGAAAGCCTTTCTCGGAGACTTCCTTTGATCCCTTTACGGGTAAGTTTGCTCTTGATACCGACGGTCCCGGTGGTGCCTATGTCGGTATGCGAACAAAAAAGGGTATCAAGTTAAAGGTTCCAAATCAGGGGATTTTGCGACCTATGCAGTCCCATAGCTTTATTGAACTCATGGAGGTTTCCAAATGATTCGTCGCTCATTTTTGACAACAGTTTTCGCATTTCTGACAGCGTCTCCTGCAATTGCTGAGATTCATACTTACAGGCTTCCGCGTATCGCCTCGACGGAGCAGAGCTGTCAGGCTTCGGAGCAATGGATTGTGCCAAAGTTCGCACAATTGGCAGAAGCAACCGTTCTGAATCATGGGTGCGAGGTGAATCCTTCGCGAACATTTGACTTGGTCATAGAATACGCAAAGCCAACTTTAGCTAACTTGGTTTCTACGTATGATGAGTTTGATTATGTTCATGGGCTTTACAACTCTGCTGAAGACTGCGCAGCCCACTACGATGAGGACTTGGCAACCTTTAAGCAAGCGACTGGATTGGAGCCTCTGCTAGCCTATTGCTTCCTTGATCGCGGTGGAGAGGATTTTGAGACTGTGTGGACCATGCGTATTGATGGATTTGGAACCCCTAAACTGACTCCAGATCACCTCGCTAAAGATTTTTATCACGGAATGAACGGTGATCCCGCGGCGTTTGAGGGGGCCTTAAAAACAACCTTAGGAGCTTATGGTGCACAACATGTGAAGGTGAAAATCAAAACGTCTGAGAATAGAACGACGATGCACGCGTTCTATTATTCGGACAAAAAATTGCCTCTTGTGCAATATGGTGAGGGCCAATTTAGGAGCCTACAGGCCTGCGAAAACAATCGTAGTGTGATGCAGGAAGTGTTTTCGAGGGCGGACGGTCAGTCGGTAATCTTTTTTTGTGGCGGTAGTAACTACACATCCACCGTTTACCTCTACGCTGCTGGTATCGTGATGCAGCCATTGGCCACAGATCTCACGTCCGTGAAGTATTCGACCTTTGAAGCTTGTGAGGCTAAGCGCCGTGAAACTGAATCCAACTGGCGTGACGGATTGCAAAAAAATGTTGTGGGCTCCGTCTGTGCAATTGAGGACAACTTAATCCACGATTATGTGCGTATGCGCATGTTCTGGCTGGACTAGTTCTTAGTTTTAATTTGTTGCCACCCTTCCTATTTCGTTTGGTTAAATTGGGGTCATTCGACTTATTTCAGTAATGAAATGAATTAGGTCCGATGGCCCAATTTTTTTGCGTCCCCGACCTCTTTCGATTTTTATGCTGCCCATTGAAATTGAATTAAATCGAAAGCCTCCCATTTTTGAGAAATTTGGATACCCTCCGAACTTTTTGGCCTTTTACTTGCTGGTTGCGTGGGGTTACCCGATTTTTGGACCCCCCTCGCCCGTTCTAAACGTCTAAATGTTCAAAAAATATGCAATTTTACAAATGCACAAAACAACGACGCCAAAAATGGTGCTGCTGAATAAATAAAAAGCACGTAGCAATTGTTTTACTGGCGGTGCTGTTTATTTAATAATCAAAATCATATCAAATGGTTATATTTGAGCCTATTTGTTCAAAATACAGATGTATAATGAACGCATTCAGAAATGGCTAAAATATCAATAAAAACAGGTAGTTAAGATGTATCCATCGGGTATATTGAACGAGAGCAGGGGTTGACAGGGCGAAGTATGATTAAAAAATAATCACAAACAAGTGGCCTGATTAAAAATTATACATTTAAGCGAAGCAGATCCAAAAGAATGTTTAAGGTTCAGGAGGGGGACGTCCGACCCAAAACCGGGTGAAGGGGGTGAGTATGGGGTTCATCAGAAGTGGAATAGTTGGATTGAGTCTAGTAGCCGGGCTATCTATGACGCAAGGCTGCGGATCATGGATGAAATGTTTAACCAGCAGTAGCTGCTCAAAGTCGGTTGAAAACGCAACGACAACGCAGCTTTTCTTGAATGCGGTAAACTCCAGTTTGGAGTCGTTTAAGTCAGTTATGTCGGAGCTTGGGCTCAGTGATGCCCAGCAAAGTTCCGTGGTCACGAGCGTCCAAACCAAGGCGCAAGAGCTGACAAGTTTACTTAGTTTGGATGAAGACACCAGTTATTCGGGTACCGTCCTCGAAAATCTAACGGCGATGTTTAGTGATCTGACAGAGTATGCCGTGACGAAGATTGCCGAAGTGGCTCCAAGCCTCGATGAGTCAGTCATTAGCAACGCTGTGGCGTCATTTGCCAACAATCTTGTGGCTAACGCTGGGGATGTTCGCATATTCAACTCGTTGCCTGAAGATGAGCAATCCAATTTGCCAACTGACGAGGCTGGAAACTTTGACCCAACAGAGATACTCGGGCCCACCGTGACTCAGGCTGTTGTCGGCAGTATGGTGACAGCTCGACCAAATGTGAAGCCCGAAGATATGGTCGCTGCGATGGGACATTTTGAGCGTAAACCTGGTCAGCCGCCGATGGCGCCGGGAGTCGTAAAAGAGTACCGCCCATCTGACGCAGAGCGTCAGCAAGGGCGTTCCAAGGTTCAAGGTGACCTCTGTCAGGGGCAACCGTCGAGCATGGGGGCAGGTGGTGGCAGAAAGCCAAGTCAGTCGACGTCCGACCGCATTCCGTTGCCAATGCAAGGCTGTCAGGGCGTGGCTATCGATAAGGACGTGACGTTCTGTCTGACGGCGCCCGCTGCAGCTTTCAAAGTTTGTGCCAAGAACATGTATGGATCAGTTGAAACAGCCACCAGGAAAGTCATCAAGTTCTGGGTGGATGGTGCAGAAAATAGTTTCACCGCATTTCCGACAGACAAAGTATTCGACTGTTCAAATATGACCGCTCGAAAAGAGCTGGGCCAAGTGCTGGCTGCCGCCATTAAAGAGAAGAAATCAACCTGCAGTGCGTTTGCGCCGCCCGCCGGACGCGCGGGTTCGCAACCTCCGCCTGCGCCAGCACCGGATCCCTCGCCACCTCAAACGGGTGGCTGATCGGTGCAGATCTATTCCATGTAGCCTTGCAGTATGAAGTCACTTTGATCTTTAAACGTCGTGAGCAGTTCGCCTAAAGGGAAGCTCGGTAGGGGCTTCCCTTCAAATTCTGTGAAAGCGCCGACGCAGGTCATGTAGCCTGTCTCTTTGGTCAGCTCGGCGTCCTTATAGAGCCTAAAGCTTGTCACGTCAGAATGATCAGGATTAAATCGGTCCCAGCCGCTGACAAACAGTATTGTTTTCGCTGGTAGGGCGTCCTTCCCGTTGTTGTATAGCTGACAGGTTGGCTTACGACCGTCTTGTTCTGCGGCAATTTCCTTAAACAGGTCAAAAAATCCTGTGCCTTGACGCAGCGCTTTACCGTCCTGAACAATGACGGCTTGATCCTTCTTTAGCCCGTTCCTAAGGCCAATTTTAATGGCGCCGCGACCCGTGAGCTCGAAAATGGAGACCATAAAGGGAGGCATGACGGCGCGGGTCTGGCCCATGCCCAAAAAGAATTGGTTTAGTCTGGACGCCAACTGCAGAGCGCCGTCACTGAGTTTAATTTGTTGCCTGAGATCGTCAGAGACGCGGCGCTGCATGGGGACCCAGGCCAAGTCATCCCGATTTTGGAGGGTTGATAGAAGTTCTGCGGTGGCTTTCTGCGCCTCTGTGCCCGTAGGCGCATCTCCAGTATTGGAATAGCCGTCCGGCATCATCTCTAGACGCTTAAAGTACTCATTAAATTTTGATACGGGAACGCGCACCATATCGTCCGTGCAGTTTCCACGGTTAAACGGCGCTGTCGACCAGGAGCAGAAGCCACGGTAAACGAACTCTTTGTCAGCCCAGAAGGCAAGCCGCACAGGCGGAAGATCCTCTTTGTCAATAGGGGTGGCGTCTCTCAGTTTGGAGCCGTCAGATGATGGGGTTTTACAACCGGCCGTAACAAGAGCTGCAAGGAGCAAAAGCTTCATGTTCATCATCGTAGGATCTCCTGAAATTTGTGAACAATGCTGTTAGTGGTCTTTGACTTGGGTTTTCTTTGATTTGGCTACAGGTCTTGTGCCTTTTTCCTTAACCGTGTTGTGGCGGATGGCCATTTCGTACGGGATCGATTTGATGCCGTAGTCACGGGCCAGCTCAATGAACTTCTGCTGCGATCTGACTTCTTTTTCATGGCTTCCGCGCTGGCGCCTGATGTAACTGCCATCTGGGCACAGTAGCCAGGCCTTGGTGTTATCGGAAAGATAGGTGGCCAAGATGTGGTTGGTGACATGCTCTTTGACATCGTTAGACTCGAGCGGGAAGCAAACTTCGACCCTTCGATCCATGTTACGAGGGCTCATGTCGGCACTTGCCATGTAAACTTCCTTTTTGCCGCCGGCATAGAAGAAGTAAATACGACTGTGTTCGAGAAAACGGTCAATGATCGATGTCACGTAAATGTTTTCAGATAGTCCTTTGACTCCAGGGCGCAGGCAGCACATGCCGCGCACGATCAGGTGAACCTCGACACCAGCCTGGCTCGCTTCGTACAGCGCATCAATGAGTTCTTTGTCGGTTACTGCGTTGACCTTGATGATGATACCGGCTTTTCCGCCCTCTTTTTTGAACTGGATCTCGCGCTTGATCATATCAAGCAGTCTTGGCCTCAAGGTAATCGGTGCGATGAGGAGCTTTTTTAGGTTGGGGACAATGTGCTTTCTACGTAGCTTTGCCTCGCCAGTCAGAATGTTAAAGCCCGTTAAAATGTTGAATAGCTGCCCAACGTCATCAGCCAGGTCTGGATTAGCGCTGAAAAACCCCACGTCCGTATAAAGTTTTGCCGTATTTGAATTGTAGTTTCCCGTCGACAAGTGCACGTAACGTGCGAGTTTGTTGCCCTCTCGGCGCACAACTAGCGTGGCTTTGGCGTGTGTTTTTAAACCAATAAATCCGAATACCACGTTGACGCCGGCGCGCTCTAGACGGCGCGCCCAAGAAATATTGTTCTTCTCGTCAAATCGAGCTTTTAGTTCAACCACCACGGTGACTTGTTTGCCGTTTTCTGCCGCAGCGATCAGAGCTTCGATGATGGGGCTGTCACCGCCACTTCGGTAAAGGGTCTGCTTGATAGCCAGTACGTTTGGATCGTGAGCCGCAATCTGAAGCAATTCGACGACCGGGTAAAAGCTGTCGTAGGGATGGTGTAACAGGATATCTTCGCGACTGATCAGGGCAAATAGATCCTCGTTACTCATCATCTGCATGGGCAGACGCGGGTTAAACGCAGGATCTTTCAGGTTTGGCATCGGCAGATGGTAAAGCGTCATCAAACCAGGTATCAGCAAGGGTTCTGGAGACTCGTAGATCTCCTTATTTGTCACATGTAGCTCACGCTTTAATATTTCAATGACACTTTTGGGGAGCTTTCCGCCGAGTTCAAGTCGCACTGCCTCTTGGTGTTCACGATTGGTGAGCTCGCGCTGAACGGATTTTAGTAAGTCGACCACTTCGTTTTCAAGCAGTGTATAGTCAAGATTTCTGGTCACACGAATAGGATGCGCGTCAGCCAGTTCGTATCCCATAAAAAGCTTACCGATGTTGGCTTTGACCAGATCCTCGAGCAGTACAAACTGTTTTTTGTCAGTCTTCCATGAGACCGGAATTAGACGTGGTAATACAGACGGAATTTCCACGAGCCCGATTGGTGGCGCTCCCAGCTGGCTGTGGTAGTTGACGTCTTTGAATAGCACCACAAGATACTGGGCGAGATTGGTTAAGAATGGAAATGGGTGGGCCGGATCTACCGCCAAGGGCGTGAGAACAGGAAGTACGTTGTCACTAAAGTACTGCGCCAAGCTTGTCCTTGCATCTGCCGGCAGCTGCGTTACCGATACGATTTCAATTCCTTCGTTAGAAAGTGCCGGAAGGATGTCGTGGAGAAGTGCATCATAGGCAATCCCGGTCATCTCCAGAACCCGGAGACGAATTTGTGCAAGAATCTCTTCTCCCGGTAGTTCGTCGGGTGAATCACTTCCTGATTTGATGTCCTCCTGAACCATCTTGCGCAGGCCGGCGACGCGCACCATGAAAAATTCATCGAGGTTACCCATGAAGATGCTGACAAACTTGAGGCGCTCAAGCAGGGGAACAGAATGGTTTAAGGCTTCTTCCAAAACGCGAGAGTTGAACTCAAGCCAACTAAGCTCTCGGTTCAGGTAGCGCTCTGTGTGGATCTTGGCTAGCCTACTGGCGGCAGCCGAGAGGTGCGCGGACCTTATTGGGACAGCTGCGTGGGTCTGATGAGGGGCCGGCTCGTGCATACCTGCCGCAGGTTCAACAGACGGTTTTTCTGTGGACCGATCCGAAATTTTTTCGGCTGATTTTTCAGCCGCTTGTCTATCCGACATATTAGCGAGCCTCCGATGCTCTGATAGGGGGCAAACGCCTCCCGGTCTCTCCTTATGATTGTAAGGCACATACACTGCAGTTGTCCGTGGGTAGAAGTTACCCCGTGGTCTAGGGGCACTGCCATGATATTCTTAACTTAAGATGTCTTTTGTCAAAATCAAGCCCACGAGCCGCATTAGCCTTCGGGATTGACACTGTCAAAGCTTTTGACGGCTGGTTTGGGGTGTGCAAGTTGCCAAAGGCATTGATTATTAGGGGTTGCGACCCGAGGTTGGTCTGGAACATTTATTGCTCCAAGGTTTCTTGGTGTTGCCAACACTAAACCAAAGTCCAAAGCAAAGGAGATTGAGTTATGTTGATTAAGCTGGCTATGCACGCGTCTTTGATCTCGATGTTAGTTAGTTGCCAGCCTCCAGCTGCCAAGGACTCGGGAAATCGCCCACAACCTCCAACGAATACGACGACTCAGCAGAACAACCAAACATCGTCCCTGGCTGATATTGGCGCATCATCACTCATGGTTCTTCAAGGTTCAGGTATGGTGTCTTTGGCTTCGATTGCAGCCAAGTCCACCGCTGATTTAACTGTTTTTCAATTTGCTGGTGTGACCTGCGAGTCCTGCAAAACTGAGGGACCTTATGTAGCCTCCGTACTTTCCAAGTACGGCTCTAAAGTCAGTCGCATGGTAATTTTCCCAAACAAAGCCTCTGAGTATACGGCAGCGGAATATTCAACCTTTACTAGAACCTATGCGGCAAGTGCGCCTTACGTCATAGATGACAGTCTTGCAGTGATTAAGAAAGTTAGATCCAAGACGACTCAGTATTTTGGTGTGTACATTCTGGTTGCCAAAGATGGCAAGGGTCAGATTTTGAATCAAGATGAAGCCTATAAAGGTGTTGAAGCCGCTGTTGCCAAGGCATTGAATCAGTAATTCTTGTCTGACCTCACGGAGTAACAACTTATGAAAAATTTATCGCTTTCATCCTTTGTTTTAGCACTTGGATTACTTATTTCGGCTAGTGATACGTTCGCCGCAGGCGATAAGCTTGCCAAGCCTTCCAAGCCTCTTCCAGCCCTGTCAGGCTCCGGTCAGCTTGCCGGTGTTGATAAGGGTGACCTCGTGATCTATCAATTCTGGGCGTCCTGGTGCACTGGATGCGGTACGGTTATGAGCCAACTCGGCAAGACGCTCGAAAGCTTTCCGAAGGTAGCATATGTTTCGGTCTCACTTGATGAGACCAAAGATGTGGCTCTTAAGTTTTTTGCCAATAAACCTGACGCGGCCAAATTTGCCCTTTCAAAATCCTACTTGGATGACTCTGGCAAGTATTTCGCTGAAGCATCCAAAGTAGACAGTTTGCCGTATGTGATCGTTGCCAAAAAGGACGGGACGATTCTTAAGCGATTTAAGGGGCACCCCTCGCAGCAAGAACTTGAAAGCCTCTTAAAGAAAGGTGCTTAAGTCGACATGAAGTATTTGCTCACGATCGCAGTTGTATTGAGTCTTACTGGGTGTGTTTACCCAGGCATTTCGCTCAATAAAGGTCATTTGCTAGATCCGACCATGGATCCAGCAAAAACGGGTAGCATGTCCGATGCTGCTATCAGTAATGCTGCTGTGAAATATGAACGTTCGTCCATTTCCGGTGGAGGTAGCAGTGGTAGTGCTTGCCCGACTTGCCGGTAAAATCTCGACCGTGAGCACGGCTTTATTTATGGCTTGGCAGCCCACTGCCATGGCTTTAAATGAAACAGTATTTGACGCCTCTGCCACGCGTTTTGTCGGATCCAAATATAAAGACACTCTCGCAACTACAAGTGTGATGCACACGGGTGATCACCTTGCGGAATCTGGGTACTCCACCCAGATCATGGTCCAACAAACTCTTTTAGAATCATATGGGCCAGACGCGTATGGCAAAGACATGCTAACGCTCGAGCGAAGGGGCAGCGTTAACGTTGACCAGACGATTGATCAGCTGACCACCATTGGCGCGTCCTATGGATACAGTCTGGCTACGAATACAGGCAAAACGATGAATCGCTACATGTCCATTCGTGGCGGTCAATGGTGGAACAAGGCCACGATTCTCACGACACTTGAGGTCACCCAATCAGGAACCGAGCGTAAAGTTCGCGACTACATGGATACGGACGGCCTGCGGGTTATCACCCCAGCCCACATTTCTGGTAAAAACTACACGCTAGGCGTAACCTGGCTAGCGACAACCTACGCCATGATGATGGCGAGAGGCACCCTATCAACGAGCTCAGATCGTCCTGTTGCTGATTCCGGTAGTGTTGAAGGCCGTTACTTTTTATCAGAGACCCGTACAGCCATTCATTTGAAACTAGCGGCACAAAATGACCGCCATGGGGTCAAGCAAAACACTGACTACGGTCAAATCCGTGGCCGCGGTGTCGAGGGACAGCTGCACCAGCATCTTTCTGATCGTTGGATTGGTGCCGTGGTACATCGTTTACATTGGGAAACGGAAACGCCAAGATCGATCGAGTCCCCCACCATTGATAGAAATTCGAGTTCCTCCCAGTTGCGTCTGCGCTGGCGTCATGTAACAGGGCCAGTGACAGAAAATGTGTCTGAGATTTTTGGATTTCTTGGTCGTTATCAAAGCACCGAGTCGGATTCGTTGATTGGTCATGTTGGAATTGGAGGTAAGTATGTTCTATAACGTTACAGGAATGGGTGTGCTCGCATCTTTGATGATGGTTGTCTCCTGCGTGCCCGCCTACAATTCAAGTGACATGCGTGGTACGGCGAGTCGCGTTTCTAGCGTAAACGTGAAGCTTCCGGCTGTTGAAACGCTCGTAGCGTCCGATGGCTCAAAGCCAGTCAACGGTATGCACCTGATGATTGCGCCGGTTGACGCAGCTTGCCCTGAAGCGACAAAGATCAAGCAATATATCGTTGCCACGAAGTTGGTAAGTATTCAGGAAAAAATTCGCAAAGGCTGTGACTATGATGTCACTGTTGAATTGGGAAAACTTGATAATGTGTCAAAGCCGACCAAAATGAGTGACGTCTACTATGCGCCGGCGCAAGCTAGTCGCATTACTGCTCAGATGACCAAAGATGACAAAATTCCTATATCGTTGTCACTTCTGATCACTGATGCGGGTCGTAAACTTGGTTTGCCAGAAAAGCAAACGGTATCTGACTTGGGTACAACCCCTCAGACGATGCCGCAAACAACTCCGCAAACCACGCCTCAGACGACGCCGCAAACAACTCCGCAAACCTTGCCGCAGACGCAGGGCCCAGCGGCATTGCCAGCCAACTTGAATGTTAAACTCGGTACCGGGTCTGGTGAGATCGCCCTATCTGAGGTTTTCTCAAAGCAGTACCTGTTGGTTGACTTTTCGAGGCCTGGCTGTGGTCCTTGTGTAACGATGGCGCAGAGGCTTGATACCGACAGTCAGTTTAAGTCTTTATTCAGTGGTTCTGGTAAGTGTACATTTATGACCGTCATTCCTCCGGATCAGCTGTCTGATTGGAAAGACGTTGTCTCTCAAAATAGCTGGACTGCCTCGCATTCATACGAGTACGCCAGTGGTCACTCAGCTTTTGGACGTCTGTTTAACTTCTCTGTGACGTCGACGCCAACCTTCCTGTTGGTGGATCGAACTGGTAAGGTCGTTAAGAACTCTTCCGGTAGTCTGCCGAGTGGTCTCAGCTCTATGTGCCAATAATTACTGACATCCATCATGATAATGAAGCGGCCCGGAAACGGGCCGTTTTAGTTGGAAATTCCTTGGATTTAAGCCATAATCGTGCCTCAGTACATCGTTGGAGCACCCTACTATGACCGCAAATCGTCACATTGTTCCAGTAGCTATGACCGGCACCGGTATGGCTGTGCCTCCTAGGGTTGTTACTAACGATGATCTCTCAAAGATCATGGATACATCTGACGAGTGGATCCGCCAGCGAACAGGAATTGAAGAACGCCGCCACGTGGATGAAGGTGTCACACCTTCAGATCTTGCCCTTGAAGCGTCTCAAAAAGCTCTCGCAGCGGCGGGTCTAAAGCCGACCGACATTGATTTTATCTTGGTGGCCACATTGTCTCCCGAGCAGTTTTTCCCGGGTACATGTTCATTTCTTCAGGCGAAGCTTGGTCTCGACACAACCCCCGGTCTTGATATCCGGGCACAGTGCTCGGGATTTGTTTACGGTCTCGAAGTTGGCCAAGCGCTGATAGCCTCTGGTCAATATAAAAGAATCCTGCTCGTTGGTGTTGAAATTCAAAGTGTAGCCCTTGATATGACTGATCGTGGGCGTGACACTGCTGTGCTTTTTGGTGATGCAGCAGGCGCAGTGATCCTTGAGCCTGCAAAAAATCCAGAGTTTGGTATCAGACGGGTCATTACTCGTTTGGAAGGTAAACACACAGATAAACTGGGCGTTGTCTATCCTAGTGCAGTCGGTGGGCGTTGGATCAAAGAAGAACATCTAAAAACTGCAGGCCATAATCCCTACATGGATGGACGGTTTGTGTTCAAAAATGCTGTGTCGCGCATGCCTGAAGTGATCAACGAAGTGCTCAAGGATCAAAACCTCGGTGTCGCAGATATTGATCTATGGTTGTTTCACCAAGCCAACCTGAGGATTAACGAATACATCTCTCTTGGTATGAAGATTCCTCCGGAAAAGATTTACAACAACATCCACAAATATGGAAACACATCGGCCGCAACGATCCCCACCCTTCTTGATGAGTGCGTGCGCGCGGGTCGTGTCAAGCCAGGCGATAAGATCATGATGACAGCCTTTGGTGCTGGATTTACATGGGGCGCAGCGTTGGTTGTGTGGGGGGCGTAATGAAAGTATTTTTATTAGCTGCGTGCTGGATTGTTTTCTCGACCCAAGTTGTCGCAGCGACTTGCTGCAACACGCCCACGGTTTGGACTTTTAAAAATTTTGATTCGTCGCCTGTGGTCCTGAATTGCACGCTTGAAAAGTCTGCGGCTTGGAAGGGTGAAAAAATTGAGATGACCACAAAAACAATTCCTGCCAAGGGGTCAATTAAACACACATGGGATGCGGGATGGTACGCTGATGGTATGGGTATGATTCCCGGTGAATGGCGATGCTCCCTACCCGCCTCCGACGCTAAGGTGAAGCCTACAGCCCTCGTGTTTTCAACTGATTGGGGCGAAAATGTCACAATCTCCTGGAATAAGTCGCGGGGTTCAGTGGCCCGCAAATAGACTCCAAGAGTCGATTTAAGGCTCCGAAATTTAAGGTGTTTTTTTAAAAATCAAAACGTTCTAAAGACATTTATGCCTTAAGCCGATCTCGTCTTAAAACGGGGGTCGTATGAAACTGTTTAGTCTTTGTGTTTTTTCACTTCTACTCACGATCTCCTGCGCCGAGGGTAATTTTGCTGGTGATAGCGGCAAGATTTTCAAAAAGGCAACAGATGGAAAGTGTAAACCAACACCGACCAAGCCTTGTATTGGTACCCCCGATCCAGGTGGCAATCCTCTTGAGTCAGATGACGGCGGCCGTGCTCTTTTGAGTCAGGCTTTTGCTAGCTTTTATTTCAGCGGCGATGGTCCGGGTTCTTGTGCCAATAACAAAGCATGTGGCACAGCTGCCCCGCTTTGTGAGGCCGGTTCAGAGGATGCCGGTGCTGGAATTGTCGGAGATTGCACGAATACGCCTAGCAACCGTTGTTTCGGCAATCGACGTATTTGTCGTGCCAAGGGTAAGCTTGCTGGGGAGCGTGTAGCCACGGACTTTCATTTTTATGTTAATGCGGAGTGTCCTGCGGGATGGGAGGGTGCTGGACCCATTGCGGGTCAAAACCACCATAAAGTGGGTTATCTTCTAGGTGATTCTTGGGGATTTTATTCCTTCTGTCGACGCACTATCCCGGTGACGCAAGTTGTAAGAAAAAGCACCGCGGTAATTACTGATATCAAAATTCTCAACGCCGGAAAGCATTTGCCCGACAAAGTGAGTTGTCCCAATGGTTATCAGGAAGCTGGTGTGATCACCGACTGCGTCAATTCGCCCGATAATCTGCTGCCCCCTGGAGTCACCTGCAAAGGTGTCGTGACAGTCTGCAAACAGTTCAAAGTCGTGCCCTAACTGATTTAATTGGTGCCCTTTAATTCGTTTAATTAGTGCCACCCGACGTATTCACATTTCTAAATGTGAATACGTCGGGTGGCACTAATTAAACTGTTGATACAGGTCCATCCGGTTGCGCAATCACCGATCGATTTGCAGGAGTGGTTTAAGCTCAGAATCTAGTAAACTAGTATTACGTCTATTGACAATATGTCAAAATGACGACCATCGGGTTGCCAGTCATTAGGGAGTTAAACATGGGTACTCTACTTTTTTCGCCAATTAAAATTCGAGACCTAACCATCAGAAATAGAATTTTTGTTTCACCGATGTGTCAGTATTCGGCCGTCGATGGTGTCGCTAATGATTGGCACTTGGTGCACTTAGGTGGTCGCGCCGTAGGTGGCGCAGGACTTGTGATGTGTGAGGCAACAGCCGTTTCTCCAGAAGGCAGGATTTCTCCTGAAGACCTTGGGATATGGAACCAAGAGCAAGCATCATCTTTGACGAGAATAACTCAATTCATTAAGGGCCAAGGAGCGACACCCGCCATCCAGTTGGCTCATGCAGGTCGAAAGGCTGGGACAGCGGCTCCTTGGAATGGGGGTGCCCCAGTGCCAATTAGTAAAGGAGGTTGGGTTCCCCTAGCCCCGAGTGCGATACCTTTTGCTAACGGATATCAAACTCCGGAGGCGATGACATTGACTGATATAGATAAGGTGCTGGAACAGTTTAAGAGATCGGCTCATCTAGCACTAACTGCAGGATTTGATATTGTGGAAGTGCATATGGCGCATGGGTATCTTCTGCATGAGTTTCTATCCCCTCTTTCAAATCGTCGTATGGATAATTACGGCGGAGATCTTGCTGGGAGAATGCGTCTGCCACTTGAGGTAGCAAGAGCTGTCAGGTCCGTTTGGCCAGATCATTTACCGGTATTTGTCCGCATTTCTGCCACAGATTGGGTTGACGGAGGTTGGGATATTGAGCAATCAGTCGTTCTATGCCACGAGCTCAAAAAACTTGGAGTTGACTTGATTGATGCGTCAACTGGAGGTCTAGTGCCGGATGCAAAAATTCCGGCAGGACCAGAATTTCAAGTGCCATTTGCGGAGCGTATTCGCAAAGATGTTGGTGTCCTCACGGGTGCGGTCGGGTTCATCACGACTGGTGAGCAAGCCGAGTCCATTTTAAAGTCTGGTAAGGCCGACGTGATCTTTCTTGCGCGTCAATTCTTACGCGACCCCTACTTTCCATTGCATGCAGCCCAAGAGTTGGGAACCACCATCAGTTGGCCAAAGCAATACGAGCGAGCTCGCTAAATAAATTAGCGCTAAATAAATTAGTGCCACCCGACCTATTCCATTTAGAATTGGAAATAGGCCGGGTGGTACCAATTTAAAATAAGTTAAGGACCGTAGATGGGAAAGGCACCGGGTTGGCAGTTATACCATGCATAGATGGTACCGTCGTCGCGGTAGGCGCTTCTAAAGTCTTTATAACATTTGAGACTACTTTTGCAAAAAGCGCCCTCAATCTCAGCGTTATCAAGAGCACTTTCGGTGCAGGCCGTGAGTCGGGAGTCAAGTTGGCTGTAAAGTCTGCGTCCTGCGGGACAATTAAGATCGGGAACATTTTTCACGACGCAGCCCTCCGATTCGTGCTCAACAATGCCCTCAGGGCCAGTCACTGGAGGAATAGTTACAGCGCCAAAGTAGCAATTATACCAAGCCAAAATATCGCTGCCGACTTGGTAGGAGCTAGGATAGTCTTTGAAGCATGGATATGGACTTCGGCAATATAATCCCGTAATTTCTGCGAAGTTTGAACTTGGGTTCCCACAGCCGTTTAGTGCAGTGTCTAAACCACTGTTAATTCTGACGCCGGAGTCACAGGTTTCATCCTGAGTTAGCCTTACGACACACCCCGACTCGGCATAAGCACCGCTTTCGCAGGCAAGCCCGACTATACATGCCAGCAGCATGAAAAAAGTTTTCATCAACAGTCTCCTTGTAGATTATTTACGTCACTAAAAGCGCTCTTCTTACGACGGGCGCGTTACAGGTGATTGCAATATCAATGCCAAGGAATCCAATTAATTTGGGGAAACACAACCAAACCCAAATTGCTCAAAATAAAATTTGGGTTTGGTTGTGTTTCCCCCAAATTGATTAAAGAATGGATTTTAGGTCTTTTGTGATAGTGGCAACCACATTTGGTTCTTGACTGTCGTACCAGCCGCGGATGTGGCCGGCCTTGTCAATGAGAACAATACGTAGTGAATGTGCGTCCGGCTCTTCGCCCACCGGTAACTTTAAAACTGTTTGACCGAATTTGATCATCGAGTCTTGGTCAGTACGTACGAAAGACCACTGTTCGCGGCGAGCTTTGAAACTCTGCGCATATTTTTCCAAAACCTCGATCGTATCGGTTTCAGGGTCTGTCGTTATCGAGAGGGCGTGAACGTCATTATTTTTGGACAAAATACCGGCAATTTGAGCGTTAAGCAGTGGGCAGGGTCCATCACAGCTTGTGAAGAAAAAGCTAACTAGCCAAACGTGGCCTGCCATTTGACTCGTTGCAAAGTCTTCGTCATCTTGATCCGTAAAAACATACTCACCCGTAATTTGACCATGATCTGGCAGCTTATCTGAGCTGTCATTCATCATCACGAGGCCTTGATAGCGTGACTTATCATCCACAAAATACCGGTCATACATGGCTAGGGCGCCAAGAGTGATGGTGAGATAGACCATCAGCATGACTTTCTTTTTGGCGTTAGTCGCGTTCACGCTTCACAGATCTCAGGTTTTGTTTCAGAACTTTTTTACGAATTCGGATATTTTCTGGAGTCACTTCGATCCACTCGTCGTCTTCGATCCACTCGATATACTGTTCGAGACTCATCTTGCGAAGTGATCGGAGCGTTACCAATATTTCAGCCCCTGCAGCGCGGACGTTAGTCAATTTCTTTTCCCGACAACAGTTGACGTTGAGGTCGTTTTCTTTGGCGTGTTCACCAATGATCATGCCTTCGTATACTTTTACGCCAGGGCCCACGAAAAGATTGCCACGCTCCTCGACGCTAAACAAAGCGTACTCTACGGTTTCTCCGTCACGATCTGAAATCAGAGCGCCGTTAATTCGGTGAATGATCTCGCCGCGGTGATCTTTATAGCCAAGAAGCTGTGAGCTGAAGAGCCCCTCTCCTCTTGTGGCTGTTAGATATTTACTGCGCATCCCTAATAGTCCACGGGTTGGGACTTCGATTTCAAGGCGAACGCGAGAGGTTCCACCAGTGGAGGCTACGGACTGATTTTCGTATTTCTGCAAGATACCGCGGCGCTCCTGGAATAGACGCGTCACATCCGAAGCGTAAACTTCTGGTAGGTCAAGGACTGCCAGTTCGACGGGCTCTAAGCGATTACCGTTAGCATCGGTCTTATAAAGGACGGCTGGACGGGCCACCATGAATTCGCTGCCCTCACGGCGCATCTGTTCAATCAAGACCGCAAACTGCAATTCACCGCGACCGAGTACGCGAAACTGATCAGGCTGATCGGTTTCTTCAAACTTCAAGGCAACGTTCATGCGGGTTTCTTTAACCAGCCTGTCGCGCAGTTTTCTGGACTGAATGGCGTCGCCTTCCTGCCCAGAAAGAGGAGACGTGTTGATGGAAAAAATCATCGCCAATGTAGGTGGTTCAACTGTGACTCGTGGGATGATGGCAACTTCTTTGTTCGCGGTCAGCGTGTCGCCAATTTGATAGTTGGGGCAGCCTGCAACTAGACCAATATCTCCCGCTTGAAGTTCATCAACTTCGACCTGCTTTAGGCCGTCGTAGGTATAGATTTTAGTGGCCACAAAGTTTTCATCGAGTGGCTGGTCTGCATCATTGACACCACGGCGAACGGTCGGTTGGTTTTTACGAACAGTGCCCGAGAAGACACGGCCAATGCCTAGCTGACCAACGAAGTCGTTGTAGCTTAGGTTTGAAATCAGCATGCGAAATGGAGCTTCCAAATCGACCTTAGGTGGTTCTACAGTTTTTAGAATTGTGTCAAACATCGGCTTTAAAGAGCCTTTTTTGGTGCCGTTGATCAGAGCAGGAATTTCATCGAGATCGGTCGTACACCAGCCTTGACGTGCACAGGCATAAATAATTGGGAAATCAGCTTGCTCATCAGAGGCGCCCAAGTCCACGAACAGGTCAAAGGTTTGATTGAGAACTTCGCGGATACGCTCACCGCCTTCGCACTCGGGACGGTCAACTTTATTGATTACGAGGATAATGCGTAAATTTTGCTGAAGTGCTTTTTGAAGTACGAAACGTGTTTGCGGCAAAGGACCTTCAGCACCGTCAACCAAAAGAATGGCGCCATTGACCATGCCCATAATCCGCTCGACCTCACCGCCGAAGTCGGCGTGACCCGGGGTGTCGACGATATTAATCTTTTTATCACCGTATTTGACGGCCGTATTCTTGGCCATAATCGTAATTCCGCGCTCGCGCTCAAGGTCCATGGAGTCCATGACCCGCTCAGCGACCTCTTGATTGTCGCGAAAGGTGCCGCCTTGACGGAGAAGGTGATCGACCAATGTTGTTTTGCCGTGGTCAACGTGCGCAATAATACATATATTTCTCAGGTGTTCTGCGGATTCGATGGCCACGATGAGGCTCCTTAACGGCGGGTCTGTTGCTTAAAAAACAGTCTAATTTTTGGAGCGGCGAGAATAGTCGAAATTAAGTAGAATTTCCAGCTGTTTGGAAAATTTTTTACAAGGTTTATCTTAATGAATTCTTTATTGATTTATTGGCGCTCGATGTTGCCAAAGCCAGGTCTCAAAGCCGGGGAGTCTATTCCGCGGATTGAGACAAGCCTAAAGGCTGCCCCCGCAAATCGTGCTCTATATAATGGACTGCGTAAGGAGTGGGACCTGCCTGACTACGGGGTTGTACCTCCCGTATTTCCTGCGGTCGCCACCTTCATGACTCACCTGAAGCACCTTTCTGACCCGAAGTTCCCCTTTCAGGCCATGGGAACCATTCATATCCGGACGGTGATTGACCAGATTCGCCCTCTGCGTGTGGATGAGGTGGTCTCGTACCGCTGCTGGGTCGAGGGGCACCGGTTGGTGGAACGCGGGATCGAATTTGACATGATGACGGAAGCCTCAGTCGAGGGAAAAGTTATTTCGACGACCACCATGACCATGTACCGCAGAGGCAAGGGGGTCAAACGAGATGGTCCGCGTCCCCCGAATCCAGTCCATAATCATATGAGCGCTCATGACGCGTCATGGGCGGTTGACCCTTGGACAGCGCGACGTTATGCGCGGTTGACAGGTGATATCAATCCGATTCACCTGAGCGCAATGACGGCCAAAGCTCTGGGATTCAAAGGAATGATGCTTCATGGCATGTGGCTTGTGGGGCGCGCATGCGCGATGCACCCAGTTCAGATGATGGCAAATAAAATTCGCATGGAATCAGAGTTCAAACTTCCCGTACTACTGCCAGCTAACCTTCGTTACCGCTGGTGGGAGGATGGTGGAGTCCTGGAGATGAGGGTACTTGATCAGGCCGGCGTAAAGCCACATATGATCGCTAGACTCTCAGAAATGCCCACCCAATAAGACACACGGATGCAGGAGTAAACACGATGTCAGATTTCTTTTTATCTTTAAGTCGCAACACGCTTGCGCGGAAGGTGGTCAAACAAACAGGACTACCGATTCCCCTCCCCCAAGTTCTGAAGCGTGAACGCGCACCATGGGCTCATACAACCCTTTCCGGCAAGGAGTTTGCAATTGGTGGGTATGAGTCGCGTGGCTTTTATGGTCAGCTGGCGGGGGCTTTGCAAGACGCAGGTGCTGTGATTTCTGGTGATCCGAGTAAGGTGGACGGGCTTTTGTTTGATGCCAGTTCTCTAGAGTCGCCAGAATCGTTGACTGATTTGTATCAGTTCTTTCATCCCCGCATTGGTAAATTAAAACCCTGTGCCCATGTTCTCATTGTCTCCAAGACCACAAAGGGGTCGGGAAACCCCGTCACGGTCGCAACGCAAGACGCCTTGGCTGGCTTTGTACGAAGTCTTGGTAAGGAATTAGGAAGCCGTGGCGTTACGGTCAATTTGTTGGTGGCCGACGAAGGTATTGATTTTGGCGGTGTGGTGCGGTTTCTTTTGAGTGGCCACGCGTCCTACATTACTGGACAAGTCGTGACAGCTTCCGGACACAAAACAGCGTCGGGTCGCTACGAAAAACTTCTTGATGGCAAAACAATTCTTGTGACTGGCGCTGCCCAAGGAATTGGAGCCGCCATCGCTCGTCGGGCTGCTGCTGAGGGCGCCAAAATTCTCCTTCTTGATCGTCCTCACGAGATGACAGCTCTTGAGGCGATGGCCCGGGAGGTACACGGCACGATTATTCCGGTAGATCTTTTAAAGGAAGATGCTGTCGTACAGACGGTACGTAAGCTGCGGGAGTTTGCTCCAGTGCACGGCGTCGTTCATAACGCTGGTGTGACGCGCGACAAGACGTTATTTAAAATGAAATCAGATGCGTGGGATTCAGTCCTTAATTTGAATCTCGGCGTCCCTGTTGCCATGACTGAAATGATGATGAGTAAAGAGCATGATTTCGTTAGCGCCAAAGATGCATCATTTGTATTTTTATCAAGTGTGGGTGGTATTGCAGGTAACCCTGGGCAAACTAATTACGGCGCCACCAAGGCAGGTCTTATTGGCTACGCACGAGGGTGGTCAGAGTCGGAACGTTGCGGCCAGATGCGTTTCAACTGCGTCGCTCCAGGCTTCATTGAAACTCGCATGACGCAGGCGATGCCTGTGGCTGTGCGCGAAGTGGCGCGTCGCTTTAACTCCCTCAAACAAGCTGGTGAGCCTGATGATGTCGCGCAGGCCGTGACATTTCTGCTCTCTGATGTGTCGGCTTGTATTAACGGTGAAACGATTCGCGTCTGTGGTCAGAATCTAATTGGACGGTAAGTAATGCTAAAGCTAGATCGAAAATATTTTGGCGAAACCTTAAACCAGGCAGCTGATGGTTTGGAGCAGTCAGCTATGGCAGCTCTAAATTCTCTTAAAGCCAAGACCTGTAAGGGTTCTGAGTACACAGGCTGGTTCAATTGGCCAGCGAGCGAAGGGTTTGCTCTAGCGACTGCCATCGAAGACTGGCTTAAGTCCTACAAAGTTGATTTCGATCTTATTGTGGTCATCGGTATTGGTGGTTCCTATCTTGGTAGTCGTGCGGTGTCAGATTTAACGACGCATACATTTGCGTCGGTTATGGGCTCTAAAGCCACGGTTTCCGGGAAACCCATGATGGTATTTGCGGGCCACAACATGTCAGAGACGAGTCTCAGTGAACTCCTCGATCTTATGGCTGTCCGTAAACCAGTTGTGAACGTGATTTCAAAATCCGGAACCACGACGGAGCCTGGTGTGGCGTTTCGGGTGATCAAAGACTTCATGGAAAAGCGTTACGGGGGCTCCGCAGGCGAGCGCATTATTGCTACCACCGACGCGCGTAAAGGGGCACTCAGAAAACTAGCCACTGAGTGTGGCTATAAAACCTTTGAAGTTCCTGATTCCGTCGGGGGCCGATACAGTGTGTTAACAGCAGTAGGACTTGTTCCGCTGGCGTTGCACGGTGTTGACATTCGCGGGCTCTTGACTGGTGCTGATCAAGTCTTCAAAGACCTTTCCCAAGAAAAGCCCCAATCACTTGGTCGACTGGCGCTAAACTACGCGCAGTGTCGCACTGCTGCTTGGAACGCAGGAAAACGTATTGAAGTGGTCGCATACCCGGAACCGAAGATGCGTAATCTTGTGGAATGGTGGAAGCAGTTATTTGGAGAAAGTGACGGCAAAGAGGGAATGGGCTTATTTCCTGCCAGTATTGAGTGCACCATGGACCTCCATTCCATGGGTCAATACATGCAAGAGGGAGCGCGCACGATGATGGAGACCTTTCTGGCTGTCGATCGTCCTCGGACGCTTCGCAAAGGCCAGGAAACACCATCGATCAAGGTCCCAGTGACGGGATCAAACCTTGATGAGCTGCAATACTTAGAGGGCCGAGCTGTAGATACGATTAACGACACGGCCATGCTCGCTACGCGTCAAGCCCATAGCCAAGGAGGAGTTCCTGCCCTGGAGATCCGTCTTACAGATCTTTCGGCTGAGACAATCGGTGCTGCGTTTGCCATGTTTGAAACAGCATGTGCGGTTGGTGGAATTATGCTGGGTGTAAATCCATTTAATCAACCAGGCGTGGAAGCCTATAAACTCAAAATGTTTGAGTTACTCGGAAAACCTAAGGTCTAAGTGTCAGCGCAAAAAGCTCAGACGTAGCTAAGAGATGATCTGTGGATGGTTTTTTCATAGGGCTTCTAGCTACGAGTGTTGCCATTAAAACCAGAGTCAGCAGCAAGATGTTTTTCATACAAGCACTCCTCGGTGAATGATTAAATCTCCCCTCGTGTGTTAGGGACTTATTCATGACAAAGCACAACTTGTGCCAGAGTCTTGTAGCTTTTTGTCGACGTGTGATTGAGTAGTTACGAAGATCTATGCACCTAAGTGTTTCAAATGGCCCCAGATCTTCTGTAGCTATTTGGGACATTGAAGCTAAATGAAATCGAGGTGAACAGCGGCTGTTCACCTCGATTTATAAAAACGATTCTTGCCTCTGTCAGTGCTTTACGCTCGTTATCTGCGACAAAGGTTTGGTGCGACTTCGGCTCGTTGCGGATGGTCCATACCGATAGGGCCAATACAACCTGAGTTGGCAAAGTTTTCCATGATGACATGCATCGAGCTGCCGACGTCAAAGTTCATCGTTGCCGAGGTCGTGACCCGATCATTATAACGGAATGTTTGCGTCATTTTTCCACTGCGGTCTCGGATTTGTACCGTAATGAAGTGTCCGCAGTCAGAGTTATTCCAGACTTGCGCAGCGACGGATTGTTTTTTGTAACTGATGACGCGGCGTCCCTCTATTTTGAAGCCACCAGTAAAGCAAAGAACAGAGTCATTTAAGTCAAAGTCGGAAAGGTCTTCGAAGTTAACGCCCACCTTGATGGCTTTGACGCCTGGTAACACCAAAGATCCGCCGTCTTCAACGAGAACGTCCGTTTTTGGAGTATTGGCTGCATAGCCTGGTGGCGGAGTGTAAGGCGGTGTTGGAGGATTGGTTGTTCCTCCCCCGGTCGTAGTTCCACCTCCGGTCGTAGTTCCACCTTCGGTCGTAGTTCCACCTCCGGTTGTTGAACCGCCACCGGTGGTGCTGCCTCCTGTGGATCCTGAAGAGCCGGTTGAACCCTGTCCTTTTTGAGCGGTCGTGACAGACTCGCCACCTTGATCTGGGTCACCTGAATCCGCGATGCTGCCATCGGCGGAGCTTGCGGTCATTTCACTTTCCGTGAACGCGGGATCTTGTCCGCACGCACTTAAAATGATGGCGATGACTGTCAAAGCCGCACAGAACGCCCAGCGGGCGCCGTGATGCACGGAAAACATAAAACCTCCTCTAAGGGGAAAAGCAGAAGGGCTGCTTTTCCTGCGCTAGAGGATTCGGCAATTAATGAAATCAGTTTAGTAAATATTCAAAAGATATAATTTAATCAATTTATTTTAGATGGTTACATCTCAGGCCGGCAGCTCCCATTGGCGAGCTCTACTTTGGAATTGAGGTCTGCCATGGGTATTTGGAGCATTTAGCTACAAGTGCGGGGATGGAATCGGAGATTGATTTTCTAGATAGCTAAATACCGTCGAGTGTCCCTAAAGGATTAAATCGTTTAATATTAAAGATATTGATTTGATGTGGCACAAAAACTTATGAATCGTGTTGAGTCCCAAAAATGGATTAAAGAAGCATTCCATCACGCTCTCAGGCGACCATGGATGAGTCTTGGTCTTTTAGCCGCTTTGGTAACAGTCATTGTGATTCTGTCACAGAACCTTGCGGGAATGCTGTCTGACGGATTTTCAAAACCAGTTCGCTTGGCTTTTTGGGCTGGAATGGGTGGGTTTGCAGCAACGGCTATCGGTGCCCTCCCTGCCCTATTCATTCGAGCGGTTCCTGCCAAGGTTGAAGACAGTATGCTTGGCTTTGCTGCAGGTATGATGCTGGCAGCTAGTTCGTTTTCGTTGATCATACCCGGTATGGATGCCGGTACTCTGATTTATAGCTCGAAGGTCTATGGTAGTTTGCTGGTGGTCGCAGGGATGATCATCGGTATTTTTCTAATGCTTGGTCTTGAAGCCTTTACGCCGCACAATCATCAGAATGCAGGAAGTTTTGGACCAGGGCATCAAGCATACGGTGGCATGATGCTTTTTGTATTTGCAATTGCATTGCACAATCTACCCGAGGGCATGGCGTTTGGTGTCAGTTTTTCGAAAGGTGACATGGCTGTTGGTTTGCCAGTCAGTACCGCGATCGCGATTCAAGATGTTCCAGAAGGACTTGCCGTCGCCCTTGCGCTGCGCGGTGTCGTGAAACAGGCTTGGAAGGCCGTTTTGATTGCGGCATTGACGGGAGCTCTTGAACCGCTTGGGGCATTGCTCGGTGTGTTTTTAGCGGGTGGTGTTCCGTTTGCTTACCCTATGGCGATGGGTATTTCTGCTGGTGCCATGATTTTTGTGGTGTCCCATGAGGTTATTCCAGAGACACATCGCAATGGCCATCAAACATTCGCCACCATGGGCTTGATGGTGGGTTTTATAATGATGATGATTTTGGATACGGCTCTTGGTTGAATCTGGTTGTAAGATTTGAAGTTCCGAACCACGATTCTAATCGTTAGCTTTTGAACTCAAAAGTCCAAGACCCAGCTGGGTTACGGACGACCCTGGCATCAAATACTTTCCCGCCGCGAGATTTGAAGCCTTCGATCAATCGTGTGCGACCGGTGGTGATGAATGAATTGATGTCTTCGAATTTCAGCCGCTGTTCGCAAATAGATTTTGGTAATTGAAATCCTGGTGCCTCGGGGCGCCCCTCTTTCAGGTGACGTAGCTTCGTTTCACACATGAACGCATTCTTAGTCTCAACAATAAGACATCCATCGGCCTTGTGGATCGGACAAGACCCCCATGTCACACGGCGACGCGTGGAAGATTTGGATTCTGATGTGTGAAAGTTGGCGTTAAGCTCGCGGCCAGATTCGTCGAGAATTTCTAGACTACCGGCATTAATTTTTAACACTCTTTTAGGCCCAGGGGATGATTTGCCGGCTACAGGAAACCCACCGAGGGTGATGCCGTCAGTATTTGCACCGAGGATACGACTCACAGACTGAGGATCAAGCCAACGACCATCACAGTCCTTGGGTAAAGTCCAGCCGCAGCCTCCGTCGGTAGCACGATTGCTAGCGCAAGTATAATTCCACATGCGTTCGTGCACTGTTGCGTGGCAACGAGGGCAGTGACCAAGCGACGGCGCATGATCAAAACTTTTTTCAAGATCAAATGCTGTAATGGCCTTCAGAGAGGTGTCGACTGAGCGTGCGGTTTCCTGGATAAAAGAGTCTCTTGTGCGTGAGGCCTCTTCCACCATACGCAAATGCTGTTCAAGCTCAGCTGTTAATTGCGGTGATGTTAGATGCTCTGCACGCGCGAGTTTTAGAAAGCGAATTAGATGCAGTGCCTTGGTCGTAGGCTGCAAGTTGTCGTAAACATAATCTTTACTTTTCAAATTTTCGATAATCTCAGCGCGGGTGGCAGCGGTTCCAAGTCCACCGGTTTCGCGCAAGACGCGCGCCATTTCTGGATCATTTACATGCCGACCTGCATGCTCCATCAACGTCAGTAGCTGCGCCTCACCCAGACGAGGGGGCGGCTTGGTTTCGTCTTTGCTCAATTCTGCTTTAAGCAGTTTGATGGGTGCATCAGCTACCAGTGGTTTTAAAGTCAAATCTTTCTTGCGACGCGCAGTTGTATCTGTCGTTGCCTCTTGCCAGCCTGGAACTCGGACAAACTCCTCAGGACCAGTCAGAAAGGTCTCTCCGGCAGCGATCGTGCGCCGCTCCACCTGATCAATGATGGCTGGTGGCATGAGTGATGCAAGCAAGCGACGAATGATGGCATCAAACAATAAACCCTCTTGGCTGGGTAATGACGCCGGAAAATTTCCAGTCGGTATGATGGCAAAGTGATCGCTTACAGATTTGTCATCAAAAACTGAGCTTTCATTATGCCACGGACTTGTAACAAGTCTTTCAGCGAGTTCTTTGTATGCTGAAATTGATTTTAGTTTTTCAAAAATTGTGCGCACTTTGTCCCGGTAATCCTCGGGCAAGGCGTCAGATTCGGTACGTGGATATGTGATGACTTTATGTGTCTCGTAACACTTCTGCGCTACATCCAAAGTTTGTTTTGCAGTCCACTGGTAGCGATTCGACATATGACGCTGTAAGGCCGTTAAAGAAAAAAGTGGCGGTGCTTTCATCTCGCGCGATTTACGCGTCTCGCTTGCCTGAGCCGCGATGCCTGGTGCTAATTTTGCCATTAAATTGCGGGAGAGCTCAGGGGCAAAGATACGCCCACGCTCATCAGCCACGTTTTCAGCTCCCTTTAAGTCAGAGGCAATCCACTTACCTTCGTATTCATGGTCCGGTGCCGCGAAGGTCGCTGTGACCGATTCAAATGGCCTAGGGTCATGAGTCAAAATCGCAAACTCGCGCTCCGCTAGCATAGCCAATGTCGGAGTTTGCACACGGCCGATGCTCCAAACTCCGCCGTCGCTAGCCCGTGCGAGCTTTAGGGTGGCAGCTCGCGATAAGTTCATGCCCATAAGCCAATCGGCTTGAGAGCGCCCATGGGCTGCATTGGCAAGCCCACTAAAATCGTGAGCCGATTTTCTTGCGGCAAATGCGCCGCGTATGGATTCTGCAGTCAAACTTTGCAGCCACACTCGTGTTTGCGGCTTGTTACAAAGGCTGTTTTGGATAATTTCACGAAATATCAACTCACCTTCCCGTGCCGCATCACATGCGTTGATGATTTCGGTGATGTCAGGTCGATTGAGTTGCTGCTTGATGACGCGCAGTAGCTGCGCTGTGTCCGCTTTTGGTTTCAAAAGAAAGGAGTCGGGCACAATCGGTAGATCGGCAAAACGCCATGATTTGTATGCGGCGTTATAATCCTCGGGCTCATAGAGCTCGACCAGATGCCCGAGGGCGTGACAGCAGACGTAGTCTTGAGATTCCCAAACGGTAACTCCCTGAGGAGTTTGCCCCATGGTGGAAAATCCACCCAAGGCGGCGACGATGTCGCGAGCGACCGAAGGTTTTTCAGCAATGATGAGGGATTTTGACATGGACCAGCAAACATTAGTCAGGGAGTGCAGGCACTTGAGGCCCGCACTCCCCGGTGAAGCTTAATTTACTCGGCGGCTGGAGCTGGGGCTGCGCCCTCTTTCTTCTTAAGAACTTTGACCAAACCCTTGCCGACAAGGATTTTGACCTTTTCTTCGCCGTTGATGAACTTGCCGTTGCTGCCCTTAACGGACCAACGTCCATTACGCTTCTTAACGACTTTGAATGCTTCTTTGACTTTTTTTGCAGCTTTAGTTGCCATGGGTCGTACTCCTGTCATTTCAGTTTCGACGGGTTGATGTTTTATGCCGAACTGGCATAGAATCGTCATTCAAACCGATGGAGCCACGCATGTCCACACCAAATTCAGCCGCAAACCAGACAGGACGTCCTGTCGAGGGTCAGGTTCAGCATAAAAACCCAAATGCCATCTTGAACCTCGTGGTGAATATTGTGTTCCCTGCTGTCATTTTGAACAAATTTTCATCTCCAGATAAGCTTGGGCCAGTGGTGGCGATGCTGATCGCGTTAAGTTTGCCTGTGATTTACGGTGCTTGGGAGTTTTTCACCACCAGACACCACAATTTCATTTCGATCCTCGGATTTGTAAGCATTTTATTGACCGGAGGCCTTGGTCTTTTGCAGGTCGACGGTGTTTGGTTTGCGGCTAAAGAAGCCTCAATTCCCGGGATCATTGCACTCGTGACTCTTGGATCGATGAAAACGTCAAAACCTCTGGTGAAACTTATTTTATACAATGACCGCGTGATTAATATTCCGCGAGTCGAGGCCGCTTTGGATGCTAAGGGCACCCGTGACGGCTTTTCCAAGTTAATGTTCAAGACAACACTGGTGTTAGCCATCTCGTTTGTGATTTCCGCAATTTTGAACTTTGTTCTAGCTATTTGGATCTTGAAGTCACCAGCGGGAACGCCAGAATTCAATGCCGAGCTCGGGCGCATGACAGCCCTCAGTTATCCGGTCATTGTGTTGCCGAGTATGATCGTCATGATGGTGGCGGTATGGATGCTCATCAGAGGTTTAAAAACTCTGACGGGTCTGCAAATCGAGCAAATTCTGAGTGAGCAAAGCCAGGGTAAGCGATAAGGCATTTATGGCGCGCTGATTTTTCTCACAGCGTACTTTGAGATGGGTAGACAACAAATTATTTAGGCATGTTTGAAGTGCTCGGAGATCTAAAATTTTCGCACTTTTGAGCATCTGACATTTCATTCAGCTCGGCTCGTCATACCTTCCAATTAATAGCCCTTCCGAATTCGTAGGGAACTTAATTTATTCGATAAACAACTGTAAACGTTGACTTAATCTAAACAAAGATTCTCGATGTTTAAGCCTGATTAAAATCTAAAGAAAATCGAGATTTAGCCGAAATCTCAAGTAAATCATCGGGAGTTTTCCTATGCGCGCAATGGTTCAAAAACAATGTGCGTTTCTCTGTGTCGCGTTCCTCCTGCAGGCCTGCGGGTTCGTTACGAGTAAACTTGACGTCCAGACTGCGGGAGGATCTTTTTTGACTTCGGTGACTGCGTTCAGCCCTCTTGTTGCAAAGCCCGAAGATATTGTGACGATCACCGGGCGAAATTTTTTTGTTTCGAAAACCCTGAAAGCCAGAGTTGTACTTGCAGATGGGTCTTTCAAAGATGTGCCTTTATCTATCCTGAGCCGCAGCGCCGCATCTTTCATCATGCCAGAAGGCGCTGGCTTGGGGCTTCGCTCAGTCAAAATTATTCAAGGTGTGTCAACAGAGATAGGAACCCTCAATCTCATCGCAAATCAAACAGATAATGACCTTCCGTTATGGACTGGTGAAGCCTCTGATATTTGTAACTCCAGATCCTACATTGATATCAACGGAGAAAAACAGACTGGGACAAAAAATTGCGGTGGGGCGCTGGCCCAAGCCTGTCTATCTGAAGCGGATTCTAATTGCATTGTGGATGGCGCGAGCTACAAACCAGTATCGACGGCGAATTTAGTTCCCGGCCATATCAAGTCTGGGGTCACTATCGCAGGGGTTCCTGGATCACTCGCCCCAAGTCCTTTGGGCTGCTCCACTGATGGAGCCGGATCATGTGTTGTTGATGGAACGACTTTCAGAGCTGCAAAGATGTCAAATTTTGATTCCACCAGAATTTTAAATGGTTCAACTGTTGCTGGTGTTGTCGGTAACTTAACATTGCCGCCGCCAGCGAAAGTATTAATTGGAACCACCTATGGAGCGAATGGAACCAGTAGTTCGGGTACCCTCACGCTCCCATCGGCTAGTAATGTACTTTCTGGATCAGGCCCCTATGGAGAAACAGGGGATTTGCAAACACCCTCGTTGGCCAACAGGGGTCCTTGGGATTTGACGGTGTCATTTCCTGGAGCTGGCTACTACTCTGGTACTGCTAACTCCCCCGCTGGCGAAACTATTGTCGACGGTACTACGATTCTAGGCGTAGTTGGGTTAGCCACTTTAAAACCGGCAGATTGTTCAAACAATGGGTTAACAGGATGTGTAACTACAGCAACATATAAGTCGGCAGATTTGAGTAACCTCTCACCTGGCAATATTAAAGCAGGTGTGACCTTAGCTGGCACTCTGGGCGCGTTCCCAAGTGCTAACTATTTACTAGCAGGATCTAGCGGAACAGATTTAACCTCAGCGAATTTCAATGCTCAGATCAAGTCATCTGCAACATTTCAATATTTCGGGGCGGACGGTGTTCGCTATACGGGGGCTGGTGATAGTGACATCATTGGTGCAAATATACGCGACGACGTGGATATTTTTGGAGAATCTGGATCAGTAACTCAGCCTGTCGTGCCGGATCCTTGGGATGTCCGCATTGGGAAAATCATCAATGGAGTAGCGGGTAAGCTTAAGCCAACATGCCGCAATCGTGTCAATTCCGCCCGTTTCAATTACGATGGATCTATTTCGAGTATTGGTCAAGCTGCAGTTACAACGGGAACCACAGCCGATATATGGGACACGATTGATGACTACAATAATAACACATCAGGTTTGCCAGCAAGTGTAGTATCTGCATGGGGAAGCGATACGGACTGTGGCGGTATTGAGTCGACAGCAGGTGACGCAAACGTGTGGAAAGACGTAACGACAGCTTCTAGTGGCGCACCTTCTAATTGTGCTACAGATTCTGCTCGGTGCACAATGCAAGATAAAATCACGGGACTTTGGTGGAGTAAAAGTCAATCAACCGCTGCTTGGGATGCGGCTTGGGCTAATTGTCAAAATCTAGATCATAATGGCGTGACGGGCTGGAGATTACCGACGCAGAAAGAGCTTATGGAGGCCTACATTCATGGGATTCGCTCTGCAGTTTCTACCAACTGGATTACGCAGGCATCCCTTAACTCATGGTATTGGACCGGTTCATCAAACAGTGCAAGTAGTGGCAATGGTTGGGGAGTTGGTTTAGCGACTGGCTATACGTACAACACATCCATCACTTGCGGTGTGAATGCTTACGCCACAAAGAATACGACCAACGCGTACGTCTGTGTGAGATAGCACCTGACACCTTGCCAAACGCAACAAGCTGAATAGCACCAAGTCCGGCCAGGCACTGCGGGAAGCCCCTTACCTGGCGACAATTCAGGCTTGACTGTACGGCAGTTACCAACTTTGCGGTTGGCTTCTACTCCGAACGCCCGCAGAAATAGTGCCCCCGACATGCAATATGAAATTAAAGCTTCGGAGTGACCGGCAAGATAGCCATAACACGAGACTCTTTGGCTGCTTTTGCGACGCGCTGTAACTTAAGAACGTCACGAACTTCATCATCAAGCAAACTTTCCGTGATATTTGTCCTCATGAGACTACCGTGACGGCGGAAGCATTTGCGAATCTTGCTCAAACTTGTAAAGCAATCACTTAGAGAGAACTCTTCCGGTTGAAAACGATGAATCGGATACAGGCGGTTTTCATCCAAACCCGCCACCTTTTTTGCGTACTGAAATGCTTCCTTTAATCCGCCCAGTTCATCAACGAGGCCATGGTCCTTAGCCTGCGCACCCGTGTAAATGCGACCTTGAGCCAAAGATTCGACTTTTTCCATGGACATCTTACGACCATCGGCTACCCGGGACTTAAACGTGCGATAAACATCTTCAACAGTAGCTTGGAGATAGGATTGGTCAGATGAAGTCATCTTTTTCATTCCAAGAACGGCACCACGATTTGACTGTGTAATAGTGTGGAAGCTCACGCCCCACTTGTCTTTCATGCCGTCTAGACTTGGCAGCATGCCAATGACGCCAATAGATCCTGTGATGGTTGACGGATCAGCAAAGATTTTGTTTGCACCCGCTGCGATATAGTAGCCACCTGATGCCGCTACCGAACCCATACTCACAACAACCGGTTTTTTCTCATTTAGTGTTTTTACGCGGTCCCATATGAAATCTGCGACGGATGCACTTCCACCCGGGCTCGATATTCGTAGAATCACGGCTTTGACGTTATCGTCATTTAGCGCCCAGTTTAATTCTTGCTCCATGTCGTCAGGAGTAATCGCGCTTTCTCCGTCAGCAGAGGAGACGATCTGACCTACGGCCTCGATGAATCCAAGTCCCTCATCAGGTCTTAGGCTATAACCTTTGCTGAGCTTGGCGGTAATCGATTCGTCCGCATCATAGTCCTCAGCAAGAACATTTTGAGGGTCTTTTAGGTCGATTGTCGGCATGTAGGCAAGGTCATCGACTATTCCCATTTCTTTAGCCTTTGCCGGAGTGAAAAAGCTTTCTTTAAACCAAAGAAAGACCTCGCTATCTTGTTTCTTACGTCCCTGGGCGACGTTCTTGACCAGGTGATCGCGAAGACTACCCTCAACAGATAACAATGCTTCACGGCTTTCGGGGCTCGGTTCGTTTGCAATGAAAGGTTCGAAAGCACTTTTGAACTTACCTGTCCGTACGACCTGCATCTCAACACCTAGCCTCCGCAAGGCATCTCCAAAATAGGTCATTGGAAACGCCGGGCCAGGAAGGGACACTTCAGCCACAGGATTAAGACTGATCTGATCGGTCGCACTTGCAATCATCAATGCTGCATTGTCGAGATGGGCGACCCAGCTATGCGTTGGCTTTCCGCTAGCCTTGAAGTCCAAAATCATTTGACGCAATTCTTCGAGGTCCGCAGCACTGCCTGACACACCATCCAAAGCGACCTGAACATCCTTGATACCCTTGTCAGCAGAGGCTTTGCGAAGTGCTGACCTAATGGTCGGTAGATAAATCCCTTCTTCACGACCGAAAATTTCGCGGAAAAACGATTCACCAAACCTTGGCTCGTGTTCCATGATCGGAGCATTGAGAGCCAGCCACAGTGTTGCTGGTTTGCCAGTGTCTTTGATGGCTATCTTCGCTGGTTTTTGTGCATCGGTCATGCGGAAGAAGCTCCACACGATGATCAAAGGGATCACCACGGCCACGAGACCAAATATGGCAAGAGCATTGCGCAGCCATGCAAACAGTCGACTTGACCAGCGCACAATAAAATTTTGTCTTTCGGGAGGAAGACTACGGGTATCTTCAGAGTTCCAATCACTCACGGCGTCGAGGCTCCTGATTCATGGTGTTAAGAAAGCAAAACCGAATAAAAACTATAGATTAAATGCAGAATTTTGTCCAAATGAAGGAGATTTGTTACAATTTCGGTCATGCGACACCGAAAAATCTATTTATTTATGCTTGGAACTGCGCTGGCAGCATCTGTGACGTTGCTTCGATGCGGGACATCTAAACGCACAAGTGGACCGGATCCTTCAGCCTTGATACCTGCAGACTGGGATGGTCAGTCTGACTATGAAAAAGGCAGTTGGAGGTTTGAACAACCTTGAAACGTTTTTTCCCAAGTTCAGTTGGCTACATTGTCCTCGTTTTATCTTGTTTGACAATAAGCGGCGTCCCCGACGAAGGAGTGCTTCGTTTTTCTCTAGTGTTGGGTTCCTGGTCTAATACTGGAAGAAGTTTCTTATTTCAGGAAAGCGCTAAAAACATTTTTTTAAATAACAAATCAAAACTGGTTATGGTTAGTTTTCATCCTGGATCAGATTACGCGAAATCTCTTCTGCATGACCCGCGCACCTTTGCCTATTTTTCGTCCCCGGAAACTCGCGTTGGTCGAGCTATACTCACTGTCAATTCCTCCGCAGAACGTGATGACTTAGCTGCGCTGGCGCATGAAGACATCGGTGCCTGTGGTGCACTCGAGATCTTAGATCCGCAAACAAATTTAGCGACCTTGACTCGCGGAAATGCAGCCTCCCCTCTCGTTCCGACAAGTGTTAAGTCAAGCTCCATCACTAGCATTCTGAGTGATGTCTCAAGTGAGAACATCAAAGCCACGACGTTGACGCTTCAAAACCAGTCCACACGCTATCATGCCGATACATCCCCAAATATACCCTCTGATGCGATCTATGCGAGTTGGCAGGCTTTGCTTCCGTCCGGCGCTTCCGTCACACAAGAGTCACATACTGGTACCAGTCAAAAAAGCGTAATCGCTAAAATTCCGGCCTCGACGGCCTCAACAGAAACCGTTGTCCTGGGCGCGCATTTGGATTCGATCAATCGCAGCGACCAAAGTCAGGCACCAGGGGCTGATGATGATGCCTCAGGTGTTGCTGCTCTTACAGAGATTTTGCGCTTGATAAAAGCTAAGAACATGCTGTTTAAAAGAAATGTCGAGCTTCATGCCTACGCAGCCGAGGAGGTCGGCCTCATTGGTAGCGCTGATATTGCAGGTAAGCGCAAAAATGCGGGCTCCACCATTGTTTCGATGCTGCAACTGGATATGATCGGCTACTCATCGATCCTTAATGACGAAACAATTCATATTATTACAACTGATACCAGCCCTGTACTGGTTCGCCACCTAAAAGATTTGATCTCCATCTATCTTGGAGGCACTTGGAAGAGTGGAGCGCTGTCGCCTGGAACATCAGATCATAAATCATGGACCAATCAGGGATACCATGCCGCTTTTGCCTTCGAAAACCCGAACGACTATAACCGAGCCTTACACACCATTGAAGACCTCGTTGGCCGTCTGAACTTCACACTGGCCGCGCGTTTCACAAAACTTGCACTTGCGTTTCTAAGCCACGAGGCGGGCTACACGGCAGCTGTTAGTGACTCTGCTACGGAGTGGGCTGCTCAACAAGCAACGTCGGGCGATATCCGGTTGGCTGCATTAACAGGAAGCAATGGAGGCGACAGGCTAGTCGCCTCGGTTAGCGAGACGGCGGCCAGTGTTGAGTTTTGCAAAATCGTCTCTGGTACGGAAATGGGCTGTCAAAGCATGATGACTGATACAGCACTAGCTACGCAAAAATCTGGTCGCGCCTTTTTCGTCTCTGCTGAGGACGTTGCGATCGCAGAAAACGATATCTGGCGGGTTTCAGCATATGCAGCTGACGGCAAAATGATCGCAATGCGACGCATGCGGTTACGAAAAAATTAAATTTTCAGGAAGTAAATCAATGAGTGAGCCACTACCATCTAAAGAATCCACACATAAACCTGGTCAAAAGCTCATTAATAGCAATGTGGTTTTCGTAAACCAGGATGCGCTCATACAGGATGTGGTCCTGGAAATGATTAAAAACAATATCTCGAGCGTCCTTGTAGAGGAGCCCAACGGGCAAATTGTCGGAATAATTACCGAGCGCGACATCGTCCGCAAATTTACCCTACTCGATATGGGGGACAAGCTCACAAGAACGGTTTCAACGATCATGACTAGACCTGTCGCATTTGTGCAGCTCGAGGATTTCCGCGAACAAATCGTGAAGCTACACCTGGAGCAGCGCATTCGCCATTTCCCCGTTCTTTCTGCGAAGGAGGCCAAGAGAGACAACCTTGTGGGTATTATCAGCATCACCGATGTCGCGCGATTTTATATGTTGGAAGATAAAGACAGAAAGCAGGCGCAAGCTCCCGCCAAAACGACATCAAAGCCAACGGTTGGCGTACTCACAAGTACGCGCAGCTTCACAAATAGTTACGTTGCGTTATTTAATAAGCTTGGCTTTGACACAAGGGAGGTGACTGATCTGCATCAGTTCGCCAGCGATCATAACGCCGAGAAGTTTACGTTGATCCTCGATATGGATGGCTACGCTGATAAAGATATTCACAATCTGATTCCTGTTGCTGTAAAGGCAAAGTTCCATCTGATTCTTACGACCTCAAAACCAAGTCTGATACCAGTCTTCAAAAAATATATGGATCAGGAGCGACAAGAGATTGCGATGAAGCCCATAGACATTAGTTACCTATCGTGGCTGATTCTCAACAAGTGGCACATGCCAAGTCTCTCCAAAAAGTAACGCCAATCCAATTAGTGACCGGAAAATTAGGTCGGCAGGGATAAACCAGTCCTGAAGGGGGCTAACGAACCGGCTTACCCCTGCCTTTACTATTTACAGTGTTGCGAACTGAGAGTTTATTTTGGGAGGGGGCCTCTAGAACCTCTCACGCGCAACACATCCGAGTCTTCGGACACTGTCGCCAGGGTCTGACAAGCTCTTGTAACATGCCAGCTTTAATGGGTTATTGGGCGGCAATTAAATCAGCTCCTCGGCGTGTTTTTTAAGGAATTGGTGATTTGTTTTAGGCATACTGCCATCTATGTTGAATGGACACCGATCCCTGCCATCTGGAACATGCTTAATTGCGGAGTTATCAAAAGCACTCCCGCCCGGCCCATTGCGCGCCGATGTCAATCTAGTCCTTCCAACGCAACGGCTATGTCTTTATCTCAGCAGAGAGCTCGCTCTCATTGATAATGGAACAGCGTTTCTCCCTCGTCTCTGGACTTGGGATCGATTTTTGTCTGAAATCATTGTTGAGTATCATAACGAAAACTTGGTTATGGTTAGTTCTCAGTGTGAACTGATCATGGAGCATGTTCTTACGCAGCGCGCCAGTCAATCCCCGCGCCCACTTCACACAAACACCCGGCATGCTCACGAATTGGTTCACCTCGCTGCCGAGCTTGCTCGCAGTGGCGATGAGTACGCCGCTAAAGAACGGCTGAAACAATACTTGGCAGATGATTGGCGCCGCCAAGGCGAAGCCTACGAACAACTTAAACAACGCGTCGACGACGTTTTCAATGCGCTTGAAGACTACCAGCATACGCTATCGAAATTTCAGTGGACGACCAAAGAGACCTCTCGCAGCCAAGCTGTCTACAATTGGGTGGAAGCGGCGCCTGATAGAAAACTTGCTAGTTTACCACCAGGAAAAATCTTGATTGCCGGATTGACATCTTTACCTCCAGTAGAGAGCAAATGTCTCAGATCTCTAGCAGCCCTTGACCCGGTATCCGTCTGGTTAGATGAGCCGACACCCACCTCCCTGACGTCTCCTTTGGCCGATTTACGCCAAAGCATTGGACTAAAGGCCTCGTCTGAGTCGCAAGGCTCATGGGCCAAAGGCGTGCGCAAGATTACAGGCTGCACAGATATCACCCACGAGGTGACTTATGTTTTAAAGTCTGTCCAGCGCCTCATTGATGAAGGCATGCCTGCCCATGATATCGCAGTGATCGTTCCCGATGAGGAAACGTACGGGCCTGCTATAAGCGCTTTGAGTTCGTCGTTAAATGTTCCGATCAACATGCCATTGGCCACTTCATGGTCCCAAAGCCAAGTTGGTCGGTGGTTTCGTCTTGTGACAAGTTTAGGTCGCGGTAACGAAATTCATGGATTTGCACAATATATTTTGAGCTCTATCACCAAGAATCTTTTTAATGCTCCGACGGGATTCGATGACTCCGCATTTCAACGTGAGCTAAAAAATCTTCCTGCGTTTGGCCGCTTTGGTGATGACGTCATCCGCTATTTCGAACGTCGCATCGATGCGGCTTCGGCAAATTACATCAAAGAGGCCGTTCATTGGTGCTTCCGATCACCGGATACGGATATCGAGGCTGCGAGTCAGCGTCTTTTAAATACGGTCGTAAGCCTAATGAAAGCATTATCCACTAGCGATAGCTCAACCCAAGAGGAGCCTTGGTCTGAAGCCTTTGACAAAGCCGTCAAACAGGTGGTCCAGTTGGACGTCATTCGTCAATACACTTCAGCGGACTGGTCTAAATTTTTAGCTAACGTTTACCGCATGGCTAGTCAGGAAAGCCTGCGGGACAAGGGAGAGCCCCTCAGTGGGCTGCAGGTTATCGGTCTGACGGAGGCTCGCTACATACCATTTTCTGCCGTTTTTATTCTAGGTTGTACTGAAGGAAGCTTTCCGCAGGGTCTTCCGCGCGATAGCCTCATCGACAATCAAATGCGACGGGCCATGGGGCTTCCTGCTTGGAAAGATCTTGAATCCCTTGAAGACACAACATTCCACTTGCTGACCAGTCGCTTAGAGGCTGTCGAATTGACCTACGCTCAATGGGACGCAGAAAAGCCTTTAATTCGCTCTCGATGGATTGAAATGCTTGCGAGCAAAATCGAGCCGCGGATCATAGACCCCGGGGAAAAGGCCGCATCGATCCTATGTAACAAGGAGCAGGAGCCCCTATTCGATATTTTAACGCTTTCCACTAATACGGATTGCGAGGGAAAGGTTCAGGATGCGGGGCGCCTAATCAGCTCGATGTCGGCATCGAGGCTGCGCCATCTGATCTGGTGCCCCTATCGATATTTGCTTCATTGCCGCCGCCTTGAGTCCATCGAACTACCGGAAGACCGCAGCCATCTGAGCACTGGTAACCTGCTCCATAAAGTTTTGGAGTTATTCTTTGCAAAAGAGGATCTCCCAGATCTCGAGCCAAGATTGCAATGGCGACATCATCCAAAATTAGTCTCCGCCTTTGGAGCTTGGGCCCACGAACGTTTGGATGCCATTGCACGCTCCATCATTCCAGAAGATTTAGCCAGAACCGCACAATTCCAACACATGAATGGAAGCGGTTGGCAAACGATCGCCAACTATTGGCAGGTCTTGTTCGAGAAAGGCTGGGATCCAGACCTTGTCACAACAGAAGTCGAATTTGGAAAATCAAATAAACTCGCAATGATGATTGATGACATGGAGATTGAGCTGCACGGCAGTATCGATGTGCTTCATCGAAGTCCCGAAGCAGGTCCGCTGATCATGGACTACAAAACCTCGACTGTGCCGAAAACCCGCATGGTTGCCGAAGGGCTTGAGCCCCAATTGCCGCTTTATGCAAAGGCACTGTCAATGACTGGACTTGGAGGTTCTACATCATCCGTCCAGCCTGCGATTGATGTCATGACCGCCGGGTATTTAAATTTAACGGACGGTAAACCTACCTTTGTTGCTATCGGTGAGACTGCTAAAAACGATCTCATAAGCAAGGGATTACTCAGTAAACGAAATAAACCGGCCTCACTTGTAGACGCCTTTGCTGCTGTGGAGAGACGCTGGGCGTCCCGACTGCGCGAGATTAAGTTGACACAGACGTTCGCGGCCGATCCATCCGATTGCTCGACCTGCTCATTTGCAGGCGTTTGCCGACGCGATGACCCGCGCCACCGTGACAGAATTGCGAGGCAAGACACCGTGCTGGAATCTATGGGTGATGCAGCAGACGACGCCCAAGAAGGCAACTTCGAGGTGCCATCATGAATCGACAGCAAAAGCCTCAAAATCAAAGCCCATATAATCCGTGGGCGAGTTACATTGTTGAAGCATCGGCAGGCAGCGGCAAAACCTGGCAGCTGAGTCGACGCTTCCTAGCCCTTGTTGTAGCCGGTGCAGATCCGTCGTCCATCCTGACCGTGACTTTTACCCGCAAGGCGGCAGCTGAGATGCGTGAACGCATTATTCGTGACGCCGTACGCCTTGGCGAGAGCCACCCTGAATTTTCAGGTTTTGTTGACTCAATTAAACAATGGCAGGCCTTATCTCCAATATCCAGAGGGAGCATCCGCAGCGCTGCAAGCGCTGCAAAGCTGATCCTTGAAAATACGCAATCCTTAAAAATCACAACGATTGATTCGCTTTTTATGCAGTGGGTCCAACAATTTCCTCTGGAAACAGCTCTTCGGATCACTGACGATCGATCTGCGATATCGCTTGAATCTCCATGGGAGCTGTTATCCGGATTGGCCGAAGACCGACTTGAACAGAAGGCTTGGAACTCAGTCTTGGCGATGACTGACGATCATGACGAAAATCGTCAACTGATGCAGTCCATCGCCATGCATGCCCCAAGTGGCAACATCAAACAGCTCCGTCGGGCCATTGCACCGATCATGAATTGTGATACGTTTTTATGGTCCGTGTCCTTGACGTCGGGGCAGGATCCAGCGCGCTATTACGCTGTGACGCAGGACGCGCAGACTGACGAGCAGTTCATCACAGCTCACAAAGAGCTATTTCGCACCGTGATAAACCTTGTCACAAACGCGGATAAAAGGCAGCAGGCCCTCGAGCATCTTGGCCGCTGCGATATGAGCGGATTGATTGGCAGTCAGATCGTGACTACCAAAAAAGACAGCCTCAGTGGGACAACCTTTAGATCTGCGGCTGCCAAGGATAATCCCTCCTACCAAGAATTATCTGGACTGTTGAAAGCCTGGAATGCGGCGACGATGCTAGCCGATCTCAATAATTCTGCGCGCCTGCTGTGGAGTCTTTACCATGCGAAAGAGCGCGCACTACATCGCCTTAAAGTGGATGAATCCCGCGGCACATTCTCTGACGCGGCGAAAGGTGTCAGCCTCATGGCTACGGATCATGACAGCGTCGGCGCGAGAGCTATGGCCTGGGGGCACACAAAACACCTGATGCTGGATGAATTTCAGGACACGAGCCAATTGCAGTGGATGATCTTCGAGCGTTTGGCAAAGGATCTGTTGGCCGGTGGTCAGGAGGACGCTGCGACACCGCCGAACAGTGTGTTCATTGTTGGTGATAAAAAACAGTCTATTTACCGCTTTCGTGAGGCTGATCCGTTGCTTATGGATGCCGCTAAGGATGGTTTAACACCCCTTGGCGCCAGCGCGATTCAAATGAGTGAAAGCTACAGGAGCTCTGGACTGGTCCTAGACATGGTTAACGCTGTGTTTGAGGATAAAACATTGATCAAGGATTTCCCGCATCATCTCCCTGCGAAAATCCGTCAAACCTCATCTCATGGACTTGGGGTCTATGGCAGTGTCTGCATTTACCCTCTAGAAACCAACACCGAAAAGCCGGAGACCACCGAAGGTGCTTATGAACAACAGGCGCAACAAATTGCTGATCACATTCACGAAGCGACCACTGGGCAGATGGGGTTAAAAGTCTTTGACGATAAGGCCAAGCTTTGGAGAACACCAAAATTCTCAGACTTCGTCATTCTCTACCCCAAGAAAACCCATGCTCACATGCTCGAAGATGCACTGCGCGCGAGATCTATCCCTTGCCAGAAGGAAGAGAAGCAAGGTTTTTTTGAGCGACCTGAAATCGCTGATCTCAGAGCTCTTGTGACATGGCTAACTTGGTCTGCGGACACGTTGGCTTTATGTTCGCTTCTGCGCTCGCCCATCTGCGGTCTTTCTGATCTGGCGCTCATGGAACTTCTAACGCCAGATGCTGAGGGGTTAATGGAGCGACTCCAGAGCCTTCAGCCAAAAACATTCGCACTCCTGATGGGGCTTAGCAAGGCCCATGAACGTGAAAGGATGTCCTCCATTGTTGGTCATCTTTTATCAGAACATCGCATATTAGATCGCTATGAGCAGGCTTTCGGCGCGGTTGAGGGATCACTGGCGCGCGCCAACATTTTAAAGTGGTTTGATATGGTTCGCTCTGAGTCCGCCGATAACGCCTTGGACGCTCAATCTTTAAGCTTAGCCATGGACGATGCTGCAGAAGAGGATGAGACGGGAAATGCCACATTAGCGGCTAATGCCGTGTCACTAATGACTATTCACAAAAGTAAAGGTCTTGAATTTCCCTGTGTCGTCGTTTCAGACTTGGCCAGCGATTGGCATAAGCCTGAGACTGGATGGATTCGGGATAGTCGCCCCGGACGACCAGGCTTGTGGTATATCGGCACAGAAAAGACCAGACCGCGCGGGTCAAAAGAGATTGAAGACCTGCTCACGCTTAACGAAATCGAGTCGCGAGAGGAAAAAGCGCGTCTACTTTACGTTGCCCTCACACGTGCCTCGAGCCACCTGGTCTTAACCGGAGCTCCATCCAAAAAACCAATTCCAGAATCCTACTATGACAGGGTGGGCTTCGCGGCAAGGACGCTTAGTGACGTCACGACAAAGGTTACCTCGGCAGGAGGGACATTGTATGTACGTGGTGAAACAGTGATCGAAAGATCGTCCAACCAAACACAAGAGGCTGAGTTGACCATCGTCAAACAACCACTGTTACAACCATCAGGCCGACCGCCGCTGCTAATTCTATCGCCGTCGGCGCACGGCACAAAGGAAACCATACAAACGTCCCATGGGGAATCGACTCTTAATGAGGTTTTGGGTGAGCAATTGTTTTCCCCGGAGTTAGGGAAAGTTTACGGAACGTTGGTACATAAACTGATTGAAAATCATTGCCTCAATTCAGAATGGTCTGACACGAGGCTAGAGCGATTAGTTCCAGATGGGGCTTTTAAGGATTCTGAAATCAGTTTTGCAGATTTTTTAACGCTTGCAAAAAAAGAGGTCCGAAATCTTATCAACTCCAATACTTGGAAACTTCTTACGAAGTCAGTTGAAAAGATGATCTGCGAGGCGCCCATGGCAGGAATTTCTGGAGATAATCTGGTTAACGCCAAGGCCGACTTGATTTTGATTCATACCGACCAATCAATCACGGTGGTCGATTTCAAAACTTTGGCTTTAAGGTCTCAGGGCATTGAAGATCAGAAATTAAGAAGTCTTTGCGATAAATTAGGCTACTCCCATCAAGTTGGCCAGTACTGCTTCATCGCATCAAAAGCCATGGGAAACACAAAAGCGCGTGGAGTCATTGTTTTCACAAGCCACGCCCATATGGTCGACATTTGCTAAGTATGAATGGGGAAATTATTCTGCTGTCGAAGCGCCAACAACAGATATCACCATTTCCGCATGAGCTTGCCCACCATCAGCCGAAACAACGTCTAGCTGAACAGTGACGTTACCAGCTTTGGTGAATGTCCCGGCATAATCGAAGAGTCGGCACTCTTGACCTGCGAATCGCTGAATGTCAGCCGCTGCGCGCGACCCGATCGTCCATGATGCCTGCAAAATACCGCGATTGACCTCACAGCCTGATGTGGCGCTTGTGTCGCGTGTCCATGATGTGGGTCTGAACTGAATCATCTTGCCCGTCGAGACGGTGGTGACGATAGCGCCATCTTGCCAAATTTCAATTCCGGCCACTGGGCTTCCCGCGGGGGGCGCTGCGTTGTCGTCTGATGCCGCAGCGTCGCCAGATTTCGACGGTGTCTCGGCTTGAGGATCTGCGACGTTCGCCGTAGATGAAGCATCAACGCTTGCGGCAGGCTGCGCTTGGCCAGGAATGGACGGAGTCGCTGTGGTCAGCGCCGCCTCATCTGGCTTAACAGCGACGGCTTCGGGTTTGGCTGGAGACATATTTCCACGAGACTTGCATCCAACCATTAGAGCCGTTGAAACTAGAAATAAAACAGGTGCGCGTTTCATGAGGCATCCTCACCGATAAAATTTACCTAGGCTCAGCCATTGTAACATGATGAATCAATGGCACGATCTACGCCTTATTATACCCTAAGACGAATCGAATTGCCCCGTTGCTCCCATTAGCTTTGGGGCGATAAAACATAAAAAAATCTAGATTATTTCAAAGCTATTAGGGTGTTTCAATTTACTTGTAAGTTCAGCGAACTGCACGATTGATGAGGAAAGCATGTTTGTTGTTACGGAAATAAAAACAAAACACCCCTGCAGTACATTATACGTGTATGCAGAGGTGTTTTTATTGAATACGGGAATTCTGGTCTCTGATCGCTCTTAGAACAATTTGTAGATGAGCGACAAGCGATTCTGAATGCGTGGTGTATCTTTACCTTTGTAATTAGCAGCGTAAAGACCTTCGTGGAAAATCAATGTGCGGTTTTGAATCGTCGTTAGCGAGTCAGCTTGGTAGCTCAAAATGACGTCTGTCAACGTTGAGTCTTCCAAAGCGTAGCCAGACTTCTCAAGGCGCTCGCCCTTTTCGTCCGATACTGCGTTATAAACTGGATGATACACGCGATCGAAATAGGTGTCTGTCGACAAGCGGAACTTCGGTGCGAATGATGGGACGTATGCAACGCCGGCGATGTATTCAAGCGTCGAGTCTGGTTCTTGTTGCTTCACTTCAGCAGAACCATCGTCTTTCGTTGTTACGAGAGAGTAAGTCTTGCCAGGATCGCGATTAACGCGACTGGTCATCGTTTCACGAGTTCCAGTGTTGAACTTTGGCTCAAGACCACCGTGAACTGTAAACTCACCAACAGAAGACTTTAGGCTTGTGAAAGCGTCCAGATTCAATGCCACGATTGTGCTGAATGGAGTGTTTTCATGAGCCAGGTAACTTTCATGGTATGGGGTCACTGTGAAGTGCTCGGATTCGAAGGCGTTGAATGTCGAGACCCAGACGCTTTGCTTTTGGCTAAAGTTGCTGGAGCGGGCTGAACTGGAAAGAGGCGTTTCAACATAAGTATCAAGGCGGTTGTTGAACATCTTTGTTCCGATGCGGGGGCGGAGACTGTAGCCGGTCACCTGATTTGCAGAATTCTTGTCTGCATCAAGCCATTCTAAACTTGTGTGACGAGCTTCAACGCGACCGTACATATTTTCGAGCGGAGTCAAAATCGCGGCTTTCTTTGTGCTTTTGACGTCCTCTGCCATCGCGCCGGTGGCAAGAAAAATAAACCCTATCCCGGCAAGTAAACCCTTTCTCATTTTCAACCCTCCCATATTCGTTTTATGACCACCTGCTTTGTCTGCATCAAAAGCAGGTTAGAATCCATCTTTAATTACAAGAATCAAGCGAACCTTTTCAACACATACAAAGAACACAAACTCAAATAAAACGACGAATTGGCACAACTGGTAACAAATTTAAACTCCCTGCAGGCCATCATCCCCAACCCCTCGGTCAAGTTGGCGGTCCATATCATATTTCGGATCCCACTGAAAGCGATTCTCCAGGTCCATAGGCCAAACGGTCGATCTGATTTCGATGCCCGCTGTTCGCAACTCTGCGGCGTACTCGCGGACCAAGTCTGCGCAATCTGAAATACGGGCTGTGTGGCTGATGGATTCTCGAAGCTTTTTTGCCGCTGGCCATCCTTTGGCGTACCAAAGAAGGTGCTTACGCATACAAACAGCCCCCGAACCGGTGTCTCCGTACTCACTCTGTTGCCAGGCAAGGTGATCCAGTACGAGCTGTTCCCACTGATCAACGCTCACGTCGGTTTTGCCATGCTTGATGTCATGAAATACCCAAGGGTTTCCTAAGGCGCCGCGACTCACCATGACGCCGTCGACTCCCGTTCGTTCGCGCATATAAATTGCGTCGTCGCGAGAGAACACGTTGCCGTTTCCAATCACGGGGATCTTGGCGCGCTGTTTGAGTGCAGCCATGGCATCAAGGTTAACGGCAACACCGTAATCGTCACTGCGTAGGCGCCCATGGATCGTAATCCACTCCGCCCCACCTTGTTCTGCGGCATCGAGCACTTCCGGCCAAGTCACCGTATTGCGGTCCCAGCCCAACCGAATTTTGACAGATAAAGGCTTGGACGTCGCTGCCCGTGCGGCTTTAGTCGTTTCATAAACGCGCTTTGGATCCTTCAAAATCCCACTACCGCAGCCGGATTTGACAACCTTATTGACGGGACAACCCATGTTGATGTCGATCGTATCAAACGGCATTTTGTCGAGCATGGCTACTGCCTGCCCTACTTCTTCTGCCGACTTTCCAGTGATTTGGACGCCAAGGATTTTTTCTTCCTCGTGGCGTTTCAGCATATCGAATGTGCGACGACTTTCGTAAACCATCGCCGTCGCCGAGATCATTTCTACGTAGGTCAGATCAGCGCCATGACGCGCACAAGCCCTGCGAAACGGATGATCCGACACGCCCGCCAAGGGCGCGAGAATCACGGGCGCATAAGGTAAGCCCAAGCGTTTCGTAAACACGTTTTCTGTGGTGCTCGCGATCATCAAAAAAGGTCTCCGCCTATGGGGCGCTAGTTATCAAACCCCGCCTTTAAAATCAATTAAAATAAACCCTATTTTATTAATAATTTGGGGACACACGACCAAACCCGAATTGCCGATGGTTTGATTTGGGTTTGGTCGTGTGTCCCCAAATTTGCAACTTTGAAGGGATTGCGCCAAACCTGCGATTTTATTACAATCATCGACTACTGAACGCACCGTCTTACTCTTTTGGGAACCCTACGCCATGCTGGACATCAAATATATCCGAGACAATGCTGACCTTGTGAAAAAGGGAGCGCGCGATAAGCGCAACAATATCGATATTGACGCCCTACTCAAACTCGACGGCACGGTGCGCCCACTACAAACACAATGGGAAGAGCTACAAAGCTCCCGTAACCGCCTCTCAAAAGAAATTGGCAAAGCAAGCCCAGACCAGCGCGAAGCCATGAAGGCAGAGGTCCAGGCCATAAAGGCAAAAATGGAAACCATTGAGGCTGAGCTGAACCAGAAAAAAGCTGAGCTTGATGCCATGATGTTACTTGTTCCCCAGCCAGCGCGTGCGGATGTTCCGATCGGCAAAGACGACTCCGAGAACGTTGAGCTGAAGAAGTGGGGCACACCACCACAATTTGATTTCAAACCTTTGGACCACATTACACTTGGGCAAAAGCACGGTCTCGTTGACTTCGAGCGCGGCGTGCGGATCGCTGGTTCACGAAGCTATGTCCTGACGGGACTCGGTGCGCAGCTTGAGCAAGCGGTGCTGCGTTACGTTTATGACAAACTCATCAAAAAAGGCTACCAGCCCATGAGCATCCCGGTATTAGTCCGGGAAGACTGCATGGTGGGAACCGGGTATTTTCCAACAGGACGCGAACAAGCCTACTACGTTGAAAAAGATGAGATGGCACTTGTCGGCACAGCGGAAGTTCCGCTCACAAGTTTTTACGCTGGAGAAATCCTTCCAGAAGAAAAACTACCCGTAAAAATGATGGCATGGAGTGGATGTTTCCGGCGTGAAGCCGGAACTTACGGCAAGGACACTTCAGGCCTCTACCGCGTTCATCAGTTCCAAAAAATCGAGCAAGTCATCATCGGTCAGGCCGATGAGACAACTTCGGAAACCTATCATAACGAACTTTTGACCAACGCTGAGGAATGCTTGCAGGACTTCGGCCTCCCTTACCGCGTCGTTTATGTTTGCACGGGAGACCTCGGACAAGGTCAGGTCAGAAAGCATGACATTGAGACCTGGATGCCGTCTCGCGGTAACTACGGCGAAACACACTCCTGTTCCACCTTCCACGAATTCCAGGCTAGACGCTTAAAGTTGCGTTACAAAGGCAAGGACGGGCAGGTCAAGGTCTGTCACACGTTAAACAACACGGCTATCGCCAGCCCTCGCGTTTTAATTTCGCTTCTCGAGGTCCATCAGCAAAAGGATGGCCGAGTCGCCATCCCCAAGTGCCTGCAGCCCTATCTCGGCGGCATGACCCACATTGGTTGAAACCTAACGCTCGCTGGTGTCCTCACACTCGCGGTACAGCTCAACGCCAAAGTTGACGTGGCGGCATGAGTAAAAGGTCTCTGGTCCGTGTGTTGGATGTTCACACTCGGAATACAGAGCGACGCCATGACTTAGGTCACTACACTCGCGGTATTCGTCTACGCCAAATGACACGTGTGCACATTTGTTACACCCGCCAAATAAATTTGACTGGCCGCAAAGATCGCAGTCATGACGTGACTTATAGCGCTCCACGCCACAAGCCCGACTGCGCGCTACCTTAAATGACTCAACACCGCAAACCGCGCTGCGTAATCTCTTATAGCTTTTCGCCCCACACTCAATACCCTCACCTGATTTTGCAAGTTCTACGCCGCACTCAGGCCGTCTCGTTTTAACCCAAGGCGTAAAAGGCTTTCTTTTTTCGAGATCAAGGCGACAGGAGAAGTTGAAATTACGACCTCGGTCGTGGGCGCTGACTCCGACGACGTTACCAGACCGAGAGTCATGCTTGGTGAACGACACCGTGTAACCACTACCGATGCCAAGCACTTTTGGTAACTCCGCTGTCGCTTGAAAATTGCTAGCAGCACCCCAATCAAGGGCAACTGCTGGTAATATATCGCGTACCAGATCGATCGGCTCCCATTTCACCGTCATGATCACCTTATCTCCAGACACGGATGCATCACAGTACAGGCCGTAGGATTTTGCCCGAACGCACGCATTAAACTTTTCCAAAGTCAGGGGGGAGACAATACTCTTAAACGACTCGCTTGCAGTCGCCTTAAAAGACTCCGCGCTACGCTCAGCGCAGTAAACCTTTCTGATAATCAAAGCATCCTGTTTTGCAAAATCATCTGAGTATTCATTGACATTCGAATCATTATAGCGAAGGTCGCCTTTGATCTTGCCGTGCTGAGTCAATGTATCCGCAAGAAGGCTCATATTGTGATTCGAGGTTCGGTTGGAATGACGTGACTCTTTAAGAAGATTTGCCATCTGCATGTCGTCGAGTGAACAAACAGCATCTAGAACATGGGAATCATCGGCTGTCACCGATTCTTGAACGTAGACATCTTTGCCCTCCGATAAAAGCAGCGCCGTACAAGCGCCAGGCGCGCGTCCAGACTCGATTTCTGTTTGTGCAGCAATCGCCTTTCTTGCAAAGTCATCATGGGTAAGATCTCTAACCTGTGCAAATTCATCGTTTGTCACAAGACGTTTAGACCTTGATGCCGGTGACGAGTCACAGCCAATCAAGGACAAGGAAATCACAACGTACACAACGCGCTTCCACTTTGTTAAACATGTTTTCATTGAAGACTCCTGTATGATTTAAACTCCCAGGTCCATGCGTTAAGCATAGGCTGCTAGCTTCATACAGGATGCACGTGGGAAATCGTTGTCTGAAAGTGCGGATCGCTAAAAAACTTATTTTGCAAATTCGCCGCGATAAAGCCATGCGGTGTTATGATTGACGTTTTCCACATGGTTGGCGTCAAATCCGCCCCCATAGATGGCAAATGGTTCTGAGGGGAATGGCGACTGAATCATGGTCCGAACAGCCACCATCGCACCTTCGTCACCATCTGGAGCAATGTGATATAACTTAAATTTGGCGTCTGCCGATCGCGCCACAAACCACGCACCCCGTTGCCACCCATGCCAGGTATTCGGTAAGCCTTGCCCGACCAGGGCTTCAATGCCTGCAAAATGAATCAATCTGCCGTCAGGAGTCCGCTGTCATCACGACTTCCTATGGGCAAACTTCTTTTCTAATTGATTGTTGGTCACGCGTTGATAGCTGGGTTAGTTTGACCCACACTTTTATTTTCACTTGATGGAGAAGTATTCAACGACCTTGCCGCCGAAAGGCTTAATATTCGTCCGTACCACGAACTTTATTACCACGACGCACCACTTCAGGGTCAGACAGCGATTCATCTTCCATCAGAGCATAGCTGTGGGTCTGTTTTGGAATCTTTAGTTTGTTTTTTGTTACTTTTCGACCTTTGGTCGACACGCAACCCTGCGCCAGCAAAGCGGCAGCCATAAGGCTAACAATTAGGGTAAACTTTTTCATAACGACTCCTCTAAATGTGGGCTTCCCCACCGAACACTAGGCTTTTCGGCATTTCATCTCGGAAACTGAAGAAAACTTGAGGCTTTTTTTAAAAATATGCTAAAATTCCACTGCTTTTAGCTAGTTACAGCGAGCTATTTCAGAGCAATGACACCACAAATGAAGAACAAGATAATGAAAAAGATAAAAGTGACTCCCAAAGAAATTAAAGGCTTCTTCGCGATTATGTACGTACCCGGAGGCATTTGCAGGATCATCGGGCAAATTTTTTTTCTATTGCTGGTTGCTCAGCCTGGGCGTGCCGAGGACACTTCCACACACATGTTAGCGCCGGTTCAAATGCCACTGCTGAAACCTCAAGATCAGGATTTTAAGCAAGGGCTACCAGATGAATGGACGGCATCTGTTCTGAGTCAGAGGCGTTTTGCTATTGGCTCAATAGTCGAGGCCGGCGTGGGCTACGGGCTGATGGTCGGCGCAGATCCGGCTGCCCTAGCCCTTGGCGCAAAAACAGTACAATTAAAATGGCAACTTCCAAAATTTGGAGAAGATGATTGGGCTATTGGCATCAAGCACGTCAGTGTCGCGAGAAAAAACATCTGGCTTGGAGATACGAGTCAAAGATTTTCCAAACTCAGCGCTAACATTACGCGCCCTTCGGTATCCTGGAGCAATCGTATTTCACCCCGTTTGATTATTCATAGCTTTTGGGCATCGGCGTTTGGCAATAGCGAGGCCGTCCTCAGTGACTATGGCAAAAATAAACTTCGGGAAGCAAAATACGGCTCTGGAGAGTCGGGCGACAGTCATTCTTTCGCCAACAGAACCATGCAGACTCAATCTTTGGCTGGATTTACAGAAGATCGCTTTCAAATCAGCGCAGAATGGGAGCGCAACGATCTTGACAAGATTTTGCTGAGCACGCGCTTTGAGAGGACTAAACTCGAGGCCCTTGAAACATTCTCCATTCGAATGACGCTGGCACAAGAGTGGACTGCAGATGGATTTCACCTGCGCATCGGAGGAGGCCCCCAATACGCGATTTTTAGCGGACGTGATCTTGATGGCGAGACAATAAAAGCGGCTGGTTGGTTGCCAGCCGCTGATTTTGCGTTTTACTGGATTCTATAGTTTAGCCGGTTTTTTCCGTTTTCTTTTGGTCCTTCATTCCTGGAAGAACTTTCAGACGACCTTCAATGTGACGAACAGTCGCGTCCTGATACTGAGATGTTTCTCCAGCAGGCGCGTTGTTGTATAGACGCTTGATGGCCTCGGGATCTTTTTCAATCATGGGGCGCGGTGGAAACCAGCTTGCCTTGCTGTCATAGCTCCACAGAGGCTCTCCGGACTTCATCCGCCGGATCAGCTGCTCGTTGTGGCGTTTTCTAGAATCATTGGACGGTTTTTGCTCTTTCATAAGGCGCTTACCTCCACCCTAACGAATGTATGGTCTTATCGGCCAAAACCCTAAAAACTTAAGGTGTTTTTTAGGAGTCACAAATCATGGACAATTTTCAATGGGTTACCACTAGCATACCAGAGCCTCACCTCAGGAATCCAGCATATGAGCCAAAAAAACCAAATCGCAGCACCACTTAGGCTTTTGAGCCCTTGCGATGCCGCGATTGTGAAAAATACTAAATACGATCAATAACGGTAGTGATCTGGCTTGAATGGGCCATCAACCGGGATGCCAAGATAATCGGCCTGCTTCTTTGTTAACTTGGTCAGCTTAACGCCGAGCTTATCAAGATGGAGTGCCGCAACCTTCTCATCCAGTTTCTTCGGTAGTGTATAAACGCCAACCTTGTACTTGCCTGGATTACACCAGAGCTCAATCTGAGCCATGGTCTGGTTGGTGAAGCTGTTGGACATCACAAAGCTTGGGTGACCATTCGCGCAACCTAAGTTCATCAGTCGTCCGCGCGCCAACAAGATAATGGAGCGTCCATTCGACATCACGAAACGATCAACTTGGGGTTTGATGTTGATTTCGTCGCGGCAGTTTTTCTCAAGCCAAGCAACGTCAACTTCACTGTCGAAGTGGCCAATGTTACAAACGATGGCATTGTCTTTCATTTGTTTGAAATGCTTCTCGGAAATGACGTTGTCACAACCCGTCGCCGTTACAAAAATATCAGCAAGCGGCGCCGCATCTTCCATTGTCACAACTTCATAGCCTTCCATCGCAGCCTGCAATGCGCAGATTGGATCAATTTCGGTGATCAACACGCGCGCTCCCAAACCGCGCATTGACTGTGCAGATCCTTTGCCCACATCACCGTAGCCAGCGACGACGACAACCTTGCCGGCAACCATCACGTCCGTAGCACGCTTCAAGCCGTCAGCCAAGGATTCACGGCAACCGTAAAGGTTATCAAATTTTGACTTCGTTACCGAGTCATTCACGTTAATTGCTGGAACCTTGAGTTTTCCTTTTTCCACCATCTGATACAGACGATGCACTCCGGTCGTGGTCTCCTCCGAGATGCCTTTGATGTGTTTTAGCAGTTGAGGATATTTTTCATGAGTAAGAATCGTCAGGTCTCCGCCATCATCGAGAATCATATTAAGGGGCTTATCACCGAACATCAGTGTCTGCTCAATGCACCAGTCATATTCCTTCAGGGTTTCGCCCTTCCAGGCAAACACGGGAATTCCCGCAGCCGCGATCGCAGCTGCAGCATGGTCTTGTGTGGAGTAAATGTTACAGCTTGACCAGCGGACTTCCGCGCCAAGCTCAGTCAAAGTCTCAATCAGCACTGCAGTTTGAATGGTCATGTGGAGACAGCCAGCAATGCGCGCGCCCTTTAGGGGTTTTTTGCTGCCGTATTCTTTGCGCAATGCCATAAGACCTGGCATTTCAGTTTCTGCAATTTCAATTTCTTTGCGTCCCCATTCGGCGAGACCAATGTCTTTAACCTTGTAATCGGAAAAAGCACTTTTTCCTGCGCTGGATTTTCCATTTGTTTTTTTTGCGGATGCAATGCGCTTACTCATGTTGAGGAACTCCCAAATATTGATCGATCCCCACCATATGGGATCGCCGCTGCAGTCATGTGCCGAGCTGATCCCATACTATAGTGAGCTCACGCAAAACTCAAGATAAACAGCCACTTGCCCAATATTTAGAGCATTGGCCAAATGAGTCGACGGACAAGACAACTGAGTGCGACCAAAAAACGCCGTTCACCTTTTATTGTTTCCATCTGCAAGAAGCTGTATAAGATGAGATAGCCCCTCCACCTCAAATGGTTGTAATAAAAAGGGATTTGATTACTTTTTAGACTCATGGACTTTAGCGCATGTCTCACGAAACCTCCCAAGACACCATGGCCAAAATCGTCTCTCTCTGCAAGCGACGTGGTTTTATCTTTCAAAGCTCGGAAATCTACGGCGGCCTTCGTAGCTGCTACGACTACGGCCCCTTGGGCGTAGAGCTAAAACGAAACATTGCTAACGAATGGTGGCGCTCCATGGTTTATGAGCGCGAGGATGTGGTTGGTATCGATGCCAGCATCATGATGCACCCAAAGGTTTGGCAGACCTCTGGGCACTTGTCCGGATTTTCTGATCCCCTGGTCGACTGCTTAAACTGCCGTGAACGTTTTCGCGCTGACAAAGCGCCAAAGCATGCTCCGGGAACCGAGATAACGTTTCACAAGGGGGGTAAAACCTCCGGTGAAAAGCAAAAAGGCCCGGTCTCTGAAAAGGGCTACGTCTGCCCAGTCTGCTCCTGCCCCAACCTCAGCTCCGAGCGGCAATTTAACCTAATGTTCCGCACAAGCCTTGGCCCCGTAGACCCAACAGGTGACATGCTCGCAGCCGTCAAACCTGAGATGTCCTCCGAAGAAAAGCGCGCTGCGGTTGACGAAGTGGGTGCTAGATCTGCCGTCTATCTTCGCCCGGAAACCGCACAGGCGATGTTTGTTCAGTTTCTTAATGTGCAACAATCCATGTCCATGAAGGTGCCTTTTGGTATTGCGCAGGTCGGTAAAAGCTTTCGCAATGAAATTGTTGTTGAGCATTTTATTTTCCGCTCCTGCGAGTTTGAACAGATGGAGATGGAGTTTTTCTGTGAGCCGGGCACTCAGGGCGAATGGATGAAATATTGGTGTGGTGAACGCATGGCCTGGTACAAGCGCTATGCCAACAGCGGCGATAAGTTTCGTTTGCGCGCACACGACGATGATGAGTTAGCGCACTACAGCGATGAATGTTACGACGTCGAATATCTCTACCCTTGGGGATGGGGCGAGCTAGAGGGCATTGCATCCCGCACCGATTACGACTTGGGTAAGCATGCTGAAGCAACCGGCGTTAAACTTAGTTATTTTGATCAAAATAAAACTGATCCCCAGACTGGCAAACCTGGATGGAGATACACACCTTACGTGATCGAGCCTGCAGCCGGCTTGACTCGGAGCGTTCTGTGTTTCCTTCTGGACGCCTACCACGAGGAAAAAGGCTTAGACCACGAGGGGAATGATAAGTCTCGCGTTGTGCTCAAGCTTCATCCAAAATTTGCACCCTTCAAGGCAGCGATCTTACCTCTGGTGAAAAAAGACGGGCTCCCAGAGAAGGGTCGCGAAATCGTCAAAACCCTGCGTCGAGCGGGTCTAAATGTCAGTTATGATGAACAGCAATCTATCGGAAAGCGCTATGCACGGCATGACGAGATTGGAACGCCCTACTGTCTGACAGTCGACATGCAGTCACTGAGTGACAACACTGTGACCATACGTGACCGAGACACAGCCACCCAGCAGAGAATCAAAATTGATGACGTCCTCGCTGTGATACAGACGCGGCTGAATTCAGAACAAACAGGCTGTTAACCAAGGAAGGTTTTATAGAGATGGCGCGCAGAGGACGAGGACGACATAGAAACCACAACCGCGGTGACGGACGGCAAGATCAGGGACAGCCAAGGCCCGATCAACGCCAACAGAACAATCATGGTCAACGACCACCCCAGGGCACCGATGCGCCACGCATGAGGCAAGACAAGCCTGCCCATGGCAAAGCCAGCATTACAAGCATCACCCAGCCAAAACGCCAACTAAGTCGACCTGCGGGCGAGCTTGCAGTCGCACCGCAAAAGAGAGATCGCACATATAAGGTTATATTCTTTGACACTCTAGCTCAGGCGCGGTCTGATTTTGAAAATCTTAAGCAGTTGGCTCAAAGCTGTGATCAATTGAATATTGTCGTAAAGGCAGAAGGGTCGATGGATGACGCTGAGCTCAATAGTATTGGAAAGCTCTTTTGCGGGGCGGCATGGGCGTTGATTCACGAAAGACGAAATGCCGACGGATGGTATGACGCAAGTCATGAGTAAGACGATACTTACTATTATTTCGATGATCTTGATGGCTCTGTGCTCCCAAACTCTTTCGGCGACAGAAGCCTCAGAAAACCTTCTGGTTCAGTTCACGAGGGGAGATCTCTCAACCATTGAGCGTGCCGTTCAGGACGCGTTAGATGCAGAACCTCTTGCTGGCGAGGCGCCAGGGCCTCTCAGCAGTCCTTACGCTTTTGGTACGATCACGGCGCGCGGCATTCGCTACTCTTTTAAGACTCGCATCACCGAATCCAACCTGTTGCAGGGTGGCATTCGCTTTAAATTATTGTTAGGCAGCTTTGATGGACTTATCCGTCGTTTGGAAATGAATGAGTCTGGAACCAGCGTTTGCTCGAACATTCCCGTTTCAAGTCCGTCATCTGACATACCTGTTACCGTCATTGTGCATCCAACCGTGTCCTCAGACGGTCAGCTGGCACTTTCCGTGTCAGAAGCAATCTTTGACCTTAACGACAACAACTTTGACGTTCAGTATCCAGAAACTTGCAATGTGCTTTTCGGATTAAATTGGCTCGTTAGATGGACGCTTCCTAGCTTGATTGAGGGCTACAAGGAAACCATTTCGTCAGCCTTATCGCAGGCGCTGGCCAAGGGACTTAGTGAACGAACGGCAGAGCTTAGCCCCATGCTTTCTCTAAACGTCACGCTACCGTTTGAGGGCCAGGACGTCCCATCCTTCAACGCACATGTCAGCGTCCATCCCAGTCGTCTTGACATAAATGCGGACAGGTTTGTGTGCTCCTTTGCAACGTCGCTCACAATTGATCCGGACCAAGTTTCCAGCTTTACTAGCAACAATGAGTGGCCAAGCCATTTGAGTTTTTTTGGAGTCTCCTGGCAAACGCTGGATGCTATGTTAGCGGAGGCTCAGTCAAAGGGCATTATCCGCGCACGACTGCGTGGCAGTCACGGCATGCTTGGGCGCGCACTCAGCCACGATATGTGGGCCCCATTATTTCCAAATCTGCACAGCGTCATGTCTGCTGATGATCCTCTTGAAGTCCACATCCTTGGCGCTGACTCCTACAAATGGAGTGGTGACGAACTGTCACCTGAGTTAGCAAACTTGGATATTCAAAACCTTACGGTCACTGTGAATTCACCAACGGCGGTTATTGCTAAACTGCGCCTGAATGCGAAAGTAGTCTTTCAACTCACTTCAAATAGTAACCGCTTGCTCAAAGGGTCTCTTATCGCTGTAGAGTTTAGGGACGGAGGCGTTATTGCCAACTCGGGGCTTTTGGCCGATGATTACGCCCCTTCCGGCCTTCCTTATCTTGCTGAGCAAGTTAGTGACTTGATACAAAAAAGCCCCGCAAGTACGCGGAGCCTCTTTGAAATCAAATTACCGTCGATCAAAATCGGTCAGCACCAAGTCGTTGTCAGTCAGGCTCAAACCTACTCTGCCGGACTTATTCTGCCGCTGCATTACGAACGTCCACATTGACGTTTTCGGCTTTTATTTGTTTTTTATTGGCCTTAGCGGCGTTAATTTTGTTCTTTAATTTGCTGTCCTGGCTCTTTGCGGTCGTCAATTCGTCCAAGAACTCATGCACGGGTCCGTCTTTGTCCGTACGCAGCGCATTTGCTTCCTCAGCCAGCCCCTGATCGTTCGTCTCAACCACTATTTCAGTGTGGTTCGGATTTTTATCTGTCGACGTATTCACCTTCTCTGAACTCTTACTCTTAACCTCGGATTCATCTCTGCGTGTATCAACTATTTTCGCTGCAAGACCACTTCCCGCGTCGTCTTGTCCAATGTCGATATCGGCGACCCCTGAGCCGTGCCATTTTTCGAAAAGACCTGGTCCTTCATGCTCTTCATTTAAATCGGCATCAAGGTCTTCGTCATCATCTGCAGTTTGAGCGTACCCGCCCACACTCAGTCTTACCGAATAGTCACGCCCATCAACGTTAAAGACTGCCAACTCACGTTTGACGCTACTGAGTTTAATGTGACCTACACCCGGGAGATTGTCTCCGGTTTTAATGGCATAGGTGCGACCAGTTTTGGTGTCTTTTATGACCGCCACACCGCTGGCATCAGAGCCACCGGCGATCACACCAATGAGTGCTACGCGCTCCATGATCTGCGCATTGTCAATTTTTTTCCCGATCAGATCGGTGTCAGCCGCCAACGAGATCTGAGCGATGTTCGAAAGTGCTGCGATTATCATGCAGTTTAAAAGGTGGTTACGACGCATGGTTAGCCTCCGATAATTGTTTGCAACCGCAAACAGTTATCGGCGCTGGGTAAGTCCTCTTTAGTACAGCTACTAATCGAAGGGCCACCCGCGCAAAGTCTCTATAGACTAAGGGTGAAGATAAGCGTGTTGGTGTTTTGAAAACTTATTTAAATAAACTCTGGAATACCAGGCACGTCTTTGGGCGCTGTTGGCAGCTGACAAATCTCCGTTAAACGACTCCGCGCTTGAGCAGAAAGCCATTCAAGAGGACTCTTATGTTTGATTTGATCAAGCCGCGATGCCACTACCTGCCGAAAACCGCGCGACTTTCGGACATCTCCCCGGCTATCTGAGGCTGCCGAGGGCGACTCTTCAGGCTGATTGATATATAACCATGTTGGCAAGCAACGCTCATAGGCAAACGCGATCGCAGCCTCCAACGGCTCCAGTTTAGACGCGTTCCAAAGATCCGATGGCAGCTCAATCAGCATCATCGCCTTGGACTGCGGATGCCTCTTTAGCATGTCCTGCCAGAGGTTTATGGGTAACGGCGCAACCCCAGGCTTAGCCATTAAAACGGCTTTCTCGTAGTGCCACGAAAGCACGGCTGCCGTAATCGATATCAGATGTGGTTTGATCCCGTTGGCGCCTAAGCCAGGCGACAGCCAGGAAAAAGGTTTTCCTTTATCGGCGCTAAGCCATTGATCAAGATGCTCGCCAACGAGCGACCGCATTTCGTGATCGCAAACAGATTTGTCCATGCGTTCGGCTTGAAGTAGAACGCCACGCCAAAAATCCTGGACCTTTTCGGGGGAAAGCGAGGCTTGGCGAACAACAAAATCCAACAAGTTCCATCGCGTCGTCAGCCCACAAAAAGAGGCAATTCTTTCGCTTATCGACTCCATTAGTAGACCATCCCCACCACAGCACAAGAAGGCTTTACGGTCGATCTGAAGGATACCGCCGTCTAGCACAACTCCCCAGAGATGACTCTCCGGACTCCAGCGGTTGAGGAAGCCAATGCGGCATGTCGACGACGGTTGACTATTCATGGATTAACGACGCCTGCGATCAGACCCACTGATCTCTAAGCATAAACAGTTTTCATAGAGGCGCGAGAACATGCGCGAACCAATACGCTGGCTCAGCGGCTCAAATGTTTGTGCGTTCATCTGGTTGGTAGCAGAATGATCGGCCCGCAGATAATCAATTTGACGGTTGGCTTGATCGCCGCCTTTAAGCGGGTAATTCGTGGCGGCAATGACGCACTTGTTCCCATTGTATCGCTCACTTATCAAACTATCGGCGACGCTGAGCTCCCATTCCGTATTACGTCCTTTGCCAAGCTCATCAATAATCAAGACGTCAACATTCTGAAGAGGTTTTAAACTCGACTTATCTGCGAGATCGTTAGCGTAGGCATCGCGGAGTTCATGAACCAGTTGAAAAAAATCCGCATAGCGAACACTGATGCCCTGAAAGGCTAAATGCTTAGCCATCGCGGATAGCAACCAACTCTTACCCAATCCCACTGGCCCACTAAGAAGTAGTCCGGAGCTTTTTCCAGGGACCAACGACTTAAACCAATTCATCAAGGTTGTTTTCTGACTGCGCTCGTTAGCCGAAAATCCTTCAAATTTAGATATGTCGGCATCGATGTAGCGCGCAGGAATTCGAGCTTCATTTATAATCGCAATCACACGCCTAGGGCTCGGCTGCGCACAATCCGTAACAGCGCCGTTCTTTGGCGCCATACAGCTTCCAGCACAAAGACCACAAGACTTCACACAGTCACAAAGCTGAGCATGGACAGTCGAAGCCTTAGCTTCCAGGACCACGCCGCTATGATTCCAGCACGTCTGACACTTTGATTTTAATGCACAGGCGTCAGATCGTCGGGGATTTGTGCTGCCTGCATGATCCCCAACCATTCGTTGCAATCGCTCTCTCAGCCTGGCTGTAGCTTGATCCTGTGAAGACGATACCGACATGACTCTTCCCGATTGAAGACGATCCCAAAACCTCAGGCGTATCCGCCCCTGCTTGGATCTTTATTTTGTATATTTTTTAAGCAATACCAACGAAGATTTAAACATCGCAACGTGGGATAAGCAACCGGAAGATCGCATTGGTAGAAAAGCGCCTGAGATGGCGGCGTAGGGCTTATTTTAAAGTCTCGCGCCGCACGTGGATGAGATCTGCCATTCGGTTCATTGTGCTTAAAATCTGATCAAGCTTTTGAACCATTTCGCTTTGACTGATAGGCTCTGAGGATTGCTGCACCTGACGAACGAGAAGCGCCAGTTTACCCTGCGCAATGGTCAGGGCGTTTGCTAAGTCGTGCAACGTCTTGCGCTCATCGCCACCTGCCGGTTGTTGATTTTTGTCCATCTCACACCCCAAACAACGACATCGAAGACAACCTCAGGTAAAATAAAGGAAGACGCGTCATTTTATTTTACGACACACATCACTTAATTGGAATTTGATGGCTTTTGATTGGAAAATAATTCCAGTGATCTCCCTAGCTGCTGTCGCACTGACGGCGCCTTCTGCCGCCCTCGGCGAAGACGAACTGCCGCCAAGCTGGAAAGCGGGCGGACAGGCAAAAAAAGATTTTTACTACCGTCGAAAATCCAAACAAGGAAAGCCGATCATGGATGAGGCCGACTTTGAACCAGAACCAGAGGACGAGCGCCGCAAGAAAATTCGCCGGCACGTCATCGGAGTTTGGGGGGCTACGCCTGAGCTTACGCGTCTCGAGTATCGCTACAGCACATCATCTAAACTTGCTTTTTTTCTCGGCCTCAGTGGACCAATGCCCATCGATGTGAATGTATCGATGCCCAGTGACGTCATTACCTCCGATCGCTCTAAGACATTGGCGGTCGCTTATCCAGCGTTTGATATTAAGTTCAAGGTAACCTGGGGTCCTCATGTTTACACTGGTTTGGCTTGGCACCCTTTGGGGGGCGCCTGGTATACAACCTGGGCGGCGGGATTTCGCTCTGTTGGCATCAAAGGCGAGACGGCTGCGCCCTTGCGCGTATGCAGCATTAATGAGGCACGTAAAGAACCTCCATGCGGTAATGACGCGGCAGCAATTCAAACGCGAAATAAGATCGCGCTCAATGCAGATGTCAACATTCAGAGTTTTGCAGGACGTTTGGCCACGGGATGGATTTATTCCTTCTCACCGAAGGTAGCCTTCATGGCAGAACTTGGTATTTTTGCTCCGATCACTTCTCGTGAAAGCACCGACATCACGGCCTCAATACTGGCCCCTGATGGCACCCCGGAGGAGCTTTCCGGCGCCCTGTCGGACCTTAGGTCTAAAAGCCAGACAGACCTTGCAGATAAGGCTGAGGCAGAGCTTGGGAAGGTCATCAATAAGCCCCTACCCGTTGCGGGTATAGGGCTGGGCTATAGATTCTAAATCATTGCATAATTCTAATAAATTAAGGCTTGAAATCTGACAGGCGATCCTTTACAGTCAAGAAGGGCTGCTTAATAATTAGACAGAGGACCCATGGGATTTCGAAAGACGTACAATCAGATAACCTACCCGGACTCTATTGGTAGCCTGTCCCTATCGACTTTTGGCGGGCGGCCATTCGTGCCGCCTCCATCACTAACCTATAACGACACGCCCTATATTCATGCATTAAACCGAGCGCTGCAGTTGGAGCAAACAGCGGTCTCTCTTTACGCGGCCAAGCAGCGAGCGAGCTCCACGTCTGACCGACAAGGTGCCAGTGCCATTGACAGAACCGACTCCCACTATGCAGCTCTTCGTCAACTTGTCAGACTCATCTTCGCTCAAAAAGGCTTACCAAGTTCAGATCCGTCGGGTTTGATCGCGGTGACCGGTACAGTCGCTGCAAAAGTGTCGCGCTACATGCCGCCGATTGTTCAAGACCCTATGCTAGGCGTGAGTGTTTATCGTATCGAAGTGGCATTGGCTCGACGTTACCGTAAACTTATTGACCTCGCACCCGAAACTGATCGTCCGATCATTAACGCACTGCTTCGTCAGGTTTGCGAATTTAGTCGTGAGGTTTAAGTTAGGCGCAACCCATCGCCGACGAGCACAGCTGGTTTAAGTCTGTGCTTTTTTTGCGCCCAGACTGAACGACTAAAGACCCCGAGCTCTAGCAATCCCAAGCACTTAAAAAGCTGGCTTGCGTAGCATTTATTTATTTGCTAATTAACCTAACTTCTACGGGGGGTTAGCTTAGTGGATAAAGCCCCAGCTTTCTAAGCTGGTTATCGGGGGTTCGAGTCCCTCACCCCTCGCTTCGCCTTATCAAGACAATCACCCACTTTTTTTTAAAGCCGCTCTCTACCTAGCGAAATCGTTCTATGTAGCCGCAGCGCTTACAAAGATCTTCGACTAGTTCTCCGCGTTTAAATCCTTCTTTCATTGCTCGCGCACGCGGCGACTCTAAGATCTCTTCTAAGGGCTTAGAAAAAATATTTCCCAAAGCAATCGTTGCTTGATGATCAAGACAACACGGCACAACAGTGCCGTCTGCATGAATACCAAAATGCCCCTTTAAGCCGTGACAAAAACCATTGTCCTGAAGAATTGGATTATCCATGGATGGCCACGTAAACCGACTGTCAAAATGCAGATAGAGGCGCCCACTTAATTTGTGATTTTTCTTACGTCGCACATCAACGCTTAAACCGTCCCAATCCACATTGTAAGCTTTTGCGATCTCACGTCTTAGCTCTTGGTTATGGTTAGTTTCGGTTGCGCCAGTACCGTCTAAATCCCAAAAGCGTAGATTCAAATATAAATCTGGGCGCTCAATTTGCGCGCGATCGGTAAAAGACCTGATTTTGGCCACATATGTCTCAGGATTTTGATCCGGAAAATTATCCCCGAAACTCTGCAATGAAATACTGATCTGACGCACAACCGGATGCAACGCTGCCGTCACGCGCTCACCCGTGAGCAGCAAACCATTGGTTACAATATTCACGGGAAGCGCTGCATCAGAGGCAGCCTGAATGATCGAGGAAAACTGCGGATGTGAAAGCGGCTCACCGAGAAGGTGCAACACCACCTCTTTGGTCATTGGTTTTAATGTGCGCGCAACATTAGAGAATTGCTCAACACTCATACGCGCCATTTGGCGCTCTGGGGTTGGGCAGAATGAGCACTTGAGATTACAGGTATTGATAATCTCAACATTCACTCGGTCAAATTTAGGTCCAGACATCTGCGTCATAGGGCGGCCTTATAACCTAGACCATGGGATAGGACCACTTAAAAAACAGCAGTCATTTTAATTAATTAAGATTAGCATAATAATATTTAATATCTTATAGAATTGACATAACACAATGTATGTGTTAATGAAACCAAAGCTATGGGACGAATGTTTTTAAAATTTAATTTTTTGATAACCCTAACCTTGGCCGTCTTCGCAGACGTTGCGTCAGCGAGATCTTTGCGCTTTGTGTACCTGCAAGGATTCTTATCCTGCACGCTATCAAACCGCGCACCCGCTCATCAATTCCTGGAGATCGCAAAGGAACACCCTGACGCTCGTGTTTACTGGGGCTGTTTCGACGGCGGCTTTACGCAGCACATTGGGGACTGGAACGAGCGGTTTTTCCTTTATACGATTGAACCCAACGGTCAGTGGTCGCAGCCCCTTGAAATGAATCCGCGCTCTGCACCGCTAGAGATCGCCCTCATGCTTGGCAAAGAGCTTAAAGAGCTTGAAGAATCGAGTTCAACATCAGATGACAAACTAATGGACGTGATGATCGCTGGGCATTCCCATGGCGGATGGATGGCTATGCGCGTCGCCTATCAGGTCGGTCTCTATCAACGCGCCAAGCTAACGAATCTTCTTACAATTGACCCTGTTAGCTACGACTTGTGTCACAGCGCCTGGTTTCCTGTTAACGCAGTACAGAACACGTTCCGTTGGTGGGGAGACCCTCACGATTGCCACCGCGCGCCTCGTGATTTGGCCCACATAGAGCCTTACATTGCGAAGGCAACCAATTATCAGTGGATCAATATTTACGAAACATCCATGCCTTACCTGTCTTCAGGTCCTATCAAGGCTGCGACCAGAAACATGCATTATAAAGCGTTCACTTACTTCGACTGGTGGACCGCTCATAGAGCAATCCTCCTCGATCCGGCGAATTGGCAGGACTTTTATCAGCGGATGCGCATGGTGGTTGAAGACGCACCCGAATCGGCGCCTTCAGCGCAGACCCCTTAACGATTCGCCATTAACTTATTTGTGATGGAATACATAAACACCATTCCAGTCATCACCAGGTGGAGATGCCTGAAACTCCTCAATGCGCTCCAGATATAACTGTGACGGCTCATCTTGAGGACGAATCATCAAACACTTACTTAAATGGTTTTTCGCATTATCCCATTTTTGCTGTTTGTAATAGTCACGCGCCAGGTGAAACTCTCCAATGAGGTCTCGAACCTGATCCTCGGACCGAAGGATCATCGGATGGATCAACTCAAAGATTTTAACCGGTTCTTTTTTCCCTTTGACGACGATATCGTCCATATCGCGTAAGAAATAGGAATTTGGATTCTTTAATTTTTTTACCGTGTACTGACTAAAGATGCTGCGCACACCGTACTCCTTGGTGATCGATTCCAAGCGGGCACTTAAGTTCACAGCATCACCCATAACTGTATAAGCAAAGCGCTCGGAGCTTCCCATGTTACCAACCGACATGAATCCCGTATTTACACCACATCCGATATCAATGGGTGGAAAGCCTTTCTGGGGAAACGTTCGGCGCAGCTCTTCAAGTTTTTCCATCATCTGCAGCACGACCTGGGCAGCCACATCAGCCTGATCGGGGCGCTCGATCGGAGCCCCCCAAAAGGCCATGATGGCGTCGCCAATATACTTATCGAGCACGCCGCCGCTTCTGAGAATGATTTCCGTCATCGGCGACAAATAATCATTCATCAACTCAACTAGTTTTTCAGGAGGCAACGACTCGGAGATCGTTGTGAATCCACGAACATCGCTAAAGAAGACCGAACACTCGCGACGCTCACCGCCAAGCTTCAGCTTCTCTGGGTCATCTAAAACCTGATTCATAACGTCCGGAGACAAGTAATGCTGGAAGGCGCCTTTGATTTTTTTCTTTTCTCGCTCTTCAGTTAGATATCGGTAAAATGTCACTACCATGTACATGCCAGTAATTTGAATATAAGGCAGCCCCATGTAGACCCATATGCCCTTGGAAAACCAAAGATGCTTATCCAAATAATAATAACCCACATAAAAGGCCACAACAGCGGCGGCTGACATGAGCGGAGATGTAAAAATCAAGACGAGCGAGAATATAAGGCCAACGATCCCCACTATCCGCATCTCGAGTTTATAAATATCAGCCGGGCGCTTAAAAAATCTCTTTGAAACTATATTATCGATCACAGTGGCATGGTTTTCGACGCCATCAAACTTCGAATCAAATGGGTTTGCACGAATATCGTTAATCGCCATCGCTGTAGGCCCCATGAGAAATGACATGCCTTTGATTCGACGACGTTCCTGATCCGAAAACGTATCATCCCAAGCGTCTGCAAGTGAGATGTGAGTTAACGTTTTGGTTGGCCCAAGATGGTTGATCATGATCTGGCCGCCGCCGAGAGGATCCACTGGAATTGATATCACATCGGCGTCGTCTTCTGGATTGCTGAGCATCAACTCGTCAACACCAATTCGTCCAAACATCGCAACGATATTGCGGCCTGTCATATTAGCCGCCATTTTTAGAGAAACAGACGGCATTAAGTTATTATTAGCGCTCATGAGTAAACTAGCCCAGCGCACCACGGAATCGACGGCCTCATTGTTGAAAAAGCCAAAATCGGGTGAGCTTTGTGCAATCATGGGCGTGTTTGTAATCACAGCCCCTACTTTTAGTTCGGGATAGTTATTAAGATCGAATCCGTCTGGCATGATTACAGCAGCTACTGCTGAATTCATGAGTAAATCCATGGAAGCGAACTCTTGACCTTTTAGCGGCGCGATATTTTCAGCTTCGTCTTTGCCAAAATACATATAACCTTGGACAACTTTTCCGTAGTCTCGAATAGCACGGCTTAATGACTGGTCGGCTCGACTATTTTCCTTCAGTGACTGGATGGTCTTTAAGACTCCTTGAGAATCGACCTGGCTGTTATTTAGCCGAGACAGCTCCGCTTCGGCATCTGCCAGCAAAGGCAACTCCGGTTTATCCCAAATCACGTCAAAGCCAATCCACTCTGCACCAGCTTTCTTCAAATTGGCAAAGGCCTGCTCATAGACACTGCGAGTAAACGGCCATCGACCAAACTTTTGTATCGATTTTTCATCGATTCCCAGGATCCCGATCTTGCCACTGGGTTTGATATTGCCACGTAATACGAAGCGGTAATCAAGCAACAAATTCTCCATGGCAATAACGCCTTGCCCAAGATTTCCCAATCGACTCGTGATGTGCAGCCACATAAATGCGCCAATCAGGGCATTCAAAACCAAGCAAATGACCATGACGGTGCCGTGTTTATTGAAAAAAGAGGACAGGGTCGACTTATTGCTTGCACTCATAGGGGTCCGATCCAATGTTCTTTATGTTGGCAAATATCAACAAAATTCGTTGCCTAAGAACATCGGATAATCGAACTCTTACATTGAACTCTGATTTTTTGTATTTCGCAAAAAACCGGCAGCAACCCCAAGTCATGCCGGGATGTCCGAACTTATAGGGCCCGTGTTTCTTGTTAAGCTAACGGTAATTCTCGACCAGGCCAACAGACCCCTGAAAACCAATCCAAGTCATCTGGCAACTTGTTGCAACTGACGGGTGTTGCCTTGAAGCCTTCGCCTGGGATGTAAACCAAATTCTCATGCAGTTCTTTGCCATAGATGTGAACCGTAATTGCTTGTTGATCTCCGAAGTGCTCCACTCGGTGAACATCGGCATCAGGCGGCAGAACATAAGCAACCGCACCAGTCGGAAGCACAACTGAACCAATTTCGCGAGCACACTCTTTGTCGCAAGCGTAGTTTGTTACACGCACCTTGTTTTTAATGACTGCTTCCACGCCCCAAGTCCCATGGGCGTGAATGGGCGTCGCTTGTCCGCGATTCCAAACCAGCATCATCACAACAAAACCAAAATCTGCATCCTTATACAGCAAATATCTTCCTGGTTCATAATCACGATTAGCGAGCCTTGAGACCATGTCAGGCAATGACTCCATCACGACTTCCTGAATCTCGTGGATCTGTGCGCCGTCAATCGCGCCCTGGCGCAGCAATCGGCGAATCTCTTCAATCATGGTTCTCACGGGTAACTCCTCACTTTTCCATTTCAACCGCTACAACTTTAAAGGTCGTCCCGTCTACGAGACCACGATCGGTGATCTTGAGGCTAGGAATGACCGGCAAAGCTAGAAACGACAGCTGCAAAAAAGGTTCTTCCAGCGTGCACCCGATATCGCGGGCAAGCTGTTTTAAGTGACGCAGCGACTCGGCCACGTGCTCAGGCTCCTCTGAAGTCATCAGACCACCAATAGGAAGAGCCATCGACGCAATTTTACCAGCGCTTGAGACCACAACGATGCCACCGTCAATCTTGCGCAGCTCATCAACAGCTCGTGCCATCAATTCATCTGATGAACCCGTCACAATGACATTATGACAATCATGATTTATCGAGGTCGCAATGGCTCCATTGACGAGGGAAAAACCCTTTACAAGAGCAGTTGCCATTTGGCCAGAGGCTTGATGCCGTTCAATCACAGAGATTTTGTTAATGCCGGGTGTGGGCGATAAAGAAATTTTACCATCTGAGCACGCAACATCCAGCTCCAGATGATCTGTTACGATTTGTCTAGGTCTAACCCCAATCACCCGCGCTTTAGTCGTCTCATTTCCACGTGCTAGAATTTCAAAGTCACTGGCTTTGATTGTGCCTTTGATCTGAAGATTGGCTTTTCCTTTGTCTAAATTTACCCGTTCTACTGGCAACATGCCGCTAAGCAACGTCGACGCTTCGGCGCCCCCTCGTAAAACTTTTTCAATGGAAACACCTTTTGAAAAGTCCCTCTCGCCAGCAACAGGTCTGAGCAACACCAAGTCAGCACGATAACCAGGCGCGACCGCACCTCGGTCGCCTAAGCCGTACATGCGAGCAGGCGCAAAGGATGCCGCTCGGAAGACGGCGACAGGATCCAACCCCATAATCAAAGCTTTATTGACGATGCAGTCGAGATGTCCAGCCTCTTCAATATCGAGAGGATTGCGATCATCACTACAGTACCCTACAGTGGCTGATGTCCAAGAGTTCACCAAAGGCAGAAGCTCGTCTGCATCTTTTGCACAGCTGCCTTCGCGAATGAGGACATGAATCCCTTTGGTCAGTTTCTCGCTCGCCTCTGCCTTAGTCGTTGACTCATGACAAGAATGAATACCAGCCACACCGTAGGCGTTTAACAGCTTGCCTGATAACCCCGGACAGTGGCCATCGCGCCGCTTATCTTGAAAGACTAAAAGCTTATCCACCACGTCCTTGTCACCATGGACAAGGCCAGGCCAGTTCATCATTTCAGCTAGGCCAAGAACACGAGGATGACCGGCAAACTGAGCAATGTCTTTTGCAGTCAATGAGGCACCACTAGTTTCCAGGTTTAAATCACCCGAAGTCGACGGAACACAGCTGGGCACCATCACAAAAAAATCCATCGGCAGCCCCTCGCTGGAGTCGAGTGCCCATTGAATTCCCGCCGTTCCCTTAACATTAGCTATTTCGTGGGGGTCCCAGATCACTGCCGTTGTGCCGCGCGGCAATACAGCCTTTGCAAACTGCCGCGGCGTCATCATCGAGCTTTCAATATGGACGTGCGAATCAATAAAACCGGGAACCAGAGCTGCACCTTTGGCATCAATCACGGACTTGGCTTCGTAACTGTCGGACACACCCACGATAAGACCATCAAATATGGCGACGTCCCCGGTCTGCCAGGTGCCTGAAAAAACATCAAGCCAGTGGGCGTTACGAATAACCAACTCTGCCGGCTTATCGCCACGCGCAACCGCTAGCCTATCGCCCAGAATTTTTGGAGCTGATGAAATCTGATCTATGTGACCCTTTGAAACCACGGGAGAGCCTCTGCAAAGCAAAATTTAGACTGTTAACTGTCAAGGATAGTCTGCTAACGTCAGATTTTAAAGTAAATTCGTTTGTTTATCGCCATAAGATGCTGCAATATACTGGCTACGGCTGACTTAAATTTTATCAGCCATATAGGGATGATAGCCGCCTCGATTGCTGCTATCGATAACTGCCGCCTTCGTTGCGATTTATTTTAGGAGTTACGCCCCCATGTCCAAAGCCCCTCAGTCTGCCATTACCCCGACTCGTACTGAAGATTATCCAGAATGGTACCAGCAGGTGATTAAGGCTGCTGACTTGGCAGAAAACTCTCCCACGAGGGGCTGCATGGTGATCAAGCCCTGGGGTTATGCTCTCTGGGAAAACATCCAGCAGGTGCTGGACCGCAAGTTTAAGGAAACGGGACATGTTAATGCCTACTTCCCCCTTCTGATCCCCAAAAGCTTTCTCGAGCAGGAAGCTGAGCACGTTGAAGGATTTGCAAAAGAGTGCGCTGTTGTCACCCATCATCGCCTTGAGGCAGGCAAAGATGGCAAGCTAATTCCTGCCGGAGAGCTCGAAGAGCCGTTTATCATCCGCCCGACATCAGAGACTATCATCGGTGCATCTTACGCCAAATGGGTACAGAGCTATCGTGACCTACCAATACTGATCAACCAATGGGCCAACGTGATGCGTTGGGAAATGCGCACGCGCATGTTCCTCAGAACGGCCGAATTTCTTTGGCAAGAAGGCCATACGGCCCACGCGACAGCGGCCGAAGCTGTCGAAGAAACCATGCAGATGCTGGATGTCTATGAGTGGTTTGCTCATGAGTACATGGCGATGCCTGTGATTAAGGGTGAAAAGACCCCTGGCGAAAAATTTCCAGGCGCCGTCAACACCTACACGATTGAAGCCATGATGCAGGACGGTAAAGCCCTTCAGGCGGGTACAAGTCACTTTCTTGGTCAAAATTTTGCGAAAGCATCGGGCATTCGATTCCAAAACCAACAGGGCGCTGACGAATTTGCTTGGACCACATCTTGGGGTGTTTCTACACGACTAATTGGCGGTCTTATCATGACGCATTCAGACGACGACGGTCTGATCGTGCCACCGCGGCTAGCCCCTAAGCATGTTGTGCTGCTTCCGATTTATCGTAATGACGAAGAAAAAACTCAGGTTTTGGAATACTGCCACCGCGTAAAAAAAGAACTCGAGGGGCAAACCTACATGGGCGATAAGATTCGAGTCGAGCTTGACGCAAGAGATATCCGAGGCGGTGAAAAAACCTGGCAGCACATCAAAAAAGGCACGCCCATCCGCGCGGAAGTTGGTCCTCGCGACATGCAAGCCGATAGTCTTTTTGTCGGACGCAGAGACCTTGGCGTCAAGGATAAAAAGGGCGTTGGGCGTTCTGAGTTCGTATCAACCATCACAAATGTGCTGGATGAGATGCAGAAAAACCTCTTTAACAGGGCTTTAGCCCTCAGGGAATCTCGCACTCAAACCTTCACTGATCTGAGCGAGTTTTCAAAATGGTTTACTCCCAAAAACGATGCGAAGCCTGAAATTCACGGTGGTTTTGCGCGCGCGTACTGGTCGGCTGACCCTGCGGACGCAAAACTCATTAACGACAAGCTTGCTGAGCTTAAAGTTACGCCTCGTTGTATACCACTTGGCGAAAAGGTGCCCCCTGGAAAATGCTTATTCACGGGCAAGCCAACGTCGACCCAAGTGATCTTCGCAAAAAACTACTGAATTTGGGCGCTAGAATTTAAAAGTTACCGTGGCGATATTTTTAAACCGACTCTGATTGTTGACCCGATCGGTTTTGAAAAAACCATTACGGATGAAATAAGACTCCAAATCCAGCGAGAGATCACTCGAGACATTTGCTCTGATTGCAAATCGGGTGAATGACACCCTGTCGACGTCATACGTATAGTTCCAACTTTGAGAGCACTTATTATAAAAATAATCGGGAACAAATCTTGATTCGTAAGAGCCAGCATATTCGAGATCAAGACCTGGTAAAAAAGGCGGCGAATAACTGAGCCCCGTGATGATTTGATTCGCGTAGCGCGGCGCCCAGTCAACCAAACCAGGGATATCCTCGGCGGCCGTTGTTGCTGAGTCTGAGAATTCAAGGATGCCTGAACCGGAATCTGAGCCGTCTCCAATCAGGGCCTTCGAGTAAGTCATCATGCGAACGTCTAGTGTGAGAAAATGCCGCAAGCGCCCGGCTGTAGTTGGAAAATCAAGTTTCATTTTTGGCGAGGCCCCAGCGAAGACAATGGTGGCATCTATCGCACGACGCATATCATCGTCAAAACGCCCCCCTTCCATGTATTCCGTTGGATCGAGATCTTGAACACGTACGGGAAACATCGCATTTACATAAACTAGAAAATCAAAAATCGGGCTCTTCAAAGGGTAAATCTGCAGCAAGGCATCTGAGCGATTGTGATAAATTCGGGGCTCTGACGTTAGCTTTGCAGCGCCGACGCCTGCGCTTGCATCGACAACCCCACCCAATAATCTAAACCCTCCGCGTAGACTTGTGCGGACTGAGGCATCACGTTTAACTCTTGTTCCATGCTCATCGTAAAAATCAGTCGTAAAATGCTTCACATCAAACAAAACATATTTTTCAAAAAAAGCTGTTGATGTCGGAGATGATGCTTTTAAAGGTCCGTTGTTAGTCGCTGCACCTCCACCTCGACCTGCTGCAATTCCTCCGCTCGTAATCCCTTGAACCGCCGGAGCCGCAGCATGTAATTTTGCATCGAACAACAACAACGCAAAAAGAGGCAACAACGAAATCAACCACCGTTGCCACAACAGATAACTTTTATTTTTAAATTCAGCCTTGATCACCGCAGATCAAAACCTCACTACAGGCACCATGCCTCACTATGATTGTCCCACAGGGGCTAAGTCACTAAACTGAGCAAGGATTGCCCGGTTTTTTAAAAATCCAGCGAGACCTCGAGTGAGTTGCCAGTCGCCCTCAGTAAACCAGACCCATAATGACAGCATATTTCTCCATACTTTCAAAAGGTTAAAGACCTGTTTCCGTGTTTATATCAACTCTTCGCCTACAATACCGATCCTTCCATACGGGAAAGTGGGTGTATCCCGCTAACCTCTAAGGACTAACGATGTTTTTTAAGCTCTTCATCATCGCATCAATCACAGCCGGGCTGACTGCCTGTGAAAAGAACGACTGCGAGAAAAGTCCGACGTCCATCCAAATTCGACTGAGTGATGAGGGTGAGGAGCCTCGTCAAGAAGACTGCGGAGTCAACCTAGACCCCGAGCCTGCAACCGATTCATCCACCACGACTCCGGCACCGCAGTCTCCTCCAGTGTCCTCAACGCCCACTGTTATTGTTCTTCCAGATGCTGAAGCGCCAGTGGTTTCGCCCCCGGCCGGGGTCTACACCGTCCCGCAAGCGGTGTCATTTGCTTCAAATACAGCGGACGTTAGTATTTACTACACAACCGATGGTACAAACCCAACGACCGCATCCAACCTTTTCGTTGCGCCAATCTCATTTAGCAATTCTTTGACGCTGAAAGCCATAGCCGTCAAAAGCGGTTATAACAACTCTTCTGTAAGCACGTTTGAATACACGATAGGACTTGCGCTTCCTGACCCAACGTTCAGCCCCGCAAGTGGCGCCTTTGGTCCTCCGCAATCCGTAGCGATTAACTCTTCTTACAGCCCAGACTTTATTTACTACACAACCGACGGCACAGATCCAACCACATCCTCCAGCATTTACACCGTGCCTGTTTACGTTTCGTCATCAAAGACAATTAAGGCGTTTGCCGTCAAAGCTGGTTGGGCCGACTCTCAAGTGACGTCCTCGTCCTATGTGATTAACGGCGCCGTTTCGCCGCCATCATTCAGTGTGGCCGCCGGCTCATACGGACCCGCTCAAACGGTCGTCCTCGCGTCGACCACCACCGGAGCGTTGCTTTATTACACGACGGACGGTTCCACGCCCTCAGCGAGTTCTACGCCCTACTCTGGTCCGGTATCGGTAAGCACGTCGCAGACAGTTCGCGCGATTGCAACCAAACAAGATTATATCGACTCGACAGTAAGCAGCGCGACCTACACGATCAATGGAACCGTTGCCACTCCTACCTTCAGCGTTGCGGCAGGAGCTTACGGCCCTGCGCAGACGGTCGCCATCAGCACGACAACCAATGGGGCAACCATTCACTACACCGTTGACGGTTCAACCCCAACAACAAGTTCTGCAGTTTACAGCTCAGCGCTAACAGTAAGTTCGTCGCAAACGGTAAGGGCGATCGGCGTGAAGCAATATTTCTCTAATTCATCTGTGGCGTCGGCAGCCTATACGATTAACGGCTCTGCTGCAGCGCCAACATTCAGCGTCGCCGCAGGTGCCTATGGTCCGTCTCAAAGCGTTGTTCTGAGTTCTGCAACAGCCGGTGCTTCGATTCGCTATACACTTGACGGATCGACCCCGACAACGTCCTCAACACTTTACACGTCCGCGATTTCGGTCGCTACAAGCCTTACGATCAGAGCAATTGCAATCCAAACTGCATACATCAACTCGTCCGTGAGCTCCGCAACCTATACAATCAATGGGGCGGTTGCCACTCCGACCTTCAGTGTGGCGCAAGGTGCTTACTCGACAGCAAGGTCCGTTACCATCGCCACGACAACACCCAGTGCGACGATTTATTACACGACAAACAATACAACACCCACCACCAGCTCCACCGTTTATACCGGCCCAGTCACTATTTCAGCCACAACAACGCTTCGGGCCATGGCTACAAGAGCCAACTTCAGCAACTCCGGATTCCAGGCAGCGATCTACACCATAACAACCTACGGCATCATCACAACCGTAGCCGGAACTGGCGTTATCGGATCTAGTGGCGATGGTGCAGTTGCGACGTTGGCTCGACTTTACGGACCATCCGGCGTCGCTATCGATGGTGCAGGAAATATCTATATTGCCGACACTCAAAATAACAAGATCCGTAGAGTCGCCGTTTCAACCAACATCATTTCCACTTATGCAGGTAATGGACTCCCCACTTACTCAGGCGATGGTTCAGCCGCCGTGAACGCCAGTATCCGCTACCCGTATGGCCTTGCATTCGATGCCAGCGGAAATCTATATTTTTCAGATCAATACAATCACCGGGTTCGCAGAGTAAACGTAGCCACGGGAATCATCACCACGGTGGCCGGAAACGGTTCAGCAAACTATGATGGAGACGGTGGACCAGCGTCATCTGCCAGTCTAAACTTCCCATCGGGTATTGCATTCAATGCCGCCGGAGAGCTTTTTATCGCCGATCAATCAAATAATAGGATTCGAAAAATATCCACCAACGGAATTATTTCTACGGTCGCCGGCAGTGGCGAACTTGGATCAAGCGGTGACGGCGCAGCGGCCACAAGCGCCAAGCTTGCAAACCCCACCGGGGTTGCTGTGAGCGCCGATAACAAACTTTATATCGCCGACTCCCTAAATAATAAAATTCGAGTTGTTAACCTGTCCACTGGCACAATCTCGACATTCGCTGGAACAGGATCCGCAAACTATACTGGGAATGACGGAAACGCCACCGCAGCAACTCTGAACTCACCTAAAGACGTTAGGGTCGACTCCGCAAACAATGTACTGATTGTGGATCAGTTTAATCATGTCGTAAGAATGGTATTATCGAGCACCGGGACTATAACAACGGTTGTTGGCAATGGAAGTAATGGCTACTCGGGAAACAATGGTTATGCTATCAATTCAACGCTTGAGTATCCTGTCGCTATGACACTTGATGGGTCCGACGGCATTTACATCGCAGACTTTTACAACAACGTCATCAGAAAGGCCCCTCGGGTACCTTAAAGAAGCACGATTGATTGGCAATCATTTAAGCAATTATCATACTACAGTGCTCCCTGACCTTGGACGTTTCAGCAAAAGGCATGAAAAACGCGCCCTCAACCATCTTCATCGGCTTTTTAAAATTCACATGTTGACTGGGCTCCCCAACAATTTACAATCTGGCCGATGATGCATAACTGATGGGAGGTCTACGCAGTGGGAACGGACACGAACTTCCGAGATGGACTTGCCTATGACGACATTCTCCTTGTCCCAAAACACTCTCAGGTTTTACCCCATGAAACCGACCTCTCGACGCGTCTCACCAGTAAGATCTCGTTAAAGACCCCCTTAGTTTCCTCTGCGATGGACACAGTGACGGAGTCAGCCACAGCTATTGCCATGGCGCAAGCTGGAGGCATTGGCGTCATCCACAAGAACCTGTCCATTGAAGACCAAGCCCGTGAAGTGCGTAAAGTCAAAAAAAGTGAAAGTGGCATGGTCACTGACCCCATTTGGGTGAAGTCATCCGACACAGTAGGCGATGTTATTGCCATCATGCAAAAATACCGATTCAGTGGGTTTCCTGTCGTCGACGCTGGAAAATTAGTTGGCATTGTCACGGGCCGAGACATTCGCTTTGAGAAACAGATTGATCGGCCTGTTCGCGATGTCATGACGTCTGACCTTGTCACAGCTCCCTTAGGAACCTCCCCAGGCGAAGCCGTTGACATCATGCATAAGCACCGCATTGAAAAGCTGCCGGTCCTGGCCAAAGACGGGCAAACGCTGGCCGGCATGTTTACCATCAAAGATATTTTAAAGAGCCAGGAACACCCAAACGCCTCCAAAGACTCGGCAGGCCGCCTTCTCGTTGCTGCTGCTATCGGCGCTGGGGGTGATTTTATGGACCGCGCCAGTGCTCTGTGCGCAGCGGGAGTTGATGTCCTTGTCATTGACACGGCCCACGGGCACAGCCAAGGGGTTCTTGACGCCGTCAAAAACGTAAAACAAAAATTTGGATCAACTGGCGTTCAGTTGATTGCTGGTAACGTGGCCACTGGATCCGCCACCCTAGCACTCATCGAATGTGGTGCAGACGCTGTCAAGGTCGGTATTGGCCCTGGCTCCATTTGCACCACACGCATTGTAGCAGGAATTGGCGTACCGCAGTTTTCCGCAGTCCTCGACTGCGCCCGCGCAGCCAAAGCAAAAGGCATACCCATTATTGCGGATGGCGGCATCAAGTATTCTGGAGATGTTGTGAAAGCGCTGGCAGCTGGTGCATCATCAGTGATGATTGGCAGCCTCTTCGCCGGCACGGATGAGGCGCCAGGCGAACTAATCATCTACCAAGGAAAAACTTATAAATCTTACCGCGGCATGGGAAGTCTCGGCGCCATGAGCCAAGGCTCAAAAGACCGGTACTTTCAGGGCAATATCAGCGATCAAGGCAAATTCGTTCCTGAAGGTATCGAAGGACGAGTGGCTTACAAAGGGCCACTTTCTCAACAAATCTACCAACTCGTCGGCGGCATCCGCAGCGCCATGGGCTATACAGGCTCACCGACAATTCCGGATCTGCAAACGAATGCTGATTTCGTCAAGATATCCAATGCCGCCCTTCGCGAAAGTCACGTACACGATGTCTACATAACCCGCGAGGCACCTAATTACAAAACAGATCTCTAACGCCTCCTAGCCAGGAAGGATATTCATGTCGCCAGTCACTCATACCACACGCCCTCAACATAATGGCATTCTGGTTCTTGACTACGGCTCGCAATACACTCTCTTGATTGTGCGTCGCCTACGAGAGATCGGCATCTACAGCGAAGTCATCGATGGTAGGGAGAGTCAGCCCCCTGCAGGCTTTCAGATTGACGGCATCATACTCTCAGGGGGGCCTGACTCTGTTTACGAAGACGGAAGTCGCCCGTTACCAAAATGGGTTTTACCGCTTAACGTACCTATTCTTGGCATCTGCTACGGCATGCAACTACTTGTCGAACAAGCGGGAGGCCATGTTCGCGCGGCGACAAAACGTGAATATGGTCATGCAGTGATGCATGCAAAAAAATCCAGCGGCCCAGCGGCCTGTCTTTTCCCACCAACACCGGTCAAGCAAACTGTATGGATGAGTCATGGCGATGACATCGCCAAAATTCCAGACGAATTTGACATCTCAGGGGAAACAGACGATCACGTAGTCGCTGCCATTACACACAAAATAAAGCCCATTGCAGCCCTTCAGTACCATCCTGAAGTTGCGCACTCCGAGCAGGGGCTGGAGCTTTTAAAAACATTTGCTACTAAACTCTGTCATCTGGCTCTGTCGTGGGACGGAAAGTCCAGAGTGGATTCGTTGTGTAAGCATATCCGCGACGTTGTTGGTGATGGGCATGTACTTGTCGCTTGCAGCGGCGGGGTCGATTCAACTGTGACAGCGGCGTTACTTCTAAAAGCATTGGGACCTGATCAGGTTACAGCGGTCTTCTGTGACACAGGCCTTCTGCGCAAGCACGAAGTTGAATGGGTATCAGAAAGGCTGAAAGTACTCGGCCTTCGGCACCTTGAAATTTTGCGCTCGTCAGCGCTCTTTTTTGAACGCCTGAAGGGAGTCACCGAGCCCGAGCAAAAACGGAAAATCATCGGTGGACTTTTCATCGAGGAGTTTGAACGCTACGCCAAAAAGCATCCCGAATTTACCCATCTTGGGCAAGGGACCCTGTATCCAGATGTGATCGAGTCAGCAGGGCACGGCGCCGGCTCTAAAGTCATCAAAAGCCATCACAACGTGGGCGGCCTACCAGATCGACTGGCACTTAAGCTCGTTGAGCCATTTCGTTGGCTATTCAAGGATGAAGTGCGCACGATCGGCTTGGAACTCGGGCTTCCGGAGGAGTTGATTCAACGTCACCCCTTCCCAGGGCCAGGTCTTGCAGTGCGAATCATCGGAGACGTCACGCCCGAGCGCGTTGCGATGCTTCAAGAAGCCGACCATATATTCATTTCAGCTTTGCGTGAACATGGGCTCTACCACGTTCCATGGCAAGCTTTTGCTGTTTTACTGCCGGTAAAAAGCGTTGGCGTCATGGGTGATAATCGAACCTACCAACAGACTATCGCACTCCGAGCGGTTACATCCAGCGACGGCATGACCGCGGGCGTTGCTGACCTGCCGCTTAGTTTCTTAACCCGCGTCTCTGACATGATAGTCCGTCGTGTTCAGGGGATTAACCGAGTCGTTTTTGATATTACGACCAAACCGCCAGCGACGATTGAATGGGAATAGTTCTGTAGAGAGAATACGGTAGGAAAACTCACTCTATTTTAATGTAACGCCGGTTATACTAAGCTTTAAGTATAACCGGCGTTAAAATGCCAACAAGGAGAAGTCACATGATTAGGAAATTATTTTTGACCGCAATGTTAAGTCTTTCGTTCGCTCAGGCTCCAGCGTTAATAGCTGGCAACTGTTGTGACTGCGACTGCTGTGATAGTTGCGACCACTGCGACGACGGCTGTGAGTGTGATCACGGCAATCATGGATGATAGTTGCTTACTAAAGGCAACAAGGAGCCCTGAAAAGGGCTCCTTTTCTATTTGAATTAGTGAGTGCGTTGACGTCATCATAAACTCAACGCCCTCCGGTGGTGTGCGTGATGCATTCGTCCACAGATTTATATGGACCTGAAACGCCCTCAGAGCGATCGATGCGTCCCACATACCATGCCGAACCACCCCAATAACAAATTCCGGCTGCGGAAGAATTAGCAGTTGCCTTAAGACAGTCGTCGAATTTCATGATCGACGAACCACCCATGTAACCAAAATCAGCGCGACCTGGTAACGTTCCTGTATAAAGAGTCGGTTTCCAACCATTCAAACCAGTGCGACTACAAATTACGCCGTACTGATGATTGGCATTTTCAAGAGCGCGCGAACACTCCTCTTGAGATTGCATGGGATGTTGCCCCAGCTGCCCTTTTGGTTCTTTACTATAATCCCGGTAGCTTGCTCCATTAGTAACGGCCTGAAGATAGTAGGGCCTATAAGTCCCGTTACCATAGTCTTTGCATTCAAAATGTGATTCCAAATTTTCGGCCAGGGACGCCGTCGAAACGACCCCTCCGGCCACGATCAAAGACAAGACGATATCTATGTGAAAACGTTTCATGATCAACCTCAATTGTTACAACATCAACTCAAGATCAACTTACTTATTGGTTAAAGTTCGGAACATAGCCTCGCGGCAATTCACGGTAAATACTATCTCCAGACGCAGGCTTCTTCTGCACAAGAAGACCCGCCCTCACTAAGCGTTTGCTTGGGATGCGGCTACCGTCGGAAACTGAATACATGTCGACAACAGGCTCAAATGGATGCCAGGTAAATATATGATCCTCGCCCCAAATCTCGCCGTACAGAGTGGCGCGCTTATCAAGCTGGCCAAGTGGGCGTCCTGTCTGATCGTGACAGCGAGCACATGACGCCTCATTATTTTCGAAGAGTCCCGCAATATGTTTTTTTGGCACAATCTGAAAGGAAGCCGATGTGGCCGGCGCATACGTAACCTTGTCGCCTGAGCGTTTCCACTCAGTATTCATAGCTGATTTGAACACAGTTTTACGTAATAGTGTTTTGATCAAGGCCGTATCTTTTGTTGCTGGCAAGTAATCATAAAATCCTTGAAGACTCGGCACAGCCTTTTCGTAAGACTTACTATCAAGCTTCCCAGGGATCAGCGTTGACCCATCTTCAAGATGTGCTACCAACTGCTTTAGATCCGAAGACTGCCAATCTTTGCGCGCTTTTTTAATGGCATCAGCGTAATCAACGGCACGAGTAAATGGCCTAAAAACATCCGTGCGCCAGCCATCTATTTCACGAACCCGGCTACGAATTTCGTGGACATACCATTCCGATGCAGGTGCGCTCTCATCACGAACAAGCAAAACTTCACCAATGACAGTCCCCACAGGGAATACCCAGTTCCAATGGGATCCGGATTTCCACCAAACGACCGGCAATCGGTTACCGGACTCATCCTTTGGAGGTTGCCAAAAGTACACAGCCTCTGAGTTACCGCGATCCATACGACCCGCTGTAATCGAGAATGGATATTTGAATGTTTGCAACTCAAAGTACTCTGTCAGAGCACGAATGTCTGGGACAGACGCCGTAGAACCGACATCGTAGGCCACGCGGTTTGCCCGCAAGCCTTCTGGACCGGTCGGATTGCCAAAAGAATCCTGGTATACAAAAACCATGGAGTCTTCGTCGTACCATATGGACTCATTAGAATGCATGGCAGCATTAATCTGCTGATCTGCAATCTTTGGTAGATTTTTTAAGTAAGCTTGGCGCTCTTTTGCATCAATAAAATGGAAGTCATCATTTCCAGCGATCTCGGCAGGCAACTTTTGAGTGTAAGCTAAACAACTTTTTAAATCGCCACCAAAGGCCTTCACTGACCTGCGATCACTAAGCTTTATGGCCTGATAGGAGCTAGCACTTTCGATACAAACGATCCCATTACGGGCGGCGCGACGAGCCATTTCACACGCGCCAACGTTTCCATTCAACGTAAAGCTCGCAATTGATTTTGACCCTTTCGGCGTCAAAACACTCATATCACCAACGAGGGAAGACCCCTGCTTGCGCTTGCACACCAGCTGACGCGGTGTTTCATCAGACAAAGCCAAAGACTCCAATGCGACCTGATTATCGTCAACAGATGCGTCTTGATCATCCTCAGGCTTATTTGGAACTACATCCGGGCGCGGCTCTACTTTGGTCCGAGGAGCACTGGGATCCAGAGGTAATGTTGTGTGCCCAGACATGGAGTCGCAACTCGTCAAAGCGAGCGCTGACGAAAACAGTAGCAACAGCAACGTAGGTTGATTGAATCGGTGAGAGGAAAAAGTCACCATGGGAATCTCCGCAACAAGTCAGCTTAATGAACAACCACAACTACAGGACATAAATACATAGGCCCTTTGGCCAAGTATTAATATATAGCAAGCTCTTTATTAAAATCTAGTAAGAAATATTAATAATTGTATTAATTATAATTATATTCTTATTGATTAATATTTTATCAATAATTACTGGTGTTTATGGAAAATGGACCTAGATCGTTGCCGACGCCTGAGTCTATCCCAGGTAGCCACACCATGGCTCCACCGGGGATTGCACAGATCTTTTTACAGAGGGCTTTGTTTTGTGCTAAACCCTAGGCAGGTAAACCTGCCCCCTAACGCGGAGAACTCAATGAAATCTCGATTGAAATTATCCTTAGCATTCTTGCTATTAAACGCTGCAATTTTTAGTAGCCTGGCCCAGGCTGCAGACAATATTCCGTCATACGCTAGAATGGTCATCGATGCCGTTAGAGCGAACGCCGTCAGCTGTGGCGTCTCCTTCGTTGTGGCCCCACCTAACCAGCAGACCCCGGCTGATTATCTTGTTTTAGGCCGCGATGGGCGCGTTGTCGCGCACCTCATTGATCGCCCTGGTATTTTTACCGCAAAAAATCCGCAGGGCGGTTACAACCATTGGATCGAATACAATATGGAGTGGATTGGTATTTATACGCCGCAAGGCAAGGTTGCTGGCGCCAATCGTTACACCTATGGTCACGTCTGGGAGTACAACTACTACTGTCACAGCCAGCGCGTAAACCCGCAGATGTTTGACCAGTGCATTGACCAGGGATTTGTGCGCCTACTCGCAAGTCGCTTATGTCAATCTTAAGGCCAAATGAACTTGGTTTGCATATTTTTTAAGCATTTCGAAATCCTGTGAAACCACTGCTGCATCAAGAGTTGCCGCTCAGCAGCTGCAAGAGTACTATCCGGGATTAGCAGTTCATTGTGATTGATTTATACGAAGGATTCTCCTCCGCATGGCCGAGCCATCCTCCTCATCAGTGTCCTCCGACGCGCCTAAGCAGGCTCCGTTTGTGCATCTGCATGTTCACACGGAGTATTCACTCATTGACGGCACGATTCGCACGGGTCAAGCCGTAAAAAAGGCTAAGGAATGGGGTCATCAGGCCATTGCTATCACTGATTCAGGAAATCTCTTTGGGGCCGTTGAATTTTACACAAAAGCCAAAGCTGAAGGCGTCAAAGCCATTATTGGTAGCGAAATTTATTTTGAAGGCCATCCCCTAACTCTCGCCTACGCTGCGCAAAAAAAACACGAATGGCCGCACCTTGGAGCTTTCCACTTGGTGCTGCTTTGCAAAAACAATCAAGGCTACAAGAACCTTTGTAAAATCGTCAGTGCCGGCTATACAGAGGGCTTACGAGAAATCCCAATTGTAAAATGCAAGCATCTCGCAGAATGGTCGGGTGACATGATCGCTCTTTCTGGAGATCAACTTGGCGAACTTTCGTACCTGGTCAAAGAGTTGCGAAACCTGCAACCAGAGGGCCCACTCAATTTTACGCCCATAGATGGGCACCAGAAGATGCTTGTGGATGCTATCACACAGCATATTGACTCAATTCAAAGTTATGTTGGGGTTGGTCACTATTATGTCGAGTTGATTGATAACAATCTAAGTGGGCAACGCGCATTGATGCGCGACCTAAATCAGCTGGCAGAGTATTACAAGCTACCGACCGTCGCCACAGCGGACGCCCACTATGTTGACCCTGAATTTGCGACGGCACAGAGTGTTTTTGTTGCCATCAAGTCAGGAATCACTTTCAAGGAAATTCGCGGTCGCAATAAACAGGCTAGGTTTCATTTGCTGAATAACGAGGAGTTCCTGAGAACCTACAAGGACTACCCTGAAGCGATTGCCAACACCCTTGTTATTGCGGACCAATGCAATGTTTCATTTACGTTTGGAAAATACTATCTACCGAAATTTGCTCTCCCCGATGGCCTTGACGAGGCCACTTACCTGGAAAAAATTTCAGCCGAAATGCTTGAAGAGCGAATTGAACACCTCGCCAAAATTTATGGCCCGGAATTTAATAACGAGCGCCACGATGAGTACCGCAAACGTCTGAAATACGAAGTTTCCGTGATTCAAAAAATGGGATTTCCAGGATACTTCCTGATCGTTCAGGACTTTATCAACTGGGCAAAAAACAATGGTATTCCGGTGGGCCCCGGACGGGGATCTGGTGCAGGCTCGCTTGTAGCCTACGCGTTACGCATTACGGATCTCGATCCACTGCGCTTTAATTTGTTGTTTGAGCGTTTTCTAAACCCTGAACGTATCAGCATGCCCGACTTTGACGTCGACTTCTGCCAGGACCGCCGCGGCGAGGTGATTGACTACGTCACACAGAAGTATGGCGTTAACAATGTGGCCCAGATTGCCACGTTCGGCAAAATGAAGGCCAAGCTAGCTGTTCGGGATGTGGCGCGAGTGATGGAAATATCATACGGGCGCGCCGATAAAATCGCTAAATTAATCCCCGCGAAAGTTCCAAACGATAAGGGTGAAGAGGTGGAGGCTACCATTCCTCTCGCCATGAAAGCTGAACCTCGACTTGTTGAGGAGGCCGAACGCGATGGCACAATAAAAGAAATTCTCGACATTACGGCTCAGATCGAAGGGCTTAATCGCCAAACCGGCATGCACGCCGCCGGTGTCGTGATGTCAGACGGACCGATGACTGATTACCTTCCAGTTTTTACAACTGAAGAGGGCGGGCTCATTACGCAGTATGAAATGAAGAACGCGGAAAAAGTCGGCCTTGTTAAGTTTGACTTCCTTGGCCTGAAAACACTCACGGTTATTGAACATGCAATCAAATTAATTAAACGCTATGCGGATCCTAATTTTGACATCTCTGCCATAGATCTCGAGGATCCAGACGTCTACAAGGATATTTCAGAGGCCCACACGACTGCTGTCTTCCAGCTTGAAGGCGACGGCATGAAACAGCTGGTGGCCAAGCTTAAGCCCAGTCGATTTGAAGACATCATCGCCTTGGTTGCCCTATTTCGACCAGGACCTCTTGGCTCAGGGATGGTTGATGACTTCGTAGAGCGTAAACATGGCCGCCAGGAAATTGTTTATCCACTCCCCCAACTCAAAGACATTCTAAAAGAGACCTACGGGGTCATACTTTACCAAGAACAGGTGCAAAAGACGGCTGTTGTCCTTGCTAACTACACCCCAGGCGAAGCCGATATGCTACGCCGCGCGATGGGTAAAAAAATCAAATCCGAAATGGATGCGCAGCGGGCGCGTTTTCTTGAAGGGGCAAAGCAGAATAACCTCGACCCAGATAAAGCAGGCCAAATCTTCGACTTGATGGCCAAGTTTGCAGAATACGGATTCAATAAGTCTCACTCGGCAGCCTACGGTCTCATTGCGTATCAAACTGCCTACCTCAAAACAAAATTTCCAGAACTCTTCATGGCCGCCATCATGACCTGTGACCTTGACAACACAGACAAGGTCGTTAACTACGCTAATGACTGTCTGCGCATGAAAATGAAGGTTCTGCCCCCCGACATCAATTCTAGCGACCTTGAATTTACTGTCCCCGAAAAATGGTCCATCCGCTGGGGCTTGGCGGCGATCAAAGGCATTGGCGCCACATCTGTCAAAGCACTTGTCGACGAACGAACGACAAATGGACCATTTAAAAATCTTTTTGATATGGCTCGACGCGTCAACCTCCATGCAGATGTTAGTAAAAAAACCATGGAACTACTCATCAAAACTGGTGCCATGGACCAGTTTGGCATGACAAGAGAGCACATGCTTTCCATCGTCGCCGATGTCGTCAAATACAGCGAAACTCACTTCACTGCCAAAAAGCAAGGGCAACGTAGCCTGTTTGATTTTGGCGATGACCAAGAGCAGCAGGAAACATCATCTAGTCAGGATGCACACCCATCTTGGCTGGGCGATCCATCTAAAAAATTCCCGATTACATTAGAAAGTCTTGAAGAAGAGCGTAAACTAACGGGCCTCTATCTTACTGGACATCCAATTGACTTTTATGCCGCAGATTGTCGTAAGTTCAGCAAAACAAATTTGGCAGATGCTCCGAAGTTTGCGTCATTAAACGGCAAAGACAAAATACATTTAGTGGTAATCTTCCAAGGCGGAAGTATCGGCATTAGTAAGAAAGATCAAAAGCCGAGAGCATTTGTAACTTTGGATGATCGTTCCGCCACCGTAGAAGCAATGATGTTTGAAAAAGACATTCCCCCAGCGTTTCCACCTGAGGGTGCGCCGGTTTGGGTCCAGGCATCCATTCGCAAGCTTCCAGATGGCACGACTACGCGAATGAAGCTGGACCGCATACTGACACTTGAAGAGGTTCGCCAGCAGGCAATCAAATCCTACACGATTTCTGTAGATTTGCGTCAAGGCGCCACGATCGAAGCGGACGTCAAAGTAAAACTTAACCAATTGGCATCCTTTGCTGCAAAAAACAAAGGACCTACCAAGCTTAAAATCGAGCTCCAATACCCCGACTCCACGGTTGTGATGAACGCAGCCCAACAGATCGAACTCACCAACGAATTCATGCGCACAGTGCAAACCAGCGGGTTGAATGGGCGCTACGAATAATTCAACTATGTCTCAGCGACTATCTTTGACGATTCATAAATGCTGGCAGTCAGGGGCTGGAAGCCTCGTGTTTCAAGCAAGCTTTTTTGACGGGAAAACCAGGGTTAAAGGTTTCCTGCTCATTTCATGTCAAAATGATGAGTCAGCCTTTACATTTACACAGGAAAAACCAACACCACTCATGCCATCTGGCGGCGTCGCCATGCTGATTCGCAAACATTTAGCTGCCGGAGCCGTCAGCGGGCTCGCAATTACAACAAACGACTCGGACGAGGATATCTACCGCCTGACCATCTTAGGCAGAGACAGCGACAATCATTCGACCAAAATTCTTTTGACACTGAATCCCAAGGCCCCACGGGAGATTAGCATCATACGCGATGGATCAAGCCTTGCCCGCTTACGGCAAAATGGACAGTTCACGGTTTCAAAGCCAGTGCCAGAGTCTATCCAGGTAGCCCAAGACATACCGGATGAAGGGTTTCAGCTCTGGTTACAAAGTCTGAGACAAGTTGATCATCAAAAACTCGCTGACTCCAGTTCAGAGGCAAAGCCGGGTCGCCTACCAGAATATCAAAGAGCAGCTAGAGATCGTCTGGCGCGAAGGCTTAAGACGCTGCGAAAAACGCTCGCTGAGGATGAGCGAAAGGTCTCTGCACAAAAAGATATAGACGCCCTCATGACAGAAGCCGAGCTTTTAAAGAATCACCTGTGGCGCATTCAGCCTGAGTCATTCGAGCTACGCCTCGACACCGCCATGACTGGCAGTGATGCTATTGTTATCGAACTTGACCCAACAAGATCTCCCGGAGCTAACTTAGAGGAACGATACATCAAGATAAAAAAAATGGAGCGTTCGGTGGCAATGGGCAAGCCACGTGTAAACCTGTTACAGCAACAAATCAGTGACCTAGAAAATACACTTGGAATGCTAAGATTAAATGTCCTCTCGCAATCTGAGGTTCAAAACTTACTGCACAAGTTTCAAATCGAACATAAAACTACACCCAGCAAAACCAGCCCTCAAAAAATAAGGGACGGACATTCCGCAAAGACACTTGGTCGAATCTTTCGTTCATCGACCGGGGAATCTATCTTTGTCGGTCGCAGCGCCCTTGAAAGTGACGCGTTAGTGAAAGCCTCTAGATCCCAGGATTGGTGGTTTCATATCGCAGGAGGCGCCCATGGGGGGCATGTCATTGTCTCTGGGCAAAAGCACCGCGAGCATCTACCTGCAAACCTCCTCCGTGAAGCGGCTATTTTAGCACTGCATTTCTCTGACCGAAGCCACTCTAGAGAGGGAGACGTCTATGTCAGTCGACGGCATAACATTAAAAAGCGCAAAGGTATGCCGCCTGGTCTTTGGCAAATTGACCGTGCTGAAACAATCATGATCCGGTATACGCCTGAGGAGTTGGCATCGATCTTTGCAGTTGATTTGGGGACAAAGACCTGATTGCATATGGCTAAGACATTGGGTTTCTTTGATAACCCATTGTTACGAGGTTTAGACAATGATTTTACAGCACGAGTGCCATCTTCACCTCTACGGCTGCTTAGACCCGCAAGATTTTTGGCAGGTAGCCGCATCTCGTGCTAAAACCCAAGCTACGCGGTTTCAATGGTTTCTTTCGGAATATGAACGTACGACTGGCGTCAAGCTTGATGCAGACCGATGGTGGTCATCAGATGACGGATTTGCTCGGTTCAAACAGACGTACGTCTGCGACAAACCGGTGAGCTTCGAGATTTTCCAGGCGAAATTTAATCTCTTGATCGCCCTGTTTCCGCCGTCACCCGACGATTTATGGCTGGCTGAGAGTGTATTCAAAAAACATTCATTAAGCGGTGGTTTCAAGGAATATCGTACATTCCTACCACTCTACTTACCGACAATGGAGCGAACAGCTTATCTGCGCAATCTCTTACTGACGGCTAACAGCTTCACCACCAAGACATACCAACCTCGCATTGCCGTCTCGCTTATGAGAGCGGATGAGGAGACCAACAATGGATATAAGTTCCTGCGCCACTTTCTTGACTCAAATCCAGACGTCGCACATTTAGTAACAGGCATTGATTTTTGCGCCAGTGAGAAGGGCCATCCACCCAAGTCTAAACAAGGATTTTTCAAGCAGGTTCACGCCGATAACAAAAACCACCAACATCTTGCGATTCTCTATCATGTTGGCGAGATGTGGCAGAATATCAGCCTTGCCTCGGCCGCGCGCTGGTGCGCAGAGACCGCAATGCTCGGCGCGCACCGTCTGGGACACGCGCTAGCCCTGGGGATGGATATCAATGCATTTAAGGGTAGCCGTATCCATGAGTCACTGGACGAGTGTCGTGATCACTTAACTTGGATCCGACTCACGCTTAACGAGCTGCAAGCCTATGGGTTTGGACCTGCAGATTATCAATGGTTGCAAAATTACGCTGAAAGTCATACCGAGCAAGATTACGTGATCTGGACTTACGATGACGATTTAATCGAACATACAACTCGATTTCAAGACGCAGCCATGCAAATCATCGCCCAACGCAACCCTGTCATCGAGTCCTGTCCAACGTCAAATATGCGTATTGGGCAGTTGAAATCTTCAAGCCAACATCCGCTGCGAAGATTTTTGGATCACGGATTAGAGGTGGTTGTATCCACTGACGATCCGGGAATATTTGATATCTCTCTGGCATCTGAGGAGGCCTTACTGCGCCGAGATTTCTCCCTCAGCGATCGCGAGCTTCTAAGAATGAATCATAAGACTCAATGCTTACTTGCGGATGGCCCAAATATAAAAACTATTTAGCCAAACTCGGTCTCACCCGCCAAATATCATCGCTACAACATATAGATCCAAATGCTCGCAAATCCGCAGCGCCTCGATCAATCAGCGGCCACATACTTTCAATCATGGCTTGTACAGAATCGGTCGAGATACCCGCCATCGAAACATCCTGTATCGCCCGATGTCTTTCTGTCTGGGGGCACCAACTTTTGGCCTTAGTCGGTCCGTGAAGCTGAATGCTTGGCGTATTGACTGCGACAGCTACATGGCTCGGGCCATTACTATTCCCAACGAAGAGATCACATGAGGCGGCTAAAGCTGCCAACTCCCGAAATGACAACCGCGGCGCCATAATGCCTGCACCCTGAGCCAGCGACTGAATTGCCGCAACCTCGCCATCCTCGCCTGGTCCCCATGCCCAAATCACCGCGGCATCTTGTTTTTTTTCCAACCATCGCGCGAGTGTTGCCCATGATTGCGCCGGCCATTTACGCTCACTACGCCGATGCGTGGGGCTTAGTAGAACGCGACGTTTGGAGGCTGCCAAATGCGGATGGTCAGCATAAAACATCTTCGGCGCCCCCGCGTCCCCATCACCCCAAGGAAGCATCAACCGCACGTCATTTGCCTCAACGCCAAGCGGCCTTAGCAATTTGAATTTCTCACGAACAATATATTCATTGTGATCATCCCGTGGAATAACATGGGTGAAGAATGCGCGGCGACCTGTAGCAAATGAAATTCTGGTCTTGGCCTTCACTAGTCGAGCCATCACCGCACTGCGCGGAGTCGACATAAAGTCAATAACAGCGTCGTAGCGATATTTCTGCAGCTCACGCACAAATCGTAAAGACTCGAGTACGCCTTTCTGAGGCGCCACAATATGACGATGTACAAGAGGATTGCCCGGGATGATGAGTTTACCCATCGGATAAGTCAGCACATCAACGACTACATTTGTGTCATGTTCATGCAAAGCTCGAATCACAGGCGTGGTCAGTAAAATATCGCCAAGCTGCCTTAGTTGAATCAGTAAAATCTTCACAAAACTCCCGCAATCCCTTGTCTAGCAAGCAAACCAACAGATGATCATTATAAGCTTTAAAATAAATTCATAAAAGAAGAACCCTAACTATGCGTAATTATTGGGCAGACATTTATAACCCGATGAATTTGTTTATTGACTTTATATTAGTAAATCTCTAAACCTCTGCCCAGCTCATTGACCGGTCAGTCGGCCAAAAAGTGAGGGTCCCTGATTGGGAACCTACCCTTCAAGACTATGCTCTTGAAAGGTTAACCAAATCGCCTCTACGTCTGAGGCAATATCGGGAGGAATGAATGAAAGCATTCGCATTACTGGCATCCATCTCTATGGCAGCATCCAGCATGGCTCTCGCTTCCAACGAAGCTGACACCATCACCATGCATCTTGAGGTTGTCGATACTCCTGCCGACGCGTTCGCACTGATTGACCGCATCAACGTTTACCCACAAGCATCAGCATTCAGTGATGAAGTCGTTTCGCTCGACCAAATCATCAACCTAGGAAAGAAAACCTGGGAAGTGATCGCGGCGAACCGCCCCGTCGTCAACATCAAGTATAACTTTGCAAATGCACTCCCACAAGGGATGACAACCAGCGCTGGGCTTGCTGGTTTCTCTGACCTACAAAGCCAGAGCGTTCGCCTTTGGGGAACAAACGGTTTTGGGATGACTGTTTACGATGTCACGTTGACAGCGGTTCACCAGTTTGGCGGAAACTATAATGGCAAGGGCAAATATCTTGAGACGGTCACCATTCTGCCGAGCAACGTAGACGTTCTGTGGGGATACACCGTTAATTACAATGTTGATAATGTGACTGTCCTCAACGGCGGCACATCGGAAGATCCGGTTGCCATGATCGCTCTTCAAGCAAAATTCAAAGTTGAAACAGTCATGAAGCACTCCGAAATGAACACGGTTTACCAGTTCCGGGGTGACTCTGCAAAAGTGAAGACCTCAGGCATCTAATTAGCTTCTTCTTTTGAAACAAAAAGCCCTCGGTCCAACGGCCGGGGGCTTTTTCTATGAGATACCTGATGAAGTCATTTTTTCGAGGCAGCAGCCCTTAATTCGTCAAAAAGTGCCGCCGTCGATCCAGTCCCTTCTTTAAACCCATCTTGAATCTTTAGGACCTTTCCCTGAGCATCAACCACCAGCGTCATCGGAAAACTCTCAACTCCAAGAGTGTCTGCGAGTTTAAACGACTCATCGTAGAAAAGATTTTCAACCATCGCTGATTGGTCCTTAAATTCACGCGCCATCCAGTCTTTAGCCTTTGCTGACTCCTTATCTAAACTGACAAATACGACGGCGGCCGAATCAGGTTTTTTCTTCAACTCGTCGGCCATCTCCTTCAGCTCAACCTTGCAGGACTCACACCAGGTAGCCCAAAAGTTGATAAGTGCTGGCTTTCCGCTCCATGGCTGAGCCATGGTTCCGTCACCCGCTTTAACTGTAAGCTTCGGTAGAACATCGCCAACCTTCACTGCCAGCGCTGATTGCGAGATCAGCAAACCTCCAATAGCACAACCTAACATCTTGATTACGACATTCATCATCTTTTCTCCCAACAAAAATCACCTTACGTTTCGCTCAGTCTCAAAAAGTTTTTTCAGAGTATCGCGCGGACCATGCTCACCGGGCAAACTGCGCCAAGTGTTAACCACCTTGCCTTCAACATCATAAAGAACCGTTCGCGGCTCACTCGAGCCAAAGCGTGCCCTGACCCATCCGGCGAACCACCCTAGCGGAGCAGGATCGTCATCAGATGTTTCAAGTTCTACCGCAAGAGGAATTGTCCAACGGCGCGCAATCCAACCATCAAAGTCATCGTTGCCACTCACCAATCCACGAAGATAATCCGCCGAGGAGAGGCCCGAATCGGCGCGACCAGTTTCTAAAGCGAGGACTTGGCAAAAATCGGGATGGGACTTGCAATACACATATGCAGAGTCCTGCTCCCGATGCCATTCTTCGATCTCATCTGTGCAGCTTGAACACCAGGTATTCCAGAACATGATCATTGTGTATTTTGACCTTAACCGGAGACGATCAAATGTAGACCTTGTTGGAAGAATCTTATGAGCAGAAAAACTATCCTCGTACATGACTCCGAATCTTGGTCCAGGTATTCGTTGGGACAACCTGTTGTCACGCATCTGTTGATCCAAATCCTCGCCAATAGCCCCCTCTCGGGAAAAAACGAGACGACCTTGGGCATCAAAAACCAGAGTTAAGGGACCTTTTACGTCAGGTAGCTTTAATCGACCGGGTCCCGCTGAAAATGGTGTGTAGCTCCAAGAGAAGTGATCAGCAAACACATCAAAAAACTCCCGGCCGCCTAACATCGTTTGATCCCACGCGCAGGCACTTTCATCATCAATTGAGAGCTCTCGCAGATCACAACTCGCTGAAAATCCAATGGAGCACCGCGCCTGCCACGACCTGACAGCTTGTCGAGCATCCACACACGCATCCTGCTCATCGCATCGACCAGAATAAACAAGCACAGCACGTAACGCTCCATCTACCGGGGGGAGTTCCTGTCCGAGCAGAACTTCGCGTCGATCCCCGCAGGATCGCACCGGAACCTGATCTAAACGGTTCGGTCTCTCCTTTGCAAGTAGTGGACGGTTATCAGCCTGCTCATCATCTCCTGGTGGCACAGGTGGCGGAGGATTTGGAGGTAAGGCATTTGCATCAATTGTCGTAGCAATCTTTTGGATAATCTCAGCAGGCGTCAGCTTGTCTTTACTTGACACTCGCCAGAGCAGCCCTTCGCGGGATAGCATAACGGTTAACGGCACACTAAAATCCATGCCCGAAGGCTGAAAATACTTCATCATCATCTTATCTTTAACCGGGGCGGGATCAGACCAAACTATATGATTGAGACCACTATCTTCGATAAGAGCGAGGAGCTCGTCCCGGTCACTTGCTGGATCCGTCGTCACTCCAATCAACTCAAACCGACCTTGAGCGCGCTCGCCGAGAAGACCGTATCCATTGCCGACAAGATTGGCCTGAAAGAATCGTGCCTTTTCCATACATGCACCACACGACTTACTGCCAAAGGTTAAAGCTAACCACTCAAGTCCGCGCTCTTCCATATAGGCGCCAATATTTACCGAAGCACCATCGCCAAGCCTGGTTAGGTTGACCTGAGAGAGATCGATTCTAGTCTCAGAACCAACGGGTCGCTTCAATGTCACTTCCCTAGGAAGCTTTGCTGCACAAGAGGCCCACATCAAAACTGAAAGTAAAAATCCAGAGATCCTGAGAGTACTGTTCATGGACTTTAGCCTCCACAGGTTGGGCAAGATGTCGAAGACTGGGACCCCAATGAGGACAGCTTTTCTTTGGAGCGTTTAGATTGGCCAAATGGCCCTTTCAAACGCTCGACACTGGCGTCGTCCATCAAAGGATGGACCAAATATTCTTTTTCGTATGGTTTGATGGCACGACATCCGGCTGTTGCCGCAACAACACTTGCCATCACCACGATAAGCTTAACCTGTCCTAAGTGCTTCATACCGAAACCGCCAATTCATCCTTAAAATTTGACCCCGGCGCCCATTTCCACTGTAGTGGCAGAGCCTGCGCTATTATGAATATAGCGCGTCATCGCCAGGTCCAGCGTCACAGGCTGCTGAAGTAATCCAACAACGTCTTTTGACAAAGCGCCCGAATAGCTATCTGCGCCAAAAACCAAGTGGTCTTGGTAGGCTCGCGTAAATTCATCCTCGCGAGCATACCGATAACCAAGGCGTCCGTGCAGCTGCCCTGGAAACGTTTGTAAATAAGCCAAACTCCATTGGACTGCAGTAAGTTCACCGGTCGTCATACTTGTAGACAGTTTTCCTAAATTAATCACTCTTCCTGCATCTGCATGCACCGCGCAGGCACAGTCTGGAAAAAACTGTTTTAATCCAGCAGCGTAGGATTGAAGTGGCGGCCTATCTGTGCTCCGTACAGATGCAACGTCGGCTGTGACGATTGTTGTGGGATTGAGAATGCTCTTAAATGATGTACCGTAAGCCGTGGTGTCAAGCCTTGAGCTCGGGGTCAATGTCACTGCATCCTTATCAAGAGGTGTTGCTCCTGGCCTGGTTGTCGATAGTCTCTGGGCTGAAAACCCCACTCGCAATTGATCGCCAAAGAGCCATTGACCAAAGCTTCCACGAACACCTTGACTGACTGTCACCGAGTCGGATAAACGACTAGCCCCAATTGAGACCTCGGACCTCTTACCATAAATCCAATCGATTCCCCCATCCATTGAACTATCTGTCTTGCGGCGAGACGTAAAATTTTTCTTGATGTAGTCGTTCTCTGTAACCGCTTGCCCCTCAAAGGAAGCGAGTTCCGAACTTGCTGAAATACTAAAGGACGTTTGCAGGTTGCCAGACATCGCATGCGGAGCGTCCACGCGACCTGAAATTTTCAAAAGTGAACGTGACTCCCCTTCAGACGATGTATAACGACCCATTCGCTGGAACACGTCACTTGCCTCTGCAGCATCGATGAAGCTTATCGCCACTATTAAACACAACAAAAAATTCGCCGTCATAAATCCAACCCTGGCTTTTCGGCTGCCAAACAGAACATTTACATTGCTTAATTCTAAGGCACAAGTTTATACAAAAAAACAAAATGACGCAGGATATTTTTTTCATAACAAAAGATTATCTTGACCGAGGTCGGAATCATCCCGTAAGCTGGCCGGGAGCAAAGATTTATAGTTTTGTATTAAGATGAGATAACAAACCCAAGGGCGGTGGTGTTAATCATCATCGCACGACGGTCCAAACGGCACGGTGATCAAGGATGATTACAAACGTTTCGGCGCCATGCTTGCTTGTGGCTATGCCTAGCATGCTGGACAGCAATTTCTCACGAACTGTCATGCTTCTCGCTGAACACAACAGCGAGGGAGCGGTCGGTTTCGTGCTCAATCGTCCGAGCACGGTCCCTCTTAAGGCCATGATTAACGTGATTGACCGGGATGTCTCACCTGCAATACCAGCGTGGTACGGTGGTCCTGTAGATACTGGTACTGCCATCATCCTCCACTCTAGAAAGCCGGCTGATGGTGATACCGAAATTGGCCAGGACATCTTTCTCAGTACGTCTGGACGCGTTCTTGACTCCCTGATTGACGAGAGCGAGCGAACGATCAAGGAGCGAGCCACTGGCGAGCTCATTCACGATATTCTCAATCCGTACCGTTTCCTGGTGGGATACGCCGGCTGGGGCCCAGGTCAGCTAGATGACGAGATTCGAGCCGGTGCTTGGCTTCTCCACCCGATTGACCGCGAGTTGATTTTTAACACGCCGTGGTCAGAAATGTGGTCCAAGATTACTGAGACAATGGGAATTGGGCGCGGATCAGCAGCAACAGTTCCACCCCTTTCACAAAACCCCTATCTAAACTAAGAAATCCTCTGTCGGATACCTTACCCCTATTAAATATTTCTCGAAGTCTGCAGATAAAACTCAATTTTATCGGGCTCTTGTATTTTTAACTCATAATTTTAAAGTTTCCTCCGAAGCCCCTGCAGCCCTGCGATGGGCCAACCGCGTGCGTTTTGCGCATGCACTTTTGGAGGAACCGCTATGAATCGCAAGTCACAGGCCTTTTTGGCCCAGAGTTTGGTCAGGCATTTTATCCTATGCCTAGGTCTCACGGGTAGCTTCACGCTGTCGTCATGTGGATCTGAGCCGGCAAGCCGACTCGGTAGTGATGACGCAGCTGGAGTGCATGGGCGCGACAAAATCGTGGAGCCCCCTAAAGCTTATTACGATTCACTTCTAGCCGATCGTATGCAATTAGCTCAGTCAGGAGCATTGTCTACGCCGCAGCAGCAGGTGCTTTTCGTGAATTTTGCTGGAGCCTCCGTCAAGCAAGGCTATAGCAAGGCGCAAAGTTTCTTACCCTGCAAGGACTCCGTAAGCATTCCTGCATCGGGTCTTTCGATGCCTGATCAAGAAGCCGTCTTAAATAAAGTCGCCGAATACTTTTCAAATGCCGGCGTCAACTTAAAGGTCACGCCACAACTTCCGACAACTGGCGACTTTACTACCGTCCATGTGGGAGGAAGCTACGCAAACCTTGGATGCCCAGGAGGCGCTTCGGTTGCAGGAATTGCACCATTTGACGTTGCAAACGCCAACCCCAACGACATCGCTTTCGTATTCATGGGAAATCGAGACCTCGAAACTATTGCGCAAACAATTGCCCATGAAGCTGGGCATTCATTTGGTCTAGACCACACTGACAACAAAGCTGACATTATGTATCCTACGTCGTCGTCGCAGGTTCTAGGCTTCGCCAAAGGTATCGCTTATTCAAGCGGCCAACCCCAGGATGCCGCAGCCCTGTTGCAAACAGCTTTAGGTAAAGGTGCAGCCACTATTAGTGGAAAACCAGTGCTGCCAACCTTGCCAGTTCCAAGCATCGTCACACCTTCAGCCCCAGTGATCAAACCTTTGCCAAATCTTGCAGGAATACTTCCAACCCTACCTGGCTTGGGCGCTATCGGAGGATTTAACAACCTACTGGGTAGTTTTCCTGGCACATTATTTACCGCTATGAACTGCGTATTACCCGGGATGCAGCCAAATATTTTCCAAAGCGGCTTATCCTTACCCAATGCTCAAGGCGCGTTAAGCCTTCTGACGCTTCTGCAGAACGCGTCCATGGCGCAAAACGGTATGCAGCTAAACATGACCAATATTCTAACGCTGGTGATTGCTATCCAAACCATGAATGTGCCGCAGCTTGTTGGGATGGCAGGCATAGCACTCAATACAAATCAATGCCTGAGCCAGCTCATTCCCGTTAATATCAGCGGAATCACGACAACTTTGCCAGGACAGCTGCCAACAGCAATCAATGTGGCCCAGATCATGGGGATGACGAATATCTCTAATCCTGGTCAACTAATCTCACTGTTGCCACAGTATGCACAAGTCATCTCGGCAAACTCTCAAGGCGCAAATACTCAGATCCTCATGTCGATTGTGATGATGGCGATGGCGCAGCAATATAATGGATTACCAGCATTGGTGCCATAACGCGCCTTTGTTAACCCCAGTCGCTTCGTAAGCTGTAACTTCGAGGGCAGACGGTTCCATGAGAGGAACTGGCTGCCCTCGACGGTTAATTATTTTAGATCAATAATTCACAATTGCGAAAAACCGTTCGAAATAAAACAACCTGCACAAAAAATGCAGATTGATCGCAAACCACAAGGCAGTTGGAAACAGACGGCGAATTTGCAGCGGCCGTCCTAACAGTCTTCTGAACAAAACCCGAGTTTGTCTTTTAAATCAGATGGCGATTATATTCGCGGCGAAGGCAGGCCGCGGCCATAAATGCGACTTCTAAACTCTGGGAGCCGTTCAACCGAGGGTCACACCAGGTTTCATAACGTTCACCAAGCATAGATTCCGTGATTCCTGCTGTGCCTCCGGTGCACTCCGTCACAGACTCGGATGTGAGCTCAAGGTGAATCCCGCCCAAAGTCGAACCACAGTCTCTGTGAGCTTCAAAGCTGCCATGGATTTCATCGACAATTGCCTCAAATCGACGCGTCTTACGACCATCTAGCAGGCGCTCGGTATTGCCGTGCATAGGATCGACACTCCAGGTCACAGACAGTCCTGACTGATTCACAGCCCGGATAAGAGCCGGCAAAGATTTTCTAACAGAGCTTGCTCCAAATCGCGTGATGAGCGTGATCTTTCCGGCCTCATTGTGAGGATTGATTCTTGATATGACGTCAATCAAATCTTTTGCATCCGTAACAGAGCCAACTTTGATGCCAACAGGATTTCCAACGCCTCGGCAATACTCCACATGCGCACCATCCACAGAGCGAGTTCGATCGCCAATCCAAAGCATGTGAGCGCTTAAATTATAGTATCGTCCCATTTCAGGAATGAAGCGCGTAAGTGATTCCTCGTAAGGCAATAGAAGGGCCTCATGAGACACAAAAAAATGCTTAAACCCTTGCCCACTGGCAGCCTGCTCGTTACCTCCACCAGAGGCGGTAGCAACGTCTGAAATAAAAGACATGGCGTCACGCAAGCCTGAAACAATCTGATCATAGCGCTTCCAGTAAGCGCCTTTAGGCATCGTTTCGAGATCCCAAGAGTCAAGGTTGTGCATAGCACCGAACCCATTGCCCATCAGTGTCCGAATGAAATTCAACGTCGCACTGGAACAATGATAAGCTTGAAGTAACCGAAGTGGATCTGACTGACGCGACTTCAGGTCTGTTCCAAATGAATTCACCGATTCCCCGCGAAAGATGGGGATCATTGCACCATCTGGTAAACGCTCATAGGGCTCACTGCGCGGCTTAGCATACTGACCGGCCATGCGCCCCACTGGGACAACGGGACGTCGTCCAGCAAACCCAATCACTAAAGCCATCTGCAAGATGATGCGCATCTTGTCGGCGATCACATCCTCGCGACAATCCTGGAAGCGCTCCGCGCAATCTCCTGCTTGGAGAATAAAACGCCGGCCTAGACCAGCCTCAGCGACCTGCCCCTTAAGAGCTTCAATTTCCCGGGCGCCAACCAAGCCTGGCAGCTTGCCTAGCTGCTCAGTAACAGCGGCTAAAGACGACTGATCAACCCAATCGGGCTGCTGAGAGGCCGAAAAATGGCGCCAACTACCAGGCTGCCAAAGCCCAGCGGAATTAAAATACTCATTGATTTCAGACAGTTGCATTATGCCCTACTGCTTTTTATGTAGCCAGAGCACTCTGCCCTGGCTCCATTAACAACGGATGATTCTATATACTTTTTATTGCGATCTAATGCCACTCCTTACATACTTGGGCATCGAAATTAAAGCCCAATTAATTGCAACCGGGCCCAGGGACTAAATGAACGATTCAGCAGTATTTTCCGTGGTTTCGTTAGCAGCATTTCTTGTGACCTCTGGTTTGTTGGCCTTAGGCTTTAAAGAAACCCGTAAGCATCGACTCTTTTCACGTCTCGGTTATCTGATGTTTTTAGTCGGAACCTTGTCTGCGACCGTGCTTGCGTTGAAAACACAAACCAGCTCCTATCTTTTTGCCTCGGCCGTTTGTTGGGCCACAATTATCAGCTGGTTTGTTTGGCACTTGGAAATCGTAGGAGCTTTTACTGCTCCCGTCATTGCACTAACCTTAATGTACGGCATTTTTTTTAGCCCCATATCCTCACCATCAGTTAGCCACGACCTAGGGCCTGCCATGAGGATACACGTAGCATCCGCGATCATCGGTCAGTCTTTCGCCGTGGTGGCTTGCGGTATCAGTTTGCTCTTTATCTGGCTCGATAAAAAATTAAAAAAACGGCAGTTAACTGATCTGCCGCAAAGCTTCCCGGCGATTTCAAATTTAACCAATGCGCTGAACATTGCTCTTTGGATCGGCTTTGCCTTCATCAGTTTGGGGCTTGTAAGTGGAGCTTTGTACTTTCTGGTTGGGTCAGTCCCCAGTGAAATGAATATCATGCCAAAGGTTATTTGGGCCGTCCTTGTGTGGCTATGGTACCTGTCCATCTTAGCACTCAAGGGTATCCTAAGTTATAGGCCGCAGCGAGTAGCGAGGCTGAGTTTAATCGGTTTTGCTTTGCTGGCTGTGAGTTGGTTTGGTTTGATATTTGTGGCGCCGTGGAGACCTCTATGAACGTCACCCAAATTAAATCTATGTCCGATCAACAGCCGTTTCTGTTTTTTTGTGTTGGCAATAATCACAGAACTGCCCCCATCAGTACGCGCGAGTCTTTTTATTTAAGCCCCGATCAAATTTCGGCCGTTCTCGCAACAGCAGCACAACGCTTCTCCCTGCGAGAACTGGCGGTTTTATCGACATGCAATCGCTGTGAGGTGTTTGGTGTCCTCGCTGGAGACCATGCTGCGGCTCAAACAGCGTTAAGAGACATTTACGCTGCCGTCCATGAAATCGCAGGCAACCGCCAGGCGGCAGTTTATCAAACAGATCCCTTTCCCGTTTACACTCTGACTGGTCTTGATGCGATTCGTCACACGTTTAAGGTTGCATCGAGTTTGGACTCTCTTGTCCCTGGTGAAACCCAAATCACAGGACAATTCAAAGACGCTATGAATCTTGCTAAAAGCTCCGGAACCTTTGGCCCGATGCTGGACAGACTGTCCCAAGCAGCACTCGCTACGGCAAAAAATATTCGCACAAACACAGAAATCGGGCGCCATAAAGTGAGCATCTCCCACGCGGCCGTAGATTTAGCAAAACGAGCGTCTAGTGATTTATCAACGCTCAATTTTTTGATTATCGGCGCCGGAGAAATGGCTCGGGTCGCTGCTGAATACATCGCCACCTATAAACCTAGGTCTCTCGCTATCGCCAATCGAAGTCGTCAAAAAGCATTTGAGCTGACCGAGCACCTCGGAGTTGGAGAACATCACAGCCTAGATAGTTTGCCTCATCTAATAGCGCGTGCCGATGTGGTGATCAGCGCGACCAGCTCACCCGCGTATCTCGTAGATACCGCGATGGTACAAAAGGCTGTGGAAGAGCGAAGTGACAAGCCACTCTTTCTCATTGATATCGCTTTACCGCGAGACATCCATCCATCCGTTGCAGATGTTTCTGAGGCATATTTGTTTGACATTGATGATCTTAAGTCTGTTGTTGATGGGCACCTGGAAAAAAGAAAAGACGCTCTGAAACAGGCGACAGATATTTTAACGTCCGGTGTGGAGTCTTTCGCAGAGTGGTTAACCCATCGAGAAGTGGCTCCCGTTATTTCCGATTCGGCTCGCTACATGAGTGACCTCATCACTCGCGAGGCTGCAAAAACCTTTAGCAAAGATATTTTTGCCAACCTCTCCGATAAGCAGCGGGAAGCCATAGAGGGCTTCGTGGAAGCGGTCTCCTCGCGAGTTACGGGTGATATCGCGCAATCTTTAAAAAAGGCCTCACCAGAGGAAGCTCGAGACATCAGCCAAGCGCTTCAGTCTATCTTTGGCAAGGACATCCGTCCATGACCCAGTCCACTCAATCCGTCGAGCAAATCAGGCAATCCCTCATCTTGGCATCAAGAGGAAGCACGCTGGCACTCTGGCAGGCCAATTACGTTGCTGAGCTCGTCCGTAAGTTAGGTGCGGACGTCAGCATTCAAACTTGGAAAACCACCGGTGATATTGTTCAAGATCGTTTTTTACATGAGATCGGTGGTAAAGGGCTTTTTATCAAGGAACTTGAAGAAGCTATGAGCAAAGGTGCTGCACACCTTGCCGTGCACAGCCTAAAGGATATGCCAGCCAAAATACCCTCAGGTTTTTCCCTCGCTGCAGTTTTGAAGCGCAATGAGTCCGCAGATGTTATAGTTTTTCGCTCTGGGATTGCCGAAAAACATGGATTAGCCCACAGGCAAGTTTTTAATGCACAAACCCTGCGAACGCTAGGCCCTCTGACGCTTGCGACCTCGAGCTTACGTCGGCAAGCTATTTTGAAAGCAGATTGTCCAGAAATCAAAACGATTCCTATCCGCGGCAACGTGGATACAAGATTAAAGAAACTTGAATCCGAGATCACATGGGATGGCATTATTCTGGCCGAGGCATCCTTGGAACGCCTCGGGCTGACGTCCCTACCCGCGTTTCGATTAGACCCATCCTGGTTTATCCCCTGCGCGGGACAGGGCGCCTTGGCGATCGAAACCCTAGCTGATGGCCCTGCCCTTACTATTGTGTCGAAACTGCAATGCGCCCACACGAGGCTTGCTGTTGATATTGAACGTTCAGTGTTAGCGCGGCTTGGGGGAGATTGTACCATGCCATTCGGATGCCTTGTAACAATGGGCGCAGGGGCGCAGCCATTTCTAATGGCCCGCGCAATTGTGTTAGCAGCAGATGGTGCCTCCTTGGCTAGAGCAGAGTGCAGGATCTCGACAACCACAACGAATCTAGCCAAGGTAGCAGAAGACACATTGATTGAAGGTCTGCGTAAAAATGGCGCAAACGATGTTCTTGCATCTCTGGGTCTTAAAGATCGGATTTGAAGGTTAATGAGGACCGTTGCATAATGAAGTGTTGCGCAAATGATAAAACGAGTAGTCGATGGTATGGAGCTAATTGCCCATGGCGCTATTGATCTGGACAAGGTCTGCCGACGATTGGGATCATGACAAACCGATCCTGGATGCCACGGATGTCGACGTGCTGCACCTGCCGTGCATTGCCATGACAGGATTGACCGTAAAATTTCCGAAACGAAAACCCCAAATTTTTATATTCACCAGCGGTAACGCGGTACGATACGCAGCTCGCCATCCAGCCCTGTTTAATCTAATGCGTTCCAGCGAGGGCGTTTTAGCCGTTGGCCCCGGAACCAAGGAGGCTTTGAAGGCGTTTAAAATCAATGCCGAAGTACCAACGGGTGTTACAAATGCAGAACAAATAACTGAGTGGATGGCGCAAAATCTGAGACCGGGAACAGACGTTGCCTGGCCATGTTCAAAGGAACCAAGCTTTGACATCGCTGGCCATCTCAGTCGCTACGACATTCATGTTGAGCCATTGGCGGTCTATGCCACGGAGAAAGCCCTGCATCTTCCACATGGAAAAATGCCTGATGATGATGACATTGAACGATACATTCAATCTCTTGAGGGTATCGTTTGCTTTGCAAGTCCGTCAGCGATCGACGGGTTCGCGCGGTCGCTAAACCCTTCAGAAAATCGTCTTCGCCAGGAACTGACAGCTTGCTGCATCGGACAAACAACAGCGTCATTTGCCGAGGGGCATTTTGATAGGATAGTTGTTGCCCCGATGCACTCAATTGAGTCTTTGGTAGAAACCGCTGTCAAAGCGTTGAAAGACTAGCCGCGAATTAAATGTATGATAATTGACGCGCTTCCTGCAGAAGGCTTTCCCTGAACTGAGGATGTGCGATTTGAATCATTTGCTTGATACGTTCTGGTACAGTTTTGCCCTTGAGCTGGGCGACCCCGTGTTCGGTAACAATCGTATCGATATCGTTACGCGATATACTCACTTTGGCTCCGGGTTGCAGGGTGCTGACAATTTTACTGCGCGTCCCATTTTTCATCGTTGATGCCAAAGCAATGATCCCGCGACCGCCATTGCTTCTCTGAGCCCCTACGTGAGTATCAAAAGCACCGCCAACGCCGCTCAATTCAACATGACCGACAGACTCACTGCAAACCTGCCCCGTCAAATCAACTTCGACAGCAGCGTTAAGTGAAATCATCTTGTGATTACGGCCAATCCGGTAGGGGTCATTAATAACAGATGCCGGATGAATTTCGACAATTGGATTTTCTTTCACAAAATCATAAAGCGCACGACTCCCGTAGGCAAAAGCACCGACAATTTTTCTGGGCCATATAGTTTTCTCGCGTCCAGTAATCACCCCGTTCATATAAAGGTCCATAAACGCGTCATTGATCATTTCTGTGTGTACGCCAAGATTTTTTTTATCTTTAAGGTGCTTGCCAACCGCATTGGGAATGCCTCCGATACCGAGCTGCAATGTGGCGCCATCGGGAATGAGATCAACCACAAAAGAGGCTATTTTTTCCTCAAGCGCGCCAAAGGCGGCTGGTGCAACCTCAGGCAATGGATGATCTGACTCAACTAGCAGGTCGACCTCGTCGAGAGCAACCTCTGTACCACCAAACGTGGGCGGCATTGCTGGATTGACCTCAAGAACAACGTGACGCGCCGCACGCAAAACCTCAGACTCATAACAATTGGAGGTACCCAAGCTTACAAATCCGCGCTTGTCGGGTGGAGAACATGACCCCCAGAACAGATCAATCCCGCCAGTCCGTTCTTTGAGGTTCTGAGCCCACCGAGACAGATGCTGGGGCATGTAATGAACAAAACCTCTTCCCTGAAGCTTGCGAATGGCACCAGTCATGAACATGACAATAAATTCCACATGCTCTCGCATCGAATCATCAGCGATACATGGCCAAGGGCGACTGGGATTGGCACAGAACACCCGCAAATCTCGATGATCTGTGGCGTGGGTATGAAAATTCGACCAGAACAGCTGTGGTTCAGCTGCAGCCATTGCCGTGACAACCGTAGATCCCGACGAAATCAGTGCAAAAGCTTGTTCGAGTGAGCCAACGCGAGCCGCAGCCTTAATCATAGTCACGCCTCATATAGATACTTTTTATTTAACGTAATAGCGGGGCTGATACTTTGAATGACAGGACATCCGTTAGCAATTGCTTCAAGCTCATGACGCTGAGATTCCGCAAGATGCTTTGGCATGGTGATCACAACATCAAGTGCGCTGATGCGCCTAGGCAAATCTTGGCTCATATGCTTTTCAACGTGGCATGCCATACCATATAGACTAATTTTATGTTTACGGGCATGGATCGCCATGACACTCATCATGCACGATCCAAGGGCCGTTGCTACCAAGTCCGTTGGAGAAAAACTTTTTCCTTCGCCGCCATTGTCTAGCGGAGGATCCGTTGATAACTTGGTTGAAGACAACTCGTGCGTCATCTCCATGGCGAGACCTCCCAGATACTCTCCCGATATCTTAACGCCCATAACGTCTCTCCTACCTTCTATGGTTTCCAGTAAACAAGCCAGGTCAGCGACAATAGCGACCATATCCCCGCTATTGAACCCAAAATTGACGCTAACACGCAACCGCGAACAAATAAAATATCATGACCATGCTGCCTTAAAAATTCACACAAAAGCCTGTAAATATTGAGCAACAAGCCTTCCATGATCTTGGTCATTTTTTACCTATGTCCACAAACCCCTGCAACCCCCCATAAAGGCTAAAGTCTTACAGCCTTCATCCGAATAGTGACAAAGATGAACAATGAGGAGGTGCCCTGAAAATGACGGTTCGCCATCAAAGCGCGAGGGATTTAAGTCGCACGACCTACGATTACTCTGGTTTTGCAACCATTGATGGACGTCACCCCTGGCAAACGGAGGTCCCAGGATCTCATGTACTCTATCGAGCACGCCAGCGTAAGAATGGAAAAATCGCTTGGTTCAACTTCGACCTAGCAAAAGAAATGGGACTTCTTTCGTTCGATCACCCGCACGTAATCAATCCGCAATTAGAAGCACAGGTACTCGAAACGTTCGCGATTCAAATTATCAACGAATACGACTTGATTAACGGCGTTAAAATTCCCCAAAACGAAATCAAGCCTTACCACTACATGGCAACAAGGTATCTTCAACTCCAGCATCCCGGCAAAACGGGCATAACCAGCGGCGATGGACGAAGCCTGTGGAATGGTGTTTGGCGCGGAAATGGCAAGACTTGGGATATTACAAGCTGCGGAACAGGCGCAACATGCCTAAGTCCAGCGACTCATATCTTCAAAAAATTCTTCCAAACTGGTGATCCTAGTGTCAGCTATGGCTGCGGTTATAGCGATTTGGACGATGGTGTGACGGGAGCCATTTTTTCTGAAATCATGCATAAGAATGGGACACCCACTGAACGTATTTTATGTGTGATCGAATTCCCCGGCAATTTGAGTATTAACGTTCGTGCCGGAACGAACCTATTAAGGCCGAGTCATTTCTTTAATCACCTAAAACAAGGGAACCTTCAACGCCTTAGGGCCGCGGTGGACTTTTTTATCAATCGAGAGATTGAAAATGGAGATTGGAAACCTCTGACCAAGGGTGAAAACCGCTACAAGCGACTACTCGCTCAAATCAGTAATACATTTGGGGAAATGGCTGCTCGTTTTGAAAACGAATACATTTTCTGCTGGCTTGCGTGGGACGGTGACAATGTACTCGCCAACGGCGGCATTATCGACTACGGCTCAATTCGTCAATTTGGTCTCTATCACCACGAGTACAAATTTGACGATGTCGAGCGCTGGTCCACTAGCTTACCCGAACAACGAGCTCAAGCGCGTTACATCGTACAAACTTTTGCTCAGATAGAGCATTTCTTGAACACCGGCAAAAAAATCGAAATCAATCGATTCCGTAATCACCCTGAAGTCAGGCGCTTTGATTTGACATTTACCCAGGCCAGACGTCGTATGCTCCTGGAAAAAACGGGATTTAGTAAGCACGAGGCCGAAATGCTACTAGCAAAACGCTCTCGTCAGGTCACTCATTTTGAGCGCCTGTTCCGTTGGTGGGAGCGTAAAACCAAACAAAAACAGCACTACCGAGTGGCTGACGGCATTACTAAAGACGCACTCTATTCGATGCGTGACATCCTACGAGAGCTTCCTGCACACTTGAGCACCACATGGAAGCTTATGCCGACAAAAACATTTATGACACATATTGCGTCAACTTACTGCGGAAGCAACGATGCCCGCCCAACTCTGGTGCGTCGTATATGGTCTGAGCGATTCCAACATAGTTACATGGATTTGATCGAGTCCTGCGCAAAATTAACTGAATCCCATCGTGAAAATCTTGTGGGCCGCATGGCCGCCCGCTCTGCGATCACAAACCGCAGCGACAGGATTACAGGTGACGCGATCTGTAATGTGGGAGATCGCCTCATCAAAGTGCGCAAAAAGCTTGAGCGCAAAGACTTGTTTGACGTTATCGCAAACTTTATCAATGACCAGGTGAGAGTCCCTGAGGTAAAAATTAAAGGAGTGGTTCGCTCCACCATCCCACAGAAAAAGCTCTCTGGCAAACCAGAGACTATATTGAAAGCACTTGGCCGCGTCGTCTATGAAATGCGTCACGGACTCTGATCATTCATGAAACTGGTACTCTACAGTGGTTACGCGGAGGCCAATGCACCTATCGACGCTGCCGCCATGCGAATGACCGGCAAGAAAAATCCACGAATCGTCTTTATTCCCTCTGCTAATCATGTCCCCGACTTTGAATATGAGTATGTCAAAGAGACCTACGCCGAATACGGTGTAAAAAATATTCTTCAGTTCAATATAGACCGGCCGTATTCACTCCGGGATGCCGAAAAAATTGTAAAAACAGCCGACATGATCTATCTAAGCGGCGGCAACACGTATTATTTCTTGAAATCGATCCGCAGAAATCACTTTGATCGTCTGTTAATGCAATTCGTCGCACGGGGCGGTGTGTTAGCTGGACTTTCTGCAGGCTCTATCATCATGACGCCAACCATAAACTGTGCCAGCTTCCCAAAATTCGATCGTGACGAAAACGCTGTGGGACTTCGCAATTTCGACGCGCTAGGACTGGTCCAGTTCGAATTCTTCCCCCACTTCACCCATGAACCCGAATACATAAGAGAACTCAAAAAACAGAGTCTTAAATTGAAATACCCCATCTACGCCGTCAGTGACGGCGCCGGCATCACTGTTGAAAATCGGCGAGTCAGCTTTTTTGGCAATATCTGGGGCTATGTGAGTGGCAAAGAGTTTAAGATATAGAACCATGGACTCTTTACGTCAGCTCTTTGATCCTTTTTTCTCAACCATGTCATCTAAGCCCTTAAGGAAGCGTTCTGCAACCATGGAAGACACCTCAAAAGTCTGACTTTGCATGACTGAATTGATCCAATCGATCTCCTGTGCTTCCTTAGAAGGGGTTTGCTGGCCAGATTTTGCCACTATCGAGATAAAGTAGCGTTTGGAGGCACCCCCTGTTGACCCAACCTTAACTTCAAAGCTGCGTCCATCAAACAACGTCGCCATTAGCATTGAGGGTTTAGCCATTGCTTTTTGGGCATCTGGCGATGAGCCCGCTTCACGCTTTGTATAATCAACTGCAGACAGGATGCCCTCATGGGTTCTAGTCTGAGACGACTCTTTCGCACCCGTTGGTAACGTCTCAATTTTAACAGCGTCTTCAGCCTTGTTACGAAGAAGAACGACAGCTTTCTTTCCGCTTGCCGCATCAGGCTTAAACTCAAGCCTTTGAATTTGATTAGCTGACACATTGAGGAGCCGCTTCAGCTCCCATGAAGACTCCTCAGGTACAACATCCAAGGGCTGATTAATGAGATAAACACGATGATCACGGCCAAACGCAATATACAGACCACCACGGTCACGTTGGCCTGCAAGCTTAAAACTTATAACATCAGAGCCTGACTTGCGCAGCGTCACCTCGGTGGCGGTGGCCAAGCCAAATGACTCTGCAGGCTCTTTCGCATCAGAAACTAACATCTGAACATCTGACCTGGTCAGGTCATCAATGAGCCGACTGACTTTCGCCGCGTCTGCTGGAAAACCGGAGTCTGATCCCAACCGCCAAACACTATCTTTATCTGTAACTAGTAGTAGCTCTTTGTCACCTTTGGCAATGCGGATAGAATCCGTGCCTACGATCGAAGAGATGGTGGCCATCGGCTTACCAATTCGCTCGTCACGTCTATTTGCCAGCTTGTCCGAAAACGATAGCGCTGCAGCCACAAAAATTAGAGCAGCTGTGCCTAGAAGAATCTTCTTATTCATTTACGATCCCCCTTCTTAGTTAAATGATAGCGACGGGAGCGGCGATAAAATACAGACACTCCTAGCCCAGTTGCAGCTATGGGCACAAATAGCATATTCACCGCTATCAGCCGCCTGCCCAGCTGCTCAATGTCATCACGGAGATTTTTACGGACCTCGCGACGCTGTTTCTTAACACGTCGTTCATCCTCACGGAACTTTGAAATTTCTGCCTGCTGCTGCGCATTCAAGGCAAAACGATTACCATCGGTGCGCTGTGCTTGCATCTCGTTCAGCTTCCTCTGCAAATCGTTGATCTGCTGGGTCAACGCTTCTTCTTCTGCCTGCCAACGCTTTTGTGCCTCTTTTTGAATCTCCGCCACACGGGTGAAAGGACGCGCGATGCGGCCCTTAGACCGAATAGCAATCAAATCTTCGCTACCGCCCAGATAATCGACGGCATTCACCAAGAAGTTTAAGTTATCATTGCGCGGACGAATCATGATCTGAGGGCCAAATCGAAACTTATCCACGGCATTCTGATCATAAAACAAATCCACATCGGCAATTACGACCACGGTGTTATCTGCGTCGGCTTCTGGCTTATGTTTGGCTCCACCAAAGACGCCGGAAGGGGCTCCCGCCGAGAACGCTGACTTAAACCGACCGGTCACCGCTGCAGCCAAATATCGGTCTTTACCATCAGGTTTTAATGAGCGAGAGAGATCGATCGGATTTGTGTACAAAGCCGACGCCGCACTGGCGGTCCCGCTATCTTTTGACAACTGGATCAAAGGTTCAAATTTCGAGGTTGCGCCTGCTTTATGAGAGACTGTACCACCCTCGGCAATTAACATCGACTTCAGTTTCCCGGTTATGACAGACTGCCGAGACAAAAGGCTTTCGTTGATCGTCATAAAAAACGGATAGCGAATCATCTGTCCACCAGCGTTGATCTGCGTAGCAAGAGACTGGTCACCAACAAGAACATTCTTGTCGTACTCCACATCCCATGCCGCTAACAATTTTTCCAGGTCACTGCCTATCTTTGGCGTCTGGCCTGGTACCTTCTGCGCATTAGCATTAAGCTGCAAATCAGTACGCGACATGGGATCAACGCCGACGATCAACTTACCGCCATTCATCACAAACTGATCAATCGCGTAAAGAGTAGGCTCTGGAAGCTCTTTGGGGTGCAGAACAATCAACACCTTGAGGCTAGATGGAATTTCTTTTGCGTCAGCTTCAACTTTGCTCACCTGGAAATTGCGTCTCAGATCATTCACGACAGCCCATGTTTCATCGATGGGGCCCTGGGGTCCCATCACAGGGCTGGGGCTACCGATGACCGTGAGCGAGCTCATAACTCCGACAGCAACGCTGTCTTTCTTAACCTTGCTCATGAGCGCTTCAGCAATGTCATACTCGAGAAACTCCTCCCGGCGAGGATCGAGATAGGGAATGGCCATTTCTTGAGTGCCAATCAAAAATACCAGACCAAAAAACATCTGGTCACCCTTAGGCAATCGCACGCCGGTGATTCCATACTTTTGCGCCCATTCTTCATCGTCTGTATCCGGCTTAGGGTCGATCACTTCAATCGAAATACGCCCCTTACTTGCCGCTTTATACTCCTGCAAAATCTCTTCTACGCGCGTTGCATAGGTCTTAACTGGCACTGGTAATTCTTTTAATGAACGAGAAAAAAAGAGCTTAATCGTAACATCGCGGTCCAATTTACCAATGAGGCTTCTCGTGCCGTCGCTCAGACTGAACACCTTGTCTTGGGTCAAATCAAAACGAAAGTTAATTTTCGAGGCTATAAAATTAAGACTGACAATAGCCAGGATCAAAACAACAACGCCAGAGGCGGTTGATGTAAATTGCTTAAATCGATTCATCTTACTCCCCCTTTAGCTTGCCTTACGGGCATTTAATGTCATCGTATTGAGAGCCAATCCTACTGTGATGGCGGAAATGAAATAAATAATGTCGCGGCTATCCAGAAGGCCTCGGCTGATAGACTGAAAATGCGTAATAAATCCAGCGTCGGCGACAACATCGATCAACCATGCCGGAAAGATGCTAGCCATCAGGTCTGTGAACACGCCCCATCCGAGCAAAACCAGAACAAAGCAGATCACCACTCCGAGAACGAAACTGATGACCTGGTTTTTCGAAAGCGATGACGTAAAGCAAGAAACCGACAGGTAGGCTCCCGCCATCAACAAAGAACCGACATAGCCAGCAAAAATCACTCCATTGTCAGGGTTACCAAGATAATTAACGGTCAACCAAAGTGGAAATGTCAGAAAAAGCGCCACTGCAAGAAACGCCCAGCCTGCCAGAAATTTCGAAAGCACAGCCTCGGTCATGGTCACGGGAAGCGTAAATAGAATTTCGATCGTCCCACTTCGCCGCTCCTCGGCCCAAAGACGCATACCAACTGCCGGTACGAACACAAGAAAAAGCCATGGCAAGTAGTTAAAAAACGGATCAAGCGAGGCCTGATCACTTTCAAACAACCCACCTAGAAAGAATGTGCACCCAACAGATGCCAAAAGAAATATAACTATAAACACGTAAGCAACTGGAGATCTGAAATATCCTAAAAACTCTCGCCTAAACAGCGGTACAAAATTTTCCACGGTATCCTCCCTCAATCCTTGGATGCCTTAACTTCAGACTTGGTGACCGATCGAAACACCTCATCCAGACGACCCTGCTCCACCTGCAACTCTTCGATGCCAAGATTTCGCTGCTTAGAAAGCTCTGAAATCTTCAATGCGATGGATTCACCCTTTTTCGGGAACACTCTGATTGTCGAGCGGTCACCGCCTAACACCTCAACATTGCCGATCCCACCGATGCCTGAGAGCATCGCTTGGGCTTTTTCAAGATCACTTGGAGCTACCTTCATGGTGACTGCGTTGTGGAAGCGGCTACGTTCACGCAGAGCCCCTGGCGTTGCATCAGCCACAATAGATCCATTGGCAATGATCACTGCACGTTCACAAATCGCATCAACTTCTTCGAGAATGTGAGTGGAGAGGATAATGGTTTTATTATTGGCCATGCTTTTGATCAGTTTGCGGACTTCATGCTTTTGATTTGGATCCAGCCCATCAGTTGGCTCATCCAAAATAAGCACAGGAGGGTCGTGGATGAGCGCCTGCGCAAAGCCAACACGCTGACGGTAACCTTTCGATAAAGTTTCGATCGGTTGATCCCATACAGCTCCCAAATCACAAGTTTCTCGCATAGCTTCGGCAGCTTTCAATGCTGACGCGCCAAACATCCCGCGAACTTCTGCAACAAAACTAAGAAATTCAACTACAGTCATCTCACCATAAGAGGGGGCGCTCTCCGGCAAGTAGCCGATTTGCTTTCTGACTGCGATGGAGTCTTTGATGATATCCTTGCCACCAACTGTGGCCGTGCCACTTGTGGGCTCAATGAAGCAGGTTAGCATCTTCATTGTGGTGGACTTGCCAGCACCATTCGGACCCAAAAAACCCAAAATTTGGCCTTTAGGGACTTCAAAGCTTATCCCTTTGACGGCGCGGAACCCGCCAAAGTCCCGTACCAGACCGGAAACGCTAATCATGATCGCCTCCTTGTGACATAAACGCGCCGGATGATTGACTCAAAATAAAATTTTTGGATCTCTTTGATATTTTGTCAACCCTCCCGACTGGGGTTTTTGTTATAACATGCTGTTTTTACATTCATTATAGCTCAAGGCGCGCAAGACGGTTGCACAAATATTCGCCACACTGTATACCCTGCAACTCAATGAACTTACGGAGATTTCCCCGATGAATCACGGCATCGAGCTTCTAGCCCCAGCGGGCAACCTTGAAAAACTAAAAACTGTTCTGCGTTACGGTGCTGATGCCGCTTATCTCGGTGGAAAAGCATTTAACTTACGCGCTGGTTCAGCAAACTTCTCGATGGAGACACTCGGCGAAGGCGTTCAATACGCGCACTCTCTTGGAAAACGCGTCTACGTGACCCTCAACATCATTGCTCACAATCGCGACGTCAAGGGTCTGCCTAACTTTATTAAGTTTCTTGAGAGCATCAAAGTTGACGCGGTTATTGTCGCCGACATCGGCATCATGTCACTTGTCAAAGAACACTCAAACTTGCCAATCCATGTATCCACGCAGGCGAGCACTGCAAACTGGATGACAGCAAAAACGTTTCATCAAATGGGTGCAAAGCGCGTTGTCTTGGCACGAGAGCTTGGCCTTGATGAGATCAAAGCGATTAAAGACAAAGTCCCAGAACTGGAACTTGAAGTATTCGTTCACGGCGCCATGTGCATGACCTATTCGGGACGTTGTACGATGTCGAGCTACATGACACAGCGGGACTCCAATCACGGCATGTGTGCCAACAGCTGTCGCTGGAAATATGCGCTCGTCGAAGAAAAGCGCCCTGGCGTCTACTACCCGGTCTACGAAGATGAGACTGGAAACTACATGTACAATTCCAAAGACCTCTGCACGATCGACTTCCTTGATAAAATCATCGAGGCTGGCGTTTCCGGATTGAAAATTGAAGGTCGAAACCGCGGGATCCTATACGGAGCCACGACCACGAATGTTTACCGAGCCGCAGTCGATCAATACAAAACCGGTCAGTTCACCGTTGATCCAAATTGGATCGAAGAGCTTGAAACCTACCGCCACCGCGGCTACACGACAGGATTTTTCTTTGGGAAGCTGGACCGCCATGCCCAGCGTCTTGACGGTAAAAGCGATGAAAACCACGTCTTGGCTGGCGTTGTAAAAGACGTCATCAGCCCAGGCCACTACTTGGTAACTGCTCGTAACAAGTTTGTCTTAGGACAAGAAATTGAAGCGGTGCGGCCAGGCGTCACTACAAAAATTAAAGTTCAGGCCCTTGATTTAGCTAATCCTACCAATAACCAAGCGCAGCCTGACACCAAGCCTGGATACGACTACCTGATGACATTAGATACGCCACTTGAAGTGGGAGATCTCCTCAGAGTCAAAAGCCCTGAGCACGATCTCGAAGAAAACTGATAACTTTAGGGCAGCGATTTTAGCAGATTATTGAACACCGACCAGAGCGGCTTTGTCTCGGGCACCATATCCTCAAAAAAGTACCAATAGAAATACCCGCCCATAAAACGTGGGTGGGTGATCCTGCCGGGTTGACTTAATGAATAGTATTGATTGAGAACCCGCGCTTTGCGGTCTGCGATATTTGTGCCTACCTCACCAAAGCCTAACTTTGACTTGGGGAAGATCTCCCCCAGTTTTTTAAATACATCGTTCCAATCCGGATCTGGTCCAGGACAGTCATCTTCGTAGTAAGAGATCCAAACGTAATCAAGCTCATCTTTCATCGGGCTCTCAATATTATCTTTTGCCCATGTAAACATCTCCCGGTCCGAGTGTGGATCACATGGTGTATTAAAATAGAGTGTCAGAGCTGTCTTTTGATGACGCGATTTTGCGAGATTAAATGCATCCGTGATCTTGAGTACAACCTCCGCAGTGGAGCCCGTCCAAGAACCATTTACCTCGTTACCGATCTCCCATAGATCAACGAAGCCTGATAGTTTGTCTAAATAAGATTTGTAGCGCTGACGATGCTCACTGACAGAGTACGACTTCATGGTAGAGCTATCGGCGACCAGTCCCATGACGGGACTAATGACATGAATCGCTTGCGTAGATGCCTCGTAGTCTTCTGCCGATACCCCCTCATCAAAAACAATCCGGGTCCAGACTGGCTTTGAGAGAGGTTTAATGGCTGCCAACAAGTCACTCGTCGCGTATCCGTTGCCACTCGTTATGCCGTATATTATTTCTCGCTGGCCCTCATCAAAAGCACTGCTTTCAATCGGTCTGATAAGCCAAAAAATCAAGGCAGCGAGAATCACCATCAATATGCGCAAGAAAAATCTTTGACCTAGCATTACCGTCACCCCCATCATGTCGACAATCCATGAAGGCGACTTCGAAGACAACAAGTTTTCACTGGGGGAAAAACTGCAAATTAGATCTCAGGATGGGTAGAATAACCAAAAACAATCTGACAACTTGGCGGGCAATAAACAATCACGACACTTCAGGACTAATCTACTGGGTCGGAAGTCCACAGGAAAAAACTTTATCGGCAAAGCGACCAGTTGTCTTCTTAAGCCAGCAAACGCTATAGCCTTCTATGAAGACAAACGCTTTGCATTGAGCTTCATCAAGGCAAGCATTTTTACAGTTATCTGGGCTCTGTATGGGTGCAACTCGTTTAAAATCTTTTCCCGAGTCGTCTTTCCGCCAGCCTTCAATTGCGAGCTTCGCAGTTTTTCCTGATCGATCAACCTGGCCAGCGTACATACGTACATTGGTTTTTAATTTGACGGATTTTTTCAAAAAACATCGATTCCAACCAGAAATATGGGACCAACCGCGGCATTCAGAAAAATCAAGACAACTTCGAGCACAGTCTTCAGCACTCACTGACTTGAAGCTTTTCAAATCAGGGCCTGTGATATCGCAATCAGCCTGGATACTAACATTTTTAACAAGCTCAGACCCTCTACTCTGCGTAGACACAACGGCAAGGCCCAAACTGAACAAACATTTAAGGCATCGCATTGTCATCAAGTCCATTTAGAGAACCTTAAGCGCCGTCAACAAAGCGACAACAATTCCCATGATCGATTCACCAGCAATTATTCCCGAAGCAACAGGAACGATATAGTCACTGGCAACCTTTGGCTTAAATTTCTCCAAACCTAGAGCTATGAGTGCTCCGATAAACATGCCAAGGGAGTTAAAAAACGGTATGACCATGGATAGACCAATACCAGTTGCTGATGGCACAAAACGCTTCACTTTGGGCGGCGTATACGCTTCAGTCAATGGAAGCAATATCCCGACAATACCACCTACCAAAATGCCTACTTGCGCAGTCGGGTGAAGAGCATTCACGCCTTTGGCCAGCAAGTCTGCAACAGCCTTCCAGCTTTGCGCTGCGGGTGCAGGCCATTGATCTGTTCCAAGTGAGGCCGCATCAGGTACTAACAAATAGAACGCCGGAACTACGACGAGAGTTCCAGCAAAGATCCCTAAAAACTGCGCGATGAATTGGCGACGAGGATTAGCGCCCAGCAAGTACCCACTCTTCAAGTCAGTCAAAAGATCCGCAGAAGATCCTGCGGCTCCAGCAGTGACGGCAGCCGTCATCAGGTTTGCAGAGACATTCGCAGGAGCCAGCGCTCCAAATGATAGCTGTGTCACTTTACCCATCGCGCCAATGGGCGTGACGTCGGATTCGCCCGTGGCACGGCAAGCAACAATGCCGAGGAAGAAGGTCAGTGCAACGGCAAGACACCCCATCCAAACGCTTGTGTCAAAATAAGTATAGAGAATCCAGACACAGCCCGCTCCGGACAACAATGTACCGATAGCGAACCAGTGAGCCGGAACTTCCACAGCACTCAGCGGATCTTCACTAGCGGATGAAGTCCCTGAAAAGATCTTTGTTAGACCTGAAAACGCACGCAAAACCGTTCGCCACTGCATGGCAAACGCCGTTAAACCACTTGTCACCATCAAGCTCGCGCCGGCCCAGGTGCTCCAGCCCACAATGGCCCGGTAACCAAGCTTTGCGGAATCAATAGCCCCCAGCTCAACCATCCACGGAGCAAGAACGAGATAATTGAAACAGGCTCCCAGCATGAGGGACCAAGCTACACGCCAGCCAATGATGGAGCCGGCGGCAATCATGATCGTGCTCATTTCAAAGCTGATCGTCCACTTGGACAAAGGAAACCCGCGGAGTACTCCCGGAATATCAAGGTGTCCTGGAATGGCAAACGGCCGTCCAGCATCGCGAAGCCATGCAACAAGAGCACCGATCGCGCCTGACACTCCTAAAGCTTTTGCCTTCCGACTTGCCTCGCTTCCTTTGGCGTGCAGACTCTTCAAAGTCTCTGCTGCCGCAATTCCACTCGGAAACTTCAGCTGTTCAATATTGATCATTTGGCGTTTTAAAGGGATCGCCATAAACACGCCAAGTGCGGCAAGGAATAGTGTCCACATACCTAGCACAGGCCATGGCATATGACTGCCCGTCACCATCAAATAAGCCGCGATAGCAGAGACCATTGTTCCGCCCGTCGAATATCCGGCAGATGAAGCCGTCGACTGCATACAGTTGTTTTCAAGAATACTCATTTCCGTTTTGAAAATACCTGGGAGAAGAGTGTGCAAGGCTTTCCAAATCGCAAACGATAGAATACATGACGTAATGGCAACCCCAAGACCCCAACCAGTTTTCAAACCGACATAAAGGTTTGAAAGCGACATAAACCCACCGAGCAGCGACCCCATCACAACCGCTCGCACCGTTAATTGCGGCGTCCGATCGCCCTGGTAAACGTTGTGATACCAATCAAGTTCTGACTGATGAGCAACAGAACCATGATCGCGACCTGATCTCGACATATGCATGCTGGGAACTCCCTAACTGCAGACAAAAAAATGAGGGCTCAATTGAGCCCCCATTGGTATCATGAGACAAACCAAAATCCACGTGGATTTTGCTCATTTACCATCCCAAAATATAGGCAAACATCAACGGCGCCACAATTGAGGCGTCCGACTCTACGATAAAGCGCGGCGTATTGATCGAGAGTTTGCCCCACGTGATTTTCTCATTGGGGACAGCGCCAGAATAACTGCCGTAGCTAGTCGTCGAATCGCTGATTTGGCAAAAGTAACTCCATTTCGGAACATCCTTCTCCATATCCTGCTCGATCATAGGAACCACACAGATAGGGAAATCACCGGCGATACCGCCGCCAATCTGGAAAAATCCAATGCCGGTGTTACCGCAATTTTTAATGTAGTAATCACACAGAAAGATCATGTAATCGATTCCGCTCTTTAGCGCAGATCGTTTAACTTTCCCTTCCATGACACGGCCCGCGAAGATGTTACCAGTCGTTGAGTCTTCCCATCCTGGAACAATAATCGGAATATTTTTCTCACAAGCCGCGACAAGCCAAGAGTTCTTTGGATCAATTTGATAGTACTGCTTCAGTAACCCGCGCCGGATGATTTGATACATATACTCATGGGGAAAGTAGCTTTCGCCCTTATCAGAGGCTTCCTGCCAAACCTGCATGATTGCGCCTTCAAGGCGACGGATCGCTTCGCCCTCGGGGATACAAGTATCGGTCACGCGGTTGAGGTGACGATCAAGCAGCGCTTGTTCAGCCTCATCACTCAAATTTCGGTAATTCGGAACGCGCTCATAAAATTCGTGGGCAATCAGATTGTAGATGTCTTCTTCGAGGTTAGCGCCTGTACATGAAATCGCATGCACCTTGTCTTGACGAATCATTTCAGCAAGGCTTAATCCTAGCTCGGCCGTGCTCATGGCGCCTGCAAGTGTGACCATCATCTTTTGACCAGATGCTATATGCGCATTATATGCACGCGCTGCATCGCGCATAGCGGCTGCGTTAAAATGGCGATAATGATGTTCAATAAATTTTGATATCGGTCCCATAGCTGGCAATGTTCCCCGAAGATGTTAGTAATTACCAATAGATCTATAACTATATATACCCAGGCGGATACAATAGCCAGTCATTAAAAAGATCGGCAAGGTTGAAAAGACCCCTTAGGTCCCATCGCTTGGAGTGCGACCCTCTTCGGCAAAATACTTCCCGACTCGGTCTGTCAGCCATTTGTGGACCCGGGAGAAGTCTCCAAAGCGGGTATTGCGCCCTTCAGCTCCCAAAAAGACCATCGCCACGGCAGAATTATCAACAAGGCGGTTAAGAACTGTGAAGCAGTAACGAGCAATATCCGTATATCCGGTCTTTGCACCGATAACGTCCACACCCTTCCTGCCAATTAAAATATCGGTATTACCTAGCTGAAACCGTTGAGCCCGACCGTTTTTGTAGCCTGTGATCACATCTTTTTTTGTCTGCATGATCTGGTTTAAGACTTCAAATCGTGACGCTTCCAAAATCACTTTTGTGAACTCGCGAGCTGTCGAGACATTATACTTTGATAGACCGTTAGGTTCTGTAAAACTCGTATTTTTCAGACCTAACTCGATGGCTTTACGATTCATATGCATAGCAAATTCTTGAAGAATCATCCCGCACGACTGCATCAAAGCCGGCATCGCGCGGTTATCGCTGCGCATCAATGCCGCCTTTAACAGATCTCGATTTGAGTAGCTCCAGTTCGTGGTTAACCGACTTCTGTCCCCTCCCTTTGCGAGCATCCTATTTTCCGGAGACATCTGGTGAAGCGCATCTAAATCGACGTGACGACATTGCTCCATAAACACAATGGCACTCATCAGTTTTGAAAGGCTGGCCACAGGGCGAACGTCATCAGCCTGTTTCTCAAATAGGACTTGGCCGACGGGAACTGAAACAACAATGGCACTTGCGGAGGCTATGCGAGGCGGCTTTTCATCAGGCTGATTATTTTTAGCAATCGCAGCGCAGGACAGACCCAAAAAGCTGAGCCCGCTAACGAGTGCCATCAAAGATTTCATAGACTTGTTGCTTAGCATCATTGCTCCTAGCGCCTGACCACCCATCCCTAGCTTATCGGCCAAACAGAATTCTTCTTTAATCATTCGACACGAGTAAACTTCAGGTCATTTTCCCAGTTTTTCCTCTAGGTTACGAACTCTTTCGTCAAGCTTTTGCAGACGCCTGACAGCTGCTACTTCTCGCCGCCATTGCCCAGCCGGAACTGCAGGAAAACCCATATATTCGCCTGGCTCCTTCAGCGACTTGGTCACGCCGGCCAACGCGCCAATTGTCACACGGTCGCCTAACTCCACGTGGTTACTGACGCTTGTGGATCCTGCCAGGACGCACCACTCGCCAATTTTGGCACTGCCTCCGATGAACGCCCCTCCACACATCATGGAATGGGCACCCAGCTTAACATTGTGAGCTACATGAACGCTGCTATCCAGCTTACAACCTTTGCTGATCAATGTCTCGCCCATTGCTGCGCGGTCAATGGTTGTACCCGCACCAATTTCAACATCGTCTTGAATACGGACGATGCCCACCTGAGGGATCTTCGCAATACTGTTAGCACCGGGAGCAAACCCAAAGCCGTCTGCGCCGATCGTCGTATTCGCGTGAATTAAAACGCGATTTCCAATACTGCAACCGTCTTCAACAACAACGTTTGCACGAATGACGCAGGCATCTCCAACCGTTACATGTCGCCCCAAAAAGACACCGGGAAATATAACTGTATTATCGCCAACAACACAGCCCTCGCTTATATATGCGCCTGCATAAATCGTAGTATTTGCTCCGATCTTGGCATCAGTGGCAACGAAAGCGCGAGAATCAATGGTCCCAGACTCCGCGCGAATAGGCGCAAACATCTGAAAGGTTGTTGCAAATGCCCAGTAGGGATTTTCATGGACCAATTGCGGTCGCGAACAATCCGGGATCACGCTACCAACGATCACGGCACCCGCTTTTGTCGAGGGCGCAAACTTCATATATTCCGGATTAATTAAAAACGTAATCTCGTTGCCCGATGCTTTATCAACCGGCGCAATCCCTGAGATCACTACGTCGTCGACGGAGCCGTCCGGACGATGAACCAAACCACCTAGATTTTTTGCCAATGTCATCAAAGTCAATGTTTTCGACACAAAACTAGCATCCTTTCGTCTTTAAATCTGCAAACTCAACTTGGATTTGAAAATTGAGTGCACAGCTGACTTGCAAGTCCGATATAAGTTTCGGGCGTCCAAGTTTTCATTCGTTTTTTTTCACTTTCTGGGATTTCGTTGCACGAATCAATGGCCGAGTGAATCATCTCCCGCGTCACGATAGGTGCGCCCCGAGTAGATGCTTTCAAGCGCTCATAAGCATCCACAACCCCATGTGTTCGCATCACGGTTTGCACCGGCTCACCTAAAACTTCCCAAGCACCCTTTAGGTCACTAAGCATTCTCTCAGGGTTGGCCGCTACACGGTCAAGGCCTTTCAACAAGCTTTTCCACGCAAGGAGAGAGTGCCCAACTGCGGTACCCGTGACGCGCAGCACGGTCGAATCAGACAGGTCTCTTTGCCACCGACTAATGGGCAACTTGTCAGCAAAATGTGCAAACAAACTTGATGCGACACCGAGATTACCTTCAGCATTTTCAAAATAAATGGGATTAACCTTATGCGGCATAGTTGACGAACCAACCTCACCAGCAACGGCTTTTTGAGCAAAGTACCCAAGAGAAATATAGCCCCATATGTCCCGGCAGAAGTCTACGAGAATGGTGTTAAAATGTTTGATGATCGCCATGAACTCGACGTAGGAGTCATGGCTCTCGATTTGAGTCGTCAAGGGGTTCCAAGCAAGGCCTAAACGGCGGGTTACAAAGTCTTGGCTAACGGCGACCCAGTCAACATCCGGGCAGGCAGCTAAATGCGCATTAAAATTCCCGACTGCTCCGTTAAATTTAGCTAAGAGCTCCTGACGCGCTAATGCTCCCTGCTGCCTCTTTAGCCGCCAAACGGTGACCATCAACTCCTTGCCCATGGTTGTTGGCGAAGCAGTCTGTCCATGAGTTCTAGACAGCATGGGCTGATCCTTCAGCTGAAGCGCCATCGACTGCAAGGAGGTTTGAATCTTTGTCATCCATGGTTTGCATATCACCTCACGAAGGTCGCGAAGCATAAGTGCATAAGCAATGTTATTGATATCTTCACTGGTACAAGAGAAGTGAACATGCGATAGCACGGCATTTGACGCATCACAGAGCGCCAGCTGCTCACGCAGCCAGTACTCGACCGCCTTCACGTCATGATTGGTTTTCTTTTCAAGGTCTTTGACGGCTCGCACCGCCTCTGAGTTTACGCGCCCGGACGCAATTTCAGACAGTAACTTTCTGGAAGATTCATTAACTGTGAATAAGGCGGGCGTCATCTCTGCCATATGCAGTAACCAGGATGCCTCTACCATGAGACGGTAGCGAATCAGAGCCCCCTCGGAAACTATGTGGCGAGCATCTTCCAGCTGATCTGCATAGCGCCCATCCAAAGCAGAAATGGCATAAACGGGGTCGATCGACACGCTTTTTTCTCCCCCTCAACCAACGACACAGACGATGATCTCTAGTGAGCTTGTCTGACCTAGGTTGAGCTTTCGACTGTTTGAGGTCCAACAATAGTAAAAAACACCAAGGCACTCGAGTGAAATTTTAATATTTTTTAATGTTTGCGATGCCATTGTTCTTTTTTATAAGAATTTAATCTTTTAAACAGTATTCTATAGATCTATGCAGACCATCCACGCGTTAAGAGATTAAAAATTTCCGTCCATAGACTGCGGAACGCCTTGAAATATCAGGGCCAGACATTTAAACCTAAAGTTGATCGCGAAACTTCAGCTGAAAGGACTAATAACCATGAGCCAGGTAACAGTGGTCGTTGGCGCCCAATGGGGTGACGAAGGAAAAGGTAAGTGGGTCGATGTCCTTGCAGAAAAGGCTGATGTCGTTGCTCGCTACCAAGGCGGCAACAACGCCGGACACACCATCTGGATTAACGGAACGAAATATGTGCTTCACCAGATTCCGAGCGGGGTTTTCCAAAAAGGACTCGTATCTGCAATGGCAGCAGGCGTTGTCATTCATCCCGTCGGCCTCGTCGGTGAAATCTCAAAAATGCAGAGCACCGTTGAAATTACACCCGATAATCTGTGGATCAGCGCTAGAGCTCACGTGATTACACCTTGGCACATCCACCTCGACGGAGCCCGTGAGGCCAAGACTGCAAACCCGATCGGTACGACCAAACGGGGAATCGGCCCAACTTACTCGGAAAAGGCAAGCCGCACTGGACTTCGAATGGGGCACTATGTGCGCGATGATGCAAGACTCGCCTGGGTGCGCGACATGATGGAGTCAGACGCTGAGTTTAAGACCCAATATGATGCCAACAAAACTGCCTGGGATGAGTTTCACAACGCAGCAAAAAGCATCAGACCATTTGTGTGTGATGTTGAAACAAAACTAAGAAAGGCAATCACCGAGGGTAAGCGACTTCTGTTGGAGGGAGCTCAAGGGACTCTGCTTGACTTAGACCACGGCACATATCCATTCGTAACATCCAGCAGCACTGCAGCAGCTGGCGCTTGCAGTAGCATTGGACTTTCGCCAAAATCGATAAGCCAGGTTTACGGTATCGCCAAGGCCTATGTCACGAGAGTTGGCAGCGGACCTTTTCCCACAGAACTTAACGATCAAATTGGCGCCGAAATAGCAAAACGAGGACATGAGTTTGGAGCAACAACAGGCCGACCAAGGCGATGTGGTTGGTTTGATGCCGTCGCATTTCGCTATAGCGCAGCGGTCAATGGCTTTGACGGCGTCATCATCAACAAGATGGACATTTTATCTGGATTTTCCGAGCTAAAGATTTGTATCAAGTATAAGCACCCCGAGCTTGGCGAGATTGACGACTTTCCCTGGGACGCGGAAGTTCTTGAAAAATGTGAACCTGTCTATGTAACTCTGCCAGGATGGAAAGATGAGACTCCAAAATCTGGCAAAATAAGTGATTTGCCAAATAATGCCAGGCAGTATCTAGCGGCGATCGAGCGTTACACGGGAACCCGAATTCTTTGGGTAGGCACCGGCCCCGGACGCGATGAAATGCTTTCCTAATTTCAATCTTTTGTTTGTTTTTCTAAATACTAAAATCCCCCCAGATTGACTCTAGATCTGGGGGGATTTCTGTATATCGATTGCTAAGAGAACTACGTCAAATTTTAAGTTTTTTATGACTCAATCCGAATCATCTCTGTCAGTTACAACTCTAGGATGGTTACGTCTATGGACACGAAAGAATCTTCGAAAATTAGAAACAAGCTCCTATCCACTCTGGCATTCCTCTGCATTTTCGCGACAACGGTTTGCCTTCCGCTAAGCGCAAAAGCAGCAACCATCAAGCGCACAAACGTTGCCGGGACTCTGTTTCTGGTCTCTCTGATTGAAGAAGAAAAGTTTTCATCTGGCGATGTTGTTTTCATTGTAATCGAAGGACAATTAAAAACGACTGGTACTGTCAAAATAGAATCTGACGGTAACGTCTATTTGCGACCAAAAATGCCCATCACAAATTTAAAGCAAGGTGACGAGCTCCTTATCACACACGATCCAATCTGGCTTAACAGCGGTCAAGCGCGATCCACGATCGTCAGCGGAACTGTGGGATCAGTCTCTGGCGAAAATATTTTTATTAAATTGGATGAGCGGTTTCAGCCCGTGTTTTCATTGAATAGCCCAATTGAAATACAGATTGAGGAAACGCTTTTAGCCATGCCGGCCTCAGCCATTGAGTACCGTAAAACAGGAATATGGTTTAAAGTCACAGGGGAGATTGACAAACTCCCGGCTGGCACCGTCGTCTCGTTTCCCCACACTCAAACTGCAGGGCGAAGCATCGCAGCCATTAGCCGCAGACTGAAGCAAGGGACAACAACTATATTTTACCGTTTCGGTAGAAGTGCACTTAGCCTTGGTGAGGTCAACCGTAATGACTCAGGCTATTCTGCTGGCATTGTAGCCACTCATGATATTCATGCATCAAAATCATTTATTTTCGCTGCCGGGGCAGGTGCTGAATATCAAAGCTTAACATCCTCGGGCACAACCGCTGGGGTTAAGATAGATTACGAGATAACACAATTTTCGGCCGTTTTTCACGGCTCACCCCAGTTTCGAATCAACGACAAAATTCGTGGCGGTCTATTTGGAGAGTATCACTATGGATTGAATGGATCCTCAAACTCCAAGACAAAGAGTGAATCCAACGCTCTGAACGCACAGATTTCCAGTTTTGCCATCGGATTGACCGGATCCTACATGATCAGTCCCAACAGTTTGTTAGGACTAAATCTAGGCTTTTCATCAACGAAAGTCACGATTGCGAACGAGGACGCATCGGATTCATATAACGGCAACGGAAATTCGCAGGTTATCTATTTCGCAAAGCTCTTCTAATCGATCTCGCCAGTAACGCGAACACTACGTCGGAATTAGCTCTGTCCTAATTTTGCAGGTGCTCGACTTTCGCCAACAACTCCGGCCAGCAGGAACATCGTGATGGCATATGGTAAGATCTGCACCAATTGCACTGGCACGACGCCAAATCCTGGGATCATAACGCCCTGCAACTTCAACTGCGCGACTTCACACACCCCGAATAGTAAACACGCAATACAGGCCGGGATCGGCTTCCATTTACCCAAGATCAACGCCGCCAAAGCCATAAAACCTCGGCCAGCCGTCATGTTGCGCGTATAGCTTGAAGCCAGCGATATGGACAGCAACGCGCCCCCCAATGCAGCAACTCCACCAGAGATCATCAAAGCTATCCAGCGAACGCCAGCCGGACTGACTCCGGCAGCGCGCAATGCTTCGGGCTTTTCACCAGCCACCGTTAGCCATAGTCCAAAGGAGGTTTTTTGAATAAGTACATAGGTCACGGCCACGACTGTCAACGCAACGACGATGGGCACCCAATTGGGAAGTCTTTCAGAAGCCTCCAATGCCGGAGTGTTGGAGGTTACATCAAAAAGCATTTTACTAACGACCGGTATTCCGCCCCATGCGAGCATATTTATAGCCGTTCCAGCAACGATTTGATCTGCTTTCAGCTTCAAAACCAAAACCCCGTAAAACATTCCGACTATCATCCCGAAGCCTGATGCCATAAATAATCCGGCCACGCCGTCCCCCAGAATATGCGCTGAGGTTGCACCAACGAACGCGCCAAAAAGCATAAAGCCCTCTAACGCAATTTGAATCACACCACTTCGCTCCGAGTATAAACCCGCAACCGCAGCGAGAATTAATGGTGCAGCAAACCGTAATGCAGATAGGAAAAGTTCGATAAGACTGAGAGAATCCATCAACGTCTTTCTCCATTGGCACTCTTGAATCTTGCTTGAGCGACCACAAAAATTACAACTACTGCGGCAATCACCTGGGCCAAATCACGTGTCACTTTTGTTGCCTCGATATCGAGAGCACTCGCCCCATGATGGAGTGCTGCAAATAAAAATGCGGCAAACACAACCCCAACTGGTCTTCCTCGCCCGAGAAGTGCTACAGGAATTCCCAAAAATCCAAATCCTTCACTCATCTCCATACGAAATCGTCCAGCCTCTCCCAAGACCATGGCTGCAGCGGCAAGCCCGCAGGCTGCACTGCCGGCGAAGAACGCCCAAAATCTTGTCCACGCAACACTATAGCCGGCAACTTGAGCGGCGTCTGGAGACTGACGAACGGCCTTCAAGCGAAACCCAGGTCGGGTCTTTTCGATGACAATCCAAAAGATTACAGCAGCCATTAGTGATATCAAAATAGCAACTGTCGCAGGCGCGCCATCAAATGCAGGAAATCTCCCGAGTCGCCATTGCTCGGCGATGGCGGCTGTCTCAGGGTTCTGACTATCGCTGGTTTGAAAGGTTCCGACCACTAACCAACCGGTCAAACCAGCCGCGATAAAATTCAACATGATACTGCCGATGACTTCGTGTCCCCCGCGAAATGCACGAATGGCACCCGCAATTCCACCCCAAACTCCCGCAGCAAGGACTGCTGCTAATATGCTGACTGTCACCGCGACGAAAGCTGGTAAATCCTGTGGCAAATGCAAGGCGGCTAAGGCGCAAGCCATTGCTCCGATCAGTGTTTGTCCTTCGGCACCAATGTTAAAAACGCCGGCTTGAAACGGGATGGCCACAGCAAGACCGGTAGCGATAAGAATCGAGGCAAAATAGATCACCATACCCTGATCGTGCAGGGTACCAAATGCGCCTTTCACCATAATCATCAGCACATCGAGGGGGTTTTCCCCCGCAAAGGCTGCCACAAGACTACCAGCTAAAAGCCCCAAGGCCAGGCCCATGATACTCACTAAAAATGGTTTTAACTTGGATAGTTGTTGCATCATGAAGGCTTGCCCCCGCCACCCATAGCCAAACCAATCGCATGCTCAGAAAAATCCTGACGATTAAACGTGGCCACAATCTTACCTGAATACATGACGTGAATGACGTCACTCAGAGCCATTAGCTCATCCAGCTGCGACGAGATGAGCAAGATTCCAGCTCCCTTGTCACGGCGATTTAACAGTTCCCCATGAATCTGTTCAATTGCCCCAACATCCACGCCTCTGGTGGGTTGAGAACAAAGAATAAGCTTCGGATTACGTGACAATTCACGCGCCATGACAAATTTCTGTTGATTACCGCCGGAAAATCCACCTAGCCTCGCGTCTGGATCTGGAGGACGAACGTCGAACGTCTTTAGCTCGCCAACCAGTCGCTCCCTAGCCTTTTTCCGGTCGATCCACTGATAGCCCGATAGGGCTTTAGCCGCAAATTCATGATCATGTCCTAAAAGTTCATTCTCGAGTAGAGTCTCTTCCGGCAAAACCGCCTCGCGCAGTCGATCGGCAGGCACAACAGCAATTGCTTGTTGTCTAATAAGCTTCCGGTCAAGACTTCGTCCATCCTGACCAAGAACACGAATGACAGAATTCATGCCACTTGGACGTAATACACGACCAGGATTTAAGACTGCGTCAAAAAGCTCGGACTGACCACTTCCCTCGACCCCGGCAATGCCAACCACTTGGCCCTCTTTGACGGAAAGGCTTACATCCGTAAGGGTGGGCCGACTTCCGAGACCCTCGACTGTCAAATGCTCGATGTAAAGCAGCTCATCACCCGGAGATTTTTCTGAGCGCTTCAACTCACCGAGATGCACATGCCGACCAACCATCAAGTCAGCCATATCCTGCACGGTGACATCACTACATTCCACCGTACACACGGACTTCCCCCGTCGCAAAACAGTCACGCGATCAGCAATTGATTTCACCTCGCGAAGTTTATGGGTAATTATGATGATCGTGCGACCCGTCTGATTCAGGTTGCGGATCATCTTCAGGAATGTCTCTGTCTCTTCTGGCGACAAAACAGCTGTCGGTTCATCAAAGATCATGACCTCCACACCGGCATAGAGCAATTTGGCAATTTCAAGTTGCTGTTGTATTCCCACGGGTAAATTTTCGACTGGCTCCTGCCAGGGAATCCGAAAACCTACTGAAGAAGACAGTTCCTGGAGTTCACGCAAAATTGATTTGCGATCAATAAAACGAAGACTTTTAAAAAGACGTATTTGACTCCGATGACCCTTGAGCTGCTCCTGACCAAGTATGACGTTATCCAGTGCGGAATGAACCGGAGATAGCATAAAATGCTGATGAACCATGCCCAACCCAGAAGCCATTGCCCCCCTTGGAGACATCCACGACTGCGATGATCCGTTTACTTTGATAACTCCGCTGGTGAGAGTCTCTAGGCCAAACAACAGCTTCATAGCCGTCGATTTGCCTGCTCCGTTTTCTCCGATGAGAGCGTGGATTTCACCCTTGTTCACCGAAAAGCACAGATCGTCATTAGCCAGCAAAGAGCCGTATTTTTTTGTCACATGGGAAAATTCGATCAAGACAGAAGCCAAGGACGCCATCCAGATAAAACTATTTTTTTAGGACATAGTAGTCAGGAACTTTGATCTTACCCGAGGTGATTCCAGCTTTGATCTCGTTGGCTTTTTTAAGCATTTCTGGCGTTAGCAAACTCTTATTGTTTGCATCAATAGCCATATCGATTCCACCAGTTGCAAATCCGTGATTCACGGTTGTCCCACCAGGCAGCTGCTGGTTTTTGGCAGCTTTAATCGACTCATACACGGCCACATCAACCGCCTTCACCATACTGGTCAGCACTCTGCCTGGCTTTACACCGTTCTGATTACTGTCGACACCAATGGCAAAAAACTTCTTATCCTCAGCCGCATCAAAAAGACCTGCGCCAGAGGCCCCAGCTGCATGAAAAATCACATCAGCACCTTGCGCGTTTTGTAACAAGGCCAACTCTTTAGCTTTAGGAGGATTACTAAACGCGTCTCCGGTGACCCCGATATAGGCAACTTGTACTTTTGCCTTGGGAGCCACAGCACGAACCCCTGCTTCGTATCCCATAGCAAAACGCCGAATCAGCGGGATATCCATACCTCCAATGAAACCGACGCTGGCTTTCTTGGATGCCATAGCGGCCATTGCGCCAACCAGATAGGCTCCCTCGTGCTCGGCAAACATCACCGAGGTGACATTTGGCTCTTTAACCTCACTGTCAATAATGACAAAGCGCTTCTGGGCAAAGGATGGCGCAACTTTTTTCACCGCACCTGCGTGGCTAAAGCCCACGGCAATCATCAGATCGTACTTTTTCCCAGCAAGTGCTCTCAGCATGCTCTCTGACGAAGCCGCATCTTTCACCTCTATCGTTTTGAACTTAATTCCAAGTTCCTTTTCGGCCCTTTGGATTCCCCTGTAGGCGGAGGCGTTAAAGCTTTGATCGTCTTTTCCAGCCTTATCCAAAATAAGTGCGACGTTGAATTCTCCAGCTATAGCCTGCATTGAAATCGCAAAACCAAGGCAAGAAATCAGGAGTCTGTAAAGCATACGGTCAAATCCTCAAAAAAACAGAGAATACGGCAATTTAGGAACTCCTAAAATGCCAGAACCCAACGTCGACTACCAGTAAAATTTAACGGGCGACCGTTACGGCCTTGTCACTTTCAATCTCCATACGAATGCTTTTGAAGGCATCACTACCGCCCTTCACTAGAGAGGGCTGAATGGAAATCGTCGATAAACCTTTGAAGCTGTATAGAAACGGTGCATTGGGAGCCACTTCGACATACTTGACGCGGTCTTGATGGGCGTCAAAAATGGCCAGTTTAATCGGCGCAGGAAACACGGAACCATTCCCCACCGGCACAATACGAATTGTTTGAGGATTGTCAGTACTGGTCAATTTTACTCTTGATCCCATAGGTACAACGGTCTTGGCAGTGGGCGGAACAGTGACTTCAGCGCCAATTGGCATTTGCTCGATTGAAAAACTGCTAGCCCATGATGCGCCTGACATCAAAAACAAAATGATACCGTAAAAACGGGACATCAGGCACCTCCGTCACAAGTCCAAAATTTCAGAATTTCTCTACGGATTATTGTCCAACACCTGCCAACCTCAATTCAAGCTCGGATTTGCTGGAAGCGTATTTGAGTGCATCTTCCCGACCCACCATCCCGCTTGTTACAAGGGTGGCCAGTGAGTCGTCAAAGGATTGCATCCCATAGACGTCTCGCCCATCGCGGATCAATTGGCGTAGTCCTGTAAAATCAGTTGCGTCCCGGATCTGCTCACGGACGGTGGAAGTCCCCATTAACACCTCGACAGTTGCTATCATACTTTTACCGTCGGCCCTGGGGACAAGGCGCTGACTAACCACCGCCTTTAGGGATGAAGCCAGAGACATCCTTACGTTTTTGGCTTCCTCGGCCTTAAACATTCCACTGATTCGGGTAAGCGACTCCACGGCATCCGACGTATGCAGAGTTGAAATCACGAGGTGCCCTGTTTCTGCAGCCCGCAGCGCTGTCTCAACAGTCTCGCGATCACGTAATTCTCCAACCATGATAACATCTGGGTTTTGTCGCATAGCAGCCCGCAGCGCATTTGAAAAAGACTCCGTATCTGACCCTACCTCTCGCTGCTCAATCACTGATAATTCATCACGCAAAAGATACTCGATTGGATCTTCGATTGTAATAATGTGTGCTGCACGGTCGCGGTTAATGCGATCAATCATAGCCGCCATAGTCGTGCTTTTGCCGCTGCCTGTAGCTCCGGTCACTAAAACCAAGCCTCGGCGCTCCTGGGTGATCGCTTTAATCACTGGCGGTAGCTGAAGTTCCTCAATAGTTCTGATGTGACCAAGAACAACTCGCGCAACGATGGCAGGGACGCCTCGTTGCAAAAAGACATTTATCCGGAAACGATGACCCTCGGCAGATTGATAGGCAAAATCTTTTTCGCGGCGAATATCAAGCTTATCTCCAGGTAGCATTTGTTGAAGCCACATCATCATTAACTCAGGAGTGATTGTCTTGCCATTTTCTGGCGCCAGCAACTCTCCGCGAAATCGAAAGCGTGGAACGCTACCTGTCTTCAAAACAACATCCGATGCTCCACCCCGCACGGCTGCTGTCAAAATTTGATCGATCTGCATGTCCTTATTTCCCCGTGCTGTGACAAAGACGCCTTGAGAATGTGACTTTCAACGCAACTTGAGCAAAAGCACCATCAGTGTCAACGTTAATGACAACTGAATCAAACTAAAGCGCACCAGCACCTGAGGGGTGCTCCAGTTCATGTTTTTTCGAACGTGATCGTGAAGCGGAAAACGAATGTCTTTAAAAATCGAAATCTTAAAAAACCTCAGCAGAGCAACTTTAACGAGACCTGTTCCACCATTTACAAGAAGCACGCCCGCTACAATGAGCCCCAGAAAAGGATTTCCACACTTAAGAACGAGCACGCCCAAAAGAAAACCCATAGCCCTGGAACCCGCATCCCCCATCAATAGTGAACTCGGGTGAGCATTGTGCCACAAGTATCCTGCTAAGGTTCCAGCCATGGATAAGGCGAGAATGCCATAGGTGGCGCCGTCGTTGTAGTGCGGAACCAGCAGATAGCTACTCATCTCGACATGACCAAGGACAAAGTACAAAAGACCGCCCAGACTGAGAAACGCCATACTGCTCAAGGTGCCACTCAGTCCATCAACACCATCGGTACAGTTAGTGGCATTGATCGCCACCCAAATCCAGACAACTGCCAGAGGAACATAAATCAGCGGATCAAGGGATAGCCCCTTTTTCGTGAATGGCAACCAAATCTCGACCGGATTCAGCTGGCAAATCAATAGAGCTGCTGCCACGCCAATGACAAGGTCGATTGCGCCCTTGATGTATTCGCCCCAGGCATCACTGGCGTTATCATCAAGAAATCCGAAAACACAGGCTGCTAACGTCAGGAACAAAATGCCCAAGACCTCCCAAGATAATGGCAGAACCAAGAGCTGTATCAGAAGGAACAAAGGAATAAATACGATGCCGGCACCAGTTGGTTTGCCCTGGGATTTGGCCGCTTCAACTGCATGGGCTCGTCCGCGATCGCGTGGGCAGTACTTCTCAGCCAACCTTGGCAAATACTTCCAGGTAAAAAGACCAGACATTACAAATCCCAGGCCCCCGAGAAAAAAATGAGACGAGAGCAAACGAAACGGACCCCAGACTGTCTCTAATGCCGACCCAAGCCAATAAAACATGGAGCCCACCCCTGCGCAGGTTAACAAACCAAAATTACTTAGTATTGTAAGGCATCAAGGTTAAAACCTCAAAAAAAATGAAACCTCAAGGTTATAACGCCCCCCGCCTCGCCCTGATGTGGCATTGGACTTAGAAACTGTAGCTAGCACTGATGCCGATTGACGTTACATTTTGCAGGCTCCAATTATCGAGCAACATCCTCTTCTTGAGGAGCTCTTCCCCTATAGTTAGCTGCCGGTCAGTGTATTCATAGGATGCACTCAGAGAAACGAAGCTAGCAGGCGCAACTTTCAAACTCGCCGTGTACTTAAGCGCTGAGCCACTAGCCATCGCTTCCTCAGGAGCCTCCGCCGCTTCGCCTTTGCCCTTGATCACGGGAAGGTTGCTAATTTGAGTGTAAGAAGCGCTGCCGACCGCTGAGACGCCAACACTAAGGTTATATGAACCCTCTATCTTTCCAGATAACTCGCTCAGGGCAACACCTTTCGCCTTCCCGGGAAGACGGACCTTATCAATCTTACGAGCGGATAGTCCTAATGCAATATCATCAAAGTTACGAAGCCATGACAGCTGCGCCGTCGTTGTTGATTTTACGCCGTCACTTTCAAGTTCAGGCTTTCCCATATCAAGCTTGGATAGACTCAAGCTCGTTGTAGAGTTCTCTCCATTCCTCGTTGCATTAACCTTGATGAGTGAGTTTGTTCTGTTTGTTGCGCTAGACGCCTTCGATGTGTTTGCAATGCTGTCAAAACCGAGATCAAACTTGAAAAGCTCCAATTCGACTGCCAGTTTCAAGGCCGCCGTGGCGGAGGATGACAGATTCTTTGGGTTCGCCTTGGCGTAAGAATCACTGACCGTATAGCTTGCACTCACATCAACTGGGTCACTTACGGGATACAGCCCTGTAATGCCGTAGGTATTGCTTGCGGTATAGGACGATGACTCGCTTTTAGTGACAATATTTTGAATAGTGTCAGGATCATTTTCATTAGCCACTAGACTACTTGAAGACTTGACACTTTCCGAGTGGCTGTACCCAGGATTGATTGCTAGATCAAGGGCAGGTTGCGCCCCAAAGGGGCGCGGTGAACCAAGATACTTGAGACCAAGTAGCGCCGATGCTCCCGGAGTGCGGCTTTCGGAACGCTCTTCTCTAAATCCATTGTAATCGCTAAATGTCGATTTTTGCGAAAAATCAAAACCAATTTTAGCAAGATATGATGTCGACGGACCGACGGGTGGTGCAGGCTTCGGCGCAGGCGCTGGTTTTCCTGGTGTACCGGGAAGAATAGGCTCAGGCACTTGTGGTGGCGGAGGAGCACTCGGCACCGAGTAAAAATAAAAAGGAGTCCCCGCCTGCCCTTGATCTAAAGCAACCCCGCGCTCGCGGTCCAAGACGGTATCAATCTCGCTCAGGAATGCTCGCTTTTGGGAGATGAGAGATGGCGGCAGTTTGCGCGCATTTCGCAGAAAATACTGAGCCTTCTGGTACAGCCTAAACTGCGCAAACGATACGCCAGTGTAAAACTTCGCAACATCCTTATAAGGATGGTTATCGGGTATGAGGGAATAACCTCGAATCACCTCCCGGTATCTTCGGGCGGAAAACATGGTTAACAGGTAATCAACCGCAGCCTCTTTCGGAATCTCACTGGTCGGCACCATCAAAAACAATTTCGCAGCTCGCTTGAACTTACCCAATCGATAGTAACTCTGCGCTACCAGCACGGTCGGTAATTTTGACTGCCGAGTCCGTCGCTGTGCTGCGGCAGCATACCTGATAGCCTCAGCGTAACGACCAGCCGCGAAAAATTCGCGCGCTTTTGAGTACAGCTCACCACCATTAAGTTTTCTATTTTTTTGTTGGATCTGTGCTTGACGCTGGATATTGGTCGGAGGTGAGGGGTTTTGCTGTTTCGCAGATTGTGCGGAAGGCTTGGTTGTTTGGGAACGCGCGCGTTGAGCAAGAGCCGCATCCGCAAAACACAGTTGAAGCAACAGCATCACGGAACAAGACCGTGCTAGCACTTCAATTCTGAGGTTACGTCTGGCCATCCTGGCGTTTCACTCCGGAATCGTCCTGATTCCAAAAACTATGGATTCATTTGTTCTCTATCTGAATTTAATGTCCTTGAATTCCTGATCGACCTTGCTAAGCGACTGATCAACCGCGTTCCCAGTGCTTAGATAGGTCACTAAACGATATTCGGGAGTCATATCCAGTCGGCTCATCTGATCTTCAACGTCGATTTTCGACACCGATCCTGCGAGCAACGCTGCCACTTTCGGATCAAGCGCGCCCGCCTGCTGCATGACAGCAAGGCGCAGAAGTCCCAAAGCACTCTTTTCATCAATCACTGGTTTCAAGGCTAACTCGGACGTAACACGACATTGCTCAAGCTCTTGAAGCGTTCCTGCGGACTCCAAGCAAGACATCACGCCCAAAAGATTCCCTTTATCGAAAACCGTAGATACGCGCCCATCAGAAATCATTTCTAATTGCTGCTGCAGCCTTCGACTGACCATCTCAAAAATCTCTGGTGAAACGCCGTCCTTTGCATCTGCCGCCATCCCGGGATCAGTGCCCAGCGATTTTATCGCCAGCGATGCGGTCATGAGACATCCCTCAAAATAATTTCTAGGCTTGGCCCAGCCTTTGGCAGCCCGCCTGCGGACCCAATTAGGGTCCAGGGAAAGAATTTTGGTCCATTGATTCCTCGGCAATGCTTTGCCCTGAATAAATTGAATCGTTTGCGATGAACTTTCACGCCAACGCTGCTTCCAATTCTCGACACTGCAATCGACTGGTGCTGTCGATGGTTGATCCCCCCTTAGAAGCTTTTGCGGAACGCCGTCAATGGCTCCCGTCGTGTAAAACGCATACATCCTGAACAAGGGCAGCCATTGCGCCTGATGCTTTGGCGTCTTCAAATATTTTTGTGGATACGGAATGACCTTTAATCCCATCAAATTCAGAAACTCACTCGGATCAGACTTTGTCATGAGCGATGCATATTCCGCCGAAGACGGAATCTCGTCTTTGCGGGTAACCATGAAGCCTGCGATAGCAATAGCACTCACAACAATTGTAATGGCTGCGACGCGCATTCTCTGGGATTTCCGTTTTTGTTCCTTTATGAATTCATTAAATCCTTTATGATCTGAAGGATCTATTCGCTTCTGCGGCTTAGGCTTTCTGCGCTCGCGTCTGGAGTCCTGCTTGGAAATCACACGGGCATGGCCGGTAGCCTCGCGCCAAGACAATGATAAGGAATCACCCAACACTGCAACAATTTGCGGATAGTGCTTGGTCAAATCTTCTTTGTGATCGAGCACGACCCATGGACCACAGTGTCCTGACACTTCGTCTTGGAGCCCAAACTCCATGAGCTCCAGCCGTTGTTGAAACTCGTCGACTCCCATCGGGCCGATAAACTCCCGGTGATCACGTCGCACGAGGTAATATCGCTCCAAAGTCATAGTCATCTAACCTCGCTCAGCAGCACAGTAATATTATCTCGCCCACCGGCCTCGTTGGCGGCTGCAATCAATAACTGCGGTATCGCGTCAAATTTCGAGTAGTTTTTCCGGATGATATTTGCAATTTCATTGTCTGGAAGCATCCCGCTTAAGCCATCAGAACAGCTCAAAAAGATCTGCCCTGGCTTCAGCGCGACTTCATAAATATCAGCTTCACAATTCGGTGAGAGACCCAATGCCTTTACTAAGGCCTCGTCTTTGGCGCCCGGTTGGACTTGATCCGGATTTAACCAGCCTTTGGATGAAAATGTGCCCACATTGTGGTCAATGGTTAACTGGAACAAGTGACCACCATAGTACATGTAGGTGCGACTATCGCCCACATGGGCTAGATGCAGTCGATCACCAACAAAAACCAAGCAGTTCACTGTTGTTCCCATCCCCGCAATGTCAGGTTCCATCTGCCCACGGGCAATAATATCGGAATTTAGCTCATCAATGGCGCGGACCAAAAAGCTGTTAACCTCGCCGTGCCGGATGCTTTCTGTTCCAAGAAAGACTCGCTTCATGGAGTTTACGGCAATGGATGATGCCACCTCTCCCCCACGTCGTCCGCCGATTCCATCAGCAACAACTCCTAATCCGTGTGATTCATCATAAAATATGCTGTCTTGATTGGCTTTTCGCTTGCGACCGATGTCGGTGGCTCCAGCCATCCTAATACGCATAAAAATCCCCCTCATTTTCAACCCATTATCCATCGCATCTATCGGACTTTCCTGGGGAACCTTTAAAAAACAATTCTATGGTTTTACCATTTGGATTCGGTCGCTGTTATCAGGTATACCCTCAGAGCTTCATTTGAAATTTGGTAAAAACCCAAGAAGGATCAAATATGCCTCGCATTACATCTCACTGGAGTCGTTTTGGGACCTCCATATTTTCCCTCATGACTCAGGCTGCCAATCGCTACGGGGCCGTGAATCTCGCACAGGGCTTTCCAAATTTCGATGGCCCTAATGAAATTAAAGAAGCCGCTATGGCGGCTATAAAGGGAGATTTCAACCAGTATGCCCCGTCAACTGGACTTCCAAAACTACGGGAGCTTCTGAGTCAACGCATAAAGAAGGCGTCGGGCATCGTCTACTCCCCCGAACATGAAATCACCGTTTACTCGGGTGCCACCGAAGCCTTGTTTTGCGCATTTCAGGCCTTCTTAAGAGCAGGCGACGAGGTAATAACGTTTGCTCCGTTCTTCGACTGTTATCCAGCAGGCGCCTTCTCAACAGGAGCAAAATTGGTTGAGGTCCAATTGAAAGCACCGGATTGGACATTTGAGCGCAAGGATTTGGACAGCGCCTTAACACCAAGGACTAAGGCCATCTTGGTGAATACTCCTCATAATCCCACAGGGAGAGTCTTTTCACGCCAGGAGATGCAGATCATTGCAGACTTTTCAAAAGAGCACGACCTGCTCGTCATAACTGACGAAGTCTATGAAGAGCTCGTCTATGACGGAAAATCGTTTACACGAATGTCGACACTTGAAGGCATGCGCGACCGTACGGTCGTCATCTCAAGTTCTGCAAAGACATTTAGCCTCACAGGGTGGAAAATTGGCTACACGTTCGCTTCTCCGGAGCTGACGAAGGAGCTGCGCGCGGTTCATCAGTTTACAGTTTTTTGCAGTGCCACTCCGCTTCAAGCAGGTATTTGCGCTGCTTTGGAGCTTCCGGATCAGTATTACGACGAGCTTCGCAAGGACTACCTATTGCGCAGAGACACGCTATGTAACGGATTGGCGGAATTGGGATTTAAATTTCGCAAACCGGAAGGGACATACTTTGTAGTCGCCGACTACAGTCATATGTCCAATCTCAGAGATACCGAATTTGCACTCTGGTTAACGGAGACCAAAAAGGTTGCCGTCATCCCCACGAGCGTTTTCTTTGAAAATCCAGAAATCGTTGCTCAACGACAAAACTATGTTCGCTTTGCGTTCTGTAAGGATTTGGAAACGCTGCGCGCTGGACTGCGCAACCTTGGGAGCAAAGTTTAAGGATTAATCTGCGCCGCCTCGGCTTTGAGTAGGTCGACCCAGCCCAAATTTTCTTGAAAATAGGGCGTGCGATCTCTAGCTAAGCCAATTTGAGACCAATGGGCCATGGCTGCCGCCATAAACGCATGAAACGACTCCACACTGGCTGCCACAGAATCAATGGCATCTTCGGTCAAATTGATGTTGAGCTTGGGCATCACTTTCGCCGTTCTCTTGGCCGCAATCTCAGAGAGAACCTCGCAGCGAGTCTCAAACCCCGCTTCAAAGTTACGATAGTTTGTCGACCACCCAGGTCTATCGAACGTCACTTCCAATTGTTTCAAGAGAAATGGCACATGGGTTTCCCGCAGATCAATTTTCGGCAAATCCATACGCAGTCGGCGCTGTAAGGTTTTGGCTCTCACCACGAGCGGAGCCAAATTTGCGCTGTAGGTCGGCTCCATTTTTCCAAACTCTCCTCCCCGACCGTACATAGCATCCCAAAGCCTCAGATTTTGCGGATTAAGTGGGCGAAGCTTGTGGCCGCCTTTGCGTCCGCGTTTTTGTTCGATAGCCATCATCATACCGACAGCTACGTCCTCACATCGCACAACTCCAGGGCAAACGGGCCGCTCACAATTGACGCAAGGCGGCTCAGAAATCGGGCAGTCCACGAAGACCGCGTCCAGCGACGGAACCAGTTTCAAAATATCAATAATGCGCTCGTCAGAAAATAAACTGCCAACTGAGCCAATCTTTTCATATAATGATAAAAACTGAGAACCTTCCTGACTGTTAACGAGGACTACGAGTGCTGATTTCTTGGCATTGGGCCCCGACAAATGAATTCCCACGCAAGCTGATTCTCGCTTGCCGCGAGAGCCGTCTCCAGTCTTTAAATGAGGGGCGCTCATGCTGACCTGCCGATGGATAAAAGGGTTTCTTTTTATCATGCTAATGGTTACGTCACCCTGGCACAATGACGCAAAAAGCGCGCCAAACGCTCCACAATCTAAGCCTGGGATGCCGCAAAACCTCTATGCGACCGCTCAAGGGGAATTCGCAAAGGGAAACTGGGACAGGGCTATTCCCTTCTACCGAAAACACCTGCGCTCGTTCCCTGCGGACTACCGCGCCTGGAATCAGCTGGCCGCCGCCTACTATCATTCAGGACAGGTTAAGCTAGCTCTGCAAACCCTGCAGCGTATTCAACGCCAATCTCCCGACAAGTCATTTAACTATTTTTACCAAGGCATGTGCATCGCAGTTCTCGGGGCGGAGAAAGAGGCTATTCGCTACTGGGAGTTTGCTGCGAATTGGCCGGACGAATACGGAGCCAAGGCGACGTATGAACTGGCGGTAGCGCACTACCGTGCCGCGGATGACGCCAAAGCAAGACAATGGCTGACAACTTATGCGCAAAAGTTCCCGCGAGGTCCCGAGGCGCAGAACGTTAAAGACCTATTGAAATCAATGTCTGAAAACAAAACCAGAGACGACATCTCAGGATTTGAGCGCCCGGATCCAGAGTTGACAATATTTAAGTATCATCCGTGGTCGCTTTTTAAAGTGCCACATTTCTGGAGGGTTCAGGTCGGAGGCCTCAACATCGAGACAACTGGCTACGAGCCGATACGGACGGAAGATGGTTCCGGCACACTTGTCAGGCCACCTGTCACCGATACCGCAATGACAGTCAACGCATCCATTGGTATCGGTCCAATGCGCCAGAAAGGCGCGACGTCATTTGCCGGCTACACGTATAAGCAGCAATGGCTGATGGATATAAACGGTATTTTGTCGTGGTTTGAAGAAGGCCTAAGCCTTGATTATTTCCCGCTGCGTGGCGACATGCTCGAACGAAGCCACCAGTTCTTTGGCGATGTGCGCCGGCAGATAACTGACAACTTATTCGTGGGCGCATATGGTAGACTTGAGTTTCAGAGACTAGGATCAAGTTTTTTTCCAAGCCCAGACGAGTCATCCCTCAAAGTTGTAACATCGCAAACAGATACGCAGTTGCTTTTGCCTTGGGTCGGATGGTCATGGTCGCCAACTATGCGCTCAATGTTTTCCCTCTATTTAAGAAAAGAAATACATAATCAGAGCCCCGAACACAGCAATAAAACCCATGACCTATTGGGAAACAACGGTGACCCTGCCGTTAGCGTCGCTTTTACGCACGCCATGGACTATCCAGCACAAAGACTAGAGACTAGCTTCGATATTTTTCAATATGAGTTTATTTACAACGACTACTGGCTGGACTACACGCGGCGCGGCGGCATAGCATCCGCCGACTATAACATTTATAAAGGCATCGGAGCGTCTGCTCTGGTTGGCTTTTATCAAGATGATTACAAGCTCCCTCACATCAAAACTGGAGGATGCGGAGCTTTAGTACCCAACACAAACGAGGGGACACCTGCATCTTGCCCACGGTCTGACACTGGCAACATGATCCAAATTGGCTTATATTATAACAAAAGTACCAATACGCGCTTTGAGGGCACCTACACGATGGTTGAAAATAGTAGCAACCTCAAAGTTTATTCCGGGAGCAAAAATACCATTTGGTTCAGTGCCATCTGGGCATTTCCGGGTACAAAACGGGTGTCACGCATGACCGAAAGATTTGCTGATGCAGCATTTACAAAGGACGCCGAACAGTGATTCAAAATCAGGATGTTCCAGTAGTGCTCAATGACTGCAAGCGCTCGAAAACTCCAGTTTTAATCAGCAGCAGCGGGCTTGATATCGCATTTCAGACTATCATCAAAGAAATTGATGGGAACACGGTCGTCCTTGAAAATATGGTTAAACCAGAATTCATCAGCCGATTCGCAAAGGGCGAAAAATTTTTTTTGCAGTGTAAAATGCTTAGATTTCAGTCCACCGACGTCCATCCACGTGGCGTATCCATGGCGTTTGAAATCCAGGAAAACTCTCTCATCGAGGAGACACGCCAGTCGGAGCGTTTCATGTTCACGCCGGACGAAAACGTCATCGCGGAGATCATAAACCCGTATGACGGAAAAACCAAGCTGCGCCGGCAGTTGATGGATATGTCGGCCTCTGGTTTATCCCTGCGCATCAATCGGACAACAAAGCCGTTTGCACCGGGATCTGTTCTCTCGAACATAAGTGTTGCCATTGATGGCAAGCATTGGACCACACTGAATGGAGAAGTGGTCTACAACAGAAAATTCATGGATCTAAAAGGAAAGTTAAAAGTTCAAGTGGGCGTAAAATTCTTAACGGCCCCAAAAAAATAGAAACTTTTTTCTCCCGATCAATTACGAGGAATTTCTTTGGCCAGTCCATACAGCAAATTAGAAAAATGGCAACGCATGTACGTTAACCGCGCGCTGAATATGGAGCGGATCAAAGCCATTGGTTTTGACATGGATCACACCCTTGTGATGTACAACCGCGAAGCTTTTGAATCGTTGGCATTCAGGGAAACACTAAAGAAATTCATTGAAGCCGGATACCCGGAGGAACTTGCGGACCTTGAATTCAAGCCAAATTTTCTGATTCGCGGCTTACTCGTCGATATGGAACGCGGAAACCTCCTGAAGGTTGACGGGCATAAATACGTTAAGACTGCATTTCACGGAACCACTCCTCTTGACAAGGAAACGCGTCACCGTCTCTACAATAGTGAATCTTTCAAAGCACAGGAATTTCTGAGCGTAGACACCTTCTTCGCTCTCAGCGAGGTTCAGCTTTTTGTTGAGATCGTCGACTACATGGATCGCAATCCGAAAAAAATCAGCAAAACTTACCGTGATGTATACGGAGATTTGCGTCGGTTTATAGATCTCAGTCACGCTGATGGCAGCATCAAAAACGTGGTCATGGCAGACCCCGGACGCTTCATCCGCAAAGACAAATATTTATCAACAGCACTCACTCGATTGATCGACGGTGGAAAATCACTTTTTTTGCTTACAAACTCCGGCTGGGAATACACCAATCGCATGATGAGCTACATCCTGGATCAGGAGCACGATGAGTTTCCGTCGTGGCGTGATTATTTTGACGTCACAATTGTTTCATCGGGGAAGCCTGGGTTTTTCACCGGCAGCCAGCCGTTTCTGGAAGTGATGACGGAAAGCGGGCTTTTAAAGTCTCATTCTGCAAATTTACTTCCCAAAAGAGTTTACCAGGGAGGCAATGCAGGTTTATTTCAGAAACTAACTAAATACCGCGGCGATGAGATTTTATATGTGGGTGACCATATATTTGGCGACATTATGCAATCAAAAGGAAAACTAAACTGGAGAACTCTGCTTGTTGTAGAGGAACTTGAGCACGAGCTTGAAAAACTAGCTGAGTTAAAACCTATCTTTCAGCATATTCAGCAAAAAACCAACGAGCGGGAGGCTTTGGACGAGGAAATTCAAATCATCCGTTCCAAGCTGATGTCGATCAAAAGACATATCCAGATCGCAGGCAGGGAGGGTGACGCCAAAAAGGCCCACCATTTGGAAAAAGAACGTGACAAGTACGCGGCTAAAATTTCTGGTAAAGCGCCAATTTTAGATCAGCTTGATAACGAGATCAAAGACCTGCTTGGACGCAAGGAAAGCTCGCTTCACGAAACCTGGGGCGAGTTAATGAAAGTTGGACTTGAACGCAGTCGATTCGCTTACCAAGTTGAGGGCTTTGCCTGCGTTTACACCAGCCGCGTGAGTAATCTGCGTTTTTATAGTCCTCAAAAGCGGTTTTCGAGCTTTCATGACATTTTGCCACATGACCCTTGACGTGCGCCCAAGAAATTGTCTTTAACATTTAAATTTTAACTGGTTGCAGCAAACGCCCTCTACCGGCCCCTGTAAGCGCGCTCCGGGGGCGTTATTCATGGGCAACTCTCATTAATGTTTAGCTAAAAATCTGCCGATACAACTCCCGAATATTCACGTTTTTGGAATTCGATGGGAGTACTATCGGCATGAGTGGAGAACTCATCGGCCACCGTTATCGCGTCCTTCGCAAAATTGGCGAAGGCGGAATGGCGGTTATTCACGTTGCGGTTGACGAAAAGCTCGGCCGCGATGTTGCCATTAAAATTCTCAAAGAGCGCTATGAGAATCACGATGAAATTCGGGTTCGATTTCAGCATGAAGCACGCGCCATTTCTGCATTTGATCACCCTAACATTCTGAAAATTTTTGACTTCTCAGGAGAAGACTCCAAGCAACTTTGGATCGTAACTGAATTGATTCACGGAAGAAATCTTGCGCAAATTTTGGAAACAACACCAAACGGATGGCTGCACCCTGTTATCGCAGCCTCTATCGTACGCGAGATCTGCCGCGCCCTCCACACCGCTCATGAGCATGGCGTTGTCCATCGTGATGTAAAGCCTGAAAACGTCATGATTACGCATCATGGCGGTGTGAAATTGATGGACTTTGGCATTGCAAAAATTCAGCGCATCACCAGCATGACGCAAACTGGAATGTTCATGGGTTCGCCAAGTTACATGTCGCCAGAGCAGATTCGCGGCAAAGACGTTGATCATCGCAGTGATGTCTACAGTTTAGGAGTCCTGTTCTATGAGCTGGTAACTGGTAAACTCCCATACACCGGATCTTCGACAGCTGATATCGCGATGAAAATCATTGGAGGTGGCTTTGCGCATCCTCGATTTGTGATGGCTGGAATTCCACAAGACATAGATCAATGCATCGTCAAGTGCATGGAGCTTCTACCAGAAAATCGACCTCAATCAATCGACGAGGTTGGAGTCATCCTTGACCAATTGCTTTCGGCCATGGGGCTTGAGAGTAGCTTGCAAGAACTTGAAAGGTGTTTCAAGGATCCAAAGGCCTACGGAGATCGCCTGGCAAAGATTTTGCGAGTTACAGAGTACAAAGCGGCTCCAACCGTTCTTATTAATCCAGACACCAGCCATCCGAAGACAGCTATCACATCTGAATCTCCGTCGAAAAACTCTGTCAAGAAATGGAATCAAGAGGCTATAAGCTCACCTATTCCGCGTCCGGATATCAGTGGAACAAATCTACCTCAGGGGTCAACCAGACGGGATCATTTGTTACCTCCACGCACAGTGCCTCAGCTTACCAAGCGCCACCACAATCCTGACTTTATTGCTGCGCACCTGCCTGAACGAAGGCACCAGCAAAGGCTCACTCAAGTCCCACAACAGCATCATGTAAAATCGAGTGCAAAGGCTCCTCAGAGGCCTATGTCACAGATGCAATATCAGCAACAGATTCCACCACAAAAGCGTCGTGACATGAAACCCGTCTCGCGCATCGTTCCTGCTGCTCCAAGAAAAGCACCTAAAGTCCGTTATGTGGTCCGTGATGATTATGATTATGGACAATCATCCAATGGCTTCGGAAAATTCGTAGCAGCCGTTCTCCTGCTGATTGCTGCCGGTATCCTTTGGTTTGGAACCAGTCGCAATGCAAATATTCATTTCAAAAACTTTTCTAACCAGATTGTGAAGAACAAAAAAGAAAAAACTAGTGCAAACGATCTCAGAAAAAATATAGCTAATCGAGTCGATAGCAAGAAGAGTGATATCTTGACTTCAACAAAACCATTAGTTGATGCCTCACAGACCCCACCGGCTATTGCAAGTACTCCTCAAAAAGATATCAAAGAATCTAATTCTCCAGTGTCGAATAGCTCAACCTCAGGCGACGAACGAATTAAAAACACCTCAAAAGACAAAAAACTGGCCGGGTCAAAAGCAGAGCGTCCAAAAAACCAAAAAGGTACTCCTGAGATCAAGCAAGTCAACACCAACGCCGTAGGCAAGACTCCGCTAATAAATACCGCGCCGGTTAACCCAAGCTCCATGGTCGCGATTCCACCGGTATCGCTCAAGCCATACCCGGCGACGATCGAGGAAAAAACTGATGATGGTATAAGTTCAGCAAGTTTGCGTACCGCCATCGATGTTAGCCAACAAAAGTCAGCAATTGTACAACCTCAAATAGCCGCAAAAGCGCAGTTGACAGTCTCCAGCATGCCGGCAGCAGAACTATATATAGATGGGCGTCGCCATGGAACAACCAACGACCTTGGAACATCCAGTAACTGGATTGAGGTCGCTTCAGGAAATCGTAAAATTGAGTTGAAACGGGCAGGATACACCGTCAAGACGGAAATCATCAATATCACAGCAGGCGCTCGTCAGAAATTTGGTCCATACCAAATGCAGCGCAGTGACAGCCAGCAGAGCAAATCCGGAGCCTACCGCCTCACCCTGGCCACCAATCTGACACCCGCAGATGTCACTATTAAAAATATTGAAACACGCGCTACACAAACACTGACTCTCTCGCAGAATCAACAAACAGTAAGTCTTGATCGGGGGATTTACGAGGTCATGATGCGGCACAACGGCGACACGCGGCGACGGAGAATCGACCTATCCGGCGCTGCTCAGCAATTAACATTCAGCGTGGAGTTCAAGGAGAGCAAGACGAATCCAAACACAAAGGAAGAATAGCTTTAAACATGTATCGATAGAGGATCAATAGTTTGACTAGCTTGATGAACATAATACAACCAGGACTGCAAAAGCTTGCGGCAAAGGCTCGTATTATTTTCACACTTACCGTATTCTTGGCGACGCTAACAAACACCGCTTTGGCGCAGGCGTGGAAACCAGGTCAGCAGCTTCTTATGAGAAATAACGCTAAAGGCGCTGAAGCCCAGCTGAAGGCTGCTCTCAAAAAGGCGAAGACCCGCCCCGAATTGGCCGAAACTTACAAGTATCTCGGTGTAGCCCAATTCATGACAGGCAATAAAAACGCGGCAGTAGCATCCTTTCAGAAAGCCAAGATAACAAACCCTGCGATCAAGCTAAAAGACAATGAAGTTGTTGATGAATCAGTCATTCCATTTTTTAATGCGGTCAAAGCATCATCAACTCAAGCTGGTACCAATCCGCAGGCTGGAAGTCGTGGTGCTGCCGTATCGAAGAAGCCGTCAAACCGCACCATTCTCAAAGTTCTTTCAAATGCGCCGAATTCTTCTGTAAGGATTGATGGTATTGCCCATGGATCAGCAGGTGACGAAATTGATGTCGATCCAGGAACAGTTGTGATCGAGGTTGCAGCGCCTGGGCATCGCTCCGCTCGAAACTCTGTAAGACTAGAGAAGAACAAAACGAGCGTCGTCAAAATCAACCTTGAAAAAATTCAGCCAAAACCCAAACCACAACCGAAGCCTGTGGTACAAAACAAGACACCATCCATACCTCTTCCTAACCCTGTGGCAGGGGGTAATGCCCAAGCAGTTGGTAAAAAGTCATCTAAAGACAGCCTATTTGGCGACGAGCCAATTATGGCAGAATTTAATCCGCCGCTACCTATGCAGCCCTCAATGCCTTCAGTTACTGCTCCGCAGATGGTGACACCACCACCAGCGCCAGTTCAACCCGTGATGCCTGCTATGCCGATGTATCAACCTCCTCAAATGTACGCTCAACCACCGATGTATCAACCGCAGCCCATGTACGCACCTCCTGCTTACCCGGCCTACCCATCTTATCCGCCGCCCTCACCTTACGGTGGATACATGGCGCCGCCGCCAAATCCTTATGCGTACGCACCGCCAGCACCACCACCCTCGGTCTACCAGCCTTACGCAGCGCCGCCAGTGGCCGATCCATATGGAGGTTATCTTGGCCCTCCACCGGAAGACCCCATGGCAGCTGCCCAGCCAATTGTGGAACCTGTGTTGCCAAAAGAACCATCTGGAAGCGGAATGCCTCCGCCACCTCGACTGCCTTCGACCTCGATGTCGAGTCGCAGCGCAAAGAAAGTGAAGTCATCTTCAGATGACTGCAGCGCATTTATCAAAATTCTGCCATTTGGTGCTGGGCAGTTCTGCAAAGGTAGCGCATTCAAGGGACTTGTTTTCCTTGGCGGCGAAGCGGCAGCACTTTTCATGTACAAATCAAACTCTGATGCAGCTGCCTCCTATACCACGAAAGTCAACACCATTTTGGCCGAACGCCAGGCAGAGCGTGAAAATATCGATCCAGCTGATCAGGAAGCTTACGATGAGGAGACCGCGCAAAAAGAAAAACAAGGCAAAGACGTGATTGCAAAAGCCAAGCAGAACGCAAGTCTTTCCATGGCATCATTTGGAGGCCTCTACGTTGTCGGCGTCATTGACGCATTTGTAAGTGATCCAGCCTCGTCCGGTAAAAGTAAGAAAGGCAAGAAAAGACGTGGTAGACCACGTATCATTAATTCCTACAATCTTGATCTCGACAAAGCACCGCTTGGAACCTACGCTCTGTTGCTTCCTCACGAGGTCAGTGAATCTAGTGACATCAATTTTATGTTTGGTTACGCTCCTACAACGATTCAGAACAAAGACAAATTAGGTCACTCTCTGGTGCTCGGGCTATCTTGGGAGCTATAAACCGTGAATGGACTGTCTGAAGATGAATTTAAAAAAGTACTTAAAGCACAGTGCATTGGATTGACTGGTGGTGTTGCCACAGGAAAATCCACAGTGGCACAAATATTAAGGGACCTCGGCAAAACCGTTATTGATGCTGATCAACTCGCAAGAGATGTTGTGAAGCCGGGGTCCTACGCACTGTCAGAGTTAATACAGCATTTTGGTCGGAACATAGTGACCAAAGACGGTCAGCTTGATCGCGCCACAGTTCGGACACTCGTCATGGATGATCCGGGTCAGCGGAAGGCTCTCGAGGGTATTATTCACCCTGCTATCCATCGCTCACTCAAAAAAATTGTTGAGGATTTGAATCTTCACCAAACAAAAAAGTATTTTTTCTATGAGGCGGCGTTGATTTTTGAGACGGGACGGGACCAACTTTTCAGGGAGCTGTGGGTCACATCGTGCCCAGAGGACATCCAATTGTCGCGGCTGTGTGATCGCTCAAAACTCAGCAAAACCGAAGCGCTCAAACTTATAGCAGCCCAAATGCCCCAAACCGAAAAAACCCGCAAAGCATCGCTGGTCCTGGATACTAACTGCTCTTTGGACGAACTTCGCCAACAAGTTGAAGACTGCGTTAAGGCAAAAGCACCCTAAAGTTGGTTTTTTTACCAAAAATTTCATAGCTTTGTTCTTGCCCACCCTTGTGCAAAACAGCTATAAAACAATTCCAATGAGAGTTTATGTCTCTCATTGCCGACCTTGCTCAGGCCAGAGCATCCGGCTTCTCAAACATTCATGATCAGGAGTTTGCCATGACGACCAACAGGGCTTCAGCACGGTTTGATGCGGTCAGAACAGCAGGAGCGCGTGCCCCAAGAGTTTTCACCAAAACATTCTCGCGCCCACATGAAGACGGCCTAAAAGCCAGTGAATATTTCGGCTGCAATACCTTTGGCTTTGAAATGATGGAAAAGAAACTTCCTGCTGCAGACATTGCAGTTTTAAAGGAATTTGCAACCAGCGACCGACCTCTAACTCTTGATCTTGCTAACAAGGTCGCAGAGGCTGTTCGCGAGTGGGCTCTTTCCCGAGGCGCAACGCACTATTGTCACTGGTTTCAGCCGCAGACTGGCGCAACCGCAGAAAAGCACGATGCGTTTTTTAGTTTTGACAAAAAAGGCAACCCGATTGAACGCTTTACCGGTAAAGAACTGATTCAGTCCGAACCGGACGCCAGCAGCTTCCCCTCCGGCGGCATGAGGGCGACATTTGAAGCGCGCGGATACACAGCATGGGACGCCAGTTCGCCCATGTTTCTCATGGCCAGTGAAAACGGCCTGACATTGTGCATTCCCAGTTTGTTTATCTCCTATAACGGTGAAGCGCTCGACGAAAAAACCCCTCTTCTACGCTCGCTTTCGGCGCTAAACAAAGCAGCCACCGATTCATTAAAGCTGTTGGGCCACGATGCAAAATACGTCATGGCCAGTGCCGGCCCAGAGCAGGAATACTTTGTCTGCGATGAAGCCCTGTTTAACCTAAGACCTGATCTACTCCTGGCCGGAAGAACCTTGCTTGGCCGTAACCCACCGCGTGGCCAACAACTTGAAGACCATTATTTTGGATCAATCAAGCCGCGTATTTTGTCTTTCATGATGGAAGCTGAGTACGAACTTTATAAACTCGGTGTGCCATGCAAGACGCGGCACAACGAAGTTGCGCCAAGCCAATGTGAGATCGCACCCATTTACGAAAACGCTAATATTGCCGCCGACCACAACCAATTAGTTCTCGAAGTTCTCAGAACTGTGGCTCGCCGTCATCAACTGCAAGTCTTATTTCATGAGAAACCATATGCAGGCATCAACGGTAGCGGCAAGCATGTGAACTGGTCTCTAGCCGACAACCATGGTCACAACCTTTTGGAGCCAGGCGACAACCCTATGGACAACATTCGTTTCCTATGGTTCCTGGCCGGCACCATCAAGGCTGTAAACGAGTACGCTACACTGCTCCGCATGAGTATTGCCTCTGCTGGCAACGACTTCCGCCTCGGGGCCAACGAAGCCCCACCTGCTATCATTAGCTGCTTTTTGGGTGACACGCTGACCGAGGTCGTTCAAAAACTGACAACCGCAGGCGGAGGTAACCTTTCCGATCGCGCTCGCAACATCAACCTTGACCTCGCGCGAGTCCCTGTCATTGCTCGCGACAACACAGATCGCAATCGTACGTCACCGTTCGCGTTTACTGGCAACAAGTTTGAGTTCCGAGCCGTGGGCGCATCGGCCTCGATTTCGCCATCACTCACTTACCTGAATGCAGCGGTTGCCAGGACCCTGAGCGAGATGAACGAACAGCTAAAGAAGGCCACGCCCCGTCCAACTCAAGATGACATTCTGAAATTGATTGTCGATACGCTAAATGAACACAAGCGCGTGTGCTTCGAGGGTAATGGATACAGTGAGGAATGGCATAAAGAGGCTGAAAAGCGTGGCTTGCCGAATATCCGTACAACGCCTGATGCACTCGCTGCCATCAAAGAAACAAAAAATAAGTCGATGCTTTCTGCGTTGGGCGTACACCGCGGAGAAGAGGTTGAGGCACGGTACAACGTCAAACTGGAGCGCTACATCAAAGTCAGGATGATTGAGCTCGAAACCTTACAGGAAATGCTCTCTAACGAGGTTTTTCCCGCAGCCGTCGCTCACACGAGAATTCTGGCTCAATCTGCCGCTAGCCTAAAAACAGCTTTGGGATCAGTCCCTTCAGAGATCGAAAAGCAACTTCGTCATGCAAGTGATCTTACGGCCAAGATTGCAACCGCAAAAGACAAGCTTGGTGGATTTGTTGATCAGTGCTCTGCAATTCATGATGAGCCAAAGCTTGCGAATAAGATTGCATCCGAGGGCATGCCACTTATGGAAGAAGTTCGTAAGGTCAGTGATGAGCTTGAACTTCTGGTTGATGATCAATTATGGTCTCTGCCGAAGTACCGGGAAATCTTGTACGTGATGTGATGTCGCATCAATTAAAACGGCTGTTCCTTATCGGAGCAGCCGTTTTTTCTTTCGCTTTACCGGATTCAACGTTACCCTATTATAGTAACCACGGAAGGAACCCGCCTACTCATGAGCCGTCAGGGATTTGGCCCGCGAAAATATTCCAAATCTGGAAAGAAAAAATCTGGCAAGCACAGCCAAACTCGTGAGGGCGACGCAAATAGTTCCAGCGATCATCAAGGGCGTCAAAAAGACAGCCCTGATTCCAGCAGGTCACACCATCACCGTAAAGGCCTGCCTCCTCCGCGTCACAAACCTCATTTCACAGGTCCTTGGGGATCCCCGGGAAAGCCTGGACGTCCCGGAGACCAGCGTAGCTCGCAGACTAAACAAGTGCCTCAGGAGGCTATTGAAGGTAGCCGCCAGTCGATCCGACAGTGGCTATCTGCAGGGGAAGAGTTACGCGCCAATAATAATCTAGGGACCGCAAGACCCGACCCACGGTCACTCCCATTGGATGTATGGCAACAGCAAGTATTTGACCTTTTACGCTCTGGTGAAAGCGTCGTGGTGGATGCACCCACAACGGCCGGTAAGACCCGAGCGGTCGAAGTTTTCTTTGCTATGAACATTGATGAACCAACATTCAGAGCGGCCTACACGACTCCGGTAAAATCTTTGTCAAACGACAAAGTTCGCGAACTACGCGCCATGTTTGGTCATGAAAAAGTTGGTATTGCTACAGGTGATATCAAAGAAAACCTTGATGCGCCTATCGTTGTGGCCACCCTGGAAAGTTATCGCAACTCCCTACTTGGTATTGAACCAGATTTAGGCCGGACATTAGTTGTTTTTGATGAGTATCACTACCTTCAAGATGAGGGACGTGGCAGCGCGTGGGAAGAGGCTCTTATTTTAACGCCGCCATCCTGCCAGGTCCTGCTACTCAGTGCTTCAGTTGCGAACGCTGAAGACTTTGCAGACTGGATATCAACTCAAGGCAAAAAGCGTTGTACGATGGTGCGTACCGAGCATCGGCCTGTGCCCCTAACCAATCTAGTTTACTATGGTGGCCATTGGTTGACCGAGGATAACATTCCAAAAGATGCATTTCGTAACTTGAATCCGACCCACAAAGAGCTACCTCTTCGCCACCAAGATCTGGTTAACAGGTTACCCTCGCTGATTGATCTCGAACTAACACCTTGCATCATATACTGCGGCAAGCGTTTTGATTGCGAGTCTCTCGCGCAGCAGATTGAGCGGGCACTTCCCCCACTGTCCGCTGAACAAGCTGAGAAGATTGGCGCCGTCTTGCAGGCGGCCCATAAGGACGTTGGAGCCTTAACGTTTATTAAGCCCGCTCTGCGGCGGATGATGCAGACTTACGGTGTTGCATTTCACCATTCGGGGCTCGCACCTGCTGCCAGAATCGCTGTAGAGCGCCTCGTAAAAGACGGCCTATTGCGCTTTTGCTGCGCCACTATGGGCCTATCTCTTGGCATAAACTTCAGCGTGAGAAGTGCTTTGATTGCCGACTACCAACGCCCTGGCGAAGGGGGCATGACACCGTACGCAGAGGGTGAAATACTACAAATGTTGGGTCGAGCAGGACGACGGGGGAAAGACGTCATCGGCTTTTCACTTTGGCCTAATATTGAAGCGTACTCACGCCAGGCTGGAGCTAAACGTGAACCATGCAATTCTCGCCTGCGCACGGATCCCACAACGCTCCTAGGACTCATTGGACGCGGCCTTAACCTCAATACCATTGAGAGTATTTACGGCCGCAGCTTTCTCAAGTATCAGCATCGCAAGACCGACCTGAGACTGATCCGTCGTCCAGATGTTGAGAACAAGCTGGCATCATCATCAATTCCCTGCCAGAGTCCCGCCGCAGAATACGCGCGTTTTAAGGCGAACATGGAGTCGGATCTCCCAACCAGCCAGACAGCCTGCCAAGAGTGTAGCTTTCGACCTGTGTGCCACGGTTATCTTGACTTTCGCGCACAAGCAAAACTATCCGCAATGCATCTGCATTTGCACAAGCTCGGCTGCATCGATCATGATGAGACACTGACAAGATTGGGCTCAATTGCCAAATACTTTCCTCAAAGTGGCGGATTACTGCTTTCAAGCATGATTGTCCGCGACATGATTACACCCGAAAAAATGATTCAAGTAGCGGAGCTGATGGCTGCACTGTGTCTTCCAAGATTCAAAGAACCAGGCTGTGGTTCAAATTATAAATTTCCGTTTGATGCTGCTAAACTCGAGGAGGAATTAGAATCGTTCTACCCGGTAGAGCTCTTCCCAGAAGTTTATGATCTGCCATTTGGGCGCAGGACTTGGCATCAGATCAAAGAATTTAATCCTAACGCAGGTTGGGTTATACGGCAGTGGGCTTCAGGAGCCGATTGGCAGTCGATTGTTAAGGACGGCACAACCGAATATTTTGGCGTTGGTGACCTCATGGGCCTTATGTACCGGGTTGGAACCTATTTGCAGTCTCTTTCAGCAATTCCTGGATACAAGGATGCCGCCCATGCCCTGCGTCGAGAACTCCTACGCAGCCCGCTTGATTTGACTTTATAAGCTTCAATTACTCTGCCTTCAAAGTCTAAGGACTCGCCTCATTAACCCAATCAGGGCAAAGGCTTTAGGCCGTTTTACAATTGTTTTACTCGTGCATGCACTGGTTTTCTCCGACAATCCATCTATGAATTTGAGGGGATTACGGTTTGGACTCTTAAAGGAGGTCCCATGTCACAGAAAACAGCTAATAAACCAGCAAAACATTTTGATCGGATACCGCCGGGATCCCTAAATTGGCAAAGCACCGCATGGGTGAGTGCGATGCATATCGGTGCGATCGCATCACTTTTTTATGTAAATTGGCAAAACGTCACTGCGGCAGCAATTTTGTACTTTGTCACCGGCTGTCTTGGCATAACCCTGACCTACCACCGGTTGCTAGCCCACAGATCCTTTGCGGTTCCCAAATGGCTTGAGCGAATTTTAACAACATGCGGCGCCCTTGCCATGGAAGGAAGCCCTACGAAATGGTGTGCTCATCACCGCATGCACCATTCACACCCTGACACTGAAATGGACCCGCACAATTCAAGACGTGGATTTTTCTATTGTCACATTGGCTGGACATTCAGAAATCGCGACCAGTTTGACAATGAGACCCGTCAGCGGAGATTTGCCCGCGATATTCATAATGATCCATATTACCTTTGGCTTGACACAACTGCTGGCCAACTGATCCCGCAAGCACTACTTGCTTTGATGCTTTTTGCCATTGGGGGCATCGGTATGGTTCTCTGGGGTGTCTGCATGCGCATGGTCCTGGTGTACCATGCGACCTGGTGCGTCAACAGCGCGACACATTTCTTTGGGTACAGAAATTATGAGATCGATGACCTGTCACGGAACACGTGGTGGGTGGCTCTAATCACCTTTGGCGAGGGATGGCACAACAATCACCATGCTCATCAGCATGTGGCCGAGGCTGGACACAAATGGTGGGAAATCGATGTCACCATGATGGTCATCCGCCTACTGAAATCCATGGGTCTCGTAACAAAGCTTAAGTCCATCAAAGACCAAGAGACAAGTAAGTCTCCGGAATTTGAACCGCTGCCGCTTGAGGCGTAATCTAAAATCTTTGTAGTTATGATTCACGCCGCCGGATGAATGTCGAGCGGCGTTTTTTCATCTTCAGACAGGTCATAAGGGTTTGCAAAACCCATAATGCTGAGCATCTCGCTGACGGCCAAACACTCCCGCGGATCCATGCGGTTTAAGTCCAGCTGATCAAGGTCGACGTAGGTCCAGTTTGCCGAGGTTTGTGGAGCATCGCCACCCTCAGTTCTTGAAATCGCCAGGAAGTTAAGACAAACGACCAAATGCTCTGGGTCATCATCCCACAACTCGACTGCCAACGGGCGCCCAAGCAACGCCAACTCTGCGGCATCATCACCACTCGACTCTCGCGATAATCGCTTGGCTTCCAGGTAAACTGAGTGAGCTGAGTCCTGAAGATTGATGCGGGGCAAAAGGGACCCGCGACGCGAGCGATTTAAAAGAACCTTATCCATCGAAGGCGCAAGAATCGTGACACTTACTGCGAATGAAACCCTTGATCTGCTCCGGGCGGGCAAGGGCCTACCACCAAGGCCACGGCCGGTTAGAAGCTCAAAAGCAAGACCCGCAGCCAGCTTCACCCCCGGGGATCCACCGACAAGGAAACAACGATCGAGGGCGTTTAAGACCTCTCCTAATTGCCGCAATGAAGCGTCTTTTGTCTCTGACATAGACCTCACCTATTCCACCTTCTGGTAAAAACGGCAAAATACGCACGCCTTTTAAAGGGTTAGCTTAAACCTCTGTAATTCCATGAATAATGGCTGCCTAAAAAACTTTATTAACTGGCCAGCCGGCCTGTGGATTCGCATTGACCACCTTAGTGAGTACAGCTAAACCATCGATCAGTTTCAACTACTGAGCTTTGTCGCTGCATTTTTTTGAAACCTTTCCCCTTAATTGGGACACTGTTTTTTCTACAAGTTCTGTCAAATTCTTACGTATCTACCAAAACCAAATTTCACCTTAGGCGACAAAGCAATCGGGGCCGGCAACAACCGGCCCCGCTTTCTTTTTACCCTGCGCACGCGTCGTTAAAACAACTCATCATTTTTGGCAAATTACCGATACCTCCCACATAACTCTTGGAGGAATACGGGATGTCGCGTCGATGTAATCTTATTGGCGTCATTCGGAAAAACGCGCATATCACTTTCGCATTATTGATGTTTTCCTCGACATTAAATGCTGAGGACGATCAACGAATTTATCGTGATGCATATTACCTCGGGCGCGCCGACACAGGCCTTGCGATTGCCGATAACGAACAGGCACTGATGTACAATCCTGCAGGTCTAGCTCTCGGAAAAGGAATCTATAAACGCCTCATATTGATCAGTCCAACCATCGAGCTTAGCGACGATGCGAGAAACCTTGTTAAAGAACTTCAGGCTGAAAATGCTGATATACCGGCGGCACTGCGCAAGCGTGTTGGTAAAAATGAGCACATTGGATTCTATAATCTCACTGCTCTCATTCTACGGCGAGCATCGATTGGAGTTTTCAATGGCCAAACAACCGACATCCTTGTTCATAAATCACCGGAAGCTGGTGGGCTCGAGGGCGTGAAGGCAAGACTGATTACCAGTAATGGCGTTGTCTTTGGCTTGGCACAAGACTTTATGAGTCAGAAACTTTTGGTCGGCGCCAGCTTTAAATACATGCATCGCGGCGAGGCATCATTCGCCGCGAACATCACTGACAGTGAAAATCTAAACAATATGCAAAGTGACGATCTGCTTCGCCAAGGACTCGGATCAAGTGCCGACTTGGGGATCATGTACAAGATACCCGGTCGCTTAGGCGCTTCATTGGGAGCGACCATCAATAATCTTGGCGGCACTGCCTTCAGCTCAATGTCAGAAGATACAGCAGCACCCTCCAGACTGAAACAAGTCGTCAATCTCGGCGCAGCCATCGAACCTGGAACCAAAGTGAGTCGCTTTCGATTACTTGGAGAATACTGGGACGCCACCAACGTGCTCGGCATCAGCTTTTTAAAGAAACTTCACCTTGGGGCAGAGCTTAGCGTGAAAGACTTTGTCGGTGTCACGACCGGGTTGTCTGGCGGGTGGACCAGCGGTGGTCTCTATATTGATCTGTACGCATTCCGCCTCGATGGCGGAATATACATCCAAGAGATGGATGAGCGCGTCGGTGTTAGGCCAGATAAACGTCTATTTTTCCGAATCACGGCTGGCTTCTAATTTAGGGAGGGCATTATGAAAGCAAATTGCAGCAAATCACTAAAATCACCCTTCAGACACTTTACACTGGCTTCACTCATTTGGGTGATTTCCACCTGCGGGGCAAACCCTTTCGACACCTATGAAGAGAGCGATCCTGCTGAAGATGCGACTGTTGCGCTCGAGGAAGGCAATCCAAACAAGGCCATCAATATTTTGACCAAAGCTCTGCAACGTGATCCGGACAACTATCAATACATTTCAATACTGGCTCTCGCATACGCTGAGCGAGGCGGAATTGACGCTCTCACCTTGGCTCAGAAGATGGCTTCAAACTCTTCTTCTACATCCATGTCAAACTCGTCGTCCAATGGCGTAACATCTCTCTTTTCTGTGATGCCAGATGCGACAGATGCAAACATTGCCGATGTCGATACAGCAGTGAGCTTGATGGTTACCATTCCCGCCGCTGTCCGTACCAATGCAGACACATTGAAAATTGCCATGTACCAGACGGCATCATTGACACTGCGAACAAAAAAATACGATCTAGATGGCGACGGCATTATCACGCCCGCAGAAATCCTCGGTATGACAAGCAATGATGCATCGACGATCATTTCACAACTAGCGAGTGCCGCAGAGGCATTCGGCGGCGGATCCTCATCTTCAACTGTGGACCAGGCTGCGGCATCGCAGATAACCACCATTCAATCGGCGATCGGTCAGTGCCCGGGGGCCAATCAGGAAGAGCAGCTCAAAAACTACATGAGCAAAACCGGCTGTTGATTAGTTATGCTTATGAATTACGCCAAAGCCCTTGACCTGCATCAAGTTCACCTTTGCTGTAACTTAACACGCTGAAATCTCTGGGAACAGTCTGGCTTGCCCGAAGGTGGTCATCTACGGTATACCTTCGTCCTATGAACACAAAGGCCCACTCAACACGCAATTTCCTTATCGCGCTCAATGATATTGTCGGCGCAGGTCTTCTTGTAATTTGGGGCCTTCTCCTCGGGCCGCTTGGCATTTTGCGTGGGACACTCTACTTTGGAAATATCTTTTGGTACGTCTGGGTTCTTAGCCCCCAGGGCCTCCTCAGTCGATTTGTTCGTGCAGCCATCGATTGGCGCCTTGGAAATTTTGATGCTGCAGTCTTCCAGCTTGAGTTTTTAGTGACGCGCGTCGAAACCGCTTTCGGAAAAAATCAGAAGTCTCGAACAATCCGAATAGTACTCGAAGATTTCTACACACTACTGATCCGCGCTTATCTTCATAGTGGGCACATTGACGACGCAATGCTTGTCGTCTTGCGAGCAAAAAAATGCCTCGATTGTGATCGACTCCCGGAACTAGCTCGCCTAGACGCAAAAACTGCTCACCTTGTTCGTGCGGGACTTGCTGCGGGACGTCTACTGGACGGCAGCGGACTGGCAACCCTCTACGTGAAATCAAATGAGACTCCTGCAACACCTCCATCCCCACCGCGGAAGAAACCAACACTGCACAGTTCGTCGCAGCGTCAAGGCGCAACCGCTAAAAACCATGAGCCGCGTGTTCCTGGAAGTAACATTATTCCGTTCCCAACCTTCGACGCCCCAAACCACGACCCTTCTCGTCCGGAAAAATAATTGTCATGCTGAAAACCATAGATCTACGCTCTGACACGGTCACGAAACCGACGCCAGAGATGCTCGCTTACATGCTTAAAGCCGAAGTTGGCGATGATGTTTATGCTGAAGATCCCACCGTCAATCGCTTGGAAGAACGCGTTGCCGAGCTATTAGGGAACGAGGCTGGTCTATTCACACCCTCTGGAACTATGGCTAATCAGATCGCCATCAACTTGCAAACGCGGCACGGAGACTCGGTGCTAGCCGAAGAAGACAGCCACGTTTTTTTATATGAAGCAGGAGCTGCGGCAGCGCAAAGTGGCGTCCAGTTTGACCTCATACCTTTTGCTGACTCGCTATCTGATGCCTCCATTGATGCGCATGTAAAACCTGAATGGATGCACTATGCTTCAACCAAGCTCCTCGTTATTGAAAACTCCCATAACCGAGGCTCCGGAAAAGTTATTGCACCTAAAGATCTAAAGCGGATTCAACAAAGAGCACGCCATCATCATCTTCTTCTGCACTGCGACGGCGCAAGGCTTTGGAATGCAGCCGTAGCGCTTGGTTGCGATATCAAGGAACTTACAACCGGATTTGATACCGTCTCAGTTTGTTTTAGCAAAGGATTAGGCGCGCCGGTTGGCAGCATGCTAATTGGAGGCAGAGAACTAATTCAGCGCGCTCGCAAGATCAGAAAACGCTGGGGGGGCGGTATGCGGCAGATCGGCTATCTAGCCGCCGGGGCCGAGTACGCTTTAATCCATAATCGAGAGCGACTAGCCGAGGATCACCATCGCATTAAAATGCTGTTTGATGGCATCAAGGAGCTTGAAGAGTCTGGTTACCCAGTCTCCACAGATCTGCCTCAAATTTGGACAAATATCTTATATTTCAGGGTTTCTAATGGTGAAAAAACCGCGGAAGCCCTTAAATCGGAAGGAATTTTGGTCAATCACCTTGGCCATGGCAAGCTACGGTTCGTCACTCACCTCCACATTGACGACCGAGACATCGGCACAACTCTCATCGCCCTGCGCCGCGCATTGAAGTCCTGAACCATCCATAAGCCCCTAACTATTGTCATTATTTGCTATTTTGACTATAAACGGGATCCGTATTGTTGCCCAACATTTGGAGTTGTCTAACATGGCTATTCGCATCGGTATTAACGGTTTTGGTCGCATTGGTCGTTCTGTATTTCGTGCCGCTCTTGATCCACGCAATAAAGACATTGAAATCGTCCACATTAATGACCTAACCGATACCAAAACGTTGGCCCACTTGTTGAAGTATGACTCCGTTCACGGCGTACTGAATGCCGACGTCACTCATGACGAAACAAGCCTGACTGTTAACGGTAAAAAAATCAGCGTATCGAAAATCAAAGCCGTTCCAGAACTTCCTTGGAAAGATAAAAATATCGACATTGTGTTTGAGTGCACTGGTATATTCACCAAAAAAGCCGACGCCGAAGGACACACAAAAGCTGGTGCCCGAGCTGTGCTGATTTCTGCCCCAGCCACGGATGAAGACATCACGGTGGTATACGGCGTCAATCACACCAAACTAGACCCGAAAGTCCATAAAATTGTGTCCAATGCTAGCTGCACGACAAACTGCCTCGCACCTTTCACAAAGGTTATTCACGAAGCTCTGGGCGTCAAACGTGGCTTGATGACCACCGTCCACAGCTACACAAACGACCAAAACACTCTTGACCTGCCCCACAAGGATTTGCGCCGCGCCAGAGCTGCTGCGCTGTCGATGATTCCGACATCCACAGGAGCCGCTAAAGCCATTGGCTTGGTCATTCCAGAACTTAAAGGCAAGCTGGACGGCCTAGCTGTGCGCGTTCCAACACCAAACGTCTCGTTGGTCGACGTAACCTTTGAGGTTTCAAAAGCAACGACCAAAGAAGACGTCAATAAGCTACTCAAGGATGCTGCTAATGGCCCGCTCAAAGGCGTACTGGGTTACACCGACTTACCTTTGGTATCCGTTGACTTCAATGGCGACAACCACTCCAGCTTCATTGACGGTGACTCCACCAAAGTCATGGACGGAAACATGGTTAAAATTCTTTCCTGGTACGATAACGAGACAGGCTTTAGCTGGCGCATGCTAGACATTGCCCGGTTAATGGCGAAGTAATTTAAAAGAGTTTTGGATCGGCATCAGGGAGCAGCCGGCTGATCCCTCAAAATAAAAAGGAAGCACTGACATGGCAAAAGACAAATCAATCACGCTTACGCGAAAAGAAGTGATGGAATGGCTGGCGGAAGGCGCCAAGGACTTCAAGGATACTGACATCCGTAAAGCCAATCTTATGAAGATTGATTTCACCGGCTGCGACCTGAGCGGTGCCAACCTTAGCTACAGCAATCTCAAAGATGCAAACTTTACGAACGCAGTGTTAAACGGTGCGTCTTTATGGAATGCCAATCTCGAGGGCGCTAACTTTACGAATGCGAGCCTTGAAGATGCAGATCTTGACTACGCAAAACTTCGTGGAGCCATTCTTTTCAAAGCAAATTTGCGTCGTGCACACCTGCCTACTGAGCTAATCCCTCGCGATGACATCATGGCGTCCGTGGAGACCGGCTGTAAGGTTGGTCAGCACTAATTCCACCGGAGGTTTGACATTTAAGTTGTCAAACCTCCTTGCTTTTGTTTTACTTCCTGTTCCTTGGCGCTGTGGCGGAGTGGCTACGCAAACGATTGCAAATCGTTTTCACACCGGTTCGAATCCGGTCGGCGCCTCCATTTTTTTAGACCAGTAACACACGTTCGTCGGACCTTTTCCCGTCAAGGGGTTGGAGGGTACGGACGACTACACCTGACTTGCAGTTTCGAGGAATGGCGACCAATTTTTTGGCTTATCTCGGGATAATAACTGATGGAGAATCCCAGGATTCAATATCGATAGGAAGCTTTAATCTTCATCGTTAGGCGCTCGAAAGATGCCGTAAATGAAAACGGTTGTTAAGTTGGACTTTTCTTAAACCAATAGTTTTTAAAATCGTTAATTATTAAAAACCCAACTGGTATCCAGATCAAAGACAATAGCGTTCCAATGATCATCCCCCAAGATAGAGCTAGAGTTATATCTACAAGGATCGCATCGTATCCTCCCAAACCTAAAGCTGAAGGAAGCAGTCCAACGACCGTCGTAAGCCCCGTCGCTAAAACTGCGCGAAGCCTTTTGCGTGAAGCAAACACAAGCAGTTCCTTCATAGTCCCAAACTTGTTCTCAGCCTGCAACTCTCTGATGTAGTCTACGAGGATAATCGCGGAGTTAATAACGACTCCTGTTAGCCCAACAACTCCAATGAAAGCCAAAAAACTGAGCGGTCGTTGGATCAGAGTAAAAGAGTAAAAAACGCCTACTAGCCCCAAAGGAATGGTTGAAAGAACTAGAAATGAGTTCGAAAAGCTACCAAACGTAAAAACCAAGGTCGCGAAGATACCAAATAACGCCAACAACAAAGCAATCCCTAGTGATTGTAGCGACTCATTTGTACTTTCTTCTTCACCACCAAACACTGCACTCACTAAAGGATATTTGCTTGTAACCTTCTGAAAAGAATCTCTTGCTGCGACGTTCACGCTTTGTGAATTGGCGAAAATATTATCAACATCGGCTGTAATTGTTATCGATTGCTTAAAGTCAAAGTTTTTAATCGCTTTAGGAGCATCTACTTCGTTAAACTTTCCGAGCGAGGTCAATGGAATGACGTTACCTCGAGAAGTCAGCAATTCGATCTTCTTCAAATCTTGTATATCATCTCGGCTTTTTTGATCAAAGCTGACTACGAGGTCGAACTCTTTCCCAAATTCACTTAGACGCGCTGCAGTTGAACCCTCCAGGGCTGTGCGCAGATTTAGACCGATTGCATCGACACTCGTGCCAGAAAATGCTCTCGACTCTTCATCCGCGATAAATAAAAACTCTCTACCGGTAGATTGCTCATCGTCTTCTAAATTAAACACACCTTTCAGTTGTTTGAGATCTTCGACGATCGAATCGCGAGCACCACTAAGTTGCTGATAGTTATCAGACCGCAAAGTCACGGTCAGTGGTTTGCCAATTGGCGGACCGCCTTCAAGAGGCTCAAAACTAAGCTTAGTTACACCTAAAGGACTTGGAATAGCTTTTAAGCTCTCAAGAGTCTTTTGAATATTTAAATCAGGTGCTTTATCTGGCTTGATAGCAATCAAGATCATGCCAACATTATCGCCCACCTTAGCTTTAGGGTCCGCTGGATCCGTTTGAGAGACACCGGAGCGGCCAACAATAGCTAGAAGTACATCTTTATCAAGCGTTTCGGAAACCGACTTAGATAGCAAAGACACAATTCTATCAGTATTGTAAATACTGCTTTCCGCATTTACTTCAACGCGCCCTATGTAGTACTCCACTCCATTTGCAGGAAAGAGCTCAAATCTATTCAAAAAAGCTGTTACAAGGATTCCTGACGCAACAAGGCACGAGAGCAAAAATAGAGTTAGATATTTATGCTGTAAGGTCTTGCCAATCAACTTTCCAAACATATTCTCTATCACTTCAAACCAGCCAGCTTTTGACTGCGCCTTTGGGCGTGTCTTCAAAAATTGAAGCCTGGCAGGTAAAAGAGTTAAGGATTCGACCAAACTAATAGTTAACGCCGCAGTGATTGTGATTGGTATCCATTTAATAAACTGACCCATCACACCTTTGGTTACTAACATAGGCAAGAAAGCGGCAATAATAGTAATCGTCGATGCCGTGAAAGGGACCCAAAACTGTTTTGCAGACTTTATAGCTGCCAACTTTGGCTCCATTCCACTTTCAACTAAATCAATATAGTTTTCGGAAATTACTACAGAGTTATCAACTAAATTGCCAAGGCATATCACTAATGCAATCATCGTAATAATGTTGAAATTAGCACCAAAAAAAACTAACACCCCTATTGTTGCAACGGCACAAATGGGGAGACTTAAACTACTAAAAAAACCCACTTTGCCAGGCAACAGAATGAATAGAACGAGAAGAACAATCGCCATCCCCGAAATCGCGTTATAAGAAACAATCTCCAATCGATTTTTAATTCGAGCACCTTCATCATTAAAAACAACAAGACTGTACGCCTTGTCCAACCCTTGCTTAAATGCATCTATGCGCACCGCGGCCGCATCCAACGTCTTTAATGCATCAGCGTCCGCTTTCTTCGTAATCGTAACGATAGTCGCCTCTTCACCATTGACTCTCGCTATAACCGTCGGTTTTTTGCTCGCATCTTTTACCTGACCAATATCCTTAATACTAATATTGGCACCAGCATCATTTGAGCGAACAACGACATTCTCTAAATCTTCTGTTTTGATTTTTTTCCCGAAGACTCTAACAAGCGTTTTTGTTTCTTTATTATCAATGTAGCCTGATGGAATATTTTTTATCTGCTGACTTAGCGCTCTAAAAACTTCGTCCAATCCAATTCCAAATTGCTTCAATTTACCTTGATTCAGCAGAACTTGAAGCTCACGGTCTTGATAGGCGCTCAAGCTAACAGACGAAATTCCTTTTACATCTTCAATTTCGGCTTTTAATTTGTCTGCAAGCAGATCACGCTTTCTATCGTTATTGTCACCTGTAATCGCAAATTCCAGAACTGGAATTTCTCGCGCATTTATCTCTGTAACAAGTGGCTCTTCTGTCACTTCATCTGGCAACTTTGAAGACGCCCTTTGCACCGCCTTCTGGATATCTGACACGACTTTACCGGACTCAGCACCATCAATATCAACTCTAATAGTGATTGAGCTCAAATTACTTTGAGATACCGACTTTACATCTTTGATGCCGGCGATAGCCCTCAACTCATCCTCTACGACTTGCGTCACCTTGTCTTGCACTTCCTCAGGCGACGCCCCTGGAAAAACTGTGGTGACAACAACAACCGCAAAATTCACAGGAGGAAACGACTCTCTTTGCAAGAGAGTGAAACTGAGACTGCCTATGATAAGAACAAACAACGTGGTAAGGATTGAAAATTTCCAGTTATCAACAAAGAACGTAAAAATTCTATTCATGAATTGAGTACCTATATTGTTCAAGCTGTTGCTGAATCTTCTCTAACTCTAATGCCGACCTAAACTTCATTGAATCCGCTCTTGCCAAATCAAGCTCAAATTGCAACACCTGGTAAATTGTAGATCTGCCTTGATTCAAAAGGTTCCGTTCGTTCTCTAGCTTGTCTTTTTGAGTCTGAACTAACCTTAAATTGAGGCTTAACATATCGACTAATTGATTCTGCTGCATGACGATATTATCAATCAATGTCTCTTTCTGCTCATTCTCGTAATAGGACATTTTGGCTTTCGAGATATTGGCAAGGGCTGCCTGTCGATCTTGGGCACGGCGGACTAACTTCTGATCAAGAGGCACTGCCCATCTCAATCCAATGACGGTTATAGGCTGTTTGTTCTTTGCCACTTCACTCAAAGAGTCAGTCCATTCTGCATCAACCCCATTGAGTGCATGTGATGCAAATAGATCCAATTTTGGGCGATAATCTTCAGTTGTTGACACTGTCAAAGTATTTTGTAGGTCTTCACTAAGAATAAGAATCTTTTCATTCGCAGTAATTTTGTTAACAAAATCAGCTTTTTTAACTTTCCCAAATTTTTTAAAGTCGTATTTTTGAAAACTAAAATCATATGATTTATTGATTGCAAGCTTGAGAAGTCTTTCGAACTGATTCAGACTCAACTCTGATTCTTTGAGATCTAACTCTGTTTGTTCGATAGCGGACTTAGCCTGTAAAAAATTTGACGTTCCTTCAAGATTTTGCGCTCTTTTCTTCGAAATAATTTTGTAGAGACTAGCGATTCTTTCATACGTTTGCTTTTTTGAGTCAACTAAGCCCTTCTGGAGTACACTAGACCAAAAGAAAACTTTTGCAGCGTTTGTCTTGTTTTCGTATTCAATTTCTGAACTCAAATACTCAATTGACTTCCTCAAAACTAAAGCTCGGTACTCGGCCTGAATCTTTTTACCCCACGCCCCTGCCAACAACGGCAGTTTTAATTCGAAGGACGGCTGGGTCGTCCACTGAGTCGAATTAATGTTGCCAGTTCCTAGTTGTTGCCCTTTGATTGCTGTTTGAGTCGCATTTATCAAGACAGAGGTTTGGAGTCCAAAACTAAAGTTTTTTTGTAATCCAATTTGGGAATTCAAGTTGTTGCGGGATTGATAGTTAAAGCTTGGATCTTGGGAAGGAGACCTGTCATTTCGGTTGCTAATCTCTCCGATCAATTGCCAGCCGTATAGTAGTTCAGCTTCTTCCTTAGAATTTTTGAGAGCTTCTTTGCGTTCGTAAAGAGATTTTATCTCAACGTTTTCGGACCTTAAAATTGCATCAAAATCAATTTTTTCAAGTGCACTTACCTCTACAGCACCGAAAAGTGAACAAAGGAGTACAACGCGCAGCAAAAATCTTGAATTTTTCATTTTCTTCGTACTTTCTTTCAAAACCTGCGAGGCTTATATTCATCAAAGGAAATTTTTTTGAACGTCACTTAATTTGCCAACCTCGAAAATAGTGGCAATTAACCATATGAGTTTTACCCTCAACTATAGCTCGCGACCTACGTGTTTTCTTGTCACAACCACGAGTTTATCATTGCTTCAAAGGTTTCCAATCACTTAGTTCAATCCTTGACAACTTTTTTCTACCAACCCGGGCTCTCCAACCAAAATCACCCTCAAAGCTTAGACCATCCGCGACATCGGAGAAGGCTCGAAAAAATACGGGTGGATTTGGAAAGAGGTCAAAGCTCAGGGACTTTAATCCCCGCGCACCACGTAACTTCGACTGCATTCGCCATCCATCGCTATGGGATGAACGACGACCGTACCCTCAAACGTCAACCAGACCCCTTTTCTTTGCCCGCGTCACACCGGAGTTCCCTGAAGTCTATCTCGGAAATTGACGTCTATTAGCTTGCATTAACGGGCTGAAACCTATCATAAATACCACGTATTTTTATCTCTCGAAGACTCTTGTCGACGAGACTTAAGGGCGAAGTGTGTATAAATGGGGTGTCCCAATGGGCGTGAATAAGATCAAAGATCAGAAAAAAAACCGCGCTTTATTTATCAAGCAATTTCTTGAGCGCCCGGGAGAGGTTGCGTCAATTATCCCATCTTCGGATGAACTAGTCAGTGCGTTGATTGCCGGTGTCAATTACAAAGAATTAAACTTGGTTGTTGAATACGGTCCAGGAACAGGAGTCATCACGGAGGCTCTGCGCCCAAGACTTCGCAAGGAGGCCATCTACTTAGCGGCTGAACCCAACAGCGCATTCAGGCAACATTTATCAGAATCAGGTCTTGAAATAGAGTTGCTAGCTGACTACGCACAAAATATTTCTGAGAGGGTCTTGGCTAACCATGGACAAGCTGATCTCGTCGTTTCTGGAATACCGTGCTCCGTCATTCCTGTGGAAAGTTTAAGATCGATATTTGAGTCGACCCACAAAATTCTTCGTTTCGGTGGAGAGTTTCGGATGTTTATCTATACCCACACATTTTTGATGCCAAAGATCCATGGGATGCTGCAAAACCTGCGAGGGCAGTTCACATCGGTAAACACTCAAGCCGTTTGGTTAAATCTACCGCCTGCAACCGTGATCAAATGCATCAAGTAACGCTCATGTCAGATGCATCGTTAAATCGTTGACGCTATGCGCTGTCAGCGCACCAAAACGACAGTTTTCACCTTGGCGATAACCATGCCAATTTGCACGAATCACAGCGACTCCTGCAGCGCGAGCCGCCATAACGTCAACATCGTGGTCGCCGATCATGACCATGTCGGCAGTGGCTCCACCCAGTTGCTCAGCAATCGCAAATAAACCCTCTGGGTCAGGCTTATGTTTTTTTACGCAGTCAGCAGCGACGACCACATCGAAAAATTTATCCAGTTGGTTTCTAGACAGAAGCGTCAATGCTGAGGATCGATCGCGACTGGTCCAAACGGCAACTTTTCGCCCCTGCAGTTTCAGGGTCTCGAGGACTCCGTAAAATCCATCGAAAACAGGAATATGATGAAGATCAATAGCACTCTGCTCTTTCAAATAGTCCAAAGCGGAATTCATGGCAGACTCATCCAATCGCGGCGCCAGAAACGCCTTGGCGGAAAGACCAGAAGCCAGCGCCTTTTCCTCATCGGTCAACACCATTTGATGACGGTGAAAAATCTTATCTAAAATTGAAAAATAAAAAGGCGTCGATGCGAGGATGGTACCATCAAGGTCAAAAACCACTATTTTTCTATCGCGCGGCATAACGAACCCCTACAACAGATACCTTGCAGCTTTTAAACAAATTGCAAACCACACTCCGGACACGCTTCGTGAGCTGTCGAAAAGCACGTTCCGCAAGCCGGACATGTCGCCTCGCCTTGACTTGGATCATAAACCTTTTCGATCTGCTCTAAATTAACACCCATCGCATTGAGCATCGCTAAACGCTCTTCCTGAATGCAACGCTTTATGACGGGGACATCATCCACATGAGCCCATATCTCTTTACTAGGACTGCAGCCGGTAGTGCATGTTGAATGATTATATATCGTCGCAATGTTTATACCCTGTGCGCCCAGCCGAGATGCGAGCATTTCAGCATCACGCACTCCCAAGACCGCCAAAAGAACCTTGTCATCTGGACTCATCGCCCCCTCCAATGGCTCTGATAAGCTTCATCATCGCAGTCTACGACGCTTGTTGCGTCAAGGATTCTGCGGCGACGCTCATCCGTCAAGTCTTCGGCACCATCCGTTGCATCCGCAAATAGTCGATCCACAGTAGCATAATCATAGCTTTCCCAAACTCCAGTCTGAAGATTATACATCTCCAACTTTGAAGTGCATGCAATGCTACGCTGATCAAAACCCAGGGTTTGCCACGGACTATTGGGCAATCGAACTCGCAGCTCTTTAGACTGGGAGTCAAATATCGTCTGAAATGCGGTAAAACCTTGTAGAGCCACATCGTCAATCGCTTCAACTAACTGCCACTCATGCGCAAAAGAGTCGCGATTGGCTAGCCTTATATAGCGATTTATGGACTGATAACCATGAGGCACCGCCTCAGATCCTGAACTTTGCCAACTTCGCAACGCTTCACTGGAAGCTCGAAAACTTGAATTTGTAGCTGCGCGAACTCCCTGGGGATCTAATTGGTGAATAACCGGCTGACCGCGTTCGAACTCGACGATGATGCAGGTGTGACGTGCATCACACAAATACCAATGCAAATAAGCTGACACCTTTTCTATACCGAAGTCGCCAGCATGAGCGATCACTTCCTCCACAGTCGCGAATTGATCCAGCTGATACTGAAGCCACGAGACTTCCGCAATAACACCAAGCGGACCTTGCCTCGGGTAATCGGCTGGCGCCACCAAGACAACCCCCATCAGTCCGGCTTCATTGAGTCCCTGCATGGGAAAATCCCGTCCAAACTGACTCACCGTCAGACTGGCATACTTTGACCGCCATGATGCGGTGGCACCATCTTGATGAAACCTAATGGACTGCTTGCGCTGGCCGCGAGGTGACTCGAAAACAATACCTCCGCGCGCGGTCCAGTCATAATTGGCCGCGACCAAAGATAATGAATTTGCAGATGATGTGACCGCGCTACATGCTTGAACGCGGTCTGCTTTTTGAATCACTAAAAGCATCGCCAACAGAAGAAGGCGCAAAAGGTACGCCCTACGACCGTCCGAAGAGACTGAGATGCCGATCAGTTTAGACTTCATACTCTTTTGACATTACTGTAAGTTCCCACCGCAGCAAAGGAGAATTTGAGACCGTGCTATTCCTTGTAACCGCCTCATTAATTTGGGCTTTTTCCTTTGGCCTTATTAAGTCATTTGCGGGTGGCATAGACCCTTTTGTCCTAGGTACCGCACGCACTGGAATTGCGGCCCTATTCTTCCTTCCGTGGTTCACCGGTAAACGCAGCTTTCAACTGTCGCGTCAAATTATGATCAAAGCCATGATTTGTGGATTCCTACAGATTGGGCTTATGTACGGACCGTACTTGCTGTCCTTTCGATATTTAAAAAGCCACGAAGTCGCCTTGTTTACAATGACCACGCCCGTCTGGATGGCACTCATCATCGCGATCGAGAAGCGACGACTCACTTGGACGATGACCCTTGCCGCAGCACTAGCGACGGTCGGCGGAGTCATCGCAGCGGGAGGCGCAACGACACCCGATCCGGCCGTATTTGGAATCATACTCGTACAAATTTCAAATATTTTGTTTTCCTTAGGACTAGTTCTATGGACCCGGTGGATTGCGCCGGGTGACCATAATCAGTCAGCATTAATGTTTCCATTCTTCTTAGGAGCCTTCGTAGCATCAACGTTTCTAGCGCTTATACTGGCGACAGACATCAAACCGTTTACGTCACAGGAAGCCTTAATAGCCATTTATCTTGGCGTTTTCGCATCTGGACTCGGCTTTTTTCTTTGGAACAAAGGCGCACTAAGAGTTGGGCCCGTTGTCTTGGGCGCAGCGAACAACATCAAGCTACCCATCGCCGTTCTGGTGAGCCTCACGGTCTTTGGCGAATCAACTAACCTGATCAACTTGAGCGTTGGTGGTGTATTGATTCTTTTTGCTATCTGGATTGCGAGCAAACGGGACCGTTTCAGCTCAAGGGGATGACAATAAAACGGAATCATCCCCCTGTAGCCCAGTCTTTCGCTATTTTAAAGGCGCCAAAGCAGCATCATAATTTGGCTCATTGGCAATCTCGGAAACCAACTCCGAATGGACCACCTTATTCGCCTCGTCGAGAACTACAACCGCCCGCGCACAAAGCCCCTTAAAGGGACCATCAGCCATTTCAACGCGAATATCTTTGGCAAACGATTGGCGAAAGCTCGACAGTGTCTCGACATTACTAATACCCTCAGCACCGCAAAATCTTTTCTGTGCGAAAGGCAAATCCGCCGAGATGCAAAGGACGCTCAGCTATGCCTCCAGCACGGTAATAGTTCTTAAACTGCGTCCCAGCACATGGAGAATCTCTCCCTGCTAGAGATTTCGTGGCGAAATCATCGATAGCATTTAACAGACTGACTCTTGCCCTCACGTCAAATACCGATGTGAGGGCATAAGTTTTATGCAACTTCTTGTCAATCAAGACAGGCTCTTGGGTGCCACCTTGCAGACCCGATGCACGAATCATATATGCTCCTGTGTTGCTAATTCTCGTTGGACGGTCGATTTGAGTATCGGCGTAAAATGTCTTGTAGTGCATCTCATTTGAAATCAGTACTACTTAATGGTAGCCTTCAGAAAGTGAATCGTTTTGCAATTGAAATAACCGGAGGTCGCTGGCATGTTTCGCAGATCTTTTTTTGTGGCGTTCATTTGCATTACCGCATGCAAGACTGCACCTATGCCTCTTGCTGAACTACATAGTGATCATATTGATGGGCCTGCCACTAAAGAACATTCTATTACGGATGTTTCGGATGTTTATGCATTCCCCGCTTCTGAGATGCCAGGTGTCATCAACGTAATCGTCAATGTTCATCCACTTTCCAGACAACACAACCACTTCTCTGATAAAGTGGATTATGAGATTGTGCTACGAAAATTAAAGGTAACCAGGGATGACGTAGGATTGAGGTTTGTGCACAGCGCTCAAAGCGAACGGAAGATCGTGTGTCGTTTTAAAACACCGGATGACCATAAACAGCATTCCATGAGTTGTGATTTTGGACGTCTGGGAACTTTCTCAAACATCATAAATGATTCCTCCCTCTCTCCACTAAAGTCTAAAACCCGCATTTATCATGGTCTACGGGCGGACCATTTTTTCTTCAACAGCGAGTTCGCAACTAGCCTGGCAGTGGATGGCAAGTTGCTCCGGTCAAGTGGCAGCAACACGATGGATAACACCAATATTCTGACAGTGATCTTACAGTTCAATATTCACGAACTCTTTGGAGAGCCGGTTGGACTGACCGGCATTTCAGTTGGAAGCTATACGCACGAAGGTGGCCGAATTAAAAGGATCGATCATCTCGGGCGCCCGGAAGTCACCAACGTTACCATGGTCAATCGAAAAGACGCTGACGATATCCGCGATGAATTCAATGTTCATTCAACGTTCGCAATTTTAGAGGGTGCACAACAGAAAAAATACACCACCAGGATTATTGAAAATTTAGATCACTATGACGCGGCTGACCAGATCCAAGATTGGAGCCTAACGGGTAAGAGGGAATATGCCAGACTGATTGTGGATGACTTCCTTGTCCTGGACGCGTCGAAAACTGGTAAGGCAAAATATTTTGACATCGAAAAGGAGCTACTTGCTGGTCGGGAACCGCATGCTTTTGGAGGCCGCGGAATTGAGGACGATTTTATGGATACACTGTTTTCCATGATAGTTACTCGAGGTAAAAGACCAATTTCGGATGGAGTTGACCGCCCTTACAAGCCGTCGCTTGCGAATTTTCCTTATCTTGCCGAGCCTGATAGTTCATGGTCTGGATGGGCCAAGGCAAGACTCGCGCGATGGTCAATAGGAGCTAAAGAAAATAAGTAATAATGACTTGCCTAGCTGCTTAATCGAGAATCCATCGCGGCATATCAATGAAGTAACCAAACCGGAGCGGGCCCATTCCCGAGTGCAAATAATTTGCGTGATAATTTGATTTTCGCGGAGAAAAATTTGGCAGGATGGGGCCGAGCAAAAATAATAATCAAAATCAGGACCTTCCGGACATCTTGTCGACTCATTTAACCCGGCAAGATGTCATTCTACGTCACCGGCCCACGTCTAATCAGCAAAAATATCGATCTGCTCACTCCATTTCTACCCGAAAACTAAGTCGTTACACTTGCCAAGGAAATTGGTGCCTCCCGACCTAATTCTATTTACCGTATATTCGGCTTTTGCGCGGACACCAAGCGTTACCCATTGGTAACGCGAGTTGGCATTCGTTTCATCATTTGTTTCATCATTTGTCAGATTCCATCATATTAATTGCTGTTTCCAAACATGGTCATATAGTTGGCAGGTTGAAATCTTACTTTTAAATGAGGAGTCTCCAATGAATCTTGCTTTAGCCTTAGTCACTGCTGGAGTTCTTGCTGGAAGCACAGCTATGGCCATGCCTCAGCTGTTCAAACAAAGCGCAGTCCCTAACACCGTCGCTCCAAAAAAATCAGAAAACTGTGCTGACTTTACCGGAAAATGGACTGGCCACTGTGAGGTGTCTGATGGATTTGTGTATGACTACACCATGGAAATTGAGTTCCGTGACTGCAGAGAGCTTATTATTGGCGGCGTTTATCGATTACATGTTGGCGGACGCAGATCTGAGACCCAAGCAAATTCAGAAGACACGTATACGTCCATCACTGATTTAGATTGGGCATCTCCTGAGAAAACCACGCTCAGGTTCAAAGGTACGTTAGACAGCCGTTCACTAACCGGCACCAGTAAAGTAAGCGGTCTTCTTAGGGCTGAGCTGAAATTTGTTGATTCAAGACTGCAGCTTACAGAGTCTTGGTCTGCTTTTGAGCCGAGACAAAGTCAACAGTACACAAAATGCTTATATACAAAAGCCCCGTAATGATGAACGTCTTCAGCCGGCGCCTGGCATTTAATGTCGGTGTCGGCTGAATGAGTGGGGATCTACTTTTACGTGAGTAAATCTCATCGATTTTTCATGGGTTCTTATTCAGGGAGTGAACGATCGACAAAATTCCCTGCTCCAAACTAAGGCGCCCTTTGTGGCCAAGAAGCTGATTGCTAGCCCAGTCCTTCGCTATTTTAAAGGTGCCAAAGCAGCTTCATAATTTGGCTCATTGGCAATCTCGGAAACCAACTCCGAATGGACCACCTTATTAGCCTCGTCGAGAACTACAACCGCCCGCGCACAAAGACCTTTAAAGGGACCATCAGCCATTTCAACGCGAATATCTTTGGCAAACGATTGGCGAAAGCTCGACAGAGTCTCGACATTACTAATACCCTCTGCCCCGCAAAATCGTTTCTGTGCGAAAGGCAAATCCGCCGATATGCAAAGGACGACCGTATTTTTCAAGCTTGCAGCTTTTTCATTAAATTTACGAACTGATGCCGCACAAACAGGTGTGTCGACGCTCGGGAAAATGTTCAAAATTTTACGTTTACCTGCATATGTCGAAAGACTGACATCGGTCAAATCAGACTTGGTTAACTTAATGTCAGGGAGTGATGATCCGACTTTTGGTAAATCGCCAACTGTATTGAACGGGTTTCCTTTAAGTGTTACCTGAGCCATGGTTTTTCCTATCCTACTTTGAATGTTGATTTATCATTGCTAATCAAAAAAATTTCTAATCTCTTCATATGCCGAAAGCGCCACGTTTCAGTGATGCAAAACAATCTCACGTTTTAGCAGTATCTTTTGCTGCCCATTGCCAAATGATACCACTAAGACCCAAAGCAAGAACAAGAATCAGCATGGCTCGGGGCATGGGCATATGGTCAGCAAAATAGCCCACCAGCGGCGGAGAAATCACGTCGCCCAGTGCATGAATCAAAAATATTGAGAGAGCAAACGCGGTTGCGGCCATTTTGCCGGGAACCGATGCCAGAATTGCTGCGTTGATCGGTGCCGTTGCAGCAAAGACCCCTAACTGAACCAAAAACAACGCCAACACAAAGTGATTGAAATCCCCTGTATAGAACGCCCACAAAGCTATGGGAGTGGTCAGGTAGGATGTCCACGCACTAAATTTATTCAGGGCTAAAACTCCTTCTGGACCCGATTTATCGCCTCCCGCTGGCATCAAAAAATGTCCCCATTTACCGCCGATAAGCGTTCCGATAAATCCTGCTAGCAAGGTTGAGGCACCAATTTTAAGATTGCTTTCAGTTAAGCTGACATTGAAAACATGCACACCGTATTTGGGCGCCCACGCGGAAAAGCCTCCTATCGCGAAAGTTTGTGCAATGTAGCCTCCTACAGCCAACATGTACGTTCGATTAGCAAGCAAATCTTTGAATGTGTCTTTGAATGGAAGATCCGCAATCTGCCGGGCACGAAGAGAGGGCTCCTTCATAGTCCATACGTGGTAGGTGACCAAAAATCCAGGCAAGGCGCCAAGATAGAACGCCCAGCGCCAATGGTGATGATCTGCCATCCAACCACCCCACATAAAACCAAGAGCAGCTCCAAGAGGCAAAGAGATATAAAAAATTCCAAGAGCCTTATTGATGAGTGATTCGTCTTTAAGACCATCGCGAATAAATGGCGGCGCCAACGTTGCAAAACTCGCCTCACCCACCCCAACAACAGCGCGGGCCAGGACCAGTGGAATAAAATACTCAACCCACCCAGAGAGGGCTGTCGCAATACTCCAAACCAATACCCCAAGCCCCATTAGCATCGGGCGGTTCTTGCGATCTCCGTAGTAACCAAATAAGGGGCTTGTGAGCATGTATCCAACCATAAACGCGCTCATGACAATTCCGGTCTCGGCATGATTCAGACCAAAGTCCGTCTGAATTTTTGGGGATACCGCCGAAATGATAAAACGATCGAGGTAGCAAATGAGGTTTACAAAAGTCAAAAGCCAAAGAGTCGAACTCACAGATATTGCCCCTTGTCACTGGGAGTAGAACCCCCTTCAGTGTTCACATATTTGACAGTCGCGCATTCAATAGGGTACCCGAAAATATCAATGAATATCAAGAATTAAGTACCTTTCCCACTCTGGCATAGGGATTGCTCGTGAGGATTGCATAGGCTTCGGTCAAATTCCGAGGTCCATCTGCCTGCGCACCAAGCTTTGCAGAAGAAAAGGAGCATTCCTATGAAACCGATCACGCTCATCTCCCAACTAACGTTTGCCATGACCGCACTGGCCCTTGCCAGCTGCAAGCAGAGCGATGATGGAAAGCGCAGACCTGGAAATAGCGCAAATCAATATACTCCGAAGTCAGTGATCGCAAGAGTCCCTGTAAATCCAAAGACCATTCAGGAAGCAAAGATCGAGGTCGTCACATCAGACCAAGACTTGAAAAAAGCATCCGCCGCTGATGTCGAGGCAGCCTTTAAAAATGGAAGCGCTTTGAATGTCCAAAGCGAAGGTAATGTTGTATTTGCAAACGACGCATCCACGGGACGTTCGTTCTCCCTGTTTGGATGTGAGCAATACGCTAACCAGAATCCCTATGGGCAACCCGTCTACCAGCCAAATCCAACAAATGGAACAAGTCCCTATGGCTACCAACAGCCATACGGTTACCAACAGCCATATAGTCAGCAGCCATACGGTTACCAACAGCCATATAGTCAGCAACCGTACGGTTACCAACAGCCATACGGTTACCAGCAACCTTCTACTCAGCAGCCAACGACTGGCACGGGCGGAATTTTTGATGGTCTTCTCGGCAACCTAGGTGTTGGCAATCTGTTTGGAAATTTACTGCCAAATAACGGCATATTTGGTCAACTGCTTGGCGTTTTTCAAAATGGAAGCGGTCTCGGATCATTCTTCCAGCAAGGCTTTCAGCCAACGGCTTTACCATTCGGACAAACCGTTAACCAAGCACTCTGTAATTCGTTGGGCTACGGATCACCTGGATCATATCCAACAATGCCAGGGCAGTATTATACGCCTACAAATGGCGGAGTACCGTATGGCTACAATGGTCAATACCAGACTCAGCCTTACAATTACTATACCTACAACCAGCAACCGGCTTACGGCCAATATCCAAGCGGATACGAGCCTTATTCGACAACACCCGTGGGCACGTACCCGCAGAATGGTACAACGCCACCAGCATCCACTCCAACAGGACCATATACTTACACGCCCTATCCTACGACTGGCGGCGGAGTCCGGTGAGACGATTTAAAATAAAAAAGCGGCCTCGAGGCCGCTTTTTTTATTTCTGATGATGCGAATCCTGACTTTTACGAAGCGCAGCCTCCAACGAACGAAGCGCATCAATACGATCTGGAGTGAACGGATGAGTTGACAGCATGCTGGCCAGGGCATGTATTTGACTGCTCTGGTGTTCTGACATCTTTTCAAAAAACTCAAGAGCGCCAGCCGTTCGGTGGAATGTCGAAAATAACAGCTTAAATCCAAACTGATCGGCCCTCAGTTCTTGATCTCGAGAATACGAATTTTCAACCATACCCACAATAAACTGAGCAGCACTCGCATCGCCACCAACAAAAACGGCGAGGATCAGAGACATGAGAATATTGCGCCCCATACCTCGTAATGGATCACGATATTGAAGATGGCCAAGCTCGTGACCTAGCACCATCGCCAGCCCCATGTCGGATTTAACTAGATCAAGCAACCCTTGGGTCACCATCAAAGACCCGCCAGGTGCAGCAAATGCATTGGGAGTCGTACTGTTCGAATAATAAAGATTATAGGGAAGACTTCGTAAACTTTTATCGGACTTTAACTGAGTCAGCAGGCTTTGGCAGCGCAGAAAATCAGGATCTTCCGCACCTGATGTTGACTTGAACCCGGTCAAACCAAAAACCCTGTCCCCGGCAAACCATTTCGCCTCCTGCTCATCGGAAATCTTTCGCGCGAGAAAATCGGTTGCCAATCCGACAGCCCAATAAAGACAGAGCACCGCGACAACAAGCCCCACAATCCAACTCACAACCTCGCCGCGTGACGAGTCGTGAATAGTGTTCAAAGCGGGGTTAGAGGCACCGAACTTAGGTTTTTCTCTCTCAAAACTCATCTGATAAACGCTCAGCTTTGATTATTGTTTTCGAAGAAGTCAAAATCGATGCTGATTGCGGTCGCTATAATGATCGCCCGCTGAGCGGGAGTCCAAGATTTTGTCCCAAATTCGATCATAAAATTATCAGAATCAGTGAAATACTCTTTCAGCAAGCCAGACCATTTTTTCGATATTCTTGCGACCTCATTACCCTGCGCGTCTCGTACCGCAAACGTCCAAATCTTGAAAATCGAACTGCGAATTTGGGCAAACGTCTGCCCATTGGGGTCTCTCAGCTCGTAAATCTTGTTAATCAATCCAAAACGCCGGTGGGCTGTGCCTAATGCCGGCCCATTGGGCACGCGAACAGCAATATCAGAAAAAAAGAAAAAGAAGGGCCTACTAAATTCAAGGAGAACTTTTCCCTGTGCATCGGCTACATGAATGATGAACGATCGATGGGACTTTAAAAACAAGCGTCGCAGGATTGCGCCAATTCCCGTGCCCTGTTCAACAACACTCCCGCATGGGGAGCCAGTTTCATCAAAAATCAAATATTGATTTCGCGTTTCAAAGCCGAGAAAAACTTCGGTCATCTCACGACGCTGCTTAATGACAATCTGACTTCCACTGGTTATAGCTTGCGTCAAATCTGTGGGCGGTTTAAGCAGAAGTGGATTTCCTGAAGCAGAAGGAGCCGACGACGAATTCCAAAAAGCCATAAAGCAAGTTCTCCTTGAACGCTATGACGCTGACAACTGAATTTTATCACAGCATGACCGATCGGAGAAAATTCAGGACCTTTTATCGACTTTAACGCCAACACCCGGCCTTGTCATGATTGACAAAAGCCGGGTGTGATCCATAGGCTGACGATTTTTTAGAGCGGTTTTAGACGCGCAAACTGCGGGAACCTGACTCCTGCCTTAAATTCGACCTCGCTGAGGTCGACTTGGTAATCTTCCCACTTAGTGGACAGCTTACCTGTGCCACCGCGTTGCTGCTCATCGCAGGCAACGTCAATGTTTGCCAGAGGGTCTAATCCATCGGCAGTCACGTTAGGCATGATGACTGCGATGTAGCCCATCGGAGAGGGTGCTCGGTCATCCGCGTAAACAGCGATGACCTTGTAGAACGCCTCTGGGACCTGAATATCCCTCTGACGACCGATCCCTTCGCGACCATCCCGTAAAATTGGTCCGGCATAAACTTGCAGCTTACGCCCTTCCTCACTGACCAGGTCACGACTATACGACTCCAGGTCTTTCCATATCCTGCGGTTTAAGAACGACGTCTGGGGAGCCATATTGCTCATGTAAAACGTCGCATTATTGTCCCGCGTCGTCCTAGTGCGGTCTGCTGACGGTGACTGATGTCCCTTGTCGAAGCAAGTACCGCGATAGTCCTCCGGAGTCACGCCGAGCTCCCGAATGCGCATCTCGAGAAACTTGTTCAAGATGTCGTCACTGCGGAACTCGTTGCCGCGATCCACACTACCGATATCTCGGTCGACAATTTGCCATGATGTCCACGCGGGAATCTTGGCTTTGCTGTCGAACGAAACCACGAATTGCTCACGGGAAAGATAAACATCTCCCGAAGCAGCAGAGCGCTTATGTCCCTGCTTTGGTAAACCGGCGGCTACGTTTCGGTTACCCGTTAAATCGGTGTCACCCACAACCATAGCTCCATCGATATTTCGAGGAAGCACGATTGATTCTTTAAGCGCGTCCATAAGTTTGGACGACTGCTCATCGCGCGATTTGCACGCGCCGAGGGCCGATGACAAAGACCCCAGCATGAGTACGTGTTTGATCCACATATCCCACCTCTACTACAGCTAAGTTCAACTACTGGACTGGTCTGGATCTAACCTTCCTTTCCTCCGTGCGGGCGTCTAAATCCCACAGGTATTTTAATAATATTAAATTTTTATTAAAATGTCCATAAAATTTTATGGATTTTATAATTTTATTATTTAATTACATCAACTTAGAACATCACCCAAGAGGCTGTTTCAGCGGGCGGCGATCCGGGTTAACTCCAGTCCCTGGGAGCCCAATAGGCCTTAAGATGCCAGTGACTGCCTGGGGCTTCAGGCTCCAAGACTGCGAGTCCAGACTTTTTAAATTTTGTTATTTTGCCCTGGCCTTTGGTAACCAGTTGTACAACCGCGCTCAAATTCGGCTCATGACCTACAACCAAAAGGGTGGAAGCCATCTGAAGACGAGGCTCAGCCCCAAAAAAAGCGAGCCACTCCTGCGGATCAGATTCGGGCCTAAGAATATTGTTTTTGCCCTTTAATACGCGCAGAGGAACCAGATCACCGTGCTCGCTCAACATCGCATCCCTGCAAATAGTGGCCGTCTCTCGAGCGCGCAGAAAGTCACTTGAGACGATCATGTCTGGTACAAACAGATCAGCCATCTTCCGAGCGACCATAGCAACCTTTTTGATTCCTTTGTCAGTTAAAGGTCGCTTCTCGTCTTTGCCGACAAACTCATCGCGATCAACAGCAATACCGTGCCGCATGAAAAGGATTTTTTGCAGTCTTTGCGAACTCATAAAGACCCCAAACGATTGATCGCCATAAATCCAAGCCAACAAAATGCTGTGGCAAGAGTCAGGCTAATAAGTCCGTAGCAAAGACTCCACACGTGTTCACCACGATTCATCATTGCAACCATCTCGTAGGACAGCGCTGAAAACGTTGTCAGTCCTCCCAGCACCCCTGTCACAACAAAAAGCCTCGTCTCCGGGGATAAGCGATCTGCTAAAGCTAAACAGCAACCGGCGGCGAGACCGCCAATAAGGTTCACCGTTAAGGTTCCCCAGGGCCAATGCTCAGGCTTATTCAAAAAAGACTGACACTGCCAGCGCAAGAGCGTGCCAAGACCACCACCAACAAAAACTGCCATCATCTCTTTCACGCCGACCTCGAATCTCCATTCTTCGGCGGAATGAAGCTCATCGCACGCTCGGTCATCGCTATGATAGTGTGACTCGGATTCACCCCTAAGTTTGCTGGTATGGCCGAACCATCACAAATCATCATGCCAGGATAACCAAAAACTTCATGCTTCATATTGATCACGCCCTTATCTGGAGATGCAGCGATACAGGCTCCACCTATCAAATGCGCTGTAGTGGCAAGATTTAGGAGCACATCCGGGGAACCATTCATCGGAATGGCGTTGAGCTTTTTAGCCACAGACCGCGTGACGTCATTTGCTACAGGAATATAAGTCGGAGGCATCGTTCCTTGAGCAGGCGTTGTTGTAAGACCCAGCTGAAATCCGGTGAAAAAACTTCGACCGATTGAAAAATTAAGACGGTTATCCAAATGCTGCATCACAAGCAGAAGAAAAGACGATTTCGTCCAATCCCCCGGCTTAAAAATCGTTAACAAATCTGATGGACGGGATAACAGTGCACGCATGCTACTAAACACGCGAGAGATCACCCGATAACCATCACCTGCCGGCATCACTAATAGTCTTATAAAATCACTTCCGCGACTGTATCTCACTGGTTCTATCGTCGTTACGTCATCAGGCATAAAATGGCTGGTGATGGCGATCCCTTTCGAGTGGTCTCGCGCTGAACTATGATCACGCTCAAGGACGCCCGTAATCGCTTCACTGTTGGTTCGCACCTGTTTACCCAAGTGCTCACTCAAATTTGGCAAAGACTTGGTCACATATTTACAACGCAGCAACAGCTTCATTGTACCAATGCACCCTGCCGCCACAATGATGCGTTTGGCAGAAATAGTGGACTTTATAGGTAACAATGTGCCGCTGCGTTCCGTTTTGATTTTGTAGCCTTCGACACCAGCAGTTTGAATATCAAGTACACGTGTTTCCGCCTGCACCTGCACGCCGCGCTTCTCTGCAAGATATAAATAATTTTTAACGAGCGTATTCTTGGCACCCACACGACAACCAATCATGCAGCCACCACAATGGGTGCAACCCGTTCGCGGAGGGCCTTCACCATTAAAGTAGGGGTCAGAAACTGTTTTTCCCGGCTCGCCAGTGAAAACCGCTACTTTCGCCATACCAAAAGTAAAGTCAGTGCCGTAGTCTTGGGACACCTCCTTTAACACGTGATCAGCCGGGGTCATTGTTTCCCAGTCAATCACGCCCAGCATCCGTTCTGCAGTCTCATAGTGGGGACGAAGCTCCTCTTGCCAATTTGCAAGGTCAGCCCATTCAGGCGCATGATAAAATGCTTTCTTGGGACGCAAATGTGTATTGGCATAGACAAGACTACCGCCACCAACACCTACACCGTGAACAACCATGAGATGTTTAAAAAATGAAAACTTAAAGGGACCAAAACAGCGCAGGAAAGGCATCCAATAGTAGCGACGAAAATCCCAGTTCGTCTTCGCAAAGTCCTGATCGCGCCACCGGCGCCCCTGCTCCAGCACTAAAACCCTGTAGCCCTTTTCAGCTAGGCGCAGCGCGCTCACTGAACCGCCAAATCCAGAGCCAATAATAACGTAGTCCCATGTATCGTCGCGACTAACGGCAGCCATGCAAAATCCCTCTATTGAGTCATCACATATTCTACCACGCCCTCAGCATGGCTCGATCTTTTGCGAATGACCGCGCCGCGGACAATCAACCCCTATCATTAAAGATCAGACATCTTTCGATGAATTACCCGGTCGTTTCCGGGGATTATTTCAGTATTCCGCGATACGAAGGTCTCTAATGTCAGACCTTACGGCCGCCGATCAGACGCCATTTTTGTCACAATCCGATCCAAGGCATCGGCAAACCGCTTCTTGGCGCGATCGTCAAATGGTGGAGGTCCGCCACCTGAGGGCATTCCGGTCATATTTCCGCTTCGAAGCTCCTGCATTAAATTACGCGTTGCCAGCTGATCGCCTATTGATGCCGCGTTGAAAATTGTACCGTGAGGATTTAGTCCAATCGCCCCTTTTGCGACAATGCGGCTCGCCAATGGCACGTCTGATGTAATCACGAGGTCACCGTCACTAACGTTTTCGGCAATGTGATCATCGGCGGCATCAAACCCACCAGGAACCCGCACAGCTGAAAAAAGATCCCCGGCTGGAACTCTAGGCTGAGAGTTACCAACAGCTGTTACCGGCAATGAGCGACGCCTTGCTGCCGCAAAGACCATATCTCGCACCAAAGCCGGACAACCATCATTGTCAATCCATATCCGCATTAAAATCCTCTGTGTCAGCGGGCACTTACATAATTACGTTGTGAAACTTCCGGGATTCCGTTAACTCAAGAGATCTCTATTCCTGTGATCGTCCTGCCTGAAATACATCCGGCACCACGTTCTTAACGTTACATCATTACAGGCAAATAAATCAAAGGAACCAAGTGGTATTCAAAATCTTTCAAAAACTGACAAAACCAACCAAGACCGACAACCCCAACGAAACCAAAACACCGCCCAACCCATTGCCCACGAGCAAGCCGCACCCTAAAAACCCTGCTCCACCTGCTGCAGCCACTTCATTTGAGAGCCTTGGTTTGATGGAGGACATCCTACGCGCTGTGAAGGCCGAAGGTTACACTGCGCCGACACCAATCCAAGAGAAATCCATCCCACCTGTTTTAGCTGGCAAAGACCTTTTAGGCTGCGCTCAGACTGGCACCGGAAAGACCGCCGCGTTTGCTCTACCAATTTTGCATCGTCTCACGACCCAGCCATCACGCGGGCGAGCCGTCCGCGCCTTAGTTCTGGCTCCCACACGTGAGCTAGCCTTGCAAATTGCCGATAGTTTCAAAACATACGGTAAGAATTTGCCTCTGAAATCGGCCGTCGTCTTTGGCGGCGTCGGTATTGAACCTCAAATTTCGACTTTAAAGCGGGGCGTCGATATTCTGGTTGCCACGCCAGGACGCTTACTTGACCTCATGGACCGCGGCGCCGTCTCGTTTCAAGGTCTATCCATTCTCGTTCTCGACGAAGCCGACCGCATGCTCGATATGGGCTTCATTCATGATATCAAGCGTATCTTAAAAGTTTTACCGCAAAACCGCCAAAACCTGCTCTTCTCCGCTACGATCCCAAAGGAAGTCCAAGGACTAATCGATTCAATCTTGCGTCAACCCATAAAAGTCCAGGTTGCTCCGGTATCATCCACCAGTGAACAAGTCGAGCAACGTGTGTATCTGGTTGGCCGTGCCGATAAGCGTCAACTGCTGCTACATATCTTAGAGTCTGAAAATGTAACCAGAGCTCTGGTGTTCACGCGCACCAAACACAATGCCAATAAACTGGAAAAATTCTTAAATGACTCAGGTATCGAAGCAGCTGCCATCCACGGCAATAAATCCCAAGGCGCTCGCCAGCGAGCACTTGAAGGATTCCGGAGCGGAAAAGTCAAAATTCTGGTTGCCAGTGATCTTGCTGCTCGCGGCATCGATATTGATGCTATTTCCCACGTTATCAATTTTGAAATGCCAAATGAGCCTGAAACCTATGTCCACAGGATAGGACGAACGGGGCGCGCAGAGGCTAGCGGAATCGCTTTGTCATTCTGTGATCTCGAAGAACAGAAGTATTTAGCTCACGTCGAAAAGATCACGCGAAAGCGTATTCCTGTGGTCACCGATCATCCATTTACGGCGGGCGCCAATGCTCCCATCCCGCCTAAACCTCCACGCGGAGCATTTCACTCCTCACGCAAACCACATCATCGGAACGCTCGAAATTCTGAAAGATCTCCCAGGCCAGCAAATCAAGGGTCGTCGAGACCAAGCACTAGGAGATAAATGGGATGTCAAAAACACTCAGTTTAATCATGATCGTTTACACCCATTGATCTGGCTAAACTGTAATTCGCCATTAGACATAAAATTGCATCAATTAAAAAAAGAGCCAGGGTACTCCTAGCTCTTTTGGCTCATTTGAATTAGTGCTTATTCGTCGCTATCGCCTGATGACGTTGTCAGGCCGTCTGACACGACTTTAAATGGCTCCATAGCACTACTAACCGATTTGAGGTCATTGTAGACTTCATTGGTCTTTAAAGCCTTGTCGTATGCATTTTTCGTTGTTTCTACCACTGACACAACATCCGCCACCGGTTGGGCCACGGAGCGAATATACCTATTGTCGCTGACGGCTGCATCCGCTAGGACTGACATCCCCCTGTCGGTGACGGCGCTTGTGAATGCGTCATTAAAACCACTCTTATCACCAACGGTAAATAAACCTGAGCCAAGGGCACCCCAACGCTCAGACGAGGTTGCCTCTTTATAGTTACCATCTGCGTCAAATCCGCCCCCAGCACCTGCTGTCACGAAATTCTGAGCAGCACCTACGTAGTCGCCAATTTTCGGAAGCTTGCTTACATCTGGAGCGATAGCGTTTGCAACAGTTGAGGCACCTAAAACTGTTTTGTAAAGGGGACTATATGTGTTGTAGCTTGGATCAGACATCACTTGCGTCGCAATATTGTCAGTGCGACTTGCAATTTCGTTATATTTGTCAGTATAGCCAGTTGTATCGGACACTCCCCCAAACGCCGCTTGAGTTATGGATTGACCTTGGCTGATCCTGGAATCGATGGCTCTTTGTGTATTATTGTAATAATCAGTGTAGCCCGTTCCCGCCGAAACACCTTGTACGGCTGCCATTGCTGTCTGGCCCCATGTAGGGGTGCGACCACCCGCACTATATTGATCCATAGCTGCCTGGGTCGCCTGACCAACGCGATCGGAATAATCGTTATACAGAACGCCAGCGCCGCGCACGGTTTCATTTACAGCATTATATGTGCCGTTCCATGCATCACTCGCCCATCCAAGGAGACCACCGCTAAGGGCAAATCCTTCCTTATTTTTGGAATCGCCTCCTGACCCAGACTTTGGTTTTCGATTTTTAACTGCTTCCGTGAGCCAATCGACAACAACCAATTTTTCCCTGAACTGTAGGTTGGGGCGGCTGCTAATTGAACCAACATCAATTGTGTCAGCTGCATTAGCTGCGAAACCATCAGGAATTTTGGCAGCTGTCACAGTGCCAGTGGTCTTATGCCCGACAAAAGCTCCATAAGTATTCGGAAAGCTCGAAACCATTACTTTGCGAGTATTCTTGGAATCCTTGGCGTGACCATTACAATAAAAGGAGTCAAAAGCTTCTGCATAAACGAAACTTCCAAAACTTTTACGTTCCACTTTAGATGCAGCACCACCAGCTTGATACTTAGCAAAACGAGATGCGTTTGAAGATGCGCCAACGTCTTTTAAGAACGCTGCCGCAATCTCTTCTTTCTTGTTAGTGAATGAGGGATTTTCTTCTGAGATCCAGGTTATGACTCCGTCTCCCTCGGAGTAGATCAGATGAGAAAACACGTTTGAAACAAGATAGCCTACGCTACGAACAAGCGAATGCTGGATTTCTGCCGCAAGTCCAGGGACGACGATTGTTAGCATCTGTCGCTCTTGACCTTTTAATCGCTTGGTTAAACTTGGCGTTCCAAACAAGTAGCAAGATGTAACTTTGTCCAAGTCTTCTCTCAACGCAGCCAGCTCGTCTGACTTCAAAGTCTTATTCATCCCTTGCGCCATTTGGCGATCCATGTCAGTGCAAACACCGTTTGCATTATCTGTGACTAAAATCCTTCCGTTAAGCATCAGAAATAAATTCTGAACATCGGGCGGGACCGCTGCAAACGATTCTGTCACAGCACGTTCAATTGCTGCTTTATCAGCTTTGGTCTCATAGTCGATACGCTGTTTTAATGATGTTAAAACGACATCAAGACCGTCCAGATTTGCAAGCGCAGGATCTCCGCTACAGGCGTTCGTCTTGACTCGTTTCCCTGCCGCGAAGTTATCGAGAGTTTTCAGGCGCGAAGCATCGGGCTGTTTACACCCAACAGTCACCGATAAAAGTGCAAGTGACAATCCACAAATTAAAAGAGTCTTAGCCTTCATTTCCAACCTCCCCAGTTTAGCGCCCATTCCGAGCCGACTAGGGGTATCGGTACTTTTTGATCATTTATTAAGTTTCTTGGTAATAAAAGAGTTTATGCCAATAAATTCTGATAGCTACCAGCACTCTGAGTGCCCTCGAATCTTGACAAAGAAACAGGCGCCCATTCTGCGAAGGACGGACCGACTCATTGCCTGAATCAAACCACCAAAGGTACTGATTTTTTTATAGTTTTAAGCGGCGCTCGTCTGATCAAAGAATTGAGCTCGCCAACAGCCTGAAAACTCACCTTCAGGAGACCGCGCTTCAGTTCAAACTCATACATTGAAAGATCTTCTAGAATCAGGCTCCTTGGTCTATCATGCCCCACCTATGGCTCTATATTTCAAAGTTGAAGGTGATCTAATCGTATTCTTTGGCGATACGTTCAATCACCGTCCCGCGATCAAAGCACTAGGAGCCCGCTTCAACGGGGCAGATAAAACCTGGACCGTACCGAATTCAGACACGATGCGCGAACGCGCCGCACAGATTGCCAAGTCCCACGGCGCAAAAGTCGAAGACTCCGCGAAAAATGACCCCCCTAAAAATGGATCGGCAGCTTCCGATACTACGTTTGTTCATGACCCAGCCATGGGTCTGACAATTTCCCAGCTGATGCACCAAGCGGAGCAAGTCATAAGCCAAGGATTCCCAACTCCCATTTGGGTTGTCGGGGAAATTCAAAGTTTGACCCGCCGCGGCGGAGGAACCATTTACTTCGATTTTGCTGACGCCAAAGCTGGCTCACATCAAACTGCGACGATGACGATCAAGTGCAATGTGTGGAACAACACGATCTCTTGGCTTGAGAAACGACACACTAAGGAAAAAATAGAGCAAGTTTTTGCTGACGGCAACCGGCTCAGAGCTTTGGTGCAAGTAAAGCTTTATAAAGACCGCGGCCAATTGAGCCTCACAATTGAGGACATTGACCCCGCATTCACCCAAGGAGCTTTGGCGCTAGCACGCCTGGAGTTACTTAAAAAGCTTCGTCAACAGGGGCTTGATCGAAAGAACAAAAGCGTCAGTATGACTCCGTTTCCATTCAAAGTGGCATTGATCACTGCAGACGGATCGCGGGCCCAGACAGATTTTCAACATCAACTTCTGGATGAAGGCCAGTTCCCTGGGACGGTTCTATTTATTCCCTGCACAATGCAAGGTGAACGTGTTCCAAGCGAGGTCATATCTTCGATAAAAAAGGCTATCGAAGCCGACGCGGACGTGATTGTCCTATCTCGGGGTGGTGGAAGTGCTGCTGATCTTCGATGGTTTGACGGTGAGGAAATAGCCTTGGCTATAGCCCACTGCCCGATCCCGATTATTGCCGCTATTGGACATCACGAGGACACATGCGTTGCCGAAGAAATCTGCCACACTCGGGAAAAGACTCCAACCGCTGCGGCCGACCGCATTCTTGAGGTTTTTCGTGATACACGAAGCCAAATCAACGAACGAGCTCATATTCTAGCGGTTGCGCTGGACCGCGAGATTTCGCGCTTTGATCGATTGCAAACAGACCTCCGGGAAAGACTGCTCCAGGTGACCGATTCGTATTTCTCTCGTCACCGTGAACGGCTTGTCCAATGGACATTGTACCTACAGCGTAGCTTCGACCAAACTTATGGGCATCAGCAATCCCGATTTGTGCAAATCGCCGCCCATCTAAACCATTTTGCCAATAGACAGTTACAAGCGTTTGCGGAAGCACTGTTTGCTCGCGAACAACAGCTCACACGCCTTGACCCAAGTCCGTGGCTAGATAGTGGTTGGACCCAGTTGAGCCTTGATGGTAAGCCGTTGCTATCCTCCGAGGATACAAGTATCGGGTCCAACGTTCAGGCAAGACTGCGCGATGGCATGCTTCGGATGACGGTTAACGAAATTGAAAAGCGTCCCTCACGAATGATTAAATCCGAATCGGCAAAGGAGACTAAAAATCATGTCTAAGGTAAAGACTGGCAGCAAAGAATCACAAACCTATCAAGCTATGCTTACGGAACTTGATGACATCGTTCGTCAAGTGGGACAAGGGCAGCTAGACCTGGACGACATCGTCAATAAAATTGAACACGGCTACAAATTGATTGGCACCATGCGTGAGCGCTTGGATGCCACTAAAGCTAAAGTTGAAAAACTTCGAGTTGATTTTGAAAAAAACACCCCGGAGCAAAGCTCCAGGGCTCTTACCTCTGACGATAGTGATGATGATACGCCATTTTAGGTGAATCGAATCACCATTGAGCCTGCCAGTTATTTTGCAGGCTGCGAATTGGGCTGGCTTTTAATCACAGTCATGGCAGCCGACACAAGACCAGAGATGTCTGCCAGGTTGGCAGGCAGGATCATTGTATTGGTTTCCTTGGCCATGGCACCGAACTGTTTTACGTATTCTTCAGCCACACGCAGCTGCGCGGCGTCCCGGCCTCCGGGTCCATTCATCGAGGATGCAACCATGCTCAAGCCCTCCGCGGTGGCGTTGGCAACGGCTTTAATAGCCGACGCCTGACCTTCGGCCTCGTTGATGCGGCGCTGTTTTTCCGCCTCTGAACCCTTGATGATCTCCTGTTTATCGCCCTCGGCACGGTTGATTTTTGAATCGCGGTCACCCTCAGATTCAAGAATCTTGGCGCGTTTTTCGCGCTCTGCACGCATTTGTTTCTCCATGGCATCCAAAATTTCGCGGGGTGGCTGAATAGACTTCAACTCATAACGAAGAACCTTAACGCCCCAAGGATCAGTTGCTGGATCAATCGCGCGGACAACGCTTGTGTTAATGTAGTCGCGCTCCTCAAATGTCTTATCGAGTTCAAGCTTTCCCATCTCGCTACGCAGCGTCGTTTGGGCAAGCTGAATAACGGCGCCTACGTGATCGCTAACTCCGTAGCTTGCTTTTGCAGGATCCATCACCCGCATAAAGAGTACGCCGTCAACCTTGACCTGCACGTTGTCACGCGTAATACAGATTTGCTCCGGGACGTCGATGACGAGTTCCTTAAGACTGTGCCGATAACGAATTGAATCCACAAATGGAACCACGATATGCATCCCAGCGTTAAGCGTACGATTATACTGCCCCAGACGCTCCACAACAAAAGCACTTTGCTGGGGCACAATGCGCACGGTTCTCAGAACAAAAAACGCCACCACGCCCAAAAAAATCAGCGACTCAATCATGACAAATCCATCTCCTAAATGATCATATGAAATTTAAAATGTTATTTTAGAATCAGCTTAACGCCGTCGACCTGTGCAACTTTCGCAGCACTGCCTTTAAAAAGTGTCTGACCAGTTTCGTTTACAGCTATCCACCGTACGCCCTGATATTGGACTTCGGTTTGACCGCCGGATGCCACATCACTTTCAATGGTTACGGCAGTCCCGACATCACCTTTCAATTCATTATTTCGACCTTTGACACCAATACGAATCTTGTCGCGGAAGTAGAATAATATGCCGGCACTCAACACCGTAAAGACGACGATTTGAAGCGGCATGCTCTCAACGACAACCATCCATGTGATCAAGGCTGTTAGAAATGCCCCGATAGCGAAGAAGAGCACCACAAATGTGCCGGTAAACATCTCCAAACCCAACAATAACAAACCAAGGACAGCCCAATTGATCGCTGGATTTTCTGAAAAACCTAACATGCATCAGCCCCCTATAAGTACTGGTCATCCTGCTTTCCCTTGGACCATATGCTACGTCCTTCTCCTCGCGGGATCCACTAAATCTGACTGAATTCATTCCCAAAATACTTCTTGAGAATCATTCTCAACTCATGTATAAGCCAATGCTTTGATGAAACGCACCTCCCGAAGGTAACCATGACCAAACTCAGCGATGCCCCACGTTTTACACCTCTGCGCATCACTAGCATCGATACGTCTGCCCATGGAGCGATATCCCGCCGACTACTAGAGCTTGGGTTTATCCCTCATTCGATTATTGAAGTCCGTCACGAAGGACCAATTCTTAGCGATCCAATTGCTGTTCTCGTGCGAGGAATGGTTGTGGCCTTGCGTCGTTACGAGGCAGCGTTGATTGCAGTTGATATTTTACCGGAGACCCTCAGGTGAAAGGCACTCTAAGACATCCGATCATCGCCCTTGCCGGATCACCCAACGCTGGGAAATCAGTTTTATTCAATGCACTGACAGGACTCAGTCAAAAAGTCGCCAACTATCCAGGAGTCACCGTAGAAAAGAAATCTGGACTCACTCCTGTTTGGAATAATCGCCAGTTTCTCATCATGGACCTGCCTGGAACCTACAGCCTTGATCCGATCAGCATTGACGAGCAAGTCGCGGTAGATATCCTGACAGGTAGCGGTGTGGCCAGTGGTGATGATGCGCCTGATCTTGTGGTGGTGGTGCTGGACGCGTCAAATCTTGAGCGAACTCTGGGGCTAGCCCTCGAGATTAAATCAACCGGAATGCCGATGATCGTGGTTCTTAATATGATGGACCTCGCTCAGCGCCGCGGCATCAAAATCAATACCAATATGATTGCTCGCGAACTGGGATGCACCGTCATACCGATGATTGCAACCAAAGGTGACGGTGTTGCAGCGTTGATGACCAAGATTGATCAGGCACTACCGATTGATAAAGCACCGGAGGCTCGCCTGCATTCGAATTGGGAGCGCGCGACGACCGAGTCTGTTACACAGCGTTTTACGCGCGTAGATGCCATTCTCGCAAAAGCGACAGAGACAGCTCTAAAATCCGATCGTCTCACCTGGAAGATCGATAAGATCGCCCTGCATCCGGTTTGGGGAACTTTGATTCTGGTCGTCGTTTTGCTTACGCTTTTTCAAACTGTTTTCACGTGGGCGACGCCCTTCGCTGACCTCATTGAATCAGGCATCGCGGCGCTGCAAAGTTTAAGCAGAGTTTTCATTCCAGATTCTATTTTGCGGGACTTACTGACCGAGGGAATCTTGGGCGGCGTCGGTAGTGTTTTGGTATTTTTGCCGCAAATTATGATGCTTTTTCTATTCATCAATTTGCTTGAAGGTTCCGGATATATGGCGCGTGCTGCCTTTATGCTGGATAGAATGATGTTTTCTGTTGGCCTTCAAGGGCGAAGTTTTGTTCCCCTACTCAGTTCTTTTGCGTGCGCAATTCCAGGCATCATGGCCACCCGCACAATCCGGGACGATCGCGACCGGCTAACAACAATTCTTGTGGCGCCACTGATCACATGCAGCGCGCGACTGCCTGTCTATACGCTCTTGGTCTCTGCATTTGTGCCAGAAAAGGATGGACTGCTTGGCATCAACTCACAAGCTTGGGTGATGTTTGGATTGTTTGTGGCAGGGGTCGTGAGCGCATTCACAGCTGCCTTTGTTATCAAGCTTTTTGGAAAACGTGGCATACAAACACCGTTTATGCTCGAGCTTCCAGCCTACCGATGGCCTCACTGGCGTTATGTCGGTACGTCCATGTGGCTCAGAGTTGTCTCGTTTCTTCAACGCGCTGGAACCGTGATCCTAGGCTTAAGTGTAGCCATTTGGTTCCTAAGCTCTTACCCGAAACCTCCCAAAGACGCTGATCAGCCCGCCATACATTACAGCGCCGCAGCCCAAATTGGGCACTTCATTGAGCCCATCGTTCGCCCGGTTGGATTTGATTGGCGCATCGCCACGGGCTTAGTTCCTGGGTTCGCAGCACGAGAGGTTATGGTAAGTTCTCTTGCTACGGTCTTTGCTGTGGAGCAGTCAGACAACGAAGAGACTACCGCTTTAAGCCTTGGTCAAAAGCTCACTCAAGTCTGGACTCCAGCAACAGGGTTTGCCTTGATTGCTTGGTACATCTTTGCGCCGCAATGTATGGCAACAATCGCCACCGTTCGTCGAGAGACTGGTGGATGGAAGTGGAGTCTTGTGATGCTTGCTTACATGTTTAGTTTGGCTTGGATGGCTGCGTTTGTCACCTTCCGCATTTTCAGCTAATATTTTTATTATTATCTGATTTTGACTGTCGATTTTATCCTTGGGGGACCTTCGATGCTAGGCACTCGTCGTAAGACATTGGTGATTTTTACTATGTGGGCAGTAAGCCCTCTTTGCTTGGCCCAGGGCAATGCAGCTGAAACCACATCTCCTGCTCAGCCAGCCCCCGCTCCTGTTGATCCTGGAACCCTACAAAAAGGCTATGACGACAGCTTTCAAACTGGAGATATCCCAAAGCCTACTAGTCCAGAGCTCGATCCTGACGCCACAGGTGGCACCGATTTAAATCCAGAACAAAATCCTGATCTAGATCCCAACAACCAAGTTCAGTCCGATATTCTGACTAGTGACTTTCTGATCGGAGCTTCAGCGTCTCTATCGTTTCCACATATTATGAATCTCGCCGTCGAATCTAAAATTTTTCGTAAATTTGGCATCTCCGCTAACTATGGCAATGTGACAAGGAATATTAACGAAGTTGATTTGGATATGAAGCACTTCGACATTCGCTTTCGGTGGTTTCCCATGGATACGTCCTTTTTCGCAGGTGTTGCTGTCGGCCAGCATCAGATGACAGGTGAACTGAACCGCGACATCAAAGAGCCCACCACTAAGACCACGGTATCAAGCCACGGCAAACTTACGGCTTCCGCAAACTACGTCGTTCCTCACATTGGATGGTTTTCCATTTGGGACTCAGGTTTCACCATGGGCTTTGATCTCGGGTACCTTGTGCCGATGTCACCAGAATCAAAATTTACGGCGACTTTTTCGAAAGCTCCTGAGGGGACAGACGCAGCCCTCCGAGAAACTAACGAATACAAAAATATGAAAAAAGACTTGGAAGACTCTGCTAAGTCCTACGCCTCTAAACCGCTTCCATTTGCGACGTTTCTGCGCATGGGATGGATGTTTTAAATTACCTTTTAACCGTCTGTCTTTCGTTCTCATGATGAGGTTGATCATGAAGTTTGCTATCCCGGTGTTTCTATATATTTTGCTTTCCACCCCGTGTTGGGGGAAGGAAGATCCTACGGAGCTTCCCGTTAGCCATGTTTCAATTAATAAAAGCCATCAGGGGATTGTGGTCAGTCAAACAAATCAGACGTGCGACAAAGTGACCCTAAATCCTCAAGGCATCAATCAAGAATTTCACATGAAGAACAAAGTTTTTCCCCTTGCTCTTTTGGGGTGGGGATGTTGGCCATCAGAAAACCTTGTCTCGAATCGATGGCAAGGTGACATCAGCAAGGTCATTTATGATTTTGTCCAGGAGCAGCATGGCCGCTGGACTATAACTTTTGCCAACAGCAACATCAAAAAATCAGTCTTGTTCTAAATCGTTTATTTTCAAATGATCTGTCGAGACTAGAACAGCCTTTAAAACAAAAAAGCCGCAGGATCACTCCTGCGGCTTCTTTCTTATCTAGTCCAAGACTTATTTCTTTGTCGCCGCAGCAACCGCTGGAGCCTTGGCTACAGGGGTTGGTCCCTTGATGGGGGCCGCTGTCGCACCAGCTTTTGCAGTTGTGGTATCGGTCGCTGTTTCCTCTTTGCTACCGTTACGGGATACACCATAGACCTTCAGCACTTCTGCCTCGATCTTTTTCATCATCTCAGGATGAGATTCGATAAACTCCTTGGCGTTCTCGCGTCCCTGGCCAATACGCTCTTCCTTATAGGAGAACCATGAACCACTCTTGGCTACGATGTCCTTCGCTACTGCGAGATCAAGAACGTCTCCTGAGCGGGAGATACCCTTGCCGAACATAATGTCAAACTCGGCCTGCTTAAAGGGAGCTGCCATCTTGTTCTTGACGACTTTGACCCGAGTACGGTTACCAACAATTTCATCCTCTGACTGCTTGATAGACGCGATCTTACGAACATCCATCCGTACGCTTGAGTAGAACTTCAATGCGTTACCGCCAGTTGTTGTTTCAGGGTTGCCGAACATCACGCCGATCTTCATACGGATCTGGTTGATAAAGACAACGGAGCAGTTGGAGCGAGAAATCGTTCCGGTGAGCTTACGAAGTGCTTGGCTCATGAGGCGTGCTTGAAGACCCATATGGGAATCTCCCATCTCGCCTTCAATCTCAGCCTTCGGCGTCAAAGCTGCAACGGAGTCAACAACCACTAGATCCACGGCTCCTGAACGGACCAACATGTCCACGATTTCCAGAGCCTGCTCACCAGTGTCTGGCTGAGAAACTAGCAGTTCATCAATATTCACGCCCAACTTCTTGGCGTAAACCACATCCAAGGCATGCTCTGCGTCAACGAATGCGGCGACACCGCCAGCCTTCTGTACTTCAGCAACAAGGTGCAACGTCAAGGTCGTCTTACCGCTGGACTCTGGACCATAAATCTCAACAATACGGCCTTTAGGGATACCACCAATACCAAGGGCAATATCAAGGGACAAAGCTCCAGTCGACACTGCCTCAATCGGATCAGCATGACCGTCCTTGCCAAGACGCATGATGGAGCCTTTGCCAAACTGCTTCTCAATCGCACCAACAGCAGCTTCTAGTGCCTTTGACTTCTCGCCATTCATTCCATTCATACTCATGAGAAACCTCCATGTTTAGTTACAATTCGTAAAATTAGCCCTATGTAAACAAGACCGGTGGTTGGCCGATGATCGTTTTACGATTCAACGTCACAGCCCCTCGCCGAGCCAATGCTTCCAGATTCAAAATGGTTCCTCCAGCTGCAGCCAGCGGCACCAAAAGGATATGCACAAACGGAATGGCTAACCATAAACCAAACCCTAAAACCGTCCAAAATTCCTTTGTGACAAAGTTAAAGCGCTCTTTAAAACTCCAACCGCGACGCGCCAAAGGGAAATCATAAAAATCCCAGCCAATCAAAAACGCTGCGATTAGTCCGGCGAACAGATTCACCCCAGGAACCAGAAGCATCAACAGCGGCACCGTCACCACAGCGATCGCCTTGAGACACTCGCCAAAAATAACCTTTGGCCAACGCCTCCAGGGAATGCTGGTATCTGCGTTATGCCCCAGCATGTCTCGCTCAACCTGAACAGAGATGTACTCATTGACCGGTGATGCAATCGAAACGAACAGGATCAAAGAGCTCAGTACACACATCAAGAACACGCTGACCAACAAAAGACTTTTGATAATCCAATAAAAGGACAGCCATAGCCAATCATTCTGCCAACCTGCAAACCAACTCATAAGCACCGATGTCAGCCATGAATTACCGTACTGCACAAACAGAGTAACTCCGACGACAAACCCAATGACGCCCATGAAAAATGGCAGCAAACTAAGCATCAAAACCCCTGGACGGGATATCATCCAGCGGACTCCCCGCGGGTACCCTGCCAAACCGGCTACAAGTGAGTTGATCGTTGCGTTTACCACCGGAAAACCTTTACTGCGTTGATGTCTCGCTAAAAGCTACCTTGAGCTACCTGTGCTTACAAGCTTATAACCACTATACCATAAATTTGTCTGGTAAAGTCAACAGCCAGAAAATTTAACACCTCGCTGAAGAACATTTTTAGTTATCCGATATCACCTGTGAGTGTTGATAGACCGGGGCTTTGAATGAGTTTGCTCATGCAAAAAATTTCTCTGTTTCTGCTTGCACAATATTTGTGCTCTACAACTTTGTTCGCACAAAATATAGGCGATATTCCCACAGCGACACCAACCAATCCACCACCAACAAGTCTCACAGAGACCAATACGCCACCTGTAACGCCACTTCCTGATTTGATGATACTGCCATGGCAAAATCTTTCCCTTGATCCCGACACAGTGCGCACCACCAAAGACGCACGTCTTGAAGCCACCAACGTCATCAAACAAATACTGCTTCCTGATGGCACTGACATGGCATCTGTTGCCCCGAAAAGAGCGCCCTACGAAGCTGCGCGCCACGAACTCAAAGACATCATCAGCGGCACAGCGAGCGGTAAGACCCCCACTCTGGCCGTGATCCCCGTTTGGACCAAAATCCACGATCATGACTTGATCGCTTTGGCGATTGTCGACAGCAATCGAAACACCTTGAAAAAAGTCGTGCATCGCTTGTTAACAAAGTCACGCTGGGACGAAAGCGTTCGCAGTAAAACACTCAATAAATTTTTTGCAGACACCATCCGTGAGCTCGCCCAAACGCTAAATCTAGGAGCTCTTCCCGCAGCAAAAGAGGACATGTCATTGATCATTCGCAATCAGGCAGTCAGCCGCAGACTAAATGAAATCGATCGCACGGCTTTGGCTCTAATGCTCAGCGCGCCCTTAGCAGAAAAATTTACCGTGGTTAGTCCTTTAGCTACCGAGTTGATGACGACAATTCATGGATTCTACGGTCAAAAAAACTCCATGCGTAAAGCCAATCGTGAAGTGGTTGCACGCATCACTTACGAAAAACCTCCGATCAAAGCCACGCTTCCCACAAGTCTAAAGATGACGCTAAGTGGCACAGATGCTGTGTTTGGTAAAACGTTACCTTGGTCTTGGAGTGAGCCCATGACGATCTCCGCACGTCCAGACAACACGATGAACATTCAATACTCTGACCGTCTGAGCAAAGAGCTTGAGACAGAACAACTGGCTTTAAATCGCTCTGAGCTACCGCAGGTTGCAAAAATAAAAGGTGCTTGGGCCTATCTCGATAAAGGACGCGCTTGGGGACTGCAAATGAACGATCGATTAGTCAGCAGCGAAGACCCATCGGCGATCAAAGGGCACGTCGTGTCTTACTTTGGCCCAGAATTAAATCTCAAATCGAGTCGCGGTTGGCCCATTCATGAGGGAGCCATCATCTACATTCGTAAAGGCCAAAAGAGCGTAAAGCTCGGTCAAAGCTTCACCTACGACGGCATGAAAGTACCAACTGCCTGGCCGCCAGCGTCATCGACAAACAAGCCTTAAACACTGTCTTTAATTTTGATAGACTGTTCACATACAGAAAACTGTGAGGGAGCAAGACATTGTCTGCTTTGGTACTGCAATCTGGTTTAGCAAGTGCGACGGTCCTACCTGAAAGCGGCGCGCTGGTTTCACAGTTGACACTTGTCGATCGTGCTAGCAAAGCGCAGCCGATTCTCTGGCTCCCAGAGGGTTTTTCGACCAATGATCCCAACGCATGGCCTGGCGGTGGTTTGCCGTTTCTTTTCCCGTTCGCCGGCCGGGTGTGGCATGGCCAAGAGGTTTTGAAATATGCGTCTGGCGGCCAGGTTTACGACATGCCTCTCCATGGCTTTTCTTGGTCTAAGCCTTGGACAGTCTCAGCCAAGGGACCAAACTCCGTAAAACTCACCCTCAAGTCAGACGACGAGAGTAAAAAACAGCATTACCCATTTGCTTTTGAAATCGTCATGACGATCACATTATCTGCACGCACTCTTCACATCGCCGTTGATGTCGTCCACACCACGCTGGCAGCAAAGACGAGAGAAAAAATGCCCGTTGCTTTAGGTTGGCATCCTTACTTCAAATTGGCGAAGAAGGCTTTGGCTACAATACCCGCAGACACAAGTTATGCGGTGACCCCTGTTGGTAATGCTGGAGCTTCAGACTCTGTACGCGACAGTCTTGGGCCCTCACCATGGACCCTGCCAAACCCAAAGCTTGCAAGTTTGATATTCGGTGACCTAAACGGCGAAGCCAGTCGCTTAGACCTTGGTCAATACGCTGTAACCATCTCCGCTGGTCCTGAGGACGTGATGCAGCACGTGGTCACCTGGACTAATCGACCAGAGGAGTTTTTCTGTATTGAGCCATGGATGTCTCTTCCCGATGCCGTGGCTAGACCAACCGGTTGCCGCTGGCTTAAACCCGGCGAACGCGTTTCAGCTTGGCTGAGCCTTGAGTGTCATTAGCCTCTAAAAAACTGTCAAAAATCCTGACACTTTGCCTCACTAGCCGACACTATGAGGTCTTTCACTAACTGAAATCATTAAATTAATTTGACATACTTAATTGGAGTACCACTTGCATTGCGGTGTGCAGAGCCCACCATTTCGAGGTGGGTCATGCATGTAATTTGGATGTTTTTGTTGAATCTCCTTGCTGGTGTATGACTGTTGTCGTTGTTGAGGTGACATTATGTTGAAATCGAATCTAACCCTACTGTCTTGTCTAATTGCGTCCTCCCTGACCTTTTATTCCTGCACATCAACAAAGAAAACCGGAGCTACTGGTGCCAACGATCCAGTTGCATCGGATGCATCGGATGCATCTGCTGCAGCAAAAGGCTCTGGAGAAGACCTCCCAGAAGAGCTCAAAGATGCTCTGAACTATGATCCAGCAACATCTCTTGATACCAAAACCGTTGAAGAAAGTGATTTCTACCAAATCAAGAAATCAGTCGAAGAAAATAAAGCCAACCTCGATGCCGCATGGCGCGAGCAAGAGCGCATGGAATCCAGTGTCAAGGCTGCAAAACAAGAGAGCGAGAAGCAAAAAGCTCTCAAAGCAAAGCAGGAAGAAGAAGAGCGTGATAAGCAGCGTTTAAAGGAAATTGAAGAGTTTGAAAAAAACACTGAGCGTCGCGCCAAAGAGGCCAAGGCCGCTGAGGATGAAATCAGTAAACTGCCTACAATCTCCAAAGACGAAGTCATGTGGCAAGGCATCGAAGATTAATCAACAAATGAAAAGCCCCCGGCCGAACTGCCGGGGGCTTTTTTGCGCCAATTTTATTTGGAAAACACCTGGAGCTGGCAGTCCATACCGCCAAGTTTAATGGGTAAACGCGTCACGCACCTCAGCCCACCGTCTCTAGCCCAGAGCACTGTTGAGGACGGCGCATGGGACAGTAACACGATACGGCCGTCGTCAGAGATCCTCTTTCGCACCGTTAAAAAAAACTCCTCGAGCAAGGTTCTTGCCCCGCCTCGGACTGTCCGCATACCAAATGGCGGATTCGTCACAATCACATCGAAGGGTGCCCCTTCAAAATCGAGACAACTTCCAACCTCGAAGTTGACGTTAGCTCCGGCGACATCTGCGGCCTTAGCTGCCGCATCAATGGCTCCCTGGTTTATATCTGTGCCCTGAGCAAAGATTTTATTCACGACCTTTGCGGCAAGAATCAGCTCCGTGCCCGCGCCACAAAAGGGGTCCCACACTCGCTCACCAGGTTTAATCCCTGCTGCCATCACTAACGCAGCAGCAATCGTGGGATCACTCGCACCTTCGGTGGACGCATCACGCCAAGAAAAACGCTTGTCTTCAATCTTTAGCGGCACCAACACGACAAGATCATGAACGACGCGGACCTCCCAATGGGGAGCTCGACCATCGTTGATCATGCCGCAATTTGATTTTGATAACGCTTCAGCAAACTCCCAAATAAAGGAGCGCGAGCGTTCCGTGCAACGACCAAGACGAATTCGCACAGGCGCGCCTGCTGCGCGCTCGGTGCTGTCACAAATGCCTGCGGCCCTCTGCACTAAAACGGAAACCAAGTGGCTGACTGATGAGTCATTGACGCGGCCTATCGCAACACCCGAACGCCGCCATAAATAATGACCGACTAAATCTAGCCATTTGACACCAGCATCAGCCTTCAACACACCAGGAGCCAATATTTCGGCCCCCAGGAATAACCCATTTGTTCGCGCAAAGGCGTCTAGGCCTGCAGTAAACCATGCGACAATCCCATGCCCAGCTAATCGTTCAGGATGACACTGACCATCTGATGAGGCATCACCGTCACGGTAAAGATCACGCTCCAGCATCAGTAAATTCCGCGCTCCAGCACCACTGGTCTTGAGCGCGTCTAAAGCTTGTTGATCACCGCTTTTGCCTAATGCATCCAAGAGCGCTTTCTTTTCACTGGGGTCCTCGCAGTGCTCCAGTAAGTTGATCAACTTCTGAACAATCACTCCGCGCTGCACACGCGGTATATCGTCCCATGACGATCCGATGGCCTGGGCAGAAGCCTTACGCACACGGGGCTCACCATCACCAAGACAAAGCAAAGGAAACTCCGACCATGATCCTGAATCCTTATTCGCTGATCGCAAATAAGACTTTAATACTGGACGCGCCAAGTCACCGCGGGTACGCGCATCCAGCGTTGGCAATGTTTCGACAGCAACGCGAACACTCGGCGCGTCTATTTTCGTAAGCTTCTTTGCCAAACCCTCGCGTTCCGAGTCGGCAAGGCTTCGCCACACCTGAAAGAGCGAACTCATATCTCGGCGGCCCGGAGTCCATCCGGGCTGTGATAGGGAAAATCTTATTTGCTCGACTACTTGAATGTTCATTTTAGACACCCGAGGAAGTTAGCAGGATGGGTATCATAAACTTTTTCGTCAGCAATGACGGCTTTAAGGATCGAGGAAAACGTCTGTTGATCGTAGCTACGAGTTAAAAAGTCCACTCTAAACTGGCTAACGCCCGCAGCCATGAGGCTGTGCCGCTCACCTGAAATTGAGTACGCTGTTTTACCGTAGACGATAGATTTGCAGCCTTCATGACCAACAAAAAACCGCTCGCCCTTTTTATTTTCAATCTCAAGGGTCCTGTATCCACAAACCTGACTACTTGGACAGCCGTTGTGCAAGGCAGTCAGCGAACAAGCTTCCGCCACAAATAATGGCGTGTCCTTATACAGGATCGCCATGGGCGCGACTTTCTCAGGCCAATGAGACAATAGCGATTCAATATCGTGACGGTCGTCTTCAATGCTAAGTGCCACTGTATTGACACCCTGATCTCGCCAAAAAGCCACAGCTTCGCGATTCATAGCATATAACGTGAAATCAGATGAGATATCACTTAGCGGTAATCCCCACTCTTTCAGCAGACCAAAGCCTCCGGGATTACCAACCTCGTAGGCGCTGAGACCTGCTTGTTGCGCCGCTGCAAACCAAAGTTTTAACACCGGCTCATCCCATGCACGAATCACTGTCGGCACAGCCAAGCGAATCCTCACACCGGTGCGCTCTGCAAAACTCTTTAAAGGCTCAATGAAGCTCTCAGGCTTCATCCCGGGAAGAAACATTTTCTTCGGTTCAAAAATAATCTCACGAATCGGCGCTGCAAGAAGATCTTCCGTTAGCCACTCGAGGTACTCGAGACGATCAATCTTCAACGCATAAACTGCTATTGATTGGGCCGGCAGCGCTTCACCACGACTTGATACGGCGGCCAATGCACGGTCCACGTGTCGCTCAACGGTCATGCGCGCCTTCTCTGCAAGACCCTCTTCCACTTGACGTTTGAGGTCTTTGAGCTTGCTGCGGGGAACAAAATAATTGTCCTTAAGCTCCCACGTAAACTCCTCTACAAAGACACCTTCGTCGCCAAAGATGTGGAAAACATCTTTTAAGTCTTTGACAAGGTCACCCTTCTCGCGAACCTGACATTCTGGAAGAACGATAGTGGATTCAGCGATCACTTCACGACTGCGGGAAAGACTGACCGTCATCGTTAGGGCGCCGTCATCAGTCGCCTTGGCCATCAGGCTGGCTTTGACAGGAGTCATCGGACGCAGGCGGGCGTCAACCGGCACACCGATCATCGTCTCCACTCGGCGCCGCAAATCGTCACTGCGCGCCTTAAAGACCAAGTCGCCAACGGCTGGCCTTGCTTGGCCGCTCATGGGTGTTTCAATATCGACAAGCATGCCGCGGGATGCTTCATAAACTTTCCGTCCTTTAAAGCTCATCTCGCGAAGGGAAAAAGCCAGCTCACGATTTTCGTAACGCTGATCAAGCCCTGAAGCATCTGAAACTACAGATTCACCGTGCTGTGGCTTGGCATGAAATAGTTTTTCAACCGCGATAATTTTTAATCCATCAAATTTTTCGACGTCATCTTCAAGACGAACCGAAACCGTACCACGGCCTACCGCTTCAACCACACCGACGCGAATTCCATGATGCGTTGGGTTATTTAGATCGATGACGTTTTCATGGTAGCGCCCTTCAAAGAAGAAGCTCGTTGTCTGCCTTTGGAACGATAGCTGAAGGTCTTTTCTCAGGTCGGCTTCAACTGGCAAAGGGCTTTTAGCCATGGGCGGAGCATTGTCGCGAATCGTAGGACGACCAAATAAGTCGTCCAATTTTTTTCGGTAAAGCTTAACAACACTGGCCACATACTGAGCGTCTTTCTTGCGTCCCTCAATTTTAAGGGTGTCGACACCGGCAGCGACCATTTGATCGAGCTTATGGGCTGTATCGAGATCGCGCATGGAGAACAAGAATCCATGACCAGGTTCACTGACAACCTTGTACGGCTCACGACAAGTGTATGCGCATTCGCCGCGGTTACCACTACGGGCGTCGGCGGCACCACTGAAAAAACACAGTCCTGAGTAGCTGTAACAAAGACTTCCATGACAGAAGACCTCTAGCTCCACTTCACCCTCAGGTATCGCGCGACGGATACGCTTGATCTCTTCAGCGGTCAACTCCCGCGCTAACACCACCCGCTTAAATCCATACATCCATGCTTCACGGACGCCTGCAAGGTTATGTACGGCCATCTGTGTTGAGGCATGGAGTCTAAGACCGGGAAAGTTATCTCGCACAATTTTGGCAACACCCAAGTCTTGCACTATGATCGCATGAACACCCAAGTCCTCGAGCTCGCCAAGAGTTTGGATGAGTTCCGACAATTCAACATCCTTGATCAAGATGTTCAGCGTGACCAAAACTTTCATGCCGTAGCGATGGGCTAATGGCACCAGACTTCGCAGATCATCAATGGAGAAGTTTTCTGCGCGAGAACGCGCATTGAATTGCTTCAAACCCAAAAAGACGGCGTCGGCTCCCGCATTGAGTGCCGCGAAAAACTGTTCGCGCCCGCCGGCAGGTGCCAAAATTTCTGGAACTACAGGAGCGGTCATAACTGACTGCGATACTGTTTTTTCGATTTCAGTAATTCCATGCCGCTCTGTGCTCACGCGTTGACCTCATCCATCAAGCCGATTAAAAATTAGGCTGACCGACGGCATTCCTACCAGATTTTAAGCCTTTTTAAAAGATTATATTAACAATTTCATGAGATTTTCTGAGTCTGGATTGACCACACCGACACACATCTAAACCACAGTAACCTTTGGATTTTTTTACAAACCTGAGGTCCCCCTGGTTCCCTCACGTCAAGTTTTTCCAAAGGTGGCCGATCCCCACCGTATGAAAAATGTCGCTGAAATCCAAAATATCGCCGAATCCGGGGACTTATCTGAGGCGCACAGTGCACTTGATGCACTGCTCACCATGGGACCTCGCAATGTAGAAGCCCTAAAGCTCCGAGCAAGACTTTATGAAGTAGCCGGACGCTTTCAGCTTGAGTCAAAGGTCTGGGAGCAAATCTCCAAGATTGACCGCGAAGATGACGACTTATCTCAGTATATCCTTCGCCGACAGAACGAAGACCGCGAAAACTTCTACTTCACCGATGCGCTGCCCGGTGGCGGAAAACGCTTTATCGCGTTCCCACGCAAAGTCGTTCGCTCGGTCGGCATCGGCCTTTTTGGATGTATCGGATTTATGGTCCTGGCAAGATTGTCGACATCATACCCTAAGCTCAATGATCCGCTGATTATGACGTCATCATTTGCCTTCTTCGTCTTGGCCCCCTGGCTCGCTATTTTATCAAGTTTCTTCCGGAGCTTACGCCACATGAGCGTGACCAAAAATGGACTTGAGTTCAAAATCCCATTTCGTAAGTACCAGATGGCCTGGAGTGATGTTGAACAAGTCTATCTTGCGCAAGATGACCGTCACGAGACGTTCCAGCTTAGCTTCATAGTGATCGCAAAAAATCCTTCTTTGCCAGCCGTAGAAATGGATTTCAACGAGAATACAACCCCCATCCGGGCCCGCTCTTACTTGGTCCGAGAAATCATCAATTCCTGGGGTGAACCCCAGTATGCTGCCCGTAAATCCATCAATACTGATGGTCGTAAGCTGCTTAAAGTCTGAAATTTAGGCACAAAAACGCCACTATCTCAGCATTCATCTTGCACAAGCCCCTGAAAAGCCCATCTATTAGGCATTTCAGGGCTTTCTTTTAGCATAAATCAGGGGTAAAAACTTTTTTTGCAGGTGGGGCCTTGACAACTTCAAGCCCCGGATTACCTTGTCAGCCAAGTTATTTACACGCTTTTACCTATTAACGATTTTCGATTTAGAGAGAGGAAACTTGAAAATGAAAATCAGACCATTACACGACCGCATCCTTGTGAAGCGCCTTGAGGGCGAAGAAAAGACCGTTGGCGGGATCATCATCCCTGACAATGCGAAAGAAAAGCCGATGGAAGGCAAAGTCGTTGCTGTTGGTAACGGCAAAGTCCTTGAGAACGGCACAGTCCGCAAGCTTGAAGTCAAAGCTGGCGACCGCGTTCTTTTTAGCAAATACTCTGGCTCAGAAGTGAAGATGGATGGCGCAGAGCACCTGATTTTGACCGAAGGCGATATCCTCGGCATCATCGAGTGATTTTAACAACACATAGATAAGACTAACTTAGAAGCTAGGAGACAACTCAATGTCAGCAAAAGTTATTAATTTTGGCGAAGATTCTCGCCGCAAAATCCTCAAAGGCGTTAACACATTAGCAGACGCCGTAAAAGTCACCCTTGGTCCAAAAGGCCGTAACGTCGTTATCGAGAAAAGCTACGGCTCCCCAACGATCACTAAGGACGGTGTATCTGTCGCTAAGGAAATCGAGTTGGAAGACCGTTTCGAAAACATGGGCGCACAGATGGTAAAAGAAGTCGCTTCCAAGACTTCTGATATCGCTGGTGACGGTACAACAACAGCTACTGTTCTTGCTCAAGCGATCTACCGTGAAGGTGCGAAACTTGTTTCTGCAGCTCACAACCCAATGGAACTGAAGCGCGGTATCGACACAGCAGTTCAGACTCTTATTGCTGAACTCGACAAGATCAGCCGCCCAACTAAAAATCGCGATGAAATCGCTCAAGTTGGCGCTATCTCCGCAAACAACGACATGGAAATCGGTAAGATCCTAGCTGAAGCTATGGACAAAGTTGGCCGTGACGGCGTCATCACTGTTGATGAAGCTAAAGGCATGGAAACAACTCTTGATTTCACAGAAGGTATGCAGTTTGACCGCGGCTACCTCTCTCCATACTTCGTAACCGACGCTGAGCGTATGGAAGCTAACTACGATGACTGCTTGATCCTCATCAACGAGAAGAAGATCAGCAACATGAAAGAGCTTCTCCCAATCCTCGAGAAGATCGCTCAAACAGGCCGTCCATTCATGATCATCGCTGAAGATCTTGATGGCGAAGCTCTTGCGACTCTCGTCGTAAACCGTCTACGCGGAACACTAAAGTGCGTTGCTGTTAAGGCGCCAGGATTTGGCGACCGTCGCAAAGCTATGCTTGAGGACATCGCAACGTTGACCGGTGGAACAGTTGTCTCCGAAGACCTCGGCCACAAACTTGAAGCTATGACTCTTGAGCAACTAGGCCGCGCTAAGCGTGTGTCTGTCTCCAAAGACAACACAACCATTGTTGATGGCCAAGGCAACAAGACCAAGATCGAAGCTCGCGTTAAGCAAATCCGCGCTGAAATCGAAAACACAACATCTGACTACGACCGCGAAAAACTACAAGAGCGTCTTGCTAAGCTTGTTGGCGGTGTAGCGGTTGTTAAGGTTGGCGCTGCAACTGAGACAGAAATGAAAGAGAAGAAGGCTCGCGTTGAAGACGCCCTTAACTCGACTCGCGCAGCTGTTGAAAGCGGCATCGTCCCAGGCGGCGGAACTGCTCTTATCCGTGCTCAGCACGCTCTTGATAAGATCAAGCTATCTCCAGAGCAAATGTTCGGCGTAACGATCATCCGTCGCGCAATCGAAGAGCCTCTTCGCCAAATCGCCCTCAACGCAGGCCTTGAGCCAGCAGTTGTTGTCGACAAAGTGAAGAAGACAACTGGCGGCGAAGGCTTCAACGCTCTTACTGAGACCTACGAAGACCTTTACAAAGCTGGCGTCATCGACCCAACTAAAGTAACAAAAACTGCTCTTATCAACGCGGCATCTGTCGCTGGTCTCCTTCTGACAACAGAAGCAATGATCGCTGACAAGCCAAAAGATAAAGACGACGCTCCTGCAGCCGGAATGGGTGGCATGGGTGGAATGGGCGGAATGGGCGGCATGATGTAATTTACACTTGTGATTTCGGAGTGTTACAACTCCGAAATTGCAATCGGGACGATTTTTCGGGACGACTTCAGAGTCGTACTCCAAATTTCTTCCCCAAATGGCCCCAAAGACGAAGACCCAAAGACGAGGTTCGAGCCTCGGCTTTGGGTCTTTTAACGTCAGTTAAACTGAGTCTGATAAATCCAAATCTAGGCTCTACCGCCAGAAATCACCCGGAGGGGGATTGTCTGCGGCAAAAGTCCCAAAATGGGCAGTCCTCTAAGGCGCTTCGTCTTCTCTTCTGCTCTGGAATCAGAGCTGATGAGAGATGAGAGATGAAACCATAAAACCAGGAGTTGAAAACTTTTTAGGTCTCCGTTTTGACTCTTTCAAAATGATGATTAAAAGGTATGAATGAGTTTATAACCTGAACAAAATTCAAGCGGCCCCTTTGAGATCAGCTCTACTTCATGAAAAAATTTTTAGCAGATGGCTGTTAAGAAAGTACGCAACTATTTAAGGGACAAATGAAGTACCTACATCCGACCTTTAAAATAGCGTTTAGTAGCAAGTATTTAATTCTCTTTCCTTTGCTTTTGTTGCGACCAATGCCATTGCTTGCGACAGAGGCGGAGCCTATCGAATTACCTGTTAGCGAGGTCAGGATCACTGGATCCACGAACTTTTTTGTGTCCAGTCGGTCATCTCAGGCCTGTGAAAAGGTGACCTTGAATCCACAGGGCATAAATCAGGAATATCATATGTCTAAGCGGGTTTTTCCGCTGGCTGTACTCGGATGGGGTTGCGTTCCCAGCAAAACTACCGCATTCAACTATTGGCAAGGAGACCTTCGGACCATTGTATATGACTTTGTCCAAAAAGAGTCTGGCCAATGGACATTAAGATTCGCTAATAGCAAAATCGAAAAATTAGTCCGTTTCTAAACATTCCGAATAAATGTTGCCGCGTTTTTTCAGGCAGCATCATCACCTTTAGCTGGTGCAACAATAATGTCGAGTTTGCCGCCGCATGCTTCGACGATCTTTCTTAGAGTTTGAAGTTCGTAACGATCATATTCCGCATTTTCGTAGCGGCTGATCGCTGATGCGGTTGTCCCAACTTTCTTGGCTACTGCAGCTTGCGTCATATTAGCTTTTTGCCGGAGCGCCGCAAGTTGCTCGCCAATTGAAACCTTGACGTATTCTTCCATGAAACCTTTTCTGAATTTTTTATCGTCGAGCTTTTTATCAAGCCATGATTTCTGTTTTGATTTTGTCTTCTTCATTTTTTCTCCCGAGTTATAAAATCTGCCTTAATAGATTCAGCCCTCTCGATTTCGCCCTTTGGAGTTTTGTCGCTTTTCTTCAAAAAACCGTGAGTCAAAACCAGTCGCCCACCGAAAAAAAGAAACAAAGCACCCTACCATCGTCTACTTTGAACTCAAAAATCGGGTCAGATCCGGTCAAATGTTTGAACTTGCGCTCGTTAAAAATTTTCCCGTGGTCACCAATCCACGCAAATAAAGTAGCAAACTTCTGCTGAACCTTCGCCTTTTGATCATCTAGCCACTCTTCAGCTGGTACCGATCCCTCTGAGCTTTGGTAGAACTCAAGCCGCAGCTCCGTTCCACTGTAAACAAGCTTCGAAGTCGGCCGCTTATTCATAAAGATCCTCCAAAACCCATGTTAGCACATACGCTAACATGACGTCGCCATTTTTTAAAACTTGTAGCACACTCGATACCGCCCCGATTTCGATCAAAAACCAAAATCGGGACGGAATCGGGACGAATTTGATACCTCGCTTTACCTTTTCACACCAAATAAGGGGGGACCAGCCAGGCAGTGGTTTATGATAACTACCTGTAATTACTCGCTGATACTTCTAGATACCAAACCCAAATTACATATACCGGCATGGGCGGCATGATGTAATCATGACGCGGGCATCCGAACCGCATCGGGCTGACAAATCAAGTCCGACTGGTCTACCAAAATAACTATCTGCGCCAGGCCATGCGAAAGACGCTATCGGCAGGGTCTGCATGTTTTGAGTTTATGGTTCAAAAGCAATTGGATCCAGTCAAGATGCCGGTTGAAGATCCAACAATCGAGTGGGTTAGCGCAGCCTCGCCATTTGTCAAAATTCGAAGTCGACCAGATATGAAGACTTTTCTAGTTCGATATTTTGGAGCGATTGTATCGGGATTGATGCTTGGTTTGGGTTATTTTATGGCTCTTTCTGATCCAAAATTTCAGACGCTCCACGATCGCATTGCAGGAACGATCGTCGTCAAAGACTAGATATGAATTCAACCGCAGATTGATTCGACATCAAACGAGCAGAATATGAATTTCGGAAGCAACACAGACGACGGACGTCCGCTGAGTCGCTGCTCAGCTTGGGCTCTGAATTGCTGATATTCTTTTGACGTGTGAATCCATCCAAAATCTCTGTGTTTGAGTGACTACTGTAACTCACTGCGGTATTTTTTAGGATCCAGCAGGAATGCGTTTAGGTAGTAAACTGCGCCCGAGGGGTCGCCATTTTTTGCGTAGCATCGCGCTAGTAGAAAGATTCCACGACGTGCGTCGAGTTCCTCATCAGCCCACACTTTATTGGCTTGCTGTAGTTCCCATATTTTCTTGAGGGGGGGGATGACAGCAAGATCACATTTTTCGATTTCACGGCAAGAAAAACCCATGCGCTAGAGTCCCTTGACGTCCATGTCTTTGGATTCTTCGGCTTTCTGATAAAGTTTGATCGCTTCTCTAAATTTTTTTTGCACGTATTTTTTTTCCGCGGCGACGTAATCTGGTCCTTGGGGTTTGCGTGCCGCCTTCTTGTCGATGCCTTCACCGACCATGGCGGCTCCTGCAAGTATTATTTGTCTTCCTTAGTTAAGGATTGCGGAGTCAAGGGGAAGACCGCTACAGATTTTTTTCTTAATTCGATAATTAGCGGTGCTACTTGCCTATACATATGGCGAGGGCTTGTTATACTAATAAATAATTTTAGATCTTTTGAATCTTCTGTTAGGAGTATGAGTTATGTCCCCTGAAAATATACGTGATCCCAAAAACAGTCTAAAATCAATCACGATTGCTATCGTAGCATTTGTGGCGTTTATTTTTATTTTTTCATCGTATTATGTTGTGCAACCCGGAAATCGCGGCATCCTCGTAACGCTAGGTAAGGTTTCTCCAGCTTTTGCGCCCGAGGGACTTGGTTTTAAAATGCCACTGATAACCACGGTCGTACCCGTTTCGGTTCGTCAGCAAACAAGGACAGTTCGAACGGAATGCTACTCTTCGGACCTGCAACAAATTACCGTAGAACTCAGGGTGCTTTACAGAGTTCCCGAAGCATCTGTCGTGAAAATCTTTCAAGATTTTGCCGGTGATCCCTTCGATAGCTTGATTGCTCCAAGGGTGGCTGAAGCTTTGAAAGAAGTAACAGCGCAGCAAAGTGCAGAGCAGGTCGTAAAAAAACGTGAAGAGATCAAGGTCAAGGCACTGAGCGGAGGCAGGACAAAAATTGGGGATATTCTGGTGGTTGAGGACTTAGTCATTCAAGATGTGTCGCTGTCCAAAGAGCTTGAGGCTGCCATTGAATCTAAGATGGTTCAAGAACAAGAGGCTGCAAAGGCGAAATTTACACAACAGAAAACAGAGATTGAAGCAAACACCGCGATCATTAAAGCCAAGGGAGAAGCCGAAGCGATTCGCGTTCGGGGGCGCGCACTCCAGGACAGTCCAGGCCTCGTTCAACTGCAAATTGTGGAAAAATGGAACGGCATAAGTCCCCTCGTGGTCGGTCAGGGCAGTGGAGCAAATATTTTGCTACCGATTGATACAAAAAAATAGTCCGTTTAGTTAACGAATCCGATTTAGAGATTATTGTCCAAAAACTCGCAACTTCTGATATCTCGCCATCTTATCACTATCAGGTCATTGCTATTGATGTATCAATTTATGGAGCTGTGAACTAGCCTAGTTTTCGGTGAGAGTTTTCGCTCGCGGGTTATTTATTTGTGGCATTAATTCCAGTCGTATTCACGCTTTCCTGACAAATTCAAGAGCATCGTGATTAAATGATCTATGGGCCATCACTCGTTTCAGAACGAATTCATTATATTCGAAAGTCCATCCGTAACTTTTTTTCTCCAAGAGCGGGAGTTATCATTGAAGTCTGAGGGATCGAAAGTCTTATAATTCTCTAACGCCGATCGAAACTTCTCTTTAAGCTTTGGCAGTATATTTCTATTAAAATATTCTTTTGTTTCCTCAGACCATCCGGTTTCCATGTTGATTGCAAAACGAGCAATATCTGTCATACTTGAAAGGTGATGCTCCTCTTGGAGGAGCAGTTCCGTGTAGGTATCTATAAACCAAATTTGTCGGTATACTGGAACCACTGACATAACCCGGTTAGAACTGCTCAGAAGAAATTCCCGTTCCCTCAAATCGGATTCTAAATTGTAATTAGGATCATCTCCAAAGTTTCTTATAAAAAGCCAATTATCTCGGTATCCCTCTATAATAGCCCTTAAGATAGACATCGACTCCGCAGGCTGAATAACCTTCCTTATTTTGCCATCCCTGAAAAACTGCTCGATTCGCTCTCGCTTTTCCTTCGGGTTCTTCGCAGTCTCTACTTCAGCAACGCATTGATCCATCTCATCTGTCGTCGACTCTGGATCATAACTAACCAAAGCGCAGGTCACTACTGATCCTGACTTTGAGGCTTCTCGAAGCTTTTGGATGGTCGCCGGAGGCGTGCTATAAAACCTGGAATAAAAAGCCCCTCCGTTTACGAGAGCTGGACCTAAAGGAATACAAATAATCGCAAAAAATAACGGAATAAGGAGAGATTTGTTTGTTGGTACCGGTAAAGCAGGAAAAAAGTTAGCCAATATGAGATAGACGGCTGAAATCCAGGGTAGTGGCATGATCGCCGCAAAGCCAAGGGTTCCCATAATTTTGTCGACGAGGGTCCATCCTAAAGGGATCTCATTCCCCACCACATCAAAAATCTTCTTAGTCAACTCCCAGCGATCTCGGTTCCGAAGGGCCTCGGATCCATACCCATACAAAAACCAGATAACGAAATAAACTGCTGCTTGAAACAATAGTGTGAGGGTTCGCCACATAGGGCCCATGGACGAAATTCTCCGTAAAAATGAGTTGTCTCAAACAAATGTAGAATCCTGGCACAGAGCATCAGGTTTGACGTATCGGAGACTTGCTAAATACTATCATGCCAAAATCTTGCAAAAAAATGAAGAAATTGATTTTTTCTTGGGTTTCAGGAGGCTCTACGACCCCATTGGGAAGGGGTAAAATGGCGATCGTTCAAAGCTTTCGTCAAAAAAATAGCTCGACCCAGGCGAGCTGCAATACACGAGCTTATCATCGGCAATAATCACCGTCGGTACAATTAGTATCAAAACGAGCGAAGCGTCTGCAACGCGTAGTTAATATCCACAGGCCAGGAGACCCCTCATGTCTTGTCTGATAGTAAAGCGGTCCATGTCAAACAGAGGTACAACCGCGCTACTGGTACAAATCATTCCAAAAATCGAAATGAAGCCGGATTGTCTGGCCAACATAGACACAGCGACAGGATAACTTTGTCGGCAATTATTTCTGGTTACGGAAAATTGTTTGCGATAAGCTGAGTTGGAGCGCAGCGCGCATTAGATGATTCTGGCACTTGTTCAGCGCAACTGTGAACCAATAGGATAAGTGTTCTTATAGACAGATTTAAAATTTAAGCTAAAATCTTGAGAAGTTTTCAAAATTAATTTTAAGGAGATAACATGCGATTACCGTTAATAGTTTGTTCCGCAGCGTGCTCTGTCGTTGCCTTTGCAGGTATTCGGAACCCACAATTTATTTTTGATGCGGATGATCTCTCGCAATTGGAATCATGTATTGTCGATAAGTTAGTAGCTCAATCGCCGGACAATCTAGATAGAGTCATTCCAGGTGGGGCCCCGGTATATGCAGTCGATCAGAACGGAAATGAAATCAGGTCGAAAGTTGAAATGCTTGTTGGTGGAGTCAGACAAGATGGCAGTCATTTAGGCTATAGGGTCCGATTTACCGCAGAAGATTCCAGAGAATGGATATATTTTCAAAGTGGGCAAAGTTACGGAGTCTATGCTGAAAGCATGAATGACGGTGTCGATGTTTACGACTATCGTTCTAGGGAAAAAATCTTTACAGCTGATGTTTCAGGATGTAGCAACTGATTCACCTGTTTCGCATAAAAGAATAGGCCTAGTTTAGGCTACCGCTTGATATTGATACTGGCCATTGAGTCCTGCGCCACACTGCAGTTTTGGATGCTGTTCTATCCTAAAGACATTTCGTCTGGTTTATATGCCTTATTGCCATCAGACCATTGAGCGCAAACGACATCAAACACCAACCTTCCTCACCCACCAATCCCTAAAACTAAAAACGACACAGTTGCGACACGAATTTGATGCCTCTCTATCTAATTCAGTACCTGAGAAGGGGCGCGCGATACGCTGAATGGTTAATCTAATTACCTGTAATTACATACTGATACTTCTAGATACCAAACCTAAATTACAGATGCCGGAACGGGTGGTATGATGTAATCATGACGCGGACATCTGGACAGCAAGCCTGAAAGGACGCCCGCAACACCCCACTCCGACGTCGGAGTTGTAGCAAAACGAAAACCCAAAGACGAGGTGCGAGCCTCAGCTTTGGGTTCCTTGCTATCAGGGACTCTGAGTCTTAAGATCCCAAAATCAAGCAGCGACACCAAGAAACACCAGGAAGGCTTTTCAATTCGGCTTGGTGGTTCAAATACAAGATCTCCAAGTCACAGTAACTTGTGATGAATTATTCCAAAAAATTTTTACGATTTTTACTTTTTTGATTGATATTTTTTAAGGCACATACTAGGGAGTTTTATTTCTATGAGCATTTAGAAAGTAAACTCTCAAATAATCAAAATCTAAAAACTAGACGTCGGGAGACAGAGATGAAGCTTCAAATCGTACTTGTGAGTCTTTTTATTACCGCCTCAGCGGGTTGCGGAAAATTAGAAAAAGATAAAAATGAAAAGTTCGACGCTGAACGTCGAGCTGTAGATAGTTCGATGAAGGCTGAAACATTTGCATCCATGCTCAGGAACGTTCGCTTTGTCGATGGTAAAGCATGGACGTACTTTGCATTTCCAATCAACGGAGACGTCACACAAGTAGAGTTATTCTGCAAGCAGTCCGGATTTCGCCTCCCTTCAAAAGAGGAAATTGTTGGAGTTCAGGATAACACCATCAGACATAATTTATTCGGCAATATAGCTATCAACGATCAACCACTTCCAAAATCTGTTTTCACCGGCATCTGCATCAGAGACAAATAATTAGCGCAGATTGAGCTATCGTTGTCGCCTCCTCTTGTTTTTCAATTTTTTTTGAATGATCTTAGATCGCGACACATAAAATAGCGTCCACGGCAACAAGCCTGAAAGGACGCCCGCAACACCCCACTCCGACGTCGGAGTTGCAGCAAAACGAAAACCCAAAGACGAGGTGAGAGCCTCAGCTTTGGGTTCTTCCTTTTCAGTTTGTTTCTTATTTGTCTCGCATGAATTCCAATAGCTGGTCCAGCGCAGTGCCCCACCCTTGCTCGAATCCCATCTGAGCGTGGATTTCGCGGTGTTCCTTTGTCCCATGGGCGACAACTGCGGTGTATTTTGTGCCTTCCGATACAGCTTCAAGAAAGATCATCCCTGTGAATTGAAAGGCTCCTTGTCCACCTTCCGTCATGGCGTGTGGCGCCACTGGGCGGAATCCGGGGCCCATTGTATTGGTCCACACAAGTTTTTTGTTTTTGACGATCTCGACGAAGCATCCGACGTTTGGGACGAGCATGCCTTCAGGTGACTTCATGGTGGTGCTGAAGACGCCCCCAGGACGCAGATCAATCTCGCACTCGGCAACGCCCCATGGCTTTGGGCAGAACCATGGTTTTAGCAGTTCTGGCTCAGTCCACGCGCGCCAGATTCGCTCTGGATCCATGTTGACAGTGCGCGCAAAGAAAAGATCCAACTCTGGATTGAACCAAGGATAATGATTTGGGATCGGGAATTTGCTCATAGAAGCTCCTTCCATCATTATACTGTAATGGGGAAATCAGTACCATCCGACTGACTCCAATTAATGGATGCGTTATCAATCCAGAGACACTTCAAGTTTTGCCGGCACTTTATATTAAAAGAACTGGGCGTTGAAACGCGCAGGATACCATTGCTCACGGAATGTTCGCATCCACTGACTTGCAGAGCCTTTGTGGCTCATGCGGTAATGGATCACGTCGTTTATTGTCGATACTGGTTTGACGAGTGACCAACCTGCTACCGTCATGTGAGGTTTTGCACCGGGATGATCCATCACGGTAACTTGATGAGTCAGGTGGAATCCCGACTCAAACCCTTGCCTGAACCAAAGCTCGTTGCTGTCCTCTGGGAATGAAATCCACACGGAACCTTGCTCGGTCATCATTCGCTTCATCGCGACGTAAAGCTCTACCGGCGAAAGGTCCGTGTTGTGCCGGGCCACCATGCGGAGGTGATTCTCTGAGATCATACTATTTTGGAAGTACGGCGGATTACACAGCACAAAATCAAATGAGCCAATTGTCCCGGGGCTAAGGTCCTGAGCGCGGGAGACGATGACTTCTATACGGTCACGCCAGGGGCTCGCTTGAAAGTTTTCCCGTGCGATCTCAGCGATTGATAGTTCTGGTTCGACGGCTGTTATTTGAGCTTCAGGAAACCTTGAGGCGAGCATCAGTGCTAAGACTCCAGTTCCAGTTCCTATGTCCAAAATTCGAGAAGGTTTAGATGTAGGACCAATGACAGCGCCAAATACGCAACTATCTGTGTTGACTCGCTGGCCTGACGGCGCTTGAAGCATCGAAAAATCACGAAAATAAAATACGTCAGGTTTCATGGTTCTTACGTTTTGAAATAGGTGTCAGCGGACTAACTCTAATTAATAGGCAAAAGGGCTCAGCCATCCGTCTAACGGCCTGCACCATAGCACTTAGTATCTGAGTTTTAAAGTATACGTAACCAATCGTGTCGCCCTTAAAATGCTTCGGAGGCGAGAAGCTCTGCTGCTGAAACATGGTTTCTAAACCGATCTTGGATAGTCTTACAAGATTAAAGATTCGTTTTTTATGATGGATCTAATCACATTTATCGTAATTGCGTAATGATTCTAAAATGGTAGGACACGCACGTCGTCGGGCACTCAATCTTTTCAACGTACGTGAGATAAAAGCTATGAACAAAATCCTATCCAGAGCCATCGTCCTGTTAAGCCTAAGTTTACCAACTATGAATGCAGTTTTTGCCGAAGAGATTTGCGATTGGTTCCCATCTGGTCCACGCGGATCCTCAAAAACATATCTTTGTGTCGAGAAAACGACTGCAACAAGTGGCATCATCTCGATCAAGTCAGCAAATGGGTCTCGCTCTTGTGACGCATCCATTCGTGGCAGCACGTGGACTTCAGCATGCAAAATCTCAACAGACATAGACTTTGACGGCCTCTCCGTTATCAAAGAAACCTCCACCATGGAGTTCAGCGTACTCTACCGCATCAACTCAGAGACCGGCCGCACTGCTGCGACCCTTGATTTTCATAAGCCGGAATATGGAATTAACGGCTGGACAAGATGGAACCTTAACGTTCTTGAGTTTTAACTACTAAAATCGTCAGTGCTAGGAAGAGGGGCCCATTGAACCCGATATATTGCAGACAATAAATTTTGAGATCGAGACCCCACATTATTAGTATATTGATCGAAAATCATCAGTTCGACCTTCGTTCAGGCCCTAGGCCATCGAAATCCGAGACCCTGAACACCCTGAAATGAGGAGATATTTTACCGAATATTTGCTGTTTTACTGAATACCTGTGCGAAAGTCCCGTGATCACACCACCGAAAAGCCGGTTATGATTCAGGATATCCGTAAATTTGTAAAAGCTTTTGTCTCTAACGCAGCACTTGAAGATGCGTATGAAGCCCGACGCCGCATTGTTCTCAATAAAAATAATCGCTCTGCAATGACAGTGCTAGTCGTTGGCGGAATTCTCCTTGGCATTCTGGCATTTGTTGGTGGAATGATTTTTATCGACCGAGATTCACGAGGTTATCTTGAGTCAAGAAACCGCGTCCAGATTCTTGACTTACTTGCTACGGATTGGAAATTAGCTCAGATTCGGGGCTGCTCAGGTAAAGATGTTGACTGTTTGCCTCTCGACTTTACAACCGTCGGTGAGCCGCAGGCCGTCTCACGCAAAGACATCCTTAACCTGAACCTAACAGGTGAAGACACCCAATACCTGCGTCTCCAGTTCACGGTGCCGTCGACAGCTTGGAAAAACCTCTCCGAATACCTGACGTTGGCGGTCTCCCTACCAAACATGAATTACAACAAAGCATTAGTTTATCTAAACGGACAAATGCAGCGCCGTTTTTTTTTAAGTCGCCCAATTTATTTTCCTCTGGAAACGAAGCCATTAGCGGATAGTCCTTTAGTCGTTGATCTCTTGATCGAATCACTACCGACAAAACCATTTAAACTGGGATTATCGCGCCCGCTATTCATATCGACGCAGCATGAGTTGGAAAAGTTCTATGAAAATGAACTCCTCAAAACAAGTGGTCGCGGCGATTGGATCGCGCTTGTGTCTCGCATAACCCTTGCTCTTTTTGCTATCGCTCTTTTCTTACTGGTTGACTCGTCATCCGAATCTCTCGGTCTTGCTCTTTTCATGGGGTTTGAGGCCTTAGGCATTGCTGTCAAACAAAATTGGCTTCCGCTGTCGACTCTTGGCCCTTGGTGGGACCTATTCGCAGCGTCTTTATTCACCAATCTGGGACTGATCTTCCGACTCTACTTTTTTGTGAATCTGGCCCGAATTGGAGCAGGGTCCATCTCACGCTGGCTCACCGTTGGTCTTTTGTGGGCTTTTCCCATGGCGCTTTATGCGATGATGTCCGCCAATAAACCTGCGAGTGCCTATCCGCATTTTTTAAACATCTCTTCATTTGTGATCGGATGTGCTGGAATTATAATCTGCATGCGCTCATATTTATTCATACACCGCATGGATTTACGCTGGCGGCGTATGGCCTTGCTATCTGCGGCAGTCGCCAATATCCCGTCATTGCTAATTTCGTTGAAGTTCATTGCCCCAGAAATTCCCCTGGCTAACGAGTGGCTCGATCCGTTAAATAACCTCCACTTTAACTCAGGGTTTATTCTAGCCCTCAGTGCATTCTTCAACATTTCATCGCTAGAAAATCGGGTTCGAGCACTCACCGCAGCGCAAACAAAAGCAAAGCAATTAGAAATGGAGCTTGAACTTGGTCGTTCAGTTCAAACCCAACAGCTGCGGACACCATCCCTGCCCTCCGGTTTGACCGTGGACTACTATCAGTCCGCTGCCTCGTATGTATCGGGAGACACGTTCTTCTGCCATTGGGATGAAAACGGAAAAGTATTTACAGCATTGCTTAACGACGTCACTGGTCATGGAGTTCAAGCAGCACTGAAGGCAACCATATGTAACGTGATGGCTGACCTTTTATGGGCCGAGAGAGGCTCATCAAAGCATCGCACCATAAACGACTCCATGATTAAATCCTACCATCAGATGATTGGACGCTACCTAAATGACAGATTCCAGATGCGAGACATCCACAGCATTTGCGGGTTTGAGTTTTTGCCCGAGGAAGGACTTTTGACCTTTTACCGGGCTAACGCACCCTTCCCGATTTTAATTCAACCACCATCCGATCCTTCATCTTCAGATTTTGTTAAAGTTTTGAGCGTGCCGCTAAAGCATGCCGAAGTCACAACATTGAAGCTGAATCCTGGAGCGATCATCATTCTGATGAGTGATGGCATCAATTTTTCCAGCAGAGAGAATGCGAACATCATCCGCAAACTTGAATCCGCTATCGGAAATCATCATAAAGTTGACCTTGAAGTCGACGACGTAAAAAAAATGATTGTCGATCTCACCTCTGTTAACGGCGCCCATATTGACGATGATAAGACCCTTTTCATCTTCAGATGGCAGCCGCACGCGGCCGCGAAAGTGGCTCGGGTCTCGGCCTAGTCTACTTCGAATTTTTTTGACTTTTATCCGGCGATGAACCTAAATCCTGGGGCAAAGTCATCCAAAAACATCCATGTTTATGATGATGGACTCGATCTTCCATGCGACCTTCGCCAAATCGCGGACAATCTTTGCCAAACTCTTTATTATATTGTTCAAGCGCCTCTTGATGGCACTGTTCATAGCTTTTTCCAGACTCCAAGCACTTTCCAACTTTGCCATGCAAGCTGGCCATCTGCTGATGACGCCTCATCAATAGCTCACGATGTTCCGCAGCTGGAACATCTCGGATGTCAGGTTGCGCAGCTCCGAGCCGAGCGGCAAATGACTCGAAAGAAAAAATCAGACTTAAACATGTAAAAGCATAAAAAAAGCTTGTACGCATAAATACTCCTTTGAGGTCTGTCGTCGCCTGCCCCAAAAGAATTCGATGCAAAAACAGTGTCCGTGGCGCACCTGTAAATGGCCAATTCTAAAGGGAAATTCTTCGAGCCTAAATTCATCCCGCTAATAATATCTAGCTATCGGCGGCTAAAATCACGACGTAGCGCATTTGCCACACAATCCTTGAAGGTTCGGAGATCAGCAATTTCTATTAAAATACAATGAGCTACCACTCATTAACAATTATGATGCCATTTAAAGATCCGTAATAATTGAACTTTTAAGTTGCTCAGACACCCGCGTCAATTTGCGCGGTTTTTACTCACATGTTAAGCAGATTCTAATAATTAAGCGTGTATGCTCATCGACCATTGAATGCTGAAACTGCCAAACTAGTAAAGGAGGCTCACGATGAAACGCTTTAAACCAACTCATGCCTGCGCGGCAATCGGGCTTCTGCTCGTAACTGCCTGTGGCAAACCTCATGAGACCAGTTCAGGTACACCGTCTCAGATCGACGACTCTGCAAACATTGCAGCCCAAAGCTCCATCGCCATTGATGGGGACGATGAGTTTTCTCATCTAGTCGTTCAGCTACCAGCTGAATACGACGATGTCCGGCTATGTATCGGCGCAGTTACGACCTGTCAAACTCCCGATGCGACTCTGATTGGACTAACAAAAACATCACCGGGTTTTTGGCGTTCGGAAGCACCGATCGACATTCGACAAGATTTTTCTGCCCACGTCGTAAGACGAGACGGTGATCGCAACAGGATCCTGTATTCAAGTGATCACGAAGGATTGTCGCCTACAGATGGAGATACTCCATCCAGTAGTGCTCCGTCAGCGGTGGTTTTACCGCCTCCTAACGAACTTCCGAAGATGAGGCCAGTTCCAAATACTCAGGTCGCTTACGACTATCATGGAACGCTCTCGCGCTCTCATCCAAGTGCAGCCGTTATTCGCATGGTTGTGCAAAGTGGTACACTGAAGAATGCGAAGCAGGTATACGTAACGGGAACCCTCGTGAACTTAAGCAACTCAAAAATCAAGTTGCCTCTGTCTCGCGTCGTTCCTGTGTCAAATGGTAACACCCTCGACTTTACGGTCGATCAGTTATCACCTAACACCGTATACCGGCTGGAAGGGGTCAAAATCACGAATGCGTCAACTGGGATCACGACACCTCCGCCATCGGTCACCATGCGTCATCCATTCCACGTGGCCACTGCAGAGGAGAATAAACTTTCCCAAGCACGCCGACGTTTAGTGCTTCGAGCTTTGGCTGAGTCCTATGATTGGGATCATGGGAACTACCAATCAAGCAAAGGGTATGCTTCCGGTAGCTGGTGTGACCGTTTTTACACTTGGGCTGTGGCGAAAGACTTTAAACTCGCTTACCAATACTCGGCGAAAACATTCTTTAGCCAATATAGAACCCTGGGTAACGCATCGCGCATACCAACCTTGGCTAAAACAAAATCAGTCATGGGTGACTTGATTCGGTACGAAGGTACTAATCTGGGAACGCACACCCTGATGATCGTTGCCTACGACCATGCTCTCAAGTCCATTTGGACAGTCGAAGGAAACTACAACAGTCGTGTTATGCGCCTTAAGCGTGGCGTAAGTTCCGGATGGATGCACGGCCATCTGATCGATGCTCAGGTAAAATAAGCAAAAATTTGGCCCCCCGGTCGCCGCTTCTAGGCGCCGGGGGGTTTAAGTTATTTCAGCAAAAATCCCATTTTTAGCCAACCGACTCGCCTAGGCTCTTCAACAGCCGAAGAAGATTGAACAACCCCATTAACTTAAAGACAAACTGCCGTAATTATCGTGATTTATCCTGCATCTCGGGGCTTTGCACTTTTTTTTCTTCAGTTTCAGCCAAAAAATGCCGCTAACGGGTCTGAGGAGGGGGCTGAAAAGCCTTGATAAAGCATGACATCAGAAGCACTCAGATTGAAATTCATCATGATCTCCTTCAGCCTGCTTTTCGCACGAACCACGTCATTACTTGCCATCGAAGCACAAAATCAGCATCAGCAGTTCAAGACAAATTCTATTTTTAATCACTCAAACTTTGATAACTCGGGGCTGGGCTTGAACCTCGCAAATGGCCTTCGCTGTCCCGGAGGCACGTCCCCACTCTATTCAACAATCGTTGTGCATGGAGCTGGCGACGCCATGCTCTGTGCGTTAGCACGCACAGAGGCACTTAGTGAATTCGATGATCGCAAACAGAGAGCGAAAATGGAATGCGAACTTGGTGGTGACAATTATACATTCCAGGAAGCCTCTCGCCAAGAGTCCACGCCTTGCGAATGCAGCGCCTATACTCCCAGTTGCCAAATTTCATTTTCCCAAGAGTTTTTCTGCTGCGGACCTGCAATACAGCGTTAATCAAAAAAAACAGTTCATCTCGAGTCCAATCTGCTCTCACTCTTCGAGAGCGAGACCAAATTCTGAAATACGGTCTCGAACTGCCAGTCCGGAAAGAAATGCACCCTCAATCTTAGGTCCACCAAAAGCTTCCCCCGCAAAAAACAACCTTGACGGACGGCTTTCAGATTTCTTACCAATAGGAACTTCAAGAAACGCTGAGTTAAACACGGTCTTAGGTGTCGCATACCGCCAGCGCTGCACTGCAAGATCTCCTACCGGACGAAACTTGTATACCGGAAACACCTCGTCGAGAGCCTTTAACGTTGCTGTAAAAACATCTGCATCTGACTGGCCGAAATAAGTGCGACTTAAATCGTGAGACAGATGGATGGTCAGCGCGCCTGCAGAGCTAGAAACCCCTTTAAGCCCGTTATCACTCACAAACGCTAAGGGTCCACTAGCGCATTGAACAGGAGTATTAAAATTCGGCAGATACTCCGTTTCAAACGTTCCTAAGACAGCCAAACAAGGCTCATAGTGAACCGAGGAAAGCGATGCTACAACGTCGTCACACGACGCAGTCAGAAGTACGTCACGTGCAATATCTAACGATTGGGGCACAGGAGCAGTCAAAACCACATAACGAGCATCGATAAATCCCCCGTCCTGATCAAAAGCCCGAAGGGCAGACCCGATGTCTTCAAGCCTAACTACGCGTCGTCCACAAATAACCTGTTGCTCCGGCAAATCCCTTGCCATAAATTTCACGAGTTTGTTCATACCACCTATGGCTGCATATCGTGGATAGCCATCAGATGGTCCGGAAAGATCCGCCGATTGAAATCCGCGACACCATTCTTTGACAACGTTTGCAGATAATAACTCCCTCAAAAGACCCGTAAATTGATGGCTGCGCACAGTGAAAAACTGGGCTCCATGGTCGAACGTCTGCATGCCAATGCGCCTCGTCGCTAACCGCCCGCCAACACTTCGCCCCTTATCCATTAAAACCCACTGACCAGGTATTACCTGTTCCAATCCGCTAGCGATCGTAACTCCGCAAATTCCAGCGCCTATAATTAGTACATCTACTGTCATGCTCTCACTCATCAATATTCTGCTCCGTACCTATTAACACTAAAGGTGGGATCTCTTTGGAGTAGACGTATCAATCCCCTCATTTCACCGATCGCCTTTTCCATCACGAGCAGCTCTTGCGCAGAACGATTACGACTATAACGATAACGTCCGTAGGAATCTGAAAACTTTTTTGCAGATTTCTCCAACAAATGGAACCTAGCGGCGACCCGTCTAAGCCACAAATCAACGGCCTCCCCTGAACCCCTTGCTTGATCTATCACGCTCAACGCATCATTCAAGTTTCGTAGCATCATCAGTTCGGCGGTTTGACGCTCACGTCGATAGCGCCTGATTCGCAGAGTCAAATAGGAAAACAGAAGTCCAGTAGCGCCTAGTAAAGAAAGCTCCTCTCCATAGTCAATCATTACGCCGCCTGCGGTAACGATTGATTGGCCTCCTAAAAATGCGAGCAACTGGTCAAGCCCCATTAAAATGTTCGCAAATAAAATACTACTTTTAATTGAACCGAAGTCTGGAATGCGAACACCCTGAGACCTCAGATACATCTCGGCACCCTCCTGAACCCTGGCTGGCGCGACAAACGACACTGGATCGACTCGCCTCCACACCCCACGCGACTTATCCCAAAGCTCGACCCACGCATGCGCGTCAAAATCACGAACATACAGTGTAGCTCCCGATGAGTCCCACTGACCACCTAAAAACCCTGCGATAACTCGCGATGGAATACCACCATGCCTCGCAAGAAGAGCGCTTGCCGCAGCATAGTGTTCACAGTATCCCTGTTTCGAATTGAAAAGAAAATCTGCAACGTCTGGTCCTGAATAACGAGGCTGCAAGGTGTATTCGAAACCTTCCCGTTTGAAAAATTTTGCTATCTCTGAGACAAAATAATCAACGTCACCTTCATGAGCCAAATCTTTTGCCAATCGAGCAACCCTTGGATCAATACGCTCTGACACCTGAAGGAGTCGGGGGATATCCTCATCTGCCAAGGAATCAACAGGTGTTAAGCGACTATAAGCTCTAAAGTAAGCCCAACCATTCTCATGGCTCATCGCCTGGAAAACTCCATTATCTCGTACGCTAAATCTTTGTTTGTTGCTCACCCCAGTTTCGGCGGCAACACCATACTCAAGGAGCGGTACAAAATCTGAATAGCGCGCATTTAAGGAAACATCGTAGACCAGGTCCGAAACCAAAGGTTCACGACCCTTCACCAAACGACTTGGCCCGGGATTCCAATTGAATCCCTTGACTTGATCCATGACTTCACCGCGCAGATACAGTTCAGACTGGGAAAGAGCCGGTTTAGTGGGGAACTGAATACGCATTGCCAAGGCAGAGGAAAGACGAAGATGTTGCATACTGCCGGGTGTTATAAATCGGGAGAGTCCTGATAGACCACTTTGGCGACTCGCATACTCTTGCGCTTGTCGCAAACCAATAGCGGTAATACCAGCAAGAAAGACGATCAGAAAGATCGTCTCCTTACGTATAGACCTTTTCGAAAACCATACAAGGGATGGGACAAGCCTCATCCCGGACCATGCGCTAATCAATGACGATATTGCGAGCATAATGATCAAAAGTGAAAGCGGAAGACCCCAAACCGGAGGAAGAAATCCTACAAGCACCATGCCAGCAAACAAACCACAGAGGATTCGCAAGCACTGCCCCCAGCGGTCCGGAGCCGTAGAAAAAAATAATACCAATAAATAGAAAAACACAAGCGCCGAGGCTCGGCTCTGCTTAAAAACACCGCAAACCCAAGCTAGCCATAAACCAACGACTGTTATTAACATTCTCCATGGCAGCCGTATGATGAAACCTTTGCGAGTCGAGTACGCAAGATAAAAACCAACCGCCAGCATGGACGCAGGCACTAAAAACATTGGCGAATAGCGTAATCGGTCAACAAAAACCAACGCTAAGAGCATCATCAAGGTTGATGCTAACGAGTCGATGTTTACCGTTTTAAATCGCCCCTTCACAATTGACCTCCAGGAAGGCCACGGTCTAAGTCAAAATCAGCCAATACAGTTAGACATCGTTTCAAATGCCTTTCACCTACGCCTGATGGAACCTCTAGCCCAGGCATCTCTAGAGAAAAAGCTTGTTTTTCTTCAAACGCCTCATAGAGCCAAAGAGCTAGCTGAGAAAGTCTAGCTTCCCCATTATTGCCACTCGTATCTGACCATTTTAAAACCGTATTCGAATCACCCGATTGACCTGAGTATACTCGAACCTGCGCTTTAGATGATTTGGAGGAGGCTCGCCAATCAATACGGGATAAATGATCCCCTGGCAGATACTCACGATGATGCGAGTAGTCCAATTCAGATTGCGAGCTCAACTTTGTCAAATTTTCTGGCAAATCGTTGTCAATCGTCGCAGATCCGACCTTGTTTATTCGACTGACGCCCGATGGAATTGGAAAAGCAGCGTATAGACCAACAAAAGAAAACTCCCTCCAGACTCGAAACATACCAAACGGGAATAAAGAGCTGGCGATCACTTTAGGCAAACGATGTATCGATCTTTTCCCCGCCTCAAAGCTAAGATCCATGTTCTTGCCAGCGGCCGATATGTTCGCCTCCTCGACTTTTGTCTTACGGTACCTATCCCTAAAGCTAAGAAAAGCATTTAGGATCTCCTCTTTCGCATAAGCACCTAAATGACGAGGTAAGAGAGACATTTTTCTTGTGTGAAACACATCTTCCTGACTCACGCACCTAAAACTAACGCCAAGCGTCTGACTACTAGATTCTAAGATGATCGTCATACTTGTCGGCGCACACGCTTGCGCTGACTGCACCTCAGCCTTCAAAATATTCAGATCACGTAGATTCACGTGAGCCTCAATCATTGACAACAATTCGACAAAGACGATGAGCAGGCACGCAGCCAAAACAGAATAAAGCTGTAGCGAGACACCGATCACCACGGTCAAGATCACCAGGGAATTAAAGGCAAAACAAAACCACGTCGGAACGATATATATCCGCACCTGATTGGATCTACGAAAATAGCTAAGAAAGAATCTTGTCCGATTCACAAGTGACTTGAGCAGCACTGGCGCCTTCATTTAAGAGTCCACCTGAACTGACCGAAGTGCCGCTGCAACGATATCAGAACCAGATTCTGACAGGCCGACATTTTTTGGGGTTAAACGATGGCCTAACACGAAGGGCGCTACCGCCTGCACGTCTGACGGCTGAATGAAGTCCCGCTGACAACCAAAAGACCATGCTTTGGCACAGGCTGTCAGAGCAAGGAGAGAGCGAGGACTACACCCCTCCGCTCGAGCACGAATCCACTCAGCTAAATTTAAAATGTAGTCTGCAACGGCATCGCCAACGTAAATCGAATTTATCTGCATTCGAAGTTTTGACAACTCTGCGAGATCAAATAGCGGTGATGTGGCTTCAATTAAATCGGCTCGCGACGGCTCGGTAAGCAGCTTACGCTCACCGGATCTAGCCGGGAAACCTAAACTAATAGCCATCATAAACCGGTCCAACTGTGATTCTGGAAGTGGGTTGGTACCTGCACTATCCATTGGGTTTTGCGTGGCTACGACGATAAACGGAGAGGGAAGTGCATGCATAGTCCCGTCGACGGTCACAGCCCCTTCCTCCATAGCCTGAAGGAATGCGCTCTGAGACTTTGGTGACGCACGATTTAACTCGTCTGCCATCACCAAATTAGCGAAAATCGGCCCTTTGATGAAGGAAAACTCACCGCTCTTTTGATCAAAAACACTTCCACCGGTGATGTCCGCAGGAAGAATATCGCTCGTACATTGAATTCTCTTCCAGGGCAGATTAAGTAGTTTTGCGATCAATTTTACCATTGTCGTTTTACCAACACCTGGAACATCTTCAATGAGCAGATGTCCGCCTGCCATGATGCAGCACCAAGACAATCGCAGCGATGATTCCTTCTCAACTAGAACTCGCGAGGCCGCATCCAGGAAACGCCTCAATTCCGGCGCAAGCTCTTCCTGTCTCACGCCTTGAATTTTTTGCGACAATGCAGAAATCTTTATCATGCAGATGGACCCCGGGCTTTAGTCGACCTTGTATAACACCGTAGCAGAAACATTAATCTCCGTTTGCTTTGCTTCAATCGTTGGCGATGGCTCTGCAGCGGCAGCTTCCTCAAAACCCGCTCCGAGGGCTTTTACCCCCTTAAATCGCACACCCATATCATACGATTGGCCACTCCGACCCTCGGTAATATCGATGACTTTTCCAATTTTAACTCCCGCACCCTTAGCCAATTTCTGAGCTTTATCTTTAGCGTTACGAGCTGCGCTTTCCAGGCATTCCTCGTATTCAGCCTTGTATTTCTCCTTTGAAACAAAGGTCGTCAAATCCCCAATATCTTTGACGCTATGTTTACCAGCAACGGCAATCACGTCTCCAATTTTTGCGATATCAGACGTTTCAACGGATATTCCGATACGGGCCAAGTACCCACGAGAAACCATTTTTTTTCCAACCCACTCTCGATCCTCTCGAACCCGCACGTTATCTGTCTCAAAAGCCGCGCCTGGCAAATTCAAGTTTTTTAAAGCTGCGCGTAACTTTTCATGCTCACGAGTTGCTTCCTGCATAGCCCGGCCCGGACTTGGCTGTAGCGACGTGGTTGCGAGAGATATCGAGGCGCGGTCCACGCTAATTTTTCGAACACAAGTTCCCGTTGCAGAAATACCTGAAACTTTATCATCAGCTAACGCAGCGCTAGCCGATAGGCCAATTAAAATGATCAAAGCATAATTCATCACGACGCAGTGTCTCCTAACCTATTCCAATGACTTAAGGGACTTGACGCAAAATATCGTTAAATGGCTTAGTCAGCATGGGAGCTGTATCAGCAGAAAGCTCGAAAATCATTGAGGATAGAACTGGACGAAGTTTTTTGCCTGAACGTCGTTCCCAATCTGCGATACATCCGTTACGCCGTCCTGGCAACAAATAGGTTGAACAAAGACGTCCACCTGCATCAGCAGGAACCCCGCTGCCAAGAACTTCTCCGTAAACGGGTTGATTTCTGGTCTCCTGAGCATGCGCCAAAGAGGAAAACCTCACTCCTACACCGGCGTAGAGCCCACCATTTGCAACTTGAACGACTGCCATTCCATTTTGGCTCATCGACTGGATTGCTGCGGATGCATCCCCGGCAATAGCCTTCATGTAAGTGCCGACTTCAAACGAACCATCCGATTGCCAAGCCTTGGCCAATCTTTCGTCTGAAACAAAAATAACTGACTGCATCCTCTCAAAACCAATGGATGCTCCCAAATCAAAACCACCTGTTTTCAAAAACGAAGGGGCACTCCAACCACCAGCTTGTAAACGGCAAGACATGAGGCCCTCGCCACCGCTTCCACCAATCAAAATTGCACCACGATCAACCTGCATTGATATAACGCATCTCGTCTGAGTAAGAGCCTCCGGGGAAATAACTGGTAAATTGTTAGGGCCCAAAACTTTTAATACGCCGTTCAGAGCATTAGTAGCTTCGGATACAGTCTGTTTTATACGGGCAGCCTGATTTGCTTCAATATTTGGATCAGGTGTTTCGGTTAAATTAGACCCATCAGTCGACGTTTTACAGCCTACGACTAATGAAAGCCCAATGACTGCACCAAGCAAACAACGCATAACCCCTCCCTGATCAGACAATTACCACCTCCCATATTATACCCCCGGAACCCATCGCCAAAAGATGGGCAAAAACAACCCTCCGCCCTATGCAGACGAAAAGCCTTAGGGACATAGCGTTTGTTAGGTGATAGAGTCCGGCGATTTCGCGGATTCATGCCTCCCTTAAGCCTATTTGAACCCCATGCCCTTTAACGCTCAACAATTCTGCCAACTTTCAATTGAAGAGGCATTTAAGTCCTTGAATACCAGGCCAGATAGAGGCTTGCTCTTGTCTGAGGTCACTGAGCTTCGTAAGGCACATGGGATCAATTGCCTCACCGACTTTGGGAAACCAAGCATTTACAGGATTTTACTCCATCAGTTCAGCACGTTGCCAATTATCGTGCTATTAATTGCCGCAACCATCTCCGGCGTTATTGGAGAGATGGAGGACTCTCTCGTCATCCTTGCAATTATCGCCATCAATGGTGGGCTAGGTTTTTCACAGGAATACCGAGCCGAACGCGCTATGGCAGCCCTGCGAAAACTAACTATCGTCCAGTCGAGGGTTCTGCGCGACGGCACATGGATAACCGTCCCCGCCGAGGATTTGGTACCAGGAGATATCGTTTCGTTTCAAGCCGGTGACAAGATACCAGCTGATGTTCGCTTACTCGATATCGTTGACCTTGAAATTGATGAATCTATGCTGACTGGAGAATCGTTTCCTAATAGGAAAAGCCACAACACTCACTTTGATCAGTCCTCCGATGTCTCGCAGATGTCAAATATTGCTTTCAACGGAACAACTGTCACACGAGGACGGGGCACTGGGCTCGTATTTTCGACAGGTATGAGCACCGAAGTTGGCAGGATTGCTGGCCTCCTTAACAACCAAAACACACGCCCCACTCCACTACAAGCCCGTCTTGCAAAATTCAGTCAAAAATTAGCCTTAGCAGTCGTCGGACTATGCATAATTATATTTATTTCAGGCCTAATTAGAGGGGCCAATCCACTTTCGATTTTTATGATCTCATTGAGCTTAGCAGTAGCAGCCATCCCCGAGGCATTGCCGGCAGTCACAACCGTATTGTTGTCTTTGGGTGCCAAATCCATGGCGAAGCATCAAGCACTAACAAGAAAGCTCCATGCAGTTGAGACTCTGGGATCCGTAACATTCATCTGCACTGATAAAACTGGCACCCTAACTGAAAATAAACTTCGGCTGACATCAATCGCAGTCGAGCATTCTTCTAGCTCAATTGAAGATGTAAAGAAAAACCCTGCTCGATTTGAAACACTGCTACAAGTTATCGCCTTGAATAATGATGCGGCCGTTGAGGACGGCACACCCTCATCAGGAGACCCCTTGGAAGTGGCCTTACTCGAGGGAGCATCCGCTCTGGGTGTTGAACGAGTAAAACTAATTGAGAAATTTGCTAGAAAGGCGGAAATACCTTTCTCATCTGAGCGAATGATGATGTCGACCTTGCACGCAAACGACACTGGTACAAAATTGTTTTTGAAGGGCGCCCCCGAGGTCATAATTAATCGATGTGTTGATCAACTGACAGGTGAGCAAAGGCAGCCAATAGACCAACCGCAAGCACTTAAGCTTGCTAGCGATCTTGCATCGCAAGGGAAACGGGTTATTGCTTGCGCTATCAAAGAAAACCTACCGGCAGACAAGGCAACCATAGATCCAAATGATGAAACCGAACTAACTTTTCTTGGCCTTATTGGACTGGAAGATTCACCGCGAGCCCAAGTTAAGGAATCTATTGAGGCCTGTCACACCGCAAGCATACAAGTTGTGATGATCACTGGAGATCACCCCATCACGGCAGTTTCAATAGCAAAAAAGATCGGCCTCATTGCAAGCAATCAAACAGATGAGTCACTCAACACGCTCCTCCTAACTGGCAAACAACTACGCGGATTATCTGATCTTGATTTGCAGAAAATTGTCAAAAACATCCGAATTTACGCCAGAGTTGCACCGGAGGATAAAATACAAATCGTCACCGCCTTGCAGGCTGCCGGAGAGTTCGTTGCCATGACTGGAGACGGGGTTAACGACGCACCCGCCTTGAAGCGAGCGGACATCGGAGTTGCCATGGGCAAAGGAGGCACCGACGTGGCACGTGAGTCGGCGCAAATGATACTTCTGGACGACAATTTTTCCACGATTGTTCAGGCTGTTACGGAGGGACGAAGGATTTTTGATAACATTCGAAAATTCATTCGCTATGTCTTAACCGGAAACTCAGGGGAAATTTGGACACTATTAATTGCCCAGATCATTGGCCTTCCTCTTCCACTCCTTCCAATTCAAATTCTGTTTGTAAACTTGCTCACAGACGGATTGCCAGGAATTGCACTAGCGGCAGAGCCTTCAGAAAAAGGCACTATGACCCGACCACCGCGCCCACCTTCAGAGTCTGTTTTTGCGCGAGGACTATGGCAGCACTCTCTTATCATTGGCATGGCTCTCGGTGCTTTGACACTTTTTGCCTTTAAGCTTGGCTCAGTCGTATCCATAACTAACGGACACACCATGGCATTCATGGTTCTAACATCAGGCCAATTGATTCATATTTTAGCAATTCGATCCGAGAGCAAATCCATTTTCAGACGAGATATTTTTAGCAACAAACAATTGACAGGGGCCGTGTTCCTGACGTTTGGCATTCAGGTTTTTGCGGTATACAACCCCAAGCTAAACACGCTTTTTGGCACACGCCCTTTAACACCAGAGCAAATGGCACTTTGCATCGGCCTTGCAGCATGTATCTTGATATTTACGGAAGCAGAGAGACTATTCCAACATTTGGTCGGAAAACGTCAGCCCATCACAGCGTCGCTGGGATGAGTGAAAATAACATACCGCATAAGCCAGCCAATAATCGTTAAAACAATGGACCCAACCACTGCCGGCCAGAGCCCTTTAATTTCAAAACCAGGGGACAATGCAGCAGCTATTTTAAGCGATATTCCGTTGACCACAAAAAGAAACAGACCAAACGTCAGCAAAGTTAAGGGCAGCGTCAGGATTGCTAGAATTGGCCAAATAAAAATATTCACAAATCCAACGACTGCAGCGGCAATTAAAGCGGATATAAAACCATGTACTTTAAAGCCGGGAACGAAGTATGCCGTCATAATTAGCGCTAAACTTGCTATAAACCAATGGACCAAATAAGGCCACATACTCACCACTCCCCACCGAAAACGTTTACCCCTCGCGATCCGCGAACCTAAAACCTTCTACCACACACCTTATTTAATGCCATGGCTCTTTTTCAATCTCTGTACATCCTGCGGAAATCCACGCACTTTGAGAGTAATACCAGACTCGGTATGGTTCTCCTCAAGAACTCTGAGGCTTTTGTGGGCCTCCGCAAGGGCTGCACCGCTTGAATATGGAATTTCAATAGTCGCATCGATCATTGCGCGTTCAAAAAACGATATGCAAATGCTCTTTAATCCTTCAACGGAGGACTCATCTCTAGTCGATAAGAAAACGGCATCGGGAAACTCTTTGCGCATCATTGCTTTATCAAGCTCGGACAACAAATCAACCTTATTCAAGACAAGAATTAAATCGTGATCGGCTGCATCGATCTCCGTTAAAACCCTTCGCGTGGTATCTATTTGCGATCTCACAGAAGGATCTGACGCATCAGCGATTAAGAGTAAAAGCGTGGCGTCCATGGCCTCATCAAGTGTTGATCGAAATGATGCAACAAGATCATGAGGGAGCTTATTAATAAACCCGACTGTGTCCGTAATCAGAATTTTTGGCTTGGTCTCGGGGTAAATCGACCGTACTGTGGTATCAAGTGTAGCGAATAACTTATCTGCAACGAGAACTTGGCTACCTGTTAGCGACCTCATGAGCGAGGATTTGCCTGCATTTGTATACCCAACCAGGGCAACCTTCATATGGGACCTACGACGCTCACGCCGTAGAGCCTCTTCTCGGTGAATTAACTCGAGTTCCTGCTTCAACTCGGCAATTCGATCTCTGATTCGCCGTCTGTCCAACTCATGCTGTGTCTCTCCGGCTCCTTTTGCACCGATTCCGCCACCTTGCCGGTCGCCTCCTGTAGAAGCTCGTATTCGTGGCGTCATGTATGTCAGCCTCGCAATTTCAACTTGTGCCTTAGCGGCTGGAGTTTTTGCATGCCTATGAAAAATCTCTACAATCACGCCAGTTCTATCCATAATCTGGACGCCCAGCGCCTCCTCCAAGTTTTTTGCCTGAGTGGGGGTTAACTCATGATCAAACACAACCAAAGATGCCTTCGTATTCAAATCAGTGCGATCTGACTGAATCGGCTCATCATCCTCAGTCCAGTCGACATCTTCGTTGACCCCAATGGCACTCGTGTGTTTTGAAAAACCCTTAACAATGCCATCACCGCCGGTCAGTTTGGCAATTTCCAGAAGCTTTCCTTCTCCAATGATCGTGGCACCGGCGACAGACTTGCGTTTTTGAATAACGCGAGCAACAACATCAAAGCCCAAAGTCTCCACTAGTCGCTTTAACTCCGCAGTCGACTCCTGGACGGTATGATCACTGACGTCAGGTAGCTGAACAGCCACTAACACCGCCGTTGGGCGTTTTGCTTGGGCATTTTTCTTCATGGTTAAGAGCTCTCCCGACGCCCAAAAAGTTTAAATTGTGCCTCGCACAGCGCCCTGTATTAGCCTATTCAAAGGCAAGAGTCGCCAAAAAAATAACCATAAACTAGTCTGTTCTTACGGGTATTTAGACCCAAATCGGTTCAATCTTAACAAAAAATTAGCGGACACCGCTGTTTGCCCTTTGTACTATATAGCGCGCAGGTGTTTATTTTTTAACCACTCGCGTTTGGAACCTATACAATTTTGCATGACCGTCGCTGCAACTATTCCTTGTTCCGGCTGACGTATGCACCTCCTAACAAAACCCTCGTGGCAAAGGCCGCGGGGGTTTTTATTTCCCAAAAGCTCATTGTTATTGAGCTAACCACAACAAACGGGAAATCAAATCTAGATTTCAGAGGATTACAAACTAGAAGCACCGACGTTGACGCACTGAATCTAAACTTTTCATCACGCCCTTCCGATTCCTCCCTCACCAGATGTGGCGAAAAATGGAAAATCCTTAATCGGAATGCAGCCATTCAGAGGACCAATATGAAAGATTTGCGACACCATCTTCTCATTATTCTAAGTGTTTTGATCACGGCAGCAGCAATGTGGATCAACATTGATGTTATAAGCAGAAGCAAATCAGCCATGAACGCGACACAGGAATTAAAAAATCTGGAAGAACGCCTAAAGTCAGTACCAGCCTCATATAAGGTGGTTGGTATCGACAGTCTTTACAAAACTGCCGATGAGATCGAGTCACTTCAAGGCAACCATATACTGGTAAAGCGGGACTGGTTTCATCTGTCATTACTTCTTCAGATACTAACTTTCGCTGTCATCGCTTCCTGGGTTGTAACTCTGCGCCGACATATGTCAACACGAGTCAAAGAATCAGATCTAGATCAGATCGATAATGGCTCCCCGGAAGACGTCCCGACAAAGCTTGACCCAATAGCAAAAGAGCTCATCGATGAAATTCATAGAGCGGCCAGCCACTTGGAGAAAATACAGCGACTTAAATCGGCACACCATGAGAATGATCGCTATCATCCAAAAAGCAAAGACGTAATAGGAGAAGACTCTTCTCTTGAGGCGCAGACGCATCTCATTTTTACATCAGCTCAAGACTTGACCGAGAGCATTGCAGAGGCTCAAAACATGCTGGACGAGCTTTCCACGAATCTTACGCGGGAGGGCCAATCAAGCCAGCAAACAAAGATTGAACTGCACCTGCTCACCAATCAATTGCGAACAGTAAAATTTAGCCTCGCAGATCTAGGCAGTCATTCCCAAGACTTGGTCAAACGAGTAACCCAATTTTCCGAGACAACAAATGACAGTCTTAAATCCAGCGATGCGTTAAGTGAAGGAGTCTTAAAATTCAAAACCAATCTCGTGGAGCACTCAAGCAGGCTACATATGTTTCAAAGCCAGTTCCGAGAAGCACAGAACAAACTAGAATCATGCCGAACCGAGATGAAGGATACCGTTATCCCAATCGCCTCGCTCTCGCAGCGTGCCAAGGACGTTGAAATGGTCATAGAAACCATAGACGACATCACTGAGCAAACAAATCTTCTTGCAATCAATGCATCAATCGAGGCGTCACGTGCTGGAGACGAAGGACAAGGATTCGCCATTGTAGCCGAAGAAATACGCAAATTAGCCTTGAAATCATCCCATGCGACAAGAAACATCGCCGAACTTCTAATTGCAATCCAGACCGGCGCACACCAAGTCGAGACACAGCTGAACCTAGCCGCGAACTCAGTGGAAACCGCTGGCGATAACATCAATAATTTAGCAGCTAACTTTACAGCTCTTCACAACCAGACTGATGCCTCGTCTCAGGTGACGAACAAGTTGACCAACATTTGCTCATCCCTCGAAGAGGGTCTAAACTCCTCACGAAGCAACTCATCTAGCGCACTTAAATTAGCCACAGACATCTCTAGCCGACTCAGTTCCTTCGTGCAGCTAGATCTTCCATTACTCGACAAGTTTACAGACATTACCGTTCATGCTGATCGCCTACACCGCTCACTCCAACAGCAATCCATCGGCATTGATAAGCTAAAAGCAACACTTGAACCATCAAAGCTTAACGCAATGAACACTGCTAAGGCAGCACAAAATATTTATTCCAGCTTCAAGAATCGGCCACCAGAAAGGGAAGACACGCACGTACTGCATTCTTTTGACGAGGACAACGATAACGATTCAATCCTTCGCGCTGCACGGGAGCTAAAATTATCTGCAGAAACATTATCTGAGTATGGAATCAAGAGCGTAAAACCATCGAATAATTTTGATATCATCATAAAACAGGCAAGCTGAAGAGGGCTACAACGTGGTATCTATTGGTGACAAATCATTACAGCAACGATTAGAGAAAGCCTTAGAACGCAGCTCTCGCGAAAACTCTGACGCCATGGAAAAACTGTCCAGCGGCTCGGTTTTCACACGACTTGACCCTAGGCCATCTGAACGCGCGCTAGCCGAGGGACTTTCGCAAAAGATTCGCGGGTTATCAGCTGCGAAGCGCAACATCAATGATGCAGTTTCGCTTCTCCAGACGGCAGACTCCAGCATGCAGCAAATCAATGACATGATCATGCGGATGAAGGAGATCAACGTCGCCGCAACCAACACGACTATAAATGATCACGAGAGAAACTTCTTATTTATCGAGTATCAGGCCTTACATGACGAAATCCAGCGAGTTGCCGAAACAACTGTTTTTAACGGCGTACCGATTCTCAACGGGGACTCGGAGGATGCGCCAGAACGGCTTATATTCAGAGTTGGTGACCCAGTTCTGGATGACTCATCCAACAATGAAGACGACATCAACACAATCGTATTCGAGGGCCTACGCGACGTGGTCGCGACGCCGAACGGATTAGGATTGCAAAGCGCTGCTGACTTTCTTTCAGGTCAGTCGATGGAAGAAGGCATTTCTGTAAATGATGCCAAAGACCTGATGGCAGCCACTGATGAAAATTTTGCAACTGCATACGACCAGGCCCTCGGCACCCTTTCGACCATGCGGGCTGTCTATGGGGGAATGCAAGCGAGAATGCAACGAGCGTTGGACTATACAGACGTTCTTTCAGAGAACCTTTCTGCAGCGCGAAGTACCATTGCCGATACAGACTATGCCAGCGAGGTCGCAAGACTGGCATCTAGCCGAGTGCTGATGCAAGCGGGAACAGCGGTTTTAGCTCAATCAGGATTCACAAGCAGCCTGAGCGTGACCCTGCTTAACAGTTTATTCAATTAGTATTGATGAGCGCTATCTAAAAGAACGCGACTTTCCACGCTTTCGCTCAATTCGCGCGGCTTCGATAGATTGGTACCATTGACTGGAATCGATCCGGGAATCAAACCCTCCAAGCATATCCATCGACCTTATTTTCCCACAGTCGAAATCCCAGCTACACATCCTCCGTGAGGGCCCTGAGGCCCCTATAGTCCCAACAAATTCGACCGCTGCCTCTGTCGCCTCCTTGAGCTTTGGATCCAAACCGCTGGCTGACGACGCGCGATACAAACACCACCTCAGATGCGCCATGGGCAATCCGTGATAATTGTGAAAATCTCGAATAATTGACGGTAAAGCTGCAGGATCTATCACACCCAGACCCATAAGGGACCAAGCCACTTGTAGCCAGCTATCAAATTGGTACCAAGTTCCATCGAATCTAGAAATGGCTGTGGACGAGTAGCCAGGCACATTTCGAATGTAAATGGCAGCGACAGAAAGATCAGCAGGCAAAGTCAAATCATCTCTCACAACTTGTGCAATGACTGCATCTTCAACTTTGGCGCCACGTAACCAATCCTTGAGACCAGACTTATCAATTCGTCGTTCAAGGAATAATTTAACACCTGTGTAAATAAAGGCGTCAAACTCCGCGTTATCCCCAAACATCAATAGCCGACTCTCGGCCGGCAATCTGGCAGCGATATCAAGCAAAGCTTTTGTTTTGTAGGCAATGTGATGCCGCAACAAATCGATGCGGGCCATCCGTAAGTTATACGTCTGGTTTTTGAACGTGTCAGACGACCACTCAAGATTATCAAGCGTCAACTTTCCATCCAGAGCGATTCTTAGCTGCGGCGGCGACGAACTGACGAAATGAATCGCAGACCTTGGTGCAACGCAAGACCTTGGGTCGCCACCCCAACGAATTAATTCTAAAACCTCACTAGCCCCTGGCACTGTGATTTTGTCATGGGGACTTTCGAAAGGAATTTTAGCCATCTTTATCCAAGATTCAAATTCGGTTTCAAGATAGGTTTTATCCAAATCACAGAAAACGTGGTATCCACCCTTAAATCTGTCGACGGATTCCAAAATACGCGAGCTAACCAAAGCTTTGAGCTCATAATGATTAGCCGTTATACGAAATAACTTTCGAAAGAAACTCACAAAATCATTCCCTCGGCAACGAAATACAAGATGTTACGTCACGGAAACACAACTATAGTCTAGCATCCAACCAGCGTAAACCTTGGCAGGCAAAGTCTATACACGCAGAAAACCCTCTGATCCCATTGCCTGACTAGGTTTTTTTTGTACTTTTTTCAATCTCAATGCGTGAACATTTACAGAATATTTCCGATAGCTTCCCTGAGCTATGTTGTATTGATATTTTTATACCCCCAAGGATTAAAAAATTTTGAACAAAATGTTCGCAAATTTTTTACGCAGCTCCGCACGGTTGCCATTGATGTACCAGCAGCGCACCATTGCGCGCGATCTGGCGTCTCGACTTGTTATCGCACTTTCAGCATCCCTTCTCATAGCAGGCCTTATCTCATTCATCTACCAAACTCGATCCGACCGGTCAGAGTTAAGAAGTAGCGTGATCAGTAGTGCAAATAATCTGGCTAACCTACTTGCTCTTCCGGTTTGGACATACAACGAAACCGAAATCAAAGCTCTTGCCGGAACCCACGGCTTGGACAACGGAATTTCAAGCGTCAAGGTTTTCGACGATGCTGGTAGCCTCATCACGGAATTCAAAAAGTCTGGGCGATCGGTTGATATACGTTCGTCAAAGGATATTATTTATAAGGGTAAAAAAATTGGCGTTGTTTCCGTTGGCGCATCGACCGCTTCACTCTACGCAACCGCCTTACGAAATTTCTTAATCACAATTTTGCTAACGGTCATTTCGATTGTCATCGTTGTCTTCTTTCTCGTTGTCCCGCTTGTTGAACGCTTTCTCGTCTTGCCGATCAATAAGCTGATCAAAGGCATTCAAAATATTGCCAGTGGCCAATATAAAGAGAAACTCCCGCAGGTCCCTCAGCGTGAGCTTCTTAAAATTACTGATGAAGTGAATTATATGGCTGAAAAAATTGCCTCCAGAGAGAGGCAAATTATCGAAACCATGCAAGCTGCCACCATTCTGAAAACTGAGCTGGGCATCGCCGAGACCCTCCAGAGATCGATGAATGCTACAAGGGGCTTTAACACTGCGCGACGGGTAGCACAATACTATCAGCCCATGTCAAACCTCTCTGGTGATTGGCTTACCGTTTTTGAGTGTGATAAGGGCCGTACCATCTATGCGATGGTTGGTGACGTCACAGGTCATGGCATCCCCCAAGGTCTCGTCACTATGGCAGCGTTTGGCGCGATCCAAACCTTAACTCCACTGATTCAACAGAATAGTAAGTCATTCACGCCTGCAACCGTTCTCAATATATTACGTAGCGCCCTGGTCACCATCTTACATGAATGTCAGCTGGCCATGACCGTATCCATTATAAAGATTGATGTGGCCTCCCGAAAAGTTTTGATATCGAGTGCTGGTCACCCTCTACCGCTCATTTTAAAGACCGATTCAGAAAAAATGATTGTATCTCCACTCGCAGCACCAGCTCAATCGCCACTTGGCTTTGAGTTCCTGACAAAGGCCACTGCGCCACCGCCCTATAAAGATACAGCGCATCGCTTAGGCGATGACGATATTATTTGCCTATTCAGCGACGGCCTGAGCGAGGCTAGAAATAAAACCAACACCACGTTCCAACGTGATTTTATCAAAATGTTGCGCACACTCGATCGTAGATATCCCCCATCCGTGCTCCTAGACCGAATACTGCAAAGGCTGCAAATACACATGTCGGGAGCTTCAGCGAGTGATGATATTTGTTTAATGGTGATCGACACGAGAAAGGACGACGAACATGAAGCTGTTGCTTAGCATCATATGTTTTGTCGCCACTACATCTGCATCGGGACGATCGCTGACGGCTAGCGCCCCAGATTGGCCTCCATTTTTTATTCAGGAGTCAAAAACCGCGCGGGGCATGGGATGGGAAATTTTATCTCAATGTGGCGAGAAAATTGATTCGAATGTTTCATTTGATATGTACCCCATTCGACGCATGTTTAAACAGATGGAACAAGGTGATTTAGATATTAACATTATGAGCTATAAAAACGATCGTGCAAAAATCCTGGAATACGGCAAAGAAGTGGTTTTCTCCAACACGTACGCGGTTTGGACGGGCGTACACGTAAAAAAAACAATACGACGTATCTCTGATTTGGATGGGCTTTCAGTAGGCCAGCTGGTCGGACTTCGACCCTCAGATCAATTTCGAGATTATTTTGAACAGCGAAAAAGAAAAGGTGGTACCGTTGAGTCCCTCGAGCTTAACGATCCTGACCAGGTGGTCAAAATGCTGGCTAAGAAAAGGATCGACGCCACCATTGTGTCGAGCCCCGAAATTCGTTGGCGCAGTAAGAAGCTTCAGCTCCAAGATAAAATTAGGAATACAAATTTTTCATTGCAGACTCAGGACTACTTTTTCGTCATGTCGAAAAACAGTCCATTCTACAAGCGTGATCCGAGCATCATTCGTCGCTTGGACACCTGTGTTAAAGCCATGAAGCTGTCGGGACGCTGGCAATCACTGAAAAAGCAGTACGACCTTTGATTCGCCTCAAACAACACAGACCAGTCATTCTAAATAGCTGATTACTTTAGACTTTTATTTTTTTATAGGCATTCTTTGAAATTCCCGGTTTTGTCATGTAGACTACTCACTTGAAACCCAACTTTCAATTTGTCGGCTAGGAGTTTAAGTCTCATGGAAGGACTAAAAACACGCACCTGTGGCTATTGTTTCGCTGAACGCGTCTGGAATTGGACCGGCCAAAAAATGAAGGACGGCTCCAAAGTCTACACGGACGAAAATGGACACCGTTGGGCTGGTCGCCGTTGCCCAATTTGCGAGAAGAGTCGCGTTGCGGCAGCAGTAAGACACGACAGCTTTGATCGCGAAATGATTTTTCAACAGCTGATGGAAAAAGGATTTCAGATTAAGTCCAAAACCCACCCAGTGACCGTTGAGAAGGATGGCCAAACACTTCAGGTGGGAATTCGCCGTGCACGTACCGTTGATGGATCCATTCTGATTGAGTCGCCCGCAGATGCTCGCGACGATATCGTTGCTCTTGTTTTTGAATCGGTCCGTCTTTGCACCCCCGAGCAGATTAAGGGCGTCAATGTATTCGTTCCACCGGTCGATCCAAGCCGTCCAACTCCGTCAACTCTGCTTCCCACCGGGGGATCAGTCACACACCGCATTGGTGCAGAGTCGTTCTAAGCTGCTATTAAAGAATGGTGTCCTTACCCGCAGAAGACGCTTCCGGCCAATCAAGCATGAAGTGGATTCCGCGGGATTCTTTTCTAGCCATCGCAGATCGGACTGTTAGCCAGGCTACTGCTGCTAAATTTCGCACTTCAAGCACCTCGTTTGAGACCCGATTACGCCACCAATACTCATCAACTTCCTGACGAATATTTTCAATTCGCGACAAGGCTCGTTTTAGACGATGTTCGCTTCGCACGATTCCGACATAGTTCCACATAACCCGTCTGATCTCATCCCAGGAATGGGTCAGTACGACCTGCTCATCTGGTCCGGGTTGATCCACGTTCGTCCATGAAGCATCAACCAATGACGGAGTAGCCAAATCCGTTCTAGTGATCGCATCACTTGCGGCCCGGTCCGCAAACACCATGGCTTCAAGAAGGCTGTTTGACGCTAATCGATTGGCTCCATGCAGACCCGTGCAGGAGACCTCACCCACCGCGTATAAACGCTCGACATTTGTTCGAGCATAGTTATCTGTAACCAGTCCACCGCAGCTATAATGCGCAGCTGGCACCACTGGAACCATATCTACAGCCATATCAATTCCATGTTTGAGACACATTTCATAGATATTCGGAAACGACTTTTTAATCCGCTCCCCACCCAACGCCCGAACGTCTAGCCATACATGCTGATCACCTGACTTTTTCAATTCAGTATCAATAGCTCGTGCGACGATATCCCGTGGCGCCAGAGATCCCATGGGGTGATAATCCTCCATAAAGGATCGTCCTCGCATGTCTTTGAGCACTCCACCCTCCCCCCGGACAGCTTCACTGATTAAAAAATTCTTAGCTTTGGGATGAAATAAACAGGTCGGATGAAACTGCATAAATTCAAGATTTGCGACACGACACCCCGCACGCCAGCCAATTGCCAGACCATCACCTGTAGCGCTGTCGGGATTCGATGTGTATAAATAGAGCTTTCCGTGTCCGCCAGTACAAAGAAATGTCAATCCACTCGTGATTCTGACAACGCGTTTTGCACGGCGATCAAAAAACCAACCACCCAGGCAGCTGTTCTTGGAAAAGTCTGGCGCGACCTTATCGGTCGTAATCAGATCTATTGCCGTAAACTGCTCTAAAATTTCAATTTTTGGATCCGCTTTAGCCTTGGCAATCAAAGCCTCAGCAACAACTTTTCCGGTAACATCTTGCGAATGAATGATTCTGCGATGGCTGTGACCACCTTCTCGCGTCAAATGCCACGCTCCGTCCTTGTCTGAATCGAATCTGGCGCCGATTTCCGCCAATTCCTTGACCAGTCTTGGCCCTTCCGAGACAACGAGTCGCACTACCTCCTCGTGGCATAAACCAGCACCTGCAATCATCGTGTCATGGACGTGATTTTCAAAGCTATCAGTTGGATCAAGGACCGATGCAATACCGCCCTGAGCATACCAGGTATTACTCTCTTCGAGCCCATTCTTCACAACGACAGTAACCTGGCCCTTACTTGCCAGCTTCAAAGCAAGAGACAGTCCCGCGATACCACCGCCGACCACCAAATAATCAGTATTGAAATTTCCAGTACTCAACAGTCACAACCCTAACAAAAAGTATCCACACCATGGTTTGTAACACCATTTCGAGGACTTGCACAGTTCTATGATTTACGATACCGTTCGCCCCATGCCAACTTTAGAGGAAAGATCAGTTTAATGCCTCGTCCAACAAGCAAGGCTGCATGGCTAAGTCAGCTCCCCAACCAACTGACCTTAACGAGAATTTTGGCGATCCCAGTTCTTTTATTTATCTACCCCACTAAAACCCAATTTACTGACGTTCTTTGTGCCTTGATCTTCGGACTCGCGGGTCTTACGGATATTCTTGATGGCTATTTGGCCCGCCTCTACAACCAGGAGAGTCGCCTCGGAGCTTTGCTCGATCCGATTGCAGACAAAATGCTATCGGCCGCATCGCTTCTCTTACTAGCAGACGGAGATATTCTTCCACCTTGGATTTGCGGATTTTTGCTTTGTCGCGATATCGCAGTCAGCGGCATGCGCCTGATGGCATTAGAAGACGGATACACGATCCAAGTTAGTTCATTCGGAAAGATAAAAACAATCTTTCAGGACCTCGGCATCTTCTGTTTGCTTATGCGCGATATCTCATGGTTTGACATACCATTTAGGACAATCGGAATGTCGGCCATTTGGCTTGCTCTGGTTGTTAGCCTCTACTCGGGGTATTTGTACTTTCGGGAGTTTCTTGGTAATTCCCAAAATCACCCGACTGAACGCAGCTAAATCTGAAGCATAGGCCTGTCGCAGAATATCCGCCAGCGGACAAACCATTTGGAGTTCTGGTTAACTTTCCCCGGAAATATCCGATTACCTTACAGAATCTTCATGTTTGATATCGAACGGCTTCGGGAGAACCAGTTGAAAGGTCCCGCTCCAATTTTCTACATCATCAGCCCCGAGGGTAACAGCGCCGCAATGCGTAAACTCAAGGGAACTGCTCTTGCTTTGGGACAATGCGTTAAAGTTGTCGACCAAATCAAGTCACTGCCGTCAATTCCAGAGCCAAACTCCGTTCTTTTATTGCCCGAAGGGATGAAGCTCCCACATAGCGATGACCATGAATCTTCCTGGGCTCAGATTTATATTTTATCAAACCAATCGCCAAAAAAATTATCTGGAAACTCCAAAATCATTCTCCCATCAAACCAAGTTGGCCTGACGCTTGATCTGACCTTGCTACAAGCTTTGATGCATACTTATGGAATTCATCCCCAGTCATCCTGGTATGCATCGTCAATATCTTTTTCCAGTGGAATCGCTGAATCTCATACGAATTTGATTCCATGGGCAAAACAGTACCGGATTGTAAACTATCCTTCCTTTACAGCCATAGCCAAAGGACTAGCGCTTCTCTCAGAAAAATTGGCCGATCGCCTCACGACCTACGAACTGTCAACAGATGGTCTTACATTAGACTTCAAAATCACGTCCGACACCAAATCAGAAGATGAGCAGCTGCTAATTTGCGACCTCTTGACACCAGCAGCGGCCTCTGTGGTTGTGATTCACCGAAGTCAAACCCAGATCTCTTTACGAATCATTATTGAACTGAACGGTGTGCAATCCCGTCTCATAAGAATAGTTACCAATACTGAAAACATGAATTCAGACACAGAACACTCGTCAGAGCGGGAGGCGTCATGAAAAAATCGCCTGCTGCGATTCTGAGGTTCCATGGCGTCCGCGGGTCTCGTCCGGTGCACGACCCACACAATCTGATTTATGGCGGAAATTCGACTTGTATTGAATTCGATACCGGCTCGAACTATTCAATCGTCGTGGATGGCGGTAGCGGTTTACAAAACCTATCAGCATTAAAATCAGTAAACCCACAACGTAAAAAGCTGCATATTCTTATTACACACACGCACTGGGACCACGTATTGATGCTTCCATTTTTGCGACAACTAGAAAGTAGCGACTTCGAAATACACTTTTATGCGCCTGATGTGGCCGGCGTCCCGTTCAAAGACATATTTCATGATTTGATGAAACCAGGACGACTACCGATCCCCAAGCCCTCAATCAAAGCCAACTTGAGCTTTAACAAAGTAACCCCCGGAAAAACGTTTATCATCGAAGGAAAAGTAAAAGTTGTTGGCTTTCAGGTAAACCATCAACATATTACGCTGGGTTACAAGATAAGTTACGAGAGCTCCGTCGCCGCCATAATACCGGATATTGCCTCGATCGAGGGTGGAAACCTACTAGGTGAATCATTCACCGAACAGGCAATTTCGATAGGCGTTAAAAAGTTCGAGAAAAACTATCAGCGTCAGTTGATCAAATTTCTAGAAGACGTTCCAAATGTTGTCTTTGACACGCATTTCAACCAGGAAAATCTGAAAGCCGACTGGGGCCATGCGACACCAGAATTTGCCATGGATATTTGCTCCAAAGCCAACGTTAAGCGCTTATTCATGTTCCACCATGCACCCGAGGATCTGGATCATGACATCGCAAAAAAACAAATGGTAGCGCAACGATTGGCAGTCCAACTAGGAATGGACGTTATCAACGCCCGAGAGGAGGACGAATGGCCACTAACTGCCGCATGAAGTTTCATGGTGTCAGGGCATTTCACTCGGTGCCAGGTCGAAGGAATATCGCTTTTGGCGGCAATACCTCTTGCATCGAGATTTGTGACGATAGCAGTCACATCTTTATAAATGCTGGATTTGGCCTAAACCAGGCCCTTCCAAATTGGCTGAATGATCACAAATCCAGAAAAGATCGCTTTCATTGCGCGATACTTTTTTCTGACCTGTTTTGGGACTCGATTCTTGGCTTGCCGTTCTTTGCACCAATTCACTTCAAATCAAGCCATTTGGAGCTTTTTACAAGCGCTAGCAAATCCCAAATCGAAGACGCCCTCAATGACATGAGTTCCAATCTCCTAACCCCTTTTAATGGGATAGAGAGCTTTCCGTCCAAGCTATCAATCCACGGAAGCACCACTAAAAAGCAATGGGGTCAATGGACCATTATGGCGTTGCCACTCCTTCACCCATTAGCGCCCTACCCGTTGGCCGCTTGGCGCCTGACTCACACCTCGGGAATTGACCTGGGATTTGTTATGATTAGCTCACCTGATGAGCACGCTCTCGCATTAATAGCGACCTTCCTGGAGGGAGCAAAGACTCTTGTATGCGCCGCCTCCAACGGCCCTCACCAAGATGTTTGGAGTCAGGACAGAACCACATTCGATGACGCGCTGAAGCTTGGTTTATTAGTGGGAGCCAATGACTTATATCTTAGCCAGTTTCATCCTGAAATGACCGACATACATCTACAGTCTGAGCTTAGGAAGCTAAGCGAAAAGTTGCCAAAACTATGTGGGGACCCCTCTAGAATTTCTATTCACCTGGCATCTGAAGTTGAGAGCTTTATATCCTTAAGCACGCAGGCGCGAGCAAAGGCAGGATAAAATGACCAAGATCTATTGGGTTGCGGTGTGTAGCCTAATTGCCACGCTTATACTGCACTCCTATAGCCCGGCTTCCATCCTTTCTTGGGTGCAGCGCCAAAGACGTCAACGCGCTCTGATTCTAATGTGCCTGCTTACGTCAGCATCCATTCTAGGGGAAATCTACGGATCAGTGTTTGCCTGGCGGGCTGCAAACCTTCCCGTTGCCTTGATCGTCGGTGCACTTTATCTGCGCCATTTGCGTCAATCCGGAAGCCGCTGGTGTGGGATACGGTTTATCGGCTTTACTCGTCTTGGCATGCTGACGATCGCGTTTTTGTGGGCCTTCGTCAGCCTTTCTAGGCCTCAATCCTGGACAATTCTCGCGATAATCTGTGCATTCTGGAATGCGTGGCTTTTAAAGAAAGAAAACGCTGAAATAACAGAAGAATTTTTTCAACTCAAGACGCGACTGGCTAGCCTTTACGCAGAACAAATAAGCCATTCACAACTCATGTCAAAACACCCTTCAGAACTCCGTGACAATTCTCGTGAGGCGAGCTAATCTTTACGCCTCATGCTCCGGAGACTAGCACTATGAAGACCTATGATATTACCAGCGTTTGTAATGCATTGATGGACGTTTTGATTGAAATTGAAGATGCTGACATTAAACGACTTGGACTCACCAAAGGCGTGATGCATCTAGTTGACAGTCAGCGTCAGCGCGAAGTCCTTGCCCAATTCGGCACAAAGAAGAAAGTGACCGAGCTTGGCGGTAGCTCCATGAATGCCATCAGAACCTTAGCGAGCCTCGGGCACAAAACCGTTTTTGCTGGGATGGTCAATGATGACGAGTATGGTCGCCGCATTCGCGAGCGAATGGAATCCCTGGGTATAAAATCCTTGCTAGGCGGCCATGGCGCGGAAAGCACAGGGACATGCCTGATATTGATCACCCCAGACGGCGAACGAACCATGAATACGAACTTGGGAGCAAGCCGGCTTTACGACGCGACCCATATACCTCACAAAGAGATCGCCGAGTCACATGTTTTTCACTTCTGCGGATACCAGTGGGATACTGAGGATCAGAAACGCGCATTAAAAAGCTCTATCGAAACAGCGCATAAGCATAACACTATCATCTCTTTTGATTTGGCTGACCCTTTTGTTGTTGACCGTAACCGCAGCGACTTCATCGCTCTGATTGAGGCCGAGGCTGATATTGTTTTTGCAAACCGCGAGGAGGCAAAGCTGCTATTTCAAACCTCGCCTGAAGAAACTGCGAGACGCATCGCTGCAACGGGTTCGATAGCAGTTGTGAAGCTCGGTGCGGATGGTGCTTTGGTCGTAAAAGGCAAAGAAGAATTCCAAATCAGCCCTGTTCCCACAAAAGTTGTTGATACAACAGCTGCTGGCGATATGTTTGCCGCTGGATTTTTGCATGGGTTCTTGAAAGGCCGCGACCTTGCTACATGCGGAAAAATCGCTGCAACGCTTGCCAGTGATGTCATTTCGAGAGTTGGAGCTGTCGTTAGTGATCGGGCCCTGACTCACGTTAAAAACTCGTGAGCGTTAAAACCAGAAGGTCGTATCACCAAGGACTTGGAGCCATGGGCTCATTGACGAATCTGGTTTGCGGCTCGTCTTGCAAGTAAAAATCAGCACCGCGCAGCACGTCGAAATAAAAAGCTTCTGCGCGTTTCCTATCATCAAATTCAACGTAAGACTCCCGGAACTCCTTGAGGGCTGGCACCGTATAATACAGGTTGACCCGATATTTACCGCTACTGAGGAACTGAAATGTAACCTGATTAGCCGTCAATGCCTGAGCTTGACCGGCTCCCATGAGGGATAAAAATACGATTAGCAAAGCTGAATAAACTTTCATCATCATACTGAGCCCATCCCCTATCCAACCATCCTTTTAATTATCGGTCATTGGGGACCGACTCATGAGCCCTCAAAAAAAACACTTCGCCACCCATCCGCGCAGCCCCCAAAGATTAATGGTAAAAAGATTCTTTGTTGTGTTAGTCTCTACCCGATCTTTTCACCCTCTTGATCATCTGGAAAGAAAGTCCCATGAAGACTGAATCAGAATCACCGACCAGTACGACCGCGACACAAAGCCCAGTTCCTGATGAAAAGCCAGGGATGTTTAGTTTTGAGAGCTTGAAAAGCTTCGGTATCCTGATTTTAATTGTGTTTTGCGTTCGCTGGAGTGTGGCTTCACCCTATTATGTTCCAACATCATCTATGGAGCCGACAATCAAGGTTGGCGACCGGCTGCTCGCATGGAAGCTGGCTTATGATTTTAAAATCCCCTTCACAGACACGGCTGTTGTCTCATGGGGAACGCCCAAGCGCGGCGATATTATTGTATTCAAATACCCGCGAGATCCCGATATCGACTACGTAAAACGAGTGGTTGCAGTTGCCGGCGATCAGATCCAGCTAAAAGATGACGTCCTTTACATTAACGGAGTTGCTCAAAACCGTATTGATCACAATCAGGATCGATCGATTCTGGACGATATTGTTGACGAACAGGAATATAAGCTTTTGTACCGCGAAAACCTTGAAGGGCTTGACCACTGGGTCATGCAAAATAAACCTGACTTCCGTCGAGCAACGAGGGCATGGTGGCCGGACGTCGACGGCAAGCCCGCGATAGTGCCAGAAGGCAGTGTCTTTTGTGTAGGGGATAATCGTGACAACTCCAGTGACTCGAGAGTTTGGGGTGAAGTGCCTCTCTCCTATGTTCGCGGAAAAGCACTGTTTGTAGTCTGGAGCATATGGACACCAAAGGGGGAATTTTTTCCCCGACTACGATTTGACCGCTTCGGCAAATGGCTAGACTCATAGAACAATCACTCAAAACACGATTAATTTTATTTGATTTCTGGACCTTGCCGAAAGTACCAGTGATTTCAGCTGAAAATTGACCGCTGTCACAATTGATTAGATAATAGAAGCTCGATCTGAAATGGAGTTAAAAAACCGAATGAGTTCTCCAAAGAAACCAGCGGGAAAATCTGACAAGCTAACAAGCACGTCTAGCCCGAAAAAATCAATCGATCGAAAGATCATCGACATTAAAAGCGCGGGACAAGAAGAGTTGGTTTTTGCTCGTGAATACTGGACCGGTGACAGCCGAGACGGCGCACTTGTGAATGGTGACGGTTATCATTACTATCGCATGACCAAATCAGGAAAAATTCTTGAGGCGTATGAATGTTACGAACTGGATGACGGGCGGGAGTGCGCAAATCCGCTTCCGGAAATGCTGAATGTCAATTGGATTGATGATCTTGGATTTGAGGATTTTGAAGCATTAGACATGATTAAGGAAACGGAATTCTCGAGAATCAAGGGTATCGCACACGGAATCGAAACACCTTGAGAATTTAAAGTATCGATTTACGCAACCTCATCCTGATCACTGCAGTCCATTGATGTATTCGCTCGACGCGTATTCAATACATGTTGATACCATCCTGCGCTTTGCTCCACCAGCCATCCGTAGTTATTATATTGCGCAGGCGGTATTAACTCCTCGCAGAAGTCGACCAGCTCTTCAAGAGTTCCATTTGGATTTTCGCGTGACCACTCTTTCACTGATCGTTTGAATTTATTCGTATCAAACATTAAGATCGTCCTTTCAGGATTTCGTTTCAGCGAAAGAAATGAGTCTTCGCATTACGACCCTAGACATGAGAGTCGGCAAGTTTTACCGGCTCTTTAGCAGGCAACCCTTTTTGAAGTCGGATTTATAGTTATGTCAAACCTGTTACCTCTTGATCTTTTTACGGATGCTACTTCGATTTGGCTATCTGACAAATTTACGGAGCAATCGATTTTAGGCTATATGGGCAAGAACTTAGAGAACTGGTTGAACCAAGTGCTAGACGAACTTGGCGTAAAGGACACTCCGAAAATACTGGGCAATGTCCATCCTGCGGCTTTTATATCTGGTCGGGTCTATATTGCTGCTGGCGCAACTATTGAGCCAACTGCGTATATCCAGGGGCCGTGCATCATTGGACCGGATGCAGAAATCCGACATGCGGCGTACATTCGCGGCAACGCATGGATCGGGGCGAAAGCGGTTGTGGGGCATACATCAGAAGTAAAAGGGGCTGTTTTTCTCGATGAAGCAAAAGCAGGACACTTTGCCTACGTGGGCGACGGCTTCCTGGGACGGTCCGTCAACCTAGGCGCCGGCACAAAACTGGCAAATCTCAAGCTCAAGGGCACTGAAGTTAAGGTCAAACACCCAATAACTGCAGACTTGATCTCGACTGGCCTACGTAAAATGAGCGCTGTCATGGGCGACAGAGCTCAAACCGGCTGCAACAGCGTGCTATCACCGGGATCCATTCTCATGCCTGACACGGCAGTCTTGCCGTGCGTACATTTCCAGGGAACCCTACTCAAAGGCTTCGCACGCTAGCCAAATGGCGATCTGAACACCATTTGTACATTTTGGCCCGTCATCCAACTTTGCCTCTTTACTAGGTAGAAATTTCCCGCTAACCTTTTCTCTTAATCAAGCATTTATATCGTTTTTCTGTTTTCGAAGTGGTTCTAAAGAGGATTCCCAGGGAGGGGCTCCTCTGTTGCACGGGACTGGGATCATTATTCCTTTGTCCTCAATCCAGTGAAGGAGGATTTATGGTAGTGCGCAACCTTTTGAACCGTCGTTTCGCGTTGGCATCAGCTTTCTGCGTTTCGGCCCTCATGTCTGCACATCCTGTGCTGGCTGCCGGTTACATTGTTAAATTCAAGCAAGGCACGGCAGGTTTTCAACAAGCCCTTTATTCGAAGAGCTTAAATGGCGTTAACGTTGTTGATCAGCATGAATCAGGCAATTTGGTTGTTGTCGATCTTGGAAAATCCTCCAAACGCGAAACAGCTAAACGTCTTGCTGAGCTCATGAAAAATCCTGACGTGCAGTATGTTGTTGAAAATAAAAAAGTTCAGGCTTTCCAGATGCCTAACGATCCTGAGACTGCGAAGCAATGGTCAATCGCAAAGGTCCGTGCGGCCGATGCATGGACGAGTGGCGTAGGCAGTCGAGATATCGTCATTGCCGTAACCGATACTGGCGTTGACTACACTCATGGCGACATCAAAGAAAACATGTGGACCAACAAGAAAGAGATCGCTGGAAACAACATCGATGACGATAACAACGGTTACGTTGACGACATTTATGGCTACGATTTCAACGGTAATGATGCTGACCCAAAAGACGAAACAGGCTCACAAAACCCTGGCCACGGTACACACTGTGCCGGCATTTTGGGAGCTGTTGGTGATAACGGCAAGGGCATCAGCGGCATGAGCCAGAGGATCTCCATCATGGCATCACGGTTTCTTGGAGCTGATGGCTCGGGCGACCTGATGGGCGCAGTCAAGTCAATTGATTACGCAACTAATAATGGCGCTCACGTAATCAGTGCAAGCTGGGGCGCAGGCGTAAGCGCATCCGACGCTCAACCAATCACCGAAGCTATTTCGAGAGCCAACGATAAAGGCGTTATCTTTGTGGCTGCAGCTTCCAATGACGGCAAAAACAATGACGGCTACGAGGTCTATCCTGCGAATACTCCACTGCCGAACGTGATTACGGTTGCAGCATCTAACAGCAGTGACGGCAAACCAAGCTGGTCAAACTACGGTATTGGCAAAGTTTCCCTTTCAGCTCCTGGCGACGCAATCTACAGTACGCTACCAGGCGAAAAGTATGGCAACCTGAGCGGTACGTCGATGGCAACTCCACTTGTCTCCGGCCTTGTAGGCCTCATGCTCTCCCATAACCCTAACCTGAAGCCAACGGAAGTGAAGGCACTTCTTCAGGCGTCTGGGTCAAAAGTCGCTATCGAAACTGCATGTGAATGTCGTGTTGACGCTGCAGCCGTTATCGAGCGCGTGAAAGCAGAAGATCTTACAGTCGTGCCTCAAGCTGCAACGATGAATCCAAATGCAACCCTTCAGTTCTCTGCTTTTGGTGGCAAAGCCCCTTACCGCTTTGCATCGTCAGCTGATACCATTGCAAGCATTGATGCCAACGGTGTCTTGACTGCTAAAGGCACTGGGGAAGTCAACGTCACAGTTACTGATGCCGACAATAAGACGAACCAATCACTTCGCATCCGCGTTGTCGAGCCAGGTTCTGGCGGCGGCGGCGGCGGTGGTGGAGGCGGCGGTAGCCCTGAGGAATGCCCACTCGATCCACAAATGTGCGAAATGTTGTGCCAGTTCGATCCAACTCTACCTTGGTGTCAGAAGTAACAACTTCTGAGAACTCGCTAAACTTTACAGTCTGAATTAACGAAGAGCCGGGTTACTGGCTCTTTTTTTATGACTCTTTAGGAAAAATGTTAATTGAGTGGTTTGAGAGTCAAATGACGTTATCGGGCCAACTAACCAAATCACTCAAAAGTCTGCGGGATGATCTATCTCTAGAACTGGCTCGAGTCGCTACTTTCTTGGAATCTTCTTTGCGGACCGAGGTTTGATGAGGGACCGGCCCTCCTATGTAACTCTAAGAATAGTGATAAGACGTGCAAAGAAAACAACTGAAGAGCCGGGGCATGCCGCTTTTCAGCCCAACGAGATCGTTTGAGTAGTACCAAAGCGAATAAAAAATCCCCTCGCAGTGATTATTGCGAGGGGATTTCTAAGACTATTTATTTCCAAACCATTCGCGAGGGCACTTCAGCAACGCCATCTGCGAATAAAACAACCATTCCTTACCCGATAACCCATTCTTGAGAATCCATTACCAGCAACGCGGGCAACACCACCAACCACTCGTCCCGATACGATTGCAACGCCGCGAGCTGCGCCACCAACAAATCTTGCCGCTCCCCACAGAGTGCGACGAACCGGCTGATGATTAGCAAACCAGCTACGAACAGGCTTGTTTTGAACAAAGTAGTTACCAATCGCGAAAGGCGCTCTGACAACTGATCCTAAGACCGGGAAAGCACGACCTCTAGCCAAACTGAATGAGGCGCCAGCCACCGGTGCAGCTGCCATTACTTCTTCTGCATATTCGCTTGACGAGTTGTCAGCCAAACTTGCAGATGTTTGACCGGGAGTTCCATTGAAAGCTTCAGCCATCACGGGCTCAACTTCCGCTCTGAAGTATGCGCCCGTCTTGTTAAAAATTGCGCCGGTTGCAAGCATGGCATTTCGTGTAGAGTCATTGCACCACGCAGAGTCCAAAACCTGGGCAACAGCGAAATTGGTAAATTCACGATGTCCTTGATCACCATAAGCACCCCAGAAAGCCTTCCAGCGGGTATCACGATCAAGGGACGCGTCAAGCACCTTCGATGAAGCGACGAGAGCCTTCATGTCATCTGGTAGATTCTCTGCATAAGACTTACCGTCTGAGTTTTTGTTGTTAATTAAATCTTCGATGACCATAAAGGCCAAGCTTGCTTTTAGATTGCGCATATCAACATCGTAAGCGCCAAATTCAAAAAGAAGGTCATTGCCCTCTGACAACTTCTCAGCCAGAGCGATCTCGGTCAGGAATGAGCTCGTCATCGCTGCAAACCCTTGCACGATCAGACTAGCTTGTTCCATTTGCGATTTAAAGTCAGCAGCGTCAACGCCAACGTAGATAGACGGCATACCCGACAAGCCATCAACTTTTGGAATATTAAGACAGCCGCCCACTGAGCCGTCAGCGCGATAAAGATTTGTAGCGTCAACCGAACCACAGAATTCTTTGGCATTACCAATCAGTTGAAGCTTACCGCCTTTAAGGAAAAACCAAGACTGTAGTTCCAAAGGAACAGCGGCAAAAATGCTTTTCAAATTATTTTGGTACCCTTTTGGCCCCTGAATACCACCTTGATTCCAGAATGTATCGTAGCGGTCCGTAAACTGTGAGGACACAGCCGCTGAACACACTGCTTCACCTTTCTGACCGGTGAAAGCATCCAGACCTTTAGTGGAAGACGTTGGTCCTGTGCTTTTACAGGACGCAAGTCCTAGTCCTAGCATACCTAGCAAAAAGAAAACCCGCATGTCGCCTCCTTGAAGGGGATCTTGTGAATCTAATTTTGAGATGACTCTTCCCAAAATTATACCACACCAAGGACTGGACTAAGGATTTTTTCCAATAATTTATTTTGGCGGGATCAACTCAGAGGACGGCGTTATAAACACCGGCCTTGATTGAATTAGGCTGCAACTTTTGCAAGAACTTCAAAGGCTCAACGCGCTCAGGATTCTTGCAACAAAGTCATTCGCTCGCTCGAGGTCTGATAGCGATCCCATTGGACATATCCTTCTCTAACTTCGCCCGCAACCTGGCACTCTGCGATGACGCGCTTTATGTAGGCTATGGAGAAAGTCTCCTCTTTAACAATCACGGGGTAGGCCTGTTTCAGAGCCCTATGAGCCTCACGCAAATGATAATGCGGAATACCTACACACACATGATGGGGAACATGCCAGGAGATATCATGAGTCAGCCAGTCGATCCACGCTGGATAGCGCATGTGAATGGTCGACCCTAGCTGAGCTTTGCCTGGATCCCAGGTGCTCTCGTCCATAAATGGAGACTCTGGGTGCGTGTGATGGAAGAATGTAAAAGAGCTCATCCAAAACTGAAATGTTAATTGCGGGATCACAAATAGGAACGTTATTCCATACCAACCAGCCGAACGCCAAATAGTGTAAACGACCACCCCTGTGACAAGGGTTGTAAACCCGATTGATCCGAAAATAAGTTTCAGGTCATCGCGACGAAAATGTCTCGATTGCAAACCTCGAAGGCCATCACGCACAAAATAAATCGCAAAGAAAATCGAGCCGACAAAATAGGCCCACGTTCTTGTCCACAAGTACATCAGCCTTGTGCTAGTTCCCAATCGATCTAACTTAGCCTGTGAGAATGGCCGCCAGGCAATTTCCTTACTAATATGATGGGTGTATCGGTGATGAGTATCGTGACTTAGCCTCCAGACATGAAACGGCCAGATCAAGAGTGCTGATAAAATCTCACCCACAATGTTGTTAACGAGAAGACTCGTTGAAAAACTACGATGACCAGCGTCATGAGCAACGACAAAAAGCCCTGTTAAAACGAGCCCTAAGAGCAGACTTAGAGGCAAAGCCAACATCCAATTGTTAGCCTTCAAAATTAAACCTGCGGTCAATATCACGAGGGAGATGTCGCGCAGAAGATACATAGCTGATCGCCAAGTGTTAGGTCTTAGGCAGTGTCTGGGAATCGATTTAATAATTTTGGGAAGGGAGTCGATCAAGTCATGAGGGGGCATTTGTAAAAATCCTGAAAATATTAATGCTTACCGGATGTTAGTCGAACGAGTCTACATTCATTCACCTTGTGACACAACCCTTCCTTTCATGGCTCTGAATTTACTGAGCAATTTCCCAGGTGAACGAACTGTCGGAGATGTAACGGCCAAACATCCAACCAGGATTAACAACGCGCCAAATAGCTCGGACTCCGACAGAGATTCTCCCAGCATCAGCCACGCAAACAGAGCCGTAACTACCGGTTCGACCTGGCACAGTAAATAAGATGTCCCAAGCTCAATACATCGCAATGACCACATAAATGTAAGTCGGGCGAGAATGGGCCCTAATAGAGACGCAAAACTTATCACGGCCAAATCTTCCGTCTTTAAGGCTCCAAAGCTGGCTATTCCCTCCGCCGAAACCACGATGAAGCCGAATATCATCGCCAAAAAGAGACTGCGCCAAATAACCAGAGCAGAGGCGTCTATCCGATGCGCCAGCGTCTTGGAAAAACACTCGGAGGCGGCAAATCCAAAACCACTGCAAATTACGAGGGTCAGACCATAGGCACTCGTATCCGCAGGAAGGGCTAGATCCGCACCAAATGAACCGCTCAGCTTACTTGTCATGATCAGCGCGCCACCAGCAATGAGAGACGCGCCAAATAACCCAACCCATCCAACCCTCTCACGGAAAATGAGGTGACTGGCAATTAAAACAAATATCAGTTCGGTCCGCGCAGCAAAGGATGCAATGCCGGTGTGGATTTGCCGAGTGCCCTCCCAGAACATCCATAGAGCTGCGGCAGAGAAAATAACCTGTAAAACAACAAGATTAAGTACACTCCAAGTCATCCAACGCACGCGAAACCCAACCGTGAGCGCACGCCATGAATACATCATCAAAAGGGAGATGCTTGACATTAGAAACACGTACATTGCAGCCGACAGATGACTCGCTGCGACCTTACCAACGGCAACGGTCAGCCCCGTGCACGCCCCACTTACTAAAGCTAAAAAATAACCGCGAGTTTTCATAATAGCCCCAGTTCAAATCACATAAGAACTGCCGAAAGGCTCACCTGCCGGAAAGATGAGAAGACGTCATCACCGACTATTGCGCCTGTTTTTGTTAAAAGAGTATCATAATTCGAGTTTTCAAAAAGCGGTTTCGGAGACCTGATGCGACCCAGGACACAACAAAGCTCCACACTGAATCTCATTGTGAGAATTTTTTTGACCGGGATTTGTTTCTCGGGATGCTCGATGCGCCGAGTCGTTTTCGAACATCACGAGTTTTTTGCCACTCAAACGGCGGCGAGATTCTTTGATTTGGATCACAACCAAAAAAACGATTTCAGAGACATGTGGCGAAAATTTTCTTTAAAAGTCGCAAACTCCAAAGTTGACGAGATTTCAAATCATATTGAAGCTTTAGGACAGACGACGTCACCCGAGCTCCAAATGGAGAAGCTAAGCCAGCTGACCTCTGATTTAAGTGTGGATGGTTGCGATGCAGCAGCCCCGCTCCTCGCTAGCCTACGACCTGACCAGGTGTTACACCTGAAGGAAAAGCTCCAGGAAAGAAATCGTAAGTTTGCCCCTGAAAAAAATGGTGGTCTTGAAAAGTACAGAAAATCGGTCATAAAACGTTCTTTCGAGAACGTCACCCAATGGCTCGGACGGATAAACAACCCTCAACGCGACGCTATCGAGCAAATTGAAAAGGAGAAGGATATCCATGGACATTGGGAACGCGATTATCTTGCATATTCCAATGAAGCTCAGTCAAAGGTGATTGAGTTACTTGCAAATGAAAGTCGCTCCCCAGAGACAATACGCGAAACCTGCAAAAAGCTTGTGAAAGACCCTGATTCTGTTCTCAGCCTAGAGTCCAAAAAACACAAATCTGCCTTGGCAGCATCACGTAAACGAACTTTGGAGTCTATCTTCTCACTGATGGATCCAGATCAACGCGAACACTTAAAAAAAGAAACCGCAAAACTTGCGGCAGATCTGCGAAGCTGGGCCCTAAAAGTCCGCCAACAATAAGAACAAAATGGGGACACACGACCAAACCCAAATTGATCGTGAATTAATCAATTTGGGTTTGGTCGTGTGTCCCCAAACTGTTAGTTGAGGGGATTTTCCGCTTTGATGTCCGCATGGCAGAGGCCTAGATCGGATTCGTCATTGAGCTTGGAGCTGCGGAATACGCCGTACAAGTCTCCAGATGAGTTAACAATCCGAAGATATACGCCGGTGCCGTTGGTGGCTTCGAAAACCAGCTCATCGGTTTTACGCAAAACTTTAGCCGGAATGCGTTCAACATTTGACCGAGAATCTCCATAGAGCTCAATCACAGCTGGCTTCGACTCTGTCGGCATCACGCCACGAACCTTATTCCAATGGTCACCACAGGTGATATGACGAAATGGAGCAGGAGATGCCGCTTGAGCGTTTGATTTTTCAAGGATCTGCTGGAGAGAGAGACGGACGGGTCCCCCGAGGCCTCGTGATTCAAGCGACATATTAAAGATCAGTGGCACAGCCGTCCCGGTAATCGTAGCCGCGTACTCCTGTCCACCTTTAAATGCGAAACAACCTGGGCAACGAAGCTGAGCTATCTCTGTAAACTGCCATGTCAGCAAATCCTGCTTCGACGCATCCCGAATTGAAATATCAATTGGCTTTTTACGAATACAAAGCTGGGAGGCATTCTCCTTGAGCTTCGTGACAATTGACAGTGTCGAAGGGGAGTCAACCTTCATGACTTTGAAGCAGCCAATAATTTCATCGCCGACCTCCGGATTTTTGGTATCGCCTTGAAGACTAGACTCTGGCAATTGAGTGGTCTTGCATGCCGACAACATTAAAAACATCGCACTCGACAACACAAGATTTAATCTAAAGTTCATCGTGAAAACTCCTTACCTCAACGCGGTTGAAAATCCTCTGTAACGTTAAAAACTAAATGATTTTTTTCAGTTCCTCTTTTGTAAATGGCCTTGGATGACGGCTCCAGTTAACATCCCATCCAGGCGATGCAGAGCTAACAGGCGCACTTGATGATCGCCCATAGATGTATTTATCAAAAAACGCTTGCAAAGACTGGCCTAATGCCCGCTCCATATGGCTTTGAAACATCGGCACGGTGATTGTTTGACGTTTAAATTGTGCAAACAAATCTCTTAGAACACCCTTCATGCCGGCATCGTTGCTGCGAGCCACCCAACCATCAAAATCACTGATCAGGTCGGCACCATACCCGTATGCGTCCATCGTCGTATAGCGCTTATAAGGAGAAAATCCGCCAAGCATACGCAGTGTTCGTGAAGGGCCACTGCCGCGAGGGTAATTGTTGTCTCGCCAGCTAGCGATGGCTTCGTCAATCCAGCCTGCGTTGCCGTTCGCTGGCATCACGCCGCGCGCAAACCAGCTGTGAGTCGTTTCATGTCCAAGAGCGCTGAGCGACGTAACGGTGGCTCCACAATATTCCATACCACCGCCACCATCGGTGATGTAGGCCGTAAATGACGGGTGAGCAAAGGCACCGTAGGTGCCTTCAAGCTCAGCCATGTAGCGCTTTAGACGCTGCATGCCATTAGCTACGTTTGACTGGGAAATGCTGTAGACCGTAAGCGGAATCTCCCCTTCCAGCCCTGCATAAGATGAGCGACTAACGACAAATCGGCCCTCTTTCACGAGATGAAAGTAAAACGACGATGACGTGTAGTACGCTGGAAAATTCACGGTCCACTTATTAAATGCCAACTCTTCCACCTGTCCGTTGGCAAAAATCTCGTGACGTTTATCCGTTCCCGTGATCTCTACTCCGATTGACTGTGAATATTGGTCGTATTCATAGTTGGTGGGTGCAAATTGCTCAAAGTATTCGCGATCCGAAAGGTCGCTCATGAAAAAACCGGCGGACACAGTGCCTTGGGAGAAGGATACCTGACTGGACAAGTCGTACGTCATTTCAAGTGTGTGCCGACGCTGGGGCTCCACATTAACGCCAAGTAATCGCAGAGTTGACTGCTTATGTGGATCTTTCACAGATGTAACAGATGCTGGATCTAATGTGTTGCCATCAAGAATCACGGTCTGCGCATCAGGGATCATATCAAAAAGAGGCATCCCTTCCTCACCGACTTCAAACTCAATGACGGCTCTTGCTTGTGCTTTTCCATTCAAAGCATCAAACCGTAAGCTTAAACCAACGTGAGAAAAATCAGCAAAAACAGCTTTCCCGCCCTGATGAGAAAACCCTGGAGGAGCTTTTTCAAGATCTCCGGCCAACACCAATCCTTGATTTGAGATCAAGAACAAAAGACCAATTCCCAAAGTCCGTCCTTGTGACTTCATAGAAACTCCCCGTGTTGCTGTGTGCTCCTCATATTTTACTGCATAATGTTTACACAGACCAACTAAGTAGCCCCATCACGTAATTCAAAGCTTTGCGACAGGTACCCAATGGGAATTATAGAACACTGGATCTATTGCCTAAATGAGTCAAATTTGTGAATTGCAATGCTGGTAGCTTAAGCTGAGATGCGATCTGATGTTTGAGATTGATCTTGCTCAACTGCTTTTGTCCCGGTCACAAGCCAGGTATGCAAAAGTCCCTTGCCCTTAACCTGAATCTCGCCGCGTGGTTCCACTATAAAGGCCCCATCAACGGCTTTTGCCGTCTCATCACTGATTTGAATCCCGCCAACAGGCGCGGTCGACTCCATGCGGCTAGCCGTATTAACCGTGTCACCCCACAAATCGTAGGAAAAGCGCGATTTACCAATAACACCAGCCACTACTGGCCCGGAGTGCACTCCTATGCGAAATCTGATGGGCTTGCCTCCCAATGTAAGCTCGGACGCCGCACGCTGCATCGCAAGCGCTAGTCCTAGTATCTTTTTTGCATGATCCTCCGCCGGCAACGGTAATCCGCAGACTGCCATGTAGGCGTCACCGACTGTTTTTATTTTTTCGCACCCGTGTTCGATACAAAGAGCATCGATTCTGGAAAAAATTGCGTCTAGATCTGATACCAACTGCCCTGGAGTTAAAACCTGAGATGCCGCCGTAAACCCTTCAATATCTGCAAAAAGTACGGATACACTTCCCGCATATTCCGCGATTGTGGAGCGCTCAGACTTTAAACGCTGCGCGACAGGAGCCGGGAAAACCACCTCAAGCAGACCGGCTGCCTGGCGCTCTTGCCGCTCAATAATTTTTTTCTGCGTATGTATTTTTCGCCAGCCTGATTCCATGATGTAAGTCGCGAAAATGCCGAAAAAACATATGACGGAGAGGGGAAACAGTCGATTAAACCATGCAGCAGGCGGTGCATCAGCGATCACTAAACAAGCTGACACTGACGCAAGCAAAACCGCCGTATAAATTACGGCCTCACGCTGAAGCATGCGGAGAGTCGTTAATCCAAACATCGCGACAAAGATAACACCCCATAAAGAGCCGCCTATCATTGACGGCCGGTTGCTCCATTCAAAATAGACTACCGGCAGGGCAAAGATCAGAGCCCCGAGTAAAATGAGACTCCTCGTGTACGGTTTGAATCGTTGCTGACGTAAAGCAAACAAGATAATCATTAGGGTTGGAGTGACAAAGCCTAGGCGAATGGCGGCATGCGTCCAAACAGTTTCGGGGTAGCTAAAGTAATCGAAAATAATGAACAAATTGTAACAGACCAACCCCGTAATGCCGGCTCTCATCAGCAAGCTAGATGCCGACTGATTGTAGTCGTCGATAAACTGCTGCTCTAGGTTTTTAGAGTCATGTTTAACTTGAGAATCCACCCACGTCCCCCCACCTCCAAGACCCTCCCCTTTTCGGTCACTCCTTTGGTCCGTAAAGCCCACCGGCGCGCATTGAGGTAGCCCATTCTGCGATGGCCATGTAACTCACTGTTTTTATAACATTTAATCAAAACGAGGATTCTATAATTCTATTGAAATTTTATCCATTCTAAGGTAACTAAGTCTTCCAAACGATGAATGGGGCCGCAAAATCTTGGATCTAAGAGACGACAAACAGAACATGAGTACCGGTGTTTCACCCGAAACTTCGATGCAGAAACCCACGAGCAAGGTTGGTGCTCTCAACCTTTCGCGCATGGATTGGCTCACTTATTTTTCCCAAGAAAAAATGCCGGGGTTTCGTGCGACGCAAACTGCTGATTGGGTCTTTAAACACCTGGTGTCAAACCCCGAACAAATGACAAACGTTTCAAAGGACATTCGCAGCCGTATTGCGGATAACTTTGACTGGTCTCTGCCAGAGATTGTTAGCGCGCTGGACTCACAAGATGGGTCCACTAAACTTTTACTTAAGACTCCCAATGGCCAATACATCGAATCCGTTATTCTGCGTTACGAAGGACGCGTAAGCCTCTGTGTATCCAGTCAGGTTGGCTGCAAAATGGCTTGTAGTTTTTGCCAAACCGGTAAACTAGGATTTTTCCGCCATCTGACAACTCACGAAATCCTTTCGCAATACATGATCGCCGCGCAGATCGTTCGTAAGGAAGGACGCCGCCTCTCACACGTTGTCTTTATGGGCATGGGAGAACCGCTCGACAACTACGACAACGTCGTCAAAGCCGTTAACATTCTGGTATCCCCAGATGGGTTTGGCCTATCTGCGCGCCACGTCACCGTCTCAACATCTGGCATCGTACCCCGCATTCGTGATCTCGCGCGTGATGCACGCTGCGCGTTAGCAGTATCTTTGCATGCAGCCCGTGACGACTTGCGCCAGGAAATCATGCCGATTAATCGCCGGTGGCCTCTTGCTGACCTAAAATCAGCTCTGTTGGACTACCAACGCGAGACCGGTGACAAAATTACATTTGAATATATTTTGATCCGCGAAAAAAATTGTGGCCTTCGTGAAGCAAAAGATCTTATGAAGTTTTTGCATGGATTTAAGGCCAAGGTGAATCTGATTCCTTTTAATGCACATCCCGGCATGCCTTATGATCGCCCGTCGGATGATGAAATTCGCGCCTTCCAGGTTTACCTTGCGGAACGCTCCATAGCAGCCCCAGTGCGCTACAGTAAAGGCCTTGATGTCAGCGGAGCCTGCGGGCAGCTGGCTGCCAAGACCCAAGAAAGTTTGCACATGGCTCCTCAGCGTAAAAACGTCGTGGCGCCAAAAAACTTGAACCTTCTTGCCTAAACTTCCTATTATTTGGTACAACTTAGTGAATCATCACAAAGGTTTACCATGTTCCATCACTGGACATTTTCTCATCCAGGAGCCCAGACTGAAGGGCGCGCGCCGCGCTACGAAGCTGACATGCGCGTTTGCGTCACCATTTCTTTCGAGTCCTGGCAATTACTTTGGACCCTCAGGTCCGTCAACATCTCCAACACGGGTGCACTGGCAGCATTTGATGTTCATAATCCTGAAACCGGTCAGAAGGCCATGGATCTGGACACATTGCTCGACGCACAGCCAGAAGTCATGATTCAAATTGATGCCGCCAGCGATGATTTCTGCGCTCCTGCGATCGAAGCGCGCATGACTCGTAAAACAAAAAAGCCTTGGGGACTTGAGGTGGCCTTTCAGTTCACTCAGGAGAACGAACACCTTGCACACCTTGTCGCAAGCCTAGAAAGTGGCAGCATTCGGCCACGGCGTCCGAATTAAAATCTGACTCTATAATCATGAGCGAGTTTTGATGCTCGCAGCCATGGAGACACCTGGTGCATGCCCAATAGACCAACCAAAAAAGCAGAGGCCACACTCGATAGCATGCGCAAAGTCTTCTCCATTCCGGAGAATGAAGACTCTACGCTCATGCGCATCGAGCGGGAGATTAGCCAAAACCTACTTGGATTTTTGCGGGATCATATCGTGGCAGGCGAGATGGAGCCGGCCGAAATCGAACGCGATTTCAAAAACATTAACATCCCTGAAGAGCCGATGTTCGTCCACGAACAAGCAAAGTTTCTGATGGATAAAGTGGTTAGCCAGTCCGTACACACTGCGGCACCAAGTTTTATTGGTCACATGACCTCAAGCATGCCTTACTTCATGCTTCCACTTGCCAAGATCATGATTGCGCTCAATCAAAACACTGTCAAAATTGAAACATCGAAGGCCTTCACTCCACTTGAAAGCCAAGTCGTTGGCATGCTGCACAAACTGGTATATCACCGCGATGAGGCCTACTACGACAAGTGGACACATGACCGCCGGCATGCTCTGGGAGTCTTTTGTTCTGGTGGCACGATTGCCAATATCACAGCACTCTGGGTTGCGCGCAATAAACTGCTAGCTCCAAAAGGGGATTTCAAAAGCGTCTTCGAGCATGGATTAGCTGCAGGATTGACCGCTCATGGCCTCAATGGCTTAGCTATATTAGTCTCACGTCGTGGGCACTACTCCCTGAAGAAAGCCGCAGATTTACTCGGCATTGGTCGAGCCAATTTGATCGCTATCGAGACTGATGAGCACAACAAGATCATTCCCACAAAACTTGAAGCACGCATCAAAGAACTCCAGTCACGCAACGTTGGTATTCTTGCTGTTGTAGGCGTAGCGGGAACCACCGAGACCGGTAACGTTGACCCTCTCGAGGAAGTGGCAAACATCTGCGAAAGCCACAACATCCATTTCCACGTTGACGGCGCCTGGGGCGCTCCAACACTGTTCTCCGATCGCCACCGGCATTTACTCAAAGGCATCGAAAGAGCCGATAGTGTAACGATCGACGCTCACAAGCAGCTCTATGTCCCTATGGGCGCAGGTCTTTGCTTGTTTAGGTCAGAAACGGCACTTGATGCCATTGAGACGAATGCGCAGTACATTATTCGCCGCGGTTCTCGAGACATCGGTAAACATACGCTAGAAGGCTCACGTCCAGGGATGGCCATGCTGGTGCACTCAGGACTGAGGATTCTTGGCCGGAAAGGCTACGAACTTCTGATTGACGTGGGTATTGGCAAGGCGGCGCAATTTGCTCGCATGATTCAAAATACTCCAGATTTCGAGCTCACGACCGAACCAGAACTGAATATTTTAACTTACCGCTATGTGCCTCAATCGCTGCGACAACAGCTTAAAACAATGCCTTCAGATGAAAAATCCAAGGTCAATGATCTGTTAAGTGAGTTAACTGTTAATATCCAAAAAACGCAGCGTGACCGCGGTCAAACATTTGTATCCCGTACTACGTTTGAGATTGCGTCCCATAACGATCAAGCACTGACCGTGTTCCGGGTTGTCTTGGCCAACCCCCTCACCACGCGTCAAGTATTCATCGACGTTCTGGAAGAACAACGAACAATCGCCGATGATGAAATGGCCAAGATGAATTTTGCAGCTGAACTGAAAAAAATTATCGATTAAACTATGCTTAGATCAATCATTCGGGAGGATCTTATGGTGATTAAATCAGCGGTTATGGCGCTCAGCTTACTTGTCGTGACATCATGCGTCACAAAGACTGAAACAACAGATCGCCCTGCAAGCGCTGCACCTCCAGAAGCGGTAGCACCACAGGATCAGAATCCGTTAGTAGACCCTGAGATCATGACAGATCGGCCCATAGAGGAAACAACGTTAGACTCCGACGTTCCCAAAAAGCCCGCCAAAGCCAAAAAGAAAAGCTCGGCCAAAAAAGCTCCTGCAAAAAAATCAAAATAAAAAAACGCCCCGTTAAGGGGCGTTTAATTTTACAAGAAGTCAGGGTTTTATTTTCGTGTGAAAAGCGACCCGTCAAACATGCTTTCCAATCGCTCTCTGGATTGGTCGTCTTATGATCATGAAGACAATTCCAGTCGCCACTCCCATCACAGTCAGGATCCCAAAAAAGTTTTCTTTGGGCATCTTGTCGTACAGTGTTCCGATCAAGCCTGTTGCATAGTTTCCAAAGAAGCTAGATAAAAACCACATCCCCATCATCATACTTAAGATTGACTTTGGAGCAACTTTGGTAACAAGAGACAAACCTATTGGTGATAAGTAGAGTTCTCCAATTGTAAAGACAAGCACCGTAGCTAGCAGCCACAAAACTGAGCCTCGCTCATCTCCAGGCATCATCATCGATGCAAGAATCATCAGAATATAAGCACTACCGCAAAGAATGCAGCCGATACCCATCTTCGTCACACTTGATGGCTCTCTTCCAGATTTGTTTTGCCATGCCCAGAATATGTTGAGTACAGGCGCCAACATGAAAATCATCGCGGGGTTAAATGATTGAAACCAGGTTGATGGCATGTCGAAACCAGCAATGTTCCAGTTTATCTTAGTGTCCGCCCAAATCTGCAGTGTGTTGCCCTGTTGCTCATAGATAGCCCAGAACATGATATTGAGCGCACAAAGTACTGCCAAAGCGGCAACAGCCGACCATTCTTGTCTAGTTAACGGACCCGAATCGACAGACTCAAGGCTGTGACGCGTGTCCCGCGGCAGCAATCCTGATCCCAACCAGTAGATCACAAGACCTAATAGCATCCCGACGCCCGCTGCTCCGAATCCCCAATGCCAGCCCCACTTCTGCCCCAGGGTGCCGCATACGAGCGGTGATAAAAACGCCCCAAGATTGATTCCCATATAGAAGATCGTAAACGCCGAATCCCGACGCGGATCACCCTCTGGGTAAAGGTTTCCGACTTGAGTTGAGATATTTGGCTTGAACGCACCGTTACCAAAAATCAAAAACGCTAAAGCGAGCAGAAAACACTGCTCACTAGCCATCAAGAAGTGGCCTATAGCCATTAGTAGTCCACCTAAATAAACAGTCCTGTATTGCCCCCAAAGGCGATCAGCAAGTAATCCACCAAAAAACGGAGTGAAATAAACCAAACCCGTATAAAGACCGTAGATATGCGAGCTCATTTGCTGAACGGTCTGCACTCCGAAAATGGCGGTGATCTGCGCTTCCAGTGCCGAGTAACCGAAAACTTCTGCAGCCCTGGTCGGATCCGTTAGTAAGTATTGAGTCATGTACAAAACTAGAAGTGCACGCATCCCGTAAAACGAAAAACGCTCCCACATTTCAGTAAAGAACAAAACAAAAAGTCCCGCTGGATGTCCTAGAAAATTTTTCTCTCTAAGTCGGTTAGTTAGTGCGTCACGAAGCAAGGTGCTACCCCCGATTAATTTAAAAAGACTTACACTGCCACAAAAGCACCCCTGATATCACAGGGGTAAAAGGTTGGCTACACGTAACAAATTTAGCGACGTTGCGAAGTCTGCCTTGGCAGACCAACAGAAAGGAGCGACCAAACAACCCAATGCCCCCGTCAAACTGACCGCAAATCGAAAAGGATCGCCAAACACTACGGCTTAAGTCAGTTTTGATAGCGCGGCAAAAACACTATCTCTACCGATCAACTGCTCATAAGTCCCGGACTCAACAATAACCCCCTGATTCATGACCAAAATCAGATCTGCGTTACGAATGGTCGACAGCCGGTGTGCGATGATAAGTACCGTTCGCCCCTTGCGAATCGTCTCCATAGACTCCTGAATAAGACGCTCGGTTTCATTGTCCACGGCCGACGTGGCCTCATCAAGAATAAGAACTGGTGGATTTTTAATCAAGGCTCGCGCCAGACCAATCCTCTGCTTTTGGCCACCGGATAGACGCTGACCACGCTCCCCGACCACGGTCTGATAGCCTTGAGGCAACGCTTCAATAAATTCAGCTGCCGCGGCAAGCTTTGCCGCTCGACGGATTTCTGAGTCAGAAACGCCATCCAGTCCGTAAGAGATATTTGCAGCAATTGTATCGCTGAACAGGAAAACGTCCTGACTCACAAATCCGATAGCCCGACGAAGATCCGCCACTCTTAGATCCGCTATATCCCGACCATCGAGCAAAATAGACCCACCACTTGGCTCATGAAACCGAAGCAAAAGCTTTGCCACGGAACTTTTGCCGGAGCCGGTTGTCCCTACTAAGGCCACGGTACTGCCAGACGGGATCTCAAAGGAAAGCCCATCAAACAACATATCCCGATCTTTGTAGGAAAATTGGACCTGGCGGAAGGCTATCTCCCCTCTTACGGATGCCATATCGAGTGACGAATCCCCTCTCTCGACACGAACGGGAACCCGCAATAAATCCATGACTCGGTCACAGGAGGCCATTGCCCGTTGATAAAGGTCAACGGTTTGCCCGAGGCTTGTGAAGGGCCATAGCAGACGTTGCGTCAAAAACACGAGAATACCGAAACTTCCCACCGGAAGCTCGCCACGAATGGCTTTAATGCCCGCTAATATTAGGGTTGCAACAAATCCTGATAAGACCGCCATGCGAATAATGGGCGTAAATGCCGAGTTTAGCTTGATGGCTGCTTTGTTCGCGCCAACGTAGTCATTGGATAGGCCTGCGACCGTTTTTGCTTCTGCTGTCTCGGCTGCAAAGGCTTTAATTGTCGCAATTCCAGAAATATTACTCGTCAGGCGAGCGCCAATCTTGGCAGCCTTCTCACGAACATCGGCATAGAGTGGCTCGGCTAATTTTTTATAACGGCTAGCACCCCAAATAATTACGGGAATGGGAAGTATTGCGACACAGGCAACATCGGGAGCAATATAAAAGAAAACAGCGCCGATAAAGATCACTGCAGATGCTACCTGCAATATGCTATTTGCACCGACATTTAGAAAACGTTCGAGCTGATTGATATCATCGTTAAGAATCGAAACTAGCTGTCCAGAGTGCCGTTCATCAAACCAGTCCATATCTAGAGACTGCATATGACGGTATGCATCGAGGCGTAAATCATGTTGCACCATTTGCGCCAAGTTTTGCCAATGCACCCCGTAGAGGTACTCAAAGAGGGATTCACAGATCCAAATCACAAGCGTCAAGCCAGCCAACGCGACAATTTGAACAATCGGGCTTTGTACGCCCAAATGTGCCAAAAATGAGGTTTCCCGGCGAACCACAACGTCGATCGCCACGCCGATCAAAATCTCTGGCATCACATCAAAAAACTTGTTCAACACACTGTACAAGCTGGCACGTATGGCCATAGCGCGATAATTTTTGCTATAACTAAAGAGCCGGCTGAGCGGGGACGCGGCGTGAGCTTGATCGTGTTTCACCATAACATCTGACATAAAACCCTCGAGCTTAACTCGCACCATGATAAACCCGCATCATTGAACCGTCTACGCCAACCCCACGCAAAAAGGATACCGCCCATGAAAATCTTGATCACAGGAGCCACTGGTTTAATTGGCAATCATTTGGGCATTGAGTTGGCAAGATCAGGTCACGCCCTTACAGCCTTGACACGCTCTGGACGCTCCGTTGAGTTGTCATTTCCAGCTCGGTGTATTGCTTGGAATCACAAGACGCCAATCGCTAAAGACACATTAGACCCCAAGTCTGAGGGGTTTGATGTCGTGATCCACCTCGCTGGAGAACCCGTGGCCCAGCGTTGGACCAGGAAATCAAAGCAACGCATCTACGATTCCCGCGTCAACTCGACAAAGCAACTGATCTCATCTGTGCAGAGCTTGTCGAAAAAACCAAGTCTTTGGATTAACGCATCGGCAATAGGTATTTACGGTCCATCGCCTGACAACGTATCGGCTAAAACAGGATTTAACGAGTCATCACCAGCGGGCACTGGATTTCTAGCAGACGTCTGCCGGGATTGGGAGGCCGCAGCCAGTGCTAATGATCCAGGTATCCGTAAAGTGTTCGCCCGATTCGGTGTTGTCTTGTCAGGTGACAGTGGAGCGCTCCCGGAGATGATGAATCCTTTTTATTATGGCGTCGGCGGCCCCATCGGTAGCGGCAAGCAAATGATGAGTTGGATCCACATCAAAGACGCTGTGCGCGCCATCATTCACTGCATCGATACGCCAGGCATGCAGGGCCCTGTTAACCTAGTGGCTTCTGAACCAGTCACCAACGCAACATTCAGCAAGCATCTTGGAAAGGCTATGAAGATGCCGTCAGCCATGCCCGTGCCGCCTTTGGCTTTGAAGCTTGCCTTTGGAGAAATGAGCAGCATACTGACCGCAAGTTCTGCCGTTATCCCACAGAAACTTATTGAAAGTGGATTTAAGTTTCAATTCACTGACCCCGCAAATGCCTTGCTGGATTTAATTGACCAGAAAATTCCGCGTGGAGCGCGCGTATTTACAGCCCGACAATGGCTTCCAGGAACACCTGAAGATAATTTTCCGTTCTTCTCCGCCGCCGAAAACCTGGAAAAAATTACGCCACCTTGGCTGAACTTTCGCATAACCAGGAAGTCCTCAGATGAAATGAAGTCAGGGTTGCTGATCGACTACCGGCTAAAGATCAAGGGTATGCCCGTCTCTTGGCGCACACGAATTGAAGACTGGGACCCGCCGCGAAAATTTGTAGACACCCAGCTCAAAGGTCCCTACCGCATCTGGCATCATACACATTCATTTGAACCCCTGGCAGGCGGCACTCTCATGACCGACCGCGTGATATACAAAATGTATGTCTGGCCTCTTGGAGATGTCGCGTTACCGATGGTCAAAAACGACGTGAAGACCATATTTGCCTTCAGGAGAAAGACCCTGGAACAGCTTGGATCATCTAGTACGGTTTGATCTTTCATACATAAAAATATGCCGGGATCATGACTACCGCCCGCACATAAGTTAAAATATAGGTGAACTCTGCAACCAAAAGAGGATTTTACCTATGTCTATCAAAAAGTGGTGCGTGCGAAACCTGATCGCAGTGGCTCTAGTTTCCCCTTCTGCAATGTCCTCCGCTCAACCTGCAGCAAAACGAGACATTACACCTGACATAACGATTGACTTAGTCGTAGACAATGCTGAAAAAGCGTCGGTCAGCGCTGATAAAATTGTCAAAAATAATGGTGGGAAAATTGAAAAACGTCAGATTTGGAGAGACCAATACAACAATCAAACGGCAACTTATATAATCGTCGTCGCTCCAAATGCTGTGGATGACATGATGGAGAAATTTCGCCAACTCGGTAGCGTGCGCGGCGAGAACTCTGAAGTTAATGCAGATCTCACATCTGTCCGAATTAAGCTTTCTATGGCTGATCAACGAAACGAAAACTTCGCCGATTCACGAAGCCAAGGACGTCTTTTTGCCGGCGTTGCTGCAGCAAACTTGAACCTCAACCTCAGCAACGATAAAAGTCGCAGCATGTCAGGAGCTGGAATCACTCTTAGTCCGAGAGGTCAGTGGGCACAGCTATCCATCATTTTGCTGAAGGAAACGAAAAAGGAGTCTGGAAACGAAACCAGTGCATCCGCCACAGCCAAAGAGCCAAACTCTTCAGGCTCATCGATCGTTCTGATCGGACACAACTTCTACTCATCAATTTTTGGCGGTGGTTACCGCTCCTTTGCCAATCCCTATGCAGGCCTCACATACGGATACTCACGACTCTTCAGTCGCTCTCTGTTCGCAATCGGCGGAACAATAGGCCTCGAGTTGGTGAAACTACCTTGGTTTACTTGGAGTGTTTCAAGTAATCTTATGGGCCTTTACAGCGGTAAAGACGGTGGAAACACAACGATGTATGCAACGCACTTATTTATACCGTTTTAAATGCTTGTAGGCGTAGATCACTAAACGAAAAGCGGACTCTACTTGAGAGAGTTCTAGTGGCAAGTCTTCGCCCCAATCATTGCCGCATCCTTTGATAAAACAGCATCCACTTATCGTACGCATGCAGTATGGCTTGCATTGGTGCAACTCAGCGGCAGATATCCCACAGCACCGCCAGCATCATACGTCCCTTGTGGACACTGTCCGTCTGAGCCAAGGGGCCGACTGATTCGCATTTGGCATCTATCAATTGAGGCCACCCCAAATTGAAAATCAGTCGGGTGGCACTAATTAATGATGCACTAACTAATGAATTAGCGAATCAGTCGGGTGGCACTAATTAATTCTTCCTGCTCTACCCTGATTTAAACGCTCAGCTTGCTTCATTTGCAGCAACCATACAAGCGGTTGCAATGTAATCTTCACAAGCCATACAGGTGCTGGCACAAGCTGTGCATCATTAGGCTTTGTCTTGGGCGCGTAGCGGAACTAGTTATCAACGCACAAAGGAAACACAATCATGAAAAATCGATCAAATTGGATGAAAAATTTTAGGTTAAAAGCCACCGCAGCAGTCATTTTAAGCCTAACAGCCACAGCACTACACGCCGAGACCTGGATTGCTCGCTGTAATAATTTACAATTCAATTTTGATCGGGATGCGAAGAGCTACATATTATATTTCAAAACCAGTGCCGGCATTTTCCAGATGGGGACCGGTAAAATCATCTTTGACAACGGCAGCGCCATTCGGGGCCCTCTAACAGGCAACCCAATCGGTACGAGTGGTGAGCCATTAACAGAAATTGGCTTAAATCCAAGCAGAAATCTCGTTTACATACTCTATCACAACCTCACTGATCACACGACCAAGAGTGGCGATTTTTGCACAACAACCATCAGCCGCGTAAATTAGATTTACGAAAGCTCATATGGATTGGCCAGCGATCGAAGAAATAGAGTCAATCGTCCGGATGCCGCGAGGCTACAGGCTAGAACTGTTAAATCCGGACGATGTCACTCATTTTATAAAATTACTCACTGAGTGGTACCCTGACATACAGGCTGGATGCGAAAGCCGATTTCTTAGGACAGACTTTTACAAGACCACTCTGCTTCCCGGTGATCTGCCACCGAGAAAGCGATTTTTTCTTCCAATTGTATTCAGACACGAAAGCTCTGGAGAGTTAGCAGGCTGTATTTTTCTTGAAAAAAACGAGTCAGCACTGACTATCACCTCCCCGTTAGGCGTCATCGCCACAAACCATCGTCACACACGAAGTGGAATTTCTTGTCTGCCGTCCGTATTGATTGCAGAAGTAGGACGTATGATGGGCCTAGAGCTAGCATTCTATATATCGACACTCAGAGCTCCCTCCAATCAAGTCATCGCTGAAAAAACTGGATACAAGCTCGTGGGAATTATCCCTGGAAACGACCGTGACATGGTTAGTCCTGGCGTCACTAAAAGAGTGTTTGAGGCCATTTATGCAAAACTTCTCGTTCCGGAAAATAGCCTCTATGTACCCTCGGAAAAGAGCTTAACAAAAAACACGAGGAATTTATGGGCAGAACTATTCCCAAGCATTCCCCTTCGGTAAGGGAACAGGTCAAAAAGATACAGGCTTTACGAATTGAGGAGCTCGCGCCAGCCGTCGATCTCGTCAGCAATTCTTTCGCAGACGATCCGTCAGTTCAAGCGATTCTTGCAGGCACGACCCGAAGCCAAATCAGGGTCATCTTAAAAAAATACGTCGAATATCTTATACGGGAAGGCATGCAATATGGTCGCGTCGACGCTATGAAGATTAACAAGCACCTCGCCGCAATCATGATCTATTTTCCGCCGCTAAACACCAAACGTATTCGGCTTCCGTCGCTATGGTCGCTGTTGCAATCCGTAACATTCATTAGATTGATAGGTATCAACGGCCTAAAGCGATTAATCAATCTCACAAAATCCATTAAAGTCGCACGCCCATCAAAAGCGCACTACTACATTGAACTTGGATGTGTGGCAAAGGAACAAAAGCACAGAGGCCTTGGCAGAAAAATGGCTCAACACATATTCAATCAAGCAGATCTCGCAGGCTGTGGTGTTTATGCCGAGACATTCAACCCCGGCAATATCCCCATCATGCAGCGACTTGGATACAAGATCACTAAACAACAAAAATCTAATGAGATACCATTCTGGTCCCTGTGGCGAGAGGCGCGTTAATTTAGAGTTTTGGAAGTAAAATTATGCCACCTTAAATGGCGGGGCCGTTTAAGCCCATGAGGTTCCCTTGGCAATTAATTTTAGCCTAATATGAAATCCGAAAAAAAGGCCCCAAGCACACCATCTTCTCTTATAAAACTTTTTACCGCTACATTCCTTGAACTGAGATAAGGTATTATGAAGCAAAAATTCATATTTTAACGCGGGCTAATTATGAAAAATTTCTTCTCTCAATTCAATTTTTACTTTTTTTCGCTTGTGTTAATGATTTGCGTTCCGAAGAGCATATTCGCTCAAACGAGCTTGCTCAGTCCTGGCATTGACAAGGATAGCGCCCAACTTTTGCGCGATCTCGTCGCTATTAATTCGGGGACTGCATCTATTGAAGGACAAGAACGCATGCGACAAAGGCTGATTCCGGAGTTTGAAAACCTTGGTTTTCGCACCACCATCATCAATGGAATTAATGGAAGAAAAGTCCTAAGCTTTCGCAAGAGCGACCAACCTCGGGTGATGTTTTTAGGACATGTCGACACGGTTTTTCCAGACAAAAACCCCTCGCCCGAGTTGAAAATAACAGAGAAAGAAATCAGGGGACCAGGCGTTATTGACATGAAAGGCGGTATCGTCTTGATGGTCCACCTTTTGAAAAATCTGAAGTCAAAGAACACGGGAAAAGCTCTCAATGATATTATCGTCGTGCTCAACGACGACGAGGAAACTGGATCTAGCGGAAGTAAGGAAATTTTAAAAAGCCTTGCAGTTAATGTCGAATCGATTCTTATTTTTGAACCTGGTCTGCCAGACGGTTCACTCGTAGCTTCACACCCAGGGCTGGATTGGATTCGAATGACCGTGAAGGGGAAAGCTGCTCATGCTGGCCTCGAACCCGAAAAAGGTCTAAACGCCTGCGTCGAGCTAGCAGCCAAGATTCTTGAAATTCAGAAGTTAAACCGATACCACGCACGTCTAAGTGTCAGCCCAGATGTCATTCAAGGAGGGACAACCCCCAATACGATTTGCGAAGAAGCAAGTGTACGTATCGACGCTAGGTATCCTTCTGTCAAAGATCGAAATCAGGTGCGAAAAAAACTAGAACTCATCAAAAACCATGTATTCACAGCGACTAAAGAGCGAGCGTCAGAATTCACGTCAACCATAAGCTACGACGTGAGCACTGATCCCATGCCTCCAGAATTGACTAAAGAGCTTAATGAAAAGGCTTTTAGCATCGCAAAGTCATTAGGGATAACACTAACCGCAAAGCCGGTTGGTTACCTGAGCGACGGCAATCAGATTGCAGCCCTCAAAAAAAAATTAATCGTGGGAGTTGGGCCTCACGGGGGCGGTATGCACACCGACAACGAGGTGCTAATTCCTTCCTCATTTGCTGAACGGTCGAGATGGCTGACGTTGCTCTTGGAATCCCTTCTTGTGCGCTAGGTATGTAAATCAGAAATCGGGGACACATAACTGAATGAGCAGGTTTTCATAGAGTCAAAAAAGATTTCTAAGAAAGGTCAGCCCATGAAAATTTTTGAGATAAATAAGGCGATTTTTCTAGCGCTGTTTATCTATGGATCTGAAACCTGTTTGGCAAGTGAATCACAAGCGGATAGGCCATCCAACGATGACAGTCGCGCTGCGCGCAAAGAACAAGTATTTTATTTGACTCCAGGCGTTGGTTTAACTGATGGCATAGGGGTTGGATTTAGGTTTGGATACTTTCTCACAACGAATCATGTGCTAGAGTATTCGACCAATACAGCTACTGATTTAGCTTCATCTACTGAGATAAACCAAGCCGTAATGATTCGATCGTTTTTAGGAAACAGCTTCAACATCGCCATGGGAATCAATAAGCGTAGAGAAGAAACGGATTTCTTACGGATTATTTGATGAGTGTCTTTGACAATGCGATTGAAAGATCATCTGACAACAATCACGGGAATAAAAAATCACATTACGTTCACGGACTATGGCATCCAAGTGTTCCTGGGTAATCAATGGCAATGGAAATACATGACTATTGGAATTGATTGGGTGCGGTACTACCACCCTTTGAAAACTGTTGAAAATAAACTCGTGCAAGACGTCTCTTATATAGATGGATGCAAAGAGAGACGGGAGAGTGAGCTCAAGCCAGGAAGAAACCTGTATCCTTCCGTTTCACTTATATGGCCTCACACAGGAATAAGTTTTTAAAGCTACCGATCCTTAAGCGTTACGTCCAAAAAACTGTCACGTAGCGCAGCGTTCGAAAAACATCGCACGAAAAGGCTGATTTTTGCGTAATCATCGTCTGATCAGACTCTTTGGAAGGAATGATGTCCGCTAAGGACCAGTAATTTTCGGTGGCACCGGACCTCGTACATTCAAACATTCTGAAGCCGTTTGCGAAGGGTCTACACAAACTCTCTCACTGACTTCACAGTTAGTTGTTAATACGCCCTCTGCGTCACACGTACAAAGCCCCGTCTGATACTGACCAACGAATTTACATTGCTCGGGAGAATTCGCTGGATATTTTCTGATAAGTGGAGCCGCAAATTGACAGCTTGTGTCAACCCATTTCGCGGGACAGGCTTTGGGATTAGCGCAAGGACGCGGGCGCGCATCGATAACGTTTTCGCTTTGACGACGCTCAGGTGAATTTAAGTAATCCCTATACCGAACTATACCTCCGGAGCCCTTTGGCGGTGTGGGTAACGGATTGTAAGGTGAAGTGGGATAGCCGAATTGAATGGTGAGCCAAGGCTTAGGGCTGAAGGGAGAAACGATTGGAGTTCCGGGTTCTTCCGGAACAAGATTTAAAGTCGACTCGGCAGCGTTGGAGTCAGCGGTCGCCTCATACCCACCTGTGCTATCTGAATTTCCTGGCCTCTTATTCGAATCCTCTGAATTCTTCACGGCGCAGGATACTAAGCCAAGAGACAGCACGAAAATTCCTGACAATTTCGAAATCACAATCGCCCCCTTTTAAAGATCCAGGTCGAGTCGTACTCGCCTCGCCTCGCCTAGATCTAACGGAGTAATTGGAAAAAACTTAAATCATTTCTTTTTAGAAGTAAAAAATCTGTTTTAACTAACCGATCTCACTGCAAGTTATTTGATCCTTTTTAAAAATATCTTGAGAGGCATAAATCCGTAATCAACCCAGGAGCACTAAATTGGATAGCGTAACTGATTGGGGACTGATCAACCCGCAATACCAAAAGAAAGCAGTTATGTGTCCCGAATTTTTCAGAAGACAAGACCTGTTTTTAACTGGTGTGTAGTGGTCAAAATTGAAGTCTAATACCGAAAGAAATACACCTATCTGAATAGTCTACTGATATGCGACGTAGTCAATGTAAACAAAAGCATTGCCACTTGTCGCCTTGTTGCTGATCTTAATCTGCGTTGTGGTCTGCGTAGCCGTAAAGTTTATCACCCATGGACTTGTTGTCATGAAATAACCAGCGGTTGCGGGCGTCCAAGTACCGCCAGAAGTAATTTTAGCGCCAGGAGCAACCGCGGTGGCCTGGTATTGGGTTTTATCATCTGATGAAGCCGAGGGGTAAATAATCAGTCTATAAGCGCGCCCAACGACCAACTTACTGAATTTAAAAGTTTGAGAGGTCGACTTCCCGCTGCTGAAACCGACCCATGCTCTCATTTTACTCTCGTAATCGACACCAAATTCCAACATCGCGTTATCGACTGAACCTTTGAATTCATCGAATTGTGAACTATCCTTCTGATTAGGCTCATATTGACCGACAGAGTTGCCATTCGCTTGAAATTGTGCTTCACACGAGGCTAGCTCCATGTTGCTTGCATCAGACGCATTGTAATTCAAAAATGACTCGGCAACCGTGCAGGTTGCGACATTACTTCTGGAGCAAGGACATGCAGCTCCACCCGCCCATATCACAAACCTTGCACCCCGCCCTGGAGTGGCTACCAATCTAAGTGAACCTTTTAAACCTTTTTGTGAACATTGCCCACTGAGAGGCTGATTACTACAACTAAAAATTCTTGTACTTCCAGTGGAGTTGAACAGATCAACTATTCCCGGAGCCCCCGTGACACTCACCTGAATATCGCGAACAGGTATACAAAAATTCGCCATCTGATCTTTGATCCATTCCAGATTACCTCCTCCCATTGACGTCGAGTAGGAGGGGCCTCGCCCAATGCAATCGATTTCCCCCCTGGAAGTCACTCCAACAACACTGCCATTCGAACCAACGTTTGGACTACCACTATCCCCTGGGCAAACTGCAGTTGGGGGAGGAGAACCTGTTTGACTGCCGGGAGTCAGCGAAAAATATTCGCCTGGTTTTTGTCCTGAGGCGGGATCGATAACTTTTTTTGAGAATTCCAATATTTTCATTTGTCCGAAGCGAAGAATCCCAGCTCCCACATTCACTCCGTTTGCAACATTATCTGGGCCATAGCCATAAATGGTGACTATAGAGCCGACATTAGGCGGAAGCGCGAGGTTCCATGGAAAAAATCCCGCGGTTGTACCGTCGTCATTCTTATCAGAGAGCCAAATAACTTGAAGATCACGTTCAGAAACCTGAACTTCGTGGGCAAACGCATCTAATAATTTACCTCTAATTGCAGAAATCGACGTACGTCCATGAGCGAGATCTTGATGATATTTTCGACCGGCAAAGCCATGGCAATGAGCCGAAGTCACTACGCATCGATCTTTAACCTCGAATGCAGTACAACCTACAGGCGATAGAACTCCGACGCCTGGCTTAAATGTCTCGGTACCTTGATACAGATTAAGATCCGCATCTTCATTTGTGTTTAAAAATTCATTCGATTTTGGTTTAGCTTGATTAGCTCCATCACTTTTGGGACTATGATTAGTTGAAGAAAACGATCTACACCCTGTCGACAACGACAGACACAAAAAAGGTAGCATTATTAGCGATCGTATCTTATGCATGTCCCAAATCTCCAAAAAAATCTTATCTACTGACTACAATAATCGCATAAAAATCAGTTTAAAGCCAAATAACGCTAGCACAGGCCTAGAGCTGTCGCGCAAAAATTCACACCCACGGGCATGGAAACTCGAGGATAGGAAATCGGAAATCCACCAGTTCTGTGTCCGCGCTTTCTTCGATTGGATAGAAAATTCCGAGACGTGCATTAAAATTACTGAAAAATAAATATGACAATTATTACTATAATCAGGTAGATCTCAGATGGACAACAGCAGATAGCGTTAAAGTTAAAGGACAGAATGAGACAGATGGTCATTAAATTGCGCCAGGCTATGGCCGGGACCTTTGACGCTATTATGAACTCGCCTAAAAAGGCGTCTCTCGAAAAGTTCGTCTTGACGTTAGCGGCCTTGGGCTTCCTTGGTCACCTTATGCTCATCGTTATAGTCAGAACATTTCCTGACATTCCAAAGACCGTGTTTACAGGACTTGATGAGAGCCTATTACATGCCGTTTATACGCCTTTTAGCATTATTCTTTTTTATGAAGTGATTCAGTTAGTATTTTCGTTAGCTGAATCCCATACGGCGGAGGTTGCAAAACAGTACCAGATTGTGTCTCTCATTGTGGTCCGCCGAGTGTTTAAAGATATTGGGAGCTTTGAAAGCTTCGATCACTGGCTCTCAGAGACAGAAGCGGTTAAAGCAGTGCTGCTGGACATGTGCGGGGCAGTATTGATGTTTGTCCTTGTTACGGGTTTTACATTTCTTCAGCGCTCGGCACCGAAAGTCCCTATTAAGAAAGATCTGAAGGGGTTTGTTGAGCTGAAAAAATCAATTGCAGTTCTGTTACTAATTATACTCTCTTGTCTTGCAATCTTGAACGTGGCTGTGTGGTTGGGATTAGTGCCGTCATCTGCTCTAGGATTACCGGAGGTGATGAAAAACGCCGACTTGTTCTTTTTCCCTCTGTTCTTCGAATTCATGATTTTTACGGATGTTTTTATTTTAATTATTTCATTAGCCTACTACGATAAATATGAGCACTTCTTTAGAAACGCTGGATTCATCATTTCTACGCTGCTTCTTCGTGTGTCGCTTTCAACACCTAAACCATATGATGTTGGATTAGGCTTGCTCGCAATGATTTACGGCACAGCAATCCTGGCGGTATTCTGTTGGTTTAGTTCGGTTAGCAAAATCAAAACCCCCGAAGTCAGGTTCATGGAAAAGTAGATTATATCGTGCACAGGTCAGCCCCGTAATGTCCAACGTGTAAAAAAAATCGATATCACCGAAGAGTTTAGTAGTATTGGAAAGGCCTCTGATAGGCCAGAAAAACAAACGCTCTGCTCCTTGTTTTCGGAGCAGAGCGTTTTGTGTTCTAGGATAGCTTATTCCGTACGAACGTTACCGCCAGCAATCTTCTTGTTAGCTTTAACGGCAATGTCACCCACCACAAAGTCATCAAAGTCACCTTTGCGGACTTGGGTGTAGTTTACCATCGACTCAACAATCACCGCGTATTTACCTGGATCAAGTGTCAAAGCCTGATACTGGATTTTGTCACTTCCTTTGACCAAAGGTAGAACCTGGTAAATCATGTTGTTTTTCATCAAACGGGTGGTGTTCGTTAGCATGTAGTCGACCCCGCAAACACGGTTGATACTAATATCTATCAACGTCTGCGGCTCGGTCACTTCAAATTCAAAGAAGTAGCGGGTACCAGATAGCTGGTAAGACGCAACCTGCTCTTTGCAAGATGAGTTTGGATAATTGTCATCGCCAATTCGGAAAACGCGGTCGACACCAAAGCGGATTTCTTTATCCGTGGGTTGAACCACGGGCGGAGGTGTGGGAGGTGCTTCCGCAGATTTTTGGGGAGAGTCCCCCTTGAACTCAGCTCCACCGCCACAACCTGTAAAAAGCATGACGAAGTAGAGCGCCAAAGGCACAATGGGTTTAACGGGTTTCATAGCAAGGTCCTTTTCAAAGCAACAAGTTTCAGCATCAACATCAACTGAGGATCCCGTGTACGGGTTTCCCCGTTATAATCTAGATAAGCCTATTTTATTAAAAAATCAAGATTTTAATAAAATGAAATAAAATACAGGTTTTTAACCCCCGTTCAAGAGTCTGATTTTATTGGTTATTTTAGAAAAGCTTAAAAAGCCTCATTCAACTGAATATAGAAACCCTCTGACTCCGAGGTTTTGCCGTAGTCCACGCGGATAGCTATTTTTTCGGCTGGATCCACCACATAACGCACGCCGCCCCCATAAGATTGTTTCACTGGCGACCTGTTCATGGCGCCCAAATCCTTCCCTACATTTCCAGCTGAGCCGAAGAGCGCTCCGCGAAAATTGTTACCGAGAGGAAATCGGTATTCACCCTCTGCAATGGCTGCACTCTTATCGCGAAAGCGTCCCTCATAGTAACCGCGCATGCGATCTGGTCCGCCCAGGCTCGCTAGTTCCCGAAACGGTACGTCACCGTTTTGCCACTGCGCAAATACGCGAAGTGCTAAAGCGTGATCTTTGACGACAGGGATGTAGGTTCTCATGTCGATCGATGTTTCGTTGTAGGGACTAAGTGATTCTCCAATGTGCTCAAAGCGGCTTGATCGAAGAACGAAAAGATTTCCCTTATCAGGAGAAAACAGATTGTTACGCGTGTCTTGAGCCAGTTGCACACCTGCGCTGTAGGTTTTAGAACCTTTGCCACCGACAATGTCAGATCCAGTAAGCATTCCCAGCTCATTACGCTCAGTAACCTTGTAGGAACCTAGAGTTGCCAAAGGACCGAACATCCAGTCTTTGCCAATAGCGTGTTCCCACAGTGCTTCAGCAAACTGGATATTACAGCTGTAATCTTCCTCCGAGGTAGCTTCAGAGCGCGGACCCAAGGCCCAAATCTTGTCGGGATAACGACGATAGCGCAAAAAGACGGACAAATGCTCACGTCCGTTATCTCGTCTTTTACTAATCAATAGTGATGTGATGAGTTGTTTTTTGGTCGTGCCGATGACGATCGGCTTAATTTGCGAAGGCTTGGTGTCGGGATCATCATGCCGATCGCGCCAGTAATAGATCAAAACCCCTCCGGCGGCGACCGCCGTTTCAGGCGTATAATAAAAGGCCGGTATCGGGACAATGCCCTCGAGGGGTTTCGCCGCAGTTGCCGGGTCAGTGGGGGCGACGTCCTCCGCAAAACCGCACGTCTCCAGTGTCAACGTGCCAACCAAAATGAGACCACACAAGATTTTCCAGTCCCTGAAATCTTTCATGCTCCATGCACTCCCTGTCAAAGCTTGCTAGTAACCACCCGTAATCATCCGTTTCCATGCTGGACGTTTATGTTTCAACGTATCTTTAATTAGCCCTACGCCATGGATGATCAAAAAGACGATCAAGACCTTGGTGAGTCCCCCGTGCAGATCCTCGAGCCACTCCTCACCCCAAAAGGCGTCAAGTCCCATCATGAAACCTGTGAGTGCTAGCGAAAGCACGAGAAGCCATATGCCCACATAGGTCCAACAAGCTGCCGGATTATGACCCTCGTAGTCCGTTGTGCTAAATCCAGCCAATTCTTGTTTTAGAAACTGAATAAGCAGCGCTGGCCGCAAAGGCCAGTACTTGAAGAGATGATGTTTGAAGGTTGAATCTTTACCAAAGAAACCGTAGGCGAGTCGTGATCCCACCAATGCGGCGGCGAGAAGGCCTACCTTGCGGTGGATGTCTTTGACACCATCACCATCATTAATGAAGTTCGCAGCAACACATAAAACAAGCCCCCAGTGCAGGAACCTTGTCAGTTTCGACCACACAATGGGGGCTTTGCCAGGTATCAATCAATGTCCTCTTTAACTTTTTCACCGGTCACGGGGTTGAAGTAGATCTCTACTTTCTTGCCGTCCTTGTCGTGGCCGTAGATTTCGTAGCAGTTGGACTTGGTGACTTTAAACTTCTTGATTTTGTAGCCTTGATCTTTCAGATCCTTTTCAAAGGCTGTCTTGTCTTTCCATTTGTCTTTGGGCTCTTTTGTGCACTCTGGATCAGAGGCATAAGCCGCAACACTGAATAAGGCAAACAATGAGATCGTCAGTAAACGCATAACAGTTTTCCTTCCTTGTCTATATATAATGTCTCACGGGCACCCATGGCCCGCAAGGAACCCTAGCATGAAGATGCCGCAAACACTACAGACGCAAAAAGACTGGCTGAAATGACGCCTATTGGCGTCACTTCGCACTTCAAGAATTACGATTTTGCCAAAACTTATTGCAAATCCTGCCAGCGAACACGTGCCATGCCCGAAAATCCACCGTCTGAATTGACATCAAACTGATTATTTGGACCGCGCTGCCACTCAAGGTTGGAATCTCCCCCACCCGGCAATTTACGTAAGCACTTCCATGACACCGTTTGCCCTGGCGTAAGACCATTAATCACGCGAGTCCAAATTCCGCGCGCAAACTCACTTGGTTTTAAAGGAATAGCCTTATTAGGATCCCAAGATCCTAATGCCGAATGATCACCGGAAATAAACATCCCATGACCACGCGGAGCGTCGCGACCCTCGTCACAAATAAAATTTACGGTAGCGTTGCGTGCCGACCCGATTTCCCAACGCACGGTCACCTGACGGTTGCGACGTATATCTTCCGCGGGAAGTTCCACCAAAACCGCAGACGAGCCATGTAATTTAAAGCAAGCCGTGGATCGATTGGTAAATCCGTCTTGGCATTTGTTAACCGACGAGCCGTCAACACTCACCTGTGCCACCTGCCAACCCGGAGACCAAACGCGGGCAGTCCACGCTCTGTCATCAACGGCCCCGTCATAACGACCAACCGCACCTTGGATCGTCAACGTCGTCAGCATAGATTCTGTTTTTTGTTCAAAACGAGTCACGCGCGTTGCTTCGCTACCAGTTTGACGAGAGTAACCATCGTCTTCTGTCATCACAAATTCAGATGCTGTCGGCGCGTCGTTGACAAAAACATCAAGAAGCATTGTTTTCGCAACAGTTTCAATCTTTCCGCCGCCGAGACCATGACGACCCATGTGCCCTGCATAACGCGGAATAATCGCTCCGCCCTGAGCAAACACTGGCAGTCGGAATAGGCCGTCGCGATACAGCGGATAACCGTTCAAGCTCTGTCCCGTCGACTTCTTGTGGTCTCCATCAAAGAAATCATACCAAAGACCCTTAGGTAAGTAGACCTCGCGCTGATAAACGCCAGTCTCTGCAGCCGCTGCCATCATGAGCTGTCCCAGCATGCGCTGACTGCCCATGGTGCGCACATTCATGTCTGAAGGAAACCGCATGGCCATGGGCTCCATAAGCGGCAATCCATCGTTTGCGGCCCTGTGCGCCAACGAATAATAGTAAGGGGTCAAGCTGTAACGAGTCAGAAGGTTCACACGGTTTGATTCTACGTGCCCAATGGTATTGGGAGCAGTGTCGCGATTGTTGTCCAGGTTCATGACATGACTGCGAACTGGAATGTCAAACCACGTCGCATTGGCAAACCACTGCGTAAAGTTCTCCTGGGTCTCATTGTGCGAGAGAGGTTTCCCGTCAGCACGGTTACGATGAAACCCTCCAATGTCAGAACTATAGTAGTCAATCCCAGACCAGCTGACCTGATTGTGGCTAGCGATGTGAGCAGCCAGTGACGGAAGGTTCCCGCCAATATCGCCTGACCACATGCCGGCACCATAACGCTGAAGACCGATATTGCCACTTCTTAACATTGAGAACGGACGATGCCTGACGTTATTTTCTGCGAACCCGTCCCATAGACTCTTGGTCCAAAGCAGAGAAAAAATGTTGTGAATGTCTTGATGCTTCGTCAGCCCCGACTCTCCCGATCCAAAGTAACAAGACGACGGATCAAACATTTCCGGTTCACCCAAATCGAGCCAATGAGCAAAGACACCCATGCGCACCAAGGCCTGACGCTTGGTGTTGTGCCAATAGCGGCCAGCCTCTGGGTTAGACCAATCAATCATGCCGCCACGTCCCCACCATTCGCTGGAGTTACCTGTAACATCTCCAGTGAGATAAGATGCTGTTCGCGGATGACCGCATTCGTGAGCCAAAAATCCTTTGGACTCAAGATCGTCATGCTCCGGCAGAGCGCGACCAATATAGGATTCTTCAATTGTCACAAGGCCAATATCTTCGGCTGTTTTGAGACGCTGAATGGTTTCTTCCGGATTTGGGAAATTGCGCTCATCAAACTGCAATGTTCCCATGCGCGTATGATCACTGCCGGGTGCGACATTGCCGAACCACTGCAGATCCAAGAAAAAGCCGTCTATGGGAAACCCATCTCGGCGCATGCTGCCGAGACGACTTTGCACTTCGTCCCAATGATCGTATCCGTACTCACTCATCCAAAAGCCAAACATCTTGCGCGGGGGCACGGGAGCTCGACCTGATAGATCCATGAAACGCTGTCTGACTTTTTGCGGCGAACCACCCGTGATGATAAAACCTCGGATCTGATCACCAAACATACTAACGCGCCATGTGGGGTGACTGAGGTCCCAGTTTTGTTTGTAGAGATTATCCAGGACAAAGCCCCAGGTATCCTCGCCGCTTCCCATAGCCATCAGCACAGGAAAGAGGGCCTCACCCGTTGCACCACCGGCATAAGCTGGCATTCCGTTTCCGTAAGCGCCTTTGGTGGCGGTCACCTTACCACTGCGGTCTGCACTCATGTCACCGGGAGCTCCAAACACCTGACCAAGTCCGTAGGCGTTTCTCACCCCGACCGTTTGCAACTCGAGACGCTTCCAATCGCGATTGGTGTCAACAGCACACACGCGGGCGATTTGCTTTTTCGCTGCGAGGTCAGTGGCAGTAAAGCAGCCTTGTTCATAGACCACTTTCATTTCACGGGTTGTAAAGGTCTCACCACGGCTATCAAATCTTGACGGACCAGAAAATTCTTGAGGTTTAATAAGAGGAGACAAATAGATGGGATCTTTGCTTTTACGTTCAATCCCTTGGGTGAACTCAAAATGCAAAACACCATCATGAAGCCACTCAAGTTTGATCACCTGGTTCTTGGCTTGATCGGTAAACACACGACGCTCAACACCAGCCATCACTGGTTGTGTGACGGTACCGGCCAGAAGCGCCAACATCAGTTGCTTACAACATGATTTCAAAACCTGACTCATTGGATCCTCCTTTTTAGCGAGCCTTCTGACTTGCAACATCAAGCCAAACGGCCACCACCAAAACCAACCCCTTCACAATGTACTGCCAAAAGGCCTCCATGTTGGCCAAAGACATTCCATTGTTTAAACTCTCCATGACCAGTGCGCCGAGTAGTGCACCAGCAATCGTTCCCTTACCACCCATCAAACTAGTTCCGCCGATCACACAACTGGCAACGGCGTCCAACTCAAGAAGCTGACCAGCATCAGGCTGAGCACTCTCAACGCGGGCTGTCAGAATCATCGCCGCCACGGTCGTCAGTAGCCCCATCAATAAAAAATTTCCAAGTACGACCCGTCGCACGTTAACGCCAGATAAATGAGCCGCTTCAACGCTCCCACCGACCGCGTACACATGGCGACCGAAGACCGTCTTCGTTGCAATAAAATTAAAGAGCACCATCAAAGCCAACATCACCAGCACGGGAACAGGAACGCCCTCGTAGCGATTCATGGTCACTGTAAAACCAGCGATCACAGCCGCCATCAATAAAAGCCCAAGAGCTGTCATCAATGGTGATGAGGTCGCAACGCCATGTTGCAAGGCTGATGATCGCCGACGCAGGCGTGTGACCACCATAAAGAGCACTGCCACACCGGCGATTGCAGAACCCATCGTTGTCGGCACATAGGCTGAGCCGAAAGATTTGATCCAGCTATCCTCGAGCGGAATGGTGACTCCTGCCGTCACGCCCATACTTAATCCGCGAAACACCATCATCCCTGCGAGGGTTACGATAAACGCCGGGACCTTTTGGTAGGCCGTCAGCCAACCTTGAACGAGACTGATAAGTAAGCCAACACCAAGCGTCACAAGGATGGCCGCTGCCGGCGCATAGCCTTTTTGCATCAGCATCGCCAGGGTCACGCCGAGAAAGCACACAACACTACCAACGGATAGATCGATGTGACCGGCAACGATAATCAGGACCATTCCCATGGCAAGCACGCCGGTGACAGTCATCTGGCGAAATAAGTTTGAAAGGTTACGTGACTCAAGGAAGGCTCCATCGGTCACATATTGAAAGATGATCCAAATGAGCACCAATGCAAACAACATCGTGAGGGTGCGCCAGGACTGCTTTAATTTCGTAACTAATTCCATCGATCTTTCGCCCTTAACAAACAAAAATATTCAGTGTGAAAATCTCGTAGCGGCCGCCATGATCTGTTCCTGAGTCGCCTCATCGCGGCTAAACTCTCCCGTCACGCGGCCACCGCACATCACCAACACGCGATCACTTAGCCCTAAGACCTCTGGCAGCTCCGACGACACCATGACGACGGCAACGCCGTCACGCGCCATCTCGCCGACGATTCTATAAATTTCAGCCCGCGCACCGACGTCGATACCGCGGGTTGGTTCATCGAGAAAAAGCACCTTGGGCTTGGTCAGCATCCACTTGGCAAGGACCACCTTTTGCTGATTGCCGCCGCTTAGGTTTTTGACCTGTGCCTCGATCCCCGGAGTCTTGATGCGCAAGTCTTTGACAAAGTCTTTGGCAATTTTCATCTCACCATCATCATCCAGCACCCCGAACCGGGTAAGCTTGGCTAGGCTGGCCAATGAGATGTTGCGAGATACAGAGTCTTCGAGGACTAAACCAAGTCGTTTACGATCTTCACTTACGAGAGCAAGACCGCGATTGATGGCGTCTTGAGGGCTTGCAAAGTTGAGGGTCTCCCCTTCAAGTTTGATGGCGCCCTTGCGCTTACCGTGCAGCGCACCAAAGACTGACATGAGAATCTCTGTACGACCTGACCCCATCAATCCCGCGATGCCAAGGATTTCCCCTTTCCGGACCGTAAAGGAAACGTCGTGAAGGAGGTCGCGGCCGGGGATCGTCGGATGGGGAACAGTTAGGTTTTGGACCTCGAGGATCGGTCCGTGAATGGTCTTTTCGATCCTTGGGTACAGATCCTTGAGTTCGCGTCCAACCATATCGGCAATGACGCGGTGCTCGTTGACGTCTTTGGCGAGGTAACTCACCACAGATTTTCCGTCGCGGAAAACCGTGATGCGGTCTGAAACTGCAAAGACCTCGTTAAGTTTATGGGTGATGAGCACACAGGCAACACCTCGCTGCTTGAGGGTTCTGATCATGCCGAGGAATACTTCAATCTCGGTATCACTCAGTGCCGATGTCGGTTCATCCAAAATCAAAATGTGTGCGTTCAGCGCTAGAGCCTTGGCAATCTCCACCATCTGCTGTTGGCCAATGCCAAGATCACCCACGCGGGCAAAAGGACTGATGTTAAACCCCAAGTCTCGTAACAAGGCTGAAGTCCTCTGATGAACATCATCCCAATCAATAACGCCAAAGGTTGAAGGCTCACGGCCTAGAAAGATATTTTCTGCCACACTGAGTTCACGTACAAGACTCAGCTCCTGAAAGACAATAGCAACCCCTGCCGCCTGACTTTCTTTAATGCCAGAGAACTTACGGACCGCGCCATCAACCAGGAGATCGCCAGCGTAGGATCCAAATGGATAGAGCCCGCTGATAATTTTCATCAGCGTTGACTTGCCGGCCCCATTTTCCCCGCAAAGTGCATGGACCTCACCACGACAAACATCAAAGCGCACCCCGTCGAGCGCTCGCACGCCGGGGAACTCTTTTACGATATCTCTTAGCTCGAGGACTGTGGTCGACTGAGATGCCATCAAGTGCCCTTAACGTTCTTGTAGACGTCTGCTTTCTTGTGAAAGCCGTCCTTGATGATGGTTGCGTCAAGATTTGCCTTGTCCACCTGGATAGGTTTAAGCAAAACCGCACTCACGTCTTTTTTACCGTTGTTGACCTTGCGCAGGTCCGCAGGCAGAGCTGCATTCTTGGCAAGAAGGATCGCCAACTCTGCCGCCTTTTGAGAGATCACAGTGATCGGCTTATAGACCGTCATGCTCTGACTGCCCTCGGCCACACGCTGACAAGCTGCGAGGTCAGCGTCCATCCCGGAGACCAAAACCTTTCCAGCAAGCTTTTGCTGGCTAAGGGCAGCGATCACGCCGCCGGCTGTACCGTCGTTAGATGCCACCACAGCTTGGATGTTGTTTTTAGTGCGGGTAAGAGCATTCTCGGTGTGCTTTAGGGCTTCGCTGGCTTGCCAGTCTTTGGCCCACTGATCGACCACAATCTTGATATCACCCTTGTCAACAAGAGGCTTTAGCACCTGCATTTGCCCGTCGCGCAGCATCTTTGCGTTGTTATCGGTGGGTGATCCACCAATCAAAACATACTGACCCTTGGGTGCACGGTCCACTAAGTACTTCGCCTGAAGGCGACCTACTTCTTCGTTATCAAAGGAAATGTAAAGATCGACATCCGCGTTTTTGATGAGGCGATCGTAGGAAAGAACTTTTTTGCCAGCCTTATGAGCCTTGTCAACGATGGCCGCAGCAGTCACTGCATTGGCGGGAACAACCACCAGCACGTCGACGTTTTGTGTCAGGAGATTTTCAGCTTGGCTGATTTGCATGGAGGCATTGCCGTTTGCCGCCTGAACAAGAACATCAGCTCCCATCTCTTTGGCTTTGGCAACAAACATGTCGCGGTCCCGTTGCCAGCGTTCTTCTTTAAGAGTGTCCATGGAGAAACCAATTTTGATTTTTTTCCCATCCGCAGCCAAAGCGGACACTGCTGACGACATGATCACCAACACAGAAAAGATACTGACCCGTAGCATTAGGAGAGACCTCGCAAATCACTGAAAATGTTGAATAAAGCTTATGGAAACTCTGCGGGCAGAAATTTACCGATCGAAAGCCTTGGTGTCAAATAATATAAAGACTTGGTGAATATTAATTTAATGATTTAAAAACAGATGGTTAGACACAAATCTTGTGTCTAAAGGCGGCGCAATCAACCATGCGGTAGATGAAGCCAAGGGCTTAGGGGGTCGCCGAGGACCAAAACTCATCAAACCGAAGCCGGACAAGGTCATCGTCCCTGGTCATGGCATCGCTAATTTTTGCAAGGTACTCTTTGAACTGCTCCTCGTTTGTGTCGCGACTGACCGTGATGGGTGTGCCGTAGTAAACGAGCACTCGAGCGAAGGGCTTAGGAACTCTGGTTTGATCCCAGGTCTTGCTCAGCACCCAGTATGAATCCCCCACACTGACCAACGGCATTACCGGTGCTCCGGTTTTGCGGGCGATATCGACGATGCCGTTTTTCAAGACGCGTCGCGGTCCGCGAGGACCATCCACGGTGATGGCACCGCTGTAGCCAGACTTCACGACCTCGACCATCTCATCGCGCACGGCTTTGCCGCCTCTCGAAGAGCTACCGCGTACCGACTTTATACCGAGCTTCTGACAGATGAAGGTGACAATCTCACCGTCCTTGGAGTGACTCACCATGGTACAAATTTTCTGCCCGGCGTGGGTCAAGATGCCGGCGATGGCGTTCTCGTGGTAACTGGCAATCAGAAAGCTTCCCGTTGGACTTGAGCTCACAGCCATGCGACGACGGTCCATGCCCACGATACGTACTCTCCAGGTGGCCTTCAAAATAAAACAGATGATGTAGAGGAGCCAAAGTGTGAGCTCAAACATCAACGGACGTTTTTTTTCGGTTTCAGATGTTTGCACCATCTCGTTCATATCTTGCATAGACTCCAAATAACTCGGGATAGCAGCACTGATGTCAGGCGCTTGGCTTGCGTCCAGCACCGCTGTACATCCAATCATGTTCGGGATTGTACACCACTGGTACGTTACCGGGAGACAGTTGAAGCTGTCGAGTGATTTCATCGATTCCATTGAGAAGTTGTGGCAGTGACGTCACACGCATCAAAGCCGGATTCATGTAGGCTTCAGGTAAGCTTGAGCGCAAATAATTCCAAAGCATCTTGCCCCGTGACAAGGCTCTTGAGCTGACTTGAAGATCCTCCAAGGGGTCCGAATGATGCTGTCCACGCAGGCAGCTTAGTAAAGTCTCAATTAAATGCACCCATCTGGCTTCATCTTTAAACGCAAAAAAATCTGGACTAAGTCCAGCGGCCCATGTGACTAACCGCTCCTGAGATTCAAGAGCTAGGTCCTGCAGCAAAACAAAGGCCGCCAAAGCAGACGTTAATGGCGCCGACCGAGCACCCTGAAAGACCCAAGGATTGCGCAGCGCCCCGCGTCCAATGATAACCGCCTTCACACCTGACGCCGTATCCACTCGTTGGCTTAGGGTCTTGTGATCGCATACGTCACCGGAACCAAACACAGGGAAGGTACAAGTACGGACTGCTTCATCAATCAAAAACCAGTCAGCCTGCCCCGTATACCGCGCAGGTCGCGTGCGCCCATGAACCGTCAGGTGGCGCAGCGGAAGATGTTTTATCGCCGCAAGGAGGTTTGAAAACTCAGAAGGACTGTGAAAACCCGTACGCATCTTAACGCTTAAGCGATCAGGACCAAGCCTTGTCGCAACCGTCTCAAGAAAGCGCGCGAACTGATCTGCATGTTCCAAAAGACTAGAACCGGCCCGACTCCCAACGACGGTGGGTGATGGACAACCACAGTTCAGGTCAATGAAGGTCAACCGATCCCCTGCTGCCTCTGCCGTGCGGATGACATCCTCAGGCCTCGACCCCATCACCTGAAAGATGAGTGGTGCGGGAAAGAGTCCTTTTAGGGTCGTCAACTCAGGAGCAAACAAGTCAGGAAATTTTGCAGGAAAGGTATCGGTCACTCGAAGAAAGGGTGTCCAAGTAAAGTCCATGCCCCCCACGCACTGGTACCAAAACCTGGTGGCAAAATCAGTCACACCCTCCATGGGCGCAAGCCCAGCGGGAATTTTTGATGGCGATGATTTGTGAAGGTACGACATGCAAAGACTACCTTTGTTACAAGAGCCTTCGAATACCATCAACCGGGGCAAAACCCCAGAAAAAGGTCATAAACCCCAAAAAAACAAGCGCACGGGATGCAAATAGCATCCCGTGCGTGGCATTGACTATGCGTAAACGATTACTTGTGCTCAGTAGCTGGAGCAGCTTCAGCTGGAGCTGGAGCAGGAGCGGCTTCTGCAGGAGCAGCAGACTCAGCAGCCTTCTTCTCTTCTTTTTTCTTCTTAGCAGCTTTGATCCATGTGCCTTGCTGATCTTTGCACTCTTTCTTGGTCTTAACATGGACTTTCTTGTCGCCAACTTGGCAGTTTTCATGCTGCTCAGCAAAAGCAACGCCAGACATAGATACAGCTGCGACGAGAACAAGTTTCATGATGTTTTTCATTGAGATAGCTCCTTAGTTTTTTAAAGTCGCCAGGCCACAATGGCCTCGCTACACAGACGTAAGCATAAAGTGGGCCCAAGATGCAACTACCTTTAACCCGTTGACTCTATTAGATAGAACCGATACTAACGAGGTGCTTTTTTCCCACTTTCGAGAAACTCAGACCCTGATTTTCTCAACTCTTGGAATCCACTCCTGAAGGAGATCGCTTTTATGTCTAGGGCACGGCAGCAACAAAAAGTCATGCTCACGGGAGTCATCGGACTCGTCCTGGTCGCAGCCATCGGTGTGGCCTTCGTATTTGGAAAGACCTCACCCGTCATCGCTTCCGGGAAGGTGATTCTAAAGCCTGAGCTGATTCAGCAGGCGCAAGGTATGCGCACGCTCTATATCATCGTTCGAGATTCCGCCTCTCCCATGCCCATGCCGCTTGGCGCCATGGCAACCACGCTCAGCGCTGACCCGGGCGAGACTGTGCTCGAGTTCAAATTGACCAAGGATAATTTACGCATGATGACTGACGTCGACGCGAAGCATCCTGCCAAAATACACGTTAAGGCGCGCCTTGATATGGACGGTCTGGGTGGTGCGGATGCCCCCGGAGACATTGTTGGCGTAGCGGAACTCATTGATTGGGGCACTCAGGGTATCACCATTGAACTAGACCAGCTGGTGACCGCCGATGCGGAGCTTCAGCAGCCATGAGCCTTGGGCGTGCTAGGATTCTTAACACCTCAGAGATCACGCCGGCCGTAGATGCTTTGCGTCAAGGCGACGTCGTAGCGATTCCAACGGAGACGGTTTACGGACTCGCTGGCAACGCCCTGAATAGTGATGCCGTTGCAAAAATTTTTGCAGTGAAAGAACGCCCGTCTTTTGACCCGCTTATTGTGCATATCCCAGATCACTTAAGCACATTAGATGACCTGGCTCTGGCTGGGATTGTCGACGAGACTTTAGTTACGCCTGGCATGCAACGCAGTTTTGATAGTTTGGCTAAAACATTCTGGCCAGGTCCTCTGACCATGATTCTACCAAAGCAATCCAAGATCTCTGATTTGGTAACGAGTGGCCTGGACCGCGTCGGTGTCCGCATGCCAGCTCACCCACTGGCACAAAAAATTCTTAAGGAAACAGGGCTGCCATTGGCGGCGCCCAGCGCCAACCGCTTCGGGCGGATCAGCCCGACAACAGCGCAGCATGTGATGGATGAGCTGGGGGACAGGATTACCTACATCGTCGACGGTGGACCATGTGACGTCGGTGTGGAAAGTACCGTCGTGGCCTTGGATGACGATAAAGTATGGCTCCTGAGACCAGGGAAAATCTCTGTATCTGATCTTAAAGCGGTGCTAAGCGTTCCTGTTGAGAAGGCGTCTTCGGTGCACGAAAAAGCATCGCCCGGAATGCTGGCCAGTCACTACGCACCAAGAAAGAAACTGTACCTCGTTGAAGATTTACGGAGCATTCCTGCATCCTTGAAAGAACTTAGATTTGATCTCCTGGTAACATCCGGACCATCCGAGGCTGCGCTCAAAATATTGGCAGACCAAGGTCTGACACCAGTGGCTGTAGAAACATTATCGAAATATTCTGATGCAGGTGAGGCCGCTAAATCTCTATTTGCAGCGATGAGATCCCTTGATCGTTCCTCTGGGCAGGTTATGATAGCCACTCATCCTTCTTCTGACGATGGACTTTGGCTTGCTATTTCCGACCGATTACGACGGGCCGCTGTCAGAGATTAGGTAGACTCAAACCACAGCAAGGCTTGCCGCAGGAATTGCCCATGAATGAACTTGTCGAGACGATCCCACACAGTCACCCCCAAATGATCGCAGGCTTTATTGCGGTGGTTTTAGCTCTTCTCGTTCTCGATCTTTTTGTTCTCCGCAAGAAAGATGAAGCGCCAACGACCAAACAAGCCTTCTTATGGAGCGGCTTTTATATTCTAACTGCTCTCAGCTTTTGCGCTTGGATTTGGTCTCGTCTAGGCGCCGAATCAGCAATGACGTTTCTGACAGCCTATGTCGTTGAGTTATCTCTTTCGGTTGATAATCTGTTCGTTTTTATTTTGATTTTTGGAAGCTTTAAAATTGCCGCCAAATATCAGCATCGCGTTTTATTTTGGGGAATCCTCGGTGCTTTGATTATGCGGGCCATCTGCATCAGCGCAGGGGTTGCTGCCTTGCAGCGCTTTGACTGGCTGACTTTCGTGTTCGGTGTCATTTTGATCTGGGCTGGTATCAAGACCTTCCGCGGAGGCGATGATGAAGAGGACGATCCATCGAATGGTCTCATTGCCAATACAGTGAAACGCCTCATCCCGATTGACGAGTCCTATAAGGGGCACAACTTTTTTACCCGTCGCGACGGTCGTCTAATGGCGACGCCTCTATTCCTTGCTCTGATCTTGGTAGAAATTTCGGATGTGATATTTGCAGTCGATTCAATTCCTGCCGTTTTGGCGGTCAGCAAGGATAGTTTTATCGTTTACAGTTCAAACATTTTTGCGATTTTAGGACTAAGAAATCTTTATTTTGTGTTGGCCACCATGGTGAATCTCTTCAAACACCTGGACAAGGCCATTTCATTCATTCTGGTGTTTATCGGAATAAAAATCGGAATTGAACGCTGGTATCATATTCCCGTGGGCATTGCGCTATCCGTGATTCTGGGCGCGCTGGCTCTCGGTATCGGATTCTCGCTAGCTCATCACGACGAGCGAAAACATAAAACACCGCAACAGTGACGAAGGATCGAAGATTGCTTGTCGCAATCCCTTCCTCAGTCAACCGTGCGTCTTTTGAATTAGAGCATATTCAGAGGATCTTCAATAAACCCGACAAGTGTTTGTAGGAACTGCGCACCCATAGCGCCGTCGATCACGCGGTGATCACAGCTCATGGTCATTTTCATGCGCGGTTGAGCCACAACCTGTCCCTTGGCATCAACAGCAGGCGTTGGGATCGTCGCACCGACTGCCAGGATAGCTGCCTGGGGCGGATTGATGATCGCCGTAAATTCTTCAATGCCGAACATTCCAAGATTAGAAATCGTAAAGGTGCCGCCGGCATAGTCCTCGTTCGATAACTTGCCATCCTTAGCACGAACGGCAAGTTCGCGGGAGGCTTTGGCAATGTCACGGATGCTGAGTTGATCCGTGTGACGAATGACGGGAGTCACAAGTCCAGACGGAAGAGCTACAGCCATAGCCACATGAACATTACCGTACTCGATAATCGACTCACCCTGCCAAGATGCGTTGATCTCAGGGTGTTTTGCCAGAGCTTTTGCCACAGCCAAGATTACCAAGTCGTTAACGCTGACTTTGACACCAGACTTGTCGGCATCCTTATTGAGACGCGCGCGCCAGTCGTTCATGCGGGTCATATCAGCCGAAACGGTCAAATAAAAATGTGGGGCTTCGTTCTTGCCGGCAAGAAGACGCTTCGCGATCGTTTTGCGCATCATAGAATTTGGAACAATGCGGTCCTCGCCAGTACGAACTGCACGGGCAGATGAACCACCGCTTGGCACATTGTCGAGATCGCGGGCTACAACGCGTCCGGCAGGCCCTGACCCATGAACGGCAGAAAGATCGATGCCTTTGTCGGCGGCCATTTTCTTTGCAAGTGGGGATGCCTTTACGCGACCGTTGCCAGCAGGGGCTGCAGCAGACGGCGCTTTTACTGGTTGAGGAGCAGCAATCACGGTAGGAGCGACGGCAACTTTGGGAGCAGGAGCTGCTGCCGGCGCCGGGACTGGCTTTTTATCAGCCGGTGCTTTTCCAGCACTAGCCTTAGCGACAAGTTCATCTAAGTTATAGCTTTCACCCTTATTGCCTATGACACAAAGTGGTGATCCAAGCGGGACGGTTTTGTGAGGCGGTAGTACAAGCTTTAAAACAACCCCTTCGGCCGACGATGCAAAAGTCATGGTTGCCTTGTCGGTTTCGATTTCGACTAGATCTTCGCCCTCATCAACAGCGTCACCCTCTTTCTTGAGCCAGTTGGCAATGGCTCCTTCCTCCATCGTGTCAGAGAGTTTCGGCATTACAATTAATTGAGCCATGGTCAGTATGTCCTTCTTAAAATCTTAAATCTCTTGCTAGGCCTCAAGGAGAGTCCCCAATTAATCCATGTACAGAACTTGCTTGATCACCGGAATGATTCGCTCTGCCTCAGGCAGCACGCGGTGTTCCAGATTTTCAGCATAAGGCATCGGAACAAATTCATTTGTGACTCGCATGACCGGCGCATCCAAATCATCAAAACAAATCCGGTTTACCTGCTCAGCAATAAAGGAGCCCACGGACGCTGCTTGGTATGCCTCTTCAATGATGACACAACGGTGTGTCTTACGAACAGAATTGAAGATCATCTCTTCGTCGAGAGGCCTCAGGGTACGCGGATCAATGACTTCACATTCAATACCTTCTGCAGCAAGCTGCTCAGCGCATTGCATGGCGCGAGAAACCATTTTTGTCCAGGCAATCAAGGTTACGTGATGACCTTCACGCTTAATAGAACCAACTCCAAGCGGAATCAGATGCTCTTCATCAGCCACTTCACCTTTCATGGCGTACATCATCTCACTTTCAAGAAAGATGACGGGGTTGTTGTCACGAATGGAGCTTTTTAGGAGTCCGTAACCATCCGCAGGACAGCAACTCGTAACGACCTTAAGGCCGGGGACTTGGTGCAGCATGCCTTCCACAGTTTGCGAGTGCTGGGCTGCCAACATGTGTGCTGCGCCGTTTGGTCCGCGGAAAACGATCGGCACTGGAAATTGGCCAGCTGACATGTAAAGCATTTTGGCAGCGTGGTTGATAATCTGATCAAAGCCTTGAATACCAAAGTTCCAAGTCATCATCTCGATAATGGGGCGTAACCCCACCATCGCAGCCCCGACTCCGAGTCCTGCAAATCCGCCTTCAGAAATCGGTGCGTCGATCACGCGCTCCGGACCGAACTTGTCTAGTAAGCCTTTTGAAACTTTATAGGCTCCGTTGTATTGCGCTACTTCCTCGCCCATCAGAAAAATCTTAGGATCGCGCGCCATCTCTTCGGCCATCGCCCGTCCCAGTGCTTCGCGGTATGTCAGAATTCCCATGTCAACACTATCCTTTCAGATCATGATCAAAGATCATCCCGTATGAGATCAATCAGCGTAAACGTTTTGCCAAACTTGCTCTTCCGGCGGAACGGGCTGCTCCTCCGCCCATGCCTCGTCCGCTTTGGCCATTTCTTTAGCTTTAGTGTCGAGCGCTTTGAGCTCTTCATCCGTCGCCATCTTGTTCTTTTTGAGATGCTCTGCCAGTTGCAAGATAGGATCTTTTGCCATCCACTCGCCCATCTCTTCCTTAGTTCTGTATAGACCAGGGTCAGACACAGAGTGGCCTTTGTAGCGATAACAAATGGCGTCCAACAAGTAAGGGCGATGCGTTTTGCGCATCTTTGCGATGACGTCAGAGACGAACTCATGGGTTTTAATCACGTTCATCGCATCCACCTCACCGTGATCCATGTCGTACGCCAACGCGCGTTTCCAGAGGTGATCAATAGATGTTGTTCTCTTGATATCAGTACCCATACCGTAACGATTGTTCTCGATAATCGTCAGCACAGGGAGATTCCAGGTGGCTGCCATGTTGAGGGCCTCATGAAACTGGCCCTGATTGGTCGCTGCATCACCGATATAGCAAACAATGATGTCGTCTTTCTTCTCGTAGCGAATGGCAAAGCCCACGCCAGCTGCGAGTGGAACTTGACCACCAACAATGCCGTGTCCTCCAAGGAAACGCTTTTCCTTGCTGAACATGTGCATGGATCCGCCGTTACCTTTGGCACAACCTGTGGCTTTACCAAACAACTCAGCAAACACTTCTCGGCCAGGGATGCCTTTGGCAATCGCCTGCGTATGGGAGCGGTAACCGGTAATCATATAATCCGTGTCGCGTAACGCGCGCTGAACACCGACGCAGAGAGCTTCCTGACCAATGTGCACGTGACAAAAACCGGCAAATTTTTGTTGTGTGTAGGCTTGAAGAACTCGTTCTTCAAAGCGGCGGTAGTAACACATCTGCTGATAAACGCTGAGTAACCATTGTTTATCCATCTTAGCCTCTTGTTTGGCGCCAGAGGATTTCTCTGGAGCACTTCCTTTTGGTGACATACGTCATGACCTCTCACGAAGAAACTGACATCAGACTCTAAAATCAGTGTACCATAGCACAGGCAAGTCCCTGTATGTAAAGCAATTTTTGCCGACCACCTGTGATTTTATTCCTTGGTCACAAAGGTATCTTAGACCTTGGTGAACCCTATGACCTTCACCAACAACGACTAATTATGGCCAAGGTGTCACGAGCTTCAGGCCAAAACCATAAGCCAACCCACCGGTGTTTCTGCGGAAGCTACCGCGAATATCTGACATGCCGTCAACGTCACCGGGGTAAAGCTTCGAACCTTCACCATTTCCAGTGAAGTCCTGGGATGCCATCAGGCTAAAAGCCCCCTCTCCAAAGCGTTTTAGGACGATTTCCAGCGCAAAAAACCCATTAATCAAGCTCATCGGCCCAGACCATGTCGATGTACCGACCATAACGTTTTTGGTTTCATCATTGACCGCCACATTACCCATAGCAAGCTGGAGTGCTGGACCAACCGAGACCAGAATGTCAGGCCAAAACTCGGGAGTGATACCAAATTGTACGTAGGGTTTTGCAACGACGGCAGCGAGCGAAAATGACGCATAGCGGAGGGGAAGCCCATCTTTGTTAGCGTCTTTTTCAGGAAGCTGACCCGAAAGGTACCTTGCTCCAAATCCAACGTCCCAGTCGAGATAGTACGGTCCCTGCTTTTTAAAAGCTTTTTCGAGAAAGACTCCCCATCCACTGCTGCTGCCGCCAACCATGCCAGCCGTGCAACGTTTTGTGGAAGAATCACTTGGGTCCTGCTGACAAGAGGATGGAATCCCCCCGGCCGTCGGCGTGGAATAGCTGAGTGAGACATAATCAATGGAGTTCGAGTAATCGATCCCGAACTGGTATTGGCTAACGTAGTTCCACACGGTACCAAGACCAGCAAAAGCGGGCCTGGCAAAACTTAAAGCCATCAAGAAAAAAATAGAGATGCTTTGCACCCGCATCACTTATCCCAACGCTTAAACGCGACGGTCGCGTTTGTTCCACCAAAGCCAAAGGAGTTACTCATCGCGTACCGTACCAAACGTCGACGCGCCTCGTGAGGCGTATAATCGAGATCACACTCAGGATCTGGTGTTTTTAGACCTGCTGTCGGCGGGACCATCTGATCTTTGAGTGCCATCACAGTAAATACGGCCTCTATGCCGCCAGCTGCTCCCAGGCAATGCCCGGTAACACCTTTTGTCGAGGAAATGGAGATAGCCTTAGCGTTATCACCGAACACGCCTTTGATGGCTCTCGTTTCGTAAAAGTCATTGAGCTTGGTCGAAGTTCCGTGCGCATTGATGTAGTCCATTTCTGTCAATGGAATATGCCCCATGGAAAGAGCCATGCGCATACAGCGCTGCGCCCCCTCACCTTCGGGTGCTGGCGACGTGATGTGATAAGCATCTCCCGACATCCCGTAGCCGACAATTTCAGCGTAAATCTTGGCACCACGTTTTTTCGCATGCTCCAAATCTTCGAGAACAAGAATTCCGGCGCCTTCGCCCATCACAAAACCATCGCGATTTAAGTCAAACGGACGGCTTGCTTCTTCGGGGTGATCGTTGTTGGTTGAAAGGGCTTTCATGACTGCAAAGCCTGCAATAGAAGTCGGAGACATCGCGGACTCAACGCCGCCACACACCATGATGTCAGCCATGTTGTGTTGAATATAAAGCATCGCTTCACCAACTGCGTGGGTACCACTTGCGCATGCTGTGGTGGTACACATGTTGGGGCCTTTAAGATTATTGAGACGCGATACAAGTCCTGCAGCCATATTGGCAATCATGTGTGGAATCAAAAACGGCGATACGCGTCGAGGTCCTTTTTCCAATAGCGCTTTATGATTCTCCTCAAGGATGTCGAGTGATCCGATACCCACACCAACGCAAGCACCAGCGCGATCTGGATTAAAGTTTTCTGATGTTAGACCGGCGTCACGAATGGCTTCCTGCGCTGACTTTGCTGCATACTGCAAAAACAATGGCGCGCGATTTGCTTCCTTCGCATCCATGGCATCGCCAACTGAAAAGTTTTTTACCTCTGCGCCAATTTGAACCGTGAAGTTCGTTGCGTCGAATCGACTAAGTTTTCCAACACCCGTTTTTCCAGCAAGGGCGTTCTTCCAAGACTCAGCGACATTGAGCCCCACAGGACTCACCATTCCCATACCAGTGACCACAACACGACGCATTGCAAACTCCCCTTGCCTTAAGACGAAGATCTTAAAATCATGGCGAAAAGTTTGCTTGTTGTCCACCCAAAGGCACTGGCCAGCCAGCCGAATAAAGCAACACATTGTGCCTTAAAACTACTCAGAAAAGTTTTTTTGGGTGCCCCAATAACCTCTAGACACCGACCAAACTCATCCCTGGCGAGCAAAAGACAGGATTTCTCAAAATCCATGCCTTATTGCCTGACCGCGATGATCCAAAACCCAAAAAATACTGAATTTGCAGAGATTTGCCCAAAACGCAAAGGAAGCTAGAAATATCCATTGGATCTAGTGCGGTCGTAAAGACCGGCATTAGAGATGACCCCCCTGGCAGGAGATCTTCTTGGCGCAGCGACTGATTTCGCTGAGGATGGAGTTGGAACGGCATCTAACGCACAGGGTCAGGCTCGTCTTCTGACAGTTGATGAAAGACTAGCTCGCGCTCGAGATGGTGCAATCACAACAGCGGTTGAAACGGTGCCTTGGGGTGATCTGGCTGCTGGTGGCGGCAAGGTGCTTATGCGAGGAGTAAATAGTGCATTTGACGGTGGTACCAACATGTTAATCGATGGCCTCATGTCAACAGGTCGGGCTGCAGATCGCGACACAGCGGGAGCACTTGTTGTTACTGGGGTTGCCAAAGACAGAGTCGTCAGCAATGCCACGAAGTTTGTCGCTGATCAAACCTCAACTCTGCGCGCAATCAATAAAGATACTGGTGGAGCCGCTGGAGAACTCATCGAGACCGTTCGTGATGAGGCGTTTGTTGAGCCTGCGGTTGAAAGCATTCTTCAATCGACGGTTCCTGGACCGAGAACTGAAGACTAACGAGCAAAAGCAGCAGCACTACTTCTGCCGGAGTAGCTGCCAGTGTTTCTTCATCCGCTGAAATAACTCGATATGCTGTGGATCTAGTGCCGACTCAGAAGGCGGCAAGCGATTCTTCTGGTACATCAAAAACCAAGCAAAACCCAACAGAATGACGTTTGGTAGCCAGGCTGCAACAGGTGCCGAGATGGCGCCTTTTTCGGCAAACCATTTAAACCCCATCATGACCACATACCCACCGATAATACCGCCAATGGCTCCGGCGTAGGCTCTATTCTTTCCCGCTCGCGGATCCGTAACCCCAAGCGCCATGCCAAAACATGCGAATATTATCACAATGAAAGGTGTGGCCATGCGCTGATGCATCAAAAAACGGGCTTTATAGTAAAGTTTCCTATCAACACTCTGATCATTTTCAATCTGGGAGACGTATTGGTAGAGCTTTACTGGGGGATAGCTGCGATAGTCATCTTTGGCCTCATCACCGCCCAGAATTCGCTCTCTGAACATACGCAAAAGGTCGATCTCCATTTGGTCAAACTTGAGAACCGACTGATCGCCCTTCTCGCGATTACTGGCATGTAAAACCCCTTTTTCGAGGACTAAATTCAATTTCCCTTCATCGACGGATCCGGAAATACTGCCGGAGGGGGCTAAAATTGTGAAACGATCTTTGGATGAGCCTGCCGGAGCAAGCATGAGATTGCCAAACCTCGTCCGGTCAGCAGAAATCGTTTCAGAATAAAGCATGTACCCCAAGAACTCTTCACTAAAAACTCCTTCCTGGAGGCGGTTCTTGATCAGATTGTCGACCTCTGTCTGAGTTTTTCTGAAATAAAAATTGACGAGTTCTTTACGGCCCCAAGCTTCCCCATACACGGCACAGAAACAAGCGGCGAAATACAGAATCACCGCAATGATCAGAACAGGTTTGGCAGCCCGCTTCAGCGGAAATCCAGTGGCAAGCATCGCTGCATATTCACCGTCACTAGAAAACCGACTAAATGAGAGCATCACAGCTGCCAGGTAGGAGATCGGAATATTAAAAGATAGAAACGGCACAATAATATACAAAAAGGGCAACAGAATGTTTTCCAGGGACACTCCGAATGCAACCAGTGCCTCAGATAGCCTCACCAACTGGGATACCACCAAGACGGTGCTTAGTATGACCAGTGCTGAAAAAAACTGGGGTAAAACCTCTTTGACAATATAAAACTGCAGCTTCAAGTATAACCAATCATATCCATAGAGTTTTTTGAACGCTCTTCAGGATACCACAAAATATTATCTGCCTCATCTGATTGAAGTTTTGCATAGGCCGGTGGATCACCATATAATAATGATATATGGCACTTAAATTTGTGGACAAATTCGGGGCTGCGGCCTTGCTAAGCGCAATAGCCCTTTTTGATACGACGACTTTCGGCGTATCGTCGTCTCCCGTGGAGTCGGCGGCAAAGCTTCGTTTATCGTCTGCGACCGATATCAAGTGGGACAATGACGTGCCATTTTTGGCTGATGCTGGCGGAAAACTTCACAAATCAACGCTCGATCCCGAGCTTCAAAATCACCTCCAAGCATTTATTGCTGAACGCGGAGCGCCGATTGCCAGCGTTGTTGTTATCGATGTGGTGACGGGCGAAGTCCTCGCCATGGCGCAAGGGCGCTCGCCAGAGAAATGGGGGGCTTCGAGTCACACAGCACTTTACAGTCGTTTCCCTGCAGCATCGCTTTTTAAGACGGTTGTAACAACAGCTGCTCTTGAAATGACACCCACTGGTCCGGATCAACCATTTGGTCTGCCCGGTGGCTGCGGAAGTCAGGATATTACACCCACAGGGACTTGGATGAATGACGAAGGCGGCGGTTCCATGAGTTTACGCCGTGCATTCGGGAAAAGCTGTAATGGTTTTTTTGCAAAACTTGCGATCAATCAGCTCGGAATTGGTGCCATCACACGCTACGCAAAACTATTTGGCTGGGAGTCACAGCTGCCTGCCGATGTCGTCGTTGATACAAGCAAGATGATGCCTCCACCCGTTGCCAATTCCACGACCCATACCGTAGGCCGTTTTGCTGCCGGTTTTGGCCACGTAGGAATTAGTCCGATGCATGGAGCCTGGATGGCCACTCTTATCGCCAACGGTGGAGTACCAAAGCCCATCAAGCTACTTCGTCAGCCCGGCGACGAATCCGCGCAAAACGGGACTCCCATCTATTCACCCCAGACGGGCAAGCGCTTGATGGATATGATGCGCAGCACTATTCACGGCGGAACAGCCAGCCAAACTTTTGGGCGAGGTCGCTACCGGTCGATTGCCCATGAGGTCGGTGGAAAAACTGGAACCCTGACGGGGCGCACACCAGCTGGACTCACATCACTGTTTATTGGGCTTTATCCAGTCAGCGCTCCGCGCATTGCTGTCTCGTCGGTCGTGGTTCTTGAGGACCGCTACTACTTCAAGGCTCCGCAACTAGCAGCAGAAGCGATCATCACCTGGAAGCAGCAAAAGGCAAAAAACACCCATGCGCGCCGCTAGCAGAAAAGTCCATATTTTTAACGACAATTAACCATTTTTTTGATTCCAGAGCGTAGTCCCTTGTGCTACATCGTGTCGGACAAGCCAAAATCAACCCTGAGAAACACGGAATATTATTGTTAAAAATTTGAGAGGACCGTCATGACACAAACGATACCGGTTGTAAGTTTGAAAACCTATCAACAAGGCAGTAAAAATGACCAGGATCGTTTCATTTCAACAGTCGGAGATGCTCTGACAGACCTTGGCTTTTTTTCCGTGGAAGACCATGGCGTCGACATGAAGTTGATCGATAAAGCTTACGGCATTGCAGCTGAGTTTTTCGACCTATCAGAGGACAAGAAAAAGCAGTACGAAAACCTTCAGATCAAAGGTCAGCGCGGCTATACAAGCTATGGTCGCGAACACGCAAAAGATAGCAAAGCTGCCGACCTCAAAGAATTTTGGCACGTAGGACGGGATCTTCCACCCGGGCACCCTCTAAATAAGGTTTACCCTGATAACTTATGGCCTCGTGAAATCCCTGAATTCAAGACCGTGTTTCTAGAACTATTCAGACAAATTGAGCAATGCGCCATGACCCTTCTCGAGGCTTGCGCTCTTTACGTCGGTGAATCAAAAGATCGCTTCACGAGTATCGCCGAAAATGGTAACTCGATTCTGCGGATCATCCACTACCCACCTATCCCACAGGACCGCGATCCCTCGAGTATCCGCGCGGGAGCTCACGAGGACATAAATCTCATTACGTTGCTTTGCGAAGCAACCACTGGCGGCTTGGAACTCCTGCAGCGCGATGGAACCTGGAGACCAATTCATGCTCTTAAAGGACAAATTGTTTGTGACACTGGCGACATGATCCAAAACCTCACGAATGGCGTTTTGAAGTCCACAACCCATCGCGTCGTAAACCCTGACAATAGTCGTGATCGTCGCTTTTCGATGCCATTTTTCCTCCATCCACGTGCCGAGGCCAGTCTTAATCCGCTTGAGTCTTGCATCAAACGTCAGGGTGGCAAAAAGCAATTTAGGGATATCACGGCCGGCGAATACCTCTTCGAGCGCCTCAAAGAGATCGGCCTAACGTAATTAAAACCCTAAGTCGGCTGCAAGCCATCGTAACCAAAAGGGAACACGGCTGGCATTGTCTTTTAACCAAAAGGCATGGGTAAATTTATTTTACCCAAAACCGATGAATCCTTCATGAAAAGACTGAAGGAAGCATTATTTATAAAACGTCTCAGCAGAACAGCTGTATCGGTTGCTATACTTTCTTTTGCGGCTCATTCTCGTCCTGCAAGCTCTGTTGAAAACAGTGATTTTGCTGATCGGACGCCTACAGCATATGTATTCTTCGATTATGGCCTTGCAACCTACAAATCTAAACTTGTAGACAGTAACGACACGACCGGTACCGCCACATATGGATTTGGACTTAATGCCGGAGAGCAAAGAAACTTCGGGTTTGAGTACCGTGTCGAGACAGCCGCTGTAGCTTTTGAAACCAGTGAATCCAGTATCGCATCAAGCTGGACATCAACCATCTTCAAATACCGTCTTTGGGCTTTTGAACTCGGCCCTGTAATCGGCAGCGTCAAAATGAGCTCAAAACGCGAAAACGCGGAAATTTTTGATTTAGTGGGTGGTGGATATGGCGGCTATTTTGGCATTTTGATGCCTGTCGGATCCAAGAATATCGCCTACATGAATGCCATGAGCGTTGCGACCGCGTCTCCAGTAGACACCCAAGCACGCACGATCACAATGGGATCACGAATGGATCTGGAGTTAGGCACGAAAATAAAAGTAACGCGCAAGGCGGTTGATTTCGTGGTTGGCTACCGTCGCCGCACCCTATCGATCACCGAAGGGGGACGTCCATTCAGCGAGCTCCAAACAGCGACCTTCTTTGGCTTCAACGTGGGTAGTACATTTTAAGCGATTTCATCGCGGGACTGCGACGTTCCCGCATCGATCCTTCTGATATCAACTGCAAATGAAATACCGCCTTCGCTACGGACGCGGAAAACCAGTGCATCATCGCGCTTCAGATTTTCAATACCAGCACGCTGTAAATCAGGACCAAACATCAAAATCTTTTGTTGAGGTTCGTTTTCACCAACGTCAAGCTCTATGACGCCAGCACGCTCAGGATTGTAATGGGCGACGCGTCCAAAACGCTCGCCGGCCCGCTCGTCAGCATCAAGAACCAAGGCCCCACCGCGGGATACTGAACGGTAGCATTCGGATAGTGCCAAATCTTTCTCATCTGCCTCTTTAACAAAAACATAAAGCATATGTTTGGCTCGCGTCATTGCAACATAAATCAAGCTCGACATAATTGGATGACGGGGCGGCAAGTTGTACTCACTTAAGTTAAACGCAATAACAACCTTGGCCTCAAGGCCTTTGAATGTAGCTATAGTCGCAATGGAGACTTCTCCGTCTTTGCTTGCCTCATTACGACGAATCCGATCGGTTGTAAGCTTAGTTACTTTGAGTCCAGATATAGTTTCCACGCCACTCAAAATACTATCTTTATTCTCAGGCGCCCGGGCAGACAACAGCATGAGCTCCTCTTCACGAACACCACGTTCATCTGTCAGCTCACGAATTAGAGCAGCCATCTTTTGTCGTGCATCCTCTGCATCCTTGTAGCGGATAATTTGCGGCATGTATCCAGCACGGTCACTGAAGGCCGGAATATGAGACTGGGATGAACGTCGCAGGCCACGCGCAAACTCACTGATCTGACGTGTATTGCGGTAGTTGCGATGCAACCGCATGTAGTTACCGGGCACTGGCAGCGTTTCCTCAGGGCGATAAGCATTCTGACTATCTTCACCACCACCGAAGATTCCTTGCTCACGGTCAAAGAACGTGTAGAGCTTAGATTCCGACGGGTCAAGTAGTAAAGACTCTAGAGCAAACCACCAATATGGCTGTATATCTTGAGCTTCATCAACAATTAGTACAGAGTAGCGTAGCTCCGCATTGAGAATGGCTTTACGCAGACGCTCAGGAGCTTCAACCTGCACATAATCTTGAGGCTTGCTAGACCAGTCTCCAGGCGTCACCAATAAATTCACACCGTAACTTCCTGCGAGCTCCTGAATACCTCGCACATCAATTCCGTCACCCAACTCCGTCGATAGCTTTGCTGCAAGCAATGGACTACTAACTATGTAAAGCACCTTTTCATTTTGATCACGAAAATGACGGGCTAGATTCATTGCTAAGACGGTTTTTCCAGTTCCAGCCTCGCCCTCCACACCCAAACGGTTCACTCCTGTGACCGGACTCACCAAAATGTCGTGCATTAAATCACTTTCGGAAACCATAGCTTCATGAGTATCAATGTATTCACGGAGTAATGGCTTGGATTCAAAAGATGTCCCGATAAGAAGACGATCTAAGTCTTGTCCAACATCAGCAAATTTAAGAAAGTCCTCTCTATGAAACGATCGCACGACTTTTGAAAGAAAGCCTTCGAGATTTTCAAGGCCTTTACGCCCAATCAGGACAGATTGTTCAATAGTTGAATGCACCGGAAACTCTGCTTCATCCACGCCAGGGAAACAAACAGCGTGGCTAACAGGAACATTAACGTTCTGAGCTCGTAAAAAACGCACAAAACGATTACGCCACGTAATCGCTTGCTGGAACGGATTTTTAATCAAAAACGATCGGCCATGGCGATTAATTGAAAAAAACTTGCCCGTATTACCATCGAGGCTGATTCGTCCGCCTTTTACCTCGAAAACAATCACGCCATGAGATGGATGGTAAAAGACAAAATCAATTTCACCATCTTTAACGCCCTCGCGTTCATCTTTCATTGAAAGGGTCACGGAGTAGTATACGCGCCAAGAATCAGGAAGCTCGTCAGCCAACTTATAAACCTGCTCCTCAGCCTGGCTTGCGAAAACGACCTCTGTGTTCTTGGTACTTGGGTATAGGAAAGCCATATCATCACTCCGAATCTGGTTGAGCAGGACACACGAAACCTTGGAGCCGTTGGAGCAACCCCTATACCAAGACAGCTGACTTTTAATCCGACTGTAAATTCAGCTAATTAGGCGATCATCTGCCACACTGCCTGTCAAAGAGCTCGACGAAGTGTCTAAAAATATTGCAAAAGCGGGGGAGGGTTGGATCTAAATATCTGTATTTATTGATTTAAGTAGCGCAATGTGTTTGGCATATGATTTGCTGAGTGAGCTCCGGTGCCCAGTTGTTGCCGTCATCTTATCGGAGGATTCCCATGCTCTCATTTGGAAACGCACGCCACCTAGTCTGCCTAAGTTTGATGGCTAGCAGCTTAATGACTAGCTGCTTACCTCAACAGCAAGCCAACACGGGAAGTTCCAGAAGAACGACGTCAAACGGCCAGACAATTGGTGCCGATGCCAACGGCCAAACCGCAACCCTGCCACAATCTACAAACTCAAGCACCACGACATCGACGACATCAACTTCTCAGCCAGTTAGCTCTGACTGCTACAAGGCCGAGGATTTTGTGTGTAAGGTCGAACGTCTCATCACAGAAAAGACAAATAAATATCGTCAAAGTCGAGGAATGAGCCCACTATCACATGACAGTAAAATATCTTTCGTCTCCCGTGACTGGAGTAAAAAGCAATCCAATTCTGGATCTATTGGTCATTCAGGCTTTCCTTCCGCCCGTCAGAGCGTGTACAGAACTGAGTTTAATGAAAGTAGAAGTATGCGCGGTGAGAACGTCGCCTACACGGGAATGGCTGGTCGTACAGGGCAAGATGATGCCGCAGCAGAGCGCATAGCTGAAGCGTTTGCGAACATGTGGTGGAACAGTTCAGGACATCGTCGCAACATGCTTGGCAACTTCCAGCATATTGGCGTAGGTGTTGCTCAGCGTTCAAATGGCGCCTGGTACGCGACTCAAATCTTTAACTGAGAAAAACATTGCCCCGGAGCTCTGAAAGGAGCTCCGGGGCAATCTATTTGCGTCGACTTCAATTACAGAAGATACTTCTTAGCCATTTCTTCAAGAGTCACTTGACGAATTTTCGATGCCATCCCCGCTTGTCCAAAGGCAACCATACGATCTTCGCAAACTTTGGCCATCGCAGATCTTGCAGGCTTTAGATAGCTGCGAGGATCAAACTCTTCAGGCTTTTCTGCGAAGAGTTGTCGAATGGCGGCAGTTATCGCGATGCGGTTGTCCGTATCGACGTTAATTTTACGAACGCCGTGCTTGATGCCCTCTTGAATTTCCGAAACCGGAACTCCCCATGTCTGCTTCATCTTGCCGCCATATTTATTCAGCCAATCCTGTAAATCTTGTGGAACCGACGACGACCCATGCATGACCAGATGTGTATTCGGAAGTTTCTTGTGAATCGCTGCAACTTGCTCCATGGCGAGAATCTTGCCATCGGGCTTTCGAGTGAATTTGTAAGCTCCATGTGATGTACCAATCGCGATTGCAAGAGCATCAACCTTGGTTCGTCGAACAAAATCTTCGGCTTCATTTGGATCCGTAAGAAGCTTGTCATGAGACAACGTGCCTTCAAACCCGTGTCCGTCTTCTTTGTCACCTTTTCCTGTCTCCAAGGAGCCAAGGCAACCAAGCTCTCCCTCAACCGAAACGCCGATCGCGTGGGCGACCTTAACCACCTCAGCTGTAACGCGAACATTGTAGTCAAAATCTGCAGGGGACTTACCATCTTCCTTTAAAGAACCATCCATCATCACGGAAGTGAAACCCTGTTTGATGGCTGAGTAACAGGTCGCAGGACTATTGCCGTGATCCTGATGCATCACGATCGGAATGTGTGGGTATAATTCAGCGGCTGCGAGCATCAAATGTCGCAGATAAGCGTCTTGGCTGTAAGAACGCGCACCGCGTGAAGCCTGAACAATGACAGGACTATCGGTCTTGTGAGCGGCCTCCATGATCGACTGGATCTGCTCCATATTGTTGACGTTGAACGCCGCCACGCCGTAGTTATGTTCGGCTGCATGATCGAGGAGAACGCGAAGAGGGATAAGGGCCATGGGCTTAAAACTCCGAGGGTTGGACTATGAACATCAATCTGCGAAAAGTTCTCACAAGATATACATCGCAACGTATCACTTTTCAACAGAGCGAGCAGACTCCTGATTTATTTTTATACAGCACCCTCACAAAGGAAGTATCTCTCCCCTCTCCCGTGCAGCACTCAAACAGTGCCATTTCCATGCCATTTTGAGATCCTCGGTCCAAACAGCGTCCCGATCCTGAACGTCTGCTAACGTTCTGGCAACACGCAAACAGCGCACCAACGAGCGCGCACTGGTATAAGTCGGCATGACCGCTTCTACCATGTTTGCAGCCACCGCGAGCTCCAGACCAAACGTGTCCAATATTTTCGCAGCGGGAATATCTCTATTATGCAAGACACCCGTAAAACCGGATCTTTGGCCAGCCCGCTCACGGGCCCTCACGACGTACTGCTGCATTGTCCGCGTTTGATCTTTCCGTGAAATTGGAGCTTGTAACAAAGAGGCGCGTTGGTCAGCCGGCTCGTTCATGTTGATATGAATGTCGATGCGTTCCTGCAGTGGACCTGAGAGGCGATTTCGATAAGCCTGCATACGGGATGGTGGGCACTGACAAGTTCGCCTGCGACTGGCAAACCATCCACACGGACAGTTATTGGCGGCACTGACGAAGAGCACTCTGGCCGGCCATATGGCGGCACCAGCAGCACGGCTAACAGCGATTTCTCCGGTTTCAAGAGGTTCTCGTAAGCCTTCCAAAACATCGCGACGGAACTCAGGCAGTTCATCAAGAAACAAAACACCACCACTAGCCAAAGCTAATTCACCAGGATGATGATGGCTCCCCAAGAGTGCCGATAACGACGTAAAATGGTGGGGCGCGCGAAACGGGGGAACTCCAGACAGGATAGAAGAATCAACCTGGCGTTGATTTGCCGTATGAGTCCGTAAGGCTTCAAAATGCTCAAGCACACCCATCTTTGGAAGAATGCTGCTAATGCGGCGCGCAAACATGCTTTTACCCGTTCCTGGCGAGCCTCTCAGTAAAACACTATGCATTCCTGCTGCAACCACCATGGCGACCAGCCTCAAATCCTCCGACAAATCCATATCATCAAAGTCTGTGGCGCTGGTCACTAATGGGAGACTTTCGACGGCGTCGGCCTTTGGTTCGTAAACGCCTGTCTCGAGCCAATTTAAAACTTCATCCAGACAGCTAAACCCCAAGCACTGCAGATTATCGACTCCTTGCCCTCCGAGCTCAGCCGAAACTCGTTTTAAGCAATTCAACTCCTGTAGATTCGACTCCGCCACCACAAGCCCCTGCAGTCCTGCGGCCTTGGCAGCTGCGGCCCACCCGATAATCCCGCTCACGGGTCGAAGCTGCCCATCCAAGCCGATTTCAGCGGCGAGTAACCATTGAGACAGGTCAATTGACCACGGCGTATCCCTCGTAATTTGAGCGAGTAAAACAGCCATGCACAGATCGAGATGACTTTGATCAATTTTTAGGTCACCAGGACTGACACTGATAAGAATCTTGCGGGCTGGTGCAGACCACCCCAGGCGCTCGAGAGCAGCCTTTGCGCGCTCCTTTCCGTCCTCACACACCTGACCCGCGTTGCCGATAATGACGATCCCCGTGAAACCTCGTCCCAAGGCACATTCAATTTTTACCGCCACGGGTCCAAGTGGCGCATGGGTTGCACTCCAACACGAGGCAACTCGATCTTCTTCTTCGTGATTCATGGTAGTCCTCCTTAAGCATCATCGCCGTCATGATAGGCTCCAGTAGAGGCGTCTGCCGCAGATATGTGGCGTCCTCACGGCGACTGGAACCAGGAGACTCGAAAGACTTAACCATCCGACCTCAATGCCATAATTGCTCGCTAAATCCACTACCCTGCGCCACCCAAATTTGCTAATGTCCCCACACGTTAAAGTCTATCCGCGTCATTCATGCTCGATTGCCGAGTGATGTCAGTTATTGAGAGGCCCTCAATGAGCATTTCCCTAGATCCATGCAAGGACTATCTTGCGCAAACCATTCTTGCGACACTATCCGGCTTGAATACAGCTGAACCGCTAAATATTTCAGTGTCTGATATTTTCAGTATGCTTGAAAAACCGCCCCAGGATGACATGGGGGACTTTGCACTTCCTTGTTTCCGTTTTGCAAAAGCTCTAAAACTTCCACCACCCAAGGTAGCAACCGCGATCGCTGAAGCTTTGCAAAAAGACTCCAGCGGCTGGATTAGTCGATCCTCGACGGTGAACGCATTCTGCAATATTTACGTCGACAAAAATAAAATGGCAGCTTCGATTGTTCCCAACGTCTTGTCTGGCCATGCCTTTCAGTATCCTATTGCGCCAGAAAACAGCCGGGCGCGCGTGATGATCGAATACTCTCAGCCAAACACTCATAAAGAGTTCCATGTAGGGCACATTCGTAATGTGTGTCTTGGCAGCTGTCTGGTGAAGCTATTTAGATACTGCGGCTATCATGTGGTCGCCGCCAATTATTTTGGCGACGAGGGCACCCACATAGCAAAATGTCTTTGGATGATGAAGCGACTGGGAAAAAGCCCTTCAACAAATGACGACAAAGGTGCATGGCTCGGAGATATCTATGTCCAAGCAACAAAAGCACTAGATGAGGCCAGCGCCGAAGATCGATTGCGTTACGACAGCGAAATCTCCCAAATTCTAGCCGGGATTGAGAGCAAAAACGGTGAATGGTATCAACTATGGAAAGAAACTCGCACTTGGTCGCTTGATGCTTACAAGTCAATTTACAAATGGATCGGTGCAGAGTTTGACCGCGATTTCTTCGAATCCGAGGTTAGCGAAGAATCGCAAACAATCGTCAGTGAATATTTGCAAAAAGGAGTGTTTAAGGAAGATCAAGGAGCCATTGGCGCTGATCTGGCAAATGACAAACTAGGGTTTATGCTGGTTCGCAAACGTGACGGCAACACCTTGTATGCCACTAAGGACCTAGCACTTGCCAAGCGAAAATTCGAAGAATTCAAAATTGATCGCTCAATTTATGTTGTTGCCAATGAGCAAAACCATCACTTTAAACAGGTGTTTAAAACCCTTGAACATATGGGCTTTTCACAAGCATCGAAATGTTATCACTTAAGCTACGGAATGGTCGTTTTGCCGGAGGGCAAAATGAGCTCAAGAGCAGGAAACACTGTTCCGTTCATGCGTCTAAAAGACTCGATTTTGTCAGAGCTCCATCAAATTCTTGATAAATACAAAGAGGAATGGCCAACAGACGAAATCAATGAAACGGCTAAAAGACTCTGCATCGGCGCCTTGAAGTATGGAATGCTTCAGGCTGACCCAGCCCGGGAAATCGTGTTTAACCTGAAAGATTGGTTAAGCTTCGAAGGAAATACAGGCCCATATTTGATGTACAGCTATGCAAGAACGATGTCGATTCTGCGTAAAGCAGCTGATTCTGGTCACAAACCTTGGAGCGCGATCGACATCAAGCAAAACTCATTCAACCTTACAGCAACGAGCGAACACGAATTATTACGCGCCATTTACGACTTCAATTCCGTGGTTCAGGATGCCACCGAGCAATACAGACCAAGCCATCTTTGCACGCATCTCTATTATATGTGCAAGGCTTTCAATCGTTTCTATAGCGATGTGCCAGTACTCAAGGCTGACAGCTCTGACTTGATCTGTATGCGGTTAAGTCTAATCTCTGCATTTGCACAAACCCTACGGCAAGGGCTCTTGCTACTTGGCATAACACCGCCTGAACGCATGTAAATTACCAAATTTTTGATTTTACAACGGTAGAGCCAGCAAGAGGCGTTTCTACCTCAACATCGTACCTGCCCCGTTTTCCTAGCCTTACCGGAATTCTAGACCATCCTTTTCCGTCCTCAAGGATCTGAATGGACGGTTTACCATCAACAATCTGAATAGCATTCCAGGGCAAACAAAACTTTGCCTGATGGGTGCTTTTGATAATACTAACATCCGCCAAAAGGTTTGGTGGCAAGATGGCTCCCGCCCTGTCAAACTCAACAATTACGCGGTAAAACGTGAGCCCTCCACTTGCCTTCCCATCGCCTTCATTTTGATACGAGTAGGACGAGTACCCCGACATTTCCACTTTCTTCTCCGTTGGCAACGTCGACACCTCTGTAACTTTCCCGACAATAGTATTCCCATCCGGCAATGTTACGGTTGCATTCATTCCAGTTGCAACGCCATGTACTTGACTATCAAAAAGCTGTGCCTCCGCCCGATATCTGCCGGGCTTTTCAATTTTTGCAATGACCGTGCCCGCCATCACCATAAGGTTACCGGACAGACTCTTCGGATCCACAATCAATTCGGTCACCACACCGTCAATTGCACTAAAGAAATTGGCCTGTTTTATCTGCACAGAGTAGGTGTCTACATTTTTCTGCATTGACTCAAGTCCGCGCTGCATACGCTCTTCAACTTGCTTTGCCGATACGACAGCGCTGTCCACCTGCTCCAGCTCTGATGCTGCCATAACCCCTTTTTCAGTCAGATTCTTGATACGCTCGCGCCTGGCCTCAGCGACCTTTCGACTATTGGTCGCAATGCGTAATTGACCTAGATAAAGCTGAGCATAATCCTGATAAATTTCCCGCATTTTTTCCAAATTCGAGGTTACAGCAGTCGCCAAAAGCTGGCCTTTTTTCACGGACTGCCCACGAGTCACATTGAAAGAACCAATTAGTGACATATACTCAGGCCTGACCTCCTGGTACTGCGCTGCAAAAATCCGGGACGCGACACGGAGATCATCCTGAATAACACAGGATTTAGGCTTGGTCGGTAATTCAAACGGATCACCGATGGCAACCATCTGTTTTGCGCTGCGTGATTCATCAGCCAGCAACTCTGTTCCAATGGCGAGAACGATTCCTAAAAAAAGAATCTTGCCAGAAGAGCCCGAAGCACATTTGATTCCCGATATTCTCATACCTGATTTAAAAATGAGAAACTCCTAAGTCTGATACAGATCAGAAATTCATTTACCATAAGTCATAGAAACGCCATCAGGCAAACGACCAAGCAACGAGCGCATGCGACCAATGCTAGACAGTACGTCGACACGAGCGCTGATCTCACTGATTCGGGCCCCGTTCACCTCCGTTTGCGAGTCGATCACATTACGCACACTGGATTCCCCAGCTTTGAAACGCTCGTATTCTGCATTAAGCTTCTTTTCTGCAATTTCGCGGGAAATTTTTGCAATCTTGTATCGGCGACTTCCTATATCGAGACGTTTAATGAGCGCATTGTACTCTTTCTCAACACCTCTTTTTGCCTCATCTTCGGCAAAACACGCCTTCTGACTTGCCACAATGGATTGTTGAAGAGAGTTTTTACTCGAGTCATTAAACAACACTTGCGAGTATGACAGTCCCATGGAGAACGTTCGATCATTGGGCTTTAGAGCCTCGACAGCTGTCTTACCCCAACCGTCACCTGGTGCGGCGTTTCCGTAGCTGGTTGTGAATGATAAGCTTGGCATCGTCGATACGCGCGCTAGGCTCAGATCAATCTCTGCCAATTCACGATTAATTCTTGCCAATGCGATTGAGGGATTGCCCGACCCAATCATGCTGAGACCCTCTTGGGGGTTCTTGAAGTTTTCCACATCAACATTCAAGGCCTTGGGATCTGGAAAAACCCCCTGACCCTCTACGTCGTCAAATGCAAGACTGTTGCGGAATTCTGCCACTGCTGCCTCGTACTCAATCTCTGAGGACATGTAATCAGTATCAGCCTGAGAAGTCTGCAGCTCAGCACGGGTTGCCTCAAGAGCGCTGGATTCGCCAGCTGCAATCTTTTCTTTCACATCAGATTGGAGAGCCCTCGCCAGAAGAAGAGACCGATATTGAACCGAGAGCTGTAAATATTTTTGAATCAAGCCATAAAAGGCGGACTCAGCATCAGCAAGCTTTGAGATAGTCTCCATCTTGAATGCCTCTCGAGCAGAGGCTAACGTCAGCGTATTTCGTTTACGGCTCAAGCTTTCAGAAGAGAACGGATTATCTCGTAAAAGAGAGACATCGAGGCTGGCGTTAAAAGCCGCATTATCAGGACGAGGAGGCTTTGAGCTTGAACTCGATGGCATTGTCTGGGCGTAAGCCAATTGCGGAAAAGACACCTTATAATTAACACCTCTCGCTGGACTGCCTGTCAGCGAGAATCCGGCGCGACTGCCAAGCGACCTGGAACCTGACTCCTGCTTACGATCGGAATAATCATCGAACATGTCAGAATCACTAAGGGTCTTCGACCACCTCTGGTCATGACCCGCATCAAACGCTACGACGGGAATTTTTTTATCATCCTCTGTTTTAACCGTTTGTCTCGCGGCATTAAAGGTTTCTCGCGAGACTTTTAGCGCAAGGCCGCGGGTTTGCACCAGCTGGTAAAGCTCCGGCAATGATACAAGCTTTTTAGCACCTGCAGGGGGCGCATAAATATCAAGAGGCTTTAAAAGCTCCACGTAATTTGATTCATTAATCTGCGTCACAGGTTTTGCCTGGGAAGACTGCTTACTAGAGGCCGATGATTCTGCCGCCATGATGACGCTGGAAAACGACAGGGCACAACCAGAGAACAAAAACAAAACTGGACCAACAACCAGATGCTTCATGATTATGACCCTCCTGTTGACTTCTGACTGACCACAACAAAGTCTCCAGCCTTGATACCCACGCTCACTTCAGCTTCGAGATCTGTTTGAACTCCAATCTTCACAGCTTTAGCTGTCGGGGTTTTGCCCCGCCCATCAGCCACCAGAACAAAATACTGCGACCCCTCTTGCTTCAATGCTGCACGAGGCACGACAATAGCGTTTTCCTTAGCAGAAAAGACCGCGCTGATCTTTGCTGAGTATCCAACCCGTAGGCCGTTGGACTTAACCGTTTCCGCCGGCAAGGAAACAGACACGTTGTATTGACTCATGGCACCTCCACGCTGAGATGAGGCATCAATACTCTTGATCAGACCTTTAAAGCTCTTGCCCTGTACAGCATCGATAGTAATATCGACCGACTGTCCAATCTTGAATTTCGTCACCCTGATTTCATCAACCTGGATTGAAACGGCCAGTTCCCGGGGATTTGCGACCAAGGCCAATTGTTGTCCTTGATTCACATCATCACCACCGTTGCTAGTGCTGGCTATGATTCCGTCGATCGGGCTCACAATGTTAGCCGCAGTAACACTTTCAGCCGCAGTCGCTAACTCTCGCTCAGCCTTTCTGAGCTCGAGCTCTTTTGTTTTGAGATCAGCTTCAGCAGCCACGAAGGCTTTTTCAGCCTCCTCCAGCTCTTTTTGCGCAGCGATACCTTTTTTAACAAGTCCGGTTTTGCGCTCTAACTGCTTTGCTGCGAAAGCAAACTGCGCGCGAGACGATTTGATGTCCACATTAAGCTGATCAACCCGTTCCTTACTCTCAACTCTTTTCTGTTCTAGCTCTTTAGTGTCCACAACAAAGAGGATACTACCACGCTTCACTTGCTCGCCAACTTTAAACTTCGCAGGACCAAGACGCATTCGTTTGTCGGCTCTAAGCTCAACTTTCTCTGCCGCTTCCAGCTTCCCATCGAAAACGATCGAATCGGAGATCGTGGTTTTTTTTGCGGGAAAATAGCTATAAATCAAATCCTTTGAACTAACCGTATCCTTTTCCTGGGACGTCGATGAAGCCTTACCATCGGATAGACCAAGTCGATGACCCACGGTCGCTTTGAGAGAATTTAGCTTTGAACAAGCTGGAGCTATCAAGACAACAGCAGAGAGACCTGCCACAATCATCTTGTCCCATACAACACTGCTTACTTTACGGCCTCGAACATCATTTCCGGTAGACATGAATTACCCCGTTCTCAAAGCATCATATGGATCTATGCGAGCCGCCCGCATTGCCGGTGTGGCGCCAAAAACAACCCCAGTCAAAACTGAAAAACCCAGGGCGACAGCGACGCTGACCAACGACATGCTGGCTTCCCAGTCACCAAGCATACTTGCGACTTGTTTCCCAAACATCCAGCCAACGATTACGCCTATCACACCACCCAAGATGCATATAATGACGGTTTCCATTAAAAACTGTACGGCTATTTCAGAATTCTGAGCTCCCACCGCTTTGCGAAGACCGATTTCTTTTTGCCTCTGATGAATCGACAGCAACATAATATTCATGATGCCCACACCACCGGTAAGTAAGCTAATGCCGGCTAGGCAAATCCCGACAAGGTTTTGCTTACTCCAGATTGCCTTGGTCTTTTCTATTGCTTCCCTGGCATCTGCGATCTGTATCTGTTCACCAAACTTTGGCGCAAGAAGTGATTTCACCTGATACTTGGCGATCGTTGAACGATTATCATCTTTTAGAAGCAAAATGAGCTTGCCGCCTTTTGATGAGGAAATTTTTGCACCAAGTGACGGGCTAATGTAAATACTGCCATCGAGCTCAGTCCCAGCCGCTCCACCTTTTTCGCGAAAAGAACCGATCACGCGCAAAACCAGCGAGTTATCCCCCAGCATGATGGAAATGTTATGATTCATGAAAGGGCGATCCTCGAATAAAGCGTTACGGATACGCTGTCCTAGAATGACAACTGGAGCAGACGTCTCAGACTCTGAAGTCGTCGCCATGCGACCTTGTTCAAGATCTAAGTTGAGGACGCGGTAATAAGATTCATCAGCTGATAACAAGCGAACATCAACCGTTTTGTCTTCAAATCGCGCCACACCCGATCCGACCACCTTTTCTTGTGCAGCCAGCTCAAGTTCGTCTGCCTGCCGTCTGATCACACTCAGATCGGATTCAGTTAGGGAGACCTGCCCAAGCTCGACTGTCATTAACTTATTGCCAAGGCTTGCTAACTGCTTAGCAATATATAATTTTGCTCCGTCATTACTACTGAGTGTCGCAATGACTGCAGCATTCCCAAACACCATCCCGACAAGCGTCAAGGTCGATCTAAGCTTGTTCTCCCAGAGAGTTGCCAATGCCAAACGGAAAATGACCAAGAGCGACGCCATTCTACGCGCCCTCCTGAGAACGACTCAAAGCACTTGCCACCTGTTCATTCAGACTAAATTGATCCCTTGAAATCTTTGCAAGAGAACGCACTAGTTGGTTCAGAACCACCTCTTCTTTTTCAACCTTAAGTTGATTCAAAAGAGAGTGATTAAATCGCTTAGACCTGAGCATACCCATCAACCATGCCCCAGAAGACCGCATCAAGACATCTTGAGCACGAAGCATGTCTTCTGCAACTTCGGACGCCACTTCATCGTTGTAACGACCAACAATCAGTGCCGCATTGGCACGGACACGGTTGTTGCGATCATTACGCGCCATATCAATCAAGCGATCTAGGAATTTATCTTGGTTGCTTAGACCTTGAATGCATTCGACTGCGTTGGCGCGCACGCGGTTGTCAGGATCAGTGAGAACATCATTCATGATGAATTCCTTGTTTTCAAGCGACCACTTGCCGATAATGAAGACGGCGGTGGCACGCACTCGCTCATCTCTATCAAATCGACAAGACACCACCTTTTCCTGAAGTTCTTTGGAGATATGCTCCTGGTCAATATCCTTAAGTGCCGTGATCGCAACATGTCGAACCCAAGGATTTTCATCACTAAGTGCGCGCACGTAGTAGGGAATTGACTCATTCTGAGGTCTAAGGTTGAGATTTTTTACGATTTCTGTACGCACGACCCAATCAGCCGACGAAAACAAGATTTCCACACTGGCTGCGACGTCAGCCCCGTCCCAGCGGACAATAGCTCTTGCAGCTGCAATTAGAGAGTCCCGAGATTTTGAATCCTGAATCAATGTTTGAATGGCACGAACATCCCGATCACCGACTACAGGGGCAAATTGCGCCACACGCCACATTTTCGCAACCACTTCTTCATGAGCGGAGGCATTGTCATTTATTCCCACGCCGATCATTGGCTTCTCAACGGTCTCTTCTCTGACAATATTGCCATCCACAAGATGAAGAATGCGTTTTGAATAAAGAGCATCGGAGGGCGAATGGGTCACCTGAATGACTGTATGGCCCATCATGTTTAATTTTTGCATGATACCAAGAATTTCTTGACCTGTTTTTTTATCCAACGCCCCAGTAGGTTCGTCGGCAAATAAAAACTTAGGATGATTCACCAACGCGCGAGCGATCGCAACACGCTGTTTTTGTCCGCCGGACAACTGAAACGGGCGATTGAAAGCCTTGTTTTCAAGGCCAACAGCCGTTAGACACTCCATCGCGCGTTCACGTCTGGCTTTTGAAGTCATACCGCCGTAAACAAGAGGTAGCTCCACATTCTCCACCGCACTAAGGCCCGAAAGCAAATTGAAATCCTGAAATATGAAACCAATAGACTGATTACGAAGACGCGCCAGGGCATTACCGTCGAGCGATGTCACATCCTGACCATTGAGCGCGTACTTGCCGTGAGACGGGGTTGAAAGACAGCCCAGAATAGCTGACAGCGTTGATTTTCCGGACCCACTAGGACCCATAATTGAAACAAATTCACCCTGGGCGATATATAAATTGATGCCTTTAAGGATCAAGACATCTTTACCATTCAGCTTGTAATATTTCTTTATACTTTCAAGCTCAATCATCGCGGCACTACCTCACCGCCTGAAGATATTCATCAAGCTCAACCGAAGGCTGTAACTGACCACTACATTTGGAGCATTTAACTCCTTCAAAGGGACTATCATTCGAAAACTGATCTTGCTGCACCAGCAACGGATCAACATCACCGCAGGAATCACAACGCGCCGGGACAAAAACACTGTCGACGCAATTTTTGGGCGTAAACTTGGGATAAGTATTGCAAGACTCTACAAAAGCCGGCGAGCATTTGCGAAACCTTACCGACTTTACTTTTTTGGTTAAACTCTGAATAAAACCAATCCAATGCCTGGCGCCAAGCGAGTTAATCAACTCAACACGCTCAGTTTCAAAAACAACGGATGGAACTTCGATCTTATCTAACAAAGATCGCAGATCTTCTTCGCAGTCTTCAGTAAAATCACCGCGAAAAGAAATCAGCATTTCCTCTCCCGATCTTGTTAAAGAGATCTTCATACACAGGACCCCGCTTCTATTTCATTTAAAAATATCTTCTAAATTCGTACTTTAGATTATAAATGAGCTATGTCAGCGAGTAAACGCTCCGGCATGTTTAGCCGAACCAAACATACTGCGATAAAGCTTGTTTTATTCGATAGCTATTCGCTAAGCGGCTGTAGGTTGATAATTTGACTACCAAGACCAAGGTAACTTAAAATTTTAGAATAATGGTCTTGTCGTTAGCTTGTCCTAATAAACTGGAGTGCGGATAGTTGATAAATATCATTGGAACTTTTCGGACTCTTTTTGCTTCTGTTATATCAAAATTAATTGAAACGCCTCGACGGTCTGTGCTTACATTGATCGTACCCTTAGTGGTCGCCGTCATTGGACTTCAGGCTTTAACGTTGACGCCAGTTACAAGATTGATTGATCAGAAAATTTTCCATCCAATTGCATTCATGGCTCGGGAAAAGATCAGGCCACAGAAGCTTGATCCTCGCATCAAAATATTCTCGTTCGACAATAGAACAGCCGCCTACCTGAAGGCTTTGGACATCCCTCTTGATATCTGGGGACTTGTGATCAGTGCTATTGCTGAGACTCCAGACACTAAAATACTGATCAGTAAACTTTTTGATAGCTCGTACAGTAGTTCCGAGATTGAAACATTCTCCAAGCGCCTAAAATCTACGGCATCGAAAACAGTGATTCAGGCGTTCACATACCCGGGTGAGATCGCCTACCGGCCCCCTATTCCAGATGCCTTATTTAAAGACAATCAACAAAAAACCATCATCATAGGCTCCGCGCATCCGGCGGCAGCATCCTGGGTCAGCAAAAGCACACCCTACGGCGCGAGCCCGGAGCTTCTTAAATCGTTTTTTGCCTTTGGACATAATGAGTACAAAGGCGATCACCGGCAATCACCGGTGATATCAATTAGTGAAAAGGGACTTTTAACTCACGCATCGCTCGCGATGATAGACGATGTCTCGCTCGCAGGCCGCACTCTATCGGTTAATCAACATAATGTTAAAGTGTCGAGCGACGGGAAAATACTTGTTAATTTTTTTCCAAAAGAAACATATCAAAAGGCATCGTATTCGCTTTTGGCCGTTGTCGAGCGCGCCAAAAAATCACAAGACATATCTGTCGTTAAGCCAGGCGACTATGTGGTTATCCTTCCCGCAATGTACACGGGCAGCACGGACCATCACGAAACCCCATTTGGATCACTGCCCGGCGGCTATGTCCTCGTCACAATGCTAAATAGTGCTCTTACCGGGAACTGGCTCACTGAGATAGATGACTATGGACTCATGATTCTGCTATTTGCGATCACAGGTTTTGTTATGGCTGCTCTCTTAAAACCAGGACTAGCCCTGGCAGCTATCTCTATCACAGCCATCGTTTTGATGGCGGGCTCCATCGGCCTTTTCGTGTTCACAGGTGTCGCATACTCATTTGTATTACCGCTTTTTTCTTTGGTGCTAAGTGGCCTTACAGGACTTGTTCTGCACGGCAACCTCGCCAGCATTGAAGAGGTTCGAATACACAAAGAGCTAGAAGTCGCCACTCTTGTTCAAAAATCGTTTTTTCCAAAAGCATCGGAGACACAACAAGATGTTACTGCAGTTGAGGGACGATTTATTCCAGCAAGCGAATGTGGAGGCGATTGGTGGGGATGCTATCGTCGACACGGCTATACGTACGTCATGCTAGGCGATGCAGTAGGGCACGGAGTTCCAGCTGCACTCGTTACGGCTGTAGCATTTTCTGTCAGTCGAAGTATCGATATGGAGCTTGAAGCGGCTCAAGCGAACCCAGTGTCACCGTCCAGATTTTTGAAAAGCATCAATGATATCTTGTGCGAGATGAATTCAAAGCTCGCCTGCATGACGTTTCTAATCTTTCGCATTCACGAAGAATCCGGCGAGACCGTCTTTTCTAATGCCGGAAATCTCCAGCCAGTGCTCATTCCTAAGTCTGACCAGGACCAAAGATTGGCTAAATCTCAACGTCTCAAAACACTGCTCGCACGCGGTGACGTCTTGGGGCTTGGAAGAGATTTGGATGTTGAAGAGCACAGTATGACATTAAAGCCAGGTGACAAAATCGCACTTTACACGGACGGGTTAATTGAAAATAAGTCACCAAAAACCAAAGAACCACTGGGTAAAAAATGGCTCAAAGACATCATGACAGGTGCTGCCTCCAAAGGGTCGAACCAGTTTTGTGATCAGATTTGGGCTAGCTACGCACATGAGGTTGGCGCATCCAAAGTTGCAGATGACGCCACACTTGTTGTCATCGAAAGACCATGAACGCGTTTTTACTTTTTCCAGTCAGATACTTTGTACCGCGACAAGATCTCTTGTAGACGTCCAGAACGGCGCAGATCACGAATGCCGCCATTGATAAATTCCGCGAGCCGTCCGGCATCTGGGCGGCGCGGGGAAAAAGCCACATGCAGGAATCCAGGTTCATCACACCCAGCTACTCGAACTGATTTGAATCTGTATTTTTTTATAATGAATTCCATGACCAAGTAATTTTCCACTAAAGTATCGACCCGTCGATCCGTCAGCTTTCTATAATTCTCGAGCAGCGGCTTGGAGCCTCCCGTTAATTGAACGAGATTATAGTCTGCGCGATTGGCATCGATGTATTGATCAATGACTCCGCCGTAAAGATATCCTGTTGCTGCACCAATTCGACGACCACGCAAAGATGATCCCGACTGAAAACGATATGGATCATCAGCGCGGGTGTATAAACACGTCATGTTTTGGCCGACCGGCTCTCCGGCAAGCACCAAGCCCTTGGCCTCAGATGGCGCAGCTCCGATAACCCCATCCACTTGACCAGATATCGTTGCCATAAGAACATCGGTCCAAGGCATTGTCTGATAATTCATGTGGTAGTCGTTTGCCGCCAGTGCATCTCTGACAATTTCCACCATAAAGCCCTGATCATCACTCGACGGATCACAATTGTATGGACACCAAGTATCTGCGGCAATGGTGAGCGTTTTAGTAGCCGCCTTGTCAGACTTGGCAAGGGCTTGGTCCAAATGAATTATCGCGAAAAAAATCAAAAGAAAAGTAATCCGACCCACTGCGCATGCTCCTGGCATATACGAGGAAGGTCAGATTGTATTGCTGATCAATGGGATCGGCAAGATGCCATATCGGATAGGTCCACGAAAACACCACCTGTTGCCAAGGAGATTCTCGCCAGAATCTTCGCCTGAGCTAGTTTTTCACCATCTTGCCGCGATCCGTGCCAAATTACGTGGACTCTGCCGCCAAGTGCAGTGACCGTTGAGACAATCATTTCCTGACGGCTTTTATTCAAGTCACCAGCGTGATCAGCCATAAGGACCACGTGGCTTTTAGGCATTATGTGCGGCACAAACCGCAAGTCATTAACAGTCTCAAGGAGCATCACCCGTTCAGATTTAAAACCAACGGCATTCAAAATCAGGTCTGACGCGGAAAACCACGTTGAGATTTTGTCTTGATTGGTATCTTCAACCTGGACATTGCGAGACAAGTAAGGTTCAACGCGACCGGTATTCATGGTCTCAATAAAATTTTGCGCAAACTTTCTGGACAAGCGCTCTGCCTCGGAGCGAGACGATCCACTGTGCTGGGCAGCCACAGAGACCGTTTTTGCCAAACGGGCACAGAATTCTGTGCCTCGCATTAAGCGTCCACTGTTTGATTGGAGATTCATCGCATAGCCTGGAATCGCGGAGGTCAAGACCATCATCATCAAAAGCGCGCTTACGTTTAAAATCCTAGCTGTCATTGCCTCGTCCTCCTGCCCTACTGCCACCATTTACAGCAGCATTGCCCATGGTCGAAGCAAAACCTGGACCATAGAAAGGTCCTCTCGATTTAGATTTAATAACACGTTTTTATTGCATATTTTAAACGCGACCCACTGGCGCCACTGACAAAAACCCTGACAGGACAATGAACGATGCAAAGTTTTAGACAGTTTGCTTTAATGAAGTAAGGGACTTAGATAATTTCAGGTTCCCTTTAGCGGAGGCCCCATGACCAAACGATTTATGAACCCCAAAGGCAAGATCCTTGTTCCTGTTAATCTCGACGAATCAAGTGGCCCACTGCTTAAAGCGGCTGGTCAATTAGCAAAACGCACTGGGCTTTCATTGAGTGTCGTGCACGTTAGCGAATATTGGGTTGGTCGAACTTGGCCAACGGAAATGATGCTTGGCGGGCCAATGGGCGGCCTTGTTTCGGCAGTGGAAGATGAAACCATGGATGTTGCCCTAAGCAAACTTAAGGCCCTGGTTCAAACTCATATGGCGGGACTCAATCCCTCCACCGACGTGCTACTTGGTTACCCGGCGGAATCCATAAGAGCACACGCGGTCACGATTGGTGCCGAACTGATTGTGCTCGGTGGCGCTGCCGAGGACTACAAATACGTGCCACGTGGCTTATCGACTGTCTTGGGGCTGATGGCAGATGCGCCGTGCCCGGTGCTCGTATTGCCGCGTGGAAATCCCGGCGTATGGGACAAAAAACCTCTACGAGCGGTTCTCGCCGATGATTTGCAAAAGGAAAGTGATAATAGCGTTCTTGTCGCCTACGAGTGGGTGAGCGCTTTAGGCGACACGGAGCTAACGCATGTTCACGTCAACCAACTCAGCAAAGATGACCTTAAAGATGCTCTGACATCTGCAGCTGCTGCAAGTCATACACCAGAGGGCGCACTTGATCTCAACACCGTGTGGACGGCTGCCATGAAATCTGTCGAGACAAAGCTCGCAGAACGCGCGCCTGGCAGAAAACATCTCCTGGAAGCTCGTGGTGGAAAAGTTAAAACCTTGCTCTTACAAGGAGAGCCAGTGGAGTCGATTTTAAAATTAGCGGAAGACAATAAAGCTGATTTGATGATTTTTGGAAGACACCGCACCTGGCGTCGAAAGCCCTTTGCAGTAGGTCAATTGCCATTTCATTCGATGCTGCGAAGTCGCAGGCCTGTGTTGATTGCAGAGCATTAAACAAAAATGGCGGGCATTCGCCCGCCATTCTATTTTAACCACTCCCTTGCGGGGGGCAGGATCAAACTAAAATCTTGACCGACCAACGATGGCGCAAGGTAGGCTGGTCAAAGGCCGATTACTTGTTACAAGCTGACAAAGCACTATTAGTATTCGAGATAGTCTGAGCTTGGTTAATGGTCCACACATCTCCGGCGGCGGCTACACCTGAACAGATAGCTTGCCTGCTAGTAACCTGACCTGTGTACGTTGTAGCCGCGTTTGCTGTCACAACAGGGTTATCGTAGTATCCCGTGGTGACTGCAGTCGTGTTCAAGCCAATTTGAGCACCTGTACCGTATGCATTATTCTCAATAAAATATGATTCTTGCAGGGCATATACAGAGTGGAGCTTGCCCTTTGCTTCCGACTGCCTTGCCTTAGCCATAAAAACCTGCATCTTCGGCATGGCAAGAGATGCCAGGATACCAATGATACCGACGACGATCATGAGCTCCACTAAACTGAAGCCCGCCTCATTCTTCTTCATACCAAATTTCATAACGATTCCCTCCTTAGGCTCTCGACATTGGAGCTCTTAAGGAAAAGATCGGACGGGAAACTGGGATCTTTAGGAAAAAATCGCCTATCTGTATAAATTATTGTATTTATTGAGTTAATTTTTAAAATTTACGTCCTAGTAACGTGATTTCACTGCGGTCGTGAAGCAAATGTTGCCCAGAGACCTGGGCCCAACCGTAGCCCCCAATGAGGTCCAAGGCTTCGAGCACTTGAGGCCAGGGGTTGGCCTTGGGTAGCTTTATATTAACAACAAAGTGATTCATCGCCTCTGCATCAAGCCACCGCTTAAGAACCTTCAGCGTGTCTTTAGCCCCCATGACCATATCACAAACCATCCAGTCCACTGGCGCAGACGGTAGATACGTGAGCCCGTTTTCACTGAGATGCTCAATTCGACCTTTGAGCTTTGACATGTTTTTAACGGTCAGTTTTGCGTGGTCGACCGCCACAACATGGGCACCATGTGACGCCAGAACATAACTCCAGCCACCTGGAGCGGCACCCAAATCGACGGCAGTCTGACCTTTCGACGGAGAAACACCAAGTCGAAGTAAAGCCTCTTCCAGTTTGCTAGCACTTCGTGACGGCGCACCTGGAAGTGTTTTCATACGCTGAAATCCTGCCTCCCAGACAGACGCGCCATCGGCCACCGTTCCCGCGGAAAACCAAACATCCGTGGGTGAAGGAACATAAATCTGCACTAGGATATCTGATGCGACACGCTCTCCTTTGGCAAAATCCTCCGGGGAGACGTAGCGTTTCAAAAACTCTTTTTGATGACTGCGCACGTGTTGCATCACAAGCTTTGCAATATCTTTGGCCCGCCTTAATTGATCATCATCATCAATCGCAAACGCATGCAGAGTCCACACGCCAGTTTGCCGATTACCGCGCTTAGTCATCACATCAATACGCTCGATCACCACTTGCGCAGCGACATTAATATCTGAAGACGCGATATGGAGCGCACGTGGCAGGGACTGACGTGCAAAGACTGTCGCCTTAACTGCCGGCAAACTCGCAGACTCGGGTAGCGCAACGCCAGCGCGACAAACCACCTCACCCTCTAGGCCAAACCGTGATGACAACTCGTCTCTTAGTGCAGCTTCAAACCCTGGGCGCATAAGCATTAAATGATGGCGTTTAACTGTCTTCAATTGCACGACCTAACTTTTGATTAAATTTTAGGCTTAAACATCTATGGGCCCTACTGTATAGCGGCAGAACTTTACATTGGCAATCCAAGAACCTATGATCCGACACCTATGATTAAAAGCCTACCCCGACTTTTGACCGCAATGTGCCTGATGGGCCCCGCTTGGCCTGCATGGGGACTCAGTCTGGTTATACGCGACAAAAGCTCAGCCGTTGTTTCCTATGAACTTCCTACGGCGAGCCCTGGCTCTAGCGCGGGTTTTGTTACGGTCGATGGTTTTACCAGTCACAGCATTCCCTTTGCTGGATCTGAGGCTGGGATCACAGCAATCTTTGGCCAGGGTAGCGAGCTTGAAGTCATCACGGACACCACCATGAAAGCATGGGGCTGGTGTTTCGCGATCGACGGAAAAATCTCGGACAAAATGCCTGACCAAGTACCAATGCCGACTGACGCAAAAATTTTACGATGGTTCTATGCGTACGCGTTATATGATAGCGGACAGTGGACTGGATATTGTATTGAAGACTAGTGAGCGGTCCTCGCCCACTTACGGCCTCATAGTTAAATGGATATAACGAGCCCTTCCTAAGGGTTAATTCTTGGTTCGATTCCAGGTGGGGCCGCCATTCTCTTTCTAACATTCTGACATCACAAATCTTTTAGGCGTAAAAAAATTTTCATACGTGATTTCATACGTGAATTTTTAGAGTGGCCGTCCCACAAGTTTTACAAGGCCGCTGCACTCGTCAGACTCTTGAATGGCAACATTTTTGGCGTTACTTCAAAATAACTCAAACCGATAAAATCGACCGTCTGCTCTTGGATTTTTCCGTCCATTAAAGCCACCACTTTTGCGTACCTCTGTGTCTCTCGGATATCGCTATGACCGAGTGCTGCTTGCACTGCACTCAGATCTCGCGACGCCATGAGAGCAAGAGTTCCAAAACTATGGCGACAGATGTGGGTGGACCTCCACGGCATCCCAAGACTTGTGAATGCGAGATTAAACGCACTTTGAATCGCTGGGTAACGCAGATAAGTCCCGTCTTGGCCAGCAAACACAGGAGATTCTGGCTTAGACCGAAGTTTCATTTCACGGAGCATGGTGATGACCGGCCCCGGCAAATGAATGATTCGAACTGAGCCATCGGTTTTGGTGGAGTTTTGAATGCTCGGTTTTCGCGAGTGCCGATCCCACCAAACGGTCCTGATGATTGAGGCAATCCCACTTTGCAGATCCACGGCATTCCAATGAAGGCCACACGTCTCGCTAATTCGTGCACCAGTGTGCACCATAAAGGTGACCTGGCTTGATAGGCCTTAATGGGCCTGCTAAGCCTGCTACAGTCACCCCGAGAGACTCAACTGACACCTCTCCATCCACTACAACGCGAACCACTGGAATTTCAGGCTTTCCTAATTCAAACTTTACAGCATTAAACCGGTCAACGCCTTTGAATGGGGCGGAAACAAAATCCTTACCGCCAATATTAACAGGTTTGAGATCGACACCCACGATTTGAATGTCATAAGTCGTCTGACTACCAATTGTAGAAACCGAAACCTCTCTCCAGCGAAGTCCCTAGGGCCTTCTCTTTTTTTAAAAACGCAGATAAGCCCCAAGTTGTGACGAACAGCAGTATCACCAGAGTATCGAAATTGATTTTCCCCAACATCATCACCCCCCCCCCTTTTCATCTTAGATGAGAGATAGGCAATTTTAATAACTACAGTAATTACATGATTTTACATCGATAAAACCGCCTTGTTTTCAACGTGCCTTAGAGGCTAAACATTTAGACTAATTATGCCGATCTCTCCCCTTCAAGGAGGAGCTCATCGGAATTCATTTTTTATTGTCATTGATTGAGGTTTCAGTTTCGCGATCTGCGCGAAGCTTGGTGGGCATTTTTTTATTGATTGTCGCCATCGGTGGAGCAGGTTGCCGGAAAAACAGCGCCCCCACTGCATCGTCAAATGACAATACCGTAGAAGTTTCGGGAACTGTCAAAGAAGAAGATCCGACCGAGTTCACGACAGCTGACGAGTCTGTACAGATTGGCGGGGTTAATATAGCAGCGAGTTCTGGCTATTCCATTTCCGTTTTTGCATTGAGTAGTAATGGTAAAGAGACGTTGATTTTCAATCGTGTTTTCCCAACTGCTGATTTCAGCTTTAAGTCGAAGGTATCCAAAAAATACCTGCGTGTTTTGGCTATTAAACTGAATACCGGAGGCAAATTTGGAGCCGTACTTCCGCCTCCCACGTCTGACAAATTAGTCAGCATGACGATTGATCGCACCACGTCGATTGGATCTATGCTCCTTGAAATCGTGTCCAAAAGGGCGATTGACGGTGACAAAGAAGCGGGACATGCCATTGCAAATCAAACTCTCTCTGTTGCCGACATTCTGATTTTAGCCCAGTCTGTGCGAAGAACTGTTGATCAACAGATCGAAGCGAAGGTTCCCGCAACGGGAATCGACATAACGATTTTGGCGAAAAATCTCATTGAAAAATCCAATGAAAAATTTGATGCCCTTGCGGCGGAGGGTGTCTCAAACTCCGAAGCTTCAAAGAAAATTTCTGAGACAACCTATGAGACTGTGTTTGGAAGCTACGCAGCCGATATTCCCGCAGGTATTCTCGCATACTGTACGAATACAAACCTCGGGACTAGTGCGGCTGCGACAACTGAAGTGGCTTATGAAGCGATTAAAGCAGCTAACACACCAACATTTAATACCGTGAATGCGGCGTTCCGCTCCGAGGCCGATACCTATCGCACAGCTGCCACCATCGAGGATGCCGTCTTAGCCGAGAAACAAGTATCGATTAACTATGCAGCCAGGTACCGAATGTGTACGGTTGATGATCCAACCAATTGCATTTCGGCAGCATACACTCCACCGCCACCTCCGCAATTCATCGCAGGAAAAAATCCTGTGATTTCTCAAGTCTCATCGACAACGACAAATGGCAGCTACAAAATTGGACAAATCATTACGGTTACGGTCACGTATTCTGAACCAGTTATCGTAACGGGAGTACCAAAGTTGGCACTTGCTACGGGGCTAACTGACAGGGCTGCTTACTATGTTAGCGGGTCGGGGACCAACACCTTGACGTTCCACTATGAAGTCAAGACGGGAGACATTTCCGCCGATCTCGATTACCGCAATAGGTCAGCATTGTCGCTAAATGGTGGCTCTGTAAAGGGGTCCTCTGGGATGACCGCAATTCTAACGTTGCCAACGCCTGGAGGCATCGCAAGTATTGCGGGGCAAAAAGCGATTGTTATCGACACTTCAAATCCCTCGCTTGCTTACATATCAATTAGCCCCACTTCACCGGGGAATGACGCAACTCCAGATATAGTCGTAAACAACAGCGAAATTTCCTCGATCGTTTTGTATAGCAACAGTCAATGTTCAACAGCAGTTTCTTCGAGCTTGATCGGAATTTTAGGGGACAATACCATCACAACCAACACGCTTGTCTCAAGTTCTGTAACGACAATCTACGGTCAAGCAATAGATGCTGCAGGGAATGCTTCAGATTGTACGTTACTGACCACTTATGAGCTTACGCCATCCCCAACTTCGCCCGGGGCGTTTTCGATTTCAAGCGCCACGAATGGCAACACGCAAAGCGTGGTGACGTGGGGGGGCGCCTCTGGTGCGACAAGTTATACAGTGAAATACGGCACCAGTTCTGGATCTTACGGAACGACGGTATCGACCGCCGCAACCAGTCCAACCACCATCACAGGACTCTCCAACGGGACGACGTATTACATCATGGTGACTGCGGTGAATGCCTCGGGATCGACCAATGCGTCGTCGCAAGTGACGGCGACTCCGGCCGCAGGTGGCGAGGGTGGACAAAACATCGGGGACTTGAATTTGACCTACTGGATCCAGAACGGTTCGGCGGCGGGATACATGTACGGCCCGGTTTCGTCATCGTCGTGGACGGACAATGCGAGTTTTGCGCCGTCGTTGTCCTCCGGATACTTTGTGGTCGATTCGGCGCTGACCCTCGGCAAGGACTCTGCGCCGTGGGTCGCGGTCACCAGCACGAGCAGCGGCGGTGATTTCCGCGGTGATGTCATCTCGACCGTGAACCTTGGTGGAAGCAGCTTTTCGGGGAACGCATTTACCGTGGCCGCGAATTTGATCACGGGCAATTCTCCGCCAAGGGGATCCGTTTCCATCGCGTCGGTCAACGACGGGACCGGATACCGTATTGTCCCGGCGACCGGGTGGAGTCTGCTGAATCCACCATACACACACCGGTACGTGTTTAACGTGCTCCCCTCCAGTGGGTCCGCCTTTAGCGGCATGGGGGACTGGATTGCGGGCGGGGAGTTGCACCCCTACGATGACGATGGTGCAATGGGTAACTTGGCTAGCGCGTCCAAGGCCGGCGTGCTCCATCAAGTGGGTGTCCGGAAGGCGACCTCGACAGATCCATTTCACAAAATAATTTACGGGACATACAGCAACCCTGGTGGCGGATGGGCATGGAGCGCCCCCTCTTTGGCCGCGTTGAACAAGAAGAGTGACGCTTCAACGGATTGCCGGGACGCGACCATGGTGGCGCTCGACTTCGATCGCAATAACTCCGCCCACGGTTTGCATATGGTGTACATGTGCGAGTATGAGGCGAATGGCTCAATACAATGGCAGATTGTCCACTTGTGGAATAACGGCAGCAGTTGGATCAGCCAGATGGCTGTTTCTTCGACAGATATACCATACATAAACTACCCGTCAGGTAACAGGCTGGGATTCTCGGTACATAATGGGAAGGCGCTGCTAGTCTATTGGTCTGCGGACGGGAGTTTGCAGGCTAAATACGGGACTTTTAACTCAGGTAACGGACAGTACGACTGGTCCGCCTCGGCGACACAGATTGCGACAAAGGATGCCTCTGTTCAATATTTCTTGGATCCACAGGTCGCGATTGCCTCTGATGGAACTGGCAGGGTAGCGTATCTGTACCGCGAGAATCACAATACAGATAGTGTCATCGCAGTTGCCCACGATTCGACTGGAACCTGGCAAACGCTGGACAACTTGAAGCGGGCCGCGGCGCTGCGGCTCGGCCAGGGCCTCGGTATCACGGGGCTCGCCGGCAACAGCGAGCAGTGACAGGTCGTCGTTAAAACTGTCTGCCAATGGGTGGCGGGGATCCCACGGCCTACGCGACTGGCGCGTCGGCCGCGTGTTTGTCCTTTGGGAACGCACGCACTGGCAAAAGTAATCGGCTTCGCTGCTTATCAAACAATCGATCCATACAAACAAGGAGGGCGATGTATGTTCGCGACGAAAAGTAAGCGCTCGATCTGCACATTACTTGACGATCATTTGATCCCGTGTCAGATCTACTGCCGCCAGGTCCAGGGTAAAAGCTATTGGTTTTTCCTTCCTAGGGCGAACGGTCGCATCAGATTCTCGATCCAACCCCCTAAGTGGATCTCCCCGTTCTTTGCATCTTTTTTGCGGTCACTCAGCGATCACTTGGAAGGAATCTTTGTAGACAACCTCAACCATAAGACTCATTGGAAACTCGTCCATACTACTTACACGCATCGGTATTTTTACTTTTCCGTCTTCAGAAATATACAAACCTGACATCGAGAATCTATTAGCGCGGGCCGTTTCTAGCATCAATGGCGTGTGACCAGAGCCAGAGTGTAAATCATCAGAAATAGTCAGCACATTCTGCGCTCGAGGAATCTTCACTTTAGCAATAGACTTACCTCCATATGAAAAGGCATCGCCATCAATGTGACCTACCTTTTTTCCTCGGATACGTTCACCTTGCTCGCTGGAGGTAACTTCATACATACTGCAGGTTACGTATGCATTTGATTTATGTTCGCAGAAAATCGCATGGTCACGGTTCGAATTCTCGCCAAATAGTTCTTTATTTACGTCTGGACTTGCCGAGCCGTAGATTACGCCCGATGCATCTTCAGAATATCCAAACAAATGACTCAAAAACTTTTGGAGAACCAATTCGCCACTGGATTCATCAGATGCCAGTGATTTGAGGACATCTTTATTTATAAACATTTGGGGACCATTTTCAGCCATAATGACATTGTCACTGTGACTAAAACCAAACACATGCCCGAGTTCATGTAGTAAAACATATTTGAGAACAAATCCGTTTACATCCCCCCAAAAGTGCTCATCGGCATTTGGCTCGTCCGGACGCAGTGGTCCACTCTCTGGCGCAAGATAGATAAACCCTGCACCACGCATGTTAACTTCGTCGTAAGATGTTTCAAATACTTTGGCGACATAACGCCGAGGATCACCCACTTGCGCATGCTGTACCGGCGAGAGCTTACCAAGTTGAAAGTTTAGGCTAACACTCTGATCCGCACATGAAACTTCTGTGAACGTTTGAGTACCCAAGCGAAGCCGACGCCAAGGTTTGAGCTCATCTTCGCCATATAGACTATACTCAACCTTTTCTAGCTGAGACTTCCAGCTATCAATTGCGAACTTGATTGCTGATCGCGCTTTTTCTTTTGATACCCCAAAATTCTCCTCGTCCATATCAATGCAGTATTTAACTTCTTCCGTGTTCTGCAAAAACCAAGGGTTGGTCTCAAAGCCGTATAGGTAACCGCCAGAACTTGTGATGGTGCCTTGAGGCTGCTGAGCAGGTGCACTATCGTCACCAGCTACAGGAGAATTTGGACTAGGGGACGTCGGTATTGGCTTGATGGAACCACTGGCACTGCACCCAGCTAGAAGGAACCCACAAAATATAACATTTTTAACGCTCATTTTAAACCTCGTGAAATATTCTATACATTATATATATTTTTAAATTCAACTTTTTTCCGTTAACAGAGCACCCGGGATGCGCATTATTTACGCAATCCCATCCGGGTTCTCTAGATTTTTATTATTAAAAATGACATTATTTTATTATTAAAACTAACCAAAGCAGCAGGAGATTTCTCCGATGGATGTCTATAAATACAAAGATTACCGACGCTTACTAAAAGACCGCATTCAATTGGAAGGCCGCGGTGCCCATGGGCGCATGGCCGAAGCCGCCCGTTGCCAGAGCTCCTACCTCTCCCAGGTGCTTTCCGGCTCGTCACAGCTAACCAGCGAGCAGGTATTTGCTATTGCAAGCAAGTGGGGTCTCGATGATGACGGATTAGATTATGTCACTGGCCTCGTTCAACTGGATCGCTCAGCAACCCAAGAATACCGCCTGCACTGGCAAAAAAAGCTAGGACAAATTGCGAACCGCAAAGAACAACTCAGTGAACGAATCACTACAAGTCGAACACTAACTGGAGAAGAACAAGCTAAATACTACGCGACGTGGTTCTACCCGGCCATTCACACGTTGGCATCCATTCCAAAATTTCGAACCGTGACGTCATTGGCGACCCGACTAAATCTCACTCGCGAGACAATCGCGCGGGCTGCAAATGATTTAGCCTCGATGGGACTCGTCACTTTTGAAGGCGAAACTATCGCAACCATTGAACACAACATTCACTCAAAATCTTCTGGGCTCATGGTGAGTCATCACAATGTCTGGCGAAATATTGCCAATCAAAGACTGCAAGATCGCCCACCAGGGTCAAACTATCACTATACGGCCCTTTATGGATTATCCGAAAAAGATGTTGGTAGACTCAAAGACCTCCTTGCAGAATTCATTCGTGCGACGCGGGAAATCGTTGCACCATCAAGGGAAGAGACAGCGGTTTGTCTAGGGGTGGATTTATTTGAAATTTAAATTTTTAAACTCGTTTCAATTACGCGGAGAGACACAACCAAACCCAAACTTAATTATTCATCAATTTGGGTTTGGTCGTGTGTCCCCAATTTGAAGGCTGAATATTATTGGATTTACCTTTTAATATCAGTGACTTAAATGCATTGGTGACTACGTTTTAATGCTCAGGCCGTTTCTGCCGAAAGATCCAGTGTAAAAGTCCTTGGGGGACATCCTGTTACATGCGATTTTTCATGGGTAAAATTCTGATCATTTGCACTGCCACCCTCCTGGCAGCCTTGACCGCCTGTAAAAGCGAAGTCAGTGTCACTGTAACCAAGGGGAGAAAACTTGACGCCAGCAAGACCGGCGGCAGCACGACCGGCGACACGACAGGCGGCAGCACGACTGGAGGATCTACTGACGGCGCTACCGGCTTTAGTGGAACCTCTGCCACGGTCTCCGGGACGACCTTGACATCGTGGTTTGGCTCAGTTGCCACAGGCACGACCTATGAGAAAATGGTCACCTTAAATTTCGCAAACCTCGCCACAGACGTCACCAATATCGTGATCACCCTGCCCACACACTTCGCGTTTGTCGGTGGAGCTTATCCAGGCACGGGCGGAACCTGTGGCTCTGTGATTTCTACATCAAGCTGTACCCTCAACATCAATTTCTCACCGCCCAGTGTCGCCAACTACGACGGCAACATGACCGTCAGCTTTGATCACGACGGTATCCGCCAAAATGTTCCGGTCCCCCTGCGTGGTGAGGGCGGATTAATCCTTGGGGACAGTAGTTTTGCTGTAAATCTTGGTACCCAGTATGGATTAAATCAACCCACCGCCATCGGTACAATTGGCAGCAAGTATTTCATCGTGGACTCCGCCAGCAGCCGAGTCAAAATTTACAACAGCGTTCCGACCGCCGCAGTCGGAACTCCCGACATTGTCCTCGGACAAGGTGATAACTACGGCATTATTGGAGCGATCGGCAGCAACGTCAACGCCGGCACTCTCAACACTCCGATGAACGCTGATTACTGCGGTGGTAAGTTTTTTGTCAGTGACACAACCAGCAACCGCGTTCTCATCTGGAACTCCATACCCACCACTACGGGTCAGTCAGCGGACTTGGTACTCGGTCAGACCAATTTCACCAACGTGGGAACTACCACTTTCAACAAACCACGAGGGATTGCCTGCTATACCGTGGGATCAGCGACCATGCTTTTTGTCGCCGACAGTTCCAACAACAGGGTTTTGGCGTGGAACAACCTCAGTACCATCGTCACCGGACAGGCCGCCGACCAAGTCCTTGGCCAGGCTAACTTCACGACCAAAACCGCCAACCGCGGTAGTTCCGTCAACAACAACACACTGAGTAGCCCGACAGATGTGGAAGCCATAGGTGACAAATTATTTGTGGCCGATCAGGGCAACAACCGTGTCATCGTATTCCCTCTGCCAACGACCGATACAAACTTGACTTTGACCGGTGTCGCCGAGTTTACCCTCGGGCAAGGAGGATCTTTCACCTCTGCAACGGCCGGACCCGGTTCAAACCGCATGAACAGCCCAGCGGGCATCGCCACCAACGGCACAGGGTTCTCGGTCGCAGAAAACGCCGGAAACCGCGTCCTCATTTGGAACGCCATCCCGACCGCGCACGCATTGCCTAACGTTGTCCTCGGACAAGCCGACTTCACCACCGTCACGGGCAATAACACCGCAGGCTCTGGTAATATAGACGCCAAATCCCTGAGCGCACCCCGCGGAGTCGCCTATGTCGGCACCAGATTTCATGTGGCTGATACCAATAATGACCGGGTACTCGTATACAATACAATCCCTGCGTCCAATCATCTGGCTTCTGACTTTATCATTGGCCAGATCTCGGCCATCCTCGACACGGTCTGGAGTCATCCCACCATTGATGGGACCATGGTATCCGGAACCCGGGTTTACGCGGACAACAACCGTTTGATCATGCCTGACCCCCGCAGGCACCGGGTCCTGATCTGGAATACATTTCCCACCTCCAACAACCAGCCAGCCGACGTAGTGCTCGGACAAGCGAGCTTTACATCGGGAGCTCGTAACCGCAACGGCACCCCGACATGTGGCACTATGAGCAGCCCAAGCGCTGTCTGGTACGATGGCTCAAAACTTTATGTCGCTGATCAGGGTAATCACAGGGTCTTAGTTTGGGACTCCTTACCTTCTAACCCTGCGACTCAAAATGGCCTGGTCGCTGACCGCGTCATTGGCCAGGCAGATTGCACGACCGTGACCGCAACAACCGCCACCGGCACGAACATATTAACTTCTACCAACAAAATGAACACTCCAGTGGGAGTCTATGTGGTGAGCGGCACGCTCTTTATCACAGAACAGGTCAACGACCGCATCCTGGCCTATACAACGTCCTCCATCGCGGCCACCAATGACAGCGCCGACTTTGTCCTGGGAGCCTCCACTGGCGCGGAATGCTTTGCTTCCAGTTCACAAATTGGCAGCGGCCAGCAGGTGTACTCGGATGGCAGCAAATTATACATTCCAGACAAAGACAAGCACCGCGTTCTCGTCTATAATACGATCCCAACTTCAAGATCCTGCTTTAACTACGTCCTTGGTCAGACCACTGACACTGGCGTTACAACAGCAAACAATTCGCCTACCAATTTTGGCGCTGGTGCCGCCTTTGACGGCGACGGCAATCTCTATATGATTGTTGTAAATTCGATGCGCATCGAAAAATTCGCGCCTACCGCCATCCCTACGGCGACCGGATTATTCGGGAGCTTCATTGCCACATGGGGCGGGCAAGATGATAATATTGGCTACGGCATGTACAAAAACCGCCTGATGGGCGGGTACGGCTACACCAACACCCAGACCCCCGCCATCGTCGGCAACCTTATGATCGTGCCGGACTACTTCGGTCGGGTGTATATTGTGCCAAAGCCCTAAGACGCGATTTACGGATACTCCCGAGTGACTGTCCCTAGTTCGAATAGTACAGGGTTGCGCCCGCCTTTTTCGCTGCACCACTGAGTATCCTTAATCAGCCAATTGAGACAACGCCACTGTTCCTTACTTGAAAGCAAGATGAGCGAGGTGTATAGCCTTGACCAACACCGACCGCTATTGGATCGGTAACGGGATTCATTTTCGAAATCGATGAAGGACATTGTTTATGAAATCAAGTATCCGCTCGAGAATCAACCGGCTCTGCACCTCCCTGACGGCCCTAATCTTCGTTCTTACAGCATTAATTTCCCCATCTGCCGTGGCGCAGACTGCGCCTACGCCGCCCGCTCCTCCAGCACAACCCAATTCAATCCGCGAAGGCCGCGTGATCTCTATCGACGCCGGAGCTGGTTACTCGACAGGGCTCGCGAAATTCGCTGCATTAGGATACTACTTTAACCCTGACTGGATCGTTGAAGCGTATTATGACGAATCATCTACAGTGTTTTTTGGACACTCAATCTCGCGCGCTGTCCGCTCAAAGAACTTCTGGAACCCAATCGTTTACACGAACTTGGGACTTGTTCACCGTCAAACATACGGTAGTAACCAGTTCCTTGATCTCATGACATCCACATTTACAGGCAAAGAAACTCACTACGAGCTTCGTTACTGGGATATTGGCCCAGAGTTCACGGTCGGAAGCCAATGGAACTACGGCGGCTTCCATGTTGGCTGCGACTGGATCGGTGTCTACTGGCCACTTCATGTCTCCAAAGCCGATATCAAACTGACCGAAGATGGTGTCGTATCGCGAAAAACTCGCGACAATCTGAAGACAGAGCCTTCAGCCCGTCTTTTGCGGGTTTACGTTGGTATATCGATCTGATTCTTACCACGGGGTGCAAATCCTATGGCAAATGAATCAGGTTAAAAACTCTTTAAACCTCATCTGACTTTCAGGCGTCATCGCAAATCCGTGCGTAAATCCTTTGTCTGTCTTGCGCCCCCATTTAACACTTCCGGAGCACTGGACAAATTTCTTGACGATACGGCCGTCATTACGATTGATCATACCGACATCAAAGGTCAGATTTACCTTACACGCATAGAATTTATTGAGAGATAAATTTAAACCTTCCGAAGAATAATTGTGGATATGACCAACTTCGACGCCGTCTTGAATGACAACCCAGGTTTGGCTAGGGGGCACCGTCAAGCGATCAATCATGCGCAACGACTCGGTAAAAGCTCTCTCACCCTTGACGGCATCAAGGTAATCTTTCTCCAGGCCTATGAATGGATCCAGCTCATAAGCACAAATCAATTCTTCATGATGCTTAATCTGTAAATCTCTGCGTATCGTCATCGCTTTTAAGTCTTCACTTAAACTTTGATGTGTCGATTCTCCCATCATGACTTTGAAAGATTCGCAAGCATCTTCATAACGTTTACCCATGTTCACCGAAAAGCCAATAACTGTCAGGTCAAGACGGCCTTTCTCACCAACATTCCCAATGAATGAGGTGCCAGAACTCAGCCCCACCCGCGAACCAAAAATAATTGACTCTAGGTCACCCTGAGTCTTGTCGTATCCAGTACAAAGTTTTGCCATGTATCGTTGAATGGCGATGGCACAGCGTGTTGCTTCTTCCGCATGGGTCGAGCTTTCCTCATTGGTCAAAGGATCGAACCCAAATACACCTAAAAGACCATCACCCAATGATTTATCAACAATCCCCTGATGTTCGTGAACAATGTCACCCAGATTTCCTAGTAACTGTTTTAATGTCTCGAACACAAGATTTCCCGAATAACGCTCAGACACCAGCGAAAATCCGACAAAGTCCACGAACATGACCGTTATAGTACGTTCACTGGTCTCGATTGAAAATTTTTCTGGCGATCGTGCAATCTGTTCAAGCATTTTCGGCGGAACAATACCCGAAAGGGCATCATGAACGCGGAGGTTTTTTATCTCGGCAAATACTTGCGTATGAATGATCACAGGAACTAAAACTAAGTTAAAACCCAACCAAGGCGTAACAAACTCAAGGACAAAACCACCAAATAAGAAGGCAACGGTGACGGACGTCAAATAGACAACATTGACCGCCAACCAAATTCCTATCATTGAATAGATACGCAACACTAAGCCTGATAGGAGACCCAACGCGACCGCTGCGATAATACCGCCAAATCCAGCGTCAATGTTTCGCAGCCATTTCCCGCTCAACACGGAGTTGAGGGCCGACACCTGCGCAAACCCGCCGGGTAGTAAACCCGCAAAAGTCTCCTTGATGTCTGCATTTCCTGTAAACATCAATGGCAGAAAGAACACGATCGAATCAGGCTTTATTTTATCGGAAAATTTCTCTTGAGATCTTATTTCAACAAGATCCAAAATTTTAAAGGTATTTCCATACAGATCTTTTTTCGGCAACCAATTGACAAACGTCTCCCCTCGCTCATTGAGATAGACAGGCTGACCGTCAACATATAGGTGTTCGCCGTCCACTCGGTATTGGGAGTCATCAAGAAAGCTCAACGCAAGAGCTTTTAACCTGTGTTCAGGCGGAAATACAACCACAGGGCTGAAGAAACCAGGGGCAGTAAAGTTGATCTGACCGATGTGTTCGCGGAGTTTGGGAAGATTTTCCGCAGGCCCCATCACATCCATGTTTTGACCCATGAAACTATATTTTCGAATAAAATCCCATTCCGAGGGCTTAGCTCTAAATATTGAGTCACTCTTCTCATAAGGCCGAGCAAGACCCCGAGCTGGTCGAGCAGCCGCCGCTGTATACACAGGTGACGCCCTATCAAAAGCCAAATTCATTCGCAGCACATCTTCTGGGTCCTTACGAATATTTGCAAAAATCATATCCACAAGTATTGCGCGTGGTTTATGATCTGCGATCGCTCCAATCATTCGATCCCATTCTTCGCCGCTTAAAAGCTCCGGACGACCTAGCTTTGTGGCCGCCTTGTCATCATAAGCATAAATCACAATGCGCGGATCTAATTTAGGGGCCAAGCCCAAGCGCTCACGCAAAGTAAACAAGTACGGACGTCCAATATTGTTTTCCAAACTCTCGGCGTTGTCAGATGTTTGGAGATAAAAGCAAAAGGCCATGGCTATCATGGTTGACGTAAGGATAACACTGCGACGCATCATCCAACTTTCCGTCAAAATTTTTCCGAACTGCATGACGATAACCTCTTTGATAAAAAAGTGTGACCTTTGCAAAGAACATATTCTAGGAGACCGAGACCTCGATCTATTCACTTCAGCAATGTCAATTCATAAACTTTTGGCCACAGCTTGCCGGTTACATATAATCGTCGTTTTCTTGAGTCCCATGCTAACCCGTTGGCAACCGCATCTGGATGAATTTGCTTAGGGACTAAATTGCTTAGATCTATCAATCCGTCGACAACGCCCGATTTCGGATTAATTCTCACCACAGTCGATGTCATCCAAATATTGGCAAAAATTTTACCATCAATCATTTCAAGCTCGTTAAGATGATCCATGGGTTTACCTGACAAAGTGACTTTTATAGTTTTGGTCACCTTCATGTTCTTGGGATTAACGGCTTTGAGCTGATCGGTCCCATCACTGACCCACAAAATCCCTTTACCATTGGTCACACCCCACCCTTCGCCAATCCATGAAAAGGTCTCCTTGACTTCAGGCTCCTTATTTTTGGAAGACACTCCCCACCTCAGAATGGCCCCTTCCCGCCAAGTCAGCTGAAAGATATCGCTGCCGAACTTGGTTGCTCCCTCGCCAAAATATTTGCCATCTAATGGCCTACGAAGCTTTACCTGACCGGTAGCAATTTCAACCTTTCGCAGCTCGCTTTGACCGTATTGCCCTGTGGTTTCAAGAAAATAACCAGGCTCCCATATTTCAAGTCCCTGCGTAAATGCCGTCGGATCATGAGGTAACTCACGCTCAACTTTGAATTTAATCACCTCTGGAACTCCAGCCGCTTGGAGATTAGGTCCTGCAAGGGCAATCACCCCGCCCCAAGCATAACCGAGCGTCAGCCACCCCACGAAGACCGCAAATGTTGTTTTTTTAGGTAGGATTCCCATAGCGTCCATGATAAATCGCCCGCCTCGAAAACTTTATTATCGGGCTAATTCGCGAGCCTGTAAACCTAAGGAAAGTACAAATCCCATGGCACTCACTCCAAAGCAAAAATCCTTTCTTCGCGGTAAAGCGCATCACCTTGATCCTGTGGTGATGCTTGGTAAAGAAGGGGTGTCCGCAGCTGTATTGAAAGCCGCAGATAAAGCCTTGGAGGACCATGAGTTGATTAAAATTAAAGTGCCGTCTGCTGATCAGGCTGAGTTTCGTGAGACGGTGGATGCCATTATGACGGAAACCAAGGCCGAGGTCGTCCAAACGATTGGGCATCTATTGGTGCTATACCGCCAAGCGAAAAAACCTGGTCGAATCTCAAAAGACCTTGCAGATCAATTTAAAGGAAAACCTTGAATAAATAGAGGACTTCCCGACGAACGTTATCCCAGGCGCTACCGCCTGATTTGTAGGACTCTGCCATTTCCTTTGTGACAAGTCTTGCATAGCCCGGACCGCTGTCTTGAGCCTGCTGCTCGAGCAACTGGGCCACCAGAAGCGGAGCATCCGTTTCGAATAGAACTTCACTATTCCAGACCTGACTTCTTGGGTCTAGGTTATAAGACCCCAAAAGGGCCATCTGCCGATCAATCAAGACGTACTTAGAGTGAAAATTCGAGAAACCATTCTTGAACACGGAATCTCCACCCCACTCATAAATTTGGATCGGCACACTTCTCGGCCAACGATTGGATGGCTGAGTCTCCAAAATAAGTGTTTTATAGAACATTCTTCCGACATCTTGTACGAACTGCGTGTCACCACTTTCGTACGAATTTGTTAGAATTTTTATCGTCACACCTCGACGCGCCGCGGTGATCATAGCACTCATGATACCGTCAGATGGGATGACGTACGGATTTACGATAATTGCCTCTTTTTGAGCATTCATAATCGCCGTGACTAAGCGCTGCTCAGCCTTGAATTCATTGTGCAGTGGACGATGCCGAATCAAACGAATATTGGCCGTGTTCCAACGGAGATTAAGCTTTCTAGACAAAGCGTCTTTATACTGGCTCATCGCATATGGGCGGATCTCAATACCACGAGCCGTGTTCGAACCGAACTGTCCCCGTGCGCCAGATATGTATTGTTCTACAGAATCGGCCAATGTCGCCTGCCCATTGATGGTGTTAATGTCGACCATGTTTGAGTCGAAGGCCTGAGCCAAATCGGCGACCAAGTCACCGCGAACAAGCATATCTTGGTCGCGCCACTTCAGATCTGTGGGGGTTCCGATAATGTCATAGTATTCGTTGGCGATGTTGGTGCCTCCAACCATCGCTGCGCCTCGCCCTGGAACCTCTGCATCAACCACCATGATCTTGTCATGGAAGCGATGATTCTCAATTTTTGTTGTAGTCAGCGCGCCACCAAAACGCTCCTGGATCGTTCTACCGGTGAATATATTGGTAAACACTGAAGGGTTGCTACCCGCCTGCATCCAAATTGGACGATAGCCGTATACGCGCACGCCATGACTTGTGAGATAATAGTAAAGGCTATCAGCGCCTTTGAAGATCGTTGTTGTATCGTCGACAATGAACTGCACCTGCACACCACGAGCAGCAAGCTCAATCAGTTTATTGGCAAACGCCTGACCAACCTCGTCACCACTCATAATAAAGGTCTGTACGCGAACAGATCTTGTCGCACCGTCAAGTAAGGCCATTCGACTTTTGAGTGAATCATAGCCTGGACGAACATAGGCCACTTGACTCTGACGCCAAATGCCCAAACCGTCCTGTGCAAGGGCCGGCTTAGGTAGGCGCCACGGATTATAAAGCGAATTGAGACGCGCAATCTCTTGCGACTCAGCATACTCTTCCTGAATACGAGCCTGTTCCTCAGCGCGCTTTTTGGTTTCCTCAGGATCCACGCCACCGGTTTGACGAACCTTTTGAGACCCACCACAACCCAACAGGGCCATGGCAGCCATCGCTGCGATGACAACGGTCGAGGTCCATTCAGACTTTACGAAGGCATTTGTACGATGAGAGGAGTTCATAGATAACAGCCTTTTTAATGTAATTTTGGCTGTAATAATATTTTATATTAAAAATGTCAAATTTTATTAATGTTTTTAATATTATGTTATTGAAATCATTGTGTTTTTTTAAAATAGGCTGCCTTAATTTAAACCAAGAGGCCAAAACAGGGAAAGAGCCGCTTCGGTATAGGGTTTTGAGTTCTCCGTATAACGCCTGATCGTAATGGTTGCGGGGCCAATGCCAACCCCATAGGATATCTGACCGACCAAGCTCTGCTTTTCCGTGGTCCGAAACCCAACCCCGGTAAAGCCACCAATATAAGCTATGTGATATCCAACCAAAGTTTCTCCGTAGAGAACGCTATTTTTGCGGGGCGTATAACCAATCAATTGTGCATACCCCTGGCATAACAATGTTTGATCACAATGAGACACGAACAGTCCCGATGCTCCACCAAAACCACTGCGTGCTCCACCCACCAGCGACGGTCCTGCCACCACAAAATATTTCGTGCCAGGATCAGCAAATAAAGCCTGCGAGCTAACGACGCATGCTCCTGAAAGCGCAAACATAAATTTCCATATTAATGTCATCGTGCACCCAAGCTTGCTAGCGAACACTATAAGGTAATAATCAATCAAACCTTGAGACTAAAGGGTGTGAAATCTGTCTTATAGTCATAGTAGTCCTCAGACTCGGCCTTCTTGATCGCTGCCACAATCCTATAAGTAAAGGGCGTTGCGACAACCTCCCAAAGAACTTTGAGCAAATAATTGGTCACCGCCACTTTCACGAGTAGTTCATCACTCCAAATCCCATAAAAAGCCAATGGATAGAATATGGACGTATCGACAGCCTCGCCACAAATAGTCGATCCAATGGTACGCATCCATAGATGCTTGCCTTGAGATAAAATCTTCATTTTTGCCAACACGAATGAATTCGTAAACTCCCCAATAAAGTAAGCAATCATCGAAGCGGCAACAATTCGTGGTGTAGAACCAAAAACCTGTTCAATGGCAGCCTGCCCAGCGTATCCCTCAGCTGGGGGAAGGCTTATAACAACCCATGACATAAAGGCAGAAAAAATAAGAGCCCCAAAACCAGCCCACACAACTCGTCGAGAACGGGCGTAGCCATAAACTTCCGTCAAAATATCCCCAAAAAGATAACTGATGGGGAAGAAAAGATTCCCCCCCCCAAAAGTCAATCCACCCACAGTCACCACTTTGCTGACTCCAATTAAATTGGAGCACAGTAAGATTGTGACGAAGACAGCCATAATGAGGTCGTAGTATTTATAGTCTCGGTGCGACGGTTTCATTCGGCAATTCTCCTTAGCGCTCAATGCCCTGCCCAAGGGCAAAGAAGACCCTGTCTCAGTATTCCAAAAAAGTCATCAAATCGTGTGCTTAGACAATCTAGCATACAGGAGTTTGTTTCTTTAAATCCATAGCTTCCTAATCCAAGCTAAAAGATTCATTTTGAAATCCTCAACCAGCTGTGTAGAGTGGTTTTCAGACCTTACCACAAAAATTTTTTTATCAGGAGAACTACCATGCGTTTTTTCAACATATCCGCTTTGGCATTGATTTCCATTCTTTCAGCCTCCTGCGGCTCATCGGACGGCGGCAATTCAGGCGGCGGAAACAATGGGAACACAAATCCGGGTGGTGCTCCCTTGAGCGAAATGGACTGTGAGGCAGCCTGGACATCTTATGTCAAATCCCATCCGCGCGGCTTGATGCTTCGCTATGAAAACCGCTCTATGGGCCACATATCTCAAAACACAATTGAGGTCACAGAATCAAGTGACTCGGCCGTCACCGAGTCCCACAGAACTGGCGGTAACACGACCTCGACAACCATGACTAAAGATGAGTGGATGCAGTCATGCACATCCCCATCCGAAGCCCCCTCCAACAACACTGGAAACGGCACTATTGAGGCACAGCGCAAGGAAATCAAATCCACCCGCGCAGGTACATTCAACACCAATTATGTGAAAATGAAATTCACGCAAACCTTGGGAGACAGTGCGGCTGTCACAGTCACAGAAACCTGGACCAACGACGAGACTTATAGCTCGTTTTTGGTGTTCTCAAAGTCAATAATGACATCTGAGACTCACACCATGGAGTCTATAACTGAGCTTATCGGCATCGTACGCCCATAAAAAAAATCAAATAATAATAGCCGCCCTGGCCTAAATCCGGGCGGGCGGCTTTTTTGCAAATATATTCATTCCTTGTAGCGAATTGCCACATCCACCGGCTTAGACGGGTCAAGGCCATTCACCTTAACTGTCCTTGAACCATCGACAAATGTGAAGTCTTTGGTGGCAACGCCATCAATTTCGATTCGGATAATTCCTTTGGATTCTATGGGCAACGCAAATTCTGATGACGTAATTTCCACTTTATCATCGACAACCTGCTCAATCAGTCCAGAGTAATTAGCGCCACTAGATGTGATCGTAACTGAATAACCGCCCAAGTTTTGTATTACAGGTTGATAGCCCAAGTTCCCCACTGGCACATTCGCTGGAATGATACCGTGTACCTTAAAAGAGGCAATTTTACTGTTAGTAAATGCTGCATCCTTTAATTGCTGTGCCATCGTCGTGGCAGAAATTCCCTCGTTCTTCGCCGCTGCCGACTTACAGCCATCCATTTCATCGGAAACGAAGATCACATTCACCGCTGCATTGTCGCGAAACAAAGGCTTACCAACATGACGCTGAAAAAGTTGTTTTAATGCCAAGAGTCCAGGTTCGCAGCCAACCCCATGTCTTGGGTTTTGAAATGCGGCCGTGAAACATCGCTGTCCGCCAGAATTTACTGCGTAAGGTGCAAACCACTTATCCTCGCATAGAGGAGTTGAATACGCGGCTCTTCCTGGGCCTTGACAAGAGGTAAAGTTAAGAACAGCGTCTGCGTTTACGAGATCCAGAAAGCCTGGCTCCTTGTCGATACACGTGTAACGATCGATATCAGCTTGAGCGACAGGCAAATTCGAGCCAAGAGTTGATAGCGGATTTGCTGTCGGATCCTTAGCAGCCATAGTTGTCATCACTGCTAATTTTGCAGACGCTGGAAATCTTTCCTTGGGAATTCCTGAAAGCCCGGCAGAAACGTTCGCCATGTCATCACCCATAGAAACAGAGTTATCCATGACAAACAGATAATCAGCCACCTTCGGTGTAACACCCTTTCCGTAACGCAGTCTGAGCACATTATCACTTTCATCTTCGTCTGGCGTGATAGGATCTTGAGGCCCCTTTACGTCAGTGCTACTACCTTTTTTGCCTTTGGATTTGGTAGCTGCCGCAGTGGCTCCTTCAAAGCTCGCATCAGCACATGCATAAACGGCCATAAACATGGTACAAGACATCAATGTTATTAACCTGTGCTTCACGCGCGACTCCCCTTTAGGAAGAGGTCGGCAATTCCAAAGCAAATCTTTAGCGAAATCAAATATTGCCTAAAATCTTATATTTTTCTGATAGTTACAAAAAAGACGGCCACTGTTTTTGCGCCGTCTTGGTCTGATGGACCTAGATTAATGCTGTACGAGGACTGGATCAATCCGCACTGTATCCTAGGCTCTTGATGTTGATTCCTTTGATTTGAACCTGACCCACGATGAGGTCGTCATAGTTTCCAATCATGAAATTGGGATTGTCTTCATTGCGGCCCGACGTGATCGTCAGAGTGTAAACACCAGTTTTCAGTGACATCGTTGGCACCTGCATGCTGGCTACTTCTAATGGAATTGGAGTCGGAGCAAAAACGACCTCAGTCGAGTTAATTTCGATCGTGTTATTGACCAAATCAACACCGCAGAGATCAGAGATCGTTATGTCAATTGGTGAGCTTTCACCCGTAACTTCAAATTTGAAGTGAAACTTAGTACCGTGGAGCGGAAGTGCTTCTAACTTTGGCTTACAAGACGAGCCCCCAAACTCAGCGTCACCAAGGTGAAAAACTCCTTCACTGCCAAAGGTCACCAGCGTCTCAGCGGGAGGCTCGGGTTTTACCTCGGGTGTGGGCGCAGCCATAGGAACACCTGGTCTAACAACCCCATAGCGTGCCGGCTGGCAAGCGGAGGTCATCAGCATCATCAGAATTAGGGCCGTTAAACTATGCTTTTTCATAAACTATTCCTCACCTTACTGTCACGATCTTTGACAGTTGACAAAAACACTGACACCTTTCGATGCCGGGGAATCCCGTATTAAAACCACGGACTGACTCTAAAAACCTTAATACTTACAAAAGATTAACCAGTCAGAACCCTTCTTGATTAGGCATCAGACCCTCGATCACTCATCCGAGTGATGCCTCTCATGCCTTAGAATGCAACATTGGAACCAACTCAGGCTCCTGGCGGCAATTTGTCCGGGCTTTCCTGATGATCTATAATGGGGAAAGACGAACGAAAACAACACAGGAGTGATTTATGCTTGGCACACCAAGGCTTCGACACTCGTGCCTGGCATTGAGCCTATTAACTGTTACGTCCTGTATGGTTCGCAAAGCCCCCAGCTCGTCCCGACTGTTGGACACAGCACTCCCTCAAAACTTCGACTTTCTGGCTGAATGTGGCTTAACAAGACAAGATGCTGAGAATCCTGAATTTGAAATTTTCAGTGCAAACTATAAAAGTTTACCTTTGAGAATTTCTGGAAGCAGCACAGGAGTCGGCTTTCGCGTAACCACCACAGCAAATATAGCGATTCAATCCACGTTGAGCAAAACGATCCAAAATATAGCCATTTCTGTCAATGAAGCGATTCCCACGTCAAACAGCTTCTTGGCGAAAATGGCCGCGTCCAAAATAAAGCAGAGTGCAGATGAAGGAGCCTTGACCAGTTCAGGAACCGTGACGACAACGCAAATTCCATTAGCCGACTGGATCCATATGAATAGAAATACAGTCGGAGCGCTCAATGCTGCCATATGCGGTAGTCTTGGAACCTCGGAAATCCAAATTTCAAAACCAAAGCAAAATGTTGTGATCCGTTTTTCGCCCCCCATTATCTTGGGACCAAATCCAAGAGCATCTCTTTCAAGATTGAAAACCGAATTCACACAGGAACTTAGTTTCAGAGTTGATGCCACAACTTCTGGCAACAGTCGGGAAATTGTAAAAGGGACCCAAAGCGGTTGGCAGACCATTCGCTCCATAGACCCAATCATCGAGGTCGATGGAGAGCGAATTGAGGCTGATGCCGCCTGGGAAATTCTCTTCGCTTTCCCGAAAGGCGCCTATAGTGTCGGATTGCCAAGTCGTCAGGCGTATTATCTAGACGCGAAATCAAAAACATTCTCACTTATCGTGACGCAGTCCGATCAAGTAGACCCGACGGTTGGATCTCCGCTGCCGCCAGCCTACCTGATGCACCAAGGTTTAAACCAATGACGCTATCTGACTTGATCGCTAAGCGAATGAAAGCGCTGATTTTTTTTTGATATTTACTCAACCCACCTAGAATGCCCAGTCACGCCAGGCCGTATATTGCCGATCAGACGGTTCCAAATTGAGAGAACCACTGGGATGGTCCGTGAATCTATTTCAATATATAAAATCTTCTTTCCAATATCAGCTTTCGCCTGATCTCGAAGAAGAATATCAACTTCGAACTTACGAATGGCTAGATCGTTCATTTAACATAGGACTTCCGCTTTTAAGCGTATGTATGTGGATTTTCTACTTTTGGTTTAGAAAATATCAATCTGATGCCACTCTCCTGCCATTCGCGCTTGGAGCGCAAGCATTTTTCATTCTGGGCATTATCTCGATCAGTATGAAGGGACAGGCGCGAAAACTGGCTAGCCTCTTAACGCCAGTTTATCCGGTCGCCTACATCGGTACCCTGATGGGATTTCACGTTCCATCATTGGAATCAACATCATTAATGATTCAGTCGCAAGGATGGCTCATCTGGGTCATCATGCTAATTTACGCTATCGAGCGCATAAGCCCTCTACTCTCCACAATAAGCGCACTCTTGACGATTGCGACATTCATGTTTTTTAGGGCCAGGATTCCGGCACTGCAGACCGTAGAAACCTATCAATTCTACTCGCAACTAGCTGCTTCCTCAGTCTTCGGACTTTTCGTATGTACTGATAACTGTCGAAGGGCCCGCCAACAATTCAAACTAAAGATAGAGCTTGAGGCTCAAAAAAAGATTTCTGAAGATCTTCTCAAAAACGTGTTACCTGTCACTGTCTTTGAAGAACTTCGGAGTGGCGCAAGCACCGTTGCTCATCATTATGGCCAGGTAAGCGTGCTTTTCGCTGATCTGGTTGACTTTACAAAAAAGGCGCAATCAATGGAGTCAGCTGCTCTAGTCAAGCTTCTGGATGAACTTTTTTCACGGTTTGACCGCCTCGCGGATAGGCTTGGCGTTGAAAAAATAAAAACAATTGGCGACGCCTACATGGCTGCCGTCGGGTGTCCAGAACCGCAGGCCGATCACGCACCCAAAATCGCGCAGTTTGCAATTGATCTGGACGAGGTCGTAGAAAGATTTAATCGTGATCTTAATACAAATTTTAGTCTAAAAATCGGAATCAGCAGTGGATCAGTGACAGCCGGCGTTATTGGTAAAAAACGGATCGCATTTGACCTTTGGGGTGATGTTGTCAACCTGGCTAGCCGTCTCGAATCAGTCGCTGGAAGTGGTAATATACTGGTTTGCGAGGCGACTGCCGAACTATTGAGAGGTCATTTTCAATTATCAGACCTCAAGATTATCGACCTAAAAGGAAAAGGCCCCACCAGAGCGTTTCACTTGCTGCGGACCGGGCAAGAAGAACATCGCCCAGAACGGACAAGCCTTCAAAAAATAGCTTAACGTTTAAGCTACAAGCATACTGATTTCAACAACCAAATCGGATATTATTAGCGATCATTGCTACCATTTCCGAGAGGTTTCATGTGTATCACTGTGAGCATTTAATCAAAATTTACACATTTATTTTCATTATCGGTCTATCAATGCCGCTGAGCTCGCGGTTGCTTGCAAATCCATTCCACGACCCTACTCAGATCCATTTAGACACCCCTCAACTGGATCTACTGACTAATAGCTTTTCTTCAACCCCCTTGGATCGCAATTTGTTGACGGCTCAGGCACTTCCGGTTTTACGAATTGATATCGCTTGGGATGAAGCATCTGACTCATTCAACTATGTTCAAGGCAAAATAGAACGCAGCGGCACTGAATATCTTGAGGCCAAATCTCAGGTCTATCCACACCATGGAAGTTTTATCGGCGTTCTTCAAGACAGCTCAGGTCAAAAACGTTATTCGTCAATAGGCACAGGCCAGGAGTTTAGACGATTAAGTCGCGGCTTAGCGTTTCGATTCCCAGCTCCATCTTCTGCTAGTGTTTTCAAATTAATTGCAGAAGACCCCATTTCAGGAAACATGGTAGAGCGACTAATGGTCAATATTGATCCCTCACAGGCTGAAAGCATCAGACCGTTAGACGACATTGACACCCGTTTGATCAAGTCGGCAACAGCATCTCCAGTCATTCGCCTAGTCGTTTATGCAGAGGGTTACACCGAGCAGGGTCGAGAGCGTTTTTTTAACAAATCAAAAAAAGTTGCGGCCAGCTTTGCTGACAGCAACCTACCGACCGAGGCTAATTTAGAAATTATCGCCGCATTCACTCCATCAAAATTAGCCCTAGGCACGCCTCGTAATTTAGGCACGCCAGTTCCTGAACGTGACTCATTTTTAGGTTTGTATTACCCCTACTGGAATAACTTTGGCCGATGGTACCATGTTGTTTATCCCACACGATTTCAAAAGTACCGTGATGCTATAGCTCAAGTCCCTTACGACTATCCACTCGCGCTGATTGATAGCAATCAGTATTGGGGCGTCGGTAACTATATGGAACTGACAGCCATTCCGGCTGAAAGCACTTCATTTCGCTATCTCCTGCTGCATGAGTTCGGTCATTTTCTTGGTCTAAATGAAGAATACGAGGGCGGTGGACGCACTGAGCTGGAATTTGCTCCAGGCATTACTGAACCATGGTCACAGAATATCACCTTTAACCCAGGCGCGGGTGAGTTAAAGTGGGCAAATCATCTAGCTCCGGAGACACCTTTGCCGACTCCTAGAGAACATTGGAATCCGAGTCAGTCGGGCCCTCTAGGCGCTTACCAAGGAGGTTACGCCGACTCTGCAAGCGGCAAGTCATTTAAGCCTGGATTTTCGTGCATCATGGAAACAAGTCAAAATTTTTGCCTAATCTGCCAGCGAGGAATTTTTGATGAGTTTATATCATGGCAAAAGGGGCGGCCTGAGTTTGCATTTGGACAAAATCACTAGTCGGAGCCACAGGAGTTGATTTGATATGAGTTGGATGTACCTAATACTTGCGATTATCTTTGAAGTCTGCGCCACTACGTGCCTCAAGGCTTCGGAAAGCTTTTCAAAGTTGCTCCCCTCCATCGGAGTTGTCATCGGTTATGGCATGGCCTTTATTCTACTGTCAGTGTCTGTGAAAACTATTCCCCTCGGCACCGCCTATGCCGTGTGGTCGGGTATTGGCACTGTGGGAGCACTATTGGCAGGTATTTTTGTCTTCGCTGAAAAAACAACAGCGTTTCAATTGGTGGGAGTTGGACTTATCCTCATGGGCACAGTCATCTTAAAGTTTAGTCAAAACGGATAGGCTAACTATCTGTTTATTCAAACTGTCATCAATTACGACGCGAGGATAATCGAGGTTAACTAGTTGCCCGCTGTCATTGGCAAGCTGCGGTGGCTAAAGGCAAACCGGTTATCTGGGCTTTTAGAGCTGGGCAAGCTCCAGTGACGTCTTTTGCCAGGTCCGTTTTTAGCGCTAAAATAAGCTCACGAACGAGCGTATCAAGAGAGATTGGCGAGACATTTGTCGTCAATAATGAATCAATCCGGCTAGCCCAAGCTAAAAGAACACGGCTGTGGCTCTTACTATCACCACCGGCGTTCGCGGCCTTGATGAATTGAGCTAAAGGATATCCAAGTGCTACCGCGATATCATGCTCACCATCAAACACAGGCTCGTAACAGTCAGACGCCTCGGCAGCGGGTGTCACCCCCTCGTAAGTGCTTACCGCCAACGCTGTGAGGCCCTTTACCCGCCCACCCTTTGTAAGTGAACTTCCTGGATCCCTCGAGGACGTCAGGCATGAAACACCCTTAAGAGCTGTGCTGCTGCCATCACCTTGAAAATACGCATAGATATCGGCGAACGCCTCATTGATGCCATCCAGCGCCATCTGACTTTTGGACTCCTCAGTGAGTTGCAATCCAGCAGGTCGACGATGACCAGTCGGCAATATGGAATGAGGCTTTGATCCATAGCGGACAGATTTGGTAAACCCATGAAGGGCCATTCCACCACCCGTATAGTGATCAAAAACGTGATGCGCAAACTCGTGACGCATGACAAATGGAACCTCCCACAGATTAACACCGGACTTTACAAACTCCACTGTAGAGGCGGGGTACAAGTGAAATGACACATGGGTCTCATCGTCGGAGGCTCCTAGATATCCAGCATTATCAGATTCGAATAATGTTCGTTTTCTTCCATCTGGCAGACTATAATCCTTCCTCGATTTCAGCTGTGCGAGGATGAATGCTTTTGCAAGCCCATCCTTGCGTCCGACAAGAGAATCGTAGAAGCCAAAACTTTCCTCCAACAGAGAATGAGCTGTTAGCGCCATCCCCTCGATCGATGTTCGACTGTATTTTCCATTTGATCGACAAATCTTAAGACCACCCGAACCATCCTCCTTACCAGTGGAAACACTCTTGCAATCAACATTCGAGGTCGAAGACACCGTGCAGGTTTGAGCAGTCTCAACACCTAAAATCGAGCCTTCCACGTTTGCCGATCCGAGAGAACCATCGCTATTAACGATGCCTTTTAAAGGAATAGACACCTCTTGAATGGCGCTTCCATTCCAAAGGTGAGCAGTAACTGAGGACAGCGGTACAGACGTTCCGCTTGAGACGCAGGTTGGATCCTCAAGCTGGAGCCAGCGAATTTCTTCGAAGGTCAAGTTTGTAGATTTTCGAGCCTTGCTACGACCGAGGATGTCAGCCAGCATGTCAGCACAACTAGTCGTGGACAGCGCCAAAAATAATAACAAGTAATTTCTGAAAACCACGATCCCCCTCCCACTATGCAATGTATCGGGAGTGAGCTCCTGTGAGTTTAGCTAATTCTTAAATTCAATTGATTAAATCAATAAAATTAGAAAGCTAACGGCGGCACCTTGGTGCATCAAGTAGCCGCGCCATGATTTCAATAAGTACGCAAAACCGCTGCAGATTCCGAGGTCACACATCTGTCGTCTGGCAGCCCGCTTTTCTCAGGTGTAATTCGATAAAGCGTCGTGGAAATATTTGCGGAGACTCGCGGCTGGCCGAATGGCGCGACCCACCAATCGGCAACCCATTTTGCCTGATATCCATCAGTTAGATTGGTATTGTAAAAGACACCGATCAAATTAAACTGATGACTGTTTTCTAAAAAGACGTGCGGACCGTACGCTAGATTCTTAAAAAACACCACATAAACGGCTTTCGTTATATTGAAATCACTGGCACCTGCAAGTTTTCCTGTCTCCGAAGCGATCTTCTCCAAAGCTCCCTTCAGTTTTAAAACTTTTTCTTTTTCTGCAATATTGTTGCCTAACTTTGTCGTAGCTTCATCCAACTGACGTCCCAACAGATCAGATTGACCACCATCAGCCATAGCTGCTTTAACATTAAGCTTCATAGCATCAGAAAATCCCATTGATTTCGATGACGCTGCACCCGGTATGGAAATGAGTCCATTGCGACGGGCTGAATCAAAGAATGCAAAGTAACTGTGAAACAGATTGTGCATCATAAACGTGTTTTGGTCGCTATCTGCACCAAATCCTGACAACGCATCAGCGTATACGGCCCAATCAGGCAATTCGCCTTGGCGACTGAACTTACCAATAATATCAAAGGCCGTCTCGCCATGGAGTCTGAATCCTAGATAACTGAAAATAGCTGCAGCCCCCTCGGAGCAATAAATCCCACTTGGAGGAAGGAAGGAGTCAGGGGAGTTACCGGGCGCAAAACCTCCAGTCTTGGCGTCGTTAAGAGCCTTCTCCCGAGCTGCGATCTGACTGAATCCAGAATCCAAATAATTGTTGAGACGTGAGCGGTACTCAGCCCAATCGTCTGTCAGCGTATTGTCGTAATTTGACTTTTCGAGCAGCTTCGCCCACTTCACAATATTTTGAATATCCTTTTCATTTAATAATTTCGGATTTGGCCTCAACCAAATTGTTTGCGAATGCATCTGCTTCAATCTGGAAAATCCCTGCCAGCCTCCATCAAAAGTCAATAATTCTCCAGCTGCATTATAGCCAACAACCAACCGTGCATGGATCATGCCGCGCTTAGAATAGAAATTACCAGCGCGAGAAGGTTGGCCAAAACTTAAGTTCAGCAAAACATCTCCAGCCTGAACCTTTACTTTTTGTCCACGAACAGTGAATTCAAAACCTTTTGCACCGTCAAACAAACGATCCTCTGTCAAAGATTCAAATAAATTCGGCCTGACTCCAATTTTTTTAAGTGATTCACGATAATAGGTCGCCATATCCGCGCCAACTTTGTCTTTGGATCTGATTTTTGCCAAGTCCCCATAGACAAGATGATGATTTAACTGAGCAAGAAAATCTTTTTTTAAAGAGGCTTCGGACTTACAGTCCATGTATTTGCCTTGATTCGGAGAAGGTTCCCATGTGGACGATTCAGAACCATTCATACCACCTGGTCGACTCTGCAAGGACGATCCTGATCTCTCTTTGCACGACACGGCAACGACCAAACTGCATAGCATGAGTGATATATTCTTGTGATTCATCTAGTCCTCACATGAGATAATGGTTCGGGATTGACTGTCCGATGCAACTGTCAACCACCATTATAAATGACCGAAATGGAAAAACAAAATTGTGCACAAGGCGCAGGGTCTGCAACTTGCAGAAACACAGCGCCACTCGTGACAGTTCTCTGAAGCGATCAACAATGAAACAACGCAAGCTTACAGATCGATACTTCCAAGACGATTCTCGTAATCAATGACCGATGGCTCGATGTTTTCAGAAATCTCCAGCTGCGAACTAATGATGTCACCGTCGTTTCGAAGTCCAGTATACCCTGGCCAGGGCTGTTCCAGATCCAGTGGAGCCTCCGGATTTACAGAACCGACCCAATCAGGCGCTTTATGAGTTGCGCCAAATATCTGCGCATAATTGTAACGTATACCGGCGATATCATCCGACCACTGGGTACTCCAACTTTCTGGATTGGCGCGAGGTCCATAAGCCCCCCAGCACATGAGAGACTCTGGTTGACCTGAACGACAAACTCCGGCGGAGGATCCTGAATAGGTATCACTCAAGCCAGCGAGAGCGTGACCTAACTCATGGGTCCACGTTCCATAGGGGCGAGTGAGGTAGATTGTGGACACACTAGGGCTTGCGTAGGATGTTCCCCCACCGGGACGAAGATTCAACCGCAAATGAGATTTTTCACATGAAAACAAAACCCGCCCAACGACCCGTTCATCCACCATTTTTAAAGCTCTAAGCCAAGTCAGTGTAGCCCGGCGAGCCCAGGTTTTGACGCGCTCAAGGTCGGCTGGATTCATAGATCCTTGAAGACAAATGTGCAGCTCTGGCTCGAGAGCTTTGCCGATCGTTGAATTGCGCACCATAGATGAGCTCCAAGGAATAAACGCAAGGTCACTCGTGGTGCCAGGGCGGCTGCAAGATGCGAGACTAAAAAGCCCCAGACACATGAAAGACAGTAAACTCCAACGCATTAGCTTCATGGCTTCTCCTTGTCCAAGAATATTCGATCAGCATTCCGAGTGAATCACTGTGTGATTGCTCAAATTTTAGCAAGCTAACAACTGCCGCCACAATAACAATTGATTATAGACCATAACTTGACAACAAGACAGGAGTCCGACATTCAAGTGGACGCCCCTGGTAGAATTGGTCAGCGACGAATGACTTGAAATTTGAAATTACCACTGTTGCTGCCGGGAACAACAATTTCAAACTGGGCTTTTCCGTTTGATACAAAACTGCCAATTGGGTTTTGGCTGACATAGATGTCCCGGTTATTTACAGACTGATTTCTTACAAACCCCAGCGCACGAGACGATCCTGCATCACAGGTTCCAAACCCAAACCCGATCGGGCATACCGTCAAACTCGATCCAGCGGGAACGCTGACTGCAATCTTAGGATTTTCAGCCACACCAGTGTCCACAATCATCGCATAATAATCTGATTGCATTGAGTTCGTTGTTTGAGACTGATTTGCGAGGTAATTCTCCCAGACTCTGGTCGATCGAACGATCGGACTCGAGGCAGCCTTGCGTACCCCTTCGATATCACCTGGGGTTAACGTCAGCTTACCGGGGTTTGTAGCCCCCATAACTTCTGAGTTTTCTTGCCGTGGTGAGCGATCGTCAGAACAGTTTGCGCTACCTACGTCTGTATATTGATCACAGAGTCCAAAGCTGTGGCCATACTCGTGCAATATAATGGCTTTACGATAGTTACCGGACGCACTGGAAGAAATAAAGATCTTGCCAGGGTTTGCGGTGAAGTAGTTTAGGCCTGTGGCATCATAACCCGACATATTGATTCGTAGGTCCGCTCCTGCACCGCACTCAAGAATTTTAAAATGCCCCCAGCGGCCAATGACTTCTGACCACTTTTTTATGGCTTCATGCGAGGCCGGAATGGACTCCTGATTTTCCGCACAGACCTCTACGGACTGATTTGGTAAAAGATTCAAAAGATTTGCATTTCGCGCCGAGGCATGGATGCCCCATTTCAGACGACTGAGCTGAGCGTCCTGGGGAAGACAAGACGTCAACGAAAAACCTGCTGACAAGGCTATCCAAAAGATTTTCCAAGGCTTCGTCATCGAGGAATTTCTCACTTTTATGGCAGTTATACATCCAACCTTTTACAGAGCATGCAAGCTCCGTACCCTTTAATAAGGGCAATAATTTCAGAGCATTGTTTCTTCAAGCCTGTCAAAAATCTAAACACTTTGGCTCTACAAACTGTCAAATACACTACATTTTCTTCATAAAAACGAGCCGGCGAGCGCAAGGCCACCGGCAGGTTTTTATCTAATTTGTAAAAACGTTACGGACACGCTACGGATCCGCTACCGTATCGAACGTCTCCTGAACTGAATCTATAGCAGAACCCAGATGATCCGTTCAGACAGATGCCACTACCACCTGCGCGGATTTTACTGTAATCCAAATTACACTCATACAAACCGTCTTGACTATTGTCAGATGGCTTCGGTGTCGAAGGCCGCGAAACTCCAGATGAAGCACCTCCACTGGATGAACAAGCGACTCGGCCCATATTGTAGCGAACGTCGCCTCCTGAATACTTGTAACAAAATCCTGATGAACTATTTATACAAACACCAGTGCCTCCTTGACGAATCTTGGAGTAATCGCGGTTGCAGTCTAGACTTGTCGTTCCCGATCCCCCTGAACTCGACGGTGGAGGATTTTGTGGTGGGTTTGCAATTTCGTTTTGACCACCAGGAGCTGATGAACCCGGCACATCGGGAGCTTCGGGAGCTTCGGGAGCTTCTGGAGCTCCTGAGTCCTGAGGACCACCATTATTTTCTGGCTGAGGAGATGGAGTACTACCGCTAGGAGCAGGTGCATCAATCTTACCGGGATCAATATTCTCTGTGCCAGGCGTCATGCCGACCATGTAAACACCTGCTTTGGCAAGACCTAACAACCAGCTCTCCGTTTCGGAGTAGCGAACACTTTCATAATTACCGCGAAGTTTTCCCTCTGCTGTCGGGTTTGAATTGACGCTGCTCGAAACTCCCGCCACTCGATTGTTGATAATCATTGGTCCGCCGGAATCACCTTGCGAGTTAGTGACATTCTCTCCCGTACCAGTCTTGTCGGTTGGACTGATCATCCCGTCGAACATAATCCTTCCCGAGTAATCAACATCTCTAACCTTATTGGTGCCTATCCGTTTCTTACCACCACTCGAGCCAATCTTATGATCAAATTTACCGAAGCCGATGATAATAAGGTCATCTCCAGATTTAGCTTGGGTCAGCGCCATGGGGATGAAAACGTTGGATGAATTTTTTGGAAACTGCAGAACTGCAATGTCGCGACCATTTGCTTCACTGCGCAGGTATGAGCTGTGAATGTAATGCTTCACTGCCTTTAGACCTTTACCCGTGCCGCGGCTGACTGAAATCTTTGATGAGTCCCCTCTTGCATCCGTAATACAGTGCGCTGCAGTTAGCACTGTGCTGTCACTCACCCATGTTGCAGAGCAAGCGGCTGACATGCCTCCGCCCATTGCAACTTGAATTTGAATCACTGCCGGCACCGAGTCATCGGCAATTGGTTTCCCGTTCACAACTTTCAGGCGAGTGCCGGCTGCCTCTCTGGCTTTACACCCTTGTAATAAAGAGGAAGACAAAGAAATTAACACTAACCCGGCTAAAATTGATTGGGTCCTAACCAAAAGCTTCATTCAGGTCTCCCTTTTGCGAAACGTCAGAAACGCCGTTTCGAGGCGGCTTTAGAAAAAAAATTCACTCTAAAATTACATCATGCTTACGGTGCGTTGTCCATGTAGCGCGCTTAATTCACAAAGCAGTGTTATGGTCACGGATGGCTTCAGCAATTACCAGCGTTTACCCCCAAAAAACCATAAACTCGACGCATGGATCACGGTTACCGAAAACGGTCACCCCCTGTGTTACAAGGTAGATCTCCGGAATCTCTCTAGCCCCAGCCGATAATGGACACAGGCTTGAACTAAAAAAGACGACTCCGAAGGAGTCGCCTTTGATTGAATTGTAAACTGTTGAGACTTACAGTCTATGCCAGAGCCAGAACCCCCAAGGTCCAATCGAATACCAGTAGTCATGATACTGTGCTGGGTAATCGACATAATAATTAGTCATATAGTCGCGAAAATGTGTCGGGTGCCCAGTTGGCCTAATCGGCGCCGGTTTAGATCCATTGCGAATTAACTGCTGACGATACAATCTCATCTTTTCAGCCTGATCTTGGCGGTAAGCGTATTGCTCTGGAGATAAGATAGTCACATTCTCCAGAACTTGAATAACACTCGCATTTAATTTTGAGTTGGCTGCCAACTCTGCTGAACCAATTGATTGTAGTTTATCCGCAAAGATGAATTCCAGGTTTGCACAGCCATGGATAATCAAACGACCAACCTGATTCAATTCAGGAAGGTTTAAAAACTTTACCGGCTGGTTCTGAATGACTAGACGCCCAGTGACATATTGCAGCGCAGGAAATTCTACCACTTCGACGCCTACACCCTGTACGTACAGATCCCGAACCTGCTCCAGTGCAGGCATGGCCACCGCTCTTAAACCGCGGGAGTCAATGTTTACAAGGCCTGCCCTCTTAAGATTAGGAAGAATCACGCGCTCCTGACCATCGGCAAAAACTGTGACGTTCTGCGCCTCGCAAACTTGCTCGTATTTACTGATGTCATCAGACGAATCAATTCGAATATCAGAGACAACCCGACAGTCTGCAAAAACCGAAGTTTCCACGACAGCAGTAGCAGCTAGAACAAACACCAAAGCTCTTTTTAGACTTTTCATATGACTTACAACTCCTCTACTTCAGATAAATTAAATCTAAATTAAAAATCTCCGCAACTCAGACGTCTATCGTCGACTGACTTGCTCAAGATCCCGCTTCGCTTCTTCCAAATGGACCTTTGCCTTTTCCAGTTCAGAGCCCCAGATAGTGGCTTCTGCAGATGACTGGTTTTTCAAAACCATGGCTAGATGTCGATCTTCCTCACTAATCACACGGCGACTTGCAAGCTCATCCTGAATTTCATACATGACCTTGCGAGCCTCAGCAAGCTGACGGAAATCAGCCAAAGAGCCTTCAGCTAAAAACAATGCTGATTCACGCTTCTCAACCATCAGACGAGCTAGAGACGGCACGTCAACCGGAGCCGATCCCTCGCGCCACGTGCGACGAAGACTACCAATCTGCTCATCAAGACCCGCAATGGTCACCATATGCTGAGCAACGCGATCTTCGATCTGCGCCTTCATTAGGTCAATCAACGACAAATAGATTTCCCACTTGGATGAGGTGTTTGTATTCTCCAACCGTAGCTGCACGTCGTAGACAACTTTCGCTTGCGCGAGTTGAGCTCTCGTTCTTTCACGCGTCAACTCAGCAGCGACGAGCTTATTGTGGGCGTCGATGCTATCATCACGACGCATCAGGGAATCTTCAGTCACTGAGGCAGATCCCATCGAAGCTGTACCGCAACCAGACAGAACGATGACGACGGCACATATGAATTTAGTTATACCTGTTTTCATAGGAACGCCTCCTTTGATATTTCCAGTTCTATAAAATCGAAACCCTTTCATAGCACTTTTTTAAAAGAAATCAATCATTTTATAATTTTATTGGAAGCCTTCTATGAGTAGGCTCCAACTAAATATAATGAATTCAGGACATTATTGGATACTTTCTGTTCCCCTTAATGCGTCAGATTAATAGTAAGAAGATCTCATTGACTTTAAGCCTCAAAGCCATCACCCTCACCCTACGAAAACCATACACATCAGGCATTTGAGGGCTCGAAAGCCATGGCAGCCCTTTTTGCCAAGTGAGAGTTAAAGAAAGGACGCCGTCCATGATGTCACTTTGTCGCCTGCTACTAGTCGTTACAGGGCTATTGTCCACCACATCGTCCGCCCTCTATGCCTCGGAAAAGAAAGATATTCTTGTCGCCTTCGAATTCAAGGGCAGTCTATTAAGCTTTGACGTTGGCGTTTGGGAGTCTCTCTATCAACACCTGGACGCCAATAAAATTGGAACGACCATTTTCTCTGGTTCGAGCTCAGGATCCGTTCTTACTGCTTTCTTCGCCTGTAACGGCCTCAGCGCTGAGACTATTGGACGTGCGAAGCAGCTGCTACCAACCTTTGATCCAGCAATCATTGCAGAAGATGATCCTGTCAAATTGATCAAAATTTTTAGCGGACAAAATGTGGCGCAGGACGTTTCGGCGCTAGACAAATCCATGATGGCTGCCACCAACAACGGGACGTGCACCCCGACGCATCCGTTTGCGATCGCGGCATCAAACAACGAAGTCCTCCGCGACACCAAGCCGGGGACCTATCGTCCTGCAAATTCCAAAACCTTGAATTGGGATAACCTAGACGTTTTCAGTAAAGCATCAGGTGAGCGACTCGGCAAGGCCTGCACTTACTTTACCAATGAGGCTGGGGCCGCTTATCTGTTAAAGGTGCCGGCCGAACGAAGACTCTGTGATATTCGCATGGTTAAAACCCCGGCTGATCTCATATTGGCTGTGCGCGCATCCGTCGCTGAGCCAACTTATTTTTATCCAGTAAAAGAACCAAATCCTGAAGCATTTGTGGGAATCCCTGCTCCTTCTAACCGCGAATACCAAGGCGGAGTGATCATGCAAGCGATCGTGCAAGACTTCAAGCTCGCGGATCCAGAAATACTGACCATTGCCAGTGGTGGTCTGTATTTTGTTCCCATGCTCAATCGATTCTTAAAGAATACATTTCTGATCGACGTCAATCGTCGCATGCTGGAACTGAACTGGTGGTACGATTTCAAAGTCGAAGGCTCCATGGATGACTTCCGCAAGATTCCTCGACGCTCGGCCCCCGTAGATACGCTGATCGCGTTAGGTCGAAAAACCTTCGAAGACTGTTTTTCAAATAACAAATGTCACGCGCGGGTTGCCCTTAAACCAGGCAAAGGGGCTCAGGGACTCGACGGCACTGATCTAACGCCGTACACACATCGCGGCATCAGCTCGATCATGAAGAAGTAAGAAAAAGATATAATCCTCGTCACCATTTGACTGAAGAAGAGGCTTGAATACCATGAAACGCGCATCGATCATCAACAAGACACTCATTATCATTGCGGCAGCGGCATTACTTTTGTCTGCAACTGACCCACTACCGCAGCCAAACGCTGAAATCGCAGTATCAGCGTCATTCCTGAGAAAGCTCTCAAAGCTTCCTATCCAGCGAACTGAAGACCTGGACACGACATTAAATCGAACCAGAATCATCACTCGCATTAATGTCAACGGCAATGCGCACCTTGCGCCGTGGCAAACAGGTAAAAACGGGCTTGGTTTTTGTATCAATGCCTCAAACGCGATCCATAGCGATATCGATGCAACAATTTCAGCTCCCGGCCAGATTTTTGTCCACTCTGATGCGGAAGCAAATACAAACACATCCTCTAATAAGTGTTTCTTTTTAAACGACGCAGGGCTTACCGCGCATCCTGCCGCCACCTCGGCAAAAACAAAACTCACAGTTAAAAACATCGATGTTTGGGCGGGCGGACTTTTCAGAAGAATTAAAGAACGACTCGGCCGCAACGCTGCAGAGCGCGCCATGGCCAAACAAATTCCTGAAAACGAGCGGGAGATATCAGAGCGCGCGGTCAAAACGATTAATGATCTCTTTAATCAAGTAACGGCCCCGATGGTCAAAACAGCCAACGAAGCTTGGCAAAACTGGGTTCGTGATGCGACGCTCAGAACAAAACTGATACCCATTCCTCCGCGCTTTCTCAGCACGAAAGGTGCCGTCTACGTCATGGTACCAAGTGCCGAGGGTGCTAATCAGCTGGAACTTAAACCTGAGGGTGACGAGGCCCTATTAATCAACGTCAAACCACAGTACATCCGCGACATCGCCAAAACCTACCTTGCAGACTTTACGATGTCTGACATGGAACTTTTGCATTTAATTTTAAATCCATCAGGTGATTACGCAACGCCTGAAGACGTTATTGGCTCACCCGACGACATCGTTGTGCAGTTTAGCGGAGAGACACCTGTCGACATGACAATGCAAGACCAGGTTATAACGCTCATCGCCAACTTCAGATCCGTCGAGACTCTGGGTTCAGTCTATGAGAATCTGAGCCTTCGTGCTCCGGTCAAGGTAGATGTCACTGATAATGGTGTAGCAATTTCACTGCCCGACCGACTTGATGTCGTGGACACAGCTACTGGTCAGATCAGGGCAGATCTCAGCGAGATTTTTACAAAAAGGTGGTCGATGGTCGTTACCGGCAAGCGTCAGTACAACCTGGAGGAGATTCGTAAAGACTATGCTCCATGGTTGCCGCTCCGTCTGACAAAAGCTGATGCTTCAAACAATAATTTGCGCATCACCGCTATCAATGGCCCAGACGCTGAATTCGAAGCAATTAATAAGAAAATTGCCGACATGATCGGCATCAAGTGAACAAAAGTTGGCGTTCAATACTGCACGACATCAGCCTCGGGCATGAAGATCGCCAAAGACTTGTGATTGAACCTGTAAAACCTAAACCTTTTAACCTTGTCCAAGGACCGTCGCGCTGCCGTTAACAAGGGCGCTTCGTCTCTTGGACTTGCGTTGAGAACAACTTTATCTAGATAACCTTCGGCCGTATGGTGATCGCCGCGATGGGCAGCAATTCTGCCCAAAAAGTAATTGCTTGCCAGTCGATAGTGTTCATCACCCGATACCGCCACGGCCTTAAAAACCTCCTCGGCAGAGGAGAAATCACCACTTTTGGCATACATGAGTGCCAGCATGTATTGATACCCGGGATTGTCTTTATCCGCTATAACGACGTCCTTCAAAATTTCTGCAGATTTTCTTGGATTTAAATCCGTTTCGTATGCAGTTTTTGCTTCAATATAAAGTTGCTCGGCACGGCTTAAGTCGGGATACATACTGTGATAACTGGCGTGCTCCAAAACAGAATAACCATGCCCTAAAAACGAGTGCGGATCAAAATCTTCTACTATTGGAACCTCCACAAAAGGTGTCAATGAAACCGGTGCTGTACCAGTTGCAACGTACACCTTACGGGCATGAGAATCTACCACCGCACTTGTCAATGTCGTGTGAACCGCTACGACATTGCCGAGCCCGCGGGTCTGTCCAGTGATCGGATCGACTTTGTCAGCCAGAATCTTGACGGCGCCATCTGCATCTAATCTCAAGTTATTTGCATCTAACAAATCTTGGACTCGCCTATATCGAGCCTGCGTATCTTGGTTCACAGTTGCGTTTAAATCAAGATTTGCTGACTTCATTGCATCAGTCATATAGTGATTGGTCTGGATATGAGCACCCGAGCGCGACTCTCTCACAACAAAATTTTTATTATTAAACTCAATGGCAGCTGAGCGCTTTTCATGTGTACTGACTAGTGTATATGCCCAACCAGCAGCCGGCTTCATTCTGGAAAAAATACGCACGGCCTCTTCAAAGTTTTTGGCCTTACGTAAAACTCGTTCACCAATGAAAAACGCTGGGAATCCATTTTTTCCGACATCTTGAGTCGGAATGGTATGAATGCCGACAAAAAGACCTGACTCATTCAAGCCAACGACACCAGCGGTGTGTAGGCCAGCAGAAGTTACTGACATAAATTTCTGATCACCATCTGTGGGGTGATAGTAGACAACCGTCGGGAATCGATCAAAACTACCGTTTAATGGATAGTCCGTATTTCGCCCTATGATCATGCCATCGCCACGTGACGAACGGACTGCAAAATCAGTACATTCACTCACCGATAGGGGCGCTGGCAAAGAGCTGCCACCACCAACTTTTTCACCCAAAATGACTTGCAGAGTTTCAGGACCGGTAAACGCATTGACCACAGTATCCGCGCTCAGCCCCGAACCCTCAGCCATACCATAAGCATCAGCTAAAAACTCATGCTCACTGATGCCGAGAGATTTGGATGCGTAGTCGACCATACGTCCACCATAAATATGATTTATAGTCTTGATGACTGACTCCGCCGCATTCGGCGGCAGCGGAAACGCATTCAATACGGAGTTTCGTACAATCATAGCCGTTTGCGGAAGTGCGCCCTGTCGAATATCATCACGCAACAGCCTTCCGTGCTGATAAGCCATTTCAAACTTATCTCCCTGGACATACAAAACACGAAGTTTTCCACGATAAAATAGGCGCGCCTCACCAAGAGCCACTGAACCGTCCTCTGCAATGGTCGGCTCCTGTGACATAAACTGCCGATATTTTTGTTTAAACGCATGAGGCGTCTCAAAACCATAAGCAACAGCTGAAACAGAACAAAAAAAGACAGCTCCGGTGAGTCCAAGTCGCATGATATCAACGCCTCCCTGCGCTATTGAATTTCATACAGATTCGTCACTAACCGGCTGTACCTTAAGGCAAATTCTGCCTAGTCGAGCAATGACTCACTTCGCAGCCACGGTTAAGCTGCCGCTTTTCTTGTTTTTTTTGAATTAGTTTTAAAGATGACCAATAAGCATCCGAAGACCCTCTTGAGTTTTGCTTGGGAGGGCTTCATGAAAACTCGTTTTCTATCATTACTTGGCTTGACGCTGACACTCAGCAACGCAGCCACTGCAATCGGATGCCCTGCTTACCTAGAGGCTGAAAAGCTATCGTCATTGGATTTAAAGGCGAGGCAGAACCTTCGCGCATTCGCGGTGAGTGCCAATGACGGCAAGCGTTCCTGGGTTGCAGTTCCCATTCAGGTTGACGAGCTTGATCAGCGAGGCGTGCTTGCAGGATCCAATCCGACAAAGCCACTCGCAATGACTGACAGAATTTCCCTTCGCATTGAAACATTTGGAGAAAGAATCGCAGCGACGGATACGCCCCCGTGCTTTGGCAAGAAAGCTTTAGAAATTGAAAATCCAAATCAGCCGGGCAAATTTGCTTATTTAACCGCCTGCGAAGATGTCGCACCTGTTACGACCCTACCCGTTGACCACAATTCAGAACTCAAGACCGTCACATCTCAACATTACGATTATCAGTACCTGCCCAATAACCAACTAATGTACAAATCACTTGTCGCCAAGGACACGGGTTGGAAAGAGCCCCTTACTGCCGCCTCGAACTCAGACTTGACTCTTCATCTCGACATCAAAAGATTTCTCACTTTAAACTTCACAAACAAAAATGTTGAATCTTATGTTGGGCGAAGCGCATCCGGACCTGTCGGCATGGTAGGAAGCATAGATTTTTACCTGAGACTCCTATTTATGAAGATCGATCTAAAACTTGGGACGACGGTTGGATTCTACGGAGATTCGGCCCACATCCCATCGATCATCGATGTTCCTGTAGACGCGCATTCCCGTCTGAACGCCGGAAGCGGCTTGCTCTATATGTGGCAGACCGAAAATGCGACAATCGATCGTTCTCCGCATGCAAACGCCATGCTTGATGCAAAACCATCATTAATCAAAGAAGGATGGGAGAATTACGCAAAAGAAGGTTCGAAGTTTTGCCGTAAAGATAACTGTGCCTTTAGCCTTCGTGGTTCGATTGGAACACTTCCATACGGCATTGATATTTACCTCGAACCATCGATGGTTGCCCGCGGATTCTACCCTGTCTGGGTTTCTGATGTAGGTCAATTCAAAAAAGACCTGGGATGGGAGATCGCTGAAAGCGATCCAGGCAAGGTTGGCATTTTCTTCAATAACAGTGGACTTCCAAAAGGACAGTACCCGATGAATCAGTGGATCCGCCTTGGGAGCTCTGGCATGTTAGGTCAGTGCCCTGCACCAATATCAGTAAAAGAAACATTGACGTTCAATCAGAATCCAGTGATCGAAGGCACGGCGCACTGACACAGAATCTAATTGAGATTGAAAATACCGCCGGGAAAAATTTACCCAGACGGCTAGGAAATCAAGCAATATTACATCCAGGGTCGCCATGTTTTTGACGCGCTGGAATTGGCGACATCGCAAAAGTAAAATTGAATCATTAGTCGATCATTTTAAATTTCCAGGAGATAAAAATATGCGCCTCATCCTCAGTGTGATGATTGCCGGAAGCACCCTATTTGGAGCCTGTAAGACGGCGAATAAAGCTGCAACGCTAAAAGACACCTCTGCCGAAGCTGGAGAAAAGGGAGATGAGTGCAATGACAGTATCTACCCACCCAAAGCATGCAAAGACGGCCTGAAGTGCGTGACACCTGAAGGCATTTACGGTGCTCCAGGTGTCTGCATGGCAGAGGGCGGAGACATTGGCGAAGAATGCAACTACTCTATTTATCCTGCAAAGGAGTGTCAGGAGGGATTAACCTGCGTTCCCCCTCCAGGCGTTGCAGGAGCCCCTGGCAAGTGTCAGGATCTTGGAGCAAAAGAAGGTGGTGAATGTAATTACAGCATCTACCCACCGAAAGCTTGTAAGCGCGGTCTTGACTGCGTTACGCCTCCGGGCATTGCCGGAGCCCCGGGCAAATGTCAAAAGGTCGGTGGAGGTGTCGGCGCTGAGTGCAACTACAGCATCAACCCGCCTAAGGCCTGCCAGGATGGACTAACCTGTAAGACACCTCCCGGAGTCTACGGTGCCCATGGCAAATGTGCTCGCGAGTGAAGACATTTTAAGTAGAAATGGAGAACACCCGCAGTTAAGATTCTGCGGGTGTTTTTTTAAAACACCTCGAATCCCTCTTAACTCAAATCAGTGCGTTAAATCATGACATCAAATCAATCTCTTTTTTATTTAATCGCCTGGATTCTGACATCCAGTTGGTTCACTGCGAGAATTCTGCTTGAGCGCCGGGAGCCTGCAAGTACTATTTCTTGGCTATTCACAGTCAATGTCTTCCCCTATGTTGGTCCGCTGCTGTATCTCACATTCGGACGCCAACGCTTGGCACGAACCGCTCAAAAGCGCTCTGCAGAAATTAGCGCCGCTCTGGGCGGACATGAAGTGGACACATCCAAACTCACGTCAGAAGCCCTGGAAACCCTGAACGCGCTTTACCCACAGGAAACTGCTGTCGTAAAGATAGCCGGCAAAGCCTCGCACTATCTTCCAACACAAAACAACAAAGTCGAGATTATTGACGACCCTGAGGTCGCACTTCGGGAAATGAAATCGGCAATCGATCAGGCCAATACCTTTGTCCACCTGGAGTACTACATTATTAACTCAGACGAGGTCACCGATCAGCTATTCTCATCACTGGAAGCGGCTCTGGACCGGGGCGTCAGAGTTCGCATTATGTATGACGCACTCGGCTCCCTCTTCCTCAAAAAACGAACGTTCATCAAGCTTGTAAAAAAGGGTGCCAAAGTCGCTGGATTTCACCCTTTCCGATTTTTCTCACTCCGATTTAATGTGAATTTTCGCAATCACCGTAAAATCCTTCTTGTTGACGACAATATTGCATTCACCGGCGGAACTAATATCGGCAAAGAGTATCTTGGAAGTCTTTCGCCAACACAATGGCTAGACTACACAGTTAAAGTCGAAGGCCCCGTGACACGTCAACTTCAAGATGTTTTTTGCGGAGACTGGCACTTCACAACCGAAGAGGAGCTTCCCGTTTCCACATCTCCCATCTCTGGAGACACTGGGGATGCCGTCATTCAGGTTTTAGAAAGTGGCCCGGACACTGAGTTCAAATCAATTTACCAAGCAATTTTCTCAGCTATTAATCAAGCAAAGAAAGAAATATTACTGACAACGCCATACTTTATCCCAGACCCTGCTATCAATACCGCACTTCAGGTAGCTGCGATGCAGGGCATTAAAGTACAAATAATTTTGCCTCAGAAAAATGACGCTCCCATGGTTCAGAGAGCCTCAAGATCCTTTTATGAAGACCTACTTAGCTGTGGCGTTCAGATCTATGAGTACATCCCACGAGTGTTGCATGCAAAAATGATGATTATCGATGAGAAGATGACCTTTTTAGGCTCGGCCAATATGGATATTCGTAGCTTTAGACTGAATTTTGAACTGAATTTGTTGATATTTGGACCAGGGACCGCCATCCAGGCCAAAGACTTCTTCATGAAAGATCTTTCCATGTCTCAGCGCATTGACCTGGATGCCCACCGCTCACGACCCATTCATACAAAACTGGCTGAGAACGCCTGTCGCATTCTATCACCGATATTTTAAATTCGGCTCAAATCGATTTCTGCGATCGAAACCTGTGGCTAACTTTTTCCAAACAAAAGCTAGAGCCGCCAATCCAAAAGATACAATAAATGCGCTTTCATCGATGTCAAAACGTCGACTTAACCAAAGTACGATGGACATCAGCAAAAAGCTGAAAGAAAAAAAGGTCATCAGCATCAGTGCAGTATTTATCAAGACATTGCGACGGAATCCTCCTGCGACTTTCGGGATTTCAATTGCTCTGGACCCAGCACTAGATCCATTCCGACCAAAAAGGGCAGCAAGTCCATCTGCAACTTGCTGCCCAGAAACTTTCCGAGCAGAACACCCATCGCCATCCCGCCTAATAAGGACGGCAGCAATTGGCCATCATCTTTTTTTTTGGATGGTGATAATGAAATGTCTTTCAGATGTCTGAGAGCTGATTTTAGCCGGATCAGATCAATCTGAAGCTGCTCCATCCCCCTTGCCATGTCAGACTTTGATACGTCTGCACCAGCATTCCTCATTTCTTCGCCCAATTGATGAATACCGGTAGCAATATCCCGCATTTGCTGATGCAAGGAATGGATCTCGACTGCCTGCAACGGCTGGACCATGTCTTAAGACCTAGCAGTGTGAGTTGGGGAGTGCAGTATTCTCCGCTCGAGCATCCATGCTGCAAGAGCACCCACACCGAGTGCACCTGCAATATAGCCATATGGATGACTGTGAACTTGGCTGTCGAGATCCTTGGCGCGACCGGCAATTACATGTCCTGTATCCTCAATGCGCTTCTTCACTGAGTTCAGATCAAACTTCAACGCTGACAAATCTAGAGCAGCTCCCGGATCTGCAGCTGATTTGATTTCGCTTGATATTTCACTTGAAAGATTATTGATTGAAGCCAAAACTTTCTCTGCGTCCCGATGCAAAGCTTCAAATTGCTTTTGGATGTGCGTTGATGTTGCCATAGCTATTCTCCTGTTTTTTAAGTTAATCGCGCAAATGCGCAGAGTCACTTGCAATGCCGGTGCCATGACTGTTTTCCCGCGGATAAGTGATGTACCTCGGCAATAATACGAGCCATTAGACAACCTGACCCGATGGAACCACGACTGATGAGCCTGGTTGGTGCAGCAAAAGTTGCTTGATTTAACGCATATGGCTTCGCAGGAGACTAAGCAAAGATCCTCCCGCCCCGAGTGGGCGTTAACTCTTTGACACTGTCAAGAGACAGGCCTCGAAATCAATATCTAACTATCAGTAATGCTTAGACTAAATGGCGGCATGGAACTTGCTGACTTCATCGCAAACAGAGGAGCCCGTCATGATTAAGCTAGCGAAAACCCTTATCTTAATGACCGTTACCTTCCTCGGGCAATATTCCTCTGCTAACGAACTTAGCTGGCAATTTATCGGAGCTCAAAGTCGAGGCAACGGGGTACGCTGTGACAATACGTCTTTCGCATTAACGAGTGCTGGCACGGATATGGCACTGACTATGACCGGACTCGGTATCGATATGCCCACAGGCCAGCTTCCCAAAGTACGCTCCCAATGGGGTACCTGTTATATTTTTCTAAATCTTAAAGTGCCGCAAGGCTACACGGTCTCGTCAAGCCAATCGACCATTCTTGGCGGCATCATGAAAGACACCGGTGTCTCTGGTTACATCGATGTTGTCAGTGCCATTCATCAGCGCCCGTACACGTCCAGCCGTTGGCGTCAAGGCATCAGCCCTATTGGTCCCGTAATGCATCTTTTCAGGAATTTTCGTTATCAGGAAGCTATCAATGAACCCTTGTTTGAGATGACAAAATCCTCAAGCTTATCGAAGGCTCAGAAATCAAGAATTTGCAGGCTAACTGCGAGCAAACCTGCAGAGCTCGGTTACTACATTCAACTATCTTTGGCGGGCACACGCAGCAGCAATCAACGTATGATCAATGTTAACATTGACAACTTCGATGGACAATTTGGGCTACAGGCAAACACAGAAGCCTGTCCTCGCTGATTCAAGACGCTATTTTTTCGCTATCGTCATTTCGTACGTTCATTTTCTCGTCTTTTGTACCCAAGACAAGCCACGTCTTTCGACTACCTTTGCCTTTTAGATCAACCTCGCCTCGAGGCACAATTGCGAATTGATCAGCGACAAGCTTCGCCGTTTCATCACTGATCTGAATCGATGCCGATGGGGCCGTGGACTCGAGTCGACTGGCTGTATTTACCGTATCGCCCCACAGATCATAGGAAAAACGTGATTTTCCAATGACACCGGCCACAACTGGACCCGAGTGGATGCCAATCCTAAATTTTATGGGGTGACCACCTAGCGATAAATTTTCTGACTCAGCGCGCAGAGCCAATGCCAGCCGTAAGACTCGGGCGGCATGGTCTTCTGCAGCAACCGGAACGCCGCTGACCGCAAGATAGGAATCACCAACTGTTTTTATTTTTTCACAGCCACAAATGGAGCAAAGATGATCAATACGGGAAAAGATGGCATCCAGACCTGCGACCAAGGTCGCGGGACTCAAACTTTCAGAAATTTTTGTGAATCCTTCAATATCTGCAAATAACACCGACACGTGTCCAGAATACTCAGCTATGGAGTTCTTTTCAGCCTTCAGTCGTTCTGCAATCGTAACTGGAAAGACCATCTCAAGCAAATGCGCTGCCTGCGCCTCCCTGAGCTCAATCATCTTTTTTTGTGCAAAATTTTGACGCCATGCATTTTCAACCAATGTCGCGACACCAAGACCAAGAAGCGAAGCCATCACTGTTACAAACAGATAGGAAAACCATGATTGCGCTGGCGGATTGGCCTCAGTTAGAAGAACCAATACCGCAAAATTAATTGATAAAGCGTAAATCAACGCCTCTCGACGCATCATGCGCAGAGCACTTAGGCCAAACATCATGACAAATACCAAGCCTATAGGGTTGCGAGGCAGCATCTCTGGATTTTTGTTCCACTCAAAATACACAACTGACATGCTAAGAACGAATGCACCAATAAGTACTAGATAACGCCGATGTTGAACAAACCGTTTAACGCTCATCATCCACACAATCAGTAACACCGCTGGGGTGACCACCGCCAGACGAACAATGGTGTGATGAACAAACAATGCAGGAGTTTCAAAGTAGTCGCCCATGGCGAAAAAATCGTAGACCAATAACCCCAAAAGCGATGCGGTCTGATGATAGCGACCCATGGCTTGGTTGTAATCTTGAATATGTTCGCGTTCGTTAAAGCCAGGCGGCTCTTCCTGCCAGATAAACATGACACCCCCGTCGAGAGTGAGATCGGACAGAATTACTGAGAACATGATAGGGCTGTTCTACAGAGTTTTTAGCAAAACATAAAATTACGTGCGCGGAGGTCAGGGTTTCAGTGGGTTAATCGGGCCTGGTGGGGGCTTATTTATAAAGGCGAAACGAGATTTCAACCGTAGCTCCGAGCGGTAAGGCGGCGACTCCGATAGATGTACGGGCTGGTGGGGGCGTCCCCTCGTGGAAAAACTCCTCCCACACCTTGTTGATTGCTGGAAATTCCTCAAACTTGGTCGTGTAAATTGTCGCAGATACTAAATTTTGAAGAGATAAACCAATTTCATGACTGGCATTTACAAGGTTTTCAAGAATTTGCCTTGTTTCTCCCGACACACCACCATTGTGAAGCCGGCCGCTTAAATCAAGACCGATCATACCGGCAAACTCGTAAAAAGGACCTGTCTTAACACAAGGGCTATATCTGAACCGCGGTGCAGGAAGACTTTTAAACGTTATAATTTCTCTCATCCCAGATCCTCTCAACTCTAAAAACACTAGAGGTTGACTTGCATGCCAAGCTCAACGACACGGTTTGCAGGAATTCCAAAGTATGCGGTCGCTGACACAGAATTTCGAGAAAGGAATGCAAATAATGTTTTACGCCATTTCCACATTTTTTCCGGACCATCTGTTAGAAGAATGTCTCGCCCCAGGTAGTAGGTTGTGTCGCGCTCATCGGTCACAATTCCATACTGAGCCTTAGCAATACGGAGAATGCGTCCGACCTTGGGCGTTTGCATAAATCCGTAATGAGCGATCAACTCGTAAATGCCTTCTCCGAAGGAATGAACCTCGAGTATGTCTTTTGTAGGAACCACAGGAACATCTGCGGTTACGATTGCCAAGAGTATCACTTGCTCATGCAATACCTGATTGTGCTCAACATGATGAAGAAGAGCCGGTGGGGTCATGCGCGGGTTTGGCGTCATGAACACCGCTGTACCCTTCACCCGTTTAACTTCAATATCCCCCTCACCCAGTCGTTTCACAAAATCCTTAATTGGATAAAACTTGGCTTGCAGACGCTTAGCTAACGCAGACCGTCCCTTCTTCCATGTGGTCATGGCCGTAAATACAATTATACACATGACAATTGGAAACCATCCACCATGAGCAATTTTAGGCAAATTAGCCAAGAAAAACGGGATCTCAACCACTAAGAAAAATATCACGAGTAATATAGCCTGCCAAAGCGACCAGTCCCAGCGGCGCCGAGCTACGAGAAACATCAATGACGACGTGATAATCATCGTACCCATCACCGAAATTCCATAGGCACCAGCCAATGCCGACGACGATTGGAACATAAACACCAAGAGAATACAGACCACCATCAAGAGATGATTAACCTCGGGCACATAGATCTGTCCTTTGGTCTCTCCCGATGTATGCTTAATTGTCAATCGTGGAGAGAATCCAAGCTGAATCGCCTGCTGAGCTAACGAGAAACTTCCAGTAATCAAAGCCTGCGATGCAATCACTGTGGCAATCGTAGCAATTAACACCAACGGATAAACCAGCCATCCCTCAACCATCGCGTAAAAAGGGTTTTTGATAACACTCGTACCTTTTTCTAAAATGAGAGCCGCTTGGCCCAAATAGTTCAAAATCAAAGCTGGTTTCACGATGGGAAACCATGCCATACGGATTGCACTGCGACCAAAGTGTCCCATGTCAGCGTAAAGAGCCTCACCCCCGGTGATAACCAAAACCACCGAACCAAGAATCATGAATCCATGCCAGCCATTGTTCATTATAAGTTTGACGCCCCAAACTGGGTTAAAGGCTGCAAAAATTCCGGGGTGTTTTAAAATATGAGGGATGCCCATGAGGCCAATGACTGTGAACCAAATAAGCATCGCAGGCGCAAAAAACTTGGCGACCTTTTCAGTGCCACCACTTTGGAATAGAAACAGACCAACTAATATCGCAACCGTAATCCAGATCACGCCCGATGACAGGGCTGGCGCTGCAATGGCAATACCCTCTACAGCTGACAACACCGAAATAGCTGGAGTGATAGCCCCATCAGCCGCAAATAAGGCAGCGCCAACAAGGCCCATCATGATAATGACCGATGTTGACCGCTTGGTGGTGCCACTTTGGTTAAAACGGGGTGTAATCAACGAAAGGAGGGCCATGGTGCCACCTTCGCCATTGTTGTCAGCTCTCATGATAAATACGATATAGTTAATCGAGACAACAAATGTGATAGCCCATATGATCAAACTACAAACGCCGAGAACATTTGCTTCCGTTAGCGGCATACCATGTTTTGGATCAAAGCATTCCTTAATAGAGTAGAGAACCGATGTGCCGATGTCACCATAGACAACGCCCAATGAGCCAAATGCCAACCACCAAATAGAGGTGTGACCATGCCCGTGAGCTCCTGCACGCTGCGGACCTTCCGTCAACTGACTCATTGCCTCAAACTTTCGATCCGTACTTGATGCAACCTGCCCCATGCGCAACCGACTCCCTGTGTTCCGTCCGCTGACGATTTACTTCGAAAAACCTAGTCCACGCAATCCCAGTGCTACGAGAAAACAGCCACCCAGCGCAAGCGTCATGGCAGCACCCGTGGGTATATCAAAATGATAGGACATAATGAGACCGATTGCACTGCCGATCGCCCCAGTAAAGATAGTTGTTAGCGTCATCGGGCCTAGGCGCCTACTTACAGAGCGCGCCGTCACCGTTGGGATTACAAGATAGGCACTGACAAGCAAAACCCCAACCGCATGCACTGCCGTCACTGTGACCACAGCGGTCAGCGTCATCAACAAATACTCTTTGCGCTCCACACGGATTCCACTCAAAGCAGCCATTTCAGGATAAAATCCAGCATAGGCAATACGTGGACCAAATCGAAGTAGAATCAATATACAAACGACGGCCAGAATGGACACGATGCGGACATCTCGTGGTTGGACTGCCAAAATATTACCGAAAAGAAGTCCTTCCATGTCGACATTAACTCCTGCCCTGGAAGCCGTGTGAATGGCTGCCACGCCAGCAGCTAAAGAAACCGCAAAAAAGACGCCTAATGCTGCATCTCCAGCCAACTTTGCATGTCGTCCAAGCCATGAAATACCCCAGGCCACCAATATAGCGAACGGCATAGCAGCCCAAATTGATGCTTCAGGAGTTGACCCCAAAATCAAAGCGCCACCAACACCGCCAAGTGTTGCATGAGCGAGACCATCGCCCACCATACTCAGTCCCCTAGGAACGAGCAGGACACCTAGGCTGCCACATAAAAAGGCAATAAGAATTGCCATCAACATGGCATCACGCATAAACGGATGTGAAAACGGCTCGATGATCATCGACGACCAATCCATGCTCACCCCTCCTCGCCATGAATCACAGACTCATGATCATGACCGAAAAAGGCAACATCTCTAAGTTCGTCGATTGCAAGCATCGCGCTCGTCTCACCCCAACCTACGAGGCGACCTTTTTCAATAAACAAGACACGATCGGCGAGTTTACGGACAACTGGTTCACTATGGGTAATCAGCAAGATCGAAAGTTGTCTTTCTGCCCGCAATCCCTCCATAAGGTCCATAAGCTGAGCGCGACCCTTGGTGTCAATGGCTGCCAGAGGCTCATCTAAAATCAGCATTTTTGGATTCTGTATGAGCGCCCTGGCCACGAAGACCCTTTGCAGCTCACCGCCACTCAGCACGCTAATATCCTTGTCGAGCAGTGTCAAACCACCAACGCGCTGCAAGCTCTCAGCGGCCATGGCGCGTTCACGCTTGCGACAAAATAGCGGCCAGCAACCTCGCAAAGCCGCAATCAGTAAATCTTCAACTGTTGCCGGAAAATTGCGATTGAATGCCTTTTGTTGCGGAACATAGCCAATCAGATGCCTAGTCTTTGCTGGGTCCTGTCCAAATAAACGAACTTGTCCAACAGCAGCACGACTAAAGCCCAAACCGAGACGAATAAGCTGCGTTTTACCCGCGCCATTGGATCCGCACAAACAGGTCAACTCACCAGCCTGGACCCAAGCACTGATGTCGTGTAAGACCTGCCGCCCTTCAAACTCCAGGGAAACATTCTGCCACTCCAAAACCCGTTCAGCATCACCGGCTGGCGTAAATATATTCCCCCCTGCTACGAGCTTTTCTATAGCGTGGGAATGGTCTTGATATGGTGGGTGATCATGCATAATGCAAAAGCCCTATGGAGATTTCAGAACATCTTCCCACGATGACGCGATGTGAAGATACCACTGATCCCAGTTCTGATAGGCTTTGGCTGCACTAAAATCGACAACTTTTACCGTAGTATTCAACTCACGCGCCAGACTTTTAGCAGCTCCGTCCTCACGTTCGACCAAGATCGCAGCAACGCGACTTCCCTTAAATCGCTTTGAAACATCAGCAATCATTTTAGCTGACAGGTCATGGCCGCCGTTACCGACAGATACAGCCAAAACTGGCAGGCTAAACCTGCGAGCAAAATAGCCGGCTAAATCGTGAAACATCACCACCGGGCGAGTTCTCCAAGTCTTACGTCTTGTTTCCACATCCAGCTGTAATTTAAGCAAACGATCTGCAACGACTCGGGCGCGATCTTGAAATCCCGCAGCACCGGCAGGAACAGATTTTGCCAAATGGGAGCTAATCAATGTCGCGGCAGAACTCATCCTCCGCGCATCAATCCAAACATGTGGGTCGACCGTCAACTTTTGGTGATCATGGTGGTCCGCATGATCAGACTTCTTCTTCGATCCATGATTATGGGTTTCTTTCTTTGCGGCGCCCATATCATCACTCCACCATGGCATTGGATCCAACCCCTTACCCAAGAGGAGTAACTTTGTTTCGTCGTATCCGATCTTTTTAAACCAGGCTTCATCAAAACCAAGTCCTATGCCAACCGCAGCCACAGCACTTTTAGCCTTCACAATATCTTTTGGACCAGGCTGCCAAGAATGTTCGGACACACCCTTCGGAACAAGAGGCAAGACCTCACAAACCTCTGCACAAATCTCACGAACAATCAAAGCTAACGGCTCCACGGAGACGGCCACTACTGGCTTCGTAGTCGCAACCTCAGCATATGACACCACAGAACGCAGCATTAAACCGAGCAGGATTAAATGTTTTGCAATCTTACTCACATTGATCATTCAACGATTCCTTCCGGGGCGAGCTCCCCTTGTTTGCTCTTGAGCATGGCTTCCAGTTGCTCGATATCAACAAAAGTCCCGCCATCCCGACCTTTACCGTGTTGTAGCCACCAGAGAACTGCATTCAATCTTGCCACTTCTATCTTGGTCATAGCTGGAGCATCCTTAGGCGCCCGCATTTCCTTGTAGATGCGACTCACAATGCGCTTACCAAATCCACCTTGCGTCAGCCTTTGTCTCCAGTCACCACGAACCTGATGTGACGGCTGCGGCTTACCACATACAATCGGATGAAGCACCCAGGTTGAGGTTGACTCATCAGGGACAACAATCAGGCCGTGCAGCTGCAAAACGTTGCGCCAAGGTGAGGCGCCAACACCGTCCATATTGAGAAGATTCTGAATTTTCTCCAAACGATCGCGCTGATTTTCCATGGCCTTCTTGCGCCAGAACATGATTCTCAATGACCAAAGGTTCTTTTCCACTTTGCGTAACAGCTCAGGTAGTGTGCCTGATAGAGCCCCTGCCACAAGTGATCTATGTTCCTGAGCCAGCAACATTCCGTTTCGGGTATTCTTCTCACCCAGTGTCGCAGCCAACTCATCTACAAACTCAGTTGCTCGTTTCCTGTCTTTGACCGGGCCAAAGACTTGAACGATACCCTCTTCCATAGGACCGACGGCCAAACGCAGCCCACCTCCGCGGTCCTCGTAGATACCAATTACGTTGATAAGACGCTGATGAAGAATACTCGGATCCACAGATAATTTGTGTTTATCGAGTCCGTCACACTCTGCCATCAATGCTCCAAAGATACTTGGAGTGCGGGAAGCCTGAAGATCATAACTGCGCAAAACAAGCTTTAAAATCTGGCGTGGAATCAAATCGTAATGCTGTAACTTTTCTACGTCCCGCTGAACAGAGACGGCTCCACTTACAAGAAGTAAACGGCGCTCGTGGTCATAGAGGTAAAAAACTCCAGCCCCTTGAGGAAGACCCCGTAGTTTATCAGCCCCGATCGCCCAACCGAGCCTCAGAGATGAATCCAAGTCCCCCTGCAACCTTATCGCCTGTTCGACCTTAGAAATGCCGCGGTCACGCAGTTTTCGCTCAAGAACTTTGAACAACTCCCATGTCTGAACCGCATCTGCCTCAGCGCGATGAAAGCTATCACCGGACAAATTAAAATGGCGGCTTAGGCCCTTAAGTGACTTATCCGGGGCCTCCGGACAAAGTTTTTCCACGAGAAGGTGTGTGCACAGGAAAAAGTTGTTGAGATCCTGCTTTACAGTCTCTTTAGCGAAGTAGCGAAGGAATATCAGATCCCCGATTGTGTTGTGACTGACGAGGATGTGGTCCGCAATAAAATCAATGAAATCAGGAAAAATTTCATGAATGACTGGCGCTTCGGCGACCATCTGATTGGTGATTCCGGTCATGCGACGCACGATCGGAGGAATGCTGATCATGGGATTCACCAGACTGTAGAAACGGTCAACAATCTGTCCGTCCCTGATTTTTAATGCACAAATTTCAGTGATCCCGTTACGTTCCGGATTACCGCCAGTGGTCTCAATGTCGAAAACAATGAACGTCGAGCGCTCGAGTGTTTCGTGCACGATCTTTTTTAACTTGGGATCAAGACCACCACCAACACCGCCTGGCGGCAGTGGTCGAGCACTTTTGCGGGGCTTAACTGGGCGCTTGGACGGAGGTCGCTTGTTATCGCGCTCTCCAGACTTGGAGGGGGCGCGGCTTTTTGTATGTTTGACTTCGGCGTCTTTGGTCATTCAACGTCTCAGGTCTATCACAGGGTCTGCCTGCTTATTAATCACATCGGCTTCATTCGGACTCGAAGTCCTACCACGAACGACCACTCGAACCAAGAATAAAAGCTGCATCTTCCGCGACTTGACGTGGCTAAAAACACTAACGGGCGGCATCGCTGCCGCCCGTATTCGCTGAAACAAATAACCGGATCTGATCAACCAGCTTTTTTATACTGATCTCCACCCTGCTGGTCTTCAGGCTTACCCTGATCACGACGATTCTTCATCATGTTTTCCTGCTTGTGCTGCTGCTGTTTGACGGCATCCTTATCATGCTGCTTTTGTTTCTTCATTTTGTCCTTTGGACTACGGTCACCCATGGTAAATCCCTCCTCCTATATGGTTTCCGGGGCTTCGCCCCTACCTTAAAAGCTTTATCGGGAGTCCAACCAAAAACTTTAGCAACCCCCTGAACACATGGCTCATGCCCCTGTTTTTTATCGTTTTTTCAACCACTCCGGGATGTTTAAGATACCAAATTCCTTAACCAACTGATAAAATTCCCGGAATTGTCACTTAATCTGTTCGTGTTACCGTGAGGCCTGATTCTGACATGACCTATCGCCGCGTCCTCCTCCTTACCGTTATTTCCATCCTTATTATCGGCATCGACCAATGGACAAAGTCCTGGGCTATTGCAGCACTCAAAGACGTGCCCTCAATCTCCTATTTTGGAGGCCACGCACTGCTGATTTACGCGGAGAACACTGGAGCTTGGGGAAGCATGGGATCGACGCTTAGTGATACTTGGCGTTTTTGGCTATTAACCGTCCTACCATTCGTCTTTCTTGGCGGTCTTGCATGGTACACCGTAACCTCCAATGAACTCAAAAACTACATGGTAGCCTGCTATAGCCTGGTCATTGCTGGCGGAGTTGGAAACCTGATCGATCGAGCAACTCACGGCTACGTTGTCGACTTCCTATGGGTTGGCATACCGGGCAGTTGGTTTGCGACAAATATTTTCAATATCGCTGATGTCGCGATCATGCTTGGCGTCATTACTTTAATTTTGGCTCATTTCACGATTGAACGAAAAACACCAGTCAGCTAAACCCTAGCCTCTGACGCAAACTTTTGACCAAGTTCAGCAGCCGGAGTGTACCTTCGGTTCCTGCCTATCAAGCCGCCTCGAGGATGCTAACATGTTTAGTGCTATGAAATTCAACGAATCGAATCTTGAACTTATTGACCAAAAACGCTTACCCCATGAACAAATTTGGATCGCTTGCCACACAATGGAGTCCGTGGCCAAAGCCATTGAGGACATGGTTGTTCGTGGTGCTCCCGCTATCGGATGCGCTGCTGCTTACGGTATAGCGATAGATGCCATGAATCATCAACATTTGAGTACCTGGAAAGACTACGAAAAAAATTTCAATTTATCCCTCGATCGCATGGCAAAAACCCGTCCCACGGCCGTCAATCTGTTTTACGCATTGGCTGAAATGCAAAAAACAGTCGTAAAATTTACCCCGACGACACCAATGCAAACCGTTATCCATGATATCGCCCGTAGGGCAAATGCTCTCTATGAGGACGATATCAGAACTTGCCGTGCGATTGGTGATCATGGAGCTGACATCATCAAAAAACCGGCAAATGTATTGACCCATTGCAACACTGGAAGTCTCGCCACCGCTGGGTATGGCACGGCGCTTGGCGTCGTAAGATCAATGCACCAAAGGGGCCATATTCGCACCGTATGGGTTGACGAGACTAGGCCCTATCTTCAGGGATCTCGTCTAACCGCATTTGAACTTGGTCAGGACAAAATCCCCTACAAGTTGGTCACAGACAACATGGCTGCCTATCTCATGCAACTGGGGCAAGTTGACATGGTTGTGGTCGGAGCCGATCGTATTGCCAGCAATGGTGATACCGCCAACAAGATTGGCACCTATGGACTTGCTGTTTTATGCAAGCATCACGATATACCGTTTGTCGTAGCGGCTCCAAAGGCGACCATTGATTTTAAGATCAATTCTGGAAAAGACATTCCGGTTGAGGAGCGGCCAGCAAAAGAGCTGAAGGAAGTCCAAGGCATCTCAATTGCGCCGGTTGATGCAAGTGTTTGGAATCCATCATTTGACGTAACACCTGCAGAATTAATTTACGCTATCGTCACCGAGCACGGCGTACACCGCGGGCCAAATTTCAAGCTCCCCGTTTGAACTCGTTCGTTGGCTTCTGTGAAGAAAAATGGAGATCTTCATCTTCAGGAGTGCTCACCGCTGACTTTGTGCTCATTTTGACGATACGAGAAAAACCGCTACGTACTGTTTTTTCGACAACCTCATCGATCATGTCGTCGGTATACTCCGTTTTTTCCGCCACACCGCTGATTCCGGAGGCAACTGATACTAAGGGTTTTGACGGGAGGCTCGATATTTCAGTAGCACTCCCAGTCGGCGGATCAAAGGATTCATCCGCATCTGCTACAGACCGGTAATATCGCTTGGCAAAAAACTTACGCGCAATAGTTGAAAGCAACATTAGCAATGCCATACCAATCAGTCCACCGACCATGACACGCAAACCAAATCCAGCCGCCGGACTTGGCGAGTCAAGCTCGATAGAGGTCATCGCAGACCAAGCTTCCGAGAGAAATTGCTCACCATTTGGGGCTCCTTCAAAATGCTCCGCGACATCAGTAAATGTAGCCAAGTAGTGGCTTGTTTGACTGCTTACAAGAACATGTGCCTGCATCATCTTACGGCCTGCATCAGAATACTCTGTGTAGAACATCCACCCTTCGCGACCATCGGTCATCTTAATGGCCTCATGGCTTCGCAGACTGTAGCCTTCAATTGTGCTAGAAACCCTAGGAAACGATGCCAACAAATGTTCGGCAAACTGTTGTGCTGAATCAGCAGAGATAAATTTTGGCTCTTTAAACCGCACAACTGCTATGTTGCGAGGATACTCAGACCCAGAAACCTGCGCCTGCATCAGAAGACTCGTACGCGGCAAGTTTTTACGGACAACCCACCCCTGGGGGGAAACAATACTAAAACCCTTATCATCAATAGCAAATCGCTCACCCTGACTTACAATAGCATCGGCAGGAATTTGCGGCTTTGTGTCTGCAACCTTCGCAACAACTGCTGGCGCCTCTTCTCGTACGCCCCCTCCATCTGTCACCTTTGACTTTGCCGAATCCTCACTTTGAGTGGTTGACTCCTCTGCAGCAACAGTCATCTCCGCATCTAGGGCGACCGCCTCCTGCATGCCATCCTCAGCAAATGCTCCGGACGTGCAGACTAGGCAAACAACAGAAGTGATAAGACTGGAATTCGCGCGTTTCATAGACACCTCTAAAAGAGTTAACCGAGACGAAACATCTGAACAGACTTATACCGAGTCCTTTTTAGATTGATCTGCGTTCCGACGCTCAACATCATGAACAATTCCATCACTTCTGCGTTTTACTGCAGATACGACGATGTCCATCGCACTGTCGTCCAACTCGTAGACCCCGTAGCGGGCGTGGTGACCTCGCGGAAGACTGTATTTTTTACCGCGAACATTCCAATCACTACCGACATCCTTAGCATCCACTGGAATCGGGGCATCAGGACGATCGACCAATTCAAGACCATTCTGCCAACGATTGGTTGGATGCCAGAAAGGACGCGTCGTCACTCGATACACAGCAACAATTCGCCACTCCTGATTCGACTGGGCAGGCTGTTTGGCGATATGGGATGACTTTGTTACAAATAGCACCACATCACCCGGCATTGCTTCACGCCCCATAGGTCGATGCAGGGAAGCGATTTCTTGATCACCGGAGGTTGAAAGATTTGCATACTGAGAGGGCGTCAGCATGATCATCCAACTGCGCGGGGCTCTCAAAGCATCAGACTCGAGCTGATGATTACTCTCGGAAACAATCTGACGTTCAAGTTTTTGAATCAAAGACAAAGCATGATCAACAGGCTTTCCTTGACGACGATACAAGCGAGCAGCAAGATCAAGCTTCTGTATGGCCGTACGAGCCATCGATTCACTGTCCAATTCCAATGCTTGCTTGGCCAGAATCTCACCGGTTAAGTGCAAAACATCCGCATCAGTCGTGTTTAAGAACTCGCCCAAACCACGAAGCGTCTGCAATGCCAATTGCGAATCGCCAGCCTGGTAGGCGCTGAATGCCGCCATAAAGCCGTAGTCACGATGATCAGGAAAATTACCATGGAGCCTGCTGGCAGAAGCCTGCGCCCCTGGCCAATAGCCAGAGTCAATCGCGCGGTGCATGTTTGCCAGATCCAGTGCCGGAGAGCCCGGAAATGCCCGATGCGAATGGTTAAGCACTTCATGTAGTTCGTCGGAGGGGCCAAAAACCGAAAGATCTGCAATCAGGGTATTCCAATGAAACCAGTCATCCATTTTCACTCTCGAGTGCGATATGGCAAACTCGGCGGCATTGTCAAATCCCCGGCGCGCACACATTTGCTCAAACTCTAGACAATACGGATTAGTCTCGCGTCCATGAATCGCGCGCAAAACAAGACGCGCCGCAGGCGCTTGATCCAAATAAAGATGAATGATGCCACGAAGTGCCAAGAAGGTTTGCTTTAGGTCCTCATCAGTCCGACCAAGAGCTAAAAGATGGTCGCCAAGAACGACGAGTCCATCCTGGTCTTCAAGCTCATTCAATGCCTCAATCCACGCCCTGTACAGCCGGATTGTCGAAGGATGATCGTCTTCGCCAGCAAGAAGGCTTGATGCATGGTCAGCAGCCGCGTCAAAACGGCCATTCCACATATGGTTGAGGACCACCATATAATCCGACGATAAACCCTCATCGCTGAAATCGACATTTACGGATTGAGCTTCGAGAAGACGCTGAACTCCAACAGACATGGCTACCCCCAAAATATTTGCACCGTGCGGCAAAGTTGACGACTAACAGAGACGTCATCGGAGGGGTGTCGGATTACTTTACAGGGGAATTTTCTGCCGGTTAGGAGTGCTTTCTGGGTAAAATAAACCCACAGTCATCATCAACTGACGACTGTGGGTCTTTGAACATATTTAATAAAGTTCCAAACCTAGAAACTCAAATTAACGCAACTCAAGCGCGAGCGACCTTTGCGCCAGCGGCGCGATCTCGACCAGCGACGGCCGTTTTTGCGACGACATGACCAGCCATCAGGCGCATCTCGTCGGCACGTTCAATCAATACATCCCGGAAGTTGTAGTAGCAGTCATTGCAAAGTGGAGCGTCGACTGCGCGGCTCTCAACCTCTTTCCAGGCGACTAAAGCAGCCCAAGCTTGATCGCTGAACTCGCGACGAACGCTCTTTACCTGCCCTTCGCATGCAGAACAGCAGTTAGTAAAAAAAGTGTTAAATGCAATTGTCGATACTTTGGACTTTGACACAGTGGTTTTCAAGTAAGAATCCTCCCTCTCTTTGACAGTCCCGTTCCATGGGACTCTCTTGTCTCTAACATCGTTTCAGACGACTGACGTCCAAAGGACCCAGTAGCCGCTTCCTCAGTTCTTTGCAGCGATCGCTGCAGAACCTCCAGACGCTTAAATCAAAAATGTGCACTTATGCTCGACCAAGGTTTTTCCATACCTGAGTACTTGTGTCAATAAATTTTTTGGCTGGCCGGTCAATTCGCCTTCGAGAAATCGCGCGGCGTGTAAGGCGTCTTTTCGAAGTAATATCGCAGAATCTCTTGTTTGATGCGGTATTCACGCATTTGTTCTGTCTTAAATTTAAGCAGAGGTTTCCAAATTTCATTGGCCCGCAATTGCTGACCGTTACGGTACTGCACAAGTCCAGTCAGATATTGAACTTCGAATTCGTTAGACTGATCGCGCATCTGATCGAGATATGCTTGCGCCTGTCGAACATGTCCTTGCCGGAGCAAAGCGTGCCCCATAATCATCAAAGCACGACGATCTTGCTGCCCATTACGCGCTGAAAGCTCAAGGGACAGTTTGATATACTCCACGGATTTGGGCAGGTTCACGTTTCGCCATATATAGGAATCCGCCAAATCTAGATAAACCAATGACTTCAGCCGATCATCCAGATTTGTAAGACCTAGTGTCAATTCAAACCACATTGACGCAACTTCCAGTTGCCAAAGTTCCTTGTAGAGAAGGCCAAGCCCCCAATAGACACTCGGATGATCGAAGTTTGTATTAACCAACCTTAGAAGTTCACGCGCACCTTTGCCTGCGTCATATTGACATGCTTCACGAACCACAGAGCGCAGCGATTGCTCGCTACCTCGCATATACAGGAACTGAAGTTTTGCCCGCGCATAAGCCAATTGATAAGAATGCTCTCTCGAAATGCGCAGAGTATCGTTTGCAAACTCACTCCAGTTGACCCGAGTTTCGTCGTTACTTGCGAGCTTTTTCGCCCAATGATCATGGGCTGCCTGAACAGCATTTGCGCCCTCCAGTAGACCGGTCTGACAAAGAATTTCATGAATGAGATAGGTGATGTTCCATGGATCACGTGCGAGTAATGGCGTCAGCATTTCCATGCTGGACTTCCACTCTCCTTTGCGTTCGTAATAACTGGACTTGAGCCACTGCACTTCCGCGTCAACATCACTCATGACACCTTTCGGAGTGTCAATCAATAGCAGGACGTCCATGGCTTTGTCTGGCTCGTTAGAGTTCATCAGGAAGTTTGCATAGCGTAGACGTGAGTTCTGACCAAGGGGGTCTAACTCAAACATTTTGGCGTAGTGCTGGCCGGCTTTCTTCTCATGCCCCATGCGTAGAAACAGCTCTGCCAGATGAAAATGAACGTCCCAGTCGCCATTGAATCGCGACAGCAGAGCGTTCAACAAAGATAGAAACTCGACCTTGTCACCAACATCGGCAAGCTGACGAATCCGCTCGCGGCCGATCAGATATTCTTCAACACTTACACCTGCTGATTTGAGTCTTGCAACAAGCAAACAAAAACGGATCTCTGAGTTATCGGGATGCTGCTTATAAGCGTGTTCAAAAAGTTCTTTTGCAGCCTCAAACTCCCCACTACCAAGGAAGTGGCTACCCACTTTTTGCACAACGGAGGGGTTGTTACCTGCCACTTTCAACACTTGCTTGTATGCCTGGAACGCGGCTGCCTCTTCGCCATACTCTGTCAGGATACGGGCAACAAAATACAGAGCATCTTCCTCAACCGTCGATTGATTAAGCAGATCGTCGGTTAGAGCCCTCGCCTCGCTACGACGCTTAAGAGCCTGAGTTTGATCTCCTCTCAAATCACTAATTCTTGCGGTTGCAAGACGTTCAAATATTTCAATGTGGCTTGGAACGTACCGGCGGTTGTCGTACCACCACATGGTGAGCGCTTGAATCGCTCGTTCCGCTTCGTCGAATCGCCCCAATTCTGTAAATTCCTGGCTAAGGCGACGATGGGTTTCAAAATTACCGTAAAGATTATACGGCGCCATCAGTTCAAACTGATGGAAATATTGATCACCATGTGCCTCATCACCCATGTTAAAATGCACCTGACTTAAGCCAAAAAGACTGGGATACCATTGCGGATCTAGGGCTAGAGACTGTTGGTAATTATATTTGGCGCGTTCGTTATTACCTTGCTGCTCAGCGCCAAACGCCATCGCAAAAAATAGCAACGGAGAGGGCCCGTATTGCTGCGCAAGACCGTGGAGCTCGTTCATTGCTTCGCTTGCACTTGACGGGTCTGAAAACATACCGCTCAGAATCAAGCACGTTTGAGCTAATCCATCATCCTCAGAGGAATGGGCCAATTCAGTGTAGTGAGCCTTTAGTTCATGGACACGCCCCATCAGACTCATAAGCTCAATACGGCGCAAATGGACTAAAGACTCTTCGGCACCCTGCTTAGACAGCAAGATGTCTCTAAGGACCCGATCAGCCTCTTCGTACTGTTTTACGAAGATTAGCTTATTGGCAAATTCTAGTTGGTCGCGGCAACGCTGATCCATGCACCTTTATTCCAAATCCCGACTCAGTCCTGCAGACGATCCACATTCCCCAGTCGTACCCTTGGTGTATCGACGAGCACTGAAATATCTGAACTGGTTTGGTGAAGATCATCATCCTACAAACAGACAGGGCCCTGTATACCCACCGAAATTGGGTATTTTTTATTAATTTCCCATCCATAAGAATCTTTCTCTTGGAAATCCCCGGATGACTCAGTTATCCTTTTACCAATAATAAACAAGCCCATTTTATGGACTCATTGAGGAGAAAACACCCATGCTACGACTTTTACTTGCTGCCTCGTTTTTTGTGGCAACTGCTGCAACTGCAGCCTCAATTCCGATGTATGAATTCCCACTAAAAAACAGCGATTCCCGAGACATTTACAAAATGTCCGAGCATAAAAACGGCGTGTTTGTATTTGAAGCCTATCGCCTGAGCTGTGGCTACTGTAACGAGAACGCCCCTGCTGTTGACGCTTTGGCGACTCAATATTCCGCTAATGCTCGCGTTCAGGTGTTAGACCTAGGCCTTGACACCAATGACGCTGACTATGCTGAATGGATCGCTCGCCATGAACCAAACCACCCTGTTATCCAGGACACGGGACGACGCGTATACAACGCACTCCGCACCTCCAGTGGCGTTCCACAAGTGTTTGTTGTTAACTGCAAAGGTGAGATGGTTGGCAATCACGTTGGCACCTGGGATGGCGCAGCTGGTAAGATTCGTGGATTTGTTGAGCGCGCGTTGCAAACGACTTGCGAGTAATGCAGATCATATACGAAAAACGGGGCCACTCTGGCCCCGTTTTTTTTTAATTTAAAAACAAACCTATTTCAAAACCTCAAGCTTCAGATCTGGCTCATAACGATAGGTTTGGATCCGAGCCGCCCCCTTACACCCAACCAAGACAACAGATGATTTAGCTGCAAGCTTGCGAACTGGCGTTGCCGTGTAGCATTGTTGATTCACCTGACTGGCGATCACATCAGCCGCTATATTACCGTTACCCTCACAGAAAATCCGCCCGACAATCAGGTGACCAGCAATTTCCTGATAGCAGGTTGGAATCGATACCCCATCAGGACGAGGCGGCGGGAAGTAATCAAGACGTAAAGTCAATTCTTCGCGAAGGCGCCCTTCATCATCAACGGTTACCGCTAACGTCGTACCGACTGCTGCCTGTCGCTGTGGCTGAATGACTGGTGGCTTCTGTGTTGCCGCATCTGCCCCACCTGTGACGGTGGTGGATTCGGGATAATCTTTACCTAGATTCGACATGCGACAGCCATCTATCAGGGGCATTGCGGCCAAAGCTACGGGCACAATCCATCGTGCAGCCATGATCCTAACTCCTTAGTATGCAGGAATTCCAGTAATCTGCTGTCCAACGACCAGCAGATGCACGTCATTAGTTCCTTCATATGTGAATACTGTCTCCAAGTTACACATATGACGCATTGTCTGGTACTCAATCATAATGCCGTTTCCGCCGAGCATATCTCGACAAGTGCGCGCCGTTTCAAGGGCGAGCTGGCAGTTATTCTGCTTGGCCATAGAGACCTGCGAATGGTGCATCTCTCCCGCCTGTTTCAATTGTCCGAGACGCAGAGCCAGAAGCTGGCCTTGTGTTAGTGCAGCAGACATTTTCGCCAACTTCATCTGGATCAACTGCTTAGCAGCCAGTGGTTTATCAAAAATCATGCGATCCTTGACATAATTGACAGCCTCATCAAAACAAGCCTCAGCCGCCCCTAGTACACCCCAGGCAATCCCGTAACGCGCCTGTGTTAGACAAGAAAGAGCGCACTTAATCCCAGCCGTGGACTTTGGCAGCATGGCGCCCTTGTCGAGTTCAACGTTATCGAAATAGAGCTCAGACGTTACAGACGCTCTCAGCGAGAGTTTTCCGGTCATTTTTCGAGCCGTAAATCCTTTGCTGTTAGTTGGAACCACAAAGCCACGGACACCTTCCGATGTACTAGCCCAAACAATGGCGACATCCGCAAGATTACCGTTGGTGATCCACATTTTTGAGCCGTTCAAAATCCATTTGTCACCCTTTAGAACAGCGTTTGTCTTCATCTTCCCTGGGTCGGAACCACCGTATGATTCCGTCAATCCAAAACATCCTACTGCCTCACCGCGACCAAGCTTTGGTAACCAATAATTTTTTTGCTCTTCACTACCGTATTCATAAATCGGATACATCACGAGCGCACCCTGTACCGACACAAAACTGCGCACTCCTGAGTCACATCGCTCAAGTTCTTTCATGACAAGTCCGTAACTAATTTGGTCCATGCCAGCGAGGCCGTATCCTTTCAAGTTACCGCCAAGAACACCCAACTCACCAAATGATTTAATTTTCTCGACAGGAAACTTCTCATCCATGTAGTGCTGACCAATGACCGGATTCAGCTCGCGGCTGACAAAGTCGCGCACGGATGTCGCAACAAGGCGTTGTTCCTCCGTCAATAATCCATCGACGTTGTAAAAATCAGAATAAGGAGAGGTGCGTGGCAATGACATGGCTAAAACCCTTATGCAGGAATGGGAACATTAAACTTCTACGAGCATCCGTCTTTTATACTGAGCGCGGTCTTTTATCAGCCAATAAATCGCAGCTACCGCTACTACGGATGTGACCAGCCTGAAAACCCAAACGGGAGCCCACTGTTCCAACCATACTGCCATGACGATAAAGGTGACGCCAACCCCCAATATCGCGAGCCAACCGCGACCAGGGCGCTTCCAAAGCGCACGCCGCCAAGAAAAGTGGTCTTCGACCCCACCTCGACCATAACTAGGCAACTTCGCCGGTGAAAATTGAGGCATAAAACCGGACACAAAGGCCCTGTACTCGGCTGCCAATGGGCCCAACTGCGTGTAGAGATATTGATACTCCATCTTAGTCAAGCGCCTGTATAAGGGAGTTAGTCCCACCATTGCGATCAAAAAAAGCACAGGCAGACGGGCCATCAAAATAATACCAAAAACCATCAGAAATCGGGCCAGGATCCAAGGGTGTCGAACAAATCGGTATGGACCTCCAAGGGTCAACACCCCTTCGCGCTCCATACGCTGGTAGCCTCCGGCCCAGGTGAACAATAGAGCACCAGCGATGGCTATCACCCCACCCAAAATAATAGATGAACTGGTCGCATCGGTGAATACGACTGCGGTGCAGCAAGTTGCGACCTCCAAAAGCTCCATGATCGGTCGCAAATTTTTCGGAATTTGCCATCGGCTTGGATTCAACGAAAACCTCCACATGGGTCAAGCACAGATCTGTCCTCTAACAATGTAGCAGATTCAAGGGTTTGGTGTTACGATTTCTTCTCTTCTAATGCCATCACAAGGAAGCCCCCATGCAGCACATGATCGTTTACGCTCATCCAAACCCCAAAAGCTTTTCAGCCACCATTTGTGATCATTTGGGCCAGCTGTCTTCCGACCTTGGCAACACCGTGGTGACCAGAGATCTCTACAAAATGAATTTTAATCCGGTTCTCTCTGCCGAAGATTTTCAAGAGATCCGTAGTGGCAAAACACCCGCCGACGTTGCTCAAGAGCAAAAAATAATCGCCAAGTCAGATCTGATTTCACTCGTCTTCCCTTTATGGTGGACAGGTTATCCGGCCATCTTAAAAGGATGGATTGACCGGGTACTGCTAAACGGATTTGCTTACAAGCACTCGCCTAAGGATGGCATTCAACCTCTGCTTACTGGCAAGAAAGTTCAGCTGATCACGACGATGGGTGCCGCCGTTGATGAGTACGAGAATAGCGGCTTGATGGACGCGATGGCAATGACCATGGGGGACAATGTTTGGAGTTTTTGCGGCTGTGACGATGCTGGTATGATTGTGCTGGGAGAGGTACCTGGCATGAGTGACAAAGATCGCTTGGCTGTGCTAACCGAAATCGAAGACTCCCTCGTTATGGCTCTTTCCGCCGGCGATCGACTAGCCTCGACAAATACAAAACCAACAACGCCGGCCGAAAAAAAGGCCGTGCGCAAGCCTGCCAAAAGAAAGACCGCGTTAAAAAAGAAGTCCGCTTCGACAGCTAAAAAGAAAGCCGCTTCAAAGAAGTAATCAAGGTCCGATCAAGATGCTTCGACCTATCTACATCGTGCTAGGATGGATCTTCGTAGCTATTGGAGTGATCGGCATCGTCACTCCAATTTTGCCAACCACTCCCTTTTTACTGCTGGCGGCTGGCTGCTTTGCTAAAAGTTCAGTGCGTTTTCACACTTGGCTGATGACACACCCAAAACTTAGTCAACCGATTATTGACTGGCAAACTAATGGAGTCATCCGAAGACCCGCAAAAATTCTGGCAACTTGTCTGATCGTGGTGAATGCCTCTTTTCCGCTTTTTTTTATCAAAACCATACCAGACCATTTGAAAATCATAATTCTGATCGTCATATCGTTGGTCCTGCTTTTCATTTGGACGAGGCCATCATCGCCAGCAACCGGGAGTAAAAACCAATGACCAGAATCCATAATTTCCAGGACGTCATTTCCGCACTTCAAATGATTCCTCACCCCGAGGGTGGTTATTACGTGGAAACCTATCGCGCCTCTGAAAAAGGTCAATTCAACGATCTTGGACCACGCTCAGCCGGCACGAGCATCTACTTCCTAATGCCTCACGGAGACATTTCAAAATTTCATCGACTGGCGTCTGACGAGATCTGGCATTTCCACCAGGGTGACCCGATTACCGTGGTCATGATCTCAACTGAAGCTACGATCCGGAGAGAGGTTGTCGGACCAGTTGGACTCGGGGATGCCAAACCGCAGGTGATCATTCCAAAAAACACATGGTTTGGTGCACTGCATGAAGGCCCAACAACCCATGGCTACACCCTAGTCGGATGCACTGTTTCACCTGGCTTTGAGTTTACAGATTTTGAGTTAGCATCAAAAAAAGAACTTATGAAATCGTTTGCAGATACCAGCGCCGAAACGCACGACTGGATATCGCGCCTTTCGGACTAGCATCCAGAATTAAATACCGAGAACGCGTTTGGCCCATGCTTCGCCCAACAGTTCTTTAATAGCAGCTCGGATAGCCGCGCCGTCGTCTGCCTTCTGCAGATTTGCTAATTTTGCAAAAGCCTCCGACTTGTCCCAATAAGAGACCGTAGCGGCCTTTTTAATCCACGCGATACTTTCTTCCATATTCATTGCGAACGCAGCTTTGTACTGCTGATTAGACTTCAGGTAATCAGGATCTACTTTCTTGATAGAAACAAGTGATGCCGCGTTAAAGTACATCAGATCCACGAGACCCTCGAGGGGATCAACATTATTTCCCGCAAACTTTTCAGTCCACTTACCAGCCATTTGAACCTCAATGGCTGTTCTCGCCGTGGCTAAAAAACATGTCCATTCATCCATCAGATAATGAGTATTCTTCCAGTACTGTAACTGCTTCACCAAATACGTGTCGTAATTAAATTGGGCCATCTTCTGGTATGACGAACCGATGTGATTTTTTACATCGGCAAGGTTGTCTTTTGGATCAAGAATGTAGATACCTTTGCCGTCACGATGATAAAAGAAACCGTCTTTAGCAGAGGTCTTTTGCCTCATGTCACTATGAACAATATGCAACGTCTCGTGCGCTGTTGTGGCCGGTTCATCAAAAAGCTTAGGCTGAGCTCGGCTTAAAATTTCTTGAAAAAACGCACTACCGTAATTGTCTCCGGTGAATCCAATCACTGAAACTTCCGTCATGCGCGCAATGGTTCGCCAGTCAAAATCGACGCCCTCACCCCGCGCGCCGTCAGACATGTTACCGCCTTGGCCCTGATCACCAGGTCCTTGGGTTGAGTCCGATGGCAAGCCTTCGTCAGACGTCGTCTGCTGTTCGTTTTCTACTGTCGGCTGATGGGTTGCATGGGAGTCGCACCCTGTTATCAGCGATGCGCAAATAAGGATGCCCAAAGACCCCAACTCAAACTGTTTCAACTGTCTCATAACAATTCCTCCCGTAGACCACGCGCCTGGTCACTCCGGGAGTTCTACCACAGATTGGTAATAGGGTTCAAAGGGTGCGAGCAGATACACAAGCTCTAAAAATCGATAAATCTCAATCATTTCATGATTTTGAGTTTCTAATAAATTTTATTATTTGATAAATTTTTATAAAACTATATATAAAATTGTTTAGCGCTCTTCGGCACAGTTGCCGAGCATTTCCTTCATGGCAGGAGATTGTGGATTGATGAGCTTGGCGTTATAGGAGGCACTGAAAGCAGCATCAGCTTGCTTATATATCTCTAGATATAGTTCCTGACCGGGCCGATCAGCGTCGACCGTCAGATGATAGAGCTCGTCATCTCGCGTCGGATTTTCGACCACAGCGATTTGTTGCGTGTTTCCATAATGTGACAAATCAGCCAGTCGTTGGATGTGACCGTCATGATCCACGGTCATCTTAATTGTTACAAAAGGCATTCCTGAGTAGATGTAGTGTGTACATTCTAACGTCGGAGCTGCTTGTAATGTTGAATAAAAAAATGTCGGGATCAAGGCAATGATGAATGATCGCATAAACATGAACCTCAGTGTTATTGTTCCGCATCAATACCAAGATTTTATCATGCTTTAGATGGGCCTAAAAGAAATCACCGCTACAGAACAAATCGTATCAGACGCGCTCACCAGCATCAAATGCGAATGACCACGCTTGCTGTCAGGCTCGTGTAATAGAGCTTCGTGGCGATTAATCAGGATCTCTCGACCATCCGCATCTTGCGCGCAAAGCTGACCCTCGAGTACCAGGATAAACAGGCCTGTAACTGGCAACAAAGGAATAAATTCTGGTTTTGCCAGTAGGTGGATACATGTCGACGCAAAATAGCGACTCTGACGGCAAAAAATATTTAGATCTTCAGACGAAGCCGTCACCTCGCAATGCACAGGCCATGATCCGTCAAAATGAATTACTTGTAATGGACTTAGAACTGACTTTAGCCCAGCATTCATTGTCAAATTCATAACTCCCGGACCAAGATTAACCAGTGTACGGTCATAGCCGGAAAAATCACTGAATGGGCCTGACTCGTTGACCTTTGCCATGGAAATTCGAAACATCATATCGTCGCCACTATTCAAGCGATAAAGCTCCGTGGTGAAACCCAGGCCGTTCCTCCATGGCATGACTTTGAACTGTTCCGACGTCAGTTTGTGCATCCGTTGTTGAACTCCCTATCGTTGAGGCGTTGTGATTACTTTAGCAGACTTTTCAAAGACTCCAGTACACCGATAGTGCGAATTTTACTGACGGAGTAACGTCCATTTGCTACTTCAGCCTTTATGCGACTTCAACAAGGATCAAGCCATGTCAGACCCAACCCATTGTCCAAAATGTGATTCCGAACACCCCTACCACGACGGGAGACTTTGGAACTGTGCCAGTTGCGGCCACGAATGGTCTCTTGATTCTGGCTCAAATGAGCCGATCGAGACAGATTCTAACGATGACGAAATTATTAAGGACGCATTTGGAAATAAGCTTGCGGATGGTGATTCTGTAACGGTAATCAAAGATCTTAAGATAAAAGGCTCCTCGTCATCGGTAAAGGTGGGAACCAAAGTTAAAAACATCCGACTGATCGACTCATCAGATGGCCACAACGTCGCATGCAAAATCGACGGTTTTGGCGCCATGAATTTAAAGTCAGAATTTGTGAAAAAATCCTAAATTTTTCTTTCGAGCTATTTAATGTTGAGAATCTCAAATTCTCGGTCTTGGTTGCCGATCACCACAGTAACGAAATCACCAGTCTTTTTGCTGTTTATGGCGGCACCAAATGGAGACTGGAGAGATATGACGTGGATCTCTTTTTCTTCAATTTTATACTTGTAGCCGGATACCCAAGCCGTCACAAAATAGTTCCTGATCTTTCCTTGAGAATCCAATTGCACCAGTGCCGAAGGAGCAATCTGGTCATCTCGAGTAAAACTACGAAGCTCCATGTTTCTGAGCCATTCGATTTTAGCCGTCAGCTCCGACATCCTAGCTAATTGGGCACCTGCCAGGTACGACGCCTCAAGGCTTCTTGTGTCGTATTGATTCTCAGGCTTTGCCTCAGGATGCGTGGCCTCAATCTGAGCGGTTTCCGCCGCCCGAGCAATAATATCGCGCTCACTCGTTAAATCAGCAATCAGATGCTCTAGAATTTTTTGTTTAATGTCTGTCATATAAGTTGGACCAGGCCGTCGGGAAGGTCCGTTTAACCTCTTAAAATAGACAAGAGCGCATTATTCATTTCCACCGACGATAACTCCAAGACCATTGCTCTGGATATCGTCGGATCATGTTCGACATATTGTCAGCCATCAGCTGCGCCACTTCAAGCTCATCGGTCCGCCCATGATTTGGCGGCAAAACTTCGTTACAGTAGAATTGATAGGCCCCAAGTCCAACGCGCATCATGTACACGCTAAATACGGGCATATTCTTTTTGATCGCCATCATCACCGGACCACTGACGATTTGTGTACCATCGACTCCGAGAAACACGCACGGATGACCGCCCTGTTTGTTCAGAGGCCGCTGATCCATAACAAATCCGAGATGCTCTTTGCGCTGAGCAATGGCCATCATATCTCTTAATAGAGATTTTGAATCTGTCCACAGAACCTTCATCCGTAAACGTTCGCGAATTTGATCTAAAATAGGAGTTAGCCAGCTTGCTTTGCTCGGCTTGGCTAAGACAAAAAAATCACGGTCAAAGCCAAGCGCTGCACCATGTCCTGCAAGTTCCCAGGAACCGTGATGGGCCGTAATAATAACCACCCCTGAATCCTGAGACGCCTTGCGCAGCTTCTCTTTGCCCTCTTCGAGACCTTTTAAAACGAGTGTATCGGGACGAAAGAGATAACGCAGGGTTTCCAGCATCATCAGTGCCTGCATTTGTTGATTCTGCCTGACGAAAGCGCGCGAAAACTCGGAATGGGACGGCAAGCCGAAGACTTTAGCAATATTGGCTTGGATGACGCGGCGATCTCTGGCTGCAAACGGATAGCTCAACCAATAAACACACCAAACAAAAAACGGCAGGAGCTTTGGCGGAATACCGGCGAGTAATCTTAATAGCTTCAAATCAAATCTCCAGCTGCTCGCCTTACTGCTTCTAGGAGGGACGCGACGCATGGGCCGCAACTTTTTCGAGCGCCTTCGCGTAGTATTCGTGGGCTTTGTATGAGGACCTGACAAGCGGAGCCGATGCCACTGCTAGATATCCGATTTGCTCAGCGTAGTCACCGAGACGCTTAAATTCATCAGGATGCGCAAAGCGTTTGATGGATAGGTGCTTATTGGTGGGCCGCATATATTGTCCAATGGTAACGAACTCAACACCAGCCTCACGCAAGTCTTCGAGGCTTTTACGCACCTCAGACTCCTCTTCTCCCAATCCCAGCATGATCGCACTTTTGGTGTAAACCCGGTAATCTGCAACTTCACGCACGCGCTGCAGCGCCTTCACAGACTGCCAATAATTGGCCCGCGCATCTCTAACCCGCGGAGAAAGACGCTCAATGGTCTCAATATTGTGAGCATAAACATCAGGGCGTTCTGCTAAAATGGTCTTGAGGGCCTCATCACTTCCTCTAAAGTCGCCTGCGAGAAGTTCAATGACAATTCCGGGGTTTTGGGTACGCACCTCGCGGATAACTTTAGCAACGTGCGCAGCGCCACCATCTGGCAAATCATCGCGGTCAACCATCGTGATAACCACATACTTAAGCTTCATCAGCGCGGCACTTTCGGCGACCTGCCGCGGCTCGTCATGGTCTAGCCAACCGTTTGGATTTCCTGTTTTGACGTTGCAAAAACGGCAGCCCCGTGTACAAACCTCACCCAGCACCATAAAGGTTGCTGTGTTTGTGTTCCAGCACTGGCCGATGTTGGGGCACTTGGCTTCCTCACAAACAGTGTAGAGTTTGCGGTCCCGAAGATCACGTTTAATGTTAAAATAGGTCTCGCCGGTTGGAATCGGTGTTTTCAGCCAGGCAGGTTTTCCGATATGAAGGGAGCGATTGGCATCTGCAGGTGTTTTGTCACTAGAATTCATGGCATTCGCTTTCACAGCAAGTGGTCGTCTTTGAATCCTCGTTCTTATCACTCCCAAGGCCTCTCGTAAAGCACGGACTCTACAGGAATTAATCAATGAAATCAGACCCATTTCAGGTATTTGTCGCCACCGTCAACAAGCTCGGTCGTCTCCCTAAAGGCTTTGACCCCCGGGGAAGGCGATCAGACGTTGTATTCAAGGCCATCTTCAAAGCAGCAAAGCCAACGGTCCAAGAGATCTGGGAAATCTACACGCAGCGTCGCGATGAGCTATCGCGTAAACTTCTCAATAACAAACAGTCGGTTGTGGCCTACTTGCTCGGCTTTCACTTAGCCAACATGGCAAGGGCAGCGGAGTTGTTTGAACGCTCCGACAAAAGGCATGGTTGGCGGAAAAAGCTCAAACAAAAGAAAGTTCGCGTCTATGATATCGGATGCGGATCTGGTGCCATGTCATTAGCCCTGGGCATTGATGCTGAGTATTTTCTAATTGATGGCAGCGGCCCACTCCTTGATGCTGCAAAGTTACTGGCTGCTGGATCTGGACTGACTGCCAAAACTAGCCGACGAGTGATTGAAGACCTCGACCCTAAACAGTTCTGTAGCCGACCCGGCGAAGATACGGTGCATATATACTTGCTTGGTTACGTTTGGAACGAGCTGACACGCAACAACCCCGCGCGTCGAAAACTACTTTCAATTATGAGTCGGCATGTTGAGAGAAATGAGCAGGCGTTGCTGTTTATTGCTGAACCTGCGCTCGAACACATGTCCCGTCCGGCGATGGAGTTACGCGACACTCTATGTGCCGCAGGCTACGAGGCCCTCTACCCCTGTCCTCACAGCAATCACTGCCCGATGCTAGATCGTCCGAAAGACTGGTGCTACAGCGAGGGAGAGTGGGAGCAACCGCCTCTTGCTCAGTGGATCGACGAAGAGCTGGGCATGAATCGGTCTCGGCATGCCGGTAGCCTTTTTGCATTTGCTTCACCTGCCATGCAACTAGCCGCTGATGAAACTGCTGTAGTCGTGGGACGCCCAGTTAGGGAAGAGGGCAAAGAGCGTTATAAAGGCTTTTTTGACTATTTGGTTTGTACCTCTGGGGGCATTGAAAAACAGACTCCGAAGTCACCCAAACAGGTTATTGCGCGAGGCCAACCTTACCGCGAGGGCAAGTAGTCCTGTACTGACTCACTCAGCCAATAGTTTCAATCATTAGGAAACGTAATAGCAACGTCCTAGCTAGCGTTAATCAGTGTATCAGGGCGCCGCAGCTACAAACTTCTAGACACGCCTCGAGCGCAGTGATAGTCCGGGCTCCATGAGAGTGCGTAATTTTTGAGCTAGGGGGCCTGCCTTGGACCGATCCATACAATTGCTAATGAGCGCAGCCGCGATAACAATCAGTTTAGCTGCGTGCGAAAACGTATCAGCTCAACCATCAACATCTGTGCGAGCAACAGCTACAGACTGCTCAGCCCAATGGACCAGGTTCTCCCAAAAGCCTGGCGATGAAGGAGCCTTTCCCGATACGCAGGTTTCCTACTACCGATACATGTTTAAACTATCAAAGGGTCAACCGATCCACATTCGCATCAGCGGTGTTTTCCCTAATGGGCGTTACATGGGCTACAACCTTTACGACCCAAATAAAATGGATAGCGTCGCAGGGATCTCAGATCAGGAGATCAAGTCCGACATCGGCTACGACAATCCATTTCAAACTGGATTGTGGCAGGGTTTTGATAGCTACACACTTTGGTTTGACCCACAACAGCAAATCATAACTCAAGAGTCAATAGCCCTTGGGTCAAACTCTGTATCGGACTCAGAGCTTTATCGCGAAATCTGGTACCGCATCTATGATCCCAAAGACGGGCCCGGAGCAACCGGAGCAGTTGCATTGCCGCGAATAGAAACATTCGACGCCCGGACAGGTGCATCGATGGCTTGCCCGGAGGCCATTACGATTGAAGTGCCCAAAGCACCTCAAGGGATCGGACAAGCAGCAAATCTGCCACCTGGACCCGACGATAACGGAAACATCCGCTTTGTTCACCACAACGGCATGGGACTGTATGCGAATCGGGATACAAACTACGTTTCTGCCCGCTTAAAAATGCGTGGCGCCAACGAAGATGTCGCCGTAATAAAATTCAAAGCCCCGCGATCTGCGCGATCTATTGACGACCTCGATAGACCTAGCCTCTTTGACGTCCGCTATTGGTCGTTCTGCGTCGGTTCAGCCCTTTCAACAACCACGTCAGGTTGCGTGTCCGATAGCAACGCAAAGGTCGATGAATCTGGATTTGTCACCATTGTGATTGCGTCACGAAAACCAGAGCAACTCCCCGTTCGCGCCCATTATTTGGAGCGAGTAAAAGGGACAATCCCCATCATGATTTATCGAAATCTTTTGCCGACAAGCCAATTCGCTGGTGATTTAAGTAAAATTCCGGTTTGGCAAGTTGGTTGGCCTGGAAGGGACGCGGACGAATATGCGGCAGATAAATTCATTGGCGACTACGCACCCATTGGCAAGCTTTGCAGTTTGCTTGAATTCAATGCCACAAGATGCCAAATCACGCACTAAGTTGACTTTTGACTGCCGGACTCTGCATCTATCACCAATGATACCGTCATATCACTGACCACATTGGTAGCGCTGCGCATCCGTGCTACGACCCAATCGACAGGTAGTAGAAGCGGCAGAATTTCTGCAGGCAGACCAGCTGTTGACAAGACCAGAGCCAAAGCAATGATACCAGCCTCCGGAAAACCACCGACACCGAACGTGGCCAGCACGCAGACCATAGCAATCCATAGCTGGTGCCCTATTGACCAATCTAATCCAGCGGCCTGCGCCAGCATCATCACCGCAGCCACTTCATAAAGCAAGATTCCATCGTTGTTAAAATTCGTACCGATGCATGCGCCAAGTCTGGATGACCCAGGCTTAACATTAAGATCATTCAGAGCAGCCAGCGTCGCCGGCAAGGTCGCTAGACTACTGTTAACACCGAACGCAAACACCACAGGTCTGCGAGCGGCTCGCCAAAACTGCATCAGCGATCGCGCTGCCCAAAGACGGATCCACGCCTGATAAATGATCGCTATCTGCAAAATCATGCCGCCAATACAAATGACAACATAGTAGCCAAGACCTCTGAAAACACCGACTCCATGCTCGCCTGTGGCTTTGGCTACCGCTGCAAAGATAGCAATCGGCATGATAGTCATTAAGACCATCATCATTTGCGCAACAATGGACAATGCTACCTGCACGACGTTACGCAGCCTCAAAAACCAAACCTCAGGAACCGCCTCACTCAGCCCTGCTCTTCGCACGGCAAATCCAAACAAAAGGGCCAACACTAAAATCGCAGGTACGTTATTGTTGACAAAAGGGCCGAGTACCGACTCGGGAATAAGAGATTTCAGAGCCTCATACCACGTCACTTGTTTTACGGGAGCTACCGCCACATCACTCGAGTGATTCATCACCCCTTGGACCAATTGAGTCAGCGACAATCCAGGCTTGAGTAAATCCACAAGAAGCATAGCAATCGACATGGCGGCCAGCGCATTGATGCCGCAGGTGATGAAAAGACGACGAGCACCACGCCCGGAAATTTCATCACTCATCATTCCATGTAAAATGGCCAAAAACAGCAGCGGAGAGGCCAACCCCTTCATGATCGCCACAGGAAACCAACCTAAAAAGGCTAAAGCTGAAGCCTTAGGCCCCAGTAAATCTCCGAAAATAATACCTAAAACAATGGCGAAAAGATTAATCCCGATCGCAGAACCGACAGCTTTTGCGCTCATAACAACACCTTGCTACAAACCTTGGTCATACTAGGCAAATTTTTCAGGGTTAAGACCAAGAGACAGGATCCGATATATTCAGCAAATGGTTGCGGTAGAAACTCGAAGTCTACCTTAGTTGACAGAGAATCTTAATGCAATGGGAGTACAGCCATGGATGGCCAAAACCCGAAACAAAATCCACCAACAGGCAGTCATGGATTGAGGCTTATCAAAGGCTCAACAGCATCCTCCAATGCTACTAACCATGATGCGAATAACAGACATGAGCCCAGTAAGGGCAAAAAAAATAAATTAGCGATTCAGCTCTCAGCACTCGCCGATGCGATTGATAACGACGTTAAACAGCTACTTAATTTATAGGGCAATGACATCATGAGACTGAACTCGCCGCCAACGCTTCATCCCCAATCGGCCCGATAGCGATCAATACGCGATTTGATCTGTCCATCAATCCAGATTTTTCCCAAGCGCTCCTGATTCCACAGCGCCTGAACAATATCGTCGATGGTTAGAATTGAATAAACAGGGCATCCAAAATCAGCCTGCACCTCTAATGATGCCTGTCTTTCGCCAACGCCGCGCTCTTGTCGGTCGATCCCGATGATAACTGCACGAATCGTGACATTCCGTGGACGCAATAAAGCCATTGTTTCTCGAATGCTCGTACCACCTGTCATCACGTCTTCGACTACGATAACAGACTGACCAGACACCAATGGCCGCCCAACAAAAACCCCACCTTCTCCGTGGTCTTTGGCTTCCTTGCGATTAAATGTGAAGGGGATCTCATCGCCGCTGGATTTGGATAGCTCAACTGCAGTCGAAGCGGCTAACGTGATACCCTTGTACGCAGGTCCATATAGATGAATTTGATCTTTAAACTTTGAACGAATGAGCTGCGCGTAACATGCAGCTACGTCACCCAATAACCGGCCATGATCAAAAGCACCGGTATTAATAAAGTAGGGAGACTGACGTCCGGATTTGGTCATGAATTCACCAAATCTGAGCGCTCCGCTGCTGAGCAATAAATCTAAAAACCGACTTTGGAGCGCATGAAGTCCTGGCATTATTTCACTCCGTCCAATTGCTGCAACTCCTCGAGAAATCCCCCAGACAGGATCGGGAATCGGCACCACGTTTTCGGATCAAGGCTCTCATCATCCAAATGAAAACCAGGCGCATATCGCTCACGCTTCCATTGATTACGACACCAAAGCATAAAGAAACGCTTGACCCAAAGCTTCCTCTGCTCGCTGGTTGCGCCAGGAAATTTCCCAGTCACCGTCGAGTAAACCTCTCGCGGTGATTTTTTATCACGAATGGCCGCACGTTCGATCAGATCCAACACATCGTACGGCATTAAATCTGCCTCATCAGTTTGATGCATGGCAGCCGGGCGTAGCTCTGCGGTCGGAGGAATCTGATTGACCTTTGCCATGGCTGGCACCGGTCCAAGACCCGATGGTCCGGTCTTTTCAAGCCACACCAGCCACCGACGAAGGTACGCTTTATCAATCCCAGCCAAAGGTGACAAACCACCACAGGTATCTCCATCCATGGTCGCATAGCCAACTGCCGCTTCACTCCGATTGGAGGTGGCGAGCAGTAAATGGTTTTTAAGATTTGCCAGCATCCAGATGGATGGACCACGCGCGCGAGCCTGAATGTTCTGCAATGTTGTGTCGTGCGTCTTCCAGTCCCACTCAGTCGACGTGGCACGACCAACAATCGACTTATACGTCTCCGTTAGCTCATCCACAGTCCAATCATAGAACTCGACCCCTAACGCTTCAGATACTGACTTTGCGGCATCCTCTGTAAGATCACTACTATTGTTCGTGGATTGATAAGCACAAGATATTAAGCTTCTCACGACGTCTGAAACCGAGTGGCAGTTGTGAATTTTTGCAATATAGCCTAACCGTTCTTTGACGCCAGACATGCCAATTTGGGAGTCCGCTAACTTGATCGACATTGCTGCCAATGCTGTCACAGCGGCAGAATCGACTCCACCAGAAATAGAAATCGTAAAACCATGCAGCCTGCTCTTGCGCAAGAAGTCAAACAAGCCGAGAGCCACAGCGCGGGTAAATTCCTCAGCCTTCAGCTCCGCAGCTAACTCCCACCCATCAGCAAACTCAGCCTCTGATGAGGCCGGTCCATCAATCTCCGGCCAGTCAAAATCAATATCGACACTGTGCCCTGTTTCCTCGCCTATCAAAGGCTGAAAAGACCCCGACCTTGCTCTATTCATACGATTTAGATCAATATCTACAACGGCAATGGTTGTAATAAAATCCTGATAGCCAAATCGTGGCCCTCGGCCAACGATTTTCCCCTCAGAAGCAATCATCGCGCCACCATCAAAAATGATGCGCCCACTTTCATTTCCTAGAAGGTTTGCATAAAGGTACGCAACGTTGAAAGCCCTCGAACCTTCAGCCACAAAGCGCTCACGAATCTGGCGCTTTCCAAATGCAAAGTGACTGGCGCTAGGATTCATCATGATATCAACGCCAAGGCGAGCAAGCGTTGCCCCCGGACGATTTGCAACCCAAGCTTCTTCACAGATTTCAAAACCGATCTTGATTCCACCGCAATTAACGTAGACATCGCCCACGACGACCTTGTCATCACCGATCTCGATCGTTTCGATCACGCCCGACGGCCAAGGCTTAAACCAGCGAGGTTCGTAGTGGACGCCGTCTCCAGCCAATAGTTTTTTAGGAACGATCGCGACTATTTTGCCGTCGGCCACAACCGCAATAGCATTAAAAAGTGCGCCACGATGAAAAAAAGGAAGACCAAGACTGACCACCAGGCCTTTGCATTCTGGCAGGAGATCCGAAAGCATCTGCCAGGAGCGGGCCGCCAGGTGCGGCATGTAGAACGCGTCTTCACAACCGTAGCCGCTGATAGCAAGCTCAGGGAGGCATAGAACTGAAATGTTTTGTTGACGCGCATTGCGCAAGACAGATCTTATACGTTCGTGGTTTCCAGACCAGTCAAATGGGGTCTGATTGATAACAGATGCAGCCACCTTCACTAGTTTCACAGGCATACTCCCAACGAATCCCGATCACCTGTCTTACCACGAAACCAGATCAAACGCCTGTGAAATTGGAACACATCTTGGCTAGTTTCGCTATTTCCATGGCTGCTTCAGCGCCCGAGGCTATCGCTTTCTTTGAGAGCCGAACAGCCTGACGCAGGCGCTGTAAATCTTGAGGGCTGAGTTGGGAACCATAAGCCGCATAGAGGGCATCGTCATCGCCATCAATTATGACTTGGGCCATCATCATCGCTTCCGAATCAGTTGACGCAGAAGCAGTTGATCGAGCTGGCAAGTCAATGTCTCTGAGTCCACGCGCAATCGCAGCGGCGTCAAACTCTTCCATGATCCGACCTATATATTGGAGTTGGCGCCGTTTTGCCCCCATGGCTGTCAATCTTTGAGCCTCATTCACAGCGCTTCTTAACTTCTCTGGTAGGTCGATCCTGTGTAGCTTGCCAGGAGTGAGTTCCGTTAATCGCTTTCCCAAATCCTGCAAACGATCCATACGTCGCTTCAATTCAGCACGAGTTGGCTGAATGTCATCGTTGTGATTAAAGGACGTATTTATCATAAAAATAGTGGCCTAATATTAGAATCCCGCCTTCTCTATAATGGTTTATGAAAATTTAAAAGCTAAATCTCAAAATTTTGACTGTAAACCCCTCTAACGAAAACAGCTTTTATTCAATCAATTTAGGCACATACATCAGGCCACCCGTTAAAACCCAGTTTCTTTAAGAATTGCGGGAACATACCTTTAAATGACAGAAGTCTTGCCGATAACGCCTTCAGACGGCAAAAAGGATGCAAGGAGGAACATCATCTACGAATCCAACGAATCCAACGAATCCAACGACTCCATCAACATCGTCACCTACTCCCACCAGTAACAGCAGTCTCCTGAGCGAGCTAAATTGGCTTGCCGTTATTCAGGGCTCGATGATGTATGTCTACGCGTCAAAAGATGTGTCTGACGTTTCTATTCGTGTCGCAGGGAACAAATGGCTACCGCTGCCAAACAGCTATGTGGCGCAGCCTGGAATACCAACGATAAGAGGCATCTATATCAATCGACCAACATGGGACACACACACCACGGTTGATGTCAGGGTCATTTACAAGGGCCAATACGTAGCAGCGCAGGTACCCTTGCAATTTCGCTAGGAATGCGACCCGAGGGTACGAGTTGTTCATTGTCAGTAGAGCGTCAGGTGTCTACTGTAGATCATTCAAATCTACCATCGCAACACCGCACCTCCCCACGTGAATCCAGACCCAAAAGCTGCAAGTCCAATAAGTTGACCTTTTTTTATGTCCCCACGACGGACCATCTCATCAAGTAGGATCGGAATCGAAGCTGACGAACAGTTGCCATAACGATCAATATTGAAGGGACATTTTTCCATCGGAATGTTCATCAATCCAGCGACATGTTCATTAATGCGCAAGTTAGCCTGATGAAACAGCCACCAATCAATGTCAGGCGTGGTTAGACTCAGGGACGCCAAGGTCTCTTGAATGACTTCCGGGAGTCTAGTGACCGCATGCTTAAAAACAAATTTTCCATCCATTTTAGGATGAACGCCACCCTCTGCAACGATTTCAGGACTTACATGGGGGGATTTTGCCAAACTTGGATACTCAACCCAGAGGCGTTCTGCGTGTTCGCCCTCACTGTGAAGCAAGACGGACATGATACCACGCTCGACATCAAGACTAGGCTCAACAACAACTGCTCCAGCGCCGTCACCAAATAGTACCGCTGTGTCCCGGCCACGATCTGAGAAATCGAGTGCTCGGGACTGAACTTCAACGGATACCAACAAAACTCTTTTATACTGGCAACTGTTCACAAATGCCTTGGCGACAGATAGTCCGTACAAAAACCCAGAACACTGTGCCCTTAGATCAAACGCAGGGATGGTACCAATATTGAGCTTTCTTTGAATAAATGCCGCTGTTCCTGGAAACGTATGTTCAGACGACAGCGTCGTTACAAGAAGTAGATCAATGTCATTCGGTTTAAGACCTGCTGCTTCAATAGCCTTCAATGCAGCCTCAACGCCGATATCGGACGGCGCTATGCCGTCATCAACATGTCTTCTTGCACTAATACCGCTGCGCTGTTGAATCCATTCATCAGAGGTATTCATTAACCTCGCAAGATCATGATTCGTCACAACACGGCTTGGAACACAATGACCCGTACCAGTAATGCGTGCATTAATTGCCATAGCTAAGACTCCCAGCTGATATTTCCAAAATATTAGCTGGTGCGTTCTTTATAAAATTAAAAAAGGTGTAAAGATTTCGTTTTAATTTAAATCCATTGACTCGCGCTGAAATGAGCCTGGCATAAAACTGTAAAAGCACGGCACAACCAAAAGCGTTAATACCGTAGAAACCAGAACTCCCCCAATGACTGCAATGGCCATCGGTGCCCGAGACTCTGCGCCAGGACCAAATGTCATGGCCGCAGGAATTGCAGCCACAATTGTGGAGATTGACGTCATAAGAATCGGACGCAGACGCGTTGGGCATGCTTCAATCAAAGCCTCCCTGACACCCAAGCCTTCCTCGCGCTTTTGATTCGTGAAGTCGACCAACAAAATGGAATTCTTCTTCACAATACCCGTGAGCAGAATGATTCCAATTGCACTGTAGATATTTAAACTCTGATCCATGAGTAGGAGCGCAAGAAACGCACCCGTGATGGAAAATGGAAGCGCAAGAAGAACCGTGATCGGATGAATAAAACTATTAAACTGCGCGGCTAAAACCATGTAAGCCACAGCAATCCCTAACAACAGCGCAAAACGCAGGCCTCCGAATGCCTCTGCAAATGAATTGGAGCTGCCACCAGCCACAATCCGGTAACCCTCAGGTAAGATAGCTGCGATATCTGCCTGTAGCTTTGCAATCGCGTCGGCCTGAGAAACCTTCGGAGCTAAATTCCCGTAAACAGCAATGGCCCGTTCGCGATCTTGCCGCGTGATGCTGGTAACACCCTTTTCCACAGCAATGGAGGCAACATCACCTAGCGGAACAAGCTCTCCACGATTGTTGCGCAACATAATCTTCCGAATGTCGTCAGGATCTGCACGTTCATTCGCAGTCAACCGGACCCGCACATCATATCTGTTGCCGCCGCGTGTGAATGAACCTGCAGTAGCTCCACCAAACAAAGCGCCGACCGTTTCTCCGATATCTGCGGCACTGATACCCCTCTCCGCAGCCTTCCGTCGATCTGGCTTAACGTGAACTTCATCCACAAACCCCCGGAAGTCACTATCAACATCTGTCACAAGCCCAGATTTTTCCATCAACTCCCGTACCGTTTTAACTTTCTCCGTTAGTGTCGTCCAGTCAGGCCCCTTTAAGCTAAATTCCACGGGATACCCCCGTCGCCCACCAAAACCACTTAGCGATAGATCCTGAACAAATGCGCGAACTCCCTTAATCTCCTTTAGGTCATTACGCAACTTAACTGCAAACTCTTGTTGGCTCAGCTTCTTCTTAAGAGTGCTGTCAATCGATCGCTCAGCTAAGGGTTTAAGAGTGACAAAAAGCACGGCGGAGCTCACGTCACCTCCGCCAAAGCCACCGACTGACCCAAAATAGCGCGCCACATCTGGCATGCCTGCAACCTTGGCTTCAACCTCTGCCATTTTTCGATCCATATGATTCAGTGAAGAGCCTTCGGGTGTTTTCAGACGAATTAAAAGTGACCCTTGATCCTGTGGCGGGACGAACTCTTTGCGAAGGGGTCTCACCAGCATGAGGCTACCAGCAAAAATCAAGCCACTAACAATAAGAACGAGCCAGCGATGCTGAAGTGCTTTTGGCAAAATCGCACCATAAAGAGACGCTAACTTTTGCAAGATCATCTCGATGCCTTGTCCAAGCTTCGTCTTGCGGGGGCCCACATATAGAAACTGCGAGCAACGCATAGGCGCAAGAGTCAAAGCCTCAACCAGGGACAATAAAACGGCCACAGAAATGGTGACCCCAAACTGAAAAAAGTACTTTCCAATCACACCCTTCATGAAAGCTACAGGCAGGAAGATGGCCACAACAGCGACCGTAGCTGCCAATGCAGCAAAACCGATCTCAACAGCGCCATCACGCGCTGCGCGGACCTTGCCCTTCTTCATCTCCCGGTGGCGCACGATGTTTTCAAGCACCATAATGGCGTCATCAACCACAATTCCAATGGCCAAAGAAAGCCCAAGGAGCGTAAATAAGTTCAAAGTAAAATTCAGCGACTTGAGCACGATAAACGATCCAATAATTGAGGTTGGTATCGCTAAGATGACGTTAATCGTCGCGGACATGGATCCAAGAAACAACCAACAGACAAAAGCCGTGAATATCGCCGCTAGTACGATCGTCAAATTCAGCTCATCGATACTTTCTTCAATAAACTTCGTCGAATCAAAATTGACGGCAATATCCATCCCCTCGGGAAGACTCATTTTCAGTTCAGTGATCCGCTGCTTCACGGCCTTCGCAACGGCCACAGCGTTAGAACCGCGTTGCTTTTTGATTCCGAACCCAACCGCTGGCGCCCCCATAGCGCGACTTCGACGGCGCGCATCAGCCAAGCCGTCTTCAACCTGCGCCAAATCTTTCAGATAGATCTGGCTGAAAACCGGACTTCCGCCACGTCGGGCGATGGGAATCGCTCCTAATTCCTCCGCAGAACTAGCCTCACTCATCGAGCGTATGGAAAGCTCCTTGTCCTTACTTTCAATGCGACCAGCAGGAACTTCAAGGTGCTCTGATTTTATGGCTGCAATAACATCCGAAACGGTCATTGAAAATCTTGACAATTTAGCTTGTGAAAGATCAACCCGCATCGCGGGATCCACAAGTCCGCCGATATTGACATCAGCGACCCCTGGCACGGTCAAAAATTTGGTGCGAAGTTGGTTACTAACAAAAGCCATCAGATCGCGAGGTGCCATTTTATCTGATGAAACCGCCAGCCACATAATAGGCTGATCTTCTGGATTTGACTTCGATACGCTTGGTACATCAGTGTCCTTCGGAAAACGCCTTTGAATTTGTGCCAACTTGGTCTGAATCTCTTGAACAGCAACATCAAGGTTCTTTTCGAGGTCAAACTCAAGACTGACCGATGCAGATCCTGGCCGCATTGTACTGGATATGGATGTGATTCCTTCGACTGAAATAACTGCATTTTCAATCAGGTCTACAACCTCTGACTCCATAACTTCAGGGGAAGCGCCCTCAAGTGACGTGGATATGGATACCACTGGAAAGTCCACATCCGGTAGCTGACTGATACCCATGCCGCGAAACGCGAGCGCACCAAACAAGATCAAACTGATCATCAGCATCCATGCGAATACCGGTCGACGAATCGAGATTTCAGAAATATTCATCGCGATGCTCCCTCGAGATCACCTAAGACCAAATGCAGCAGTCTCACGCTCTCCCCATATTTGTATTTTGACTTCTGAGCCGCACGCTGAGCATCAATGGATGCATTCAGTACTTGCAACGTCTCAAGGCTGCTCGCAAGTCCTTTGCGCTCATCACTAGCCATGATCTGATAGTATTGGGTTGATTTTTTAGCCGCATCTTCCAGAGAGTTCAGTTGCAGCAGCCCGGTTGTTACGACCTCCCAAAGCTCCCGCGCTTCATCCTCGGCCAAACGCTTTAACTGCCCACTTAAAGCCCTCTGCTTCTGGACTCCTGCCACGGCTTCACTGACTTTTGCAGACACCAGACCTCCCGAATAAAGCGGCAGCGATGCTGAAAGCGTGACGTCCCAGTTGCCAGATGCTTTCTGCGACTCGGGACGCTTCACGTAATAATTACCACCAATATCCAACACCGGGAAATGACCTGCTCGGGCGATAGCTATGTTCTCATCAGCGATCGTGACACCAAGGTCCGCTGCTTGAATATCCGGGCGCTGATGGACGCGACTACGTAATTCGTCCCATGATTTAATTGCTAGCGGGGGCTTTCCTACAGGCTCACATACGGTTTGCACATTTTTGCCAGTGGCGGACTGTAGCTGACGAACAGCACTATCCAATCCAAGTCTTGCAACTTCGTATTGCGCATCAGCATTGGCGACCTGAACCTCCGCGCCAAGGCCGTCTGCAGACTTTGAACGTCCGATAGCAACACGTCCCTGGATATTTTTAAGCCGCCTCCGGGATAACTCTCTCAGTTCGGATGCTGACTTAAGCTCAGCCTGGGCGATTAAAACTTGAAAAGCCTTGGAGATGACATCGCGAGCAACTTTTATCCTTACTCCCTCCTGCTGCTTTGCACCTTGGCTTGCCTGCTGTTCAGCCCTGCGCAAAGCCGCATATTCAGCGCCCCCTGCAAAAAGAGGCTGACTGAGCGTCAATTTAGCTGTGGTTGGAAAGGCTTCGTCGCTAACGTTAACTTTAGATTTTGATTGATCTTGTTTCACCACGGCCGCCGTGGCTTTGAGAGTTGGCTTGACCGCCGCTTTTGCAGCCTCGTATTGCTCGACAGCTATCAATGCATCGGCACTCTGGGCCTTCAACGCCTCCGAAACATTCGCTGATTCAGCCACCAAATCCCCGAGCGTTGTACACGCCAGCGGAGACTCTGTTTTTGTATCAAGGCCTTGAGCTATTCCTAAACGTTCCCCAGAAAGAATCGCAACGAACATATAAATCAAAAGGGCTCGACATGGAGAAAATCGCAAAAGCATCTCGCAGACTCCTGTTCCCTGAGTTCGACGGCCAATACAACGCCCTGTTATGTTAGGTCATTAGAAAATAAGATACCAGAGAAAGACGAGGACGCACTCCATCACGTCAGAGATGGTTTTGAACGAGAGACAAAGTTTGAATCTTTGATGAAAAATCGCCAGGGAAGGTCGACTCCTTGACTGATACCTATTCTGCCGGATGTCGCCACCTCGACACGACGGTGTCGAGGTTGTAGCAAGCGCAGCGGGCCCTCAGCGAGTGACATCTGATGATACCGTTGATCAATACCCATCGCCAGAGTGAGTTTACCTGGACCGTTGGCGAGATCCTCGCGCTTCTTCACGTTTGGTCGATTTTTCCAAAACTGCTCTTCACCAATGCAGGGTTCAACTGCTCTGATGAGCACCGCACCTGGGGTCCCGATTGGATCAGTGACCACATTCAGTAACCAGTACATACCATAATTCAAGTAGATGTATGTAAATCCAGGAGCCCCAAAAAGCTCCTCTCCTTTGCCTGAGGCATTCGGGTTCATCTTCCGCTTTTGCTCAAGATGCCATGCATGACAAGCAGGGTCATTTGTGGTGTAGGCTTCCGTCTCAACGATGAGTCCACCGATGGCTTCTTGACCAGGATTCTCTACGATGAGTCTGCACCCGAGAAGCTCTTGAGCCACAACGACCGCGGGTCGCTCATAAAAGCTCATCGGAATTTGTGAATACATCATCGTCTCAAACTGGATACCCATAATTTTGTATGGTATCATGAATGCATGGAGCAACCAACTGAATTCACACCAAGGCCTCGCAAGATCGTCCATATTGACATGGACGCCTTTTATGCGAACGTTGAAATTCTCGATCGTCCGGAGTTACGAGGATTACCCGTAGTTGTTGGTGGACAACCAGGGACTCGAAGCGTTGTATGCACTGCCAGCTATGAAGCAAGAAAATTTGGGGTGAAATCGGCCATGCCAACCACCTTAGCGGCAAAACTTTGCCCCAATGCCATATTTTTGCCGCCGCGATTTGACCGATACAAGGAAATTTCTTCAAAAGTCCGAGCCATTTTTCAGCGCTACACGGATCTGATAGAACCTCTGTCTCTCGATGAAGCCTATCTTGATGTATCTGATCATCCAAATTTATTTGCGACGCAGATTGCAAACCAAATCCGCCAATCTGTTCACCAGGAGCTCGGCCTAACCTGCAGTGCTGGTGTTGCACCGAATAAGCTTGTTGCAAAAATAGCCTCCGATATCAATAAGCCTAACGGCATTACCATCGTGCAACCCCATCAAGTTGAGTCTTTCATGGAAATGTTGCCGCTGCGCAAAATTCATGGTGTCGGCCCAGCCACAGAAAAGCGACTGGCGGATCTCGGATTTCGTATTTGCAAAGACCTGTGGCACTGCGATCATCAAGTACTGGAAGCGTCTCTAGGATCCATGGGGCGCTGGATAGCCAGAGCATCGCGAGGTATTGATCATCGACCAGTTTGCAGCAGCTGGGAGCGTAAAAGCTACGGCCGCGAAGACACTCTTGCCAAAGATGAACTTGATCTCAAAAAACTATTCACTCATGTTGATCGCCTATCAGAAAGCGTAGCTAAATCATTGCAACGCGAAGAAAAAACCGGACGAACCATCACATTAAAGCTTAAGTACGCAAACTTTGAGTCAATCACCCGTTCAAAGTCCACAAGTGAAATGCAAGATTGTGCCGCAATCATCGCATCCACCTGCAAAGAGCTACTGACCACAAAAACCGAGGCAGGACAAAGACCAGTTCGCCTGATCGGCGTCAGTGTTTCCAATCTTTGCTGATGGTTTAACGTTGGGCAGCGATGACGCGCACATCAAGAGACTTAATCCATCCCTCATGCCCATCAGCATCCCAAATACGCAACCAAGGTCCCTCTTTTGCACCCAAAACAAAAACCGGATACCCTGGTTTTAAGTTCGCAACCACTGAAGATGACTCTATAGGTGATGACATCAAGGGTGCGACACCATCAGAAATAATGGCGCCCCAGTTGCCACTGTACCATCGATTTAACGCAAAGCCAGCGCCGCCAAAAGTACTAAGTAAGACCCCCAAGACGAGGGATATCTGCAACCATCTGCGCCAACGTGTAGCTCGAGAAAAAACAATCGTTAGCAAAGCCACAATCAAAAAACCCAAGCCAGCCATAAAAATAGCCTGAATCCCATTTGCAGGTATGGCTGCAGCCGCGGTCACCAAACTCCCTTTCAAACCGTGTGCACCTAGAGACAAGTCATCCATCGACCCCGTTGATAAACGAAGCGACTCACTGAGCGCATCAGATGTCTTAAGATCTCGCTGATCTGAAGGCACAGATAAAAAAACCGATGTTGCCATGGACGGCTTATTTTGTTTTAAGTACGCCAATCCGAGGTTATACAAGACTGCGTTTGATGCAGCATTTTCTGCCACCGCCTCTTCCCCCAACATAATCACCAGAGACCAATCTTTGGTCTCAATCGCCTGGTTAAATGTCGCATTGAAGTCGGGCGGTAGCATCAAACACCTTTCGCTTGAAAAAATTTCAACAAGCTCTGTAAATCAGCGACCATGGATGGCGAGGCCTCCATTGCTAAATCTCCTCCATAGACGACGCGGTCTTGGAGCGTTAACAGTCTTTTTAATGATTCGCGTAATTCAGAGTTCAACCCATGACCATCGGCCGCTTTGAGCAAATCCGCCGATGTCATTGCACCTGGATCTTGGCCTTTACCGGCAAGCTGCTTTTTCAAGGCATCGAGAGCCACTTGAACCGAGGCTTGCCCTCCACGCTCCAACTCAGTTAAGGCATCCGTAATATAGGTCCGTGTGACCTCTTCTACAATTTTCCGCTCATCTCTCACGTTTTGCCATGAACGACCAAACAACCAAACGGAAACTATCAGAGCGAGAATCAATAACTCCAAAGCCAGTGCCAGTGGCGTTAAAAACCAGGATTTTTTTGAGGTACCTTCATGGTCTCCCAGCTTGGTGGCCGACAAATCTGGTGGGGTCGTAACAGGTGGTTGGTTATGGTTAGATTGACTGGCAGATAAATTGCTATCCAGCGGTACCTGCTGCGGTGGCGATGATTGACTGGCTGCGACTGCCGACTGACTCACTGTCACAGCGCCCAACTCTGCAGATAACCGGTCGTAGGCTTCAGTGAATGGGTTGAAGCTCGCCACCTGTATCTTTCCCAAATCAAGAGTACCAGTAACTTGCGGGACAACAGCAAACTTGAAAACCTTGGTCGAGACAAGCCCGGCTCCCGCCTCGACAGACTCTTTAAGCGAAGGCTTATCAGCATAGATCTTGGCACCGGCAATGTTCAGGTTGAGGCTTGCCATGCGGTCAAGGGCACCTTGGCCCTTCAGCTCAACGGTGACCGTCGACGTCTCGCCAACGCTAAGGCTACGTTTGGAAACATCTGCTTTGACTGTAAACGCCCCCACGATGTCAGCAAAACCTTGCGGCTTTGGTGTTGGCAATGGTTTGACTGTCAGCGTTAGAGGCGCAGACAGGATTTTACGACTCACCTCTTCTCCAAAGCCCAGTGATCCGCCTTGCAACATGTCAAAGATACTACGTGGACTCTGTGGTCGCTTGGATTGTTGAATCCAGGTTGCATTGATACCAAAAGGAGGGGCCTTCAAAGGTCCTGCTTTTAGAGGAATCAAACCCTCGTGCATTTCAATGACGGACCATCGCACACCGTCGCGGATGACCTCGGCATTTTTTTGGCCGTCGACAGGAATCAAGCGCCAATCGGGACTCGCCTCCCGCACTGGGGTCGCCCCAGTCAGTCTGGCTCTGAAAAACAATCGCACCTTTGAGATCACCGCCTCGCCCTCATACAGCGCACTCTTGGGAATCTCACGTTCGACAAATAAAAGCTTGGACGCCTCGCCAACTTGCCCCTTTTCTGCGGGCGATGGTGTACCGCCTTTGACCACAACTGGTAAAGACTCTGTTGCTAAGTCCTGACCATCAATACGCGCACGAAATGGAGGAATCAGTAATGAACCTTCCTTTAGAGGCCTTAACTCATAAGTATATTGCGTCTGCTTCGACATTTTACCATTCATAATCGAAATATTCGTAGACTGGCCGGTACGTTGAATTTCGAAGTCTTTGGTCTCGGGCTCGAGAACATCTCCGTCCAAGGATCCTTCAATCGTGACGGTGAGCCAAAAAGACTCATCAAGACTCGTCTGTTGCCGATCGAGCTCCCCGGTCAACGTTCCGCCGAGGAGAGTTTGCGCAAACAGCACGAAGAAAAGAAAAACTAAATTTTGCAAAAACCGAACCATATCGTTTCGTCCTTTCACCAGTCTTTTCCCTGACGACTTGGAGGCGGCGTCTTCCCCGAGCGGAATATGGGCACAAATGTTCGACGATCATCGGGGGCTGCCCTTAAAAGCTTTTCAGCCTCTTCAGGGGTCAAAATATCCTTAGCTTTAGACGCATCTGCCTGCTGCCCGGACTCTTGTTTATTGCCTGACTGCGTCTTCTGTTGCTGGTTTGCTGTCTGCTCGTCTTCGGAGGGCTTGGGTTGATCATTCGTCGACTTTGATGACTCTTTATTCTCTTTCGACTCCGAATTCGAAGACTGCTGATCCTGCGTCTGTTCCTGTTGTTGTTTTGACTGATCTTGTTTTCCGTCATCTTTGTTTCTCTGCTCGTTTGATTTGCTTTGATTCTTTTCGTGATTGTCACTTTTGTCGCTTTTAGCTGACTCTGACTTCTTTTTTGCCCAAGCTAAGTTATCGCGTACCTGCTGATCCTGATAGTTCATGGCTAAGGCGTCTTCGTAAAATTTGACCGCCTCGTCGAGCTGACCAGACGCAGCCAAAATATTGGCAACATTATAGAGAGAGCGACGCTTTTCTTCGCCGTCACCGTTCTGCGCAAGCTCTAAAAACTCCTTGCGTGCATTTTCTGCATCTCCAGCTTCGAATGCAGCGACTGCTGCATTATATCGCTCTCGCGCCGAATCTGCGGCCTGGGATTGATGGGATGGGAAAAAGCACATCAATATAAACACAATACCAGCCGCGGATGGTGGCCGGACGTCTCGAATAAAATTCTCAATCAATAGAAGAATCATGGCCACTGCGGCCACCCATTGAAATCGCTCATACCAGAGACGCTCCCGTTTGGCTTGAGTTTCCCTAACGGTACCCTTTGCGCGAATCACGTCCTGGTAAAAGGTCGCAATCGAATCATTTGCACGCGAGGCATTGAGATAGACCCCACCTGTAGCCTCAGCAATTTTCTTTAACGGCTCTTCATTCAGACGACTGACGACAACGTCTCCTCGTTGATCTTTAATAAAACCACCAGCATCATCAACCACGGGAGCACCCTCGGACGACGCCAGTCCCACGGTGACAACTTTAGCCTTGGATGCCACAACTTCCGCCAAGGCTGTATCGATTCCGCCAATATGATCTTCGCCATCAGTCATGAGCACGATTAATTTACCAAGTCCCTGCTTCTCGCCTCCGGCATCGAGAGCGTTGAGCGACTCTCGTAAAGCACCAGCCAAATCAGTGCCACCAACTGGAATCATATCGGTGCTGAGGCCATCAACAAAAGAGCGCATGGCGCCATGATCAACGGTCAAAGGGCATTGAACAAAAGCCGCACCTGCAAACACGACCAGACCGATACGATCGCCATAGGTCACATCCAGCAAATCAATCATCATGCGACGAGCTCTCTCAAGTCTGTTCGGATCAAGATCACGAGCCAACATACTTTTTGACACGTCAACAGCAACCACGATATCCACCCCAGACTGCTTACTCTCAACCCATGTCCAACCCCAACGTGGACCAGCACTGGCAATAACAAGGCAAGCAAGAGCTAGAACAAACAAAATACCTCTGATGACTGCAAAACCAGGACTTGTCGACCAAATCTGGCTAGCATCTGAAACTGACAACTGAGCTACTCCCAGTCTACGTTTAATCCGCCTAAAGCCCAGTACCAGGAGCGGAATCACCACAACAACGGCAATAAGCCCCAGCAAATTACCTACGGCAAGCCATGAGATCTGCGGCAGCAATCCTGTCATGCTGGCAACCTCCTGAATCGGGAGATCCGCCATAAGGCTTCCAAGCAAAGGCAGAACACCGCCCCCAAGATCAACGTCGGAAATACATCGCGTCCTTGACGGCGGTCTTTTTGCTCCCGACGAACCTTCTCAAGCTTATCAATCTCTCGGTACACGTTGACTAAAGCGTCCGTATCCACCGCACGACGATAGACCCCACCTGTTGTATCGGCTATGGACTTCAACGTGACCTCATCGATGTCGGCCTTGATGTGGAAAACACGACCGTTCTGAACAACCGGCACAATCCCATCACTCCCCACACCAATCGTGTGCACCCGAATCCCTAGGGCTTTAGCCGCCTGAGCTGCCGCCACCGGATCAATTCGACCAGCATTGTTTGCGCCATCTGTCAGCAACACTACAACGTGGCTTTTACCTGGAGCCTCCTTAAGACGTTTGACAGCAGTTGCAAGGCCGTCACCAATGGCTGTCCCATCACCTGCCATACCAATCTGAATCCGCTCGAGAAATTTTTGCAAAATCTCATGATCCAAAGTTAACGGCGCTTGCGTGTACGCCTCACTGCCGAACACCACCATACCAATGCGATCATCAATTCGTGCATCAATAAAATCAGCAATGACAGCTTTGATAACCTCTAAGCGATCTGGCCTTTGGCCACGAACTTCAAAATCACGCGCGCGCATGCTACCCGAGGTATCAATAGCCAACATAATATCAACGCCATTACTGACCCGCGCTCCATCACGATGAGCGACTTGAGGCCGAGCTAAGGCAAACACAACCAGAAGCATACAAAGCCCCCGCAAAAGCCAGCCGGCGTGCCGAAGCAAAGACGGTCTTCGTCTAACATCTCGGGGAATCATCATGTCGATACTTGAAATAGGAACCGCGCTGCGACGACGAAGGCGATCAATCACCCAAGGCAAGCAGGCTAGCGGCATCAGCAAAAGCCAAGCCGGATTTAGAAAAAACAAAGGAGATCCGTCGAAAAAATTGTCAAAGACGTTTAGCCAGCGTTCGACTTGGTCAGGTATCGAAAACACGAATACCTCCCTTGTCATCAACAGGCAGAGATGTCAAATGCGCCTGTCCGTCTGCTCTCATCTGATCAGCAGCCAGGGCATCAATCCATGTTTTGAGCGACTCAAGCATAAACTCGGCTTCTTGAGATGTTATCGGTTGGCCCGCAAAGCGGACAGAGTCAAGTGTTTCCAGGATCGTTCGAAACTCCTGCTCCGACACCACGGGCAACCGCAAAGCTCCGCTCTTCAACATCATTTCAATTTCTTGGGTTGTCCGCTCTGCAATGGGGCTTCCAGTGCGGATTTCGACGCCGCGACGCGCCAGCAAACTGACGTCACTCGTAAATTGATTGACGATCGTCGACGTACTGAGTTCCGATGCGCTCGGCGTACGCATCCCATTAACTGCATTTTTCAATTCTATCCATAAACGGTCTGCATCCTGGACATCCGAAACCAGAGCCGGTGACGTCTTTCGCCGACGATATCTCAGCCATAATGAGACGCTACCCGCAGTCAGCAAGGCCACCAAAAGTATGACCGTCGCTGTTAAAATAATCGTTTCAGACGATATGAAAACTTTTGGCATCGCACCCTTTATCCCATGGGGAGGAACTCCCGTCAGGGCTTCCGTGGTGGATGGGACATGTTGACCCAATTTTTCAGGTTTTTTCGCGGCAGGACTCACTGCACCCGCCTTCGACCCGCGTTTTGCCCCCGCAGATAGGCCGCAATTGGATCAACGATATTTTCATCGGATGACACTTCAAAAAAATCAGCGCCGCACTTACGCAGCCGCTCGTCCATCTGTTGATGGCGTTCTGTCTGAAGCCTCTCTAACTTCGATCGAAGGATTGGATCAGATGCATCCACTTCGAGGATGTCACCGGTCTCCCGATCAGTCACTGTTATGACACCAGCACCAAGACCATTCGTCACACCATCCATCGGTTCACAAGCCATCTGAATACAGGTCAGATCGTGCTGTCTTGCGACACGGGCCAAAGAGGAATCAAAGTTCTGCGATAGAAAATCCGAAATAACAAAACAAACTGCGCGTCTTGGAAGCATCTGACCAAGGCGATCCAAAGCGCCACCGATATTTGTTCCTTTAGCGTGGCTGGGCCAGGTCAGAACATCACGAATGATACGCCACACGTGTCCCCGTCCTTTTCTGGGAGGGACGAACAACTCGACACTATCGCCAAACAACATCAAACCGACCCGGTCGTTACTTTTAATGGCAAGCCAGGCCAGTACCGCACCAACCTCGGCAGCAGCGTCCCGCCTGGAACGCCGTTTACCAGAGGCCAAGGAGGCACTGACATCAACAAGCAACATGAGCGTCAGCTCCCGCTCTTCGCGAAAAACCTTGATAAAGGGCTGATTCATCCTTGCCGTCACGTTCCAGTCGATACCCCGCACATCATCACCCGGAACGTATTCTCGAACCTCATGAAACTCCATACCACGGCCGTGAAAGGCGCTAGCATAATCACCGGCCATCAAATCTGTGGCAGCGTGACGCCCGCGAAGATCCAATGCTTTGATACGCGCGATGATTTCAGGTGATAACATAGACTCTCGCCGCCCTATCAGGGAACTTCAACACGATCCATGATTTTTCTGATGACCTGGTCTGTCGTCATCGACTCCGCTTCAGCAGCATAACTAAGGGTAATGCGATGCCTGAGCACATCCATCGCTATATCTTTTACGTCTTGAGGCGTCACAAAATCACGCCCCTGCAGCATTGCATTAACGCGCGCTGCACGCTCGAGGAAAAGACTGGCTCGCGGACTGGCCCCGGTGTCAATCATTTGAGACAGTTCAGGAATGCGGTACCGCGCTGGTTCACGGCTAGCAAAGACAAGATTGACGATGTATTGATGAATTTTTTCTGAAACGCGAACTCGCGCCAAGAGTTGCCGAGCTTCAATAATGTCAGCGCGCGATAGCACCGGCTGCAGGTTCGCCTGCAGCGTTCCTAGACTGGCACGTTTTAACATCTCTATCTCATCGCGCTCGGTACCATAGCCCACTTTAACTTTGAACATGAAACGATCCACCTGAGCCTCAGGCAAAGGATAGGTTCCCTCTTGTTCCACTGGATTCTGGGTTGCCATCACCAAAAATGGCTGTTCGAGGGCGAAAGACTCGCCACCGATCGTCACTTGCCGCTCTTGCATAGCCTCGAGTAATGCCGACTGCACCTTGGCTGGCGCACGATTGATTTCATCTGCAAGAACAAGATTTGCGAAAAGCGGCCCCTTGCGAACATGAAAGGTTCCCTGCTTGGGGTCGTAGATTTGAGTACCAGTGACATCAGCTGGAAGCAGATCTGGCGTAAACTGGATACGAGAAAATCGCAGCCCAGTTAATTCACTGATCGTCTTGATGGCGGTTGTCTTGGCCAGGCCAGGCAGCCCTTCAAGAAGAACATGTCCGTCTGCGATCAACGCCATTAAAAGCCTCTGGCCAACAGTTGATTGACCAACAATCCTCGACGAAAAACCTGAAAGGAGCCGCTCGACTCGTTCAGAAAACTGTACTAGGCCATCAGCAACCGACGAACTCATAAAACCTCCCAAACTACTGAATTATCGGGATTATTTTATTGCAGAGCACAGATTTTTCAAGTTGGACTTTAGGCCGCCCAATAGCAACCAAAACGAGGCTTTGCCTGGGCAATGCGGTCCCTGAGGGTCAGAACGCCCTCAGACTCTCGCCAGTCGACCGGCATGAGATCCATGCGGCTGACTATTTTTTGTATTTTAGGCAGAAACATCCGAGCCCAAGCCAAATGCGGCTCTTCTGACAATCTGGTGACCATATAGCGAATGGCGCGGCGCTCATGCTGGGCTGCAATTAAAATCTCAACCCATAACTCCGCAAATCGGATGTCGATTCGCTCCAGACCAAACCGTTCAAATAACCCCAAAAGCTCGGGATCATCGGCGTGGGGAAACCACTCTTGCATCAGGTGTAGAAGTCGCTCCCAGTTTTCATCAGCTGCCAGTTCTTCCAATCTGGGAAAGCGTTTTTCAAAGGCGATCATCGTTGTCGACGATTCAAGAGGTATTCCAGCCTGAGAGGCTCGGGTTTGCGAAGAAGATAGCTTCTTAACATTTTTACTTTTGACATCCACCATGACTTTTGACGGCTCTTTGGGTGGTATAGCCGCTGGTAAGCCTGCACTTGGCAATGCCACAGAATCAACTTTTGACGCATCCCTGTCATTTAAATCTAAGACAGGAGTCACCTGTGCTGACTTTGGCAGAGCGCTAAGTGGTTTCGGTGATGGCTCTATCAATATTGTTTGCTGGGGGCTTGCTGGTAAAATCGACACCTTCGGAGTTTCTTTTGAAGCGATCAAAGGATCAGCTGGCACTGCTGATGGCTGCGGTGCAAGCAAAGATTCGAGATTTAGCGTCGCCATTGGCGAATCACTAGATAAATCAACTGCTATCGGAATTTTTTGGTCCGGATCCTGAATTTTTTCCGCAAGCGTTGTGGTGACGTGCTCCTCCACCGTGAGGCGAGCAAGATTTCTGACTTCTGGCGAAAGATTCGCGTTATTAATTCGTTTTAGCTCAGACCGGATCACGTCGGCTTTGGCCCGCTTACCCAGCTTCTCAAAGGCTTCGGCAATCAAGTCCAGGCTTTCGCCATCTCGCAACGAGGAATTATAAACCATCCAAGCAACATCCATGGCCTTTCGAGGCGCCTTTTTTAGCAGCGTACGCGCGAGCTTAAGGGTTGCTTCAAGTTTTTCATGCTCCGGCATGTCAGCAGCTAACACAAGAAATCGGTCGACCAACATCGAATCATTCGTGTTGATGTCAATCAGCTGAAGCATGCGCATCAGACCTGGACTCATTGACCGTTGCCCCCCTGTTAAACCTTCTAGTGTCTCGGAAACTTCTGCCACATCCTTAAACGCAGAAAAGGGCAGGCAATTTTTGCCTACCCCTCACTCTTCTTAAATCCCAAATGAAACCGCTTTTAGACACCCCATTCCTGCAAAAATTTGGTCGAAACATCGCCTGCGACAAAGCGTTTATCGTCCAGTACCTTCTGATGGAACGGAATATTTGTGCGAATTCCATCGACTTTCATTTCACGCAAAGCTCGACGCATTCTCGCCAAGCATTCGTCTCGGTCACGACCCCAAGTGATCAGCTTTGCCACCATGGAGTCATAAAGAGATGGGACGGTGAATCCTGCGTATAACATGCCGTCAACTCGAACCCCCGGCCCACCAGGTTCATGGTAAGCCGTCACTTTGCCTGGCCATGGTGCGAAAGACTCAGGGTCTTCAGCATTGATCCGGCACTCGAGGGCATGGCCTCGCAATTCAATCTTACTAGGATCAAAAGATAGCTTATGCCCACGTGCAATATTGATTTGCTCTTTGATCAAATCAACATTGGTAATCATTTCCGTGACTGGGTGTTCAACTTGCGCTCTGGTGTTCACTTCCATGAAGTAGAAGCGACCGTCTTCATCCATCAAGAATTCGACGGTTCCCAAGCTCTGATAACCGACTGCCTTAGCGAGTCGTACTGCGGTGTCGCCAATTTCCTTACGACGTCCAGGCGTCATAATTGGACACGGCGCTTCCTCCAGAAGCTTTTGGTGTCGACGCTGAATGGAACAATCACGCTCACCTAGATGGGCTGCGTTTCCATGCTCGTCAGCTACGAGCTGAACTTCTACGTGACGAGGACGCTCACAATAACGCTCAATGAAAACATCAGCATTACCAAAGCCCGCAAGGGCCTCACTGCGCGCAAGGTCGAACTGTTTTGCCAACTCGTCTTTGGAACGAACAATCTTCATACCTCGACCGCCACCACCTGCAGCCGCCTTGATAATCATCGGAAAACCGATCTCTTTTGCCAGTTTTTCCGCTTCCTCATATGATTGCACGGCGCCCGTGCTACCGGGTAGCATTGGCACTCCAGCTTTCTCAGCGAACGCGCGAGCCTCCACCTTGTTTCCGAGAGCCTGAATGTGCTGGGACTTTGGGCCGATGAATTTTACGCCGTACTTTTCACAAATCTCTGCAAACTTGGCGTTCTCAGACAAAAACCCATACCCAGGATGGATCGCATCGACTCCCGCAATTTCCGCCGCACTCATAATGGCAGGAATCGAAAGGTAGCTTTTTGGGCTTGGGCCTGGGCCTATACATATACTCTCGTCGGCGATTCTTGTATGCAGCGCATCACGATCGGCAAGACTATGAACTGCAACGGTTCGCAGACCGAGCTCTTGACAGGCGCGTATGACGCGCACTGCAATCTCACCACGATTGGCGATTAGTACCTTTTTCATGGCGGGTACCCTTATTCAATCACGAACAAAGCTTGATCAAATTCCACTGGCTGACCATTCTCAACCAAAATCTCGCGGATAACACCATCGCGGTCCGCTTCAATTTCGTTCATGAGCTTCATCGCCTCAATAATACAAAGTGTCTGGCCTTTTTTCACGCGCGCTCCAACATCAGCGAACGGATCAGAACCTGGACTTGATGAGCGGTAAAATGTACCGACAAACGGTGACTTCAGTATATGACCGGATGCAAAAGACTTTGCAGTTCCGGAGGGAGTGTCTGCTTTGGGAGCCGGGGGCTGCGGAACAGCTGACATCGGCGCAGACATCATCGGCGCTCCCATCATCGGAGCGCCCATCATGGGCATGCCCGCCATGGTAGAAGCCGTGACGGGAGCCTGCATCGTAATTTCAACTTTTTGGTCTTTAGACTCGACTTTGACGTGGTTGAACCCTTGCTTGCGCATGAGTTCCATTAACTGCTCGATGTTTTTCAAATCCATGATCCACCTATAAGCTATTGCTGTTTCAAGAAATCAACCAAGTAACGTGCTTAAAGATCAATTCTGCACTTTAGAGAGATACTCGTTGGTGCGGGTGTCAATACGAAGAACATCACCCTCTTTAATATGGAACGGAACCTGCACCACCAAACCTGTTTCAAGTTTAGCCGGCTTACCGCCGCCTCCGGAGGTGTCGCCTTTGATGTTAGGTTGGGTCTCAACCACCTTCAAGTCCACATGATTATCCACTTCAACAGCAACGGCACGGCCTCTAAAGAAGGTGACACGCGCATTGCCATTCTCGATAATGTAGTAGCGTGCGTCTCCAATCTCGTCTTGGCTTAGAGAGAATTGCTCATAGTTGGAGACATCCATAAACGACCAGCGATCCCCATCATTATATAAGTACTGCATCTCGCGGGTTTCGACGTCAGGCACATTGACTTTGTCACCAGACTTGAATGTGACTTCAACGACCTGACCAGTCTCGAGATTCTTCAAGCGGGTTCGGACAAAAGCGTTTCCTTTACCCGGGCTAACATGCTGGAACTCGACAATGGACCATGCCTTGTCGTTATATTCGATTTTTAGACCTTTGCGAAAATCCTGTGTTGAGTACATACGGCTTCCTTCAGCATCACTGGCTGCCAAGATGATGGCTCTGATAAATGGGACCATCAAGGTACCCTAAAATTTGGGGCCGTGGCAATAGACGCCAAACACTAAGGTCTCAATTTTTGTAGAACAAGCATGAATTGCTCTAAATTTATTCAGCGCACAGCGGCGGCGTCCCTTTGCTTTTCAACACGCCGCATTTTGAATCGCTTCGCAGGCTGACTTTCATTTGGTGATGAATCCAAAGTCCTTGATGACGCGTTACGGGTGGCTCCTTTGCTGGCACGCCACAGCTGATCCATTGTTACATGGCGCAGCACCCGCAAAAGCTCGCCACGGAAATGACCTACTCGAACAAACCGCTCCCTCTGGATTCCCTGCCCTGGTAGCCTAATGTCCTTCCCTCCGGTCGCGTGGACGATGTCGGCCGACTCTGAGCTATGAACGGTCTCTACAATGACGACATGGCCGCGGTAAACCAACAGGTCACCTGCAAGAAGTCCCTCAGCTGAAATGGACACTGGACGAAGATTGTATTTTTTCCCGAGAGTGGATGCATCCAGCTCAAGCATCTGAGTTGACGTCAAATAGGGAAAACCCAAATTGGCTCTGTTAAACACCAGCTGCACAAAATGAGAACAGTCTAGGCTACACCCAGTGCAAACGCTGCATAACTTGAAGCGCTCTTTGGGTGCCGGTCGTTTTGCTTCCAAGCAGCGGTTGCAAGTATCACAGGTCTGAGAGTCGCCAACTTTGTTGCCCCCGTAAACATAGGACACCTCAAGATTCTCAAGCATATCCTCCCCAGCGACTCGTAAGGCCTGCTGATAACCTCTTAATTCCCCTGCAGCATCAGAGGCAAAGGCATGACCAGCAACAAATAAGCTCAAACTAATCAGGAGGTTACAGAGCACAACTGACATTTGCACGCCTCCTCTCAACAAAGTCGGGGTTTTACCGATATTATAGTCAAAACATGGGAGCAGGGCTAGTTTCGCGCAATACCGCGCCAACTCGGGCGTCTTGGACTTCCAAAGGAGTTCGCCGTGAGCAAACACGACGACAAAAATAAAACTCCGCCCGGAGACCCCGAGCAGCTGCGAAACGATCATCGCATTCTGCAACTCTTTCCACTACCCAACTTTAAATTTAACTATTTCCGCGCGGCGATGATCATGGAGATGTCTCTTCTCGGCATCGCGGTTGTCTTTGCCTGGAGCATCTGGAAAGTTTGGTGCCCACAGGGGGTTGATGCTTGTATCGGTAACCAACAGTTCGCGCCAGGCCACTACCTGCTCATGGCATTGGCTCGACCATTCCTTCTGACACCACACGTCTTTGGAACATACCTGGCGGCCCGCAGTTTTCCTGAATGGGAAGCGATCATTCTGTCGGCTTTTGCGAGCACCATCTCAACGATCCCCGTGTATGGACTGAGCTACATCCTTGGTCGCACGATGGTCGAACCATGGATGAGTCGAAACCTCCCGTCGACCTATCGATTCATGCACTCACAGGATTACAAGCTGATATTTGCAGCGCGTTTGATCCCTCTTTTCCCATTTGATTTGGTGAGCTTTCTCGCCGGCTCATTCAAATTGCGCGCCAGAAGCGTCTTTTTGTTTACGTTCTTAGGCATCATCCCCGAATGCTTTTTCATTGTCTCCATGTCGTCGCCCAAAGTCACGTTACTAGGATGGACCGTCAATGCCATAGGCCTCACTGCAGGACTCATTCTTACGCCTCTTTTAGTTTTTGAATGGTATAGCCGCAAACGAGGACGAAGCATGCTGGCTACCCTCCTTGCCGCGTACCGAGAGATCATGGAAGAGGCGAGTCTTAACAATCAGATCATTCGCCGCAACAGCCGCATCGATCCTGAAAAAACACCTGTGCTGCTCATTCATGGTTTTTTCTCCACACAACGCTCCTTGAATGTCATGGAGCGACAATTGGTGTCTCAGGGGTTTGACGTGCTGAGCTTTAATTTGGGCGGTCTATTTGGAACATTTTTCACGCAAGGCGTAGCTGAAACCGCAAATTTTATCGATTATAAATTGAAGCGTCAGATGGAACGGCATGGATTTAAAAAAGTCCATATTGTTGCGCACTCGAAGGGCTCTTTGGTTGCTATATGGTGGCTGCTAAAATTAGGAGGCAGTAAATACTGTGACAAACTCGTAGCGATGGCCGCACCTTGCAGCGGCAGTTATTTCACTTACCTTGCATTAATTACACCACTCGGATTCTTCTGGCGCGACGTGTGGCAAATGCGTCCCGGTAGTAGTTTTCTGCAGTACTTGAAAGATAGTGACGTACCGTCAAATCTCAAAATCTACTCGCTTTACAGCGAAAACGATCTTGTCGCTCGTGGAAAATTTGGAGTCTTCCAGCCTCGACATGGAACGGAAAATGTCACATCGATTGCTATGAATGATCTCAGTCACTTCGACTTTGTGATGCGACGCGATCCCATCAAATTAGTCATCAAACTTCTGAAAGACCAACCACTGACAGACCAGGACAAAGACCTGTCCGATTCAGAAATCCTAAGCCGCATTGGTGGCGGGATTGATAACGCTTCCTAATGCGGAAGTATTACCATTGACTGCTTTAATTATTACTGACATATTACGCCCGGTTTCGCATCCTGCAACCTAACATACTGCTATTATTGAATATTTTCATGAAACGCGTTTTTATCGCTGTCATTTCTTTTTTGGTCTATCTGGCTACCGCAGAAGTCGGTGCCCTGATCCACGCAGTGAGTGGCTACACTCCAACTATTTGGCCTCCGGCCGGAATTGCCGTCGCCGGCGTGTTGCTGGGCGGAACATATGCCACGCTTGCCATAGGCTTGGCGGCATTCATCGTCAATCTCCACCTTGACCTCCCATGGCAACCCGCCATGCTCGCCGCAATCGGGAGTACAACGGCCGCCTGGCTTGCTGCCCGCGCGCTCATATTAAGAAAGACCTTCGACTGGGGATTTAATCAACCACGAGATGTTATCTATTTCTTAGTAACAGCCGTTCTTGTCTCACCGATTGTGAGCGCAACGTTTTGCGCGATCGCGCTGACTCATGCAAAGATTCTTGTCATAGCAGATCTTCCCAAGTTTCTCTATGCCCTCTGGCTTGGCGACGGTCTCGGAATCCTCATGATTGTTCCGGTCGTTATGATCTGGGCGACAGCCCCTGCACGACGCGCCGTATTGAACCGCCAATGGGAATTTGCTGCTTTGATACTGACAGCGGTCATCGTCAATGCCTATTTATTCATTGAGTTTGAGACGATCGAGCCGCTTAGTTCTCCGGCTTTTCGTCGCCTATTTGTTCTGTTTCCAGTTTTGATGTGGGGGGTTCTCAGGTTTGGCTCACTTGGGCTTTCTAACGTTATGTTGGTTGCATCAGCCTTAGCCACATACGGAGCAACCCACGAAATCTGGATGTCAGACACCGACGGCATTCCGCCCGGGTTATATACGGCACAGCTGGGTATCGGGATTTCAACCATGACAGGTCTGATCTTTGCAGCTGTCATCGGACGCACCACAAGTAACGAAGAGCGGTTTCGCTCCATGTTTGAACGCAGCGAGATTGCCATGGGCGAAGTAGACAGCTCGGGTCGTTTTGTCTATGTAAACGATAAGTTATGCCAACTCACTGGCTATGAACAGGATGAGTTACTAACCATGATGTTTTCAGAAATCACCCACCCAGACGATATCGAATCCGAGGCAGTTTTGTTTAAGCAGCTTCTCACCCGGCAACGACCCTCAATGAAAATCGAAAAGCGGTACATCACAAGAAAGGGAGACGTCATCTGGGTGGATATCGATGCATCGTTAATTGATCACGGCCCCGCGATCGACCCGACCGCAATGACTGTGGTCTCAGATATCACCCAACGTAAAAAAGCAGAGCAACTAGCAGCAAAAGCTCAAAAGATGGCTGAAAAAGCAAATCAAGCCAAGTCTGAGTTTTTGGCCTCGATGAGTCATGAAATTAGAACACCTTTAGGAGTCATTCTTGGTTTTTCAGACTTACTTCGTCACAACGGCGTATCAGCAGAAACAACAAAAGACTTCGCTGAAACAATCCATCGCAATTCCGTGGAACTGGGTCGCTTGATAGACGACATCCTCGATCTTTCAAAGGTGGAATCAGGTAAATTGGATCTCACGTCAGAGGACACAAGTCTTCAGACCATTTTTACAGACATACGCGACACCTTCCGACTAGCCGTCGAGGCAAAATCAATAAAACTAGAAACGCTGATCGACACCAAAGTCCCCGAAAAATTTAAAACTGATCCAACGCGGCTTCGTCAGATATTAATCAACCTTGTTGGCAACGCAGTTAAATTTACCAAAAACGGTTTTATAAAAGTCAACGCCACGTTGGCCCGCAACAATCAGTTAAGTATCACCGTCCAGGATTCTGGTTGCGGGATTAGCAGAAACGACATCACTGAACTTTTCGAACCTTTCTCAAGGTCTAAAACTGCAAAAGATCTTAACATTTCAGGAACTGGTTTAGGGCTAGTATTGTCCAGGCGCCTGGCGCGCATGCTTGGCGGAGACGTCACCTTGGAGCATAGTCACATCGGGCGAGGCTCAACATTTAAATTGACCTTGACCATCGAGCCAAGCAACGCCGTCGCAGAAATACAATCTGCTTTTATTTTACCCCCTGAGCAAAACGTCCTACCGCATTTAAATGGCGTAAAGGTCTTAATCGCAGAGGACACCCCCGACCAAGCTTTACTGATTAAACTCATTCTGAAAAATGTTGGCGCGACCGTTGATGTGGTCAACAACGGAGCCGATGCCGTAGAAAAAGCCCTGTACGGCGACTATTCGGTTGTCCTCATGGACATGCAAATGCCAGTGCTCAATGGATACGAGGCAACAACAAAACTACGCAAAAACGGATTTAACAAACCTGTTATTGCTTTAACAGCACAAGCAATGGCGACAGATCTGGAACAGGCAACGAACGCCGGTTGTAGCGGCCGAGTGAGCAAACCCTTTACGGCAGAAAATCTAGTCTCTGCGATCGCGCAGCAATTAAGTTCAAAATCAGCCCACGCTTAAAAATCGGACTTAAGGGTTTATTCTTCACAGTGAATCAATGACCAAGGTACCTCGAAACGATCCTTGGCTGACCGATGAATCCAACAATTTATTTAAGTCTTGCCGCACTAAAGAAAGTCGTCTTGGCGGCGTGCTGGTCAGCTCTGAAATAACATCACCTGATGGGGATGCACAACTGATGCCGTCAACACGCCACCGATATACACCCGCGAATTCCGGTGGCGGAGCCCAGAAGAAATCCTCATCGTTAAGATTTTTTGAAAACACAAGCTTTCCCGAGGCGTTTTCGACAATAAAGCGATACTTGACATCCCTGGCACACGTCTCTGGACGCTCCCATTCAAACAAGATCACCGGCCAAGCACTCTTGCTGTACCAAACCAGATTTCGTCCTGGACTACGGACCTTAATTCGCTGACTTAAAACTCGCCCTGGGATATCCAACTCAGCCACCGCGTTTGTTTCTTTGCCCCCGGCTAACTCGGAATTTTTATCAAAAACCTTGACCTTCTTTACTTTGGATTTATAAGAGCCGTCGATTGTCTGAACCTGCGCATTGTACGCTCCAGTCGACGTCACCTTGACGGTCAACTTATTGCCGATAACCTGGGCGTAAGGAATCTTTTGCTCACCGTCTTTCCAAAAGTAGATATTGTAGTTCGTGATATCACCTTTGCCGACAAGTCCCTCGCGCTGCCATCGTAATGGAATTTCAGCCGGGATTTCACTCGCTAACGCAACCTGATTGTTAGTGGGCGTTTCAATTTTTATTCTCCCAGTGGATCCCGACACCGAAACCGGCTCCTCTTTTTTGGTCTCCTTTGACGCATCTGACAGGAGCTTCAACAGCTCATCACTCACCCAATCTTTCGCTAACATGCCCATCGCCTCTTTCTTCCAGGCGTCGGAAAATGACTCATTAATTTTCTTAAATTTATCTATCGCGTTAAGGGTCAATGCATTTGGTAACGCCGAAATCATTCCTTTCTCGAGGGTCACCTTTCTAAATGCACTTCGACTAAGACGCACAATCATTGGCGATTTAATTGTGATTTTTGTGACCTTAGTATCCAAGCCTTCACGCCCCAAAGAATCATCGGCAGAGACAGAGACGGTCGCATTGGGTGGCACCATCAGAATTGAGCCGTCTGGAATCGACCGACCCAAGCGCGCGGTTCTCCACTCGGCACTAAGCGGTAGTTGGTACTGAATAAGGCCCTCAACCTTTACAAACTTAAATTGAACCGCTAACGGCCCCGTGCCTGGTTCTGCCGTCACACCCAATGCTTGCGCGACGGAAATCCCTGACCATGACAACACTGCCGATACGACTAGAATTCTCAATTGACCCCGACGAACCGTCATTTCAAAACCCCAAGAACCAGACACATGTCATCTTCAACGATGACACCCTGGTTCTTCTGCCGCCAAATTCCAAGAACATGATCCATAGCTTGTTTAGCGGTTTTGTTGCGAGCGCCTTTTAGTGACTCGAATAAATGCTTTCGCGAAAACCCTTTGCCAGACGATGATTGCACTGTCATCAGACCGTCTGAAAAAAACGCAATCAAGCCTCCACTTCCCAGCTGAATCGACTGCTCTGACATTTCAAGAACTTCCGAGATGCCTAAAATATTACCGTTTGCACCAATAGCACCTTTAGGCTTGATCATGACACCGTCGGCATTCACAGCTACCGGCTGAGGATGACCTGCGTTTAACCATGTCAACTTGCCGTCTGCTTTACTCCATTTGGCAATGATACCGGTCGCCGTCGACTTCCCTGCGCCGTAGCCATAGAGAGCTCCATTGCAACGTTTTAAGAACTCCTCCATATCGATCGCTTGCCCCTTGCGGAACAACTGTTCCTGAAAGCAGACCGAAATCACTGGCGTCATCATAGACGACTCAATACCGTGCCCAGTGATATCAACAATCGCAATAATATGTTCACCACGCTCCTCATCAAAATGAACTCCATACCAATCACCTGCAAGCTGCAGTGACGGTTCATACACTGACGAAATATCGAACTCATGGGTCCCTCGCCCATCTGGCTTAAATAGGAAGCGATCTTGAATGGTACTTGCCATTTTGATCCCTTGCTCCATTTTCATTTTCTCCAGCTTTGCCACGTTCAATACAGCAATTTCTTTATCTCGCTTTACAAGATTTTCCGTCATGGCCGCAAATGTAGTTGTCAGAACTCCAAGCTCTCCGAAACCTACTTTAGGGATTGCGACATTAAAGTCACCCTTTGAAAGACGGGTTGCTACGTCTGTTAGAATCCGTATCGGACGCATCGCAAACCATAATGGAATCTGTAGAAGAAGCAACGTCAAGACGAGGGCAGCCACTGAAATCTTCCCTACCTTGTTGATCGTTGCATAGATTCCAAATAGTGCAGTACGCTTCGATTTTTCCGCGAAAAGAATGAGATTTGTTTTACTGATCTCTTGGTAAAACCCGTAGAATGACTCTTTCTCCAGGTCGAACTCTGCTTGCCCTTGTTTAAATGGCACTTTGATGAATGATTGGACGAGAGGCCGAGTCATTAGGTTAGCTGGAGTCACAACATCCGAGTTGTTGTAAACCAACTTCCCAGAACGATTTGCAACATAGACGACAGTATTTTCACTTTTCAGATTAAAAAGCCCCTTTATGTCCCCAGCCGTAACCGTATACAAACGAATTGTGGAAACCTTACCATCGGTCAAATCACGCACAACGAAAAGAAGATCTCCAGAAACATCAGTTAGAATGCCGTTGAAATTTGAACTTGGAGAAAATAACGAAAAATCAAGGCCGAGACTTTCAAATGTTTTTAAATTCTGATACTTCCCTGAAACCCACTGCACGTTTTTGGTGTTCACAACAGAAAATACAGCAACAGGCGGACGAGCTGTCACTTTTGCAGTCAGTCGCGGCATTTTATCAGATATGGCCTGCGACTGCGTCTCCATGTCTAGAAACAGTATCGTCCACGCATCACGAAGATTGGTCTCGTAGAGCGTTTTCATTGACTGATAAACGGAAAATCCGGCCGCCCCGAGTATACCCATCAGGCAGATAGCGGATAAAACCATGCGTATACCTGGGCGAAATGAAAATCTCCTCTGGCCCGACTTGCCTGAGGACTTTTTGGATTGTTTATTTAATTCAGAGTCTGACATTTTTGTCTTTCTTGACCTCGATCTCTATGCGACGATTTCGCTTCATATTTTCTGGAATCGGGCGACCATCTGCCGTCTTCTCTGGAAGAATAGGTTCTGCACTGCCACGACCCTCAACTCGTAGTTTTTTTGTATCAACACCTTGGGCCATCATAAACTTGGCAACCTCAGATGCACGCAGCACTGAAAGCGACCAATTGTCCATCCTTGATTTAGCAGCCGGAGCAATTCCATCTGTGTGTCCAATGACACTAATATACATGGCATTTTGAATCTGATTAACCGTCTGTGCCACCTTGACTAATCTCGTTTTTGCCTCCGGGAGCAATTCCACAGACCCAGACTTAAAGGCTATATCCACAGGTAGCGCAATACTCATAGTTTGCTTGATCTCGTCAGCACCAAGAACAGCCTTCAGTTCATCAACTGTCATTTTATCTTTTGTATCCTTCGAAGAATCACTCTGACCAACGCCGCCAGCTTTTTTCTGATTCTGCCCTTCCTCGAGGCGCTCGAGCACTTCTTCAACCGAATCAACATTCATCATAGCTATCAGCATTTGAATGGCCTTGAAAGCAACTGACTGCGATGCCTCATTAGCTTCTGCGCCGTCTGACTCACTAGCACTTTCATTTTTTTTGAACGCCTCCATCAACTTCAGGCGGACACACTCTTCATTTTTGGGATCTTTTGCAGCAAATGAATACATAACGACGAAAAACCCGAACAAAAGCGTCATCATGTCGGCATATGACACAAGCCATGGCTCGCCTTCTTCGTGCTCACCACCATGATGAGCACCACCACCGTGACCTTGGTCATGGTCATCATGATGAAGGTCACCATGCGTGTTATGATGATCTTTTTTATGATCAGACTTTTTAGCCATAAATTTCAGACACTCCCAATTCATATTTTATGAGAGTGTCATGGCCATCTATAGAGGAACAAATTGCCTAGCGATTAATGCCGGTCATCAAAGCAACACAAGATTTCCCTGATCAAGCTTGACCAAAGACGTCTTTTTCGTAGTGTCATCCAGTGCTGCGGGCTCATCGTTTTTACCGCTAGCTCGTCTCCCGGTAGTGGGCACTAAGACGTCCGCTGGCATGGGTGGCAATTCCAGGGATGTGTGACCACCCGACTTGAAAGTTAAATGGCTCTCAGCAGTGATCTCAGTCGAAGAGGTCTCTGGCATTATTTCCACATTATCGTCCGCTAGCGGCGAAGCCTGAGCGTGACTCGCATCCCCATCACCGCCCAATACCTTACAAAAAAGTGTTTGCACACGATCCTCGACGGAGTCACATTGCTCGCTATGTTGTTGATATACTCGCTTGGACTCCATGGCCGAAATCATATCATTAACCTCTGCTGAGGCCGTAATATCGTCTTCATCTGTAAATGATGGTAACGTGAGTGGTATCATTGCTAACGCATCCACTTCTTTCAGTGAACGAATTTTTCGCGATGAAGCGCCTACTCTCAGTCTGTTTAAAGACGACTGACTATTGCGAATCCGCGGGAAAAATGTTGCTGCCGACTCTGCAATCGAACCAGCTGCTAGCGCATTTGACCAGACAACTTCTGCCGTGACTGCCACGACATCATCTTCCGGCTGTTCATAGTCGTCGAGACGAGTGCTCAGCACTTCATTTACAAGCGCAGGAAGCTTGAATCGACTTAAAAATTTCTTCCTCATCCACTCTGGCATGTCAACGATCATGTCCGCAGCAGCCTGCACTGGCATTTTCACCAACAAGTGAAATGTCACCAGCAAAAGATCATCTAGAGGCTCTTCTTGGCAGCCGTAGTGATCTAAAATGGAAAATCTTGTCTCCCCTTCGGCGTCGCCGATATTGATACCTGGCTTTTTCAAAACTTGATTTTGGATCAATTGCTGGATGGCCATTGGTTTTCGCCGGCGCACCGTCAAATTATCTTCGATACCGGGAAGACCAGGCAGACCGACGGTTAGAACTTCCTGGACGTTGATCAAGGACGCTCGCGGCGACGTATCAGTTGATCTAGAAGACTGGTAATTTTGTTTTTGTTCGTCCGAAGCTGTGGGCACCGGCGGTAATGTCAGCACAGCTTTCGGCGCAATTGTACCAAGCGCTGTTTCTATGTGGCGGGCGCTTACGCCAATGCTACCAACATATGCAGATTTCTTGGATGAGTTCTTGTCTGTAGCAACGGAAATGACTATGCCAGGTTTCCCTGTGCCAGTGTGCTTGCTCGCCGAACTGAGAACCGGCGCCTTCGATCCGCTTCGTCCTGAAGATGGATAACTCATGGTTTGAACTCCAAAAATTCGAATGGCCTGGATTGGTTATCGGAGATTTCTGACTTTGCTAAAGGCCACTTCAGATCAAATAAAATGAACCCAGTTTGGCGTTTTCTAAAAATAAGTGCTTTGCGCCTAAATTTTGGCGGTTTAGATGCCGGCTCGGGGTTGCGACGATAAATATCTGATAGAATATTTATAGAATGTATTTTACTTCATTCGGACGCAGGCTCACTCGTGAATATTTTAGTCGTCATTTCCTTTATTCTCGCAGCCATCGTTGTTGGCTGGGCGGCGCTATCCTCTACAGATAACCCCAAGTCATTTCTGGACTTACACGGATTAGTCATCGTTATCGCCGGAACGGTGGTCGCTACCTCCATTAGCTTTCAGCTTGACCGAGTATTTCTGATGCTGAAGGTCTTCTGGAATCGAACAATCCTTGGTAAGAAACCAGACTACGTGACGGTGATCAAAGACCTGATGAAGCTCGCGGACGCCTATCGTAACGAATCGGCGGAATTACAGGCTATGGTAGACAGCCAGAAAGACCTATTTCTTAAAGAAGCAATGAAGCTCTTACTAGATGAAGTTGTAGAGACTTCACAGTTAGGAAAAATTCTTAAAGCTCGTGCAGAGACAATCTTTGAACGCTACAACGATGATGCGGCAAGATTTAAATCGATGGGAAAGTACCCACCCGCGATGGGACTTATGGGAGCCGTAATCGGAATGATCGCCCTTCTCGGCGGCCTCGGCAAACCGGGCGCTGAAAAAACAATTGGCCCGTCTATGTCTATCGCCCTTGTTGCTACGTTCTACGGCATCGCGTTTGCAAACCTGATTGTTATTCCTATCGGCGAAAATTTGAGTGAAACATCGAAAGAGATCCATCGCAAGAACACGATTGTCGTAGAAGGCATAAAGCTTGTCGCGGCTAAAACCAACCCTATCGTTCTCGCCGAAGAGCTGAATTCATATCTGTTACCTAACGAACGAGTTGACTGGAAAGCCGTAGTCGGCGCCTAACCAGACTTCTTTCTTATTCATTGATTACGATGCTTTGCGCTCTTCCTCGGCCTTGATGCCTTCGGGAGGCTGCACTCCCAAAGCCTTCGCCTGGGCGAGAATTATTTGATCGATAACATTACGATCAGCGCCTACCAGTTTTCGAACTGCATTCAACAACGACTCCATAATGGCATCTTTGCGCGCTGAAATTTCAGCCATCTTTTTGGCATTCTTCTGAGTCTGATCAATCTCCGTCTGAAGCATTTCGGCCTTCTTCGTCCCCGCTTGGACTGTTGCCTGGATGGCTGATTTTAAAGACTCATCAGCCATCAACATAACCTCAGCTCGACGAGCCAAAGGCAAACCACCGAAGGCTTGACCGATAACTTTACCAGGGACATAAGCGATGTCCTTCAGGAATAGCTTCGTTTGCATAATCTGCCGCTTCAAGTCCCAATCTTCTGGAGGTACCAGATCGTAAACCATACTCTCGTCAGCAACCGCCACAGTTCTGACGAGTCGGAGTATCAAACGTCTTTGCGCCTGTGCTCTCTCCGTTACAGTCGAAGCAACCTGCTCTATCTTGGTAATAATCCCAGCGATCACCTGATCGGGTGAATCAATCGGTTTATCCATGAGCGCCGCCGCATCCTTCAATACTGCAAGAGGGATTGCCTTCATCAGGCGGTTACCTCGCTCAACGGTCAACGTTTTCAACAGAACGGCTACGCTGATTGGGTCAGCCTCCACAAGAAACTTTTGGATGATGGCGTCTTCAGATTTAATAAGCACCGCTCGCACGGGGTCAAAAGATTTCATCGTCTCATCGCGAAGGGTTGCCTTTGAAATACACTCGCCATACATACGCTGAGCAATTTCGGCTCCATTCAAAATATTGGGCGGTGTTTCACGATGCTCTTCAATATAGGTTTCCAGTTTTTGGACGGCGTTGCGGGGCAGCTGCTCAAGTGAGGGTTTTAGTGGGGCGTACCCCATAAAACTCAACAGATCCCGGAAATCGGCCAACCCGTTATCATCGTAGAACATGTCACTTAAATATTCGGCACACAAGAAAGTATTCTCAGCAATAAGCGACGTCATCTGCACACGAATATTTTGCATATCTCGAGTCAGAGCCTGCCCAGCGGCCGCTTGATCGAAGCTGCCGCGCTGCTCGTCGTCATCACCACCGCCAGCAGCAGAAGCCTCCTCAGGTGCCGCTTCCTCGCCGCCAGCATCTCCACCTTCTTCAGCCGGCTTCAGCGCTGCGATGTCCTTGCCCAGGCCAGAGAGCGCCGTTTGTATGCCTTTACTTAAAGCCCGGGATGCAAGGAACATGGCCAGGAAAACAAACAGCCCAAGAATAAGCCCACTGACCACCGTCGAGATGAATGAGTTGTCAGGCTTCCAAATTGATTGAAAGAATGTTTTTGGCGTTGCAGGCTCTGGCGGTGCTGGAGGAGGTGGCGCCGGCAAAGCGGGTGCCACTTTGACCTTGACCCAGTCAGTGGTATTAGCACCTTTGGCTATCGTTGAAAACTCCAGGAATTCGGATACAAGAGCTGGCATGCCATCGGCGAAATCTTTAGGTGTTCCCGGCGGCAGCGTCACATCAACGCTGATCTTCGTAATATAATCTGCTGGCTTAAATACGAACGCTCCAGCAGCGGGAGTTGGCGTTGGAGGCACACTGATGGCCAGGGTCACCGGAGCTGGCGCTGGCGCAGCTGGCATCGCTGGTGGAAATGGAGGCTGCGGAGGTGTTGTCACATTGATCGTCGGAGCAGAGGGCCCGGTAGGGGTCTTGCCCTGTTGCGATTCCTGCGCCTTAGCAATAATCTCGCTAATGGTCGAGTTCGCAATATCGACATTTAGCCGACCCAAGCGAACACCCTCCTGTGGTCCTCCAACTGCAGCTACAGCGGTCTCTCCTGCAGCCTGCTTCTTAGCCTGCTCCTCGGCCAGCTTTTTGGCCTCAGCTTCGCTCAGTCGTTTATTGTAGTCGTCATTTATTTTCTGAACGTACTCGTCATAAAGCTTTTTGACCCGCGCTTCATATTCCTGACGAGTTTGCTGCTCTTTTTTCGATTGCTCATCATTGAAGTTTTTCAACATATCCGTAATGTTCTTACGGAAGGTCTCGTCCAAAGTTTGACGCTCTTTTCCCAGGGCATCATTCTGTGATTGCTTCCAGGAGTCAGAATCAGCTTGCGCCTTCTTTTCATCAAATTGAATCGATAAATTCACCGATGCATCTGCGTCGTTAATTCCTCTCAGCTTCAATTCACTTTTCAGCTTTTGACGCAGCATGTTTCCATAGAACTCTGTCAGTTCTAATTTATCCTGACGCGAGATCAATGCTGAACCAACACCTGCCTGCTGAGCAACTACTTGCACTGAAAACACGAGCGCAACCATTGCGGCCAAAGATCTGACCCACAAATTATGATGCGTTTTGACGTGTTGCTTGCGGTAACTCAATCTAACTCCGTGCATAGACGCTAAAAAACGTTTTCTCTGCGTCTTAGCTATCGGTCGAATATGTTTGATAATTAATCGATAGAGCTAGGCAAAATCGTCCTAGCTGGGCCTAAAGCGAATTTTGAATGGTTTTTGAGTTTTCCCAAAAAAGAAAACGTTGACCGACCAGATGCTTTCAGGGCTGCCGCGGTCATTCAATGATGGATCGATTATCGTCTCGGTCGGATACCCAACCTTCGCAATTCATCATCTAGTGTCCCCACCATCATCATCCAAAACATTTTCCAATCGCCAATAAATGAATAAACGGGATAGCGAAATGTAGCCGGCTTATTCTTCTCAAATACAAAATGGCCCCACCAAGCGCATCCGTAGCCACAAAAGACCGCAAAAAAATATAAAACTGGTACACTCGTGAGAAATGCCACAATAATTAATGTTGCTGCAATCGAAGTGCCTAAAAAGTGCTGGATCCGACATTGCAGAGTGCTGTGCTCGCCAAGATAAAACGGCCAAAAGTCATTGAAGCTTGAAAACGATTTTCCCGGGGTGCCAGTGCCCAAACTGTCAGAACTCATGCAAAAGCAGCCTCCACCTGTGTGACTCTCTCAAAAAATCTAACGCTTAGGCCCTTGGTTTTTATTATGAGGAGCTGATGATTGGTCGCTTCGATCGGGACCCTTTTGATGCTGCCCCCCTTTGTTGCTTTGTTCACCCGGACGACCAGAACCATGCCGTCTATCGCCTCTCTGATCTTGATCCCGATGTTGCCGGCGATCTGAACCCCGATGACGTTGATCGCCGCGCTGATTTTGCTGCCCCTGACCACCATGTGCGGAACGCTGACCATCCGGCTTGCCTCGATTTTCACCCTCGCCCATCAACAACCCAAGATCGATATCTTCAGCCCACATCTCAGCCTCACTATCAACTGCGTCCTTTTGCGCTGTCTGAGACTTGTCGACAATCTCTATGTCCTTGGCTTTTGCGGTTACAAGCCGACCATCCGGCGTTTCAAACACAACCATCTGATTCAAAATGTCTGTTTTTATAACGACCCCGTAATCAGAGTCAGTCAGAGAGCGCACCCGAGCTTTCAATCCTGGCAATTTGCGTCGCAAATCAATGTATGCATCGTTTTCATAAGTTAAACAGCACAATAGACGCCCACAACCTCCGGACACCTTACTTGGATTGAGTGCAAGATTCTGGTTTTTTGCCATCTTTATGGAAACTGGCACGAAGTCACGCAAAAAGCTTGAGCAGCAGTACTCACGACCGCAGATTCCTACGCCTCCAACGAGCTTCGCCTCATCCCTTGCTCCAACCTGTTTTAATTCAACGCGTGCACGCAAGGCCGCAGCCATGTCTTTGACCAAATCTCGAAAGTCAACTCGTCCAGGGGAGGAAAAGTAGATGGTGATTTTATTTCCACTCATCTGCATTTCGACCTTCATGATCCGCATATCAAGCTTAAATACCTCGACACGGGAACGAGCTATGTCCATCACCTGAGAGTGAGAAAAATGCCCTACTTCATCCAAATCACGTTCGGTTGCCATGCGAATGACAGGCTTTACGGAGGCTGGGTCCACATCAACAGAAACCTTCGCATCGACCTTAACGACACGTCCTACGGTTGCGCCACGATCAGTATCGACAACGACTTGATCACCAACATGCAGGGTCATCTCACCGGTAAGAAAATCGTATATCTTTCCAGCCCGTCGAAACTGCACGCCCACAACATTCATTAAATTTGGTGTCGAACCCGACACGGATCCACTCAAGTCATTCATTTTAGTCACGTCTCCACTCACTCAGCCCGATCGACTCGGCAACGAGCTGTGCGTTTAAGGTTACTTTTCCCAAAACGGCCTGCATGCGAATATCATGCAGAAGCCGCCTTTGTGCTGCACGTCGCCCATTTTCTGAAAGATTCCCAAAAGCCATTGAACACGACTTCAACCTGGCGCGGTAAATTTTATTCAATTCCCACTCAACCGCCGACAAAATATCTGGAACTTTAGCTTTATGGACACGAGCTAAGTTCGCAGCCGAACGCGTGACATCGACGGGATTCTGAGCTGCCAACAGCTGTGCAACGTCTCCGCTGATACCACTGTAATGATCGGTTGAGTCGTCAAGCTCTCGCTTCAAAAGCCCGGGGCTATGCCTGAGCCTTAGGACCCAATGATTCACTGAGTCATCGTCGATTGCTGCTCGACCCGATTGATGCAAGAGACTTTTAAACCAATCAGTAACCAGCTCTTTTTCCGGTGGCTTCACGCGCCAACGCAAGCAGCGCCCCAAAACCGTCGCGGGAATGAGCAAAGGTCTACTGGAGGTTAAGATAACTCGCACTTGCTCGGGCGGTTCTTCTAAAGTTTTAAGTAGCCGGTTACTCGCTTCAATAGTCATGCGATCAGCATTCATGATCACACCTATTCGCAGCCCCTCGGAGCTCATCATCATGAAATGCTCTTGAAGAGTTTCCACATCAGCCGTTTTGATAGTCTCTGACTCTGGGTTTAGAACAGCCACATCAGGGTGAAAGCCACCCATGACACCTCTACAATTGGCACAGTTTCCGCAGGGCAAACGCTCCTGAAGCTGCAAGCAGGTCATCTGCGCCGACATCCACATAGCGAGATGACGCTTGCCAATACCCTCCAACCCCTCAAGTAATACAATCGGATGTAAACGCCCAGAGGACATGACTCGTCCCAGGTCTGTCATCACCCTATGTAGGCCGACGGTCTGATTCCAATTCCAATGATGCTTGTGACTCAAAGCTTCCAACGACGCTCCAACTCTTTGCAAGCATCTATCAGAACCTCTTCACTTGATTTTGAGGCATCAAGCAGAAAAAATCTTGATGGATAAAAACCAGCAACCTTACGGTAGCCCTGACGCAGTCGCTCCAACACCTGATGCCCCCCCTGATCATAGCGAGCTGAGTCATCATCATTCATTGCAGAGCCACGCCCTCCAATTCGGGAGTGGCTCACAGCCACATCACAATCAAGAAGAAATGTCAGATCCGGCTCAACGCCACCGGTTGAAAACCGTATGAGCCATTCGAGGTCATTCAGGGCGACGCCCCCAAACAATCCCTGATAAACCCGGGTTGAATCTGAGAATCGGTCACAAAGCACCCATCGCCCTTGGGACAAAGCAGGCTTGATGACTTTCGAAACATGCTGAGCTCTTGCCGCCGAAACCAATAACGCCTCAGTCTCAGGTGTGATCTCATCTCCAGTTGGGGGAGATTTAAAAATCTTTCTAATCTCATCGGCAATTGGGGTGCCACCCGGCTCTCGGGTTTGTTTGACCTCGATTCCCTTGGAAGCAAGCCAAACTACAAGACCGCGCATGAGCGTTGATTTCCCAACCCCTTCGCCACCCTCTAATGCGATGAACCTTGCCTGCGTGGTCAAAAAGTCTCGCTCCCCCAATTAAATCAATAAAATAGCTCTTCCTATAACACCACGAAAGAGACCTTCGGCACAACCAATAAAAAAAGATGTTTTTTTATTTAATTTCAGGAACCTACAGCTTGCCCGCCATGCGAGCCATGCAACGGTCAACCAAACCAGGACCTTCAGTAATTATCGATGCAACCGATAACCTGAAAGGGCTCGCTGGGTTCCAAGCTACGAAAAAGACCGTCTTATTTGGGAGACACTCAAGCTACGATGACAATCAAACCTTACATCCTAGGGAGCGTGGTTGCGCGTGGAGGTATGGCGGAAATTTACCGCGGCCTGCATGTTGGTCAAGACGGCTTCCAGCGTTTGGTTGCCATTAAGCGCATCCTTCCTCATCATGCACAAAACGCCGAATTCGCAGAAATGTTCAGGGACGAGGCCCATATTGGGCAGCGACTGCAACACGCGAATATCGTGAAAGTCGAGGGCTTTGACATGATCGAAGGCTCACCCTCGATCATTATGGAGTTCATAGATGGCTCTGATCTGCGCGCGGTCCTTGCCGCAACAGAAAACCGCAAAATGTCCCCAGGTAAACGACCCCACCTACCCGCCGAGCTTTGTGTTTACATCGTTGCAGAAGCAGCTCGGGGACTCCATTACGCGCATACACGTCGTGATGATGTCACTGGAAAGCCTCTGAATATTGTCCACCGCGATATATCACCTCAAAATATTCTGATTTCATGGGAAGGCGAAGTCAAAATCACTGACTTTGGTATTGCTGCAGCAGACCGTGATTTCAAGCAAACTGAGACGAAGGCCGGGATCGTCAAGGGCAAATATTCTTACATGAGCCCAGAACAAATCAGCGGCAAGAAATGCGATGCCCGTACCGATATTTTTGCACTGAGTATTGTCTTGTGGGAAATGTTGACAATGCATCGCATGTTTACATCGGACAATGAATTTGAAGTCATTGAGATGGTGCGAAACTGCAAAATACCGATTCGCATGCGCGATATCAATCCAAGTATCACCGAGGAGCTAGAAACCATTGTACTTCGCGGATTGGCAAAGGATCCGCGTCGACGATATGAATCGATGGAAATCTTTGAACGAACGCTGCGCGGATTTCTGGCCAAACTGAATGCGACCTTAAGCGCCAATGAGGTTTCGTTATTCGTTAAGGACGTTTTATCGGATCGACGGGATGCCGCACGGGAAGAAATGCGCAAAATTCTGACTTCAGCAAAATTAAAGGCGTCCGAATCCGGCCCTGGCGCCCCTCCAAGTCGCACATCTCTTGAATTGGCATTGGATTCAGGTAACCAAAGCACATCAACTCTGACGATCGGCCGCGCTACGCGGCCACCAACCAGTGTTCTTGCAAGTCAAAACCCACAATCGTTGCCTGGCTTTCGCGGAACATCAGCTCACAGGGCCGTCCAAAATAAACAGTACGAACAACAACGAATGCAGCAAAAATCCGGTCGCAAGCCTGGCTCGTCGTTTCCATTTATACCAGCAGCTATGGTCCTTCTTCTGGCTTGTGCTGTCGCCTTTAAAAATTATCAGAACGCCGCCCGCCAGGCTTTGACCTTGACAGTAAAGTCGTCACCCGAAATTGTGCGCATCAAAATAAACGAAAGAGACCATGCCAATGGAAAATATGTAGCAACCCCAGCTCGCATCCGACTTGATCCTGGGTTGAATAGTGTTGAGTTCAGTAGAGACGGATACGATAGCGAGAAAATTCTTGTAAATACCGATAGTGGCATTCCAAAATCTCACCCGACTGTGAAACTGAAGCCAAATGCAACTTTTGCACCAGTTCGCCTTGAATATCGTGGAACGGATCCTGTAACGATAACCGTTAACAGCGGATTTTATCGCCAAAAGTTCACCCAACAGCAAAATATCTTCCAAGTACCTGATCTCCCAAGCGGAGAAAATGCCAACATTGCCGTGATCTCATCAGAGAAGAAAATAATATCACGCTGCTCGTTTACACCCACTAACACCAGCGAACGTCGTCCGCTTCTGATCGTCATCGATGGGACAAAAAAAGGCTGCGAGATCGTAGGCCAACAGAAGAAGGATGATCGACAATGAAGACGATCCTCTTGACTGTCACTCTTTTGCTTCTGAACGTTGCGGTCTGGACACTCAACTCCTTGATGGTTAGCGGATCGGTGCAGCTTTCAGCCAAATCAGGCGTTGCCGTTAATATTCAAACTGAGCCGGAACGCGTCAAAATCAGCATCGATAATGAAGTTTGGACATCACGGGAATCTGAATCTGGCTGGATTCAATCTCCTGCAACCATTTACCTACCCGCGGGACAATACAAAATAAGCATCGAGCGCCCCGGCTACGCCACGCACACATCCAGACTGATGGTGAACCCTGGTAATGCACCCGCCGTCAAAGCGGAACTAGAGCTAAAAGAAGAGAGTCTGATTGAGACTGAAATCACTGCCAGTGACGACTTAATGGAGAGTTTTACTCTAGTGGTCGACGGTGGTTTGGCGTCAGGGCCTCCGCCTCTCCGAATTGACGATTTAACACCGGGGACACATTCCCTGGAGTTACGATGGAAAGGCCTAGATGGTTTTCGCAGAAAACCCTTGAGATGCGCCTTTGCTGCATTATCATCTAACGGCAATAATTTACTTAAGATCAACATCTCCCGATCAGGGAAGAAACTGCGCATTCCTGGCTGTAAAAAAATCTGAAAAACAACCGTCAGCCATTCATCGACATTTTTCTCAAGACCAGAACTCGCCACCCAGTCTCTTGGGCAGTCATCTCAAGATCAAGCCCATAACTAGCAGCCAATCGCAGTAGTGCCCCTTCTTCCTTCTCCACAAAGCCAGCCAGCACCAGCGCCCCCTTTGGCTTTAGATGACTGGCCATTTGCGGCATCAACCCATGGAGGACTGGCACTAAAATATTGGCAATAATCAGATCAAATTGAAATTCAAACTGAATCTCCTCTGACCGCAAGACCGTCGCATCTACACCGCACATCTGACAATTACTGCTCGCAAGACTGACAAGATCGTCGGAAATTTCTGTTCCTATAAGCTTTGACAAGCCCAGTTTCCCAGCCAAGATTAAATAAATCCCAGTCCCTGTACCAACGTCCAGAACCGAAGATGGCTGCCAATCCTTGATACGTTTTTCCAGGACTTGAATAACCGCACGCGTTGTTGCATGCTGCCCCGTTCCGAAAGCACCGTTTCCAGCATCAATCTCAACACGTTCAAGGCCAACAGGAGTCGACATTCCGTGGCCCAGGGGAACAATAAAAAACTTTTGAGTTTGCAGAGGAACAAAATCCGGATTCCAGCACGACTGCCAAGACTCATCACTGATCTCTGAAATTGCGAATGACAAGCAATCCGCAAACTGATTTTTCATGACTTCAGCTAAATTCACCAAAGTATCACGACGGTCATCGAACAAGACAACGGGCGCTGTGCTCATGCGTTCTTCAGTTGTGGTGGCAGTAGCTATCTCGAGCGCAGACAACTCTTCGGAAACACCATCAATGTAACCTTCGACATAATCAGTTCGACCTAACGCCTCGAGAAAGTCGATCATCATCTGCTTAACGTCGGAAGCAAGATACCGCTGATCATCCTTTACAGAAATCTTGAGCTCAAATGTCATGCTACTCCAACCAAACGAGACAAGATCTTGTCCCGTACTTCATCTTAAACAGCTCTTGTGGTGCATACTGTGTTTCATCTGCCCGGTTTTGTATTAAATGGAGCCTAATACCATCCTCCTGACAGCGTCGTAGCACCGCATCGGGAAGAACGGCTTCAAGATCGCGAGCCGCATTTACCGGTAAAGTTAAATCCACGATCAATTCAGATTCATCAAACACTCGGACTCGCAGAGATTTGGAGATAATCTCTGCAGTGCTGCCACGAGGACGAGATATTCCGTGATCGGGAAAAATATGACCTGATGTTTTAAACGCTTGATCAAGGATTCCGAGCTTTTCTTGCCATGGCCTCCAAGCACGATCCACATCGACTTGGCAGTTGAATGATTTAAGCACATGATGCCAGCCCTGTAGAGAGCGCATAAAATAGAGAAACCATGGTGGACCCGCCGTTCTGAACCACCATTTATTTTGGCCTAAAATCTCTTCGAGACGATTTTGTAGATTCCATTGTTGCGCGGACCATAAACCGTCAACCAATATTGGCTTAAGCAACTCTTCACTCAGCGGAAGCAGCATCTTGTCAATCATACTCAGCCTATGAGGGGCAAACCCCAGTTCAACTAACGCCGAATAAATCTCTGATTGATTGCGGGCGCGCGTCGCGTAATACCACTGATGTAAACATCGTGCCCGTTCCACAGGGAAAAGCTCTACTGAGCCAAAATCATAAATAACTAGCTTGAAATCCTCGCCAGACCCCCGAAATCCATAATTGGTAGGATTAAGATCCGCATGCATGCGGGACAAGCCAAAAAGACTATCGAAGACCCAGGAGGTAAACACTGCGCCTGCGCGATCTTTTTGTTCGTTGGTGGCTTGGATGCCAAAGTCATGCAAACTTGTCGACTCTTCCCAACTTTGAGCCAAGACACTTTTTGTGGAAAGATCGCGAAAGACCCTCGGTATACAAATTGCAGAACCATTGTAACGTTCATAAAATCTAGCCTGAGTTTCGGCCTCGGCCGTATAATCGGTCTCTTCCAGTAGTTTTTTTCGCAGAAAATCGCGTGTATTCGGAATGTCGAAATCATACTTTCTAGCGGGACTGAACCCGGCTACGCCAAACAGCGCCTCGATCTGGCTCGCAACATGCTCTGCGACATGAGGATACTGAACTTTGACGGCTAAAATATCGCCAGACTTCAATCGCACCTTATGCGTTTGCCCTAGCGAGGCTGTAATACCAATTTCGCCAATCGAATCAATTTGTGCGGCTAATTGTGGAGATTCATTTTCGACGATCGACCGCACGAGGCTCACGGACATGGGCTCAGGCGCAGGAATATCCCGATCTGAGCGCATACCCAGAAGCTGGGCGATCTTTGCAGGAGCTCCCGGCATAGATCCAAGTGCACGGCTCAAAAATCGCTCTGCATCTATTGGGCTGTAAGCACGTCTAAGGGCGACACCCAACCCTATTGACGCAAATCGCACCAACTCTTTGCCTGCTTTCAGATCCACTGAGTCGCCTATTGAATCGGCATGGTGAACATAGCACTAGTTACGTAACCAGTCTCTGCACCAAGAATTGAAAATTTGATCGCGTCTAAAGAGACTAGAGACTTTGACTCCATGTTGATCGCCACACCACCTGCGACGCCATTTGCGCTCAGCATGTCAAGTTGAGCCTCCTCCCAGCAGCCTCGCAAATGATATGCTTGCCGCGAGTCACTGCGGTAAGTGCACAGGATACGATCGGAATTCATGGACAAAATCGCTAACTGCTCAGTGCCAGCATGCCCTCCCGGCGACACCTCGATAACTTTGGGGATTGCTGACCATTCAATTGCCGTCGGGCGCTCTAAAATCAGCGCAGCGGTTTGATTTATCGGAGTCGTTTGCTCGCCTCTTCCGCGCAAGAACGTTGCGCGAAGCGACAGCTCTTTATCACCCAAATTTATGGAGGCCGACGACAATACCGGGATCAAACCATTTTCATCTTTAATCAAATAAGCAGCACCGTCACATGCCATGCCCAAAAATTTTACGCCAATCTCTGGCTCTGCCCCACCTGTGTTAGCAACATCAACTGATACGTCAAAGGATCGACATCCATCCACAGGTCCACTTGATACTGGCAGCATTTGCCAAGCTCCAGAAGCACATCGATAGAATCGTTTGTTGTCAGCTACGAAATAAAAAGGTTGGTCAACAGCTTCAGAACAATGAGGTAACAGAGAATAACTTGCAGCAGATTTCAAATTTCCATCCGCAGATGCTAGGTCTATAAATTTTGAAGCATTAATATCTTCATTAAGTGATGACGAGCGAACTGGTTGACGCTTGCACCCCGAGGACAACATAGCGCCCATCATCGTCATTATAGTGATCTTGTAGAAGACAAGAATCATAAACCATCCCCCGCACCTTCAACGTTCTTAAATCGTATCATAGAGCTGGGCAGCGAGGGCCAAACCTCATAGTCGAAAATAACAGTCAAAACAGAAGTCGAAATCAGAGTCTGAAATTAAGGAAAGCTCAAAAAATAATGCGGAAAACCCGCAAACTCTCAATTTTTTATCAAATAAATTCAACGCTTTACATCAAACCCCTCAAGACGCCTTTGGATCCGCCGAGACTCCATTATCGGTCCAATGACGGATCTTGGTGCAGATTCAAAACTATCCAATAGTTGGCACAATTTCAGGGAGGAACCTATGATAAACCGACTCATTTTAGCCGCCGCCACTTTCATCCTCATGTCTGGATGTAAGTCTCTTAGCCAATCCAGTGACCTGAGCAGCGCTCACGGCGCCTCACCCAAGTCTGCCCAAAGCCTCCATGAAATGATCGCCCTCCATCAGACAGTACTGACTCGTCAACCGATGCTATTTAGCCAGTTGATTCGCCAAAATGACCTGAATGCAGCACGAGAGGCCGCAAAAAGCATGTATAAAACCCTCGAGGCTCTGGAGAAAGATAGAGCCTTGGCAGCGCAGGTTTGCTTTGGAGCCAACGAGAGCTCCTGCGCAGCTTTCCGCAAATATATGAGCCAAGATATTAAGTCCCTTTATCAAGGATTTGTGGTGTCAAATTCGCTTTCAACTGGCGAGCTGTTGAAAATCGCTACCAACATCGAATCCTCTGCTAACCTGTACTATCGCTAAAGGAGCGTTAAACCTCAGACCCGGTGCAAATCCATAATTAAACCGGCCAGATCTTCAAGATCTGGCCGGTTGTCTTTTACCCGGTGCAAATAAACCTAAGAACCTGAAATTATTGATCAAGTCTAATTCATAAAAACATCTTTATTTATTAATAGAATTAGGTTAAAACCAAGCCAAAATCTTGTATACTTTTTGGTGAAAAAACCTCGTGAATCGGACTCAATATGGCTGCTAACTTACCAAAATTATTAATGCTAACGGTGCTCACGGGACTTTTGTCCTGCGGTCCAAAAACCACTACCGGTCGCAATGCCGACCCGAGTCAATGGCCGGAGGACCCCAGTACCCAATCTGGCGGACAAGAATCCAAGGAATTAAGCAGTCGCTGTTTTCAGAAGGCGGCCAGCAAGATCCCCCCTTCCCTACAGACTCTTTGCGAGAATGAAATTAAAAATAACCCCGCATTTTCTAAACTGCACGCCGTACTATGCATTGACAAAAAACTGATATCCTCGCTTAGCGATGCATCATGCGGCTGGGACGGCAATCCAGAAAGCTTGAATCGATTTATCCATGTGTACGAGATGGAATCTGACAAGCAAAAAGACTATCAAGACGTTCATGCCTCGATCATCAGCGTACCGGTCGCGATCGAGCGCTTTATGAAACCTCTTCGTTTAGCCTTCGAGAACTACGACGAGTTTAAATCTCAAGGGTTTCAATGGCTAAGTGGAACGCGGGAGCACCGGAATTTGTCGGGAACCACCTGGGAGCAGGGAGTTAGGTACCGCTTTCGAGCCAATAAAGATTTGTACGATATCGGTTATCAGGGGACAAACACCCTCTATACTTTGGACGAAAACACATTTGTTCATTTAAACTATGCGACGGATGACTTCGCTCGAATTCTCTCGTTCTCACAGGTCGTGATCTATCAAAGCCTCCCTAACGATAAGGGCATCGCCATCAAACTTGAATACCGCAAAGTCAGCAGCCAAGGTCTTTACGATCGCGCCAAGAAATCAGCCATGGACATGGCTAGGGAGCTGATGGAGAAAGGGTACAGAAATGCGACAAAGCCCTAATACCCCTCGAATATTAATCATAATTGGTTTGTGCGTTCAACTTGTTGTCGCCTGCGGCATCAATGACAAACCTCACTATGATGAGACCGGAAAAACTTTTGGTCGTAGTTCGGATAATGCAGATATGTCAGGTGCCAACGAAGGGACTGGTCAAACTCGACTTCCAATGGAGGAAGAGTCACCGCCGCCAACGGATCAGCTGTTAAGTCACTATAGCTTTTCTGGCTACTTCAATTTGGACCAAGTTCGCCGAATAACAAGAGGCACCGACGGGATCACTGGGGATATTTCACAAGGCGGAATGCTTGACAGCATGCTTTCCGGCTTACTTGGCACCATCATCGGCGAACCTAAGACGGAGAGCCTCGAGATGATTGTTCGCCAAAATGGCATCTCTCAAAATCTAGTCACTCAAAAAGTCGTAACTAACGGCGGTGACAATATTTCCAATCTTAAAGGTGATGAGAGTCAAAGCGGGACCCAACTTATCGACTGGGCACTCGGAGGGGCGCAGAAAGACAATGCTTGCCCTGACGGATTTGTCTGCATTGAACGAATGGTTTGGATCCCCGATTCGGGTCAAACCATGACCTATTGCTACCGAGATCCGGTCTCAAAGTCACCGATCGCTATACCTTATAGCCCAAATTCGCAGTATGGCGCAGACTCCTTTGCTGCAGTCATCGGTGACGGGCTCATATCCAAGCCATTCGAAGTCTCGACTCATCGAGGAACCGTCGCCTGTCAAGATCAGGGCGTTGAGGTCCTGGATCGCAATTTGGTGATTTATCGCATCGGTCTCGGCAACCTTGCAGATCAAGGCCAGAGCGGATTCTTGCGTAAAGCGCTGAATCAAAGCCTGGAGGCCGATACTGAAGTGACCATCGGATTCAGCCTTTACAACGGTTTGGCTAAGCAGCCTTATATCCCAAAGGCAGGACCTTATATTGACCAATTAACCCGCCTTAACTCAAATATCAGATTTTTCCTCAACACAAAGGAACACGTGATAGTCAAATTAGAACGTACCGTGCAGGCTCCTTTCAAATTTGAGGGATCCGTAATTGCTGATGCCATCCGCGAAACCTACGGAGACACTGCTGCATATATTTTTGAACGACTCTTCCCCAAAGATAGCGACACGATGGGAGCACAGCTAGTTTACGCATTTGAATTCTGCACTCACCTCGGAGTGATCCAAAATCCGATTAATCACTGTAGCCTTCAACAGAAGCCGCAAACTATCACTTCGAGATAGAGGACCATGAACTCAAAAATTTTTTTTCTTGCCAAGGTAGGCCCATGGATGCTTTTCCCGAGTTTGGGATTAGCGTCATTATCCTCTAACGTTTACGCAAATATTTTGGGAATGTTCCCTGGTGGAGCCGGATGCAAATCGGCCGCCATGGAAACCGCAGGTGACTGCTTGGAAGGACAAACACTCTTTTATAACCCCGCCGTGATGAGCCGAATCCAACCCGGCTTTTCTGGAGAGCTCGGTGTCGCCCGACTTGAATACGGCTATGAACATCCTGCCTTCGATCCCGTGCGTTTTTCCCTCATGACGCCGATGTTTTCAGAAGGATGGAAAGGCTTACTTCTGTCGGATCAGCTGGCCTGGGGATTTGCTGTCATGCCATCGAGCTCAGCCGACCTCGACATTAAAGGTCTACCGCGACGCGTCGACGGCAATCCAGAGGCGCTCAATGTTAAAGCCGCAAAAAAGCAATTTCATTTTGCTCTTGGTGCCAGCTATCTATGGCCGCAAATTAACTTAGCAACTGGTCTGTCACTTATTTACACATACGATCATCGTTCGCTCAGAGGCGCAGCCGTTACGAACCCCGCAACCATTTTGGTGGACATGAAGGGAACCGGTAACTTTGTGCGACCTGTCACAGGACTTTCATGGCTCAGGGATTCTAACACTTTTGGCCTGGCTTACATGTTTCCCTTAACGAAAGCTTTTTCTGGCAAGACAAAGTTGGCGACCGAATCGACGCCCTTCAAAACAGAGCAAGTGGATTATGATCCTGGAGTCTTACTGACAAACGTGAAAACAAATTTAGGTGCCGTAGAGCTTTCTGGAAACGTCAATCGTGTTTTCGGCGCGAAAGGTCGTGGCATTCATCGTGATGGGTTAAACCGTCGTACAAGGGAAGCCGATTTACATGACGTCAATCACGTAGGAGCGCGAGCGTCCTATAATGCTGGCGCCTATGGCACTTTCGCATTGGGTGCGGCTTATTTGGACTCATACTGGAGCGATGGTTTTTACTACAAGGACAATGATGGCATACCTCACCATGAAATTGGACATCTATTCGGACAGTTCAATGCCATCCCAGTCAGAAACCAAGCATTCATGTGGCAGAAGACATTCAATGAATGGGAAACAAATACCGCGATGTTTCGCTCAGCTGGCACGACATCTGTCGGCAGTGGTGGCGATAATCCCGGTTACTACCAAATCGAATTTGTCAGTCTAACTTGTAGTGTTCGCAGAGCCATTTGACAACCATCATGTGATCGACTTAATGAGCACCAACCTTTCAACATTGGCTAAGCACGTACGCATCAGGAAACCAGAGTGGTCCTGGAATGAATGCCGCGCAGCTATAAAATCTGGTCGAGTTACGGTTAACGGTGAAACCATCACCGACGATACTCGCCGACTAGAAGGAACCGAGCACATTGAGATTCACGCACGCGCCCAAAAGAAACCAGGGGAAAATAACCTTCAGCGGCAACAACTGAGCGTTTATTACCATGATGAGCATATCGTCGTCGTTGAAAAGGAATCTGGTATCGAATCCGTCCCCTTCACTACAAAAACGCAACGCCTTGAACGCGGTCACCAAGTCAAGAACAGCACCCTGATTGACGTCACCCGTAAATGGCTTGAGCAAAATGACGGACGAAAGATTCCCCCACTAAAAGTTGTTCATCGTCTAGACAAAGGCACGTCAGGCATTATGGTTTTTGCCCGCTCCATGCTCGCTGAAAGAGAGCTCGGTAAGCAATTTCGAGAGCATGACATTGCCCGTCGCTATGTTGCATTTTGCCAAGGAGTACCGAAGTCACAGACCATTCGTTCGCGACTCGTCGAAAATCGAGGTGATGGAAAGCGTGGATCGACACATCATAAAAACTTGGGCAAGGAAGCCATTACCCACATCTCCCGCCTTGAGTCGAAAAAAAATCAGCGCGGCGACATCATCAGTCGCATAACTTGCACTCTGGAGACCGGCAGAACGCACCAAATTCGGATTCACATGTCGGAAAGCGGTCACCCCCTCTGCGGCGACCGCGTTTACACCGGAGCATACCGGGAGCAACCCGCGGTGGAGGATCACTCAAACATCCCGCGGATTGGCCTCCATGCAGAGGAGTTGGGATTTAAGCATCCCGTCTCGATGGAAACGCTCCATTGGACGTCTCCTTTGCCAGTGGATTTGGCTAACTGGTGGGGGAACTTTGGGACAAGTGATCAAAAAAAATAAAAGCACCGTCAAGGCGGCATCAGTGATGGGCAGGAGCATCATCATCACGAGCAGCTACCGTTACCATATCCTGCAATGCGATATTTGTAGTCGGCTGGACTGATTTTTATTTTTACGCTAATTCCCGGGTCAGCCCCTGTGTACTGATCATCAATCCGAATCCGGTAAGTTCCATTACCTTCGTAGTTCAGAATTTTCCCTTTACCCGCCCAGTTCGGCGGGTGGTATGTCTGGCAGGTCGGGGTCGAGTGTCTAAAATAAAACATACGAGGCGTCAAGACATTGCAACCATCATGAAAACCCATCCCTGGTGTGATAGGTATATTGACAGTTGCAGTCGACCAATGCCGATTACCTGAAAACGTATACCAGTTTGCCCCTCCATTGACTTTAAATTGCATTTGAAATGGGCATTTGACCCAATCGTTAGCGTTCGGTTTGATATAATAGGATGTGACATACGCCGGATTCAGATTTGCAACACCGCAACTCGACGCTTCGACTCCGTTACTTAAGCTTGCAGATAATTTTTTCGTGGATACGGGGCAAGCCACTTGACCCTTCCAAACCATTCCCGTCCAAGTACCAAATGACGACACCCCGCCAATCAGCACAGTACTCACATCACCACTTGTCGGAGCTTTGGTGACTGTCACAGCACACGTCTCATTGTTTGGCGCCGGCAAACGAGCCGCAGTAACAGACGCGCAGACAGGCGGCGGGACCGGACAAACAATCGGAATATTAGCTAGCATGGAGACTGGCGTTGGATTCTTGGCGGTGCTTGAGAAGAGCTGAATTTGTCCACCCACGCACTTATTGGTGACCGTGAGATAATCTGCGAAATTTGTTCCTGAGCTTGAAAGAATGACTAAGTTACGTTTGTCACGAATATTTATTGAACTTCCGCTGGCGCAGGCGGCAGCGAACCCAGAATCTGCTCGTGTTTTGTCGCAATCTGTAAACTGTGTGATGTAGTTGCCAACACTTGCGATATCGATCTTATCTTTCAAAGTTCGGGTATTTCGTGAGGCGTCGCCGAATATCTGCATGGAGGCGGCCGCCAGGATACCAACCAGGCCGACAGCTAACAAAACTTCTGGTAGCGTCATACCAGACTGCCCTGAACCAAACCTGGTTAGCGATCCCAACGTTTTAACAGGGGACTGAGTCATTTCACGCATTTTCACCTCTCACAATTCTATCTGGTGATTTAGCGGTCGATATCGCAAGGCAATGGAATCTGCGGACTGATGTCAAACCACGGGGTGCTAGCTTTACCGGCAAGCCACTTAGCATCAACGGCTTCTATCTTCAGAGTTTTATGGGGTGGGGTTTTTGTGGGGTAAACGACACATTTAGCCCTGACTAGCAAATCCCCCATTTGTTGCGCTGTCAACGGCGCAGCTGGATTAAACATTTTAATAAGGACCGCGCCTGAACTTGTTTTAATTTCAACATAAGTTCCGGTCGGAGCGTTAGCGCAGGTGGCCGGAACAGTCCAAGGCAACGCAACCGGCGCTGATGGTGATGTGGGAGGGCAATACTCCATCAGGCGCATATTCAAATTTCTAACGACAACCATTGACGCCACAGCCATATCAAGCTTTTTTTGCGAATAGGCTTGAGTAGCAAACATTCGACTCAAGGCAACTGCAACGATTCCTAAAATCCCAACTGCTACCAAAACGGTAACTAGACCCATTCCCAATTGGGCGTCCCCAGGCGATCTAAGACCCGTAAAAGGCCATCGCAGCTTTGTGACTTGATATCTACCCATCCCAAACTCCCTGTACTTGGCTCGGGAAAATTGTACCCAAACTAAAAAGCAGCATCCACTTGATTGTAAGATTCTGTAATTATTGATTAAAAAAGGAGGTGACCAACCGTGTTTAACCCGTCAGTTTAGCCTACAGGTCATTAGGTCTGACTAAGCAATTAAAGATTTAATCTGACAATCTCCGGTGGTTTCGGTAAATTTCCGACTCCACAACTTCCGGGAGTCCCCATGAACGATCAGCAGACGATCTCCATTCTCAAAGGCCTTGTCATCGACGGCGTCAACAAAGCCAAGTCAGGGCACCCGGGGGGCGCGATGAGCTCCATGGACTTCGCCTACATACTTTTTACTGAATTCCTGAAATTTGATCCTGACGACAGCCAATGGATGGGACGCGATCGGTTTATTTTGAGCGCCGGCCATGAGTCGATGCTTCAATATGCCCTTCTCCACATGATCGGTTGGTTGCCCATGGAGGAGCTACAAAAATTCCGTCAGCTTCACAGTAAAACACCAGGACATCCCGAAAATACCCACACGAAAGGCGTTGAATGCACAACAGGCCCTCTCGGGCAGGGTGTCGCTATGTCAGCCGGCTTTGCGATAGCGGCGCGCCACCTCGCAGCTTCGATCGATCAAAAGCTTTTTGGACATAAGATCTACGCGCTCTTGGGTGATGGTTGCATGCAGGAGGATGTCACACTTGGCGCCGCATCGCTGGCTGGACATTTAAAACTGAACAATCTTATTTGGTTCTATGACCGCAATCGCCAACAAATTTCAGGAAACATCAACCGAGCGACCAGTGACAACGAGGAGCTTGTGTTCAAAGGATTTGGCTGGAACGTCCTTACGATTGATGGCCATGATCATCAGGCCATCAGAAATGCACTGACTACTGCCGGGTCCTCTGACCGTCCTACCCTCATCATTGGCAATACTATCATGGCCAAAGGCTGCGCCACTCAAGAGGGAGATCACGAAACTCACGGAGCACCCCTATCAGCAGACGAGAGAACGAAAACCAAGCAAAAGCTAGGAATACCAGATGGCGTGGACTTCTACCGCCCTGACGAGGCCCGCCGTCATTTTCAGCGTCGCTTTGGTGAGCTTCGAACGAAGGCCGCAGAATGGAAAAACGCCGTCACTGATCGCATGAAGGATCAAACCTTTGCATCAGCCTGGAATAAATATTTTGCCAAAGAAGACTGGAGCAAACTAACCCCTGTGACATGGGCGGCAGGTGGAAGTCTTGCCACACGTAACGCCTTTGGTGATGTCTTAAAACAATGGGCGCATGATATCCCCAATCTCATGGGGGGCAGCGCAGACCTCGAGCCATCAAATATGACAGGCCCCTTTGCTAAAGCCGTCGGAGACTTTCAAGCAGAAACACCCAAAGGTAGAAATCTTGCTTTTGGAGTCCGCGAATTCCCGATGTCAGCGATTGCTAACGGAATGGCGCTTCACGGCGGGATTATCCCCTTTGATGCTACGTTTTTGACGTTTGCCGACTACTCGCGGCCAGCCCTGCGCTTAGGGGCTATCCAACAAGTACGGGTCATCCACGAGTTTACCCATGATAGTTTTTATCTGGGCGAAGACGGTCCGACCCATCAGCCTGTAGAGCACGTCATGAGCCTGCGCGTGATGCCTGATTTCTTTGTCATGCGCCCAGCCGATGCTCGGGAAACTCAAATTATGATGCAGGAAGCTCTCAAACTGTCTCGTCCCTCCGCCATTTGCCTGTCTCGCCAAAAACTTCCAGTTCTCGAACTGACTCCGGCTCAGGAAGCCGATTGCCGCCGTGGGGCTTGGACGGTCAAAAATGAAGACAACCCTGATCTCGTTATTTTTGCGACAGGATCTGAGGTGTCGCTCGCGATGGCGGCCGCAAAAGAGCTGAGCAGATTCAAAACCAAAATTGTATCAGTCCCCTGCTGGGAATTACTTTTCAAACAAGATTCGAGCTTCATCAATTCCATTCTGACCCCGCAGTGTAAGCGGCGAGTCAGCATCGAAGCTGGTACAACTCTTGGCTGGCAAAAGTTCACTGGCTTTGATGGTCTAAACATCGGACTCGATCAATTCGGAGCGAGTGCCCCGATGGAGCATCTAGCTGAGGAGTACGGGTTTACACCCGCGAAAGTGACAAAGCGCATCAATGATTACTTCAAGGCATAACCATTAAAGCAGCCCATAATGACTATGAGTAATAAACATCTTGATCGAGAGACCCTGGCGGCGACGATTAAAGGTTTATCGTTGAGTGAACACTTTAAACAAAAGTCATCCATTCGTACGAGAGACCCGGCCGACGAGTTTGCCTCATGGCACGAACGATTTCGCCATGAATTGGAGGCTGAATTCGGGGAGCTTCCGGACGAAAATGACGAGATCGCCATCGAGGTCTATATCAAGAATATGCGCAAACAATTCAGACTACGTTTGAGATAAGGATTGCTGAAATTATTTGGCCCCTGGCTTTGCAGTGGATCGCACATCCACGATGCTCTCGACCATTGAAATCAGAGTTGTCACAAGGGGCAAGGCGAACCCTAGATACTCCAGTTCAAAAAACAAAGATGAGCCGACCATAACCCCTGTCACAAATGCAACGATTAAACCCAAACGCCGCCGATTCGTTCTGTGTTCAATGAGGGACGCAGAAGATCCTGATTTAGCGCGAAGCGCCCTCACAAGACCAAGTCCCAAATCAGTTGTCGTGCCAGTTAAATGAGTCGGCCGGACGGAGGCACCGGTCAATGATGTGACTGCCGCGTTTTGCAGTCCACAAATGCCACAGAGCAATGCTATCAACAGGAAGTCAGTAGTAATTTTTTCTGATAAACCGAACGGCCCAAAAAGACCTTGGATGCCAAAGACAATGATCGCACCTAGCGTCATTGCAATGACCCCCATGGCGTATCCAAACCGTCTAGACAAGGCTGCATCATTTTGTTCGTATTCCGTCAGTATTCCGCTAATAACTGCACCACCAAGAAAAAATCCAGGAATCGATAGTGCACTCAAGGCCTCCACCCAGGCCTTCTGCTCAAAATTTAAGCCAGAGATTGTTACGAATCCGGTAACGTGCGACACAAAACTCTGACAGGAAAGAAAACCACCGGCATTGATCGCACCTGCCGTAAATGACAAATTTAGCCACGATAACTGGACACGGAATGGGACTTCGTCTGTAATTTTGAATCGTTTCACGGGACCGGCGATGCTCCAATAACTATACGAACCCTGGAGAGACGTCACTATATCCAGCAGTCTGGTAAAATGCATTGATTTTATTGGATTAAGGAGAGTACAGTCGCGACGGTCATTTAACTCTCCGAGGACCGATACACCTTGACCTCTACTCAGGACCACCGCGCCGACATCACTGCCGATCTTGCTTCGGCCACAATTGTTTTTCTGGTTGCTCTGCCCTTAAGCTTGGGTGTTGCGAGTGTGTCCAACGCACCTTTAACTGCTGGTCTTGTTTCCTCAATCATTTCAGGGCTGCTTGTCTCCTGGCTTTCGGGTGCTCGCATGACAGTGTCTGGCCCTACGGTGGGCTTGGCCGCCCTTGTCATGACCGCCACGCAAACCCTGGGCTCGTTTGATTCGGTTTTAACGGCCATTGTCTTGGCTGGCGTGATCCAGATGCTCTTCGGCATGTTTCGGCTTGGCTACCTTGGAAGTTTCGTCCCCCACAGCGTGATACGGGGGACTCTTACTGCGGTTGGTTTGATTATGATCCTCAAACAGTTTCCGCACGCATTGGGTTGGGATGCAAACTTCTTGGGTGATGAATCCTTTGGCTCCGATTCACTCATCTCGGGAGAAAACACCTTCACCGAAATCTACCATGCCATCATGGAGTACAATCCGTTGGCTATTGCCATTTCCGCTGTCTGTATGGTTGTCTTTTTCATTTGGCACAACCGCATCGCACCGCGTCGGGGTCTTTGGGGTAAAATTCCCGCAGCACTCGCCGCAGTTTTGGCGGGCACAATTTTTCATGAATTATTTGGGTGGGCAGCACCGGAGTTGGACACAAAGTTTGCCGTAGGACACTTTATTAAAATGCCCAATGTTTCATCGATACCTCTAAAATCTCTGGCCACATCACCTAACTGGCCCGCACTCGCAGATCCGGCTGCATGGCACATTGCGTTTTTTATATCCTTGTTTGGGAGTATCGAAACGCTGCTGACCGTTGAATCTGCCGAGCGATACGACCCAAAGCAAATTCCGGCGAATGCAAACCGAGAGCTCATGGCCCAGGGGTTTGGCAATATACTGTGCGGGCTATTTGGCGGCCTTCCGATCGCCGCCGGTATATTAAGAACCACAGCCAATATCTACGGCGGTGCCCGCTCGCGACTATCGAACTTTCTGCATGGAGTCTTGCTTCTCGTCGCAACCGTGGCGGTATCCTCGGCCATGAATCACATCCCTATCGCGGCTCTTTCTGCTTTGATCATTATTGTCGCCAGTCAGCTTGTAAGACCCCAGTTTTGGAAAGTCGAATACCGCGAGGGAACAGAGCAGTTTTTACCGTTTATCGTTACCGTTCTTGCAATTGCATTCACGGATCTATTGACTGGAGTAAGCATCGGCCTCATGGTTGGTCTTGCCATCGTCATTCGCATGAACCACCACTCAGCCATCACGGTGGTCAACGATGGGCGATATATTTTAGTACGATTTGCAAAAGACGTAACATTTGCACACAAGGCATCCCTGAAAAAAACTTTGCGCGCCATACCCAAAGGATCTGATGTCACCATCGACGGAATCGGAGCGCAATTTATCGATTACGATATTATTGACACACTGCGGGACTTCCGTGATGGTGCCGCTGCAAGAGGAATCACTGTTAGTTTAAAAAATCTGCGTTCAAGACGTATGTCGCTACGAGGAGTCAGGGATGGAAAATTACAAGAGCCTTTTGTTGGCGAATAAAGCCTGGGTCAAAGAAAAGCTTTCGTTGCAAAACGATTACTTCGAAAACCTCTCCAAAGGTCAGCAACCTCAATTCCTATGGGTCGGGTGTTCGGATTCTCGCGTCCCCGCTGAAGAAGTCACTGGCACTACACCGGGTGAAATTTTCGTCCACAGAAATATAGCAAATCTCGTTGTGCACACCGATCTCAATGTACAAAGCGTGCTTTTCTATGCAATCGAGGTTCTCAAGGTGAAAGATGTCATCGTATGCGGCCACTACGGCTGTGGCGGCGTCCGTGCCGCGATGACCCAGCAACATTTTGGCATTATGGATCAGTGGCTGCGTAATATCAAAGACGTCTATCACATGCACCGCGGTGAAATTGATGCCGCTGGTGATGAGGAAGGTCGGGTTAATAAACTAGTTGAGCTAAGCGTCTTGGAGCAACTACACAACATCATGAAAACCCGCGTTCTGCAGCGAGCATGGAAGATGGAGCAGCGTCCCACCCTACACGGCTGGGTCTTTGGGCTGCAAGACGGTTTACTGCGGGATCTGTACCGTTTTGATCCAAGCTCCTCGATTGCAGAAGAATTCCGCTACGACGATGAATCACTGAAGAAACCTCTGTAGGCCTCAATTTCGGCTTGAAAACGCGACAACCCGCATGTCTGTACCGCCATGTGTAAAATGACGGGTCTCAGCATTTAAACTGACCGCAGAGGCGAGAAGATGTCTCCAAGAGGACTCGTCTGGACACAAAACGTACCCAGCAAAATGATATTTTGTCGCACAAAGCTCCAAAGCCCGACCAAGCTTATGGTAAATAGCGTCGCTCCCAGTGGACTTGGCTAACCTCTGCCCAAATGGAGGGTTCAACGGGAAAAATAGTCGCGGTACATCATCTAGAGCCTTTGTTAGCTCCAGCGGACGCTCCAAGAAATCATTAGTCATGATTGAAGATGAAATTGAAACACCGCACGCACGAAGAAAACTCTCGCTTTGCTGATTAAGTGAGGTCACCACCTCATCATTGATATCTCCCAAGACAGCGCAGCATTGACCCTTTGTATTCTGGACGCGCCCCAGCAACCGTTGTCGAATCGTTGCCATGGTCGCCACAGGGTGGAACGCAAAGTTTTCGCAAGCAAACTGCTGCCTCGTCAGCGCGGGGGCCACATCGAACAGCCGCGCCAAGCTTTCAAAACAGGTCGTACCTGTGCCCGCAAACGGAGTCACAAATGCGCAACCCAAATCCCTCAAATCATTTAAAGACCATCCTTGAAGTACGGACGTGGCCCATAGAAAACATGCCGAGGCGTGATGTTCAGGAAGCGGCGCCACTGCGGATAACCCTGTAATTTTATAACCCCGCTTGAACAGCGGCTGGCCGCCCATACTCACCAGAATCCGATGCCGATTTTTAGAGGCCTCAATTCTAATGCGCTGCAAGCTTTGGATCCCTGACTCTTCACTGTCATCGTGCTCGTTAGCTTTAAACTCCGGCCAGGTGGCTTGTGCCAGCTCTCTGATTTCTTTTTCGGTACCGACAATAGGATGAGAGACCGAAGCAGCTAGTTTAAACTGCTGCTTGGCAACGTCAGACCACAGCTGCCCTACCCCTGACTTTTCAAAAAAAGACGACCACTCACTGCGTGCCCTAATACGACCGCTATGGATGACCCAATCGACATCATGAACAGTGGTGACCCTACAAACGATCTCTAGAGCCTGGCGATAGTCGCAATCCGAAACAACGATAAGACCGTCCTCTTCTGTGACTATCGGCGCGAACTTATATTTTTGAACGGGAGAACTGATAATCTCCCGCACCTCTTTCCCGGCCACATCCAGCCAACCTGGTGCCGGGCGAACCAAAAAACGCTGGGGTTTTGCAAGAAAAACACTCAATAGAACCGCCGTTGTATGGGTTTGCTGCCTAGCAAAAGAGCAACCGTGTCGGAAGATTCAGCCGCTCGCTTAAAAAACGGACTTTTTGCTGCACATCTGCACGCCAAACCCCTGTCTTGGTTGCTTTTTATCTTGAGACAGGTAGTCTTTACGACTCGGTATTACTGTAACATTCTTCGTCATAAAATTCTTGGGAGTTTTGAAACATGACACAGCAAACATTCTCCATCATCAAACCAGATGCTGTTGAGCGCAATCTCATCGGAAAAATTGTCGGTCGCTTCGAGGAAGAAGGACTGAAAATTGTCGCCATGGAAATGCGACACCTCGCGCGCCATGAGGCTGAAGGTTTCTATGCTGAGCACAAGGCTCGCCCCTTTTTCGGTGAACTGTGCGATTTCATGACCCGTAGCCCCGTCGTTCTAATGGTATTAGAGGGCGCAGACGCCGTCGCCAAAAATCGCAAAATCATGGGCGCGACAAACCCAGCCAACGCAGAACCAGGCACAATTCGCAAGCTGTTTGCAAAGTCAGTTGGAGAAAATAGCGTACACGGATCTGACAGCCCAGAAAGTGCTGCCAGAGAGATTGGCTACTTCTTCCGAGGCATCAGTGTTTACGGTAAAAATCGTCAATAATAAACTTTAGTATTTAGACAGCACCGCGGACGGACCATGACGGTCCGTCCTGGATTGCTGCGGTTAAACCGAAATATTCCAAGGATCTGACCAAAAGGACAAACAATGGAAAACATGATCGACATTTTGAAGCAACTGGCCACTGAACTGAAGCTTCAGGCCCATCAAGTCAACAATACGATCAAACTGCTCGTTGAAGAAGAATGTACGATTCCTTTCATTGCTCGTTACCGCAAAGAAATGACCGGTTCCATGGATGAAGTGCAGATTCGAGATCTGCGCGATCGCTACAACTACCTGCTGGAACTTGAAACGAACAAGGAAAAATACCTGAAAGTTGTGGAGGAATTCTGTCAGAAAAATCCTTCCTACAATGGAAAATTCCCAGAGCTCAAAAAGAAATTCATTGCCTGCAAGACGAAGCAGGAGCTTGAAGATCTATACCTGCCATTCAAACCAAAACGCCGTACAAAAGCACAAATAGCAAAAGAAAAAGGTTTAGAGCCGTTACTCGACGCGATCCTGACTCAACGCGCATCGCTAACTGATCTGGCTGTACTTGCGAAAACCTATATAACCCCCGCTGACTCGACAATTGACGCTGCACTAAAGGTGATATCTGCTGACGCCGCCCTGCAAGGAGCTGCGGACATTCTAGCAGAGCGAGTGAGCGAAACAGCAGAGCTTCGGGCTATGGTGCGTAACACATCAGCAGATACCGGGGTCTTTGTTGCGAAGAAAATTGACAGCGCCGAAGCAGCGAATGCAGCCAAGTCAGAAGAGGACGTCCTTGACAGCAAATTGGCTGGCAAAGGAAAAAAAGGCGAAACACACAAGTACGAAAACTATTTTGACTTCCGCGAGTCCATCAAGACTATACCAAGTCACCGCACGATGGCGATTCGGCGCGGAGAGGCTGAAAAGATTCTTCGCGTTACCATCGAAGTTGACGCCACAAAGATTGTGGAAGACTTGACCAAAGCCGTCGTGGGAAATGCCCCCACGTCAGCACCAGTTCGCTCATGGCTTGCTCAGGTCACTGAGGATTGCTATCGCCGATTGATGGCACCTTCGATTGAAACAGAGCTTCGACTCGATTTGAAAAATCGCGCAGAAGCCGACTCGATAAAAGTCTTTACAAAAAATCTTGAAAACCTATTGTTGTTGCCACCAATCCCTCAAAAGATTGTGATGGGTGTCGACCCGGGCATCAGAACTGGTTCTAAAATTTCAGTGATCAGCGAAACTGGAGCAGTCTTATTTCACACAACCGTTTATCCCGATTTTAGACCAGACAAAACACTGGACACTCCTAAAACTAAGCAAACGAAAGACATTCTGGCGAACACAATAAAGACTCACAAAGTCCAGTACATCGCGATTGGCAACGGTACGGCGTCGCGGGAGATAGATCGCATCATCAGAGATGTGTTGAAAGAAGGCAACTTTACGGACGTCAAGCGACTTATCGTGAACGAGTCAGGCGCGTCTGTGTATTCAGCAGATGAAATTGCCCGTGAAGAATTTCCAGATCTTGATGCCACCATCAGATCTGCGATTTCTATCGCGAGAAGGCTGCAAGACCCACTTGCTGAACTTGTGAAAATTGATCCGCGGTCAATTGGCGTTGGTCAATACCAACACGATGTGAACGTGACAAAGCTGAAACTTTCACTCGAAGAAGTGGTCGAGTCCTGCGTAAACAAAGTCGGGGTAAACTTGAATACCGCGTCCTACAAGCTTTTAGGCTATGTCTCCGGAATTGGGGCGTCGCTAGCAAAATCAATCGTCGCACACAGGGATAAAGCTGGAAAGTTTAAGGCAAGAACTGATGTCATGAAGGTGCCTGGTTTTGGGCCAAAAGCTTTTGAGCAAGCCGCCGGCTTTCTGAGAGTTCCTGAATCGGTGAATCCACTCGATAATTCGGCCGTTCATCCAGAACGCTATGTGATCGTTGAGCAGATAGCCAAAGATCTTGGTTCCAAGATTTCAGACCTTATCGGTAAACGCGCTGCTGTGGACGCTATTGCCCTTGAAAAGTATGTAAACGACAACGTTGGATTACCAACCTTGCGCGACATTGCATCAGAGCTAATCAAGCCCGGCCGTGACCCGCGAGAAGACGGTATTCGCCTTACTTACTCTGATGATGTTTCAGAGATTGAGGATCTTCGCCCGGGGATGGTTCTTCAGGGAACAGTCACAAACGTGACAAACTTCGGAGCGTTTGTGGATATTGGGGTCCATCAGGATGGACTGATCCATATCTCTGAACTATCCGATCAATTTGTAACGGACCCTGCCAGCGTTGTGGCGGTCGGAGATGTTTTAACAGTTCGAGTCCTTGATGCCGACAAGGTCAAACGTCGAATCAGTCTGTCCGCAAAGTCCCAAAGCCGGTCCGCCTCATCGTCTGCCACGACTCCACGTCCGGCACAAGCGGCGCAAGCGGCTGCCACTCGGACTGCCGCCAAGCCGATACCCAAACAGCCTGAGAAAAACCATAGTCTCGACGACTTACTGTCGAAGTTCGGACGACGCTAATAAGCAAAAGCCCCTCGAAATCCCGAGGGGCTTTTTTTTTCAATTCAAGCGATTCAAAATCCGTAGCCAACGGTCATCATCAAGGCATAAATATTGTTCCTAGCCAACAGCTCTTTCGCCTTTTTTTCTGGATCACCACCGCCTTTAGCAACACGAAACGCATCAAAAACAAGTTGTTCCTCTGCAGTTTGTGGATCATCCAACTTAACATCCATCCCCATAAAGCTTGAGTAGCCAACCCACTCAAAACCCAGAGCGAAGCCACTATCCCACTTCCAGAGATTACCGAAAGCAACGTTAAGCGACAGAGCACTCGCCTTCATAGGTAGAAGATACTCCTGCTTTGTCGTGTTAATCGTCACCCCGTAACTACCGGAAAATGTGTTGTAACCTAGTCCGCCTAACAAATAGAGGCTTTTACCGAGAAAATAACGCGCATTGGCACCAACTTGAACCATGGTCACTTCAGCAGTCTCAAGAAGCGACGCCTCTCCGCTAGCTGCCATCTTTGCACTGCCTCCGAGAATTCGCATACTTAAATCCAAGCTTTTCGTTGGCGAAAACCAAGCTTCAAGGCCGCCGCCGCCGCCTATGTATGCATAGCCTGCATTCAACCCGACCCCTATCTTTTTAAACTTTCCAGCGGCCGTTGTGGTTTTTGACTTTGATGCTGCTGACGGGGGTGGCTCAGCATCTGCGGACTGAGATGATTCACCTGTGGAATTCTCAGACGATGCTGGTTTTGCTTTGGTTTTTTTACCTGCCTTTTTAGGCTTTCGCTTTGGAGGAGCAACCTCATCGGCGGACTCGGATTCTGTCGCCTCTTGACCCTTGGCCATATTTCCAAGGAGCAAAATGCCAAGTAAGGTCACTCCTAAAGTCGGCTGAAGCCAGGTCACCAGTGATCTTTTACCCATGCAAGATTCCCCATAAAATCAATAATTTTAGATATTTAGATTCTTTTTATTTTAGCCCACCTCGCCGTTCGCCGCAAGTTTTCTGCTGACGAACTTCTTTGCTACACAGTCTTTGTAGTCCGTGATAAGACGCCGGTCATGGCCTAATCTGCTCAAAAAATAGGAGTGCACCCATGGTAATGAATCCCTCGCAAAACCAAGCCAAGTCCGTTGTTCTAGGGGTTATTGGTGGCAGCGGCGTCTATAAAATGGACGGCGTTGAATACACGAAGGAGCACCTTGTCAGCACTCCCTTTGGGGAACCATCGGACGCCATCCTTGAGGCCAATATTGGAGGACGCCGAGTCTTCTTTCTTCCGCGTCACGGACGCGGTCATCGCTACACACCGACTGAGGTCAACTATCGAGCTAATATTCATGCCCTGAAGCAAATGGGAGTGACTCACGTCCTTGCAGTTAGTGCCGTTGGTATCATGAAAGAGGCCATAAAGCCCGGCAACATGGTGGTGCCCGATCAGCTATTCGATCGTACTCGTGGACTCCGAGAGAATTCCTTTTTCGGTGATGGCATTGTGGGGCACGTGATGTTTGCAGATCCATTCTGTCCTGAGATGCGAAAAATAATTTTGACCGCTGCCACGCAGGAGAAAGCCACCGTACATGACGGCGGTACCTACGTGTGCATGGAAGGCCCTGCATTTTCAACGCGAGCCGAAAGTCATTTCTACCGAAAAACTCTGGACCCCGCTGTTATTGGGATGACGGCCATACCAGAAGCGAAACTAGCGCGTGAGGCTGAGCTATCCTATGGAATGTTAGCGTTAGCTACTGATTATGATTGCTGGCACGATACCGAAGAAGACGTTTCGGTGGAAGCCGTGCTCGCAGTCGTTAAAGCAAATTCCGCGTTAGCGAACAATATCATCAAAAAAGTTGCTACATTGATGCCAAGGACATCAACCGCAGATAGTCTCTTTGCTGCCAAATATGCGGTGATGACTGATAGATCAAAAATCCCTGAAAATACAAAGCTAAAGGTGAAGGCCTTATGGGGGCAGTACTTTGACTAACATGAAAACTAAAAGCCCAATCCGCCGCTTGCTGGTGATTCTCGCGATAGTTGCCGTTGGCTGGTCTTGGTACAAGCATATGTTAGACTCTGGGGAGCATCGCGAGGGTCCGTCTGAAGAGCTTATATTCCTCAACTCTAAGTCAAAAATACCGGCAAGGTCAGAACTGACCAATCAAGATACCCAAGGTCAAGACAGCATTCATAATTCACGCGATACTGCCAACCGTCAAAGCGACCAGACGGTTGACCCCGCCATGGCAGAAGCTCAAGGCCTCATTGATAAAGGCATGATCACGGAAGGCACTGCCATTTTGGAGGATTTAGTTAAACGCGAGCCCTACAACACTCAGGCAATGATGGAATTGGCCATGGTGTACACCCTTGATTACAAAACACCCGTCAAAGCTCGTCAACTTCTGGAAAAAGTCGTGGACATAAACCCTAACCATCGAGCAGCACTCAATGAGCTAGAGCTTCTTTACAATGAACTTGGTGCTCAGAGCGATGGTCTTGCATGGCTACATTTAAAGTCTGAGCAATTCCCGGAGGCACTGGAAGTTCAATTCGCCTACGGACGCATGCTGGCAAATACAGATCCTGACGGTGCCATTCCATGGCTTGTTAAAGCCACCCAAATTCCAGATGATCGCGAGCACGCCTTTAATGAACTCGGCATGGCGGCATTCAAAGCTGGAAAAATCGCCATGGCAATCGATGCGTGGAGCCAGGCGCTTCAACTGGCTGAGGCCGACTTAGAAAAAGCAAAAGCAGCGGGCGACCATGGGATCGATCTTCTCGAGGATCGCATCAAAGTCACGAGAACATTCATTTCAGACGCTCGCAAACAGACCTCGGCCCAATAAAAAACCGCCCTGGAGGGCGGTCTTTCATTCGCATGTTGGCTAGATCAGGTTTTAGGCTTTAGGGCTTTCTTTTCTTGCGCCTGACGCTGTTTCTGGGCCTTCACGACCTCCGGAATCGACACCTTTGACAAATTTTTGCCCGATCGCAGTGCTGCATAGTCAGCTGTGACACGTAAACTCTCCTGCAGCATGTAATCATCGATCAAAGGAATTTCGGTTTCGTCATCACCTGCCTCAGACTTACCTTTCTTCTTGCCACCACTTCGCTTTTCAAGCTTCGCCTTCTCAGCTGCTTTCTCCTTCGCAGACTTTTCCCGAAGTGATATGCGCGACCGCTCAATCTCTCCGTCTTTGTAGGTTTTGATATCTTCGGCAACAAGTTTAAACCCTTCATCCGCCGCCACGCGCGCAGCACTTACTTCTTTGAGCTTGGTCAAAAATGGCGAGACGGCCCCTAAGTTCTTGTAGTCAGAATCCTTGATCTTCTCCCATGGCAACGCATAGTCATAAAACTTCTCTCCCATCTCCAATTGATCCATCAAATCCGGGAAAACAATATCAGATTCAACGCCGCGCAACTGTGTACTGGATCCAGACGGCCGATAGAACTTCGAAATCGTGACTTTGATGGCTCCCAATTTATCACTGACATCATGAAGATTTTGGACTGTGCCTTTACCAAAGGTATGAGTATCTCCGACTATCAATCCGCGTCCGTAGTCTTGGATCGCGCCTGCGAAAATTTCACTGGCTGACGCTGACTGCCGATTAATAATCACCGTCAATGGACCATCCCAAGCCACACTTGGATCTTTATCGTCCTGAACGAAATTACTTCCATCACTTGCGCGAATCTGAACAACAGGCCCTGTCTTGATAAACAAACCAGACACATTGATGGCCTCATCGAGTGAGCCGCCACCGTTGTTACGCAAGTCCACAACAAGGGCTTCGACACCCTGCTTCTTCATAGCATCAATCTCTCTAAGCATGTCAGCTGAAGAACTTTTGAAGTCTTTCTGTTTATTCTGACGCCCTTCAAAATCCATATAAAACGATGGCAGCGCAATGACTCCTACCTTCATATCGCGAGCTTCAGCACCCTCACCAACCTGTACAACTCGAACCTTGGATTTAGCGGCGCGGTCAGTCAATTGAACTTTCTGACGTTTCAGTGCGACCTGCAATTGCACGTTGGAGCCCTTTTCCTCACGGACAAGAGTCAGCTTCACCTCGGTGCCCTGCTTTCCACGAATCAACTTCACCACGTCGCGCAGATCCATGTCGATGACATCAACTGGCGCGTCATTTATTTGAGCAACAGCAATAATCTTGTCGTCAACTTTGACTTTTCCACTCTGCGCTGCAGCACCGCCAGGAACCAATGACTGTATAGTCGTAAAACCATCTTCACTGCGGAGAACAGCACCGATACCCTCGAGCGATAATCTAGTATTGATACGGAAATCTTCTAGATCGTCCGGGCTCATGTAGTCGCTATGCGGATCGAGAGCACTAGCAAATGCATTGAGAAAAATACCCATCACTTGATCACTGCTGGTTTTCTTATGTTGCTTGCGCATTAGATCCATGCGCTTTGCCATCTTCTCTTTGATTTTAGCTGCGTCGGTAATTGTCTCTCTAAGTTGCAGAACCTGAAACTTGACGCGCTTACGCCAACGCTCCCCTATTTCCTGCGGTGTCTTTGCCCACGGCATTTTTTTACGATCGACTTCCATGTATTCGTCCACACTGAAGTCATGGGTAGCAGCCACGGCTTCATTAATGGCTTTTTGTGTATCCTCAAAACGCTTACCATAGGTGCCGACGATGTCGTCTATGAAGCTGCAGTCAGCCCGATTTACTGCATCATCAATCTTGGTGGCGTAATCCCGCTCAAACCGATCAACATCGCTTTGCAGAAAGTAAAGTTTTCCTGGATCCCATGAACGAAGAAAAAGTTCCAGCGATCGCTTGCTCAGCTCATCGTTGAACTCGGTGTAAGTGAAATGCATCTTGAAATAAGCCTGCGTCAACAAACGCACCTGCTTACAATCCAGCGCGAATGCGCTCGATGAAACGCACGAGATCATCAAGGCAGCGGCCATGGTTTTGAATGCAATACGCTGAAATTTACCGATCATCATAATGGATTCCTCTAAAATCATTAGTCCTTTCATTCTATCACAGAAAGGACCGCGACTAGGCCTGTGAAACAAGGGCAAAGACTATTTAACATTGCGCAAATCCCAGACAAATCGGATTTTTTTCTCATTCCGCCAAAATTCATTTTTTAAACTTTTACAAAAGTCCCCCGAACAACCGACTGGTTATTCTTAGGTTCTTGGAAAGGGCCCGCATTAGATGGTAGCGACGACGAAAGGCAAGCGTACGTTATGGCTCACAGAGACAACTCTGGAGGAGCACAAACGTCGCGCAGCCCAAATGGCACAACTAGGCTATGATGTCGCGTTCATAGGCACTATAAAAACAGCCCTTGAATCTCTCAATGATCAACGTCCGACATGTATCCTGATTGATGTGGACCGCAAAAATCAGCAGACCATCGCCAAATCAATTGAGCGCTTAAATCAACATCCTGAGCTAAGCAGTACAAAATTTATACTATCTCTTGTAAGCGACGCACCGGATGCCGAAAAGGCGGCTGCATCGGAAAATTTTCGTGATCTGATTCCCTTTAGCCTCAGCGATGAACGATGGCTACAGAGATTTAAGCATGCAGCATCTGCAAAACCCGTTGAACTCGCCAAACCGCTCTGTGAAATTTCGATGAACCAACTAGCCATGGCGTATGCCCCGGCTCGTGTCGTCTGGATTAGCGAGACTCATATGCGCATTGAATGCCGCGGCGGGCAGTCAATGGGGTCAAACCTCCAGATTACGGGAGCTATTAGCGCGGACTTGGGGGTTCCATACATAAGTCTAACTGTGGAGAGCGTCCATCGCGACGAGCTCATGTACCGCTTCAGCCAGGCGCTGACATGCAAGTGGCGCGTCCCCGATTCACACGCTGAGAGCGCTAAGATTGCTGTCAAACGTCAAATCAGCGCCCATCCAGGACAAGCAACCCGTTTTAGAGCGTTCGTTGCAGTCAGTAACCCTGAGATCAGACGAGGCCTCGCTACGGACCTCAATAAAAACCAAGTTGAAGTCAAAGTTGCTCTGCTTCGAAGTACGATGGCCATGGAGCTATCCTTTTTTACACCTGATGTGATCTTTCTTGATCATAAAATTATTGCATCCCTTGAGCCTGTAGATCTTCAGCTTTTCGCATCCAAACTTGATGGCCAGACACAAGTTGTGATTTTTAACGCAGATGAATCTGGCATAGACGTCAGAAAAGTCTTTTCACGCCAGAAGATCCATTTCGAAGCCTCCTATGAGCAGAAGAGGATCGTAGACGCCATAAAGACGTATAATCTGAGCCTTCAGGTGGCCGTTAAAGCAGACGATCGGCGGATGCACATTCTCCCGGATCAAGCATGGAGCCGGATCGAGCTGCAGATGCCAGCGCGACTGACATCTCTCAATCCAACAGTGGGGCAAATATCTCTACCCTTCTCAGTCTCTGCGTTTGCTGCCGTGCGCCTCGAGGCGCCGATATTGAGGAAATCTCTTGGCCGTGCGCCATATGTGCGAGTCTTGGGAAATACCGTCGATGCAGCCAAAAACTCCACGTCCCAGTTTGTTCATCACGGCTCGTTTTATCTTGCTGACGTGACACCGCGCGAGGAAGTGATTCTAAGTGAAGCGTTACTCGCTATGGTCGATCAATATTACAAAAAACAATTTCTCGAGACAGAGCTTGGCAGTCATATCGCCAAGAGCGCCAAAGAGTCATTACAGCAGGCTGCAGGCTTTGCTTCGGATGCTGTGGCAGGAGAGATCTCGGGTGCGAAAGTCGCCAACGCAGAGGCCACACTTCCACGACCCGCGAGAACAACGATAAAACCTCGCCGCGCAGTTCCCTTTCAAAAGTCAGCACGCTATGCCCCCTCGTTCAAACTGTCTGACTACGTTGATACGGTCGTTTTGAAAGCGATCTTGGTTTTTACCTTTGCAATGGCCGTGGTGTTGGGGCTACTAAGTCTAGCTAGCCGCATCGATCCATCGTTTTACAAAGATCACGGGCGTCAATATTCAGATTTCTTCTTACGTATGACGGATCCTGAATTTCGTGAAAAAAATCCGACACCGCAGCCACCAGGATCATTCAGGGACCAGAATAAATAGTCCCCGTAAACTCGTGTCCGATTTTACTGACGTTTTTTTCTGGAGGCGCAAACCGCCTTGTCCTTGCAAGTTCCAAATAGATCCAAACGATGGGTTTTCAATTCCATCCCAAACTTGGACGCGATTTTTTCCTGCAGTAATTCAATTTCTTGGTCCTCAAACTCAACCACATGACCGCACTCCGTACAGATCAAGTGATCATGATGAGCACCGGGGTGGGCCACTTCAAATACGGAGCGACCATCTTGAAAGGATTTTTGTTCGATGAGCCCAGCTTCGGTCAATAAATTGAGAGTTCGGTAAATGGTAGCCAGACCGATATCATGCCCCTCAGCCCGCACACGACGGTGAAGTTCCTCGGCGTCCACGTGAGAATTAATGGACAAAAAATGCTGCACGATCAGGCGGCGCTGCTGGGTCTGTTTCAGGCCCATTTGATCAAGATACTGATCCAAGCCTTCCCAAAACCACGCAAACCCTAATGTTTCATTTTTAGGCATATCGCCCATGTACAGCCCCGTCTCAGGTAAATCCCTGAAATGTTCAGCAATTGGCAGGGTTCTAACACCAAGCCTGCCGAGCAGCAAGAGTTTACCCATGTGCAGGACTGATGCGACCTAAAAATCGCTAAAAACACAATTGGAAGAACAAAGATTTTCCATTACATTTCTTAGACTTAAATCTCACTTGTCGAAGGGAGTTTATCTCTTTATGTCAGCAAATGCCTTTGATCTTGTCGTAATCGGTTCCGGACCAGGTGGATATGTGGGCGCAATCCGCGCCGCGCAACTGGGACTTAAAGTTGCTCTCATTGAAAAATTTCAACACCTCGGTGGTACGTGTTTGAACGTCGGTTGTATTCCGACAAAAGCACTTCTTGAGAGCGCCAAGACTTGGGACAAGCTCCAGCATATTGAAGAACTCGGATTTCAGGCGGGTAGCCCCAAATACTCATGGGATAAGATCATGGGCCGCAAGGATAAGATCGTCGACGATCAGCGCAAGGGCCTGCGCTTTCTCATGAAGAAAAACAAAATCGAAGTCTTCGAAGGCCACGGCCGTATCGCAGGCAAGGGTAAAGTCACCGTTGCATTAAAAGATGGTAAGTCTACCACTCTTGAAACCCGTAATATCATGATCGCCACTGGTAGCCGCGTACGCCAGTTGCCATTTGCCAAGACAAACGGCAAAGGCATTATGAACTCCGACGACGTGCTCTTTATCAATGAAGTGCCGAAGTCTATGGCCATCATTGGTGGCGGTGTCGTTGGGATTGAATTTGCGAGCCTATTTGCTCGGTTTGGTACAGAAGTCACCGTGGTCGAGGCTGCTCCACAGGTCCTCCCCTATGAAGACGAAGAGACTGTTAAAGAGCTTGTACGCTGCGTAAAAAAACAAGGCGTTCAGTTCGAAACTGGCGCCAAAATCACAGCGATTGAAGATATGGGCAAAGACGGCGTTAAGCTCACGACGGCAGAAAGCACCAGAATATTTGCCAAGGTATTGGTCTCGATTGGTCGCGAGCCGGTAACCGATGATATTGGCCTAAACACCGTCGGTATCACCACTGACCGTGGATTTATCAAAGTAGACTTTGCCACCTATAAAACGCCCTGTGACGGTATCTACGCCATTGGTGACGTGATCCCAACACCGATGCTTGCCCACACAGCCAGCGCAGAAGCATTTCACTGCGCAGAAGTGATCGCAGGCAAAAAGCCTCACAAAGTGAACTACGAAGCAAACCCAAGCGCCATTTACACGTATCCAGAAATCGCTTCGATCGGCATGACGGAAAAGGCTCTAAAAGAAAAAGGTATTGAATATAAGTCCGGGAAATTCCCGTTCAGCCCGATGGCAAAAGCCAAGATTGAAGATGCAACGGACGGCTTTATCAAAATCCTGTATGAGCCAAAATACCGCGAAATTTTGGGCGTTCACATTGTCCATGCACGCGCTACGGAAATGATCGCTGAGTTCAGCCTTGGCAAAGTTCTGGAGACGACCGTTGATGAAATCGCCCATACGATCCATCCGCATCCGACGTTGAGTGAGACCATCATGGAAGCAGCCCATGCCGCGTTGGGCGCTGCGGTTCACATGTGATTATTGACTCCGTAACCGAAAGTAAAAAGCGCATGAGTTCAGACGTAACAGAAGTCATATTGCCATCAATGGGTGAAGGAATTGCCGAGGCCACGCTTGTGAAGTGGCTCAAAAAACCTGGCGAGTCTGTCAACAAGGACGAGCCTCTTCTCGAAGTGTCTACGGATAAAGTCGACACCGAGATTCCATCTCCAGCGTCCGGCACCCTACTCAAGACTCTAGCCACCGAAGGCACCACCGTCGAGGTTAATGCGACCATTGGCTGGATTGGACCGCAGGGTGCAGAAATTCCTGCAGCATCGGTCAAAAAAGCCGGAGCCTCTGCTGGCAAACCATCCCCTGCATCACCAAGTCGTTCAGGGACTGGGGCGCCCGCACCAGCCATGACCCGCGCCGCAGCAAGTAACACGTCTGCGACAACTTTTTTCCACGATGGATCTATCACACTGCGCTCATCGCCTCTGGTACGCAAGATCGCTAGAGAGTTTGGTATTGATCTGCGGCGAGTACCTGGAACTGGTCTTGGTGGACGCATCACCAAAGTTGATATTGAAGCCTACCAGCAAAATCCCATGGCCCACATGCCGGCAGGTCAGCCTGTAGCTGCTCAACCGCCCCTCTTAGCTCGCGTCTCAACACAAAACGCGAATGGCCAAGAAACCCTTGAGGGCGTCCCTGTTCGTCGCGAAAAGATGACCAAGATGCGTCGTCTCATTGCCGAGCACATGGTCGAAAGTGTTCGCGTGTCTCCTCACGTCACCACAACCTTTGAGATTGATCTTCACAAAGTGGTAGAGATGCGCGAGGCGCACAAAAAGTCATTTGCTGAGCGCGAAGGTTTTAATCTCACCTATACGCCGTTTTTAATCAGGGCAGCCGTCGAGGCCATTAAGAAATTCCCTGTGGTCAACGTCTCGGTTGACGGTGATGAGGTCCTGTGGAAAGACGCCATCAATATTGGATGCGCTGTAGCACTGGGCGCTGAAGGTGGCGGCGGACTCATTGTCCCCGTCATTAAGAACTGTGAGACCAAAACGCTTCGCGATATCTGCAAAAGCCTAAATGACCTCGCATCTCGCGCTCGCTCCAAGAAGCTCCAAGCAGATGAAGTCATCGGTGGAACATTCTCAGTCACCAACCCCGGAGGCTGGGGTTCTATCACCTCGAACCCTATTATCAATCAACCCCAAGTCGCAATGCTGGGCATTGGCGCCATCGTGAAGCGCCCGGTCGTCACTTCAGACGACAAGATCATCATCCGCCCGATGATGATGGCCTCTTTGACCTTCGATCACCGCGTGATTGACGGCGAAGGCGGAGCCATGTGGTTGGCTGAATATAAGAGGGTTTTGGAGAGTTGGGCAGAGGTGCCCTAAGTCAGGATTCATGTAACTCAAGAGCGACAGATTCACTGATGACCTGGCACCATAATGAAAAAGCTGGCGAAGACCTGCGCGGTTAGTTCCCGCAATCGACACCGCGGCATGCAAAGAGGACCATTTGTAGCGCACGTTAAGCCAGCCTTGGACGGACATCATTTCAGGATCTGGATGCTGAAATAGCAGATTTGCCAGAAGGCGTCCCTTGCGACGGTATGCCTTCGGAACTCTCGGACGAAATGGCATTGCTACATCAATGTCAAAATCCTTTGGCACGCTTGCCTCGCCTGATCCATCGACAAAACCCTTCTTGGCAAATAGTTTCGCTAGCCTAAAATAAATCATCTGAATCACATCAAACATCGATTCCCTGCTCATTGCTCGATGCTCAAAAAACTTGATACCGTATTGGCCATTGGCAAATACACCATCGAGAAACATCATGTGAAGATGTGGGTTTGGCGCCATACTTGAACCAAAAAACTGCACAAAACTAACTGATCCTGAAGGCGGCAATTTGATATGATCTTGACCAAACACCATTGCTGCATGCTGCTCAGACGACTAGCAACCTCAGAGATTGTTCAGCGGAACCATGGCGGCATTGAAGCGGACAAACCAGAGTTATCGAACATGAGATCCATATACACGACTGAACCAACATTCCACGAACTGAGATCGTTTGTGAAACTTGTCGCGCGCTGAAACATCGATCGCATGGTCGTTACCTTCGAAACGTTCCAGGAGCCGATTGGTTGGTTAAAGGCGTTTGCATCTTGAAACATGTAATCCATATTAGTCACATTTCTGACATCCCATGCGCTGATATTCTCATTAAAATTCGTCGCACCTTCGAACATTGCGGCCATCTGAGTCACTTTGCTGGTATCCCACTTCGCCAAGCTCGGAGCAGTGGTTAGAGAAGAACAACCAGAGAAGGTCTTGGTCATATTAGTTGTCCCAGTAAGATCCAATTGGTCAGATGCACTTATTTTTAGATTTCTGGCGCCCGCGAAATCTCCATTCTCAAGCCTTAATCTCCCAAATTGCATGATGTCCACCAATTTCCCTGCCGTGGGACTTCCATGCATGGAAAAACCAAAAATCTTGCCTCTGATGACAACTTTGTAACTACCATGACCCGAGTATTGATGGACCTTAGCTGGATCATCCCAAGACTTAATCACGTCTGATTTGCCGTCACCCCAATCCACGATGAAATCATAGACGCCCCGAGCTATCAGAGGAAGATAGATTGTTGACTCGTTAGACCTAGCATCTAGTCGTGTGTCCCACTGAGTCATAAAAAATGTGGCCGTCCACACTGACACAAGAGGACTAGTGTTCTCAGCAAGAAGTTTGTTTCCGTCTTCGGGATTAGTGAGCGTCACAGTAATTGAAACATTTTCAACATCGGACTTATCTACCGTAAATTTGAAGCTGCTTGGTGAGTTTTCTGCTTGAACCTCAACTTTCACGACTTGATCTACAACTTTAACCACGGGATCAATTTTGACATCGGATCGAGTCCAAAACTTCTTCCCATTTTTATCGAAAGTATCGCAGTTAAAATCGTAACTGCTCGGAACTTGGGAGTTCTCTCCGGAAGTACAAGTCAGGCCAAACCCCCCGGCAACGTCTACAGGTTGCTCCGAGGTTTCTTCTTTAGTTGCCCCTTCTTTTGATTTGTCGCCTGAAATGCCCGCGAATTGCGCTCCAGAGCATCCATACAGACCTGAAAAAAAACTAGCGGAAATCAAAACAATACAACCGACTCGATTAAAAGCTAAAAACAGCGCCATGTCGCCCCCCATACAGCTGATCGGATAGCTGACTCAAGCTCTTGATATTTGATTAACATGATTAAATATTACAGTGGGTTACAGAGCTGTGGATGAACTGAGTCAATGGGGCCCAGGAAAAGTAAACAACATAATCAGACCGAACCCAGCACACTATGAGGGTGAATATTCTTAACATTAACGACCGCCAATCAATAATCGCGGCCTTTTTCCAGCCATAATTGATGAACTTCGTCCCAGGTCGGTACGGACTTTGACTCATACCCAAACGTCTTGCCCGTAGCAATTTTAGGAAAACTCTTGATAGCTGCAGCATGTGCGCCCGAGTACAAGAATGCTTTCATATGTTGCTTGCTCTCCCAAACTGTTATTGTGTGCTGAATTCCACTGATTTTTTGCACACCAGACTGGAGCATCCCCGCTGCATTATCGGCTTGCCTTTTAGATCTAATAGCATGATTCCAAAAAAGCAAAATTTTGAATAGATTCCTCACACGTAAGCCCGTTATGGAGATGTACACTTCAGGGTGATTCTTAAGATGATCAAGAACCTTTTGATTTGGCGTCACGCTTTGTTCCTTCCAATCGGGGACACCCGACTGATTGACTATTGATTCATCAACTTTTATTCAAAAACAAATTATAAAGTGGGTGTCCTCGAAAATCACCCTGGAGGCAAAAGACCCTCCACAAGACTTGTCATTGCCTGAATACCAGTTGAGAGTGTTTCTTCCGCGTCTGGGTAGTAACGTGAGGAATGAAGCGATGGAAGATTGCCTTTTTTTCTGAGTGCACCTAATCGTTTTTCATTCACCGAGCCTAAAAAAAGCATTACAGAGGGAATGCCACTTTCAGAGTAGCGGCTGAAATCCTCACTCACAGTGACGGGACTACCCTGTATGATGTTGTCTTTTCCTAGGGACGTTTGGAGAATAGCTACAAGTCGGGCGGTCAGACCATGATCATTAAACGTGGCTGGAATTGCCTCCTTAGTCAATTCGACTAAAGGTTTTGGTGCATTAGAACTAAGCGAACTCGCCTCTGCCTTACGCTTAATTCCTTCCAAAAGTCGAGTTCTTTCGTCCTTGGTAAAACTCCTAACCGTGAGCTCCAACAGACACTTGTCGGGAGTAATGTTCGGCTTGGTGCCGCACTGGAAGCTTCCAACTGAGATAACAGACGGGGCACGTGGATCACGCTCTCTCGATATCAGCGTTTGAATATCAAGTACAAAACGAGAAGCTATTACAATCGGATCAATATTTTCATGCGGAAGTGCACCATGGCCACCTTTTCCAAGAATTGTTACTTCAACAGAATCTGCGGCCGCCATTACTGGGCCTGATACGTACGAAACTTTCCCTGTGGCGAGACCTGCGTCAACATGAAACGCAAGGGCGTAATCAGGTTTTGGAAATTTCTTAAATAACCCGCCTGCGATCATTTGATCGGCACCCTGCCCTATCTCTTCGGCCGGCTGCCCTATTACAACTAGCGTACCTTGCCAGCGGTTCTTATATTTTATAAGGTTCCGAACAGTACCTAAGAGATTTGTCACATGGATATCGTGACCACAAGCATGCATGACGCCAACTTCCCTGCCGGACTTATTGATTGCCTTCTTTTTGGATGCATAAGGCAGTGACGTTTCTTCAATAATAGGAAGCGCATCGAGATCTGTTCTTAAGAGCACCGTTTTTCCTGAGCCATTATTAAAAACACCGACAACCCCAGTTCCAGCAAATGGATACGTTACCTTCATACCCTCTTTTTCGAGACCCTTTGCTAGAGCTGCTCCAGTTCGCTCTTCTTTTAAGGAAAGTTCAGGATTTTGATGAAGATCCTGATAAAAAAGCAGAAGATCTTTTGACACCAGCGGGGCAGACAAAGAACCTTCGGCTGTGATGATAAGAAATACGAATAAAATAAGACTTTTAATTGAAAATTCTCTCCTTAGATTTGTTATTACACCGCGTCGTCCACGAAGCAACACATCGGACACCGATGAAAAGGGCCTAGGAAAAATAAACAACATAATCAGCCCCTTCCAGACATCTTATCTACTCACTGACTCAGACAAGATGTCATTCTACTCCACGTGCGCACACAAACTCATCAAAAATATCGACCCCACACTGATCACTTCTGCCCAATAAATTAACTGTTGTCACAGCCAGACCGGCATGAGGACGCATTCTCCCTTGACCAGCACCTCGAGGCACCAGCTGTCAAACGTCACATTCATAATCGGGTTCTCCGGTTGATTGCAGCCTCTTTGGTGGGCCCGTTAAAGCAAGTCCCAATCTTGCAAGAATCTCCGCAATCTTTTCACCGTCGGTGATCGCATCATCATGGATAAAACCATGCAAATCTTCATAAAAATTCTTTTCTGTCCTGGTCCCCAAAGCGCCTGTAATATTGCTGTGAAAACCTTAGGACACAGAGCGGCAGGTCAGAGAAGATTAAACCAATCTCGGATCCAAAGCATCTCGTAGGGCGTCGCCCACTCGATTCAGAGCAAAGACGATCAAAAACAGCGTCGCGCTCACACCAAACGTCGGCCACCAGATACCGTTAAGAAGCTCTCCCGGAGCGTCAGCAATCATCTGCCCCCAACTTGAACCATCCTGCACACCGACACCAAGATAGGTCAAAATCACTTCAGCCTTAATCGCACCCATCACTTCCATGGAGGCTGCCACGACCGCAATGTGCATGACGTTTGGGAGAATATGCTTGAAGATCAAGCGCATGTTACTTGCGCCGACCAACCGGCTTGCCATGACAAACTCGCGCTCGCGAAGCTTAATAAATTCAGCTCTCGTCATACGGCATAGACCCACCCACCCTACAAGGCCCATAGCAACGCAGATGGAGAGTAATCCTTTACCCATTATGTAGCTGATAGCGATGATGAGCAGTATGTACGGCACCGATACAATCACCGAGTAAACCCACTGCACACCCGCATCGATTCTTCCGCCAAAATAACCAGCAATCGCTCCCATAGCTAAACCAATAGGAAGACTGATACAGGCCACCAAGATTCCCAAAGTCATCGCTGTGCGCGCGCCAGCAATGAGCTTAAACAAAACACTGCGACCAAAAAAGTCCAGCCCGAGCCACAACGCTGGCTTGGCGGCGGACGGCGGCGCAAACGGTTCGCCAACCGCTTTTTGAAAGTCAGGAATCAGTCCCAAATAGCCACACATCGCCAGCAATAAATAAATCGCCACGATTGCCATGCACGCCATCGTAAGTGGGCTTTGCTTTAGACGCCTCCAGGCGCGACGACCAAGGGAATCGCCCACAGATGAATTTAATGGAGCCGTTGTCACACTCATGTTCACCTCACCTTAAGACAACTTCACACGCGGATCGACCAGCGCATAAAGAACATCAGTTAGTAGATTAAAAAGCGAATAAGCCACGGCGATCATAATCGTCACGCCTTTAATAACTGGAAAGTCACCCGTGTTCACCGAAGACACCAAAAGATCGCCCAGGCCTGGAATCGAAAAATATTTTTCTAAAACAAACGATCCCATCACAAGAAACGGCACTTCCACAACCGTGTAAGTCATGACCGGTATCATGGCGTTCTTCAACACATGCTTAAACATGACTTGCTTTTCAGACAAGCCTTTAGCACGCGCCGTACGCACATAGTCTGCTTTGGTTTCTTCCAGCAATATACTTCGGTAAAGTCTGACGTCGGGGCCGAAGTGCACGATCATAAGAATAATCCAAGGCAAAAATAGATAAGGCAGACCCTTTAACCCAGGAATGAAACCATTAATTTCAAAGAGATCTAGCTTGTAGGCCAAAAAGTACTGTAACAGTAGCACGTAGACAAGAAATGATACGCTCATGCAAGCCGTAAATATCACTGACATGAAGCGGTCAAATGCCGTCCCCCGGTACCAGGCCACAAGCATCGCCACGATTAAGTTAAGAACTGTCCCCATGATAAATGGAGGCATCGTCACAGCAAGCGACACTAAGGCCCCTTGCTTAAACATCTCGGACAATCGCTCACCACTAACAAACGAGCGTCCAAAATCCGCAGTCAAAATCTCCCTCCAAAATTGGAGGTACTGCATGATCAGCGGCTTATCTAGCCCCCACTTTGCACGCAAGGCGGCAATCTTCTCTGGTGTTGCATGGGATCCAAGAGCAACGCGAGCTGGATCCTCTCCAAAGAAGGTGAACAAGAAAAAGATCAATAACGTGACACCAACAAGGATGGGGATCATCTGCAAAAGACGTCTAATGACATACTGAATCATAAGGATAGACCCTCCTTCTGCTTGGCTACATCGATATCCATGTGAATGGCATCGCGGTCGCTTTCCAGATCACGTTTAAAATTGCGAACCCAATTTTTAGGGTAAAGACCCACACGAATTGCTCCCATCAGGGGCACAATGGGTACGTCCTTTTTTATGATTTCAGCCATCTCCAGGAACAGCTTGTCACGAGCCTCACCAGGGGGCGTGATTTTCGTCTTATCGGATAGTGCATCATAATCCGAATTCTTCCAGTTACCATAATTTTGACCTTGAGTTCGGGCCAGGGCGGTCAGTAAGGAAGTAAAATTTTCGGGATCTGGATAGTCAGCGCCCCAGCCTGAGGTGATCAGGTCAAAATCCCCTTCTTCGATTTTCTTGAGATAAGATGAATAAGGCATCGCATCTATAGTGATTTTGACGCCAATTTCCTCTAGCGTGCGTCGATGAAACTCAAAAATCCTTTGTGCTGAACCACCTGCCGACGTTACGTACTTAAACGTCGGTAAACCTCGCCCATTTGGGAATCCGGCCTCAGCCATTAATGCCTTGGCTTTTTCAACATCCCGAGCGTACCAGGTAAAACCAATATCTCTATGATTCGAGGCAATTGTCATTGGAACAACGGTATCCAAAACAATACCGCGTCCATTTAGAACTTGATCGATATAGCCCTGCCGATTGATGGTCATGGCAATCGCCTGTCGCAATTTCAAGTTTTTGCCAAGGAACGGATGGCGCATGTTAAGCGTGATCCAAAATGACGAAGAGTCCATAGCGGCGTACAATGCGACGTCTTTCTCATACTTTCCACGCACGGCAAACTGCCCGTCCCCGGTCTTCACTGCCAATCGTTTAAATGAGTCCGAATCAAGACCAATCCAATCGAAATAGCCTCGTTCAAACTTCAAAACAGCAGGTTGAGATTCTTCAATTACGGGAGCATAGATTTCGTCCACCAAAGGAAGTCGTTTTCCGGCAGATTCCAGTAGACCCTTCTCTTGATCACCTGCCTCACCTTCGGTGGGATATGTCAGGTGATAATCAGGATTTTTCTTGAGCCAAACATCGCCGAGGCGATTGGTGTACTTTAGGACAAATGCTCCCGTGCCCAGTGGGTGAAATTGGAAGTCCTCTCCATATTTTTCAACACACTCCTTCGGAACAATAGACATGATAGCCTTAGCCATAACCTGCATCGGCACCATGGTGGGGCGCGTAAGCTTTATCTGTACTGTGTAATCATCAAGCGCCTTAAGACCCTCGACGTCAAACTGCTCATATTTATATTTCCCCTCTCCAAGCTTATCCATGGCTTTGCGAGCGTCATCTAGACCAACGACTAAACCCTCGATCAAGCTATAACTATTAGCATTCACAAATGGGTCAGAAAACCGTGTGAACGAGTAAACCACATCTGCAGAATTGAAGGCGCGGCCCTTACCATCAGCAAAACAGGCGCCGTCTTGAAACTTTACATCGCGGCGCAAGCGAACCGTCATCATTTTCCCATCTTTGGAAAATTCTGGCATAGCCTCAGCTAAATTAGGCACAAACTCGATCGGCCGCTTCAAATAATGTGTCGTAAAAAGACTATCAAAAATCAAGGTCACCACTTCTGAACTTGCAGCATCAAATTGTCGATGGGGGTCAAGACTTTTACCTTTGGCAGTCAGAACCTTTCTGAGCACCTTGGTCTTGCCATCAAGACCACCCCGACTCGAGCAGCTGCAAGACGATAACACCATACTCGTCAGCATAATCATACCGAGGGTTTTCATGCGGCGACTAAATATCTCTTTCATGCCTGCACCTCACCGGACTTGATTTTTTCAGCATGATGACAAGCCACATCAACATGACCTAGCCGCCTTAGTGCAGGCGCTTCGGTTTTACACTTATCAGTCGCAAACCGACAACGCGGATGAAAATGACATCCAGACGGGGGATTCGCTGGACTTGGCACGTCGCCGGTGAGTGGTTGTACTTTTTTACGGTCTTTGGGATGCGCTGCGGGCACTGCAGCGAGTAAGGCCTTTGTATAGGGATGCAGAGGGTCGGCATAGACATCCTTGCTGGATCCCAACTCAACAACTCGCCCAAGATACATGACCGCCACTCGGTCACTGATGTACTGAACCACTGCCAAGTCATGGGCCACAAATACGTAGGCCATGCCAAGCTTTTTCTGAAGCTCCACTAAAAGATTAATCACCTGAGCTTGAATAGACACATCCAAGGCCGAAACCGCCTCGTCCGCCACAATTAGATCAGGGTTGAGTGCAATCGCTCGAGCGATGCCAATACGCTGGCGCTGCCCACCGGAGAACTCATGGGGATAGCGGTTCATTGCGTCACGACGAAGACCCACCAAGTCCATGAGTTCGAATACTCGCGCTAGGCGTTCCTCCCGATTCATGTTTGTGTTAAGCAGTAGTGGCTCTTCAAGAATTGCCCCCACGTTTTTCCGCGGGTTCAACGATGCATAGGGATCCTGAAAGATCATCTGCATGTGCTTGCGGGTTGCGCTCAACTCCTTATGAGTCTTGTGGGTAATATCTTCTCCACGAAACACCACGGTCCCTTCACTAGGCTCGTACAAGCGGACGATGGCCCGTCCGAGCGTGGTCTTGCCACAACCAGACTCACCAACAACCCCCAAGGTTTCGCCACGTCTTACTTGCAAAGACACATCACTGACGGCCTGGACCGCACCGGTTTGGCGTTGCAAAATTCCGCTACGGATCGGAAAACGCACGGAGAGATTTTTAACCTCTAAAATAACATCTGACATCATTCACCGCCCAAAGCTTCATAGTTTGGCTTGATCTCTCCCGCATCGATGCGACCTGCAAAAAGACAGGCCACTTCATGAGCACCCTTATGACTCTCAAGCGCGGGGCGCGTTTGCTCGCATTCGGGTTGACGATAGGGACAACGTCCGTAAAACCGGCAACCCGCAGGTAAATTCATTAATGAGGGAACAGAACCGCGAATCGTACTGAGTTTCTTATCACGATGCTGACCGACATGAGGAATACTTGCTAGTAGCCCTTTGGTATATGGGTGCAGAGGGTGATCAAAAAGGGTCACCACATCCGCTCTTTCAATCACCTGTCCGGCATACATCACAACCACATCGTCTGCCATCTCAGCGATCACACCTAGATCGTGAGTGATGAACATGATCGACGTACCAGTGTCTTTTTGAAGGTCTTGCATCAATCGTAAAATCTGTGACTGAATCGTCACATCAAGGGCTGTAGTAGGCTCATCAGCAATAATTACGGCTGGCTTGCAAGCGAGAGCCATAGCTATCATCACCCGCTGCTTCATTCCGCCCGACATCTGATGGGGATACTCCTCCAGACGTCGTTCCGGATCAGGAATCTTCACCATCTCCATCATGGAAAGTGCCGCTTTGTATGCCGCGCTGCGGTCCATATTACGGTGGGTCATAAAGACTTCGATAATCTGCTCACCTGCTGTGAAAACAGGATTCAGTGCAGTCATCGGTTCCTGAAAGATCATGGCAATCTTGTTGCCTCGGATATCTCTCATCTCTTCTTCGGGGAGTGTCGCGAGATTTTTCCCCTCAAACAAAATTTTCCCAGCGTCGATGCGACCAACACCGGAGGGAAGCAATCCCATGATAGAAAGACTGGTGACACTCTTACCGCAACCAGACTCTCCCACGATGCCCAAGGTCTTGCCGCGTCCAATATCAAAACCAACCCCATCTAACGCGGTCACGGTGCCATCATCAGTGCGAAAGGACGTCACCAATCCTTCGACTTTGAGCACTGCATCACCAGATGAAAAATTAGACATCTTATTTGCTCCTTGCTAATTTCACCCTGAGAGTAGCAAGGAGCAAACAAAGGCGCAAGTCCGCCAATTCAACGGAGAAAATGCTTTTTTCCTCGCGCGTCAAAGTGCCGCTTTTGGTTATAAAATGTTACCGCACTGCCGCAATTTGGGCGCTATGCAAACCATTCTGACTGAACTAGTCGCATGAATAGCCGACAGCGATCAGGCCGACCTCACTCGATGCCGCACCCAGCAGGGATTTGGCAATGTCACTCAGATTTGACCCGTCTTTTGAGCGAAACACAAATGTGCTGTAGTCAGCATCGAGACGACTGAACACGTAACGAAGACGCGGCGAATAGTCTGTCGTAATTGAGGGTTCAACTGACTGAAAAACACGGTCATCGTGAACTTCGTGAACGTCGAGCAAAGATGCCAACTGCTGCCAAACTTTAGTGTTCAGTACGATGACATTGGACTTAAGCTCGATTCCACAAAGCTCTTGCTTGCCAAATCGGGCTTTGTTTATGGAGACCTTCTTTTCTGATGACGGTACAGCAAGTGAAACAAAGCTTCCGCCGAATAGCGTGATGGCTTCAACCTTCGTTGCCATGAAAAATCCAATTAGCGCAATCGAGATGTAGTGTGAATTCCAAATTCTCATAAATCAACTCGCGGGCTTGTGAGCATTAACAATCCTAAACACTCTAACAGCCGCTACGTGAACGCGCAATCACTGGAAACGACCTATGGCCGACCTTTCAACAGATCCTTCCAATTTTGCAGGAATGATTTCAAATTAACTGAAGGCAATTCAGTCGCATCATCTTCGCCTGAAATGGCGACATCAGATGGGATAATTTTGATCGTGTAGTCATTAAGCTTATCGGTTCGACCAATGCAAAACTCACCTGAAGGACGCCCTCCAATGCATTCAGGCTCGTTGAGAAACATTTTTTCGGCGTATGTATTCAGGTCTGTTATCAAGGGACGCTCGGTATAATCAAAATCATACACAAAGCCCTCGCTATCAATAGCGATCACATGATGATACCAATTTTTTTCTGATGCGACGGGCACACCGCGAACGGAGTCACGCGCGGCTTCGGCATTGACCATACCAAAGCCAGAAAACCCTTTATTCTGAATCAACACCATACTGATATTGCGCGTATCTATACCTTGCTCATTAGCCTTACGCAGAAAATTAATAATATTATCGCCGCAGCGTCCCGAAAAATAGGCATTGTGATACCGATCGCTAAACAGCGGCAAAAGGCGCTCACGATCGGAGGCCCAAGCGGATGCAGCAATGAAGAATAGCGTATTGACTAGGATAAGCTTCGACAAATTCATAATCTCTACTCCAGAATGCCGCCCGCGATACCCAGAATCATCTGAGACAGAGCGGCATCAGCGTCCGTTAATGTTTTATTTAAGTCAGCCGACAGACCGTCTGCGATCTGCGAACCGACAAATCGCTCATAAAGATTGATACCGAAGACTCCTGCCCTTGGATCAAGAACGTAAGGCTTTCCTCCGCTCAATACATCATTGGATGAAACAACGATCGGGATAATGCTTTTACGCGGGTCTACAGAGATTTTATGAGAGTCCCGATCGTAGCTAATACTCAAATCTTGCAGTAAAATCTTTGTCGAAATCTGTGTGACAAACCATGATCGGAGCCAACCGACCACAGATCCCCACCAGGTAGACTCCGCAAAGACCACACGTCCGTGAATCGTTGGAATACGTTCCACCATGCTCGCGCATTTAGCACTCTCGACAATTTTAAAACCCTCTGGAGTCCATTGTCCAAATGCCAGGCGCAAATCACTGTCGTTGCGCTGCTCTTCGCTTCCATAGTGACGTTTAAAACTTAAACGAGCCATATCTGTCGGACCGATCGTACCGTCCGTATTGTATGGGAAGTGCATCGGCGCATAGGTCACCATCTCAACCATGACGCCCGGCTTTTCAATTTTAGTTGGCTTATAGAATCCTGCCGGAATGAGAAGCCCTTCCTGATCAATTCGAATTCCGTCACAATCAATGATCATCTTCACCGTGGCCGTCCACGGTGTCCATTCACCCTTACGCCCGGAGGCCAGTTTTCTCAGCATATCATCTGACTGCAGCCGTTTACGCAGAGCGCCCTCTGGATCGTGCTCATCAATGTCAAGCCAACGGATATCAAGCAGCATTGCCGCATCTTGGCGTCCACTCATGCGCAGCACGCCAATCAAAGCCGAGGTCGATAGGGACGAAGCTGGCAACTGCTCGAGTGCGACTGCATCCGCCCACATAAATTCAATATCAAATTTAATTGCTTCATCTTTCGACAACGACTTTAGAACTGGCCTGATTTCTGGCATTACCCGCGTTTCAAGTGCTCTATCGATCTCACCTATCGCGTAGCCTGAGCTACCCAAAACAGCTGGGGGCAGCTGGGGAGCGAATTCCGACATGCTGCCAATCATTTCATTGGCATAAACATCAACAATGGCTGATCTCAAATGCCGGGTCATCGATTCGATAATCGGGGCTGCTTTTTCATCAGGCATCGAGGACCTAAATGTCGTAAATGCAACGGGTGAAGCATTAAATGCCGCCGCTGTTTGCGCGCGTAGCTCACTGCTGGTGGTCATCGCCAAAAAAACGATGAATAGCCTGGTCAGCATCATCATGGTATCGACCTCCTTGCAATCGTCGCCAAGGCCGCATCAACCAGAGCTTGGTCGGGTACACCGTGCTTTAATTCATTCGGAAGACGGTGAAACCTAAGTCCAAGGTGATCAAGGCGCAGCAGCGCCAAAAAATGCGGGTCTAATCCAGCGGCGCGAGCAGGACCGAGTGGCAACAAAGCATCTTCCAACGCGACACATGAATCAGACAGCGGCTTTGTCACTGATGACATCATGGCAGTTAGTTGACCTGCGTGCAGAACGTCGTAAGACCTATCCACGGCAACAAGCTTACCACCCTTAACCGACATCACAGGTATACCCACCATCCTGGATGGGTCTAAGATCCCGGCTATTTGATATACTGGAATTTTTGAACCATTCGAGCGAAGAAACGCCCCGGTTGTTAGGTTTCGACTGAGGCTAACGGCGCGCGACTTTGTCGTTAGGGAATGTACGCCCTCGCGCACTTTCGCAAAGTTTTTCATAATATCGTCAACATCAGCCCTAGCACCGCCAATCCACATTTGAATTAGCTTCATGATGGTGTCTGCACCCATAGCATCAGGGGTTCCTGGAATTTGACTATTGGCCACGAACTTGTCCACAGCGACGGCCATCCGATCAATCAAAGCTGAACCTTGAAACGGCGTACCAACACTGACAACAGCTGCCGTGCGATCTCTAAGCCACGGGGTCGTCCTCAACATTTCAAGGGCACTGATGCCACCTTTGGAATAGCCCCACAAAAGAAGTCGCATTTTGCCGGACGGATCTTGCGTCGCAAGCGTAGTTTCAATAGTTTTAAGCATGTCAACCGCACAGAATGATTCGTCAGGCGAGTAGCTAAACGAACACTCAACACGCATAAATTTTAATTTACCTGTCGCAATGGCTTGCTGGTGTGTTTTGTTCCATGCATCAAAGGATGTCGTCAGAGTTCCTTCGGAGGCTTTGTGACTACCGAATCCCCCAAGCCCCACGACGACCAGTCCTTCCGGAAATTTGCTCAGTAATGCTGACAAACCGTCATTATTTGTTCGCCCATTCGAAGGTGAACATTGTTCAGCAGTTTTTTTGCTGTTGAAAAAGTTCTGTTTGATTAAGGCATACCAAGAGCGCGCACGATCTTCGCGGCCAGACCGCTTTTTTGCCTCATCTTTCATAGTCGTCAGAGTTGCCAGAAACTCATCAGCACCCCCGGCAGGTTGAGCTACCCATTGCGCCGCTTGCTCACAGCCAAGTCGCTCTGAAAGCTCTTCAAAAAAGGCAGGATCAGGATTTTGCTGAATGTCATTCAAGGTTGCAGCAAATGCGGAAAGAGATAACCCCAAAATAAGGGCTATCGCGCTTAATACTCTCACTCCATGCTTACGCATCAGATCCTCAACCAATGTCTACTGTTAGAAATCGCCCCGGATGGTATCACATATTTTATTAAAGTCCATACAAATTTTAATATAAATAAATATTATTATGCCTAATTATAGAGGGTTATCCTCGGGCAGAGCCTGGATTTTGGGAATTTGACAAAGAGCCCCCATTTTCTGAAGAACCCCGGGAGGCGCTAAGCTAAGGACTAACGCCAGGCCCAAATCAGCCGATATTCTCCCTTGGAAAGACATCTTCTTGGGAGATTAAGACCCTTGGCGGGAACCAATAAATCGTTGAAAGCCGGCGCCGTTGTCTTCAAGGCTGGTGACAGTGCGGACGGGATGTACCTCGTACGTAAAGGCGAGCTTGTTGTGTATTTCGAGCAAGGCGGCAAGGAAGTTATCCTCGCGCGCATTCCGGAAGGTGGCATGGTTGGCGAAATGGCATTATTTGACCGCATGCCTCGCAGCGCATCGGTAAAAGCTTCGATGGATGCCGAAATCACCCATATTTCTCTCGATGACTTTGGCAAACTAATGCGCCAGATTCCAAAGTGGTTCGTTGGGCTTATGAGTGCATTAAGCGGTCGACTGCGGGTCACTAACGATCGCCTGAAAGTGATCGAGGCGGCAGGCGGCACTGTTCCGCCACCGGCCCAGGGCGTGAGCGCGAAACCTTACCACAACACCTTACGCATGATGCATACCATGGAACTCTTGTGGCATCGTGACGGATCAAAAGATGGCAAAGAGTGGAATATTGCACGCAAAGTGATTGAAGACGAATTAACCCTAGTCTTCGGTGACCCACCACAAAAAGTAAAACTGCTTCTCGATATATTATGCTCCGAGGGCGTTCTCGGATCAAAACTGGACAGTTACCGCGCTACGACGTTGTACATGCAAAATCGCGCTGCTTTGAGCCAGTTCGCAAAGTTTGTAACGACATTTACAAAATCAAATCCGAAGCTTCGCGAAATTCCCGAAGCGATCCCACAGATCATGAAGCTATTGGTAAAAATTGAGGCAAAGGCGCCCTACGATCAATTTACCGTCTCCCTTGAAGAACTTAAGGATGCCGGCGCCGCCGCTCAGATGACAACAACCAACTGGGCCGACTACATCCCTGCATTTCAGGGATTTGGAGACACCATCAAGCCAACCAAAACGTCCTCGGAGTCAGGACTTGGACTCAGGGTCACAAAGGGCGAAATCAGCACGCTTGCGCGCCATCTCGCCGTATTTCAGAAGCTATCGCTCCACCAACTCGACTAAGGGTTTGCTAACCCAAACTCAACGGTTTGCAGGGGTGGTTTCGATCCCATCGTCGTAATTTTGGGTCGCCCTAGCCAATTCAACCTGTCTATTCAAATAGATACGCATAGCCACAACAGCTGCAAAACAAATAGCCAAAAACGCCACTGATCGCCAAAGACGCGCCATGAAGCACTCCCCTATTCTATCTAAGACCTCTTCCTTTCATTTTGGGGGCAATTAGCTGCTTGATCAAGGGAAAAATCCTTTCCCTCTGGCCTTTTAACTGGTATCAGAAAGGCCCTAATTTTTAGATCCAAACCGGCTCTGATGAGGGCCACAAGACAGACCAACAGGAGACCAACCATGTCCCTAACCACCTCCGTAGAAGAAATTAATACCGTACAGCGACGCATTAAGGTCGCTTTGACAGCTGATCTCGTAGAGATGGCCTTCGAAGACGCTTACCGCAACGTCCAGAAGAAAGCGAAACTACAAGGCTTTCGCCCAGGCAAAGCTCCACTAAATGTCATCAAAAAGCTTTACGGCGACAGTGTGCGCGGCGAAGTCGGAGAGAAGTTAATCAACAAGCACCTATTCGACGTTCTTAAAGAAAAGAAAATCAACCCAATTGCAGCTCCTGTTGTTGAAAACATGGACATGCCGACGACGGGCAAAGATTTCAACTTCTCGGCTGTTGTCGACGTCATGCCTGAAATCAAGGTCAAAAACTGGAAGGGGCTCGATCTCAAGGCTGACAAGTACGAAGTAAAGCCAGAGTCCATGACTCGTGAAGTCGACTTCCTGCGTCGTCGTCACGCCAAGACCAAAAACCTTGAAGAAACCGCCGCAGCCGCTGCAGGACATTTGGCCTTTATCGGCCATAAGGTTTACCAGAATGGCAACCTGATCGAGAATATGGACGTGGAAGAGTTTCCCGTGGCCTTAGGATTTAAGGAAATTTTCGCAGACCTTGAGAATGCGATCCTTGGCATGAAAAAGGGCGAAACAAAGAAGGCAACCATCACTTTGCCTGCTGACTACAATGATCCCGCTCTGGCTGGAAAGGCCGTTGAGTTTGAAATCAACCTAAAGAACCTTCAAGAACTGGCCATGCCAGAACTCAATGACGAGTTTGCCAAAGATGTTGGCTTTGACACAATGGATGCACTGAAGGCTGAAATTAACAAGCAGCTCGAAAAGCGCGGAAAGCAGCTCCGCCGCCAAAAACTTGAGGCTTCGATCATGGATGAACTGCGTCAGCGCAATTCTTTTGACGTCCCTCCAAGCATGGTAGATCAGGTGATTGACAGCATGATCATGGAGCTAAACATTGGCGACGAGAAGGAAAAGAAAAAGCTTCTTCGTAACGAAGATGTGCGTAAATCCTTCCGCGACAACGCCAAGACGAAGGCTCAAAACACATTGATTCTCTGGGGCGTCGCCCAGGACGAAAAACTCGAAGTGACTGACGAGTTAGTCCGAAAACACATTATGGACAACGTTCCTGGCACCGATAAATGGGAAGAGAAAAAACTTGAAGACTTCGTAAAACAAGTAAAGCCAAGACTTCAGGAAAATCTTGTTTTCGAAATGGCGCTAGATCACATCATCGCATCGGCAAAATTGTCGGAAACAGTTGTTGCAATCTGAGTGCCCCAATATAGACCCAAAAAAGGAGAGGCCCATCCGCCTCTCCTTTTTTTCGTAAATTTCCAAGCAAGCGATAGCGAGGTTCATGCACCCAGCGCAAAACACGTTCAAGAGACCATGCCGTAGAGCCTGAACAGTGCCAATAGAAGACAAATGATTCCGATAGAGTAAGAGAGGCCATCAACAAGTCGCGATGACGGCTTTCGACCCGTCAGTTTCGTGAGAATCCGCCCGATGAATGACTCAGCACCGGGCCCAGACTCAACTCCACTCAGCTTGTGTTCCCAGATCGTCAAAATGCATCGATTGTCACAAACCGACCACTGGAGCATGGTCAAGATCATAAAGACGGCATAAGCTATCAAAAGCTCCCGCGATGGTGCCAGCCAACCCAACATCGCTACCGCAAGGACAGCCATGTGCAGGTAACGAATCACGCCAGCCACTATTAACGCCATAGGCTTTATTTCCCAAAAAGTGAAAATTCCGATGCACCACCCTATTGCACCACGTATACTTGATTCATAGCAACTGTTCTCGAGGTGGATTTTGGAAGATAGTTCTAGCTACAAAAGAGCAGCCCAAGGAGCCACAAACTGGGTTAACAAACCTAAGGGCGTCAATCGACTTGCCGCACTAGCTCAGAAAAAAATTCGCTCCAACGACCGAGTCTTTAAGACCTTGAGAAAAGATCTGGACCTCATGCTTCGTCTGTCAAAAGCATGGGCTACCGGAAAGTATAAGGACGTCAGCATCGCTTCACTATTGATTGTTGTTGGAGCCATCTTGTATCTGCTTGACCCTCTAGACGTGATACCTGACTTCGTACCGATTTTAGGTCTTACGGACGATGCCACGGTATTTGGTTTAGCGATCAATCGCATCAAAACCGAGCTGAACAAATTTGAAGATTGGGAAAACGAAATCACGATTAAATGACTGGATTTGTGTCTGCGACGGGTGGCGGCGTGTCACCGCTCAAAGCTGAAAGCGCCAAGGTCGCACGCTCCGAAATTCCACGGCCAAAGGTCGTTAGCTGAACGCCCCTACCTTTACGCTCAATGATTTTCTGTCCGAACGCATCTTCCATTTTACGAAGACGCTGGGTGACAGCAGGCTGCGTCAACTTCAAGCGCTTGGCCACATCTGTGACGCTCATTCCTTCCTGCGATAAGTGCATAAGAATGAGCAGGTCATCGATACTTAGAAATCGAAGTTGATCTGTTGTCATTCCAATCACTCCACGGTAAGGGGCGCTTGATGCAGTCCCGGTCCACTTTAAACACTGATTCGTGTTGATCCATCTTTGGAGTATGGAAGAAGCGTGCCAAAAGGCTTAGACCTATCAATTCAGTAACTTAAGGCAAAACGACGCGGCTGTTTTGTAGCCGGTCTAAACAGAGTGTCTAAAGTTCATCTAGGGCCAGCAATTTTCAGGTCCAATTCCCAAAGATCTCAGCCCCTTGGACTAGAAGCGTTCCCAAAGACTCTAAATCATCGGACAATAGAACATAGACTCAAACCTCAAAGCATTTCGGAGACATACTCAAAGTGAGACATTTATATTTGCTAACGTTAGTGTACGCACTCGCCATACCGACAGCTTGCAAGACCACCAAACCATTGTCATCTCAAATGAAGCATACGCTGGGAGATGTCAGTTGGTCTGAGGGACTCTGGACCTATCTCGAATTAGATCAAGATCGCTTTATCAAAATGAATCCATCGAACTATCTTCCTGCCTCACACGAATTGAGCCTGAAGGCAAAGAGTTGGATTGAGCGCATTCATGCAGCGGTGGTTGCGAAATACCCAGAAAAAATGGCAGGAATTCCGAAGCCGCAAATTATAGTCATTAAAAAAGCAAGCCCCGATGCTTTCGCCGCCCGTCGCCGCAGCGTCGCGTACAAGTTGGGAGTCGCTATGGCTGGAAACGAATCTGACAGCACGTCCCCTTTATCAGAAACAAGACCCCTCTATTTTGCCAAACCTAATCAGTTGTCACACAATATTTTTCCTGTTGAACTCAACATCACCGTTGATGATGCCCCGTCATTTAGCACATGGTTTTCTAAACGTTTTGCACCCTGCTCGCTCGAACCCGCTCAGCGCAGCGACATCAATTGGGCATTTGGCGCCGACTGCGGACGGGAATCCTACTTAAAACTAAATCAGTGGACTCCAAGCTTTGTCACGCACCTTGCCCCAAATTGGGTGATTATTACCAGCGGCCTTTTCGCAGCCCTACCAAACGAAGAAAGTTTCGTCGCAGTTCTTGCCCACGAACTAGCGCACTATTACCGTGCGCATGTGGTCAATGACTCCAAAGATCACTACAGCTATTGTTACCTTCTCAATGATCCTCTGCATAAACCTGTTGATCGCGAAGAGCTAAAATCCCTTTGCCGTGACCTTAAGGTTGGTCGGGACCGGGCCGGTATATCTCCCGCAGACGCTGCAACGAAAGTTGGACTTGGTGTTTACACCTATGAGCAGGAGGCTGACGAACTGGCCCTCGAGTTTTTAACGTTGGTTAACATTGATCCCATCCGTGCAACAGATGCGTGGTTTGCGATGTTTGCGATTGGCATGGGTCCTGATTCCAGCAAAAGCGAGATTGATCAATGCCAAACATTATTCAAAAACGGTTGGCTTGATGCTTCAGGAAACCCTGTCACTATACCCCTGGGTGATTATAAGGATCCGCACCACAGCTGGTGCTTTAGAGTGTTCAATACAACTCGAGAAATCAAAGCTCATGGATATGATGTGATCTCACCGATCACACTTGATATCGACGGATGGCGTCGGATTCAGTCCCTAAGTAGAACGCCTTAAGTAGCTTTTTACTCTTCAGATGCGGGAAGAACTTTGAAGGCCCAAAAGACCTCAACACTTTTTCCCGCAGAATCCTTGGTCTCCACAAGACTACCCATGACAAACGCTTCCGTCGGACCTGATGACCGGGTGACGGCACCGGGAAGCGATGCATTCTTTTCAAGGCGAAGCTCCACCATCTTCCCAGTAAACTCTCCCTTTAACGATGATTTTTCACCGTCAACCTGGGCTGAAATCTTCATTGGTACTGCATAAAAATTGGGACGATCCGGAGTGACCACGTCCTCGAGGACGATAATCTGGCCTTTTGCACCAACATTCAAAAGTCTGACTTTTCCAGCTTTGGCTGGATTAGCACCAAGTTGCTTTTTTACATCAAGCATTCCAGGGGACGTATTGCCCACGACAGCAGTCTTCTTGACTCCAAACTCATTGGTATCCCCATCAACTGTCTCAATCAACTCAAATTTTGAACAGCGGGCTTCACACCAGACTTCCGAGTCTGTCTTAAGATCAAGACTCCACCCCGCGGTGTCTGCCGCATTGCTGGAACCAGCGCGCGTCGCCACAACCCAGCGCAGCACAGCTAAATTTGCTTCACTTTTTGGAGCAGCCACTGGCTCCTGAGCTTTGGGTGGAGACGACTTTGTATGCGCCGCCAATGGCGATGTCGCGCGGCAAGAAACCATGGACAGAGATCCCCATGCGACAAGAGGCAAAACGATCAATTTTTCGAGTTGGTTGTACCGGGCCATCGGGTTGTATCCTGGGCTTAAGTGTAAGAAAGACAGGCTTCAACGTCATAAATTATCATACAAACGCCTGCCATTGTAGCAAATTGCCCCGAGTTGGTAAAAAGCATAAATCTCGCCGTAGCTAATGCCAGTCGGGCTTTGCCCGATAACCCCTTGAGGACTCTTCAAAGTGATACTTGCCGGCGACAGGAAATGGATTTAACTTAAACATTCCTGCTACTTCGCAATAATGTCACGGAAGCAGATGCAGAAGTTTTTTAGATCTTTGTTGTTCAAATGGAACGAAGAAGAAGGGAATGTTCAGATGCCAATGGTACCAATAGTTGTCGAGCAAACAAGTCGCGGCGAACGATCTTACGACATTTACTCTCGACTGCTCAAAGATCGAATCATCTTTTTGGGAAGTCCCGTCTACGATGAGATTGCCAACATCATCATCGCTCAGATGCTCTTTCTTGAAAGCGCAGATCCGGACAAGGACATTCATTTCTACATCAACTCACCTGGCGGCAGCGTAACCGCAGGTCTCGCAATTTACGACACGATGCGCATGATTCGATGTGACGTCCGAACATACTGTATCGGCCAATGTGCATCGATGGGGGCTTGGCTTTTGGCTGCAGGGGAAAAAGGCAAACGCTATGCTCTGCCCAATAGTCGAATCATGATTCACCAACCACTTGGCGGAGCAACTGGTCAAGCCACTGACATCGCTATTCAGGCGGAAGAGATCATCAAACTGAAGACCAAGATGACTGGAATTTTAAGCGATCTAACTGGAAAACCGACCGCAAAAATTCTTGAAGATATCGATCGTGATTTCTTTATGTCAGCCGACGAGGCCAAAGCCTATGGACTGATCGACGAAGTCGTGGCCGGTGGTCGTGGAAATATGGACAAATAACGTCAGCGCGACGTGAACGATTCAAAATGATGATTCATCTATGGATGGGTTGGGATTACAAGGAGTGACACATGAAAGAAGGATCAAAACACAGTTGCAGCTTTTGCGGCAAAAGCGAAAGAGACGTCAAAAAGCTGATCGCTGGGCAGAACGTTTACATATGTGATGAGTGTATCGCGCTCTGTAATCAGATCTTGATTGAAGAGGCGGCCAAAGAGGAACAGATCAGCACACCTACGGCCAAAATCCCCAACCCCAAAGACATTAAAAAAATTCTGGACGACTACATCATTGGCCAGGAACAAGCTAAAAAGACCTTGTCGGTAGCCGTTCACAACCACTACAAGCGCTTGGACGCTGCCAAACACAAACTACCCATGCCGGGCTTGGACGAAGTTGAACTGCAGAAGTCCAACATCTTGCTCGTGGGACCAACGGGATCTGGTAAGACACTTCTCGCACAAACTTTGGCGCGCATTCTCAACGTACCATTCACGATTAGTGACGCTACGAACTTGACTGAAGCTGGTTACGTGGGTGAAGACGTCGAAAACATCATTCTCTCCTTGCTCCAGAATGCTGACTACGATGTAGAACTTGCACAAAGAGGCATCGCCTACGTTGACGAAATCGACAAGATCGCCCGCAAAGGTGAAAACACTTCCATCACACGCGACGTATCGGGTGAAGGTGTTCAACAAGCTCTGTTGAAGATTATCGAGGGTACAATTGCAAACGTCCCGCCACGCGGAGGGCGAAAGCATCCTCAGCAGGAATTTTTGCAGGTTGATACATCGCACATACTCTTCATTTGCGGTGGAGCATTTGCTGGCCTTGAAGACATCGTTGCCGCCCGCATTGACACCAGCTCACTCGGGTTTGGTGCAAACATTCAGTCAAAAACCAAAAAGGACGTCACCAAACTTCTGTCTCAAGTGCGTACCGAGGATTTAATGAAATTCGGTATGATCCCAGAATTTTTGGGACGTCTACCTGTTGTAGTTGCACTGCAAGAGTTGGATGAATCCGCATTATTGAACGTACTCAGCGAACCAAAGAATGCGATCGTCAAACAATTCCGTAAACTCTTCGCTTTCGAGGGCGTTGAACTGAAGTTCACAGATGGCGCAATGAAGGCTGTTGTCAAGGAAGCCATTGAGCGTAAAACGGGGGCCCGTGGTTTGCGTGCCATTTTGGAGGGGTCGATGCTCGAGATGATGTACGAGATCCCAGGAACGGTAGGTCTAAAAGAAGTTATTATTACCGAAGAGGCCATCTTGAAAAAAGGCGAGCCAATCCTTGTGTACAAACCCGAGCATGAGCCCACCAAAGCTGAAGCAGGCGGTAAAAGCTAGGGATGCCTTAGGCTTGGGCGACATTTGAGCTCTGCTCAATATCGTTGCGCGTCAGATGCACAGAATTCGAATCCCGTTCGCCCGTGAGGTGAACGGGATTTTTGTTGAACAAATAATGCGCAACCCCAAAAATTTTTTACATTATTTGATTGTTTGTCTTTCAAGTCGTGATGACTTCCTGCTAAAATTGGCTACAGAGTCAATTTTGATTTTTTTAGCCAAATTCCCCCCTAGCCTCACATGGATGTGACGGCTTGAATTATGGTTATGGACGCGAACAAGGAGGTGCATCGTGAGTGCAAACACACCGCAAGATCCGAACGGCCGTCGCAAGCGCATACCACTATTGCCGCTCCGGGAAATTCTTGTATTCCCGTCAACAGTCGTACCTCTTTTCGTAGGTCGCGATAAATCCATCCTCGCACTTGAACAAGCCATGAGCGGTAGCAAAGAAATCTTCCTTGCTGCGCAAATGAAGGCAAAAACCAACGATCCTACGGCCGACGACATCTACAAAGTCGGGACGATTTCGACGATTATCCAGCTTCTTAGACTTCCTGATGGCACGGTTAAAGTACTGGTGGAAGGCCAGCGCCGCGCGCGAATCACTGAGTTTGTCAACTCCGATGACTTCTTTTTTGTTGAAGCAGAAGAACTTCAGGAGAAGTCCACCGGAACCATCGAAAACGAAGCTATTGTTCGCACCGTGAAAATGGCGTTCGACAATTACGTCCGCCTCAATAAGCGCATCCCACAGGAGATGGTTTTAAGCATCACAGGCATCGAGGACGAGTCGAAGCTAGCTGATACATTGGTCTCCCACCTGACGAACCTTAAGCTACAAGATAAGCAAAGACTCCTGGAGCAAACGGACCCTCGAGCTCGTTTGGAAGAACTTTACGGCTACATCCAGTCTGAGATTGAAATCATGCGTGTCGAAAAGAAAATTCGTGCACGTGTAAAACGCCAGATGGAGAAGACCCAAAAAGAGTATTACCTCAACGAACAAATGGCGGCCATTCAGAAAGAGCTTGGCGAAAAAGACGATAGCCGTGCAGAAATGCAAGAGCTCGAAGCGCAGATCAAGAAGAAAGCTCTATCGGCCGAGGCTCGCGAGAAGCTCCAAAAGGAACTTCGCAAACTAAAACTGATGTCACCCATGAGCGCGGAAGCCACCGTTGTCAGAAACTATATCGACACGGTTCTTTCCCTTCCTTGGGCAGAATACGCAACTGAGAAAAATAACATCAAAGTCGCCACGGATATCTTAAATAGAGACCACTACGGTCTAGAGAAAGTCAAAGACCGCATCCTCGAGTATCTATCAGTCAGAGCGTTGAGCGAACAGGCGAAAGGCCCAATTCTCTGCCTTGCTGGCCCTCCAGGAGTTGGTAAGACATCTCTGGCACGCAGCATTGCAGAAAGCACGGGCCGCCCCTTCGTTCGTATATCCCTTGGAGGAGTTCGCGATGAGGCAGAGGTTCGAGGTCATCGCCGAACCTACATTGGCTCTATGCCAGGCAAGATCATTCAGGCATTAAAAAAGGCTGGTAAATCAAACCCAGTTGTGTTGCTGGATGAGGTTGACAAGATGAGTCAAGACTTCCGCGGCGACCCCTCGAGCGCCATGCTGGAAGTCCTTGATCCAGAGCAGAACCATAATTTTGTAGATCACTACCTTGATCTTGATTACGACCTGTCTCGCTGCTTGTTTATCGCCACCGCGAACAACCTTCATACAATACCTAAGCCTCTTTTAGACCGCATGGAGATCATTCAGCTGACTGGATATACGGAAGAAGAGAAGCTAGCGATTGCCCAGCAGTATCTTGTTCCCAAGGAGCTGAGGGAAAATGGCTTGGGAGGTAGTTCAATAACCTTCCAACCAAAGGCCTTGCGTGAAATCATCACGTACTACACGCGCGAAGCGGGTGTACGTAATCTTGAGCGCGAGATCGGAAGTGTTTGCCGTAAGGTGGCTCACAAACACCTTTTAAAACTTGGAGAAGAGAGCGCGGAAGAGTCGGCGGAATCGTCAGCGACAGCTGAAGGATCCGTTATACGACCCAAGATTTCGATATCCGAGACCATCACTGAGAAATCTGTCAATAAGTACCTTGGCCCCCGTCGCCACCGTGTCGGTATGCAAAACAGTGCCAATGAAATTGGTATCTGTACGGGCTTGGCCTGGACGGAGACTGGTGGCGACCTTCTCGTTGTTGAAGTCACAACGGTTCCTGGTAAGGGTAAGTTGACCATCACTGGTAAACTTGGCGATGTCATGCAAGAGTCTGCTCAGGCAGCTATGAGCTACGTACGCTCACGCGCTGCATTCCTGGAATTGGAAGAGGGTTTCTACGACAAAGTCGACATCCACATCCACGTCCCGGAAGGTGCGATCCCAAAAGACGGCCCATCGGCTGGACTTTGCATGGCAACAGCCCTGACCAGCGCTTTCACAAAACGCCCGGTCAGCAAGGATGTCGCTATGACAGGTGAGATCACGCTTCGCGGACGTGCCCTACCTATCGGTGGCCTAAAGGAGAAAATTTTGGCTGCGCACCGTGGTGGCATTACCAAGGTCATCGTCCCTCGGGAAAACGAGAAGGATCTCATCGATATCCCAAAAAATATTCTCAAAGAGATCAAAGTGGTTTGCGTTGATCACATGGACTCTGTCTTGATGCATGCCCTCGCTTGGGAGGACTTCAAGAAGGAAGAAAAAGATCGCCAGGACGCACTTTTTGAGAAGCTGAAACGAATCACTGAAAGCGAAGTCGCGGCAGGCGACACCCATATCCATCATTAAGGCGCTTTGATTCTCCTCATTCTCAGCGATTGGCTGTAAATCTCCCGGATTTACAGCCAATCTTTTTAGTATCGTCTTCGCTCGCCTAGAGCTAGGGAACCACAGAGCTATTTTGGCGGTTCTTGCTAATTAACCAAGCCCAGCAAACAGTAAGCCAGAGCGAGTCAACTCAGGTCAGCGCCCTAAAATACCGATACACCTTCCAAAGTTTATTTATTTCCGGGAATTACACATGGCCTCAGCTGCACGGAAAAAAGTCTCATCATTGTCCGTTGAACGGACAACAATTGAATTTGTTGAGCAACTCAAACGTCAATGGATCGAAACAATTGACGCCATCCCTGACCCATTCATCATGGTTAATGACGAATATAAAATTACTAAAGCGAACGTGGCCATGGCAGAGATTGCCGAAGCCAGCGTCAAGGACTTGGTTGGACAGTCTTGTTACCGCGTTTTTGCGGGCCGTTCGAGCCCTTGTGAAAACTGCCAAATGATCAAGGCAAAACCAGGTAAAAGTACGCCGGGTTACGAAATTTTTAACAGTAAAAACGATCGATGGTATGAAGTAGCCACCCGCAGACTACACTCAGAGTCAGGACAGAAAGGAACCGTACAGATCTACCGCGATAGAACAGACGCCAAAAACCTGCAAAATCGATTAGCACAGAACGAAAAACTTGCATCCGTAGGACAGCTGGCTGGAGGCTTTGCACACGAGATAAATAATCCTCTTGGAGGCATCCTGGTCTTTGCGCAAATGCTGCTAAAGGAGATGGATTCTAAAAGTACCCATTACCAAGATGTCGTGGAAATCGAAGCTGCCGCCAAACGTTGTAAGACGATCGTAGAAAATCTTCTGGATTTCTCGCGCCAACGCCCTCTCAATCCCAAATTGGTAGATTGCAATGTCCACGACGTCATCACAAATGCAGTTAAATTTGCAAACCTTGGACACAACAAAGATCGTCGCTGCGAAATCAAGTTTAAACTAAATGCAGAGGATCATGTCTTGAACTCTGATCCCAATAGACTCACACAAATTTTTCTAAATCTTTGCAGTAATGCCTTTCAGGCAATGCCAAAGGGCGGCACATTGACAGTGGAAACCATTAACGAACTCGTTGGCAAAACCAACTACCTGACGACCAAGATCATCGACAATGGTACAGGTATCAAACAAGAGCACCTGGGCAAAATCTTTGAGCCATTTTTCACAACGAAAGAGCCTGGACAAGGCACTGGACTTGGTCTGTCAATCGTCCATGGAATTCTTCAAGACCTTGGCGGCACCATTGAAGTCAGCAAAAATAAAAATCGGGGCACCATCTTCACTATCAAATTTAGTGGCACCCTCCGAAAACACGGGGGAGCAAACAAATGATTTGGCGTAACAAGCCAAAAGCAGCAGTTGTCACCCTAGTGCTGGCATTATCATTATCGACGATGGGTACATTCACGATTCTGCGGGTATTACCACAAGTCCCCAGTGATACAAGCCCGCTTGCGATTCTAGTTGTCTCATTTTCACTCGGGACCCTCATAACGAGCGCCTTCTATTCAGGACTTTATCGTGGCATATTCCTGAAGCAAAGTAATCCATTCAAGGATTATCACACCTTGGTCAGCTATACCGCAATCATCCAAGCCGTGGCCACAGCTCTATACATGCGCAGCGTGTTACCTGCCGCCGCGTTCTATTTCAGCTCGGTCACTCTGCAATCATGGACGTCTTGGCTTTTAATTCAAATCGCCCGTCCCGGACTCAACGTAAAACATCCTGTGATGATTCGCCTACCCTGGGTCGCCGCCATATCTACTGGATCAATGGGACTACTCGCATGGCCAATTCAGAACTTTTGGCCCATTGACACACTGCTAGCGGCTATCGTCGTTTGGCAATCACTCACACTTCTCACCATTCTTCTCGGTGTATGGATGTGGTTTGCGTGGCATCCAAAATTTAGTTTTAAAGGTCAAACCCCTATCGCTTCATTAGCCAATCGCTTACAAAACGAGGATGATGACCTATCCATGTGGGTTATTACGTCAGCCGCTGTCTTCCTACAAACATTCACAATATTATCCTTTATCCTCGGCTTAAAGCCTGAAGCCTCGGCAATATGGCCAAATCTACTCAATACGATTCATCTTTATGCATGTGCGAGCTTAGTATTTATCTGGGCAAAAATATCCAAGTATGGCATCGACAAAGAGCATTATACCACCTTAGCAAAGCTTGCCGCAGTCAGTGCTAAACGAATGCTTCGCCGGAAAACGACGCCTGATGATGTTTGGGCCGCCACCGTTGGTCTCAAAACGACTGCATTTACAATCGACCACGACCCCGAATCGCAAGTTACTCATAGCATTCCCGCGACACTGCTACGAATTCGTAATGATGAAATTACCAACATGGTGAATCAGATAACACAACGTCAAACACTGTACCTCAACAACGTGGGACAAAAAATCATAGGCACATTTGACCCCGAGCAAAGTGCTCGACCCTGTGTCGATGCATTAAATCTATTTGCTGCACTGTATTTGGACGCCGGACCAATCATTGAACGCCGAATTTCTGGACTTGTCTCTTTACTGCCAATTGTTAATCCAGGTCTTGCAAAAATCGTCAGTACGAATCAAATCATTCCACTTTTACGCAAGAACCATTGGTTTTTTCACTTTGATTTTACGTGGGTCGATCAAAGCCTGATCAATACGCCAAGCGCAACGAGATATGGCATTCAAATGGATTTAATTCCGCTTGATACTCAGTGGTCACTTCTAAACGAAATGAAAAAAACGCACAGCCTCGGTAACTTTTTGTGGCTTGGTCGCGAGGCTCATGACCGAATCCTCCAAGAGGCGCCCCATATCGCGTCTATTACAACCCCTCACGTCTTGAAGGATGAATTCAACGGGGAGCATCTGATATTTGCAATAAAATTCGAGCAACTGGTCCCCCGTCTACAGCGCTATTATGATCTAGATGCTGTCAGAAGCAGAATTATCGATTACGACCCAAGACCCGAAGCACAGCGACTTCTAAATCTCCTGTCGATGCAGGCACAGTCCACCGAAAATCTTCACGATAAACGTCGCGTTGTTGAGTCAATCATCAGTTACAACTGGTATGGATTTAAGGAAAAAGACCATGCTTTGCGACTACTACAGAAAATCTACATTTCTGAGACTGAGCGCTTAGCCAGCGCAACCGTACGAGACCGTGCTAAAGATGAGTCCTTCCTTGATCTCATTAAAAATGCCATCAGCCAGATCGGTTACCCAAGCCAGATACTGAATCAAGCTCACGTCTATAAGATCGAACTCAGGAATATTCCAAAACTGAAGACTCACGCTTTGAACCACAGCAGCCAACGCTTTGAGGAGGCCTGGGTTCTCATGAGCAACATGAATTACCAAAACATGCACGCTGAGGACGCCAAACTCGTAAGAGAGATTATTATGGATGCTCTAAAGAGCCCCAACGTCATGCAAACACCATTTGTACATGCAAAAATGCTTGATACAGTGATAGCACTTGGTCGCCGGGACGACGCAAACCCTTCAGACCTGGATCTACTTTTAAATATTCTTGATATTGTTATAAAACTTGGAACCACAGACGATTGTTTGGCATTGGGCATCGATGGAGCCATTTTTATCAGTCAAAAGCTCAATACCGACATACGATTCAAACCGGCAACAACTCGCTATTTTGAAGGTCGTCAGTCTCAGCTGGGACAATCCAACTCACGCGCTAACACCGCGATCAGCAGTCGATGGCAGGAAATCAAATCGAGGACCAGTCAACCTTCGGATGCTGGACCAAAGGCATCATGACGCGCACAGTCTTCAATGGCGCGCCACAATCAGATTGACTAGCCCAAATCCAGCTAGACACTAACCGCTATTTAAACGGGTGATCTCCGGCCATGCTGCATCGGTTGATGGGACACTGCACCCTTCTTGCGAGCACTCATCACACGATCGATCCACAGCAAGTAGGAACTACCCACAAAGTTTGTCGTCAGCGTCGCCGAGATAATCCCAACAGACATCGCCAACGCAAAGTTTCGAATGCTTTCAGGTCCGAAAATGATGATACCAATCAATGACAGGTTCGTGACGACAGACGTGTTAATGGTTCGCGTCAGCGTTTCATTAAGAGAAATATTGATCTGCTCAGCAAAAGGTTTGCCTGGCTCGTTATGCATTCGCTCACGAATACGGTCAAACACTACAATAACATCGTTTACAGAGTATCCGATACCAGTCAACAATGCTGCAATCGCGGTCAAGTCGAATGATCGCCAGAAAAACAAATAAAAACCAAGCATCGCAAAACTGTCAGGAATCAATTTTAAAACCGCACCGGATCCGAATCGGAAGTCAAAGCGGAAAGCCAGATAGATCATGATAAACAGGACTGCGTAAACCATGGAAATAAAACCTTGATTTCGTAGCTCCCTACCAATTTGCGGACCAACATAATCAACACGAGTAACAGAGGGTTTTTTAGCCGCCAAATCTTGTCTGATTATATCTTGCAACTTATTGACCTTGGCACCACCCGAAACGTGTGCGGCGTCTTTTTCTGCGGCCGTCAAATCACCCGAATGAGCTTTTGACTCCTCAAATCTGAGTAGGTAGTCCTTGTCGCCACCCTTGAGTCCTTGAATTGTAAGGTCGTGAATATCAGCCTTGGTTGCTGCCTCGCGCAGTTGATCCGGAGTCACACTTTCAGCAAATGAGACCTCAACCTCGGTACCCCCGACAAAATCAATCGACCAATTCAGTCCCTTGGTAAAGCCGACAACACCAACAGCCAGCGACAAGAGGAGAGCGACGACTGTTGCGGGAACGTCATATCGAAGGAAGTTGAAGTTGAAATGGTGGACCTTCTTCGCCTTCTCACCACCCAGCCAAGCCAGGATTCCTGCTGTGTCTGTTTGACGGGACAGAGCCCAATCAAAAAATACGTGTGAGCAATAAAGAGCCGTCCATAACGACAGAACGAGGCCGATGGCCAGCGTCACTGCAAAGCCTCGGATCGGTCCAGAGGTATTCGTGCTCAGCAATACCAAAGAGGCCAGGATCGCTGTGACGTGAGAATCCATAACGGTCCAGAACACTCGCTTGAATCCATTGTCCAAGGCAGACCGCGGGGATCTACCCGCACGAAGCTCATCTCTTATGCGCTCATTGATCAATACGTTTGCGTCAACAGCCATTCCCAAGGACAGAACGAAGCCGGCGATTCCAGGAAGAGTTAGCGCAAAACCAAACATCGACATGGACGCAAGAAGAAAAATAGCGTTCAGAATCAGCGCAAAGCAAGCAATCATGCCCGGGCGCTTGTAGTAAATGATCATGAACGTAAAGACCAACATAAGACCAACCACGACGCCCTTGACACCTAACTTGCCGAGTTCAGGTCCAAGAGTCGCGCCAACCTGACGTTGCTCAAGAATCGTGATCGATGCTGGAAGCGCACCTGACTTGAGAACCATCGATAGCTGATTGGCCTCTTCAATCATCGCTTGGTAATCCAAACCAGCACCAAGGGTAATCATGGCGCTACCGCCTGGAATTTTCCCATTTATAACCGGCGCACTTTCAACAATGTCGTCAAGTACGATAGCCATGCGTTTTCTGACATTGGCACCAGTGACCTCTTCAAAACGTTTTCCACCAATCGTGGTAAAACGCAGAGATACTGCCGGCTGCTGATCCATGCCGTCCTGATTTACAGTAGCCATCGCATCCATCACGTCATCGCCAGTGATCTCTGTGGCTGCTTTGACAACGTAGGAGCGAAACTGCTGTTTTCCACCCGCAAGAAGCTCACGACCCAGTAACAACTCGCGATCTGCAGGCAAGATGCCTTTGGTGACTTCAAAAATTTTCTCACGACTTGCGCTGACAAGTGCCATACCGTTTGTACGGTCTAGCTGCACTTCCGGTGGCAGCTTGCCGGCAAGTGCTTCCAAACCGCGGAACTCGTCATCCACAATTTTGAATTTGAGCTGAGCTGTCCGACCCAACAGTTCCTTCGCCTTCTCTGGGTCTTTAAATCCTGGAAGCTGAGCTATGATCGATCCATCAGATCGTCGATTGATAACAGGCTCGGTAACGCCCCACTTATCGACACGACTGCGTACAACGCGCTCGGCTTGTTCTAGAGCACCGTCCTTAATGGTCTGAATCTGGTCGCCTCGGAATGTAAAGTCGATGAATGTTCCTTCTCCGCCAGATTTTTGCAGAGATGGGTACTCTTTATCGATCGCTTTAGTGATGAGATCCTTGTCGGCTTCCGGCGTGGTCTCAACCCGTAACTTGGTCTCGCCCTTCACCACGTAGGCTGTCTTCACACCTACAGGTTTGTCAGACTGCTCTGCCCAGTGGCCAATGTCGGTACCAATTCGCCCCAAACGATTTTCAACGGCTTGCGTCAAGTTCACACCCAGCACAAGCTGAACACCACCCTGGAGATCCAGACCAAGATTTAAGTGTCCCTTGGGGAGCCAGGCGGGAAGTACTTTTTTCATATGATCCTGATCATTGCGCAGCTCAGCTGGTTGCGACATGTAAATGCCAGTGGGAATCAGGATGTAAAATGAGAAGAGGGTTAACCCAGCAATCAACATCAAACGCCAGCGCAGTGACTTCATACCAACGACACCTCTAGTAATGATTATGGTGTTTTAGAACTTACCACAGGCTTTTCTTTCGCACAATCAACAAGCCTGACCTCAACGACCTTCATAAAATCGAGGGGTGCCATGGAAACCAACAACCCGCGACCGCCTCCATTTATATACATGGTCGGTAGCTTTTGCACCGACTTCTCCATGAAGATCGGCATCAATGTTTTTAATGCAAATGGATTGGTCGATCCAACGGGCCAGCCGCTTAAGCTTTCAGCGACCTCAGGTGCGCATGACCAAATTTTAGACAAGCCAAGATGCTGCGCCAATTTTCGCGTGTCGACATTTTTGTCACCATGCATCAGTACGACCAGCGGCTTACGCTGATCATCTTCAAATACTAGCGTCTTGACGACAGCGTATTCCGGAACTCCAAGCAAGCGACTTGATCGCGCCGTCCCTCCCCCAACTTCGTAGGGAAATCGATGAACTGCAAAGTCCAGCCCCGTCGAGCGTAACCGTTTTATAATCTGCGAATCCGATTCATCCATGCTTCAACTCACTAACGCGCGAAGAAGCTTGAACTCTGAGACACAGAGTAAGCTCTGGCAATTCGTTTGTGACTGGACTCAAGGCCGTCATACGGGATGACCACCTCAAAACTGTTTTTGAAGAGAAACCGAGCATATTCCGCCCCGGATCGCTGTTCGCCGGGCAATTTGAGGATTATTTTTAACTCATCAATCGAGTTCACCGGGCGGCCATTTACAGAATCGAGTATCAAATGAGTCATCTTTTCGTAGCCTGTATTGAACTCGTCAGCCAGGACATTGGTTAACATCAAAATTCGCTTCCGCGTGAGCGTTGAATCATTCAAATAGTTATATATGAACAGAAGACGGTTCGGTGCCTTTGACTGCCAATCACGGCCGAATGTGGCTAGGTAATCAACCGTCAGTTCTTGGAAGACCAAGCCTCCGAAAACTAGATGCGGTAATGACGCCGTATTACTAGGGCCTGGAACCAGGCGATCTTGATTGGAATAACGTCTGAGAATTCTGTTACAGTTCGTAACTTTCCCGAGTCTCGACAGACGCAGATTCAATGTTTCTCCGGCATACTTACCTGCAATGTAGTGTCCAATGGGCGACATCCCCCAGCGCGGGTGCAAATAAAAACCTCGATGGTCGACTGCAATATCATCAACAGCCAGAAGCACATCATCCACTTTAACGCAGTCACCAAAGGGACTCGTATCACTCATGCTTGAAACTCGAAGGGCGCCTTTACCGACGGGTACGCCGAGTATTTTACGCTGCCACGGGCTTCGTACCGGATTTAACGCCAACCCTAGGTTGCCAAAACCGCGGTAGGTTTCTGCGGAGAGTTGGTCTTTCAGGAAATGGTTGAGAACACCAGCTGTAACAGCCAAAGGTTGCCCTTCAGAAACTCCAAAACAAATTCCTATTAAAAACCCTTTTTTAATGACCGGATCCGATTTGCAAGTTGGACGATTAAGCCCTGTAATCGAGTACATGGGAACAATAAGACCCGAGGTGGCTGCCTCCCTTAAGCGGACTTCCATGGCTCGCCCGTCTGCCCGACGCAGCTGCCGTTCATTTTCGATGGAAAGTACTGCAACGTCACTGCCAATTGCAATGTCCAGCCCGACCGGCATGACCCTCACACCTGAAAGCGCTCGCCCATCAACTGGCGATAATAGGGCTAGATTGGCCTCGTAATCTGCAAACACGACCCGCATCGGCACTTTCTCAACATCATCGACCTTCTGCACCTGAATATATACAGCATTGGATAAGATTGACGCCTGCGTTAACACCCTGTTTTCACCGACAACGATCCCAGCATGTCCTGCCACGTCCAAATTCTGAGTCGACCACGGAGCGTCAGGGTCAGGCACCGCGCGGGTTACAGTCAAATGTAAGACGCTTCTTTCATACTCTGAAGCGTCCTGTTCCGTGTTGGCGGTAAGCGTTCTTTTTGAAGGCCGTTTAGCGCTAATGAGAGTCACAGCGATGGATAACAGCAAAAGAACTTTGATCACTGAACACCTTCCCGCGTGATGGCGGCATCCACCGAGTATGATTCAAGCCAATATGCAGGTGTCACCCCGTAGCGGCGATTCGTCTCCTCATGGACGGAACGCAATTCCGCCAAACTGAAAACCCAAGGTGTCTTATCGAACATAAAGTCAATACGGAGGGTCTCCTCTTTCGAGTTTTTCAAGATATCGTGCACCATTTGTACAGATTTGACTTTTTGACCGTTAATTTTATCAACAACCGGACTAGTAATCTCGACGAATGAATTTGCCCGATTTGACAAAACATCACTCACGATCACGAGTTCGTCGCGATCGAGAGCCTCCTCAACATCAAAGGGGTTACGTACAAGATACCGCAGGAGAAGTGGGGCCTTCTTTTCCCAGGAATCACCCCAAACCTCCATGACCGACATCGTTAGTGCCGTAAACACAATCCCGCCAAAGACCGTGTATCGAGGGCGTTTTGAGAAGATTCTTCCAGAATATTGATGAGGCAATCCCTGTCCGACATCGACCTCAAGATTGGCGATCGCTCCATCTCTCAAAACTTCGAGGCGAACTCTCTCGCCCTTAAGCCGAAGATCATAAAGCGCTTCGTAGTCAACCCGCTCGCCTTCGAACGCAACGCGACCATCCACACCGATATCTTTGCCGGAGATAGACAGTAAAATATCCCCTCGCCGAAGAATACTCCGCGCCGGAGACCATGGGAGAACCCTCGCGACCAAAGTTCCTCGCTTGTCGCCTTTCGGCAGACGGTAATAACGACTGGACATACTATTGTTTAAAACAAGATCTTGAGTCTCAACTCCCCAATGGGGAACGCCATCGTAGCGTCCATCGCGACAATCGTTAAGGAATCGCTCCACGACGGGGACTGGAATAATAAAGCCAGCACTCTGAGCTCTCGTAAGAGCTTGGAACGCTACGCCTACGACATTTCGCCCCTGAAAGACCGGTCCCCCGCTATTTCCAGGGTTGATGGCAGAATCCACCTGGATCAGTAGGTGGGAGTCTGCGTCCGTGTGAACATATGTCTGATAACTGATGCGGTTTACGACACCATCAGTCATCGAAATCTGATCTCCTCCTAATGGATAACCCACTGTGGTGACCGGTGATCGAAGCCGGGGAATCGATCCGAACGACAGAGCTTCTACATTTTTCAGGTACCGCGGATCGGGAACTCCTAAAATAGCCAAATCAACGTCATGTCCGATAAACTGCACATAGGCAGCCACTTTTCTTGAATCACCATCCCTTTGCACAGTAATTGAGCTAGCATTGGCAACGACGTGGGCATTGGTCAGGATACGCCCTTCGCCGATATAGAACCCAGTACCTGACCACATATCGGGAGACTCTAGGCGCCAGGGATTGATGAAGTTGCGTTCTTGCCCAGATGTTTCAATGCGAAAGACCGAGCGCCGCAACGCCAAGGGATTTGCCGCCACAGGCCTAAGAAAGCCCGCAAACATCAGAGTTATCAGCAATAAACGCCCCAAAACACGCACTCCCTTGCAACGCATCGCAGCACTAAACTAGTCCAACCCCATCTTTTGGGGTCGGATGAAAAAACAGGACAATTTGCTGTTAATATTAAACTTTTTATTAACAATCCGGCAATCTGAAATCTTGATCTCTCGGAGCAATACCGATGCAGAAAAAACCTAAAAAAACATGGACAAAGCGTTAGACATTTTGTTACAACCTCGGCTCGCTTAACGGCCGAGGCCCGCAAGGTCTTGGATATAATTTGGATTTTAGGAGACGAATCATGGCAAAAGCAGGCGCACGTGAACTTATCCGCCTTGTCTCAACAGCTGGTACTGGATACTTTTACACGACAAACAAGAAAAAGGGCAAAGACAAGCTCGAGCTCAGGAAATACGACCCAAAAGCTCGTAAGCACGTCGTGTTCAAGGAAGCTAAGATCAAGTAACAAATTTTTTTAACCTACTAGTCCTCTGAGCATCAGCACGACGATTTTGTGCGCACAGCGGATTCAGGAACCTGGGAAATGGCTGCGTTTAGAAACGTAGCCGTTTTTCTTTTTTGCGACTCGGACCTTCGCAATCCACGCATGGACACTCACTCGGTCTGGGATTACTCTATCGTAAACACCATATTCGAGGAAAATCCGCTTGAGTGAACGACTTTCATTATCTGCAGCTGTTGCTCCGAAACACCAAGAATTTATCATCGGACACGCCACCCTGATTCAAGGACCATTTCTCGAGACTATTAGTAACGGTGCCGTTCATGTGCGTGAAAACCGGATTGTTGCTGTCGGACCAACCTCAACTATAAAAGCAAAGGCACCTGAAGCAGCTTTTTTCGATGCTTCCTCCTTCATTATGATTCCGGGCCTATTCAATGCGCACACTCATGTTGCTATGGGTTTCTTTCGCGGCCTGGGGCATTGCAAAGAGAACATGATCGAAACGGTCCTGTTTCCGGCAGAAAAAAGTCTGTCGCCCGACATATTACAGCCGCTTTCTTATTCTTACATTTATGATGGACTTAGAGCTGGTGTCACATCATTTGTGGATCACTACTATTTCAGCTTTGGTGTTGCTCGGGCCTTTGAAACATTCGGAGTTCGTGGATGGATCGGGGAAACTGTAGCTGATTTGGGCGGAGCATTCCCCGGGCGGGAAAGCTGGAATAGAGCAAAGGAACTTATCGAATCGTCGTCTTTCGGGCCTTTGATTAGTCACCTTATCGCCCCCCATGCTGCAGACACTGTCTCTGTTGAACTTCTTAAAGAGTGCGCTGATTACGCAAGAGAAAATAAAATCCCGCTGCACATGCATCTCTCTCAAACTCCCGGAGAACGTGAACGAGTTAAAAATCGTGACCACCTCTCACCGGTCGCCAAAGCCGCAAAGGCTGGAGCTTTGTCGGAGTCGTCCCTGGTTGTGCATTTGACCAGTGCTGACTCGGACGATTTAAAAATTGTCAAAGATAGTGGTTCTACGGTTGGATACTGTCCTACGTCGACCTTGTTTTACGACCGACTTGCAAGAATCGAAGAGTTTTATGAACTTGGAATTCCCCTCGCCATCGGATCAGACTGTGCTGCAAGCAATGACAGCGCAGATATTCTAAGTGAACTAAAAATTGCAGAACTCCTGGCAAGGGATCATCACGTTCCCAACGATCATTTAAGCCCGGATCATTTACTGGCCATGGCGACGACCATACCCGCAAAAGTCTTGGGTCGGCAAAACGATCTCGGCACAATCGAACCTGGAAAACTTGCAGATTTGGTGCTTTTAAAGCGGTCACTCATCTCTGAACCCCTAGACCAACCCTTGGCAAACGTCATCTACTCCATGGGTTCCCGGGACGTTAGCCACGTCATGGTGAATGGCAACTGGGCGCTATGGAATCGGGAGATTCCAGACTGGGATGAAAGCCAACTGTTAGCTGATTACCGGGAAGCTGTTAACGACATCCGCGGTCGGATCCAAACAAAGGCACGTTAGAGACTATGACGAAAATTTTTGACATCTCTCCCACAATTTCAGAATCCATAGCTGTTTGGCCTGGCGACACGCCAATGCGGCGTGAGATTCTTTGTGATATCAAATCAGGAAGCAACATCGACCTGTCCACCCTGCACTCAACAGTTCACATTGGTGCACATGCCGATGCTCCGAGGCATTACCATCCGGAAGGTGTGACCATAGAACAGGTGACGCTGGCGCCCTACATTGGGCCTTGCTTTGTTCACAGTATAATTGGCCGCTCGCTGATTGAGCCTGAAGATTGCCAAAAGCCAATTGCATCAGGAATGAAGAGGATTTTATTTCGAACCGATTCGTTTCCGGATCAAGACCACTTTAACGAAAACTTTACAGCCTTTTCCCCGGAAGCGCTTGACGTGCTTGGACGCGCCGGAGTCATTCTCGTGGGGATTGATACGCCTTCGGTAGACCCATTTTCATCTAAAAGCCTTCCAGCCCACCAGATGCTTAGAAAATACGGCATTGCAAACCTTGAAGGTCTAATCCTCTCTCAAGTACAGGATGGCGAGTACGAACTGATCGCACTCCCCTTGAAGCTTCATGGCTTTGATGCAAGCCCTGTAAGGGCTGTTCTACGGGAGCTGACTTCTTAGCTTCATTCGGTTAAAGCGCTGTTGTTTCAGACGTGCCTCTTGTGTGATGACAACTTCCTTGCCGGCCTGATCGTACTGCCATCCGACAAATTTTGCATAATCACCAGAAATATCTCTCTGCATCACAATCATCCTGCGATCGCGACATTGAAATCCTATCTGATTATCTCGCGGTACTTTTTTCTTAATGAAACAGCCATATTTTTCACTAAGAACACGAATCATCACCCAGTACAGGCGATCGTAATCAGGAATATCACGGCGATGAGCCACAAACACGGTCGAGTTACCTAGTTTTCCATAAACACCCGCATCTAGGGGCTGGGCCTTCTCTAATCCAAAACCTAACGCAAGACGACTACGCTCATGATCGCCACCGATGAGATCGGAACCCCCTGTAAACGCGATACGCGCAGCATTTTCTGCACGATATTTCAACCAACCCAAAGGCGCAGGATGTTGAAAAGGCGCCGTAAACTGAGTCTGGGCGCCCCGTTTCCGAACTCCATAAATTTCAGAAGGATCAAACGTCATACATGATGTACACAATGTGAATAACGAGACACCCACCAATGCTTTAGCCAACTTTAACGGTATCATCACCTTCACCTCCGCTCGTTTCACTGCTATCACTAAACGCGAATAATGTTACAAGCCGCTTGAATTCGTCCTGTTGCTCGACGGTCAACCCGACAAACATCATCCCATGAACATATCCACGTGCAGCGCGATAGCACCAGCGCGACTCTGCAACAATGGGATCGAGCCCTGCTCGCTTGAGTTCGCGCGATAGCCCATTTCGCCGACTATCAAGCGTCAACTGAACATTGTCACCGATAGGAACCATTGAATTGAACAATAGACTGATGCCTTTGCCACTGAAGTTTACTACAGATGCAGGACCCAAGGATGTATCCACGATGAGACTTTCCGTATCGTTAACTGGCATCCTCTCGTGTACGCGCTGCAAGCTTGTCGCCCATCGGAAAGCATGGATGGCCTGATCACAATCTTCTTGGCGCAATGCCAATGGAGCAAATTCATACGCGTCAATGAGCTCCGTGTGATGTTTGATCTTGATCATTTTTTTTGAAATATTTTCCGAAGAAACAGGAAGACCTTTGATCATGTCGAACGTTGTTGCACCAATCATCACCTTAAAGATGTCACAGGACGACTCAAGTCGCTTAGCAAAATTCACGCCATTGCCGACCACTGTAAATTCAATACGGCGACCGGATCCAATATCGCCCAGGTAACAAGATGCCGTGTTGACACCGATGCGAACTGGATACAGCGGAGCACCGGTTTTTATTGCCTCTAGACACTCGGCTAGCACCTTCTCCTGAATTTCAGCAGCACATTGAACCGCTTTTTCCGGATGGTCCGTAACCGTTTCATCACTCTCAAGTCGATAACCAAAATAACAAAGCAAACCATCGCCAAGGGTCTTATCAATAACGCCACCATGGGCATAAATAATATTCGAAATTTCCGCCAAAATATTTTTGAGATTCTCAAACGCCATTCGCGGGAGCATATTTTCCGACGATAACGAGAATCCAACAATATCGATAAACATCAACGTTAGAACGCGCTCTCGCGGTTCTAAATTAACATGGTCGGGATTTTTACTCATAACATCCATCTGACTTGGGGAGACACTGCCCTCGAGGGCCACCCGCAGTGCAGCAGCTTTCCGTTCGTAACCCCTAACCTTTAGAAAAAATATGTGGCTAATAATCACGGAACCCGACAGGATCGGGAGCACGTAGGGAACTGCCAGACCAAAAACAGAAAAAATAATCTGACAACTTGCCAGGAGACCGAGTGCCGCTCCCATCCATAAAAGCAGGAACCAACGGGCTGGCGCAAGATAGGCGAAGGCTGCTGCAAGTACGGACATCACAACGGTCAGTGCGTCGCCAACCTCGACCGGCTGCAGCCAACGGCCTGTCAGAACACTATTGATCAAAGACGCCAGATAGATTCCACCGGGCAACATACCAAAGGGTGTCGGACGCATGTCTGCATTACCGGTGTAATACATCGGAAGAAGCAATACGACGTCCCCTGCATTGACCTGGTCAGCAACATAACCTTCCTGGGCGTCCTTAATTAAACGCACCATGCCTTTGATAGCTACGTCACCTCGATGAAGAAAATTAACTGGCATATTACCAGCGGAGTCCAATGCAACTGCTTTAGCGTCAATCACTAATTTTCTATCTTTGAATTCAAGAGAGCTCGCTGCAAACAAAGACATGTGTGGCACAACTTTGTCGGCAAACCTTAAGAAGGGAGCCACTTTGTGTTCATCTTTCAACCAAAAATGACCTACATCCTTAAATAGAGTCTGTTGAACTTTTCCGGGACCATAAAACTTCTCCGGAGATAAGTCCTGCCATTGAGGGACATGATCGCGGAGAATTCTTTCACTCCCCTCCGGCTTGAGATCGGGACCAACATATGTCCCAATATCGTATCGGGGATCTCTCAAGTCAAAAGGGACTTTGAACTCCAATGAAACATCCGGGAACCCACCAGTAACCACTGGCACTCCGAGTGATCCAATATTTTCAAACAATAGTTTGGCTCGTTGAGAAAACTCAGGTGCATTCTCACTAAACATCGCATCGATGACGATAAGCCGAGGACGACGCTCAGCTATAGCGCTTAAAATATCACCCCATAGTTCAAGACTTGGCATCGGCTTACCAAGCATGGCAAACGTATCATCATCGATCGCGTAGATTTTAAGACGCTCGTCTTGTTTCGGCGCGTAGCCAAGTAGCCTACGAACCTGGAAATTTAATGGATCACTTATTTTTGCATCAAGGTAGGTGTCTACACTGAAAAAAGCCAAAAGCAGGAAAACGGCAATCCATGATCCCGTCACAAGACTTACGGTTTGGGATTTTAGTCCGTAAGACTTGAGCCAGTGCTGTTGACTGTCGTTTTTTTCAATAGGTTCGAATGACATAATCGATACTTTGCCTTACTAAGGTCAACTCAGAGATATCCTCTTATTATTCGGAAAAAATTAGACGGCTGTGACAGGCTCCATTTGGCAGTTTGTCAAAAATCCTGACATTTCGCTCACCTGGCCGCAGATTTGGTTTTTCCTAACAACCCGTTTTAACTTGTTTTTTAAGCATTTCCTCTGTTGCCGCCGAGTTGGCAAGATCCTTGCTTAGGCTAAGATACACATAAACACAGCCTAGAGGCATTCAGGAGGACTTAGTATGAAAACCGGAATTATCGCAGCTCTTATGACAGCAGCTCTCGCAGCATCTTGCTCAATCAATGTCGATGTTAAGAAGGATGCCAAGAACAGCAAGCTGCAGGGAACGACATCAAGCTCAGCCAACCTAGCCGGTTCTAAAGACTTCCTTAAACAACTCGACGGCCTTCGCACCACAGCTGCTGATCTGATTGTAAAAGAGTTAGCAAGTCAAGATTATGTCGGCGCATTCCGCAATTCTGTACGTCAGTACCGAAAGTTCATCATTGAAAAATCCTCTCAGCCAGTCGTTATAACTGACAGTTTCTACAGCGATGCTTCCAAAGACTGCCGCTCCAGCGGACTTAGTCTCAACTTGGATGATAATAACGAAATGCTTGGAATGATTCTAAAGACCGTTGCTCTGGCAAAACTGAGCGAGGCTGATGTAGGTAAAATTAATGCTGGATTGGCAAAGGAAATGCAGGCCATCACCCAGTTTATCACGATGGAACTAGGCGTAGATATACAGGGCACAAGCTCTGCAACAGAAGTAAATGGAATGAAAGTCACTAAGGGCAACGTAGCCATCAGATTGAAGCCACTTGCTGACGAGCAAGTCGACGCAAGCGTTAAGCGTTCCGATGAAGTTGAAGTGTTAAACCTAAACTTTGAACGTGGACTTGCTTCCGATAATACCGGAACATTTGTTGCCACCATGGATCTTGCATATGAAAAAGCTGGCGTGCTCAGTGAAGCGGCTGGTTCTCTAACCGTATCTCGCGCAAAAGAAGATGACCATCATATCCATGACGTTGTCATGAGCATGGGCACTAAAGGCGAAACTCCAGCGTACACTAGAGAAATTATCGTACGCGATGTCAAGGCTGACCCTATGAAGTTCCTCTTCCTGGACATCATGAACGTCGGGACAGCAAACGAGACCAGAAATGCATCTGTGATTGATTTAAAAGCTGGTACTCAGTGCAAAGGCACATCCATTCCAGACGCTGAGAAGCCAACTGAAACGTCAGATCCAGAAAAGAACGAGGAGCCAACTAGCACGGCGCCAACCACTCCTGTTCAAAGCCCAAGTCAAACTCCGGTTCAAAGCAAGAGTAAATCTGCTTCACCGACTCAGATGAAGTAATGAGCAGTCTCTCCCCCTAATGACTGTGTGTGGTTAGGAGCTTTGGCCAAATAGGTCAAAGCTCCAATTCATTTTAGAAAATATATCTTCAAGGTGCCAAACGACGCCAACTCCAAGTGCCGGAATCTTTCGAGAAAGCCTTCAGTCGATCGTGGAGGCGATTGGGCCTCCCCTGCCAAAATTCAAAATCAAGCGGCACCAGCCGAAATCCACCCCAGTGCGGCGGTCGAGGAATTGAAGCCTCGCCGCTGAAGCGCGACGATTGCTCCTGCAGCCGCTGCTCTAACTCCTCTCTTGACGCCAAAAACTGACTCTGAGGAGACGCCCATGCGCCCAACTGACTATCTCTTGGTCTAGAGGCAAAATACTGATCGCTTTCCGCTGAAGAAATACGCTCAACACGCCCCCTAACCCGCACCTGCCGCTCAAGCGCTTTCCACAAGAACTGCACTTGAGCTTTAGGATTGCTATCTAATTGACGACCTTTTGCGCTCAAATAATTCGTATAAAACGTAATACCTTCTATCGAAAGTCCTCGCATGAGTACGATGCGGCTTACAGGATAGCCGTCTTCATCAAGTGTCGATAAACTCATTGCATTGGCGTCAACTTCGCCGGAGCCAACTGCCGCCTGATACCATTCTTCGAGCAGTTTATACGGATCCGGAGGAACTTGATCCTCCAACAGTGTCCCCTTGGCAAAGTCTCGACGCGAATGTTTCAAATCCTCAGTCATGAGCCATGACCCCCACAAAAGTACCTAGTTGACGCCCTCACCCTTAAAGACAACAATATCATGGGTTGTTGATTCCTATGAGTTAATTTTATGAGGCGATCCTAATGACTGCAAAAATCACCATCATGCTGCTTACAATGTTGGGATTCATAGGCATTTCTGGTCCTGTCCAGGCAAAATCTTTTTATGATTATTGCCTACACCCAGCCAACGATGCCGAACGCGACACCGTTATCGCAATCATGATTGAGATGAAAGTATGGCAGAGACTAAACGAGGAAAATTGCCAGTTCGCCGCCGAACTTTTGCAACAGAAAACCTATCTTAATATTTTTCCAGATCCCTTTGATGCCGCGCACAATCCAGCATCTAATCTCAGACCATTGGAAGAGGAGACCCAACTCCGAAGCCTTTCGTTGGCCCGCAATGAGATAACTGACATTAGCCCTCTCTCAAAACTCACCGACTTAAAGCAACTCAACATCAACTACAACCCTATCTCCGACATCTCAACTGTCGCAAAATTTAAGCGCCTCGAGGAGCTTGATGCAACTGAAACTCAGGTTGTTGATTTACGTCCAATTGCCGATCTACCAATGCTGAACACATTATCCCTGTCAAAAACAGGCATTTCGGATCTATCGCCAATCAGGTCGCTGCGACACCTCAAAAATATTTACCTCAGCCAAAACCTTGTGCAAGATGCCTCACCCTTGGACCACCTTGCGCTGGAGTACCTGACGATTGATACAAACCAATTAGAACGACTTGATATTACACAGTCTCAGCCAACTTTAAAAATGCTCGAAGCGTCAAACAACAAACTCTCTGAGATTGTCGGGATGGATAAGCTACTAAAAATCGATGCTATTAGTATCGCTAGCAATAAAATTTCTGACTTGAGCCAGATCGCTGGATTGAAAACCCTCCGATTCCTGAATATAAGAAATAACCAGATAAGATCGATTGAATCGGTAGGTAATCTTTTAGACTTGGAGCATTTACTCCTGGATGGAAATCAGATCTGCGAAATTCCGGATTCCGTTAAAACTCTTCAGCAGGATCATATGAATTCAAAAGGAAAATGGATCAAGCTTGAAATTGTCGGTGCAAATGACCAAATTGGATGCTCCCAACAGTGACGTCTAAACAGGATTCTAGACGCTCTTGAATCCACACGTCTTGCAATGAACCCTGATAATTGGGTACAGACCTATACCGCGATCTCTCGTCTAATGAAGTACGACCAACTACTGGCCGTCGACGCCTATGTTGATGCTCACACGGCAGAATTGCGACGTCAAACGCAAGAAGCAGAGCGATCACGCGAGGCAAAAAGCCTTTTTCTCGCCCAAGTCAGTCACGAGCTCAGGACGCCACTTTCTTCAATCCTGGGGTATACGGATCTAATTTTAGATACCGCCAAAGAAATCACTCCATCAACAAGAAAACATCTGTCGGTGCTACATCGTAACGCGACGAATCTGCTTTCGTTGATCAACGGTTTGATTGAAATCGGTCAAGTGGATAGTGGCAAATGGAAGACCGAAGAGACTTTTGCACACATCAATGACCTATTTGACGATGTCGCAACCAACGCGGAGGGTCTGTTAGTCGGAAAACCGGTTCAATTGATGCGCGACTATAACAGACGCGAAAATTTCCAGGCTGTACTTGATTTTTCTAAACTTAGACAAATTCTCCTGAACCTTGTCAGTAATGCCTGTAAATTCACTGATTCAGGATTTGTCGCACTTGATTTCGAAAAAATAGATCAACGCCTGGTGATAAAGGTTAGAGACTCAGGCCCAGGAATTCCGGACGTCTATCGTGATCAAATATTTGAGGAGTTTTTCAGGATTCCGTCGGAAAGCTCAAAAAAGCCTGGGAGCGGACTAGGCCTGACGTTGGTTAAAGGTCTCGCCACTTCCATGGGTGGCTCTGTCAATGTCTCGCCAGAAAGCCCCAAGGGAACAATATTTACCGTTAATCTTCCGCTGAAGTCAGTGTAGATATTTCTAAAGAATTTGTCGGCCAAAAGACTACTTTGTTGACCCTACTATACCCTCTGGCGCTTCGCCTCAAAGTTCAGGAGCATCGCTTTCCGCAGTAGTAGCAGCTTCGTATATTTTCGAAAGCTCACTCCATTTTATTACTTTGTCACCCGCTCTTCTATTTGATCCATCCTCAAATTTAGGCGTGGAGTTCGTCCACAAAAAATCAGGACGCTGCTCACTAAGCCACGCGCCGCCGATAATCATTCCGCGACGGTTGATCTCAAGTCTATAATTGTAGGTTCTTGTCATCATTTTACTGCCTACCGATGCCCACTCTGGGCTAATCTCAGCACCATACTGAATCGTAGTTTCCACTGTGACCTCACGTACCGTCCAAAACGAGGCTCCTCGAGACCTACCGCGGGATTCGCTTAAAACTTTTGTGGAGAAGCCTGCAATTGGTTGATTCCAAACTTCGATGTCACGGGTTAAATCGGCTACAAAACCTCTTTTTTTGATACCAATTAAATTGGCCAATACAAGATGAAAAGCTCCAGCGTTCGTATCACGACATCCGGGTTTATTTTCTGCCTCAGGATTCTTTGCAAAATCATCATTACAGCGCGCTGCGAGCATCCAACTTTTAACCTGAGCGTAATCTGCAGAATAAAGACTTAAAAGCGCTTTAATATCTGAGGACCCGAAAGGAATCGCTAGTCCATTCGCTCCAGTCAACGTGATCGCCTTTGGCTCTTTGAACGCAAGGGACGCCGGGGCCCAACCATGACAAATCCCGAACCACGCCTCATCATCTGGACTTGTACGTTTGATCTCACTGTTGAAGAGAGTAAAAGAATCGTCACCAACAAAAAGATCAAACTTCTCAGCCGGAGAAAGACGAGACAACTGAGCAGGCTCCATCAACCTGGCTTGATCAAACGTCACGGGATTGACATCGTGGCCGCTGATGTCATCTCGCCAACGAGCAGCGAGTCCACCGCGATAGCTCGGCCAGTAGGAATCTGTCCAAGGCTGGCGATCAAGCTGACCTGAAAGTGGCAGTGATTGAAACACAACTTCATAATCGGAAGGCAACATACGGATCGGTTCATTTGCCTGATCCCAGCGCTCTTTTAGCGTCGCCATATTTTCATGACGTAAATCTGTAGATGCGCCGCAGCTTGTGATGATCAGCAAAAAAAACATCAAACCCGCTTTTCGAAACATAGATGCCCCCATGTGTATCGTTGAATTGGGTCCTTTAAGACCCTTTCGAATTATTGATTCGAGGATTTATCTAACAGGTATTTAAAATAAGGCAATATTATTTTAAGCTTTTTAAAAAATCGGACGACCAATCAACTTGCACTGCGATACCGTCCATTGCTAGGTTTCCCCTCAACCTCGAGGGAACCTAAATGCCTGGTCCCACTGAAAGACCTGAAAACATTGTTCTCATTGTCGATGACAATGAGGATAACCTCCAGCTGTTACAGGCTATTTTTGATTCCGCCGGCTTCCGGACTCTCAAAGCTAGCTCGGTAGCCGCGGCCGAGGCAGTTCTATCTAAGGGCCCTCCCGAGGTCGACTTGGTGCTCTCCGATATCAGCATGCCTGGTGAAACGGGCTTTGATCTCCTTCGCTGGATTCGAGATCCTATTAACCAAGTACATCAAATTCCAGTTTTATTAATTACAGCCGCCCTACCCGAGGACGTCCACCGCATTATGGGTCTTTCCATGGGGGCCGTTGACTACATTGTGCGCCCCATCAATAATCAAGAGCTCGTTCTTCGGGTCAAAAATGCTCTCGAGCACTTTAAGCAATTCAGGTCTTTGCAGCGTTCTTTGGAAAACTCCGAGGATATGGCGACCACGGGACGTATTCTGGCCGCATCCAATCATGAAATTAGAAATATCGTTGGATTGATCCATATTTGCGCGGAACAGGCGCTAGGCAGCGCAGGGCGCGACGAATCAATGAGTCCGGGAACCTCAGGATTTCAATCACTCTCATCCCTATCAAAAATGACAAAAATGCTGACTGATATTGCCAAGGATCCACATTCGTACATCCACACAGAGCGAATTCGAACGAGCAGTTGTAGCGTCCGCGACATCATCGATAATATGCTCTCGCTCACTGAGCAAAAGCTACGAGGCATTCAGATAGATAGGTCATTTGTGAGCGACCAATACTACGTTCGAGCCGATGCCACACGTGTACTCCAGATTTTGCTGAACGTCTCTCTCAACGCGCTCGATGCAATTGAGGAAAAGGGCGCACGCTCGAAAGGTCGTCTCGAAATCAAAGTAACCGAAAGTTCCCATGATACTCTTCAAATTCGCGTTAGTGATAATGGGATCGGCCTGGTAACTGCAGCAAAAAAAATTGAGTTTCAGCCCTTTGAAACCACTAAAGCGGTCAAAGGCGGCAAGGGTCTCGGTCTCTGGCTTTGCTCTCGACTAGCAAATGCGATGGAGGGTTCGATTTTTCTCGAAAGCAAGGGCCCCGGTTTCGGGACGACCGCGGTTTTAGAACTTAAAAGAGCAACGCCAAATCGAGACACCGATTTAAATATCAACGAGTATTTTATTGATTAGCTGTGGCAAAGCGACTGGATAAAAACTGTCCTTGTGATTCAAGACCGGCCATTCTTGCATCTAAATTGCCAAGCCTTTTTTCCAGCTGCGTCCGGCGTTCAGCTAAGCGCTGCTCTTTTTTCTGAATATCCAGATCTTGGTTCCTGATTCTCTGCTCTAAGCCCAGAAGTCGACCACCCAGTCCACCAGAAGCTCTGTCTTTCATTGCCTTGATGGTATCACTTAATCGTGACGCCAGTCCTGGCCCCTCCTCAGTTGAAGCAAAGATTTTCATGACGCCATCGTAGTTGTTGGATAGAGCCTCTTTTAATTTACCTTCATCAAGTCGCAACTCACCAGTCTTGGCATTCGTTGTGATGCCGACATCAGCAAGGTTTGAAGACATGAGAGCATTTTGCAACGACCGATTGACTTGCCGAACAGCGCTATCACCCACAATGGCGACTGGGGCATCAGTTGGATTCTCCTGAGCAACCGTGCCTTTTGCGAACTGGTGAACGCCATTGTACTGACTGACAAATTCTTTTATTGAGCCAGCTGTTTTTTCAACGTCATGCTTAACATTTACGGTTATCTCTTGGCCCGGAGCTGATTTACCAGCGCGCAGAGTTAAACCGTCTACGAGCTCATCGATTTGACTACCGTTGCGACGAAAATCGACTCCCTCGAACTTGCCAGTGAGATCCTGTCCAGATACCTTATCTCCGAAATCCATGAACGTCGTATCTGGATCGATTTCAACACGCGCATCAGCACCCGGGGACATTGCAGAAACCATAAGTCGGTAAGGATCGTCTTTGCTTCCCGTATTAACGATCGTAGCCCTTACACCGCCCACCGTGTCGTTAATACGTCTTGCGACGTCGTTCAAAGTTTCATTGGGTTCTACGACAATCTCATGCGATTGATCACCCGATATAACGTTCATAAAACCAAAACCAACGGGTGTTTTATCCCGATCAGGAAACCCCATAGCTAAGGCCTTCTGGGAGCGAGGCATAGATGCAATTTCTAGGGTATGACTTCCGATTTCAATCGGCCCCGTGATTTCGCCTGTAAGAATTTCTGGATTTGACGATTCGACTGTCAATTTGCGAAATCCGGACGGTAATTTCATATCGTCAGCAGATGCTTGAAGTTTTCCCAGTAATGAGTCGAGAGTTGCAAATCCGTTTTTCTTGGCGACAGTCTGATCTTTTTTCCCTTTGGCCGTCGTCACCTGGGAGGCTTCAATTGCAAGCATTTCATCAATCATCGCTCCACGTGACGATTGACTTGTCATTGCATCTGGCATTGCATGTGCCGGGAGCCCCGTAATGCGCATAGATCCTCCAACTCGTGGATCGGCGTGATCTCGTCAAGAGTGAGGACTGTGATTTAAAGATTTTATAAAAATGTCAATTTTGGGCTTATAGCGCGCGGCCTTGCGATGCAACCGCCGACAAGCGGTCAAGCCACGCCTTCATTGGGACAAAGCGGCGAGCAAATTTGCTTTCTTGCTCGGGATAAAAATAGCTCATTGTACTGCGGATTAACTCGCGATCGTAACTCGCCAAACCAAAGCGCTCTGCATTGGCAAGCTCGTAGCGATAAGCCTCACGCTCTGCCATACCTGTTCCATCAAAACCAGCAAGATTTTGAAGATGAATAGCCAGAAAGTTTTGTCGGCAATGAACTTCAATCTCGTGCGCCAATGTGCTGCCCAACATACCCCAACTAGAAAACGCCTCTCGCCCAATAAGCACAAGAGGGTCAGAGGCTAAGCCCTGGCGAAGGGTCAAACCACGATCTTCAAGTTTAGGATCAAAAAATGGACCATTAATATTTTTCGGAAGACGAATACCGAAGTTCTTCACGGCTAATGCAATGGACGCTTGAGTCGCCGCTGGTGAGCCTGACGGTAGATCTAGTGTTGTGTCGACTGAAATTCCAGACAACTCTTTGGCGCGGGAATCTGCCTGAGACAGGCCGTGAGCAACAATCGCCCCTGCGGTTGCAAACGAAACAAGCAAACCGAGAGTGATACCTCTAAAAAGATTAGCCAAAGATGTCTTCATAACCGTCCCTCAGAATCAACAGGATCCACTGCAGCAATTGGCCCTAGAGTCACCAGACCCTAGGCTATGCCTTTAAAAAGCAAGACCAGGGCCACCGGAACCCTGGTCTTAACCTGCTGTAATTTTTGATTTTTCAAAAGGTACTAGACGTTTACAAAGCACCCAGTGTTGTCTTTTTTGACAGTTTAGCGCGAAACCCGTTCAAACTTAGCAGCCTCCTTGATCCATCAGGTTGTCAAACGCAATAAGATGCAAAAAACCCTTTGCAGCGAACATAGCTTGCGCGTCAGCGCGACCATACTCAGCAATGCGCTTAACCATCTCGCTTAATTCCACACTCCTGGGCGATGATTTCGGTCTCAGTTTAATTTACTTTGAAAAAACATGGCAGAAATAAGCGGCTCTATTTCTTCAGTGACTTTGCCATATCCATAAGATTGGCACGCTCCTCAGGGCTCAAACTATCGTACATTTCCTTTATTCTCTTCAGTTGATCTGGAGACATCGACTGCATCATGGCGCTAGCTTGGCGCATCATCTCGTCCGTACTCATGTTAGAGAAGTCCAGGTCTTTCAAACGATCCATTGAAAAAGCTTCCGCACTAGGTTGCTGTCTCTCGAAAAAAATAATCTTCTCTGAATTTTTTTCATTTGCAATACCAAGAATTTCAAGTTCGGCCAGAACCTTATTGAAATTCAATCCATCACGATGGGCAGATTCATATAAACGCTCCATTGGAAGCGCCACGCGATTCCCAGGAAATCCGTTTTTGGCTAAGATTGCACGGATATTTTCCACCATATCTGCAACAGTCTTGGTCGTCATCAAAAGACTCCTCGTTTCAGAGACGATCAATCATCAAACCTCGAATGCAAAGCGTTCTTTCGGTAACCTCATGCGCGGCCCATAGACGCCGCCCGGCGCCCTGCGTCCCACTGCAATCACCATATTAACTTCTGCCCCACACCCAAGACCCAAGATCTTTTTAACGCGCGCAGAATCATGACCCTCCATGGGGCATGTGTCAAAATCTTGTGCGCTAATGGCAAGCATAAAGTTTTCGGCAGCCAATGCCGCGGACTTATGTGCCCAAACGCGTATGTCGGCAAATGATTTCGGTTCGCGCGGTGTCGGGGCAGAGATACCTTTTAATCTAAACACGAGTCGTTTCACTAAACCAAATAGCCCTAATGGACCATTGTTATAGGCAAGAGGCACAATTTTTTCGTAGTACTTCAGCGCAGACTTAGGTGCCCCTGATGTCCGTAACTGGGCCAGAACATCAGCAGCATTTCGCCTCCAAGTATTCGTTCTGGCAATAACAACAACCAGCTCTTGTGCCGTCTTGGCAGCCGGTTGATTGAGACAAGCTTGAATCAGTTGAGCTTTTTTTTCCCCGGATCGAACCCAATAAAATTCAGTCTGCTGCAAATTACTGGACGTTGGTGCGATCAGACCTGCATTAATGGCGTTGCGGATGACATCCTCTGGAACCGCGGTCGTGTCGTAGAGCCTAACACTTCGGCGGGAGGTGATCACCTTGTGAAACTCATCCCACGAACAAAGCAAAGCTTTCTCTTCGTAATTTGCGGGCTTTGCGCCCTCAAGAACATCCTTAAAACTCATATAGCTAATATTTCCTTGTGAATAACATTAAGACTCAGATCGCGTGCGTCTGCGAGGGCGCGCCCCAGACGACGAGCGCCGAGTGCCTCGTACTGACTTCGAATCCTGAACTGTTGACTCTTCTGCGTCCTCACTAACCGCTGTCGCCTTTACAACGCGGGGCGTACTGCGAACATGAGATTTGGGGGACGGGGCCACTACTGGTTCATCCTGTTTGGGAGAACTGACATCAACGGACTCCGTCTTGACGTTGCTAGCCATCTTCATTTCATCACCAAATCTAGCCACGATCCACGTCCCAGTCCTTTGGTGAAGGGCTAGCTCTAAAAAACCGTCTTTCTGAGCATCCTGCAGAAGACCTGTAAAACTGCGGTAACCAAATTGACGTTCGCTAAATCCCGGGTGCATGCGGCAAATCGTATTCTTGATTAACGCGGCACCCAAAAACTCTTTGTCCTCACGACGTAAGGCGGTCAATGCTTCAAACAGCAAATTGAACGCGTCACGCTTCGAGCCAGAGACCGCAGGGGGCATAACAATGGCGCTTGGCGCATCAGCCACCGGAACCAGATCTTCATAATAAATAAACTCATCACAGTTATCCCGCAGCAAGGCCGACGTGCTGGCATTCATACCGATTCCAATCACGTGTTTACCTAGCTCTTTAAGCTTACTTACCAACGGGGAAAAATCACTGTCGCCTGAAACAACGACAAACGTATCAATATGATCTTTGCTGTACGCAAGATCCATCGCATCCACGCACAAGCGAATGTCTGCGCTATTTTTACCTGATTGCGCACGCTTAGGAATCTCTATCAACTCGATTGCTGACTCATGCAATGACGCTGTATATGCATGAAACCGATTCCAGTCGCAATAAGCCCGCTTTGCAACGATCTTGCCTTTTTCAAGCAGGCGTTTTAGCACAAACTTGATTTCAAACCTTCCAGATCGATCCTTAAATCCCAGTGCCAAATTCTCAAAATCTATGAATACCGCGATCGAGCGGCTACTTACCTGTAAATTACTCAATTGAAACTACTTTCCGAGAAACCCATGTCTCTCATTTTAAATTAAATCCAAACCAAACCGTGACGCTCATGCAACGGATTAGCGACGCTGACGGTCTTCATTTCGGAGAAGAAATCCAAACTGTATTGCCCTCCCTCGCGACCGACTCCGCTATGCTTCATACCGCCAAATGCGGTATGAAGATTTCTGATAAACCAACTATTAATCCAAACTAATCCGGTCCGAATTTTGTTGGCTGCATGATTGGCCTTATCAATATCCTTTGTCCAGACCGAGCAGCTTAGACCGTATTTCGTGCCGTTGACCATTGAGATCGCCTCATCAAAAGTCTTAAAGGTCTGTACCGTTAAAACTGGGCCAAAGATCTCTTCCTGAATCAGTCGCGACTCTTGGGGAACATTCGTGATCAGGGTCGGTTCAAGGAATGCTCCCTTTTGGTTCACGCTGGCTGGCACGTTACCACCGCACTCAATCTTTACACCTGCCAAGGACTTTGCATGGTCGATAAATGACAAAACCTTGTTACGATGCTCAACGCCGCACAAAGCTCCCAAAGTCGTCTCGGGGTCTAAGGGGTCGCCAATCTTAATCTTGGAGATCTCCTGTTTAACGAGTTCGATCACCTTTGATGCTACAGACTCTTCCACCAGTAGGCGCGATCCCGCCAAACAAACCTGCCCCTGATTGCGCATAGCAGCGCGCGTTGCTACCTTCGCGGCCTTTTCTAGGTCAGCATCTGCAAATATGATGCTGGCACCCTTACCACCCAATTCAAAACTCATCTTTTTCAGGGTGGGCGCACCAGCCGCCATAATCGCAGCCCCGGTGACTGTCTCGCCCGTAAAAGAGATGGCCTTCACACCTGGATGCTTAACTAAGGCCTCTCCAGCACTATCAGGACCAAAGCCTTGAACGATATTCACAACTCCGGCCGGAACACCTGCTTTGAGCAAAACCTCATGAAGAGCGTACGCTGTTAGCGGCGTGAGTTCGGCAGGCTTCAACACGACGGAGTTACCTTGGGCCAAGGCGGGCGCCAACTTCCAGGTCGCAAGGTATAGGGGCAAATTCCACGGAGTAATCAACCCCACAACCCCAAGAGGCTCCCTGATTGTTGTATGGTGACTACCATCATCACTACGAAAGCTAGGACTAACCTGATGGTGACAAAGATCTGCGTAGAAGTGAAAATTAAACGCAGCCCGCGGGATGTCGCCATTCATCGTCTCCTGCAGAGGTTTGCCGCTATCCAAAGATTCTAATTCGGCGAATTCTTGCTTTCTGGCCAAGATCTCATCGCCAATCCGCCTCAAAATCGTGGCTCTCTCAGAAGGCGTGGTCTTAGACCATGGGCCTTCGCGCCATGCTTTATCAGCAGCTGCAACGGCTGCATTGATCTCAACAGCCCCCCCGAGGGCTACCTTGCAGATCAACTCACCCGTGGCCGGGTTCACCGAATCAAACGTTGCCCCGTTGGCCGAAGCCGTAAGCTCACCATTGATAAAATGTAGGGCTGTGTTGGACTTTAGACTTCCAAGGAGAGGATTACGCATAAATTGGCCTCACAAATAAGGGGCTAGCGATTCAGCCTTAAGCCCATAAAATGTCGACCGAAAGGTTCTAACATGCCTATCAAAGATCTGCCAATGCTATCGGCCCAGGTACACTTAAAAGCTCCGGAGACAACTTGCCGCCGGAGCTCTTTGTACAAAATTGAGAGTCACTAAAGGATCAGCCGCCACCAAACAGGCTCATGATCGTACTAATAATTCCGCCACCTGCGCCTCCGAGTAATTTGCCAATACCCCCGGCAGCACCCCCTAAAAGCTTACCAGCGCCGCCGATTATGCCAGCACCACCCTTAAGTAGTCCACCACCCAAGCCTCTGGCAACAGTGCCCAGACCCCGGAAGAGGAATCCCAAAATACCGAGTCTGAGTGCCCCGTCGGAGTCAGCTGATACCTCAGAGCCGGCCAGTTTGAATTGTTCGTTACGAGCTGCGTTGCTTGCCGCACTTTCCTCAAAGACCCTAACTTGACTCAACTGATTATCCATTTGAACAAAAAGAGCATAGGTCTTTGGGAACTCATCAGCGCGCGCCATTGATTGCCTGAGTGCTGAATTGCAGTAGAAAGAATCGAATGATTCCGCAAACGCGAAATACTTAAACTGCTCGGACTTAACCAAAGATTCGTTCACACCAAGATTATACTTGCTGCCCGGGCGCTTGATATCTGCAACAACCGCTGTTGCAATTGCATCCATCAGCTTTTCAAATTCGACATCCTTCTGAGCCACCACAACATCTTTTTCGAAGCCGATTTTGGTTAGAATTTGCGAAAGAAGATATCCAAAAATACGAACCGTGGAGTGCTGGATGCTTTCCACTGATGGGTTCATTAGGACAACAACATCCGCGGTTTTTGTGTCGATGGTCCAACAAGCATCCACTCGCCCTGTGCCTTCACTCGTAAACAAGTCATTGGCGGCAGAACGCTGGCAGGTCAAGTCAGACGATGACTTCGCAGGCTCATTCAGTTTGGACGAGAACACAATTTTTCCACCAAGCCCAAAGTACAAGTGCTGTAGGTTTTCGGGAACTGCCGACAGAGCTCTTGAAAGTGCGGCTTTGAGTTCAGGAACTTTATCAGCTGCAACAGCTGAAAAATCAACATGATCCCACTCTTGGCGAATGCCGAGGACAATTTGTTGATTACCTGAACAATCGTTGCGCGAAACGTCTCCTGAATTACGAGCAAAGTTGTTTAAGGATTTAGTTTTCGCGGTATCTCCCAGATCGCGACACGAACTGAGGAACGATAATGCAGCCATGAGCAATGGTGCAGCAAGCTTCGCTGACCTACTTAATACAGAATTGCGAGACGTTAAATCCATGATCCACCCCCAATTGAGAAGATCATCGGCTCATCTCCCCAAGAACTTAAGAGATGCATTTTTTCTTATAATTATTAACATGTTAGGAGATCCTTCCAGAAGTCCCTCTGCGCAAATGCAGTCATCCTCCTATGAACTCAACGCCCCATAAGCGCGTCATCAAAGATCGCAACGGCTCGCGTCCACCCCGCAGAAGCACCACGAATCTTGTGAGGGAAACAACTGATGTAAAACCCTTTAGGCGGCAAACTCTCCAGATTATGTAGTTTCTCGAGATGACAATAGCCGATGTCGCGACCAGCTTTATGGCCCTCCCATATCAAAGACGCGTCGCGGCTATCCTTATACTTCGCAGCAGTATGAGAAAAGGGCGCGTCCCAGCTCCACGCGTCGGTCCCCGTTAATCGAATACCGTGCTCCAATAAATACATGGTCGCCTCATAACCCATACCACAGCCGCTCAACACATAGTCCTCGAAGCCATAGCGAAGGCCCGCGCGCGTGTTGATCACAACGATCTCCAGTGGACTCAAAGTGTGCTCAATGCGTGTTAGCTCACTGGCAACATCATCAGCCGTGACAACATAGCCGTCAGCAAAATGTCGGAAGTCCAGCTTGACGGCCGGTTGAAAGCACCACTCAAGCGGAACGTCATGAATTGCGATGGCAGGCTTCTTCTGCCCAAGAGCGTTGTCCATGGTGGAGTGAAAATGATAGGGAGCGTCCAAGTGCGTACCATTGTGCGTTGAAAGTTGAACCATCTCTATGGCCCAACCTTCGCCATCAGGTAAGTCTTGCTTTTTAAGACCAGGGAAGAATGGCTCAATTTGATCAAAGGTATTCTCGTGACTGAAATACTGGATTTTTGGCGCGAAGGCCGGGGGATCACTAAGTACGTCGTTTTCCAAAAAGATTGAAAGATCAACGAAGCGACGAGGCATGAGAAGGCTCCTTCTTTCAGAGTTAACAAAACGTTTCTGAGATTTCCGTTATCATTGGATACCACGAGCATGCGTCAACTTTGCGACTACAAATTGGATACCAATAGGCCTCGACAAAAATCTAGGCTTTGAACTGATAGCCCACAGTCCGCGCCCATTGATCAGGCCGCCCCATGGAGAGCAAATAGGGATCTTTATCCTGACGTGCGGAAAAGTCACTCTTCGAGCGAATAGATTGCCATTGGTTTTTAATCAAGATTTGGCCGATCGAACCGCCTAAGGATGCGCCCGGACCAAGTAACACGAATCGATCCGGAGCAAATTCTTTAAGAGCCACCGACACCGCTGTCGTAAAATCGTAGGCGGCTGTCACTTGATGCCCCAACGTATAAGTACGAAGCTCGCCAGAGTCCGTGCTGTAAGGTTGCCAGATCTTACCGCGACCATCAATCATCGGGATTTGTGGTGCCCTGAAAAGATTGGAGCCAAGGACCTCGAATGCTTTCCGCGATACATCGTCCAAAATAGGCGTATGAAACGCTGCATGATTGATCAATTTGAAAGGATATCTCTCGTCAACAACCGGTAGAAGCTTCATCAACTTGCGAATGCCGGCCTCGTCGCCACCCATAACCCGGTAGCCACCCAAGTAAATACTTGAATAGATCCTCCCCTCACCCGACTGATTCACGTCGCTCAGGGCTTTTTCAACAAGACGTTCTTTTTCTGGATCCTGCACCCAGTTTTCATCGACCACAGGGTAAATCACCTGACCGCCGACCACACCACCGCGCATCATCGAGCCCATGGTATTAATCAACGTAAACGCTGAGTCCTCATCCATTGCACCCGCAGCAGCAAGTGTCAAATACCAGCCAAGCGAGTTACCAGTTACTGCAACGACTTCGTAACGCTCGCGATCAATCGCCATGAAATCCAACATGGCACATGTATGAATCAAGATGGATGCATTTTCACCAGGTGTGTGGAAATTCACTTGAAACTGCGTTGCACCATCCAATTCAGACACGGTGGGTTCATTCAAACGCCGCCTTCGCGCATCCATGCGATCGATAAATCCGCCAAAGTGCTGACGATACTTCGAAAAATAATTTAGTTCGTCACGAGTGTAACTGCCCCGACCAGGACAGATGGCAACAATACGCTCTTTCATGACCGACCTCGTGTCATCGGCTTCACAACAGTGCCTCGAGATTTTTTAACCAAGGTCAACGCATTCTCGACGATTGACTCACGACTTGGAAGCGTCACGGTGGCCGTAGCTCCCAGCGGAATAAAGCTATCTTCAGCTGCATGAACCCGCAGCGCCGGTAACGGCGAGATTTTATCTACAAGTAATGTCACCAGCTGTTCACTCAAAGAGCCAGTTTTACGACATTCGTCGACAATCAGGACTGACTGACAACCCTCAAGTTCCTTTAGAAGAGCCTCCTCAGGAAGCGGCAACATCCAATGAAGATCAATGACCCTGCAATCGACACCGTGCTCTTCGCGCAGGATTTGCTCTGCCTGACGAGACAGATAATAGCCATTGCCATACGTAACAATGGCTAGATCTTTTCCGTCACCAAATCGGGAGACCTCACCAAGATTTATCTCTTCGCCTAAGGGTGGATACTCATACTGCCATCCACCATCACCGTCTTTATGGAGATCTTTGGTCATGTAGAGTGCAATGGGCTCAATAAACACAACGACTCGACCATCTTCATGGGCCAAGCGCACGCACTGTCTAAATAGCTTCACCGCATCACTGCCATTTGACGGGATCGCGACAACCAAGCCAGGAATATCGCGAAACACATTAAATGAATTATCGTTGTGGAAATGGCCACCAAAGCCCTTTTGATAAGCCAAGCCCGCAATCCTGATCACCATCGGATTTTGATATTTTCCGGATGAGAAGAAGGACAGCGTGGCTGCCTCACCACGAATTTGATCCTCAGCATTGTGGACATAAGCGAGGAATTGAATTTCAGGAATCGGAAGAAATCCATTGTGCGCCATACCAATGGCATTACCAAGGATGCTTGTCTCGTCTAGATGGGAGTTGAATACGCGTTTTGGTCCAAAGAGATCCAAAAGCCCTGTCGTCACATTGTAGACTCCGCCCTTCTTGGCAACGTCTTCACCAAACACCAGCGTATTAGGATACTGAAGCATGACGTCGGCTAATCCAAGGTTGTGTAGCCGCGCAAAGTGAAACTTCTGACCGGGACGCACACGCTGGCCAAGTTTTGCAAGGCGTGTCGCCTCATCGGGAGTGGGCATTGCAGGGCGCAGCCCTTTTGGCGGAACGATGCTTCTCATAACATCTGCTGCCGTCTCAAGTTTAGGTCTCAGCACAGCCTGTTCACCCACGAAATCCACGCGTTTTCGAATAGACTGATAAATTCCAACAATATCTTTGCCAGATGCAAAGCCATGCTCGATAGCAATTCGAGCCGAATGAAGCAATGGATCTTGCCTCTCGGTCGCTTGAATTTGGTCAAGGGAGCGGTAGGTGGTTTCAACATCTGATCCTGCATGGCCCAACAGTCGCACGGTCCGCATATGCAGAAACACCGGCCTGCGAGTACGCCTAGCAAAGTCTTCCGCCTGTTTCGAAACAGCGTAGGAGTCAACGAGGTTTAACCCATCGCATTTTAGATAACGAATACCCGGTCGAGTCGAAAAATTCTGCTCCACCCAACCATGGGGTGATGGCACGGAGATACCGATACCATTGTCTTCGCAAACGAAGACCAGGGGCACAGGAAGACCCTGAAATGCGCACAGTCCCGCCGCATTAATGGCAGCCAGAGCTGTCGCATGATTGGAGGACGCGTCACCAAACGAACAAAGAACGACACCATCATGAGGAATGCTTGCGACAATCCCCATGTCTTTGGCACGACCCACGGATAAAGCAGCCCCGACAGCCTTCGGTAGATGAGAGGCGATCGTCGATGTTTGCGGAGGAATATTCAACTCAACGCTACCAAAAACCTTGTGCCGCCCCTCAGAAATAGGATCTTCGGCTGAGGCTGAGAGGGATAAAAGCCCGTCGTAGATCGGCGTAGAACCCGGGCGCTGCTTAGAACGCTGGATAAAAAACGCACCGCTTCGGTAATGAAGAAATGCCATATCAGTCAGGCGAAACGCGTGACCATGAACCGCATTGCCCTCATGACCCGAGCTTCCAATAGTATAGAAGGTCAGATTTCTCGCTCGGAAACGACGTGCCGCCAAGTCAAGATGACGACTGATCATCTGGGATTCAAAAATATCCATAAACGCTGCTGGTGTTAATCCAGAGCTGGCAAAATTGACGGGAGTATGGGTTTGAGGAAGGTCACCAGATCCGACCCAATTCACAAAATTCTGGTCAATCACTTCCGCGCGATTTGGATTTGTCATCGGTATCCATCTCTCTAGAGGATAATTACATCAGGACCAAATCTTTTACTGTAATTCCGGGCCGCTGGCTACTCTCTTTGACACTAAACGACAGGGGCCTTAATGCGCCTCATCACACTCGGAAAACCGCACCAGAGTTGGACTTGCCTGACATCGCGACACAACTAAAAACCCCCGACACAACAGCCGGAGGTTATCAGATTCAAATAAAATTCAGCTCGCTTTACGGTCAGTTGTGAGCCATCGGAATCCACTCGGGATCCACGGCGTTCACATTTTGAATCGGCAAGTTCTGTGTTCCAGCCACTGTGAAAGCCACATCCCAGATCTTACCAAGCAAGGCAGAAGCGCGGGCAATCCTTGGAGTTAGGTCCTTCGTTAGCCACTGGTCATCCGGGGATGAAGCTTCAAACTTGTCGTATACAGCCGCCAAAGCATTGAACGCATCCTCAGCTTCGCCCCAGGACACTCTTTGTAATTCAGTGTTCTCAAGATCATTGCCGATCGAGCGTTCAAGTCCACTGCGTCTTTCACCTGCAATCTTCTGAGCCGTGTCAAAAAGGTGGTTGTCATCGATGCGATCCACCAGTGTCGTTTCATAATACTTGTGTACGCCTGGCTTATTAATGGATTGTCCATCATAGTCGGTCGTCGCATGCATTGGCTGGGTCATATCGCCAACGTAATGTCCCATCACGCCTGCAATCTGAACAGCACGCTTAAAGTCTCCCTTTTTCAGGGCTGCAACCAGCTGCAGATAGAAATCACTGACGCGCCACATGGCGAATCCATGTTTGTTAACGAAGTCTTGCCCAAGCTCATCTCGTGCTCGTCCTACCGTCAGATCGGCAAGGCTGTCGCCAAGGCGACTCTGTCCGTATCCATCCATTTCAAACCAGTGCATTGGTTTTTCTAAGTTGGCATTAGGTCCAGACTTCCACTTGACGTCGGGAGTGTTGGAGAACTTGATGACTTGTTCGCTATTTGCGTCGAGAAACTTTTTGGCCTGAGAGTTAGCTACCATCGAGATAGCAATGCGGTTGACGGTCGCATGGCCTTTTCCGCCCCAAGCAAAAGCTCTGGGAGCCAGAATTGCTACAAAAAACAGCACTGAACAGACTGATACTAGTCTCATTACAACTCCCATAGTCAAACATTATACGGTGTTTGGTAGAAACGCCGGCCCAATTACCGGTTTATATGGGTACACCAATGATTCATTGGAGACCCCGTGAGACTATATGTCGTCACCGGACAAGTCAAACGGATTCTAAGGATTTTAACGTAAAGATTAGATAAAGAGAGGGGTTAACGCCCCGGTTTCCTTCAGAAGAAACTAATGCTGAACCCGTAAACGAGGCAGGCAAAATGAGAAAAATCAGGTACCAGTTGTCAACCCCCTTTAAAGCACCTACAGTCTCCCTATCCAGCTGTAATTAAAAGACTTTTATCACTGTCCATTTAGACCTAAAGCTAGCGCCCATCCCGCCGATCACATAACGGAAGAATGGGGGCTTACATGCGGCATTCAGCGGAATTTAAGAGATTATTTCTCGTAGCTTCGATGACACTTTTAGGCACGATCAAGCTTCTGACTTCATGCTCCGCCATCACCACAGAAGAAATGCCGAAGCGCATGCTTGGAGACCGGAAACAGTCATCAACCTCCAGCGGAAACTTCTCATATGCTGCCGATGTCGTAAAACTTCTTGCCGGTCAGTCCAGCATAATAACACCGACAATTGCCCCATCTATCATAATAACATCATTTTCGATCACGCCGAGCCTTCCAGCCGGGTTAGCAATAAATAGCGATGGAAGTATTGCGGGCACACCAACACTCTCCACCGGACTGCAGACCTTTACAGTCAATGGTTTAGATCGAAACAACGTCAAGCATTCAGCGGATGTAAAAATTCAAATATTTAAGCCACTATCGTTGGCCTCATCGACAACTCCACTAACTGAAACCAGTGTAAGCGTGTCATGGACTGCAACAGAATCATCCGTCGGTCTTGATAGTTATCAGGTCGAACTTATTTTTGCCGATCTTAAAAAGAAGCGTATTATCGTGGATCAGACCCAAACCAGCACGATCATCCAGGGGCTCAAGCCAGGCTCAACTTTTTCGTGCAGAGTGAAAGCAATGTATGCAGAGGTTGGAAAACAAACGGATGCGAATGATTTAGTCTCAACGGGGTTTACCCCTTTTGGCGCGATTAATGTTGACTCATCAAGCGCGGTCCCGCAGGAACCGTGGAAACCAAGCGGACTTGAGGGTCTGGCGATATCGGAAAACTTTTCGATAGTTTGGTCGTTTTACTACAACCCAGGATTCACCCCTGCTTGGAAAGGCGTTCCAAGCAAAACTCAAAAAGGTGATTTTTACTTCAACACTTCCTTAAATCGAGCTTACCAAAACACGAACGGACTGCTTTGGGGTGACACTGGCTCACGGGATGACGTAACCCAAATCTGGACTAACGGAATTGACAAGTTTATGGTTGGAACATGGCGTGGCAGGCTTCACCTTTGGGACCAGCTTCCAAATGCGCCAGATAAAGTCGCGCATACGCGAGAAATAGGCCTAGGATCCACTAATCGGTCGAAATTTAGCGGCACATCAAGCGCCTGCTATGACGCCAGTGTGAACAAACTCTATGTCACCAACGGAAACTGGAACCGCGTCCTAATTTTTAACGGCTGGCCCACGACGTCCAATCCTGATGCGGATTATGTTTTGGGACAGCCCGATTTCGATACCTTTTCAGCGGCCACAACCTCGACTGGCATGAAAAACCCGTGGAGCGTCTCCTGCGAAGGAGGAATACTTGCCGTTGGAGATGTCGATAATGCCAGAGTCTTGATTTGGACAAAACCGATCACGACCAACAATCAAGCCGCCGACTTTATCTATGGACAGTCAAATGCAACCTCAGGGTCTGCTAATGGCGCTGGAGGCGTCAACGCTGGCGGACTCGCACATCCAAGGTCTGTTTTACTTGTTCCACGAAGCAGCGGAGGCTACGCACTTGTTGTGGCTGATACCACACAAAACCGGATCGTCGAGTGGGATCGTATTTCCGCCACACCTGCAACCCAAACATTCCCTGGTTCATTTGACAGGCTCTACGGACAGCCAAACAGATCTTCGGTAACTCCAAACACCGATGGGCAGTCGATGAGTTCACTGGCCGCACCCGTAGCTTTAAGCTTAGAACGAGATAAAAATGGACAGCCTAAAAACGACACTTTCTGGGTAGCTGACGGTGCTTATTGGACGACGCACAATTCACGCATCTTGAAGTATCAACGCGGCAACTCTACGGCAATTGACCTCTGGGGAGATGCCGACGGAACAACTTCACTCAGTGGATGGACGTACCCAAAAGATCGCATAGGCTTCTGGTGGGCTAATTACGTTAATTTTAGCAGGATCGGCTGTCTGGGTTCGCAGGGTATTTACAACTTGGGCAGCTATGTTTGGAAAAATGCTCCCGCTAATGGAATCACCCCCAGTGATTTCACAGACGCAAATCGCTGCCACACCGCAACTGCAGGTGGCAAGACCTGGATTGCTAATGGTGCCTCTATTTGGGGGCTTGAAGTCTCAGATGGACAAAGTGCGCCGTCTCCGCTGAGCGGATCACCTGTACTTTTAGGGCGAAAAAACGCTGATGGTACAGATAATACAGGGATAGCAGACTCCCATGAGTTCAAAATTTCGGGGGTGGGAGACATGGCAAATTTTGGAAGTTTGCTGTTAGTTCTCGACGGTCACCGGATAGCTATTTGGAACACTTCAGTGGTGTCAAACCACGCCATGGTTACCACCGTGATTGGTCAACCGAGCAAAACGACAAACGCCGAAAATCAAGGCGGATTATCGGCCAAAACATTAAACGGACCTTCGTCAATGGTCATACATCAAGGAAAAGTCATCGTAGCCGATCGTGGCAATAATCGTATTTTGATTTGGAACAACATTCCCGCTACAGACGACCAACCAGCCAATGTCATTTTAGGGCAGACAAGCGGGATAACACGCTCAACGGGAACAAGTTTAGCTGAAATGAATACACCGACAAGTGCTGCTGTTATCAATGGAAAGCTCGTTGTTACTGACCGAGGCAATCACCGGATTTTGGTCTGGGATAGTATCCCGACGGTCACAGGCCAAGTCGCTGCACGATCTTTAGACCTAAGGAATTACCGATTCTCACTACCAGAATGGTACAACCCGAATGCTTTATCGCCAGTGTGGATCAGAGCATTTCAAGATCGCGTTTATGTCGAGCAGTATGGACGTGTGTTGGTGATACCAGATATTTTTTGAAATCAACCGAACTTTACTCTCAAGCTTTTTAAATAAAGAATTCAATCGCCAAAACCTAAGTCACTTACAGCGGTGGCCTGCTGTCATTAAGGTCCCACACTTAGGGCAAAGATCCAGCACCTGCCGTCCAGCACCGTTCGTTCGTGCCCCAGGGGCGTTCATCCCCTGCATCATTTGCTCCTGGAATTTTTGGACGGCTCGGGAGACCCGAGATTTAATCAAACGGAACACCAGCCATATTACCAGCACCGGAAGAACAAACCGCCCCAAAGCCCAAAGAGCCGGCAGGGCAGCGCCACGAGATGCAGCAAACATTGCAAAAACTAGAACGGACAGTGCAATCCACTGACTAAAGTTACCCTTAATATGCCGAATAATCGCATCCATCAATACACCTCACTTATGCTAATTCGTCAATTGCAGCCGACTTGATCTGTGGCTCTGTTCGTCGCGCAAAAATCCAACTACCAAAAACGAGAACTATACCCAGCAATCCACCCACGAGCCACAGCTTGGATCGCCCTTCGGGAACTCCACCAATAGAAATATCAAGAGTCTGGTCTGCCAACAGCATCCGGTTCACCGTCCAGACGCTGTAGCGCTGCATATCCTGTACGTCCGGAGCCGTTTCAACAAGCTCAGGTGAACGCACATCCAAAAGCCCTCGCGGCGTCATGACCGTCAACTCACCGACATCTGCACGACTATGTAGTTTCATCATAGCCCGACCCGATCGGGCAGGAAGTACAAATCCCACACTAACCACAGTGACACCAGGACTAAACGGCTTTTCGATTTCCAGACCCTTGTTTCCAAGGCGAATTTGATCAGCAGATAGACCCTCAATCGGCATAAAGTCACTCGCGTCTGCGGGCAACAGAACCGGAAGCGAGAAGTTAACGTCTGAATTCCCTGCATTTCTTACTGCAGCCACCCAGGTACCAGCAACGGAGTCGATCGCAGGCTTTAACACCAAAAGCTGCTTTGGCATGACCATAACATCATCTGCGGCCCGCAAATGCCCGGCCAACCCCATTAAAAAAATGGTCCACACAGCTATGGAGGATAGACGTTTCATTCTTTCTCCTGCTGAGTGTCGGATGATTTCAACCACGCGACGCGACGCGCCAAATCCACGTAACGACTGGTGAGATAGCTTTGACGTTGCTGCCATTCAGTTTTGGAAATTTCGCCGGCAGCTGCTGCGGCTTCATCACGCAGCCATCGCTGTAAGATAGCCTGTTCACGTTTCATCAGAGTTTCAATATCATCGGTCGTCGCCGCGTCCTGAAGCAGCCCACCGGGACCCCAAACAAAGGGTAGAAAAACCGCAATCATCACAATTAAACAAACCAGGCTGCAAACTAGAACTAGCGGATTCATCGTTTGGCCCCCGCATCTTTGCCTCGTAGCTGTTCCAGTTTTTCATGCATCTCAGTAACCACATCATCAACTGTGCGCGTTACCAACTCATCGGTACGAACACGCCGGCGTCGAGACCACACTGTGAGCCAAATAATTATCGGCCCGAGGATCAAAACAGCAATTGGAATAATCCATGCAAAAACATGAACACCCTCTTTTGGAGGCACACGTAAAATCCATGGACCATAACGATCAGTAAAAAAATTTAAAATCTCGTCTTTAGATTTTCCAGCGGCTAGTTGCTCTTTCACTTCGTTTTTGATTTGGATAGAAAAAGACGCATCGCTATCAAGAACACTGAGACCCGTGCAGGTTGGACACCGTAAGTCCCCGGCTACATCTCGAAAGGTGTGATCTTCCACTTTGAGGTCATCACGAGGCTTGGCAATTCCTTGCGAAAAGGACGCCGTCGCACAAACTGTGAGCGACAAAACGGTCAAAATGATCGCAATCCGCCTCACGCCCGCACCTCCCACTCACCGGCGATCACATCCCTTGAGCGTTGGCCACGATGTCTGTCAGACATGGCAATAAAACCACCAATCGCAAGAAAAAATGCGGACAACCAAACAAAGCGAACCGTCGGATTAATATGAACCTGCAGCGTAACGGCCGCCCCGGTCTTCCGCTCAAAGTCAGCCACCACAACGTAGAGGTCGTGCCAGAGCGATGTCATTAAACCGACCTCGTTCAGCAACTCGGCCTTCGTCGGATACCTGCTTTTTGCGGGGTAAATCACACCTAACTGCTCGCCCTGACGGCTAACCACGAGTGGTGCTTGAAATAACGTCGCATTGTCTTTCTGGTCGGTGCTGATGCCATCAAATTTCAAACTATAACCATAGAACTCGTGAGTTTGACCCTTTTGAAGCGTCACTTCACTGACAAGTCCTCGGTAATTACCAAGAAAGCCAATAATGGCGATCAACACGCCAACATGTGCCAACCAAGCGCCTAAAAATGCGCGATTGCGATTCCACATTAAACTGAGGTTTGAGTTCACATCACGATAGCGATTTACAAGGTCCCAAGTGATGGTCATCAAAGCCCAGCTGCACAGATACAAACCTACAATTTGTGCGCCCAATGCAAATCTGGAAGGCGTCGACATTACGTCACCATAGTAAATGAGCACTGCGCAAACAGGGACTGCTAGAAGCGCCGATCCTCCAAGTGTTGACTTAGCCCGTGGGATCACTGCTGACTGAAAACGCATGATATTGCCTAGTGCCAACATGACGATCATCCCCAAACCAATCCAAGGCGCAAATGCGTTAAAGTACGGAGCTTGGATCGAAGTCCTCTGTCCAGTCAAAGCCTCAGACACAATTGGGAAAAGGGTCCCGATGACGACAATCGCAGCCATGGTTAGTAGTAAAAATTGAGTCATCACTAACGCTGATTCCTTGCTAACCCCCCAAACCTTGTCAGTATCGGCGGGCAAGACAGCGTGGGCACGCCATGCGTAAAGTCCAACAAATAACATCAAGAGCACGGCAAGAAAGCCCAGATAATTGGGACCGATCGGAGACTCCGCAAAACTATGGACAGATGAAACAATTCCGGAACGCGTTAAAAAGGTTCCGAAAAAACTCATGAAAAACGCCATCACGGCCAAAACAATTGAGAGTCGCTTCAAGTGCCCGAGTTTCTCCTGAACAATAAGGGAATGCAGAAGCGCGGTTGCAAGTAGCCAGGGTATTAGCGAGCTATTTTCAACCGGGTCCCAAGCCCAGTATCCTGCCCATCCTAGTTCAACATAAGCCCAACGACCACCGAGCCACACGCCACATGTTAGAGCCACCCAAGCTAATAAAGCCCAGCGTCTGGTGGTTCGCAACCAACCATCAGTCACATCACCATAGCACAATGCTGCAACACCATAGGCGTAGGGAATCGCCAGTGTCGTGTAGCCTGTAAACAGTGTTGGCGGATGAATCGCCATATAGGGATTCTGGAGCAGCGCATTCATGCCCTGCCCGTTTGGCATTGGCGGGAACATGCGAACGAATGGATCCGAGTAAGAGATCGTCATGAAAAACATCCAGGACAGCACGGCCTGCAACGCAGCGTTGACCCAAGGCATAATGTGCTCATTATCTTTCGAACCTGTCCACATCGCAATTGCACTAAAAATGGCTAATAAAAGGGTCCACAAAGTGTGGCTACCCTCTAAAGAGCTCCAGAACGCAGTAATCCGGTATAGGTACGGTAGATCGTTTGATGAGTTTTTAAAAATATAGGCGACCGAATAATCGCGTTGGAAAAACAAAAACCACAAGATCAAACAAGCCAGCAAGCAAAAGACCGCTGATAGAGTCGAGGCGACTCTTGCTGAGCGAAATAGTCTGCGATGCCTCTTACGTCCAGCCGCAATGCTTGCGAACGTACTGTAGACACTGAGCAACGTGCATACAAAGAGAAGAAAAAAACCTAAATCAGCTAGCATTCAAACACCTATTGCGTATTCAGTCTTAGGCCTCGCATCACCACTTAACGACCGGCGGCAATGACACAAAAATCGCTTCCGTATTCCCACCCGTCATCAATCCAAACCTGGTGCCGCGATCCCAAGCCAGATTAAACTCTGCATATCGTCCACGCCAAAAAAGTTGGGCGTCCTTCTGCTCGTCCGTAAATGGTTCATCGACCCTTTTTTTCAATATTTCAGGGTAAACGGTACAATAAGCCGACGTCACCTTGCCTAAGAAGTTCAAAAGCTGATCAAAATCACCTTTCAAGTAGTCAAAGAAAATTCCGCCAACACCGCGTATTGATTTGCGATGAGGGATGTAAAAATACTCGTCACACCATTTCTTGTAACGATCGTAGGTGCCATGAGACTCGCCGCGGCAAGCCTCTTCAAGTGCGGCATGGAACGCTTTGGTATCGTCATCAAACGCTTTAAACGGCGTTAAGTCAGCACCGCCACCAACCCAAAAGGTGTCACCAACCTCCAGACAACGCACATTCATGTGCGCAATGGGGGCCATCGGAGAGTACATATGCGCAATTGTTGAGACGCCAGCAGCCCAAAAAGGCTTTCCTTTGTGCTCACCTTCAATGGCGGGGTATTCAGGACCTGAGACAGCCGAAACATTACATCCGGCTTTTTCAACGATGGCACCGCGGATGACTCCCATCGTGCCACCACCCGCTCCTTCTCCGCGCTCCCAAGACTTCCGCTCAGCTTTCGCTTTACCGTCTATCTCCTCGAACGCAGCCAGCAGTCGACTTTGAATGGACCACAAAAGGTCCATGAATCTGGCTTTCTGCTGATCCGTAAGAACTCCCATTTAACCCTCTCAAATTTAAGGGACAAAGCCATTTTTAATGGGCCTCACAGTATGCCTGTCTGCTGGCCTTGTCGAGTTTAAAGTCCACCTTGCGTCCCCTCTGTGCCGAGTTTAATTATTGGCATTCTATTAAAATTGCCTTATAAAGCGCCAACGTTGGATTTTAGGAAGTAGGACTCGTCGTGGACAATCGACCATCACAAGACGTAGCAATGTCTCCGGAGCATCAGACTTCGGAAAAAATTTACGTTAAAACGCTTGGTTGCAAGGTAAACACCTTCGATTCCCACGCCATCGAAAATCAGTTTAAGGCGGTCGGCTATGAACTGGTCGAGGACCCGGCGCTTGCCACAATCAATATAGTGAACACCTGTAGCGTCACCAATAACGCTGATAAAGAAGCGCGTTACCTGGCCCGCCGTTTCCGTCGCGACAGCTCTGAGAGCTTGGTTGTGATGACGGGCTGTTACGCCCAAACCGACTCCGCGCGCCTTGCAGATATGGACGAAGTCGACGTGATCGTGCCGAACGAAGCCAAAGACCAACTCGTCGCTTTTGTTCAACGTCAGCTAAGAGCCAAACGCGAGGGACGATCGATTCTGAAATTACCAGAAGGTATCGGCTCAGTTTCTGAAAACAAACAGTCCCATTTTAAATCCTCACTGACGCTTTTTGATCACGCAGATTCCACGCAGACGCGCGCGTTTCTGAAAATCCAGGATGGTTGTAACGGGTTTTGTGCCTATTGTTTAATTCCCTATGCAAGAGGAGCTAGTCGTAGTGTTCCGATGGAGCTTGCTCTACAGGAAGCAAAACGTTTGGTCTCGTTAGGAACAAAAGAAATCGTCTTAACAGGAATCCATATCGGTGACTTCGGAATGGACCATGCACCTGAAGGCGAGCACACGACTTCGGAACCATTCGTTGAATTTCTAAAACAACTTTTTGACGTCGATGGTTTGTCACGGGTTAGAATTTCCTCCCTGGAACCAGCTGAATTGACAGAGGGCTTAATCAAAGTTTTGGCAGAGCATCGTGCAAAATTTTGCGACCACTTTCACCTTCCCTTGCAAGCTGGGCATGATGATGTGCTGCGTCGTATGCGCCGAAAGTACAACACTGCCCGTTACAAAGAGTCCTGTGACATGGCCCGCCACTACTTCCCTGATGTTTGCCTCGGGGCTGACGTGATTCCTGGATTTCCAGGGGAGACAGATGAACAGTTCGAGCAGACTTTTGAATTCATCAAAAATGTCGGCCTTAACTATCTCCACGTATTCCCTTACTCGCGGAGACCTAATACGGCCGCTGATAAGATGCCGGGACATCTGGATATTGCAATTATAAAAGAACGCGGCCAGAGACTGCGATCATTATCGCAATCACTTCAAAAAGCTTACCGCTCGCGATTCATCAACCAGCCAGTTGAAGTGCTGTGGGAACGAGATATGGATGATGCCGGACGTCCCATGGGCATTACTCGCAACTACTTGAATGTGGTGGCCAGTGTTGCTAATGCTCAAACCACTCCTGGAACTACGAGCCTTTGGACGCTAAAAGGTTTTGTAAACAATGATCGAATGCTAGGCGTTCCTGCTGCAATCAATTGATTATTTTCCCCTGGACCTCCATAGTCCGACTTTTCTCGGCAAACGCACCACTCATCAGGAGCGCTCTTGGAACTCGAAATATTATACAAAGACGATGACCTCGTGGCGGTCAATAAGCCATCAGGCTGGGATGTGCATCGCAATGAGTTCAATCGCCATCGTCCGATTGTCCTGCAACATCTTCGCAATCAATTAAATCGAGAAGTTCATCCCGTCCATCGACTTGACGGCGGAACTAGTGGCGTTCTTGTCTTTGCTACCGATCGTGACGTACTAAAATTCTTGAATGATCAATTTATGTCCCGCGAGACAAAAAAGACTTACCACTGCATCACTCGCGGTTACGCGCGCAATCTTGTTTGCCAGCAGCCTTTGAAAGTTCATGAGAAGATTGTAGATGCTGAGACGGAGATTAAATGCCTCTCCAAAATCGAACTTCCATGGCCCAATGAAAAATATCCACAAAGTCGCTATAGCTACCTTGAAGTCTCGCCGCGGACGGGCAGATTTCATCAAATCAGAAGACACCTTCGAGATCTCGGCTGGCCAATTATTGGCGATACCAAGCACGGCGATAGCCATCACAATCAAATCTGGCGCGACCGGATGAACCTGAATCGCCTACTACTGCACGCCTCTGAACTGGTTATAACCCACCCATCAGGACGCTTGTTAACGATTGGCACTCCATTACCAGATGAAATGAGTAAAGTTCTCAGCCTAAACGGCTGGATAACTGAAACGACATAATTATCAGCAGCCACTTTCTCGCATGCATTTTTCGTAGCATCCTGGCGGCTCTGAGATGCAGCGCATCGAGCAGAATCGACTAGCAGCATCACAATCAGAAGAGGCGGAGCTGATGCCCCCAGACTCCAAATTACGGCTGACTGACTTATCTGTAGCCACGGATCCCAATGTCAGCAGAGCAAATAACGAGAAAAAGACCACGCTTTTGGAGCTCATTCTACCCCCCTTTTCACCAGTTATTAGTGACAGAATATAGGAAAAACACCCTATAAGCCTATCATATCCTACCTCAAATCCGTTTTTTTTGCGTCGTTATCAATATCGTGCCGCACGATGCGCATGCGTGACGCCCAGAGCGTATTGCGACCTAATGACCTAAAGTCCCATGAATAACAGACCGATTCCAATCCCAAATCCGTTATTTCGACAAAGGAGAGTCGTATGCGAACAAAAGGCGTTATCTTATTGATAACTCTGGCCAGTGTATGGGCCTGTAAATCGCGAAGCACTGCATCAAGGGTCAAACGCGACACGTTGTCGATGAAGGGATTCATCTTACCAGGGAAAGGATTCAATCTAGTAACCAATGATGTCAGTAGCTCACTCTGCGTCACTGGGGAAAAGATTGCCACTGAAGACCCGACCGTAGCTTCGCCGGATACCACGACCACACCACCAACGACTGATCCGGCAGCAGCAGGTTCTATAACTGGTGGCGACACAACGCCCGTTAATAACGGAATGATTGAACCTGTAACTCCAGACATGCTGCTCGCAGAGAATGACGGCTTGGATATCGGAGACATTCAGCTTGATATAGCCTACGAAAAAAGAACCGGCACAGCACTTGGGGACGCTAGTGGTACAACTGCTATTGCCCTCTATTATCTGACGTCTACTAAAGACGTAACTTCTGCCATTGATGCCACATATGCGAATAATGCTTCGGCAAGCATGTCAAAAAAGAGACTTTCTGGTGAGATCGCCTCGAGCTTTGAGGCTCAATTAAATGCACGCTTTCAAAACACAAGCGAAAATGTCTTCATATTGATGCATGGGCGCAAGGAATTTCCTGCGAAAGCAAGCAATGCCATTGTTAACCCCCAATTCAATAGCAAACTTCGTCAAGTTATTTTCGATGGTAAAGCTCTCCCAGGCACCGAAGCCACCATGGCTCAGAGTTGGGGAAGACTCGTTAAAAATTGCGGTGATCACTATATTGAGTACACCGTCCAAGGGCGTGAAATTTGGATGGTTGCCGTTATGAACAAAAAAACATTTGAGACCTCGATGGCAGGATCCGTAAATTACGGCGCCAAAGCAGCTGCCAAGTTCTCGTCGGCAGGGGAAGTTTCTAAAGAGATGAAGGCTGGCGTGAAAGCCAATGGTTCCAAAAAACTCATGGATCAAGCCGTAGATGTCATGGTGCGGGCTCGAGGCCGAAATACGACGGAGGGCGCCAAATTAACTCTCGAAGAGTCTCTGGCGGAGATGAATAAACTCTTGACCGCGGAAGAGCAGTCTAATGAAGCGGTTTTGAGCGTCGGCATTAAAAGCTATGATAACGTGATTTTCAGCTTCGAGCCGGAGGGCGAAAAGCGCGGTGGCGATATTTTTAATCGACAAGTCCGCGAATTAGCGCGATTAAATACAGACATCTTGGCCAAGCTCCTGGTTGAAGAAAACTGGGCTTCCAAAGAAGCTGATCGCATTTGGAGTTCCTATGGGTGGGAGCAGTGGAGCCTCGACCCACGGTTTCACAATGGAATCGCAGGCCAATACAAATCTTTAAAATCATATCTGCGCAAAATTTCTGACGCATTCGAATACTGTGGCGGCAGATCTATCGACTTCAATGCTGTCACTAACGAGTGCGTCGCCATGTCCAACAGTGTGATCGATGGTGGTCGTCCCCAGCTAAACTTGCCGTCGCCCCTCGCCCACACCATAAGCTTTTGGATGCCACCAGCAACAATTGCTGCCGCCGATATGAAAAATTGGGGCAACGGCGCCGGTGAAGTCACTTTTGATGAAGCAAGAAGGTCATGCGCATCGGAGACTGGCTCCAGCTGGACCATCCCAGGCCAAGAGGATTGGAAACGGGTACTCGACGCGTCCTATTTTTATACAAAGTGGATGCGCGATCAAAATCCAGGGTACCGAGCCGATGAGGATAAAACACTTATCAGCTACCCGTGTGGCCGCTTCAAAGGGGCCACTTTCTGGAGCGACCGGGCTGGAAGCGTTGTTCAGATGAACCACACCTGCGATAGTTCACAGGTTCAAGACCAAGACGTGCCAAGCTCTCAGAAGTACACAAGTTGGATCTTCTGGACAAAGGAAAAATCCAGATACGCCTGCGTCAATTACAAAACGAAATAAATTTTTTAAATGATTAAAATATTTAAGGGGAGACCTAACGGCCTCCCTTAAACCTTGGCCTGATATCTTTCCAGCAGGATAAATAATCTTTCTGCAGTGAAGGGCTTTGTAAAGCCTGCTTCGTTGGATGATAAATCCAGCATGACTCAAACATGAAGGCCAATGTGTTACCAAGATACTCTGGTTTCAGTTTCGCCTCTGAAGCGGCTTCAAGCGCACCAGCATCAGGACCGTGAGCCTGCATACAGTTATGGAGCGATCCCCCACCCGGCTCAAATCCACCTGCAGGTTTAGCGTCGTAAACGCCGTGAATCAGGCCCATAAACTCACTCATAATATTTCGGTGATACCAAGGCGGACGGAACGTATCTTCGGCGACCATCCAACGCGGCGGAAAAATTACAAAATCAACATTCGCTTGGCCATGAACCCCAGACGGCGACGAAAGAACGGTGAAAATAGAGGGGTCAGGATGGTCAAAACTAACCGTATTGATCGTGTTAAAACGTTTTAAATCGTACTTGTAGGGCGCATAGTTACCATGCCAGCCAACCACATCCAGCGGCGAATGTCCGATAACAGACTCCCAAAGATGACCTGAAAATTTCGTAACGAGTTTAAATGACCCGGTCTTCTCCTCGTAGGCCGCAACGGGATACTCAAAATCACGCGGCGAAGCTAATCCGTTCGCTCCGATTGGTCCAAGATCAGGCAATTCTAGTTTAGCGCCATAAATCTCACAGATATAGCCGACTGCTGCCTTCTCTGGTAGATGAACCTGAAACTTTACGCCACGAGGAATAACGCAAATCTCACTAGGCCCGACATCAAGATGGCCCAGTTCAGTTCTAAACAGCATGCGTCCTTGCTGAGGAACTATCAGCAAATCACCATCCGAGTTGTAAAAAAAGCGATCGACCATATCTTTGTTGCAGCGATATAAATGCACTGCACTTCCTGACTTTGTCTGTACACTTCCGTTCATGGCAAATGTTTCAATGCCGTCGATAAAGTCTTTACTAGTTTGTAATGCCGGAAGTGGACTCCACCGCAGTTGCATCGGGGTTGCTGGGCCCTCTGAACCGGGCGCCGAAAGCCATGTTGCATGAGCCAACTGCTTAAACTCGCCATGCATGACACTCGGACGAATTCGATAGAGCCACGAACGGTAGTTCTGCTTGCGAGGCATGGTAAAGGCGCTCCCGCTTAGTTGCTCCGGGTAGAGACCCAATGGCGGTTTCTGGGGCGAGTTACGACCCTTCGGCACTGCCCCTGTCACAGCCTCTGTGATGTGTTCATTATTAAATCCGGAAAGGTAAAGAAGATCGGTCATGATCGCCTCCGTTATAGATTCAGACTCGGAGCACTATACGAGAAATCTACCCTTCGAGGTATCATCGGTCAATTGCTTGCTCGCAGGCCAGAAAACGTGGCTAGACTCGGCAAATGTTCAAACCTGACCGAATTGATCAAGGTTGTTTTGCTTGAATCTGACGAGACCATCTTGCCAATAAATCAGTCAACTCGTCGATAAACTCCGAGGGGGCGCGGTCTCCAACTAGTTGACGATTCGTCGTCTTGTTTAAAGCCTCTTGCTGATGATCCTGGATGGATAAACCGTGGACTGCTTTCATAGAGCCGATTTTACGAACCACCTCTACACGCCGGCAGACAATATTCATCAACTCATCGTCTATTTCGCGCAGGGCGTTGCGTAATGCCTCAATGTCGATGTTTTTTGCCATTCCTCAATATCCTAACCCACAAGAGCGCCGCGTGGTTTATTTTTTTGTGACCTTCATAATTCTACGACCGACAGAGTTTCCGGTAGCACCGATAACATCTGCGTTGAAGTAGGCTCCATCTACTGCCTTAATATTGGTCGGCCCAAACAATTTAACGACTCCGGCCTGCCCCTGCGGCTGCAAAATCATCGGGTTTGCACAAGGATCGCGACCCTCACAAAGCTTCACGGACTGAGCTTGATCAAACGTGGCACTAATTGTCAGGGGCGTTGCATCAGCACTTGCCGACTCTCCCAGTGATCCAAAAATCTTGGTTTCATTTCCAGAAGCGCCGGTAGCAAAGTCGTCGTCACAAGGATCCTCTTTGGTCAGCCCTTTGACTGCAAACGCATGATTAATAAGACACCAGTCCGGATGACGCGTAACCGTATTATTGTCATCATCTGCCAGGCGTTGCACAATTTTATACGATGCAAGGTAGCTATCAGCCTCTTTCAAGTGACGGAAAAAAAGGTTCGCTGCTTTTTCATGTCCCGCATCACCATATTTATTGATCATCCTTTTGCGCAGCTCCCAAAAGGCGCCGCCAATAATGGTCCCCTGACTATGAATTTCAGAAGACTGGCCCGGTATGTAAACCTTCTTATTTTCCAAGTTACGAATCGGCTTTGTCGCATCATCCGTGTAAAAACCAACACCCATATTTGAGTCCTGAGTCATCATCATGGCAACGATGTCTCCGATCCCTTCACTAAATGCACCGTCGGTCATTCCCCCGCCGTAGCTCTCAGACCCAGGGCCGGAGTAATCGTCCAGACCGTGCCCCCATTCGTGATAAACAACATCATTGACTAGGGCCATATTCGCGCATTTCCCGCCTTTAGCAAAGAAACTGAGCGTTAACCCTTGATAATAAGCATTACACTTGTCTGCAATATCGGTCGTGACTTTTACACTTTTCTTCAGGTAAGGAAGTTCCTGCGCGGTCAAAAATTTTGACACAAACGCTCTTACCCGACTAATGGCCACATACGCGTTCACTCCGCTAGTGACCCCCTGGTTTCCTTGCTTCAAGAGCGTACGACCATTTTCGTTGGCTATTTCAAAGTTTGTTGTTGAACCTGACTCGCTGATAAGCTTTGCCCAAAATGAACGAAGATTCACCCGACCACCTTGAAAGTTTGGTGGCAAACGGCCGAGGTTATTGGTACTCAAACGACCTGACGAACTTTCAATCGTTACATCGGGAAGAGGATACGTATCCTTTGGCCCATTCCAATTTCTGGAAAACGCTGTTGCCTCGAGCAAAGAGCTGTATCGATGAGGATAGGCTTCAATCAGCTGAGGCTCTTCACCTCCTGAAAACGTCAACGTGAACTTTTGTCCATCCTCGGTTAGCACGTCATACCAGGTCGTCGGTAGAAGTCGCGGGTCACTTGCTTTGTTTTCGATACGGTAGCCGTCGCGGCTGGCGATAATGCGAGTATTTTTGCGTCTGGTAACCTGCGCAATTTTCTGATCTGTCAACTTCGCACCGGATTGTCTCGAGTCAGGCTCAATGTGACCCCATGTCCGATTTTCAATCTCCATCAAATGATATCCATCTTTCATCTGACCGAAGACGAATGCCAATAACGAATCGCGAACAGGAATGCCGCTGATTTCTCGCGTGAATGCCACAACGGTTTGGCTTCCGCGACCCGCTACAAAGCTAATTGGCTTGAGCTCCGAGGAATCAATACGCAGATCAGCCTGAATCCTACCAATTAATTCCATCGTGAAAGAGCGCAGAGACTCCGCACGCACTGCAGGCGTGCCTCTTGAGTCAAAAATAACCCGCACAATGGCCTCATTCGCCTCATCCATCTCAATGGAGGAAACTCTGAGTCCACCCAAAACGCCATTGGTGCCACTCAGTCGCATTTGCTCATCTGCGACCGTTAAACCGCCGACGATCCGTCCATGTTGAACCAATCGCTCAAAATCGTCAGCCGTTCGCACACTCCATAGCTTTGAGCGCCCCGGAGCTGACGGGCGACACGAGTAAACCGGCAAAACGATCACAGGCAACAGCAAACAAAATGCCCGATACGGAAATTTGGACAATGCCATCGGCATGCGGCGCAAGACCTCTACGTCAATAAATTTACTGTTTTCTTTAATAATTTTAGCATCAAACACCACAAATCGGCACACGCAGCTCACCATCAGGCTCAGTTATTTGAGCACCCACTGCAGCTGTCTAGCTAACCCATTAAAATTAATATTCTTTTAATATCGGCAAGTTAACTGACCAATCAGCCAATTGGCCTAAAAAACTTCAAACCCGCGTCACTATTGGGTTTACAAAAGTTCTCGATTTGATATTTCTACTGGCCAGCCGGTCAGTACATCATGCTTGTGTCAAAGGAAGACACATTATTAGTCAAGCACCCAAGATGGAGGTGGTTTATGCGGAGCGAGTTATTCGCTGGTTTATTAGTTGGATTGGTTGCAACGGACGCATCCGCGTTTATTGCGCCATCAAAAGGCCCAGAAGGTGTGAAGGTCAAATCGACCGTCATTAGACCTTCGACTTACCAGTCTGACGTTTCCGCATTTAGCGTTGACGACGCCAACACCTCCCTTGATCGTCGATCAAACTCCGTTCGTTATATGAGAGGCCGCACTCTCCTTGACGTTCAAGTCACTGAGTTCACTAAAAAGGCATTTGAAGAAGCTGCTCTTCAGGCCGTTGAATCAAGAGCAGACGTATTCGGCGTCTCCATGAACGACGTCCGAGTTAATCGCAAGGCAACTCATGTTGACCAAGAAGACCAATCGGTGAGCCTCCACGTTTACCGCGAAGGTCTGCCGATCCAAGATGCAGGCATCACGCTTAGATTCAAATTCGGCCACCTGACAAGCATCAAGTCAGAAACATTCTCAGAAGCTGTGATTGCACCAAGCTTGGTCGTCAACACCGCTGATATCGCCATGAAAGCCCTGAATAGCAGCGGTTATGTGGCGACAGGCAGCAAATGGCGCGTTGTCCCGACAAATGCTGGTTATAGCCTCGTAAAAGTAGACGAGTTCATCGTCGCTGGTGCTGATGCTCCCTGGATTGTTCAGGTCAATAAGTTGAACGGTGAACTTTACGATGTTCGCTCAAAAAACTTTAACCTGCGCGGCCGTGCAGTCGCCACTGCGTATCCACGCTTCCATGGTGACCGCATGAAGGAGACTGCACTTCCACACTCCAGCATTTCCAATGCGTCTTCCCGCGCTAATGAGCGTGGCGAATTCCAGAGCTCAGATGATTTCTCAGCTCCTAAAATGGAAGGGTTGAGCGGTCAGTATGTCATGGTTAAAAACGAGAGCGGCAAAGAGTTGTCTGCTACGGCGTCAAAGTCTGGCAATCAGTGGAACCTGAAGTTTGATATCGAAGCTACAGATACCGCATGGGATAACAACGACATGGCGCAAGCCATGGTTTACATCAGTACCAATCAGGTTATCTCTGCAGCTAAGAAGTTCATTCAACCAACTTGGTTCAATGAACCCATCACTGCAAACGTGAACCACTCAAAACACTGCAACGCGTATTGGGATGGAGCAACCATCAACTTCTTCACCGCCGGTGAATATGAAGGAAAAACTTGTGCCAACACTGGCATGATTGCAGATGTGGTTTACCACGAGTGGGGCCATGGACTGGATGACAACACCGGTGGCATCGAAGACGGTGCCTTGTCCGAAGGCTTCGGTGACGCGCTGGCAGCACTTTTCACAGATGACGCGAAAGTTGGAATCGACTTCATGCCTCTGACCCACAAGTCCGTGCGCGATCTCGAGACCTTCAAGAAGTTCCCAGAAGACGTTGTTGACGAGGTCCACGCTGACGGGCTGATCTTTGGCGGCGCAATGTGGGATATGTACAAGGAGCTTAAAAGGGCTCATGGCGTGGAAAAAGGTAAAAACCTCTATGCCAAGTTCCTCTTCAAAGGCATTTACGAGTACACCAAGATGTCAGATGCCTACGACGCTATTTTGACTCTTGATGATAATGATCGTGACTTGTCCAACGGGACGCCAAACCTTTGCATCATCAACAAAGCGTTTGCCCGTCACGGATTAGCTGAAGCAGACTCCAGCTGCCGCTAAACGAGATTCTATAAATCAAAACCCCCGGGACCCTAAAAAGGCTCCGGGGGATTTTCGTGTCCCTGCAGGTTGACTACCGTCCATTTGCAGCCATCAATGCAGCTCCAAGCAGCACGAGCTGTTCGTCCACCATGGTGGGCGGATTTTTCAATCGCGAAGTCACAAGATCAGCGCAACCACCCGTGACTAGCAGCGCGACGTTATCTGCACTTACATCGCAATGCCTTGCGAGCCGATCACGTTCAGAGTCTATAAAGGCCGCCGTCGAGGCCGCCGAGGCTTCGATCATGGCCGTTTGACTGGTGGTTGGCCAACTTGGTCGTTCGCCAACCGCGTCTAATGCGAAGGATTTCGGCAGCATTGCACCACGATCTGCCAGGGCATTCAGAGCACTATAGACCCCAATCATGATAAAACCACCCAAATGGCAACCATTGCTATCAATGCAGTCAATCGTCGTTGCTGTTCCGCAGGAAACCACCATGGCGGGCCAATGGATTTTACCTCGACTGTGTTCGTGATAAAGCCATTCAATAAGCGCCCAGCGATCCGCGCCAAGTGCAGAGATGTCATATCTTGAATCGGTTAGTCTCACCGGCTTTTTCTCGATCAGGCGCGCCGAGACTGACAGACCGCGAAGTCGCTCTTCAAGGGCTTTAAAACCTGCAGGATTAACACTCAGACAATGGATCACTGGCGCCAGAGACTCTACCAGTTTCGCCTTCACAAACAGCTCAATACCATCATCCGAAGGTGCCATGCTTTCGACGTGAACAGACCCATCATGACCCAAAACGGCGACGCCCAACTTGGTCCGGGTATTGCCGATATCTGCTATCAAAATTTTTTGTCCCATACCCACATTCCATCTAAAGTCGTGAGTTGCTGAATTAACCTTATGAGACTGCGTTGTACCATGGGCGTTAAGAAGCAGTTGACCCTGCTCGTCTAAGCCTGAACAAGTAAACCATTCAAAACCGTCAATTGATTTACGATACCACGAATGCCCGGCGCCCAGCCCATAAAAGTTCCAACGATCCATCACGAAATGACGCGAAAGCTTTGGCCAATGAGTCGAAAACCAATGCGTTAACTCCAGGGCCACACTCTTCGCATCGAGCATTGATCCGTCTTTTAGGCGTCCGATCGTCCCTGCTGGATAATCCAAAGCAGAATGACCTTGTGGCGCATGCCTGAGATTAACACCAACTCCGATGATCACCCCTTGCATTTGACCATCCATGATGGATGCTTCGCAAAGAATTCCGCCAATTTTTTTTCCATCTAGCGTCAGGTCATTTGGCCACTTCAGACAAATATTTAAACCTGTGTGGTGTCTGAGAAATTCGGCAACCAACACACCTACCGCCAGCGGAATAACTTCTTTTATGTCATCTGCAACGAATTGCGAAGGAATCGCCACGCTGTAGTGAAGATTTCCTTCCAACCCAATCCACTGCCGGCCGTGGCGCCCCACCCCAGCTGATTGCCGCGCTGATGCCACACTTTCTGCCGATCGCGACGCGACAAATCCGCGCTCTTTGAGCAACCTCGAGGTCGACTCGCATTCTTCAAGCCATTGAAATTCAATTGGGATCATTATTCAGCGATCGAAAAGCATCGACAGATCAGACCAGCGCGCCGAGTGAATCGTCGATCCGGTAGAAATAAAATCGACACCAGTCTCGGCGATTTTGCGGACTGTTTCAAGCTTTACGCCGCCGGACGCTTCCAACTTGGCCCGCCCCCTAACCGTGCGCACAGCCATGGCCATCTCAGCTAGAGACATGTTATCGAGCATGATGATGTCAGCCCCTGCATCCAAAGCCTCTTGAACTTCGTCCAGGTTCGTCGTCTCAACTTCAATTTTGAGCGTTGGAGGCAATGCCTCGAGCAATCGGGAAACTGCTGGCTTGATGCCACCTGCAGCACGAATATGATTTTCCTTCACAATGACGCCGTCACAAAGTCCCACGCGATGATTGCGGGCGCCACCGATGACCGTCGCCGCCTTTTCGATAAGACGCATGCCAGGAGTTGTTTTTCTAGTATCCAATAATTGGCATTTTGTACCGCTCAGCTGATCAACAAATGCGCGCGTCGCGGTCGCTATGCCGCACATGCGGCCAAGAAAGTTTAGCGCGACCCGCTCAGCTTTTAGAATGGAACGCGCATGACCTGCTACTTCGAGAAGTAACGCGTCGGAAGCCAGTCGATCGCCATTGTTTGCGTGTATTGTGACTGTTAGCCGCGGATCGACCTTGCGCATAACGGCCGCAGCAACGTCAAGACCAGCAACAACAATATCTTCGCGACAAATTATGCGCGCCCGCGACATCTTATCAGCTGGAACGCATAAATCTGTGGTCCAGTCGCCATAGCCCCAATCCTCTTCCAAGGCTCTGGTGATAATCGGGTCTAATTGAATGTCGTGTAGCTGATGCAAAGAGTGGTGCCCCCTTCAGGGGACCCAGTATACCTAAAGGTTTGGGCTTGATCTATTACTGATCTACCAAGTAGCGCGCTTTTTCTTCGGCAAGCCGGCGTAGCTCAGCCGTCAGGACCTCACGAGCGACTCCCTTGAAATGCTCGACGCAATAGCGCTCAACGGCACGGTCCACAAGGGTCGGTAGCTCTTCACGGACGAAAGACTCGACAGCTGCGGATAAACCGGCGTGGGTTACCGGATGGGATCCGGTGGACTCTCGAGATGATGCGCCCTGATTTGCAAAGGTTGGCGCAGCAGCAGCTGGCTTAGACTGGGCTGTAAATGGCTTAGCCAACGGTGTTTCCTGCGCTGATTTTTCATCAAAAGCAGGCCGACCTTTTCGTGATGGCTCAACCTCGGGAGCTGGCGGCATTGCACCCGGAAAGGTCTCCTCTGAGATCGAGAAAACCGGCATGGATGCCATGGACTGCGGAGGTTTTCCTGGGGCTGGGGCTGACGCTTTCGCTTCGGCCATTGCCTCTGCCTCATCTGCCAGTAAAAACGCTGGAATATCTGCCACACCGGCGCGCGGTAAGTTTGCGGCAGGAGCTGCCGTTGGTAACGAAACCGATGGCGCCGATGTTGCCGCGCCCGCAGTTAACTCTTGGACTAGCTTGGGTAGCTCCCCTGGAGGAAAAGGCTTTTTAATGATGTGCGTGATGCCCACTGCCCGCAGGTCGCTCTCTTTGACAGCTTCGTAACTTCCCATCAACAAAATTATAGGGACGCCGCCGGCCCTCTCAGCCAGCTTCACAAAATCGGCAGCAGTCGAAACTCCGGGCAAACCGGCATCCGCAATAATCAGATCAACAGAGCCTTGGTCAACAAGTTTGCTCGCCTCAAGGTGCGAAGCGGCAGACCTGATCTCCGTTTGCAAAGCAGCCAAGCCAATTTTGATCACTTTTTGAATGGTAGAGCTGTCGTCAGCAACCAAAATGCGACAGACCATAAGCGAACCCCCAGAAAGGTCAGACACAACCTGAGTCTAGTCTATCACAGGGGTTACAAAAGTCATAAATTTGAACAAACTAGGGAGGAAAAGGGGTGACTTGGTTAGGCAGAACGAATGTTTTGTAGTCGGTGGTTGATCGCATTCAAAACCACACTGCGCAGATGCTCGCGTGTCTTGACTGCCGCCTCAACGATGATTTTGTAATCATCCTGGGAAAAATGGGTGCTTTTGCCGCCATTCATTTCCCGAAAGCACTTCACTCTTAAATTTTCAAGGTACACCATTTTGCTTTCGTAAAGGCGCTTCAGCGTGTCTGTGTCAACACCGTCAGATGCAATGGGTTTTAGAAGGTCGTTCATGATTTCGCGGTAGGTTTCATAATCAGTTTGGGATTTTTTGGACATGCAAGACCTTCCCTGTATATTCGAGCATTTTCTCGTTGTCTTCCTTCGATAACCCTTTATCGGCCGAATGTGAGCCGGCTTTACAGGCAAAACCTCCCCGGAGCGAGGAGCCTTAAAAATGACCCGTTCTTTATGAATCCATCAAAAAGATCCTTGACCCCTGCCCGCCCCGTCCGTACCCTTTAGAGTCTAACAAAAGCAAGACACAATCAAATTTAAGGTCCTGAAATCAATGGGAATTTATAACGGAACGGTCGCCTTTCAACGATATTTACTGGTCGGCGGCCTCCGCAAGCTGACCATTAGCAACTTAAGCGATTTAATCGCCCCTCATAAGGCTCCATCGTTAAAGCTCGATCAAACGGTCAAGGCCGAGCGTCTGGGCTGGGTAAGGCCCCTGACTCAAGACAGCGACGAGACACCGCTCGACAGCACCCACTGGGATATCTCTGACTGTGTTGTCGAGGGAGGCGTTCTATTGCGTGCACGAGCGGAGCGCCGTAAGGTTCCTGCAACGCTCCTGCAAATGATTTTTAGGCAAAAAATTGCGGAACACCATCAGGCGTCGGGCAAGCAATTGACTCGAAATGAACGCCAAGCCTTAAAAAACGACCTCACTCAGGAACTGATGCGCCGCTCATTACCTCAGGTATCATTCACAGACATTCTGTGGAAACTTGAGGACAAGGAGCTTTATATTTTCAATCGTTCAAAAACTGCGTGTGAACGCGTACTGCAATTGTTTGACGAAACTTTTGCTAAGGAACTAAAGCTCGATGTGGTAAAATTTTCTGCCACATCAGCTTGGGTTGAGGCGACCGATATCGATGCAAGATTCAACCTTCTAACAAAAGTTGAGCCAACTGTTTTCGCTCGCACACTGAGTTGAAATCCTAGAACGAAGAGACTTTCATGGATCAGGATCACATTCCATCTCACCAACCATCCGAAGATGATTCAACGCAGCGCATCGGAAACATGTCGCTTCTGGAGATCGGGGAAAATCTTTTTCAGTGGAGAAACTACACCATCATCCCGGCGATGATGATCCTCTTGCTCTTCAGTTCTACATCAGCGCGGTCGGCGACAATAGGCACCATCCTCATTATGTTGGGCTCGTTTGCAAGAATTTATACGGTAGCCTTTATGGCCGATGACCTTTCCGACAATGCCGGCGCAGATCAACTCATCACGGCAGGACCGTTTGCACTTGTGCGCAACCCACTCTACATCAGCAACCTGATCATCACGCTCGGAGTTGTGTTTTACTCAGGGGTTGTTGTTCTTGGAACACTTGTACTGGCGTTTTTCGTTTTCCAGTATCACTGCATAACTAAATACGAGGAAAGTAGTCTTCTTGCTAAATTCGGTGATGAGTATCAACGATATATGGAGCGGGTTCCAGCTTGGTTTCCGCTTAAATTCCCTATTGCTGATGATTTTCCCGTTCCACCGAGTTTCTCGGCCGCCTTCGTTGCAGAAAAGCGCTCCATCGCTGCTATTGGCGTGATTCTGTTCCTACTGATGCTTGCCGCCAAATAAGTGACTAAGCCCTCTCGGCGACCAACTGCCCCAATGCTTTAACCCAGCGCGGATCAGCATTCACACAGGGCACCAAAAGAAAATCCTCACCGCCGAGCGCTTTCCAGTCGGCGCGTGCACGATCACCAATTTCTTCGATCGTTTCCAGACAGTCTGACACAAATGATGGCACCATGACCGCCAAGCGACGCACGCCTTTAGCGTGCAAATCGGCGAGAATTTTATCGGTATATGGCTGAATCCAAGGGGTCCGTCCGAGTCGACTTTGAAAACTAACCGAATACTGCGTTTCATTCAAAGAAAGGAAACCTGCCAGTCGACGGGAGGTTGCGAAGCATTGGGCGCGGTAACAATAACGGTTTTTAATCGTAATCTGCTTGCAGCAGGATGCATCCGTCAAACAGTAGCCTGCGGTCGCGTCTTTAACATGGCTTTCCGGCAGACCGTGATAACTCATCAACACATGATCGGCTCGAAACGCAGCCAATCGATCACGGGCAATCTCACCCTGCGCCGCAATAAAACCTTCGTCGGCAAAAAAATCGCCAACAAACCGGACCGCTGGAATCACCACTCGCTCTGAAAGAAGTTCCTGGACGCGCGCAATAGCAGTTCCCGTGGCCGAGCTACTGTACTGCGGATACAGAGGGACGACGATCAACTCATCGACTTTATGATGATCAAGCAACTCACTGAGGGTTTCACGTAAAGTAGGCTCGGCATAACGCATCGCTAGTCTAACAAGATATTTGGATCCAAGTTGACGCTGGAGCGCATCTGCCAGATCAAGCCCGTTTACAAGCAATGGCGAGCCCTTTGCAGTCCATATGGATTTGTAGGCATGCGCCGACTTCGGACCGCGAAATGGCGCGATAATCAAATGCACCAAAAGCCATCGCAACACAGTAGGTATTGTCAGAACCCGTCCGTCAGTTAAAAACTCACGCAAATAGCTTCGCACATCAGATACTGCGGGAGACTTAGGTGTACCCACATTAACCAGTAAAACACCGCGACGCGCGACGAAATTAATGCCTGTATCGATCATGGATCAAGACTCTCCTGTGAAATGCGAGACAGGAGTTCTACACCTAGCTGGACACCCTGCCCGTTGCCACCAAGGTCTCCGAGGGCGCCCACAGCGCGATCTGTCCAACAGTAAAGATCAAAGTGCAACCAAGGAAGGTCCCCTTTTACGAATTTTTGTAAAAATAGCGCCGCCGATATTGCCCCGCCAAATCCGCTGTCACTGGCGTTAGCAAGGTCTGCAAATGAGCTCCGAAGCTGTGTCTTATAGTTATCCCATAGGGGTAATCGCCAGGCAGGATCACCGGCGACCGCGCCAGATTGTAAAGCCAGATCAGCTAGAGCATCATGATTTGCGAACATGCCGGCTATCTCGGTCCCGACTGCCACGCGCATAGCCCCCGTCAGTGTCGAAAAGTCGATGAGTGCAGCCGGTCTTGATTCCTCGCTTTTATTGGTTGCTACGTCCATGACATCAGCCATCACGAGACGACCCTCGGCATCAGTGTTGTGAATTTCCACCGTCAGTCCATTCCGTGCCGTCAGAACATCGCCTGGACGAAATGAATGCTGGTCGACTGCATTTTCTGCAAGTGCAAGATACAGGTCACAGGGAACATCGCACTTAGACTGCACAAGCCAATGAGCTAATCCCACGACCGTAGCACTGCCACCCATGTCCTTTTTCATGAGCCGCATCCCACTGGCCGGCTTGATATCGAGACCACCGGTATCAAACGTGACACCCTTACCAACAAATGCAAGCGGACGCTTAAGTCTGTGCTTGCCCTTAGGGCGATACTTTAAATGCACCATATGAGACTGGTGAACAGCACCCTGGCCGACACCGTGGTGGAGATTCATGTTCTCCCTCGTCAGTTTGTCAGGCCCCCAAATATCAACTGAAATATCAGCATTGCCCTGAAACCACTTAAAAACAAATTCAGCGTAGCTGGCAGGATTAATTTTCGCAGCATCAAGATTGACCAAATGCCGCGCTAGATTTACGGACTCGCCGATAGCCTTTGCATTTGCCAGCAGTTGTTTTGTGGCACCAAAAGCAGTGATCTTGAAATGAGGATGAAGCGAGCGTTCTTTGGTGACATGAATAAATCGATAACCAGCCATCTCGAGACCAACAAGAGCGCCCGTGATTTCATCGTCGGAGCAGCCATGAAAAAAGATACCAAGATGCTTAATGCCGTGCGCGTCCTTCAGCGAATGCCAAAGAGCACCGACGCGGTCCCGCATGTAAGCATACGGGCTTTGCGTGAGGAGACCGTAATGGTGCTTAGAAACTTTTGATCGATCACTTGATTTGCCGGACATCAATTTGCGAGGGCGCAGAAGCCAAACGGGTGCCCTTCGCGTTTGAAGAAAAATTGAGTCCAGAGCTTTGTTGTCAATGAGAGACTTCTGCCATGCATCTGTCACATCGTGAAATATCTCAGCCTGCCTTTTAGCAAAGTCAGTGGCATCGGCACCGAAAACATGAAACTCCCCGTCAACACTGGACTGCCGTGGCACTGATTTGACCGCAGCAGCCTCCACAACGTGCGATAAAACACCCACGCCACGTCTAAAACCAAAAATACCATCTCCACCGGCTTTGCTCTTGCCGCTTGAGGTGCCGCCCTTGACTGATTGCTTCGAAGACTTAGGTTTGGATTTCGATTTCGACGATGCCATGAGTCGACCTTTCATCTGTCGTTTAGAGTGCTTTGAACTCCACATCATGCACTATTTGCGTGCCCAGGTCACCCAAAGACATAACCTAGACTATTGAATGTACAGGATAAAATGACGCTTGCATCGTCGCAGTGCCCATTATATAGAATCCGTCCCCGTTTTATTAAAATCCCAGGAGTACCTATGCCAAAGGTCACCATCAAAACAGACAACAAGACCATCGAAGTCAAAGAGGGATATCCCTTGATCGATATGTGCGAAGATCACGACACGTCCATTTTATTTGGATGCCGTGATGGTGCGTGCGGCGCATGTATGATCCGAGTTATTGACGGCGAACAGTTCATCAGCAAAATGCAAGATAACGAACGCGACTTCTTGGAAACCATGGCTGCCGCGCCCAATGAGCGATTGGCCTGTCAATGCAAGGTATCTGGCGGCGACATCGTCATTGAAGTTTCCGAATAAGACGATCCATGTCCGGTCGCTCCTCATCAAAGTCTATCAGTTCCAAAAAGGCGCGTGTTGAAGACATTCTCACGCGCCTTCGTGCATTGAATCCTGACCCTCATTGTGAACTTTATTACGAAACACCCTATCAGCTCCTAGTCAGTGTTGTCCTTTCAGCACAGGCCACCGACAAAAGCGTCAACGATGCGATGACGGTTCTGTACAAAAACGGACTGACCGTTGATGATGTTCTGGCCATGGGCGAAGCGGGATTTCTAGCCAAGATTAGGCGAATAGGACTCGCACCAACAAAAGCTAAAAATGTTCTTAAACTCTCAAAAATAATCAAAGAGCAGTACAAAGGCCAAATACCACGCACCCGCGAAGAGCTTGAGGATCTGCCGGGAGTTGGGCGCAAAACAGCAAATGTGATTTTGGGTGAAATATTCCGTGAACCAACGATCGCTGTCGACACGCACGTCTACCGTGTGAGCCAGCGACTTGGCCTGCAAAAAGAATCCAGCCCGGAAAAAGCGGAACTGAAGCTCCTCCAGATTATTGATCCAAAGTGGCTTCCCATGGCTCATCACTGGTTCATTTTACATGGTCGCTACACGTGTACAGCACGCAATCCCAAATGCGACACCTGCACGCTTTATGAAATTTGCACAAGCAAAGATAAAATCAAATCACTCTAACAAACTGAGTCGATTGTCTGATAAAAGTCGCGAGCATCAATAAATTTCAGTGCGCGGTAAACTGATGAATCGCGTCTGATAGTGGCTTAATCGGCAGCCCAATCACGGCCGACTCGTCGCCACCAATTTTGGTAAATAGCTTTCGACCCTCTCCCTCAGCCCGGTAACAACCAACACAACCTTCCCACTCACGGGTCGCAAGGTAATCTTCTATCTCCTGATCGCTGAGATGCCGCATCGTCATAGGCACATCTACAACCGTCTCAAAAACCGTCTCACAGCTTCCCGAATGATGGACCTCCACCAAACAAAATGCTGAGTGCAACGTATGGGTTTTGCCACGAAACTGGCGAAGTCTCTGTCGAGCTTCCTCCTCTGTTTCGGCTTTATCGAATGACATGCCATCCAAGCTTAAAACCTGATCAGCCCCTATCACGAGTGAGTCTGGGGGCGCATGTAGGGCAACGTCGATGGCCTTGAATTCGGCACGTTTCGCGGCCAAAAATGAAGGCGGCAACCCCGCAATAGTCTTTTCATCAGCCTTAGGCGCCATCGCCTCAAACCCCAACCCAGCGTCATTTAAAAGCTTTTTTCTAAACGGCGACGTGCTGGCTAGAATGATTCGTTTTGATTTGGTCATCGGTTTGTGGTCTTATCTGCAGTCTTATGTTTGACAATAAAATAACAGCACCGCCCAATCCTACAACGAGCGACAGCGTCTCTCAAGCGTCGTCGTCCGAGCCGTCGGAAATTTTTTCTCCGGCTGAATTTTTGGACATCGCGCGTGACGATAACTCTGTCACAGCAAGGGCTGCGAAGCTTTTCAAGACAACCCCAGAAACCTTTGTCAACTGGCGGTGGCAGATGCGCCACCAGGTCACATCACTTGCGGAAGCCCGAGAGTGGATTGACATGAATGAAGCCGAGTCGCTTGGATTTTCGAAGTTAGACCAAATCTTTCATGCTGGTGTAACGCCTTATTATTTGAGCCTTGCCAAGCAAGACACATCCTCTCAGCTTTGCCCCATCCGCCTTCAGGCGCTCCCCCGAGTTGAGGAGCTTAATGATCGCTACGGAGTGAGTGATCCCTTGCTCGAAAAAGAACACTCTCCCGTGCGCGAGGTGGTTCATCTTTATCCGGACCGGGTTGCATTTTGCGTAGCCCAACTCTGCCCCGTGTACTGCCGCTACTGTTACCGTAAACGTCGCGATAACGAGTCTGGTCTACATTTTAATCGTGCGATCATCGATCGCGGGATTGAATATATCGCCTCAAACAAAGCTATTCGCGACGTGTTGATTACAGGCGGCGATCCTTTTATTGCCAGTGATGGAGCGATCGAGTCTTTGCTGGAACGCATACGCGCCATTCCTCACGTCGAAATCATTAGGTTTGGCACAAGAACTCCAGTGACGCTCCCCTACCGTGTGACGCAACGCCTGGCAAAAATCATCTCCAGATTTCATCCGGTCTTTGTGAATACGCACTTTAACTGCCAAGAAGAACTCACTTTGGAGGCCAAGGTCGCCATTGAGAATTTGGTTAACCACGGCATACCGGTGGGCAATCAAGCTGTCTTGCTTAAAGGAGTCAATGACTCTTACGAGCGAATGCATGCGCTGTTGCGTGGACTACTCATGATGCGCGCTAGACCTTACTACTTATTTCACCCGCACAATGTCGAAGGCACCGAGCATCTCCGACCCTCAGTCGACGTCGGGCTCAGCATTATGCGAAAACTCCGGGGCAACATCACAGGATTTGCCATTCCAAGCTACATCATCGACACACCGAGCGGTAAAGTTCCGATCGGCCACAATCACATCCTCGGACGTGACGGCGAAGACATCATCCTCGAAGATGTGCGCGGAGAGATCTGGCGGGAAAAGGGAGTTTTCACCCCCAACTTCGAGACTTAATCAACGCTTGCTAAATAGGTAATGACCCACAAACCACTCGCGACCTTCGCGGAAATTCCAAAGCTCTGCGCAGGCCATGAAGAAAATCCGCCAACGGTTGACCATAACGGACGGTGACTCACCTTGGTGATTAGGGTGACGACGGAAAACGTCGAGAGCCTTATCCCGATTAGCATCTAGATTTTTCAGCCACCATTCAGCCGTCTCACCATAGTGCGTTCCATTGACCTGCCACTTGTCTTCGATCTTCAGATGCTCCTGAAATCTGAGCGGCAAATCAAAAGCGGGCATGATCCCACCGGTGAAGAAGTGGCGTCCCATCCAGTCATCATCTCCAGATGTTTCAAATGGATACGTGTAAAACTGATGGACGAAAATATGAAAGAATAATTTACCGTCTGGCTTAAGCCAGCCACTGACTCGCTCAAATAGGAGCTTCCAGTTACGCATATGCTCAAACATCTCAACCGAGACGACCCGGTCAAATGTTTGATCAATATTAAATTCATTCATGTCACAGGTGATGACCGTAAGATTTTTAAACCCCTTACTTTTGGCAACACCCTCAATGTACTGTCTCTGGGTGGCGCTGTTGGACACAACCGTAATGTTGGAACGCGGATATTTTTCAGCCATCCACAAAGACAGACTTCCCCATCCGCAGCCCAGCTCAAGAACAGCTTGGCCGTCTTTCAGTTGGGCGCGCTCGCAGGTCTTGGCTAACATGATCTCTTCAGCTTCTGCAAGAGACTCACGACCAGTCACAAAGTAGCAAGAGCTGTATTTCTTCCTGGGTCCGAGGCAGTAGTCATAAAACTCGGTCGGCACCTCGTAGTGCTGCGTATTTGCATCAGCCGTATGCAACGCTAATGGTGACTTATTCATATCTTGCAGAAATAGCTTAGTAGCCTCCCAAGACGCCTCGCCAGATGTACTGGCACATTGTTTCAAGCGAACATTCAAAAGCTGTCTGATACCAGCCCTAATTGCGAAATCAGGCGCAAGACCCTTCTCAGCTAAGTCAATTCCGGAAATCATAGATTGTGTCCTTTCCCATATAGGCGCGCCTTGGAGCGCTTGTATTGTGGCTTAGTTAGAAGATATTGACACACGCCAATGACACGTTCTGAAAAGCCACCTTCGCAGTATGCAAAATAAAAATCCCACATCCGCATCGTTGGGTCATTTAAGCCCATAGCCCTAAGTCTGGGCTCTGCGCGCCAAAACGCTGACCGCCACTCGCTAAGCGTCTTGCTGTAGTGCTCCGTGATGTCGTCAAAGTCTGTGAGCACCATATCCGTATAATCACGTACCGACTCCATCATGCGCGAAACACTTGGAATATTACTTCCAGGGAATATGTAACGCTGAATGAAATCCACATTACGGATGGCATTTTCGTAGGACTGATCCCGGATGGTGATCGCCTGGATCGCTGCAACCCCGTCATTGGTCAGAAGATGCCCGATCTTTTCGAAATACGTGTCTAAATAATTGTGGCCCACGGCCTCTATCATTTCGACGCTAACAATCTTGTTGTATTTGCCGGTGAGCTTTCTGTAGTCACAAAACACTGGGGTGACCAAATGGCCGAGCTTAAGACGCTCAACCTCGGAACGCACATGATTGTACTGATTTTGACTGATCGTGGCGGTCGTCACCTTACAACCGTAATTACTGGCAGCAAAGATTGCGAGTGCTCCCCAACCAGATCCGATTTCCAAAAGATGATCTGACGCCGTAAGGTCCAGCTTCTCGCACAACGCGTAAATTTTACGAAGCGATGCGCCAAGCATGGTGCTGTCTTCCTTTGTGAAAATTCCGCAGGAGTAGGCCATGGTCGGATCAAGCCAAGCATCAAAAAATTCATTACCCAAATCATAGTGTGCTGCAATATTCTTGCGCGCCTGTGCAATGGTGTCTCGGCGCATCACATGCCAAATCTTAAGAGCCGGCCACTTAAGCAGCGCAAGACCACCTTCCATCCCCTGCATGACGTCGCGGTTGCCACAAAAAATCCGGATGACCGCTACAAGATCGTCTGTGCTCCAATCTCCATCCATGTATGATTCGGCAGCACCAACAGTTCCACCGAACACTACGCGCTCCCATATTGAATCGCGCGTAACACGAATCATGGCCTTTGGCTCACCGGCGCGTTCAACTCCGCAGGTTGTTAAAGTTGAGCCTTCGGAGAAGACCAGGCAACCGTAACTGATCTTTGCTAGCTGCTTCAGAAGAAGCGCTCTCAGAGGCTTGGCAAGCCATGTGACACCCCATGTGGAGAGATTGACTTGTTCATTGATACCGCTCACGAAGGACCCCCTTCTTTAAGTTTTGGATGATCATAAAACCGAACCCGTTTGATCGCGTAAAGAATTCCTGCATTGACATAGATTCCAAGCCACACCTTAAATGTCATGAGGGGTCTAAGCACCATTTGTCGCAGCATCTCAAATCCCGACAGACTGCGACGCGCCAACATCAAATGGGCTTCGAAATCAACTCGCGACTCCACACGATTCCAAATATTCACAGTCAACATCTTTCCCGGCTGACTGAGGTTCCAAGTATAATCCATCTCCATGGGTAAAAATGGTGACACATGGAAGGTCTTCTTGAACGAAAACTTGGCGATCTTCAAATCCTGGCTGGCCATCATATCAAACACATAGCAATGACGCTCGGCCCAAGGCGTGTTGGTAATCTCACCCACAATGTAAACAAGGTTTTGCTGCTTATTAAAGCAGTAATAGAGCGCTAACGGGTTCATCACAAACCCAAAATGGCGCGGGTTAGCTAACATAAAGGCTTCGCCATCCCAATCGCCCTTAGTTTTTTCTTTTATTTCGGCAGCCAAACGATCCTTCAAACTCGCCTCAGAGCGATGCGCGAGATAATCACCCTGACAAACCGAGACCGGTGCAAAGGCAGCCCGAGATATCAGAGGCCATGAGGCCTTTGGATCATCAACCTCAGACACCCTAAGCCAGAGCATATAAAGCGAGTATTTAAAGGCATGACGGCGTTCGACATGACGACGATGCTCCACCACACCTTCATAAACTGCATTATCCATAAATGCCCCAGCAGTCGTCACAGACTCACCTCAGGATCTACAGCTTTTACAACTCTTAACGCACTCACAACTCCGTCTTCGTGAAAACCATTTGCCCAATAGGCACCACAAAAATGAGTCCCACTGACTCCCGATATCTCTCCATGTCGAGCCTGAGCCGCGACGGTTTTTGTCGTATATACAGGGTGCCTATAGGTTAGCTTTTTCAAAATTTTACGTTCATCCACGTGACCCTGGCAGTTAAGACTGACCATAAACTGCGTGGGACACTCATGACCCTGCAAGATGTTCATATTGTATGTCACCGAAACGTCATCGGACTGAGCATCAAACAGGTGATAATTCCAGGCTGCCCACGCCAGTTTTCGCTTTGGCATCATTCGGGTATCCGTATGAATGATGATGTCATTGTTCACATACGGAATATCACCCAAGACCGAGCGCTCCGTTGAGGTTGCATCGTTCAGCAAAGCCAATGCCTCATCGCTATGGCAGGCCAGAATGACGTGATCGAACTGCTGCCAATCATGGCCATCGACTTTCACCTGGGGCTTTCCATCTTGTCGCTTAATACCCACAACACGATGATCCATTTTGAATCCACTACCGAGGGCGTCTGCAATTTTACGCGCATAGCTCCTCGATCCACCCTTAACGGTGTACCACTGCGGACGATCATCGATATTCAAAAATCCGTGATTTTCAAAAAAGCGAGCAATAAAGTAAATCGGCATGTCTTCTACACTTCGCGTACCGGCAGACCAAACTGCAGCCGTCATAGGCTTGATGTAGTAAAGCCCCAGTTCAGCGGGAAACTTATGGCGCTTCAAGAAAGCACCTAAGGTTTCGTCGGTAGGCTGCTCAGTTACTATTTTTTTACATTCTGCATTGAAGGCCAAAATTCCGTAAATCATCCGCCAAAATCGCGGGCGAATGATATTCGTTCGCTGCGCAAATAGCGCGTTTATCGATGTGCCGTTATATTCAAGATTATCTCGCTCGCTGATTACGCTAAACGACATCGATGTCGGGCGTCCTTCGACACCTAACCTTTCGAGCAATCGAATAAAATTCGGATAGGTCTTGTTGTTATAAACAATAAAACCTGAGTCAACGGGCCAAACTTTACCATCGGCTTCAAAGTCATGGGTATGCGTATGGCCACCCAGATAATTTTGATTTTGAAACACAGTGACATCGTGCCGCTTATGCAACATCCATGCGGTCATCATTCCTGAAATGCCCGCTCCAACAACGGCTACTTTGGCCACAGCTCCATCCTGTTATGCAATTTGAATTCGCCCACAGAGTAGCAAACGACACCCCAATAAATCTAGTGCTTAAACAGGTAGTAACCCTTGTTAAACTTCGGTTTTCATCGGATCATATAAACATTGGAGTCGATCAATAATCTTGCGTCGAGGTTAGGATGAGCTTTTGGGGTGCCTATCAAATCGCCATGTCCGTTGTATTCTCGTTGATGACCGCACTTTGGATCATCAGTCTTATCGCCAAAGATGCGAGCATTGTTGATCGCTTTTGGGGTGCCGGATTCGTATTCATTGCCTGGGCTTTGGCTTTGGTGACGCCCGAAATGAATACCCAAATGACCTTACTGACCGTTATCGTAAGTATTTGGGGTCTACGACTAAGTCTTTATATTCATTTTAGAAATCGCGGTCACGGTGAGGACTATCGGTACGTTGAGATGCGTAATCATCACGGAGGAAGCTTCTGGTGGTACTCCTTTCTCAGCGTATTCATGCTCCAGGGCGCGCTGATGTTAATTGTGGCAGCACCAGTGATATATGTACTGGCAGCACCTCGAGCCGGCGGTTTCGAGGGACTGGCCTACGCGGGGATTTGGGTTTGGCTAGTTGGCTTTATTTTGGAGGCCGGCGGTGACCTCCAACTGTCGCGGTTCAAGTCGGATGCCACCAACAAAGGAAAACTATTGACGTCGGGCTTGTGGTCTGTGACCAGGCACCCAAATTACTTCGGCGATACGCTCCAATGGTGGGGATTTGGTCTTTTTGCACTTACTGAGAGCAGCTTGACCGGATGGCTGACTCTCATAGGCCCACTTGTCATGACTCTTTTCATTATCAATGTCAGCGGTGTTGCAATGCTAGAGAAAAACTTAAAAGTGAATAAACCCGGATATGCAGAGTACGTTGCAGCAACACCTGCATTTTTCCCTAAGTGGAAATTTTGGCTTGGACTCATTTCCGTGGCTGCCATCATTTTTGTATTCACGAATGTGACAACGACATGACTGCACAAACAACATCCATGGCGCCTCCCCATTTATCCCACGGCCGCCAGGCCACCTATGGGCTGGCCGAACTCGGTGTTAGCTCCATTGAAAGCTTCCTTAGACTATATTTGATGATTTTTCTCACCGACCGCGTCGGCCTCCCCGCAGATCTAGCAGGATATGCTGTCGCTATAGGCGTCTTGTGGGATGCATTTGCAGATCCAATTCTCGGGCGAATCTCTGATCGAACAAGGTCTTTCATGGGTCGACGTCTACCTTGGATGATCGCAGGAGCGCCGATTCTTGCTGTTTCATTTGTTCAAATCTACCTTGTTGAATCCGTCAAGACATCATCTGTCCAATGGGTGTTTTGGCAAATCACCTTGCTGAATATTCTTTTAAACTCCGCCATGACGATGGTGTCGATTCCTCATTTGGCCCTCGGACAAGATCTTGCAAAAACAAAAGAAGAGCGCACTAGCCTATACGCCTGGCGCACCTTGATGACACTGCTCGGACTATTGGTTGGAATTTTGACGCCGGTTATTTTTGTCAGCCTTGGCTACAATTCCACAGAAAATCAGCCAGAAATCGTCAAAGCTGTTGCAGCGATCAGCATCCTCAGCGCCGCGGCAACGATTGCCAGCGTTTGGAGATCTCAAATAGCTTCCGCGACGAGAGACGATCTTCCGACAACAACATCGCCGCGAGCTAGAATTGCCAACCCCATCAAAATACTCATGGCTGCATTCTTCGTCGCGACACTGGGTCAGGGACTAAATTCCACCTGGGCTCTTTATTATTACCGCTATAGTCTTGAACTGTCAGAAGAGGCTCTAGGAAAAGTCCTACTGGTTTTTATCGTTAGCCTTTGCGCCACTTTGCCTCTTTGGGTCAAGTTTTCCAAATCCATCTCAAAGCCAAAGCTGGTGGCTATTGGCACACTTGCACTCGGAGTTATCACCGCATTGGTCTATCCCGCCCTACCTCCGAAAGACCTCATTGGCCCCATGATCATGGCCATCGTCGGAGGAATCTTGCTCGGGTCTACGGGTTTACTCGAGTCTCTGCTTGTAGACGTGGCTGAGGTTTCTAAAATCTCTGACCAAGCCATGGGGCAAGTGTTTGGCTTCTGGAAGTTTGTCGCAAAGTCGGCGCGGGCTGTAGCCATCGCAGCTGGTGGCTATCTTCTGGAGGCTATTGGATACACCTCAGGCGCATCCTCTGTTGCGCCTGACGTCACACAAAAAATTTCACTGCTCTTTGGACCAGTGGTCGGTGTGTTTTTCGCTCTATCCGCTGTGATGATCTTGTATGTTCGAGAACAGGCCGCGCCTCAGTCACAAGACGCGTAGTTCAAAATCATTTGCAACCATCAGTGGCCACTATAGGCCACAACAGTTTTCCTTGCTTGACGCTCCTGCATCCAGCTTTTTTTTCATGCGAAAACCAAAACATATGCACCGCAAAAGCGCCCAATGCCTGACAATTTCTGTTGGCACTAAAAGCTTGTCGGGTGTGAATAATGACATGAGCCACCTTAGAATCCCCCGTTGACATGTGTACTTTCAGATTGTGCACCGTGGCGTCTGAGATTTTGAGCTGAGCCAGCTGCGTTCATTGGTGATAAAAGGAACATGATAAGTGTAGGAGACCTTGCCGTGAGCCTCAAGCTGACAAATTCATCAGAACCCCAACTCCAGGTGGTTTGGTTCAAGCGTGACTTGCGCATCAGAGATCATGCGGCACTGACCCATGCGGCCCAGCGGGGGCCGGTCGTTGGTGTGTATATAATCGAGCCCGAGTTGGTCTCATCGCCGGAATTTGATCGCTCACACTTTGACTTCATCCGCGAGTCGCTCATCGAACTTCAATCAAGCCTTCGCCGGCTTGGATCCGATCTTTTGGTTTTTCATGGTGACGCAATTTTCGGGTTGGAAAAGCTCTGGAGCATCTGGAAATTCAGCTCCATTTGGAGCCATGAGGAAACAGGAAATGATCTGACCTTCAAAAGGGATCTGATGCTCGCAGAGTGGTGCAAGGGAAAGTCGATTCCTTGGCATGAAGTCAGACAATTTGGTGTAATCAGGCGACTTAAGTCGCGCGATGGCTGGGCAGAAAGATGGGAGCAGCACATGTCAGCTGAGGTAATGCCAGCTCCTGCTTTGAAATTTCCACTCACTGTCCAGCAGAAAGCGTTGATATATCCATGGACCGGCGTTCCGGATAACGATGTCATCAGAAGTAACGGATTCTCAAAACCGGAAGCTCTTAAAGCCGGGGAAATGAGGGCCCATCAGATGCTCGGGTCGTTCCTCGACGAACGCGGATTGACCTATAGCTTTGGCATGTCAAGCCCAGTGACTGGATTCCGCGTTTGCAGTCGGCTTAGCCCATACCTGGCTTGGGGCAACATTTCAATGCGTACGGTTTATCAGTCAACCCGTGCGCGCGTCGCTGAGTTGCGCGAACAGCGATCGTTTGGCCTACCCGTGGAACGGACGTGGTTTTTATCGCTAAGTGCTTTTGAGGCACGCTTAAGATGGCACTGTCACTTCATTCAGAAGCTTGAGACCGAACCGGCTCTTGAATTCGAGAATGTCATGCGTGCTTTTGATGGAATGCGGGAGTCGCAATTCAATGACGATCACTTTCAAGCATGGTGTCTAGGTCAAACCGGATATCCGATGGTGGATGCCTGCATGAGGGCGCTACACCGAGGTGGATGGATCAATTTTCGCATGCGCGCCATGCTTATATCGTTTGCGAGCTATCAGCTTTGGCTGCATTGGCGCAAACCCGCGCTGTTCCTTGCGCGCCATTTCCTCGACTTTGAGCCGGGTATTCATTTCAGTCAAGTTCAGATGCAGGCTGGCACCACCGGTATCAATGCCATAAGGATATACTCGCCGATCAAGCAGGTCATCGACCAAGATCCCGAGGGACATTTCATTCGGCAATACCTGCCTGAACTAGCGAATGTTCCGAGGGAATACCTTGCTGAACCACACAAGATGCCGCTCAGCCTGCAGAACGATGTCGGATGCGTCATCGGCACTCATTATTCTGAACCCATTGTCGAGCATGCGGCTGCGTTCAAACTTGCTCGCGAGCGATACGGAACGTTTAAGAAATCTGTTGAGTCGATGGTGAAGGCAGAAAAGCCAAATATCCTTCGTCGTCATGCCAGCCGCAAAGCATCAACATGAATACCACTCATCAATCTATAGACCAGTGGTCGGTGTCTTTTTTGCTCTATCCGAAGTGATGATCTTGTATGTTCGAGCACAGGCCACGCCTTAGTCACATGACGCGTAGTTCAAAATTATTTACAACCATCAGTGGCCACTATAGGACACGACATTTTTCCACGCCTGACGCTCCTCAACCCTGTTGATCCATGCTTTAAACGCAGGGAAGTCATCAAGACGGATGACATCTTTGGCGTAGATCGCAAAAGGCATGAGATTGATATCAGCCAGTGACAGATCTGCTGTCACTAAATAGTTGCGACCTTGAAGTTGTTTTTCGAGAACGGGCAAATCACGTTCAAGATTTTTCTCTGCCTTGGCAATGACTGCTGCATCGGGCTTACCACCATAACGGGGAGCCATGATTTTGTTCCACGCTAGGTCGATGAGAGGTCGGTTGATGTGATTGGAGCAAAAGTCCCACCACATATCTACCTGCGCCTGCTCTTCGACTGCTGTCGGATAGAATTGATGGAGCTGATACTTTCGGGTGAGATAGCGCAAAATCGCATTTGATTCAGACAACGCAAAATCTCCGTCCTTGATTGCAGGAACGCGACCTGCAGGATTCAGGACCAAATAGCTTGAGTCCTTCTGCTCCTTTTTCTCAAGCGAGACCGTACGCAGGTCATAGGGATGGCCTGCTTCTTCAAGCAGAAAGAAAATCTTACGACTGTAGGGAGACAGTGGATGATGAAAAAAATGAAGCATGCCAGGTTACCTTTGTCATTGGGGGCCAAGTAGCACCACCCGTGAGTTTAAGACCCGCCAGGTCCCTGGTAAACCGATTTTCACTGTTACAAAGTCTGATTTTTCGCTGCGATCTCGGGGGTGTGAAGCCCATGGTGATAAAAGCTTGCGCAACGCTATAAAAATGGTAGAAACCCCGGTGCATTCTATTGATTTCATGAAACAAACGATCAAGGCGGTATCTCCGTGGAAACAACATTTGAGACCAACATGGACACCCAGTCATTCAAAACTGCAACTCAGCAGGACGCATGCCCCGAATGGGCGTCCGATATGATTCAGAAAATAATGCTTCTTGAGGTTGAATCTGGAACCATCAAAAATCCGATGGAGGTTGGCGGTGAAACTAAGTGGACGACAGCTCAGCTTGAAGACCTCGCAAAAATGGCATCTCGCATGGACACCAATTCATACCAGGATCTGAGCGCAGAAGTTGAAGCCCTTTTTTTGCGAGTTGCGAAAGGTCTGTTTAGCGAAGGTCACTCTCCAACAACTATTTCCGAGATGGTCAATCGACGGATTCCTACCGGGTGTCGGCTTCCCTACTGCAGCCCCCAAGAGGTCGAGGACGCGCTCTGACGTGTTCAGCGAATAGGGCCGATCCCTATAAAATCAAATAATTTCAATCTCTTAGCCTGCTCAATTAAACTTGTGCAAAACTCTGAAAAATTTAATTGAGAATGACTCTCATTTTTGACATATTTGGTGCACACGATCGCTTGTTGAATACCAAATCGGGAGCTCAACCCATGATTCTGTGCCTCTGTAAAGGTGTCTCAGACCGCAAGGTCAAGGAAATGGCCCAATCCGGGCAGACGCTAAAGCAAATCGTTCAGTCCTGCGAAGCCAGTACCTGCTGCGGCGCATGCGCCAACGACCTCCGGGATCTCGTCAAGAAAGAGTCCGCCAAACCATCATTATCAGCTCACCGGATTAATCCTTGCAGCTGATGTAATAGTTCTGTTAATCGTGCCTAATGCGTAGGCACCCTCAGATCATTAAAATCACGTTAAATATAGCCTTCTTTTTGTGCGGCTGCGGCCAAGCTCGCTTAACCGATCCATCGACTTTAAAAATTATTGGAGGCTCCCCTTCCAATGATCGCCAATTGGATGCCGTCGTGGCCATTGTTCGTGATGAGCTAACGATTTGCACCGGGACCTTAATTGCTGATGACCTTGTTTTGACTGCAGCCCACTGCCTGGAAAAGGCAACCCGACCGCAATCGACGACCTTAGCGTCATTGAAAATTGTTACCGGCGCCACAACAACACCTCGGACCACTGAAAATACTTACGACATTGAACGCGCGGCGATTCATCCTAAGTTTTGGTCTGACTACAGAGGCGCTTATGATTTTGGCTGGATTAAACTAACTCGACCCGTGCCAGGAATCAGTCCCATTCAGCTACCGGAGACTCGCACACACGCAAACTCGCTATTAAATGCAATCAAATCTGTCATCATCGCAGGTTACGGGTTTTCATCTTTGTCCTTACCTACCAACGGCGAAGAACCCAAAATCGGCATGCGGTTACAGGGAAAAACACCCATCAAATTCAGAACAGGCGCTGAGCTCTATGCTGGCAATCAAGATGTCGACGCATGCTCAGGTGATAGCGGTGGTCCGGCATTTGCTGAAGTTGCATTGGAAAAAGATTCTGGAAGAAAACTGATTCTATTAGGCGTCACATCGCGAGGACCAATGCCATGTGCCAGCAACTATGAAGCAGGAGCTTATGGCCTTGCCACTGAGTCCCTCTGCTGGCTGCGCTCGACCGCGAAATACAGGATCAATGATCCAGTGCTAGCGGACTTCTGCGTTCGTGAAACAGCCCAAGCAGCTACCACTGATGATGACACCATTGTGATGGACAATAGCTTTCTTGACGCCTGCCAAAGCCCCCATCTTACAGAGGCCTCGCGCCACGATCTGATGCAACTTTTCGATGTGGCAAATATCCCTGCTGACATATCAAAAGATCAGTGCATGAAGCTGAAAGAGTTTTTAGAAAACGCAACGACGTTAGATCTGTCACACCGAAACCTCCATCAACTGGCTTGGCTGCGTCACGCTAAGCAGCTCACGTCACTCGTTGCCACAGATAACGTATTACGGTCGACGCGCGGCGTAGAACAACTGGATCATTTGAACATTCTTGATGTGCGCAATAATGCCATTTCAAGCATCCAAAGCCTTTCGCGACTTGCAAAGAAAATGCAGGTGTTTGGCGCAAAAACTCAACTCAAGAATATCGACGAAACTCATTACCGAAAAATCGCGGAGCTCGGCGCTGCCGCTGGATCTGATCGTCGGACACTCATTCTAACTTTGCGCGATCTGTTGGCCGCCGGCGAATTCGCCCGGAAAAGTCGCGATCTTGCTCTTAAGCGTCAGATCAATTTAGATGATCGACGACTTCGCTCCATCGAAGCCCTGATGGGCCTAGAAAACCTGGAGGCCGTCAGTGCTGCAGCAAACCCAGAAATCAAGGACTGGGAGTTCATTCTGACATTACCTCGACTAAGGTCGTTTCGGTATGGCGCCGACGAGGTCCCGGGTGACATTTTAAAGGAATTAGGGACCCGCGGGGTAACACTTGTCCCCGTGCATCGCACGCATAATTTTTAGTCAATACTACGTGTGACAATCAAATTTAAGATTCATTTAGTGCCCGAGTCTGTTAGCATGTGAGCGGGTATTGTGTAGTTCTCATTTTATAGGAGCGAACCTTATGAAGGGTGATGCGAAAGTTATTGCAGCGTTGAATGACATTCTTACCGGCGAGTTGACCGCCATCAACCAATACTTTCTCCACGCCAAGATGTGCAAGAACTGGGGCTACAAGAAATTAGGTCACAAGATTTACAAAGAATCGATCGACGAGATGAAGCACGCTGACGTTTTGACAGAGCGCATCCTGTTTCTTGAAGGCCTACCTAACTTGCAGAAACTCGATAAGTTAAACATTGGCGAGACTGTAAAAGAGCAACTAGAAAGTGATCTTGCACTTGAATACAGAGCGATCCCACGCCTCAAGAAGGCGATCGAGCTTTGCTGGGATGCCAGTGATCATGGAACGCGCGACCTACTCGAGAAGATTCTTGTAAGCGAAGAGGAACACACCGATTGGCTTGAGACTCAACTTAGCACGATCAAGGATATTGGACTTCAAAACTACCTTGCACAGCAACTCGAAGAGTCTGGCTCCTGAGTCATGGACTGGGAAGCTGCCAATCAATCGGCCGCTTCCCGGATTTGCGTAAATAATCATTTATTTTTGAAAATGGTCGGCTTCCAAAAAAACCTCGGTGTGCACTGAGCGGCGATGGATGAGGAGCCTCAATCACGAAATGGCGCTTTCGATCTATGAAAGCGCCTTTCTTTTGCGCGTAAGCACCCCAAAGCACGAAAACAAGACCATCCCGTTCCTCGGCCAACTTGTGAATGACCGTATCCGTAAATAGCTCCCAGCCCTTCCCCTGATGAGACCCAGCAGCACCGTCTTCCACTGTAAGAACACTATTGAGCAGCAGAACACCCTGTTTGGCCCAAGGTAGCAAGTGGCCTGTTTTTGCTGGAGGGATACCAAGGTCGGCCTTAAGCTCTTTATAGATATTCACTAAACTTGGCGGTAGCGACACGCCCTCGCGCACGCTAAAGCAAAGTCCATGAGCTTGACCGGGACCGTGGTAGGGATCTTGTCCTAAAATTACAACCGAGACGTCGTCAAAATTCACAGAGTCGAAAGCAGAAAACCACTCGGATGGCTGAGGATAGATAACGGCCTTTTCCTGAGTTCGAGCCTGAAGAAATACCCGTAAACTCTGCATGTAGGGTGCGTCAAACTCACCTTTAAGCCTCTTAAGCCAGCTTACGTGAAGTTTGACGGGACGCTCATGCTGAATGTCTTTAGTTTCCATACGCAACAATTTGCGTCGGAAGAGGCACGAATGCAAGCTTAACCCGTCTTTGATTTCCAGTGGCCGCTGCTGCGTAAAAAATGCTATGGTCGGGAAATGTCACGCGTTTTTTTCTTAGCCACAGTCATTTTGATTTTTGTCACAGCTCTTGCCGCCTTATGGGGGGCTTCAGGCTTCAATCCAGGCGCGGACATTTTGTGGGCGGTGCGTCTACCAAGGGTGGTGACCGCACTATTTTCAGGCGCTGCCGTTGCGGTGGCTGGAGCTCTGAGCCAATCACTTTTCCGCAATGCCTTGGCCTCACCATCAATAACTGGAACTGAGTCTGGTGCCGCATTTGCTCTGGCCTTAGCCACGCTGATGACGGCTTCAACTAATGACACAACAACACTGCAACACCCTTATATTTATACATCCATAGGCGCCGCCGCAGCGATGATGATTGCGATCACATTCATGGGATTTTCCATAAATGGTCACGGCGGTCTAGGCCATCTGCTCTTGGGTGGATTTGCCATGAACGCACTTTTGGCGGCTGGTACGGCTCTCTGCGTCGGAATATTGATGGAACGAGGCAATGGAATGTCTCTCTACCACTGGCTGATGGGAAGCTTCTCCGCCCGAACTTGGTCCCATGCCGCGGTGATCGGCTCAGGATCAGTTTTGATCGGTTTGATTGCATGGTTTCAAGCGCCAACCCTCGACGCTCTCTCCATGGGAGACGACGGCGCCAAGAGTATCGGTATCCGCGTACAACGAGTGCGTGTCACCCAAGTGATTTTAATTTCACTACTTGTTGGTTTATCACTGAGCGTCGGCGGGGCTTTACCATTTATTGGTCTGATCGCCCCACATTTTGCGCGTCTTGTTGTCGGTCCCCATTTACGGCTATTGATTCCCATTTCAGCGCTCTTTGGAGCAAGCTTGACGGTCTTCGCTGACATGATTGCACGCGTGGCAAGAGCTCCTATTGACATGGATGTCGGCATTCTCACGACGATCATAGGAGCGCCGTATTTTCTTTGGCTCTTGTGGCGCAAGGAGAATGCATGATCGACGCAAGAAATCTCTCCGTTAGCAATCGAAAAACTACGTACCTCATCCAAGATATCTCAGCGCAGTTCTCAAAGGGACTATGTCACATCATCGTCGGCCCCAATGGAAGCGGTAAAACAACGTTTCTTAAAGCCTTATGTCAGCTTCAACATCATGTGGAGGGTGCCATCGATATTGATGGCCAATCCGCCAGAGATCTAAACGAACTTGAGTTGGCCAGCAAAGTTAGCTGGACCGAGTCGGAGCATCACTCACCGTTTGCATATACGGTAAAAGATATTATTCTTTGGGGACGCTGGCCTCACCACCAAGGTCATCCATCCCAAATTGACCATGACGTTGTACGCCAGGCTGCCGAAACGATGGGGCTAACCGACAAACTTCATCGCGCAGTAACAACGCTTTCATTAGGTGAGCGCAAAAAAACCTACCTAGCAAAGTCCATCGCCAGCGACACCCCTTACATGATTCTGGATGAACCCTGCGGATCCCTGGATATAAAAGCCTCTGTAGAACTCATGCAGCAGCTTCGTCAGGCAGCGAAGTCAGGTAAAACCATTATCATGAGCCTACACGATATTGATCTTGCACTTTGCTTTGCTGACACAATGACTATCTTGAAGAATGGTCGATTGGCCTGGCATGGCCCGAATGAAGATAAAAATTGCCGCATCGCTCTGTCTCATACGTTCGACATGAGACTAAACGAGACATGGGGCAACCCTAATAAATATCAAATTTAATCTAAGCGGCTTCCTGACTTTTCATGATGGATCCAATCAAATCCTCATAACCATCAGCAGCATCCACAACGCGGACACCAAATTGTTCTTTGCGAGCGTCCTTACCGCTTGTTACGATAAACCGCACCACGACTCCCATCGCTTTAATCTCGTGATCCAAATATTTACCATCTGGATAAAAAACGAGTTCCAAAAGTGTTTTATTTTGAAATGGTGCCACTTCTTTGGGATCATCCACACGTAGCAGCATGCCATTGGCTGACACGTTTGTTGTCAGCATATTCAAATAATGACGCGTGCCGAATGTCTTCATCCCGACCCGCAACTCAACAGCCGTGCGAGGCGGCGCTTGAGTGACGGCTGACTCGGGTGCATCTCCAAGAGCTTCTTCTTGCATTTGACTAGACATAGGTTCCTCCAGGCTGCGGATCCCAGATCCGACACGTGACGTAACGGAATGGATCAGCCAAAGCATAAGAAGATTAGCATAACTTATTGAAATTAAACATATTTTATTGGATTCTTAGGAGTCCGCCAACCCACTCGTCCGTGCTAGGACAACTGATTTCAGAAGGTTCCGCATGCAGAGTGACTCAAACTTTTAAGTGCCCTCGCAGCTGGCGGTATTCGTGCAACGATTCCGGGTTAGCCAAGGCATCCTGATTTGGAACATCCTCACCGTGAATCACTTGCGTAACAGCTATTTCTACCTTTTTTCCACTGCGCGTGTAGGGAATGTCCGACACAGGGAGAATAACCGCAGGAACATGCCGAGGCGTTAAGGACTCACGGATAGTTTTTTTGATAACATTAGAGAGTTCTGGATTCCAAGCGTTTCCCGCAGCCAGCTTCACAAATAAAACAACTCGCGTGTCATCGTCAACTTGCTGTCCAATTGCCACAGAGTCCGTAACAAAAGGTAAAGTTTCAACGGCGCGATATAATTCAGCCGTCCCAATGCGCACACCGCCTGGATTCAAGGTGGCATCAGATCGTCCATAAACGACGACACCGCCGCGCTCTGTAAACTCGACAAAGTCACCATGGCGCCAAACATCGCGGCCATCGTAAGCAGTAAAATACGCTTTTTTGTAGCGCGTTCCGTCGAGATCTTTCCAAAAGTATACAGGCATCGACACGAATGGTTTGACACAGACAAGCTCAGCTTTTTCGCCAACGACAGGAACCGCGTGGTCGTTCCAACCCTCAATGGCCATACCAAGCCCAGGCGCTTGAATTTCGCCTGCGTAGACTGGTAAGAGCGGATTGCCCAGCATAAAACAGCTGATGATATCCGTGCCTCCGCTAATGGATGCCAAATGAACGTCAGGAAACTTTTTATAAATCCACTCAAAATGAGCCGGCAGTAAGGGAGATCCAGTCGACAAAACTGTCCTCAATTCGGGGACCCCCTGCGAATCTCCCGTAATTAAATCCTTCGCCTGCATGCACGCTGAAATAAATTTTGGACTCGTTCCAAAATGAGTGACGCGCTCGTCACGGCAAATGTTCCACAGACGTGATACATCGGGAAATCCCGGTGCTCCATCAAACACAACAATCCGCGCACCGCACGCGAGTGCAGATACCATCCAGTTCCACATCATCCATCCACACGTTGTGAAATAAAAAAGTGTGTCATTCGGTCTAAGGTCACTGTGAAGCATCAGCTCTTTTTTGTGCTGTAGAAGCGTACCGCCGACGCCATGAACAATACATTTCGGAAGACCCGTGGTACCACTACTAAACAAAATATACTGCGGATCCTGAAATCCCCTGGGCACGAAGTCAATCTGCTGTGGTTGATCTGCATTCCGCGGAAATTTTGATGAGGCGAGAAACGCCGCGAAATCATCACGACCTCTGTGGAAATGATCCACAGCAATCACGCGAGGATCGTCAGCCAAGTCTTTCAGAGCATCAATCGTCTGCTGTAGATTTTTGACAATCTTTCCGCCGTAGGAATAACTGTCAGTTGCAAATACAACTTTTGGCTCAATCTGCTGCAGACGATCTGCTATACCTCTCGCACCAAAATCGGGACTGCATGACGACCAAATAGCTCCTAAGGATGCTGTCGCAAGCATACATATGACCGCCTCGGGACCATTAATCAGCACACCTGCCACGCGATCGTTTTCACCCACTCCAAGAAGCCGCAACGCTGCTGCGCACTGAGCCACATCGTTCCAGAGCCTGAGGCCAGTCCACCGCTCCACAGGAACACCCTCGGCAATGGCAACCATGACCTCGCGACTATCGGGCTTAGGTAAAATATTTTCAGCAAAATTAAGCCTCGCTCCCTCAAACCACCTCGTTTCACGCATGGTGACTGAGGGCGCACAAATTGAGCTTGGAGGCCTACTGAATTTTATATCAACAAAAAATGACAATTCTCGCCAGAAATCGGCGTAAGAGTCTGTTGACCACGAATACAAAGACGACCAATCACTCACTTTTGGGTCAACATTTTGAGCAACATGGCGCAGGAACACCTGCATTAAACTTTGATCGATGCGAGTCTTCGACGGCGTCCACAACCGGCTATCATCTAGTTCACTTTGACTTGTCACCAAATTTGTCCATTCTTCGTGCCAGCTCCCGGATCCTATCCATGCCTTTCAATCCACCCGGATCGGGTTTTCGCTTCCGCTTGGGGGTCGGCGCATCCGCTACAGTTGCTAAATCAGATTGTGCAGCATCGCTGTATGAATGCGCTGCCACCGCACGCGGCATGGCTGCCATCGGCTGACTGACATCACGAATCAGCTGCTCAGGCGGAACATCGCGCGGAACCTCACTATGGGCGAGTTCATTTAGAACGTCAATAGGCGTCGCAACTTTAGCCCCTGATCTTAACTTTGATTGCGCAGCGACAGCATGATCAGCAACCCCAATATCCTCTAAACGACGCTCCAGAACATCAAGATCCACTGCAAAAAAAGCTGCCACTCTCACCACATCACCCAATTTTTCCATCGCGCGCTTAACCATTGCCGACGGCATAAGCAAGGCACCAGCAAATCGATCCGCCATATCTTCTGCTGCAAAATCTGCAGCTGACAAATGACTTAGCCCCTCAGCAACAGCATAGCGGCGGCTGGGGTCAATCAACTCCTTGAAGCCGGAACTTCGCCAATCACTGGATGCTAGTCGTGGTTGGATCTGTAACAAAAAATGACCCAAAATATGGGCTAATATAAAGCGCTGCTGCCTAGCCTCAAGGTTCTCGCGCACCAGTATACTGGCCCGAATATCACCACCATCATCGCGCACAGCAATAGCACCAAAGTATTTGATCGGAGCGACCCCAACGGGAATTCCAAATTGTCGAACGGTCGAAAGCACATCAAACTGAGCCTTTGTCGCGTCGGCTCCGGCAAAATAGGTTCGCACCAGAATCGCAAGTTTTTCGATATCTTTGGCTTTGGCGCATGCTGATAACTCTGGAAATAGTGCCAACATACTAAACCTCCCGGTTTGAGAAACTTGGTGAGTGCTCGAATCTCCTAATAATATTGTACAAAAATTGGGCTAATGAACCAATTCCGCCCCTAAAAGCTGAGAAGACTCCCCTGGAGTGCTGATGGCCACTATTTGACGCCCAGAAGCACGGACCCAATTATCATTGTAAACTACCGTAATTATTGTCCTTAATTGATTCTCTCAGTCTTGAAGCCCTTTTACCGATGTCCTAGCTTGTAGGGAGTTGCGCGGAGTTATTTTGACGGTTGTAGTCGAGTTTGTACGGAAGGATGGTGCCATGCCAGCATATCAACTGAAACTTAAAGAGCGCCGGCTCAGTGAGCGGAAGCGACTCACGGGTCTTTTGCCCGGACGGCTCGTCGTCAATAGTAAAGATGTTGACGTGAAACCTCTGGACGTAAGTTCCCATGGTATGGGCGTCATATGTTCTGCTCAGTTTTCCGTTGGTAGCAAAGCTTCCTTGATCATTGGCGAACGCCAGATTCCGTTGGAAATTATTTGGAGCGAACAAGATTTCGGAAAGCATGATCTTTGGCGTTATGGATTGGTCTGCACAGATCAACAAGTCAACCTTGAAACTGAATTTAGCAAGGCGGGTTGTCTAAAGTAGTTTGAAAGTCAGGAAATAAAAAAACACATTTGGAACAGAATAGCCGAACCTTCCGCCAAATCAACAGCGGTTACAAGAACATCATCGGCAATCGTGTTTACCTCTAGATTAGCCGGATAATTTCCTTGGTTAACTTTGCGATACCCTCACCAATTTGATTCACACCAACATCTAGCATGTAAGCGGGCGTTGTGACGATTTTTAGCTCGGAATCGACGACACACTCGGTCGCCTTGCAAGCTATAACACTGGCACCAAACGCCCGCGCAGCATTTGCCGCATCACCTTCGCTAGAACCCAAAGTTAACTTCACGCCCTGACCCCCGAAAACCTTCGCGAGCATGATGGGAGCAATACACACCGCACCAATCGGCTTGCCTTTATTTTGGGCGGCTTCAAGAAACTTTGTCACTTCTGGAACCACACTCATCTTTGAACCTTGCTCTGCAAAATCACACAGATTTGAAGCCGTACCATTACCACCCGGAATGATGACTGCAGCGTAGTCTTCAATTTTCGCAGTTTGGAGATCTCGAATTCGTCCTCGAGCAATTCGGGCGGACTCTTTCAGCATATTTCGTGGCGGTTCATCCGTCTCAAGTCGACCATCCATATGATTTAAAACTCTCGCCTGCGGTTTGTTCAAAGCAAGAGCCTCCCAAGTTGCTCCTGCATTTTCAATAGCCCAAAGGGTCAATACAGCCTCATGTATTTCAGAGCCATCCCTGTGTCCACACCCGTTCAAAATCACCGCAATTTTCTTCATACTTGATACTCCCGCAACAAAGGAAGTTGATTGATTATTTCCGCTCGCAATGTAGCATAGACGACTATGAAATCGCGACATTCTTCGCTGCAAAACATGTGCGCTGGTTGGCGTGTGGCACTGCTGTTCTCGTACATGGTCTCGTCCATGGCAGGAGCCGTTGAGCCACTGGCTGGACCCGTTGTCGGTACTCGGCGATGGAGAACAACGACTGCCGACGTTAATACATACCACGTCACTGACGAGCGATTCATCCAGGCTGATATTCCCATTCCCGTACGCGCAGGGATGTCTATGCCATTTGCGACACTTCGCTATCTGGATAACATCGATGATAACAGTCGCACTCTAGCGCGGGATCAAAGACTCGGGATTGGATTTTTGCATCACTCTTCCGAAGGAGATCCCGCATGGCGGATTGATATCGCACGTCTTGGTCAATTTGACGCAAAGCCTGCTGCGGTGACCCGTTTAACAGCAAACCTTTTGAAACCTTTGCCGTGGTTACGGCTTCGCCCTTCAGACTACGCCAGATCATGGGCTGGCATTTACTACGTAAATCGCTTTAGTAAAGCTCCACTGATAATCCCAGAGATTTCTTGGTATCGTTTAGGGGCCGACGGGCTTTTGATTGACCTGCAGGCTCCAAAGCAGTTTCTTATCGGCCTGGAAAACGAATCACTCTCATTTAAATTCGGCACCACCCAGGAATGGCTCAACTTGACAAGCAAAGGCATCGATTCTTGGATTTTGCGCAGATATGCTAGTGCCATTTTTTCCGTAAATCCGACACCTAAGTTCACGGTTACGACATCGCTACATCATGATCTTAAATCTACAGAATTTTCTGATAGCATCGGAGCTGAAATATCGCTCAGGTGGAATCCCGGGACCTGATCAAAACGGAGTGATAGTTAGTGACGAACAAGACTCATAAAACTCACGACGTGAATTTCTGGATCGACGCATTTTTGCCCATGCTCCAACAAGAAGTTCGACGATTGAAGGCATCAGCCGCGACTTTCCTAACAACATCAGCCGCAACAACGGTGGTTATTGCACTTTTTATTTATATTTTTGGAGATTTCTTTAGAGAAAAACTTCCGGAAGTTGACCCCAACTTAGCGAAGTCCTCACTCTTCTATCTCAACGCTGCAGCTTTGTGTTTCAGCTCTTTCATCATTGCACACTACGTGGCAAGGAAACTCCGCGAACCAGACAACTGGCTGGCCATGCTCAGCCAATGGGGCGTCACAGACAACAGGATCGCAAAATTCAGGCGTCTAGCTGCTCTCATCTTAAATGTGATTTTACTGTGGCTTTCAGCCATGCTGCTAAATCGCTATCTCGATGGACTCGCCAGGGCTCACTGGTGGCTGGCCTTGAGCTTACCGGTCATCAATACGCTGCGATACGATTTCCGTTCATCGATCAACCGTCAAAACGACCTAACGCCCCATCGATCAAACGTAAACTACAGACTGCCGCCGCTGGTGGCTTGGCGGATGGCGCGCCTTAGCCAACCCGCTGCACCAGGATCGACATTGCGACTGGTAGCAGGCTTACCTGTTATTTTTGCTATGATCGCCATCATCCGAGGGCAGCCAGCGGAGCTGACATATCTAGCGTCATTATCTGGCGGCATCATACTGGCTTGGATCGTACCGCTCGTTGTTGATGATGATTTGAAGACAGCCTGGATCGAAAGACAAGCTGCTGTGTCACACTTCGAATGGATCATGTCCTGGCAAAGGATTTTCACGCGTATAGCGATACAAACCTTAGCAATCACGATTGTTTGTCTTTGCTTAGCCGCGCTTATCGGGACGACGATGACGGGCGGCGTTTTTGACGAGAAAGTTTTGAAAACAATATTAATCAGTGGTTTTCTTGCAGCGTTCCCTGTTTGGTTAGCCCCTGCTTTTGTCATGCAAATTGATGGCAAAAAGCCTGCAACGAACATTATATTGATGACCTTGATCAGTGTCTTTGTTGGGTCAGCAGTGATTGCTGCTCCCATTATTGCACTGTTCACTTTCTTGTTACACCGAGAAGCACACCGCTACCAGGGAGGACGATTTGCCCGTGGCGCATATCATTGAATCATTAAACCTCAAACGTTCATGGAGCACAGGCTTTACGCTTGGCCCAATTAATTTTACGGCTGAGCCGGGAGAGACGATTGCCGTATTTGGTAAAAATGGCGCCGGTAAAAGCACTTTCTTTCAGTTACTATCTGGGTCTATCGATAGACAAGACGGCGAACTGAAGATCCTTGGGCAAAAAATGAATCCCGATGCAACAGACCTCAGGAAACATGTCGGCTATCTCCCTCAAGAATCATCCTTACCTCCATGGACCACAGCTGACGAAATATTGTCTTACGAGGCCCGTTTACTTGGACTAGCAGAACCTGAAGCACTCGTTGAACGTGAGCTTGCGCGATGGGATGCCATTAGCTGGCGCCATCGACCCTTGGCCAAAGCCAGCCATGGCATGCAGCGAAGAATTGGGTTGGCTGTCAGCCTAATCCATGATCCAGACGTTCTGATTTTAGACGAGCCATTCAATGCTTTAGACATCTCAAACAGCAGAACTCTCGAAGTCACCATTGGCGAGCGCGCCAAACGTGGCAAGACAACTTTAGTCAGCATTCATACCCCGTTACTTGCGGCGCAGATTTGTCCACGCGCGATTCTCCTCGAAGCTGGACAGCTAAGTGACCTAAATGCCTGGCCCAGTGCCAGCTTAACGGAGAGAGCAGCGCTGATTGAGCAAAGATTTTTCGGCGGCAACCAATGAGCACCCCGCTTCAGCGCCTTGGAAAAAAATATGCGGCACCCCAATGGCGTTGGTACCTAGGCGGAACCCTGGCACTGATCGTAACGAATATTATCGTGCTGGAAATTCCACAGCTCGCTAAAGAGATAATAAATGCATTAGCAACCGGAAACTCCCTAAGTACATACACAACGCTATCATTAGTCATTATCGGACTAGGACTTACGCAAGTATTGATCCGTACGGCGTCCCGCATGCTCATCTTCTGGCCAGGCCGCACCCTTGAAGCTAGTATAAAAGATGACGTGTTCACTCACATTCTACGCGTCCCCATGAGCCTTCTTGCGCCGTTTTCAATTGGAGACCTGACCTCCCGGCTTAATAACGACGTCACCCAACTTCGAATATTTTTCGCATTTGGTGCCTTGCAGGCCCTCAACGTTATTTTCATATCAATATTCACCGTGACAAAGATGGCCAGCATCGACCCCGTGCTAACGATTTTGGCCATTTTTCCCATGATCCCCATGCTGCTTTTGACCAAGGTCATGATGCCGCGACTTTATAAAGCCATGCGCGAGAGCACTGAGGCTATGGGGCGTCTAACTGGAAAAATCTCTGAAACGTTTGCCCAAGCTCACATGATTCAGGTCATGAATGCTCAATCGGCGATGATTAGCCGAACCAGACCTGACACTGAGGCTATTTACGAAGCAAATATTCGCACAGTCTGGATTAGAACATTGATTTGGCCTGTCATGACGATTCTGATTGGCCTTAGTCAGTTTGCGACTCTAGCTTGGGGCGGTAGGCAAATTATCGCCGGCCAACTCTCAGTCGGCGATATTATGGCGTTCAACATATACATTGGCATGCTGACATTTCCATTCGCAAGCCTTGGAATAATTTTAAACGTCTATCAACGCGCCAAACCAGCGTCTGAACGTCTGGAAGATCTCTCAGGACTTAGTCCAGAGCATGCAAAAAATCTTCAAGAAATCTCAGATCAAATTCCAACAAAAGCTATGTTAGCGGTTAAAAATCTCTCTTTTGCGTGGCCAGATGGACGCCCGTGCCTATCCGAGATTTCTTTTACGGTGATACCGGGAGAGCGCGTTGGCATTTTTGGAAATATCGGATGCGGCAAATCAACACTTTTCAACATCATCACCCGGCTCATTGATCACAGCCAAGGCGAGGTCCTATTAAACGGGAAAAGTATCCTGACAATGCCTCCCTCAGACGTTCGACGCTCAATCGCATACGGGCTCCAGCAACCACTTCTATTCAGCGAAAGCGTACGCTCTAACCTCTGCCTTGGACTCCCTGATGAAAGCACTTCTACTGAACGCCTTGAAAAAGCAACACGCATGGCACAGGTTTACGATGACATCATGCGCCTTCCAGAGACTTGGGACACCCCAATCGGCGAAAAGGGAATTAAGCTTTCTGGAGGCCAGAAGCAGCGATTAGCACTCGCGCGATTATTACTTAGGCCAGCTGAAATGATCATTCTCGATGATGTGTTGTCGGCGGTTGATCATGATACTGAGCATCGCCTAATCCATAGCTTATTGGAGACAAAGTCGGCACTTCTTATTGCGTCGCACCGTGTCAGCATTCTTGAGCCATGCGACAAGGTTTTGGTGATGCGCGATGGGCGAATTATTGGATCAGGCAGCTACGGTGACGTACGATCTCTCATAGAGACGATATCGCTTGAAGAGTCCGATGCGAAGCCCTTAAATAAAGCGTCAACCAATCAACCAGAGGTTCGCCAATGAAGACAGCTGCGGACAAACAGATGCACAGCGCCTTCTCTTTTGGTTCATTGGTAAAGCTATGGCCTTGGCTTAGGCCAAATAAAAAACTGGTCTTTATCGGCGCTTCCATGATGCCCTGTGTCGCCATCATTTCCATGGTCCAACCACTAACTGTTCAACGGGCCATCGATCACGGTATTCTAAAGGGAGATTTTGCAGTCACTTTGATGTGGGCATCCGCATGTCTTGGACTATCCCTAACAAGCTACATTTTTGCTGGTATACAGTCGCTGACAACCTCAACAGCTGTTCACAAGATGATTCGAGATCTCAGAACAGCACTCGTCAAACACGTCCTCGATCTCGCTCCGTCCTGGCATGACCATCAAATCAGCGGCGCTTTGGCAACCCGTGCTACGAGTGATTTTGACACCTTGAGCGAATCGCTGAATCAAGGCGTACTTTCAAGCATCATTGATTTGATGGTGTTGGCTGGCTGCGTCGTCGGTATGTTCGTCTTATCCCCACAACTTGCCGTTGTCGCGCTAATTATTCTCCCGATCATCACATGGATCGTCATATGGTTTTCAAAAAAATTGAACGAATCCATGTTGGAGTCTCGCAAAAACCTGGCCGAACTTAACGGCTTTGCCCAAGAGGCATTGACCAGCGTTAACGCGGTTAAGTTACTTAATGCAGAGCCTGGAGTGTCATCTCGCTTTTCAAGATTGAATAAAAAGTTTCGCGACGCCCAGTTGGAAAACGTTTACTACGATGCTCTGATGTTTTCTACTATTGATGGGATCTCGTCCATTACACTTGGAATTGTATTATTCATCGCCATCAAGACCACCGGCCTTACATCAGGATCGGCCCTTGAAGAAACTCTAACAGCAGGGGTGATGGTTGCCTTTGTTCAATATGTTCAGCAACTGTTTGAGCCTTTAAAGATGCTCGGAACCAAAATGGCCATGCTCCAAGGTGCATTCACATCGATCCAGAGGATTTTTGGACTCCTTGACCGTAGCGATTTCGTTCCCGGAAACAAACAAGCTCATTGGCCAGATGCCGCAAGCATCCGCTTTGAAAACGTATCGTTCACTTACGGCAAAGCCAGTGCCAATGTCCTGCACAACGTAACGTTCGAGGCACCCTCAGGCTCCTCGCTGGCAATCATCGGATCAACGGGAAGTGGCAAGTCGACCATCGTTAAGCTGATCGCCAAACTTTATGCAGGCTTTTCAGGAGATATATTCGTTAATAACGACTCTATTGCAGAACTAAGCCCCACAAGTGTTCGCACTCATCTGGGAATTGTACCCCAAGATATTGTTCTGTTTGAGGGATCTATTAGATTTAATATCTGTCTTGGTCGCGAGAACATATCCGACAGTGAGGTACGTGAGGCCTGCCGTCTCGTCGGTGCCGATGCCTTTATTGAGCAGCTTCCTGGAACTTATTACTTTAACCTTCGCGAGCACGGCGCCAACTTAAGCCATGGACAGCGTCAACTCATCGTATTTGCTCGCGCCCTGCTCGGCAAACCACCGATTCTGATTCTAGATGAGGCGACCAGCAGTATCGATCCTCATTCCGAAGCTTTGATTCAAAATGCCACTCAGAAACTACTCAAGGGCAGGACCGTGATTGTCATTGCACACCGCTTGGAAACCATCAAGCGCTGCGATAAAGTTTTGGTTCTCGAACAGGGGCGCGTGGTCGAGGCAGGCTCGCCAGCTCAATTAGAGGCAAAACGCGGACGCTACTTTGAATTAGTGTCTCTAGGCGCTACTAGCATTCAGGCGCAATCAACTGAAGATGACAAATAAAAACCCCCAAGCACTTTTGTGCCCGGGGGTTGTTGAGTGAGAACGTGTGTGATTCGGTGTCACACACGTTTGAGACAATTTAACGCGACAGCTTTCTCAGGTTGCCAAGCATTGTGTCTTGAGCTTTGCGAGCGTATGGCACTGGATCTTGCTGCACTTCATAAGGACCGTACTCAACGACGATTTCAGCCGCGCGAACGTTCGTGAAGTTCTGTCTAGACCAGCAGTTCCAGTCACATGTTGGAGACGTCGGGATGTAGCGATCCATTGGGAAGGAACCGATACTTACGAACCACTTACCATCACGCGCGTGGGTACAACCGAACATTGGATTCACCGCAATCGTACCATTGAAGTAACCTTGCCAGATTGGTGCAGTTCCGATGTAGCGAATCGGCTCAGAACCACAGTTCATCTGCAATCGACTGACAGTTTGGCTAAACTCGTTTGTAAACGGCGCCTGAGCTTGCGTTAAAGGACGACCTGTCATGTTTGTAAATACGTTCACGTACATGCCGGCTAGAGACTCGTTGTCGAGACGAGCAAGGCTTCCACGTCCGAGAGTCGCATCCGACGACATCGCAAAGCTGTTGTAAGCCATAGTGTTCATATTCATCCAGCGGAACTGGTTTTCCATAGGGCTACCAGGAGCGTTTGGATTGATGAACTGGGACATTTCACAGTAGTTCACAGGCATGCCCGTCAGCGTGCGATCTTGAATCAGGCGCTCACCAGTTTGCTGCGCGCGGCAGTAAATTGGATATGGAGCAGCGGAGTCATTCATCGAACCGTCGATAATCCGGAATCTTGGGAACCCGGAACCGAGAAACTGTGAATGATAAACCATGTGCATACCGTAAGGTACGTTCACCATCAGAAGATCGCCCACTTGGTAGCTTTGATTTCCTTGAGTGTTTGTTCCTGCGCCACCGTTGCCTGGATAGCCGCCACCACCGTTGCCTGGATAAGCTACGCCAACAGCGAATGTCACTTGTGATGCGTTACCAACAGCACCAGACGAATTGTGGACTGCATACACGGTAAACGTGTACTGACCATCCGTTTGAGGTCTTACGGTGTAAGGAGAGGTACACGCTTGTGCTGTATTCGTGCCAAGTGATCCGGTTTGCTCAAGAGAGCACTTGTACTGGATGCCAGACACCTGACTTGCGGAACTCTTCAAAGCAAATTGAATTTGCGCGCCATTCTGAACGCTCTGGCCACTCACCTGGGAAAAGTTGGTGATCTCGACCGCAAGCAAATCAGTCTGGGATGCTGGGTCACTTGGGAGATTTTGAGTGTTGTTCGGCTGCCCGTTTGTTGGAGGCTGGGCCACGTATACAGTTTCTTTCTTGGCTTTGCCGCAACCGACAATCAAACCTGCGACCAATGCCGCGCAGTACAAACTCTTAGCTCTGTTGATCATTGCTGATCTCCTTTTTGCGAGTATTGAGTAAATTTTCATCAACCGGCGCCTTATAACTTAGTGACTTATTAAAAGTCAATATATTTTAATAAAATTTTGATAATAGTAAGTTTTTACCACGTCATATTAACCATTTTATGTTCTATTTAACGAATATTACAGGGGGTTTTACCAACCCCGAGGGCACCGAGGATTTATGGACGTAACTAGAATCGCGAGTTACAGAGGCAAGATTTGTGGGGGAGGCCATCGGAAATTGGGGTAAATGAGCTCAAAAAATCTAATAAATTCAGTAATTTAAAAAATAATATCAAACTCTGCTCCAAAAGTGTCGATCACAACCTACTGACTTTTTGAAAGGAGACATCGATATGAAATGGAGCATGCCTGCGACCACTTTATTCATAGCATCCCTTGGGATTGTTTCCTGTAAGAGCTCGACCCCAGTAGCTTCTGCCGTTAAGTCTGAGGGCTTTAGTTGCGATCTCCAGAGCAGTGGCGCAGCGTCGGATGCAGCGAGTCAAAAAGCTTTCCAATGCGCATATAACTCGCTCAAGTCTGCCGGTAAACTTGCAGGTGGTGGAATTGTCACGGACGTTGCAAATATCGCAAAAGGTATTAAAGACGTCTACGATGCTTCTGCAGCGGGTTACGATCTATTTAATGAGATCAATGAGTTTGTGAGCAGTGGCGGTGTCATGCCAATTGACTTGCAAAATCTTGCAAGTGACACGTCAACCATTGTGACTTCAACCCAGGGAGTTATCGGTCAGACTGAGTTTGGTAAACAGATCAAACGTAAAGCGATGTACCGTTGTCTTGACGGCAATTATGAGGCTGTCAAGGATTTGGTATCACTTGCTGGTGTCGCATCAAATTTACGGGGACAAAGTCAACTCAGCATCCAAGGCATCCAATCGCTGGGCGGTTTGGGTCTATCAAGCGTTAAAGCGATCATCGAGAGAATGGGAACATTAGCCGAATGCTCGCAATGGTTAGCAGGCGAGAGATCAAAGAGCTTGGTCCAACTTTCAAAGGGCGTCGAGAGCATAGCTTCTTCATTGGAAATCGCACTGACATTGACAAATTGCGGTGTCGACCTAGCTTATGGCGGCTACGTACTTTACGCGAACTCTGCATGCTTAGCCCAAGATATCCAAAGCTACTATGAGGGCCGAGACAGGCTGGATAGTCAACGTGATAACTTTGTCAATTCAGCAATCCCCGTTCAAGACGACTATTCTGGCGTCAGGGCTTGTATGGCAAAGTTCGGCATCCATCTTTACAACAATGGTCCAGGTGAGTTCTACAACACCCGCTCTTACATGTGCGCACTCTATTGCGGCAATAAGGGGCGAGGCATGAACTATATGCAGGCGAATATGGAAAGCATCTTTCCCGTAGAGTCTGACCGTAACTATTGTCAAAGAGTTGCAACAACCGCTCAGGATTCAGAAATGATAAATGCGTGTATCGTTTACTGCTGTGATCAAGATGGGAGCTGCCGCGACGCCGCTTGGACAAAGCTAAAGCGTAACGACCTCTAATGGAGTCTCGACCACTTCAGTCACAACCATAGCATAAAAAATCCCTCGCCAGCGACGGCGAGGGATTTCTAACTTCTGACTGTTAATTTCCAAATCAGGCTTTGCGACTTTTCACCAAGCGGCACGCGCCGAAAAGGAAGTTAATTTCCTTTTCCACCACAAAACCTTTACTGCGCAGGCTGTCGCGCAATTCGCTTGGACTGTAGAAACTCGCCACGCTTTTAGGAAGATAGGTATAGGCCTCTTTTTCGCTAAATAAACTGCCAATTCTTGGCAAGATATTGTGGAAGTAAAACTGAAACACCTTTGACATCAGACCCGATGTCGGCGTGAAAAATTCCAATATCAGGAATACACCCTTCGGCTTCAGAATCCTCGCAAACTCACTAAGAGCTTTTTCTTTATTGACGACATTTCTTAATCCAAAGGAGATAGATGCACAGTCGATTGATTCGGCTTTTTCTGGGATCGTTTCAGCCGACATAACAGCCCAGTGAATACGGCTCGTTAAGCCTGCCTCACCTGATTTTCTCTCCGCAAAGCTCAACATTCCTTTGGAGATGTCTCCGCCGATGAATTCAGCGTACTCTGGGTGCGCTTTAGCAGCCGCTAAAAGAACATCCCCAGTACCCGTCGCCATATCGAGAAAGCGGCCGTTTTTCTTGGTCGGCACCATGGAAATTAGAATGTTTCTCCAGCGTACGTCCTGACGAGCACTCAGCAAGCGATTCAGGAAGTCATAACGACCAGAGATGCGGTCGAACATCGCCGCGACCATGGACTCTTCAATGGGCCTTGTCATTTGTACTGATGGTTTGGTCACAACTATACTCCCGTTAATCTAGATCAGGGTCGGGCAGTATAAGATGTAATGCAATAAAGTTCATCACCTTAATGCTATGAAAAATTTATTCGTATTTACAGTAAGTTATTGAACCTCTCGCAATCCAGCCAGAAAGCGTTCCTGTGAGCTGACCCCTGAAACCCCGGGCGATATGATCTTAAAAAATCGCTCGAGAGCAACCGCATCGTTGCTCGACAGAAGTTCGGCCACATGCGTCCCTGTCAAACTGTTTCGCTGCTCACCGAGAACGTCAGCTGGCAAGGCTCGGCGCAGCTCCAGTCCTCTCAGGACAACCCGAGCTAAATCATAATCTTTCTTACCTGATAATTCTGTCACCATGATGTCGAATGCCTGAAAGGCAACAAGCTTAAATGCGGCTGTTTGATCTGCGGATAAACCATTTGGAATGTACTTATTGACCAGCATGGCAAGATCTCCCGCAATACCCGGTAGCCCTTCGCGACGCATCATCTGTTGTATCCGACTGCCAAAAAACGAGGTGACGTCACTTGTAAATCTTACGGCGTCACTGTTGGCCTCGTACTTACTGGACACCGCAAAATTGATCGCGATCAGTACGGCAGGCAGGGATTCTGTAACTTTTTCCCTCGCTGTTGAAACATCCATTATAAATGTCTCTCCAGTCAGAGTGCCTCGGCAGTTTATTTTTTTTGTCACTTCATCGACAAACCAACAATCACTGGACGGATTAAATGACTTAGCCGCTGTAAATCGACCCTCGTAGACCAGATTCACATCGCTATCGACTCGCGAACATTTAAACCGAACCTCTCCGTTGGATCGATCCATGTTACACCACTCTGGAAGCGCCAGAGTTGATTCAACTGCTGGAGTACCAGGCATGAATTTCTTTGCACCAGCATCATCTGAACCAGTTACACTTGCAGTCGTATTGACCGGGGAACACGAGAGCAACGAAAACCATACACATCCGAGGAGCAGAGTCGGATGCCGCTGCTCGCAATCTTGTTTGATCGATTTTTTCATAGGCCAAAGACCTTCCTTCAAATCTAGGAGTATCTTCGGTAAATCAAGCTTTAAACTTTAGCAAAAAACCACAAAAACTCGGGAAAGTATCGCGGGTTGCAGGATTAGATGGATAAGCCTGCTAAATCAGGGCACTAGGTAAGCACGATGTCGAAACTCTAAATAAAGTCAGCATGTTTGATGGCATCAATCACGTCGCGAAGATCATCCAACCGCGCAAGTTCTGCATCACTGGGCACCTTCTTAAACCAAGTCACCTGCCGTTTTGCATATTGCCGTGTAGCGGTGGCGATCGCCGTTTCAAGATCCTCTGGCGCCAATTTATTTTGAAGCATTTCGACTACCTCTTTATAGCCAATACTTCCCAAGGGCTTACACCCGGCATCCACACCAGAGTGGATTAACTCTCGCACCTCGTCGATCAAACCATCACTTAGCATCTGTGTCGTCCGGAAATTGATCCGGGCGTAAAGCTCATCTCGCGGAGGATTCATAAAAATCATCAAATGCTTTCTCGGCCGCTGAGCTGATGGTTGAGAAAGGTCTTTTACGGGAGAACCAGTCAATATATTGATTTCAAGCGCTCTTATCACACGGAAACGATCATTGATATGTAGCTGTGCTGCGCGGCGAGGATCTCGAGCTTTGAGATCCGCGTAGAGGTCATCGCTAGAGCGCTCCGCGAGTGATGCGCGAAGTTCTGGATCACTTGGGATATCGTCATCCCAGGCATCACCAAGAAGCGCACGCAAATAAAGACCAGTACCACCGACGACAATAGGTATACGCCCCTCAGAACGAACCTTTTGAATGGCCAACCGCGCTTTTGCAGCGTAAATAGCCGCATCACATGGCTCACTCCAATCAAACTCATCGAATAAAAGATGGGGAACAACCTCACGCTCTTCAAGTGATGGTTTAGCCGAACCAATATCAAAACCTTTGTAGAGCTGAACACTATCGCAGCAAATGATGCTTCCAGAAAAGACTCTAGCTAGTTCAAGACCAACAGCAGACTTGCCGCTCGCTGTCGGTCCACCGACCACAAGAAACTCAGGACGCTCACCGGCAGGCATATGACAATGCCACTTCATGGAATTGGTCTACCTACCCTTCCTACCTGTCAAACCAACGGGCAATCTGGGCCTCGTCCCACCATCGGAACACACGGCGTCCGTGAGGGCAATTATGAAAGAAGTCAACATCACGAGCTTCATTCAATAAAATTTTAAGTTCGTTCTCACCGAGCTTTTCCCCCGCTCTGACAGCAGCGTGACAGGCCATGGTGGAAAGCATGTCATGAGTCAAGCCTATATTGCCTTCAATTGGCATTTGCGAATCCTTATGGCTCGCCAAGCTTTCCATAAGTGTTTGCAGGTCACACTTGGAAAGTAATGCTGGCACAGCTCGGACATCAATCGTGTTATCACCCAGGATGTCGAACTTGAAACCATGCTCTTCTAGCATCGATTTTAGCTCTTCAAGAACTTGAACTTCTTTAACCGAAAGGGTCAGCCCCTCAGGTACCAATAATGCCTGGCTTGCTCGCAGTAACTCCGTATTACGGGCCAAGCGTTCGTACAACACACGCTCGTGGAACGCGTGCTGATCTATACCGAGAAGTCTTGCGCCGCTTTGACGGTCACCGTGACTGAATAGCAGATAACAATCGGCGATGCTGCCGAGATATTGCAAGTCGGACCAGGGAATGGATTGCGTCACAGCACTAACATTCACAGAATGAGACGGCGAATTATTTGTACTTAAGTCATCAAATAACGAGCGATGTTTAGGCGTGACATCCCGCCACTGGGCAGGGCGTGATGATGAGGACAGCGTATCACTTGCGGTGAAAGATGATCGCGCTGACGTACTCGCTCCGGCGCCACTGGTCCAAGACTGCGAACGCGAGGAAGGTGCCATCCAGGATGACGCGTCACTGCTATCGTCTGATGTTTTGTTTGCCGAGGGACCAACACCAATCTCAACAGAAGCTTGAGCCGCCCAGTCTGCACGCCTTAGTCCCTCGCGAACTGCAATTGCGACCATCGCATGAAGTTCCTGAGCGTACTGCAATCGAACCTCAGTTTTAGCTGGATGTACATTCGCATCCACCAGTCCTGGATCAACCTTGAGAAACACGGCAACCACCGGATATTTGCCGCGCAGCAAATGACTGTGATAACCACGGAGGACTGCAAAGCGCAGGGATTTGTCCTTTATCCAGCGACCGTTGATAAAGAGAAACATATCTTTGGCTGATCCGCGTTCAACACCGGGTGCTGAAATCATACCGGTCATTGAACCGTAGGGGCCTTCAGTTTGCACGTAAACCATTCCGAGCCCTGCGTCACCACGCATCACTTGAGAAAATCTTTTTCTCAAGGTTATTTCGTTCTTTTCATCGGGAGTGATCGCGGGCGCGCGTAAAACCTCTTTGCTGTTGTGAACTAACGTGAAGTCCACGACCGGATGAGCCAGTGCGAGCGCTTGCATAAGCTCATGCACAGCACCGTATTCGACAGCCGCAGCTTTCAAAAATTTTTGTCGAACGGGAACATTGTAGAAAAGATCGTCACAGATGATCGTGGTCCCGCCGGAACTTTGCCAAGGAGCCTCTTCAACACTGGCACCACCATCTGACTGCAAACGTACGCCAGCAGTCGAGCCTTGCTCACACGTCATCAGCGTAAACCGGCAGACGGATGAGATAGACGCTAGTGCTTCACCGCGAAAGCCCATCGTATGAAGATTAAACAGATCTTCAGCGTTTTTGATCTTGGACGTCGCGTGACGAAGCAACGCTTTTGCCGCATCGTCCCTCGACATTCCAGACCCGTTGTCAGAAATAAGGATCCGTTTGCGACCGCCCTCTTGAAGTTCCACAGAGATTTTAGTGGCTCCGGCATCCAGACTGTTTTCGATCAGCTCTTTGACCACACTCGCCGGCCGCTCGACCACTTCGCCGGCTGCGATTTTGTTAATTAAGGTGTCATCAAGAAGATGGATGCGACTCATGAAAGCCCTCCCATAGGCTCACCGCAAAAGCTGTCTAAATTGTTGCATTCACTTAGGAATTCCAGACATTACCGCACTTTTTTGGGCGATCCAAGGCCTTATCAGTCCGGCAAAGACATCTTTAAATTTCAGCACCTTAGAGCGGCTATTCAGCCTTGACGCTCATGGTGAACGCCTGTAGAAGCTGCCTCACCATGAAAGCCAAGTACGAAACAAGTGCGGCTAAGGCCCACCAATTACCACCCATGAGCCTACCTGAGTTGGCGTTCATAGGCCGTTCAAACGTTGGCAAATCAAGCCTTCTCAACGCCCTGCTGAATTACACGGGCCTAGCACGAACCAGTCGCACACCTGGACGCACGCAGATGGCTAACTTCTTTTCGGTGAACGATAGCCTTTATTTTGTCGACCTTCCTGGTTACGGCTTTGCAGCCACAGGTAACCGCGAGCACGCGGACTGGCAAGAGCTCATGGACGGATACCTAGCGAGACCCGTGATCACAAAGTTTTTGTTCCTGTGGGATCCACGCAGAGATATGGATGACACGGACTTTCAGCTAGCTCTAGCCTTAAGTCAGCGCGCCCCGCTGGTACTAGTCTTAACTAAGTGCGACAAAGTTTCTCGGAGCGAACTGATGCAGCGCATGCGGTTTTTAGAAAATGCTCTGAAAAGTAAGGGCGTACGCCTCGTGAGCACCCACGCTATTTCGACGATCAAAAAGTCTGGACTTGATGCACTGCGAGAAGAATTAGGACTTGCGAAGCCCTAAGATTGTGCCGCGAACAGAAAGATTCGGTTGCGTGAAATGCAATGTCAAATAGATGGTGCCATTTTTGGCAACGCCAATCTCTTTATTTAGCCCGATGCAGCAACCACCAACCGATATGTCTTCCAGATTGACCTCAAACTCTTGCTGCGGAAGCTTTTGCGTCGCTTCCGCGATCGCTTTGACTTTCATATTGTTAAACTTAACGCGAAATGCTTCGCGCTGTTGCTTGACGGGAGTGTTGGCTTCGTCAACCGCAGCATTTCGTTTGGTCAACTCTCGCTGGATGTATCCCTGAAGAACTGTTTCGTCCTGATCAGCCATCTTATCGAACTTGATAGCGATAAATTTAAATTCAGGTGCAGGCACGTCGCAAACTCCGTTTTCAGCTTTAAGCCACCATCAACTTGGTAACACAATGGTACCACATCATTATTTATTCAAAAACAAGGTCTCTTGTCAGGTTTATCGGACCTTGAGTGGTGACTAAAATATCATCTTCAATACGAATGCCGCCAAACGGCATGAGCCCCTTCACGAGAGCCTCGTTTACAATTGCTTTCTTGGGCCCTGAGAGGACCTCTTGCATCAATTTAGGGATAAAATAAATCCCCGGCTCAATCGTGACCACCTGCCCCGCCGTGATCATACTGGTATTTCTCAAGTAGGGATTTTCCGCGGACGGCTTGGCGAGTTTCATACCCACATCATGCACCTGAATCCCAAGTGAGTGACCAAGTCCGTGGGGGAAAAACAACCGCGTTAGTCCTGCTGCAACCATCTCATCGACACTGCACGTCACAAGACCGCTGTCTTTAAGTACCGAAGCCAGGAGTGCGTGAGCGTGATTGTGGAGGTCCTCATAGCGTCGACCAACGGTCACGCCCTTGACCAATTCACGTTGCGCCTTGTCGACTGCTTTAATCAGCGCACCAAAAAATGCCGCCATCTCAGTACTGCCGCGCACCCAGGTGCGAGTGATATCTGATGCAAATCCATTACACGTAGCTCCCGCGTCTACAAGGAGCGAAGTCGCCCCATCAACGACGCTACGGTCGTAGTGCACGTGATGGAGAATCCCGCAATTGGCCCCCAAAGCTACAATGTTGCCATAGGGCAAATCAAAATCAGATTGTTCCGTCAGTCGCAGGTACTCTAAGTGCAACGCAAATTCGCTGACTGGGCCTTGATCAAAGAGCTTACGCAGATGATTATGACCACGAGCAGCAACCTCGGCAGCAACACGCATCGAGGCAATTTCATAGTCTGACTTCAGTGTTCTGAAACCATCGGCTGCAGCCAAGAGATCTGCGCGGTTACACTGCTCAATCACAAGCCCTGTTTTTAGCGCGAGTTTTAGATCATCACCGATAAAGGCGTAGCTCACAGGCCACTTCAACGCACCAAGATCGTCAACAGTCTCCACATCAAAACTCGTCTGATCCCAGCGGAGATTTCGTGGAGCAGGCCCTTCCCAGAATGATTGATGGCGTTCGGTGATCAGCTTTGGCTTTTCTCCCGGACGAATCACTAAAAACGCTGGCGTCTCGGCGTATGGACACCAATGAGCAAAATTGGGCGTCATTGCCGTAGGCCAATACTGATCATCACGACTATATTTAAGCACAGACTGACCCGAATGAATTACGAGACCATCAACCCCAAGTCGCGATAGCACACCACCCCATGCAGATTGCAGGCGCTGCGCGTGCGCACGATGCAAAACCTGCCACGCGACATCATTTTCAGGTGGTGTTTTTACACCTGACGCCACTTGGGATGAGATCACTGCTGGGAGGTCAAATGGGTATTTTTCGGGGGTATGTTTTTGGGTCATGAAGGCCTCAGGCTAATGTCAGATAACCCCATGATATGCCAGAAATAGCCGTCTTAATAAAGGATAACTGCCAACAACTTCTAAAGATATGCCCCCCATCTGTCGAACACCGACTCAGAGAAAATGGAGGCGTCTGATCTATGGACAGGACAGCAAACTACCTAAATCTTATGGCAATTATTTCATTGTCTGGAGTCATCACGACGGCCTGCAGTGACTCGTTTATGAAATCTTCCATCCGCAATAAAACCTCCGGCCTTGCTGCGTTGTCCACCACCATTGACGAAGCTGGTAACATCACAGCGACCATTGATCCAAATGCTACAACAACTCAAATTATGAGATTTGATTCGGGAGCGTTGGCAGGGTCTGCTATCGCCATTCCTCCGGGAGCTCTGTCAATCCCCGTTGAAATCACCGTCGGTCAAGGGCCAACATTGAGCTCTGCCGATTTCCTCGCAGAGATTGGTCTAACTAACAACACCGTCACAGCGGCAGGTCCGAGTGTAAGCTTTATTCCAAGCTCCAACGTTGAAGCGTCAAATCCGTTCACCCTCTCCTTGCCACTATCAATCACCGCCTTAGCACTAGTTGGCAACAACGATAATTTAGTCGTGATGTATCACTGGAGCCAGGTCGTGAATGGCGAAGTAACCTTTGTTAAAGGCGTGATCCCTGGCGAAGAAGTGGTTATATCGAATAACAAGGTTACGTTCCAAACAACTAAATTTGGCACGTTTCAACTAGCACGCGCTGAAAAGCCGATCAGCTCCCGAGTCAGCGCTCCTACGAGTGAAGGAACAGGCACGGTTGCAAATGCAAAATTTCCCCTGCTAGGAGACTGGGGCATGTGTGTTGCGCAACAAGCCTACACCGAACCAAGCTTTCTCAAACCGACGTGGGGATTCGTCCAAACTGGAAACCAAAAAGTGATAAATCCCGTCCATTTGTCTTTCCGCGGAGAAACCAGCAAATTGGAAATTAAAAAATATCCAGGAACTTCTTGCAATGGCCAACCCCAAAACGTTGACTCCTATGGTTTCGTTGGCGTAGATAACAGCTTGATTGCAACATCATCGTTTAGGATTTTTAATGTCGACAATCCAACGTCATTTTCAAGTTGCCTACCAGTCCACCTGCGTCCGCCCCCACCTCCATACATTGACATAAATCAGGTTGATCGAAGCAGAACGAGTGATGGAACTGAGATCAATACAACTGTGAGCCGTCAATACAACGAGACGCAGATAACTTTGAGTGCTTATGGCTCTGCGGATTGTAACTCTAATTTTATAAAAGCGATTACTTCAACAGAAGCGACACTAACTTTAAGTCTTACCGGTCCCGACAGCGACGAAACTTCAATGTGGGTCCAAGTGAAAGATAATGCGAGCGACCTAAAATCGGCTTGCGTTCCCGTTCCAGCCATAAAATCATCAACTACCGGCATTTCCTTAAATAAATTTATTCACAGCAGTTCTGGCTATAACGGGATTTTTTGGGGCGCCATATCCGGCATTTATTCTTACAGGTTACACGGCTACAACACGCAAGACTGCAGCGGAATCGTGAGCAAGTCCAAAGACGCTGGGACAGACACATTCATATATTTTGGAGATGGAGATGATGAGAGCAACCTTCGTTCATTCAAAATTGAGGGAACACCGCCTACAAGCATTCCCACAACATCTTCAGAATGTCACACAATCCTACCGTATCAGAACATGCCCAAATTTATCCCTACGGGCTATGAGGCCCGTTCAACTTGGGCTCAGTTAAGGTGGGATCACGTCGGCGTCATGAAGAATGATTTAATGATCACTCAGTACGACGGTCTCGATTGTTCATCAAACCCCAAAGCCCTCGACATGTCATCAGAGGTATGGTGGGGTGAATTTAACGGTTCAAAAAGTATTAATAATTTAGAGCGGCAAAAGGACTACAGCTTCAAACTCGAATTAGAAAGTACTCCGTCAATATCTTACTGCCAAAACGTTAGCACTACCGACGCTGACATGCCAGACTGGTCTCACGGGAACAGCTTTTCCGTCAGGAACCTACCTGATGATGGTTTGAAAGTAATCGCCAAGACAACCGTCACAAATGGAAAAACAGACTATAAATTAAAAATAAGCATCAACGGCATGGCACCAGTAGAAAGATACTCCTCCAACATTCCTGTCGGTACAGTTTCAGAGGCCACACTAGCCACCATTCCCAAGAGTGAGGCCGAAAACAATATCATCACCGCCATTGCGCCCGATGGCTGTTATTTCTCGTCGTCCCCTGGCAAAAGGGACCGCGCTCAATCCATTTCAACTTATTCTATCGCATCGGCGAACGAAGTGATTTGCGATGGATCCATGCCCGATGGCGGCGGCGGTGGAGGAGACAGTTTTGGCGCACCTCCAAATACGGTTAAATCGAAGCAGATGCGATTAGGCATTATCAGCGGGGGCAAAGTCACATTTTCAGAAGAGTTATTTGCCTCGGAAAACTGTGCTTTGGGCACCAAGCTCTCACAAATCATAGAAGACGGTTCCGCAACCTTTACAAGCGATGCAGGCACATTCCCGATTGACGTCTCCTTTAATCGCAAAGAGGGATTGATATTCACGGACTCAGGCGTGACTGCAGCAAATAAAGATCCCGATCAATTTGGTTGCGGATTAAAAAACTGGGTTCTTGGCGCGAAGCAGAACCTCACTGAAAGCAGTTGTGGAAATGACAAACGAACAGAGTATCTTCGCTTCAAAGTGAGTGATGATAATCAGCTGTTATTCACCTGTGATCCGAACATCATGAACGATAGTGTATACGGCAAAACCCCAGAAATGCGCTTTCCAGGGTGTGACACCGCGAAGTCACCGACATTTAAGCGCCGAGGAAGCTAAGGTCCCGCTGGTGAAGCGAGACTAGAAAATTCCTTATATTCTGAGCGCTGTGGATTTAAGCCTCAAAACACCGCACCCAGACCAAACTGTAGTGCGACGGAGAACCACCCTCGGCGTACGTTGAGGGCGTCAATGGCGCCGCCGAGAGATTTGTCGGCATTGCCGACGTTTTCAGAATAATGAAGGGTTCCTCTGGCTTTCACGCCGCCCATATAGAGCGGAATAGCCATGTCAGCACCAGAGGTGAGCATGAAGCGACCAAAATGCATCTGGTAAGCGACCACAAGAGGAATCTCCACTGCATGAGCCGAGATGGAGCCTGTCACCAATTTATCCTTGGAGGCACCCGTCTTCGCAGCTTCAAACTTGGCCATCATAAGGTCGTAACCTAGGCCTGTATAGAGGAGTAAATCACTATCATCTCTGTGACGCCAAGTAGCGCCACGCAGCCATCGGAATCGGTAATGATGAGACCACACAGCTGACTGCACCGCTACTGAGCCATCTGTTAAATCAAAGTCGTCTTTCACAGGGTTTTGCGGAACAAAGTGATAGGTCACATCAAAGGCTGCATCGCCGTTACCGTTTTGAGGGATGTGGTGTCTTAGACCAAAACCCACCACTGATCCTCGGATCGTGTCACCACTGCTCCAGATTTCGCCAGAGCCTTTCGCACGCGCTCCTGCCTCAAACCGCAGATCATTCATCCAAATCGGTAGCGACATCGTCGGGGCAATATGAAACTGAGTTCTGGATTTGAGCACCGGCGGTAGAATGGGCGCTGGAGGATCTTCCTCCTCCTCAGCCAGGCTTGCGGCATCACCCTTGTCGTCGAGGGCGCCATTCTGCAACCGCTCCACCATATAAGAGGTCACCGGCCCCAAATCTGCAGGCCAAGCGTATACTCCATCAGTGATTTTATCTTTGTCTTCAGGCGTCAGCACAATAGCTGCGGCGCGGGGCTTTGTGCGCACAATTCCGGCACATAGCAATTTACGCAGGTCAGATCCAAAAAAGCACACATCACGACCAATCACAAAGCCAGTGTCACTTCCCTGATCAATGACTGCAAAATGACCTTTTTTGCTATGACCGCGGTGCCTGACTACAGCCAGTTCTGCGGGATTAGCCACACCGCTAGCCCATGCTTCATTGGCTGCAACCACTGACAGGACGCTCCCGCAGAGGATCTTTAACGCTGAATTCATATAAAACTTTGGCAAATGGACCCCAAAATAATCGCCCGGATTTGTATCTTCCGGCTAGACTGATCTGTGGAAAATCAAAACCCTTTATGATTTACTATCTAGTATCGCAAATCCTCATTATGCAAGGAAGCCCTATGAGACCATCCATGATTTTGCATTTCACGAAAACTGCGGCGATTTCTGCTTTAATCTTAGCCACAACCCCAGCCATGGCGTTGATTCATGGCGAACTGAGTGTCGGCCAACGCTCCGGTAACTTTGAGCAGAGTGGTTCCTCCGGCAAAACCCTTTCCGGCCAGACCGTAGAAATTGCTGGATACCTTGACCCAATTCCTCTTGTTCCCATCGGAGTCGGCGTTCGCCTCGTTTCTGACGCCTTTGACGCCAAGATTGCTGATCATGGTTTTAAATCCATGACGTCTACAGCCATCGTCCCAGAAGTCACTGCTTGGCTGCCCTTCTCACTCATCATGGATCTAGTGCCATTCGCCCGCGTTGGTTACACAGCCGTGTCGGCCTATAAGGCAACCGCTGAAGCCTCAGTGGGAGGTGTGACTGCTTCTGGAAGCGTTGTGCTTAAAAGCACTGGTCCACGACTTGCTGCAGGACTGAACTATGAGCCATCACTTCTTCCCATATCTGTATCAGTTGCGTTTGAACAGTCTTCTGAGACCTTATCGATTTCCGAAGGCAAAGTGGGCGGCGTTGACCTCACTTCTGGTGCAAAGGATATAACATTCAATAACACAGCCATCTTGGTAGGCGTCAAAGCTGGTATATGATCCGCTACCGAATCCGACGTTTATTGAAGTTCCGAGACGACGTGCCCTCCACTCATGCAAAGGGGACACGTCGTCGTGCTTTGAAGCGCCAGTTAAGTGTTCCCGCTAAGTTTGCAAAGGTCTTTCAGATCACCGCCTCTGCTTACCGCGAGGCACTAAAAATAGAAAAGAAACATGGATCTCTTCCCCAGGTAAAACTCCAAGCGATGATCTTGCAGTGGGCTCGAGATGTTTTAGGCGTCATGTCCATGGACCTTGAGATTAAGGGCGTTGCACCCGAAATGGGCACACCTGTGCTCTTCGTCGGTAATCACATGAGCTACGTTGATATCCCGCTGCTCATGGCCAGTGTTCCCGTGGTGTTTGTTGCCAAGGAAGAAGTCTCCAAGTGGCTTGTCATCGGTGATGCCAGCAAAAAAGCGGGCACTGTGTTCGTGAAACGAGAAAGTGGCAAATCACGCGCCAATGCAGCCGAGGCCATTGTCGAAACCATCGTGAAACACAAACGTAGTATCGGCATTTTTCCGTCAGGTACCACCTGCATGTATGAGAGCAAACCATGGCGCCACGGTGCATTCAAGATCGCTGAAAAACATAATATCCCCGTACAACCATTTCGCATCCGCTATGAACCCATGCGCAAGGTGGCTTACATTGAAAACGACACCTTTGCGACCCACCTGATGAGTTTATTGAAAGTCGAACGACTCAAAGCAGTGATTGAGTTTGGACCTGTACGTGGCGTTTCTGACGCAGAAAAAGACTGCGAAGAATTGTACGAATGGACACGGGAACTTCTCATCAAACAATGACGTCGAAACCCTTTAAGACATTACTATGGGATCTGGATGGGACGATCACTGATCCGCGTGGCGGCATCATCGGTGCTTACTCAGAGTTTTTACGAGAGTCAGGGCTAACCGTACCGCCGGAAGAAGACCTTCTATGGGTGATCGGTCCACCTCTGCGTGATTGTATGGCGAAGCTGATCGGCACGACCGACAAAGACACTATAGAGAAGGCCGTGGTTCGATACCGGCACTGGTACGTCAACGAAGGGCTTATGTACCGTGATATTCCTTATGACGGCATCCGCCAGTTACTGCAGGATCTTCAGCAATTCGATGTGCGCATGTTTGTTGCTACGGCCAAAGCCCACACCTATGGTCGACAGATTCTCAGACACTGGGGACTGGAAGAGTTTTTTGAAGATATTCACGGCAGTGAGCTAGACGGGACGCGCAGCAATAAGGCTGATCTTCTGAGCTGGATGCTGGATCGTTATAATATTGCCGCAGATCGCTCGGTGGTCATGATCGGTGATCGCAGACACGATGCCGATGCTGCCAAAGCGAACCGACTCACAAGCCTCGGCGTCGGCTATGGCTACGGCTCCAAAGACGAGCTGACCACAGCTGGAGTGGATCATTACTGTGCGAGTGTCGCTGACTTGCGAAATCTTATATTTGCTAAGATCTCTCCAGAGTAGAGATTTAAAGCCTAACGTCGGCCTAAAAAATCTTTTAAATAAAGTTCTGTGACCAGCGTTGCAAAAGCCATCGACTCTATTGATATATGTTCGTTGTCTCCATGACTATGCTCATCATTCGGATCAAGCATGATCGGCTCAAACCCATAAACAATCATCCCACGCTGACGAAAATAAGCTGCGTCCGTTGTAGAGTTTAAAATTGGGGTTTCCACGGGTGGCCTACTCTTTTGTTTTGGGTGAACCATGACATTGGCTCGTTTGATCGCCTCCAGTAACGGGGTGTTGATCGGAGACGCCTCCGCAATGACGGGCTCATCTGTGACGTTAAACTGCAATGGAAGCCCTGAAATCAGCTGATTCACTTGCGCCAAAACTGCATCACGAGAATCACCCGGAAGCAGTCGGAAATCAAACACAAACTCTGTTGTCTCAGGGGTCGCTTCATCCGAGATCGCAGCAAAGGACTGCACTTCAAGACTTACTGCAGGGGTCTTTCGAGCTTTGAAAGCTCGCTCCAACTCTAAAACCGCTCGCGCCAGGGTCACACCAGCCCCACCATCGACCGGTGGCAAAGAGGCATGCCCGGCGTCTCCTGTGCTTTTCATGGTCAAATATAAATCATGATGTTTCCACTCGGCATTTGTCATCGACACCCGCCGGGGCAGCTGTTTTCGTATGCTTGAGATGATTTGAGATTGGGATGTAGTTTTCGGAAATCCACGTAGAATCAATCGTGACAAGGCTTGTCCAGCGATCGTATTACCCTTCCCCACTCCACCCAAAATCGTCAGTGCGTGAGTCGTCTGCAACTCCGCACGTAGCACAGGATCTTGCGTCATCTTTTGTTTTTGGCGTGGTGAAGGCTCAACAGTTTTCGGTTTAAAGCCTGACCAAAGTCTTGTCACCGCTTCCGCTACGACTAGACGCTGCGCTGATGGATCTGCAACATCATCAGAAATCTTAAATGTAACCTCAAGCCTAGCCTTCTCACACGGCGAGACCTCCCACCTGACTGGACGGCCCTTTTGAGTGGGGATATAGCCACCTTCGGTAATGACATACTCAGCATGATTTAAATCCTGAAGACGGTGCTTCAGCATCCACTCGGCACCGCTGATGACTCCCTGCGAAGGATCAAAGGGGCCTTCTTCGTTAGCTGTCCCCAAAAAAATCAAATCCCGATGCATCGTCCATCTTTCAGTCTTGGCTTTGGCAAGCATCAGCGCCTGATTCACTGCTGTGGCCTTCATATCAAAGGCACCTCGACCAAAAATTAAACCACCACGGATAAGGCCAGCAAAGGGAGGCTTCCACCATCGCGATGGCTCAGCAGGCACAACATCCATGTGATTGAGAAGAATAATGGGTCTTTGACCAGAAGCAGTGCCTCGCACCTTGGCGATGATGTTGGCCCGGTCATAGCCGAAGGGCAGTGGAATGATCTGAGACTCGATACCGTAACGATCAAAAAATTTTTGCCAAAACCTTGCAGCCCTTCCCTCACACCCAGGGGGATTTGTTGTGTCCACTCGAAGGTACGATGCGAGCAGCGTCTCGGGCATGAGCTTACTCAGATCTTTTTCCGGAGGGAGATCATCGTCTTGCGCCTGGTAACAAGGATTCTTGGTGGACTCGGAAGCCTCGATACTCGTAGAGAAAATCCCTGCTGTGATCCAGCAAACCACCAATAAGTAAACTCTCTGCACGGAGCAAGCCCTCAATATATCGCGCCATCTGGCGATCAATCCCACTCGAGAAACTAGGTTTTAACACACGCTAATTCAAGGTGTCATGCCGGATTGCCACCTCGCGGACCCTATGGATAAGCCTCTGTATTTTAGAGGTAATTTTGAGACCCAAGGAGCACAAAGAGAGGCCTTTTATGATAAACTAAGGTTAGATGGTGGTTTTCCGATCACACATTGAGGACTCCACTACCCTTACGCGGGAGGTTTTATGTCAAACAGTGACGATCCAAAGACCGAGTCCCAGGCTAAGATTATTCCTCTACGTCCGTCGTCGAAAACAAAACTCGACACCAACACGGTTAAGTTACTCAAAATTGCAGACGAGATAGATCACGTCATCCTTCGGCATGTGGAGGCTGGAGACGTTGACCTGAAAGAACTTGCAGGACTTTTAAGCCATCGCCTGGGAGCGCTTGTGAAGCACCTTGAAAACAAGGAAGCCCTCGTGGACGTCTGTGTCGACGTCCTTAAAAAACAGGCCGCTGTCGACGAATAGAATATTTAATCAAAAAGATTAAATTTTGACCCCCGCTTTTGGGGGTTTTCATTTTTCTCCACATCTGACATGTTATAGGTCAGAACAAGCAGATCATGAATCTATGATGTTGGAGGGACTCTATGAGTCAGGTGTTGGTAGTTGCAAGCAAAGTCAAACAGCTTATCAAAGATCAATCTGGCATGAATACATCAGCCAGCGTGATGGACGCTTTAACCAAAGTTGTCGAGCGCGAAATACAAAAAGCAATTGAACGCGCTAAGAACGACGGTCGTAAGACGGTCATGGACCGCGACTTCGAATAATCGAAGGTTTCGTTAAAAGATCAATGGGCCACCTGCAGCAAATAGCAGGTGGCCCATTTTTAATAACTCAATCTCATATTCAAGTACGCAAAATGTTAGTCAAGCACACTTTCAACCTCAACTTGACGACAGACCATGTCGATCTGATCATCGGCAGGGCACGGCAACCGGTCTCTCGCTTGCTCTTCGCTGGTACCGAATTTAGTCACTTTTTTGTAGGGGTCCTCGGCAGGATCAGAGATGATGTAGCAGATGCCACTGCACTTCCATACCTCATCAAAGGCTTCGGTTGGCAAGACATTGCGGCCTTCCGGCGTGATGCGTACCCACTCCTGCCGCACGGGACGATTGCAGTTCCGCGGTAATATTTCTTTCAGCACTCCAACAGAAAGCACATTATTTGATGTGTCTTCTGTCAGATAACTTAGAAAAATCTCGTTACACTTTAATGAGTAGTAAACTCTCTTCGCTCCAAAATATCCATCCTCAACAGCAGTTATCTGAGCAAAGGCGTACTTACTGGAGTCGGCACGGGAGATACCATTAACACCGAGCAAAAGAACCAGCGAAGCGAAGCATCGCATAAAAACTTTGGCCATCATCGTTGCATCCTCTGTGAGCTTTAAACTTATAGATATTGATACGACCACCTTAGACTTGCTTATCATGTAACCAGAATTTAGGGGACTTTGAAAGGCATAATTGACCAAAGCCGTTAGCCGTGATCGCGTGACCCAAAGAGATATATATTACCCAACAAACCTGGAACGCTCACCCGGTGTTGGCATCCGGCAGCTTTCAAGTTTTCCAAACAATTGATAGCGGTTTTTGGCCACTAGATCATAGGCGATATCCGTAACGCCGGCTGGGACTAGATTTCCCGCGATACCGACGACGCGCCAAAGGCCACCCACACGGGTCATCACAAATAAAACCGCACGAGACTTTGTGAGCAACGTGCCTTCATCTGTCATAACCACCAAACTGTTAAGATTCTTGGTCAGTGTGTCAGGAAGTTTTTCAGCAGCGAACGCCCCTTGTAGAGTTGCCACCTTGAAGACCGACTGCTCATCAACGTCAAACAGAAATTGAATAAAACCATTGCAAAGTCCGCAAACCCCGTCAAAGAAAAGAACGGGAGACTGCTCAGTTTTCTTACCGGGCAACCAGCGGTCATCAAACGTGAATAAATGGACCATCAAAACACCAATAGTCAGATCCGCGAAGTTCACCAGACTGACGATACCGCAGTGCATACCAATCATGGCAAGCCACGTCCATTTGCGCGTAAACACAAAATAACAAAGCGGCGCAAATAAAACCTCGAGTGCGAGGACGCCCCATGTATTTAACTTCAGGAGAATCTCTGGCATGGATAGCAGCATATGCCTGAGGCTATTGTCACGACTGAGAGGATTATTCAGAAGATGAACAATTGCCGTGCCGTCTGCCCAGGAGGGACTAAGACACTTATGAAGCCCACTGATGGTGTAACCTAGGGCCATGATGATCCAAACACCCTCGTAAAGGCCTTCTGGCATCCGCCATGTCTCGCCGTCTTTACCCTTTGTGACAGCAAAGGGTTCACCATTAGGCGCGATGGCACAGACGAGCAGCAGCAAACCAATAAACGGTAGACCGGGGTTGGCGATAAACGGATTACGACCAGCTAGGCAGGCCCAACCATACCAAAGAATCAACGCCACAATCCTGCGCCAAGCACCGACCGTAAAGAGCACTGCCATCAAGAATAAAAACCACAAGAAACCGCGTGCAAATGCCGCGGACGTAAACCAGAAAAGAATATTTGGAAACATGCCGTAGCTGGGCAGAATCGACGGATCACCCAAATTACCAGTACCACTCCAAATCTCGGGAGCATACGCAACCAAGTCCCAAAAATGAATCGCCAGATATAAACCAAAGAGAATTCTGAAAAATGCAAAATGCCAGCTCGAATAGCGATAAAGCTTCACAGACGATGTCATGGACATGCAACCTCCGTCACATAGGTTGAACCATCACCTCGAGCCTTTGATCGCGTATTGATCGTAATTTTTCGCGCTGGGCTTGTGAGCGCAAACATCTCAATCAAGGGGCCACCTTGGCAGAATCCATATTTTAGCACCGAATCGACCAGCGGCTTTTCACTAGGCTCAGTCAATTTTGGACCATATGCCAGCACAGCGCCGTAAACATTACGACGATTATATGGCCCCTTGAACTGACCATAGAGCTCCGGCGTAATAAGCTTTTCAGATGTTGACCCATCTTGAGCCTCGGCGCGAATATTAAACTCAAGGGAAAACGTTTCTAGGCCGCGAAAGTCCGAGAACACCAAGGGTAGCGGTGAAGCCGTCGTCAGACGACCGATATTGCGGACTAGATCTAGTTGGGTGACAAACCCAATCAACTGCAACGATCCGATGAGAAGAACGACTCGCACCGGCCAATTTACTTGGGACAAAACTGACATGGCTCACCTCTATTTCTTCCTGGCAAATAGCGGATATGCGTTGTTCACGTTCTTGAAGGTGAGAATTTCCTTAAACTGAACTTCGCGCTCTGGCTTAAATCCACACGGCGTTTCGACGGTGGGAGGATTTTCAAAAGTACCGAACATCATGTCCCATACGGGAAGATCAGCGAAGTTATTATAATGAAACCCACGCTTGTGGTGGATGCGATGCATCTCAGGGCGTTGAATGATGTAACCAACCCATCGAGGTGTCTTGATATTCATATGGTAGAAAAACTCTGCAAGCGCTGTATACAGAGTCACCCAAGCAGCACCTTCTATGGTGAGTCCACAAATGCCGAAGTTGACGGCGGCAATGATGATGCCATTGATAATAAGCTCAAGCGGATGCTTATAAAAGGAAGTTATGGTCTCAATCCGGCTAGCGCTATGATGCAGTTGGTGGCAGCTAAGCCACAAGATGTTGATGTCATGACGCAGTCGATGCCACCAATAAAAAACAAACGTCAGGAGCAAATAACAGATAAATGCAGCCATGGGCATCGAGAAATAGTTCGGTAGCGAAAATAGACTCACTTGAAACCATTGATTCCAAGCCAAGTCAGCCAGGAGCACCACACCAAGCTGTAGGACGTTGACGATAATGACACGCAGCCACCATCCGTCAACTTTCTGTAGTATCTGATCTGGCATCAGACGCTCAAGTACCATCAAGCACAAACCCACACCAATAATGATCGCGATCATACCTTGCGCTCCCTACACTAGCGTGACTGACCGAAAATAGAATTGAGAATCCGCCCAACGACCGAAAGACTTCTAGCCTCGGCTTTGTGACGCCTAACCATGGCTTCGTAGTAAGCCGAAGACTGCTGAGCAATGGCCGCAAATTTTTGCGCATGACGTGCATAGGCATCTTGCGCGTTTTTCTGCCAGCGCTCTGCAAAAACCTGAACGCGTTCGAGCTCACTGCGATCAAGCCATGTTCCATGACCTTGACGACAGCTATCAATCATAATTCCTGAATTGGCACAGTAGTTCAGGTGGACCATGGCTGCGCCACACACCACACAAGGCGTGACGTGAGAGTAAATATCGGCACCTTTGGCGTTGGCATCTGCTTCATTGCCTTTGAATTCAGGAAACAAGACATCACCATGTTTGATATCCCGACTTTTGACAATCTGCCCGAGTTCTCCATCATCACACCAAAAACCGCCGCATTTTGGACATAAATCCACAGATTGCTGTTCATAGGTCTCAGGTTTTAACTGCTCGCCATCGCGTGGACAGCGCTTTTGCGCCTGAGATGTCGATTGGATCGAAGTCTTTTTTGCGGAACTCTGCGCTGATCGATCCTCAAACTTTAGCTGAATCGCCTCCAGCTCAGAGTTATCCAAAAACACTCCGTGATCTTTAGGACAACGGTCAATGTGAATCTCTAGGTCTGCAGCATAATGATGACACACCATCACATCAGAACAAGTCGGACACTTCAAATTACGGACGGCTTGAGGGGTTTGTCGCAACGTTGATAGAATATTTTTGATTTCATCCGCGGAAAAAAATTTTTCAGTTGAACCTATCGCTGATGACAGAGCATCGGTAGAGATCCAGACGGATCGACAGGCCTGGCACTCGTGGATAGATGTAGCTTCATAACGTTCTGGGGTCATGGCTTGGCTGCATGCAGGACACTTCATGGAAACACTCACATTAAGATAGTTGACTGAAAAAAATTTCAGCGGCAAACACGCCGCTGGAAATCTATTTTCCCTCGATACCAAGCTCCTTCAAGACATCGGCAAATGCTGCAAACACCACACTCGGCTTTGGGGCCGCAGGATCATCAGCTTTGATGTAAACATTCTTGTGGACGTTCTGCGTCGGACTGAATAACGCCAAACTGGCCAAAATTCCCTGATCAAGCCTCGTGCCGTACTCAGCCCATGCACTGCGAACACCCAGACGATTGCCTAGACCAATATCTTTGCGAAGATTGTCGCCAATCCATAAAACACTTTTGCGATGCTCGACTGGTTCGTCCAATTCGTAATCCATGAGTACGGTTTTAAGACCACGGACTCCTGGCTTCTCGTAATCGTCGGGTAAAATTCGAATTCTACCCTTGAATCCAAAATTACTTTGCTGAAGGTGCTTGAGCAGAATTTCGGGATCCACCTTAACACGGCGATTGACCTCGCAGGTTGGTACTCGAGGGTCTGGCAATCCATAAACTGCATGAAAGAATTCTAGAAGACCGAGCTTGTTTAGCTTCCACATGGCGACATAGCGCGGCGCATCCGTCAATGCAATAATCGGCAAATCTGGGTAGTGACGCTTGATCTCACTGAGAGTCCTATGAACATCCTGATAGGGCTTGAGAACTCGCGACGCCTCCTTCATAAAGGCTTCACGACCTTTGAATACAGCCTCGTTAAGCATGGCATCGATGTTGCTGCCATAGAATTCGTTAACAGACTTTAGCTCCTGAATTAGAAACGGATATTCGATACTGCCGTGAGTCGTGAAGACATCCTTGGCCTCTGCTGCAAGGACCTCGCGCGTTGAGCCAATAACGCCGGCGACAGTGTCGAGCAAAGCATTAAACGAGGCCACATAATAATTGACCCAGTCAAACACCGTATTGTCGATGTCAGTTACAACCAATTGATACGGACTAACTTTGCGCTTACTCAAGGGTGCCTTCAGTGAATGCTACTTCCAGCGATCGTGCACCCACCAATACTGGTCGGGACAACGCCGAATAATCTCCTCCACTATTGTATTGCATTGGGCAGCTCGACTCAAAATATCGGCCTGCAAGTCACCGGTCGACGTAAATTCAATCTCAGGAAGAACCCGTATGATATGGCGCCCAAAGCCGACACGCTCGCTGTAGGCTGGAATCACTGGTGCGGGGCACTTTTCCCAGATCGCACCGAGACTTGTGTTGGTTTTGGCGGGTTTGCCAAAGAGCGGAATCCGCGGTTCGCCCGGACGGGCCTGGTCAACCATAAAGCCTGCAATCCGCTTTTCTTCCAAAGCACGGCGCATGGCCAAAAACCCCTCGCCTTTTTTCGTACGAACAAATGCATCCATGCCTTGCTTGGCCCGATTTTCAAAGATGAAGCGGTTGACCCCTGGCATGGATCCAATCTTTTTAACCGGGGTGGTCACTTTGGCAAACGCCCGGGAGAACTTCATGGCTAAAGCCTCGAAGTTTCCACAGTGAACACAGATGATGTAGACGCCCTTACCTTTGGCTAAACCATCCCGCAAAATTTCAGGATGATCGACCGTGACCCTAGGCTCCATGTCATTGGTGTAAACCCAAAAAAGCTCAATGACCGTTGTTACAAGGTGAATCATAGCCCTACGACCAATACCCACGGCCTGCCGATGCGAAAGGTCGGGAAATGCGATTTTAATATTTCTAACAACCAAAGCGCGTCGCAGACGAACAACGTCGAAAAGAAACACACCTAAACAAGTGGCAAACCCAGACAGCAGGGACTCAGGGAGCGCGCCAATCAAACGCGCAAAGGCCGACATCAAAAAATACAACTCTCGGTCACCTCAAGAATGGATCGCGGCACCTCAAGGGTGAGAGCCACCCTGGTGCCAATAGCGGTCAATAAATTGACCCGGCAAATCTAACTCCCGGGCATACTCCTCATCAAGGCCAATAAGTCTGACACTTAAGAAATGCCGGACCCATTCAGGGCCATTAACGATCAGGTCTCGCCAAGCACCATCGGCCACCACCCGCCCCTCGTGGACAATCACAACGCGATCGGCAAATCTGATCGCTATTTCAACATTAGAGGTCGCCACCACCAAGGCCTGTTCCGCCGTCTTACCAGCAAGATCCCGAATCATGTTCAAGATGATGGTCGAGGTCACTGGGTCTAAGCCGGCTGTGGGCTCATCAAAAAAAGCCACCACCGGGTCTGTTGCTAAGGCGCGAACAATACCGACCCGGCGCTGCATTCCTCCAGACAACTCAAAGGGATACTGCTGCTCGGTGCGTCCAATTTTGACAGCCTGGAGGAGCTCTTTGACTCGACGGTCCATCTCTTCAGCTGAAAAATCAGTCATATGCTCCATGGCAAAAAAGAGGTTTTCCCGGACGGTCATAAAATCAAACAAGGCCCCCTGCTGAAAGGCCATGCCCACTTTCCGCAAGACTTGACGACGCTCAGTGTCGGAAGACATGGCAAGCATGTCCTTGCCCATTAGTTCTACAGTTCCGCTGTCCGGGTTCAAAAGGCCCAGAATAATTTTAAGAATTGTGGTCTTTCCACACCCACCCGGCCCAAGCAGGCTGATGCGTTCGCCCGGCTCCACCGTAAACGAGATATCTTCGAGCAGCACGTCGCTTCCAAAGGATTTTTTGACACCTTTCAGGGAAATCACCTGCAGCCTCCGGGATGTTAATGGATCATTGCAACATTGTAAGGCAGAACAGGAAGGCTCGCAATTTCTCAGCTGGTTAAAAATGCAGGAATTTGTCATCATTCCATCATCCGAACGGCGCAACAACATCGACGGGTATGATGGCAAATCCTAAACCAGACTTTCAGAATACTGAGATTGCGTTCAAGCACTTAAGCGATCGCGATCTTTACCGCGCGTGGTCGCTTTTTCGTACGATCAATTTCAAACCGTTGGTCGTCGCAGGGCCGCCGATTCTTTCGGCAGCCTTGAAACTGCGCCTGCCTGTCAAATCATTGGTCCGTGCAACGGTTTTCAAACAGTTCTGTGGCGGTGAAACACTTGATGAATGTCAGGAGACCGTTGAGCAGCTTTCCAAGGGCGGCGTCTACAGTATTCTTGATTACGGTGTTGAGGGCGAAAAAACTGAGGCCGGATTCGACGCCGCCATGCGTGAGGTCCTGAACACGGTTCGCGCGGCAAAAGGCCAGCCAAGGATTCCATTTTGTGTTTTCAAACTCACGGCACTCGCACGTTTTGAGCTACTGGAGAAAGTTTCAGAGATCGGCGTCAACAGCATGACGGGAGATTTAGCCAACGAATGGCAGCGAGTCGAAGCGAGAGTCAGCAAGATTTGTGACGAGGCCATTCGCGCTGGAAAACAAGTCATGATTGATGCTGAGGAAACGTGGATTCAGCCGGCAATCGATCACTTAGCTTTTGCTATGATGCGTAAACACAACCGGGCGTCCGGCGTCGTGTTTACAACCATCCAAATGTACTGCAAGCAGGGACTAAGCAATGTACAAAAATTACTAGCGCTCGGTGCTGCAGAGGGATTTATTCCAGCCATCAAACTTGTTCGCGGGGCTTACATGGAGAAGGAGCGGGCACGCGCCGCCGCGCGAGGTTATGAAAGCCCAATCCACCCCGATAAAGCAGCCACCGACAAAGCCTACGATGATGCATTGGCCGTGATCCTTGGAAACAACTCTCCAGCCTTCCTATGTGCTGGCACCCACAATGCGAACTCCTGCCAAAGAACCATTGCGTTAATGGAAAAAGGAAACATGAGTCCTGACCATGCCCGAGTTTGGTTCGCACAGCTACTAGGCATGAGTGATGATCTATCTTTTAATTTGGCGAGTGCTGGCTATCACGCTGCAAAGTACTTACCATACGGACCTATCGCAGCTGTGCTGCCTTATCTGTTCCGGCGTGCAGAAGAAAACACGAGTATTGCTGGACAGTCCGGCCGCGAACTGCAGCTTATAGAACGAGAGCTACGTCGACGCTCACAATGCGGTCGAAGCTAGAGACACTTAAGTTCCCTGATTGTTCCGTGCACTCAATGTCATTTGCACAATCTTGGTCACAGAGTTGACACCCATCTTACTCATAATCCTGGCTCGATGATTGTCTACGGTATAACTGGATATACCTAGTTCCTGACCAATTTTCTTCGAGGATTTACCCTCACAAAGAAAATGCAAAATTTCACGCTCACGATCCGTCAGCGATGCGATGGCTTGAATTGTTTTCACGTGATTTGACATCTTACTAAGACGCTCTCTGTTAACGCGCATGGCCTCGCTGATTTTAGCGAGCAGAACTTCGGGAGCGAAATTTTTAGGACAGTAATCGTAGACCCCATTTTTGGTTGCCTGAACTGCGAGCTGCATATCCATAACCGAGGTAAACATGATAACCGGCAGAACACGGGCAGAATCAGAGATGCGACCTAGAAGCTCAATCCCGGAAAGGCCGGGCAAGCGGATGTCGAGGAGAAGACAACCTTCAAGAGAACGATCCCAGCGGTCGAGAAATTCCTCTCCGCTACGAAACAATACAACATTGTAACCATTGGCGCTTAAAAGCGCGCAGACATCATCCGAAATCGTGCCGTCTTGTTCGACAAAATAGATGTTGCCTTGAATCAACGAGCCCCCCTCGGAACACTTTTGATTTATGCTAAGATTCTTACAAGAAAATCAAATTCCGAGCAACAAAATGTAAGTATTTTTTCGCATAGTATCTTTCAACTATCGTTGTACAAGTTTGACATCAATGCCTTGATGGAAAACAATTAAAGCAGCCATAACCTTTGCTTCTGATTGGGGACTTTAGATGACACTGCATTCAGTTTTGAAAGGTCGCACTTGGGTAAAGCAGTTAATTTTGATCACTATCGCATTGAGTCAGTACTCATCCTGCGGAGACGATAATGCTGATCGGGCTGAGGTCCTGAAAAAACTTCGGACTTTGGGAGTAGAACAGACCCCGATTAATGCAAAACCTGGAGATATCGTCAATTTGACGTTTCACCTAGCTGGCCCGCAGGGTTTGAATATCGCGCCGTCCGTCGAGCTAGACACCGTCAGCCGTTACGGAGTGGCGCAACCTGTAACGCCAATTGATGCACAACCCACTGAAACCGCTGTCGGACCTCTTAGTTTATACGCTTATCGCACGACACTGTCCGTCCCAACAGATAATCCACTAGTAGCTGCGAGCATTGCTAAGCAGGGATATGCTCGACTACGCTACAAAGTAAGATTTTCGGCTGGATCTGAGTATGAAGCCGTTGTCGGCGATACAGTGGTGTATCCTTCAACTGCTCCCCAACTGGCATGGAAGTCACCTGAAATCGCCATTAGTAAACCGGTTGACGCCGCAGCGTCGGGTACTATTGACTTGGAGGGAACCATCTCATCTGAGGGCAGCGAATCCTACCGCGTCTCTTGGTTTGTGTCTGATGGCAAAGTCAAAAATCGCCGCGCCAAGATCACGTCTTGGTCTGATGCGACTAAAGGAACCCAGACTCTTATCATGACTGTCCGTGGAACAAAATCAGGGGCATTTGTCCTTAAGTCACAATCAGTCACGTTGAACTAAAGTCAACGTTTAGGGTTGAAGTAGAACTCTTCTTCCACATGACGCGGAGTCCCTTTGTAGACCTCTGCCGCTAAAAATGCGCGCTCAGCTTCAAGCTTGCGCGCGCCGATTCGTTTGCGCCAGCTACGCTGCTCGCTATCCCACCGGTAGCCATTTTGCCTCAAAATGTCTTTTGTCTCAAACGGACTGCCGACAGCAATGATGTCATATTCAGGTTCATAGCTGGATTCGATCAATTCCGACAAATGGGGCGAGACGAGCCGAAATGTTGTCGCGCAATCAAACAATGCTCGATGCGCAAACGGATTTGCGAATCCATGATCTGCCGCCAAATACTGGAGCTTTGAACTTCCAAAATTCTTGCCACGCCAGTCAATGTGTCTCACGCTGCAAGCCCAATGTTTTAGACTTCCTTTTAGTTCGGGTCTCGCTTCCAAAAAGCCACGATCAAATTCGGCGTTGTGTGCAACAACCACACTCGCACGGTCCCATAGTTTTTTTACGAGCACCCAGTCAATCGTTTGACCTGAAAGAACCTCATCCGTGAGACCGGTCAAGCGACTAACCTCTGGGGTCAATGCCATCTTGGGATCGTCCAGGCCCGAGTACATGCTCCCGATTATGGGGACACCATTTGTGCCTACTCGAAATTCGATCAGACCAAGCTCTATCACCTTGTCTTGAGTCGGGTTTAAGCCTGTTGTTTCAACATCAACAATCAATCCACAGTCCACTTGAACCCCCTTCAGCGAGCATAAGTCCCATATCGATACACGTCGAAAGCAATCATTAAAGCGATGAAAAATTTACCTACTGCTTCGGACAAAGGCAAGCGTCATGTAAACTAAATATAGAGCCATTTTCAGATCTTTTGGTGCAATCAAAGAACCGTGAGTAAATTCAAACGGACTTGGGGAAACACATGACAAGTGCACGCCAGCTCTCAGTTATTTCAAACGAACAAATTGCTGAATCGATTTCGCTCAAAACCATCGAATCCCTATTTGCCGCCATTCTGCAAGATGAGTTTCTGTCTGCGTGGAAGCCAACACTCCATGGCAAAGACTTACAATGCCTCACGCTTCAAAAAGACGGCTTTACTCAAGTCATCCTTGGACCTGAGTCCTTCATGTCGTTTGACCGGATGCAATCTCAAGTTGAGCGTTACAAATTGCCAATGGCAGCGATTATCTGCGCAGGAACTGAAGAGGAGTTACAGAAACTACCCCTAGAAGCCGTGCAAGCTGGATCCCTCACACTTGGCCTACCGACCTCTGTCAGCAGTTTACATGCCTGCATTAAAAGTATTGTGTCATTTCAAAACGCTTTGACAAATGCCAACGCCGAACGTGACGTTCTTGAAGAAACCACAGAAAACGTCAAGCACGTTATGAGCATCTCCAGAGAGCTGAACGGAGAGCGCGACATCACGAAGTTGCTGAACCTGATTTTGCTAAAAGCACGTCAGATTTGTCGAGCAGACGCTGGATCTATTTACACTCTAGATTACGCCAGCGGCAGCTCAAGACTTGAAGATGCCAAACTGCGTTTTCGCTTCACACAGAACTCATCGATCAAACCTGACTTCGCCGAGTTCACAATACCAATTGATAACAAGTCCATCGTTGGTAACGCTGCCATCCATGGAAAGCCGATTAATATCCCCGATCTCTACGATCTTTCAGACGATGCCACCAGAAACCCTTTTGGTGTGAAGCATAATAGATCCTTTGATCAACGTATCGGCTACGAATCACACTCTATGCTAACCCTCCCGATGTTTGACATCAGTCACCGTGTGATTGGGGTCATTCAGTTGATTAACCGTAAACGCGACTGGAAAACAGATCTTCGAGCGCCCCAAGACTTCAAAGATCACGTCATCCCATTTCTAGAGCGCGATGAAGAGTACGCCGAAATCGTTGCCCAACAGGCCGGTATAGCTCTTGAAAATGCTGAAATGCACAACGAGATCCGTCGTCTGTTTGACGGCTTTGTAAATGCATCAGTCACGGCGATTGAGCAGCGTGATCCAACGACCTCCGGTCATTCACACCGCGTAGCCAAATTGACGACCGGCCTTGCCAAAGCTGTTGACCGCAGCGACGATCCGCATTTCAAAAACATCAAGTTTTCCGAGGATCAGATTCAGGAAATCGAATACGCGTCATTGCTGCACGACTTTGGGAAACTGGGGGTTCGTGAGAATGTCTTAGTGAAGGCGAAAAAGCTTTATCCGTGGCAGTTTGAAGCACTCATGGAGCGATTTGAACTGATTCGAGCCTCAATTGAAATCGGCTTTATGCGCGCTCAGATCAATTTCATGAATAATCCAGCTGCATTTCCCATGGATTTTTCTGTCGACAACCTGGCAGAGCTGAGAAGTCGAAAGCTCGCAGAACTCGACGATTATCTATCGTTCATTATGAAAGCTAACGAACCAACGGTCCTTGAACAAGGCGGTTTTGAGCGTCTAAATGAAATCGCAAAAATGACATATGAAGATTTACATGGACGCAAGAAAAGCTATCTTTCCACAGAAGAACTAAAAGCTCTCAGCGTGTCGAGGGGATCCCTCACCGCAGAGGAATTTGCAGAAATCCAGAGTCACGTTGTTCACACCTACGAGTTTCTGAGGAAAATTCCTTGGGGACACCGCCTGTCGAATGTCCCCGAGATCGCCGCAAAGCATCACGAGAAGCTCGACGGAACGGGCTATCCCAATCAAGCTTTAGCCTCACAAATCCCGATTCAGTCGCGCATGATGGCCATCGCTGACATTTATGACGCCCTAACTGCGGCCGACCGTCCTTATAAAAAGGCCGTTAGCGCAGAAAAAGCACTCGACATTATCAACATGGATGTTCGTGGTGGGAAAATCGATGGTCAGCTCATGGAGTTATTCATAGCTTCCGGTATCTACAAGATCGTATTACCCAAGTAATTGCACTAAGCTGTTGATTTTATGAGATTTTACTTGGGCGCAGCTCTGCTCCCTTGAGCTCCTGTATGTCTCTGCCGAATACTTCATTGTGGCAGGAAAAGTTAACGGGGGCGTCTTAATCAACATGCTGAAACGCTTAATATATGGACCTCTGATTATTCTGATAGCCATGTCGGGCTCCGCCTCGGCAGAACCCGATCCCAGCACTGAAGACTGGAGTTACTGGACAGAACAGGACGGCGTTCAGGTGTGGCGCCGAGAGCACAAAGACAGCGAAGTCATTGCTGTCCGCGGGATTGCAACCCTACCCTACAAGATCGACGATGTGTTTGCCGTCATGAGTGATAACGCTCGGTCGCCAGAGTGGGTCCCCATGGTGGAAGAAAAAACCACTGTGCGCCAGCTGGATCGAGATTCCCGTATCGAATACGCCCGCGTTAAGATGCCCTGGCCGCTCCAAGATCGCTACACTGTGGCGATGGGCTCACTAAAAATACGGGCTAAAAATACTTATTGGATCAGCTACCAATCTGTAGACGGGGAGTTTATTGACCCTGACCGCATCAGAGCGCGACTCGAATTAAGCACCTTCTATCTTAGACCAGAAGACAATACCTCCACTTATATGGATATCACGCTACTTAGCGACCCCAAGGGATCAGTACCAAAATTTGTGGTAAATACATTTCAGAAAAACTGGCCTGTACAATTTCTGGCGGGCCTTCGTCGCCAAATTGAGAAAGTGAAGCAGGAAAAAGTCCCGAAACGAGATCCTGAAATCGCTAAGAGTCTTGCTCACTAAATAATTCTTCAAAAATTTTCAGAGTCATGGTTGACGAAATGCTGACTGAGCTTTACGCTCACGATGATCCTTCGATATAAGCAGGTGGCCAGTTGCACACTCTATTGAAAGACAAGATTAACGAAAAAGGTCACTCCATTTGTATTGGCTTTGACCCGGACGTCTCAGAACTCCACCCTTTTTTGCGGAAACAATATGAACGACTAGCACCAGAGTCATTTCTAGAGCGCTGGTACGATGCGGTCGTGTCAAAAATATCCGGCCAAGCGCACTCAATTAAGTTTCAGTCAGCCTTTTTCGAACAGTTTGGCCCAGTCGGTATGAGCGCGCTTAGGGACGTGATCATGGACGCCAAAAAACGAAATCTATTTGTTATTTTGGACGCTAAACGCGGTGACATCAGTAGCACGATGTCAGCCTATGGAAAAACAGCCTATGACACCTATCAAGCTGATGCTCTAACGGTGCTTCCTTGGATGGGAGTAGACGCTATCAAGGCGATCACACCATGGCTGAAAAAGGGACGTGGAGCCTATGTGGTATGGCTTTCTAGCAATCAGGCTGGTCGCGATATTCAGATGCTACCCTCAAAAAACGGCGAACCAATAGCCCTGGATGTATTTAAACAGTTTATGCAGTTTGCTGAGTCCGAACGTTTGACACAACAACTAGGATGGGTCTTGGGGGCAACATCGATTCCGTTCTCACTGCTCGAAAAGCTACCTAACGCTCCCCATGCGTACTTGCTACCCGGCATCGGCGCTCAAGGCGCAGCCTTCGACGCCAATACGCGGAAAATATGCGCTGAGCATCCATCATCTTTGTTTCCTGTCTCACGCACCCTTCTAAAACCCGGCACAGATGAAACGATTCATAGCTGGGAAGACTATTCTAAGTCTGTTGAGTTTCGTTGGCAGAAGCTTTTAGAGCAGTTTCGGCAACAATCGTAGATCCTGGCAAATATCATGGCCAACTCCCCGATAGATCGGCTGATTTAGGCTACCGGCCATCGGAATTTATGGACTCTGTCAGGGCACACTTTAAAAAGCCAACAGATCTTATATAACCCCCACCTCACCCTGGGAGGGATCGATGTATCGTAAATTTTTCCTTGTCTTGGCTTACTCGATTGCCTTTGCTGGTTTCACTACCGGCATGGATGCGCGCGCTGCATCCCGAACCGTCACCACCTGGGATGATATCGCAGAAAACACCATGGCAAGGCGTGTCTATTTAATAAATTTAACAACGTGAATGTCTTTGGAGACTGTATCGAGGGATCCGCCCGCGTGAGCACACAAACGATTAATGGAAAAACGACAAATAGCCATTATGTGAGTCGCGTGAAACTATCCGGCGCCATGCAAGGAAGCACGTTATCTGGCGTCCTTTCTGGAGCGAATCTGCCCCTAGAGGTAAATGACTGGTCAGAAATTGCGAATCAGTCGGGTGGCACCAATTATGGGGTGGCGGGTTTGCCATCGCTGCGGATGTCGCTGACGCCGTGGATCATACCGCTACTATCACGAGAAATCGCCTGCACATCGCCCACAGTTTCTATTGGAGTTAGTGCATGTCCTATGGCTGTCAGGCGCTTTTTTGTGTCGTCATCAAGTGCATTGTTTTCATATCGCAACGTATCCGGCATCCACTGGTGATGAATTCTGGTTGCATGGACGGCGTCTAGAAGCGACATTTTAAAATCAATCACGTTGGTGATGGTTTGCAAAACCGCATTGATAATACGCGGACCGCCAGGCGAACCAGCAACAAGCTCTACCTGACCCTTTTTGTCCAAAATCATGGTTGGACTCATACTTGAAAGCGGTGTTTTTCCAGGCGCAATATCGTTCTTGGGGCCCGTCACTAGCCCAAAAGCATTACTGCCCCCCGGCTTTGTCGTAAAATCATCCATCTCATCATTAAGAACAACGCCGGTACCCACTGCGACAACACAACTCCCAAATGAGTAGTTCACAGTTTGGGTTGTAGCCACAGCATTACCCCATTGATCCATCACGCTGATGTGACTTGTTGAGGGCGACTCACCTGTCGGAGCTGAAAGACCCATAGTCGATGACGGAGTCACCTTTTGCGGATCAATTGATGCAGCCAGATTCTTTGCATAAGCCTTCGACGTCAGGCGATGAGTTGGAATATCCACAAAATCTGGATCTCCCATCTCTTTAGCGCGATCTGCAAATGCGCGGCGCATAACCTCAGCTAAATAATGAAGATAGGTCGCTCCACGCGGGTGAAGCTTTGAAAGGTCTTTTTGCTCAAGCATGTTCAACATTTCAATGATATGCACACCACCTGACGAAGGCGGTGGCATAGAAACAACACGGTGCCCCCGATAATAACTTGATACCGGGACCCGTTCGATCATCCGATAAGACCTTAGGTCAGTCGTGTCAAGAACGCCTCCCCCCTTTTTTATTTCAGACACAATTTTCTTGGAGGTTTCGCCCTCATAGAAATCACGATAACCAGTCGCTGCAATCAGTTTTAAAGTCTCTGCCAAATCGGATTGTACAAGTTTCTGTCCCGCCTCAAGCGGCTTTCCATCCTTAAAAAAAATCTGTCGGCTACCAGGATAAAGTTGCAGCCACTGCTCACGCTCCTTAATTTCTTTTGCCAGTGATGGATAAACTGGAAACCCTTTGCTGGCAGCGTCTATGGCAGGTGCGATCACTTCATTCAACTTAAGCTTGCCAAGTTCACGGTGTATCTCGACAAGACCTTTCACCAGTCCAGGAACAGCGACTGACAAATGCCCCACGATCGCTGGGTCTTTGACTTGCTGACCGTTAAAGAAAACATTCTTATAGTCACCCCTATCATTTATAAACATCGTCGCATTGGCCTTCATGGGCGCCCGCTCACGAAAATCAAAGATACGCTGACGCTTCCGAGCTTGGTCGTGGTAAAGCATAAAGCCACCACCGCCCAACCCAGTGCTCTGCGGGCGAACGACGCTAATCACGAAAGATGTTGCGACTGCTGCGTCAATGGCATTTCCACCACGGCTCAGCATGGCTGCGCCGGCAGCGGAGGCCAACGGATGAGCGGCTACAACCATGCCGCGGTCACTTTCAGCGTGATAGTCGGATGCCCTCCGCCCTTGCTGGGCGGGGCCAAAAGAACGCGAAAGTAAAGACTGACTATCCGTCGTAGTTGTACACGTTGTTACTAGTAGCAAACCACAAAGCTGAATCAGAAATCGAAACCAACTCATAAAAAACCTCTTCTGGCTGACGTCAGCCAGAATTCATCTGCACCTAGCCTAATTTTTTTAAAATCAACGCGGACTTTTGAATGTTGAGGAACTCGTTCACTGAGGTGCCTGGTCATCGAAAACATCATAATACCGTGGCCACCCGCGTAATTCACATCTAAAAGCTCAGCGGCCTCGTAGTAGAATCTGAAACCAACATTCCTGAAAAGACATTTAAAAATAGCTTCCTTTGCAGAGAATACAGCCGTTGACCACCCCCTACCAATTTGAGAGCCAACATCTACCTCGGCAAATGTTACAACTTTCAGCTGGAGGTCATCCTCCAAATCACGCACAGACTCTAAGTCGATACCGGGATCATCTGACTTAGATGCGACAGCTCGCCACGCAAGAGCCACATGGCCTTTTTTATGCGTCAGACTTCCTGCGTGTTCATCGCGCCAAATAAGCTCGCCGTGCTCACCCTTTTCGGGAACGTATCCTGCAATTTCGCGCATTAGCATTCGGCTAAGAATCCACTCCCGCTGTCGCTCGGGATGCCTGATTTCATCGGCTTTAGCGAGCATATCCGAGGAGCTAATCTCACGAAGAAGATCTAACGATGCCTGCAACGAGCTGTCCAGACACACAATCGTCCGATCTCCGACTGTCTCAAACTGTAAGTTTAATAAGCACTTTCCTGTAGCCATAACAACATTATGCTATGACCTAAGCCATAAGATCACTAAGTTTTTTGATAATGACTTAAAGTCAGGCAGCAGAATGGGTGCCGGTTTCGACAACGGCTAATCCGCGGTAATTACGATCTACATAGGTATTTGGTGTCCCTACAATTTTACCTGGGCGGCGCACAGTGACCACTTGCTCTAAGATGTCATGACCAATCACAAAGTCATCATCACTCACTTGAACACCGATAAGTTTGGCAGCACCGACCTGAGCAGCCATACCGCGGATATCGACTAGTCCGACATCCTCTATCAGAACGTTTCCCTCAACATCAGCCAGTACGCTGTAAGAGATAACAATATCGCAACCGAAATCTTTGGTCATCGATTCCAAACGAGAAGCGATATTAATAGTTGGCCCAATCACTGTATGGTCAACGCGCACACCGTTACCCATTGCTCCAAAAATAGTCTGTCCCGCATGAATACCAATACCCACGTCGATGGGAAACTCGCCTGCCGCTATGCGTCTTTCATTCAGAGTCCGAATACCCGTTCTAATGTCTATGGCCGCTTTCACCGCAGCCATGGCATCCTGCTCTCCCTTTTCTGGTACGCCCCAAATAGCCATAACGGCATCACCAACGAATTTATCCACCACTCCACCATGATTTTGAATCGCCGTCGTTACAACGTCGAGATATTCATTCAGAACCTTAACGACACGCTCTGGACCCATCACTTCGCAGATAGTTGTGAACATGCGTATGTCTACAAATAGAACCACTGCATTTGGAATTAGCTTTGACTCTTTTTCGGGGCCACGGATGATATCGTTGACCAAACGGGGATCAACGACCTTACCAAACCGCTGTAAAACACGCTGGCGATCCCGAACTATCATCGCCCACTCAAGAGCAATGACAAATCCCACAAGTAGAATATAACCGCGAGGACCATAGGCCATAAATTTATACACAATATCTTGCGGAATCAAACCATCAGCGGACAGCATCCCATACAAAAATGACGACATCAGCAAATACGCAACCGTTAGAACTGAGCTATACGCTGCAACCGCGAAAGCGACCAACCGACGATATTTGGCCCACGCGAGCTTTTTAGTAGTCATCCAAACGCGAAAGCCCATCACAGCTCCCGCAGCATAGCATAAGGCTGTCTGCCACTCGAAGTTTCGATACAGACCCACAATGAAATCGAGACCGATTCCTGTAAGTCCTGCTCCCCATAGCACAGGGACAATCGCCGCATAGACTGCGACCGGTAACCACTTAATTCTAGATTTTACTCGGAAAAAAAAGCTTAAAAACGCCCACTGGCAAGCCAATGTTGCCGACATCAGCATGGAGCTAAAGGTGACAAAATCAACATTGAGAAATCCCGGAAACGGCACCAAATTATTGACGAGTAAAAATCGCCAATTAATAAATGTGACCCAAAATGAGAAAGCCAAGATCTCTTTGTAAAAAGGCGTAAGAAAGCAACTGATCGCTGCGAGAAGCGCCAAAACCGTCGGCGGTATGCTGATTGGTATGAGGTGCTCTTTGTCTAGGCCCAAATATGCCGCTCGCAAATACTTGGCAACATGTGGTCGACTTAAAAAAGGCTGCGCGAGAACAACAATACCAGGTGACAAACTGCGTCCAGCATCAAGCTCAAAACCTAGTATCATGCTCGAATCAGCCGGACCCGGCGCAGGAAAATTGATGGCATCAATGGACGGGGCTCCCTGCCCGGAGCTGATCTCCTGTCCGTTAACAAAAAATCGCCATTTTTTTGCCGCAAGCCCGTAAAAATCAAATGCAATCGGCTCCCCTGGGGCGCGAACAAAACTAGGCACACTGGTGTCCCATCGAAGATACATCTTGCCGCGCCAACCTTCAGCACTGACTGTTTTAGAGAAGAATCGCTGAATCAGTGTCTCATGTTTTAAAACAGCCGGATTGACTCCAGGATCAAGTGGACATGCCGGCCCTGGGCAGACGTAACCCTCATCATCTTGGCCTACATAATCATAACGGTACTTGAGCTGCTCAAGGCTCATGTAGGAGTCTGCGTCTTTCATGCCAAAATCAACCACAGATATGCTTCGTTCAAAGATTGAAAATGGCGTGATAGCCCAACAAAAGCACAACGCAACCAGAGAAAGTCCCCAGCGATAGAGCGGCAGATTATGACTTGAACGAACGTTTCCGGTTTTCATGGGATCGAATATCAACCTCTGAAGCTCATGACCAACAACAGATTCCTACTGATCGGCCCGATTTGACGACCACTGAGAGGCGTCTATTCTGAAAGAGACAAACTTTCCGACTTTTTCAAAAGATTTTTGACTGTTAAAGCCTATGGTACAATAAACTGGTGCCGCCAGATTGACGATCAAGGAGACCATCGGACGCCATGCCAGAAGCCGGCCTTGAACAATGGTATCACCATCAACTCGACCCCATCGCCCTGCAGGTAGGCGACGCGGCCCTGCCTTGGTATTGGCTGGTTTATCTGTTTGGATGGTTTGCTGTATACGGTTCGCTTCGCTACACAAAACCATTTATGACCAAACCTGCAGATCATTCCGCCCAACAAGACTTCCTTCTATGGGGTTGGCTCGGAATCATCATCGGCTCCCGTTTGATGTACGTACTCATCTACAATCCGCTACACTACCTCGAGCACCCCACTCAGGTGATCGCTTTATGGAACGGCGGTATGAGTTTTCACGGTGGATTTCTTGGAATTATATCCGCTGCGATCTATGTTTCTAAAAAACGAAACGTTGATTTTTTCTCGCTAACCGATCCTGTGGCATTTTGTATTCCCTGGATTCTGGCACTCGGACGATTGGCAAACTTCGTAAACGGCGAACTCCCTGGGCGCATTTCAACCGTGCCGTGGGCGGTTGTTTTTCCTGCTCCATTTGATGGAGCACCAAGACATCCCTCACAGTTGTACGAAGCCATTTTGGAAGGCATCGCGGTGGGGTCTGTGCTGTGGCTCTCCCGAAGGAAACTTCTATCACGCCCAGGGGCCATGTCTCTGGCATTCACAGCATATTACGCGGCAGCTAGATTCGTCGTTGAATTTACGCGTGAGCCAGACCCGCAGATCGGCCTGATATTGGGACTGACGATGGGCCAATGGCTTTGTTTAGGGATGATCGTCTTGGCCATTTCGGTCGCCACAAAATTACGCGCCACACCCAAATAATGAACTAGCCAAGTTTGTGCTCGTCACCATTAGCCTCGAGCACACCCTTACGATTAAAGTAAGCCCAGATTGAAAAGGTCACTAATATCATGAAAAAAATAGCCATAGGATAACCGCGGCGCCACTTCAACTCAGGCATAAACTCAAAATTCATACCGTAGATACCGGTGATCAGATTAAGCGGCATGAAAAAGACGCTGAAGACCGTCAGAATCCGCATAACTTCGTTGGTCTTGTGACTCGCCGCCGACATACGATGAGATGACAAAGACAAATAGAGCGACAGCAAGTTCGTTATGTTGTCGAAAAACTCATCTGCGTAAAAATATAATCGCTCGCCCATCTCTTTAACATCTTGCAGTGTGCTGGCTTCATCCTTGTATTCGGCCGTGACCCCCGGAAGAATATCAAGCGTCATACGGAGCATTCGTTTAAACGTACTCGCACGACGCTTCAAATAGTATCCATCCTCCAAAGTTTCACCCGCATGGCGGAAAACTTTCGATTCAAAGTCCTCGAGCAAATTACGATTTCTGATAATGGGGCCCTCAAAGGTCTTGATCGCGTCGCTAAGGACACTCAACATGACGATATTGGATTTACATAGATCGCCTGCAGCCGACTTCGCTCGCCATTCGGCTTTTAAAGCCTCAAGAAAATTCTGCTTCACCCGGTGGATTGTGATGAGAAATCCTTCCGATTCAAAAAGCGCAACTTTACGAGTTAACTCTTGTACGGTGTCAGAGTCCGCTGCCGCCGTCTCATCATAAGATCTAACAATAATAAAATTCAAATCACCAAAGCGTTCAAACTTCGGTAGATGCTCTGCATCCAAACAGTCCTGCACAGCGGAATACGGCAGACGGTATTTTGCCGCAATCGCCTCAAGCTCAGCTTTGCTCGGATTTTCAATATCAACCCAAAAGGACCTATTTGGTCCTGAGCCAATATCTATGACCTGATCCACCTGCATCCTAGAGCCCCCCGTCTGCTCTTATTTTAAACTTTGTGACTGTGACAAGGAGTGGGAAGCTTCTACCCGGCGCGGAATGAATCCCCATAACTTATTGTAATATTTGGGATATTATGATTTTCCCAAAATATTCGGAGGTTTAAAAATTCTTGACTTATTCATTAAAACTATTAAAACGCGTTCACCCACAATGAGGATCTGATCCATGCCCTTTTTACAGACGCAACTGAATGAGTACCGACTCTCGCCCGCAGAGAGAAAGCAAAAACAGGATCTTATTCAGGCGATACAAACGCTGGACTCCGTTGTCAAGGAGCTCAACACGCGCGTAGAGTCCCAGCAACCATCATTGAAATCCAGAGAGCTACTTCAAAACAGCAACCGAGCTGTAAGCGTGCTACGACAATTCATCGATCGCAAATTCGAAGACCAATAGATCTCACCGCTTTGGCGTCGCACTGAGAAATGTAACTCCAATCCTCAGTAGCGCGGGAAAACCAACCACCAGGTTCAAAAGTCTGTTACGCATCCATAAATGTCGACTCGCTAATAGAACTGGCGCAGTCAACAGCCAGTAACGCCATACAACTTGCAGCCAATACCATCGATAGAGTGCTGGACGACCTTCCATGATGGCCCGGGCAACGGCCATTCCACTACGGATGGCCAGCGTATTTCCTTCGCCTGTCATAGCGTCAAGAAACAAAGCTGCATCACCTGCAACAAAAATGCGACCAGACTGAACACGCGAAGAGCGATGCAAAAGCGGCGCACGTCCCGAAGCTTCATCGTCCCATGTCGCTCCGTCTATTTTAGCCAATACTTCCGGAAATAGTTTCAAAATATGATCGAACTGAAATGGCTGCCAGCTGAGAATCGCAATATTAACGCACTTATTGGATACCGGAGTGACGTACAGCTCACAGTGGTCGCGCCAATAAACTTCGACGCAATCACTCCAAGGCTTCAAATTCACGTGGCGCCTAAGCCCAAATCTCTGAGTTTGGGATTTTTTACGGGTCGATGAGCGCAATCCTACGTCCTTTAGAACGCGAGAGTGTGCGCCCGATGCAATACATAGATAATCCGCTGTATCTTGATTGACGCATACTGACTGGTGCGAAACAGAAACTTTATCAGCCGTTGTTTCGGCGATTACCACACCAAGCTCTGCGGCTCGCAGCCACATGGACTGCCGTAACAGGCGACGCCGAATTCCCATAGCTAAATGTGATCTCCCAAAAGGAGCATAGGCTGACTGCCCGCGACCTACAAAGTACTTAACTCCGGACAAAGAACTAGCTTCGGGGATTTGCACACCGAGCTGCTGAAGCGCTTGAATCGCTGGCGGCATCAAACCCTCGCCACACGGTTTATCAAAATCCGGTCCCGCGGCGTCAAAGACCTTGACCCGCTTACCGCCCTGCGCCGCGTGAATCGCTGCAGCCATTCCAGCGCTTCCACCGCCGACCACGATCAAATCATAAAAATTGTGCTGCTGTGACCTCATCGCAGTGCCTTCAGGGCTTGATTTTCAACGCCAATTCGTACGCGCATCATCCATGCATTCAAAAAAGAAAAAATAATTGCCGTTCGCCATGCGCCAAAAATCAATGGCAAAGCCACGGTCTCAAGCGCGACGACCACGTAGTTTGGGTGATTTAAAAATCGGTACGGACCTCGCCTCACGCGTTCCATCCCAGAAACCACGATGACGCGTGTGTTCCACTGATGACCGAGAGTATGAATGATCCACCAGCGCATGAATTGGCAGATTATAGCGACGGCAATCGCGGCATACCGCAATTCTGCTGATACACCAGCACCAAATACTAAAAACTCCGCGACCATAGACATAAGAAATACTGTGTGCATCACCACCATCCAATGGTAGTGCTCGCCTCCGACTTCCACTCCCCCGCGACTGAGGCTCCACTGGGCATTACGCTTGGACACCACCAGTTCGAACAAACGTTCGACGATGGTTCCTAAAAACAGAATGCCAGCTATCAAGTCCAGCGACATAGCAGTTGCTCCGAGCAAAATCCTGGCCCCATAGCCATCATCAAAGCATGATCACCTGATTTTACTATCTTATCGCGATGCTCAATGATCGTTTGCTTGAGAATTCCCAAGACGCTAGCACTACTTAAATTGCCAACCTGCGCCAACTGCTTCCGTGACACTGAAAGCGCGTCATCTGTCAGGTCAAGAGACGACGTCAATGCCTGCAGAACCTTTGGTCCACCAGGATGACTGATCCATGAACGAATGTCGCTTGTTTGCAAATTATGTTGAGAAAGAAATCGCCGAACGTCGTCAGCAAAGAAATCTTTAACCAACTGCGGCACACCTGGGTCCAACAAAATCTTAAAACCATGGCTACCCACATCCCAACCCATGATGTGCTTGGTGTTCGGGTAAAGCCTTGACGTCGACGCCAAAGACTCCAAAGCCGCACGGCCCGCTAGCGGGTGTTTCTCACCGACACACAAGACGGCACCGGCCCCATCACCAAACAGCGTCGAAGCGACGATGCTCTCGGGGCTTAAGTCATCAATTTGAAGCGTTAAAGAACAAAGCTCGACAGCCAAAAGAACCACTGCATGGGTCGGCCATGCCAACAAGTAGTCATGGACACGCGCCAAGCCAGCAACACCTGCAACACAGCCTAAACCAAACAGTGGAACGCGTTTGATATTTTCTCGCATTCCAAGCGAGCCTGCCACCAACGAGTCGACACTTGGAACCGACAAACCGGTAACTGTCGTAAAGAAAATTGCATCAATATCTGACGCAAGCGCATCCACTGCATTTAGAGCTGACGACACCGCCTGATTTCCAAGCTCAAGCCCAACCGATTGAAACACTCGATTCCGCTCAGTAAAGCTCGTCTTCACCGAGTAATCACCAGGATCCATAGCCAGATGCTTTGATTGGACACCAGCAGATTTAGACAGTCGTTCGAGAAGACTTCTCTCCCGATCAGTGACTCTGTCACCCCAGGCTCGACTGAGCTCTGGTAATAAATCATCTTGTCTATGCAGCGGGCCAGGAAAGGCCATTCCAACGGATAAAATATACATGTTTACGCCCCCTCGTGTGTCATATCTCCTGCTGGAGATTAACTTAATGGACGAGGAGGCGTAAACAGAGATGTCAGAGCTCAGTTATGGGCTCTAAGATAGTCAAAATTATAACCTTCTAAGCGCTTTACATCATCACTCGTCAAACTGTGAAGTTCCAGAGCACCTAAAGGATCCTTAAAATTGACAAAAACCGTTGAGCCATTGATGCTTGTCTCACCAGTCGTATCGATACTCTTTTCAACTTCCACTAGCGCGTCAGAAAGACGCATCTTCAGAACCGAGCGCTCCCGATATCCAACTTCAAACAGCAGGGTTATTGAAGCAGCATCTGCACTAAGGAACGACTGTTTCAGCCCTGTCAAACTCGCCTGAGCCAAACTTTCTACACCTATGGCACCCTGACTATTGATAAAATAAAGACTGACTACGCCAGCTTTTTCAGTGAAAACATGCCCAAGACCAGCTTTGGATGAAAATCTAATACTCGAGGAACTATCAAGCGTCTTCTGGTCCACGACAACCTTTGTGGCCGAGTTTATAATAGCAATTTTGGTACTGGACGAAACTAACAGCAAATCTGGATTACGGCTATCAGGAGCAACCCACGTCACTTTACCGAGGCCTGGACTGAATGCAGTTTGCTGCCAAGACTGTTGCGCAATGGATTGAGTAACATCAACGACCGCCATCGTCTCGTCACTCATCGCAAGTACCAGGCGGCCAGTCTTATCCAAGTCACCCGCCACGATCGACGTGCCGCTAGCAAGTTGGGGGCCACCAAGCCAAGAGCTGGTGATCGACCCGTTTTCTGCCAGCTGCATCATGCCGACGCTTTGTAGGTTATCTTGTATAATCATCGTCCGCGTAAAAGGATTGTAAGCAGCAGACGTCGGCGTGCCTTGAAAGTTAAACGGACGATCATAAACACCGCCATCAAGGCCATAAATATTCAGATGTTTCTTGGAAAAGTCGATCACAAACTTTTCGTTGATGTCCATAATTGTGACGTGCTCATCCTCTTTCTTCTTCAGCTCAAACTGATGCTTGATCGCAAAGTCAGAGAGACCAATTCCCAATAGCCTATCGGTCGTCTCATCAACGACAAATACCTTCGAAGTCTCAATACCGTATGAGTTGAATATTCCCGACTCTTGTTGCAATGGACTACCGATTATTCCCTTGCTCGAGTTACCATCGACTCCACAAGAAACAAATATAAATGCTGCCAGAAGCATGGCGAAAATTTTAGAATCCATAAGCACCCCCAATCGTATTCACAACTTGATTTTCAATCGTCTTTATCCGCAGCGTTTTATACTCGTAACGCAACTGCCGAAACTCGCTGCCGACTGTGATCCACAAATCCCTGTTCAGTGGAATAAAAATTTTTGCCGCTCCCCCAACGCTCAGAAGGGATGCTTTGTCGCTTTTATCAACGTACCTGCTTGAGGCCTTGTAATATGACGTACCAAATCCAGCATTCAAACCAGTCGTGACATACAATTCATTCCATCGCGACAGGTACCCATTCCATGGGAAAAATCGGTATTGGACTCCCAGTTGATAGATGGCTTGCTTTTCTGTAATCCCGATACCAAATGCCGAGCCTGAATATCCAGTGGTTTCAACTGAAATGTTTAATCCGAGACTACCTGGTTGATAGATGTAACCTAATGCAGTTCCTCCACTGTTAGGACTTTTGAGGAGCGAGTTGGCGCTTTTCTCTGGATGTCGAATATTTCGACCCTCTAGATAAAGACGGTGCACCTTACCTGCACGTGAGACGTCACGAAGCTCATTAAAGTCCTTAAAAACCTGACGCTCATTAGCTTCCATTGCAATAGCAGCACCTAACGCGTTAAGCATAGCGCGACCGGATGCAAATGGAGGTGCTGACTCCTCATCGGTTAAAAGACCCTTTTCAAACGGTATCAAATGAAACAACTCGTGCGTGATAAGGGCCACGCGATAGGAAGGCGGCATCGCCTGGAACCGTGACCTATTTATGATGATGCGCTTTTTTTGTGGCTGCGTAACGGCATCAACTGGACGCCCCCTCTGTGACTGGGCTTGAGACCGCACCGACATATCAGAGTACGACCAGTCATAAACAACTGGAGATTTTCGACCGGCGAGTTCGGACAACTGCTGGCCGTAAGTTAGAAGAATTTGCTGACACGCTTTTACTTCTTGGGATGAAAGCTGCCGTAGCACTCTGCAGATATCGTTTTCCTGCCACTCATCAGAACACTTACAAAGCGTATCTTTGGATCCGGCGTCGAGACTCTGACTCACATTCGATATGACTGCAAGCGTAACGCCAAGATCCAAATCTTGCGCGTCGCCGCCGTTTCCAACGAATGTGGAAGACGGAACCGCTTTGGCAATGAGGGCCTCTGAGCAGAACAAGTTCAGCCCACCGGCCAGCAAAAGTGTCCAAGAAAAGATTTTGTTCTTATTTATTTTTTTCAAGGTGGCCTCCCGTAGGACTGACGTTGATGGTAACCTGATAAAGCATTGATCCCTCCTGCAAATTTTCAGCAAATGACTGCAATGACTCAGCTTGCTCTGCAATCAAGGCTAAAAGTTTTTGGTAAGTCTCTTGGTTCAGCGAAAGAACCAAGGCGTTAGCGTATCTTTGATCTGAAGAGTATTGGTCTATAGCCTCTTTGGCGTTGTGAAGAAGAGCCTTGTGAAATTTTCGCACCTTATCATTAGGGATCTTTTGATCCACAGAATGCAAAGGAACTTCCGGAACGAAATGACCCTGAGCATTTCGCCTCAAATACCCATGTTGCAGTAAAAACTTAATCGACTGATCAATACGTTTCTTGGATGCAACACCACCCAATAGAGCATAGATTTCATCTGGATTAGACCGGATATGCTCAAGGTCAAAGGCATCTTTGACAAAGACGTTAACCCAGTCGTTGAGAATGTGACTTGAGGTTAACTTACGACGCGTGGCTGGTGTTTCAGCAAACTTTTGGACCGCTTGCTCAGCCTTGGGATCTTCTGCGCGAGCGATCCAATCTCTGAAGTACTGCTTTTCAGCAGGCATGAGACCTAGCAACTTACTCAGCTCATCGACTCGGTCCAAAGTGATCTTGCGCTGGCCTCGAAGAATCAAGGATACCAACGTCGGCGAGATCCTTCGCAGGGAACGCGTCACAGCCAGAACCGAAAAACTGGGATCCTGCGCTTTACGAAAAGCCAACATATCCGCAAGGAAGCGAACGGGGTCTTTGTAAGTTGTAATGACAGGACGATCCACGATTCATGCACCTCTTGATCTCTTATCGGTAATTTATCTAAAAAATTTAGTAAATTAAAGACTTTTAGTTTTTACATTGTAAAAATATAACCCATTAATAAAATTGGTACCAGTAGACACCTCCAACTCGTAGCTCTAATTAATTCAGCACCTTATAAGATTTAACGCAGGCACTCCTGCGACCTATTTTCGAGACGCTGAGCATTTCTAAATGATTCTATTAAAATAACTTGACTATTTTAATAAATTTGTTAATAAAATCATCACTGGCCAATCTTGGCCTCCCCGCGCGAAACACCTGACGCACAGCGCCCCCCAAGGACGAATGTCATGAGCCTTACACCGAAAAAGAGATTTCGAGAGCAGAGTGTTTTGATCGCAAGTCTCTTCGTGGTCGCAGCCTGCGGTACCGGCAAAGAGTCGATTTCGTCAAAGAAACCAGAAAAAATAACCGATCAGACACAGCCGCAAAATGAAGTGGCAACTCCGGTTCTTCAGGGCGCAACTAAAATCATAATGACTCGCTCTGGCATGCAAATGAAAATCGCCGCGAATCGCGCGGAGACCATTAACCCGAAACTGATTTACGCCTACCAAGGCAAAGGCACAGCCCTGACTTGGGATATCGGCGGCACGAAAGCCGCATACGAACGCATGGGGCTTCTTAGACGAGAGACAAACCCGGCCGCTCAAACCGGCGGCGACATTGTCATTACAGGTAATAGCAGCGGCTCAGTTCTCGCTGCGTGGTTTACCTGTCGTGGATTTACGGCTGATTCAATCCGCGAAGCTCAAACCATCATGACACAATTTCCCGCCTCACTTGTAAAAGAGAGCACTTCTGAAAAAATTCTGGAAATTCTTTCTGCAATCAAACAAGGCCGGGAATTTGGAGCACCGATTAACCCGATGATCCCTCTGGTCGACCACATCACCGGCAAAGGGTCTTGTGTACCGCAGCTACCCACAATCATCACCACCTCCAACCAGGATATCAACGATAGGCGCGCCTGGCTGGCTACTCCGAGCGCACAAACGAGGCGCTTTGATATGGGAGATTTTTCTTATTGGGAATCCGGCTATGCGCCATCCTCTCGACTGGTGAAAATCGGGAAGATTTGCACCTATTTTGCAGATCCTGTGATGTTTAAATATTTAACTGAAAATATCAGCCAAGAAGAACGCCTGTGTGACGTCAGGCTTATGGAAAACGGAGAGGACGTTAAGTTAGCCGTTCTCGCCAGCATCGCTGAACCAACCTACTTTCTTCCGATCTCTGAGACTTCAGACGCGAAGTTAGTGCGCTATTCTGTAAACGGCCTACAGAGAAAAACGCGGGTTTATAATGGCGGATTTTCCATGCCGGGCGTTATGCAAGATGCAAAGCGTCTATTTCCGGCGGCTCGGGCACTCTCCTCAGGCCGATGGGAGTATGGCACCACAGAGTCGACCGTGATGAAGACTTGGTATGATGTTGAAATTAATAATCTACAGGAAGTCTCGCGCTGGTGGACAGACCTGGAAATGTTGCCAACCGAGGCAGAGCAAAAACTACTATTGGATCGTCCAGACGACCTGACTGGAAACACAATGGCGCAACGATACAATTACGAAATGAATCTAGGCTACCAAAGGGCTATCACCTGCTTAAAGAGAGGATCTGCCTGCTTACCGAAAAGAAAAAGCATTATCCGCGGCAATGACATGTACCGCCCTGTATTCACAGGAGCTGCGGGAAAAACGAATGGACCATCCATTAAAACCCGGCAAGGACTCGATGTATTATTGGATTAAGTCAAAATAATTAGCGTGCTGCCGCGTTGCGAACAAGAAAGTTTGTGTCTACCAGTCGGCTGGCCAAAACTTTGGACAAATTTCTAAACACCTGCAGCCCGATTTCTGGATGTTTTTCAAACAAGGCATTAAGCGCAGATGCCTCGGCCGTATAGAGCTGCGCATCCATCTGAGCGACCGCTGACGCTGTGCGGCGACCGACGCGCGCCAGGGCCAACTCACCTACCGTGTCGCCAGCATTTAAAGTCGTCAGAATTTCCATGGCCTTCCCATCGACACCAATCATCTCTACGCGAATACGACCCTCGACGATAAAGAAAACCTCACCATCATTGCGCTCTTGCTTAATCAACTGAGTGCCCTGAGGCGCCACGTGATGCTTCAAAACGTTGGCGATGTGTTCAAGATCGTTGGCTGACAATCCGGCAAATAGCTGAAAGTTTTTTAGGGTTTCTGTCTTTACACCTGGATTGCTCATGATTAGGCCCCGCTATTTTTGTATAAACCGTCTCGTTCTTCAGCTCTCTTATCATAATGAGACAATGCACGTTGAATCAAGTGGACTGGAGTAACATCCCACCCCCCCCCTAAATTGACAGAAACACAAAAAGGACCCAAAGGATCCTTTTGATCAGACAACTTAGTAATTTGGGAACACACGACCAAACCCAAACTTAATTATTCATCAATTTGAGTTTCAGCGTGTGTCCCAAATTTACATTACTTATCGGGACTTGGTATCACCTCTACAAGACGTTTGTTATATAAAATCGTCTCATTCTCAATCTTTGGCGTCACATCTGACTTAATTCTAAAAAGAACGTGCCACGGAGCTGGCGGTAAAGTGCACGTCGCATCAAACCAACGCACTCCGGGACAAAGCATCCATTTCTCTCTGAAGTAAAAGGGTGACTTTTTCAAAAAAACAAGGTTGCCGCTTTCGTTTTGAAAAATCCGTTCAGAAATCTGCCCAGCATAAATTACCTTTACGGGTTTTTTTTCAACTCCCACGTGGTTGCAAATGAGCGTATCGCCGGGGTTGTAGGACGGGGTGCATGATTCTCTGGTGCACGGCATCTTCGAAATTTCTGGGCATTCTTCGATGTCTACCAAGTCAGAATCCTCAACAGGTTTCAATTTCTTGGCCTCAAGGTTTCTGGTAAATTCTTCATAGTTCGATTGGTTTACATGCTGTCGTTCTTCACGAACCATGTCAGCTGACCAGCAGGTCTTTACTCCATGAGGCTCACTTATTTTCATTGAAAAGTGGTTTTGATAGAAGTCGCTACACGATGCGAGTATTAATAATGCAATCTGAGAAAACGCAAAGAATTTCATTCGATATCCCCAACGAAAATTGGTGTCCGAAAATCAATAGCAATCGTCTTAGACAATTAAGGCCCTATAAAAAGCCGATCGGAATTTGCGTCCCCGGACCTTAAAAAAAAATTGTAGATCAATAATTAATTTTGATATCGGCACTTTAGGCGGGGCAAGATTTTTTTTTAAAATTCGGAAATTTCGGGACACATTTAATTGGAATCAGTCGGGTGGCACCTTTTCTGGGCACCTTTTCTGGCTGTAAAAAATTATTGCAGTTTGTAGCGAGCCTCAGGCTGAAAGGCTAATTTTTTCTTATAATATTTAGTGGTTATTTATGGCACGGATGATGCACCCCCTCGACCTTTAGAAGGCGATTTACAAGATAACCACCCCTGATCAGAGGGTGTGGGTCCTGGAGCAGGAGTGGATTATGAACTTCAAGACACCATACTCAGGAGTTAGTTTTCTAAAGCTTTGGACGACTCGTCGAAGTCGTGGATTGATCCAATTGACCGTTGCATCCTCGATATTTTTCTCAGCATGTGGGAAAGATCGCTTGGGCGTGGCGACATCGCCTAAACCAACGTCTGAAATTTCGTATGTACAGCTATCTGTACCACGCCATACTCCGTTTGAACCATGTGTATTAAAAAAAATTGATCAGAATCAAAAAGTAACAGCTTACCTTGGTGAGCTAATGAATCATTTATCAGCGGGAAACGACGTTTTTTCAGGCCAATTTTCGCCTAGAAATTTTTGCCTTGGCTTGCTGTCAAGCGCAGGTATTAATGGTACTTCCTACAGTAATTCAGGCACTGTATTATTCAGCAAAACAGTTTTTCAGGAAATGGAACCTATTTCAATTCTCGCGATGTTAGCCCATGAGTCTGCGCACATCTTGTTGCGTCATGCCGAATCCCCCCCCTTGCCTGACGCAACTCTTCTAAATGATGAAGCCTACAATAGAATGTGGTTGAAACTGGCACCTCTTGAAAAATCGGCCATGCTAGGAATTTCGAAAAAATTCGCGAGAATCTCCCAACGCCTTCTTGAACTAAAGGAAAACGATCTTGGGCAGCTGGCAAGATTTCAAGCAACCTCGAGCCATAATTATGCAGTCGAAATTGCGAGGAGAACGGATGACGTATCTATGCAACCGGAAAGCTATCACTATAATGTGCAGTTAGATCAAAACTTTTGGGATAAGATGTCCGGACATCCCGACGAGCAGGTTAAAAGAATCATGGAAGAACAAGTCCTGCCTTCGAATCAGTTAATGGAATATAACGGGATACAAAAAAGTTTGGAGGCATATGCAGAAAAGTCTCGGGAAACTTCAGCCAAAGAGGAACAAGCTGATGAAGTTGGCATGATTCTTTTCATCAAATCTGGATTTTCAATTAAGCAATACGAGGCGGTTTTTGAGCGAATGGTTGCTTTGCAGTACGGGGAAAAGGACAAAGAAAAATGTCTGACGATGATATCGAATAAACAGGAACCCCCAAAGTTTGGTGCGCTGTCATCCAGATCCCACCCGTCGTTATGCTGGCGACTATTTCACTTAAGACATCAACTTAGACCGAACTTAGAAGCGAAAAATCCGGAGCTAGCTAAAACGCCCAATGGGCAATTGAAGACTGCGACTTCCTTGCGAGACGTACAAGACACTCTTTGAACAGAAACTTGTAATCAGTCGGGTGGCACAGATTTGGTGCCACCCTGGCACCAAATCTGTGCCAAATCTGTGCCACCCGACTGATTAGAGAATTCATCCGATGGTGCCAATTAGTGGAAACACAAAAGGACCCGAAAGGGTCCTTTTGCTCACACAAGACATCTATCATTACCAGTGTCTGATGGAAAGCTCGACAGCCTCCAAGGTTCCCGTGTCGGAAGACATAGTGTCTCGAACCTGTAATTTCCACTCACCCCGGGCCTCATCACCGATCAGAGTATCAAGCTCTCCGATATTGACTCCGCCGCGACCATAACGCTGCTCGATATTGTCGTTTCCACTTCCAGTGTGGTTGTGCAGGAGCACGGATTTACCGGTAGGCGATACCAAGTGAACTTCGAGATCACCGATATAAGTGTGATTGATTTTCACAAAGACCGAGAGATCCTTGATCGGTCCGGCACCATTCATCTGAATTGACTGCGTCAATGCTTCACCACGATCAGGAATCGCGAGACCAAGTCCCTCCATGCGCTCGACATCAGTTTCCAAAACACCCACTAAATAATTGAACCCAGCCGCAAGCGATAACTGACGCGAAACGCTCTGATAGTGCCCTGCAAGAGAAATACTCCCTGCAGAACCGCTGCTACACTGGCCATCGGTCGTGACATGGATGCTCTGGGGAACGCGAGCCCTAGCTCCCGGCGCTAATTCACCAATCGTAAGTCTGCCATCAGCTCCAGCAGTACAGGTACCACTCTGAGGAGCAAGCTCAAGGGAACGAATGGTCTCAGTGCCGACATTTTTGATCGTTAAATATAAATAACCCTCAGCACCGACTCCTTCGACACCCTCAGCTCCGTAGTCTACTGCCGTGACTTCGATATCTGCACGCAGTACAGGCCAGCTTAAAACTAACGTTCCTGTCTGCCCTTCATTGGTCTCCCATCGTAGCTGAACACGAACGACCTCACCGCGACGCGCCTCGGCATTTACTGTAAACGCCAGTCCTGCAGCTAAAGAAATACGCTCTCTGCTCCCCATCGGTGGAACAGTCACTTCAGACCTAGTGACAGCACCAGGACCAACAACACTCTCGATGATCAGACGACCACCACTTGTAGCCACCATGCCGAAGTTTTCAACGACACCGCCAAGATTGATCTGTTCACCGACGTGAACACCGCCACCCGCCCGGCCATTGAGTGTCCAGGCAGAAAATCCAAGATGTGGCTGATTGGGTGCAATCAATGCAAGCTCTTTTGACACACGGCGTAAATCGCCACCGGCGACGATAAGCGTGACAGGTTCTGCAGTTGAGCCAAATGCGGACAATGGGAGAGTCACCTCTCCTTGTTGACCCGTGACTCCGGTCACAGTTTTACCATCAGATGCACGGCGCAGAGTGACGCGCGCACCAACGACAGGAGCGTCTTCAGTCGTCACCCGCCAAGATGCGTCTTCAGCTCCAATGATCAGCGCATCAGGACCTTCCACCGTCGCATCCGTCGATTTACGTGTCCGCACTTCAAGAGACGGATCACCAAATGTCACATAGGTTTCCCAATAGTATGCACTCTTCGCTTGTCCGCCGTAGTGGCGCCACACCTCTCCAAGAGCATATTGATGAATCAAATCAAAGGATCGAGTACCGCGATCAAACACTGCATCGTACATCGCCTTCTCAAGAATATCGTCTTCATCCCAGTAAGAACTATCCATGGATCCCCAAAACGTAATCGCACCATTTGGGTGACGCTGCCATGTTTCTGCAAATACTGGCTCTTCTCTGAAGTCTCCGGTTATACAGGCGTTGGAAATTACCCACGGCAGAGCGTTGGGATCATTCATGGATAAAACATCCTGAGTCGTGACATCCTCCCAGCCCGTATGGGATCCATGCCCACTGAAATTGATAATAAAACGCCCTTGCTTCATGTGCTCAACGATTTGCTGATCTGTCGCGTCGAGAGAAATTGGATAAAGTTTGTCTCCACCCTTCTCCGATGCATCAGGAAATACGCGGTCATAGCCGCGCGGGGCGAAATGCTTTGCAATCACAGCATTGTGAGTCCCCTCTGCGGTTTGCCAGCGATCGTGAGTTGTGATGAAGGCAGGATGCTGCATCCAGCGATCCGCGGCAAAGCGTCCGTCTGTGTAGCGTACAATTTTTGTTACAACGGTTGATAATTGGACCTCAGAGTTCACAGACAAGCGACCAACGCCTATGTCGGGGCCATTAATGTCTGACTCGTAATTGTCAGTGTCAATGGCGCGATAAAAATGATCTGTAACACCACTAATGTGAGTTGAATCATATCCTGGTACGTCTTCAGCATCGCCGACAATCAGCGCGAAACGTAAATTTACATTTTCATTGTAAATGGATTTTAGCGCAGCGCGAATGTGCTCATCTGTTGTCACACCATTCTGACCAACAATGATCTTCCTGACTCTAAAACCTTGCGACTCTTTAGAACGTATAAGATTATCAACCGATGGGCTTGACGCAAACTGCGCTCCAATAACCAAAGCAAGCGTCGGCTGCGTCTGAGCTTCTTTGAAACTGCTGGTCACCGTTACGCGATAGTGATTGTGATATTGGTAGAAACCACTGACCGGGTTGTAACGCATCGCGTTGAGCGTCACCATCTGCCGCGCCAATCCACGGTAAGAGGCGACTTTTTCAACTCCGTAAAGAGGCTCAACATTCATAATGTCAGTCTCGTATGTCGGAGCATCGTAAGCGACTGGCGGGGGGAATTTAAGAGATTTGCTCCACGAAGGCTGCGCTGGCTTCAGTGGCTTAGTCGGATCCGATGCACCGGATAAATTAGAACCAACGGCCTGCACCACAACGTCCCCATCGACCATGAGTCGTACTACCGGAATTTCTGGTTTTCCAAGTTCGTATTTCACAGCATGGAAACGCTCAACACCCTTAAACTTAGCCGATACAAACTGTTTGCCACCAATACTGACAGGCGTCATGTCCACGCCTTCGATCTCGATGTCGTAAACTGTCTGATTGCCGTTTTTAGATATTGATACTTTTCCCATCGCTGGCGCAGCCGACATCATGCCAACCGCAGCCAGAAGCGCAAACATGGAACGCCTCATCCCTGGACCTCCTCGCATTGATTTATTTCCAATAAACAAACTTAATCTCAATATTCTAGCGCACATCTGCGCGCCAACCAAACGTCACCACAAGGCACGATATGAGGAAGTCTCTGTTCCACATCAATTCGGCTGATGGATATGACTCAAATAAGCACCCATAATCACAGACTTTTTCTACAATTGCTCAACATTTTCCCAGAAGAGTCCGATACCCTTCTCAAGCATCCGCGCAACGCAGTTTAAGGGAAGGATTTAGACATGAAACAATTTGTCTGCCGTGCAAAAGCCATTTCAATTTTTGCAGCGTTTTTAGCAATCACCGGCTGTAAGTTCGGTAGCGATTTCGCAGCATTTAAGGATCTGAAACCAGGCTTGCAGGTCAGCAATAATCTATCGCGCGATCCCAATAAACCTCAAGTTCTTGTCTACTACGCAAACAATCCGATGGACACTGCTACTTACAGATCCGAGCGCAACAGTATCCTCGCCACTCTCAGCGATGCAAAGTCGGATCCCGAAATTTCTGCCACAAGCCTCGAAAAGGCTGCAGAAAGCTTAGAGAACGATTTCAATAACTTTGCTGATGCCGTTTATACGGATATTTTCGGAATTAAAAACTCAATTTGCTCCGAAAAAGCATCCATTAGTGCTGGTGCAGTCATAATATCCAACGAGGGAATTGTACAAAACAACGTTTTATATTGCTTACCCAAAAACCAGGCCAAGCCAATCCCAGCTGCCGAGATGAAGCGCTTAGCCGATATTTATGCTCGAATTAAAAGTAATCCCATCCATGAGCATAGCCCATTATCGCATCCAGATATGCTCAATGCCTCGTTGGAGATTGTACGCAGCCTGTTTCCTACTCAAAAATTTGAATATTCCGTCGTGTTCAAATCTCACGGTAATGACCAATTGGCGATTACACCAAAAATTGCCTATGAGTCTCGAATCATCACCAAGCCGTTCCTTCGCGACCGTTTTGTGAAGAAGAAAGCATCACCGCTTATGGTGATGGGCTCAGGAACTAGACTCGACAAGGACGGTCTCGAGAAAGACGGTCTCGACAAAGATGGCCTAGATAAAGACGGTCTAGACAAGAATGGTCTCGACAAGGAGGGACTAGATAAAATCGGATTGGAGAAAGATGGTCTAGACAAAGAGGGACTCGACGCAGCTGGTCTCATCCGCGGTAGCTCTGCCGCAGGAGCCATTGCTGCTGGAATCACTAAGTTCCAACTTCTTAGCGCCCTTCTAGATCAAGGTCGGGACCTCTTCTTCAACGTTGTTTTCATGGAGTCATGTCGCTCAGATATCGGCAATCTTATACTTGATTTGGCAGACGTCACATCACCGACAATTGGCATGCTGTATAGCTCTGATGAAAAAGGCTTAAGCTACAACACACTTGACTGGTCCAAGCTTGGTCGATCTGGATCCGCATCGCTGAGAGACTGGCTAATGCAAGAACTCAACGCCACAGCTGCCAAGTCTGTAGCTGCAAAAAAATGACGGACTGAAAGGTCACTGAATGAAACGCAGGGAAGCGTTACAATTAAGAGTAGACAAGATCGCCGCAGGGATCGATCGGTTACTCATTAAATTGCCACTCACCCGCAGACTGCGGGACCACATGATTGCCCGTGACTCAACAAGCCGATCACCAACAAGTAAATACCAGGAAACGATTGCCATCGTTCTTGCGATTGGCACCATGGTTTTATCGTCAATGTTTTTTGTAACAAGACTTCTTGATTACGGAAATTGGCCACCCACTGCATATAGTGCGCCAAATGTTTACAATCTGACGCAACAAGGTGTCCGTTGGGATCTGCACTACGGCAAAAGCTTGGGCTGCGAGCGCGAAGACTGTTACCGCGATCCTTCTACCCCGTCGTCCTATTTCAAGCGTCAATCGGTTCTCCCACTAAGAGAGTTCCCCATCAAAGATTGGCAATCGGGTGATGCGGTTTATTACAGAGCTCGGATAACTATACCGCAAAACATTCAAGACGCTGCTGCGAAAGAGCCCTACAGTCTTCACACGATACTCATGTTTGCGGAGTCGTGGGATCTTTACCTAAACCAGCAGCTCGTTTTTCAAGGCACCCAAGAAACCATGCTGGCCCCTTTACCTGCTGAGTTTATAAGAGCTGATGGGTCTGTTGATATCGCCATCAAGGCTAATATTGGGACGCTTCCCTATCAAGGCATCGCTAATCGCGGAGATCTCGTGATTGGCCCTCGCGCTCTGCTTTCACCCCTCACCTTCTTTAGTCATGATAACGCGACCAGTTTGCAACTTCTTTACTTGCTACCAAAGCTTGCGTTCTGTGTTGTGTTCTCTCTACTGTTTGTATTTGCAAGAAACAACCGGGAGATTGGCTGGTTTCTTCTCTTTGGTCTTACGTCTAGCTTCGAACTGTTTTTCAGATCGGATTATGCACTCGACTTGGGGGTCAAGGGTCAAACTGCAGCTCTACTTGCGTTAATGGCAAGAAACGTTTCGTTGCTGGTGTTAGCTAGATTTATCTATTCCTTCTTCCGCTTGGACATTAAATTCGTTGAGCGATTGATCGTCGCGGGCTTTGTGTTGATGGGCATTCAAAGTTTTGTCTGTCTATTCGGCGTCAGCTACAGCGTAGCAACCCGCTCTTTGGACATTACCGCCATCGTTCTTAAACCACTGGTATACGTATCATCCACAGTCCTTGCTGTCGTCATGGCTGGACTTCTCTCTGAGTCGGAACGTTCCCGCATGCGATCAAGGATTGCCTTCGCGTTTGCCGTGATACTATTTATTGGTACCGCACTGGCTTTTGTAGACCTTGCAAAACTCATAGCCAATACCAAAAGCCTTCAATTCAATCTGACCATTGTTAATCTAACCTGGGTCTTTGATCTTATTCTCTTTATATTTATGGCCGCCATCACGGGCGTAGAAAGCGCGCTGCAGCATGCTCAGCAACGTCAACTACAATTCCAGCTCCAGAACCTGAATGACCGTCTAGAGCTTGCATCGACGGTGCAAAGCACCCTATTGCCAGAGCCAATGCAAGGACGAGAGGAGTCCTTAGACTTCAGCTTCCACTACATTCCTGCTGAACGTATGGCCGGAGATTGGATTTTCAAAGGAAGCGGAGAGAATGGTAGCAAGCGATTCATTTTAGGTGACGTCACCGGCAAGGGGCCGGCTGCAGCTTTAGCTGTCGCAGCCACCATTGGCTCACTTAGACAGAAAGACTCACAGGATAAAGGCATCGAAGAAACAGTCCGCGATTTGAACTATCATTTGTTCAATTTATTCCGCGGCAAAGCCGGCACATCGTTTTGCCTCGCCGATGTTTCCGCTGATGGCAAGGCACGCATCGCCGTCCACGGCATGGCAGGATGGCTTCATATCTCTACAGATAAAATCAAATTGATCAGTTCCCGCGGCGGCACCTTGGGATCACAGCAAGAGGTCAAAACATCATTCATTGACCTCCAGCTAGCACCCGGAGATCTGCTAGTCTGCTTTTCAGATGGCTGTCTTGAGGGCGCACGACCGATGCGTAAACTGGTTGACGCCATGGGCCGCCTCGATCGAAGCATTATGACATCTGATAAACTGTTTGAAACTATCATCGAGATCGGAAAAGAGTCCGTACTGCCTGACGATAAGGCGATGGTGATGATCAAGAAGGTTGCCTGAGATCATTCACAAACAAAAAAGCCCGGCAGTTTAGTGCCGGGCTTTTTATTATTCTCAAACGCTAGCCTTATTTAACTGTTCCGAGGTCTGGAGGCGTTGGTAACGAAGAATCAGAGTGTGTGAACAATCCGAAACCTGCAGTGTCGGGAGTCTTCGTCGTATCAATGGTATACACTCCGTCGGATCCTTGCGCAAAGCACTGCCGAGCGACAAGGCCTGGATCAGGGCTGTTGCCACCAGTATTCTGTTTCTTTGTCCACGTTTCTCCGACTGAGGCGACTTGCACCGCAGGAACGTACATATGAATGTTCATTCCAGAGCGGGTACTCGCGTAGTAACCATTTGTAAGTGTGCAGCTAGTGTCACAAGCAAACGGATGGTGGCTGCCATCGGGCTTAATCTCCAGCGAGTTCTTGATCGACTTACGAATACTTCCTTGAGAAAAAGCACCGGAAGAAGCACATCCAGACATCAAACCTGTCGTAGCATCTGCGGTAACACTAGACACAAAACCACGCGGCTTCTCATCAAACGTCGCGCCTGGATTGACCCAGTAAGCAAAGTTACCTGCTCCGGTATTTGGATTCATATTGTATCCAATCATCATGATTCCACTGGCGGCGTCGTTTTGCTGAGTAAATGCAGAATTTGTCGTCGGATCAACATACTCGCCAATGGCATTGGTGCTAACGTTGAGATCAAGCTTGCCATCCACGACCGCGTTTGCAGAAATCTTGGTGCTTAGGCTTGCTGTTAAAAGCTTGTACTTCACCGAGTCACCAGAGCGCTCATAATTGATTGTCAGGATACGTTCTTTGTTAGCATTCTGAGCACCGAAGTCTTTGTCACGACGAATCACGATGTTACCAGTGTAAGTGGACTCGTCAGCTCCCGGATTGTGGGTCAAAGTGATTTTTTCTTTAGGATCATTGGCACCAGCTGCACCACCGGGCATTGCTGGCATCTTCATTTCAATTTCTGTGACATACTTCGTGCCGCTGCGAGTCATCTTCGCTGCACTGACTGGCATTTTACTTGGATCCTTGCCAGCTGCAGTAGCCGCCGCGTCCATGATTGCTTTGAAATCGATCGACTCACCATCTGCAGAAGGAAGAAGAGCTGTACCAGATTTCTTCGCCTGACAAATCATCATCTGAACCATACCGAGGGTACGATCAACCATCGCGGATAATTGTTTTACTTTGCCGCGGGTGAAACTCACCATGCAAGCTTCCGATGAGCCGGTGATCTTGGACTTACCATCACTGGTACCGGACAAGTAAACCGGGGTGCCACTGGTTGCGTTATTGACAACAATCATCTCTGAATCGAACTCGTAGCAGGTTTCGCTCGTGTCATTTGGACCAGCTTTCGCTAAGGCGGGAGGGAAACACTCGCCTTCGCCGCGGAGTCGCTTTCCTGCGTCTTCGTTTTTAGCCTTAACGCTCTGCTCTTTGTCGTCATCAAGACTAAGAGCTGTCGAATTTGTCTGCGGGTAAACAGCAATCGCCAACCCAGATGGATAAGCTGCTGTGGCTTCCGAATTAGCAGCGCTATCATTGTTACTCTTCTTCTTACCGCACGCATTCCACATCAGTCCGCCTGCAATCAGGCAGCTGCTCACGAGAGCTAATTTTTGTCGACTTGTTCGTTTCATGGCGCAATCCTTTGCATTGAAATCTTAGACGATAAACTGACAAACTTCGTAAAACACAATAAATCGATGGTATCAAAGTTTCTCAGGGCAGACAAAATTCCTGCGGGGAATAGTTCAACACTTTTAATTTATTAGATAATTTACTAGATAATTTACCAGAATGAATGTGGTAAGAGTTGCGCATTCTTGGAGACAGCACTCACAAGATTTCTTTTTGTCCCCACCACGCATTGACGTCACGCCATAGCAGCGCAAAGGAGTCCCATCCAGAAATCTCTGCGATGAACTCAGAGGTTAGCGGCCCAGTTGCAGGAACTCGGGACGCAACATCCGTAAAACCCAACTCACCTTTCTTCCGCACAATCCCACGAACCATATAAAGACTGTGCAAGTAGGCACGACCTGCCTCAACCGAATCCAGTGTTACAAAGGGCTGATTGAGGGTATCTACCGGACTAAACACCCCGGGCGTCGGAGGAAATCGAAATTGATCACAGTCTCTTTGCCGGCAAGAAAGATACTGCGCCGTGCCCTCGTCAAACCATGTAGGCCATGCACGACCGTTTGAGCGCAACGATAACAAAGCATGAGATAACTCATGACGCAGAACCGTCGCCAGTGGTCCCTGAACTTGATTTAGCATATGTGACGCCACCGGAATTCGCATGCGCCCATCAAAAACCCCTTCAGCCCAGCCAGGACCTCCGGGAATCACATCGCGAAACTCTTCTTTGCGATAAAGAATGACTTCTACTGGTGTTGAGGGTGGCGCCACACCGAAAATCTCAGAATACTCCTGAACGGCGGCCTCAAGGATATCAAGCACCGGCCTCAAGATGGCCTCATGATCATCTTCCCGGTAGCTCACATAGAAGTGCTCGCTGCGCTCTGTCTTCTGTTTAGCGCCAGACTTGGCCTTCGCCTTCATGGCTTGGAGGCGTTGTTTGGCCAATTCGGACATGGCAGCCTCCTGTCCCTCGCCAGCTGTCTGCGCTCCTTCAAGAATCGTCACTGCTTCATCAAATCGTCCCAATGACTCTAACGTGTCTGAATAGATAAGACGGCCTTCAATGTCTTCTGGTCTCGCTAGAACATAGGTCGCCAAATAACTAGCGGCCTCAGGCCAGTTTTTGGAAACGCGTAGGCAAAACCCTAATCCCTTCTGAGCCTCGGGTACCTGCGCGACACCGAGGACCTTGTAAAAAATCTTGCTCGCCTCGTCACAATCCTGGGTCTTGATTTTCATCCAAGCCACGCTTGTCATCAACACAGGCCATTGGCGCGTCAACCAATCCTTAAAGGCTGGTGACGCCTCCGGCGCAGCTAATGCTTGATTCGACAATTTGAGCGCCCCATCAAAATCACCCGTTGTGTAAGCCGCTACGATACGACGGTAGGTGGCCATCTCTAGTTCTGCGAAAGGATCTTTAGGAACTTCCAACTGTGGCGCTGGCTCTGCCGTCAGTGCTGCCTGCAACTTTTTATTTTTAACAGGATCGTTTTTATCAGGATCGTCTAGGAGATAGGCGACAGCCCCTGCCAGGACCACCAGGAGCAGGATCACGTTTGTGAGTGACGATTTATTCACGGCTCTAAACCATTAATGAGGGGAAGTAACTCACCGCGATCATGAACGGCCTTCACATCCATGAACCCGCCCATGAACTTGTCACCAATGAAAATCATCGGAACGGTTCGCCAACCGCCATTGGCCTCTGACAAACGCTGGCGCTCTTCATGCCGACCATCCAGCGAAATTTCCTCATAAGGAACGCCCAGAGACTTGAACAGCCGTTTTGCTGAGTCACAGTAGGGACAAACCGTTGTTGTATAAATTCTTACCAGTTTCATGTCCTAAGTTTACACAATTTGGGGCCACACGACCAAATCCAATTTGAGGTGCAAAGAGACAAATTCGCGCCAAAATAAGTGCCACCCGACGTATTCATAAAAATCTGAATACGTCGGGTGGCACCATTTTAGAAGTTTTAATGCCAGTCGTTACGAGCACCGGCCTCTGCAGGCTTCTTAGCATGCCAGGGTTTTTTCTGCCCGCCGTCACCTTTTGCTGCCCATGGCCTGGACGAACCGAAAGAATCGGGCTTACCTTCACCGCGGAAAGGACGTCGTTCTCCGCGATCGAATCCACGAGGACCGCCTTTACCGAATCCTCCTCCGCCAAACTTTCCTTTTCGCCCGCCGAAGCCACCAGGCCTCTTACCGCCGAATTGGAATTTTCCTCCGCCACCCATACGGTCATTGTTACCGAGCATGCGCTTGCCTTCAGCCTCGCTCATGCCAATGCGGTCTTCACCTGAAACAGTGCGTCCGCTTGAAAGGCAGGAAACGAGGCGGAGTGCCAATTCTTCACCCGTGTACTTCGCCGCCAGTTCCGATGCCAATGATGACAGATCCAACTGCAAACGTACGCCGTCGACGTCACGTGCAAGTTTTTCTGCGCGACGAGCCTTAACAGTGGCTAAACTTGGAACTTCTGATACGACAAACTCACCAGCGTGTTTCGCTGTGAAAACATCACCGCCACGAAGATCACCAGGTGTTGCGAACGTGATAGCTACGCCCTGCTTACCGGCACGACCCGTACGACCGATGCGGTGAACGTAACGCTCACGATTTTCTGGAACACTGAAGTTGATCACGTGTGTCACATTTGGAATATCAATTCCACGCGCTGCGACATCAGTTGCGATAATGACTTTTGCACGGCCGTCTTTCAAAGACTGCACAGCCTGATTACGAATGGCTTGTGACATATCGCCATGGATAGATTTAGATGCAACACCACGAGCAGAAAGTATCTCTTGAAGTTCATCAACATCACGCTTCGTTCTACAGAAGATGATGCCTTTTTCCGGCTCTTCAACTTCTAAAATCCGTACTAATGCGGCTTCTTTTTCGTGACCACGGACCACGATTAGACGCTGCTCAATATCAAGGTTTGTCTGCTGTCCCGCATTGAGCTGAATGTGTGTCGGTTCCTTCATAAACTCGCGCGTCAGAGCTTTGACTTCTGGAGGCATGGTCGCCGAGAAAAGTAACGTCTGGCGATCACTTGGCATGGTGCTCAGTATTTCGCGGATGTCATCGATAAAGCCGCGATCCAACATTTCATCTGCTTCATCAAGAACGATGATATGTGGCGTAAACCGCTTGAGGCGGCCTTCGCGCATGTGATCCATGAGACGGCCCGGTGTAGCCACCACAACCTGTGCACCACGGTTAATAAGTTCAACCTGTCTAAGGTAACCTTGTCCCCCAACCACGGGAACGGTCTTTACACCGGCAAATCGACCGAGGCGGAACAACTCATCGCTGATCTGAATCGCTAATTCACGCGTGGGCGTTAAAACTAACACCTCCACTGTTTTATCGTTACGTAGCCGACTCATGGCTGGAAGACCGAAGGCTGCCGTTTTGCCGGTACCCGTCTGAGCCTGACCGATGATGTCGCTTCCTTCAATAATTGCTGGGATTGCCTCCACCTGGATGGGGCTTGGGGTCTTAAATCCTGCGGCCTTCACACCTTCAAGAATTTCGGGGCTTAGACCGAGGGTCTCAAACCCTTGGACCGCTTCTGCTTCAAGGCCGACAGAGGCTACTACGTTATCAGTTGTCATGTAATTTTATCCTGACGGCCCGCGAAAATGAGGATTGGGGATAACCCATTGCAATGTCCCGGCAAACTGCAAGCCGCTTAATTGACGGGATCTATTAATGCGGGCGGACATTATGAAAATTTTATTAAAAAATCAACCATTATTTTATATATTTCTAGTAAATGTCTCAAATTAAAGGACCTAAATCCTAGACGGATTTTTGACAAATCGTGGACATTGTCTAAAATTTATTTTATTCAAATCCTAGACAGAGGTGTCGACTACCCACCTTAGGAGATCCAAAGTTGGACCGAATCGAAATGACCCATAACGATCAACAGCAATTATCACCGCAGATAGCCGAAAGCATCAGGCGCGAAGCGATGGCAGGCTTAGTCATGGCCGCGCAGCTTCCAGAATCAGGATTAAGCGACGCCGATCACGCTCAAACTAGAGCTAGAGTGCTAGGAGTCTCCTCCGCCAGTGACGGCCGTCCTCAAGTGCGCGTTGACTCAACCGGCCTATCGCTTGATCAAAAACTCGTCGTTGAGCGCACGCTACTCCGTCACTTTGGCAACCAGGAATTATCGGACGTTGCCATTTACTTCCAGCGATCGAGCTCTGCACGCGCCGGCGAATCCGCTCCGGCGCCTGTGAAAAAGAAACATCCACTCGGACTTAATCTTGAGACTAAACCCATTGCTGGAGTTAAAGCGATCATCGCCGTCGCCTCCGGTAAAGGTGGCGTTGGCAAATCAACAGTTTCAACAAATTTAGCCGCTGGTCTTGCAAGAGTTGGGCTTAAGACTGGGCTCATGGATTGTGACGTTTATGGACCCTCGTCACCACTCATGCTCGGCGTATCGGGATCCATGCCCGTTGAAAAATCCAAGTTGGTTCCGCTCGAAGGGCACGGCGTCAAAGTTGTCAGCTTTGGGTTTCTTACCGATGTAAAATCTCCCGTCATTTGGCGAGGACCAATGGTTGCCAAGGCGATCGAGCAACTTTGCTACGACGTGGCTTGGGGAGAGCTTGATGTTCTGGTGCTGGATCTTCCACCCGGAACGGGCGATGTCCAGATGACATTAGCAGAAAAACTCCCTCTGACAGGTTCCGTCATTGTCACAACGCCGCAAGACGTTGCCTTGATCGACGCTCACAAAGCAGTTTCCATGTTTGAGAAAATGAATGTACCCGTATTAGGCGTTGTGGAGAATATGTCCCACTACACGTGTACGGCTTGCGGGCATGAAGAGCATATCTTTGGTTCCGAGTCGTTCGCTGGCTTTTTGACCTCACGCAAACTTGGCTTGATTACGTCAATTCCTTTGAGCCGAAATATCAGAGAGCTGAGTGACCAAGGGCAACCCGTAGTTCTTGACGATACCAGCAAATCATCACATCCATACCGCCAACTGGCGGACTTCGTAAAAACGGCAATCTCGCAAACACTGCGAGTAGATACAAATCTGGAGAAGCAGCTATGACCATGCCCAATAAAGATTCCATTTCAAAAAGCTACGCACGACTTCCTGATATCTTTACAGGCCTTGATCAGAAGCAGCGTCTAGCTATCGCAGGCCAGTTAATCATTGGCTCTGCCAAGTCAGAAAACCCACTTCGCGAAGGACTCCAGCGCACGCCAGACCGCTTTGCTAAAGCCATGGGGTTTTTGCTGTCTGGCTACGAGACGACGCCAGAACAAGTCGTTGGTGAAGGACTATTTACATCAGATAACTCCGGTGTCGTTAGCGTCAACAATGTTGAATTTTACAGCCTTTGTGAACATCACATGCTTCCCTTCTGGGGCGAAGTTTCTGTCGCCTACTACCCCACTCGTAAAATTATCGGACTCAGCAAAATACCCAGATTGGTCGACTTGTTTGCTCGCCGTTTGCAAGTCCAAGAACATCTAACGAGCCAGATTGCACAAGCCCTCAACGAATTACTTCAGCCGCGTGCTTTAGCGGTGCGCATCAGTGGCAAGCATCTTTGTATGATGATGCGCGGCGTTGAAAAACAAATGTCCTCAACTTTAAGCGAAACAACTCTCGGTGTTGAGACCTTAACGAATTTGGAACAGCAAAGACTTTTTGCTGCATTAGAAGGGAAATAATCATCATGAGTGAGCCAAGCCTGATCCAAAAATTTAGTATTAAAACGACAGCGCGCATTGTTGATATGAACTCCCATACGATTCGCGCTTGGGAGCGTCGCTACAAAGCTCTCGACCCCGATCGCAACGAGGCCAACAACCGCCGTCAATACTCCCAGCGCGACGTCGAGCGCCTCTCACTGTTGGCTAGACTCGTGCGTCAAGGTCATCAAATCAGTCACATCGCAGGACTGTCCAATGACATTCTCGAGACGATGTTGATGAGCGAACCCGGTGATGCCAAAATAGCAGCGCCACCCGTTGAACAATTGATTCTTGGCCGCTGTATCGCTGCCTTGGAAAAGTATGAACTGGTATTGATTCAAGCCGAACTTGAAGCGGCGCGAAATCTGATATCAGCAGAGCATTTTTTGACGCAGATTGCTGTGCCTCTTTTGCGCGATGTCGGGGCGCGTGTTTACAATGGGACCTTCAGCATTGCACAAGAGCACGCATTGTCATCCATCCTGCGCGCTCAATTGATGCAAACGTTATTTAATCTAAGAAATGCGATCGCCGTCCGCGCATTCACGCGAAAAGATCAAGAGCACGGCCTCTCCATATGTCTCGCGACCCGTGACGGTGACCTCCATGAATTCGGAATTCTAGCCTCAGCTATCTTGGTTGCCAACGAAGGTCACGTGCCTCACTACTTCGGTCCAAACTTGCCGTCAGCGGCTCTAGCGGATGCTGCCCGCGCGGTCAACGCTGACATCGTCATTGTGGGCAACACGCCCTCAGCTGAACCTTTTGGCGAACAGCGGCAGGAAACCTATGCGCGAGATCTTCAAAATAAGATTTCACCTTCATGTCAGATCTGGTGGGGCGGCGTCTGCACCCTCAAAAACCCAGAACTTTTAAACCGAGTTTTACAGATCCATACTTTAGAATCACTTAAAGAGAACCTTCGCTCCGTATTCCCTCACTCAAAGGGTCGGACGACTGTCTAAGTCTGAGACAATTTGTCGGGTTAACGGACAGCTGAGCTTACGCTAATGGATCTAACTGCCTAAAATAACAGGACCCAGCCCCCATGCACCCCCTCCAGGCTGTGGCATGGGTCCTGCACAATAGAGCTCATCCAACCAACAGGTTGGTGGAGTTGTTCGGCGGTTTTCACATTGAATCAAACCATGACACTTTTTTTGAAACAGTCATAAAGATTCATCAAATTCCATTCTGTTGCTCTTCCTGTTGCCACTCTTCTCTCTCACTCCTCTAAACCGCCGAGCAACTCTCTCTCAACTCTTCCAATCCCCATCAAAATCTTCATCATAAATTCTCCGTAAACAATCCTTGATATGCTAAACTATAGAATGCCTCGGATCGTTTAAGCTTTCGTACGGAGAGACTCATGAAGTTTGCCGTTTTCAATCAAAAAGGTGGCGTCGGCAAGACGTCAGTTGCCTGCAATATTGCCGCTTGCTTTGCTCAGCAGGGGAAAAGGACGCTTGTGGTTGACTTGGACGCCCAAGGCAACGCGTCTCACTACCTTGGATTTGATTCGGATCATCCTGAGGGAAAAACTATCAGTGATTTTTTCCAATCAACCATCGGCATCAACCTATTTGGCTCTTCTTTATCTGAATTCGTGCAGTCAACGCCCATTAGCGATCTATTCGTTTTACCGGCTGATGGTCGCCTATTCGAGATGCAACCAAAACTCGAAGCTCGTTACAAAATCTTTAAACTTCGTGACGCTTTGAATGAACTAACTGAGTCTGGAAAGTTCTCGCAGGTGATTCTCGACTGTCCACCAGCGATGAACTTTTACAGCATGAGCGCCCTAATGGCAGCAGATCGAGTACTCATTCCATTTGATTGCGACGCTTTTGCTGTATCGGGGCTCAGTGAAGTTATACGGGTCGTGGATGATGTCAGAGAGGATCATAATCCCAATCTTCAAATCGCTGGAGTGATTGTGAATCAATGGATTGCCAATGCAAAGCAATCAAAGTCAGTACTTGAAAGAGTGCGCGCACTTGGGATCAAGGTGTTTGAACCATTTTTACAAACATCGGTTGCCATGCGCGAGAGTCACGACGATCGCCTGCCGCTGGTAAAGTCAAAACCAAAACACAAGCTTACGGCCAGTTTCATGTCCTTAGCCAAAGAGATTTCCTAGTAGACTTAGTTAGCAGGCAAACTCACGATAATGGGCTTGAGCGTCATGAAGGACATGATGCTCATAAGAATCATGGGAATACCAAAACTCAAATGCTCAGGGTTTAATATCACTACCACAAGCCCCATCAATCCTGGAAGCTCCCCCATCGCCAGCAATATAATCAGGTGCAACAAGTTCACCTTGACACCTTCAAGAAGCCTTGCTTTCGCAAACTGTTGCGCTAATAACAAAAGCACACCGAGACCCAGAAAAATTTTACACTGAATGTCTCCTGAGACTGCAGCCAAAAAACCAGAGAACGAAGGAGTTTGCTCAGGAGCTAGTACAAACTTCAAAAGCAACAGCAGCACAAGCTGAAACATGATAAATCCCGCGGTTAGCATGTAGCCAAGCACGAGAGGCTTAGATTGCTGATTCGGAGCACTTTGATTCATTGTTCGGACCTCACAGTATTGTTTCAATCTTTACTCTAAAGGAACGGCCCGGATCACATCTGCGAATGTCTGGCGTAGCCCCTCGTGGTTTGCAGAGTCGACAAATGCAGCCAGGCAAATCGCCGTATGAGACCCAGGGTGCATCACCAAGGCATGCGTGACATTCCCCAAGACCACATCAGAATGATCAAACCATGCATCAGGCTCCCGACCTTCTACTATTGTTCTGAGTGAGGCATCATCATGACCCTCTGGCAGCTCAAGATAGACGTCTGATCGCGTTCCATCTTTCACCCATCGTACACAGACAACTTCATTGTTGGCGCGAACAATGGCCAGCAACCCTTGCCCAATACCAACCCGGCACGCCACGTCAGCTACCTTGGTGAGAGCCCGCGCCGTGTCAGTTGTCACTTGCAGCGAAACTAAAACACGATTTAGATCTGCAATTCCAGTATGACTTGATGACTCAATTATAGCCTCTTCCGAGCCAATCAAATCAAGGTCAGGCTCATTCGCAGCAGTGACTTCAATTCCACTAATCTCTGGTTGTACATCGCCAGGTAAATCCTGATGGTCACCAAACTGCGGTTCAAATGAGTTGGCCTGATCACCTAAGGCGTCTTTGACCGTTTCTTCAGACTCGAAATCCTCAGCAAAATCTTTTGACGCCTCTAGGCTCTCATCAGACTGGATCTCTGGATTTAGAGTTTCTTCAGGCTGCACTTTGACCGATTTATCTAACGACAAATCCACGTCTTGACCTGAAGCATCAAAATCAGCTGGAGTCTGTGATGCCTCGAGATTTTGGGCAGCTACATCAAGCGCCCCAAGCTCATCAATCTGGTTTTCTTTTTCCGTCCGTTCGCTCAATTCACCATTCAAGGTCGCGTCAAGATTCGCCGTTTGCTCTGCGTTGGAAGTCAGCAATTCATCTTCCTGTTCAGTTTGAGCCGGCATAGCCTGCTCATCCGCTGGACCCATGTCTGTTTGCACGCTCTGTTCATAATCTTGAGGGGCTGCTATCTCCTGCATATTTGCAGAGGTAGAAGGATCTGATCCCAAATCAGAGCTCACAGACTCAGCGGCGACTTGATTTGACGCTTGCACCAAATCCGACTCATCATTTAGCTCTTGGAAACCATCATCAAGCCATCCACCAGATGGCACACTGGAGGCGACGCTGCTAGACGCCGAGGCTGGCGGAGCCACCATCTCGCGTGCATTAGAAATGTGGCTGTCGGTCTGTTTGAACATTCCCGTTGATTTTCTACTGGTCGCTGGAAGTGGAGGCCTGCCCAATGTGCGCAGTAAACCTTCAAATCCGCTTTCTCCGATATCCATGGGAGCCCCAATCCGTTGCAAGGCTCGATGAATTTCACTTAGTTTTGCGATCATCGGCTTGATCCGCAAACCGGTGAAAAATCGCACTTGATTGATAGCGTCCTGATCCGTTGTATCGACCATCGCCAAACGCAGTAACCCATCGTTAACAGATAAAGGAACCACCTCCAACCATGCCAAAACATGTAATGGCACGAGGGTCGCAACAGCAGGATCCAAATCATGCATGATATCTTTAGCCACTTGGAGGCATCCTGTCTTGGAAGCCATTAAAGCCGTAAGCTCATCTTCGTCCAAAAGCCCCATGGCTAGAACTGATCTTGCGAAACTGCCATGATAAGCCGCACTCTCCCGCTTGATCATCTGCCGATCAGCCGCCGACAAAATTCCTTCCTGGACTAAAAATGCACCAAGACGCGACATAGGGCCCCTTACGAAGCGGCGGTTCGCCTGCTGAATTAATATTAATCAGTTTCCATATTTTATTGATTTTAACACAAAAATTAACCTCCTGGAGCTTCCCGAAGAGGTAAAAGCGCTTGTGATCCCCGCCTTTGACTGGCAACATCGATAGTGGATGACAAGCAACAAATCACTGGAATCAGGATTAGTTTTGCTGGTTTTGGTCGTTTGCCAAACTTTGGTGACGCTCCAGAAATTTGACCAATAGACTTAAATAGATCGGGTGAGGACTCAAGATGACAGGACAAAAGCAAGTCGAACATTCACTTAGAAAGCCGGATTCCTTTCAAGACCATGTGATGAAGGGCATTCAATCACTGGTTAACAACAAAGCCCGCCTTTTCATGTTTGTTGCTCCAGTCTTTGTCGTAGCGCTGGCTTTCTACGCTGTGCAGTCGTGGACCAATCACAAAACCGAGGCTCGTCGTGCAGAGCTAGCAAAGATTCTAGCGATACAAACAGACGAACAGTCAGACGTAGGCAAGCGTCGGGAAGAAATTCAGAAAGAAATCGATGCTATCCGCGCCGATCGCAAGACTGACGCTAAGGGAAAAAAGGCAGAACTTTCGGCAGATCAACTTGCCAAGGTGACCGAGCTTGAAAAGAAAATCTCATCCTTGAAACCTGACAACTCAAAATCCCTGGATGCTTTCAAAAAATTCTACGAAAGTAATAAAGACAAGCCGGAGGGCTGGATGGCAGGACTGGCTTGGGCTGCAGGTCAGCTACAAAACGACAAGACCGCGGACGCGCGACCCATCGTTGAATCCATTTCAAAGGCGAGCGGCTCCCACAAGTTTTACCAGCTCACATCACGATTCATGCTGATCGGCATACTTGAGGATGCAGCCGAGTATGACGCAGGCATCAAAGAGTGCGATACACTGTCAACAATCGCAACCGACGAATCAAAACCAGCCGTTCTACTCGCAAAAGGACGTCTGCAATATTTCAAGAAATCCATGCCAGAGGCTCGAACAGTGCTCAACGAGCTGATTGAAAAACATGGATCTACACCAGAAGCAACCAAGGCTCGTGGCATGATCGCCATGATGGGGCCAAGCTAATTTCTTAATTTACTTGTTTGCTTCCTGATGAGAGGCGCTTATGACGGGTTACTTGAAAAATCATTTCTGCGTTATCTTTCTGACGATTGCTTTGTTTGGCTCGGCTGCCACAGCGCAAGCTCAGCAGCAACGCCCATTTCGTCTAGGCGTGATGCGCATGAACCCAGAACTTGACGAGATCAAGCCGCTTGCAGCTTCTGACAATGGCGGTTTTGTGATCCGCGGTGATATCATCATCGGCAGCTTCGACTCTAAAAATATTCGCGCGTACAACATGACCAATCGCAAGACATTGTGGTGGCAGAGTATTGATAGCGAAGTCACAGCTCCGCCTCTTCTCACGGAAAATGCATTGATTGTGAGTACACGATCGGGGCGTTTGGCGGCATTTAACCCAACAAATGGCGACAAGCTTTGGGACATCACGCTGGACTCCTTCAGTGAACGCCCCCTTACACTTTCTAACGGGCTCATTTACATCGTCACGGCTGGTCAGGTGGCATACTCGATCGAGGCAAGCTCGGGTAAGCGCCTCTGGGTTCATGATGCCGGCTTTCCTGATATGGTAACCGTCCGCCGCCCACCAGCCCCGGTCATCCATGATGGCCGAATGATCATTGGACTGGCGACCGGTGAGCTGATGGCGTTACGCGTAGAAGATGGTAAGCGTCTTTGGCGCTACAATCCATTTTACCAAGAAGCCAAATTTAAGGACGTCATTGGCGAGATGACGGTACACAACGGAAAGTTATTGGTGACACGTTATGACGGTCTGATTGCGATTGTAGATATCACACAAGAGCGTCAAGTGATCTGGCAGGATCGACAGTCATCTGCTTCAACATCGACATTTAGATCAGGGCGCTACTATGTAGGACTAACCAATGGAGAGGTCCTTTCGTACGATGCTTCTACAGGACGTATTAACTGGCGCGCACATACCGGAACGACGCCGTCATTTATGATTGCTAGCGAAACAAACATCTACGTGTTTGGAGCAAACGGCCGGATCACCTCGCTCGATGTGGGTACTGGTACTTATCAGTGGGGCGACGACCTAGGCAGCCGGCTAAGCACAAGTCCAATTGTCGTTGGCAACAAGATGTATGTGTCCACCGGATTACGCAATATCTACGGCTATCAAATTCAGTAAAAGCCTCGCTTGTAGTAACGGGACTTTATCAGCAGAGGTCAAGTCAACTCGGATCGACCGGATTCCTTGAGTCTATCAACAATCATTTTCACATCCTGGGCACGATTTTTTGGACAAACCAGAATCGCACCTTTCGCATGAACCACGACGACATCTTTCATTCCCAGGACTGCAGTCATCGGTCCATCTGAATCTACCGTGCAATCCTCACTGTCAATGAGCAGAACATCACCGCTAGTAAAGTTTCGTAGCTGATCCACAGAAAAACACTGGGACAAGGCATCCCAACTCCCAACGTCCTGCCAGCCAATGTCAGCCTCAACGACGCTAACCCTTTTTGACACTTCAAGAACGGCATGGTCTATCGATATCTTCGGCAAGGATCCATAAACTGCAGCTAGTTTCTCCCCACTAACTTGCGCAAGACTCTTACAACCAGCAGCCACCCCCTCAAGAGCAGAAACCGTGGACGGCAGCTTCGCAGAAAGCTCAGCCAACAAGGTGCTCACTGGAAACACAAATAAGCCAGCATTCCAGTAAAACTGTTTGCTCGCTACAAACTCTTCAGCCAGCTTTCGCTCTGGTTTTTCGCGAAATGAAGCGACTCTGTAAGCACCTGGCTCCGGTCGCGCAGTACCTCGCTCGATGTATCCGTAACCTGTCTCCGGATACTTGGGTACAATACCGATCAAACACAAATCGCCAGACTCAGCCACAGCAACAGCTGTCCGCAGCGAGTTCTTAAAAGCTTCGACGTTCGCTATGACATGATCTGCGTGTAAACTGATCATTACAGCATCTGCGCCGCCACCCATTTTTCCGATTTCAAGAGCTGCCAAGGCCAAGGCGTTAGCCGTATTTCGAGCCTCGGGTTCGGCAACGATCAAGGGGCAGCGAGAGCCCACAACCTTTCGGGTAGCTTCAGCCTGATCCTTGTGCGTAACAATCAGTCGCCTCTCCGGCGGGACGAACCCATCGAGACGCGCCAAGGTAATCTCAAGCATTGTTTCTTTGCTACCACCAAGCGCACATAATTGTTTGGGTGATGCCTGACGTGATTTTGGCCAAAACCTGGTACCGCTTCCACCGGCTAAAATCACTGCATAAACATTTTTTGGTAGCTCATTTTTCTGCACGATGACCTCACGTCAGGATGGGTAGACGAAAGAAAAGTCTACCCAGTGAACGCCGGTAATCCAAGTGTTTTCAATCTTTGGCCCCAATCCAAGCGCCTATTGCGCGGGCATATCCCGGGGCCACAGACATCTGGCTAAGAGCGCGCCCCAACTCTAGGCTGTACGAGGCAAATATTTGACCATTCTTGGAGCCGCGGCCGGCAGATTTCGATGCCTCGCTATAAATCATTGAAATGCCCCAGACTGCGTAAGGAGCCAGCATCGACTTGCCATATGATGATGCGAAGTCCTGCCATGCGAGAACCGCCTTATCCCAATCGCCTCCCATAGGAAGTCGCATCCAGGCAGACTGAAGTGTATTACCAGTGCCGCCAGGGCTGACTGTTGCAAAACCCAGAAACTCCATATTGAAAAGCGTCTTCTGTTGGATTGCTGCTTTATCGGGGTATACATGTTCAATTTTATCCCCGAGATTAAAAACATGGAGGTTCGTCGGATGGAAGAAAGCGCGAGGATCTAGCAAAATACTCGAGGCTGACTGAACGAACACTGCGACGCTCGGCGGATTTTCGTTTCGAATCGCTGATAACGCAACGTAGAAATTCTTTTGTTTATTCCCCGGATCAAGTTCAGCCATATCACCATCAAGCATAAATAAATTATTGGCCTCATCTTTCTCTAAGTCCCAGATATACAGTCCATCTGCGTAACGAGCACTTTGACTTGCAGTGAAGATAATTTTCTGTTGCCCAGGAACCCAGAGAAACTCCTCAACACCATCATGTGGGGCTAACATATAAAGATTCTTTTTCTGACGACTTCGGACGAGCAGACGACGGGATCCAGAGATAGGATCAACAAAAAGCTTCGCATGCCAAAGCCCCCGGGAGTCATCTGCTCCTGCGAACAAAACGACCGAAGGACGTGCGTGCATAGGTCCGCTTTCCTCGTCATAGCGAAGACCTTTTTCCAGAAGAAGACCCCAGTGGAAGACACCTGGATCAAGACGAGTGCCCGGCCTGTTCTGGACACCATCAGCACCAAAACTACGAAGGGTATAGTTAACCTTTCCTAAACGCAAATACTCGAGACGCTCGCCCCAAACATCGTAGTTAACAAATTGCGTCCCCGTTTGTCTGGCATAAAGCCTGATATCATTGAGCGAAGCTGGAGTTTCACCCCATGCGCGCACATAGTTGCGAATTACCTTTTCGTTGGACTTGATAAGTGCTGCCGTCATTTGGTCGGGATCATCGATCATCAGTTTAAACTGTATGCATAAAATCCACGTCAAAACGAAGACGGCTGCTGCAAGTGGCCCCACAATCCATGTATTTCTGTTGATAACAGCCACTGCCTCTATCCTCAATTCAAAGTGATTTTGTTTTAAACTTGCCACAAATCAAAAACACGTCAAAAAGTCTCGCGATTACGGGCACGTTTTAACAACTGACAACGCTCATCCACTGGTGGTGAGGCGGCCTTGCCATGATTCCATGGTAAAATAAATGAAATCCCTTCTGCAAGTTCGGTACGGTCACCTTGGAACAACGATTCGGAGGTTTCTCATGCGCGCAGTTTTGTTATGCAGCATCCTTGCATCATCGATGTCAGACGTCAGCTTTGCGGCATCTAAAACTGATCTTGGAGTCGCTTCCAGCAGCCTATACAATTCTCCGGAGGATCCCAATGCAGAGTTCTCCAAAGCTCAACGCGTTCGTATTCCTTTCACGTTCAAAACCTGGAACGATATCGAGACACGAGGAGTCGACGGAACCACGCGCAAGGCAAGGGTCGCTGGAAAATCAACAACTCAGGTTCTACGCGCAAGAATCGAGCGATCCAATGATTTTTACCTGGGTCAATGGCGCGTGCAGACGACTCCTGTGCGCTGGTTGAAGCGCAGCAATCAGTATCAAGTCAGACTCGAAGTGTTCCAGCGCCTAGGCGACCTTGGCCAGCTGGAGGAAAGTCTCGGCTCCGTGATGCTCACTGGAGTCCTTAGCAAACAAGACGATGGACTATTTATGCTGAACGGAACAGCTCGGAGAATTTTCCGCGACAAAAATGGGGAGCCAATTCTTGATATTGAAGCGGGCTTACATCCTCAGGATGAAGAGCGTGGGACTGCCATCTCTCGACGTTAAAGAAAACCGTCAATTCATTTGCGAAAATCCGGCAAGGATCTCTAGTAACTTTGTCATCTCTAAGACGTAGGTACGACCACAGAATTCGCAGCGAACTTTTGCATCAACGCCATCATCAACAATTTTCTGTACTTCATCACGACCCAGCATCGTGATGGAGCGTTCGACGCGATCGATACTGCAACGACACGAATATTTTATCTCAAAGGGATGTTCGACCTGATTCATCTTGATGGGCCCGGTATAATTCTTCAAAAGCTCCTCGGGACTCCTACCTTCAGACAAAAGTGACGAGAGCGATTTCGCGCTAGCAACCGACTCTTCAAGTGCAGAGATAACTGCCTCCGTCGCTCCGGGCATTAATTCAATCAGAACGCCACCGGCCACTTGCACGTCACCATTAGGTGTTAGAATCACACCCAGCGCAGTTACAGACGGTATCTGGTGACTTTGTTGAAGGTAATAGGCGATATCGTCCCCAATTTCACTGGAGATCAATTCGACGGTTCCGATGTGCGGCGCCTTTTCAAATGGCTGGCTACGAATGACATTGAGTAGGCCGATTCCCAGTCCCGCTGCAACGTCAATTCGCCCATCTTTAAGGGGAACCTGGGCGTCGGGCTGATCGACCCACCCCCGACACTCCCCTTCATAAGAGGCTTCAGCGTAAACAGAGCCCAGGGGACCGTTTCCACGAAAATGCAAACCGACCACTTGGTGGTCCCGAAGCTGAGCCGCCATTAGAACCGCCCCAGTTACAGCTCGCCCAAGGGCCATAGTCGCCAGGGGTCCCGTGTTCTGGACCTCACACATGGCCTTAACTACGGGAGTAGAAATAACCGATGTCGCCCGAATAAACAGGTCGTCGCTATAGAAGCGAAAGACACGCTGCACGCTATACCTCCAACAATACTAGACATTCTGGCACAGGCTGAGCCCAATGAGCAACGTCAAATGCCCGTATTTCTATGAAAAATAGAGGGGTTATCCACCAGCGGATTGGACCCCATGACAATCTGTAAAGAAATTTGACAGACGAAGCGACGTCCCAATGACTTAAACCACGAATTCGACTTCCTTATTTAACACAGCCTCCTTGGCATGCCTCTTGCTGAACTCCTAGGCAAGCGTCCGAATTGCTGACATTGGTTCCTTGGTTTTTAGCCATTGAAGTGGAGAACAATTATGAGAAAGAAAATCTTACATACGGTCCTGGTGCTTCTGGCACTTGGAACATTTACCGGAACTGCTTGGTCCCAGTCGGTGACACATAATTATGTGAACACGACGCGGTCAAGCGCCATCGCTCATATCCTCGTATCTCAATCGGTTGAGGGCGAATATGGGGAGTTTGAAATTTCGGGCGCCGGAGGCACTCTTGGCCTTTCTTCCAGCTCTCCGAAAGTTTCAAAGTGGCGCGGCTATAATTTGAGTCAAACTTTGGGTGTTGAAATCATGAAGTTTATCCAGTTCAACGTATCTCACAGCATGATGAACATGCGCTCATCGGCATCAAGTCTGGAGCGACTGGGCGGAAGCAGGTTCTCCGGCGGAGCCAAGCTAGTTTTCACAGCACCACTAGCCAATCTTGAAGCCGGCGGTGGAGTCATCGGAACACGTTATGACTATCAGCGTTATCTTAGCACCTCTGACTTTTACGGAAGTGGTTTGTATTACAGCTTAGGTTTTAACTACTTCATGAGCGAACGTGTTTCGTTCTTTGGACAAGCAAAGTCTATCGATGAACACTCTGTTCGCACGGGTGGAAATTCTGAAGCGAAGTCCATCAACTCCCGCACCACAAACATTGGTACAGGATTTACACTCTGGCTCTGATTTGAATCGATTGTTATTGCCATCTCTTAGAGGTCGATGGCCTGTTACCTAAAGATTAAGTTCCAAATAACCGGGTGAAATTTTCAAACACCCGGTTTTTTGCGTCTTCCTCAGTCCAGCCTCGGTATTCGGCTAATCTATTGACGGTTCCAACAACATTCGCGGGCTCATTCCGTTGTCCACGTACCGGCGCCAAATAGGGAGCATCCGTCTCCGTCAAAATGGATTCCGCTGGCAGTATCTTCATCATTTTTTGAAAGCCCTCATTGACTGTGCAGTTGGCTGGTATGGAGAACCACCATCCATATTTTTCAGCGTAATCCCGGGCCATGGTCGCCCGCCCGCCAAAGCAATGAAAATTAACTTTCTTTGCGCCTAAATTGGCGAGGATCTCTCCAGCCCTCTGCTCACATTTACGGGTATGGATAATGACCGGCAAGTTGTGGATCATCGCAATGTCAATCAGCTGCTCAAATATTTTCTCCTGTCCCGGGAGATGCTCGGGACCAAGATAATACCCATCCAACCCACACTCTCCAATGGCTGCCAGACGACCAGCCGAGGCTTCGGCGCGAATAAATCGAATTTCCTCTGCCAAGTCAAACTTCGCTACCGAGAATGGAAAATCAGCTGGTATATCATGACAAACAGCATCCAAAGGATAAATTCCAAGAGCGGGCCGGATTAATGGATCTGCTTTCGCCATTTGAAGAATCATTCGATTGCTTTTGGGCTCCAGGCCATTGACAACGATAGCACCAAGCCCGGCCGACCGAGCGCGCTCGATAACGCCGATACGATCTTGCTCAAAGTCATCGTGCGTAAGATGCGTGTGCACATCCACGTAATACGACATGCTGACACCTCTTGAAGTTGGCTTTAATCTAATGGGCAATCACATCAAAATCATTGGCCCGATCTAGCTCTGATTCTTCCTGGGAGACAAACACAGCTTCTCCGTTATTATTCTCTGATTTTTGTGTCGCGATGACAAGGGACACTGGCCGAGCGGCAGGCGTCTTGTTGCCGAGGCTCCAAGTCAGATTTTGAGGTGTCCACGCGACGATCTGCACGCCAGCCTGCATTGCAACATCTCGCGCCTTCAACACAGCCTCCCTCACAAACTCGTGGGTGTAGTAGAGATCATCAACATTAAAGACAATGGGAATCCGAACCAAACGACCGGATTTTTTTGCTTGTTCGAGAGCCGAATTAAAAACTACAAGGCTCGACTCCATATCCGCGATTTCAGCATGAACACCATAACGAACATGATCAAGAAAAAGTCCTTCACTTTCCGCTCGGCTATAATCGCCCAGAGGAAGCTTTTCAACATAGTCACGATTCAAATGATAAACAGGAAAACGTCCAAGAGACGATTTCAATTGTGACATCTCAATTCCTGACCAATTCTGCACGATACCTTGCCGACGAGCTGCAGACTGCAAAACATCGGACGTTGCACCCTCCTCAAAGTAAACTGCCGCTGGTGAGCCCATGTCGTTTTCCGAAAAAATCTTTCGCGACACTGCAATCATTTTGCTAACGTCACTGGATGAAAATGCTGAAAAACTAAGATCTAAACCACAATCCTCAGTGCACTCTTGCTCTGCGATCCTCACTCCAAAAAGAGTCGGAGCATACTTGTATGAAACTGAAGCTTTATCCGCAATAGTCTTCCATGGAGCCATGTGCAGGACGATGTCATCACCAATCCTAATTTGAGCATTCAATCGCTCCTTGTAGGAACGTCTGGCAGCATCACCGCGCAAAAAGGGCGCCGCACTGACGGCATGGGCAATCCGGGCATCTGGCCAAGCCTTGCGTAAATCGTCAATCATGGCTCCACTAGCTAGTGACTGAGAACGCCCCTGCCAAACCGCAACTGGGATAATTTCTACCGCAGGACCCGCGGTGGCGATTCCCTGAATGAATAAAAATAAAACTAATAACGAAACCACGCAGGCTCGACGATTCAGCATAAGAGACGCAACCCTTTCGCCATTCAAAAATCAGTACCAACTGGTAGAACTTTGTCGGAATTTGCGCCTTGAACTAAAGACAGCGAGACAAAATTTACCCCTGTGAGCGAAGGCCTCGAGACGGGTGATTTAATGGAGTGCGAATGTTACGGTACTTTTCCGGTTTTTTTCGGGATAGGAACAAGAACTGGCCTACGCCTGGTGACAATTATCTGAGCCGCGATTGGCAAAATCAAAATAATTGCAATCAAAAGCGATGATTCCATCGACATGTGACCTGACCCAATGGAACAAAGCCCCAAAAACCCTCCGCGGTCAGATTTGGACTTTGACTCCTCCTCTGAAGGTGGAGCGATACCATCAATCGATGCCAGGTTTATTCCAAGCTTATCAACGCCCATGCCACGTCCCGCAGCTGCCTCGATAATGGCCGATTGATATTGGCGATTGAACAATGCAAAGTCAGCGTCGAGAATGGCCGTAACTAAAGCCGCAATATTAGCCCTGGCGGGCAGGTAGGCGACTGTTCCGATGGCAAGCTTACCCATCTCGTCTTTTGGAATCTTGCCACTCTGATACAAATCCCAAAAGAGCCCTGACACTATCTGCCCTTTAAAGTGGGACTGAGTCGAGTTGTAAGTTGAATCCCCATACTTCATGGAGGTCGACCCACTCCGCAGGCATGCTCCGTTTATTTGGCATCTGCTGTCACTTGGATTTGCTTTGACAGGACAAATGGATTCTCCAAGACATCCGTCACCAGATTTCATAAAGGCTATGGCGTCGGATAACCCTTCATGAATGACAAGCGATTCGCCCTGAGTGCTGGTAACAGATCCAAAAATAATATGGTGACCGAACTCGTGACTGGCGACGTCACTGTCCAGTGCAAGGCCCTGGAAACCGACACCGTCTCCATTTGCAATGATAATAAAAGGACCAAATCGACCGTCGAACGGGGTATACAGCGCGTTGTTAACATCACCCCCTGAAAATGTAACATTCGTCTTTACAGTGAGTGGTTTCGGTCCCTTCCAAAGATATCCTTTACTGCTAGCGAAATCAAAGTGTTCATTTACGTGAGCAAATGCCGACTGTTCCGGAGCGTACCCACTACTCATGGACTGCGCGAAAATATTATTTGATGCCTGCTGACGAGGGCGCGCCGGATCTGATGATGTCGTGGTGAAGTACTCATTCGTTAAAAATCCGTCTCCAGTCACGTTGACGGTAAAATCAGAGATCTGACCATCTTTTGGATTCTTACGATAAGCGCGTACTTTGGCGTCGATATCAAAACCCAGGATATCACCCTCAAGGACACCTGCGTCACCGACATAGAACTGATAGGGAACATGGCCGATGCGCAAAACGATTTTCCATGCGGGAGTAAGCTGCTCATGTTCCGGGTAGAGACACATCGAGGCTTGGGTAAGAATATATGAGCGGGGATCGACACCAGCTGCCATTAAGCTTGAGAGCGCCGATGAAACAGCCTCATCTTTACCCGGCCATGCGTCGTCGACGAACGGGTATACTGCCGAAACATTAGGGATGACCCCCATCGCATTGAGTGTGCCAGACGGCGACTCGACTGTGCGAAAGTTCGCATCGCAAACATCGTATTTACCAACACGCAGCAAATAGTGCCGAACGTTCAAGTGCGCGGCTCCGGTTAGCCTGATCCCTTGGCGCGCTCCCTCATAATCTGAAGGCCTTTCAACGAGCTGCATCAAAGGATGGACACCACGAATCTGCAAAATTTCTCTCAGCACTCGGTGGCGATCGTAATGATCCAAACTGAGACCGCCGGCAGCGGAATGCCGCAATCTTGTGGACTGCATGATGCTGTGAGATTGCCACTCTGTTTCAATCATCTTTGGCAAGGTTGGAAACAATGATCCGGCATGCAACATCGCAGGACAAAGAATTAGCCCCATGGTTAACAAAACGGATATGTATTGCTTCAACATAAAGTAATGGCTCCACGTGGTCAGGTGTCGCGAAACCGGATCACAACGTCCTTCCCTCGTAGACGTCTTATCGGCAAAAAATGCCGACCCCTTGAAATCAAATTTCAGGACATTTCCTAACTCATTGATTACCCATGACTAAATTTTGTTGGCCAATCGGCCATTTATCCCTAAATATTTGAAATCGTGAGTTTTTGTCAAAATTGCACCAGCTCAAGGCGCACATGGTGAAAAATTAATCCACAAGATTGGAAAAAAACTTATCCACAGACAGTGTGAATAAAGTCCGATTAATTTTGCGTAAAGGCCTTTGGCACCAAAGGTTTTACCGATTCGCACAGTAATTGCTCAAGTCAAAAAAGAAGCAAATGAAGTTGTTGATGAATCACTTTTTTTTTGTCAGGATCACCAACTTTCGAAATTTAAAATAACGAATCAGAGTTCATAGTTAATGCAGTCCATCAAGGTTTCAGCGATCAAGGGAAACACTCAGAGGCTCGACGGCGGCGCGATGTTTGGTAATGCGCCCCGGGCTGTTTGGGAGAAATGGATTTCACCGGACGATCGCAGTCGCATTGAATTAAACTGTCGTGCCATGCTTCTTGAAATCGGCGATAAGCGCATTCTTTGTGAAACTGGAATAGGCGCGTTTTTTGAACCCAAGCTCGCAGATCGATATGGCGTCATTGAATCGTCTCATCGACTAGTAGAAAATCTTTTAGCACTCGGGCTAAAAGATAGTGACATCGATTTCGTCATTTTATCCCATCTTCATTTTGACCATGCAGGAGGCCTTCTACCGTCCTGGACGGAGCAACAGCAGGGTAAAACGGGACTCCTATTCCCTAATGCAAAATATGTCGTAGGAAAAACCGCTTTTTCTCGCGCGGAAAACCCGCACACGCGAGACCGTGCGTCATTTATTCCTGGATTATCGGACAAACTAAAAACATCTGGCCGCCTGATTTTGGTTGATGGAAACCAACATCCAGACGTTCTTCCAGATTACTTGTCCTTTGTTTTCACTGAGGGACACACACCGGGCCACATGCACACCATTGCTAAGAGCAATAATTCCGCCATCGCATTTGCAGGTGATCTGATACCGGGACGGGCATGGGTACACCTACCCATCACCATGGGGTATGACCGCTATCCAGAAATGCTCATTGATGAAAAAAAATCATTTTATGACCTATTTGCAAATGAAAATTCCTGGATTTTCTTTACTCATGATCACGAATTCGCCATGAGTCGCGTGCGACTCGACTCATCTCATCGCTACACACCCTACGATGATGTCGCTGATCCGGTGCATTTCGTTCTTTAGCGCTGCTGTTGACCAATCTCAACATCCACTTCGCCTTCACTTCCAGCGTAACTCTTACTCCCGCAGGCACTTTCTCGTTCAAGATCTGAAAACTGAATTTTTTCAGAAACGGCCATCGCATGCTGCGCCGGCGTTATCCGTCCTAAACCCAACATCCGATCCAGCAACTGTCGCAGCAATCGCTCATAATTAGGGGTCGTCTCACCTTTACAGAAATATCGATACCGTGGAACCGGTGCGGGAAGCAAAGAAGCCAAATATATTGCCTGTTTCAATGAGAGGTCCTTGTGAGAAATCCCGAAAAATCTCTGGCTGGCCAGGCCAATGCCGTAAAGACCGGGACCAAACTCAACCATATTCAAATAAATTTCAAGAATCCGCTCCTTGGAAATCGTTCGATCAAGATGCCAAGCCAGGAAAATTTCTTGTACTTTGCGAGAGATCGTTTTATCCCGCGCTAAAAATAAATTCTTGACCGTCTGCATCGTAATAGTTGACCCGCCAACGGCAGCACGACCCTCTTCAGTATTTCGCTCAAGCGCACCAATTATGGCTGAAAGTTCAACTCCCTTGTGCTGAAAAAAACCTGCGTCTTCGCTACTCACAAATGCCGCTCTTACCAAAGGGGGAACGTCGTGGTAGGCAGCAAAATATGGTCGCGCGGGATCGACCGGGATGTAAATCTTCCCATCGGGCAGGTTGCGTTCGATATTAAATGGGCCACTAAGGTATGCGGACGAATAAATTTCAGGTACACCAAGCACCTCGCAACCAAGTACGGAACCTTTTTCTATCTTGATCTCGGGGATACCATCCACCAATGTTGCCGCTGCTTGAAACTGCACAGCGCCACCTAGTCTAAATGCAGCGACATCTGGAAGAAAGGATTGAGGTATGGCTTTTAAGATAGACTGACACTCAGTTGCTGGCATGTCTGCATTAATAAAACCAGTTGGACGCAGCGAATCCGAACTGGCGTTTTTTTGAAGTGACAGTTCACCATCAAAATTGACTGGAATTATTTGATGGGTAGCCGGCCCACGCTGCTGATCGGCTGACGATAATGCAAAGCTCGATGGAGAAAATCTCACAATTTTGCGCTGCAGATCTATTTCGCCCTGCAGCTTCAAACCGAGAAATCCCGGTCCCACAACGCCAATTGCGATCGACGAATGCTCCACAAACACATCTCCAAGTTGACCATCGAGCGTTATTTTTATTGGCGCATCACCAACACCTGGTGAAGATCGATCAACAATGATCGCTCCGCGATAAGAAGGAGAAAACCCCTTCCCGAACCATCGCGTTACGGGTGAAAGCAAGGAACGCGGTAAGTGGCTAGCATCGATCTGGCAGCTGACCAATGAGGCGTCCCGTTTGCCCTCACAAGCAAAGCTCCAAGTCAGTGGTTCCCCCGGTGCAAGACGACTAAAGAAAGATGCAGACACAACCTCTTCTTTTTTAAAATCAAAATCTCCACCAACAAATGATTCATCAACCCATTCCAAGATCTGCACTCTACGCGCACCAAACGTCATTTTTCTGTCGGCAAGGTTCAGAGCCACATTGAGATCTTCACCAAGAAACTTTGTTTGATCACCATCGGCGGATTCAACTCTTGCAGCATTGACGTTTAGTTTCTGCGGCACAAAACTGTGAAATGCAGAGGGCACGGAGCCCGTAGCACTCCCATCACTGGTCTGACCTCGCCTTTTGATCGCCTCATAGAGTAAACGGACCTCTTGAGGCCATCGCTCCTTGTTCCAGGGAACCTTTACGACGGCGCGACCAATCGTCATTGCTTTGGGCCTTAGGAAACCTGATAGCGGATTGAGTGAAACAGAAATGTCAACCCGATCAACCGTCATCCACGTCGGCTCGCCTACATTCACCTCGCCAAGACGAAGAGAACCAAAACCTGTTTCCACGTGTCCGATGGATGTAGACACGCCATAGCGCTGTTTAATTCGTCCCCTGAGATCGTTCATCAAGCTTAGAGTATGCTTGTCCAGCAATCCACTCAGGTAAATACCCAGCGCAAAAAGAACACATGCGACAACAACACCGCCCAATACCCGCATCATATTGCGGTGAGTGATCAAATCATCACCGTGAGGGAATAAAGACTTCATAAAATACTGTCTTGAACCTGAATGTAGTTCCAGTAACTGATAAAGAAGTCCACCACAAGGATCGTGACGAGAGAAATTACGACTGCTTCAGTTGTTGCCCTGCCGACACCCTTTGCTCCTCCGGACGCATGAAATCCTTTAAAGCAGCCAACGGCGGAAAGAATCATTCCAAAAACCATGGCTTTCTGAGCGCCCTCCCAGAGATGTCTGGGCTTCACGATCCATTGAATCTTGTCAAAAAACACAGCGAGGTCTACGTCATAAATGGCAACGCCGATCAAATATGCACAAAAAACTCCCGATAAAATAAAGATCATCGTGAGAAGCGGCATCATCGCAATACTGGCCCAGATTCGTGGGGCAACGAGATAGTTATATGGATTTACCGCCATTACGCGCATGGCGTCAATTTGCTCATTAACACGCATCGTCGCAATTTCTGCGGCCATTGAACTGCCGGCTCGAGCTGTTACGAGAAAAGACCCAACAACTGGAGCCAACTCTTTGCTCAAAGCATAGCCCGCTGCAGCGCCGATCATGCCTTCTGCGCCAAAAATTCTGAATATCTCACCGAACTGCAATCCGAAAACTGCGCCGATCATCATCCCCGCTAAAATCATAACGCCAATACTTTGATTACCAACAAATTCACACTGTCGCATGAAAAGCTGGATCGACATTCGTGGCCGAAAGGACCTTAGCAAGGTATTTCCGATAAACTGAGTCAATGCTCCCGTAAACGTCACGGGCTGGACGATAGACGCCTGTATGACGCCGTCCAGGCCGGATATTTCAATCCATTGCGCCAATTTTTTCACGATAACCTCTGATATCACCTTTTAGGTGCTGTAACGCCACCATCAAAGACCGTGAGCGTCACTCGGCAGCCTTGGCACCCTGATCACCCGCTGCTTCTGCCGGTGCAGCAGTGGATGCCGCCGGAGATTCCTCTGCTTTTTTCTTTGCAGACTTTGTCTTCTTGGGGAGCTTTTTAGGAGGCTCGGCCTGTTCGGTTGATGGCGCAGGAGCGGCAGATGGAGCTGATTCAACCGCACCAGATCCGCCTCCGGACCACTGCGCACCTTTTCTTTTAGCACCAAGACCTTTTTCACTTAAACTCTTCATTGCGATATATTTACCGTCCGAAGTGCGTGCCCAATCACCCTCGATTGTCACCAGTCTGTGATCTCCGCGGTTTAATTTTCCAAGGCGCTTTGACTTGGAGTCTGGTTTTTCACGAATTGCAACGCCATCATACTTCACGTACATGACTCGCTCGGTGCTTGGCGCTTTTGCTGTTGCGTCGACTGCAGGAACATCAGACGACGAGTTGGCGGGAGCAGTTGCGGCGGATTCCGATGGTTTAGCTTCAGGCGACGTTGCCGGATCTGATCCAGGCGCTGCCGAAGCTGCGTCGGATGGCTCGGGAGATTGTGCTGCCTCGGCCGACTCTGGAGCCGCATCAATGGGCTCTTCGACCTCCATTGACTCATCATCCTCAGAGTCGTTGGATGTACAAGAAGCAACATTGACAATGGACAAGGCTGCAATGACAAGCCACTGTTTTTTGGACGTAAACATCATGTTATGTCTCCTCAAAAAATCAAACCATGCTGTTAACTCTATGTTATCAAACTTTATCTGTAGTCCGTGAGTTTCGCTTAGGAAATTCATAAAATACACCTCCATGCAGCACATCTCTGATTGCTCTCATAGCAAAGGACTAATTTTTTCTCATTAGTTTCGGGTATTTAGACAAATCACCTCAATTTGGATCCTATCCGGCCGATCCCCCTCTCGGCTTGGCCTAACGTCCGACGCCGCATTTGGAGGAACACAATCATGAACACGCGCACGACCAAAGTGCCGGCAGCAGTATTTTTATCGATACTTGCTTTAAACAGCTGTGGCGAGGCAACATTTGACGGGGGAAGCACTGCGCGTCCCAGTTCAGATGCATACAATGGTCAGAAAGTGGATCAACTGACTTGGTTTTGGCAGTGTGACAGCGCGCCAGCGGTTGCTCCCACGACCTTAAATAACAAAGTCGTCATCAGTGGCGGCGGAGAGCATCGATTCAAGTCTGCGTCTTTCGACAAAACACCACTTCAATTCAGCGGAAAAGTTTGCCCTCCCGTCACTTATCCGCGGGATATTATCTTTGTGATCGATACATCTGGGTCCATGCGTGACAATGATCCAAAAGTTTCAAATAGCTGTGGGCGCTTAAAATCTGTCGAGGCAATCATCAATGATGTCACGTCGCGTCGCGGTGATTCCCGCTATGGCATCATCACATTTTCCGACCAGGTTGTTGCAAAGTCGAACGCCATGTTCGGTGATCGCGCCAACCTCTTCGCAGACATATCTCGCAATGGTTCGATTATCAATACTTTATGCGCAGCACAAGGCGATACCAGCTATGGTCCACCTCTCGAAGCAGCCGAACAAATTCTATCAGGCAGTCGCTCAGGTGCAATGAAAGAGATTTACTTCATATCCGATGGAGAGCCTTACGACAACGGGGGCCCTGCCGTGTCCCAACGCCTGCAGTCGCCCGGCGTGATGATCAGCAAAAAATATTATCCGGTGTCAATTGCGACAGTCATGCTTGGAAACGCCAACGACTCTGTCCTTCGTAACGAAATTGCAAGTAAAACTGCCGATGGGCAGGTACTTCATGTCGGATCGGTTCAGGCATCGAATCTTGCCGCTGCTCTGAGTAAGCTTGCAGAAAATGACATTGTTGATGGCAAGATGAAATACCGAGCAAAAGGAAGCACAACCTGGCAAGAGATTCCTCTCATTCCTAATTTACGCGACTATAGTTTTTCTTTGCCCTCGATTACAATAGATAAGAGCCATGCGCCTTCCGGACTAGAGGTTGAATTCGAATACCGAGATCGCCATAACAATATTTACGCAACTCAAGGACAGATACTGTGGACAGACTTGACAGAACAAAAAGACTTGTCGGACTGATTGTTGGCATCATCACAGCGCTGGCGTCGCAGAATCTTTTCGCTCAAGGAAGTTGTTTCTCCCTTGTCAAAGGACCAATTTCATTTGACGTCGAAATCTGCAAACCTTTTGATCCAGCCATTTTTGACACCAGCAAGCCTAAGTATAAATTTATTGATGATTTGGATACCGAAGGAAAAAAGCAACTTCTTGACAGCTATCGTGGCTTGATTCTTAAAGGCACTGTTGTCTTGAGCCAGGCCATCAAAGAAGGAGTCAGTACAAGCAAAGGCGTACTCCAGGGCAAAAATACCATTATGTTTATTCCCCCTGGCAGCCTCACTTGTGACACGATCAAACAAAAGCGCATTACAGCCAATCTTTCAGAGAAATGCTGCAATGGCACCGGGGACGCTCCTTGCCTCCTGGGTAATGGTTACATTCTAAGTGACGTCAAGGTCGCTGGTGAAGCAATGGTTGGTGAGGGCATCGAAAAAAAGACCCGGAAACCCCCCGGCAAGGACTACGCTGAAGCTGAAAAATTCTACGCGACAAAGAAATACCGCGAAGCCGTTAAGTTTTACCTTAAAGCAGAAGAAGCAAAAGATATGGACGTCAAAGGATTGTTCCGTCTAGGAAACTCCTACCGCGAGTTGGAACGATGCGATCTCGCTACGAGACCTCTCAAGAAAATATGGGCTTTGCAGCAAGCGAGTAAAGTGTTTGCCGACGAAGAGATGGATGCCCGTCGTGGTGTATTTTTACTAGCCAGATGCGAAGCTAAAAACGGCGATGCATCCGGCGCCGTTTATTATCTAAACGCTTTCCTACTCGATGCTCGTAAATATCGAAGCGAGTTACAACAGTCCCTGAAACACAAGGATTTTGGCTGGATTCATACATCAAAAGAGTATCAAGAATTCAAGGTGGCCGCTGAGCGCAAGCTGGGCAGTACCCGACCATAGATATCATTCTTTTAGAATGCCTCTTTGAACGCGTTCATAGCAAGACCACGATGACTGATGGCATTCTTATCGCTGGCAGCCATTTCAGCCATCGAGATCGAGTAGCCATCCGGGGCAAAAACAGGATCGTAACCGAACCCACCATGACCGCGTGGGGACTCAAGTATTCGTCCGTTGCACTTACCCTCGAATACTTTTTCTTCGCCTTTTTCATTTGAAAAAAGAATCAGGCAGTAGAAGTGAGCTCCACGTAACGATTCCGGCACGCCTCGCAAATCTGCTAGAAGCCGGGCCACATTTCGTGAGTGATCTCCTTCCACGCCGCCGTAGCTACTGGAAACCACACCCGGAGCACCCTGAAGCGCATCGACACATAGCCCACTATCGTCGGCCAGAATGCAACCTTTAAAATGCCCACGGAGGGCCGTAATCTTGATTCGGGCGTTCTCTAAAAACGATGTCCCCGTCTCATCCCATGACAGACCGGAAGCTACGTCCTGAGCGCCCAAAATCCTCCACCTTGGACCCAAAATCGACTGGATTTCCTGAAGTTTGTGTTGGTTGTTCGTCGCAACCACCAGGTCTCGTCTCTGGCATTCAATGGCCACACATCCCCCTACTACATCTTGCGTTTCAGGCTGATCATGGCACAATCGAGCCTCTTTGTTCCATAGTTTCCTCATTTATTTGGAGATCTTAAGCCAATGCAAATGACCGCCGAAATTCTTACAAAAAAGCTTCTCGAATCGTTTCCAGATGCAAGAATTAAAGCTTCAGACATGACTGGTGGAGGCGATCACTGGCAGGTAACAATTGAATCTTCGCAGTTTTCAGGCAAGTCACTCGTGGAACAGCATCAACTGGTCTATAAAGCTCTGGGCGATTGGATGAAGCAAGAGATTCATGCTCTGGCTCTAACTACAAAGGCCCTCTAAGTGACTTCGGGTGCATCCGAGTCTCAAAAACCATCCCATGCAGATCAAGTAGGCACTTGGGCTGGGACGCTTGCACTGGCTGAAGTTGGCGTTGGAAGCTTCCTGCATGCGGCGCACATTCCCATGACGGGTACCATGCTGTCGCTGAATCAGGCCCTTTTTTTATCGAGAATCACCCGTCTTAATCATGACCTGCCGGGTGCAAGATCACTGGGATTTGAAATCTCTTCCGTGACGGCCCTTCTTAAATCATTTGCACCTGTGGGCAAACGGTTGACTCCAATGCTTGCGATAGGAGTGCAGGGACTCTTATTCACTGCGGGTACGACTATTTTTGGACCAACACTCATCGGCGTGATTGCTGGCTCCATGCTGTTAGCAGTATGGGGTATCGTGCAACCAGCAATTCTTGCGGGAGTTATGGTTGCAACGTTGTCTGAAACCGAGTGGCAACGCATCCAAGACGCCTGGGAAAAGCTTGTAGCTGACGTTACACTTCTTGAAAATTTTTCACTGGTCACTGCACTTTTTATTCTTCTTGCAGCCAAATGTTTGCTAGCTGGCATCCTAGCTATTTTAGCTTGGAACTCTCCGGTTGGGCGTCCCAACACGCTGCTTTCCAGGTGGGAAACATTCATAAATCGACGCATCACCGCCGGAGCCATGCCAACACCCCCACTCCCTGCGCAGGGCCATACCGGTTTATTGATTAACATGAAACTTGCTTTGAAAGACCTTAGCCACCCAATGGTTTGGATTTCAGCTGCCCTCATGGGTGGCTTGTCTTATTTTTTGGACTCCGCATTTATCGACGCTGTTTGGATCACATTAAGGGGGTTAGCCGGCGTCTTCATTGTTTATCTTTTACTCAGACTATTGCCTTGGGATCGCTGGCTAAACCCAGAAAATAGGCATGCACGGGCACTGCGCAGTGCTATACTTGTAATCCGTGGCCGGGACGAGCAGACCGATGCCAGCTCGCGGCCCGATGCTTCGGAGTTTAAATCATGAGTGACAAGACCAGTAGACATCACGTTGCATTTTACCTCAATGGCGAATTGACACGCGTCCAGGGCGATGACGCCTTTATGATGCTTGCTGAGTGGCTCAGAAAGCGAGCGTTAAGAACCGGGACCAAGATCGTTTGTGCGGAAGGTGATTGCGGCGCATGCACAATACTACGCGCGTTCGAACCTACAAATTCGTCAAAAAAGCCAACTTTCATGTCGATGAACTCCTGTATTGCCACCGTCGCACAGATGGATGGTAGCCACCTGGTAACAGTCGAAGGACTAGAAGTAAACGGAGAGCTTGCTCCGGCACAGGCTGCCATGCGCGTTTGTCACGGTTCACAGTGTGGTTATTGCACCCCAGGTTTTGTAATGGCACTTTCAGGCGCCTTAGAAGTTAAGACCCACCTGGATCGTAAGACAGCCGCCAATTATACGACGGGAAATCTTTGTCGATGCACTGGATACAGTCCAATCCTTGATGCGGCAGAAAAGGCTAAAGCCTCTGAAACCCACAATCTCAGTAAACGCTACCTGACCAATCAAAACCTTCAGCAGCTCAAAAAAGAGATTAAACTGCCTGTGTTACTAAGCGATACACAAGGACGGCTATTTAGCGCTCCGATGCGACTTCAGGACGCATGTAAATTTTGCGCCAAACACAAAGACACCAGAATGGTCGCTGCAACAACAGACCTCGGCGTTCAAACCAATAAGGGACGACCTCTTCCCAAACATCTGTTAAGCCTGCAAAACATCCCCGAGCTCTATGAAATCAGCACAAGCAAGACATCATTGGTCGTTGGTGCTCGGGCAAGTTTAAGTCGCCTGCGTAAAGCCACCGAAAAACGTATTCCCGAATTTTCCAAGTTTCTTGATCTTTTTGCGTCACCTCAAATTAAAAATGTGGCAACCCTCGTCGGAAACCTCGCAAACGCCTCCCCGATCGGAGACACAATCCCGTTTCTACTCGCAAGTGACGCCGTTGTTCATGCTGCCAAGTTTTCAGCGGGTAAAGTCATTAAACGAAAAATTCCGATCACAGAATTCTTCCTGGGCTATAAAAAACTCTCTTTAAAGGCGGGGGAGTTTATCACGGCGGTGGAAATCCCACTGACGTCGCAAACAACATCCATCAAACTATTCAAGACCTCTCAACGCAAAGACCTCGACATCTCGGCAGTGAGCGCAGCACTATCCATAGAAACCTCAAAATCAGGGGACATCAAGAACGCGGCGCTTGCCTTCGGTGGAATCGCGGCAACTCCGGTGCGAATCCACAAACTGGAAACGTTTCTTGTTGGGAAACCGATGACACAGAAACTTTTGGACCGCGCACTGGATTTACTAAATGATGAGATTCACCCTATATCTGATGTGCGCGGAACAGGCGCATTCCGTCGAGTTCTCGTCCATCAACTATTCAGTAAATATATTCATGAACACTTTGCGATGGGGGGTTCCGCGTGACAACGCCCACCAAATCGCACCAAGATACTTCGGCATCACTGCCACACGATTCCTCTTTGACGCATGTGACCGGACAGTCAGAATATGTCGATGATCGGACCATGCTGCCGGGCGAGCTATTTGTTGGCTGTTTCTACAGCAAGGTCGCGCACGCAGAGATTAAAAAACTGGACGTTAGCAAGGCCTCCCAGGTTGCCGGTGTAGCCTGCATCGTGACGGCAAAAGATGTCCATCACAACGCATGGGGACCAATATTTCAGGATCAGCCGATCATAGCAGACAAGGTCACCTGGTTCGCCGGTGAGGTTTTAGCGGTCGTCGGAGCATCGTCTCCAGAGTCTTTACGCGAAGCACTGAACGCGATCAGCGTTGAGTATAAGCCGCTACCTTCAGTGATGAATATTACCGATGCCATTGCCAAAAAGTCATTTATTGGATCTGAAAGATTTATCCGACGCGGCAATGCAGACCAGGCACTTACCTCTGCCCCGAACCGTTTAAGTGGAAAATTAGTCATCCAGGGAGCTGATCACTTCTACCTTGAAAACCAAGGGGCTGTTGCCTACCCAAAAGAGCAAGGACAGATGGAGGTTCACTCATCGACTCAGCATCCAACTGAAACGCAGCACACCGTAGCCCACGCGCTCGGTGTAAACTTCAGCGACGTGGTCTGTGTTGTAAAAAGGTTAGGCGGAGGCTTTGGTGGTAAAGAGTCTCAAGCTAGCCCCATTGCAGCCTACGCAGCCCTTGTGGCAGCAAAAGCAAGGCGACCTGCGCGCATCGTGTTGACCAAAGATGATGACATGATCATGACCGGCAAACGCAACCCATTTGAAATTCATTACGAGGTTGGGTTTGACGGAAAAGGTAAGATCCTGGCTTTGCGTTCTAGACTCTATTCAGACGGTGGAGCCTATGCCGATCTGTCAACGGCGATCATGGAACGGGCCATGCTACACTCTGACAATGCGTACTATATCCCCCACGTGGAGGTGATTGGTCAGGTATGCAAGTTGAACTACCACCCGCACACAGCGTTCCGCGGTTTTGGTGGACCCAAGGGGGTGGCAGCCATCGAAGGAGTTATTGAGGATATCGCGCGAGAACTCAAAATGGACGCCTTGGATATCCGAAAAGCCAACGTATATCGCGCCGGCTGGGATGTCACTCATTACGGCCAAACCGTTGAAAACAACATGCTTCCGCTACTATTTGATGAACTTGAGGTAAGCGCAGACTATCGTCATCGCCGCCAAGAGATTACGGCGCACAACGAGAAGGCATTAAAAGCCACAAATTGCTTCTCCGAAGATGTGCAATATATACGCGGACTCTCTATGACAGCCGTCAAGTTTGGCATATCGTTTACGACCCGCTTTCTCAACCAAGGTAACGCGCTCGTGAATATTCACCGCGACGGCTCAGTCCAGGTATCTACTGGTGCCGTCGAAATGGGACAAGGGGTCAACACACGCATTGGCATGCTCGTTGCCGAAGAACTTGGTTTGTCTATGGACAAAATTCGCGTCATGTCCACATCGACTGAAAAAAATGCAAACACCTCCCCCACCGCTGCGTCTACAGGGACTGACATAAACGGCGCGGCCGCTTGGATCGCTGCACGACGGTTAAAAGAGCGATTGGCATCACTGGCCCTTCAACTTTCGCACACATGGAATGACGCCTGGCCATCCAAAACTGCAGGCCTTGGCACAGCTCCGGAAATTGATATCAAAAAAATCCCCTATGACGAGGCCTTGGCGAAGACAACTTTCGAGAACAACGAAGTTCGCGTTACCGGCTCAAATTTCAAAATTGCTTTTGCAGATTTGGTTGTCGAAGCCTACTTGAATCGAACGTCGCTCGGTGAGTACGGGTTTCATAAAACCGAGAACCTTGGCTTTGACAAATTGAAGGGCCAGGGTCAAGCTTTCCACTATTTCACGCAAGGAACAGCGGTCAGCGAAGTCGAAATCAATCGCCTGACTGGAGAGATAAAAGTTCGGCGCGTCGATATCCTGATGGATCTTGGTCGCCCCATTAATGAGGGGTTAGACCTTGGGCAGGTGACGGGCGCATTCGTTCAGGGAATGGGCTGGGTGACCACAGAGAATCTCGTCTACAACAAAGAGGGACTCCTGCTTTCTCATTCTCCAAGTACTTACAAAATCCCCAGCGTTCAAGACACGCCCCGCATATTCAATGTGAAATTGGCCCACAACAACGACAACGTAGTGAACATTCGCGGAACAAAAGCTGTAGGCGAACCACCTCTGCTTCTATCGCTATCCGTTTGGACGGCAGTGAAAGATGCCATTCGCTACGCGTCAGAGATCGACAAATCGATCATGGATTTTAACCGCCAGCACAGCTTGACCATTCCCGCGACCGCCGAGCGCACTCTACGTCACTTGAGTCCAGCGCTATTCGCACGCTTTGAATCGGTAAAGGAATGAGATTGTGAATTTATCTCACGTCATAAAAACTTGTCATGATTTAGACCTTACGGGCACAAGCTACGCGCTTGTGACCATGATTCGGATTGACGCCCACGTTCCGCAGGAAGTGGGAGCCAAGATGATTGTGACAGCAGCAGGTCTTCACGCTGGAACCATCGGCGGAGGAAAATTAGAGGCCAAAGGTATACAACTTGCGCAGCAGCAGCTCGTGGATAAGAAACATGCTGCTCAACTTCACCGAATCGATCTCAATCAGGATCTAGGGATGGTGTGCGGAGGTGTTGCAACCATTTTCATTGAAGCCACCATCCATGATTCCTGGAGCATTGCCATCTACGGAGCTGGTCATGTTAGCCAAGCACTAACTAATTTGCTGGTCAGTTTGAATTGTCAGCTTACGGTGACCGATACCCGTGAAGATTGGCTAGGAAAAATAAAGGATCGCCACGGCGCTCGCGTAAAGACTATTTTAACTGATGATCTGGCAAAGATCCCCGCGACGTTCCCGGAAAAAACCTACCATGTTATTGCCACCCCAGGACACGTGCACGATTTGGTCGTCGTTCGCGAGGCACTTAAATTGAAAAGTGCTCCGTACATTGGCGTTATCGGCAGCACAGTCAAAGCAAGAAAAATTCGCGCCACCCTCCTCGAAGAAGGATTAACGCGAGAAGAAACTGAACGATTTCATTGTCCCATGGGACTTCCGATCGGAAATAACACACCCGAAGAAATTGCTGTCAGTATCGCGGCTCACTTATTACAAACACGCGGATAAGATCTTCCATGAATTGATTTATTTCTGAAGCATCCGACCCACAACACCACTCACACCGTGACGCTGTTCAAGCTCATGTGCAAAACGATCTGCCAGAATAGATGCTAACCCCGGGGTAATAAAATTGATCCCCTGGTCTTTAAAAAATCTAACCAAGGTTAGATGCACAAGGGTCTCGTTAACCGCCATCTGTGCTATAATTGATTTATAACGTGGATGGTTAAGTTGCTCGGTTACGAATATTTCGACGGGAATCTTTTCCATGCCGCCCTCCCTCAGCGGAGTCTTCGGAAAATCTTCAGGCCGACTTTAAGAAAAAATGTCGAGGGGGCCCTATCCCAGTAGACCTCAATCCAGAACCACTGAAACCAGTCGCCGCATCACCGGTTGAGCTTCGAGACGGAGCCTTAATTCAAACCTGGGTCCACGATGGGCACGGTACACCTCTGGTTTTTCTGTATGGACTGGGCTGCTCGATTGCCCATTGGAAATATCAATTGGCCCACGCCCGTAAGGCGGGACGCCTGACCGTACATATGGACTACAGGGGACACGGTGCCTCCAGCCTTGGCAACCCTCTGCGACCGCTGACCATTAAGGGCTTAAGCGAAGACCTTAAGGAGGTCATGGACCAGCTATCCATTGAACAGGCCGTAATTCTTGGTCAGTCGATGGGGGGCACCGTGGCCATGCAGTTTGCGCATGATTACCCAGAGCGGTGCCTGGGGATGGTTCTGCAGGGGTCACCGGGACGTGACCCCTACAGACACATGCAAATTGGAGATACCGGCAAGGCGGCTCTTAAAATCATGATAACCCTCAATAAGCTGGTCCCAGACTGGGTCCGTTTTGTGAATAAAACGGCCGCGATGGCGCCGTCCATCGCCCGAGAGGTGGTCCGCTTAAAAGGCTTCAATCCCCACTTGGCCAAAACAGAGGACATTGAGGAGTACCTGCGCCACTTTTTTGCGACAGACCCGAACATATTTTTCGAATTAGCAGAGGACTTGTGTGATTTTGACCTGAGCAATCTGGAAGGTCCCATTGAGGCGCCCACTCTAATCCTTGCAGGGGGGAAGGACCAGTTGGTGCCCCTGGAGGAATGCAAATGGCTGGCCAAACGCCTTCCGATGGCTGAGCTAGAGATCATGGCCCATGGTAGCCACTGCCCCCACCTTGATGACCCTATCTATGTTAATCAACGGATAGATCGTTTCTTAGACACGTACAAGTTCTAAAAAAGCGACCAAAAAAAGAAACTAACCCCTTCTGTCAGCTGTTCCAACCTCACAACTTTCTTGCTAAGATCTCGGACTCAAGTCCGAATGACGATGCACTTTTGCCAAATAAAATGAGGAGTCGAAGTTATGAAAAAAGTCGCTTTATTTATCGCGTCCACCATGATCGCTGGGGCCTCTTACGCCAAGACCTGTGACGTCAAAGTCGAAGGTACTGACGCCATGAGCTACAACACAAAAACCATCGCTGTTGCAGGCTGCACTGACGTGAAGCTTTCGCTAAAGCACACCGGTAAATTGCCAAAAGCTGCGATGGGACATAACGTGGTTATCGCACCAGAATCTGAAATGAAAAATGTCATCGCTGACGCGACAAAAGCCGGCCCAGCAAAAGACTACACACCGACCAGCGCATCCGTTGTGGTTGCGTCAAAATTGGTTGGCGGCGGTGAGTCTACTGAGGTGTCCTTTGCAACTAGTAAGCTCAAAAAAGGTACCAAGTATAAATTTTTCTGCACCTTCCCAGGCCACAGTGCTGTGATGGTTGGTGACGTTACATTTTAATGACTAAAAGTTTTCGGAGGGCGCCGATGGAGCGATTACTGTTATCACTAATGCTTTTCATCGGCGCTCTTTTTTCATCGCAAGCAAATGCAGCCACTGCAATCAGCCCGCGGGATGCTTACATGGCTGTGATTTCCGGCATTGCGATTCTCGTGGATGTGCGAGAAGAATCAGAAATCGCTGACTCAGGAATGGCTGCTCCAGCGCAGTGGCTTGCCACTAGTGAGATCGAAGCGCAAAGTGACGCATATCATAAAGCCGTTGAGGGCTGGGACAGATCCAGAGACCTTATATTTTATTGCCGATCTGGAAAACGCGCAGAAAAAGCCGCCGACCATTTTAGCACATTGGGATTTCGAACCTTTAATGCTGGTGCATTTCAGGCTTGGAAAGACGCTGGACTTCCTGTTAAATTCCCTAATTGAGGCAGGTTTCATGGCAATACGCCACCGTAGCTCAGTCGGTAGAGCGACGCATTCGTAATGCGTAGGTCACCAGTTCGATTCTGGTCGGTGGCTCCATCCAGTCAAAGTTATCAGCATCTTTTCGGGAGGCTGCCTCTTGAGCAAAAAACGGCGAGTCATGGACCCCGAGGGTAAGCGCACCGCAATTTTGGCGGCATCCGCAAAACATTTTGCAACATTTGGTTTTTCCGGAGCCAACACTGAGCTGATCGCAAAAGACGCGGGCGTTGCTGTCGGTACAATTTTTCGGATTTTTCCTAGCAAGGAAGACTTGGCCAACACACTGTTTCAGCATGCCTGTGCAGAACAGGAACAAATAAACATTCAGTCAGGTATCACAGAGCCGTCTCTCCACAACCCCAAAGACTCTTTTCGCAACCTTATGCGAAGAGCTGCCGAACGAATTCAGTCCAGACCACATGAGTACCTTTTTTTCGAATCAAGTTTTGGCGCAACATTCTTGAATGATGCTAGCCGACGGATCTCAGAAAAAGTCTATATTCAATGGATTAACTGGATTACCTATTTCCAACAGAAGGGGATCTTCGCCGACGCTGATATCGATGTATTATTTGCCGTAACAGTTGGAGCTTTAGCTCGGTTTGCTCGCGATTCTTTACATAGAGGCGTTCCGTTGACGGATAAACTAATGTCCGACTTTGAAGACTTAAGTTGGCGGGCTGTTTCAAAGTGAAGCCATCTTTCAATCCACTTTACGAAGCGCTCTTGAACGATCTTTGTCTTTGAATAGATCTGTTTTGATGAGGTTTTCCACACGCCGATGGCTGTCGATTTTCTCAAGGGCGGTCGATGAAATCATGTACTCAGCCATCCTCTGACGATCATCAAACTTTATGATGATTTTTTCTTTCATCTTGTCGAGTTTCAGACGCGCGAGATCTTCTGCTCGTTCTTCGCGACGCTCTTCCAGCAGATTGACCCTTGGCTTCAGCCTCTCCAGCTCGGACTTTCTCGTAGCTACCAGACGCTCGAATTTTAGAACATACATGAAGGCGTCCCGCTTCATTTGTTGCAGGTCTTTATACTGAATATTTGCCCACTCCCTCAGGTGGCGAAATTTTTTCTCATTCCAGAAGCGATCTAGCCAAGTAAATAGCATTCGCAATCGCTGTTCATTCATCTGACTCATAAAATAACTTTTTGAGTCATCTTTTACATACATGTTCTTAATGTATTCCCGCAATTCGTTGCGCTTCACGATATCCATCTCAATTGCCTGCTTACGCACCTCGCGTAAGAAAAAAAGCTGATAAATCGTAGATTCAATCTTCTCTTTCTCAAAGGCGGCGAAGTTTGGATTATCCACCGTGTTCTTTGGGGCATCGCGTTTTTCCTTCAAGGGGTCCAGTTGCTCTTTCGCTTTTAAATCCGTCACTGATTGAGTCGCGACGTTCGACTCCCGCGCAGACTTTAAATCCAGCGGCTTGGAGATAGCCGGCTCCATTGGATCCAATCGAGTCTCGATCTTATCAACTTTCATCGCTGCAAGTCCTATCTGAACAGCGATCCTCCGAGCACTCAAAGCCCGGTTTCGCAGCCGACAGTTGGTTCGTCAACGCCCGAAATTTCTTTAGATTTTTAAAAAATTAATTAGTTTTATCCGGCAATTACAGCGGGTTGACTTTGCGTTTTCCAGGCGGATTTAGACCACACAATGGCAAGTCAGACCCTTAGGATCTTCGAGATTTACTCAAGGAAGGCAAAGGAGGTTCTCACATTTGTCGTTTAAATTTGAAGACTTGTTGACGGTAACGAGTGACTTTGTCGCCTCATCAATGATGGAAATTTTTGAGTAGCTTCTTGCAAGAACTTCAAGAAGATCCTTGGCTGAGCTACCCGACCGTTTCAAAGCCGGTCCATTACATTCGATAAAAAGTAGAGGCTTTTTCTGCTTCATGATCTCTCGCATCCCCTCCAGTACAGACAACTCCGCACCCTCAACATCAATTTTCACGACCGTTGGATAATCTTTTCCTGCAAAATACTCATCTAGAGGGATCGCGGGCACCTCCACTACAGTTCTCGACGAGCTACCTGCCGCATTAGGTACTGTGCTTGAGTAATCTGATTGAAGATCGTCGGAATAAAAAAGAACTGTTCCGGTTGAGGCCGCAGCACAGAACTCCTCGACCGTGACCTTATCATCCACGCCGTTCATCAAAACATTACGCTTAAGATATTTACGTGACCTCGGGTGTGGTTCGAATACTACGACCCGCCCCGCACCGCCTCGCGGAAGCTTTTCTGCAACCGCCAGCGAGTATTGTCCAAGGTGCCCACCAACATCGAGAAAAACGGTATCGTGGGCTACAAAATCCACCAATGTTTTCGTCATAAATGGCTCGCGTTCGCCACGACTAAGGGCTTTAAGAAAGCCGCGATCTTCAAGAGGGCCTCGGATTGTCAAGGCCCCATACTGAACACTAAATTCAGGAATAATTTTTGCGACAATTTTCTTGGCAAACTCTTTGAAACGCATGATTAACCCTCCGACAAGGCACTTGAACCTACAGCAGCTGACTAACCGAGCCAACTTATTTTCGCTGGTTAGCTTCAGTCGTTTCGCAAAGCTAGCCCACTGAAGGCAGCGTAAAACTATAAACACAACGCTAAGCAATCGAAATTATGAATATAATTTCACACTATGGACAACCTTGAGCCCCCCCCCTACGAGCAACAGTCGAAATCGGTAAAAGCCTCGGTAACATGGATGCTGACAATCATTGAAACTGACTGTTCATGACTTACATCGTGTTGTCGGCATTTCACTCTTTGCAGGCTAAAACTTCACATTCGGGCATTTTCGTAAGACAATAATTGAAGTGTAAAATTCTCGGATTTTCGATGCTTCGCATAGAGGATAAATTCCATGGCTGGTCAAAGATCTTCGTTTACCGCAGCGGGCAACGACACCAGATCAAAGCTCCTATCAAAGGCTGCAGCCTTATCACAAACCGTTGGCTATGATGCTCTCAGCCTGCAAGAACTCGCCGACGAACTCGGCATACGCAAGGCAAGCATTTTTCATTATTTCTCAAGTAAGGACGACCTGGCATGCGCCGTTGTCGACTCGGATATGAAAATGTTTGAGCAATGGAGTCACAAAGTCGAGACACAGGCGCCCGTTCAGCGGCTTGCAAGCTACTTTGATCATTATAGAGCCATGATAAGCCACGGACAGGTCTGCCCCGGAGGGGCGTTCGCGGTATCATGGCCGCTTCTGCCTGGTAAAGTGCGCGATGCTTTGGTTGAAATGCACAAACAGCAAATATCATTTCTGGACGATCTGGTCCGTGATGGTCTCAGCGATGGATCGTTTAACCCCCAAGCGATGACTGTGGATATCATAAAATCAATTCCAGACATGCTACAGGGCGCGATCCAAGTGGGACGAGCTGGAAGCAGCATCATCCCCATTAATCGTATTGAGCGTTTAGTTAAAACACTGTTAGGCGTCTGTTGACCCAGACTTTCACTGAATAAAACCATCTGCATTAACCAATGGAATCAGGGACTGATGTCCATTTGGTCATTTCGATAATGACCATATTTGGCCGTATGGCCATATAAGAATACCCCTCGTTGCGCTCTAAAATTTGTACGTGACTGACCGAGAAAAAGCGCAAATAATGTCCTGAAATCAAATATCAGAGAAGAAAGGGGTCGCAAGTGACGAAACACTTAAATCCAAATGACAAAGGATCTCCCGTCCAATTTAAATCCAAATATGACAACTTCATTGGTGGAGAGTGGGTTAAGCCTAAGGCTGGAAAGTATTTTGAAAATATCACCCCTGTGACTGGAAAAGTTTTCTGCGAAATCGCCCGTTCTGATCACAACGATATTGAGCTAGCTCTTGATGCAGCTCATCGTGCTAAGGAGTCTTGGGGCAAAACCTCAACAACTGAGCGCAGCAATATTCTGCTCAAAATCGCTGATCGCATGGAGCAAAATCTTGAGAAACTTGCCATTGCAGAGACATGGGACAACGGTAAGCCAATCCGCGAGACCAAGGCTGCAGATTTACCGCTAGCGATTGACCACTTCCGATATTTTGCCTCATGTATTCGCGCCCAAGAAGGTAGCATCGGCGAAATCGATCATGACACGGTGGCGTACCATTTCCACGAACCACTCGGGGTTGTGGGACAGATCATCCCGTGGAATTTTCCTTTACTCATGGCCGCATGGAAACTTGCTCCAGCGCTAGCGGCAGGTAACTGCGTAGTTTTGAAACCAGCAGAACAAACGCCAGCTGGAATTTTGCTGTTTGCAGAACTGATTCAGGATCTCTTGCCTGCCGGCACTCTCAATATCGTCAACGGCTTTGGACTTGAGGCAGGAAAGCCCCTCGCTAGCAACAAGCGTATCTCCAAAATTGCATTCACTGGAGAGACCACCACCGGTCGGTTGATTATGCAGTACGCATCAAACAATCTCATACCAGTCACGCTCGAGCTGGGCGGCAAATCCCCCAATATTTTCTTCCCAGACATCATGGACAAAGACGATGACTTCTTTGACAAAGCTCTCGAAGGCTTTACGATGTTTGCCCTCAACCAAGGTGAAGTGTGTACCTGTCCTTCCAGAGCTTTGGTTCACGAATCCATTTACAAAGACTTCATCGCTCGCGCTGTTGAGCGTGTCAAAAAAGTTAAACAGGGTCATCCGCTCGACGAATCCACAATGATCGGCGCTCAGGCATCCATGGAGCAAGTCGAAAAGATCCTGAGCTACATCGATATTGGCAAGAAAGAAGGTGCACAGTGTCTGACAGGCGGTAATCGCGCAAAACTTGCCGGCGAATTACTTGATGGCTACTATGTTGAGCCGACTGTGTTCTTCGGTAACAACAAGATGCGGGTATTCCAAGAAGAGATCTTTGGTCCAGTTGTCAGCGTCACAACATTTAAAAATGAGGCGGAAGCACTCGCCATCGCTAACGACACACTTTACGGTCTTGGCGCCGGTATCTGGACTCGCAACATCAACACGGCATACCGATTCGGTCGTGAGATCCAGGCTGGACGCGTTTGGACGAACTGCTACCATGCCTACCCTGCTCATGCTACCTTCGGGGGCTACAAGCAGTCGGGAATCGGTCGCGAAACACACAAGATGATGCTCGATCATTATCAGCAAGTGAAAAACGTTTTGATTAGCTACAACCCCAAGAAGCTGGGATTCTTCTAAGATGCACCAGGGCCATGTCAAACGCGTGCTTGCAACGGATTCTGCTTTGGATTTGATTGCAGATCTGCGCATTAAACATGGCGATCTCATGTTCCATCAATCGGGGGGCTGCTGTGATGGCAGCTCCCCGATGTGCTACCCCATAGATGGCTTTATTCTCGGCCCATCGGATGTAAAATTGGGTGAGATTGGTGGCGCTGGCTTCTACATGAGCGACAGCCAATTTGAGTACTGGAAACACACACAATTGATTATTGATGTGGTGCAGGGGCGCGGTGGGATGTTTTCGCTCGAAAACCCCGAAGGCGTTCGATTTCTTACCCGGTCACGGGTATTTACCGATGAAGAACTAAATCAGCTCGAACCAGTCACCCATGCAGTAACATTCTAACAACGACAACTGACTTAGATATAAATAAAGGAATCAGAAAAGACTATGACACCAGATCTTTCACCGCTAAAAAAACGACTGGCCACCTACACTGATTTAAAACTTGCCTCAAGCATACTCTACTGGGATCAGGCCACCATGATGCCAGCCATTGGAGCAGAGCAGCGCGGTCGCCAACTCGCGACTCTGGCAAATTTGTCGCACGAGCTACTCGTCGATCGAGAAACATCAAATCTCATCGACAGCGCGTTTTCATGGGCCGCAAATCAAAGTTTTGAAAATCAGGACGCAGCATTTGTGCGTGAAGCCCGACGCATTCACAGCCTTGAGTCCAAAGTCCCCGCAAGCCTCAGCGCAGCCATGGCCGAACACTTCTCCAGAATGTACGCCGCGTGGACCGATGCTCGCCCCAAAAGCGATTTTGCAACCCTGCAGCCGCTATTGGAGGAGTCAGTTCGATTAAGTTTGAAAATGGCCGAATGTTTTTCGGACCTCGAACACCCAATGGATGCGTTGATTCAGTTTAGCGACCCAGGCACGTCAGTGCGTACCGCACGACAAATGTTTCAAAACTTGCGATCGCAGCTAGTGCCACTCGTCAAAAAAGTAACGTCCGCCAAGCAACTCAAAAACGACTGCCTTACGGGAAATTTTGATGACGCCTCTCAGCTTAAATTTTGCCGGCTAGTGGCAGAGCGACTCGGCTATGACTTCAGACGAGGACGCATAGACCTGTCACCGCACCCATTCATGACGCGACTATCTGGTAACGACATCCGCATCACCACCCGCGCACGCCGTGATGATTTGACCGATTGTTTGTTCAGCGTCATACACGAAGTCGGACATGCGCTTTACGAGATGGGAATTTCGGAAAATCTCGATGGAAACATTCTGGGTAACGGCGTTTCAAGTGGCGTCCACGAAAGTCAGTCGCGTCTGTGGGAGAATCGGGTTGGACGGGGCAAGCCGTTCTGGGATTATTTTTATCCTGTATTACAGCAAGAGTTCCCCAACTTTAAAAACACGAGCCAATCGGATTTCCTGAAGGCCATCAACAAAGTAGAGCCAGGGTTAATTCGTGTGGATGCTGACGAACTCACGTATAACTTACACGTGATGATCAGGTTTGATCTCGAGTGTGATGTTCTCGAGGGAAAATTGAAAATCAAAGACCTGCCAGAGGCCTGGAATGCTCGTTATAATTCTGATTTGGGCGTGGAAGTGCCATCGCTAAAAGACGGCTGTCTCCAGGACGTACACTGGTTTAGCGGGCCTTTCGGGGGATCATTTCAAGGCTACACCATTGGCAATATGCTCAGCGCGCAGCTTTACGACAGCGCGCTCAAAGAGATGCCAACGATGGAGTCAGAGTTTTCTCGTGGAGAGTTTTTCAACCTGCGCAGCTGGTTGACACGCAAGGTTCATCGGTGGGGGGCCATGCTCCCACCCGGTGAGGTGATCAAACACGCCACCGGGTCGGATCTGTCCGTTGATGCGTACATGAACTATCTGACGCGCAAGTATAGTGAGTTATACAGCCTCTGAGGCCGTCCCGTAAAAAGGACGATTTCAGTGATAGTCAAAGGTCAGGTCTTCAATCTTATTAATGAGAACCTGTGGGTTTGCTTGGCTTGGAGCTACAACGTTCAGTGTTCCACAAGCTTTGACTTGAAGCCTTGGGTTATGAAGTTTGTTGCGGCCATTGACCACCGTTTCAGGATGAGCATTCCACGCTGCGGCAGACTTTTCACGAATCGCCTTGAAAAGCTCGACATCTTCAAAATTAACGAGCGTGTAGTCCAAAGTTACAAAGTCACTATCAGTGCGTTGCAGAGCAAACACGTCAAATGAGACCTCGGGACTTTTCGGAAACTTGACCAGCGTGCCTTCAACGCAGGTAACGCGACCATGTAGGTCAACCAAGCGCTCTAGAACCTCAACAGGTGTTTCGACGGAGTCATCCAGAACCAAATGGCTTGGACGGCGAGGATGGCTTTGAATTTTAAAACGGATTTTTACTTTATCGCCGCGGTATAGGTTATTGGCTTTTCCCGGGATCCCAACGACTGGAACCACAGCATCTTTATACTCGCAAACCACCATGGAGCCGTCTTGGGCCGCAAAGTGAACCTTGCCAATAAACTCGCTGCGAGTCATCAGATCTTCAGGAATCTTTGCTTCATGCTCATAAGGAGGAACATTCTCGCCCCCTCCACCATCCCAGCGCTCAACAACACTGAGTTCAGTCACATAAATATGCTTCTGTGGAGCACCGTTATCAATAAATTCACCATTGATTCGCACCTTATCGTGACGCTTAAGCGTCTCGAGTTCGGATTTGACGTTTGGAACGTGGGAAACCATGGGGAAAATCGCATAACGGAAAAACTCACCTTTTTCACGAAACACAAAAACAGCCAAAGGACCAAGCCGTCCGTGAACCCAACCCTCAACACCGGTGGTCGTCAAAGCCGCCTCAAAGGCCGCCATATCGATACCTGGGTTCATTGGATCTTCATCGGCCCAAACAGATCCCGCGGGCATCACCGCCGTAAATGCAGCAGTAAACACCAAAGCCACGGAAATTAGTGCAGAACGCACGTTAGCAAAACGCCTCATCAGGACTCCCCCTTAACATCTTCTATAGCAAGGCCTGGAGGTTACTCACTTGCCAGTCGGGGCGTCAAGGGAGAGTCAGCAGAGGGTTGGAATCTGATTAATTAATAGACACGCGCGGGGAAATCTCTTCAGGCACCAATGATGAAAACGGCACTGGACCGGCGAGCCTCGCACTTATTAGCGCGGCAATTCGCTCAGCAGCCGTACCGTCACCAAATGGATTTTTGACGCGACTCATGCGCCTGTATGTCTCGCTTCCAGTTTGGTTCAACTCATTCATCATGCCCAGAATCAATTCGCGGTGGCTACCAACAAGGCTGGCACAACCTGCCTCTACGACCTCTGGACGCTCAGTGCTTTCACGAAGAATCAGCACTGGCTTTCCAAGTGATGGCGCTTCCTCCTGAATCCCTCCAGAATCAGTCATGATAAAAAGCGCCTGCTTCATCAAATAGGTCATCTCTTCGTAGCCAACAGGGGCAATCAGATGGACGTTACGAAGTCCACCCAGAATCTCCTCTGCAGGCTGCTTCACCCCGGGATTGGGGTGAACAGGGTAAATAAAGCACATGTGAGGATGATCGATAGCAAAGTCTCTAATAGCTGTAAAAATTTCTCGAAGTGGTTCGCCGAAATTTTCACGCCTATGCGCCGTGATTAGAACCATCGGGCGATCATCAATCAAGTCAGCCAACTCGACCTGTGGTTTATCCATTCCGACGACTGCGAGCAGCGCGTCAATAGCTGTATTACCCGTAACGTGAATGTCATCGGCGCTTACTCCTTCAGCAAGTAGATTACGCGCCGCATTTTTAGTTGGAGCAAAATGTATCGAGGCAATATCAGCGACCAGCTTTCGATTCATCTCCTCAGGAAACGGAGAGTAGATGTTTTTGGTCCTTAAACCGGCCTCCACGTGTCCCACAGGAATTTTGCGGTAGAATGCTGCAAGAGCGGCGCCAAGGGACGTCGATGTATCCCCATGAACCAGGACCATATCAGGCCTAAACCGTTCAAAAACATGAACGAGACCATTTACGACTCGCGTGGTCACATCCCAAATATTTTGTGCTGGCGTCATAACGTCCAAGTCATGAATCGGATTTATTTTAAACAAGTCCAAGACTTGATCTAAGAGACCGCGATGCTGCCCCGTGACACAGACAGTACCAGTGATTCCTAGTTGATTATTCAGCGCGTTCACCACGGGTGCCATTTTAATGGCTTCAGGTCTTGTGCCAAAAACTGACATGACAGTCTTCATAGTTGTACGTCTCCCTTGCGTGTAAAATTCCAGGCATACCGCCAAGCGGTTGACCTACGCCTGATTTCAGCCCACGTCAAAGAGGGAAATTTTCAACAAATAGCGTCAAATTTTACAGCGACTCGAGGCGAGCCCATAGTTGCTGCATATCAACTGGCAATAGACTCTCAACGCGAACAGTCTTGCCGGTTTCAGGATGTACAAATGTCAATGCTGCCGCATGCAAACAGCAGCGATTAAATAGCGTCTGCTCAACACAGAAGTCAGTTGTGCGCTGGCTTTCCCAGTAATCTAGAAAAACTTCTTCATTGGGGTGATAGAGTTTGTCACCCAAAATCCAGTGTCCTGAATAGGCGGCGTGAATACGGATCTGATTTGTACGTCCAGTTTTGGGAAATGCTCGAATCAATGAGTATCCGGCCGCACCTTCTCCAATCGTCTTCTCCACAACAAAATCTGTTTGCGCGGACAAGCCTCCATCAACAACCCATTTTTTGATCCGAATTTTACTTTGTGTCAGGTCACCGATGGCCCCATCAATCGACCAGGACGAAATTGAAGGAACACCTTTGGCGATTAGCAAATATTCTTTTTTGATGTTCTTTGCTTCAAAATCAGCGGCAAGTTTTTGCCTCACGACATTGTTGGCACCGCACAAAACAATCCCACTGGTTTCGCGATCTAGCCGATGCACCGCCGACCATTCAGACCCAATGTTTTCGTTCATAAGGTGCGCAAACGTATTCTTACGATAGGCACCATTTTCATGCATGGGAAGATTGCCCGGCTTAAAGACAGCCATCACAGAACCTTCCTGCCAGATCACAAAAATATTGCGATCAACATCCGGCTCCTCTGACTCCGGATGATAAAAACTGACGCGATCATCCGTTTTGAGTTTGTAGCTACCCTTGATGGCACGCTCGTTGATGAGCACCTCGCCAAGGTCCATCCGTTTTTGCCACCCACTGCGAGTCAGAAATGGATAAGCTTTTGCCAGATACAGATCAGCCCGCACACCAGCATCACGGTCAGATATGGGTCCCCCGAGGCCCCGCCAAGCGGAAGCGGCCGCTAAATTTTCGGAATCATTTTCCATATGGCCCTCGGATACCTGAAAGAACCCAAAAAATAAACAATGCGTTTCCCTTGGTCCTGGGATGCCAGGCAAAAGCCATCCAAATCAAGGCGGACCCGCGTTTGATTTGTGGGGCTTAAGCCACTGAATTAAATGAAAAAATAAAAAAACCTGCAGGAAAACGTGGCGGTGTCGACCTTACCCTACATATTGAATGAAGGAGGTTAGCCCCATGCTAAAAGAAGCTCTAGGTAAGAATGGATACAACATCGAGGAGAAGTACTTCCACGAGGAGTCTCGACGCCAAATTGAGGCTCTGCGTAAAGATCCTCTTAAAATTAGGCGTTTACTGCGCAGCCTCCAACAGCAGTCAGAAGAAACTTCAAGGAAATCAATCAACGATCAGGCTTCTCAGGCTCCCCACAAGAAAGTCGCATAGTTATGCCCTGGCCATAATGGGGCCTGAATTTCATTGAATTCCCCTTCGGTTTCCATTAACAAGAGCGAACAATTCTATGCATTCCCATGCAAGAAAGGTTCGCTCTTAGTCGTGTCCACGCAGGCAAATACATTTGAACGATTTGACGTCATCATCGTAGGTGGCGGCCATGCAGGCTGCGAGGCAGCTCTTAGCGCGGCTCGCACGGGAGCAAAAACTTTACTGGTCACCCAAAACGTTGATCGCATTGGAGCCATGAGCTGTAATCCAGCGGTCGGTGGAACAGCAAAGGGACACCTCGTTAAAGAGATTGATGCCCTTGGTGGCGAGATGGGCAAAGCGATCGATGCGACCGGTATCCAATACCGTGTTCTCAACCGTAAAAAAGGTCCAGCCATTTGGTCCTCGCGAGCGCAGGCTGATATGGATTTGTACCGGCGGTACATGAAGCACAAACTGGAGAACACGACCAACTTAAGAATTCGACAAGACTCCGTCGAGGGCTTGATCATCGACAAGGATAGCGAGGGCACATCGCGCGTTATCGGCGTTGAAACAAAGTTTTTTGGCTCATTCTTAGCTGGTGCTGTGGTCATCACCACAGGAACATTTTTAAATGGCCTGATACATATCGGCCACGAGCGTATAAGTGCGGGTCGAGCTGGCGATGCGCCGAGTATCGGTCTAGCAGAATTCATCCGTTCAACAGGACTGCGCGTAGGCCGTCTAAAAACTGGCACCACGCCGCGCCTTGATGCGAAAACGATTAACTGGGAGCTACTGGATCCTCAGCACTCAGATGAAGACATCATCCCTTTCAGTTTTTCAAATGACAAGATCGAGCAAAAGTTGATCCCTTGCTACATCACGCATACGAATGCTCAAACCCATCAAATTATTCGTGACTATATGCACATGTCACCGCTTTACAGCGGTACAATTCAAGGCATTGGCCCTCGCTACTGTCCAAGCATTGAGGACAAAGTGGTCAAATTCGCTGACCGTGAAAGCCATCAAATCTTTTTAGAGCCGCAGGGCTACGACACCGTAGAGGTTTACCCGAATGGTCTTTCCACTTCGCTTCCTCTGGAGGCACAGATAAAATTCGTGCGCTCGGTGCGGGGTCTTGAAAACGCAGAGATTATTCGACCGGGTTACGCCATCGAGTATGACTACGTGGATCCCACGGAACTTTATGCCAACCTCGAAGTTAAGAAGTGTCCTGGATTATTCCTTGCGGGACAAATCAACGGTACAACAGGTTATGAAGAGGCTGCGGCTCAGGGTCTATTGGCTGGCATAAATGCAGCTCGCAAGGTGGCAGGACTCGACAAGTTTGTACTTGGTAGAAGCGAGGCTTATATCGGGGTTCTCATTGACGATCTCATCACCAAAGGGACCCAAGAACCCTACCGTATGTTCACGTCGAGGGCAGAACATCGTCTCTACTTGCGTGAAGACAATGCTGACTCTCGTCTGACAGATCTCGGTCGCTCCATAGGGTTGGTTTCCGATCACGATTATCAGCTGTTCTCGGACCGCCAGAGACTCATTCGAGACGTTACACAATTCGTAAAGACGAGGACCTTTGGCGAGTCCAACTTGCCAGCTGACCTATACGTCGGAAATGACAATTCAGGAACAAAGCTTGAATTGTTGTTACGCCGTCCAGACTTTGACGTCGAGACGCTGATCGATTTGGTACCGGAACTGCAAACATATCCTCGGCAAATTGTTCGGCGAGTCGCTATTGAAATCAAATATGAAGGATATATTGCTCGCGAGCAGAGAGCGATCAAAGATAGCCAGTACTTGGACAAGGTGCTAATCCCTCGCGATATGAACTTCAAATCAATACCTGGCCTGTCCTTCGAGGTGAGCGAAAAACTCACACGATTCAAGCCCGAAACTCTCGGCCAAGCAAGCCGTATCAGTGGCATTACCCCCGCCGCCCTGCAGGTCCTCCAGATTCATTTGCGTAACGGCGTAGCCGCAGTCCAGTAGTCGCTGGACTCATTTGCCAAGACTGACCCTTTGAGTTACAGTCAGAGCAGCTATGGCGGGACCTGGAATAAAAATTATTGCATCAAACCGGAAAGCCTATCACGAGTTCTCTGTTGGTGAATCGTGGGAGGCTGGTATTGCGCTAACCGGTACTGAGGTGAAAAGTCTCAGAGCTGGAAAATGCAATCTCACCGACGGATGGGTCGATATCGACGGTTTTATCGCAACACTGCGCGACGTACACATCGGTCATTACTCCCATGGCAATATTATGAACCACGAAGAGAAGCGCCCACGCCAGCTCCTTTTAAACAAGAAAGAAATCTCCAAAATTCAGCGAGGCATTGAAGCCCAGGGCATGACGTGTGTCGCGACTAAAATTTATCTGCGCGGTCAACGCGTCAAAGTTGAAATTGCGCTCGCCAAGGGTAAGAAGCTGCATGACAAGCGGGATACATCCAAGGAGCGAGACGCTAATCGTGCCATCCAACGAGCGATGAAACGTTAAGAAACCTTCGATGCGAGGAGATAATATGGACGCTCCCAAAGTCACCGTTTACTTTGACGGACTATGCGTGCTCTGTTCCACCGAAATAAACCATTACCGAAAGTCGAGGGGATCAGAGCGCATCAGTTTCGTCGACATTTGTGCTCCAGGTTTTGACCCCAAGGCTCACGGCCTTGATCCCAAGGCCGTGCATAAAGTGATGCACGTTCGCAGGGCTGATGGGACGCTCGCGACAAAGGTGGATGCATTTATAACTATATGGAGCACTTTGCCAGGGTACTGGATTCTTGCGAAAACCGCGCGCCTCGGACTTGTCAGATTTTTCCTAAACATCGGCTACCATTTTTTCGTACTCGTACGCCCCTACTTGCCCCGACGCAAAGCTGATATTTACGCCTGCGCTGAAAGTCCATACTGTGACATTCCCGGTTCTGATAAACGCAACGAGAAAAACACAAACCACTAGTGTCATCTCACCTTGGCAACTCAGCCTCGGTGATCTCTTTTAAAACCCTCACAAGTTCGGCTGCAGGGGGATTCTGACCGTACGTCCCATCCCCAAGGCGATCTGGATATTTAGGGAATAAGACTGGGCCAGAGACACTCGCTGTGATGACCTTTCCCGAAAACTCACCTAGTCGCTCGCCTGCCTTCACATGTTTGAAGTTATGCCAACCCGGATCCAGCACGGGAGAACCCGTCTGTGGGTACGGGATGATCTCGCCCCAAGTAAAAATAGGTGCTTTCGAACCTACAGCGGGCGGCACCGATCCACCTTTATCGAGGGCAGAAGCCACCTCAAGCGCGCGCGTGATAACAGCAACTCCGTGACTAATTTGTTTAGGGTCAAAACCGTTTTGCCCAAGCTCCATCGTCACTCCCATACCGCCGACTGAATTCAACCATTCGTCCGAGCACTTGCCGTCGGCTGAAAAGCCCTTTCCCCAATGAGTAATCAATGTGACGTCCGGCGCAACCAGACGAGCAAACTGAAAGCCACTTTTCGAATAAGGAAAGATCCAAAATGGACGATCAATTGTCAGTTTCACCTGATGAAAATCCAGAAGCCGCCTGGATCGAGATAGCAAAGCTTCCAGCTCGTCTGCACGTCGATCTTCGGCTGTCTCTATACTGGTTCGACCAAAGGAGCGGTTTAAATCACGCTCTACAAACCGCACGCCCTTCAGGGCCGCAGGGATGTTTCCCAATGCCAATCCAAGAGGTTGCTCAAGACGGACTGCCCCCCTTGTGACAAGCTCTAAAAACTCAACCATGACCCCTAGCCCTGCCACCTCAACCCCGTGGATCAGTGCCGCAACAGTCAATGCAACGTCCTTTGTGAGCGTCTCCTTAGGGGGGTGCTGGCTTTCCTTTGGTGAGAGGACGTGGACCCGAGGGGCTAATGTTTCGACTCTGTAATATGCCCGGGCCTCGTCAATCAACGCATCAAACTGCGTCAGGAACGATTGGACGGTGTCTAGAGGATCTCGCATCTTACCAGACTGCGCATCGACCATGGGGGGTGATCTCCTGGGGCTAAGAATTCGAAATTTGTGAGAAACTTTGGCATAATAGCCTAAACAGACCTCTCAGAGGAATGGACATTATGAGTCATTTTGGCAAATTTTTGATGGCGGTTCCGGTGCTTTTTCTCCTGGGCTGCGACCCCGAAGGCAAAAAAGAATGCCAGTGGACTCTTGAGCCTGAGCCGAGCCTAATTGGCACCACATCGGAGCCAGGCATGATTCCGGTTTGTGCTCGTAATCGGAAAACCAACAAGCAGGACTGTCGATTTCAAGCGTCACTCGACTTTGCAAAATCGGCGTTCGAAAAGAAATTTAAATACGTGGACATTGATTCCGATATCAGCAAAATGCCACGAGTAATCAAAAGTATAAAATATTGCTCATCTAAATAGGGTTGATACATGAAAAAGAATCTTCTGATGCTTTCTCTCATCACTGCCAGCTCACTCGGATCTTGCGTTTCGTCGTCTCCTGCTGAAGCAGAAACGGTTCGCACGTCAGCAGTAAAGAAGCCCACTGCAGCCGAGCAGTCCAAACTAAACTCTACCGCTGCTGCAGATTCAAAATCGGCAGCACTGAAACCGGGCACAGACAGTGCGGACCCTGCTAAAATCCAGCCTGAATTTCAAAATGAATTTGCGCGACAGTTGGCCGCTGCTGGTCCCAAAGCTGAGGGTTGGGCATTATTTTCAGAAGCCGGCATGAGCTTTCCGGGTCAGCGGTGGATCATTCGCACCAACACTCCGGGAAAAGATGCCATCTCTTTGTGTGAAATAAAACAAACCCAAAAGTCATGCACAAAAAGATCAATTACAAAAAAGCAGTTTGATCGCTTCACATCGACCTTCGCTCAGGCAGATAAGCTTTCCCACCTGTTGCCAACGTCATTTGACGGCATCAATTTTGAATACCTACATGCAAGGACGGGCGTGCCCACTCCATTGCGCGTTGTATTCATTTCAAGTGCAACGCCATTTCCGCCAGAGTATGAGGCCATCGTGACCGCATTCACAACTTTAGCAACATCGAAATAAATTTAGCGTCCGAGACAAATGCCAATCGATTCTGCAGCGCGAAGATAAGGATCGGTCAGCGAGATGGCTCGTGTTCCGTTATCGAACTCGTCGTAACCAATATCTCCGATTTGACCGCCACGATACCCCACGACTCGCCCATATTTTTTCTGCGCAGCCAAATCCACAGCATGAACTCCAAAGGCCGTTGCAAGAATGCGGTCAATTGTCACCGGCGACCCACCGCGCTGAATATGCCCCAGAACGGTAACTCTGGTGTCAATACCGGTTTTCTGATGGATTTTACTTGCCACCTCGCCAGCAATACCACCCAAATGCAATGATCCAGTAGATGACTTGCGAAACATCGGATCTTTACCCTGCTCCCGGGCACCTTCGGCAACGACAATGACCGAAAAGTTACGACCGCGCTTGCGGCGATCGTCCATTGCTCTGACAATCGCGTCAAAATCAAACGGTATTTCTGGGATTAGAATCACATTGGCGGCGGCGGCAATGCCTGCATGCAGAGCAATAAACCCCGCATCGCGCCCCATCACTTCAGCCACCATCACCCGACTATGGGCTTCTGCGGTTGAATGTAAGCGACTGATGGATTCGGCTGCCACGTCGACAGCCGTCATAAAACCAATTGATATATCTGTTGCGAGATAGTCGTTGTCGATCGTTTTCGGAATACCAATAATTGGCATCCCGGCGTCATGGAGCTGCAGAGCCATGCGCTGGGTTCCGTCTCCACCAACAACAATGAGACAATCGAGGCCCAAAGCCTGCCAATTTTTAAATGCCTTTGCTTTCGCTTCTGCACCTTTTTGTGGGTCTTTGAAGGGACTACCCTTATTCGAGGTCCCTAAGATCGTTCCTCCTTTGTCGATGATTCCTGCGACATCTGGTAGGCTTAGCTTTTGAACAGCTGGGGGATCACAAAGTAGTCCATTGAGACTGTCCTGGATCCCATAAACATCCATTTTATGATTCAAAATCGCATGTCGTGTGACTGCTCGAATCACCGCGTTCAGACCCGGGCAGTCGCCGCCGCCAGTACAAATGCCGATTTTCATCGGATTATTACCTCAACTTCAGGTTAGTTGTTCCCACATGCTCATCGTAAGCGAAGTCACTGATCACTTGCAACCAACCTGGGCAAAACTTACCTATCTCGAAAAATGACCGACCAACTTATGATAATAAAGAGCTACTGACAAGGGAGTTAACGTGAACGCACCAGCACCCTCAATGCCAGGAAAGATCCTCGTGATTGACGATGATCCTGCGTTTTTGAATTCACTCGAGCAAATGTTTGCTAAACATCAAATCACGGTTTTGAAAGCCAGTGATCTAGATAGCGCTCTGTATTTGTACAACCAAAATCGCTTTGATGTCGTCTTGATCGAGCTTGATTTTGGCCCTCTTCCCGGACTTGCATTCATCCAGAAATGGCGTCAACACGACATCAGCGAGAAACGACACACAGGCTTTATTGTCATGGCGAGTAATCAAAGAACCTCAGGCCAAGAGGGTCTCGCCAAAGAACTTGACGATATTGAGATCGTAGCAAAACCGTTTAAAGACATTCAAATCCTCCCAGTTTTAGCCAAAGCTGCGGCGACTAAACAGCGACTCCTTACCTTTGCCGAATTCAAAGACAAGATTGTGACACCTTACGTAAAATCAGGTAACACTCAAAAAGCGATCGACAAAGTCCAAGGGATGATTGCTCAGATCGGAGACAAAGGCCGCAAACTGCTTTTGGATATTTACGAAGGCGCATCACGCTGGCAAGACACACTCGATACCGCACTCAAAATGCTAGAGACCAAGCAAAATGACATCGGCCTCAATAACACGGCCGGACGAATGTACATGAAGCTTGGAAAGTTCACATTGGCAAAGCCCTTCATTGAAAAAGCCGATCAATTGGCTCCTCAAAATATCGATCGCCTGACTGAACTTGCGACAATGTACCTAAAACTTAAAGAACCGGAAAAATCAGTCGAACGATTTAAAGAGCTGATTAAACTGAATCCGGAGCAACCAGACTATAAGTTCGAGGCGTTCAAAAAACTTTACGACGCAGGATATGACAGTCACGCGATTGCGTTTGGAAAAGAAGTGGCAAACCCCATGGAGATTGTTCGCCACTACAACAACAAAGGCGTACTCCTCGCCAAAGATGGAAAACTTTTAGAGGCGATCGAAGAGTATGGCCGAGCCCTCAAGTTTTATCCGAAGTTCAAAGAAAACTACCGGATCTATTACAACCTCGCTCTGGCACACCTTCAACTTAAAACCGCTGATGATGCGAAGAAGGCTGAGGTCTTTCTTCTCAAGGCTCTCGAGCTAGAGCCGACATATGAAAAAGCAAAAACGGCCTTGGCCACATTGACCAAGACCGCTTCTTGATAATCTTAGATACACGATCCGCGAAGCTTATTTCTTCTTGAAGCCGCGACGGAATGTCAAACCAGCGCGCTGGCCAGGAATACTCTTAACTTGCTTGCGACGACGAGCAATTTTCATTTTCGCGCGTAGCTTTGCAGTTCTCTTACGGTTACGTGGTGGACGGTTCTTACGCATAACTTAAATCCTTTATTTGAAAAATAATCCTTACGAGTTTATGACACATCGACTTAGAGCTTCATGCCCAGTCCAAGTCGAATCTCGGTGATCGGCGCTGATGTGTCGACGAAGAGCGCAGTATCAGTGCTTTCTTGCTTCGTCGTAACTGTATCATTACCAACTTTTCGAACACTCTCTGTTTCCGTTACTGCAAACAGCGGGCTCTCGAACAGGGGGATCTCGACCTCAACGAAAAAGTCGCCACCGAGACCCGTTCGAATACCTGCATTTCCGCCGTAATACAAGCCACTTGTTGTGGTCTGGTTGTACCCATCCGTAACCCAGACGGCTGTTTTAGTGTTAACTAAGCTAGCAATTCCCGAGACATACGGAACAATTGCATCAGCAAATGGCTTAAAATAATGACGCGCTCCACCACGAAGAACCATCCCGACCGAGTTGTCAGGGGTCGGAGTACCCCCACTTCCGGAGTAGCTGCGCAGCGCGATCTCAGCACCGCCAATCCATGCCATGTCCGTGGTCAGATCGTCCGTATAACGACCACCCAAACTGATGGTGCTGGTGGAACCTGTATTTTTACCTTCGATTTTGGGACTTGAACGCTGATAGAAGCCAGATAGTAAGGTCACGTCTGCTGCAAGAGCTGATGTCGATACTGTCAAAACTATCAAGGCTAGAGCGGAAATACGAGCATTGGAGCCAAACAACATGGGGCGTCTCCCGGAAAAAATTAATCTTGAGCCCGAGCGGAACTCCGGCAAAGAGGTTGAGAGTTTACCCCGAATGCCTAATTCAGCAAGGAATATTTGGAACTTGTGCCTCACTCCACATTGCAGACGCCAGCACACAACTTAAGCAGACCTCCAGGAGGCCGATAGCCTCTGCAATCACTTATTACAAAAATCACCTGTACTTAGGAGATCTCGAACATGCATTCAGCGCTCTTCTCGATGACAGTGATCGCAACGCTGGCAGCTGCTTCCTGCAAAACCACTTCCGAAGGAAGCGGGCTTAAAAACCAAAATCTTCGTCGCAATCAACAAACACCTGTCATCGCTGAATCTGTTTTGTCGTTTGATGTGAAGACACTCAAAGCTCATCTTGCCAATGCCCAGGATCCTGCAATGACAAAACTTGGACTTTGGTCGGCCTTCCTTGAGGAACCACAGCAGGACTCTCCCTGCCCTGGTAAAGCGATCGAATCCTATTACATGATTGATCAAAGCGCTGAAGATGCGGCTGAGAAAATTTACGTTTTCAGCGCAAAACCAATGCCCATGAATGGACCTTGCGGCCTGGTTTTAGATACCGAGATTAAAAACTTCAATGAAGCCTCACGCGCCCTCATGGAGAGCTCTCCGCTTGCTGAAATCGGAACATTCGACAAGATCAAATTCAGCGTGAAGCAGGCCGTCGAGAAGGCTGAAACCCACTACAAGACATTCAAATACCGGGACGGTGTTAAAATCTATCGTCACCTTCATCCAACGACCTGGAACCACCCATGGTTCGCTCTTTACGGAACTGCCTGCGGTATCGATGCAACCGTCTACTTTAATGCAGAAACTGCCGAAATTATTGATATGCTCGACAGCCCCTCATCAGACCCCTGCCCAGCTAGAAATTGAGTCATTATATCAGGCATTTAAAAATAATTTGGTCAAAACCATAAAGTTCCAAAAAATCATCCCGAATATCAACTCCGTCTGCGTGGTCTTTCACCCGAAAGTTCAATGCAGGTGGGAGGCTTTTTCATGAGCGATGGTGCAAAGCAGTTTATGGCGTGGACGATGGCTTTTGGTTTGTCTGCTACCGTTTATGGCGGTGGAGCTTTCTGGTTAAAGAAAACCAGCGCGCACGAGGATCATGAATCTCATGCCGATCAGGCATCAGCTCACGAATCCAAGGGGACCCACTCCACCGACGCGGGCGTTCATGGAAATACGCACGATGCGCCAGTCGCCGATAGCGAGCATGGAAATGATCACGGCACCGAGTCTGCGCACGACTCAGCTCATCAGGCTAAAAAACAACAATCCACTGTGCACGCCAGCAAGGACTCGCAGCACGATGAACACAAAACAGAAACTACGATGCGGGGGGATCACCATGCTTCACCCCATGAGGGCGCCAAATCACACCATGAAAAAGCTGACGAACATGCAGAAGTGAAGGATGCTCATGCTGCCGATAAAGACAAGCAAGCGGCGCCACACTGGTCCTACGCGAAAAACGACGCAGGGGGGCCATCGCACTGGGGAGACCTAGCCCGTAACTTTGCGATGTGCGAAAAAGGACGCGAGCAATCACCTATCGATATCGGTCGCGCCAGCTCATCCAAAATTGCTCCAAAACTTGAATGGGATTACGGTGCGGCGAGTATTCAGATTGAAAACAACGGCCACACAGTTCAGTCAAATATTGTCGGCGAAAAGTTCGGAATCAAAATCGATGGCGAGATCTTCAAATTGGCTCAGTTTCACTTTCATGCCCCAAGCGAACATCGTATTTCCGGCATCCCTTCTGACATGGAACTTCACTTCGTACACAAAAACGCATCGGGTGGGCTGGCCGTCGTTGGCGTCATGATTAACGAGTTAGCCGGTCGCGAGAATAAGTTTTTTAAACCAATCTGGGATGTGCTGCCTCGCGAGTTTCACACGAAAGTACAAAATCCTGTGACGGTAGCCCTAGAGTCCCTCATTCCAGCTGGCCGCCAGTATTTCCACTATCAGGGTAGCCTCACCACCCCACCCTGCTCCGAGGGCGTGCGATGGTTTGTATTAAAAGACCCAGTGACCATGTCCGGCGGCCAGATCGAGATGTACACCAGCGTCTTTCATGGCCCCACCAATCGACCCGTGCAGCCATTACAAGGACGTGAGATTATTACGAACGGAACACCATCTCTCGCACACTAAGTTCATTTATTCATCAATCACACTCACCACAGCCATTAATGGTGGATTCCCGTTTTGCTTTTGGGTAGAGTCGGCCCTCAACGAGACGTAAAATGAAGTGAACCGGTGTTATTTCAAATTGTTACGGGAGTAACAGTCGGATTCACTCCAATATATTTTGTGTGGGATAGCGATCAGTGATTCATAATGACCCGAACCTTACCCCCGGCTTAAATGTCGCTGCACTGGGAATGATGTCTGCAGAAGACGTCGTGATCAGCCCTATAATTGCCGAGGATCGGGACGTCGTGACAGAGATGATCCGCAGGGGAATTGGTGCTTATGACGAAGCAGGAACCGTTCTCGCCAGCACATTTCGTCGCTTGGACAACGTCTCTGCTGTTTACGAATCTCCAGGCTCTATCTACATCGTCGCGCGCGACAAAAGTAATAACGGTTTGATTATCGGGGGAGCAGGTCTTGGCCCCCTTCACGGTCTTTCGCCGATGGAAGGCCTCGGTGAGATCCGGGACCTCGTCGTAGACCCCCGATGGAGAGGCCACGGTATTGGAGCCAGACTTATCAAGCGAAGCCTCGACGAGGCTAAGCGCCTGGGCTATCAGCGACTATATCTTGAGACTACGCCACAAATGGAACAAGCCCGAAAACTCTTTATTCGCTATGGATTCAGGCCGGTTACGACTGGCTCCCCGAAGGTCGGCCAAACTGGTGATACCATGCCGTGTTACTACATTCTCGAGAACCTATCCTAAGCCTGGGTTGACACCTTTTAGGCTTGAAATCTACCAGACATTCCATTACTTTGCGGGGCTCTGAAATAAGAAAGGATCCCTTCCCATGGCATCGAAAACACGCAAACTGACAAATATTCGTGAACGCAAAGCTGCCAAGTTTGGCGCAGATCGCAAAAACAAACTTCGTGCAAATGGCTCTACAGCCCCGAATTTGCCGCTCAACAAGCCAAACGCAAACGAAAAAGCGCAAGCCAAGGCTAAAACCAAGTAAGCTCTCTCAGATCGAGATGCTGCCTTGCGTGGCGCTCGGTCGTTGTTGGATCTCTCATGGAACAGCATGTCGATGATCTCCACGTCATTGCATCGTCCGATGCCCTTGCGGGTCGTCGTGTCGATGTGGTGGTCACTGGTTCCATAGCATCCGTTGAATCAGTTCGCTTTATTCGTGCGCTGCGCAGACTCGGCGCAGACGTAACGCCATGGTTATCTCATGGCGGATCTTCCTTCATTACTCCAATGTCATTAACGTGGGCGGCTGGCAAGGAAGCTGTAACTGGCTTTTCTGGGAGTGCCTCCCATGTTGCAACCAGTGACGCCGTTGTTATCGCGCCAGCGTCTTCGAGTATCATTGCTAAAATCGCTCGCGGCATGACTGATAGTCATTGCACCGCTTTAGTAGCATCTGCTCTTGGCCAATCAAAACCGGTTATCATTTTGCCGGCGATGCATGACAGCATGATGGCTGCTCCCGCCATGCAAGAGCACCTTGCAAAAATCGCATCCTGGAAAAATGTACACGTTCAGCAAGGACGACTCGAAGAGGGAAAACAGAAATTCCCGGAACCAAAAATTCTCGCCGATCATGTCGCACACATCATGAACCGCAGCAAAAGAGCAAGTAATCCCGTGTTGATCACGATGGGAACAACCCGTGGTTACATCGATGACGTGCGCTACATGTCCAACTACTCGTCGGGCAGCCTCGGTACAGCGATCGCAGAGGAAATTTTCCGCCAAGGTTTCAAAACCCACGTTGTTGCTGGCCCTTGCGAGTACAAGCCCGCATCCTATTCAAAGATCGAAAATATCCTAACTACCTCTGACATGCTGACTGCATGTCAGACAGCAAACGCCGGGGGATTATCGGGCGCTGTCTTTTGTGCGTCAGTGCTGGATTACGAGCCCAACCAGCGATCAGACGGCAAAATCAAATCTGGACAATCAGATTTCAGCGTTTCGTTCAAACCCACACCAAAGATCATCGGCAGCATCGACTTAAAGGGCAAACCAAAAGTTGGCTTCAAACTGGAGGTTGCCGTAAACGATCACCAGATTACTGCGATCGCTGATGATTACTGCAAAAAATACAGCCTAAGCTGTCTCATCGTAAATAAGCTCAGCTCAGTGAGCGCGACAAACCATCACGCCTGGGCCGTTTCCGCAGATGGCTCCAAGCAGGAATTAGCGAGCAAATCAGAGATTGCTCGCTTCATCGCCAAACTCTTGTGAAGTCATTCACTAGAGCGATCAATTAAAAGTAGACCATCAAACCTTCGGGAAGTATCGCCGAGCGTACGCAACAATCTGAGCGTCACTTGGATGATCCATATTCTCCGTGCCAATGATACGACGCGCCAACTCACCACGGTGATGGCTACCAAGATACGAGACGAAGTGATTTTTTGCCACACCAGGACCAACAAGTAACACCGCATCCGTTGTGTCAATCAATTCATTGGCAATATCGGTAAAAAACTTTGGTGAGTCTTTTTGCTTGGCGTCTAGTTTGTTTTGCGTGTGATGATCGTGATCACGACGTAAAGCACGGGACGCCTTCACCTTCTCACCCTCGATGTGGAAAATTTTTGCATGCTTCGAATCCATCCAAACAACATAAGCAGACATAACAGTGGCTCCTCGTAAAAAATTCAGTCATTCACCATGCCGATACCGGAGCAACGCACGTGCCAAGAAATTTTTTTCAATTATTACAGTTGTTTATTGAAATTTTAGCTTTTATCAAGCAAATCCCTGCGGCAAATCCCGCAAACGACGCGCGATCTAATCAAACAGATGCGATGCTATCGACATTTCAGCAAGTTAGCGTGCAACGTGCTATGATAGAGCTCGGATTTTGGAATCAAACGAGGAGAACTGTCATGATGTTTCGCGTTTACGTCTTAATAACTTCCCTGATGATTGGCGCTGAAGCAACCAGCGCAGCAGAAACCACACCGTTTCAGGAACAAGCTGCAACTCGAAGTATCATGGCGCAGATGTTCTCCAGCCTGACGAACGTTTTACCGTTAAGTCTGGATTCAAAACAATTTTCGGATCCAAAGAACAAAGATAAGATTCTGGCTGATCTACGCAAAATGCGCGACGGCTCTGATAGTTTAGTTGATCACACAAAAAAACTTGAAGGCAGCTACGGATTCATTGCCAAATCCATGTCTCGCGACATCAAAGACATCTATAAATGGTATGACAAAGGTGCAACAGCCGAGTCTCGCTACCTACTTCATCAAGTCAGCGAAAACTGCATCAGCTGTCACATGAAGCTTCCAGATCCTGGACACGCTCCGCGCATGGATAACTTCTTTAAGAACGTTGCGATCAGCAATCTGTCGGCTCCGGAAAAAGCGCGCCTTCAAGTTGCTTTGCGTCAGTTCGATGAAGCCCTTGCGACTTGGGAAGACATGTTTAAAACCTGGCCCAAGCCAAGCGAACTATTCGCCATGGATGCTTTGCCTGAATACCTGAAAGTCGTCATTCGCGTTAAGGGAGATGCAAAACGCGCGTCAGCGACGCTTGATCAATTGTCAAAGCGCACGGATCTACCCAAGTTTATGTCGCGTGAAGTCAATGCCTGGAAGGCCGCATTGAAACGACTGGCTTCTGACGTCAGCAAAAAAGGCAATGAACTTGATCGCGCTGAAAAAATTATTCAACGCGCCAAGCGCACCATGGAGTACCCAATGGATCGTACGGGTCTGGTCGACTACATCGTGGCAAGTGGCTTGCTGAATCAATATTTAACCCAGAAGAACATCAAAGCAGATAGCTCTGCCGAGGCTTATTATCTGCTAGGAGTTACCGAGTCGCTGATAGGACGTAGTACTTGGTTGACACAAACTGATTACTACTTTGAGGCAGCCGTACGATCAGCTCCAAAAAGTAAAGTTGCTACGAAGGCATTTGATTCTCTTGAGCAGCAAATCCTGATGGAGTATTCAGGATCTGGAGGGACGCACATCCCCGAGGATGTTCAAGCGAATCTCGAAGAGCTTCGCACGATGATCAAACGCTGACGAAGGGCTGGGTATCAACCCAGTGTTTAGAAGGTGCGCTTATGACATTTACGATGGATTTTTTGGGTGCGGCTGGCGGTGTGACCGGTAGCCGCACTTTGGTTAAATTCGACGGCTATTCTGTTCTCGTTGACTGCGGGTTATTTCAGGGACCGAAGGAAATACGACAAAAAAACTGGGAACAGATGCTCCCCCCTGCGACGAATGTCAATGCCGTCGTACTAACTCACGCACACCTGGATCACTCAGGTTATTTACCCAGATTTTTTCGCCAAGGCTGGCGAGGACCGATCTACTGCAGCGAAGGTACGGCTGCGTTACTTCCAGTCATGTTACGCGATGCCGCCTATCTTGAGGCCGAATTTGCGCATTACGCCAATAAAACTGGCTATTCCAATCACAAGCCCGCTTTGCCCTTATTTACAGAAGACGATGTGGAGATGGTACTGCAACACATCGTGCCTCAAAAGCGCTCCGTATGGATTCAACTGGCGCCTGACGTCAGTGTGCGATTTGAGAGTGCTGGCCATATCATTGGCGCCAGCAGCCTTCAGTTTGCGCTGGTCCATAAGAATGGAAGTCGTATTCTGACATTTAGTGGAGACCTAGGCCACGATCGCAGTTTAACCATGCGACCGCCAGAGCCAATTACTGAAACCGATGCTCTTGTGCTTGAGTCAACCTACGGAGATCGACTGCATCCTCGCAACCACGTGGTTCGAGAGTTTTCCGCCATCGCAAAGCGGACTTTTGAAAGAAAAGGTGTCTTGGTGATACCCGCATTTGCGGTAGGTCGGGCTCAAGAGATCCTTTATATTATCCGTAAATCAGAAGACGATGGACTTATTCCCAAAGTTCCAGTGATTCTTGATAGCCCGATGTCCTCATTTGCAACAAAGGTTTTCTTTGACCACCCTGAAGATCATCACGAAGGATGCCCATTCTCCGTCAAGGACGGCCAAGATTGTTACTTGCCTGCGGGGTTTCAAACAGTGACCACCAGTGATGAATCCATGTTAGCGTGTATGACTGAGGGACCGATGGTCGTCATTTCCGCAGCCGGCATGCTAAACGGTGGACGCATTCTGCATCACTTGAAAGCCCGGCTTCCCCACCCAGAAAACACAATATTGTTTTGTGGCTTTCAGGCAGAGGGAACAAAGGGGCGTACACTGCAAGAGCGACCCAATGGACTTGATAAACTCCGCATTCACCACAAAGAGATTTCGATCGAGGCTGAGATTGCGACAATGGAGTCTTTATCTGCGCACGGTGACTGGCAAGATATCTGTGGCTGGGTCAAACGCATGACAAAGCCTCCCTCACAAGTGATCATCAATCATGGTGATCCTCTGGCGATGGAAGCCATGGCTCAGCACGTGAAAGAGCTTTTGCCAAAAGCCACCGTTACCCCGATGTTAGCACCAGGTCGGATGACGCTATTCTGAAAATGTAATCGGAATGACAAAATGATAAACGTTTACCTGCAACCAATTTCGCAAACTGTCAAATTGATCCAGTCAGGAGAGCTTAGCTCCCATAAACTAACGAGATTTATTATCGAGCGAGCGAAAGCCGTAAATCCTCGATTGAATGCCATTGTTTTTGATCGCTTTGACCAGGCGTTAAAAGAAGCCCAAGAGATCGATCGTCGCATTGCGAACGGCGAGGCCCATAAGTTACCACTTGCCGGCATACCGTTTTCCTTGAAAAGCAACATCGCCTTAGAGGGAATGCCCCTTGATATGGGCTCCTGGGCCTATCATGGGAAAAAGGCCCCCATGACCGCAACGATAGTGAAACGATTGATTGATGCCGGCGCCATTCCCATTGGCGTAACCAATATTGCCGAGATGGCTATGTGGCACGAAACTGTCAATGATGTCTATGGTCGAACGCTGAATCCATGGAGCCGCTGGCGCACGCCTGGAGGATCTTCCGGGGGCGAAGGCGCCATCGTGGCGTCAGGGGGCGCTCTTTTTGGGATTGGTACTGATTTATCAGGATCCGTGCGCACTCCGGCCGCCTTCTGCGGGTTATATGGCCACAAGCCAACTCGCGGGCTTATACCTTTGACCGGGCAATGGCCTTATTTCGACGCTGATTCACTATCCGAGATGCGCAATCTAGACTCTATCGGACCACTCACTCGGAGCGCAGAGGACTTGCAGCTACTGATCCAAATCATGCGGGGTAACTGCGAGTTAGACCCGCAGTCACATGGTACGTTTGACAAAAGTTCTTACCCTGTTAATTGGAAAGACATCCGGATCGGAGTGATGTATCACCCCGTCATATCTAGACTATCCAAGACGCAAACATCTGTTATCGAAGCTCTTCGAAAAGCGGAACGTATTTTCAGAGATCATGGCAGCACTATCAATACTGCACCAGATGACCTTTTTGGCGACTCTTACGAAATTTGGCGACACATGATCCACCGGGCCACCAACGGTGGTATGCGAAAAATGTTTGGTGGTGGAAAACAACGGATTTCGATTTGGGAAATGGCCAAATTTCTAGTTGGTTATTCTGATCATCGACTTGCTTCCAGTTTTTTCATGTTCACGGAGGAGTTTTTGATCAACAAGAAAATCCTTACTAAACTGGATCAAATGATAGGGAGCGCGAACGCAAGGGTTAGTCGGTTTTTCGACAATCACGATCTGATTCTGATGCCAACATTCCCGTCTCCAGCCCCACTCCATGGGCGAACACTGCTGACACCCCATGACGCTGTCATTGCTTCGCCAGCGAATGTTTTTGGGCTTCCAGCATCGGCAGCACCCATGGGTTTATCCAAATCAGGACTTCCAGTTGGCGTGCAGATTCTTGGCAAGCCAGGCTTTGATCTTATGACCATTGCCGCAGCTGCGTTGATAGGCCAATATGTTCCTCACCCTGACCTTCAAACGAATGACCATGGGAGTTAATTGTCTTATTGGACTTTGGGAATGAGCAAGTCGGTAACAATACCGTAGTGATCTGAAAGTGGACTTGGGAATGTGTCGAACTTGTACTTGACGGGAAACTCATCGTGCATGGCCGTACCGATCTGCGCAACCTTTATGTTTTTGCCTGCAAACATGACATAGTCATATCGGGCATTCGGCTCAGGATCATACATGCTTCCATTCGAGCTATCTCCGAAAAGGCCACGACTGAGTAACTTATTATTCTGATTATCCCACGTTTCACATTTAAAGCGGCAGTTCGCTTGAGAGATCGCAAACGGATCGGACAGCACTTCCGACAGCTTAGTATAGAATTCATTCTTTCTACCGTTGTCAAAGCCCTGGCGTGAAACATCCCAGACGTGAGGATCAAAATTCATGTCGGCTCCGAGAATCTTAATTGCGGCCGGAGAACTCTTCACCCACTGCGTCAGGTAATCAACCTGCGCCATGAGCGTCTGACTTTCCGACATGTCGTAATTTTTATTCTCACCATCCCACGGCAAAAAGCTTGTGTGCGCATTGAATACGTCCACGCGTCCGATATTGGGAATATGTAACGGCACCTTCAAGACACCTTTGACAGCATAGCTATCAAATCCAATCGTCTCGGGCCATTCGCGGAATTCCACAGCACCCATCGGGCGAAATTCCTTTTTTGCAAAAATCATCAGCCCGTTGCCCAGAAAAAAAGGCGGCACCGCCGATCGACTCTCACTTTGGAAATATTGATAGCCACGCTGAACCATCGCTGATTTTAAATTATCTTGAGCAACCGGCGTCCACAGCTCTTGCAAGATGATCAGGTCAGCTCCGGTTCGAACTAGTGCATCCGGAAGAAAGCGAAGGCGCTGCTCACTCGTCGCCAAAGAGGCACGATCTGCAGGCAAGTGATACGTGTTGTATGAAAGAACTCGCAAGGGAGCTCTTGCAATCAAATCGTCTGCATTGGGAGATGATCCCCGCGACCGCTCGTCATTCTTTTTTCCATGTTCGAACACGGCACCAGCGTCACCGGAAATAATACCTTCACAAGATTGAAGGCCAGACGCAAGTCCGAGGAAGAGAGCTAAAGACAAATAAGAATGCTTCCTAATCATTTCAACCCTCCTTTCACAGCAACAACGAAAACTTATCGCATCCAAAACAACAGAAAGTCTTAGGAATCCACAGATCACCAGAGCCTGAAGACTCATAGCTACTCCGCAAGCCACATCTTTTTATTAAAATATATTAAAATAGTCAATAATTTTATAAAATTTTGTCATAATTTATTAAAATTACTGTGTTTTTTAAATACGACCTTTTTAGCTTATGGAACCTCTCGCTCGCCACTCCGCGCAAGCAATGGTTAACAGACTCAGTCAGGAGATCACGTGATCGCCGCTAGGAGCCTATCCAATTGCGGAATTGGGGCTAGATGATCCAAGCTCGGCTGTTGTTCCTCACTGGATGATGATTCAGCCCGTTGCGGTACCGACTTTTTCGAACCCACCAAAAGACTTTCGCAATGAACTTCGACTGCATCGCTTCCCCGGCAACAAGCTAAAGCTCAATATCTTGGTAGCCGAGAAAGGCGCTGAAAAATGGCTTAGCATAGGCAACATAGAGCTAACTGAAGACGTCATCTCGGAAGGCTGTGATCATCGATTACACTTTGCTCATCCCAAAAACAGGTAATCAAACCTGTCGGAAAAAAAAGCCCCAGTACCTAAGTCGTGCCTGGGGCTTTATTCTGTGCGCAAGGACTTGAGAATCCGCAGCATCGTAGACTTACGCCCCCACCCCTCATCTCTGCGAAGTATCTGCAGGGATTACAATCTGGCACAAATCCAGTCCAAACCGGCAAAGTCAAAGCCGACATTGCCTCCACCTAACCACCAAATATTAAATAGGTTTTAGCTAAACCTATGGCCTACAACCCAAAGTTGCCGTTTCTGTGTTAAGATAAAAAGAAGGCAATAAAATTGGCGAGTTTACAATGAGAACGCTTGTTTTAAACGCAGCTTATGAGCCCATCCATCTGGTGACTTGGGAAAAGGCCATGTGTCTTGTCGTCACCGCTAAAGCAGAAATTGTCGCAGAGTACGATCAGGTTGTTCGATCTGTCTCGCAGATCTATAAGTTGCCATCAGTGGTTCGTCTGAAACGATATGTTCGAACGTTTCGGCGAACCATGAACTCCCGATGCACCCGCCGCAATATCCTCCTTAGAGATCGATTTACATGTCAATATTGCGGCTCAAGAATGACCCATCACAATGTGACCATCGATCACGTGAAACCTAAGTGCCGCGGCGGAGCTACAGTATGGGACAACGTTGTCACCGCTTGTCATCACTGCAACCGTAAAAAGGCCGACATGACGCCCGAAGAGGCTGGACTTAAACTACTAAAGTCACCCCGACGACCGACATGGATTGATTTACTAGAGGAAGCCCACCGGGAGCTTATTAATTCATGGTTACCGTTTCTGATCACCAAAGCTGGCTAGCGCGCCCCTGCCGCATCGTTCTTGAAAGCAATCATCTGCTAAAAATCGGCCGATCTGCTGACCATACTTTTAACTGTGGCTCACACTCGTTCAGCGTCATTGACGAGGCCGACGCCTCAACGATCAATCTTGCACTGGAAAAGATTAGAATTGGCCAATCGGCTGCAATCATTCCTCACCAGTTGATTCGACCAGACGCTTTATTCTTTGATATGGACGCAACGGTGATCGAAGAAGAGTCCTTAGTTGAGATCGCTAAGGCGTCAGGTAAACAAAAAGAAATTGAAGCCATGACCAAGGCAGCCATGGCAGGCGGCATGGATTTTAAGGAGTCCTTGCGAGCTCGCCTTGCCCTCCTCAAGGGCGTGGACCGATCACAGGTACTCAACGTGAGACCAACCATATCCCGTGGCATGACTCACCTTGCGAGCTGGTGTCATCAGCAGCGTATTCCGATGTTTCTCGTAAGTGGCGGGTTTGTTGATCTTGCGGGACCTGTGGCTCAGCAACTAGGGTTTAAAGACTTTCGAGCTAATCGTTTCGCCTGGAACGGAGACAAACTCGCTGGAGACGTTGATGGAGAGATTGTGGACGCCGCCGGAAAGCGTGACGCCGTCAGCCAATGGTGTAAGATTCACCAACTAAACCCAAAGTCTTGCATCGCCGTTGGCGATGGAGCCAATGATCAGCTTATGATGTCATTCTGTGGAATGGCAGCTGGCTTTTCACCAAAGAAGGTATTATGGGAACATTTACAACTTGCAAATCATACGGGGGACCACCGCTTCCTCGTGGATGCGTTGGTCCCCCTCAAAGATCTCAAAATCTAAGCCGATCAAATCGACAGCGTAAATCCTGCAAACCAACTTCCGTAGTTACCGGTGATATTCAAATCCTTGCCAGCAGACGTCTTTTCTGTATCTAGCCAAGCCCACTCCGCAACAGCACCAGTTGAAAACCCAAAATTAGGACTGAGCCCCACGCGTATACCACTTTCAAACATCAGCTCAGGACGAATGCTGGACTCATCAACACCGAGAGACGGAATTTTAACATTGGTGACAACCCATGAAAGCCCTGGCTTGACATAGAGAAAGCCGAAGCTGAGCGGCACATGCTGCCAGTCCCACGTGACGCGGCGATAATGTCCTTCCATGTTATCTTTCAACTTATGCTCAGAAAACGTGAAGTCCCAGCCCAAACCAACCGCACCAACAAACTTTAGATCCACCTTAGCACCACCAAAAATTCCGAAACGATACAAATTGCCTGGCATTAAGTAATCCTTCAGCTTTCCCTGTGGATTAGACTTACCAGCCTCAAAGTGTACTGACCCGGTTGGCTGTGGCGCCTCTGCTTTCGCTACAGACGCAGAAAAACAGGACGCAAGACAGATAAGAAATGGTCGCAAGAATGAGCGATTCATAGAGCTCCTCAAAAATTGCTTAAATTTATACTATGACCTCGGAAGACTGACTAACAGTTTAGCAAACCGTCCCTGCTTCAACAAGATGGCAAATTATTTCGGGCTCTTGTAGACTAGGACAATACTTATGACGACAAAACAGGAGCTACGTCGATGTTTGAAGCGTTCATGACCAGCGAAGGTTTAGTCAGCTTAGCCACGCTGACCGCATTGGAGATCGTTCTCGGTATTGACAACATCATCTTCATCTCAATTCTCGCTGGAAAACTACCTGCAGAGAAACGGGATATCGCCCGTAAAGCTGGCCTGATGGGCGCACTTGTTTCGAGGCTAGCTCTTCTTTCGGTGATGTCTTGGATTGCCGGACTAACAGAACCGTTTGCTACAATTGGCTCCATCCAGATTACCGGGAAGTCCGTCATTCTTTTTGTAGGCGGCTTATTTCTGTTGTGGAAGGCCACCAAAGAGATCCACAGTAAGCTCGAGGGCGAAGAACATGAGTCCGCAGCTAAAGGTCTGGCCCACGCAAGCCTCGCGGCTGTCATCACTCAGATCATGTTGATAGATGTCGTATTTTCGATCGATAGCGTCATTACTGCTATTGGAATGAGTCAAAGTTTAGCAATTATGGTTACCGCTAACGTGATAGCACTCATTGTGATGCTACTTGCCGCCGGAGGAATCTCCAATTTTGTCGATCGTCATCCTACCATTAAAATCTTGGCTTTAAGCTTCTTGTTGATGATTGGTCTTGTGCTCGTAGGCGAGAGCGCCGGAATGCACATACCAAAGGGTTATGTCTACTTTGCCATGGGATTCAGCGTCTTTGTTGAGATGATAAACATCCGGGCTTCACGCAAGGCAAAGCCCGTGCAGTTGCACAACAAACCGCACTGAGATCATGGGTAAATAACAGCCGCCCCTCCGGCAAGCTTAACTGCATAGTTCCACGGAACGGTTCGGGAAGCATCTAAAACGTCTTTTTCACGTAGAAGTTCAATCAAGTCAAAAGATGTCACCAAACCGACCAACTCACCGTCGTCTTCCTCGACGACGGGTACGCAATCAATTTTGTTATCCAACATTAATCCGGCGATGTAAGAGATAGGATCTGCAGAACAGCAAGTTATTGGCTTTTTAGTCATAGTTTCTCGCACACTGCGATCAGCAATTTGTCCATCCCCGGCTATCTGCCCCCCACTCGTGTGGAGAAGAACATCTCGGTCCGAAAGAATCCCGACAAGCATGCGATCACGAACAACTGGCAGGTGGCGAATGTCCCATTCCTTCATGATATCGCGCGCTGTTTCGATGGCATCAGTTTCATGGACACAAATCACATTCCGTGTCATTGCTTGCATGGCTTTCATAAGAATCCTCCAAATAATCACCCTTATTTGCTCCTACATGAGCTCAAGCGAAAACAATGCCAACACGATCAGAAAAAAATACTGAGGAATTTCAATCTCGTACCAAATGCGTCATCACGAATTGATGCAAATGACGCAAAGGCATTGCGAGAACTCCCGCAATGCCTTTGTTAAATCACACGTGATGTTGGAACTGGAAAAACCGTAAAAGTAATCAAATCTACTGGTATCGACACTCGCGGATACGGCAGCGTCCATGGTAGCGCATACAATCGCCAAGGGCCGCCTGCTCAGCAGCGTAGCGATTGTGACCAATACCAACATGCCCTCGCGGATGCTCTTCATAGCCTGCATCAACGGCAATACAAATCATACGGTAACCAGGTGGCGGTGGTGGATAGTGCCCCCCGTCAAAGCACGCTCCAGTTCTGTGATCAAAATAACAACCAGCCTGGTTACATTGGAATTGATTGTAGTTGAACTGCTGACAATAGTTGGGACGATGGTGGGGAGGAGGCAACGGCTGAGGACCTGGATGCATTTGGCCGTAACAAACACCTGATCCACCATCAAACAGACAACCAGCCGCAACACAGCGACGGTAGTCATAGTTATAGCGCTGACACATCATATTCCGATTTTGAACATCACCCATCGGCTCAATCTGATCATCGAGCTCGAGCTGCTCAATGACACTTTCACCCTGATCTGTAGTTTCGCTGAACGCTGGAACGGTAGATCCGGCAAAAAGCACCACAGACAGAGCATGGACAAGGAGCTTGCAACACATCGTTTTCATAAATCCTCCTTTTAAAAAAGAAAGCACCCTCGCTGCACACCATGGCTGTGAACGCAAAACAATTCAAGACCGTCAATTTGACCATTGCGAGATCAAATGCGACAAAATGGCAGGAATTAGACTCGTGATTATTTGAGAAGTGATAAAAACCCGTGCCAAGCTGCGAGCTCATGCTCATCAAGCTGCGCGCGACTTAAAGTTTGAGACAGTAAACGGCTCAGACGCTCGGCATTGGTAAGCTTCCCTGCCGACTGCAAGCGTTTTAAATTTGCTTCCAAGGATCCGAATAAGGAAAGTAACTCAGTGGCGTCCACCACACTTGCTGGCGCAGGCTCTGATGTCACGGCCTTTAGGCGATCATATGTATGTGACAAAACAACGGCGACCGCATGACTGAGGTTAAGGCTTGGCATCATGGGTGAAACGTCCAGGGTCAGCACATCTGTGCATTGTTTGATTTCGGCATCCGACAGTCCGTCTTCTTCTGGGCCAAACACCAATAATACCTGTCCCGATTGAAGTTTTTGAGGGATCTCACTCAAACTGACACTTGGCTTGCATAGTTGACCCGTGCGCCGCGTAAGCGCGATCACAGACGAGTAGCCAGCGGAGCAGTCCGCTAATGATTTGACAGTATTCATCGTAGCTAGAGTCAGCGCCGAGGGACCTGTCGCATACTGCCTTGCTTCGACACTGTTGATATCACAGCGAGGGGACACCAATGTGCCACGGCGCACGCCAAAATTAGTCATGACGCGCGCTGCTGCTCCAATATTTCCTGGATATGCGGTTCTTACAAGTGCGACAGATAAACGGCCTAAGAGGGCATTCCGGTCAAGGAGATTGTCAGGCGTATCCCCCTCACCCATCACGTCACTCGCTGGCCGGGCTGCGCGCCGGAGTCAGGGCTGAGAATAAAAATATCTTTGCCACCAGGCCCTGCGGCCAGGACCATTCCTTCACTCATGCCAAATTTCATTTTGCGAGGTTTCAAATTCGTAACCATGACCGTCAATCGACCCACCAAATCTTCGGGCTTGTAGGCATGGCGAATACCGGAGAACACATTGCGCGTCTCACCGCCGAGATCAAGGGTCAGTCTTAAAAGCTTATCTGCACCTTCGACAGCCTCAGCCGCCTGAATTCGCGCAATACGCAGATCAACTTTCATAAAGTCATCAATCTCAATGGTTGATGAGGCTTCATTGGCTAAAGGCTTTGCGGCTTTAGCTGCTTGCGCCGGTTCTGCCGTTGCAGCGGATTCCTTCTTTTGATCTTCGATCATTTCGGCCACCTTCTTCGGGTCTACGCGGTGCAGTAAGTGCGTAAATGTTTGCAATGTATGGTTTTCAAGACTCTGCTGAGCGGACGCCCATGTGTAGGGTTTTTCTCCAAATAAGGCTTCAACACGCTCGACATAACTTGGAAGGATCGGCTTCAGATATACAGCCATCACGCGGAAAACATTTAGGGCGGCGGAAAGAACCTGCTTAGTTTTCAATTCGTCTGTTTTGACAAGTTTCCACGGCTCATAGTTGTCAAAATACTTATTGGCATCATCAGCAATCTCGCGGATGACCACCATGGCCTTGGCGAAGTCACGATCTTCGAAATGTCTCGCAATCTCCTCAGATCTTGCCTGTGCGCGGTGCACAAGCTCTTTGCCATCGGCTGCCATGGGCGTGATTTTGTTATCCAAGCGACCGAGCATCTGCGCTGAACGAGACGCAATATTGGTGATCTTGCCGATCAGATCTGAGTTCACGCGATTGGTGAAATCATCCAAGCTTAGATCAACGTCATCAATACCGTTATTCATCTTGCAGGCCATGTAATAACGGAAGAACGCCGGATCAAGATGCTTCAGGTAAGTCTTGGCCATAATAAACGTGCCGCGAGACTTACTCATCTTGACGCCGTCCACGGTTAAAAATCCGTGAACCATGACTTGCTTAGGTAAGTTAAAGCCGGCTGTCTTCAACACCGCAGGCCAGAACAGCACGTGAAAGCGGACAATGTCTTTACCAATGCAGTGGAGCACTTCTGATTTAGGGTTACGCCAGTAGTGATCAAGGGTCTTACCGTGTTTTTCGGCGTATTCCTTGGTGGCTGCAATGTAGCCGATCGGTGCATCCATCCAAACGTAGAAGAATTTTTTTTGGTGTCCTGGGATCTCAAACCCAAAATACGGCTCATCGCGAGAAATACACCAAGGTAGAAGCTCACCGTCGAGCCACTCATCTAGCTTATTGCTCACCTCTTTTTGGACATGATGAGGGACCCAGTCTTTCAGAAAGCCTCTGAAATCCTCAAGGCGCACAAACAGATGCTCTGTATCCTTGGGTGATGGCGTGGCCCCGCACATAGCGCAGCGGGGAGACTTCAAATCCAAAGAATCGTAGGTCGTGCTGCAGGATTCGCAGTTATCACCATACTGGTCGAGGGCTCCGCACTTCGGGCAAGTGCCTTTTACGAAACGATCAGGCAAGAACATCTTATCGTGATCGCAGTAGAGCTGACGCATTGGCTTATGATCGACGACTCCAGCCTTTTTCATTTGCTCAAAGCAAAAGTTGGCTAGCTCCTGATTGGTTTTGGTGTTGGTCGATGAATAGTGATCATGATGAACTTCAAAGGCCTTGAAGTCCTCGACGTGTCGAGTCCACATGCGTTCAATCAGCTGCTCTGGAGTGATGCCCTGCTTGCGGGCTGCGATCATCATCGGCGTGCCATGGGTATCATCAGCGCAAAGAAAGATGGCATCATGGCCACGCATCTTCTGGAACCGAGTCCAAAAGTCACAAAGAAGATGCTCCAGCATATGACCTATATGTAGGTCGCCATTGGCATATGGCAGGGCCGCAGTCAGAAGAATATTGCGAACAGTCATGAATCCACACTCCAAACTCAAAGCATCCGGAAACCGAGATCGTAACAGCCCTCTAATATAGCTCAGAATAACTGAAATTGTTGGCGTTTTTTGAAACCTAAAAATATTCACTACATAAATTGGATGCTTACAACCCTCTGCCATCTAAGCACCAAAATGACAAATATGAGGCGCTCCCGTCCGTCATAAGATACTGTAAATATTAATTTTTAAAGGATTTGTAATTTTTTGCTCATGATCCTCCTGATCTGAACCGACCCCCTCTTCATAACTCGTCGCCAGACTGAGTCCAATGCGTCTCATGAGTGGGTGTGGGCGAGTAAAAAGGAGGGGGCTTTATGAAAAGGGTGGTTAAACATTTGGGCATTTTGAGTGCACTGCTGGCTTATGGCTGTACGTCTGGTCCGGAAACCACAAAGTCTGAGGTCAAGCCCACGGCCGCCTCTGGGGATGCGACGGTTGGTAGGGTCTCAACAATCACATCCGGCATCGAATTAGATGCCATCGCCTTGGTTGAAGTGGATGAGGACTCGACAAAGTTGATTCCTCTGAGAATCGGAACCACAACTACTGGCAGCTTACGCATTGAGATAATGGATTCTCCTAAGCATGGCGAGGTTCAGATAGATGCAGCTAATGCATCCTTAAAATACTCACCAGATCCGGACTATTCGGGGCGCGATAATTTCTCTGTTCGAGTTATAGACGGGTCAAATGCATCGACTGCCAGACCCGTATCAATCAAAGTAAATCCTGTGGATGATGCGCCAATCTGTCTTAGCCAAATATTCGGCGCTAAAACTGCGACCGAAATTCGGGCCTCTATAGCCTGCCAAGATATTGACGATTCAGCTGTCGAGATCTGGATTTCCAAACCGCCCGTAAACGGTAGCGCGACGCTGTCGAGAAAAGATTTCGTATATACACTTGCGGCCGGACAGACAGCTGACGACGAGTTTGAAATAAAAGCCAGATCAAATGGCAAAGAATCAAAACCAGGCGTGATTAAGATTTCACCAAACTTAGTCGGTGAAAAGCCTGTTGCTAGCGCACTTTCAGTTAGCTGTCGCGAAGACGAACAGTGCAACGTTGTACTTTCAGCATCCTCTAATATTCCTAACCAGGGCTTTCACTATGAAGTTACATCGCCACCAAGGCAAATCCCAACCGAACTAAATATTGCGACTGGTGTATTGACATTCAGACTCAGTGAAAACTGGAGTGGAACTGATGAATTCAGATACAGAGCTCGGTCTGGGGATAAATGGTCGGACGAAGTAACGGTTCCAATAGGTGTTGATGCAGTGAACGATCTCCCCGTCATTGCCTTAGCAGGTTCCATAGATCCAATCATCACAATTGATGAGGACACAACGAGAGAGTTCTCGTATGAGCTCAGCGATATAGAATTAAACGCACTTGACGTTATTGTTTCACGCCAACCGGAGCATGGCCTGCTAAGTCTTGATTTGGATCGAAACCGCTTTTCATTTAGACCGAATGAAAACTTCAACGGATCTGACACATTCTCACTTAGCGCCTGTGAAAGAGGCTCTGAGCCTGCCGTGTGCTCCACACCGCTAGTGATTGAAATAAGCGTCAATCCGGTCAACGATAGTCCACGAGCACTGTCTCCATTTCATCCGCTAACTGAGGATTCGCCAGAAAGAATTTGTTTTGAAAAAGATCGTCTGGCCGTTGACGTTGATAATAACCTCGATGAAATAGTCATGAGTCCAATGCAGGCGCCAGGCGTCACAATTGAAACAACAAGAATCTGTTATGTAGCTCCCTCAAATTTCAATGGTATTCAGAAAATCGCATACTCGGTCCAAGACCCAGCCGGCCTTAGTTCGAACGGAGAAATAACTGTAACTGTGGCTGGTGTCGAAGATCCTACGGAATTTGTCACTTCCTCGCTGGCATGCGCGATCACAGAAGACCAGACAGAGCAAATTTGCACCATAAGAGCCTCTGATGCTGACGGATTAGTTTCTTATACGCTCGGTAATAATGATGCTCTGATATCAAAGGGTTGGCTTATAGACGTTGACCGTTCCAATCAGTCCGATGGCGGACGCATAAAAATCACCCCACCCTTAAATTATTTTGGAAATGAAAAAATTAATGTTAGAGCAGGCTCAGGCGTATTGACGAACGCAGAACTGACAGTCACAGTTAATAACGTTTACGATGCGCCAACTTGGATCTCCACACCAGATACGAGCAGTCTCGTGCTTACTAGCACTGGCACATCATGGGAATGGACCTTCAAAGCAATGAGTGTTGATCGGTTATCATTGCAGCTAACAGGGGTCCCAATTGATCGAAGTACGAACTGTGAGATGACGACTCCAGACCCCACGAGGACCGCCGGAGAGTTACGAGTGAGGATTACTTGCCCAACGGGTCAAGTACAATATCGCATTGACGTAAATGACGGGACCTCTGCACAATCACAAACGTTTTCTGGAACAGTCTACTTCTCTGACAGGGCTGGACCAACTTCGGTGGGTAACTATTGGCGAGAGTCAGGGGTGGGATCAGGAACCTACCAATCAACCACATTTCAAATGCATTCTATCAATAGTTGCTTGAGTTATTTAAGACCATTTGGAACCACTAAAGTTATTCTCGATTTTGACATTCGCTCAGAGCAAAGCTTTGACTACCTTTCCCTATTTTATAATAATCGAAGCGCACTTATTACACGCTGGTCAGGATCTGAACAAAAAACTTATGAAGCGACTCTCCCCGCCACTGCCACCAATGTTGATGTTTGCTTCTCTAAAGATAGGTCCGTGCATGGATCCAGAGATCCCGAGGCAATTGTAAGATCTGTCCGATTTAGATAGTTTTTCTCGTTAAATTAATAGAATACTCCCTCACCCCAACTCCGACGTCGGAGTTGGGGTTTTGTAATGGGAATTGGTGAATTGGTGCCACCCGACTGGTTCGCATTCTATGGACTACTATTTGGGGACACACGACAAAACCCTAACTTAATGATCAATCAATTTGGGTTTAGTCGTGTGTCCCTAAATTGTTGTATTACGTTCTAAGAAGCGATCCGCCGCTGCGAGGAGAGCGTCTTTTTGCGGCTTGGTCTTCTTGCCCCACATGGCCACCATCATCGAGAGTCTAGGGTTTTTGCCAAGGAACTGGAATTTCTCGGCGACGAATTTCCAATAAAGGCCGTCCCATTCGTCGCACCAGGGACCCTTATCGTAGTCACTCATTTTGAGAATATAGTTTGAGCCGCAGATGTAGGGCTTGGTTGCAAATATTCCACCATCGCTAAACTGACCCATCCCGTAGACGTTAGGCCCCATCACCCAGTCTGAAGAGTCGACATACATCTCCATAAACCAGCGGTGAACCTCCCGCGGGTCTACCTGGGCCAGCAGCATCACGCAGCTGATGATCATCAAGCGTTCAATATGATGAGACCAGCCGTATTTTAGTGTCTTCTTGATGGCATCATCTAAAGGTGGAAGGCCCGTGGTACCGTCATACCAAGAATTAGTGAGCTTTCTCGTGTGACCGAAAAAATTTTCCTTATCCTGACGCTCACTGAAGTTTTGGTAAATGCCACGCACAAACTCCCGCCAACCAATCACCTGACGAATAAAACCTTCGAGGCTATTGATCGGAACCTTTTTCTTCCGCGCGAACTCTAAGGTCCGGCGGACAATCTCATCAGGAGTCAGCAAGCCAAGATTCATCATCGGAGATAGCACCGAATGAAACAGGAACGCTTCGCGATTTGTAATAGCGTCTTCGTACAGTCCAAAAGTCTCAAGACGCCTTGCCAGAAAGTCGTCTAGCCACTCACAGCTTTCTGCGTAGGAAACGGGAAGCCAGAAGCCCTTACTGTCTCCGGGATGGGACTTAAATAACTTGTCCACCACACTGCTCACAACCTTCACATGAGCATTTTTCGCCGCAGGAGGGATTCCTGGTGGCTTAACCGTCTCAGGTAGAGGCTTTCGGTTTTCTTCATCAAAGCTAAACTTACCACCAACTGGAGTGCCATCCTGATTCATCAGAATCTTGAGCTCACGGCGCCGCTGCTCATAGAAGGTCTTCATAAATGGCTTTTTGGAGCGTTTCAGATAAGCCTGAAAATCCGATCGAGACGTCAAGAACATGGGACTCTGCATCACAGTGTGAGAAAGCTTCTGCTTTTTCGCAAACGCAGCGACGCGCGACTCCATAAACTTGTCTTCAATTTCGAAGGTCAAAAGCTCCTGACACGAAGCCGATCGCACAAAATCTTCAAGCTTATCCATGTAGGACTTAGCCCGAGCTTTGTCATCATCCAATGCGACATAATGCACATCATAGCCTTGAGACTTCAGATCTTCGGCATAGGTGCGCATGGCGGCCAAAAATAAAATGATCTTGTGCTTATGGAAACGGTAGTAAGTGCAAAGCTCCAGATCTTCAGCCATGAAAACCTTAAGACCTGCTGCCTTGGGCAGGTGTTTCATGGGAAATAGTTGATTGCCGAAGATTACCAGTAATTTTGATGTTTTTTCAGCTTTTGCAACCACTTTGCCAACCTATGACTATCTAAACACCCGCCTAAAGGTAAGATTGATACGAGGACCAATCGACGCTGCAGAAAGCTTACCAGTCTTCGGCACACTATGCTCCCAAAATTCCTGCAACGCGCCAGACATAACCAAGACACTTCCATGTCCAAGTTTTAGTGATATCTGATCGTCTTTTGTTTTGTGACGTCGCAGTAAAAAACGCCGCTCTGCTCCAAAAGTCACTGACGCAATCACTGGATCTTTCCCAAGCTCTTTCTCATTATCCCGATGCCAGCCCATGCTATCATTTCCGTCGCGGTAATAATTCAGAAGAACGCTGTTAAAGATGACACCCAGCGCACTCTCTAAGCTTTCTTTAATACGTGTAACTTCTGACGTCCAAGGCTCAGGATCAAGGGTCAAGCTTGAGTACTTGTAGATGGCGCCTGGATCACCCATCCAACAAGTGAGCCTAGGCTGCATCATGGATTTGCCAAAAATCTTTATCGGGTCTTGCCGCCATGGCACAGTTTGAATAAGCCGCTCTTGCAGCTGCGTCGACTCTTCCGGGGTAAAAAAACTCGGATCATACGCGGCCAACCCGTCCTGAGAGATCAGAGCTTTAAAGGACGGCAGAAAGACCATAAGAGGGGATTCCCATCACTATTACCGGGCAATGATTCGCGCCATCTCGTTATGACAAATTGCAAACCCCTCATCAAACCCCATTCCGGGCTTCACGAGCAGAAAATCAGGCTGCGTCGCCATCGCAACATGCACCGTCATCTTGGTTGATAGATCGGTCTCAACACAGCTACCACCAAGGAGACATTGAATTTTGCGACTTTTTACATGCAGCACTGCATCAACTACGTGGGCTATAGAACCAAGATCCGGACACTTGATGTGAATCAAGTCGACACAGCCGGAGTCTGCAAACTTGATAATATCGTCTTTCGTATTGGCCCACTCATCAGCAGCCAGCAGCACCTTCGACCCTCGAGTTCTGAGAGCAGTCTTTAATTTTTGATAAAGCTCAATTTGACTGTCCACTGACATGGCCAGCATTGGACTTTCAATCCTGAATTGAAAGGGGGCCAAATCCTTTTCTACGTTAACAAGAAAGTCTGCGACCTTCTTGACGTCACCAGCGAAAACTTTGCCAAGTCCACCATGCACATCAAGTGATACAACCGGGCTATAGCCAGGATGAGCAAATTTTAGAATTCTTTGCTTAAGCCACTTGGCATAGTCCCGAAGTACTGTACCGTCTGCGCCAAGCTGGTTTGGCACATCGTCCACTTGTGATTGCGGCAATGCAGCCAACTTGCGAGCCATCATTTTATCTGCGCCAGCATAGCGATCATTCCCACAGGAACCTTGAAGAGGAATCATGGCCATCGTTCCTTGCAAGCCCCACTCTTTTGCAATCACGCGAAAGTGATCACCCTCGGGGGCCAAGCTACTCAGAACTGCTTGGCTGACGCCGTAGCCGATGGCCGGATGCAGCGGAGATTTTAGAGACGCTGAAAACTCATGCCATTCTTTTGCAAATGCGCGCAGTGAACGGATATCGCGACCCTTAAGCCAAGGGATCACGACGTCATTTAAATCCTTCAGGCCTGACGCGTGACGAAATAGTCCCTTTCGACCAGATTTGCCTGCATAGGATACACCGACACAGTCGCCCCAGAACGTTTGACCATCTTTAACCAAACCGACACTGACGGTTTCCGTAAGATCTCTGATTTTGTTAAAACCTTCCGTTCGGCCTGGCACAAACCAGCGTTCGTCCTCTGCCACCGACCGGTCCTGCAAGGCGGCCACATCTTCGTAGTAGTAGGAGCCAAAAGTTGCCGCTGTTTTAATGTTTGAGATCACGGGCGCAAAGTCCTCTGCGTCAACTCAGTTAGTACTTCATCCAGATGGATTTGGTTTTGGTGTAGGCCGACAGCGAATGAATCGCCATCTCCTTGCCCCACCCGCTTTGCTTAAAGCCGCCAAATGGAGACGCGAAGTCATAGCAACCATAGTGATTGATAAAGATCATTCCCGCATCAAGCTGCCGAGCTACGCGCTGACAGCGCGACGCATCGGCCGAGTAAAATCCCGCAGCCAAGCCATACTGAGTGTCATTGGCGATAGCAACGGCTTCTTCCTCAGTTTCAAACTTGATCAAACATAAAACTGGTCCAAAGATTTCCTCTTGAGCGATGACCATAGAGTTTTTGACGTCACCAAAGATCGTTGGCCTGACAAAAAATCCCTTACCACCATTCACGCTAGTGACGCGAGTACCGCCAGTCAGAAGTTTCGCGCCCTCTTTTTTGCCTTTTTCGATGTAACCAAGAATTTTTTCAAAGTGCTGACGGTTCGCCTGAGCACCTTGCTGCGTATCTTCAGCAAATGGATCGCCAACTTTGTAAGCCTCGGCCAGAGCCACAAGTTTTGCGGCAAACTTTTCGTAGATACTTGAGTGAACGATGAACCTGGTCGGCTCACTGCACTTTTCACCTTTATGACAGAACATCGCCGTAAAACAGCGGTCGACAACTGCATCCAGGTTCCCAGCATCACCAAAGATAATATTCGGTGACTTACCACCAAGCTCAAGCGTCACTGACTTAAGGTTAGACGCAGACGATCCGGCCAAGATTTTCTTTCCGACCACGGTGCTACCCGTAAACGAAACCTTATCGATTAATGGACTGGAACTAACGGCAGATCCAGGCTCACCGTCTCCGTACACGATATTCAAAACACCATGAGGCAAAATCCCGGCGTCGTGGATAATCTCAAACAGTCGAATCATCGAATGACTCGTGTTGCTCGCTGGTTTCATCACCACGGTGTTGCCCATCGCAAGAGCCGGCGCCAGCTTCCAGCAACCAAGAAGCAACGGAAAATTCCATGGCACAATCAATCCAACCACACCCACCGGCTCATGGACCGTGTAGTTCATGAAGGGCGGATCTACTGGAACCGATTCTCCATAAAACTTATCAGTCCATCCTGCGTAGTAGTCGAAAACGTCTGCCGACTCCGTCAGATCATCGATACGCGCTTCCTTGAACGTCTTGCCGTTAGCCAGCGTTTCGATGGCTGCCAACTCATCTGCATGCTCACGAATCAATCGACCAATCGCCTTTAAAGCGTCCGCTCGCTCACGACGTGTCTTGGTGGACCAAGATCCTGCCGCTTTGGACTTGAACGCATCACGGGCAGCTTGAGCCGCCTGACTTACGATTTCTGAGTTAGCCTCGGGTAAACTTCCGAGAACCTGTTCTGTGGACGGGTCTATCACATCAAAATGCTTAAGACCGGAACCCTCGACCCATTGACCACCAATCAAAAATCTCTTGGGCGATCCTTTTAACCACTTGAGAGCTTTTTCCTTGTGCTGAATCATCATCGGCCGCCTTTCTCAGGAGCTGTAGGGCTTAGTCCGTCCATAACGCATTTGGCGCAGGTGATCGGTGCTATTCACATCAGGTTTCTCATCATAGGCCAAAAGACCCATCAACCGCGGGACAGACCCTTGAATTTTTGTCACGCGATGAATGGAGTAGCGCCCCATGAACAGCACTAAAGTTCCAGGAGAGTTAGCGATTTTGACGATGCCGGGATGCGAGCCAACTAATACTTTTTTGACATCATCGTAACACTCGTCCTTTGCATTACGTGTCATGGGAGCGTATTCAAACTCGCCTCCAATGTCTGCGTTTTGAATAGAAAGTGAGGTTACAAAGTCGGTTTGGTCAAAATGCCAACGAAGATAATCACCATCCTTCATCACCGCCAGATTTAAACCACCCATGGGATCTGCGTAGCGGTAAATACTTTTCAAGTTTAATACCGCGCCAATAAACTTCATCATCGGTTCATATTCATAGATGCGACGTAGGACGGCATCCTTTGGATATTCGTCGTACGCAACAACACCCAGTGATGTGACCTCCGTCATGCGCTTAGGGTGCCCCTCAGGCTTAGTCGTATCAACCGCCTCAAGATATGCATTACCAGTCACGGTGCTAAAGAATGCGTTTTTTGCGAGCTTTGCCGACTCCTCAATCAGAGCTTTCAAAGCTGCTGGTGTGACAAACTCTGGAAATTCACAGGCACCATGTTTTGCCAACTCATCCTGACATCGCTTCACGAGCTGCGCATAGGCAGGCGAGCTTGGATCTTTAAAGGGATATTTTGTGAAATTAAATATGTCATCCATCGATTGTAACGTGGCCATACCTGATATCTCCATAAAAGTATTACAGAATTTTTATCGATCTGCCTTGAATCGTCAAGGAGACTTGCCTTTACAGTCTAAACGCAGGATCCCCCGTGGATCCTGCGATACAATCCGAACGGCTGATCGCACCCATCAAGGTTCATCTAGAACGTTCTTAACTACACGTAATCATGGTTAAATAAAAGTTGCGCTACTGCTCATGGCATGTCAAAGTTTCCTTAACAAATCTTGTGTCTCTTTGCAGAAAGTACGTTCATGGTGAAGAACGGGCGCAATTCCATCATTCTGATCATTATCGGCCTCATCGCTCTAGCGACAACGCTATTTTTTGCGGCACGGTATAGACGAATAAATGAAAACTTCGTGATCGGCCGAATAAGCGACCTTGATGGCCGCATTGAAATCCGACATGCGCGAAGCCAAGCTTGGAAGCCCGCAGCTTCAAACGACCCCATACTTTCAGATAGTTCACTAAAGACAGGCCCTGGCGGCATGCTGAAAATTGTCGGGCCCATGGGAAGTGTGTTAGCAGGACCTGATACCTCAATTGAGATTGAGTCTTCGCAGGCAGCCACCAGAATTCATCTTCTCAGCGGTGAGATCACGGTAAAACACGGGTCTATTCCCGGGGACTTATTGGTGGCCACGCAATTTGGATCCTTGAACTTATCCTCTCTGGCTGAAATGATTGTCAGCCGGCCCGCAGGGCAGCAATTTGCACTCGTGGAAGCGAGGGCCGGAGAGGCAAAAGCAACGCCCTCCGGTGGTGAAGCTAAATTAGTATCTTCCCTAAATTCCCCCTTTCTCTTATCAAACCCAAAAGACCCCGCTATTTGGATTAACTCACCCGCCCCAGAGCAATTCATCATCGCCAAAGAGGGATTTGCGGCTGTGTTGTTTTCTTGGCACTCCAACAAGCCCTTGGGTAACGCCAATATTCTTGTACGTAATTTAGCTACAGGCGAGATGACGATTCACGAGGCATCAAAAGCCCGCGAAGACATCACACTAGCCTCAGGTTCATACAGCTGGTCCGTAAACACCGGAGGACTGATCTCCGGCTCGCGACGATTTCACGTCAAAGGCGACACACCCACCGATGGTATCGCCGAAAAAAAAGCCTCAGCCACTCGTAAATTAGCCACCAGTGACTCGAGTGCCGATGCAGCAAAAGAGCCAAGCGCCATCAAGCCGCAGTCGGAAGCAGCACCCGTGTTAGAGCGACCTAAAATTAAAATTGTGGAGCCCACCGAAGGACTCGCTGTACCCGTCGAGGCACTGACTGAGCAGCGAGTGCAATGGTCAGCAACTGGTGATGTGGACTCTATTGATCTTGAAATCCTTGGTAGTTCTGGCAATCCTGCCAAACAGTTTACACTTGAGGGCGACCGCACGCGCAGACGATTGCCAGCTCTTCCTCCGGGCCGTTATACAGTTCGCGTTCGGGCCAACGGAATTCGTGATGATGTGACAGCGAGTAGTGCCTGGGCAGAAACATTTTTTGACGTTGTACAAACAGAGCCAGGTCAATTAGCCCCCTCGGATGTTAAAGTATCCACGACAAAAAAAGGAAACACCCCCTACATCCTGATCGAGTGGTCTAAAAGCACAGCCCCTCGTTATCAGGTGACGATGACGACATCTGATGCTCCCGCAAAAGTGGCGCGAACGATAAAATCTCAGGTCCTGCTGAACATGCCTAAAGATACCGTCAAAGACATCGAAGTTTGTGCATTGGATGCAAACCTTCAAGTCAGGGGCTGCGCGCCCAAGATTGAGGAACCCCAGTTATGAAAAAAAATCTACTGCTCAGCGTCTTCCTGATTGTGGCTATGGGGCCCTCGTGCTCTGCAACAAAGGATCCGCGCAGCCACCTTAAAGATGATTCATTGACGGGTATTAGTTTTGCACCATGCAGTCCAGAAACAATCGTCCAAACGATTTGTAGCACGTCGCCAACGGCTATTCATCCCACCCAGTTTGCCGTTGGGTATCGAGACGTCGAGAAAAAAAGGGAAAAACTCAGAAAAATCAAAGATAGACCAGATCAAATTGATGAGTATTTAAAGAAAAAAATTTTGCCAGCAGTGAAAGGTCCTGATTCAGTCTACTACATCGTTGACGGCCATCACACATCGCGAGCACTTGCTGAGGAGTCCATCCTCGTACTTTACATGCGCGTTATACACGACTACTCAAACATGACCATTGACGCGTTCCTGGCGAAACTAAAGTCAGAGCAACTTGTGTGGCTCTATGATGAAAACGGCGTTGGCAACCAGGACCCCCGTTCTCTGCCAGCGAAAATACTCGCTTTAAAAGATGATCCCTACCGCTCCTTAGCAGAGGATGCGCAGGAGGAGGGAGCTTTTAACGAAGAGCCTGTTTACTACCAACAATTTATTTGGGCTAACTACTTTAGAAAAGTGGTGGACAAAGTTTTACTCGAGTCAAATTACAAAGAGGCCATAAACGAGGCAGTTCTGTGGTCTAAGCACCCGAAGGCATCTCATTTGCCAGGTTTTAAAGACTGAGGGGAGTCAGACTTAAACTCCACACCCATGGCGGCCGCCCACTTGTCGTCAGCCGAGACAAGTTTTCTGAGCTTCATGTCAAACATTCCCAGTGTGATCAGCGCATCACAGTATACGACGCCTTGATCGTCGATAATGGTTTGACGAATGGTCCCAATCTTAGAGTGCCACTGCACCATTTGACTGCGTATTTTTACTTTTTGTCTAAGTCGTAGTTCCTTGCGAAATTTTGTTTTGATCTCAACAACGACTGGCCCCACTCCCGTTTGATGCACATATTCCAAACCACATCCGGCCTGATGGACCATCTCCCAGCGGGCTTGCTCAAAAAGACTGATATATGCCACATGGTTAACATGCCCGTAGGCATCCAAATGATGCTCTAAAATGGTGACTTCATAGAGATGAATGATCGGTTGGCTCATATTAATTGTACCTATTTTGGACTGTGTTTGGACCCGCGCAAGAAAGCCTCATCGAGGTTAAAGCGGTTACGTAGTCTCGGTCAATGTCAGGGACTTTGTCAGACAATCAAGCCCCTAAACCCTGTTGTAGCATAAAATTTAATCAAATGCTGAGTGTTCCCTATGTTTACTGCCGGTTATTGCTTTCGTTTGGCAGCTGTCTTTCGTATGATCTTTCCCGACACAAAGACTGACAACCCGATCGATGCTGGGAGCTGACCATGCTAGACGTAGTGATTATCGGAACTGGACCGGCGGGACTGACCGCTGCCATCTATGCCGCACGCGCAAACCTCAAACCTGTCATCTATGCGGGAACAATGCATGGCGGTCAGTTGACGACTACGACCGAGGTGGAAAATTTCCCAGGCTTTGAACATGGGATCATGGGTCCAAAATTGATGACTGAGATGACTTCGCAAGCAGAGCGTTTCGGTACAAAAATAATTTATGAAACCGTCACGAAGGTGGACTTCTCAAAACGTCCGTTCAAGCTCTGGACTGACTCCGGAGAGATCACGGCAAAAGCCGTCATCATCGCAACGGGGGCAACTGCTAAAACCCTTGGCTTACCAAAGGAAGCCGAACTCATGGGACGTGGCCTCTCCACTTGTGCAACGTGTGACGGATTTTTTTATCGCAACAAGGTCGTGGCCGTCACAGGCGGTGGCGACAGCGCCATGGAAGAAGCAAACTATCTATCTAAACTTTGCTCTCAGGTGTACCTGATCCATCGCCGCGCCGAGTTTCGCGCCTCCAAGATCATGGTGGACCGCGTACTCAACAATCCAAAAATTAAAATCATGACTCCGTACGTCATTGAAAAGCCACTTCATGATCAAAGCGGCGTCAATGGCCTTGTAATCAAACATGTTGAGACTGGCGCAACCCAAGAGCTAAAAGTCGATGGTCTTTTCATGGCGATTGGTCACAAGCCAAATAGCGACATCTTCCTTCCCTGGGTTGATATTGACTCCCATGGCTACATTAAGACTACGCAACATACGTCCACGAAAACTCCTGGGGTTTTTGCTGCCGGTGACATCGCTGACCCAACATTCAAGCAAGCTATTACAGCCGCAGGTATGGGCTGTCAGGCTGCCATTCAAGCCCAACGTTTCATTGAAGAGCATGAAGGACACTGATCCATGAGCCTGATTAAATCCATGCAAGAGAAAATCCTTGGGCGACCATCGTCCATCACAGAAGATATGGTGCGATCTGCACTATCCAGCATTATGGACCCAGATCTCGGCAAAGACATTGTGAGCCTTGGCTTTGTTCGTAATGTTGTAATTTCTGGTACTGACATCAAGCTAGACATCAACTTAACAACTCCCGCATGCCCAGTTAAAGACAGCATCAAAACTCAGGCGGAAGTGGCTCTTAAAAATCTTCCTAACGCCGGCACCGTCTCGGTAAATATGACTGCCACAACGCGCGGCCAGGTCACGCCAGCCGGTAGCCCCATTGCCGCCAGCTTAGGACAGGTGAAAAACATTATTGCCGTAGCGTCTGGTAAAGGCGGCGTCGGTAAATCTACAACTGCGGTCAACCTGGCCTACGCTTTAGCTGCACGCGGTTCTAAAGTTGGTCTTTTGGATGCTGATGTGTATGGACCATCAATACCACATATGACAAGACCAGATGCGCCGATGCAAAGTAACAGCAACCTGATCAATCCGCCCATGGCAGCCGGCGTCAAAATCATGTCGATCGGTTTATTTGCAGGCGGTGACAAGGCCACTATCCTGCGCGGTCCGATGGTATCAGGGGTCATCAAACAATTTCTAACCCAGGTCAACTGGGGTGATCTTGACTATTTGATCATCGATTACCCTCCGGGGACTGGAGACATCCAACTAACCCTTTCACAGACCGCACCCATCACCGGCGCCGTGGTCGTAACCACGCCTCAAGACGTCGCGTTAATTGACGTGCGTAAAGCGATTGCCATGTTTGACACCATGAAAGTGCCAGTTATTGGCGTGGTCGAGACCATGAGCTATTTTGTTTGTGATGGCTGTGACAAGAAGCACCACATCTTCCGAGACGGCGGCGGCGCACGCGTGGCCAAAGAGTTTGGTATCAGCTTTCTCGGTGATGTTCCGTTGGAGCCATCCGTGGCGACAGCCAGTGATCAAGGCTCGCCTGCGGTCGTTTCGCACCCGGCGTCGAGCGCAGCAAAAGCATATACTGAGATTGCCGGAGCCGTTGCGTCGCAGGTTTCGATTATCCATGAGGCCTACAAAGACGCTCTCAATCACTTCTCCATCGTATGGAATAGTCAGAATTAAGGAATGGATCAGCCATTATGAAGCCCGAATCGTCACTTACCAATGCCAAAGGACCAGCAGTCCGCGTCAAATCAATCAGCCAAATGGATGATCGCACCCTCGGCATCACATGGACTGACAATGAATCATCGCGCTTTGATGTGGTGGAACTACGCCGGAAATGCCCCTGCGCCACGTGTATTGATGAGTGGACTCATGAGCAGATTCTGAAGCCGGAGCAGGTCGCGGAAACCGTTCGTCCCTTGAAAATTGAATCCGTCGGTCAGTATGCCATGTCGATTCAATTCACCGACGGACACAAAACGGGGATCTATACATTTGCCATGTTGCGAAGACTTGCTCATCTCAACTGAGCAAGTCACTGGTTTAATGCCAGCGTAGCTGCGGCTCAGGGTCGATACTAACATCTTTTGGGATTCCGAGAAGCGTTTGCGTCACGCGGAAATTACCTAGTTTCACAAACATACCCGGTGCTGAGCAATCCACAGATCCGTTACAAACCTCTGACGACACCTCACAACGGCCATTAGAAACAAACGTCTTAGATCGTACAACCGCCTTGCGTCCCATCACGTTAAGCGTTGTCTCAAGTGTTGCGCCTTCTGCACCAGAAATTCCCGGGGAAATATCGATGACCCGGTACATTGCCGGATTTACGTAGCTAAAGCCAACGGCTGTTTCTCCGGAAAGATTGGTAATTAGATTTGAATCAACCCGGTCCTGTGAGCCGAAAAATCCCGTAAGCGTTCTTCCATTGCGAACTTCCGATGAGTCACCGAAGATGACCCAGTAAACCTGAAAAGGTTTCCACCGGGTGGACTCATCATTCAAGGATGGCTCAACAAAACGACAGCTACCATCTAATCCCTGCTTAACGCCGGCCTCGGATACAACAAAATCGTCCCAAACGTTAAATGACATTGTGCCAATCAGATGGCGAGACACGCCGGAAGATGTCTCCTGATTACTTATCCGCGAGATTTGACGAGTATGTGCTCCACAGCCGCTAACTATCACGTGTAAAACCGGCAACGCTGCCAATAATAAATAAAGTTTGCCCAACCGCATACACACCTCCCGCCACCTGGGAGGCGTCAACTAACATAAACGCTAAAGGTTTAAAAGCGGAACATCGACGGCTCAAGTTCCGATACTAAGCCATGTGCAGGGACATCAGCCCCAGACCCAGCTGATGCATCCAGCGCCGCGAGAACATCATCCCAAAGACGACGCCGAGCTGCCAGGGACGCCGCTGCGGCATCGGCTGCCTCACGCCATCGCTTTTGGTTTAGTCCTCGACCACACAGATTTTCCAACAACCTAACCGCCATAGGCGCATGATTTTCATGATCGATCTGAATATGGCGCTCGAGATAGGCGCGAAAATGAGCACAACCGATTTCAGGCAGAAGTGGGAGCACACGTTGAAACATCTCGGGGATGACGTCTTCTCGACCAAACAGGAAACTTGCAGCCACCTCATGTAATGAGCGCTGACTCATCGTCATGGTATGACGAGTGAACTTTTGTGCCGCAGGCGGAATACGGCTAGACTCCAAAGCAATTAAGAAAGGCGTTCCTGTTGCAAGCCCCGCCATAAACCGTTCAATTGCCGTGACGTCGGCTCCCACCTCTTCCATACCCGCTATGTATAGCTCAAAATGGCTGCCGAGAAAGTTCAGAGAGTCGATGTGATCACTCTCCTCGGCAACAATGATTTCATTTATAAGCCTAGCTGCCGCTGGATCCTCTGGTGGTAGCCAAGGCGAGTCCATACTTGTCAGTCCGCGCTGGAGTGTTTTTGCGAGCGCCATAAAGTCCCAGACTGCAATGACATGATGTTCCATGACTATTTGCAAATCCCGCAATGACCATTTCCGAAAGAATAAAGGATGTCGCGTTACTTCAAGACGCAGCTCCGAGATCTCTTGACGTAGGGCTTCAATCGTCATGGACACTCCTTGGAATGGGTTTTCTATATTTTATAGTAGGTACGTCGGCTTGACAAACCCCTGCGCACCATTGACTTAGCGAACATAGGTCAAACCTACAGTGCCCGAAGAAACCTGGCCCTTGTCTACAATAAAATTACTATTTTTAGAATCATAAGACTTGGTATCTAAACGCACCAAAAGCCGCCACCCCAGCATCGAGCCCCAGCCGATTTGAACAAAAAGACGCGAAGCCTTGGCATTACCAGTCCCAGAAGTCGATCGAAATAGGCTGGCCTGACGTCCACCCCCTAGCTCAAATGCCCAATGACGCCCTTGCCTACCTGCGCTAACCTCGTAGTCACTCGTTTTAACGGTCTCACTATTGAGCTGATCATCCGCCTCCGAACGTCCAAGCCCAATACCAAGCCAAAATTGATCACCCAGAGCAAAACGTACGGGGACCGAATAGGTTATGGCTGGGCGCCGATCATCTCCATCAATGCTAACCTCCGCAGCCGCGTGAGCCCAACGTCCCTGATACTCAATACCGAAAAATTTCTGATTTGCATCGCGTTGCTCTTTGGTCTCAGTGGAGCCTTTCTGAGCGGAAACCATGACTTCATTGATTGTTCTCGAGAGATAACGTCGCGATTGATAACCACCGCCAATCCAAAGACCAGGCCTTGGCCTGGTCGCCACAGTAATCAAGCCCGAAGGCACATCGCTCATTTCAGTTACGACCGTACTAAACGTCTGACTTTTGCCTCTTTTTTTGAGGCTTGTGCGTTGAATTTCCAAAGCAGCACTCAAAAAAAACAAACCTTGTGACGAAGCCTGCCCATGCTGAAAGGTCAGAGCACCCTCTTCCGAAACCGTGTCCAGCGGCGCAAAAAGCGCGGGAGAACGAGTCGACCCCTTACCTGATCCCGCCGTCCCTGAAATCAAAGACCGTGACTCAGGGATTAGCGAGCCCGGCGTTGAAGCAACTCCTAAGGGAAATATCCACGTCGGAAAAAGCGCCATCGACGGTCGCGATGCAAAAAAAGGATCGTGACGCTCGGCCAACGACTCCATGACGGGAGGTGGAGGCGGCCAAATCAGAGTATCAATGTCGGACGAGCCTTCAGCTAAAATGCCGCCCGCATCCTGGGAAAGCGCAGAATGGCAATCGCTAAGGCCAAGAACCCCGACGATGACAAAGCATTTAGATCGCACCAAAAACATTGGCACCCCGACGATGATAACTCAATCATATTATAGTCCACCCGGCCTCCGTGAACAATTGCCCGATCATTGGATGGTCAGTCGATGGAACAGCGATTGCATACCTCAAAGAAGTTAAGTCTGCACCGATGAGGATGTTATGAACGCAAAGTACCCGCCAGTCATCTTGGCCACCGAGAATAATACAGTAAAAAATCGACTGCTTGAAAAGCTGGTGCACCTAGATCAAGCAGCAACATCCATAACGCCATCCGAACTCGAACTAAATCCTGAGCAATTTTTCTCAGAACGGCCCGCTATATTGGTCATAGACGCTGCCAAATCAATGGCCGGACTACTGCCAGAAAAAATCCTCTCCATCAGGCGTCAAAGCTTACTTAAGGTCATAGTTCTTGGTGATCCAAAAACAATCAATAAGTTTTCATTTTTCGATGATACCCGTCCACTGACAATGATCTCGTCAGATCCGAGCATCTGCGAGCTTGCTCAGGCAATCAACTATTGTCGCACCCAACTCGATCTACAAGTGCTCGAGCAAGAGCAAAAAAAAGAGCAGTGGGCACAAAGAGCGATCCAGGGATTGTATGAACGCACAAGCGAGAAAGAAGCTCAAATGGCTGGCATTATGAGTATTACAGCCACCGCACTCAATGCACTAAGCGCCGTGCTGACCATTGGGACGCCGCAAACCATAAAATCAATCGTCTCCCACTCAGGCGCGAAGTCCGATCGACTTGAACTTCTGTGGAAGCGCCTACCAGATCTTGAGTTTGAAACTGCTCCGTTGTCTCAATTTTTACAGATAAAAATAGTTGGCCAAAGTAAAACCTCCGGTTTCAAATCTACACATATTTTTTCGCCAACAACAGCCCTGGTCACAAGAATTTCAAGACCAGGACATGACACCCAAATCATGTGCGCCCTAGCGGAGCCAACTCACACTTTCAGAGACTTCGAAAAGCGAATCTTTATGCAAGCGGCCCTCATGACTAGCGTACTTGTCGAGTCAAATCAGAATGCTAAAAGAACTCTCATGACCACAATCGAGAATAGTGTGCTCAATCATCCAGCGGAAATTTTATGACCCACGAGACGCTTCATCATCTCCAGGATTTTTACAGCACCCATGCTTTTCGAAGCAAAGTCACGGACGCCCTGGTGTTCCTGATCTTGAGAACGCCGGAGAGCGCCTGCATCCGCACTAACAAGAACCGTCGGTATGGATCCAAAAAATGATCTTAAATGGGACACAAGATCGAGTCCATCCTGTTGCCCCAAATACAAATCAACGATAGCTCCGTCGTACCGATTAATCCTCGAGAAGGGATCCAACTCCAGCAGAGTCTCGATTGCATCCACTTCTAGACCAAGAAGTGGACCGAGCTTTACTAAGACTGATCTAAATACGGGATCATCATCGATGAGCAAAATCTTCGGTAGTTCGGCAGCGCTGATGCCATCACCCATCTTGGTCGCACGATTCGACACCCAAGGCGACTCATGCAGTGCCGGCTCATTATCATTTGACGGATGCTCCATTAGGAAATTCCATCCAAAAGTTTTTGTAATGCAATCACAACTCCCAGGACCCAAAAGCGACTAACAAAAACGAGAAGCTCACTTAAAGCCAGAAAAATACCGACTAATAACGTCACGTTGCGCCCCTTTCCCGCTTCTTCCGCACTGATTCTGACATATATGGAGCAACGTTTATGCCAAGTTTCGCGGATGGACAGACGGGCGACTGGACGCCTAGCCAAGAAAATTCAGGGCGAGATTCGGAGAAAATCTTCGTTTCAAAATGAAACACTGTATCGATTTTTTGCGACAGGTTTTTTTGGGATATATAGTGGATTTCCCTCTCTTGACCGGAATCGACACAACAGATAAAAGCGCGCCAATGAAACATCGAAAGCGAACTTGTATCAATCTGATACAGCACCGCAAACGCAGAAGGAAAGCCACGCATGCATATGATTACGAACCGGAAATTGGCTCTTGTCATCGACGATTCTGAGGAGGCGCGCCTTATTTATTCGACGGCTCTTAAGAGTATCGGCTTTGATGCTGTGCCGCTCCCTGGTTTGCCATCGCAGGACTTTTTCGAAAATCGTTCGATCGATTTGATTCTTTTGGATATGAATCTCGGAAATATAAACTCGATCGATTACATCAAAGACCTGGCAAAACACAGTGACGCCAAGATCGTCGTTATGACTGCGTTTGGTGGAATTGAGTCCGCTGTAGCAGCTGTCCACAATGGAGCATCTGGCTTCTTTGTGAAGTCTGATCCAATTGATTCACTCCTTCCGAAAATCCAAGCTTTATTTCAAGCACAAAAGTCGATTGGTCGCGTCGAGACATTTCTTGAGGAATGCGGAATAAAAGGAACAAGCAGGGCGATGAAAAGCCTGGGACAACTCATCATGCAGGTCGGGCCTACCGCAAGCACGGTTTTGATCAGCGGTAGCTCGGGCGCTGGCAAAGAGCTGATCGCACATGCGATCCACAAATCATCAGGCTGCAATGGACCATTTGTAGCCATCAACTGCAGTGCTATCCCTGATCAACTTCTAGAGAGCGAGTTATTTGGTGTCAAGCGCGGTGCGTTTACCGACGCCAAGCAGGATCGCCAGGGAGTTTTGGACGCTGCAGCTGGCGGAACCATCTTCTTGGATGAAATAGGCGAAATGCCGCTGCCGTTGCAGTCCAAGTTGCTGCGAGTGATTCAAGAGTGCGAATTCACACCTCTTGGAGGAACTCAGCCAGTTAAAATGCGTGCTCGCATCGTTTGCGCCACGAATCGCAATCTCATCCAGATGATGGCAGACGGCAAATTTCGTGAAGATCTTTATTATCGCATCGCAGTTATAACCCTTAAGGCTCCAGACTTAAGCGAGCGCAGCGCTGACATTCCTATTCTTGTCGAACATTTTCTTGGTATCTATAACCGCAAATGTGGCAAACATTTACGAATGCCGCTTGAATCAGAAATGTCGATTCTTGCATCTTACCCTTGGCCAGGAAACGTCCGCGAGTTGCAAAACGCTGTCGAACGCGCGACAGTCTTAGGCACAAGCGATCGTCTTTCCATAAATCTGATGCTGCCACCAACCCAGGTGATTAATTTGCCCCAAACTCATGAAAGGTCAGGCCCTCAGAGGAGCGGATTCAACTACAAGACAAGCATCGACGCCTTTGAGCGCACATTCCTGACTGATCTGCTAGCTGCAGCCAATGGCAATATGTCAGAGGCTGCAAGGCTTTCTGGCATTTATCGCGCCAATATTTACCGCATGGCGAAGCGACTAAATATAAGCTTAAAGAAAGATTGAGAGAAATATCATGCCAATCAATCGCAATGAGTATCAAAAGCTAAAAAACATGTTAGCCGCAAACGGCCAACTGGAGAGCGTAATCCAAGCGTTTGTTAACCACTCTTCAATACGCTTGGAAGATTTACAGAAATCCATTGCCGCACAAGATCTTGAGTCCATACTGAGAATCGCCCATGCCATCAAAGGATCATGCGCGATGTTGGGCGGAACCCAATGTGCACAGCTCTGTGACGCCATCGAAAGTGCATGTCGTCATTCACACCCTGGCGAACTCCCAGAGCTATTGGCCAAACTAATTATAGAGATCAAATCTATTGCAGAATTTCTACAAAACGATCGCTCTGCAAGCACCCAGGGGTGCTGTGAATAATCTTTCGGATATTTTCATTCATCGCTAATCAGCCGTTAGCTCAAGACTTTGGGGATACGAAATCTACCCAATCTCTGTTTTCTCCCAAATATGATAGTCCCCATCGTTGGGCGTCGCTTTGCAACGAACTATCGAAGGGGGTTTGTCATGTTTTTTCAGTTTGCATTCAAGAAAATGGATCCATCAGACTCGCTTATGACGATGGCCATCGACAAAATCGAATCACGCATTAAAACTTTCTCAGGCCATTGTATTAATCCGCAAATCACATTCTCCTCATATCGTGGCATGCAAAAAATTCATTTTTCCATGTTAACCAATGACGGTTTTAAAATTGAGGTCAGTCACAGCGGTCCTGACATGTATGCCGAAATCGACGAGGTTGCAGAGCGCATTGAATCCCAGCTGCGCAAACACAAAGAACGCCTTCGAGACCACAAAGGCCACACTGGAATCAGGGCCGCCGCAGGGGCGATGTCGGACGGCTACCTTGATCGCTCGTGGGACGATCTCCTGCATGAGCCTAAAACCATTGATGCCGAAGATATCCTCAAATATGAGGCAGCACGTCGCGACATCCTTAAACGGCGACGTCATGGTCGGCGAGCCGACCAATCAATGGCAGTAATAGTCCATTGAAAACAGCCTATTATGCTATCTCTTTGAAGCCAGCTGCAGCCTTGTCCCACAAGGATTCAGTCTGGCTAAATTTTGTAGATCTTCTTCGATTGATGCGGCTAAGATGAGGCCATACTTCAAGCGACAAGGAGGCCGCCCATGCGCCAATACTTGAACCTTCTCAGCCGCGTCTTAGAAGAAGGCGTTGAAAAATCTGACCGCACCGGAACCGGAACCAGAAGCGTTTTTGGACACCAGATGCGTTTTGATCTCTCGGAGGGCTTCCCCCTTGTCACAACCAAGAAATGCCACCTGAAATCAATTGTCCACGAGCTCTTATGGTTTCTTGCAGGAGATACCAACACGAAGTACCTCAAAGATAACGGTGTTTCCATTTGGGACGAATGGGCGGACGACCATGGAGATCTTGGACGCGTATACGGAGCCCAATGGAGATCCTGGCGACGAGCTGATGGAACAACTCTCGATCAGATATCGCAAGTGCTTGGGCAGATTAAGTCTAATCCAGATTCTCGTAGGCACATTGTCGTAGCCTATAATCCTGGAGAAATCGAACAGATGGCTCTTCCCCCCTGTCATGCGTTTTTTCAGTTTTACGTGGCCCAAGGAAAACTCTCATGCCAGCTTTACCAGCGCAGTGCAGATGTCTTCCTCGGCGTTCCCTTCAATATCGCTAGTTATGCACTGCTCACCATGATGATGGCACAGGTGACAGGATTGGAAGTCGGAGAGTTTGTACACACATTGGGTGATGCTCACCTCTACTTGAATCATATGGAACAGGCCATGACCCAACTTAAACGCGAGCCACGGTCCAAGCCACTAATGAAAATTAATCCTGAGATTAAGGATTTATTTGGATTCAAATACGAAGATTTTGAGTTGATTGGCTACGACCCACATCCTGCAATTAAAGCACCGGTTGCGATCTAATTATGACAATGAAGATCAGTCACATTGTTGCCATGGCCGAAAACCGAGTGATCGGTCGTGCCGGCGGGATGCCCTGGCATATTCCGGAAGACTTTAAGTTTTTTAAAGCCACAACTATGGGACATGCCATGATCATGGGTCGCAAGACCTGGGAGTCAATCGGCCGCGCCCTGCCTGGAAGACTCTCGATTGTCATCACAAGAAATCCAAAATTCGGCGTGCCAGAGGGAGTCCTTGTTAGAGCTACGCTCGACGAGGCGATTGAGTATTGCGAACAGCATCAGAACGAGTGGGGATCAGAGTGTTTTATTGTTGGAGGTGGCGAGCTTTACCGGCAGAGTTTATCGCTTACTGACCGTGTTTATTTGACGCAGATTCACCAGTCAATCGAAGGCGATACTACATACCCCGAGCTACCAAAATCAGCATTTAAGCAGATCAGCGTCGAGCCTCATCGAGATGCCGCGACACCCTTTTCCTTCACAGTATGGGATAGAATCCAAAAATAGAAACGCCGCAAGATGTTTGCGGCGTTTTCATTCAAACTGCTGATCTGAAGTTATTAATTATTGGCAAACTCAAAGATCTTTTCCTCCAAGAGACTCGTAGGAACCGCCTTGTAAACTGGCTTGTGATGGCGTGTGTCCTGCCAAGTAGCGTCCACAGTCTGAGTTGCCAAATCACCCATTGTTGCCTCTGGCCTCTGAGCCTTCAATGACGAAAACACCTTACGCAAAGACCAAGTAAAAGCTCCGCCCTTTTCACGGCCGTAATCGAGACTTGTTTGTGTCTTTTTTGAGGCTGCAAACGTCAAAAACTGCTCTATGCTGTCAGCGCGGCCCTTATCACTACTGCCCGTCAATTGGTCTGCCATAAGCTGAGCCTGAGCATCTGCAAGAGCTTGGGCCTCCTCTGGTGAGTGGTCAGCAAAAAACTCTGCGGGCTCATTCAGGTTCTTCATATCATCCGGAAGAGAACCGTTACCATCAACCCAGTGCCCGGAGTAACAGGAGTCGTTAAATGCCATCAGACGCTTGAGTGGTTGAGCACGACCAGCCGCAATCGCCCTGGCCACCTCTGAATAACTCATCATGCCATTTGCTGTCATAAATTTTCCGTCGTTACTGCCATGACCACTCACATAAAGTCCTAGCGTTCCAAACTCTCCCACAGCGGCAGCGTTAGCAGTCAGTTCCCGAAGAATGTAGTCTTTGGGAGCGTTCCCGTTACTAATGACATTCCAGTTAAAACCATTTGATGTGTCATTAAGAACTTTCGTCATCTCACGGATGTCAGTCGCCACACCAGACAATCCATTTGGCGCACCAATGACCAAAAAAACGTTATGAGATTCTGGATCATAGGGTCTAAATTTTACGGACGAAGAGCTAACTCCACGACCACAGCCCACCATGGTCAGCGTTGCGAGCGCAAACATCGTCATCTTAGCTACGCCAAATTTAGGCATACGAAATCTCCTTGCGTGTTAACGTTTTCATTCGTGTGTTTAGGGATCTATCAATATTTTCACATGCATCATGCAGCTCACCAAAGATTTGGAAGAGCCATCAGAAGATCTAATAAAAGTAGATGGACGCAACACAGCAGATTTCCGTTTGGGAAAATTGCAATCTATGCTGAAAATATCCGTAAAATTTGGCAGTAACAGAAGGCCCACATTTTTGCTTCTGAACATAAATAACAGAGGACTTTGAGTTTTGCATGCAGACCGCTTGGTTAGAAACAGATGAGAAACTTTTAATTTTTGCCACAGAAGATATCAACGACGACTCTATTTTCGGATCTGCACTGACGCGTCTCATTTATGGAGTCTCAACAGCGTTTGGTGAAGAGCGCCTGCGCTACCTCCGTAAACGCATTCTGACTACAGGCAGGATGACTTTATGGGAAAAAAATCTCATCAAAGTCTGCGCTAAACGCGCGTCGACAGTATCAGAGTTTCGACCGGATCAATTTCACGAGTCAAAGCACATCGATATCGGCACCACTATAAACACAGATACCAATGCCTTAAGACGCCAGGATCTGATCGGAGCAAGACTATTAGAAGCTCCTGCGTTGGACATTCTCAGGTTAATTGCAAACGAAGAATCGCTTACAGCACAAAACGAAAAACTGAAACAACATCAGAGATCACGCCCTATCAGCGCGATCATATGCGACGATAACGATACTGTCTTAGCAATTGCTGTGAACACGAATGCATCCTGCCAAATGCGGCACGCTGAGGTGAATCTTTTTCTGCAGCTTCGCTCACAAGGAATTAAAAAGCTTCCGGCTGGCAGCAAAATCTACACATCACTGAAGCCCTGCCGTATGTGCGCGGCCCTAATACGTGAGTACGCCTCCGACTTAGGTCAAGGAAACGTCCGAGTCGTTGCTCTTGAGGATGATCTTGGCCCAATGGGCCGACATCGCCTGCTCGACGGCATGCTGCAAATACAAGGCTGACTGTATCAATCCAAAGTTACTTAATGGCCGTATAAACGCGGTGAACATCATCATAATCATTGATGTCCCCCAAGAACTGCTCCACTTCTTTGCGGGCATCTCCTGAAAGATCGACCATATTCTTTGCAAGATAACCCAACTCAGCCTTCGAAACGGCCCAACCTTTTTCGGTCAAGGCCTTGTTAACTGCATCAAGATCGGACGTATCGGTGTAAAAAATGCCACCCGTGCTGCCGGCAGGAACGTCCTCTGAGTCCATCGCTTCCATATTCTGAGCACCGCATTCAATAGCCGCCTCTTCTATGTCTACACCTGGCTTGGCGATCGTTGCTTCAATGATACCCAGGCGATCGAACATCCACGCCACAGCCCCGCTGCTGCCAAGCTGACCTTTACGAAATAGAACGCGAATATCGCCGGCCGTTCGATTGTTGTTTTCGGTCAGGCACTCAACTATGACTGGCACATTGTGTGGAGCAAAACCTTCGTAGGTTAACGTCGAGTAAGTAATGTTCTCATCGGTCTGACCTGACCCGCGTTTGATCGCCCGATCAATCGAATCTTTAGTGACAGAGTTTTTTCGCGCATCTTCCAAAGCAGCCCGCAAACGCGCATTACCAGATGGATCGGGGCCGCCCATTTTTGTGGCAACCATGATCTCTTTGACCAATTTGCCAACGATTTTGCCCTTGCGATTCGCCGCATCCATCTTTCCGGCATGTTTCCACTGCGCGCCCATTGTCAACTCCCCTGTAAATCTGAAAACGATAACCAATATATAAAGTTAAGAGCCGAGTTAGTAAAGCGTTTACATCCCCAGCACATTCATCCTATAACCTTCAGATGACCAACGGCAAACGTTACAAACACTGGATTTCCCAGTCAACTCAGACACCTTCGTCATTTCCTGACGTGGCATCCATCGTGCAGAAAAGCCGAGGATTCGAAGCTGTTGATAAGTTGGACTACGGCGATCATGGACTGCATGCCGTTCTTGACGCCATCAGTGAGGCGATTGAATCCAACAAGCGAATCGCTCTTTACGCGGACTACGATGTCGACGGGACCATGTCGTGCGTCTCATGGATCTGGTTTTTAGAGGCCATTGGTTACAAAAATTTTGTTCACTACATCCCCTGCAGATTTAAAGAAGGTTACGGCGTCAACCTGAGTGCAATTAAACACCTGGTTGAAACGGAGCGCGCCGATCTGATTATCACCATGGATACGGGAATCACCGCAAACACGGAGGCCACATGGTGCAAAGAAAGAGGAGTGACCTTCATCTGTACGGACCATCATAAGATCCAACCAGAAAAAATGCCTGACTGCCTGATCCTGAACCCCAAAACTCATCCGAATTCCATGTATCAGGAACTCTGCGGCTGTGGAATTACTTTTGTGCTCCTTCGAAAACTCGCACAGCATTTTCCGCAACTTTCAACCCAAGCGCCAGTATGGACGGATATCCTCGCACTGACGGGCATGGCGACGATATGTGACGTTGTTCCGCTAAATGGCGTGAATCATAAGCTAGCCAAGTACGGAGTCGACGCCCTCATGCGCAGTCGCCGTCCTGTTCTGGAGAAGCTACGTGCAGCTGCCAGTGTGGATGACGCTGACGAAAAAGACATTGGCTTTAAGTTAGGTCCAAGGATTAACGCTGTTGGTCGCCTTGAGCATGCTGATCTGGTCGTTAAGGCTTTTATTGATGAAGATCCCGCACCTTTGATCGCATTTATGGGTACGGCCAATGAGCGACGCCGACAAATACAGGCAGGTATAATAAACGAGGCGAGACAAGCTGCCTCCCAACACCAAGACAATCACATTTTGTTTCTGGGAGGAGACTGGCATCCCGGAGTCGTGGGAATCGCCGCGAGCAAAATCACTGAAGAAAACTGGCGACCGACCTGGCTATTCCAAAGGAAAGACGGCCTATGCAAGGGATCTGCTAGAAGCATCAAAGGTTTCGACGTCACAGACGCCATGACCTCTTGCAAGGATCTCTTTCTGAAGTTTGGCGGCCACGCAGCGGCCGGAGGGTTCACGTTTGAAGAAAAAAATGAAAACGAGATTCGCGATCGTCTCAATGCCTATGCCGAAGCTCAGCGCCTGAAAAACCCTGCCATTTGGGAAAGCAAGATTGCTTATGACTGTGACTTACCGGAACACCTCATTAGCCTTAAAATCATGAACTTGATGGATGAACTAAAGCCATTTGGACACGCGTTCGAAGAGCCAAAGTTTAGACTTAATGTACCGGTCAAACGTGTCAATTACTTTTATGACAAGGTTACTGGCAAAGCAAAACACACATGCATCATTGCCGATGTTGGTGGGCAAGAGCAGAAAATCTTGTTTTTTAACGACGTGGTGAAAGAAATCACGCCTGGAGAATCCCACTCATTTATCGTCAGTTTCGATCGCAATACATTTCGGGGTGTAACAAGTCTCTCAATTATGGGACATGACTGGATGGGCCTTGGATAGACGCAATGTCTCAAATTGAAAAGGAAACCAAATCTAGCCACAGTCCCTCGACTAACACGGAAGTCCGAGGCCGTTGGGTAAAGCTTCCGGAAAAATATCTGCGCGATCCAACGCTTATTTTGATTCTGGTTGCCTATGCGATCATCATCCAGCTTTTTTATACAACCGATTTCCGGAAATCTCTCGAAAACTTTTTTTTCGATATACGCATAAAATGGATGCCGCCTACAACCACAACCCCGAACGTATTCGTTGTCAGAATCGATAATGATAGCATAGAGCGGCTCACCAAGGACCCTATAAGACTGCGAATCGATGGCCAGCGTCGACCCTATTTGCCAACCGCCCTCCTCACCAAGGCTACAAGCATTCTGGCCAATACTGAAGCGCGAGCCATTGCGCTGCTCATGCCAGAGAATGCCTTCCCCGCAACTGACATCGACCTGACTGAACTAACGCTTATCGGCAAATACGATAAGCGTATCGTTTTCGGAACTGTCGGATATAATCAGAATCAGCCCAATCTAGCAAAGTTACCCCCAGCCTTTTCAACTATTGCAGATCAAGTCGCGGGCTACGAGACATTCAGATCCCGCAGCAACGCAATCGTAAGAACACTGCCTTTTACAAGCTACAGAGGCCTATCAGAGGTCGAAACGCTACCAGCAAAGATCGCCGAAGTCGCCGATAGCGACTTTACTGCTCTATACGGCTGGTTTACGCTTAAATTTAGTAAGCCAGAAAGTTTTCCTTCCGTTTCTATCGCTGATTTTCTCGAGTCACCTCTGCAGTGGATGCCGCAGGTGAAAAATAAAATCGTAGTCGTTGGATATACAGCGCCTAGGGATACTGGTTTTCAAACCACAGATCAAATGATGGTCAACACACCACTCACTGGTTTTTCCCCTACATTGACAAACGGTATAAGCACCACATGGCTTATGGCAAATGCTATTGATAACCTAGTGTCGAGAGAAACTCTGCAACCAGCACCCGAGGCTCTCAATCTTGTGCAAACAATCGGCTTTGCTGCACTATGCGGAGCACTTTGGCAGTGGGGAAGCTTAATTGCGTCCTTGGCAACGATTTTTTGTTGGCTGCTGATCATTGCCATTCATGCTGCTTTGTACCGCTGGTTTAGCCTCTCCATTCCTTTGGCCGACACATTCCTAGCCACAACCTTAGTCACCCTACTTGCAGCAATACGCACAGTACGCCTAGAAATCATATCCATGGCCGAGCAAACTGCAGAGACCGACATCAAATCACAAATCGCCAGTGTTCAATCACACTTTTTGACCGGATTTGCATCATGGCTGAAATCCATGACAGCAAACATCACGCAAAACCTTCAGAAAAGCTTGGCGAATTCTGAAAGACCAAGGGGGACTGCCGGGCTGCCATCTGAAGCTCCGAACGAACTCTATCAAAGAGCATTTGCAGCGGCGGAGGATTTTCACGAATACCTTGAGGGAATCAACCAACTACCTGAACTTGAGACGCTTCAAGATCGAGCAATCGTCAAAGAGGATGTGCCGCTTCGTATATTTTTGAACACAATCCTGAGGCGGTTTAACTTTAAACTCGAATCTCGAAGCATCAAGCTAACGCTCGACATTTCAGATGACACAGACACCCTAAAAACAAGTCCACAACTTCTCGATGCGATCTTATTCAACCTTATTTCAAACGCTGTTAAATATGGACCATCTGGTGGAAAAATTACGATTCGATCATACAGGTCAAGTCGCAAAGAGGTCAGTATATCGGTGACAGATGAGGGACCAGGAATTCCTGAAGAGCTGAGCGAGCGAATCTTTGAACGCTTTTACCGCATTCGCGATGACCGCATGTATCAGGCAAAGGGAACCGGACTCGGACTGTTTCTTTGTAAGTACTTCGCAGAACATCTAGGAGGACGGATCCTTCTTGAAAGCGATGGAAAATCAGGCTCAACATTCACATTGGTCGTTCCGGCATGAAACCAAGTAGATCCAGTAAGTACAAACTTATTCGTTTAGCGCCTAATGGGCTGCGCTTGATATTTCCGCTGCTCCTTGGAGCATTTCTGATAACGATCATCGTCAAGACTATGTATTTTGGCGGTCGCCGCGAGAGTCTTGCAGCTCAGGCGGAATCTGCTCTTATTCGATGGTCTCTTGGATTTGCAAGCGCTCCAGCCCGAGCCGATGACGGTGTTGTCACCATATCAGCTAATGACAGCGACTTACAGATTCTTGAATTATCACCAGAATCTGGATTAAGAGATTTGCACATTAAGGAGTACGCGACCGTTCTGGAGGAGGTCGCCCAGAGCAATCCTCGATGGATCGTCGTTAGTTGGCTGACCTATGCTCACCCCATGACGCCTGAGTACCTCAGCCCTATTACCGATACGATCGACAGATTGAAAATTCACGACAAAGTGATGCTTGCCGTCAATCTTTACGCAACCGGCACCATCTCTCCAGAGTTCATGAGCCGATATAATATTGTCGAAGCAAGGGATTGCTACTACGAAATCAATTCATTTTGTACGGTATCTCAAGAGTGGACATGGATGCCCCAACAAGTAATGAATCGCTTCTTCTCAAGAAGGCAAGATTGGGTCGTATCTGACAACCTGCCACATACTTTACCCAATATGTTGCTGAATTTACCGAGTCCCGGCAGTATTCGAGATCACTCCTTTTTGGACCTCCACTCACCTGGCCGTATAAACATCAAGCCAGAATCCATCGTCTTTATCGGCAACAATGCGACTCAACACCTAAGCTTCAGAGACAACAAAGACGCCCTGCAGAAGACTTATGTAGCGGCCTCCAACAGTCGAAGAACTCTTCTTAAGGATGGCACGCCTTGGCACTCATTTTGGGCCTCAATGGCTAGCATGTTCCTGAATCAGGAGACCATCTCCGTCGCACCAACCCTGGTAACCCGGGTGATGATCGGAATACTGATCATAGCCATTCTTTTGTCGATCAAAATTCTTGGCACACTCGCTTTGGCGCCGTTTCTACTTATCGCCCTGATCACTCCCCTCATTAATATGCTCAGCGTTAATTACTTACGCCTATATATACCAGTTATGGATCTAATTATTGCAGGTCTGATTGTATTTACGGCCGCAACATTTGTTTCAGTTGCTTTAAGCAGCTACCGCAAGTGGCGTTTAACAGCTCAGGAGGATTTAGCTTTAGCAACAGCTGATATTAAAGAAAATTTCATCCATTTGATTAGCCACAACTTGAACACGCCCATTGCTCAGCTTCGAGGCTTAATGGACATCATTGCATCAACAAATGAGGAAAATTCAGAACTTCACGAGGCATCGACAAAGCTTGAGTATGTTCGTGTGATTACGCAATGCGTGCTAAATACCAGTTCTTTACCCGGTCTCAAGCAGCAACAAGGGGCTCAACATGCTCGCGCGCTTTTCGCCGAATTTATAGAGGAAGAAACCGCGTTCTTTCGCAGAAATAATACCTCAATTACTTTAACTCCCAGCTTTGACAGCGAAGAACGTGGTGAAATCTGGTTTTATAAATTCAATCTGGATCGTAATCTTGCGAAAGCCATAATTTTAAATTCCGCCATTATGATCACACTGCGAGAACGCGCCACCAAAGTTAGAATCGATGTAAGTGCTATCAATGACGAGCCAGCTGACCCCCGCGGAATGAGAGTACAAATATCGGCGGAAACAACATCTCCCAACGCCCACCTCATGGACGCCGAGTTCTGCATTACGGCACTTCAGCGATATCTGAGAATCGCTGAAGAGCTAACGGAGGTCTCAATTGAATCCGTCCACCAGGGACTTCTACTAACGTTCAACGAATCAACCATCAAGCCTCCCCCTATTTGAGCCTAATTACTCGAACAAATCCAAATCGAACTCGCCAGGCGCGATGTCAATATTTCCGTTAATTGATGTTATCCCTCGATGGCTAATCCTTAGCGAGAAACCAAACCAATTCAAAATTCGTCTAGTGGATTGACTCGAGCAAAAGCAGTGAATTCCTGAATTTAGACTGAACTGTTTGCTACCGATCTCAAATTTACTGCCGTTCGAAAAATAGGCTCTAATTTCCGAGTCAGAACCTGATGCGCCGACACAGAAGCCCGCGCTATCTTTATCAGGACCCGCCTCGCCGCAGGAATTTGGATAGATACCGGATTCAAGAGTTCTAGCCACGGTCTTAGCGGCACCTGATTTTGATAAAATGCCAAAATAATTTTCCCTCGCTACACGTTTGGGGCCTCCGTCTTCGGGGTGGTCAAAAAGATTCCAAATCAGCATCCCCATAAGACCATGACGAACGGAGAGATGAAGGGCATCGAAGATAAAGAGACGTTGCTCTCTTTCCCTCGCAGGCTGACTTACAGACAACTGACCATCGTCCGGAAATGTTGAATATCCAACCTCCTCCAATAGCATGCTCTTTTTTGGATAGAGATTTTTAAATTCCTTGATACGGCTGTCTAACGACCCCTGTTCAGGAAAATGATGGAAGCTAAGGAAACTGCTTTCGTGATTGACAGCTATATCCTCGTGAATATGAAGCCACCCGACGGTCGTCAAAACAGATGGATACTGCGTTGTCACAACCTGTGTTGCAGCACTTAGCCAGCTCGTTACTAATGTCCGACCATCAGACTTGAAATCATGGTCTGGCTCATTCTTCAAATCCCACGCATAGACACTAGGATGCCTCGAATACCTTTTCAAAATATCCATCAAACCCATTGAAAATGGATCATCATTTGAAACCCGACGAACGGGAAATTGGTATGGCTTTGCCCAATCAAAGGAAGTGATTATAACTTGAATTTTATATTTCTGAGCGGTGGCAATTAAGTGATCCAACGTTTCTAAAGCACCATACCGCGTGCTATGGTCGACAAAAATTTCCTGATGTAGAAAAACTCTAACTAGATTCAAATCGAGTTCACGCATTCTGGAAAAATCAGCCTCAACTTGAGCTCGGTCGTACAAGACCCAAAAGTCTCGCCAAAGCTTACCGCTGGGATAGTAATTGACCCCGACCCGAAAATCATTGAATGACTTATAGCCGTCTCTTTTGACAAGGCTGCACCCCGAAAACGCGGCTGCCAAAAAATAAGTGCTGAGCACAAAATTAATGAACTTGTTCATTTACTCTAAAAAAAATCTCATACGAATTCGAATAATCATTAATCCCACGGATTCTGATATGTTACAATAGAGTCAGTGCAATTTCCAGAACGAGGGCAATGTAATTGCGACTGCGCCGCCTTAAAAAGACTTTCTATCTATTCAGTATTTTACACATGTTCGTTTTGCTTGCTGTTGCTAACACGAGTGTCGCCAAGAGCAGTAAGGAGGCATCGGATGCCGCGATGCTCGAGGCAAGTAAATTTGAAGCTAACGATGATCTTACAGCGGCAATAAACGTTTTACTTAAACACCTTGTTGAAAACGGCTCCGACCCAGTCGCCTCCTCAAAATTATCGGATATCCTTATTCAAAAGGGCGACTTCTCCAAGGCCTACAGAATTGCCAGAATCGTTCGACGATACTACCCAGATTATGATTGGCCCTACATACTCCAGTTTAAATCAGCACTGGAATTGAAAAAATTTACCGCCGCACAAAAGATTTTTAAGAAATTTAGAACAGTCGCCACAACTGTCAACAGAGATCAGCTAAAGGGCGATTATTATCGCCTGAAAGGAGATCTATTCAAAGCAGATGACTACTATGAAAAAGCTTTCAAATCGCAAAAAAAAGACAAATCTCTCCTAGATCTTCGACTATGGAATTTAAAAAACGCCATCGCAGCTTCAATTGAAAAAAAAGACTTCTCAACCGCCGAGACAGCAGTCGCTAGATTATTGAAGATTTCTGCAGGCAAACAAAAGGCTGAGTCACTTGAGATTTCAGCCGATCTGCGAATCCGTCAAGGAAAATTTGAGCTCGCTGAAAAAGATCTTTCCGAGATTCTTCGATCAACCAACAATCTATCCGTGAAAGAGAAGCTAAGTGATCTAAGAGTGACCCTGGCTAGCCAAGCATATGCTGCCCGGAATATTGATCTCACGGAAAAATGGCTTAATCTCGCAGACTCATTGGGACCATCTTATCATTCATTTATTTTGCGCGGAAATATTCGGCGAGACGAGGGAAATTACGAACTCGCGGAGCAGCTTTATGACAAGGCTAAAAAACTAAAAAAGGACGATGCTACATTATTTGAAGCCATGGCATGGAATTATACACAATGGACCCGTTACCAAGACGCCGAGGAATCAATTATTGCGGCAATAGAGCTGGAGCCAAGCGAACCGCGATATCGTGTTATCCATGCAAATCAATTAAAAAATGGCCGCAAACTTTCCAAGGCCCTTGGCGAGTTGATAACCGCCAGACGACTTTGTGAAGTTGCAAAGGACTGCGATAGTTTTGACGAAATATATGATGAACGATTTTTCGAAAATACGGATGCAGAAGGTTTCTCTCTCGATGTCGTTGGTATTCCAGCAACAATCACGTCAGGGCTAGGATACAGAGAAGACCCCTCTGATCTTGTTGGTGTTTCCCGAGGTTTAGCGGCACAGAACGTTAAACCGAACGACTATTCATTATTCTTAACGCCATCAAAATCTCCAATTGCATTCGGCAGAGTCCAACTTGGCTACTACAAGGCAGAAAAACCTTTTATTAGCGGCTATTTTGAGAGGTCTGAAAAAATTGGTGACAAGCGCGAGACCGATCCAACTGTCGCACTTCGAAGTCAGGTGTTCTCACTGGAAACTGAGGGCTCATTTCCACTTCCGTTTCTTGGAGTTATAAGCGTGTTTCCCTACTTGAAGTTTATTAACAACGAATCTCACGCTTTCGATACGAAGACAATCTCTGGACAATATGTCAACTCCAGCGAGTATATCGTCGGCACAAGAGGGCTATGGCAATTTCGTTGGTATCTACCAGCGCTGGAGGGGGAAGTTGGCGTTGGCAGGGTCATCGAAAATTCGAAAACCAACTTCTCAACAACACGCGCCAGACTTGGATTACAGCAAAATTTTACTAAATACTTAAGATTCCTTGTAGATGGCACGTTATATAACAAGCGCTCTTCCGGATCTCTATTACAAAGCCAGATCCAGGCATTAACGCGCCTAACGTTGCTCCCGCTTCCTTATCTCGGACTTTCTTGTGGCTATCAACTGCTGTCGACCAATGACCAGAAGATTTCATCACCGACCAACAGCGAATCCAGAGCCATAACTCATCACCGGACGTCAAGCGTCGGAATCTCGCTCGGATCTGGAGAAAACTTTAAATTAGCCTCAACGCTCTACAAATCTACCATTGACCCGTACCGAATTTACGACAACGAATCTGTTAATACTGAAATGGAATTCGCACTCCGCCCCCGGCTCAATCGAGATATCGGCGGCAATCGTCGCTTACCATACCTTGCGCCCGTCAGGCTAATATTGGGACACAACATTCAAGTTTTTGCTACACGCACTAAACAAGAAGACGTCCAAACACCCATAAAAAGGAAAACGCTACCATCGTACTACGCTGCGACTAAGTTATTCTGGTGATCTATGAAAATATTGATGGTGACATCGCTAAGCCCAAGCCGCGTAGGCTTAAACGAGTACGGAAAAATTTTTCTCGATACCGCTGCAAATTTTAAATGCCATGAATTCACCTTCGCGGCCGATATTGATCAGTCTTTAGATCAATCTTTTGAACCGCCAGCCAATATTAAGGTTTGCCGCATATGGCGCTACAACGACATTCTTAGCTGTTTCAAAATAGCGCAGTTAGCACTCAGAGAGCGTCCAGACGTGGTTTGGTTTAATTTGATCATCACATCGTTCGGCGACCGGGGGCTACCCGCTTTTTTGGGACTTATGACCCCCCTGATGCTAAGGGTTCTAGGATTCCGGTGTGTCACCACGCTTCATCATTTATCAGCATTTCTCGACTTTAGCGCCACGCGCTATCGGGGCTATGAAATTATTTTTAAGCTCTGCGGAGGCATTGCCGAGCAGCTGCTGGCGTGGTCAGGCCCCATAGCGCTCTTGCTAGACAAATATGTTACCTATTTCAAAAATCACTATTTGTTTTCAAATGCTGTACGCATGCATCACGGATTCTATGCGTTACAGCTCCCGGCAGCCCCCCAACCAAGCAAGCACGTACTAGTCTTCGGAAAGTTCGGCTCATACAAAAAACTTGATTTCCCGATAGAAATTTTCAAGTCCCTACGGTTGATAGATTCCACTTATACAATGACCATCGCCGGTGGCAGTCATCCTTCCTATCCTGGATACTATGAGTCTTTTGCAGATCAGCATGGATCAATTGATGGCCTGGACTTTATAGGTTATGTGAGCGAGCAAAATTTGGCAGATGTTTTCTCCAAGGCGGGGGTAGTACTCCTGCCCTATTCATCAGCAACCGGCGTTTCGGGCGTCGCACATTTAGCTGCATCCGCCTGTGTTCCAGTAGTCGCGGCTGAGATAGAAGATTTCGTAGCTATGGCCAAGGAAGAACATGTCGGCATTAAGTTTTTCAAGCCGGGGGATTTGGCGGGAGCTATTCATTCAATAACAGAGATAATAAACGACACGTCTCTCTGGTCAGAACTGTCAACACTTTCAAGTCGTTCATCAACCAACTACTCCATAGAGAGGGTTTTCGAATCTTACATGGGGCTGTTTGAGTCTCTCGTTGCGCATAAATCCAAACAAAGGAGCCGCCGGTGACCAATCGCCAGTTCAGTTTCAGGAAAATCTTCGATTCTCCAGGACTAATGCTGGTTTTCATTGGCATTATCTTAGCCCTGGGAATTCATGGTTTTTTGCTGATTAATCAGCATTCTTATCAGGGAACTTATGACGCCTATGTTCATATTTTTTTTGCCAGCAAAGTTAAAAACCATCTCGGCATGACATGGGTCTATAATTGGTTTGAAGGTTTCGATCTGGTCTCTTATCCACCATTGGTCCCCCAACTAATTGCCGCTTTTAGTCGATGGATGCCTCTTGAGAGAGCATATGTAGCTGTTCAGTTACTGGCAATCACATTGATGGTCACCGGCTCCTACAGATTTTGTCGCCTTTGGCTAGCTCCGCTGCCATCGGGATACGCCGCTATTTGCGCAGCATTAATGACCTCCATGGCTCAGCAAATACATCAATTTGGACAGCTACCCACCTGCTTTGCCACTGCTCTTGTTTTGCATGCGATGTATTATTTTTCCCGCTGGTGCCTTACTGGAGCCATAGGGTCCCTTGTCGCAGGACTGCTCTATACAGTTATTACGAGCTTGGCTCACCATTTGACATTCTTTTTGTTTTTTCCCGTTGCGTTTGGCATCGTCTCATTGACGCTGTCAATGGGTGTTAACCGTTACGATAGGCAGTGTCAAGCGCCGGTCTTTCGAAGAATTAGTCTTTTCTTTTTGCTTGCTGTCATGAGTGCCGGTCTGGTGCTTCATCCATTTTTTGAATTCGTTTTACAGAAAATGCCTCATCAGGCTGAAATACCACACGCGACGCGGGCTAATTACTTCGCCGACATTGCGTCGATGCTTAATTTTTTCATCGCACCACTTGCGTCTTGCTTTCTAGGAATTCTGTTAGTGCCAAAGATTTTTCGGGATCATTTCCTGCTCCGCCCCCTTGTAATTGGCATCCTATTTTTCTGCCTACTTGGACTCGGAGGAACCACGCCAGTACCCGCTTTTATTTTTGGGAAATTTTGGAAAATCTTTACATTTGATCGATTTGCAGCGTGGGCGGCGGTCCTGTTACTACCGATGATAGGGTATCTATTTTCCCTGATTCAAAAGCCGATTCTCCGAATGATACTGATTGCCCTTCAAGCGTCCCTGCTCATCTCTTATTTTGCTGTTCTACGCGGTGTGAAATTTCAGCCTGATCCTGTAGACTTAAATCCCGTTGCAAATTTTTTAAGTCAGCCTGACAAGAAGACGTTCAGATATGTGACTTTAGGTCTTGGCAGCCAGATGGCCAAGCTCAGCTACATGACACCGGCACCGTCCGTTGATGGACTTTACTTCACAGCGCGGACCACCAAAGTACTAAGAAATAGTGGGATTGAGGCCATCGACTCTGCTAAGTATTTCGGAGAGCAGGGCCAAAAGGTTCTAGAAGCTTATTTGGAGCACCCCGAAGACTATAATTTAAGGTACGCCGTTGTGAATGATGAGTTCTACGTCGCTATGTTAAGAAAGCACGACTGGCGACTGCTACAAGGTAATTTCGGAAATCTAAAAATTTGGGAAAGCCGCAAAACGACTCGTGCTTTACCGAAATCATATTTTAAACAGCGCTCTAGTTTAGGATCTCTATCCCAGTTTTTTTGGAGCTGTGGAATACCGGTTCTGTTGATCGCGTTTTTCGTAGATGCCCGCATTTGGCTCCGCGCTTTCAGTCATGGCGAAGTCAATGAAACCCGCGTCAACTGACTGAATTTGAAAACTTAGCTGATGATCCTCTCTGAATTTCAGGCGGATCATGTCGAGAATCATTTGACACCCATCTGAAAAAATATTCACCTTTGATCCTGGTTTTTCAGACCATTGAATTGGAAGCTCGATAAACGCAATTCCGTTTTTCTTTGCGATGTAAAGCAGCTCAAAGTCAATTCCGAATCGGGTGTACTGACACATGGCGAGGATGTTATTCAAAAATTTTGTATGAAAAATTTTGAAACCACACTGCGTATCAGAGTAGCGTAGACCTAGGATTATTCTTGTCAATGAAGCAAAGAATATGCCCGCAAATCGTCGCTTTTTGGACATTTTCTGGTGAGCTCTTTGGTCCGACAAATATCTTGTTCCGACCACCCCCTGGCATCGGCTGTACTTAAGAACTGACACAGCCTCTAAAAATGCATCGAGATTGGCAGAGCCGTCAGCATCAGTGACACATGTAAATAAACCCTTGGCGTGGCGCGCACCCTCTTTGATGGCGGCGCCCTTGCCTCTATTTTTGTTTAAATCTACCACTCGTCCGCGTGGACCGATGGCTTCTCGTGCAACTTCGGCTGTTTTGTCGAAGCTACCATCGTTAACGACAAGAATTTCATAAGTGAGTTCCGGGACGGCATTTAGAAATAATATGAGACTGGATAAGAAAAGCGGCAACCGCTTCTCCTCGTTGTACGCCGGAATTACAATTGTCAGAATAATCATCCGCGACCTTTCACCGATGTTTATCGGTAAAAGACCCGCCAAATTGAGCCTTTAGATGACTAGCGGCAGTAAATGGCCGCGGCGAAGGGAAACTAGTGGAATTTTCACCCGTAAGTTGTCGTTTTTTGAAAATTCCATCAGGCCATGAACTCTCGAGTGGTTTACTTTTGCGACCAGTTTTGGCCCAAATTCGAACCATGAGAAAAGCACGGCAGATCCCAAAGCTTTGAAATGATTAGGGCAGACAATACTGCCTATGCCAAAATGATACCATCTCGGGCCGGCATTCGAATTGCATGGTAGGGCTTGAGCTGCATGCAATGCAGCCCAAGGGGGATTTATGTACCGCACAGAAATTCATCGTCAGCTTTCGCCAAGACTTCGTGATCAAGTTGATCACTTGATCCACCGTGTCTGGTCTTTTGAATCTCGTGAAAACGGGGATGTACAAGTTCTCGCTCAGGCCACTGGTGGCGTTTTGGACCCACTTGACCACCTCTCTCTTCATGTTTTAATTCTCGATCGAGCAGGATTGCTGGTTGGCTACGGCAGAATTGCGGTGACGCAGCTTGCTGACAGCAGGGCTGAAATTTTACGGGAACTGGAACTTCCAACTTACTTGAATGCCATCTCTAGTGAGACGACCATTGCTTACATCAGCAGGCTCGTCGTTGATCCTGCACACCGTGGACGTGGCATCGCCAGCATGATTCACCAAACCCGAATTAAACTTGCCAACCATCTTGGAGCTGACGCTATTTATGGCTGGGCTGTTGGGGAGAAGCCGCGTCATGCGCTGTCTCAGTTTGGCTTTGCCGAAGTTCTTGAACGAGACGGATTTTCCACGCCTTGGTACCGCACTGATCGCACAACACGCTTGGTGAAGCTTGATCTAAGCCCTGCTGCTAAATCTGAAATAGAAACCATGCGAATGGCTTCAAGTAACTAAAATTGCTGATTTTTGTAAAAAAAACCTCACGATCTTCAGTACCTGGATGATCGTGAGTATTCTTCTGGACTTTTAGCCTATTTTATTAGATTCTCCGCCCCGTTAATATAATTAACCGATTTTATGAGGTCTGTTCCATGAATACCAAGTTAACGATTGCAGCGGTTGCTTTGGTCACCAACATGTCCATCGCCAGAGCTGACAATCCTGTCACCGTATCTGTCCCTGTAAACACCAGCGTTTCTCAGGACGAGACTTATCTTGGCTCGATCCGTTACGAAGGTGGCTTACTTGAGCGCGGCACTCTAAATTTAGAGACGCCCAAAGACCTGCGCTACGTCCGATTTGAAGTTCCAAACTTCTGCCAAGCTGAAGTTTTTGAAGCTGGCACTATCACCGAAGGCGTTGCCGACCACGCTTCTGCGACGAGCGTTCCCGGTGTATACGCTGTAGCTGATGGTCGTGGCGCCCGTGCACGATCAATTTTCGCATCGCTGAATGGTCCAGACACCGCAAAATGCCATGTCTTGGTTTTTGCCCGCACGGCACTAACAGCTCCAGACCGTCCCCAGTTACCACCAGCAGAACCCTATAGAGCTGTCACCTGTATCATCAATGAGCTGAACATTCCGTTTGTTGGTCGTATTGTGACGGATAACATTCCGGGCGACATCATGATCGCACCTCGATCTACAACCATTTTGACTACGACTCTGCGCGCAGACCGCACAGTTCCATTCGTACAATTAAGCTACGACATGGATATGTCAGCCCTCTATACTCCTGCTACGGCTCCCCTGCTGTCTCAGCTGCAAACGCAACCTAGCTGTTTGACGGCCCCAACCTACGTGCTACGCGGAAGAATCTTCGGCACGCTCGTGGATGTCATCCGGGTCCAATAAGCATTTACTTTGCTTAACGTCTAAAAGCCGCTGAACTCTGTTGGGTTAAGCGGCTTTTTCACATTTCGGACCCATTTAGTCCGGTTCAGCGATAAACGAAAACTAGAACATTCGAAAACACCTCGAGTGAATTCCGAAGATATGCGATAGTAAGGGCAACCAAAAGCGTGTCCAGGATTGGGATTTTTCCTCAGGAGGTTCCATGACATTAAGACAAGACCTTCTCACCTCAATTGATTCCTATCAGCGCACCTGGGCCATCACGGAATATCCGACAAGGGTAACCTCAGAAGAAGTTGATCGTGTTGAGTGCTTCAAGTCGTTTGTGTCGTCAACTCAAGATTGTTTCTTGCGATCACACCAAGTGGGACACATCACGGGATCAGCACTTGTGGTCAATTCCAATCTGACCAAGGTTTTGCTGACCCATCATCGTAAGCTTGGCATGTGGCTCCAGCTTGGGGGACACGCTGACGGGCATCATTTGGTTCATGAAGTGGCCATGACCGAAGCGATAGAGGAGTCGGGTTTAAACAACCTGTCCTTTCTCAGCTATGAATGGGATCTGTTTCAACAGAAAGTCTCGCGCCCCCTACCCTTTGATTTGGACAGTCACGTTATTCCGGCAAATGCTAAGGATGGCGAACATATTCATTACGATGTGCGTTACCTAATTATTGCCGATCAGGAGACTGCACCAATTGTATCTCATGAGTCCCACGATGTCCGATGGTTCACAATCTCCGAGGCTCGCCATGTGACCCAAGAACGGAGCATGCATCGCCAATTTGACAAAGTGGAATGGCTGAAAGCTAAGCTTCGAATTTGAACTAGATTCAAGCCCATGACGATAATTTAAATGGTGCCACCCGACTGATTAGAAATTTACGGTGGCACCAATTTTGTATTTTCACTGAGTCAAAGGTATTTTTACCGTAAGCCCAGCCTCAAGAAAAGCGCCGTTTTGAGCTCTCTTGTCATATCCCAATGCCACGTATGGCATGATAATAAATCCAATGGCCGCAAGCGCTCTCACACCGGTGGGCTCGGCTCCAACAAAGTTCACGGTCACCTCGCTCCACATACCAATCATGTAGGCGCCGCCGTAGGCACCACCTAAGTAATATTCAAATGGGGATAAATCCGAAATGCCTGCAATTGGTCCATAGCCAACTAGTCCGTCTCCTTGGCCTAGCCTCGTCATCAAAGACAAATCAAACCCTGCACGCGGCATCATCCCGGTACGTGTGCCAACGGTAAAACCAGGAACCCAAAATCTGTCTCCCTCATTGATACTGGCCATGCCGGCTGTCGGCAGTGCCCCCGCGAGCAACAAGAAGACTAGAACTACGAGTTGTTTTCCCATTTAGATATCCTTTGCTGGAGAGACCATAAACATTAATGTCAAATCGGTGCCACCCATTTGATTGAGCAAAGGATATCTAAATGGGAAAACAACTCGCATTGCAACCTATCTTCACAATTGATTGAATTTTATTGAGCCCTGCTTGCGGTAGTTAGTAAGACAGCGAAACACCTGCGAGCAAACCTAAATGGAACCTGATAAGCCAATGATCTTGTTGATATTAAATGCGCCTAATTAAGTTGCCAAAAACATCCTAAAAGAACCTTAAGTCCCTGCAAATAATGACCGAACTACTTATTTAGTTTAAGGGGGGTTCGTGTGGGCGGGGGTAGCTTATCAGGGCATAGGACACTTTCCGCGGCGTTGCTAATTGCAATGACCGCATCCTGTGATGTTCCGGAAAATTACGTTACAGTCAAAACAACCAGACAGGCTGCTTCCACAACAAACGGCGTCGTAGACATGCCAACCGCATCACCGCCCGCCGAAATTTATACTTCCGCACAATCTGTGACGCTAACGAGCGCTACAGCGGGAGCCAAGATTTACTACACCACAGACGGCTCGGCGCCGTCAATTGGATCAAACGTTTATTCCACAGCCATCAACGTCTCCAGCTCGATGACGATTAAAGCATTTGCGACCAAGACTAACTTTTCAGATTCCGCCATAGCGTCTAATTCCTACACCATAAACGGAGCAGTTGCAGTTCCCGTTGCTTCGGTCGTGACTGGGACTTTCAATAATGATCAATCCGTCACGCTCGCCACCGTTCCGATGGCTGCGAGTATTTACTACACCCTAGACGGCTCGGCTCCCACACCCTCCAGCACACCCTACACTGGGACGATTTCAATTTCTCGCTCGACGACTCTTAAAGCTATGGCCGTGATGGCCAATTTCATCGATTCTGGTGTCATGACTGAGACCTATACAATGACAGCCGCAACGCCCACGGCCGATATCCCGGCAGGCGCATACGGCCCAACGCAAACTATCACTCTGAGTTCTGCGACCGCGGGTGCTGTTGTTTACTATACGACCGACGGAAGCACACCCACTTGCTCAAGCGCAACAGGTTCCATTGATGTTTTGACCAACGTGACCATTAAGGCTATCGCTTGCAAAAATAATTACAATAGCTCCGCAGTCGTCAGTTTTGCCTACACGATTAACGGACAGGTAGCGACTCCGACCATGTCCGTAGTCACAGGCACGTACAATAACGACCAATCCGTGACGTTAAGTTCCACGACGCCGGAAGTCACGATCTATTACACCACTGACACGTCAACGCCGACAACCGCTTCAAATATTTACTCGTCGCCTATTAATGTTTCGTCTACGCAAACTATCCTTGCTTATGCCACCAAGGCGAACTTCATCGACTCCGACGTAATAGGGGAATCATATGACATGGTGGTGTCTGATCCTGTTTCAAATATCTTTCCTGACTACCAGTATTTCTCCGCTCAATCATTAACACTGAGCTCACCAACAACTGGTGCTGTCGTCCACTACACCACTGATGAATCCTCCCCAACTTGCGATAGCATGACGGGACCACTCCAGGTTTCGAGTAATATCTATGTGCAAGCGATCGCCTGTAAACCCGGATATGCCGATTCCCAAGTTACTGGCTTTAGTTTCTTCGTGAGCAGCATAACGTCTACGGCTATCGAGGCTTTTCCCGATACCACAAGTTACCCAAATATCTCTTGGGAGCCCTCTGTTAACTTTTCCATCTCAAAGGATCTCACCAATAGCATTCAGTTCTACAGCGACACCATCGGTACTTCAATCAGCAATTCCGAGTGGCCTAGCATGGGCACTAGTAGCGTCTGGCTAAATAAAGAAACTAGCCTCGGCGTCACAAAAAATGTTTACGTAAAATCCGATTCGGGTAACGAATACATACCGATGGGTTCCTACTCTACTAAGCTTCCAGCCAGTTTCACACATTTACGTCTCGACGGTTATGTTTATGCTATGGTCATAGACTCGGTGTCGCCGGGTTGTACGACAGGCCAAGGATGCATTATTTTAGCAGGTTTGTTTAACTATACCGCAAATCAAAAGGTCGGAAAAATCCTAAAAATAAAACCCGACGGCTCCATAGACACTCTAGGCGGCGGCCTTAACAGCGTTGTCTATGCTCTAGCCATTGACGCATCTGGAAATATCTACGCAGGTGGCAGCTTTACGTGTCAATCAGGCTCCACCTCGTCTGGTACATATCCCAGCAACGCATGCGCAGGATCCGGCGGAACCACGGTCTTAAATAATATCGCCAAGTGGAACGGAGCCTCTTGGAGCGCTCTAGGGAGCGGGATGGATAGCACAGTAAGGGCCCTCGCTTTCGACGGCTCGGGAAACCTCTACGCGGGAGGATTCTTCGCCACCGCCGGCGGAGTCAGCGCTAACAGGATCGCCAAATGGAGTGGCGCGTCCTGGAGCGCTCTAGGGACAGAGGTTAATAACTCAGTATATGCCCTCGCCAGCGACTCCTCTGGGAACATATACGCGGGAGGAAGCTTTACCACCGCCGGCGGGGTCAGCGTAAACCGTATCGCCAAGTGGAACGGCGGCTCCTGGAGTGCTCTAGGAACGGGAGTGAATGCCAATGTATCCGCCCTCGCCCTGGACTCTTCTGGAAAACTTTATGCGGCGGGAACTTTCACATGCGCTGGAGGATCATCATCATCAGGCACCTACCCCACCAATACCTGCGCCGGTAGCGGAGGCGCGGCTGTTTATAACCGCATCGCGCAATGGAACGGCACGTCGTGGATTGCTCTGGGGAGCGGCATTAACAACACAGTAGCCGCACTCGCCATCGACTCCTCAGGAAACCTCTACACCGGAGGAACCTTTAACACCGCTGGAGGAGCAGCAGCAAGCGGGGTTGCCAAGTGGAATGGAACCTCTTGGAGCGCCCTTGGTAGTGGAGCTAATGGCACTAATGCCCTCGCAATTGATCCCGCCGGGAATCTCTACGCGGGAACCAGCTCCAGTTACGCTGGAGGGATGCCATCGGTTAACTATGCAGTCAAGTGGAGTGGAACGTCTTGGAGTCCTCTAACTAGCAATGTTGACGGCCAAGTCGTAGCGCTTGCGAAGGACACGTCTGGCAGCATCTATGCGGGAGGAAGTTTTAAGACTACCGGCACGGTGGCGGCTAATTATATAGCTAGATGGGATGGCGATGCCTGGAGCGGCTTCGGTAGCGGCATGAATAACATTGTCAAAGCGCTTGCCGTTGATTCACAGACGATCGGCTGCACAACAAGCGGCAACCCTTGCCTCTATGCTGGAGGGGATTTTACGACTGCTGGCGGCTCGGCTGCAAATTATATCGCCAAATGGAACGGATCGTCTTGGAGTGCTCTGGGAAGTGGAATGAATGGACAGGTTTCTGCTCTTGTCATGGACACGTCGGGCAACCTTTACGTGGCTGGAAACTTTACGACTGCCGATGGACTGGCCGTCAATTACGTCGCTAAGTGGAACGGAGCGTCTTGGAGTGCTCTGGGAAGTGGGATGAATGGCCAGGTCAATTCCTTGGCCGTTGACTCCGCTGGCAACTTATTCGCTGGCGGTGTTTTTACTACCGCAGGCGGAGTTGCGGCTAATTATATAGCCAAATGGAATGGTTCTACTTGGAGTAATCTAGGATCAGGGATGAGTGGATCAGGTTCAGTCGGGGTATATGCTCTGGCCACGGACTCATCTGGAAACCTCTACGCAGGCGGAGGGTTTACCACTGCTGGCGGAGTGATGGCTAGCAACGTAGCCCAATGGAACGGCACGGCATGGAGTAGCTTAGGAGGCGGCCTAAGCACCCTCTCAGGGGCTACGTCGATATCTTCACTCGTCATAGACTCAACCGGAAAACTGTATGCTGGAGGTGCATTTACAGCAGCTTCATTGACTCAGTTAGACACGACGACGACAGCTTCTACCAAAACTATAACTCTGCCATCTGTAGCCGGATTAGATATCGGCATGTCGTGTAGCGGCAGTAATGTCAGCAACTGCAGCATCGCCGATATTAACACCGTCACTAACGTTGTAACTCTTGGCTATGCAGCAAATTTAAGCGGGGCGACAACGTTAAGTTTTTACTGGCCTCGCAGCTACATCTCCAAATGGGATGGATCCTCCTGGCAAAGATTTTACAACTCTGATATTAGGCTGCCCATGGAGCCCAATAGTCAAATCAGCAGCCTAATGATTGACAATTCCGGGAATCTTTACGCCGGAGGAAACTTCACCACGGCGGGTTATAATAGATCTTCATGGTATTTCAACTTTCGACCATTCTTGGCAAAATGGATGCCGTTGTTTAGCCAATGGTTCTAATTGCGGACATGGAAATCAGTGCCACCCGACTGATTCCGATTCGCCATGCAAATTGGAACAAGGATGTGTAATCCGTCGATTGGCACTTAATACGAATCATTGAGTTTGGGTTTGGTCGTGTGTCCTCAAAATCTAAGCTTCCAATTTGAACTAGCTGTAAGGGCATGAAAATAATGGTCTTTATTTTATCACCGCGAACTATCCCCATCACTCCCTTGACAGCTCGTCAGTTAGAATTAGTTTAATCATTGAATTGACGGTTATTAACCGCACGTTACTTGGCAGGATCAATCATGGCTGACTACTACGAGCTTCTAGGCGTTAAAAAAAGCGCCTCGGATGATGAAATAAAAAAATCCTATCGCAAACTGGCAATGAAGTTTCACCCGGACCGCAATCCAGGGAACAAACAGGCCGAGGATAAATTCAAACAAATCAGTGAGGCTTACGCCGTTCTGACTGATACGGAAAAACGTCGGCAGTACGACATGTTTGGTGATCAAAAGTTTCACCAAAACTTTAGCCAAGAAGATATTTTTCGTGGAGCTGATTTCCGAAATATATTCACGGACGCTGGCTTTGACGGTTCTGACATATTTAGTCGTATTTTTGGCGCCGGATTTGGTGGCTTTGGCGGTGGGCCAGGACGCGGAGGGTTTGGCGGTGGGTCCGTCAAAGGACAAGACATTGAGTATCCCGTCACGATTTCATTCAATGATGCCTTCAAAGGATCCGAACGTCACATTAGCTTTCGCACCAATGATGGCACAAACCGTGAATTGACGATTAAGGTTCCCGCAGGTGTCCGCGAAGGGGGTAAGCTTCGCGTTTCCGGCAAAGGTGCCAATAGCCAATTCGGCGGTCCACCGGGGGATCTCTATGTGGTCGTCTCCGTTGCGCCACATCCTAAGTATGTAAGAGCTGGTGACGACGTCGAACACAAAATCTCTCTTAAACTCTCTGATGCACTCCTTGGATGCTCAAAAGATGTGGAGACCATGGACGGTACCAAAAAAATCAAAGTTCCAGCCGGAGTCAAACCAGGAACAAAAATCAGGCTCAAAGGCTTAGGATTTCCGCAGCCAGGGTCTTCAGCCCGCGGTGACTTTTATGCTGTCGTCGATTACGAGGTCCCCGAAAGGCTTAGCGCAGAGCAGATGGACCTTGTCAAATCACTGGCAGAGGCCGGTCTATAACCCTATTTTGGGGACACACACCTGATTGACTATTGAAGCAGCAGGTCAATCAATAGCCAATCAGTTATGTGTCCCCAATTTTTCTACTGAGCAGTCAGTTACCGAACCATCATCTACATTTACTGAAAGTTCTGACTAAACTAGAAAATAAGGCGGCAGATCTATTTAAGCTCAGACTTCAACACGACATCTTCAAAAAACGCCGCCTCTTGAGTTTTACCTTTTTTGAGCCAATAGTCAGCACGGGCGTTGTAAGGAAATTCCATCTTCGCTTTGTAAGCGCGTAAATATTTCACAAGATCTTTCATTGAAAAGCCACTTGCCAGTAACTCCTGTTCATTAACGAAAACTTGGCTGTGTGTAATAACTTGCACAACATCCATTCCGTTATCACGGCGATCAAACTCCCTGTTCAAATCAGATCGTAGTTTTGTTCTATCAAGCCGGTACGCGCCGCTCAGCTCTGGCAAGGGCGCGGCACCATGATCGGCTGTCAACACAACAAGAAATTCACCCGCAGACTGTTTCTCTATCAGAGCTACTAACTTCTTTGCCTCTTCATCAGCCGCTTGAAGAACATCGCCACACTCATCTGACTCGAATCCAAAAGCATGTCCACAGTTGTCAGTTGCTTTCATATTAATCCAAATCAGATCTGTCTCATCATCTTGACCAACCTTTAACTCTTCAACGGCCTTTAATGTCATGTGTGATTGTTGTCGAACGAGCGCCGGTGACGTACCCGCCATTCGATTTTCAAACTGTAATCCATCTTCCTTGCGACCTATGTGAAGCAACTGGTGTCCACGCCACTTCCCATCTTTGTCGACAATTTCTTTGAGCCACGGCATCAATCCTTGGCCGACGAAAGCTCGCGGCATTTGATAGTGAGACGTTTCAGTTGTCCATAAGCCATCACTTCCAAATTCATCCAACCACGTGACATAAGACTTCGAGCCGCCGTTGAAAAGCGCGCCGTGTCCCGCCATCGCAATTGACGCGCGAGGCGCAGGAGCTACAGAGAGAATCACGGGCTTGTTTTTTCTCGTAAAAGACCAAACATCTGACAGCGTCGGAGTGAAGAAAAAACCTGGGTTTGTTGCTCTCGCGTTGCTTTCAGGCCCGGTCTGCATCGTAAACGCGTAAAGCTGACGCCATATTCCTTTGTGAAAAAAGTTGTTACCGGCGACACCATGTTCACTGGGCCATGTGCCCGTACTTACTCCTGCGTGACCAACACTTGTCTCAACATCAACATGAGCCACACTGCCATTGGTAAAGTGAGCTCCCTGCGCCATGAGCATCTCGTAAAACTTTGCTCGGCCCGGATGAGCTTCCAGGAATTGGCGCCCCATCTGATCCTGAATAAAAACAACAATTACTTTTGGGGGCCTAAGGCTCGAACTTTTGCCGACCTTGTTCAAAAGAGCGGACCGTAGAACTCGTCCTCCCCTTTGCGCTGGCGGTGGTATATCAAGAATGGAGGCCAACGTCGGTACAATATCCTGCTGTACCGCCAACTCATGATACTGGCCAGGCCGAATCCAGCGACCCGATGGATCATAAAAGACAATGGGAATTCGTAAATCATAGTCCCAAGCAACACCGTGCATATTGAGTGGATGAGGTGCGAGCGGTTCACCTTTTATTGAGCTTGGGTGCCAACGCTTTGGTTCAAAGTCTTTCCCCTCAAGCATGTAATTGCCTTTTTTGGGCAATACAAAAATCTCTCCGCTCCATTGGCTAGCCGTCTTTCTAAATATTTCGCGCGGCGTTAGAGATGTTTTCGTAGCCGAATTTTTTGCTATTACCGAGGAACTCAGGACAAAAAGCCCAAGTCCTGCAATCAGATGTTTCACCGATTATCTCCCTGGAGTGTACTTTGAAAGGCGCATGTACACGGAGCCGATTTTAATTTCGCCCTGTACCTGCACAAGAGTGCGCTGCGGATCATTAGCAATCCAAACATACACATCACCTTTTTGCTGCATCTCTTTACCGATAAACGTCTGCAGCTTGACTTTCATGGCCTTGAAAGTGCCGGCAGGCACCGTGACATTTTCGACCGCGATTGGAGTTGCTTCCAAGTACCAATTTTTCTCCGACGTATAGACCAAAAAGCGCTCGGCTTTTCCCGGAACATAGTTGAAGGTTCGAAGCTTTAAAGTCGCTCCAATGACATCCACAGCGCCGTATTGAACATCCCGCTCAATCAAGTGGAGCGCTTTGCCAGGCTGTTCGGTTTTCTCAGAAACTTTGCAGCGGTCGTGCGAAAAATCGAGCCACTTTTTCATCGAAAAGCTTTTGCCGAGGAACTTGCCCTCCTGCTGCTCAATATAAAATTTCGTTACACCCCAATCCCAAGGACGTGCGAGGGCTGAGGCTCGGTCGTTGGCAACATAGATTCCTTTGAACCAATCTCCTGTTCGTCCCTCGACGTGGAAAGCTCGATGCCAGATGCCGTCAAGTTTTTGTGGCGCTTGAATCTCAATCGTCCCATATCCGGCAAGCATACCCATCCAAGACAGAGCATACTCGCTGACTTCACCCGCTTTAAACGGGGTGTCTTTGTAAGTGTCAGAACGGGAGAGATTTGTTGGGGCTTTGGGTAGCGGATTTGGGCAAACTACCTTTACGTCGGCAGTCGCAGCAGCAAATGCAGCTGCTGATGACCCCGCTAAAAGGCCGATTAAAAGTATTCTCGAACACTGACTGAGCAACAAGGTAAGCCCGCCTGCATGAAGCCAAATTTTTCAAAGCTGAACACTCTGATTATGCCAGAGATTATCGCCATTTGCCATGCCCCCGGGCAACTGAGAGTTTTCAATCATCAGACCAAGGACGGCTAAAAAATTTATTTATATCGCGTATTTATCCCAACTCATGGGATCCAAAAAAACTGGACCAGCAGCTTGCTTTAAACGCTCTGAAAACCCTGATTTACTTTGACTTTACCGAGGATTACGTGCTATCAACCGAGCTCCGTCGAGTCACTGCCAACAGAATGACCTGTTGTCGAAACCCCTTGATGGAAAGAAAGAAGTTTAGAGCATGTTACAAGAAACAACCAAGTCCGGTATCAAAGGTATTCGCTGGGAAGATGAAGACACAGGTTTTGAGGCAGACACTCGCCTTACTTCCGATTTCGCGAAAATGCTAGCCGGCAACCCAACGACCTCCGAAGTTAAAGAAGGAATGATCGTTAAGGGTCTCGTCGTTCGTCTAACTGACGACGGCATCGTCATCGACATCGGCCACAAGTCCGAAGGCGAAGTTCCAAAGCACGAGTTCGGCGCTGCTTGCCCGAAAGTCGGCGAAACTGTCGAAGTTTATCTTGATCGCTTTGAAGATCACGCTGGTGAGATGGTTCTTAGCCGTGAGCGCGCAGAAATGCTTCGCGCTTGGGACCGCATTGCTGAAGCGTTTGAAGCTAACGAAATTGTTGAAGGTACAATCATGAGCCGCGTCAAAGGCGGTCTTTCTGTGGATATCGGCGTCAAAGCATTCCTTCCAGGATCGCAAGTTGACCTTCGCCCTGTCCGCAACCTCGACAAACTTATCGGCGGCAAACTCCAATTCAAAATCATCAAGTTCAACAAGAAGCGTGGCAACATCGTTCTTTCTCGCCGCGTATTGCTTGAGCAAGATCGTGAGAAGCTCCGCGCGTCGACTCTTGGCAACATCAAAGAAGGCGCATCTCTCAAGGGTATCGTCAAGAACATCACCGATTACGGTGCGTTCATCGACCTTGGTGGAATCGATGGTCTTCTGCACATCACAGATATGAGCTGGGGTCGCATCAACCACCCAAGCGAGCTATTTGAAGTTGGCCAGGAAATTGAAGTTAAGGTTCTTAGCTACGACGAAGGTCGTCAGCGCGTTAGCCTTGGCTACAAGCAACTTCTCAATGATCCATGGGTTATTGCTGGAGGCAAATACTCCGTTGGCGCCAAGACCAAAGGCAAAGTTGTCAGCTTGACTGATTACGGCGCATTCGTTGAGCTTGAAGGCGGCATCGAAGGCTTGATCCACGTCTCTGAAATGAGCTGGTCCAAGCGCGTTCGCCACCCAAGCAAAGTCGTCAACATTGGTGACGAAGTTGAAGTGGTGATCTTGGCGATCGACGTTGAAAACCGTCGTATCAGCCTTGGTATGAAGCAGATGGAACCAAATCCTTGGGAAGTCGTAAAAGAGAAGTACCAAGTTGGTGACGTTATCCGCGGCAAAATCCGCAACATCACAGACTTCGGTGTATTCGTTGGTATCGAAGACGGCATCGATGGCTTGATCCACATCTCCGACATCAGCTGGACAGACCGCATCAAGCATCCAAGCGACCTTTACAAGAAGGGCGACGAAGTTGAAGCAAAAGTCCTCAGCATTGATACTGAAGGTGAGAAGTTCTCCCTTGGCATCAAGCAACTGACGGAAGATCCATGGCTAGCAGTTGCAAAAGCACACCCAGCTGGCTCCAAAGGCAAAGGCAAAGTCACGAAAGTTGCTGATTTCGGCGCATTCGTTGAAATCGCTCCAGGCGTTGAAGGCATGATTCACATCAGTGAACTTGCTGACGGCCAAGTTGCCAAGACTGAAGACGCAGTGAAAGAAGGCGATGAAGTTGAGTTTGTTGTTCTTGCAACCGATGCAGACGAGCGTCGCTTCTCTTTAAGCCGCAAGGCAGCCATCAAGGGCCTCGACGGCGAAGAACTGAAGCAATACATTGGCGCTGCTTCTGGCTCCAAGACAGCATTTGCTGAAGCCTTCACCCGCGCCCAAGGCACAAATAGCTAACGCTAGTTGCTCCTAAAGTGAGTTGAAGAAACCGGGTACGTGTACTTGTTACATGTACCCGGTTTTGTATAATTGACCAGTATGAGTAAAATTCGCGTTCTACACATTGACAGTTCGGAAGTCTGGGGCGGTGGTCAAAGTCAGATCACAACCCTTATCAGAGACTCTGCGAATCTTCCGATCGAACACTTTCTGGCATCTCCCAAAAACTCAAAGCTCTGGTATAAAGTTCGACAAAATATTTCTGGCTACTGCCAGCTCCCACGATCGGGAGCGCTTAATCCGCTGGCCATGATTCGCCTGCGCAACTATTGTTTAAAAAACAAAATTCAAATTCTCCATACCCACTGTGGAAAGAGTCACACCTTTGCTTACTGGGTTAAGACATTATTCTTGCCGCAGATAACACTGGTGGTTCATCGACGTATTCCGGCAAAAATTCGCAGCAACTGGTTATCCAGAGTCAAGTTTACAGGTCCTGCGGTAGATCGCTTTATTGCCGTCTCTGAATACATTAAGTCTGTTTTGCAGCGTGGAGGCATTGAGCCAGGTCGTATCACGACGATTCGTAGTTCAAAAAAACCATTCCCTTGTGACGACCACGTGCGCGACGAAGCGCGAGCGGAACTCCTTCGTATGAAGGGGCTTGCCCCAGATGGTGACTTTTTTATTCTCTCGGCCTCAAGGTTAGTGCCAGATAAGGGACTTTTTATTCTCATTGAAGGGTTTCGCACGTTGGTGAGAGAGCGTCCCGGGGCAAGATTGATCATTGCTGGAGAAGGACCGCTCAGCTCCAAACTCAAAGTTGCGGGACGCGCCTTGCTCGAGAGCGGTCATTTGGTCATGCCTGGTTTTTGCAAAGATGTGCCGCGACTTCTACTCGGCAGCGATGTATTTGCCATCCCAAGTCTTTCCGAAGGACTCGGCAGTACAATTGTCGAAGCCATGATGGCTAAAACTGCTGTCGTGGGCAGCTCTGTTGAGGGTATCCCGGAGCTGATTCGTCACGGACAAACGGGACTGCTGGCACCACCGGGTGATGCCGAAAGCCTTTACAGTCTTTTTCTTGATCTCGCCGTTGACCCTGCGCTGCGAAAAAAACTTGCTGAGCAAGGCCATACGTGGGCTCTCAGCTCCTGCAGCTCTGACACCATGGTTGAAAAAACCTTCAATCTCTACCAATCAGTGATCTATTAGATCAGCGCATCATCCTTTGACGTTAGTCAGGAATGTAGACCCCACCAAACCCACGACATGACTGTCTCGGGTTGATTTGTGTTCCCTGATAGTAGCGAACGATTACTTTTTTTCCTTCTTTATCGATGGTGCAACTTCCCAATCGATACTCCTCTGGGCATTGCTCCACTTCCTCTCCACCATCAGCCCCACAATCAGACTCAACAAACTCCGCGCCGTCCTCAACACAAAATTTTTGAGCTGGGTAATAGCACGCATTTGTTCCCGAAAGACCCAAAGTTGAAATAGAGAAAAGACTTACGCACAGCGAGACTGACATGAAAAACCCAAGTTTCATCCCTCACCCCCGGTCATTTGAATTGGAACTTCGAAATTTTAGCCCAGTTTTTCAATGAATGTCATGTGCTTGATCAAAAACTCTAGCAGATGGCGGCTCCTAACTATCCACACCATCAGGGATAACGTACAATAATGATAAGCCAAAATCGCAGATCGGATTGGCGTGAGCTAGCACCTTGGAGAAATAAGCACCTTGAGCGCAAAAGTCACCATGTCCCGCCTCATTGCATTTGACGCCTTCGTGGCCGTCATGGAGCAAAATCGTAAGCCAGACGAAGTTCTTGAAGAACTCTATTCTGCAAATGCCAAAGACCTTAAGAGAATCGACCGTAATCTCACCAAAGAAATATTGTTTGGTGGACTACGATGGTACAAAAAGATTTATTGGATCCTTCAGCACACGGCCAAGAAACGAGATCTCAAGACGGTATCATCCCAAGTGCGAGCTGCTCTCATTCTCGGTACCTACCAAATATTTTACATGGATCGGATTCCTGATCGTGCAGCAGTAAACGAGAGCGTCGAATATGTGCGCCAAAAGGGGGAAGCCTCCGCAGTACCTTTTGTGAACGGGGTTCTTCGGCAAATTGCGCGTCGTGCGGAATACTTTACAAAGCCAGACAAGAAAGCAAAGCCCGTTGAATATCTTGCGCTGCAATTTTCTCACCCAGACTGGCTTGTAGCCCGTTGGTTTGATCGATTCAACTTCGAGAGAATGGAGACCATGCTGGACGGCAACCAGCAACCACCTCCCCTCTTCATCCGTGTCAATAGCAGGAAAATCAAGCCTCAGGATCTACAAGAACAGCTTCTCCGAGACGAGCAGGTGCAGTCTGAACGAGCTAGCTTGAAAGGCTGTCTCATTCTCAAAAAGCATCCGGACCTTGGAAGTGAGGGGCTATTTGGACAAGGCTTTTACACAATTCAAGATCAGGCCTCCCAGCTGATACCGCATCTCGTTGGACTACAAAATAATATTACTGTGGTGGACGCCGCTGCTGGTCCAGGGGGTAAATTAACCCATATGCGCGAGCTATCCGACGCGTCATGTAAAATTATTGCCGTGGAAAAAAGTGAAACGCAGATGGAGCGAGCGCGCGAGACCGCAAAACGTTTAGGCTGCGACGATCAGATTGAATGGGTTTTCAAGGATTTTCTGGAATTTAAACCCAGCCAACCTGTCGATAGAGTTTTACTCGATGCCCCCTGCACAGGACTCGGGGTACTTAGACGCCATCCTGAAGGCAAATGGCATAAAACAGAGGCTGGCATTAAAGATATGGTCAAACAACAGCGGGTGATGATTGAGCATGCTATGTCGATGCTAAAGCCTGGCGGCGAGATGATCTACTCAGTCTGTAGTTTTGAGACTGACGAAACCGAGCTCCAACTGAAATGGATCAAGGAGCACTTTGGTACTAAAGTCGAGATTGTCAGCCCCGTGTCGCGACTGCCTGACTACTTTAAACGTTATGTGACGCGAGATAACGTTTTGATGATTTATGCAGGCAACCAAGACAACATGGATGGATTCGGTGCCTTCATCGTGAAGTGGAAAGGGACATCGACATGAAACACCGCTTTTGTGGGATGCTTCGTCTCATTCAGTCGATAGTCATTGCGGGAACCCTTAGTTCTCAATCCATGGCAGAAGAGGCTAGCAAGCCAGCCGTTATCGAATTCGAATCGTTTGCAAATGCAAGATCTGAGTTACTATCTCGCATTAGCGGGGCATCCAAGCGAGTCTGGCTATCAACAAACTTTCTAACTGATGCGGAAGTTGTTTCTTCGCTTTATATTGCCCAGTATCGGAAAGTTAACGTTAGCGTTTTGATTGGCAAAGACAAGGCCACACACATCTTGTCCAGATTAGGCTACCTGAAGCAGGTCAATATACCGGTAGCCATCAAACCAAAAGCTTTCTACAGTGAATCTCCGACTATGGTTCTTATTGATGACCGCCTATATGGCATCAACTCTGATATAGACTACCTCTCAAAAGCCAGAAAATTCACCTTGAGGGAGTGGGAGTCCAGGGACGTGAGTTCATTTGAAACGTCCTTCCAGGAAGCCGCCCAGAATCAGGAGACTCCTGAGGTCAAACCGTTACCACTTGTCGGTGGCCAGAGAACCCGCAAATCGCGCATTCATTCCCCCACCACCGAACAGCAAGGTCAGCCCTCCTCGTCACCGTCTCTAGAGTCGACAAGCAAGTCCCCATCGCCAAAATCTGCGGAGACAGCTTCAACCGGCGAGACTGGAAGCGACGGCGTCTACCGCTATCGGAGGATCAAGGAGCGTCCAGCGTCAGGTGTCCCTACAAAACTACCCAAAATGACTCTGGGTCAGGAACTTGAACGGCAAAGAGCCGCGTCAGGTACAAACCCGACACCCACAGCTGCAGGAACGCCTTAGATGTGGTAGTATCAATTGCAGAAATTGACGATTGTTTGCTTTGGAATGTGTTAAAAGGAGTTCGTCGATGCTGAGAGCAACCCTCACCCATCTTCTTACGATAGCGCTTGTCATTACTGGCTGCACCAAAAGCTGTGGCAGCGAACGCCAAACAATGGCGCCTGAGAAAGTCGTCGAGTCTTACTTGAACACAGCACTAAACATGAAGCGCGTATCCGAGCGAGAAAACTTAGCTCAGTACACGACCGGTAGACTCAAGGATGCCATCAACGCAGCCTCAGAAGACACCATCATGAATGCTTATATCCGTCGCCACTACGAAATTGAATCTTATGCCGTTATCGAGCGACGGGATCGAACCCCTCGCGAAACAGAGATCACCTTCAGACTTAAATATAAGGACCTAGGCGTCGCTGACCAACGCCCCGCCGACTCCAGCGCTGCACCCATGGTTCAGACTGAAAACACTGTGGCCTTGATAAAAGAAAAAGGGGCATGGTTTATTCGTGACGTCGTCGGAGCCAAAACTTCGATTGATTTCCCGGTATCTCAGGACTCCGAAATCAAAGCAAAGCCCGGAGTGATCAGCGAACCTGAGCTCAATCAGACCCAGCCCGCAGAGGGCGGAGCCCAATAATACTGCAATCTAGGCAGAGTAGCGAACTTCGTAGTCACCCAGAGTCGTTACTTGCTCAAGGAACCCAAAGTCTCCTTTCGACAAGCTCGGCTTACGCCCGCGTTTGGACATTCGGAACTGACTGACCACTTTGCCTGACTTGCCTGTTTCCACAATTTTGACCCGGTAATCAGTCGCAAGCTCGCGGAACGTCCTGCGAATTTCTGCCGATGATTCCAGAGAACGAATCCAGTGCCGAATATCGCCAAAAGGTCCAAATTTGTGGAGTTCCTGTAAGACCTCGCGCGCCAACTCTTTGTGACCCAAGTCACTTGTCACTTTAAATAACGCAATCAAATGTCGTGCAAAGGACTGAGCAGCGGGACACAATTCCGACTCACTACCTAGAGACATGAGATGGCTGCCAAGTTCGTGCATGAATAAGCAGAAACGCTCAGACTCTTTGAACATGTGCTGCTTAAATGTCTCGTGAATGATTTTCTGGGTATCACTACCCGCCTCCAAAGCGCAGGGCAAATTTTCCAATAAGAATTGAACTGCCACGCGCTCGCTCTTTTTGACGAACAATTGCTGGAAGAGGGACTCCATAATAGAATGTCCAAATCTCACCATCAATCGCGTGTAATTCGTTTTACCGGAGATACCATACTCTGTCTGACTGAAATATCTCAGGAGACTCAACCGCACGGCCTGGACGTTTGTGTTGCTGACACTCAGCAAGTAAGCGGCAATGTGATCACTTAAAGCTTTCGCGCGATCGATCCGCCCTGGGTCTTCGTCTTCGATTCTCTGGATATTCAATCCAATCTCACAAATTAAAGCCACCGCCGCTGACACAACTGCTTTGGATAAGTCGTCTTCGCCCACCTCGCCACCGAGTGAAATTTCCACCAGATGTCGGGTGACATTTTCAAATTGATCGCTGTCGAACAGCTCCTCCAAAAATGCGATCATGACCTTCTCATTGCTAGCAGCTGTCAACACTGCGTACAACGATTCCACAAGAATTTCTGCTGCCAAACGATCTGAATATCGATCTGCAAGTCGAATGGCGATGTAGCGCACAAGGTCGCAGGAACCTTCTTCGCCTAGCACTTTGACCACTGAACGCCCCTCTGACCATGGCAACAAGTAGCCCACATCTACGAGCTTTTTGGCCGACCCAACATCTGTCAGGTTCTTCCATGTCATTGCTTTTTTCGATTTAGCGGAAACCATAATCTGACCTCATAGAGCACGACGGCTCAGAAATACCAGGGCACGAAGGCACCCCAATGGAAACTCAAGACACCTTGATTGCTGAAGAGCTACGTTTGGAGGCCACCATCTTGTCTATTTCGTCTGTGATGCCGCGATCCAGACCCTCGAAACTCAGCCCGAACCCGACTGGGAAACGAGGGTCAGAGTTGTACCTGACCACACGCGCCACAACATTGAAGGCCTTCACAAAACCATCAATACGGACGGAAAGTTTCAACTTCTCGCCAACCGTGAACATTTGATCTTTCGTCTCCACGAAGATTCCTGTGGATGAGATATTCACTCCGCTTCCGATAATCATCTGTCCATTGTTGTGAACAATGACCCGGCCTTGAATCGTCGCTCGCGGTGCGGCGCTACGGCGCTCAGCACTTGCAGGCTTTGCCGCTGGGGAGCCTTTCAAGCCTAGCTCCTCCATACAATCCTCGTGGGGGCGCCAATCCTTCCAACCGACCTTGAAAAGGTATGCATCTTGAGCGATCATCTTACTATCAATCATTTGGACGACCTGACCTGTTGAAAAGGGGCCCAATTGTTGATTGCCTTGATACACAAACCAGTTTTGTTCGCTCATAACGCGCCTCCTCAAAGCCTTTTACGACGGGGTCTTGTGGCCAAGACGGCCAAAAAACCTTCCACGCACACGAGGGATCGGAACTTTGAGTAAGCTCTTTAGAAAAAACTAAAATTATTTTAATTAGTTCATTTATTTTAGGGGTTTGTAAAAGTGAAAACAAAGAAAGCCCAATCCTGTCTCCTCACCCTCGCGGTCATCATTTTCGGACACGCCTCAGCTCTTCGGGCCAACGAGGAACTTCAAGCATTTGATCCAAAAGTTCCGCCGAGCAAGGCAGAGTGGCAGCATTTTCACAAGATGACAGATAGTGAAGCCCTGAAATTCTGGAAATTTCAGAAAGATCGTGGTGCTAAAAGTCTCCGTGATTGGTCGTGGCAGTGGCGCATGGGTTGGATCAAGCGCTGCGGAGGCGGGCTAAAGGAAAGTTTCTGCAAAGGAGTGCTACTAGATGCCCTGCTCGATAACGCCATGGTTATTCGCGCTGAGGCTGCTACGAGCATCGGCAAGCGCTATGCCGGTCGAGCATCAGCCGAGCTATTGGTCGCACTACAAAATGCTTATGTAGACCCCCGTAACACCCGCAACGGGAACCCGCTATTTGTCTATGAGAGAATTCTCGAAACCCTTGCTAAGCTAGACGATCCTCGAGCGACTCAGATTGCAAATAAACTTGCAGCAAGCCATCAGGAAACAAAAGCATACTGGGGCTCGATCTCAAAGGCCATGCCAGCAAATCAATCGAAAGCTCTGAGAGACCGCGTTTTTTAAGCTCCACTGAGTCTTAAATTTTCTTTACGATCGCAGCGATTTCTTTGGCAACGGGTGGCTTTGTGAGCCAGCCCGCTGCGCCAAATTTTTCCGACTCATCCAACATGTCAACTTTCGTCGCCTCTGAAAGGATATACAGGGGAATCTTACTTTTAGAACTCCGTCGTATGCTCTCCACGAGAGCGATCCCATTCATCCTCAACAAATTAATATCGCAAATAATCAACTGAACTTGATGCGTCGACAATATGTCAGCAGCACGCAAAATATCTTTTGCCTCTAAAAGCTCGAATACCTGAGAGGAAAAAGCCTCTTTAAACTGTGCACGGACGAACGGAGACTCATCGATCAAAAGCCATTTGCTTTTGGGAGACCTTTCGCCCTCTGCTTCAACCTCAAACCAATCACTCATAAACTACCTGACCATTACTGAAAAAAAGCTTGTTACTAGTTTAATGCGACGTCCAATTGGGATTCAAGGAGCCCGATCAAAATTATTCGGATCTTAACCCTGCAAAAGAGCCATGCAAAACAATCATAAACGACTGCATTTATTCACCTTATTTATAGCTATGCAAATACACTCAACTACTGAAATGAATCTACCGATAACTCAACTGGAGGTTCCACAAATGAGAGTTCCAAGCTACTTCGCGATGCTTTTGCAGGTCAAACTTTTAGCGGTGCTTAATTTTGGCTGTTCAGCACCTCAGTCTCAAGATTCAGCAGCAACTAAAAAAGAGAGGGGTCCCACAAAACCACCTATCACCACTTCAGATTGCGTACCAACAGCTGCCAATAACTTCTGTAAGCCAGCGGCGGAGCAAACTGGTGAAGAAAAGTGCTGGGCCAAAATCCTTGGCACCGAGGCTGCTACCAAATGTAATGCAGCTGGCAAGGTGTTTAATCGAATCACTGGAGTATGTATTGAAAGCCTCAAAATTAAGGCTCCTTGCACGGAAGCGGATGTTGTTGCAGCATTTACTGGCGCAAATTTTGAGGCAAGCTCCATTGAGAACAACATGAAGCAAGTAAAGGACAAGATTAAAACAAAGATTGGAGTCGATGCTGCATTAGATCAATGTGCTGAGGCAACAACATCGGCGGCACTTGGCAGCAAAACCGTTCTTATCCCTTTCTTTCTTGGCAAGAAATTCTCTGGCGGCGAAAGTGGCTCCGCTGAGTACCAAATTCACGCTGGCAAGGTTTGTGGCTCAGCAACAGACATTCCCGCGTGTGCTGACAGCAATCTCACATTTCCTGACAAATCCGCGGAAAAGACCCCTGTGGACTGCACGTAAGTCATAAATAGATAGGAAATTAAAGTGCTCGGAGTGAGAATCGAACTCACATGTCCTTGCGAACGGTGGATTTTGAATCCACTGCGTCTACCTGTTCCGCCATCCGAGCCTGGAAACGAAGGACCCAGACTATAAAGCAACATGCCCGGTACAGGCAAGAGAATTTGTGTCGGGAATAGAAACCCATTTGCAAATAATTTCGGGCCTTTACCTCAAGGCTAGCCAGCCGCTTACGTTAATTTAGGTCAAGGCTTTATGACTGAATAAAGGGCGCTCGCAATCTTAGCCTGACCCTGTGCAGACAGATGAAAGCAGTCTGCGCCGACATCTGCTGCAACGAAACTAAGACCCTCTGTGGCAGCGACATAGACCGCCTCAAATGATTTTGCCGGCAACTTCTTACCGCGCCAGTCATTAAACTCATCGACAACTTTTTTCTGGACCTCGCGGAATGAACGAATACGGTTGGCAAGCTGCGATACTTGCGCAGAATCATCCCAACCTGGACCAAACAAAGTCTGACAGAACTTTACCGGGCTCGGTGGCATCATCTCACTAAAATAAACATATCGCGGATCAGAGATCTCCACTGGTGGTGCTGACTTGGGATCTCGAGTGAAATACCGCTTACGCGCCTCTTGGCAGGTCAGTTCTTCGCCATAGAGTTTAATTTTTTTGGCAAGTATCGACGGTTCATGCAACAGACTGGTCACGCTTAAAAAACCTGGAATAAATATTTTTGTACCTCGACTCGCCGCATGACCATTCAAAGCCAAATATTTCATCCCTTTGAGAAGCTCACTGCCGAAATCGTCGGGAGTGGTGACTCCAGCCATCTGCATCGCACACAAGTCATTTCCCGTGTAAAAAAATATGACTTTTGACGGTAAATCGCCCTGACGAGCATCAATTAAACGAGCAGCATGGGTCCAAGCATGGGCTGTTGTGGATCCATTCTCACCAGCCAGTAAAATATCCTCAGGCGGGATGCGAAGCCTACGACCTAGCAAATAACCATAGGAGAGCGCATGGGATTCTAACGTGCGAGCAGAAATATTTTGGGATAGGTGATGCCAAATCCAACCACTGCCGCCATCGTTTTCTCGGCGCGCTGGCCCAATTCGCTTTGGAGGGGTTGGAAGCTCTTCCGTGACGTCCCCAAGGAAATCGACAGGAACCATAGACTTATCTACAACCAAGTCGATCTTGCCAGAAAAAACATCCCATAGATTTTTAGAATCGAATTCGAGTTTTGGATGGGATCCTGCTGCTGTCGAACTGCTATCACCCATAATACCCAGACCATCAAAAGCTCTTGCCGCCTGTGGGACGGACAAACAAAGGACCACAAAAAAACAAAAAATAGATTTAGGCATACTTAGTCTCAAAGAATTAATCCTTCCGCATGTAGCGACCAAGAATATTTGGTAGCTGCTTGGCAAGAGCGACAAAATCCGAAAATCCAGGATCAGCAGCTCTAAATAATACGGGACCAGCAACCCGGGCTAAGGGAACGTCCGCATCAATACCGCGCGCCAGACCCTCAACGGTCAGCAAACTCTTGGCCATCATTAAAAGTCCACTTGGAATGGGGATTCCCATTCGATCTGCGCCTTCGAGTGCGGCATCGACCAGTGAATTCAGTGAGGGCATCTCACCACCAGAAGCTTTGGCGTCATCGACAATTTTTACAAGTTTATGTAGTTCCGCGCGAATCTTTTCCCGCTCTGGAATTTTGCCTTGAGCCTGCTGCCCCATATCAGCAAGAACATCAATGAGCTTCTCAATGTCCAAGGCCATGATGGCTTTGAGAATACCGGCAATAAATTTGCGATCCGAATCCAGCAACTCGCCAGCAAGCCCCCAATCATAGAGGCCAACTGTTCCATCCTCAAGAAGCATCAAATTACCTGCATGAGGATCTGCATGGAAAAGACCCCATTCAAAGATCTGAACAAGTAGTTCACTCAATAATCGCTTTGCGAGGTTTTTTCGCTTTTGTTCAGGAACTTCGACTTTACCCGAAACAATATCACTTAACTTGATACCGTCAAGGCGCTCCATCACGATCACCTGACGACTACCAAGACGTGGATGAATCATGGGTACGCGCAGAGACTTCTGCCGCTTTGAAAGAATGAACTCCTGTACGCGCAACATAGTTTTGCGTTCATGCTCAAGGTCCATCTCTCGTCGCAGACCATCGCAAAGATCACGCACATCTGCGAGAAAGCGTCTGGACACTCTCGTCACGGCTAATGGCTCAGCGATGGAAATCGCCGTCTCAAGAGCTGCAATGGACTCGGTCATACGACTGCGAGCAGAGGGCTTCAGTAACTTGACCACCCATTTGTCACCGCTAAAGTCAGTGGCGCCGTGAACTTGCGACATACTGGCAACACCGATTGGTCGTGAATCCACAATGAGTTCGTCTCGCCAGTTCGGTATTTCACGATCAAGAATCCCCTGCACTTCCATCCAATGCATGGGAGGCCAATCTCCATAAACACGGTCAAGATTGAGGGCATCAATCACTGGCTGCGCGTCCTTATTCAATCGAGACAACCAAACCTGCATGGCTTTGCCATAAAGCGGGCCCCAGGCATCAATAACCGACAGTAGGGCATCCCCCACGATGGCAAACACCTTACCATCACCCCAAGGCACCAATGATGAATCATGAACGACCGCACGCGCCAAACGCCACGGAATACCAATGGACGCAAACGTCACCCATCCCGTTCCTAGGCGCCACATCTCCCGCGGGATTGCAACAGGATCAAATGATCGCCCAGTACCTGATCGCGAGTATTTATTTTTTTTTCTTGTCATAAGGCACCTGACCACCAGCGGAACATGTATTTTTCTAGTCCGATCCCTTATAATGATACAAAAGCTAGAATTGGACTACATCTTCTACCACTTTTGACAGTGATAGATTGATTTTGGACGAGGTCACAAGGATCGATGCATACAAAAGACGAGATCGTTAGAAATTGGCTACCACGGTACACGGGCACCCCCATGGAAGAATTTGGGGATTATGTTCTGTTAACTAACTTCGGCAACTATGTGTCAATTTTTGCCAATAAATTTAAATCTCAGGTGCGCGGCTTGGATAAAGCTATGCAAACCTCAACAAACGATGACGGACTATCGATTATTAACTTTGGAATGGGCTCGGCCAATGCGGCCACAGTCATGGATCTATTGACAGCCATTCGCCCTAAAGCAGTTCTATTTCTTGGCAAATGTGGCGGCCTCAAGCACTCAACTGAAATTGGTCACTTCATTCTCCCCATGGCCGCTATTCGGGGCGAAGGCACGAGTAACGACTACCTGCCACCGGAAGTACCGGCCATGCCATCTTTCAAATTGCACAAGTTTGTATCAGATAAGCTGATTGAACACGGTTTAGAATATCGTACCGGCGTTGTGTACACCACCAATCGTCGAGTGTGGGAGCACGACGTTGGCTTCAAAGAGCGATTACGCAAACTCAAGCCCATCGCCATTGACATGGAAACCGCGACAATTTTCTCAGTTGGCTTTGCAAATGACATTCCGCGGGGAGCCCTTTTATTGGTTTCAGACGTGCCCATGACGCCCGACGGTGTCAAAACCGAAGAAAGTGATAAAAAAGTGACCAGCGAGTTTGTTGATCTTCATATTGAAATCGGCATCCAGGCCATGACGGAAATTGGCGCTAAAGGCGAGAGAATCAAACACTTCAAATTTTGATGCTGGCTAATCTGATTGCTGCCGAGATTTAGAATGGCGTGTTGATCTTGGAATGCACCCTGCTCATCGTGCTTTGTAACAAAGCTACTATACAATCACCACATGCACAGCGACCAATTAAAATCAAAATAGATCAAGACGGAAGCATTGGTGACTAAACTCGCTACCTTCTTCCGCAGAAAGCCATGCCTATGTCGTCACTTGCAGTTTTTTCCGCCCCAGGGCGTTACATCCAAGGCCCCGAGGCTACTCGTCAACTAGCTGAGGAACTCAAGTATGTCGGGTTCTCTGGTCCTGTTCTCTTAGTTGCTAGTTCAAGTGCAGAAAAGCTCCTTGCAGAGGTCTGGCGTGAAACCTTCTCAGCTGCTGGTTTAAACTACGGCGTCCACTCATTTGGTGGGGAATGCACGGCGGAGGAAATTACTACAATTGAAAACACCGCAAAACAACATCGAGTCGATGTGATCGTGGCATGCGGAGGGGGCAAGGTATTAGATGCTGGTCGCGCTGCAGCTGCGGCACTGGATCTTGGATTTTGCAGCGCTCCCACCCTTGCTTCCAGTGATGCCCCTTGCAGCGCACTTTCTGTTGTCTATTACGCAAACGGCGAGGTTTCGGAGTACAGGATCCATCGCCGTAACCCTGATCTTGTGCTGGTTGATTCCAGCGTGGTCGCCAAAGCTCCAGCAAGGTTACTTGTCGCTGGTATGGGTGATGCACTTGCAACATGGTTTGAAGCAAGAACCTGCTTTAAAAATAAAGTCAAAAACATGCGCGGCGGTGCAAGCACAATATCAGCATTGGCATTGGCAGAACTTTGCTACAAGACGCTTCTTGCTGACGGACCCGATGCTATACGCGCTGTGAAAAGTGGGAAAACAAACGAATCACTAGAACGTTTAATAGAAGCAAACACCCTTCTTTCTGGACTCGGCTTTGAATCATCAGGCCTTGCCGCAGCACATGCGGTTCACAATGGACTAACAGCCATGGCTGCGACTCATGACTATTACCACGGGGAGAAAGTGGCGTTCGGAGTTTTGACACAACTTGTACTGGAGGGCGCTCCGAAGCATGAACTGGACGAGGTCATTGGTTTTTCGAGAGAGGTTGGTTTGCCAACAAGTCTGAAACAACTTGGATTGGACTCACCATCACAAAAGGACCTTCTTATTATCGGAGAACGTACTTGCCAGCCTGGAGAAACCATCCACAATGAACCATTCAAGGTCAGTCCATCTCTCGTTGCTGAGGCAATGAAAGAGGCCGATTCTTTAGGTCGTTGGTGAGCATTTATCAGTATTTCCGGTCTTAATATTGGACACTTAAATGTAGTCTTGTTATACCCTCGATAAATCTCGGGTGACTTTCCCGACATTTAATCCTGTCGAGGTATGCCCCATGATCCGCTGTCTTCTCGTGGTTGGAGTGATTCTATCTTTAGGTGGCTGTGGCCCTCGGCATAGCGGATCATCTTGGACGTCAAGTTTTCAAAGTCCCAAGCCCTATCGATCCACCAAATGGCTCGATGGTCGACCTAAATTAATTCTCGACGCCAATTTTCAGTCCAATGGTCTGTCTCATGACAACCTCGCACGGGCTTGGATTAAGCAAGAAGCCAGTCAACTCGGAATTTCTGAAAAGCTCGATACGCTCCGTCTGGAATCTACACGGCAAAGTGCTCATGGCATCCACTACACATTCGTAACTCCCGATGGTACCGGAAGCGTGAAAAACAGTGTGCTGATCGTTTCTCTAACTCGCGATGGCTCTAAAATTTACCGCGCCTATAATGGACTGGACCCGGTAAATGTCAATCAGTCTTACCCATCAGATGTTCGCCTTACAGGGGATCAGGCTATCAAAGTAGCGTGGGAGCATATTCGCGTTACCGGAAAACTTTTAAGTGATCCGAGGGCTGTTTTGGCTACAGATTTGGTCGCTGGAGTCCGGAAAAAGTGGTGGGTCGTCAATCTTGAGACCACAGCACCGGCAGGATCTTGGGAAATTTGGATTGATCCACGCTCAGGTCAGATTGCCAAGCAAAAGGACCGACGGGTTTACGATGTCTCCCTAGACGAAGCCAAAAAAGAGTTAAACAGCCGTAAAGTGAAACAAACGCTGCGCCTAACATCGCCAAATTATGTCGTAGGCCAAGCAACGTTATTCAAAGTAGATCCAAGAACGGCCCTTGCAGACTCATCACTAGCTAACACGTCACCTCCTGGAAGGTTTTTGCCCGCCTACCAAACGGTCGACCTCGAGGGAATTGCAAAAACAGAAAACGGATACGAGCTCATCAGTCGTCGTGTCAGCTTGAATGATTGGGACTCGCCTTTTTCTGGCATAAGTAAGACCGCCGATGGAACATGGGATTCTAAACGTGGCGAAAATTCATTTAATGACACCATGACTTGGTGGCACCTTGACCAATCCGTCAGAACACTTGAACGTCTGGGCTACCAAAACGAAACGAGGCTTTTCCAAGGAGTCCTGATAGCGGATCCTGATGGTTTTGATGGTCAAGATAATTCATTTTTTACTCCAACAATCAATGCCCTCAGCTTTGGGCATGGATGCGTCGATGATAACGAAGACCCGGACGTTATCCTGCACGAGATGGGACATGCCATCAACGCTGCCATTAACCCTTACTGGCAAGATGGTGATACCGGTGCCATGGGCGAGGGTTTTGGTGACTATTGGGCCGTCAGTTATGGATACTCCGATCAGCGCAATCTGAGCGGCGATAAATTTCGTGTATTTAATTGGGATGGCAGCTCTGGCTGCTGGGAAGGTCGCCGCACGGACCGCACAGATGCTCGTTACAAACGCGGCACACAATACCATGCTCACGATCGCGGGAGTGACGGTATTATCAGCGATGAAATTTGGTCTACTCCCCTCGTTATGACACTCGATGAACTTGTCAATCAGGGCGTCAACAAAGACGACGTTGATTTGATTGTGATCGAAAGTCAGTTTGGCCTCGCGCACGGACTAACCATGAATGACTGGGCTAATGCTCTAGTTCAAACTGCCAGCTTGTTGTTTCCTGAAGGGCCGCACGCTCGGGTTTTCACTCAGAACTTTCACAAGCATCTCATTATGTCCCCACCCGCAGCGGATCTGATTTACACGAATAAAACATTCCAGCACGCTGGGAAAAATGGTGTGCCAGATCCTGGAGAGACGATATCCATGACGTTAGAGCTGTTAAATATAGGTGATCTGGCCGCTCAAGGTGTCAGGGCCACACTAACCTCAAAATCAGAATGGGCGAGCATTTCTCGAGGAACATCGACTTTTGACAAGATCGAGGAACTTGGACGCGCCACGACCAAAACCCCATTTCAGATTTCAATTCATCCGGATGTTGCTTGTGGATCCTTCACCCAATTGGAAGCCGAATTGACCGATCAATTCAATCAGAAAAAGCTGATCCCCATTGAGTTCACACTGGGGATTCCGGGCGCTGAAGAGGATTTCGCAAAGGCAACTCCAAACATCGCCATACCTGATCACAGCCAAACGGGAATAACTGACTCAATTGACATTCAACTTCCGGGGGAACCTGTGATCCGCGGCGGATTTTCTGTTGATGTGGCTATTAAACACCCCTCGCTTACAGACCTTAAAATTGTCATCATAACACCAGCTGGGCATGAAATTGTCTTAAAATCATTTTTAAGCGGTGAGCGCTCCCAGCGCGACCTGATTGGAAACTACCCAACGACTCTACACCCCGTCGAGGATCTGACGCTTCTGGATGGGACTCCGCTAAACGGGAAATGGTCAATACGCGTCGTCGATGGTTTTGAGGGTGGAAAAGGCCAACTTTTGGGCTGGGGAATCCGCAATCCTACGGGACGTGCGCTCTGTGAACGATGACTAAAATTGTGCTAGACTGATCGTCACCAATTTTAACTTCGGGTTCATGTTTGATGACGAACTTCAGAGCTAGCATCTCCGTCTTTTTTACCAAGGTGATTCTAATCACACTGGGATCCATGTCCCTCTGCTGGGAGCTTCCAGCACAACCAAACTACCGACTCGAAAGTTTCGAATTCGTAGGCTCTACACGGATGACGAATGACCAAGTTGCAACACAACTTGGCATAACCCCCGACGCGGAGATGACTGACGCATGGATCTCTGCGTCGCGAACAAAGCTGATGGGATCAGGCTTATTCAAAGATATTGTTTTCAAGTTACGAAAGGGATCCAAACCTGGTTTGACTAAATTAGTTATAACGGTTGAAGATGACGATGACGTTTTGTCAGATTGGGCTCTTGGCGGGGAGTTTGGACTTTCACTTAAAGAACCAACACCCGCATTTGGCGAGGACTCAGTATTCCGAGGCTACAAACTCGGAATCATATCGCGAAACCTCTTTCTTGCATCTCATCGTGGAGCAGCGCTTGGTGATATTGATGCGCGCGGTAACCTGGTCGCCGGGCATCTCGCTTATGGACTACCCCGATTCCTTGCTGAGTCAATACAGTTTGATGCAGCCTTAGCGGTTGTCGAAGCCCGCGAAAGATACTTTGAGGCTGAGGCGTTTGGCCTCAAAGCACAGGGACTTTGGACTAGACGTCGCGGTGGGGTTGATGTGATGTATGGAGTTGCATGGTATAGCAACACACACCGCAGATACCGACTCAATGAATGGCCTGATATCGTTGCCGGACCGAAAGTAGGAATCATCAGAGAAACGCGGTTTCTAGGATTTCTCCCGAGTACGGGATACCGACTATCACTCGCCGCCGTTCCGTCATTTCTTAAAAAAGAGCAGTCAGTTTTTGAATCAGAGATAGCTGGCACTTGGGCATTTTGGACTCATGCAGCAATAAGCGCTTCGGGAAAATCAATAACTAGCGGCTCAAAAGCGATCACCACGAGAGCCGAGGGGAAAATTGAGGTTCCGCTAACATCCGTCAGTCGTGGACTACGGTCTCTATTTTATCTTGCTGTTCGCAATGGACAGGATCGTTACAAAACTCTGAAACTCCACGGGACTGAAAGCGTTATAGGATATCGCTACCACTCCACAGGCTTCATCGGCGACATCAGCTTCCGTGTCACGGGTGATCGTCCATGGGACAACACACCGTTGGAACCTGTCAGATGAATCCTATTTATCGTAACATTCTAATGTTTTTGCTTGCGATTATCCCCGTTAACCTCAACGCCGAGGATACGCGAACAATTACAACGACAGCACGCTGGATAAAGAAAAACGGACTGCCCGCCATGCTCGTCGATCTATCCGACTCCCTGACAACATCGCAGAAAGATATTGCCAACTCGGGATTCAGCACGTTCACATTGGTTGCCATCAATGATAGTAAAATACAGCCACGCGATACGCTTCCGGACCTAAGGGTTGTCTGCAGCGTAAAATACGACACATGGGAAGAACGCTACCAAACCATTCGAGTCGAGCCGCTTCCAATCGAAACCACGTTTGTTAAGGACTTTAGCGGTTGGGCTCAGAAGTGCCTCCAAATGACAATCGACTCAAAGTTAATCGTTGAGAAAATGTCGGCGGGTGGAACTTTTTACGGAATCATGCAAATTCGCCAAAGCTCGCCCGACGAATCCGCCAAAATAAAAAAATGGCTTGTCCAACAGCAATCAGGATTCATGCAAGGACTCTACGCACACATGCTCGGTGACTTTCAATACCAAGGATTTGTCAAACTGGAGATAAAGATCCCTTCAATACGATCTAACGAAGCCCCAGCGGATACTAAGTCTAGTCCGATTGGTAAAATGGATGGATCGAAATGAATCCAGCTCGGAGTAAAATTGAGACTCAGAGACCGAGCACGATGCTAAAACGTATTCGATGGCACCAATGGACTGTCGTGCGTCTAGCGGGCATCGCAATGATAACGGTACTGACAGGTTATCTAACTGCGGCGGTTCTTGCCGTACGAAATATCGATATGCTACTGCACATCGTCCATGACAATGCCGTGGAGTCGGCTCTGCGTTCAGGAATGGATGGAATGAAGGACGCCTACAAGCTCCGGCAGGAGCTATTGACCGTCCGCCTCAAGCAGCAGTTCAAAGATCCTGAGAATGTTGCAGTACCCGACCTCGAAAAGGCGCTCGTCAATATTGACGCGCTGAAAATGATGGGTGCGGAGTCGCGCAAAATCGATCGGGGGGAGAAGAATTTTAAAACGGCTCAGTGGATTGATCGTAACGACTTGGCCGTGGGAAATCACGTGGTGCATTTCTCGGGGATTCAACAGGCCGAAGAATATCGGGTCGCAGAAGAAATATTACAAAGATACCAGATCATCGGACTGGAACTGCGAAGTAAAATCAGACCAGCACTTATCAAGGCCCTCGCAGCTACACTTGCAGTCATGTGTTCTCTGCTACTGTTTGCATTCATCTACATGGCTCTACGGAGCAAGACCCGAATTGAAAAGCTGGTCCAAGGGTTCACGAGGTACTCAGAGGGCGACTCCCTATTTCGATTTGATCTCCATTGGAAAAACGAGCTCGCGCTTCTCACACTTCAATTTAATCGCATGGCAGACGAGCTTGACTACAATCGAACCCAAACCATGAGTCTCGAAAAGCTTGCCTCTTGGCAAACAATTGCCAGGAAAATGGCTCATGAAATCAAAAATCCACTGACACCTATTCAGATCATGACGAGCCAACTGAAACGACGCTACGATGGCTCTAACGATGAGTTCTCCCGGTTACTGGATAAGGCGCACGATGTCATCTTGGAAGAAGTCTCTGGCTTGCGGCGAATGGTTGATGACTTTTCACAATTCGCTCAGCTACCATCGCCAAGACTAGAACTCTGTGATGCTGTGCAATCTGCCCAAAAAGCCATTGCGCTGGCCGCTGACTCATACGCTCCGCATCAGATTAGCTACGAGGGCCCAACTCACCGCGTTGAGGCTGAATTGGACGATCAACTGATCCGACAAGCTCTGCATAATCTTATAAAAAATGCAGCCGAGGCTGATCCTACATCTGCTTCACCCATTGTCGTTCGCCTGCTGGAAGAACCGTATCAAATTATCTTCGAGGTGGAAGATCACGGCCCAGGAATTCCTTCCGATCTCCGTGACAGGATCTTCGAGGCCTACGTGACGACAAAGCACACAGGTCCCGTCCCGGGCATGGGCCTTGGGCTGGCAATCTGCCAGAAAATCATTTTAGAACATGGCGGAAGAATTTCGGTTGATACAGGTGCAGGTCACACGGTATTCATGATCAGTATTCCAAGATTTAGAAGGGGACATCGCCAATGACTGAGAAATCAAGATCGTTGACGGGGTCGCGCACACTGGTGATCGACGACCATCGTAATATCAGACTAAGCCTTCAGGTTATTCTGGAGGGCGAGGGCGCTAGCGTTACTGTGTCTGAGAATCTTTCCAATGCGAGAGCTGTGCTAGGTCTGCACAACGAATCTGCCCCATGCGCTTCGCTCCCCTACGATATCATACTTCTCGATATCCGTCTGCCTGATGGAAATGGCCTTGATTTACTTAAACAGCTCAAAGACGGACAGTACGCCAATCACGTCATTGTCATTAGTGGAGAAGGAACAACTCAAGAGGCGTTCAAGGCAACACAGATAGGTGCATTTGATTTCATCGAAAAACCCTTTACGCCTGAGCGTATTCTGGTTAGCGTCAAGCGTTGTCTCGAGTTTAATCGAATTGAGAAGGCTAATGCTAACCTCGTAAAAGATACCACCGGAACTGAACTTTTGGGTGAACATCCAAAACTAAGAGATATACTTTCTTTGGTAGCAAAAGTTGGTCCGACAAGTGGACGAGTTCTGATTACAGGCGAAAGCGGCACAGGAAAAGAATTAATTGCGCGGGCCATTCACAGAGCCTCACCTCGAGCCCACCGCCCCATGATTAAGATTAATTGTGCTGCTATTCCGAAGAACTTGATGGAGAGTGAGCTTTTTGGACATGAAAAAGGTGCATTCACCGGTGCTGTCAAACAAAGACATGGGGTTTTCGAGCGCGCAGATGGCGGGACTCTATTCCTTGACGAAATTGGGGAACTGGAACTTGACCTTCAGGCTAAGCTCCTTAGAGTTCTTCAAAACGGGGAATTTATGCGCATCGGTAGCGATAAAACAATCAACTCGGATGTACGAGTCATTTGCGCAACCAACCGTGATCTGAAGGCCATGGCACAATCGGGAGATTTTCGAGAGGACCTCTTCTATCGGCTTAACGTAGTTTCCATTCACAGTCCGGCACTTCGCGAACGCGCCACAGATATCCCCCTATTGAGTAGGAAGTTTCTTGCGGAATGTAGCTATGAGCATTCGCTCGGGCCGAAAGAGTTTTCTCCAAAGGCCATTGAACAGTTACAAAACTACAACTGGCCGGGAAACATACGAGAGCTACGTAATGTGATCGAAAGAACTGCCATTCTCTCGTCAGACCCAATCATAGATACGATTGAAACTTTGGACAGCCCCCAGAACGTACCTTCGGTAAAAACAGTGGCCACCATCAGTGAATCGGAAAATCCGTCCATCACACTCGAGATTGGTCTGCAAAGCTGGGAATCGTTTCATGAACTTGTCGATCGCGAGTATCTACGCTTTGTTTTAAAACAAGCCAAAAACAACGTGAGCGAAGCGGCTCGTTTGCTTGATCTCGAGCGTGCGTACATGCATCGATTGATGAAAAAACTAGGAATTCAGCGGGATACGTCCGACGTTTGAAATATTCCAAGACAAAACCCACATCAATCACCAGGCAACCGTCGCCCCATCAGTGTCACATGACTTCCATCAAAGAGCTTGGTCACCGTAGGATCTCCGCTCCACTGATCTTCAAGAGCTTGGAACTCCTCTTTTGATAATGGCCATGTATTTCTATCAGCACCCTTTTCAATCCACAGGTAACTAAAATTACGCCCATGAGTGGCTCCTACCTGGGAGATGCCCGATAGGTCCACAGCATGGGGAATTAGATTACCCTGCGCCAAGGTAGGCCCCTTTGAATCATGCCTTAATAAATTAAGAGTCTGCTGAATCTCGCTCAGTCGCTCAGGATTTTGTGGGCAGTGCTTTTTAAAAGACTTTGCCCGCCAAAATCTGCTTCCAATCTCCAGTGATGAGAAGGCTAAAGTAAGCGTCAAAACGCTCCAAACTATAACGTTTCTGGGTTTAATGGTCTCTGATCGAATTGTAAAAATCATCAAGTAAGCAAGCACAACAGCTAGTGGGGCAACTCGATGGTTTCCCCAATATCCACCAGCAAAGCGAATACCCAAAAGGGTCAAAAGGACGAGCCCCGGAACAATCATATCCATGAGGGTCAACCTCTTTGCACCATAAAGAATAACCGATAACGGTATAGCCAACTCGAGCAAGCGTCGAAGCAACAGTAAGGCACCATCGCGCGAACCTAAAACATCCCATCCCTGAAATCCTGAAACAGCATCAGTGTACATACTGGAAGGCCCTATCAGGGCGGGTCTAATAGCAAAAACTAACACTGCCCAAACAAGAGCAGCTGCCGTAAACACGAAACCATAGGGCTTCTCGCCCATCATAATTAGACCGAGTCCGACAGCCATCCCGACAAACGGATACTCCTCCTTACAGAGGAGGGTCAGCCCGAACATGACAAAAGACCAACGATATTTTTTAGCAAGAATAAACGCTAGCATCCATGACAGCGGCGCTAACGACCAAGTCCCCGGGTGGGCAGGATAAAAAGCAGCATCCATAACCATAGGACTCCACAAAATCATGACGGAAGACATCACTGCTAAAGACTGTGAAATCATCCCTCGACTCAACAACCAAGCAGGTGACGCAGCTGCAGCGATAAGGCATATCATTTCGAAACGAATAGCCAGCAAACCTGATGGTGTCAGCCCTTTAAACGGAATCAATAGAAATAATATGGGGTCAAAATGGTCATTAAACAAAAATACATCGCGCGTTGATAACCATGGATTTAGATGGCCCAGGCTTAACAACTCGATGGCTTGAGCATAAATCCCCAGATCGTAATTATTAAAACAAAAGTGACGCCAGGCCGATTCAACCGGAACCCAAACCGAGAGAATAAAGGCTATCAAGATGAAAATAAAAAACTTCATCAATGATTCTTACTCTGGTTGCAGAGGTAAACGAGAGCGCCGATAAGTGAACGCTAAATAAACCGCGATGCCGCCCCAAATGACACCAAAACTCCAAAGATCCGAGATCGAAACAATCTCACCCAAAACAATTACGGCTACCAAAAATTTACCAGTAGGAGAAATATAATTGATTATCCCCAGCGAGGTTAACGTCAGCCCACGCACGGCATAAGCAAACCATAGCAAAGGAAGTGCCGTAATGACGCCACTAAAGACCAATAACCAGTGATGATTGCGCCATGCCTCAGCGAAATCTGGATCATTCGGGGTGGTCAACAAATAGAAGCCAGCAAAAGCAAAAAGAACCGCTGCTTCCGTCGTCAAAGCGCTTAAGGGCGAGACCCGCACCCAACGCCGAATTAAACTGTAAAAGCTGAAAGTTCCAGCCAGAGCCAGCGCTAAAATCGGAAAGTGTCCCACGCTACGACCATAGATTCCAACACCAATTGCCACAAGCAATACACCAAGCCATTGGCCCCAAGTCAAGCGTTCCCGTAGAACTAAAACGCCCAAAGCAGCGCTCAGTAACGGAGAAAAAAAGTAACCTAAGCTCATTTCAACGACTTGTTGCCGCTCAACCCCAAGAATATAGAGCCACCAATTAGCGCCGATCAAAAGTCCGGACAGTACCAGCCATGGCCATCGTCCCCGATCCAGTGCCAGGACGTCTTTGGATTGTCGGTCGCTGATAAATGATAGCAAAACAAGAAATGGCAAACTCCAAATGCAGCGGTGAATGAACACGACAAATGCCGGCGTACCTTTGAACAAATGCCAATAAAGTGGCATCACGCCCCAAACAGTATAAGCTGCTATCCCGGATGCCCAAGCTGAGGCGTTATATCTCTCGTGCGTCATAAATACTCCAATTTGCCAGAACATCAATAAACGGATGTTTGTGCCGAACGTCGCGGATCTTAAAAAATCTATGCAACTCTGACACCACCAATGGCATCGCCGCCAATTGAGCCCATGTGAAATCCGCCTTGCGATCCCACGAGCCGTGCAAACCTTTTCTGTCTGCGATCCATAAGCTCCAGCATCAAGCACGCGCCGTTGGCATGGCGACTGTCTTCTTCCATGAGGGAGCGATGCGGATGGTAAAAAAGAGGATCAACGTCCGGACGCCTACGGAAAATTTCTTTGTAAATATCAATGAAAACTTCCTCGACATTGGAGACAACCCACCAAAACGCTCGGCAACCTAACTTACCAGTGTTAATGATGAGTGATTGAAAGCGGCTACCGAACGATCTAGGCCACAAAAGGTCGAGATCTTCTGCACAAAGACCCATGCAATCGCAAGAAATATTTAGATACTTCTTAAAAGCTGCCGCGTGTTTTGTTTCTTCTTCGAAGAACTGCTCCGCAGAAACACCAGAAAAAGCGATACTTTCGTCGTCGAGGAGTACTAAAATCTTCGAAGGGTCAACGCCGATTGACCAATTCACGCAGGTATCCAGATCCCACGCAGCTTTTTGCTGAACACTGAGATGCTTTGCAAGCTCGGCATGATCGAATGGATTCGTGGCACGCATTGGCGGCCCTCTAAGAGTTAAAATCAAAAGAGGAAACTCCGGCAATATTATTGTTCACTTGGCACATTTGGGCAACGATCAAATCTAAGGAAGTGCATCGAATCGACCAGCAGGTTGTTGGTGCTAATCTTGCTCAGCACCCACGACGGGATCGGCTCCACCAATCATCACGGATGCCTGTGTCGCCGGCAACTCCTCCACCTGACGCAATTTACTTTGAATGGTACGTGACTTTCTTGATGCATCCTCAATCTTCACTGCAGCTTCACCCAACTTTTTTTGCACGCCGTCTAAAATATCACCAAACTTTCCAAACTCAGTTTTGACAGCGCCAAGGATTTTCCAAACTTCGCTCGAACGTTTTTGAATGGCGAGAGTCTTAAATCCCATCTGGAGGCTGTTCAATAAAGCTGCAAGATTTGTCGGACCGACGATCGTGATCCGGAAATCACCCTGCATACGCTCCATCAAACCTGGGATACGCAAAACCTCGGCGTAAAGCCCCTCGGTTGGCAAAAACATGATCGCAAAGTCTGTGGTCAGTGGCGGATGCACATATTTATCCCGTATGTCACGGGCTGCACTTTTCACCGCCAGCTCAAGCTCCCTGCGGGCGAGCGCAGCTTGCTCGGCATGACCGGCATCAAGCGCATCCAAGAGTCGCTGATAAGACTCCTGAGGAAACTTGCTATCTATCGGCAGGTAAACCGTTCCACCATTATCGTCGCGTCCTGGTAACTTGACAGCAAACTCGACGATTTCAGCAGATTTGGAAACTTTAACATTACTTTCATACTGGTCTGCCGTTAGCATTTGCTCAAGCAACATCGCCAACTGCACTTCGCCCCATGTCCCTCGCGTCTTCACATTGGTGAGGACGCGTTTTAGATCTCCCACACCGTTGGCCAATGCTTGCATCTCTCCAAGACCGCGCTGCACTTGCTCCAAACGCTCACCCACAAGCTTGAAAGACTCACCCAAGCGCCTTTCAAGTGTTCCTTCCAGCTTCTCCTCCACAGTTTTACGCATCGACTCAAGGCGCTCTCCGCTTTGTTTCTCGATATGTAAAAGCCGCTCATCGACCGTTTTTTGAAGATCACGCATCCTGAGATCATTGGCCTCTGCGATTGAAGACCACTGTTTCGAGAGGGCCTCCAGTTGACGAAGTTGGTTCTCAGACATTTTCATTAAATGACCACTCATCAACTCGTGCCCCTGACGAATCGTGCTCGAAACCTCTTCGCGCAGGGTTCTTTGGGATGCTGCCAATTCTGCGCGTAACCGCACGGACTCCTCGGCCACTTGCTGCGTCATGGATTGGTTGGACTCTTGAATGATTTTTTTTGTTAGGTCCTGATCAGCTTCGACTGATACCCGTTGCCAGCGGTAGAAAAACCACCCGAGTAGCAGAAGGTTGATGGCAGTCAGTATTGTGGTGAGGGAGAGTTCATTCATAAATCCATGTCCCTATATTTGGCAGAATTATCAAAGTCTATGGGTCCATATCTGCGAATAATCGGAATAGACATCCATGCAAGCACGAGCCCAATCGCAAAACCTGAAATGTGAGCCAGGTAACTCACTTTTGGGTCGTAGGTTTGTGGGAACATCACAAGCAAAGAAAAGCCAACGGCTCGCGCTACACGCTTCACCCACCATGCATTACGGTCAAAATAGACATAGAGCACAAGCCACATGGCAACCATGCCGTAAATCATCCCCGAAGCGCCCAAAAGTCGAACGTGGTCATCATAGAAGTAGACCGTGAGTCCATTCGAAAGAAAACCAATAACAAGGGGAAAGACCACAGCTGCAAGCAAACCAAAATAGGCCTGAAGAATCCATGCAAAAAAAAGATACACAGGAACATTGTGCAGTAGGTGTCCCATGTCACCATGGACAAAGATGGCCGTTAACATCCGCCAATATTCGTGAGCATCCATTATACTTTGCCGCGTCACATCCAGGTCTGCAAAACGCTCCGGCATCCTCCAGCGCGCAATACTCAAACCCGTCATTAAAGACACAAAAACAGCACCAGGCAGTGCACTACCCTGCCGGGGCATCATTTCAAATGCAGTGGGCTCTGGCTTCGGAGTTGGTAGAAAATCTTCTGGCGACGGTTCAAAAGGGTCTTCCATCTCTACTAGAGTTCGGGAGTCCTCGGGCTTATTTTCCTTTTGGCCTTCTTTATCCAATTATTTCAACCTATTAAAAGACTGCCCATCAGCCCTTCGGAAAACCACCAAGCTTTGTGGGCGTAACACTCGTTCTCAGCTCATTTCGAAGATCAGTGTATCCACAATTTGCTGAATATCAAACCACTAAAATTATTGGACTTATTTGGATCTTAGCCAAGGCTGGACACCAACCTTCTTTTTTTGTTAAGAGGAATGGCTCGTTCTGTAATAACTCCAGTCGGATTATGTAATTAGCTATGGACACGTCTCAACTAAAACCCAAAGTGGATCATTCGTCTCAATCTGGGTCCGAACACAAGCAAGATACAAAAGTCCAGTCACGACTTCCTGGCTTTTATGAACTGCCTATTGGAGAGAGACTTTCGACGGTTGTCAAAGCGGCAAATTTGAGTGATTCAGATCGTTTCCACCTTGGTCAGTTTGGAAGTCTCAACGGCGAATTAGCTGACGTTTTCATCGAAAATGCAATCGGCACATTTTCAATACCCCTTGGCGTGGCGACAAACTTCCTCATTAATGGGCACGATGTCCTTGTGCCGATGGCCGTTGAAGAGTCTAGTGTCTTGGCAGCTGCAAGCCACGGCGCAAAACTCGCAAGATTGGGTGGAGGATTCAAAGCGTCCGCCACCGAGCCAGTGATGACCGGCCAGATTCAGCTATTTTTGAAGAAAACTTGTGATTTTGATGCCGTTTTAACCGAGAAAAAAAATGAACTGATCGCATTTGCCAATCGAGGACACGACAGCCTGTTAGCCCGCGGCGGGGGTGCCTGTGATCTTGATTGGCACTATATCCCTGAGATGAAAAGTCTCGTCATCCATCTGCACATAGATACCCGCGATGCGATGGGGGCCAATATCGTCAACACCATGTGTGAGAGAGTATCCGCACTGATGCCAGAGCTTTTGCCCTGTGACATAGGACTACGTATTCTCACGAACCTGACTGAACGCAGACTGGCACGCGCTGAATGTTTTGTTCCGGCCAGCACCTTTGACTCCCCAGAGTTTAAAGGTACAGACGTAGTCGATCGCATTGAGAAGGCCTATCTTTTTGCCTACTACGATGTTCATCGTGCCACGACAAACAACAAAGGCATCATGAATGGCATTGACCCAGTATTGATTGCAACGGGTAACGATTGGCGCGCAGTAGAAGCCGGAGCTCATGCGTGGGCTTGTCGAGACGGCAAGTACCGCCCGCTTGCTGTTTGGAAAAAAACCTTACATGGCGACCTCCATGGCCAATTGGAACTACCAATGGCGGTCGGAGTGGTTGGGGGCGTGACTAAGCTTCACCCGACAGCGCAATCTGCCCTAAAACTAATGGGCCATCCCAACGCAAAGATGCTCGCTCAGATTGTTGTAGCAACGGGCCTGGCACAAAATCTATCAGCTTTGCGCGCATTGGCATCCGAGGGAATTCAGCGTGGACACATGAGCCTTCATCAGAAGAATCTGGATCTGTTACAGCACCATGGCTCGCGCGTTAACTCCACTAATTAAGCAACAACCAACAGAGGACCGACCAACTCTTGAAACACATTGAAGTCTTCGTTCCCGGAAAAGTCATGCTAGCAGGCGAGTACGCTGTGCTTCGGGGTGGGCACGCTCTTGCGGTTACACTCTCGTGCGGAATGACTGTCAAAGTGAACTGGGATAATCACGCTGCCCACTGGGAGATTCACAGCAACCTTTGGCCAGAGCCAAAATTCGTTTATGACGACCATACACCGCAGGTAGATATGCTTTGCCGCGCGGTACAATTTGCTGCACGACGATGCGGGATGCACGGCGGAACCGTCGAGGTATCTTCAGATATCGAAATCAAACACGGGATCGGCTCCTCATCCGCCTTACGCTTGGGTGTTTGCACAGCATTTTACATCCTAAAAAACGGGCCAGACGCCTCCCGACCTGGCGGTCTTCCCATTGATGCTGTGCATGCGGCCTGGACACTGCAATCTGAAGGCCAAGGCATTGCCAGTGGCTACGATATTGCTACCCAGTTTGCAGGTGGTCTTGTTGAATTCAACTACGAATACCAGGACAACAAGTGGAAGCCTCATTGGTTCAGGCATGACTTGAATGATCTCGCGGATATTGTGCACGTTTTCGTTGGTGGCCAGGGAGCTCCCACCGCACATACCACCTTAACAACTTCGTCTTGGCTCGAAGGCGCCAATCGGACCGAGCGGCTTTTGGACGTCTCTGAATCTTTGATTGACGCTTTCAATGTCTCGGTCCAATGGCCCCAGGCAAATAACTTGAAGCGATTGATCCAAGGATGTGGTGCGATGCGTCAGCTTTTCGTAGGCAGCCCACACTTTCCATCCTCAGTTGCTGATCAATTACAGGGAATACCTGGATGTGATCAGACTTGGACATGGAAGCCTACTGGAGCAGGTGGAGAAGATGCCATTTTGATTGTGGGACGTACCGCCGACATAGGCGCCGTTACACAGAAGTTGTGGACGATTGGCTGGCATCGCCTCAATGTTCCATTTTCCGACTCTGGTGCGCGTATTGTTTCCAAAGTGATTCCTGAAAAATCTGGCTCGAAATCGAGAAGTATTGTTCAGCCTGTGACGAAGGAGCTTGATCGTGATTGATTCAATGGCTCCTGAGAACATGACATTTACTGCCTCAGCCCCCAGCAATATCGCCTTCGTCAAATATTGGGGGAAACGTGATGCGGCTATTCAATGGCCCGCTAACGATTCATTATCTATGACTCTGACACGCTGCCGAACCATCACCAGCGCAAAAAAAATTCCTGGATCTCGCGACATTTTCCGTTTCGAGGGACAGGAATTAACGTCAGATCGTAAGTCATCATCCCACAAGGTATTCGAACACCTTGGCCGTCTTCGTGAAGAACTGCGCGTTACGTCTGCCCTCGATATTACCTCGCAAAACACGTTTCCAACTGCATGTGGCATCGCGAGCAGTGCCAGTGGTTTTGCCGCTTTGACATTGGCAGCAACGGCTGCCCTGACCGGCGAAACAGAATGGGACAAGCTTGCCGTGTTGGGAATGCCGCGACAGCGTCTTGCTCACCTGGCGCGCATGGGTAGTGGAAGTGCCGGTAGAAGTATCTTTGGTGGATTTGTTCATTGGGCGGCAGGTGATACCGCAAATTCCCAAGAAATTGTTGAAATTTGTCCGTCAAGCCACTGGGGCTTATCCGATCTGGTCATCGTGTTTTCTGGTCACTCAAAGCACACGTCTTCATCCGATGCACACAAGGCCGCATGGGGAAGTCCTTTTTTTCCAGCTCGACTTGCCGGCATTCACTCACGAATGGAACGAGTCAGGGCTGCGATTAAGTCGCGCAACATAGAAGCATTGGGCGAGCAAATCGAATCCGATGCTCTTGAAATGCACGCTGTTGCGATGACCGGGACACCGGCTGCAAATTACATTCAAGAGGACACAGCCAGGTTTCTGGCATGGGTAAGACAGGAACGCTCTACCGGCGGTCTTCCAGCATGGTTTACCATTGACGCAGGGCCGAACGTTCATCTGATTTGCGAAACAAACGCCTATGCTAGCGTCGCAAAAAGAGTTGCTGAAGCGTGGCCTCAGGTCAGAGTCATTATGGATCAAATTGGACCTGGACCTACGTTAGCTCGTGGGACCGCAAAAGAGCTGTTCGGGGAGGTGACAAATGTCTGAATTCCTTTGGACGCCTGAGAGTCAAAGAGCACTGGGACATGAGAAAACTTTACACTTCACGTTTACGCAGCAATTAGGACGCACGATAGGTCCAGTTCGTAGTGATGCCAGTTCGCGGGCTGCTGGAAAGATCATTCTCGTCGGCGAGCATGCTGTTGTCTACGGAGCAAGGGCCATTGCCATTCCATTATTGTCGAAATCAATGAACCTGAGGATTTTCACCGATCGTGTGGCAACCAACACGCCTAAAATAAAATTTCAAATTGGTGGCAAACCTGTCAACGATCAGTTGATTGCGATGGTTCAAGAGGCATTTGAAGTACTTGGACTTGCACCGTTCAATGTATCTATCGATGGACACAGCACGCTGATGCTTGGAGCTGGCGTTGGTTCGTCTGCAAGTCTCTGCGTTAGTCTACTGCGTGGCCTTTGTCAGATTTGTGGAATTACTTTGACACCAGCGCGACTCTCTCAACTTGCCAACCGCCTCGAAAGACGATTCCATGGCAACCCGTCAGGTCTTGACACCTCCGTCGTGAGTTTGGAACAGGCTATTTTATTTGAACGCGGTCGCGATGCAGAAGCCTTAATTGTAAACCGACCAAGATCAAGCAACCTTCCATGGTGCTTTGCCCTCTTGGACACAGGAGTTCGCTCTCCAACTATCAACATGGTCCGCAAGGCTGAACCATGGTTTAGAGATCAGGGCTCAACTGTCATTTCAACGTTCAACGACATTACAACTGACGCAGCACGGGCACTGCGCGAGGGTGAATCTGAATTACTGGCAGACGCCATGGCAAAGTGTCACGATTTGTTGACTAACGCAGGAGTTGTGACGGAACCAATTGCTGACGTCGTGGCCAATGCGTTACGCTACGGCGCCTCAGCGGCAAAAGTCACAGGCGCCGGTGGTGGTGGCTGCGTGTTAGCCCTTATACCAACCAACAAATGCGACAAGGTCATTGCTGCACTGCGGCAGGATATGGGCAGTGACCGTGTACACCCCATATTCATACCCTGAGGTCTTCACCATGAGCATTAAAAGACCAATTTCTATAGCTTATAGTCCAGATACGGATGATGCATTCATGATTCTAGCCCTTAAAGAGCGCAGAGTCGACTGGGAGGATTTTGAGTTCTCCTTCACGGTAGGAGACATTCAGGAGTTGAACGAAGCGGCCCTCACGAACAAATATGACATCACAGCAATCAGCGTTGGCGCCTACCCAACCTTGCGTGATCGCTACCTAATGATGCCGGTTGGAGCCAGTGTGGGCGATGAGTTTGGCCCTGCCATCGTGACATCACCATGCAGCAATTTACGCGTCGATGATCTCGCTGGTAGACGAGTCGCCGTGCCAGGAATCAATACGTCGGCGCACATTGCTGCTCAGTCGCTATTTGGTCCGTTTGAACCAGTTCCCATGTATTTTATGAATATCAAAGACGCCGTTCTTCGCGGTGATGTCGAAGCCGGGATTCTTATTCATGAGCTGCAGCTTGATCCTTCATCTGCTGGCCTTCGTAAGATTACGGATTTAGGCAAACTTTGGCACAAAAAATTTAGCCTACCCCTTCCTTTAGGTGCCAACGCTGTTAGTCGAAATATTGAAGCAGAGGTCGCAACCAGGCTCAACCGTATATACCGCAAAAGCATAGAAACCGGACTAGCAAGTCGCAGTCAAACAATTGCTGCTGCGGTGTCGTCTGCAGCGGCTAAAGATACACTCAGTCCTGAGCTGGGAGACCGTTACATCTCTATGTACGTCAACGAGCGCAGCTTGGAATTTCAACCTGACGTTCTAACCGGCATCCAAACACTATTCAGCGAAGGCGCACGCTGTGGTTTATTTGCGCCAATCGAACTTGAGCGCCACCTTGTAAATTAAGTCTATGGGAGGACAACCTCAATGATGCGGGATATCTCTTTAAAAATTGAGCAAGGTCAAAGAATTAATGAGCAGGATGCTCTTTGGCTATTTCAGCACGCTCCACTAAAAGCATTGGGACGACTGGCCAATCGAGTCAACTTGCGTAAAAACGGTCTTGCCGTATTCTACAATATCAATCGCCACATAAACCCAACAAACATCTGTTCACTCTCTTGTAAGTTCTGTGCATACAGCAAAAAAATTGGGGAAGAAGGCAGCTACGCCTACGAAATCGACGAAATGATTGCTAAGGCCGGAGAGGCCGTTGCACAAGGTGCAACCGAACTACACATGGTGGGCGGACTTCACCCCCGATGGAACTTTCAGCGCTACGTCGACATGATTGCGGCGATGCACAAAGCTTATCCGGACGTTCATCTCAAGGCATTTACCGCGGTTGAGCTGGATTGGATGGCGCGTAAAGCGAGAAAAACAATCGCAGAGGTTATGACAGAGTTACGCGAAGCTGGACTCGGCTCATTCCCAGGGGGCGGAGCCGAAATTTTCCACCCAGAGATCCGTGACCAAATCTGTGACACCAAAGTATCCGGCGAACAATGGGTCGATACACACAGGACAGCGCACAACCTTGGCATGCGCAGTAACTGCACCATGCTCTATGGACACATTGAATCCTTTGAGCATCGCGTAGATCATATGCGTCGTCTCAGGGAACTCCAAGATGAAACAAAGGGTTTCAATGTTTTTATCCCTCTTGCATTCCAACCCTTTCAGAACGAAATGGGTATCAATCGATACACGTTTGGCGCCGACGACCTGAGAACAATTGCTGTAGCACGACTGTACTTGGACAATTTCCGTCATATCAAAAGCTATTGGGTCATGCTGGGTCAGGATATTGCTCAACTTGCACTGCAATTTGGAGCAAACGACTTGGATGGAACTGTACTTGAAGAAAAAATTTCCAGAGCAGCTGGTGGACGCGCGGGGATGATCATGACGCGCTCAAATTTGGAAAGCCTCATTCGTCGAAGCGGTCGTATACCTGTTGAACGCACAACACTATATGAGCCAATCCACGACCATGATCGACAGCACATGGCACCCGTTGCAGAGGAAACCTGTTCAGAGAGTATTATGGAAAGGCTAGAAGCTCTTGAAACCGGTGGATCTCTTGCGCCATCGGAACTTTGGCAGATTGCGAGCGAAGCTCCCTTCCACAAGGTCTCTGCTGCTTTGGATGCCTCTGGTCAACTTGCACTTGCAGCGCACTCGATCACCGAGTCTCATGTTATCGAACTCGACAACCAAAGCACCCCTGAAAGCGTTCATCACTTAGTGCGCAAACTATTGCTTGAATCTCCTTGCATGGACTCAAACACAAGAACGCTAGTCATCGTGCTCGATACAACTTTAATGACGCAAGCAAACGACCTTACGCCCATCACAGCCGCATGTCATCAGGCGGCTCCGGAGTCACAGATCGTACTCCGCGGTATCTCAGCAGCTAAGCTTTCCGCAGAGAAGAGCTGTCAGAAGGTCACAGAGCATTTGGCCAACCTCCGTGGGAGCGGCCTTGACATCCTTGAAGAGAGCCCCACGGATCAAACGATGGCTCTTGAAGACAAATGGCAGGTTATGCAAAGCGCGAAAAGCGCAGACTTGACAACCGTGCCGGCTCTCGTGCTCCAGTCCTCTGGTAATGTCATGAACTGGTCCCTTTGGGCCGAAGACGTGACGAATCTACGGAGCCGATTGTCGCTGGACCAGACCAGCTTTGCAGTGAGCTTCCGGGTTAACCGCGACGCGACAATCATGCCGAGCGAGTACCTAAAGGCGCTGGCTCTTACGAGACTGTCTTTGCCAAACCACGTTCAGATATGGACTCCTGCTGATGGCGTCCCCGCACTAAGCCCTAATCAAGGCATTGGCGCCGATCAGAGCCAGAAATCGTTTGTAAAACTGATTTCCACTTTATCGGCCTTCGGAAGCGCTGGCTTGGGCTTCGTTTCGCGTCGAGACCTAAGTATTGAACAAATTATTGAAGACATCAGGGCCTCTGGAGTTGCGCCCCAATTAACCTGCGGCCGCCTGAATCGCCAGGAGACTCCAGATGCCATGAGGCAACGACTTGAACGCTTGCGTCATGTGCCCGATCGGATCGCTGTTGGTTGAGTTATTGAAGGGCCGTAGTAAAATAAATGGATAACTTTGGCGAGTGACACGGAGAGTTTAACGCATGCATCAGGACACGAGACTACCTCCAGACCCCAAAGGCGACCTATCCATGGAATTGCGTCATGATTCCACCTCGCTCCCGCCTTTCGATAGCGACATGCTTGAGATGGAGAAAAAGCTTGGACGGAAATTTGGTCGCGGATTATTCCGGACTCAATGGACGACACCACAATTGATTGCGATTATTTTCATTGCATCGTTTTTGATGGGAGTTATTTTCACGTCAGCGATTCTAGCTGGCATCATCGAGATTCACCCTTCTGCCATTAAATCTTTTTTCAAGTCTCTTATGGGACAAGGGTAACCAAGGTCGATATCCATGAAATTATTGATCGATCTTTTGAACTTTATCCAACCGTACGGAACACACAGTTACTTTGTGATTTTAGCGGTATTGCTTGCCTGTGGTTTCGGTCTGCCGCTCCCAGAAGATATAACACTTGTGACCGCTGGAATTCTTGCGTCGCGGAATATTATCGACTTCAACATCACAGTGGCTCTCTGCATGTTCGGCGTATTGCTGGGAGATGGAATCATTTTCTGGCTCGGAAGCCACTATGGAACCAAACTTCGCAAAACCAAATTTTTCTCGATGATTCTTCCAGAAAAGCGGGATGCCGCCGTAAAAGCTATCTTGCAAAAATATGGCGACAAAGTCATTTTTATGGCTCGTTTTATGCCCGGCCTTAGGACACCACTGTTTTTTGCGACTGGCAGCTACCATGTGCCGTTCTGGAAGTTTTTTCTTCTTGATGGATTTGCAGCACTCATCTCTGTTCCATTGTGGGTGTACGTTGGCTTTCTTTTTGGCTCGAACCTCGAGCATTTAGAAGTCGTGATTAAAAAGGCTCAGACCGGTATTTACGCAAGTCTTGCTGCGATTATTAGTATTTTCTTTATCGTATACTTCGTGCGAAAGCGCTATCTGAGAGTCCAAAGCTGATCCATAACTTATTTCAGTACTTAACAATAAAAAGAGGGTGATTCGTAACCGAATCACCCTCTTAAATTGGAGGCTATCTCATGAAGAAGCGGTTAATTTATAGATTAATGCGCAACTCCTGAAACGCTGTGCGAAAAAATCAGTACGCGTAGCCATAACCAGGCGCGTAGCCGTAGCCGCTATAGCTAGAGCCAAAGGAGCTGTTGTACTGATAGTAGTTATACCCTGCGTAGTTGTAGGTATTCGCGTAGTTATAACCATAGTAGTAACCATAGTTGTAGTACGCTGGTTGATAGAAAGACCAGTTGTAGCTGTATGTGTAGCGAGTTGCAACGTATCCACAAGATGCGCAACGACGCCAGCGACGCCATCCACAAGTGCTCTCAGTTGACGATGTTTTATCTAGCTCGTCAATTGTTACGTCTGGTGACTTGGCAGCATCGAAAACAGATGCAACAGAACTTGCTGTGAGGCTGTTGTTGCTTACTGTGCGAAGGTCCGCCATGTCGTGGATTTCTTTTCCATCTTTTCCGACTGGAACGCGAACGAGAACCGTGGAAGGAAGCTCTGCAGCTTTAGCGATTGCTGCCTCTTCGCTGATAGCTGGCTTGTTGGATTCATTCATGGAACCACAAGAAGCAAGCGCTACAACGGCAGCTAGAGTTACTAAAAAACGCATAAAATAATCTCCGTATCAAAAAATAGATAAAAGGGCACAATACTCGATAAGACGGGCCCTTCTTAGTCAAGCAGACCTGCCGTGTCAATCATGAAATTTATGAATTCTATTAGTAAAAATAATCTTTCTAATTACAACCAGTTATAAGGACCTGCTGGCGCCTTAAACTCGGTAGGCACCTGTAACGCATCGTTTAGACGGCGCAAATACTCCTGCCTAGGGATCTCCATGGCACCAAGGCGACGCAGATGGTCGGTCATGAACTGAACCTCCAACAGCTGAAATTCAAGCTCCTTGAGTCGATTTACCAGAGCCCAAAGCGCAATCTTGGATGCATCAGTCTCCCGACTAAACATACTTTCTGCATTAAACACGCCACCCTGGGAGAGACCATAGAGTCCCCCGACCAATTGCTGCTGCGAATCCCAAACCTCAACGCTATGACAAAGCCCCGCGCGATGCAGGGCTGTATAAGAGACTTTAATCTCAGCCGTAATCCAGGTCGCAGGTCTATCCGCGCATGACTCAATTACCTGAGAAAATTTCTGATCAAAAGTCACCACGAACTTTTTTTTCCGGGCCAGGCGCCGCAACGAATGCGACACGTGAAAACTCTCTAAAGGGATGATCGCTCTGGGATCAGGGTTGAACCACAGAATCTCACCAGAGTCAGGATCAGGCATAGGAAAATAGCCGCCCCGATAGGCGGCTATAATCAATTCAGGATTTAAAGACTCCTGGAAGGGCATGGTTTACGATCACTCAGGAGTACCGGCTCTCGCCAACTCGTACAACTCAGCGGTACCACGTCGACCCGCCAGTATCGAAATCATGTCCGATGAATGCTGCCAAACCACTAAATTCAACTTTTCTCCCGTATACGGACGGAAACGGATTCCGCGATAGTCGCCTTCGGTCCCTGTGAAAGGCATCGTCGACATCCTGCCTGGCACCATGAAATGATGCAGACGCTCTTGGTTGCGCTCAGGACTAACATAGTTGACGGCCACTACTTTCATCACATCATAGTCAATGACCGCAACACCCTCGGGATTCCAGCCCTTCAGTGGACGAAGGACGTTTGGCGTGAATGCTAGGCCAGGAATGTTACCAACGAATTGCTTCACTTCCTCAAGGTCACTGGTCGGTAAATTCAGGCGACCTTCTGGGTCTTCTTCAAGTGCCAGCGCCTCGTATCCCAGATACTCTATCACATCAAACTTAGCTGCTGGGCGAGGCATCAGAACATAGGCGACAACCCCTACTAGACCAAACAAAACCGAGGCTAAAATGATCCGACGGATTAATGTCCCGCGAAACTCGGTTCGCTCAGCCTCCGCGATTGCGCTGATTTCCTGAGTTTCGCGAATCTGATCATCTTGCCCCAAATTCCGGAGCTTGTGTTTCAACGCCTCCGAACCACCCAGATCACCGAGTGCTGACTGAAATTTTCCTCGATTCTCCTGAAAGGCTTCGACCTTGTCCTGACGAGTCGCAAGCAACTCATTAAACTTTCCGCTCACGTCCGACGGCAACTCACCGTCCAGGTATTCCGCGATGTATCCAAAAAAAAGATCTTCACCCTGCAATTCACTAACGTTCGACGCCATGAATACACACCTTTCGCTATACTTTTACCGCATTAGTAGCCAAAAACTTCTGAGCTCCCGCCAGCAGTGACCTGAACTTGGTCTCATCGCACCCCAAGAGCTTCGCAGCATCGCTCATTTCTAATCCAGCCATCTCGACCAAAAACAACGCGACTCGTTGATCTTCTGGCATTGGCTTCAAACTTTGAAGAATGGGAACCTGCCACTCATGAAACTTACCCTGTTTCAATTGTTTCCAAGCGCGCATTGCGCACATCATTAATGTTTTTTGAGGTAAGCCTTCGGAAGAAAGCTTTGCGAAGTCATCCGCCAACAGCCGAAACGCCTCTTCGGTCAGCTTCTCAGCGCCCTCGCGACTGCCAGTTAATACAGCGCCAAGCCTAAAAACCAGGTCTGAGCGCTCATAATAATCGTGCATGTATAGCTCCAGCTGCTTACCGCTGAAACCGTTGGTGAGGCTCTGCGCCATTTCACCCTCCCTGGAACAATGAAAGAACCATCAATAGTTCATGTAAAAAAAATACTTTTCTCTATCATACCAATTATTTGGGAGTTAAAACAAGCGCGGTTACCATTACCCCATACGGCCCTAGACAAATAACAACAAGCGTGCCAACCTGCTGCTTTGGGCACAAGGCTTGTGCCGACTCAAGGTTAGAAGGCAAACTGAATGAAATTTACTCAATGGCTGGTCATCATTCCCGCACGTCTCAAGTCCGAGCGTCTTCCGCAAAAGCCTTTGGCGGACCTTGCTGGAAAGCCCCTGTTAGTTCGCGTTTATGAAAACTTGGAACCACTTCGTAAGCTCGGCGCCCGAGTTGTGGTGGCTCTTGACCATTCCCAAACAGCCGAAGTTTGCACGAGCCATGAAATTCCATTTGTCATGACAGCTGAAACTCTTCCCAGTGGTACCGATCGCTGTCATGCCGCAGCTCAGTCTTTCCAGAACGAAGCATTTGTGTTGAATGTTCAAGGAGACGAGCCCTTCATTAACACCAATGATCTCATAAAACTAATGAGTGCACTCGAGGCCACGTCGGCACCCATGGCCACTCTTGGATATAAAAACACTGATTGGAGTCACTATAACGACCCCAACGTCGTTAAGATTGTCGTGAGTCATCGTAACGAAGCCATTTATTTCAGCCGGGCCCCGGTGCCGTTTGATCGGGATGCACAGCGATCTGGATCGCGAAATATTGTCTTCTGGCAACACCTGGGCGTCTACGCATATCGTCGCGAGGCTTTGGCATCGTTCTGTGCGTTACCAACGTCGCCCCTTGAAGAGAGCGAGAAACTCGAACAACTCAGAGCTATCAGTGCGGGTTGGTCCATTAAAATCGTGGAGGCAAAATCTCCCTCGATTGGAATTGATACGGCTGATGATCTGAGTCTCGCAAGGAAACGTTTTAATGGGTAACTCATTCGGACATTTATTTAGAATTACAACGTTTGGCGAAAGCCATGGACCTGGACTTGGTGTGGTTATTGACGGAGTGCCGGGAAATTTTCCTTTGGATTTGGTTGCCATCCAAAACGAGCTTGATCGCAGGCGCCCTGGACAGTCGGATTTAACCACCTCACGCCAAGAATCAGATCAACTCACTTGCTTAAGTGGCATAGAAAACGGTCGAACATTAGGTGGCCCAATCACGTTTTTTGTCAAAAACCAGGACTTCAAACCGTCAGATTATAAAGACATTAATGCCGCTTTGCGCCCTGGGCACGCAGACTACACAATGCTCCAAAAATATGGACTGACTGCACAGAGTGGTGGCGGTCGAGCCAGTGCACGAGAAACTATTGGACGCGTTGCCGCTGGTGCTGCTGCCATTCAATTGATACGCTCACTAGTCCCGACGGTCGATATTGTGGCTTGGGTTCAAGCTGTCAAAGACATTGAAGCCACTAGCGTCGATGACATCTCCGTCAATCGTACTTTGGTGGACCAATCCCTAGTGCGCTGTCCCGACGCAAAATCCTCACAAGAGATGATCAACTTGATTAAAAATATGCGAGCACAAGGCGATAGCGTGGGCGGCGTTATTCGCTGCGTGATACGCGGCCTTCCGGCTGGTATTGGCGAACCAGTATTTGATAAGCTTGAGGCTGACCTGGCAAAGGCGATGCTTAGCCTTCCCGCCTCCAAAGGTTTTGAGATTGGCAGCGGCTTCAGTGGCACCAAAATGACTGGCAGCCAACACAATGATGAGATGGTAAAAATTGGAGACGCGATACGCACAACAACCAATCATGCGGGAGGGGTTGCTGGGGGCATCTCAAATGGCGAAATTATTGGCATTAATATCGCTTTTAAGCCAGTTTCCACAATTTTTAAAACGCAACGGACCGTTGACAGGCAAGGCAATGAAATTACATTCAAGCCTGAGTCAGGGCGCCATGATCCTTGCGTTTTACCCAGAGCTGTCCCCATGGTTGAAGCCATGGCTGCGCTGGTCGTAGTGGACCACTTACTGAGGTGGAAGGCTGTGTCGGGGTTCATGGAATCCTAATTTGAATAGAATTATGATTTATTTCAGCAGACGATGCTGAGCCGGAAAAATTTTTTAGGAGTCTTTTTATGCGATTGTTTTCAAGATCACTTATCAAACAAGCCTTCGCACTGTTGTTCCTGACTCTGACGATCGCTAGCTCGAACAAATCGTTCAGCTACAACTTACCGTCGAATCAAGAAAAACCACTTAATGATGAAAACATCCAAGCGCTCCAGAAAATATCCAAGGGCGTCTCAACTGTTGCCAGACACGCTGAGAAGGCCGTCGTCTTTGTTAGCGTTTATAAAACAACGAGGGGTCTTCCCCCCGGCATGATCGATCCGTTTGAATTTTTCTTTGGAATGCCGGGAAATGGCCGTGGGCCCGGTGGCAGAGGTGAGCCGAGAGAGCGTCGAGAGGAAGGACTTGGGTCTGGATTCATTATCGATCTAAATCAAGGCTACGTATTAACGAACAATCACGTCGTGCAAGATGCTGATGTTATTCAATTGAAGTTTTCTAACGGGGAAACCAGGGAAGCGAAGATCGTTGGACGTGACCCAAACACCGATGTTGCCATAGTTCAAATCAAAGAGAAGGGATTCAATAAAAATGGCCTGTCTCAGCTTATTTTGGGCGACAGTGACAGCGTCAACGTCGGTGATTTTGCGATTGCCGTCGGTGCTCCTTATGGGCTTGAGGCGAGCGTCAGCTTCGGGATCATCTCCGCAATGGGCCGCGGCAGTCTGCAAATCACGAGCATGGGAAACTTCATTCAAACCGACGCTGCCATCAATCCCGGAAACTCTGGCGGACCTCTTTTGAACACTGCCGGACAAGTCATTGGCATGAATACAGCCATTTACTCGCGTAGCGGTGGTTACAATGGAATTGGATTTGCCGTTCCAAGTAATCTTGCCCGACGCATTACAGAACAGCTCATCAATACCGGCAAAGTATCGCGCGGTTATATCGGTGTTCAACTACAGCCCATAGATCCTGAATTGCAAAAGGGGCTCAATCTACCCAAAGACGTTTCTGGAAGTATCGTTGCCAGGGTTGTGGAAGGTGGACCGGCTGATAAGGCTGGAATTGAGCCAGGCGATGTCATCACAGCAATCAATAAGCAGCTTGTCAAAAATCCAAGCGATGCGACAAACTCAATTGGCTTGATGGCACCAGGTTCAAACGCCGTCTTCTCAATTGTTCGGAATGGTAAAAATCGTGAAATTGCGGCAAAGGTTGCAGAGTTTCCCAACGAGTCTACGCCAACAAAAACAAAATCTATTGGCAAAGAGGACGCGCCCTTCGGAATGATGCTGCAATCCCTATCAGCCGAGGCTCGAGATAAATATCGCCTCGATAGCAAGAAAGGTCTTTTAATTGTAGAAGTCATGGAAGGTAGTGAAGCCGAAAGGCTCGAGCTCCAAAAAGGAGATCTCATTTTGACCGTAAATGGCAAACCTGTCAGCGACGTCTCGGCCTTTAAATCAATGGTTAAACAATCTGGCTCGAGGGTGCTGCTTCGGATAGAACGCGCAGGCCAGTATTTCTTTGTTCCGTTGAAAAATAAATAGGGCTTCGCAGAGCGACGACAATGACCAAACGCGAAAAATTGAACCTCATTGAAGCTTTGAAAAGTGTCCACTGGTCTCCGTCTGCGGAGACCAGTCCGCTGTTCTCACATCACGGTATTTCACACGGTGTCCTGGGACGTTCTATACCAGAATTCAAACTAGCAGAGCTACTCCCGCACCACGTGACTCAAATTCATGGTGCAGACCTTGTAATCGCCAGTGAAAAGACAGCCTATGAATCAGAGGAGCGTCCGGTTGCCGATGCTATTTGCACTGCCTCTGGAATCACAGTTGCAATCAAAACAGCCGACTGCTTACCAGTTTTACTGGCAACCAAGGACGGACATTGGGTCGCAGCCATTCACGCTGGATGGAGAGGGTTAACCAAAGGAATTATCGGGAAGACTGTAGAATCTGCGATGAATGCCAACCCCGATCGTGAACTGATCGCAGTAGTTGGCCCGAGTATTTCTCGCGAACGATTTGAAGTTGGACCTGAGGTGATTGAAGCGTTGAATAGCCAAGAATGTGGACTGTCAACATCAGGGATCCATTTAGCAACCGCAAAAGGTAACTTGGATCGCTGGCACGTAGATTTAGGATTGGCTGCAGTATGTCAGTTGCTCGAAAATGGGCTGCAGCCGGTAAATATTGAAGTCCTGCAGTCATGCACTTTCATGGAAACTATTGGCCAACACCATCGCTGGCATAGCTATAGACGAGACGGCAAAGCCTGCGGAAGCAATTGGACTTGGATTCGAGGTCGATAAACTTAAATGACCTCGCGCTCGAGATGCTCCATGAGTTTCTCCAGAGCAAGCCAGTAAGACTTGATCCCGTGACCCTCGACCAGGGCTATAGCATGGGGCTTCAGAAAACTTTGCTGCCTGAATGGCTCGCGCTTTGAAACGTGTGAAACATGCGCCTCAACAAACGGCAATTGTAATCCAACCAATCGATCTGCGATCGCCAGACTCGTATGCGTCCACGCGCCAGCATTTATCACAGCGGCCGCGTAGTTCTTACCGAATTCTTTGAGAAGCTTTGACTCATCGTTAGTCTGAAAAAAGACCAACTGAAATTTCGCCTTGGAATATCTTTTCTTCCACTGCGATCGAACAAGTGCTTCCATATCCTTCAGGGTATCATGTCCATAGATCTCTGGTTGTCTTTTTCCCAATAGATCGAGGTTGACGCCGCTTGCTATCAAAATTTTTTGTTTTACAAGGCGAGCCATCAGAGAACCTTTAGGAGTACAAAAATTTATTTAAGACTCTCAAGCATTTGATTCATGAAACGTATTTGTCGATCGATAATATCTACGACCTCCATTCGTTCGTATAGCACAGGGTCGGCCTCCAGATCATGGTCGCGTTGCTGCTTCTCAAGCCGAGCCATCTCGGATACCTTGAGCCTAAGAAGATCATTGTGAGGCGCCATCCTGAGAAGCCGACGATAAATGGCAAGTGACTTGGAGTAAAACCCCTGCTTTGCATATATTTCCGCCAGAGTCGTGGAATCTAGCTCGACTGCAGATGATTTTGAAGCACCGGGACTCGGCTCAGAGCCAGGAACAAATACCTCATTTAGAGGAACCACATGAAAGCTTTCTACACTTCGCCGCGTAGACTCATCCAACTCATACTCGAGAATAAACTTTTTCTCCCGACCTCTCGCGGTAACGAGCGACTCAGAATCTCGTTTTTGACTGCTGGACCCATCAAAAGAGTTCGTGGACATTTGCATCATAGGAAGTTTAAGATCAACGCCTCGACGCTGAAGGTCTATCTGGAAAGCATCGCGAGTCATGAGCAGCCCATCCATATCGAGCTGATCGGCAATTTTCTTAATTTCAGGATCGATCCCCTGCTGGATCCGTAGGTGCTGGTAAGCGGCTCTTGCCGATGATTCATCACCCAGCAATACGGCCATCTTGTAACGCAACTTCTGCGCAAGCACATTATCGGTCAATGGTAGTGGGGCGTGCTCAAGAACGTTCCAAGCATCGAGGACCAATCCTCGTTGAAACAGCTCACGCGCAAGGACAACGCGAGCCACAGAAAATCCCGGGTGATCCTGGACTCCCTGGGTCAGAAGCTCAATAGACTCATCAGATAATTTATGCGACCGAAGAAGATCGCTAAGAGGCAAAAACTGTCGTCCTGCTGGATCCTCTTCGAATCTGCGTACGACTTCCTGCTCAGCTCGAGACAGTGGTAACTGTCGAGCCATCTTGATCCATGTTGACGCATCAAGACCCACGTTCGTCCTCGTCAGCTTATTTATTCGAATTTTACGTTAAAAGGCGTTGAGGGAGGTCCCTCCCCCTCAAACATCATACCAGGTGCTACAACGCCAACACTTGTCTCCTGCTCGAAACATGTCGGCGTAAAAGTAACTTCTGCATAACCACAGGAGTCTGTACACCAGTCTTTTGGTGGCGTATCAATGCGGTTGAAGCCGCCAACGAGCGGAGTAATTGAAATCCCAGCCTTACCCATTCGATTTGGAAACTGAGCATTGGTGTCACCAGCTGATTGACCCGATGATCCCGAATTACTGGTGCCCCCCAAATTGGAGTCAGATAGGTCCTCATAAATATAGAATCGATACGTAAGCTGCGGAAGCTCCGACCCAGCCTGACAGTTCTCGTAGACAACACCTTTTTCATCTAAGGCAACACCTTTTATCTTCCCGCCACCAATAGGTCGACTTCCACAGGAACGGACGCAAATACCGTCTTGTGGGGCATTTGCCGAACAGCTTTGTAATCCGATGGTCACGAGACCAAGTAGGCAGCTCAGATACATCGTTTTCATAGATTACTCCTAATTCACAGGCCTATAGTTCATTTGACTCATTTGAAAAGTTTGCTGGAACTGAATTAGCGTTGTTACCGTTTTGGGTGGCATTTGCTGGATTAGAGGACGGTTCAGCCGAATTAGATAGGGGCGGTGGGACCTCATTGGACGAGGTATTGTCCTCAGTATTAATATTGGAGCCAAGACCTGCTGAATTCACTCCCGGGCTAGGAATATCAATGGCGGCAGAGCCTCCCGACGATGCAGCGCTTTGACCAATGACCGTCGGCGTGACCATGATTAAGAGATCCTTCTTGGCACTCGAATTATCCGTTGTGCGGAATAATGCCCCAATCAGAGGAATACTGCTTAAAAACGGCACGCCCAAAATAATCTTGCTCGCAGTCGAATCGTAAAGTCCGCCGATGACAGCTGTTTCACCACTTTGTTTAAGCAGTGTTGTGTTCAGATGACGCGTCAGAACAGGGGGAGGTCGCCCATCCACAGGAGCTTTGCCGGGCGAGTCACCCTTAATTTCAAGCTTCATTTGCACAGCACCATCAGCAGTGATGTGCGGCTTTACCTTCAAACTTAGGTTGTATTCCACATTTTGAACTGTCCCCTGAGACCCCGCCACGCCTGGAACTGCCAGAAAATCACGGGTACCAGCGATGACTTCCGCTGTTTCATTATCTTGAACAACCACGTCCTGAGTCTGAATCGTTTCTGATAGATTTTGCTCTTCATACATCTTCAGCCGCATATCAAGTGCAAGAGAATTGTTGATGGAACCCAATCGAATTGCTGCAGATCCTCCCTTGCCTGGAGCACCAGGCAGGCCGGTATCAACAGAAAACCGCGAGGTTATATAGTTTGGGAAAGGCAAAGTGCCGAAGCCCAAGCCGCGACCCGGGTCAAAACTAAATGGCGCACCCCATGTAAATCCGAGCCCATCAGTAAGCTTGGAACTAATCTCAACGAGACGTGACGCTATTCGCACCTGAGGCGTCTGAGAGTCGAGCTTCTCCAATAAGATCTTAACCGTTGCTAGAACATTGGGAGTTGCCTCCACGATGACTGAATTTGATCGCAAATCTGCTTGTGCTTTAAACCTGTCGTAATTTCGTTTCTGGGCGACATTCGATGGGTCAGTTGGTTTTGGAAGCATTTCTTTGGCGAGCCTTACTGCGTCTTCAGCCTTAGCATAATTTAAAGGCATAACCAGGACTTTAGTTGGGATCAAAGCTTCCGTGGCCTGCTTTGCCTTCTCCTCTGTTTCTTTGTCTTCAGTAAACGTCTTCAGAAAGTCAACACGAACCACTCCCGGAGAGATCTCCTGCATTCCCATTCTATTGGAATCGAGCACCACTTTTAATGCGACATCCCACGGAACATTTTTTAGAGAAATACTCGTTCGTTTGGCTCCTGCTTCAGGGGCAATAACAATATTGAGGTTACTTTCATTGGCAATCATGCGAATGATCTGACTCACTGGTGCATCGCGAAAATCTAAACGCATGGCTTTCTTGTTAGACACCGCAGCCGGTGCGGGTGTGCCTGCCGCAACTCCATCAACTTCGGTTCCAGGAGCAGGAGTTGCTGGATCTGCGACCGAGAAAGCTTGAGGAGCGTCCTCTAATAGTGAGCTTGTATCAAATCCGCCGTTTGACGGAATATCCGATTGGAAGTCACCCTGAGCAACTCCCAAGACTGAATAATAGGCTTCCTGTATCGAGGGCAGGTCATTCTGGAGCATTTCCTGCGGATCAGCTTCTCGATCCTTGTTCATACCTTCTGGAATAAGCTCGTTGTCCGAGTCTTGCTTAGGAACTAAAGGAGAATTTTTGATGTCTGATTCCCCTGAAAACTTGTCTTCACCTGGATCAGCAATATAGGCGGCACGCTTTTTCTCTGGCTCACCAGGTAAAGACTCTTTAGCGCCGCCCACCGTCAAGCCTTGAGCATCATCCTCGATAATCTGGGCAGACGACACGGGCTTGGCATCACCTGTGGGAGCAAACCATTTATCTGAAATCTCAAAAGCCAACATAACGCTACTACCCTTGGTGGTAATCGTTGGCTGGGTATCTTCTCTTAAAGTTAAGATAACATCAGTGTGCATGAAAGAAGGATCGTGACGCATGCGTATATAAGCGACTGGTGATCGAAACTCTGAAGCGTCCAAATCCCGTCTAATTTTTCTTCTGAGCTTTGTATTTTGGTAGCGAACGACAATTTCAGACTGCCCCCCACGATTGACTTCACGAAAAATTCGATAAGTTGGCGAGCCTTCGGTTACGATCTGAACCTGCAGTTGTTTGTCATTTTTATTATATCCATATCCAACCCATGACAATGTTCCAATTGACCCGGCGGTGCCTTGCTGGTTTTGAACAGATTGTTGAGGAGACGGGTTTGTCACGGCCTGGACAGGCTCCTGGGCGAGATTTGTGGAAGACTCTGTTTGAACGGTCGCATTGCCTGCCGTTGGAAGCGGAGCAGCCTGATTCAAGGGTGGTAAATTTGATTGTAAGCCGCTTGTGGCAGCCGTGTTAGCATTGCCACCAATATTCAAGGACGCGTTAGCCCCTGCCAAGGGATTATTTGAGGCCTCCGTGGTCACATCATCGGATACAACATTGTTAATTGACTCTGATAACTCATTGCCCCCATCAGATGTGCCCACATTCCCGGCTGCAAAGTTACCGTTGGCGCCACCTTCTATATTTTCGCCTTCCGCCAGATCAGCATTTGACTCGACCATCTCATCGCCGCCCAATTCATTTTCAGACTCACCACTCTGACTAGATACAGTCTCTGACTGTCCTTGTTGCAGGTCTGAACCCTGCTGCTGTGCGCCAGTTGACGCACAGCTGCTCAAAGCACCACCCGCCAAGTGAATTGCGGCAAGAATGGCGACATTTGGTAAAACAAACCAAGCATGCTGCAATAGTGGTTTTTTCATTTTGAACCCCCATTTGTTTCTAAGTCACTTGCTGGTAATGATCCCATTCGAGTTGGTCCAGAGTATTCTGGGGTCGCGCCAGTGGCATCAGATGGAGAATCTGAATACTGATAAACTGGAGGCGCCAATTCGGACGCAGGAATCACCGTCTTCAAAGCTCCATTTGAAGCTGTCGGAGCCAAACTAACGGGCGGCAGTGGCTTGATGCTTCCTCCTGCTGGAGGCTCTATTTCCGGCGTTGAAGATCCTGGCCGAAGAATCAATCGACCGCCTACATTAGAGTTTTCGCTCACCGGCTTGTCACTACCCATGTATAACGGGATATCTCGATACTCGCGGGTTCCATCAGCCCTGACAGAGAACTCTCTAACGACAACAGACTCAGGCGTGATACTCATTATTCGACCGCCGCTATTTCCTGCAGGATCTCCCAATTTTGTCTCTATCCCCTGATTGGTCGGCGTTTGAATTAGAGCCTTCCAAACTCCATCGTCGCCTTCCCAGACCCCTATGACGGCGAGCTGACTTACGCTGAAAGACTGCAGCGGGTTGATAATCGGTATTTCAACATCGTTGGGATTCAACTCTTTTTGCTGGGGAGCACGGCCCATAATCACTTCGGGAATAAACGGATTCTTCTTGCGAGCACCTGAGTATCGATATTCAGCTGTCGCTTCGATAATGTCTTCAACCCTGACGCCTTGGGTCACGGATGCGGCTGGATCATTTTGATCAAATCGCTGGGACGCACTGTCCCATGGGTCGTCACTCGATGACATGGGGGGCACTTGCGCAGACGTATCATCCGCCTGTGCAATCCGAGCTGGAGCCTTTTTAATTTTAGATGTGGCCACAGGCGGTGTGACATTGCCAGTGATCCCATTGGAGGCGGACGCAGGTCGTCTAGGCATCAAAGTTCGCTGCGATGATGCAACATTTCGTGCCGGAATGGGATTGGCTAATTTCATTTTAACTTTCGCACTCGGACCTTTAATGGAAGTCGTACCTTGTGGCGGCCTGACGATCGGCACCAGCTTTGATTTTGATGTTTCGCCTCGCCCAACGGATGATGAAATCTCGCTAGGAACCATCAACTGGCTTGCGGGACGCTCAATCTGATCCGCCGCAATGGCCAGTGGACTCGCCAGCAGCAGATACACGGACAAAATGTTAGGCAAGCCGATCTTAATCATAAGGCACCCCCGGCAGGGGGCTTGGTGGGATCAATTGGCTGCTCGCCGCCACTCACCGGCGGTGTTGGTGTTTGACCGGGAGCCCCTCCAGCAGAATTTGTCGCACCTGCTGCGCTTTGCGCAATCTGATTGGCAGATGCGAGTTTGAATAAAGATACATTGGCATCCAATACGAGCCTCAGGTTTTCCCGGGCCTTTTTACCTTCTCTCTCAGCTATCTGACTCTCAGACAAAACTTGTCCAGGTATCGCCTCACCCCCCAGTCCACCGAAAGAGGTATTTTGCGTATTGCGAGTGACGCTTGCCTTACGACCCAATTTCCAAGACTTCAGATAGACCTTCGATTTACTGCCAGCAACATCGTCCAACCACTCACAGATTTGTCCGTAATCATGGCTTTCCACGGAGATCTTCAATGGGACTTCGGCATACTTGTAGTTATCCCCTCGAACCACCTCTTCCAGTGGCTCAAACAAAACGACGTTAACTCCAAATGACTTAGCTGACTTACCGAGAGAGCGCAGAACCTCATCAATCACGACGCTGTCAGGTAGCCGCTCTTCAGCCTTCTTCAATTGTTCTCGAGTGAATGCTAGCTCACTCTCTGCTTTTGGCAAATTCTTCAAGGTTGCATCAGCCTGAGTTAGCTTGGCTGCAGCCGCTTTCTCCTCTGCTTCAGCTCTGCCAACTTCCTCATCGACAATGGTCGACTCATCCATATATAGCAATATCGCTGGCAGTAAGCCGAGGAGCGCGCACAAAGCTAACCGCACATGCAGCTTGCTATGTTTGTAGCGAATTTTGAGCTCATCTAGCACTATAAAAACTCCGGTTTAAAATCCAACTTTACGTAACGATCTTGGCGGCGGCCCCATTGATAAGCTTGGTGTATCTGATGCCGGCTTCTCTACATGCAACCCACTAAGTTCAAACTGCATTCTAGTCTGAATATCCTTGAAAAATTCATCCGGTTGGTCGTTTAACTTGACGATTTTCAGCTTAAGATTATTGAATCCCAACTGCGTCCGGACATCGGTATTGCGCGTGTCAGGATTCATGGTTTCACGAACCCCTAACATATACTCACCGACCAATAAACTGTCTTGGCCAGCTCCCCTGATGAGTACATCACCTGTTTCACCGTAGGAAATATCCTCGTACCAGACGCCGTCCATCCATAGAGTTTGAAGCTGATCTAGAGCGACGAGAGGCTTAACTTTATCAACTTTGGAGGTAGTTATTTTCTTCAGCGCACCGATTTTCTGATTTAGAAGAGTCATCTCCTCATTCAATGTCCTGAATTTCTCAACATGGGGAGCTTTTGTTGCATATTCGGTCTCCCAATTCTGCTTTTTCGAGATTAAAACCTGGATCGCTTCGCGCCTGGTATCCATATACCCAGTGACTGCGTAATAACTAAGACCCATAACGATAAGTAGAAATCCCAGGTCTAAATACCACCAGTTTTTGTCTTCAAGCTCACCAGATGGACAAAGCTGCGTTTTGATCATACCGCTACCTTGTCATCTTTCTCCCGCACGCCTAAACCAATAGCGACGCCAAACATAGGGCTGAGGGACAGCACTTGTTCGATTTTAAATTTTTTCTCATTCACATCCACACGCTGGAATGGATTAGCAAAAACAACTGGAACACCGAGAGCAGCAGCAATCGCTGCATCTAAGCCCAGAGTTCGACTTGCTCCGCCAGAGAGGAATATAAATTTGGCTGCAGAGACCCCCTCTGCATCAGGACTGGCTGCGAAGAATCCAAAAATCTGTCGCACATCATTGACGATTAAATTATTGGTTTCATTTATGACCCTTTGCACATCAGCTGATAAGTTAGCGCCGTTTTCACTGACGCTGATCTTCAAAGATTCAGCTGTATCACGATCCATGCTCAAAGCTTGCATAATGGCCGACGTATATGTTTCACCACCAACCGGTGACTCGTAGCTGTAGAGGAATCGACCGTTATCAATAAAGCTTATTTGGGTATGTCCGGCTCCAACGGAGATGAGAGCGACCAATCCATCCACGATGCCATGATTCAACTCAAACATGTTAGCAATGCTCAGAGGTGCTGCCTCTATCACGCCAGGAAGCAATCCTGCAGATTTTACGACGGACACATGCTGCTCGATCAACTCTCGTCGCGCACCAACTAACAAAACATCAATGTCCTGTTCATGCCTAGGGGAGGGACCCATGTCAAAGTAATCATAATAGAGCTCACTTAGATCAACTTGAAATGCCTGAGCAGCATGAAAATTCACTTGTTCATCTAAGGTTGCGTCCTTACCAACCATGACACGCACTCGTTTAATAATAACGCCACTTCCCGAGACCGAGATTGAAACTCGACGCCCCTTAACTCCAAGTTTACTAACCATCTTTTTGACGATTTGTGTCAGCGCAGACTCGTCAGCGACAACCCCGTTGTCAATTACGCCACGTGGCAAGACCTCAAGCGCAAAATTTTTGAGCTTACGGTGCTGATCATTACCAGTGAGTTCCAGCATCTTTACAGCGGAACTACCGATATCGATCGCAACTAGAGATTTGTTAAAAAACATTCTCTTCCCCAGGTCTTAATCAGAATTGTTCTGATTAATATTTTTTCACCTAAGGATGCTCCCGTCAACCCATTGAGCACCAAGGCTTTAGCCAATTATTTGACAACTCGGCGCCATAGTTTTGACATGGGAAAATAATGCCGAATTCCGGCTTACTTTTTCTTGAAAAATGCGTCCAGCTCGTCTTCGATTTTCGAACGCGGCTTCGGTGTGCTAGATCCACCAAACAAAGCATCGAGAGGATTGCTGGTAGACTGATTTTGGATGTCGCTCGAATAACACGCCGCAGCAAACCAATCACAAAAATTTGACTTTTCTTTATCTTTGACGATTTCTGCTTGCGATTCCCGACACTCACGATTTGCGTGACGATCGTAAAATTTGCAATTTTTGCATACCTTCGCGTCACGGCGACACCCAGCGCAAAGATCACCTCGCTCCAAAGGAGGAGAGAATTCCCAAGAGTGTCCGCAGGACCAACAGGTAACTTTTAAATTCGGCATCGATCTGGCCCCCCCCTCTTGAAAACTGAATTATCCAGAGATACAGCGATCGCCCAACCCTGACAAGCCATTGATTCGACAATACTAAATACGTGAGAATTCGCAGACTTGCCGCTTGAGCATTCGACAGAAATCGTGATATTCTGAAATGATAACAGCATCATCGACTTAAAGAGGTTTCATGTTATTTCAAAATATTCTCGAAGCAATCGGACGCACCCCCCTCGTAAAACTCAACCGGGTGACCGATGGACTTGAATGCGACGTTTACGCAAAATGCGAGTTCCTTAACCCAGGCGGTTCTATTAAAGACAGAATCGGCTACCGCATGGTCTTTGACGCTGAGAAAAGCGGGAGAATCAAGCGGGGAGACACACTCATCGAACCAACTAGCGGAAACACGGGCATCGGAATTGCCCTGGCTGGTGCTGTTCTTGGATACCGAGTGATCATTACACTCCCGGAAAAAATGAGCCGTGAGAAGCAAGTGACCCTGGCTGCTTTAGGCGCAGAAATTATTAGAACCCCAACAGAGGCGGCTTGGGACTCCCCAGATAGCCACATTGGCGTTGCAAACAGGCTTCAGAAAGAACTACCACGCGCGCACATTCTGAACCAATATGCTAACCCTAGTAATCCACAGGTACACTATGAAACAACAGCGGCCGAAATCTTGGAGGACCTGGGCGGTAAGGTTGATATGGTGGTCATGGGAGCAGGAACCGGGGGAACCATCACCGGAGTCGCCAAACGAATGAGAGAAGCATGCCCGCAGGTAACGATTGTGGGAGCCGATCCCGAGGGCTCTATTCTTGCCGGCGGGACGGAGATTCACAGCTACAAAGTGGAGGGCATTGGCTACGACTTTATTCCTGAAGTTTTAGATCGCAAAGTCGTTGACACATGGGTTAAAACCAATGACAAGACCTCGTTTGAGCTTGCGCGCAGGCTTTTACGCGAAGAGGGATTACTGTGTGGCGGGTCATCAGGATCTGCCATGATGGCAACCATGGAAGCTGCCAAAAAACTCAAAAAAGGACAGCGATGCGTCGTTATATTGCCCGACGGTATTCGCAATTACATGACGAAGTTTGTAGACCCCACCTGGATGAAGAGTGAGGGGTTTAACTAAGAGGACGAACGAGTGCGCACGGATGCCGCAGTGATGGAAAAGTTCAAGGATCCTGAGTGGGGAGCTTCCAAACTCGGAGAGATCACGATATTTCGGAAATTTAACCAAGCCGAACTAACGCGTCTATACGAGCACGGTCAATTCAAGGTTTTGCGGTCGCAAAGTCACGCAGTCATCGAAGGAGAAGCGACCCGAGGACTTTACGTGATCCTTGATGGCACCGTCAGTGTTTACAAGACAGACCCAGCCAACAACTCACTGGCGAGGCTAGCGGTACTGGAGAGCGGGGCTTATTTTGGCGAGCTTAGTCTGTTTGACTCAGCGCCACGATCCGCAACGGTAACGGCGGAAACCACGGTTCAATGCTTTGTTCTGGATGCCGGTACATTCAATCGGTTCCTCGAATCCATGGGAGAAAATCTTCAGCTTCGTTTTTACAAAACCTGCGCTGAAGAGCTCGTAGATCGATTGCGCAGACTAAACAGCGACTATATCTCAAGCCAAAATATGCTCTGGCGTTATGCTTTTCGCCACGAGGATTAAAACTATTTTTTAATGAAAGGAACCCAAATCATGGGACAAAATCCTCTACTCTACAAAGCGGGACTTCCGCCATTCGACAAAATCAAAGCTGAACACGTAGTTCCAGCGGTCACCGAAGTATTAGCTGATGCAAATAAACAATTTGACCAGCTGGAAGCATCCCTTAGCACATCTTCAAGTCCTACCTGGAACTCTTTGATGCAACCATTGGATGCGATCGATCACGATGTTTTCCGGGTCTGGTCTCCCGTTGGACACTTGATGGGTGTTATGAATTCTGATGAGCTGCGGAAAGCATACGAAACGATGCAACCAGAGATTGTGAAATTTGGTCTCAGAACTTCACAGAGCAGGAAAATCTACGAGGCCCTAGTCAAAATCCAATCTAGCGCTGATTGGAAGACACTCAACAAGCCCCGCCAACGCATTATAGAAAGAAATATTCTCAGCATGAAACTTTCTGGTGTTGGGCTTGATGGTACTGCCAAGGAGCGCTACAACCAGATCGCTCAGGAACTGGCTGCACTGAAGACTAAATTTTCCAATAACAGTCTCGACTCCACTAAATCTTGGTCCATGACTCTCACATCTCGCGAAGAAATGGACGGACTCCCTGAGCATGTATTTGCTCTCGCAAGTCAGGAGCACAATCGGGCATCAAAGTCTCAAGATTCAACTCCCGAGAAAGGCCCATGGAGGTTTACACAAGATGCCCCAAGCTATCTCCCCTTTATGGAGTTTTCCAAGCGCCGGGAGCTGCGCGAGAAAATGTACCGGGCCCGCATTGCGATCGCATCAAGCGGAGAGCACGACAACTCGCCAATCATCGAACAGATACTCAAACTAAAACACGAACAGTCAAAGCTCTTGGGTTTCAATACATTTGCCGAACAAAGCCTTGCTATGAAAATGGCGGGCAATGTTGCCTCTGTTGACAAATTGCTCGATGAACTTTTGACAGCGTCCTGGGAAGCAGGGAAAAAGGAGCACGCCGAACTGGAGGCTTATGCCACGTCCAAGGGGTTCAAGGAAAAACTGCTTGAATGGGACATCCCCTATTACGCAGAGCGGTTGAAGGAAGAGAAGTACCAGTATAGCGAAGACGAACTGCGTCCTTATTTCCCTATTCCAAAAGTGTTGGAGGGTATGTTTGCACTCGTTCGCAAAATATTTGCCATCCGTGTTGAAGCAGCGCCTACACAAGCGCCCGTGTGGCATCCAGATGTTTTGTTCTTCAAAGTTTTTGACGAAAATACCAATCGCCAGATCGCAGGATTCTACCTTGATCCTTTTGCCAGGCCCGGTCTGAAACGTGCCGGTGCATGGATGGACGACTGCATGAACCGAAGACGCGTTGGCAATGAAATTGACCTTCCAATCGCTCACCTCGTCTGTAATGGAACACCTGCGGTCGGAGGAAAACCCGGGCTGATGGGCTTTGACGAGGTACACACGTTGTTCCATGAATTCGGTCACGGTTTGCAACACATGCTAACAACAATTGATGATGCTGGAGCTTCCGGGATCAACGGCGTGGAGTGGGATGCCGTTGAACTAGCAAGCCAATTTATGGAGAACTGGCTTTATCACGCACCAGTTCTAAGGTCTATTAGCGGCCACGTCGATACGAACGCGCCGTTACCAGATGAGTATGTCCAAAAGATTCTCGCAGCGCGCAATTATCGTTCAGCCAGCATCATGCTGAGACAACTCCATCTTGGATTGACTGATATGGAGCTACATCACAAATTCAAAGTCGGCGGCAGTGAAACGCCTCACGACGTATTTAATCGCATTGCAAAACGCACCAGCATTTTACCGCCGCGTCCGGAAAATCGATTTTTATGCGCCTTCGGCCACATCTTCGCGGGAGGTTATTCCGCCGGCTACTATAGCTACAAATGGGCCGAGGTTTTAAGTGCCGACGCGTTTGCCGCCTTTGAGGAGGTCGGGCTAGATAAGGAACAAGCACTCCGCGAGACAGGACTTCGCTATCGCCAGACGGTACTCTCCCTTGGCGGCGGAGAACACCCCATGGACGTGTTTAAAAAGTTTCGTGGGCGTGAGCCAAGTACAAAAGCCTTGCTACGTCATAGTGGATTGATTGCAAACTAGCCGAATAAGCGCCAGGATATCTTGCTATGGAAAAAATTCCGCTAAACATTCCACTAAGACGACAAATTCGCAATATGGGGCGCTTTGCTCAAATAGTGAATGTGTTCGCGCGACACGGCTATTGGACATTTTTGGAACGAATGGAAATGCGAAAGGTCTTGAGTGAGCAAGAGCTCGAAGAAGCCACTTCCATTTCATCGAGTGCCGAGCCGATTGGGACTGGCGCTCACGCCAAGATCGAGGGCATACCCACACGCTTGCGTAAAGCCTTCGAGGAGCTTGGACCTGCATTCGTGAAATTAGGTCAAGTTTTGGCCGTGCGGGAAGACTTAATACCAAAAGAGATAACTGAGGAGCTACGCCGGTTACACAACAAGGTTGAAACCCTTCCTTATGATGTGATCAAGTCTCGCCTGACTGAGGATTTAGGCCAATCAAAAATCGCTAAATTCAAGTCAATCGACCCCCAGCCACTCGCCGCTGGAAGTATTGCACAGGTACACTCCGCAATCCTTCACGACGGGACTAAAGTGGTCGTCAAAATTCAAAGACCGGGCATCAAACAGCTGATTGAAACTGATCTTGATCTCATGCTCACCATTGCGGAACTCATGGAGCGCTATATTCCAGAGAGCCGATTTCTAAGACCATCATCCATGGTTCAAGCCCTGGCCGATTCACTCATCAGTGAATTGGACTTTATTCGCGAAGCCGGCAGCATGTCCAAAATGGCAGCGAACTTTAGCGATGTACCCCATGTTCACTTTCCAGAGGTATTTTGGGAATTAACCACCTCTAAAATTCTCACGTTGTCACACGTTGATGGTTTGCCTGCTGACGGTCGAGAGCAGCTACTGGCAGCAGGGGTTGATGTGTCACTCTTGATGCATCGCGGTATGGGTATGTTTCTAAAAATGGTGTTTATTGACGGTTTTTTCCACGGTGATCTCCATCCTGGAAACATTCTCGCGATGAAAGATTCCGAAATTGGCCTTCTCGACTTCGGATCTGTGATTCGCCTGAGCTCTCGAGTCCGGGAGAATCTCGCAGGTTTACTCCTGTGCCTTGCAAAAGAAGACTTTGAGGGTATGGTCAATCATTACCTTGAGATTGCAGATCCTGCAGCTAACTTCGATATTTTCAAATTTCAGCATGAAGTTGCCAATGCACTGTCACCATTTGTTGGTCTAAATCTCAAGCAAACCCAAAGCGGAGCCAGACTTTGGGATCTGGCACGTATCGCAGCCAAACACAACACACCATTCCCTCAGGATTTGATTGTCTTCGTAAAAAGTATGTCTACGTTTGAGGGGGTTGGCATGAGGCTTGACCCCGACTTCGACATTATGGCGCTAGTTTCAGAATTTGCGGGCGACATCATGACGGAGCTTTATTCACCGAAGAAGTTCCAAGATCAAGCTCTTGCGATCGGTCGCGACGTCGCAAATCTTTTGCGACATGCTCCATTTCAAACAAGACGACTGCTCAACGCAGCCTTAGACGGGCAATTAAAAATCAACGTCAATACTCCAGATGTCCTTAGACTCACTAGGTCCATTGACCGCACGGGAAGCCGTCTATCAGTAGCCGTCATCCTCGGCGCTCTATTAATTGGATCATCGATACTAAGCTATGCTTCGGCATCTACGGAGGCAAAACTAGGCGTCGTCGGAACAGGGGGATTTGTGGTTGCCGGATTGCTGGCAATTTACATTGTTGTGTCCATCATGCGTTCAGGCCGCTTTTAACAAAAACCGGTCAACGGTCGCGCCATAGAGGTATTCCAAAGTCAGTTTGCAGACTGTCTGCCACTTCAGCCAGCGGCAAACCAACCACGTTGGAAAATGATCCTCTAACTTCCTGCACCATAAAACTACCAAGACCCTGCGCCGCGTAGCCTCCGGCTTTATCAAATGGCTCGCCTGTTGCAATGTAACCATCCATCTCTTTTCCGGATAATTTCTTTATAAACACATCGGTTGCCACCGTGAATTCCTTGTGTTTTTGGATTCCTGAAGGGTTGACAGATGCAATTCTCACAGCCGTCAACACGGTATGCAGCCGACCGCTGAGTTGTGAGAGCATTCCTTTCGCATCAGCCGGAGATAGTGGCTTTTCCAATATCTTGCCATCAATCACCACAATCGTATCGGCACTGATAACCACAATCCCCTGAGGATGGGACGCTGCTACTTGCTCACAGATCCACTCATTTTTTTCGTACGCGTTACGCGCAACATAATCGGCAGCAGACTCGCCTTGACGAGGAGTTTCCTCGGTCAGTGGTTTCATGACTGTAAAATTAAGACCAAGGTGACCTAGAAGTTCCCGGCGACGAGGCGACGAACTCCCAAGAACAATCGGACAGCGCACGACCGAAGACTGCACAGCATCCTCATATTGAAGCACTGACTGTCCAATGTCACTACGCCATTGGGCCTGGGGCCACAGCCCACTAATTTTCCCGATCCGACCTAAAGCCTTATCTTTTGCCGCATTAAAGGTCTGTCCAGACGCTGCAATCAAAAAAACTCGTCCACTCCCCGTCTTAATCCCTGATGACGCCGACTTTACGCTTGCGCAAAACACCATCGCTCCATCGGACGTATCTTCGATCAGATCCAAAGGTAATACTTGATCGACATCTGGCTGCTCACCGAAGGGATATCCGCTTGATGCCATCACATAACCAATAACAGGCAAGGGTGATTGATAATGGGTCTCTCGTTTGGTAACTGTACCGACTTTGGCCGCCATGATCGGCAACCAATCCGTACGGTCCGAGAGTGCTAGAACTTGCGCTTCGGGGTCACCTAAGCGGACATTGAATTCCACCACTGACGGCCCTTTGTCCGACCACATAAGTCCGACATAAAGGCATCCCGTGTATTCAATTCCATTTTTCGAAAGAGTCTTTAGTAATGGTTCCACAATCAGAGAATCAACCTGATCAGCTGCGTCTCCAGGTAACCATGGCACTGGGGTATAGCAACCCATGCCACCAGTATTAGGTCCCTTGTCTCCGGCACGAAGACGCTTATGATCAACTGCAAAGCCGATACGCGAAACGCCACCCTTACCCAAGAAACAAAAAAAGCTGACCTCGCGCCCAAATAACATTTCCTCAACAACGATTTGCTCTGATGCCGCCCTCATCGTTGGTTCAAACAAACGGTCGAGCCCTTTGTTAACGTCATCTTCATTGTGACAGACGAAAACACCCTTGCCGCTGGCAAGTCCACTCGCCTTCAACACCACACCGCCATCACGATTTAAAATTTGCATCGCGCGGTCGTAACACTCGTCTTTAGATGTAGCCACCTCGAACGCGGCGGTCGGGATCCCCGCCTCCATCATGATGCGCTTAGCGAAGACTTTGGAGCTTTCCAATTGGGCCGCCTTTTGTGTCGGTCCAAAAACCTTTAGTCCTCGGGCTGTTAAAATATCCGCGATCCCGGACGATAAAGGTCCCTCGGGGCCCACGACGACCAAGTCGATCTTAGCGTCGAGAGCCGACGCAGCTAAATGCTTATAATTTGCGTTTTCTGGAAGATCTAGGCGCTTACCCACACGCTGGCTACAGATATTGCCAGGCCAAACATAGAGCTCTTGGCAAAGGGGTGATTGCCTAAGCTTCCAAGCCAAAGCATGCTCGCGACCACCAGAACCAATGACCAGGACTCGCATGGTATCTCACCTAACAAGAAGTTTGCGCCAAGCTACCCACAGGCACGGCTGAAATAGCTGTAACGACTGAGAAAGTCAACGCGTTCGCTGCTTATTAACAGTCTTCATGATAGATTTATTTCCGAATGTTTTCACCAAGGATTAATCACGATGCCAATCTACAGCTACCGTTGTTCAACTTGTGACCAGACCTTCGATATTCAGCACAAAATGGCTGAATCACCACCAAAGCAAGGACCCGGCTGTTCAAAGTCTTCCTGTAGCTTGTCCAAGCAAATTGTCCCTGTGGCAGCCGTAGTGAAGAGCCCTAGCCCATTTGTCTCAAAATCCGGTCAAACAGCACCCGTCGGACCATCAGATCGGCCTCTTGGTGGACAAGAAGAAAAACCGCACCAATGCGGCAGCGGATGTGCTATGCATAAGCATTAAGCGTATTTGAATTTGACCATTCTTTTTGTGGGTTTAATGACATGAGCGCAAGCATTCGATCTCTTATCAAGTCCGGCACTCGTCTTTGGCTGGATAGCGTCGATCCGACGCTAGTGTCCTCTAACTTTGCCTTGGGTGCTACGGGTGCCACCAGTAATCCCATCATCATCGCGGACCTGATTAAAACAGGTCGCTTTGATTCAAAGCTGATGAGCTTCGCAAAAGATGGCCAGCCAGCTGAAGCAGCCGCTTGGCTAATGACCGACTATCTTGTCACCGACGCTGAAAAAGTTTTTCGACCCATCTTCGACACGACAAAAGGAGACGATGGATACGTTAGCTTTGAGCTTGATCCTCTCCTTGAGGACACATCGAACACCATGCCCGTTGAACAACGCGCGGCGCGTTATGTGGAGCTAGGAAAAGCTTGGTCTAAAAACCACCCGAATCGCATGATCAAAGTTCCTGCTACTCCCGCTGGATTAGCGTCATTAGAGGAACTTGCTGCCGCTGAGATCCCGTTAAACGTAACTCTGATATTTTCTAAACGCCAATACGAGCAAGCAAGGGACGCCGTCTGGAAAGGCGCCCAAAGACGTAAAAGCCTGGACACCTTTAAAAGCGTCTACAGCATTTTTGTTTCGAGGATTGATGTTTACACCGCTGCAAAATATTCTGGTCTAACGAATGATGCGCAAGGACTGGCCGGCATACTAAACGCTAAACTGTTGTGGGCAGAAAATCAGAGTTTCTGGTCGGGAAAGAAGACACCACTCAAACAGGAAATCATTTTTGCTAGCACCGGCACCAAAAGCCCATCTGACAAACCCTGGAAATACGTGGCTGCGTTGGCAGGCAGCGACATTCAAACTAATCCGCCCCAGACCAATGACGCCGTCGCCAAAAGCAATGAAACCTTCTCGCGTACAATCGACACCCTGCCTCCACGGCAGGTGGTCGACGAACTATTAACAAAAATCGACTGGATCCGACTTGAAGAGGATCTTATGCGCGACGGCCTTGCAAAATTTGCAGACCCCCACAAAGCCCTCTTAAATCTCGTGGCCACAAAAACGAACCAATAGGCACAGGGCATGACTCACCAAACGTCACCTTTCGGCATTGTTGGTCTTGGCGCGTTGGGACGAGCACTCGAAACGTTTGTGGCACCGCTCAATCAGAGACCTCCGGGTGCCGTATTGTTTTGCGTCAAAGCGTTTGCTCTCGAAGCTGCATTAGAAGAGCAAGCAAATCATTGGCCAGTCGAAGTACCATTTGTTGTCATGTGCAATGGTTACGTATGGCCAATCGTAGAAAGACAGGCTCGGAATCTGAATGGTCGACCCGTCAGGATCGGTATGACAACCATTGGCAGCACAATTGATGAGAGTGGAGCTTTAAAGATTTTTTCCAAGGATACAATCACAGCGTGGGGACCGTGGGGAAACTTTAAAGATAAACCTGCTAAAACCGAACTAGACCTCCTTCGCGCATTTCCCAACTCATCTTGGCATGATGATATCAGGCCAATGATTCGGCAGAAGTGGATTCTAAACGTGGTCATTAATACCTTAGGAGGTGTATACCGTCTGCCGAGCAATAGTCATGTGCAAGCCCACAGGGATGAAGCCGAGATGCTTCTGACGGAGGCTCTAGACCTATCTCAAAAATTGTTCCCAGGAGTCTCAAGCCCCATCGCGTATGATGAAATGCGTGAAAAACTCTGGAGCCTTGTCCAAGCCACGGGCGGCAATGAAAACAGCATGGCTAAAGATATCCGTTTAAAAAAAATGACTGAAAGTGAGTTCCTCGCAGGAATAGCCCTTGATTTCGACGACTTCCCCACCATGAAACGCCTACATTTAAAAATCATCAAAGGTTAGACACCAAGACCATCTCCTGTATAATTCATGTCAGTATTTAAACATTTGATGACGTGGGGTGTGACATGAGGTCTTCTCATCTTTTCTTGTGTGCGATTTTAACTGCTACAAACTCTTGGGCCCAAGAATCGACAATTGAAATACCGACAGATGTCACCGGTGGATTTGGTTTATCCCCATCTGAAGCCAAGCCAGATGAAGTGTTGGAACTCTCGGTTACTGCGACAAGAAGCCCTCTTGATGCAAAGAAGATCCCTCAGAGTATTAAAACTATCCCACAGACTGAGATGATCTCAAAAAGACAATCTGCAACTGTCCCCGACGCCCTCCGCCAAGAGTCAGGAATCTTGCTGCAAAAGACTTCGCAAGGCCAAGGCTCACCTTTTATTCGCGGCTTCACTGGCTTTCGCAATCTGCTGCTGATTGACGGCGTTCGATTCAACAACTCGGTCATGCGCGATGGTCCAAACCAGTATTGGAACACAGTTGACCTCTTCAGCATTGATCGCCTGGACGTCCTCAAAGGTCCATCCTCGGTTTTGTACGGATCTGACGCGATCGGTGGCACCATCAACGCCCTCACTCCGGACCTACTCGCGAAAGCCGAAGCAAATCCCGTAAGTGGCCGACTGCTGTATCGTTACGGAAGCGCAGACTCAAGTCGCATCCAGCGCGTTCAAGTCACCGGTCGATCGGGCAAAGACTTTGGCATCTCGCTTGGCGGTACAAAAAAGGTATTTGGTGATGTCCGAGCTGGCGCGCAAACTGGCTTACAACCAAAAACTGGTTATGAAGAACTTGCCTTTGACCTCAAAGCTCAGGGAAATATCGGCGCCAAAGATAACGTGGCACTTGTCTGGAGAAAAGGCAACCAGGATGACGTCTGGAGAACTCACTCGACCATCTTCGGTAAGAGTTTCCGCGGTACAAAAGTGGGCTCAGACCTCAAGCGTTCCCTCGACCAGGAAACCGAGCTGGCCTATGTGAAGCACAAGCACACTTTTGAGTCTGGTTTTTTAACTAATGTGGAAACGATTTTATCCTATCAGCGCCAAGCGGAGACCGAAACGCGCATCACATCTAATTCCACCAAAACTGAACAAGGCTTCGTTGTTCACACGCCAGGAGCCTCCGTTCAAATGCAATCTTTCGGGGAGACCGGACTTTGGACATTTGGCGTCGAGTCATACCGAGACCTGGTTGACTCAGAAAAACTGAACTACAACAAGGACGGCTCATTTAAATCAAAGCCCATACAAGGACCAATCGGAGATAATTCAACGTACGAAAGTCTAGGCATTTATCTGCAAAATCAATATTCTGTGACAAACTCCTTAGCACTTACCACAGGCATTCGCCAAAACTCAAACAAAGCAAAAGTCGATCGTTACGAAGATCCAGCAACCAAGGCAGCAACAACTTTAAGTCGTGATTACTCTGCAACAGTGGGCACGATCAAAGGTGCTTACGATATCGCTCCCACTATTGGTGGTAAACTTTTTGCAGGGGTCTCGCAAGGGTTTCGCGCCCCAAACCTATCTGATCTCACAAGATTTGATTTCGCAAGATCCAGTGAGCTGGAACTTCCTGCACCGAACTTAAAGCCAGAACGATATCTTTCCTATGAAGTTGGGACTAAAGTCGGGAACGCAAACAGCTGGATGTCTGAAATCTGGCTATTCAGAACCAATATCGAAAACATGATCATTCGCACCCCAACGGGGGAAACCAACGCTGACGGATCCAGAACCGTCACCAAGAAGAATGCTGGCAAAGGTTATGTCCAAGGAGTTGAGCTCGATAGCTTCTACCGCCTCTCAACTAATATTGTAGCCGGTGGAAACTACACCTTTCAGTGGGGCGAACTAGAAGCCTACCCAACCTCATTGGCAGAGAAGAAGAAAGAGCCAATGAGCCGCGCCATGCCTGCAACTCTAAACCTGAATACACGCTATGAGTGGTCTGAACGCTCAAATTGGGTAGAGGGTCTGTATACGCTCGTTAGACGCCAGGATAGACTCTCAGCTTCCGATCGCCTGGACGATCAGCGGATTCCCCCAGGCGGAAGCCCGGGCTATAAGACTTACAGCCTCCGAGCAGGAACAAAGATCGCGAAGGAGACTAGAATCACTCTGGCGTTGGACAATATCCTCAATGAGGACTACCGAGTCCTCGGTTCAGGCGTGAATGAACCAGGACGCAACTTCATAGCAACCCTTGATATTTGGCTTTAATAAGTTCACATACCAGAGCTCACACCTATTCCGAGCTCAAGGATTTTTGATGGTGATTGCTCAAAGTGATTAATTGTTTCAGGGTCTTATTGCAGGAATGAGCAGAGCCTCAGTCTCTTCTAATGAAATTATTGACTTTATAATTAAAAACATTTAAAAGCCGGCCAGCCTTTTCAAGGCTATTTAATAAATTTTTGAAAGGAACCGGCCCATGAAAACAACGTCTTTATTGCTCGCTCTTCCCATCATGATTACCCTGACTGCTTGTGGCTCTTCTAGCCCATCATCAAACCTCAAGCACATCCCCGTGAAGGATGTCAAAACCTGCGATACTGAGGTCGATGTTCCCGCTGATCCCCATGCAAGAGTTCATGCGACGCGCGTTGTTTTAGCAGCGGATATGAAAAAGGCAGATATCGCTGAATACTCGACACACGCGATTAACCTTGGCACTGGACAAGAAATATTTAACGACGTTTATCAAGAATCCCTAAAGACGTTTGTGCTGAAGCTTTCTCAGAACCAAACGCTTGAGCTCTACGAGCCTGAAACGCAGAAGATTGTTGGATCCGTAGAACCAGTCGCTAGCACATCAAATAAGATGACGTTAAAACTCGATGGCTACACCGACATACTAACTTGCCGCCAGACAGAAAAGTAAAAAATCGCTGTCCGTCTTTCAAAATAAAAACCCAAGCGCAAGCTTGGGTTTTTTATTTCTAAAATTTCAACTCACCGGCTTATGTATCCTACACCACTTCAGACTTCAGGGCTTTATGAATTGACCCCACCGAAACATCCAGTGCCTCAGCAATTTCCTTATAACTGCGCCCCTCAGCTCGCAGCTCACGAGCTTTTGATACAACATCGTCCGTGACCTTAACAGGCGCTCCCAGAACAACCCCGCGTCGTTTGGCCGCTTCTAATCCACTTCGCACCCGCGCTACAATCGTTTCACGTTCGATTTCGGCAATCTCAGCGAATGCAGCTAACATCGTTCTACGAAATGGATTTGCGTGGCCAAGGTTCAACACCGGCTGGGTGACTGAAATAAATCCGACACCATACTCATCCAGCTCCAGCAGAGTTTTAATAGCTACTGTTGCATTACGACTTAGACGATCGAGTCGGTAAACAACGATCGTGTCAATTTTACGCTGAACTGCCAGCCCCAAAAGCTCACGGTAACCGGGCCTATTCTCGTGTTTACCAGAAACACCTTCATCCTGAATCACGTGAACGCTTTTAGGCTTCTTCGGGAGGTCAGCAAGCCACCGGTCAATAGCGACCTTCTGGCTGTCGAGATCTTGTTTATCCGTTGAGACGCGGTAATAAATGGCTATCCGTTCCATGGCACCTCAAAGGGATTTAGATCTTTTGATTTTACCTGAAACGCAGAGCCATTTCAAAAATCTTATTTTTTTAACGGAGTATTTTTACCGCCTTCTTTGAGGTCGGCAATGGCTGCGGCGACATTCTTCGCATCCAAAGAAGGGTCGACATCCTCGAAATGCTTTCTAATCGTAAGATTCTCATCAAGAATAAATGTTTGACGCTTTGCCATATTAATGACAGGCATCTTTACCTTATAAAGTTCAATGATTTTGCCGTCAGCATCGCTAATTAGATCAAACGTCATTTTATGTTCGTCGTGAAATTTCTTCTGCTGCCCAACATCATCCGAGCTGATTCCATATACCTCAGCGCCCTGTTTACGAATCACCTTAATTGCGTCCCGAAACGCACAAGCTTGCTTCGTGCAACCAGGTGTTCCAGCTTTCGGATAAAAGAACAAAACTGTATAGCCCTGCCCCTTGCGGGACTCGAGTTTAAACTCCTTACCATCTTGGTTCTTGGCGCCAAATAATGGCGCAGGATTTCCCAGCAAGTCGGCAGCGAACACACTGGTTGTGGCTCCCAATAAGAATGAAACAACCAACAAAACAGATTTCAACCTCAAGATTTTCATAGACCGATTCCTTTCCGTTACGCACGTCCGCGTAACATTAAATACCAATATAAACGCGGCAACACCAGAGTCTTAAGCCACCACATTAACCGACTTTCCCGGGCAGGATTCAAAGGAAAAGACGGCATTAATTTACCGTCGTAACCAAACTCCGCAAGAACCACTTTTCCAAAGCCTGTGACCAATGGACATGATGCATAGCCATCATATTTCCTATCACTGACTTGTCCTGACATCGCTCTTAGCAGATGGTCCACTAACACCGGTGCTTGCTTCCTGATTGCAGCACCCGTTTTGGCGTTAGGGGCATTACAGGCGTCTCCCAATGCAAAAACATTTGGCCACCGTTGATGCCGCAAAGAGTAAGGATCTACATCGATCCAACCTCGGCCGGCTCCCTCAGCCACACTGACATCACTGGAACGAATCACCTCAGGGGGGCGCATGGACGGGACAATATGTAAGTATTCGTAACTAATTATTTCCATCTTTTGACTATCAGCAACATCCACAAAGACGGCCTGTCTTTCACGAGCACGAACTTCAATCAATTTTTGATTGAAAAATGTCTTAATGTTTTTACGGGAGACAATTCGATTCAACAAATCGGCAAACACCGGGATGCCAAAGATCCCGGCTAAAGCTGAACGGTACTCAATAGTAAATTGCTCTCGCACTCCGCGCCTTCGCAGCATTTCATCAGCAAGATACATAATCTTCTGAGGGGCTCCTGCACACTTGACGGGTGGCGGTGGAAACGTGAAAAGAAGCTTTCCAGAACTGACACGCTTCAGAATACCCTCTGTTTTTGCGACATAACCGCGGTCATAAATACAACTGACATTGGGTGTCGCCAGAGCCTCACGAGCGCCCTTGATAGAATCCCAATCTAGTTCGACTCCGGGAGCCAAGACCAGCCAGTCAAACGTAATCGTTGATCCATTCCGAGTTCTTACTGATTTGTTGGCTGCAGAAATTGCAATCGCAGCATCCTGATACCAGTGAACACCCCTTGGAATGAAGTCCTTGGTTCGACGGGTGCTTGCCTTCATGTCAAAAACCCCAGCCGCAACAAGCGTCCAGAGCGGCTGGTAGTAATGGCTATCACTAGGTTCAATAATCGCGATGTCTTTGCCCAGTCCGGACCTCGCTAGCCTTGCAGCCACACAAATGCCACCCGTACCGCCCCCAACAATGACTATTTTGTGATGGAGCGTTTCGGTCATGGGACATTCCCTGTCTCAATTGGCTTTATAATTTTTTGGACCAAGGTAGCGATGAAATGCCAAGACCATCAACCAGATCTTCGCCCAGGAAACATGGTGCCTGAATCGACCACTTTTTTAAAACGTTTTCTGCAGCCTCCCTATCATCAAAGGCTGCAACAAGAATGAATTCATTTGGTTTCTTTTTGGCATCCAAAACATTGGATTTACACGATGAACACCAGCTAGCAAAGGCGACGACCTGTTTACCTCGCCATTGCGATGATTGCTTCGCAAAATCTTTATAGCTCATCTCGCGACAGTGATAAAAATCCGCCGCATCAACGGCCAAAGTTTCTGTCGCGCCGACAATCGTTACTAGGAAAACTAAAATCAACTTAGTCATTTAAAATGATCTCATCACTGCGAAAGTAACGGATTGATTCTGGCTCGTATTCTGGTTCAGCCCAAACGCCGCTGCACGTGCCACTGTCAACCTTAGTAGCGATTGACGGTCGACCTTGGCATCAGCCGTCACAAATACGCTATGGTTTAGTTTTTCGCTGTTTGCCTGGAATCGAGAGTCGATCAGCTTTTTTGTCGTTTGCTCCCGGTTCACTCCCGTTAAAATCTTGCCCCGATCTCCCCAACCATAGCCTATGGTCATCGTTGAGCGAAAGGACGTCCCATTTTTAACGTCGCCAAAATCAGTTTTCCGACTCTCGAGCGGTGCCGTCACGGTCTGCGCGAAGCCAGCCTTCCAGTCGAACATTCCGTGCCAAACATCAATACCAGCGCGACCCTCCGCTGCACCGGACCCCATCACATCAAGCTGAGCAGGGTTTTTGTAGTCATAGACACTCGTTGCGCGCCCAGAACGAACCGCACCTAGGACCTGCACCTGAGGAATATAATCATCCGTTATATCTTGCTGCAGAATTGTGTAGCGAACTGTCAGCATAGGATCACCCCAACCGCGCTCCTCAGATGACCCTCGTTTGTTTAAGATGTAGGGTGCACTGATGGTTGCAAACGATCTGTTTGAAAAGGAGTGCCCCACAGAGACCAAGGTCGTATCTTTTGTCTCAGGACCAAACTCGCCGCCTGGACTTCCGTTGATATCGATTGGGATAAAATCATTGGTATGCGAAAATCCCGTATAAATCTTCCACCGCTCCCAAGGATAAAGGATCAGCGGGTCATCTCCGCCACTCCCACAAGACGCACAAGCTAGCACGCGTTCACTAGAGGCAAGCGCTAACAACAGTAACATTTTGTGACATGGGAATTTCATTAATCTCCCACCTCTACCGTGGTCGCCCACGTATCGGCCTTACCATTGACTGTTGCCATGACGCGAATACGCCATGACCCAGTCATCGTGAAATAGAGATTTTCAAATCGGTAACGCGCAGCGTCAGTCGTTGATTGAAATACGCGCGGCTGAATATTGCCCGTTCCGTGACCATGCTGTGGCATATCCGCAACTAATGATACGGCCTCAATCTGATTCGGAAATCCACCGTTTTCATCGCGGAAATCGATAGTTCCCCGCATTTCCAAAAACTCTTCGTCGCTATAACGCAGAGACTGATTCCAGTTTAGCTCGGCCTTCCATAAAGCACTTGTGGCTAACTGCATACCCTGCTGAGCTGCTGGGAGTGGCTCCGACTTTTCCTGCCCGCAAGAGCTCAGAAGTAGCAGCAACGAAAAAGCGCTGACAATTAGTTTCATAAATCACCTATCATTCAGACGAAGTTGAGTTATTGACGCTCAACCGGAACTTCAAAGGCCCCTGCATCTCCGCCACTGAGCTCAAGCCGCACTTCCCAATCACCGGGCATCGAGAAATTCACTCGAGTCAGGCGTCTGCATCCCTCGGAAACATCACCCATCTGAACCGGGGTTGATCCGTGATTGTGACCAGGCATCCAAAGCTTCACTTTTGCGACTGCACCAACGTTTTCACCACAAAGATCAAACTCAGTGGTCTTCATGGAGACAACTTCATCGGAAGTTTCCAATGTGAAATTCGAGCCATCTCGCGATTGCATTTCAAATGTTGCCGCCTGACACACACCTGTCATTGCGATAAGCCCAACCGTCAATAGACACACTTTCATGTTCGTTCCTCCTCGTTGTCGACAGTTTCCTTAATTTCGAGCAATAATTGATAAAGTTCACTTCTTTGTAGGCCAAGCCCACCAAACTCTTTAAGCAAATCTTTTAAGCTTTTTCCCTCTGCAAATCCTCGCCGAGCGTGATTGCTCACGTGCGCGAGCACAGAATCTCCGCCTGAGACATCCTCAGCTTGCTCGCCAAGGAAGACCATGACCACGGCTTCGCCCTTCAAGATCGCATGATTCTGAACCCAATCCACGGCAGCCAACACGGGCATCGTTTCAATTTCTTCATAAAGCTTGGTCAGTTCGCGACCTATGGAGACTTCCGCCTGAGGATAGATATCAGCGATGACACGTAGCGATGCTTCAAGCCTTCTGGTTGGTTCAAAAAATACTATCGAGGACCTTGAAACCTTCCAGCTTTGAATCTCTCGCCGGAGATCTGAATCCTTTGTCGGTAAAAATCCTACAAACATCACACGATCAGAGGGCAACCCAGCTGCCGAAATCAGACTGGTTAGAGCACTTGCGCCAGGTACAGGATGAACCTTAATGCCATTTTGCTTAGCTAAACGAATTAAACGATACCCAGGGTCAGCTACACATGGGGTACCAGCATCAGAAACCAGAGCCATCGTAAGACCCTGGGCTTTAATGCGACTCACAAGCTGTTCGCTCCGAGAGGCCTCAATATGATCGTGGTAACTGATCAACTCTTTGCCATTGATGCTAAAGTGGGTCAGAAGTTTACGAGTATTTCTTGTGTCTTCGGCGGCAATCAGGTCCACATGACGCAGCGTTGCCAACCCGCGGGGAGTTAGATCATCGAGATTACCGATGGGTGTTGCAACAACAAATATAGCAGGGTCTGCCACGACGTGGGTCTGTCCTATTTTGGGCCAGTGGAATCATCAACCCTACCCTTATACCCCGGTCACAAGGGGCTACAATAGGAATTTTCATTGATGGAATGCGGCGAGAAGCTATGCTAAAATTATCTTTAGCTCGGGGTGTTGGCTAATTATTTGCCGGAGAACCGATGCTTATACAACAGGGAGCCAGATTTCCGAGACGGTGTGCAAGCCTCCCGCTCTGCGTTAGGAGGAAGCCTGAAGTTCCGGTCGATGGCACCCACCTATTATGTGGTGGGTTTTCCTGGCCTGGTTAAGCGACACCCTGAGCACCAAATTATCTGGAATGATTAATCGACTTTGAAGGGCTTGATGCCCTGAAGCATTGGAAACTGGACCCCGGCCTCGTCCTCAATCTGTTTGAGGTTTTTGACGTAGAATTGCCAGTCACTGCGGATACTGAAGCCAAAGCTTCCGTTCTGCTCTTTGCATAGTTTGTCATTGTTAGCCAGTGGATCAAGACCACCTGCAGTCACGTTTGGCATGATTACCGCTATGTAAGAGATCGGGGCTTTGTCATCGCGATCTTCGTAGATGGCAATAACCTTGTAGAACGACGTGGGGACCTGAATATCCTTGTTTGGACCGATTCCTTCGCGACCATCTTCCAAAATCCCGCCTGCAAATATCTGGAGCTTGTATTTATGCGTCTCAACCAGTTCACGGCTGAAGTCTTCGAGATTCTTCCACATTCCGCGGTTTAAAAAGCCTGTTTGAGGAGCCATGTTACTCATGAGGAATGTTGCTTCATTATCTTCCACTGAGTTCGAACGGTCGGCAGCAGGGCTTTGGTGGCCACGATCAAAACAAGTATTGCGGTAGTCGTCCGGACTTAATCCGTCGGCTCGCTCCTTTTCCTCCAAATACGCATTTAAAATATGATCACTTCGGAACGCTGGCTGCCGTAGAACATCACCCAGGTCAGACTTCACAACCTGCCATGCAGCCCAAACGGGAATCCGCGCATCTCCATCGTAAGACAACACAAACTGCTCACGAGATAGATAAAGATCTGTTTTTGTATGTGAGCGACCGCCAACCAACCGCGGTAATCCGCCGCCAACATTGCGATTACCCGTTAAATTCACTTCTCCAAATACCATGGCACCACCGAGGCGACCTGGATTTACGATGGACTCACTCAATTCGTCCTTGAGTTTGGACATTCTATGATCGCGGCTGCGGCAAGAATTCAGGGAAACTGCCAAAACAACCACCATCAACGTATTCAGCGTAAATTTCATGTCCTTCCTCCTAAGTGATCGGAATTTATGGATTCAATAAGGTCCCAAAATTATCCGAGTCATGGAGATTACGGAGCAATACCCATGCCAGACTCGTCATATTGCTAACAACTGAAATCATTGAATTTTTTTGCCAAAGATGTTCAAGATGTTTGAAACCATGGCAGACCTGTCAATAACTCTGACAGATCAAGGCCTGTGATCCCGAGTTTCACTCTCTCCGGACCAAGGCACAGAACGAGACATGCCTATAATTTAATTGAGATATTAACCATTTAGCCATTGCCCCTCAAGGCTTCGGCAGGTACACTCCAAGGCCATCGGAGGTCCATGTCCATGAGCTTTTCGCGACGTATTTTGTCCGTGCAGCCTTCACCGACTCTTGCTCTCAATGCAAAGGCAGTGCAGTTGGCCAAACAGGGGCACAAAGTTTTGAATTTTGCGGTTGGAGAACCTGACTATCCAACGCCCAAAGTTGTCGTCGACCGGGCCATCGAGAGTCTCAAAGCGGGACGCACCAAGTATACTCCGGCAGGGGGAAGCCCAGAACTGCGTCAGGCCATCGTTGACAAGCTTCAGCGAGACAACGGACTCTCCTTCGACACATCTCAAATTGTTGTCGGGACTGGTGCCAAAGAAATCCTATTCCACACCTTCCTTAGTTTGCTTAATGACGGTGACGAAGTCATTCTGACGACGCCATGTTGGGTCAGTTATGCCGATCAAATTAGAGCTGCTGGCGGTATTCCTGTCATGATTCCAGTAACGTCCCATGGTCGCATACCGTCAACGGAGGAAATTGCAAAATACTCATCACCCAGGACAAAAGCCTTTGTCTTCAATTCACCGAATAATCCAGCCGGTTATATTTTGACTGAATCCGAAATGAAGGAGCTCGGTGGGTTTTTAGCCAAGCAGGGTTGGTGGGTGATTTCAGATGAGATCTACGAGTACATGAGCTTTGATCATCCCCATCAAAGCCTCCTCAAGGTTTGTCCTGAACTAAAATCAAAATTTATTCTCGTTAATGGTCTTTCAAAAGCATTTGCGATGACTGGTTGGCGCGTTGGCTATTGCGCTGCGCCTCAGGAGGTAGCCAACATGGTGAAGTCCCTTCAAAGTCACAGCTCCACATGTATTCCAGGATTTATTGAAGACGCTGCAGTTGTTGCGCTAAAACACGGAAAGCCTCTGATGGCAGACGACGTAGCAAGATTACGTCAGCGGCGAGACATGGCAACCAAACTTCTCGACTCGCTGGGAGGCATAAAATATTTTTTCCCGCAGGGTGCGTACTATATTTTTGTCGATATTCGCGACAATCTGCGCGGCGGAGACACGAGCTTAAATTTTAGCGAAAGACTGCTTCAGGAGCATCATCTAGCTTTGGCACCGGGTGAGGCATTTGGCGCACCAGGATTTTTGCGTCTGAGTTATGCTACAGACGAAGACACGATTACTGAGGGAATCAAGAGACTCCACAAAGCATTGGTCGGATGAATTTGACGAAAACAATCATGCTCAAGAGATAAGGTCCAACGTCATGAGCCTTTTAGAAAAATCTGAAATCATAAAAAAAGAGTTCGAAACCGACCGTGCAAAAGCGGTATCCGACGCCAAGCCCGAGGCGGTAGAAGCATTACGGGTCTCCTACCTCGGCCGTAAAGGCAAAGTCACAGCACTTATGGAAGACTTAAGAAACGTCTCCAAGGAAGACAGGCCCGCGGCGGGAAAGGCCGTCAATCTCATCAGGCAATTCATCGAAGGCTCGATTGACGAGCTAAAATCTCAAGCAAGAAGCTGGGAACTTGCAGCCATCATTAACCGCGAACCGCTGGATGTAACTCTACCAGTAGACGAACAGAAACAGGTGGGATCGCTGCATCCTGTTTCCATCGTACGTCAGCAGTTGATCAAGGTGTTCCGCTCATTAGGCTTCACAGTGGTTGACGGTCCAGAGATTGATTTCGACTTCTTCAACTTCTCGGCCCTAAACATCCCAGATCACCATCCAGCAAGAGACATGCAAGATACGTTTTATGTGGATGCTCCGGAAAAAATGCTACTTCGGACTCATACATCGAATATTCAAATTCACACCATGCTCAATGAGCGTCCGCCCCTTCGCGTCATCGCCCCGGGCCGAGTCTTCCGCTGCGACAACGACATGACCCATACGCCGATGTTTCACCAAATCGAAGGCTTTGTTGTGGATGAAAACATAACGTTTGCTCATCTAAAAGGAACCATAGACACATTCCTGAAAGCCATCTTTGGCTCAACTCTAAAGACACGTTTCCGTCCCAGTTTTTTCCCGTTTGTTGAACCGGGCGCAGAGTTCGACGTGGAGTGTGGCGTCTGCAAGGGCAAAGGATGTCGAACCTGTAAAGACACAGGTTGGATTGAAATCGGCGGTTGCGGCATGATTCATCCCAATGTGTTTGAGGCAGTGGGCTACGACAGCAGTCGCTACTCCGGATTTGCCTTTGGCTTTGGCATGGACCGAATCGCGATGAATCGGTTTGCGCTTCCGGATCTTCGCCAACTATTCGAAGGCGACTATGAGTTTCTTGGACACTTCCCCGTACACAGCAACTAAACAATAATCCGTAGACAGTCTCAGGATCATATATGCAAATCTCGCTCAATTGGCTCAAAGACTACATCAGCCTCGACGGAATCTCAGTCGAGCAAATTTCATCCACGCTGACCGACATCGGTCTTGAAGTTGAAGCCGTTCAAAAGTCCGCTGCGTTTGGCGACACTGTTGTCGTTGGACGTATTGTTGAGGCAGCAAAGCACCCTAACGCCGACTCGCTGAAAGTATGTAAAGTTGATGTGGGTAAACCGGAGCTCTTGCAAATAGTCTGTGGCGCACCCAACGCACGAGCCGGCCTTGACGCTTGCGTTGCTCTAGTTGGGACGACACTTCCCGGAGACTTCAAAATCAAAGACGCTAAAATTCGCGGCGAAGAAAGCTTTGGCATGATGTGTTCAGCCAAAGAGCTTGGGCTCAGTGACGGACACGAAGGCATCATCGAACTTGAAACAAATTACAAACCAGGCACTCCTGTTATCAAAGCGCTGGGACTTGATGATGTCATTCTAACCCTCAATGTGACACCCAATCGCGCTGACTGTCTTGGTCATATCGGTGTGGCGCGAGACTTAAGCGCGAGGCTCGGGAAACCGCTCAAAAAGCCTGCGGCATTGATCAAGTCTCCAAGCGGATCCTCAAAAGACATCAAAGTCGACATTAAAACTGACCGCTGTGGACGGTTTGCAGCTCTCTCAATTAAAAACGTTCGCACTGTAAAATCACCAGCATGGTTAAAGCAACGCGTGGAAGCCGTGGGCATGCGTTCTATCAACTTATTGGTCGATATTACAAATTACGTAATGCTTGAGCTGAATCACCCTGTTCACGCATACGACGACCGTAACGTGACAGGTCGACAGTTCGTCATTCGCGAAGCCAAAGAAGGGGAAACCTTCGTTACCCTCGATAATAACGAACGAAAACTCAAGGCAGGAGACGTGCTGATCTGTGATGCCGAGCGTCCAATCGGCCTTGCCGGCATCATGGGTGGTCTTAACAGCGAGATCAAAGAAGACACCACTGGTTTAATCCTGGAAGTGGCTTGGTTTGATCCAAACTCCGTTCGGGCAACGGCACGTCGTCTGGGTATTCATTCCGAAGCGTCTCACCGATTCGAACGCGGAGTGGACATCAAAAATGCCGATACGGTTGCCAGACGTTTTGCAGAGTTACTGCAAACATGCGTAGAACAGTTGAATGTAGCCGGCGCAAATATCCCAACGCCAGAAATTGCTGGAGATTTGGTTGACAAGTTCCCAACAAAACCGCAACCAAAGCTTATTGCACTGCGCATCAGCGAGGCCAAAAGCTTTCTGGCTAGCCCTCATCTAACGGCTGACAAGATCAAGAAAATGTTTGAGGGTCTTGAAATTAACCTCGTAGATCAGGCTCAAGACCGTATGGTTTTTGACATCCCCACTTGGCGCGTTGATATTGAGCGCGAGTGCGACCTCATTGAAGAAATCGCCCGACTCCAAGGTTACGACAAAGTTCCTTACGAATTGCCACGCATGTCATTGCAGCCGACACCAGAAGACTCACTTGTTGACTTCATCGAGTCCGCGAGAATAGAAATGGCGGCCAGGGGCTTACGCGAAACAATCAGCTTTCCATTTTGGTCTGATGACGACGCAAAGAAAATGCGTTTACCGGAGGGTCACCCGCTGGTCCCGACCCTGAAGCTGGCAAATCCGATTGCCGATGACCAACGATGGATGCACACCACCTTAGCCTGCGCATTGATTAAAGCGATCAGTAACAATAATCGGCATGGGGTGAAGGGATCGCGACTTTTTGAACTTGGACGCGGCTACTTTGACTTTCACGCAAAGCCCCTCAATCGTTCAGCGTTCAGCATCTTCAAAAGTTTGGACCGCAAAGGACGCCATTTGAGTTTACGCGCTCGCGAGGAGAAACATCGCCCGACAGAGAGACATTGGATTGGCGGGATTATTGATCAACCGTGGTCCCCTAAAACCTGGGGTTCTGCCGAGGAGGCCGCTAGCTTCTTCCATCTTAAGTCAGTCGTACTATCGTGGCTGCGCGGATTTGGCGTCACTGATGTTCAGGTGCATGCTCTGGAAAAGGAGGCGATTCCATTTTTACATCCGGGCGCATCGGCCTATTTATTCGCAAAAGGTCAGATCATTGGTTGGATGGGAGAGCTTCACCCCGAGGTGGCCCTAGCGTATGACTTGGAACTGAGTCGAACACCTTTAGTGTTTGAGCTTGATCTCGAGTCTGTACTAGATGCCAGCAGCAAACGTACTAAGATCCAAACAGAGTCCTATAAGTTTCCTCCAAGCACGAGAGATCTCGCACTACTTGTTGATGCCGATTTGAGTCATGACGCGATGAATGCTGCTATTGCCAAGTTTCCACAGAAGCGACACCTTCACGAATGGCGTATTTTTGACGTATTTCAGGGCGCAAACATTGCCAAAGGCAAAAAAAGCGTTGCTTGGTCATTTAGCTTTAGATCGATTGAGAAGACCCTGACAGATCAGGACGTTGAGGGAGAATTCAAAAACCTCACAGGATATTTAACCTCTACATTTAAGGCGGAACAAAGATGACAAAGAAACTAATCTCTCTTCTGATCGTTTTACTGTCCGGATCTACATTTGCAGCAGAACTAGCCAAGGTTGATGACATTGTGATCACGACTGAGTCATTTACGGCTGCCATGCGCGCGCTCGGCTCTCAAGGGGAGATGGTCGCGTCCAATCCAGAGCTGCGTAAACGCTTTCTTGACCATGTTATTAATAGCCAACTTGTGGCTCGCAAAGCAAAATCAGAGAGCTTTGACAAAGACCCCGCCTACCAGGCGCGTCTTGCCGACGTAACCGCACAGCTTCTGGCAGGAGAATACGTCGACCGGGCCGTAGAAAAAAAATCTAGTGACAAAGATCTTCGAGCCTGGTTTGACCAGAACAAAGACCTGTTCTCCACCAAAGAAGTGCGTGCCATGCATATTCTTTGTGACGACGAAGCGACTGCTGTCAAAGCCCTGAGTGAGGTTCAGAAATCTCCTAAGGACTTCGAATCCATTGCCAAGAAATATTCTAAAGACAAGTCTGTAGATCTAGGGTTTTTTGGGCATGGTCGTATGGTGTCGGAGTTTGAAACGGTAGCTTTTAACTTACCAAAAGGCTCCATCCATCCTCAGCCCGTGAAAACAAACTTCGGCTGGCACATCATCAAAGTGACAGACATCAAAGGTGACAAACCTGTTAAATACGAAACGGTTAAAACCGAGGTTGCAAAGAAATACAGACAGAAGGTTCAAGAAGACTTGATCCACGACTTGCGCCGTCAAAGCAAAATTGCAATCAACGAGAAGAACCTTAAGGACATCAGACTCCCATGAGGTATCTTTGTTCGTTGGTGACTTGCCTCTCGCTTTGGGTATCAACTCCATCGATCGCCGGCTCGAACTTCACCCCCGGCACCACAGGATTTGGAATCTCAGTGGGAGACTTTGGCGGCCTCACACTCTACCACAAATTGAGTGATCAAAACTTTGTCCAGGCAATGATCAGCCGTGATCTCTTGCTGGCGGCGGACTATGCGTATACATTCCCGGGCGCAGTTCCTTCAGCGCCCAACTTGGTACCATTTGTCGGTGGCGGTGGATTTGCATTCAGCACAAGATATTGGGACGTCTACGAAGAGCGTGGCAGAAGGTTGACTGGGATTGGAGCTAGAATTCCTCTGGGTGTTCTGGTTCAGTTTCCGACTGCTCCTGTCCACATTCATGCAGACGTAACTCCCACATGCACAGTGATACCATTTGTAGAATCTTTTCTGGCAGTCCAAGTAGGGGTCAGGTTTATTTTGTAAGTAATTTAACTCGGCAACAAAAATTACCGAGTGTACCTCTTTGCGATTAACGAATGACGTGAAACCGCACTCGTTGCTCATCGACAGTGATTGGACCAGATTTCCATTTTATCTCCAGAACGTGAAGCCCATCCGATACTTTGGATAGGCTGGCTCGCGGAGCGATACTTTGGTCAAAGGGAACACGATTTCCGTCAAGAACAGCCTCAACGGTTGCCCCTGATAAACCCTCTTTACGCTTCAATAGGATTTCAATCGCATCATCAACCGCGAACGCGGCTCCAGTGTTTGCGCCGTTAATCTGGACATCAAACTTTGGAAATCGCCCCCACTCTGTGGCGAGCTTGGGCTCCATTAGTCCCGTTGGAGGATTGTTGGGGTCTGCACCAATGGATTCAGCCCATAATTTTAAAATCTCTTTTGCATCCAAATTCGGGTTAGCACTGTAAGGCGTGCCGTCTCCGGGCATTGGTTCCAGCGCTACCCAGATAAAGTCAGGATGATCTCGTTGACTCGTGCTGACCCACTCCCCTCCGATAATGTCACCTGCATCATTGAGCTCAAGAATGTAGTAATAAGCCTTCGCTTTATAACGCTGCTCAGTGGCTACCGTGTTTGTCATTCTCTCTTCGACAAACGCATTCGTATGATAAATAGTCATGGCAACACTTCGAAACTGTTTTGCATTAGGATTAAATTTATATTCATCCGTACTGCTGCCTGTGATGATCCTGTTTGCATCAGCCCGACTCACAGTACGGCTGTCAAATGAATATTTCCAATGCGGATAATTCCACACCTGCTCCTTCGACGACTCATCCATAATCAGCGGGTATTTCTGAATGCCAATCCAGTTTGTCACTGCTACGTGGAATGTTCCTGGATTCACGTCATCACAGGCACCCATCGTCAGTGGGTCCTGACGACTTCCAGGAGGGGTCAATGGTGCGTCATTCACTAGACCGCAACGATTTCCGCCCAAAAAATAAAACTTAGCCCCCATGTAGACTTCAGCAAGCAAGGCCTTAATGTCTTCTGGATAAAAAGTCACATCGCCGCGAACAACTTGTTTTGAAGGCTCTTGATGACGGCTTGAGGCTGCAGAAAAACCATTACAATGACCGGCCCATGCTGCAGAGTCGTCGCTGGCCCCAACTGTATGATTTTTACGTTCCCAATCAGCAGCTTTAGCTGTTGAACTCTTGTTAAAAACAGCATCATACTTCTCAAGAGGGCTGTTGCCGCGCATCCTAACATTTGTGCCACCGCGATTTTGCGGATACCAACTTCCAACATAGGGCATACGCTCCGTAGCAGCTTCCCCGGTGTTCTTGGTTGCATCAAACTTCAGATCGTAGTCTCGTTTGAAGAGAGCGTAATAGAAGTTACTTTTAGCACGAATCTCTGTTTGGCCCGACGCATAAAACTGGACCATCGGATCGGCAGGAGTCGTCTTCGTGAAGACTGGCGCCAGGGTCTGCTTAGTGGTTGACGGCTTACACATCACCAAGAACGGGAGCAAAACTCCGATGGCAATAAAACCGCAAAAAGATCTCATGAGAAATCTCTCCAACCACTTTAAATTAACTTGTGACTAGGAATATTTTACGCATTCGGTCAAAAAATTACCACCCGCCCCCATCGAGGGCAGGTGGCTCTTGCTGGTATTTCATTAAGCCGTGGAGGGACTTAATAAAAATCTAAGTTCGAATTATTGGCATTTAATGGCGCGGGTACGTAGAACTTGCTTCACAGCGTTCGGTAACTCGCTGGAATTCGCAATTTCAACCTTCCAACGCTGACAGACGGAACCCTGAGAATCGACACAGGTTGGAACAACCTGACTTGTAACCGCGTCCACAAGGGGAACTCGGCCATTACGCCCCAAAATATCGTCTAGATAGGCATCAAATGTTTGGTAGCGTTGAGCATTGTAATAGTGACCTGGTTGACTTCTTTGCTCATAGCTTTGCAGCATCTGAGCATGGGCAGCTTGGCGCTGCGAGCGCGTCTGCGAGTTACCAACGAAAATGGTGACTATTTCAACCCCAGAAGCCCTTAGCGCTTTGGCGCGATCAGAAACCTCCGTTGGGTCACGATCAGTTGGCTCTCCATCAGTTACAAGGACCGCAAGCTTTGTGCGTCCGTCGTTGGAGTTGGCACTAAATAAACCTGCAGCGGCGGCGATCGCCGTACCGTAGGGAGTTGCTCCAAATGGATCGCGAGCAAACTGCATCGCTGTTTGAATACCAGTGCGATTTTCGGCAGCTGGACGACTGCTCACCCAACCATTGGTGGCAATTTTAACAGTCTGCACAGCATTACCCTCTGCAGGGAATGCTACGATTGACATGTTACTTGCAGCCATCGGCGAAGAATCTCGAGCAGAGACATCAGCCAACAGGTCAAAAGCAGCGAGCACCGCTTTTTCGCGGTTCGTCTCTTGTCCGCAACGATACATGTCTGCGCCATTTATACTTCGCGCAACTGTTGCACTTGGACAGTCGGTTGCAGCGTTTGAACTAGAGTTATCAACTAAAAAGGCAATGTTGGCGCCAATCGACTTTTGATTTGGGGCACAAACAGGGCTATCAGGAGCCTGCGTCGTTGGAATTGAGGTTGTATTGGTTTGAATTCTGGGGGGCGTGCCGCGTTTTTTGCTGCCACCACCACCGGTTAAATCACCACAGGCATTTAGGGATAAGATCAGGGGAACAAGACCCACAGCCCAAATCGAGTTTCTCGCAAACATTGACAACCTCCACATCATACAACCAGCTTCAACAGACATTCAGCAAGATGACAGCCTCCGCTTTCAGGGAGGCCACTCGACATTATTAAACCATTTCTATTAGAATAAGTCAAGATTTTATTAGAATGATTTAAAATAAAAGAGCCCCCAACCCATCTGGGCGGGGGCTTTAAAATAAAGAATTTAATATTATCAGCGAGTTACATCGCCTGCCGGCTTGCCAGGGACGGCACTGACACCTTTTATGTCATCGGGAAAGCTACTAGTGAAGGACCAAGTCTGAACTGTAGCATCTGCATTCCAGTAAAACTTCACCTCTTTTGTGTAGCTTGGACTAAACAGGCGGTACTTATAGTAGCCGTACGTCCACGCCGGGGTTCCGTCGCTGGAACCAACAAACTGAGGATCGCCCAGCAAAAGCTTCACGTCAGTCTGACGAGTTTTTCCCTTCTTGACCCAATCAAGCTGTGAGTAAAAGTCCCGCCCCTGCGTCACGCAGGACGAAGCCACCAAGAACAACGATATGAGATAAACAGGTTTCAAAAATCGATTTACAAAGAACATAGAACCACCTTTCACATCTCAAAAGAGAACATCTGATGTGACTGATATTAGAAAAAAAAACGCGCCGTCACAAGTGCGGCGCGCCAAAACTTCGGAGGACCTGAAACTTCTAAGGGATACAATCAGCTTGCCAATTCCATAGAGCGGGCATTTGTCTGACCAAGAGTCGACGTTGCCGGAGCTTGACGGATGACTTGCTGTAGTTGGAATGTCAAAAGGGACTTCGGAATCCAGAACAGCGCTGAGAGCTCGCTGACAACGTTACGACGTGAGTCGAGACGCGCCATTTCGTCGAGCAGCATTGTGCGCGGAGCAAGCAGAGTTGAAACGAAAATCAACTGCTCATAAGCAGCCAATTTCTCATTTACAGCACCCAACTCAGGGAATCGAGTACGCTCAGCTTCAAAAATAATGCGAGCTAAATCTTTGAGCACACTCATACGAGTCTGAGCCTTAAGATCGCCTTTGCGATAGTTGATCACATAGTGACCTGGCTTTGTTCTCAACACGCGGCTCAAGCGATCAATCATCTCGATCGGCTGCATTTGTACGAACGAGAAGAACCGAATAACTTCAGGAAGGTAAAGAGGAGCAGTTGTGAATTGGCTCTGGGAGTGAAGCTGAGCGACAAATGTCTCAACGCGCTGACGAGCAGCAACCATAGCGTCCTCACCTACGTCACGCGCTTTGGTGATGGTTGCAGTGATCGAGTTGCTTTCGAGGTACTCGAAAAACGCCTCATCCAAACCTGCTGCACCCGATGCCAAGTCATGAATCAGGGAAGCCTCAACGTTCAGAGTCTCAGACAGTTTAGCAAGTGCGAATACACTGCGTACACTTTTCTCACCGCGCTTCCAGTGGCTGCAATCCGATGGATTGAACTCAAGGATGTTACCGATCTCCTGATCGTTAACTTTCTTGTTGCCGCGTTGGTGCATCATCACCTTCTGGCAAAATTTGAACAGCTGGATGGAATTCGGGAATTTTACCGTCTCAGAGCGCTTCATGGCCTCTCTCCCCCTTGCGATACAGGTGCGCCGATCCTGACAATCTGCGAACGCGGATCAAGTAACTAAATTGAACTCGTTGGTATACTTTAAATATATCTGGCAGCTGGTTTTTATGTCAAGAAACCGCCAGGCAAATATCGCCTATTAACGATTTCATGCGGGTTTCAAGGCACATCAATCCGTACCCCCGTTGTGGCACAAGGGCCGCACCACGCCAATTCAGATTTTGCCTTAGAGTCCTGAAAAAACTCAAAAAACCCGCAATGTTTTCCATTTATGACAAAATTTGTTACGAATTTCGCCAAGACTTGTAACAAGACATGACGACACTTTTTTTATGCAAAAAAAGGCTTTGAAAGAAAAAAGCCAGACTGAATTGCCTGACTTTCTGTTCGAAGTAATTTTTTTCAAGAAGAATTCAGGACAAAAAATGAATGTGCCCTACGCAAATCTCCCTACAAAATATCGAACGATACGTAACGAAAATGCAATGAAAATAATTTCTGCTGCAACAGTAAAAACTGACTGAGCGGTCAAAAAATCAACCACAATAGCGAGTGATGCAAGCACATCCATTTGTCCTGATTCTCCGGCCGTCCAAGCTAAAACAGAGACCCAAGCAATCATGAATGCACTGATGACACCCACAAAAATATCAATACCAGTCGATGCGAGAAAACGAACGGAATGCACATACCACTTTGTTGCAAGTCGCTGTCGAATCTCTGTTTCAACACTGTGCGGAGCGTATGCAGCATGCGCTTGGCGCATCACTGATGTGTCGATATCTGTCAACTGAATCTTCGGCGAGGGGGTTTTCAATGCACCAAGACCAATACCTTCAGACAATGGACGAATGCGAATGTCGCGTTGTGTCATGACAAACCTCGATTTGAAAAAGAGACGTTCTGAGGTCGATCCTAGCACAGATTTTAGGATTGGCAATGCCTTGAAACAGGCTTAGGAAACGCGTGAAATAGAGTCTACAGCTGCTTTCGTATCGCCAGCCGAGGCAGTCTTTTCGAATAAATCAAGGCTTGCACGCTTGCGCTGCTGTTCTTGATTTTTCTTGTCTTCTTGGCTATTTGCGCCGGTATCGACCAAGCGCTCGATGGTTTTGATGGCGGCGTCAAATTCAGCTTTCGGCAATCGAAGTAGCTTTCCTTTGAGAGCCTGCACGCGCGTTGACTTCTGGTCCATCATGCCCAGGTCCATGCAATCGCGCTCAATGGCATCAAAGTAAAACCAGAGGTTTTCCAGGTTGATTCCATTTTTTGGATCGTTTGACATGATGCCCTCAGATGATGTCGTGCTCACATCACATGTGTCGGGCCGCTGCGTAAAAACTTTAGTCAAAGTGTATAAGGCCCCAACATCCCATTATTGCAATTTACGCTTATTTTCATTGCACATTCAGCAGGTTACATATTATCGTGAGGAGACTTTTATTTCCGTGCCTTCATCGCAAATAGGTAAGACTCCATGCGCCAAATTTTGATGACAAACACTCTGTCTGGCAAAAAAGAACCGCTGAAACTTTTAAATCCAGCCTCGAATCATGTGGGAATCTACGCCTGTGGCGTCACAGTTTACGATGATTGTCATATCGGTCACGCCATGCAGGCAATCTACTTTGACATCGTTCGCGCATATCTTCGCTATTGCGGATACAAAGTCACGTACGTGCGCAATTACACCGACGTGGATGACAAAATTATTAATCGCGCAAAAGAGCGCGGCATGAGTCCTGCGAAACTTGCAGCTGACATGATTGCCGGCAGCGAACGCGACATGCAAGCGATTGGCGTTCAGCCCGCAGATTTTGAGCCAAAGGTTTCGGAAAACATCCCAGAGATTATCGCCATGATCGAATCTCTCATCAGCAAAGGCTACGCATACGCAACATCAACGGGAGATGTTTATTACCGCGTCCGTAAAAAGTCTGATTACGGAAAGCTTTCCAACCGAAAACCGGATGAATTGCGTTCCGGAACACGCGATCTTGTTGCTGGCGACAAAGAAGACGATCTTGATTTCGCTCTATGGAAGCGCGATTCAACTCCTGATGCATCTTGGCAAAGTCCTTGGGGACAGGGCCGTCCAGGCTGGCACATTGAATGCTCTGCCATGTCCTGTAAGCATCTCGGAAAAAGCTTTGAAATTCATGGCGGCGGACGTGATCTGGTGTTTCCGCACCACGAAAACGAAATTGCGCAGTCCGAGTCTGCAAATGACGCACCTTATGCGAGCATTTGGATTCATTCAGGATTGCTGACGATCGATCACCAGAAAATGTCCAAGAGTCTTGGCAATCATATTTCCATTCAGAAGTTTCTTCAGGATTGGCCAGCCGAGGTTTTACGCCTTGGATTTCTGATGAACCACTACTCTTCAAATATCGACTTTTCGCAGACGTTCTTCCAAACATGTCACAAAAGACTTCTGTATTACTATGAAGGCCTGGTCGCAATGGATGAGTATTCGGCAGGTGTAAAATCAAGCGCTGACAAGACGACACTGGATGCATTTCACGCAGCCATGTCTGATGATTTCAACACAGTAGCTGCGATCAGCTCTCTCAACAAATCTTTCAAGCAAGCTCGCGAAATTATGGTCACCAAGAAGAGTCCCGAAAAACAAGCGCAGATTGCAGGCATTGCAACGGCCCTCCGCGAGACAGGACATGTTTTGGGATTATTTAAAACTGATGCAGCATCGGAAGTTCACAACATCAAATTGAAACTTCTGCCGTCACTTGGAATCAATGAAGGCGAGATTCAAGCCGCAATCCTTGAACGCAAAGAGGCCCGCGCTGCAAAAGACTTCGCTCGCGGAGATCGTGTTCGTGATGATATGGCCAGCCGAGGAATCGAACTTCGTGATACACCTCACGGCACAGTTTGGAGCATCAAGTTTACGGGAGACGAGTAAGTGCAAAGCTCATCTTTCATTATTACAAATTTATGCGAAGCTATTACCCTGGCACCGTTGGCAAAGGACTCGCGATACACGAAGATTTCGCCCGCTGATTTAGGCCGAATCAAGAACGCATGGATTGCAGTAGATCATGGCAGGATTACTGACGTTGGCTCTGGTGATCCGCCTGAAGTATTTTTAAAACACGTCAGAATAGACGGATCAAACTGCATTGCACTTCCTGGACTTGTGGATGCGCACACGCACCCCATCTTTGCTGGAATTCGAGCTGACGAATTCTGTATGCGTCTTGACGGCGCTACATATCAAGAGATCGCGGCCAAAGGTGGCGGCATTCAGTCGAGTGTCATGAACTCAGCCAAGGCCACTGATACAGAGCTGGAGTCTCTTTTAAAACAGCGTATGCAAGCTTTTGCTCAACACGGTGTCACAACCATTGAGATGAAATCAGGCTACGGACTGACGGTTTCAGAAGAGTTACGTCACCTACGCATCATCAAAAAATTCTCCGAACAATCGGCACAAACGACAAGCGCCACCTGTCTTGCACTGCATGCCGTCCCCAAGGATCAACCGTCTGCCCGCGCGTGGGCTGAGCAGTGCGCGAAAGACCTGCTTCCTGTTGTAAAGGCAGAGCGACTAGCCGATGCCGTAGATGCATTTATTGAACAAGGATATTTCTCTGTTGAAGACTGCCGTCCTTACCTTGATAAGGCCAAGGAGCTTGGTATCCCCATCAGACTGCATGCTGATGAGTTCTCCGATGCAGGTGCAGCCTTTTGCGCAGCCAACTACAAGGCCTTAAGTGCTGACCACATGCAATTTGCATCGAAGGAAGGCATCGCGGCCATGGCTAAGGCTGGCGTCGTCGCCCTTCTTCTTCCCGGCACGTCGCTGTATACGTCCATTCCCTACACAGACAGTCGCCCCATCAAGGCAGCTGGATGCGCCGTGGGCTTGGCAACTGACTACAATCCTGGAAGCTGCCCCGTGGATAACCTACGTCTTGTCATGACCATGGGAGCCCTCCACTGCAAGCTCACCATGGCTGAGGCTGTCGCAGCCGTAACCTGGGTTCCTGCTCGCTCTCTTCGACTTGAAACTACAAAAGGAGCGCTCACCGCTGGCCGTGATGCTGACATTCTCCTGATGCCCCTTCAAACCTGTGAAGAATTTGTTGCAGACCTCGGACGAACAAAGCCCCAGGCTGTTTGGGCCCGGGGCTCTCGACTCGTCTAGTGTTTGATTAGTAGCGAATTTCAGTAATCACGTATTCAACGGAACCTTTGGGTGCATTCACTTCGATCATATCGTCAATTTTCTTACCGAGTAGTGCACGTGCAATTGGTGAACTGACAGAAATTTTATTTTTCTGGATATCTGCCTCAAGGTCTCCCACCACACGGAAAGTCTTTTTGTCTCCGGTTGCTTCATCCTGGACCGTTACAAAGGCCCCAAACCGCACCTGGGAGTTAGCAGCAGAATCACCTGAAAAGTCGATGATGTTGGCACGGCTTAGATTACCCTCAAGCTCGGCGATGCGACCTTCAATAAATCCCTGACGCTCACGGGCGGCGTGATACTCAGCATTTTCGCTCAAATCGCCGTGGGATCTAGCTTCTGCGATCTCCTGAATAACTTTGGGACGATCAACTTGCTTTAAGCGGTGAAGCTCGTCTTGAAGAGCCTGATAGCCATCTTTTGTGAATGGTATAAGTTCCTCTGCCATAACATTTCCTTAGAAAAATTGAATTGCGCTCAAAAAATACATGCGGGGCCTAAAGCCCCGCAAACCTCACTGTGCTTGAAATTTAAGCACCCTCACCCTGACTATATCAGAAACTATGCGTCGCTGAAAAGGCCAAGGTGTATGAAGTCGCTTCAATGTCCTGGAGCACCCCACGAGGCTTCGACTTTTCTGCTTTACCAGTTCCTTGTTGAAAAACTGCACCGGCAGACAGCTGGCTCGTAGGCTGAGCCAGTGCTAAGAAGAGTGTCGCTCCCATGTAGTCAATATGATCGGGCTGACCGTAGCCTCGATCCACTGCCTTAGGCATTGGCGTCGCGTCATAATTGGTGAAAAATCCCGCACGTATAGGCAAAGACGGCGTCACATAGTACTCAGAACCGATCGCGTAATTCAAAACCGCCTCGCGCTTATAAACACTTTTGGTTTGCGAGCTCATATCATCAATGGCCTCGTGCCAATCAAAATCCGCCGTCAAGAGATACCTGGGTGATGCAAACCAAGCCACGCCACCGCGGATTTCCATCGGAACAGATCCCAGCGGATTTGATGACGGCACAACCCATGGAGCACTATCAATACCCTTAGTACTTAATTCAAGTCTATCCACAACTTGATTGAGTTTTTGTGAGGCATACATCCCGCTTTTAGCTGTGAAGCCCACTGCCACTTTAGAGGACGGAGCCCACTGCACTCCAAAGGATGCGACGACCCCATGAGCTACTAGGCTTTCACGAGTACTCTGGAGAAGATAATAGTTCGTATAAACCAAATTTTCCGAAATCTGCAGCAACTCGTCTGCCTTCAAATAACCAAGTCCCAATCCAAGACCAAGCGTCGGTGACACACGGTAACCCAACGCTCCTGCTGCAGTATAGGTCGCAGCACGCTGATTAGCTGAGCGGTGGTAACGGGTGATGTCATACTTATTTTGAATGATATTTTCCTGATCTTTCAATTCAGTATCGGTCGTGAAATAAGCAAAGCCACCCACCAGACCTGGAACATATTTATCAAGCTTTTGCATAGCACCGAAAAACGGAGCAAAGGTTCCGCCGCTCTCCTCAATCCAGTCCTCTTTCCCTAGGATTGCCTTTTTATAGACAGCTTTCTTGGCATAAAACGCGTTGGCAGAACCGGAGATGTCGTTGGATTGTGCAAAAGCCAAACCGGCTGGATTGTAGTACACACCAGATGCATCGTCCGCCACTCCAACGTAAGCCCCTGCAAGGCCCTGGGCGCGCTCCCCGATGATGATATTGCGGTAGTGCATTTGATCAGCTATCGCTTGTGTTGCCATGATACAGGACGTCAAACCAGCGATTCCAAAAAAACCGTATTTCATGAAGATCATCCTTTCTTCTTGGACATCAATGTTTTGCGGGCGTCATCAAAGCGATCCTTGCCGACTGCACCGATAATTTCACTGGCACTCATCTTATTGAGGACATCTGCGATCTCTTTACGGCGATCAGGGATTGACGGATGCGTGGCGTCCATAACAGATTTATCTTTTGACTTTTTCTTCTGTTCAGCAAGACGGGCCAAGAATTGATCCAAGGCCTTCGGCTCATAACCAGCACGGATCGCGTACTTTACGCCCTCTCTATCCGCTTCAAACTCAAGATTTTTATCTAGGCCTTTTTCAAGAAGCAGTCCCATTCCAGCTTTTGCAGCCTGGAGAATTCCAATGCCAGCGCCACTTGCTGTCATCATGAGTTTGGCCATCGTCGCTAGTCCATCGTTTTCGTCCGAACTAATACGCGAACGGGCACGCGAGTGTTTGTCGAGGCGTTTTTTTGACTTGAATTCGGCTTCTGCCTTATCCATCTGCTCTTTGTTCATCGTCTTCAAAGTTTTGAACATGTGCTGTTTACCGACATGAGCCGATTCATGTCCCAGAATGGCAGCCAATTCAGCTTCGTTTTCAGCACTTTTAATGACGCCCTTGGTTAATAGGATATATCCACCTGGGCAAGCGAAAGCATTTATTGAATCAGAATCGAGGATTCCAAACATATATCTACGATCAGGATAATCGCCGTTTTTGGCCACAAACCGACCAACTTGATTTACGTAGGCCGTCAGTCCTGCATCATCGTATTCACCGTAGAATGCAAAGAGACGTCCGGCCATATTTCGTCCGACATCAAGCTCGGCCTTGTAGTCATCTAAGAGTTGCTGTTCCGCTTTGCTTAACTGTGGCTCGTCGTCTGCAGGTTTCTTATTCACACAAGCACTCTGCATCAACATGATCGTCGCAGTTAAAAGCCCTACTACGTATGTCCGCTCCATGGACTCACCCCTAACATTAGATCAGAAAAATCTTTTCTTGGTTTTTAGTTGACCTTCGCCATCCTTGATTCAACTTCCTTCACTACGAGCTCAGCTTGCTGATCCACTGCTGATGCTGGAATATCCAAATCTTCCATGGCATAGACAGCGATCATATTGGGCTTCAGCGTTCCAGCCATTCCTGTATCCGATGTGTCATCAAGACCACGAACACCCATCACAGAGCTGCGTGATCGGCCGCTATCAGCTGCGGCAGCCCCACGCCCTTGCTTTACAGCCTCACGAATGGCGTCATTCAGATTTGCGTTCCCATCTGCTTTTGCGCGCACAGCCAAAACACTGACAAAGCCCGCTTTGCCGTCTTTAGTTTTGACTTGCCAGAACATGCCTTTTCTTTCAGAGGACGAAATTATGTCGCCTTTTTTAAGCTTGGTGATTACAGCCGATTTTTTGTCACCGGCCGTATAAACTTCGACCCCGTCTTTTTGCGCTTCCAGCGTCCCAGCAAAAATGGTCGCCGCAGGAAGTAGGGTCAAGACAACAATTTTTAGTAAGGTTTTCATCGACTCACCTCTTATTGGAAGCATTCGGCACCACCTGTAAACCAATGAGCTCACAAAATAAGCTCATTGATTTCGAGCCATTAACGATTACTTTTAGCGACCATAGTTTGCGCGGTCTGGAGATTTCTACTCCGGGGGTCACTAGGTTATAATTTTATCATGAAAGCTAAATTGTTGTTTATTAGTGGCGGCTCCTGGTCAGGTAAAACTGCACGGGCGAACCAGATGGCCTCTTCAAGCGAAGATGTCATTTGGCTTGGCACCGCTCTACCCACAAGTCCCAGCACCAGCGAGCGGATCGCAATCCTGAAAGCACAGCGCCCACAGACATGGACCACTGTAGACACCCCGTTTGATCTAACAAACAGCTTCCTCTCGGCACGTAAAAAGCACCCGCAGTCCCTGATTATTATTGACTCGGTGAGCCAGTGGATAGGCAACGAAATCGCCAAGCGCAGCAGCAAACATGATGAAGAGCAGCTGGCAAATATACTCATCAGAGACACTGATGAACTTTGTCATCACATCCATCAGGACCTAGGCCCTATCATCATGGTCTCAAGCGACTTTGGCGCATCGCCGCCACCTCAAGATGCCGCATTACGAGTTCTTCGTATGGTTACGGGGCGAGCGAACCAAGCCATTGCTAATGTCTCAGATCAAGTGGAGCTCATGATGGCTGGCATTGTGTTTTCAACAACGATGAAAACCTTTAGAAGTTAATTGGGGTACTTGCAGTTTCTGGCCGCAAGGCCGTTTCAAGATGTTCAGTAAATCATCCGAATCTTTGTTCATAGGAGACAAAAAACCATGGCAGATAAAGACACGATCATCATCGAAAAAAATCCCCCTGCAACGCGGTTTACGCCCCCACAGGAACTAAAAGTTTCGGCAAAGACTCTTGGGACAAAGCTTGTCTATGACCTGCCTGTTGCCAATCTTTCCCGCAGCGGCATGCTTCTCCAGTGCGCGAATGCGCGTCAAACGCCACCTTTTATAGAAAATACGCTTCTTGAAATTGAATTCACGACCACGCTCCGCGGTCAACCGCGCCGCATTGCTTGTTTTGGAAAAGTAGTTCGTAAATTTTCAGAGAATCAAAATCTCCATTACGGCGTGCGCGTCATCCACAGCGACGAAAATGACCAGGTCGAGTGGATGAGCCTCATCACCACTTTTGAAAAAGCGATTCCCGCAAAAGTTCTAGATTTAGACTAACAGTTTGTAACTATTGAACATCAAAAGAACTGCCACAATACTAGACAGCATTGTGGCAGTTTGTCTTTCTCTGACATCTACAGCACACCTTTAAAGTTAATTGAGAAATTATTTTTTTCTTCGTAGTCTCTCGCCACATCACCTAGGGGGACCGAGAGATGGCAATACGCGCACTTCCGATCATAATCATGATGACGGTCGCCATCATCTATAACGGCTTACTACGTGCGTCTGACAAAGACGACAACCCCGATAAGAAAACACCTGCTGAAATCACTCACTGTCGAGACGGAGACACTTGCCGCGTCGTCACAGAGTCTGGCCTGTGGTTTAATGCGAGACTGGCAGGGATTGACGCCCCAGAGGTGGAAAGCGCACGCAAACCAAAAAACGAAGGACAGCCACTTGGTCATCAGTCGCGTGATACGCTAAGTGATCTCGTGGTGAAGAAGAAAAACACACAGATTCGCCAGGTAGACCTTGATCCATATAATCGTCCGGTCGTTGAAATCTATGTTGGCGAAGAGTGCATCAACATCAAACTTCTCGAGCTTGGACTGGCTGAAACCTACAAAGGTAAAACCAAACGAATTGACAAAGATAAATATTTGAACGCAGAATCTAAGGCAAGATCTGGAAAAGCGGGAATTTGGGGACTCAAGAACTATCTATCTCCTGAACAATGGCGGCGAGAGAACAAGAAATGAGTGAACACGAACACGGCGGTACAAAACCTGGTGGACGCTCAAGTCCACGCATACGTAAGGTCAGTTGTCCTAATTGTGGGAAGCTTTCAATTTATAGTGAGCTAAATGCATTTCGCCCATTCTGCAGTGAGAACTGTAAAACTGGCGATCTTGCCGCTTGGGCCAGTGACGAGTACCGACTGCCCACCAAAGAGCCTGTAGACTCCAATCCGGATGAACGTACAAGTGAAGACAATTACGAAGACATCTGAAGGCCAACGGATTTGTCCTGGCTGATTAACAACTCTTCTCAACAATAATGGTGCGCCAGAGACGGTCTGAGCCCTCGGCTGCCGATTCCATTGAATCAAGCAAGACGCATCCGTGATCTATAAAAAACTGCGCGAGCTCGCCCAACGTCAACTCAGTGAATAGACGCCCGTCACCCTCACGCTCACTGGCCTGTCTCGACGGACGGACACTGCAAAGAAGCTTGCCACCAGATTTAATCACGCGAAGAATATTTTTCACAGCAGCCTGAACATCTTGCCGAGGCAAATGCATCAAAACAGCAGAGCAAAGCGCATAGTCGAATGTTGAGGTTTTAGTGTTTGGCAATTCGGGTAGAACATCATAGCGGAAGGTTGCTTGCGGATAACGGGATTGGGCAGACGCGATCAATCCTTGTGACGCATCCACGCCCTCGACCTCAAATCCCTGCTTCATCAACCAATCCACATCACGCCCAGAGCCAGACCCAATATCGATAATCCTGGCTGGTGCGACAAAATATTTGTGGACGAGCTGGCGCACCATCGCAGGCGTGCTCGACATCCAATCAGCGATGAATGAACTGGTTTCGGCGTCATAAACAGCGATAGTTTTCGGATCCAAAATTTCTTCTCCAGACAAAAAAAGACCCCATCGTTATCTGATGGGGTCTTGCCTATTGTCGAGACTTATTTGCCGTGCGCAAGACGATTTGTAGGCTCTTGCTCTACAGTTCTTGGCATACCGACCATGTTTTGAACGACATGGATGTTACCCAATGGAGAAAATGTTCCGTTCTCGAAACATTCCGTACCACCGCGGCAAGCCTCTGTGCGGGTCTTGCAGGCACCGTCGACCATCTCTGCATAACCCTTTATAGCGGCTTTGTGGCCCGCAACGTCCAAGACGGTTTGCAGCATGGCGTCATCGTCATGCATCGTTACTGGTGACAGATTAACGAAGCCAGCAGCGCGTTCAGTTAAATAGCTGAATCCGTGAGGACGCGCACCGTCGGCTCGTGTAACGGCGTCTGCCTTGTGCGACTCGTCTTCAGCGAAGACACCACTCAGCTCACGACCATTTCTTACGTCGGCCTGACTGTCGAAGATAACCCAATAAATCTGGAATGGATTCCACTGGGTCGATTCATCAGCCTTGAGCGGCTTAGAGAATCGACAGCGACCATCCTTTACTTCGGCGCTTGCCATACCAGTATCCACAGCGATCACGTCACCCCACTTGGTAAATGAAATCGTGATTAAATTACGTCGCGCCATTGCTGACGCCGCTGTGACCTCACCGGACTCTCCATCTTTGAGAATCGCGTTCGGCTTTTGCTGCTCACTACAAGCAACGAAGACGAAAAATAGGCAAAACAATATCTGCGTGACTGTTCTCGGGAGCATGTTCCCCTCCTCTATGGTGATTGCCTGATTTTGATGTATACTTTTTATAAAATAATTTTAAGCTTTTCAAGCAAAATTACCCCCCTCAAGTCATTGCAAGGGGTTAGACTGCAGCTGGCCGATCGGACAGTAACAAAAATGTACCAAGGAAAATTAAAAGCCCTGTGCTACAACTATTGGCCCACGATAGAAGAACGGGAGCCCCTAAGTTTTGCGAATTGAAAGAGTTTTAGACAAACTAGAATGGTCTTTGCTGACAGGGCGCTTGGCGTATCATGCGCAAACTGATGAAGGCCGCGAAGACTGCCATAGTCTCAAACCAAACCGCAGTAAAGACAGCATTAAGTCCCGATGGGAATCGGTTACAAGTTTGCGCGACATCGTACGCTCAGGCTACAAAGCTCCCGTCGGTGAATTAAAAAAGCCACATCAGGTCTTCAAAGCCACTGAAAAGGGTCAACTACTCGAAGGGCTAGACCTGCGCATGGTGGTCGAAATTCTTTTATCAACCAAACGCGTTTTGTCGTTTGCAAACTCATTTGCACCTAAGTCATCGAGCCTGCAGAGAATTCGCGGATTGCTTTATCCGCTACCGAAATTACTGCAAACAATTGAGATGTCTGTCGCCAGTGACGGATCACTTCTTGATACCGCTTCCGAAGAGCTTGCTGCTATTCGGGCTGCAAAAACCGCGCTGCGTAAGCGCATCGAAGAGACCATCACGCGGCTAATGCATGACCTTAACGTCCAGGACTATCTTCAAGACGATTTTTATACGGTTCGTCACGAGAAGTACGTCATTCCGATCCGCCTTGATGGCCGCGGCCGAGTTAAGGGAAGCATTGTCGACACGTCTGACTCAGGTCAGACCCTATTTCTTGAACCAACTGCGATCTCTCACCTGAATCAAGAGCTCCACGATATTGATTTGGCCGAAAAGCTGGAAATCATCCGTATCTTTCGCGAGCTAAGCGCACACGTTGCTCGCGAACTTGATCCTCTCAAAATTAATTATCAGGAACTGATCGAACTCGACCGCATGACAGCAGAGGCCGCTTTAGCTGTCGAAATTGACGCTGGAGCCGTCCATTTATCCGAAACTCCTTGTCTTGAGTTAATCGAAGCTCGTCATCCCTTAATAAAAACACCTTCAGGGAAAACAGCAGAGCCCAACACAATTATCCTGAAGAGTGATCAAACGACTCCGCAAAAAATCTTGGTTGTTTCTGGTCCAAATGCCGGCGGTAAAACAGTGGTCCTTAAGACGACAGGCCTCCTTCATCTTATGGCGCGTGCAGGCCTGCTGATTCCAGCTGAACCTGAATCGAAAATGTTTATTTTTGAAAATCTTCATCTCGAAATGGGAGATGCCCAAAATATAACGGCAAATTTATCGACCTTCAGCGGACATCTCTTGGGACTGAAACCAATTATTGAAGGCGCATCTCAAACCGACCTCGTACTCCTTGATGAACTCGCGACTGGAACTGAACCGCAAACAGGCGCAGCCATTGCCCGTGCAGTACTTGAGCATCTAGCAGCGCAGCAGGTCACGACGATTGCGACCACTCACTTCGATGGGCTAAAGAGCCTGGCCATTGATGATCATCGCTACCGTAATGCGTCGATGGAATACGAAGAATCAACCTATCGTCCTACATACCGATTGATTTTGGATGTTCCCGGCCAAAGCTATGGACTTGAGCTAGCGACGCAAATGGGACTGCCAACCCCAATTATTGACCGGGCTCGACAACTACGTGGCAGCAGCCACACCGCTTTGGACGAGGCCGTCTCGGCTCTGCAATCAGCGCGACGTCAGTCCGAAGACCTTAAACGTCAGTTGGATCGTGAGCTTTTGGAAGCCCAAGCTGCCAAATCGCGCTGGGAGCAAGAGTGTAACTTGCTAGAGCAGCAGCGCGCCAAGGCTACCCGCAGCGTGGCTGCAAAACTTGAAACGGAAGTGGACACACTTCGAAGTGAGTTTGAAGACAAAGCAAAAGAACTACGCAACGCCGTAAAAGAGATACGAACGGGCCATGTCGACCCCAAGAGTGCCTACGACAAAAAACGGGAAGCGGAAACGAAACTACGCGAGATCGAATCAAGCGTATCCAAAATGGCCGGTGCAGGAGCACAAGCAGAGCTTCCGGGTACACCCGTCAATCCAGAGGATTTACGTGAAGGCCTTAATGTTTATGTCCTACCTGTGCGTAAAGAAGGAGTGATCTCTAAACTGGGTGCCAGCGCGAATGATCCTATCGAGGTCGCGATTGGCATTATTAAGGTGCGAGTCGGTATTCTTGATCTCCGCAAAACAAGAGCTGCCGATAAACCTGCAGCGCCATCTGGTAAACAGCATCGCGTAAATCTGGCAACTGCCAGCAAACCTGAGGTTCCAGACTTCGTCCCTCAAACACCAAAAAATACACTCGACGTCAGGGGAACCGATGCCGATTCAGCTGTGGAAAAGACACTAAATTTCATCGACAAGAGCATGCTGGCTGGCGAAAGCTTTATTGTGATCATCCATGGACATGGAAGTGATCGCTTAAAGATATCTATTCGTCAGATGCTCAAAAATAATTGCCCTTACAACATAACGTTCAGACCAGGAACAGGTGGCGAAGGTGGCGATGGTGTGACTGTGATTGCCGTTGCCAAAGGCTAGAGGGTCTTGGCATGGACAACGACCATCCGCGCCAGATTTAAATCAACACGTAAAAAACCCGCCCCTGATTCCAAACCAATAGAGTTCATGGGGCGAGCTGTCATATCATTCAGCGTTACTTAGTGCTTAATCTTGATAGATGTGACCTCCTCGCGAGCCTCCTTGGTTTTTGGAAGGACAACTCTAAGAACGCCGTTTTTAAACGAAGCCTCGATATTGCCCTTCTCGACGTCACAGGGAAGACCAATGCCGCGCTCAAAGGAACCGTAAGAGCGCTCTGACCGGAAGAAATTGCGCCCTTCAGATTTTTTCTCTTCCTTGCGCTCACCTTCGATCCAAAGTGTGCCATTGCGAAGCTCAACTTTGATGTCTTTTTCGTCAATACCAGGAATGTCAGCAGTCACCTCGACCGTCTTCTCATCTTCAACGACGTCTACTCGAGGCGATACGAACTCCTCCTCCATCGACTCAAGTATTGTTGGTCCCCTGAGCCAATTATCCATCATCCGCGAGTAGTCACGAAACAGATCGCGGCCGCGCAACAAGGGGGTACGGGGGGATATTAATGGTGAACCGATTAATGATGTTGTCTCACGAGCCATAAGAATTCTCCTTACATTAACGTTATTCCGAGGACCGAGTGCCCAGCGGGTGCTTTACCATGCAATTGTGACGCCAAGTCTCAAAATACTTTACCTGTAGACGACGCTCTGAATTGTTTAAACTGATGCATTGAGCATTTGCCCCATAAGTAACAAATGTGCGCAGCTTGACAGAGGTCACCCAGCCATTAATACCGGTAAATAGCGGCGACACCGGTATCAGTTGGCATCTTGTCTTTGGCAAGAACGGTGACTGTTCCTGAGTTTTGCTCGACAACATCTGCAAAATCATCGAGGAGGTCATTGATGTGAGGATTATTAATATCGGCGAATAATACCACTCCAGGATCTGCAACAAATTTGCCGGGTATAATGCGATTCTTTTCGATTAAAAGCTTACCCACACGCCCTTGAGATAGTGCCTTAGCTATCTGATGTAACTGATCGGACGCTCTTCCCGTGACAGCCGCGCTCGAATACTCTGAGACCAACTGCTGACAAATAAATTCGTAATGAGGTTTGATTATCGACCAAGCTTTGTTCCGGAGATCGTCCACACTCATCACATCCGGGTTTCCGAGTATACCTTTCGGTAAAAGGTGCTTTATGTGACTATGAGCTCGGTAAAGATCTTGATGCTCTGGAAGTGCGGCCAAGACCACCGGGAGAGATGAACCAGCGGATAAAGCTTTGCAGACCACATCATCAATAGCTGAAAAATATCGGCTTAGATCGATTTTTCTACGAGCATGCACATCATCGTAATTGTGGAATAAGGCCCGGCTCTTACTATTTGGACCAGAATGACCTGCAACTGACATGGCAGCCATACGGCGATCGACGTTTGGCTCGCCCCAGAACTGATTGTAAGCAAGATTTAAATCATCGATCGCCTCAGCCTCGAGTCGATCACGATCTCCAACATAAAGCTTTACATGATTCATAGATACGGCGAGAACGAGAAACTGATCCAAAGTCTGAAACAGGTACATCAAAGGCTTTATATAAAACCTATCGGCGACAACGACCTCATCCTCAACCTTGCGTCGCAACTTCTCCAGCCTTTCATAGGTGGGAGTCATAAATACCGCGAGACCACCCGTTTGATAGCTCCAGAATTCCGTGTCGTGTTCGATCCTCTCCAGCCGGTCCGTAAACTGATGTACCACGGAATCATCGTAGCCCCTATTCAGGGACTTTAATGCTTTTCGCTTGAGGTTTTTAAATCTGAGGATGGTCTCATCACAACCGTTTTTACCCACAGCGGTTGTTAGATACATTGACAAGCAGGGACCTCCGCGCTTGCCCGCCAACTCTGTCAGAATATTTTGATACCGCGATTCCATGCCCAACCCCCTTTTACGTTGCAGCGTTTAAATCAACCTAAAATTTGAGAGCAATTTACACGCCAACTCACGTCGCGTTTCAATCGCACTCTGACCAATTGAGATGATCGCACCAAGCGGCGCAAATTGCCCGAAAGCACGAGAATTTGAGGTGCGAGTCTTGCGATATAATAATACTCATCCTTGAATTTTGGCCGGAATGATTGGAATTTTTATCTTTTGCGCTGGAGAGCTACGATTGGCACGGCGCATGCATTACTGATTTATGTGTTGGGAAGCAGCGATGCTAACCAGACACTCCCGCGGATGAAAGATCCGCCGGTAGAATTGTTCGGTTACTACCGTAGCTAAGGCCACCAATGATATGGGTGACCACATCAATGGCAGCTGGCTACAAACAGCTCTGAAGAGATCTGACTTTAGAGCAGGGGCGACTTAGCAGGTCATAGCGAAAGCGAACCTTAAGTCCCAGATGCGGCCCTCCGCAGACGAGGGCCGTATTGAAAAAAAGAGCCGAGTCCATGCCAACAGGACGAAGGCTAGCATTAACGGGGAAGCACCGAACTGAAGCACTCGTTAGTCTTTTTGATGGGATGGTTTGGGATGACATGTTGAGAAGGGGTGTGTGGAAAAGCGCGGATCCAGTTTTGAATGTGCTGATGACTTCCTGGAGTCAGCACAACGATCTCGAGACAAGCAAGACTCCTCACGGGGTTGAGCGAAACAAGAGATGGGTTCAAAAGTGGGGCAGTTGAGATCGGCTAAGTATCCCTAACAGGATGCGAGGATCTCAGGAGTAAAGTGAGGCCATATTCTATATTGACCTCATTTGTACGGCGGCACTTTTAGAGCTAGCTTTGAAAAGTGCTATGGGTGAAAGCAAACTATACCTTTGGCGTGAACGTGGAGGAAGAGACTTAATCGCCTGGGATCTATAGGAACGCTTCACCAGTAGGAGAGCCGACTCTAACGGCGTACTGGGGAAATCCCAACGTGCGCGGATGTGGGAAAGGGTGGCGGTTGAATGTAGCGGTTGCGGCCGTTATATAAAACCACCACCCTCTTCTCGTTTTTAAATTGGGGACACACGACAAAACCCAAATTGTCGCTAAATTTAGCAACAATTTGGGTATTGTCGTGTGTCCTTAATTTCTTAGACCGTGACTGGGCGACGTTCGTCAAGAGCCCAATTTATTTTGTGCCACCCGACGTATTCGCATTTTCCAATTTAAATGTGAATCAGTGGGGTGGCATCATTTTGTGGGGTGGCACCATTTTGTGTGTCACTAATTTCTTAGACCGTGACTGGGCGACGTTCGTCGAGAGCCCAAACCACCTGTTCATCCGTCAGCTGCGGAAATGACTCATAGGCCCCGCCAACACCCCAAAAGTATGGGGTGACATTAGGACAAATGAAATCATCGGCCAGAGACTGAATCTCCTTGGCGGCATCAGGTGGTGATACTGGTACAGCAACGACAACTTTTTTCGGATGCTCCGTGCGGATTGCCGCCAACGCCACCTTCATGGTTGCCCCTGTCGCCAGTCCATCATCAACTAGAATGACAACCTTATCGTGAGCCGTATCCCGTAAACGCCCTCTGCGAAAAATCTTCTCGCGGCGTCTAAGCTCGGTCACTTCGGTCCTCAGAGCGTCCTCTAGCTCTTCGTTGCTGACGCCAATCTCATCGATATAATCGCGATTGAGAAGTTTGAACCCACCTTCAGCAATCGCGCCCATAGCCACCTCTTTATGCCATGGAACCCCAATCTTTCTCACAACAAAAACATCTAATGGAAGATCCAAGCCAGCAGCAATTGCACGCGCCACTGGAACACCGCCGCGTGGCAAGCCCCACACAACCGCCTCTTTTGAATGGGCATAGCCCCTCAAATCTTGCACCAGCTGCTCACCAGCATCTGTTCTATCTCGATACATGATGACCCCCCTTAAGACATCATTCAAACGGTCGCTGTGAGTAAACCAAATTTTTCAAGGCGATAGCGAAGCGTATGTCTTGTCACGTGGAGAAGCCGCGCAGCTTTGGTTTGGTTATATCGAGCCCGCTCGAGAGCTTGCATCAGCATACTTTTTTCAAGATCTTCAAGATCAATCCCCCCAAGCGGCAATACAAAATCCTCTGACCCAGCGGGTAGAGCTTGCTGGTCACGAGCCGGGGTTAGCTTAGTCGTCGCAGCACTCCCGGTGACTGCAGCACGACTGGCGGGGTTGATTTCAAGCACATCAGGCGTAATGATCTTTGGCTGATGGAAAATGATGGTGCGCTGCAAGGTGTTACGCAGCTCTCTTACATTACCAGGCCAAGAATATTTGGTCATATCAAGCATGGCATCGGGTGTCAGGGTCGGCCGATCTACACCTAAACTAGAAGAAATCTTATCCAACAGATACTCAACCAAGAGCGGCACATCTGACTTCCGTTCACGAAGGGGCGGGACAATGATGGGTACAACATTCAATCGATAGTATAAGTCGGCACGAAAAGCGCCATTATTTATCTCCTGATCAAGATGACGATTCGTTGCTGCAACAATCCGACCATGAAACTCGATATCGCGCGTTCCACCAACTCGTTTGAATCGCCGATACTCAATCACGCGAAGAAGTTTTGCTTGAAGCTTTGCTGGCATCTCCCCTACTTCATCCAAAAACACTGTACCATGACCTGCAACCTCAAAAAGACCGAGTTTCCTCTCTTTGGCATCTGTGAAGGCCCCACGCTCATATCCGAACAACTCACTTTCGAGGAGTGACTCCGGAATACTTGCACAGTTGATTTCAACAAATGGCGCGTTGGATCGATCACTCCATTCATGAATCGCGCGTGCTGCGAGCTCTTTACCTGCACCACTTTCTCCATGAACCAAAACCGTGTCCGCCTTACTCCCCGCGACTCGCCTCAGCTTTCGGCGAAGATTTTGCATTGTCTCTGAGTCTCCGATGATTCGAAATTCTTCCTTTGTCGGTTTGGGTGCGTCAGTTGGTGTAGGTACCTGCATCATAAATTTTCTCCTCGTGTGTGTTTTCAATCCCGACACCCATCTATCGAAAGATTGGGGTCGTGTCCAGCGCGGGATATTTTTTATTTTGCTCCGATTGATTCAGCGTGCGCGAAAATCGACCAGGAAAAAAATATGCAAATCAGGAGTTAAACAAGTGCACATGGCAACTTTATACAGTGGCACATACCTTGCTGTCATATCAATGAACGCTTGCAGCAACGAGCGCGCGCTATTTTTAAAAAATTTCATTGGAGGATTTCAATATGACTGTATCAAAAAAACACACAACGTCAGGACCCTGCGGTCCTTCGACGGGCTGCGCGGATCATGATTACGATCTGGTTCAAGACCTTGGCCACCGGCTGGACGCCATATGGCACTATGACGAGCACATTGCCAATGCCAAAGGTCGAGAGAGGATCCAGGCGTATTGGTCTGACGTCAAAAAGCAGGACGAAGATAACGTCAAACGTCTGAAATCCCTCATTGCCGACGAGATCAAGCAGGGATGCTTCTAATTCCTCCCAATCCCAGTTTGACCTAGCTGAAGCCCCGGTTGCGATTTATCGTGACCGGGGCATTTCACCGACTAAAATCATGGCCCCTTACTACGAAACATTCTATCCACCATTCTTCATGGAAAGGCGTTACGCATATAATGCGATAGCTGTGAACCCTCATGGCTTCGATCGTCCAGACAATGAAATCATCCGCGATCTGCAACTGAGGTTCATAATGCTTTCACCTCTTGATACGAATCGAGTCAAAATCGTCTGCCAGCAAAATATCGTCACACTCTTGGGTGAGGTCCAAAGCAAAGCAGCCGTATTTTTCCTTGAACGAGTCGCTGACCGCATCTTGGGTGTAAGATCGGTCAATAACCGCCTTAAGGCGAAGCGTGCTGGAGCTACAGCACGAGACGCTGCGACGAATGAATATATCAGTATTCCTATGAACGAGATTGATCCAAAGCCAATTGATGAATTTCTCGTTTAGCCGATCTTATCAAACGGCCGATTAAAAGCCGTGTCGTCTTTAAGTTTGGACTGACGCTCTGCTGCGATTCTGACAACGTTAGCCCTAAGATCTGCGTGATTTGCGATTAATTCGTCAAATTGCTTTTTACTCAACTTAAAAATGTCACAGTAGCTTGCAGCAGTAACGTCACTGGCGCGCTTTGGATGCCCGATCAAGGCCATTTCACCGAAACATGCGCCCGGCCCCAAGCTCGTAATGAACTGATCTCCGATATGCACATTCACGGTACCATGTCCAATGAGGTACATATCCTCTCCGATCTCGTCTTTAGCGATGATCTTTTGCCCAGGCGAGATAAAAAGCTGCTCTAAATGCTGAGCGACATCTGACAAGCAGGCGCGCGAGGTTCCACGGAAAAGATTCACACGACTGATCGGTTTTAGGTTCATGTAAACGTGCAACTCTTGCTGCAAGGCCGGAGGAAGATCATTTAATATAGCCCGCTCGTCTTCACTTACTTTACGCGCCCATTGATGATGGAAGAACCCCACCACCTCGCGCTGGAGCTCTTTAGGAACCTCATAATGCGAGAAAAATGAATGCAGAGCATCAATACGCTCTTTCTTTTGCTCTTTGCGGCGATCACTTGCGAGCATCATGCGTGATGCACTTGCGATCAAAATACCCCAGATTGTTGCCCCGAGAACCATGACTCCCATGGTGTAAACACGCCCGATGTTCGTGGTTGGCGTAATATCTCCGTATCCCACTGTTGCAATCGTTGTAACTAGCCAATACATAGCTTTGTTATAAGAAGTTAATGAATCTTCTGTTGCGGGATAAATCACAAGCCAAATACAAGCTAGTATATTTAGACAAACAATGGTTACCAGCGCAGCGCTAACAAGCTTGAACCGTTTTGGAACAATATGAGTCTTGCTGCGCTCTATCATTAATACGATTAGACTCGGCAAAAGTGCCACTCGAATTAATTGAACATACAAAACCCATCCAGGGACGCTTTCAGCCCAGAAACTGAAAAGAGCGACAACAGGTATAGACATTACAAATTGCAGCAACCGTCCAACGACTGCCGATTGTATCCAGTAAAATTTCCGATTAAACCGCAGAGCGTCCATCAGGAAAAGTCCAGCAATCAAAATATCAAGTGCGATTTCAAAAAGCGTCGCTGGATGATTGAAGGCTGCTTCTAACGGAACGTCAACAAGCGTATATGAGATCGCTACAATGAGAAGCAACTCCCACGTTGTGGCGATATCATTTAGCTTCTTGAAAAAGCTCATTTAGATTCATCCTTGTCATCCATGATCAGAGTCAGCCAACCGTGGCTTTTGTCCTTAGGAGGTTTCGGCGGAAAGTTTTTAAAGTTTAGCGACTTTTTCCTTCTTCTCTCGAAATCTCTGGGCCTTAAACACCCCCTGACCCGAAAATGCAGGTCTTGTCTGCAGGCATTGGTTAACCCGCTGAAACCACTGCGTTTGTCATTTTTGTTCTAAACCTTTACCAAACCCTTCCGATAGCTCCCACCAAGGAAGACTGAGGAGGTCACATGACTAGTAAGAAATTGAATGCAAAGTTTGTTCTGGGTTTGATCCCGGTAGCAGTTATGGTCATCCAAGGCTGCACCAACAAAGACAAGGTTCGTCAGGCGGAAGAAGTTAAGGTCGACTATGTTGCTGGCTCCACTGGCGACGACAAAGTCATCAAGAGTGAAGGCAATGCGTTCATGTATAGTGACCGTCCTGCCGTACAAAACTACAATATCACAGTCGACGCAATCGAACACTCGACTGTCGAGGGCGACGTTGCTGCGTGGGCTGCTTGCCAGCGCGCGATAAACAAAAAGCGTCAAACCTACGCTGACATATCTGATAATGCTCCCCCTTGCCGTGACAAGGTCATCCAGGAGCGTCACCGCGCCGGCACCGACATGGTCGATGCACAAGGCAAGTTGGTTGTTCGCAAGAAGATCGACTTTAATCTAGCTAACCAGGACGCACAAACCTGTTTAGATACGATTATTGCTCTTCAGAAAGATCTTAAAAAGAAGTATAGCGCTGAAAGTTGTGCACAGATCTTGAAGGATGCAAGAACTGAAGATGGTCACTGATTAAGTTCGTGGAATGGGCCACAGCTACCAGGAGGCGGCTGTGGCTTTTTTCTTTTTAAAACGATTAGAGTCCCCGCTCATACGCCAGGAATGATTTAAATACTACGTCAGGAATTTCTGCCTCAAGATAAAAGTTGGAAAAGTATCCATCGATTCTTGAACTACCAGATCGCCCCCTAAGACGCCCCATCTCCAAGTCACCAATAATTCCTGAAACAGCGTGCATACAGTTAATCACTGGATACTCCCTTCGATACCGCAAGTCTCCGTCGACTGCTTTATACAGGATACTGCCATCGACAGTCGCCTGTTCGAGGCGAGTCCATTGACCTCTCGCCAGCTGAAAAAAATCCAGATCAACCTCATGGGGGCCAAACCGCAAAATATCGAGCTTACGTCTCCAGGCCATTTGAAATGTTTCGGGAACCGTGTAGTTACGACCGCGTTCGATGGGTCCAAACAAGAATACAGTGCCTACAGCTGGAAGCCAGCTAATCGAAAAGCGCTCGATCACGGTTTGGTTCGTGTGATCATACGCAATAAAGCCCGCAAATGTGTGGGCGTTTCGCGGGACGTTTAAAACACCATCATCATACGAGTAAATGGAAAGATAGTATCCAATATTCGGGTTACCTGTCCCAGCAGTTGCTGCGCGAGATACTACTGTTGTCAGGAAAAACACCCCGACTACCATCCGCAGCATGAATACACCTTTGAGAAAGCCTCGTTCCATAATTACCTCTCCCGTGATGAGACCGTCCTTTACCGATCTCGGCGCTCTGCTTAGCATGGCAGTTAGGAGATGCGAAGATAATTCAAAGTCTATGAGTACATCTCCGCAATATAAACCGCCGAATTGGCGCGATTAAACGAACCTAGTCAGGGGGGCCTGCAGGAACAGAGGTTTCAGAGACCCAACCACCATGAACCTGAGCATCCGAAATCATTAAGTTTTTTTGATCTGTTTCTGAATTATTTCAACATCTTGCCTAAGTTTGCCGATACCCACCATCGGAGGGTTTGGATGGGAGCAAACAGAGTATTGCAGCTAGTTACTGGGCAGCGGACAGCATGGTTGTGCTTTGCAATCACAACGTTGATTGCGCTCTCTGCGTGTAAAGCCAACTTAAAGAAAACCAATGGTCCGAATGCATCACAAGGCACCGCCGCAATCGAGAAACCAGGACCGCTCAGTAACGATGCCAATGACGAGCAGCTGCGCAAACAATTCCTAGCGTTAGTGGCGCAATATAAATCCATCCCAGACAAGCAATTTAGTTTGAGCACTCCTAGCGCCGTATTGAGTCGCGATCGTCGTCCGAAAGCGCTGAACGTGAAAATGCGCGCTCCACTCGATATGATCGCTAAGACGGCTGGAAAACAAGGTGCTACAGATCAGGGTGCAGCACTACGCGCTGCTGGCGGAAAAATTCGCAGACAGCTTACCGGAGTCAACGCAGTTAGTGTCATGTTCCCTGAAGCAACTGACGATCGCTATATGGCAGCGATCTTAGAGTTCCTCAGCGCTGACCACCGTACGGCGCAGGTAGAACCAGATTATGTGGTCAAGGCTTTCAGTGCCCCAAATGACCCAAGATTCTCCGAACTATGGGGACTAAAAAACAACAATTCCAAAGTCGACATCAATGTTCTGCCTGTGTGGGGCACAAACACCGGTAGTCGCAATGTGGTTGTAGGTGTCATCGATACAGGCATCGACTGTACACATCCAGATCTGGCTGAAAACTGCTGGGTCAACCCCGGGGAAGACGGAACTGACAACCAGGGCAAAGAAAAACGCTCCAACGGCATCGACGACGATGGCAATGGTTATATCGACGACTGGCGAGGATGGAACTTTATCAACGAAACAAACGACGCAACCGACAATAACCGTCACGGCACACACGTCGCCGGGACCATTGGAGCCGCAGGTAACAATAACTTGGGAGTTGTCGGTGTTAACTGGCAGGTGTCACTTGTACCACTGAAGTTCCTCGACTCTTCAGGAAGTGGCCACGTCAGCGACGCGATTGAGGCTGTCGAATATGCGACTAAAATGAAGTTTTTCGCGACCAATAACAGTTGGGGCGGCGGACCCTATAGTGATCTTATGTTGCAGGCTATTCAGCGCGCAGACTCTGCGGGAATCCATTTCGTGGCTGCCGCTGGTAACTCTGCCAGCAACAATGACGCAACTCCGCAGTATCCTGCAAACTATGATGTTCCGAATGTCATCTCTGTGGCCGCCATCAATTCAACAGGAGCACTAGCAAGCTTCTCATGTTGGGGTAAGACAACAGTTGATGTCGCGGCACCCGGCGAAGGCATCTTATCCACTGTTCCAGGTAATCAATACGAAAGCCTACGCGGCACCTCAATGGCTGCTCCCCATGTAGCAGGCGCCTTGGCTCTCATCAAATCCCACTTTCCAAATGAAGCTCCACAAACAATTCGCAATCGTTTGCTACAAAGCGTCACCGCACTGCCCGACTCGACTCAGGGCGAGCGCATCCGCACTGGTGGTATGATTAACCTCCAAGATGCTTTCGGCATATCTCCGGACGTAATTCCACCATCAACGCCAGCAGGTCTAACCTTTCACGATCGTGATTGGGGCATTGCAGACGAAAAAACTACGCTCAAAATCGGAACGGTCAGAGCTAACATTTTCTTTCGCGAAAGTACTGACAACGGTAGCACGGGAAAAGCCAGTCGCTATCAGATGCGGATTTCTACCTCGCAAATCACGAGTGATGAATTATGGGCTAAAGCCACTCCAGTCACTGTGGAATCAATCACGACATCGCCCACTGACAATATGGTGAGAGTGGTCCTCAAAGATATTCCTTTGACATTTGTTGGCTGGATCGCCGTAAGAGCTTACGACGAGAGCGATAATCAGTCCGCGTTATCTGAGTCGGTAAAATTTAAAAGTATAAATTTCCTGCCAAGGGAGACTTATGACGGATCGTCTCCCATGGGATGGCCCAATGCCTGGACAACAGAAAATGATCCGGATCGGGGAACGGTTTACAGTGACGCTATCGCAAACTATGCAGCCAATGCTACATCGCGGATGACCTTACGGGAGTTTAGAATTCCAGATGGCTTTACGCGTATGGCTCTTCGTTACTGGACTCGCTACTCTATCGACAATTTTGGTGCGAGGTACGGCAGTCCGGGGGATTTTGGTAGGGTTTATGTTCTGGGAGAGTTTGGATTTAACACCATGATTGATGAAGTCGCCGGCTACTCGGATTGGAAACAGAGAACGATTGATTTGACTCAAATCGCATGGGATCAGCGCGCCCGGGGCCGAGATACGATCACCGTCTATTTTGAACTAACATCGAACTCTTGGTGGCAAGAGTCAGGTTGGCTGGTCGATGATATTGAATTTATCGTCAATGACGCCATGCTCACCGCCCAAGGCGTGCCTGAAGACTTTACCTCGACGAAAGAGCTTTCCGTCAAGGTTACGGCCATGCAAGGAACACTTTATTCCGCCAAGCACTTTACAGACGGAACCGCCGCCTGCCCAAGTGTCATCTACGACAATCAAGACCCCAAGACACCACTCAGCACCCCATTTATTATCGATCAAGGGTCAACGATCGGTCGCCAGTCACTCTGTGTGAAGGCCAAAATTCCAGCTATCACTAACCCCGTCTATATAAACCACGTTTGGGTCTACGACACAGCATCGGCGCAGATTCAGGCATCCGGGTTTCCCGTAGGGCGCAGCAATACTAAATCATTTACACTTAAAGCTGCACCGGCAGCAGATAGCATCGCCACATTTTACCGGTATGGCCTAACCGAACTGACGACTCGTAATTCGCTCGACAATGCCTGCGTCAATCCACTTTCCAATATTTCATGGTCTGAGTGGATTCCTATCGCACAGACCTCGACGGTCGCGCTTTCACCAGCCATGTCGACGGGGACAACAACAAAAATTATTTGCGTATCTGGCAAAACCAACAGCAATGTGGAAATGTTAACCCCAAAGTCCTACAGTTGGATTGCCGATTTCGAAGGGCCTGATGTTGCATTTGTTGATACACCCGACTCCATCAATAACCTGAGCTCATTTAAACTCACTGTGAAAAGCAGCGATACCCTAGCGAGCTGCAAAGCAAAAGTCACAAGCCCAATCAGCCTTACATGTCCTCCCGTCACAGATGGCTATGTCGATTGTTCAAATCAGCCATCAGAGCACGTCGTCAATGTCCAAAAAGACGGAACATACTCTGTTTGTGTCTACGGATTTGATAGTGCGGGAAACCCGTCACCAACCCCAGCAAAATTCGAGTGGAAACGCAGAACAGCTCCACCCACAGCAGTCATAAACGGCTCGCCTCCGAAAACTGCAAAGAGCACCGACTCGATGATTTATATTCGCGGCACCGATGTGGTGAACTACCGCTTTGCGACTGCAACCAATGCTCAAGATTGCAAAACATATAGCGCGATCTATTCAATCTATAATCCTTTTTGGCTAAAGCTGATTCCTGATGGTGATGGGCCCCGAGCGCTTTGCGTCAAGGGAATTGACGCTCTAGGTAACGAACAGGTCGAGCCTACAGTCCTAAGCTGGGTTCAAGATACGGTGGCCTTACCCATCAGTTTCTCTGGAGTCCCAGCAAAAGTTTCCAATGCTTTGGTCCTGAGCGTTAAGGTTAATGCCGGAGAGCCTGGTACCTATATTTACGCGGTCGTTCCGGGTACTGATTGTAATGGGTCAAATATTTCTTGGTCTTCTCCAAGACTTGACTATGAATCCATTGGTCCAAGCCTTCCTGCAGCTGACGGCGTCTACACACTCTGCGCATTGTTCACAGACAAGGCTGGGAATAAGCAGACCTCACCGACATTCTACACCTGGACTAAACGCACTGTTCCCCCAACCGCCTCGATTACACAGGGCTTACCGCAATCGCCTAACTCGGCAACATCCATCAACCTTCAAGTAGCTGGTGATGCCGTACAGTCTTACCAATTCGCAATTGTGAAGTCAGCGAATTCAACCTGCACGTCAGGAGTCACCTACGGCAGCTGGTTTGATATAGGTACAAGACTGACCGCAACAATCACAAAGCCAGGCAACGAATTCATCACGCTCTGCATGATCGGTAAAGATCTCGCAGGCAATATTCAAAAGGCTCCGACCATTTATCGCTGGCTAAGGCACGTAAGCACCCCAGCAACCACCATAGCCACTGAATTTGCTACGATTAAAAGAGGCACTGGCGGCAAGGGGACGCAAATCCTGACCTTCACCCGCACGTCCAATATCTCGACTGTAGAAAAGGCGACGGCTCTCGTTTGCAAATACACCCCAAGCACCGGCGCTCTCACCAACTGCATCTCACGCGCCGTAAACTTCACTGCTAACTCTGCAACGGCGTCCGCCTCGTTCTCACCCATGTCGGCAGGATCTTGGGTGGGCCTGCTCATCCCGGCCAGCTCCGCCCGTGGCCGTGCCATCCCTCTCGAATTCACCTACTAAGTTAATTTGGGGACACATAACGTAATTCGAATTGCGCACGGCCTGAGCAGCGCCATCACCTACGCAGTGCGCTTTCGTCGCTCCTCTTCGAGCTTTTGAATCAGCCAGATCTTGATCAATGGCTGACGAGACACCCCGGCTCGGGCCGCCTCCTTATCAAGCTCCCGCAGTAACCATTCAGGAAGATCCAAATTAACCTTTTTAATGCGCGGCTCTTTTATGGCTCCATGCGCGGAGAAAACCGCGCCTAAGTCACTCGCCTCGAGGTCTCGGTCCATAGCTGAAGCTGATTTATAGGTCTTCACGTCCACCCTCTTGCCGGACTTTTTCGAAGTAGACTTTGGTTTCGCCATAACGAGCTCTCCTCACGGATATCAATCGAATCGTCTCACCTCTGAGGGTCCAGACTGCGGTGTAAACGTGGCCCGCAATTAGACCCAACGTAGCACCGCGTGTTTCGCCATCTATCGTCTTTGCAATCTCTGCCACTTCGACCACGCGCCCAGTCCACATGCCAAGCGCATCTTCAAAGCTCACTCCATGTTTACTCCGCATTCGCGGACGATTTCAACGGATTCCACTCAAATTCCATATCTAAAATATACCTTTTTCATACTTTTAGCAATTGGGTCGAGACCCGGTGAACGGCGGCGACAAGCTAAATATATTTACATACAAAGGCTAGCTTTCGACTCCGGACATTTTCGAGCGTATCTGAATCCAAAGCACAAAACCCCTACTCCGACGTCGGAGTGGGGGTTTTAAGGCGGACAAATCATCTAATTTTAATGCACTATCCGGCTGCGATTGAATCGGGGTAATGCCCACATCAGGGATTTTGGCCTGACACTGCAAGGAAAGATATTAGGTAATTCACACTCAGGATGCCTTGAACTTTTTCAAGATTTGAACGGTGCTACGATCAATCAGCTCACCATTCAGAAATTGATGAAGAATACTACCAATCAAAGTCTGATAGGGAAGACCCTTTTTATCGGCTTCTGTCTTTAGCATGGCGAGGTCAGACGCATCTAAACGAATACTAATTGGGACTTTGATAGACTCTGAATCCACTTTAACAGGTACGGTACGCTTTTTGAGTTTCTTGAGATTATATTCTCGTTTCATACTGTCCTGACTCCTTTCTGGTGGCAATCCTTGCGGATATAATCCGAATTTTCTCTTGATCTTCAAACTCAGAGAACACGACGACTAACAAGTTTAGTTTTATCGAATGTCCAATCCGAATATAGCGGTCTTCGTTATGACTATTCTCTGGATCAAAATACTCCATCGAGTGCGGATCTGCCCAGACCGTTTGAGCCTCCTCAAACCAAATGCCATGCTTGCGAAAGTTCCTCTTATTTTTGACCGCATCCCATTCATACCTCATCCGCATTATATTCCTATTGTATATACATTGTAAATTTTAAAAAACCCATCCAATAAAGATGCCCTCCAAACAATAACAACCGCCACAGACAAGCGATTGTAATTGCCCGAATTAGCTTCTAATTTGAGGACACACGACGAAATTCAAAATAGCTTCACTCCCCACTCCGACGTCGGAGTGAGGGTTTCAGGGCGGACAATATGTACTCATAGACATTGTGCTTATTAGGCTAGGCCGATCTCACCAATCACTGATTACAGCTGTGTGAACAACCTCGTCCGTAGCATCCAACTCGCCCGAATCGTTACTATCGAAGACAATTTTGATTGAATCTGACTGACGACTGTAAACTAAATACAGCGCACTAAAAGCAACGCTACCGCGAGAGACACTCCAATCTAGTCGCTGCCACATCACTTGCATCTCGGGCGCTACGACTACAGTAATAGAACTTGCCAGTCGGTCATACTCTGGCGAGCCTCCGTTGGCACTCGCAGAAACAAACATATCGTAGGAATACCCACTCGTTATCAATACAGAGCCATCGGAATATTTGACAATCTGACCGCCATTAAAATAGCAGGACTCAATAGTGGGAAACATCGTACAAAGATCCGTGTCGTATGGCTTGATTGCCTTATTGCTCACAATCTTGTAGCCACCCATATCGATCACGACCCAGCCGCTAGTCTCACAGGACTTAAACGTTTTAGTTGAGTTGACGTAAACGAGCTGCTTCTTATTGGCATCACCGCACGCCGGCAGATCCGCATCCGAATCAATCACGATCGAAAACACCTTAGACATACTACCACCGCCTGACGATCCCACCCCCACGGGTGATCCAGTACTTTGGGCACTCTGACCACAACCATAGAGAGTAACCATACCCAGACCCAACATGACGACCCTAAAGCCAGACCACCCACTCATTGTAAAACCCCTTTCCTTGAAAAGGCCCCTTGGCCACAACCATCTGAAGCTCACCCCGGCTCCAACACTATCCAGCTCGTCAATCCCTCCGCCTAAACTTAAACAAATCCGGCTCCCCTCAAAAAGTCCGCGCCCACGGACCCCACCCCTCACCCACCCAAACCCACTAACAACAAAACCCCCACTCCGACGTCGGAGTTAGGGTTTCGGGGCAAACACTTTCTCTGCCAAGCCCATTCGTCCACCGCAGACAACTCATCGTAATTGTTAGAAGTAGCTTGCGACATCATTGATCCATCCATACTTTTGCCAGGAAGTTGTAATGGAGGATTGCATGATGAATTTGAAACATCTTCGCGATGATGAGTTGCTTACTTTGACCAAGGATCTGGTTCAGATGGAGCGCACTACGCTCACCAAGATTTTGCATCATCTGCGGGAGATTGAGCGGCGCAGGCTTTATAGTGACTTGGGGTGTGCTAGCTTGTTTGAATATGCGGTCAAGCATCTGCAGTATAGCGAGGGGCAGGCTGGGCGAAGAATTCAGGCCATGCGCCTCATCAAAGAAATTCCTGAAATTGAGCAAAAGATTGAATCGGGAGCATTGAGTCTTAGCAATATCGCGCAGGCTCAGAGCTTCTTTCGCGAAAGTACCTTGGCTGGCGCGGGATCTGCACCCACGGTCACCAGAGAACAAAAGCTGCAGGTACTCAGTCTTCTTGAGAACAAGTCAGCACGAGATGGTCAGCGTGAACTCATTCAGCTGGGCGGAGACGTCGCCATACCCAAAGAGCGCGAGCGGGTACTGGCTGACGATAAGTCTGAGGTGAGATTTGTGATGGATCAAGATCTTCGGCAAAAGCTTGAGGAGGTCAGAAGTCTACTCGGACCAGAGGGAGCAGCCTTAGGATTTGCAGACCTTGTCGCCAAGCTTGCACAACTGAGCGCCGAGGCCCTTCGTGCTAAGCGGTTTGGCAAACGCCGATCAGAGGCAGCCATGGCTGGGGGCGGTCAAAGTGTCTGCCCTGAAACCCCTACTCCGACGCCGGAGTCATCACCACCACACAGAAATCCTCGGTATATCTCCCAGGAGCTTAAAAGTTTTGTGTGGCAGCGTGACCGCGGTGCCTGCACTCGCTGCGGGACGAGGCGACAGATTAACTATGATCACATCACTCCCGTGGCCAGAGGAGGCCAGGCAACCGCAGAGAACTTGAGGCTACTTTGTTTCGCCTGCAATCAGCGTGCTGGAATTCGCGCCGGGCTGGTGGAGATTCGGCATTAGTAACTCTAGGAAGATTCGATGGGTAGATAATTTATTTATGTACATATAATGTGTGTACAGTCTGATTTTGAGGTGTTACAATATGTCTGATTTCTTTCGCTGGGATCAGCTAAAGGATCTAAGCAATCGGGCGAAGCATGGTGTGTCTTTCCACGAGGCCAGTTCTGTATTTTATGATGACCGTGCGCGGCTACTCGTAGATCCGGATCATTCAGCCCAAGAAGACCGGTTCATTATACTTGGAATGAGCAGCGGGATGCGATTACTGGTCGTTGTTCACTCGTATCGACAAGAAGATGAAGTCATTCGCATCATCTCCGCAAGGAAAGCGACGAAGTTCGAGGCAAGACAATACACAGGTGACAGCACATGAGAAAACAATACGACTTTTCAAAAGCTAAAAAGAACCCTTATTCCAAACAGCTAAAATCAAGAACAACGATACGTCTAGATATAGATGTCGTAGCCTATTTTCAAAAGCTCGCTGATCAGACGGGTATTCCCTATCAGACACTGATAAATCTCTACCTAAAAGACTGTATGGAAACCAAGAGAGCTCCCAGTTTTAAATGGAAAAAGACCGGATCTTAGCCGGATCTTAGCCAGATCAGAATCCAGCACCAAGTTAACCCGCCTTCTTGCGGTAGCGTGCAGCGACGGCAAGCGCTGCTTTGCAGACGTCGTCTTTGAGGCGTTGAGGGGTGATCACTTCAGCGTGGTCACCAAGGCTTAAAATCCAGCCCACCAATGTGGGAGTAAGCCCGACCTTAAGCTTTAGGGTGATGGAGCCATCGCGATGTTTGATGATCTCCTGCGAGGGATGCCACTGACGCTCTGCGACGAATGGGGCGCGAGACTTGATGACCTTGATCTCTACAGGGACTGCACCCTCAGATCTCCAAGCACCAAAGCTTTCACTGTAGAATGCCTCTGGCGAGGTCTTTTGTCCCTCATATGGCTTATCCATCAGCTCTGCGGACTTGATGCGCGGGACGGCGAAGTTTTTAATTTTAGACTCTTCCAGGTCTTCAGCCACCAGATAAAGGCCTCGGTCCATGTAGCAGAGATAATGTGGCCCAAGCTCGCGGATGCGGTCAGTCCCGGAATTTGCGGATTGGTACTGCGCCTTGATGCAGTGTCCTTCGATGATGGCTGCGTGAATGGTTTCGACCACGTCTGAGGTCGCGCCAAGAATGGCAGAGTCGGCGTGGGAGACGTAAAAGTCTCTTGCAAATTCATCGAGGAGTTCACGGTTACGGCTACCGATCAGATCACTCACCTGCTCAAAGAAATGATCTAGCCCTGTGAATAATTCACTGCGCGCCAGCGTCTTAAATTGCTCCTTGGCAAAATAAAGCCCAGCAAGCTGGCGCGGTGAAATTTTGAGAACGGCTGACTGCCCAGAACGCACCGATGTCCCCTGACCCACATCAATCGTCCACCGCACACCGCCGTCATCGGACTTGGATCCTGATTCGGATACGGGAATACCTGCGGCCTGAAGTCCCTCGAGATCTCGGTGAATCGTTCGCTTCGTAACCTCATAACCTCGGTCTTTGAGCTTTTCTGTGATCTCACGCGGAGACAGACCACGACGACCAGCGGCCTGCAGCATCTGCTGAAGGACAATCTGACGAGACGACTGACTGTTGCGACCACGAGACATGAAGACTCCACCGCACCCCAAGGCCAAGTGCCGATAGGCACTCATAAAAAGGCGATCGGCCCAGGCTTAGGAAGGCTTTAGAAAGATTTGCCCCCTAGGCGAAAAACCAAGGATATTCGCGTCTTCATTTGAGGGCTCAGGAGCCCAAAAAGGCGTTAAATTAGCGGGTCGGGCGGCGGCACGAGACAGACGCGATCCCATACTCGGTCGTGGTGCGTGCAGTCTCGTAAGCCTCCTCACTGTCAAACCAGCACTCCACGACCAGCTCACGCAGATCACCGGACGTAGACTTTTGAATAACGCCTGCAATGGGCTCTTCTTTTGATAACGCAAAATCTTGCGGGGTCACCCCACTCACCGATGATGACGTCCCAACGCTGCCTATCGAGCCTGAAAACTCAATGCCCGCAGCTCCTGTGACCCTGATCATCGTGCGACGATCATCCTTAGGTGGCTTTTTGCAGCCATGCAGCAAAACGCATAAAACAAGCCATTTGATACCCATTAAGGACCTCCCCTAGTCCTCCACTATACGGACCTTAGCGGGGCAAACTTAACGAAATGCCACGGGAAATCCGAACTATCGGACGAGTAGTCTGTTTGCCGTGACCTCCGATGTCACGCCGATTTGCGATAAGGCACCCCGAGACAAAGACGTATAACCCTTGGGGGACAAGCCTTATGGAGACATCGCAATTTCGCCTTAGACAAAACCTCGCAGCCCTTCTGCGCGAGCGCGGCATGACTGCTGCTGAATTGTCGCGTAAAACGGGCGTGGCTAAGCAGGTACTAAGCGACTGGATGGCAGGCGTTCAACCGCGCAAGCTTGAGCAACTTTATGTTGTGGCGCAAACACTCGAGGTCTCACTGGAGACTCTTTGTTTTGCGACAAGCGACGGTGAACTCTTTGCAGGTAAAAAATCTTCACCACCACACACGAACACTAACGGCGCGTCGGGAATTGATATCCCCGAGCTTCGAGGACGATTTGAAGTCTACCTCAGACGAATCAGTGATGAGTGAGATTTGCGATTGTCCGCAATTTCGGATTTTGCGAGGTTTGGCCGGACTCGACTTATCAGAACACGCTTTAAAGCGGAATCTTGTGGTTTGTTCTTGTTTTGGGGAGATTTACGAATGGCCACAGACGTCAATTTCAGGCTTCGACATAATTTAGCCACACTACTCAAAGATCGCAGTCTAACCGCCGCGCAACTGTCGCGTAAAACTGGTGTGGCCAAACAAGTCTTAAGTGACTGGATGTCAGGCGTACAGCCAAGAAAGATCGAGCACCTCTACGCCGTCGCCCGAGAGCTTGGTGTCTCCATGGAAAGCCTTTGTTTTGCTCCCTCCGATCAAGACCTCCTAGCCAAAGACACGTCCTCAGTAAACATCTCTGCCGGAGGCCCTCCGCTGCCAGAAGACATGCCAGAAAAGGTCATTTTTTCTCCGAATGAGATTCGCGGCCGCTTTGAAATCTACATGCGACGGATCAGTGATGATTGAGTGATATTGGTCTCCGCCCATCATCAGAAAACAAAAAATCCTCAGTTTGAAAGCTGAGGATTAACTTTATCTTGAGGAAAAATGGCGGGATCGTCGTGAGACGACCCAACCATTCAATATCACAAGAAACTCTAATTCTGCTGGTAGGGACTGGTAGGGACTTCCCTACTGCACCTATCCTCGCATTTTTATGACCTTTGCCTCCGTTACTCTTGGCAAGCTAATGCCAAGTGATTCGGTAGTACCTTTCAGCTCCAACCCTGCAAGCCTCAAATACCCCTGGGTTGTCTTAATCTCTGCATGCCCCACTAGAGCCATGACATGAGCTAAAGATACCCCATTTGCGAGCATCTGGGTTATGAACGTTGCTCTCAGGTCGTGAAACTTGATAGGCGTGATCCCTATGCCCAAACAAAAGTCTCGTAAAACTTGTGCTTGGTTGCCTCGGGTCCATTCGTTAAGTCGCGGCAGGACATAGCCACCTGCAACTTCCCCGCGGAGCCTTAACTCCTTAAGGAACAAATCAAGCTCTCCTGATAGCGGAACTACTCGATGCCGTGAACTCTTAGTCGTCCCAACTCCATTTTTGGATGTCCAACCTCTTTGCACCCAAATAACTTTCTGATCAAAACAGATATCAGTCCATTTCAACTCATAAAGCTCACCTGACCGCATCCCCGTCATGACCGCCAAAACCCAAACATCATAAAAACGATGTCCGACTCGTTTGGCTTCTAAGAGAAGTTTGTCTATTTGATTTCGATTGAGTACGGCTTTACGCGCCTCTGGAACTTTCACCCTGATTCTAGATGCCGGATTGTTTTTGACTAACCCATCATCGATCGCCATTTGGAAAATTCTATGAATGCGCCTTAGCGTTCCTCGGCGAGTATACCACGTGACATCTGTCTTATTGCTATAGACGATGTCATGCACATCTTGGGGCGTTACTTCATCAAGCAACTTCTCACCGATAACTGGCTGAATCCAGTTGGTATGCTTTCCGAGGTACTCAATGATGGTCGAGGGTTTATATTCCAGCTTCATCCGCTCTAAACAAATCTGAAACCACTCATTCCATGTATAACTTGGAACTTGATCTTTTTGATTTGCAATTTGTCGACGAAGCTCAAATTCAACGGCACGGGCCTCTTTTTCAGTTTTGACTCCGCGGCGACGCATTTGTATCCGCTGCCCCCGACTATCGATACCATCACAGTAGACGACAAAGGTCTTTTTCCCCTCACTATTTTTTTCCACTTGAATAGCCATGTAACAGCTCCTTCTTTGAGAGGCACTCCCTCAAGTCTTGAAGTTGAAACCTCAGCCTACTCCCCAACTTGTGAGTTTTGACTTTTCCGCGATGCACCATAATTCTCAATGCATTCGGGGAAATTTTTAAGTAGGCCGCAGCTTGCGCTGTGGCTATCCAACCGTGAAATGAATCGTTGTCAAAGAGCAATTGGTTGGCGCATTCGCCAATCAAACTTTCATGTTTCAAAGTATCATTCCCCTCATGTTTTTTCAACTTTTGAGTGACGTTTATTTTTCAATTTTAAGCCTTTTTTTACGCTGTTTTTTATCAAATTGCTGAGCTTTGCTAAGCACCTCTTTTTGCCAATCAAATGGAACACCCTGAGTCTTAAATTTCTTAAAATTTGCCAAGGTCTCGCGAAGAAATCGCTCCTCATCATAGTGTCGTCGCGCTAGATCAGACTCATTTACGTCAGACAATAAATCCGGCTGAGAATCAATCAGCCATGTAACTAGGTCATTCTTTGTGATTTTCACGCCTCGGTGTTTGCTTGTAACTTGTGCGATCCAGCCTTGAATTTTACTGAGATGATCCGGTTTCAAAACCACCCGATCCGGGTGACGTGGCTTTGATTTTACAGGTCGGTTTTCAGAATCTATTCGCTCAACCATCTACCAGCCTCCTCAATTATATGAACTCTGTGGCCTTCAATGTAACGATCACCTTCAATTTTGTCGGGAACCCATATGGTCTTGTATTTAGGCTGACTCAGTTTTGGCTGTCCTGCCGTTTGCTTAGTTGCGTTGCTCATATCTAGCGAAGCGCAACTACTGAGGTTCAAAAAAAATGTAAGTATAATTAGACGGTTCAATTGCATTTAATCCTCCTAAAAAGTTTTATGCGATGCAAAGCGAAAACCTACCTGTTAATTAAAATTTCACGCATTCTGCCCCACAAAAAATGCGCATTCAGGCAATTGACAACTATTTAAAAATAAATTATCACCTGCAAACCTGAGTCAATTTAGGTCACCTTGAATGGTGAGTGAGCCTTGAGTGGCAATGTTTTAGGTCTTGAGTGACTGATAGCTTTGAGTGGCAATGTTTTGGGTCTTGAGTGACGTAATTGCTTTGAATGGCAATATTTTCCGCCTTGATTGGCCTTTAATCACCGTTCAATTATCTTTAACTTGATTTTGCTTGATGCCGTATTACATCAAGTAAACCTCCTTTTATTTATGGAGCATAAAAACTATGGGAGAAATGTTGATTAACAATGAGGCGCTTGCATCTTTCTTTAAGAACGAAGCACAATTCGCTCAAAATCTAGCGACTTTGGATCGCGCCTCATCCGATATCAAATCGATTGAACGTCATCTTAAAGAAAATGGAATTTCCAAGACTCTTAGGATGATTACAAGCACCTCATCTGACACGGTCCGAGAATTAATTTGCTGGATGGAATATCAGAACCAAGGAATGAGACTGGTTTACGAACAGCAGTATTATAGGGACTACTGCGATTCGTGGAAGATCTCAGAACAGAGACCGCTTATAGAGGCGAAAGGACATGTTCGGATTAAATTACTAAATGAGATGCCGTCATTCCTTTCAATGCTACAAAAGGAATCGGGGCTTCCAGATCCGTTTGATGGCATTCCGTTTTAATTCGGTCGCTCCAATGAAGAAGGCTACCCCTAGAGTTTAGGGGTGGCCTTTTGCCAACGTCCTAAGAGCACACAAAATCAAATTATTTACGCTAAAATTAAGTCTATTTATTTGACTGACCGTCAAACCCCCTTTATATGGGGGTCATCAAAACTCGGAATGCGATAGGGCGCGTCCTATCAATTGAGATTGATTAATCAATTTGACCCTGGAACCAGCACCGCACCAGTACAACACATGGACTTCACATGGGCTACTGTGAGCAGGGGTCCACGCAACTAGGATTTTTGGCTAGTCAATCTAGGAGATAGGAGATGACGTATAGTCGAACCAAGATTTGCACCATTGATTACGGGGCTGGCCCATGACTTTTTAGCAACGTCATCAAGCAGGACAATTGAATGAAACGCGCCGCTATCGGATTTGTGTTGCGAAAAAATGGAGCTCAAATTGCGGGCGATATATTTAGAGGGCACCGCCCAAATGACCCGCTCTATTTGCGAGCAATGCGCATATTCCATACCCAAAGTTTCATATTCAGATGCCGATTTTGGAGAAATTTCTACTTCAATTGCAATCGCTTTTCCTGAAGGTCCACTTCCGCTTTTGATGTACCCGTCTGGTCGACGGTTGAGATCATAGGGAACCCACCCTGGATAGTGTACCGAACTAAGTCGCCTAAGTTCTTGTTCCGTAAACATCAGATCGTCATATAATGGATCCGATACATAATCACCCAAATGTAGTTTTAATGTCATTACATCGTGATTGGGCGACTCAGATTTAAAGCCTTTGTCACAATCATCTGGCAAGAATTCTATGATACTTTTGAATCCTTTGGGGCGCAGAGTCCAAGCGACGCAAGCAGCGTCCTTTATAGCCACGGTGTCGATATAGCCGCTGCTGCGAAGTATTGCGAGTCGGTTGTAACAAGTGCGCAAAAGGCTGCTTCTAAAAAACCTCTTATGTAAAATGTCAGTAGGGACAACCTTCCAGCGCCATATGAATTTCAATAGATCGTAGTCCCTATCCGGATTTAGACATATTCCTGATTTCCTTCTCATATGAGATCTCCCAGCTCAGAAACCATTTTCTTATTTTGAGACTGAGTCGAAACATGAAAGGTCGCAAGCAGCTCCTCAGTAATCTCCGGAGCCATATACGGAACTTGGACTTCGATCATCTGTGAACCCGATTTCCAAAGTGCGCGACCAGAAATCGGCGGTAGATCAGTAGCGCGCCCACAGCCAAGTACGATCATACTCGAGGCATCATTAGCCATTTGGAAGCATAAGACACCGGTTAGATTTGCCTTCACTTGGGGATCGAGGGCTTTGCTATCGGGACGCTGTGTCGCAATAATCAGATGCATACCTACGGCTCGGCCCTGTCTAGCAATTTGACTTATGATTTCCCTCGCTTTTTGAATATCTCTTGCAGAAGAGTGGCTTCCTGCAAGAAACATTTCTGCAGCCTCATCAATGACAATAATTATTCGAGACGTAATGGCCGAATCGGGTTTTAACTTTTTAGCCCGACACTGCGCCAAATAAGAGTCACGGTCTTTGTGCTTCTCCCGCTTAAGTAGGGCCATTCTAGTTTTAACTGTGACGGAGAACTTCGCCAGTTCAATTGATGCTGATCTCAAATCAGGCAGCACATTTATTCGCTCCAGATCCTGAAACATTTGAAACTCCAATCCACCCTTGAGATCTATTAAAGTGAAATTGGATTCGGAGTCTTTCAAATATTGGGCTGTGATAATCTGGCGCAGGAATGTCGACTTACCGCCACCTGTTTGACCAGCAACCAGTAGATGAGGAGTTTCAGTAAAATTAGTCTTAATAAGTTTCGACCGAGTCTCTCCGACCACCAGCCCCGATTTATTGATCCATTCCTTGTCCCACTCGACCAATGACGGAATCGGGGTTTTGGCATAAATGATATCAATCAAACCCTGTTCTCGAATTTCGCGAATCTCATCGATGTAGATTTTTAAACCTGATTCAAGTCCACTTCTTGCTCTAACAAAGTCAGCATAAGGCAAACTGGCGTTGGTAAGCCTGAGTTTCCGAATTGTCTCATCAATAGGCCACTCACCAACTACGCGTGGACAATTACCGAGTCGATTCTTAAGGCCAGATGTCTCTAATGCTTCGGTGATACGCCGCCTGAGCCCGTTATGCATACCAGTGGCATAAATTGTCCAGACTGCCACTCCCGACAGACCAACTCCAGTTAGATACCCAATGCGAAACCAACCATTCGTTGGGTAAAACATCATGAGGTGAAGTTTTTTGAACATCGCGACATCTAACTTGAACCTAACAAATAACAGAGCCAAAGATCCTACCAATAAGCATTGTGAAACTGGCAAAGCGCCACACCGAATCGACCTCCACAGTATTCGCAGTGGCTGACAAAGGCCTTTCATCATCCCAATAAAGGCATTAGCGTTCCGCGAGATCGCATCCTCGTGCGCCTTAGAGTAGTTAGACATCTATCCCCCTTGTGAGTCATCAACAAAAAAGACAATAATTTTTGTTCCTGAGGCGACTGATATTGATTTGCTGGATTCACGAAAGTCTTGAGTCAGTTCTTTTGCTTGATCAAGGGACGCTCGACTTGCGCCGTTTAATAGAGCGTTACGGGTATTGGCTTTCTTTGCGATTCCTACGCCGACGGCCTCGTTTTCCTGAAGACCATCTGCAACTCCAGACAGCGCATTTAAGGCAATGCTTCCCGCTAAGACCATCCCTTGACGCGCCACAAATGATCCTTTGATGCCTGGGGTCTTGTCCCCACCATCCAGAGCATCCGCCGATACTTTGACCACGTCCCCGTCTGGCAAGATCGCTTTCACAAACCGAATTTGAAGTCGATCACCAGATGCCTGTGCGGAACCAATTAACGTGGTATCCTCCGGTAAAAGATGCTCTCCAAAACGGCTTTTTAGTTCAGTCGACAGCACCGCCTTGACCGGCCCCGATCGTGCCCCTGTAACCAAATTGGCTTCTGCCATTGCTCCGTCAGGTACACTAAGATTAAGCATTCGCCGAACTAGCCTTGGTCCTGCGATTTTTCCAGACCCTTTTGTTTGAATACCGCTAGCCGGGGCCACTTTCTGTATGGGATCAGTCTCGCGGCCGTATGCAACCATTTCTGGAATGCCGTCAATTTGTAGCGAATTTATTTCATTAGAAAGCGGAATTGCCTTCACATCGCTCTGGGGAATAGCCTCGCCGCTATCAGACACCAGAACGTAAATAAAAAGACCAACAAACAGAATCCCAATGGTCCATTTACAGTAGGGATTCGATAGATATTCGTTGATACGGGCAGGTATAGTCAGGAATACGCGATGAACAACCTTGGCATCAGGGCTTTGCTCGACCATATTTTCCCCCAAACTTTTGCAAAACCTTTTCAGGCTTAGGAGTCGGAGGAGTTTCGATCTGGTCACGAACCATCACAACCGCATGCCCTGCACTTGGCGAAGCTACCAAATCAAACGAAAATCTGCGCCCTAGCATATAGACGAATAAATTTGCGCGAGACCTGACGGACACCGGAGTCAATGCAATATCGTTTTCCACGTACTCGACACCAAATGCAGATCCATTGCCTAGAATGACTTTTGAAGGCTTTGTTGGAAAACTTAGAACCATTCCTTTTGGCGATACTGCAATCTGCGCCACTGAATTATCAGACATATAAACGGTCTTAAAGCTGTCCGCTAAACCGGACTGACTAAACCACCCGCACAAAACGATAAAGGGTATTTTAAGCCACCTATTCATTGCCACCTCCGGACTTCTGAGCATCCATAACAGGCTGAATTCTTGCCAAGACGAGACCGTAAGGGTTTGCAGCTGATCTGGACGTCGTTTCAATCGTCACATCCATCAGAAATGGAAACGCTGACCTAATCCTACCAACCGATAGCATTCGATCCCCAACAACACGAATACCTGACTTCGACACCTCGACCGTGTCTATGATCACTCTTTGAGAAAGCCGTTTCTTCTCCAGCTCTTCTTGCTCCATCTTCCTCTGCCGCAGCTGATCAGGAGCCATCCATTCGGGCCTTGGGGCGACACCAGAAGTGAACCTGCTTTCAACAACGTCGCGAACGAAGGCTTTAATCTCCTCGGGTGACTGCATGGAACCGGCTTGCGGCCTTAAATGTGTCTGACATTCCCTCTCGATTACCAACGGCTCTTTCATGGCCAGTTTTGTCGTGACGATAGAGAGCGTGATAAGAACGAGACTGAGGCTCGCGATTACGAGACGAAGTAATACATTTTGATTGGCAATATCTGCCCACACGGCTGCAAATTTCATAGAACTCCTACGAATTGATCAGAGAACCTTGTTCGATTTGGTTCCTTTGAGACGCCGGCGCTTATGTTCTGCGACCGTTTGCGGGACTCCGGATTGGCTTTCTTCTTTGCGCCGTTCCTTAATGTACGCTTTGGCCCGTTGAATGGGCATGGTCGCTACCTTACGCGCACCGGTTAAGGCTACAGTGGTTGGAGCCGTGGCGAGTGCGGACATCGACGCAGGACCAGCTGCACTGGCGACTAGAGCCGTCCCGGCTGCTCCTGTAAGCGTTCCAGACAAGCCTGCCACACCCTTCGTTAGTAGAGACCTGACTACAATCGGAGTGCAAAGAACCGATAGTGAAAGAATAATAGTAAACGTTAGCTGAGTGATGAAATTCTGATTGTCATTTTGCGGGTCGAAATTGTGGACCGCGGAACTCCATAGGAGCGTCCCGAGGACTGACCAAACAATCTTCCACGCTGACACCTCAAACAATGACCGGAATAGCGCACCCGTGGCCGGAGCTGTAACCGGATGTATAAATAAAACAATGAGAAGGGGCGAAAAAATATATAGCAGCATCCAGGCATAGATGATCGCGGCATCGAAGAAATAGACCGTGACGTGTAAAATGAAGAATGCGAGATACGAAATCACAAAGACAAACGCATCCCCCACAGATCCCCATGACCATGAGACCTTTTCTAGCGACGAACCAGCCTTATCTAAAACCTCCTTATATTGATTTAAGTCACCGAGCTTTGATGCAAGGGAATTTGCAACGTCAGCAATCGCATTGGCGATCTCTGGGTAACTGACGAGTAGAACTGTGGCGACGATAGTTCGGCCCAAGAGCTGCCCAAAGGCCGGCACGCCTCCAATTGGAGCCTTGAAGTACTCGCAGACGACTCCTACGACGAGCACCAAGCCAGCAATGCAAAAAAAAAGGGAAGCAATAACATCATGTAGAACTATTGCTTCCTTAGTAAGCCCAAAAGTCTCCATAAGCACCCCCCCAAAAAAATACCTCAATCACCCATTGGGTAAATTTTTTCAAAAAATGAGACGCTAGTTAAGAGACCGAAAAGGTCACTCCCGACATAAGAAATCTTCTGACGAATTAGTGGTTCAACACTTCCCTGCCACTTCTCCAGAGAACACCACTTGCCACGTTCAAATGAACCCGCAGTAGCAGACCAATGATGTCCATTTTGACACAATCATTTGCCATGCGTATTCTGACTCTTAAAGGTTTTACCCAGCTATTTCCCTTTCCGCTTCCTAGCAATTACCTTAAGTTCTTCCCCTGTGCCTCGCAGTGAATCCGCTTGTTTCTTCCTCGCACAAATAGGGCACCATTTCCCTGCTTTTACACTTGAGGGCACGGCCTCCCATTTATGTCCAAGATGACACTCCCATTTGACATGGCTGTTCTGATTCTTATAGATTTTACTCAAGCATTTACCGTTCCGCTTCTTAGCAATTTCCTTTAGTTCATTGAGCGTCCCTCGAAGGGAATCTGCTTGTTTCTTCCTGCCACAAATAGGGCACCACGTCCCTGCCTTAACGCTTGAAGGCACAGCATCCCATTTGTGTCCAAGATGGCACTCCCATTTGACAGGGCTGTTCTGATTCTTATAGTTTTTACTCAAGCATTTTCCGTTCCGCTTCTTAGCAATTTCCTTTAGTTCATTGAGTGTTCCTCGAAGTGAATCTGCTTGTTTCTTCCTCGCACAAATAGGGCACCACCTCCCTGCCTTAACGCTTGATGGCACAGCCTCCCATTTATGTCCAAGGTGACACTCCCAACTCAAATGGGTTTTTGTGTTAATGTAATGCTCCGAGAGTAAAAACCCCTTTCGTTCCTTAGCAATAACCTTTAACTCTTCCAAATATCGAACACTCCTTTGCCGATGGTCTTCGATTTTTTTACATTCCCCGCACCAACGCCCTCTGCGAATATCTTTCGAAGATGCAGACCACATATGCCCATGCTCGCATTCCCATTTCAGCTTTTTTCTATTATTTTTGTAGTTCTTAGAAAGACATTTTCCACCATATTTCTTTGCAAGAAGGCTCATCTCAGAGATCGACTTTCGCGCCCTATTCGCACATACTGCACACCAATTACCCTGTTTTATATTAGCCGGAGTCGCATCCCAAGAGTGGCCTTCCTGACACATCCAAGTTAAATTTTCGTGCCATCCAAGAAATGATTTGGATAGCAACTTTCCCTGCTTACTCTCTGCAATTTCTGATAGCTCCCTCGTCCAATTACGGAGTGATTTTGTTTTCGGTTCTATTTGCACATTTTGGCTAACTGGAAACTTTCCGCCTGCGAGCGCACGATTCCTGATATATTTTTCAAGTTTGCCAAGCTCTACATATCGTCCAATTTCTGGAACTTCTATTAGTAAGATGTTTCGTTTTTTACACAGCTCTCTTCTGGTCTTGTCGTCTTCACGACGTCTTTGGAGTTGGGATATATTTTTGGTGTAATAACCAACCTGAAAATGCTGTCTCCCATGATATTCAAATGCAATTCCACACTTCTCGGAGTAACCGTCCAACTCCATCTTATTACCGCGCTTATTTACTAGCCATAATGGGCGGCGCTTTGGAAATTTATCGTCAAACAACTGCTCAAAGTACTGTCGGCAAATCTCTTCCCCAAAACCCATTGAACAGGTTTTACACCAATGACCAGCCCTGACACTCCCCAGACTTGCTTGCCAAACGTGCCCCTGGCTGCATTTCCATTTTAGAGGCGATCGTGCATTTTTGTAGGATCGTGACAAACAAAACCCATCAAATTTTGACGCCTCTTCAGTCGCTACTTTTATTGATAGCTTTTTTGGGGCATGACATTCTCTACACCACGTTCCTGCAATAATTGAACCCGCAACTGCTTCCCAAACATGCCCATTTTTACATTGAAACTTATGCTTAAATTTAGTTCCCAGGTACCTTTTGGACAAACATTTCCCCGAATGTTTTTCCGCAATCTCCTGTAGATGTTCAATTGTCCACTTCTTTTGCATAATCCCGCTCATTCCAATCCACTTCAATTCGGCTCAGTTAAGTAAGTCGTTTCAACTAAATATTTAGAAATATGTTATCGCTAGAACTCAAGTGCGAACACCCGAAACCACCACAAATTCAGCATTTTAATTGTAATAAGGATTTAATCCCCTGTCACGATGGCAAGTAATGTCTACAACTTGGGTATCTCAAAGTATGTTTTTGACTCACTCATCGCCAACCGAAGGCTCTTAGACGACTTTCGGACCTGATCGGTAAATTGCTTGTCTTTGTGATTCTGAGCTGCCATTGCCTGAGCTTGGAGCTTCAACCCACTAGCTTGCGCTCTCAGCGACTGGTTCATTACCGTCAGCATGATTCCCAGGGATTCAACTGTCAGTCGCTGCGCACCCTTAGGAGATGCGACAGCACTTGCCTGTTTGATCTCCTCCCCAATGGCGTCAATGTCATTGGCGTACTGATAGATGCTATTATTCAGCGTCAGGACTTCCGAAATGACTTGATCCGAATGGTCTTGAACCTTCGACTCACTGCTATCTGGTATCTGGCCATAGATCTCTCGCAGCATCTCCTTCCCGTCATGAACCGAGGAGATCTCACCATATACCCCACTGTCCCGAATGACGCCGCTGGTCTTTGCAATCCCCAAGATGTCATTTAGCCCACGGTTAATCTCCTGAAGTAGGGCTAGATTATCTTCCCCGGTCGACAGAATTTGACGAAGCTGAATCAACTGCTGAACGGCGTTCATAAGTATCTGGGTCAGGACCACCACATCGCCTCCCCAAATGTCAGCCTTCGCCGCCCGTCCTGGTATGATCAGGGAAATAACCAAAGCGAATGCAATAATGGACTTTCTCACCCCTTACCCCCTTAAACTGGCAGTAACGCCGTTTGGATATTGATTGGCGAGTGCCTGTAAGACTTCTAGTCTCGATTTATTGGGATTCTCTGTTATCAACTCGTCGATTTTTGTTAGGTCTCGCGGGTCGGTCGTAGCGATCCAATGCTCCATAGGCGTTGCCTCGACCACCGCTACGATTCGGTTTTCTCCAGCCATTAAAAAGGCCTCCGAGTAACGCCCCTTGTCCTGGGTCAGGCTCGAAACAAGTTCAAGCTCATTGTCGTTTAGGGCCAATACATCTCTAAGCCTTGATTTATCGCCCTGCGGTTGAAGAAGTAGCCATTTAAGGGAACAGTTTGGAAGAATTGCACCCGCGATTTTGCTTTTCGCAAAGTCGTCGATGTCCTGGGAAATCGCGATCGCCGAGGCGTAGTATTTCCTGAACGTTCGAAACACTTCCTCGATGAAGGCCAAACCAGAGTCTGACTTTAGAAGTTTCCAACACTCATCAAAAACCAAGAACTTCATGGTACTGCGATCTTTCTGAATCTCGCGCCACACCAAGTCTGTGATGATGAATAGACACACCGCCTGAAGGTCTGGATAAGACTCCATGCCCTTCAAATCAAAAGCGATTGCCCCATGATGGACATCTACTGTTGTTGGCCGATCAATCATTTGCCCAAATGGCGTGTCACCGCACCACGGAGCCAAGATCCGGCCAAATGCCTTAACTTGGGGATCCTCGTTTTTAAGCAAAATGCGCCGCAGATCGGATAAGACCGGCCTTGGATTCACACGGTAAGTTTCGATAATGGCATTTTCAATTTCTGCCCGAGCAAGCCTCGGGAGTTGTGACTGGTCGTGCTCTTTCGTCATAAGCTCGATCAATCCAAGCAAGAATTTGATTTTTGATGGCGATGGAGCTGTTTCACCCGGGGGAAGATCAAAAGGATTTAACACAATGCCCGACCCTGCCGTTAAGTTGATGTATTGCCCGCCAAGGTTTTCACAAAGCCGTCGATATGAACCACCAATATCAACGAAGAAAACTCGCGGCATCTCCTTCAACATGTTCAGTAAAAGAACGTTTGTTAGAAACGACTTTCCCGCGCCCGATGCGCCACTAATCAGCTGATTCGCGTTAGTCATATTTGGATCAAATGGGTCAATTGACAGAGATGTACCCTCACGTGTCTTAAGCAACACGCGGGGCATCTCATGACCATGCCAAGGTCCATAGACAGGCAAGAGATCAGCCAAATTTGAAGTCTTGATCCGCTTCACACGATCTGTCACCCGGGCATTTGGGATAGCCATTTGAGAAAACAAATCAAACGCCGCCAGGGATTCTTCCATGGCTTCCGACCCCGCCATTTCGCGAAATAATGAGAGCGTTTCCGCCACCTGCTGGCGGAGATCGTCTTCACTGCGCGCCTTAAGGAGAACATTGATGCCAAAGTGAAACACCCGTTCACCGCTGGCAATCATTTGATCAAGGAGCCGCTCTAGGTCATTGAACTTGGCTGTGCTATCTATGTCCGAGACTCCGGACCGTTTACCGTGCGCCATCGAATAGGCCACCCGGCGTTGTGTTTGTAGGCTTTCAAGCTCTTTTATTTGATCGGGGACGTAGATGGAAACAAATGCTCGAGAGTTAAATGGCAATCGCCCAAGAGCCGACGCCATCGCGCTATAGGACTGGTCAGGAAGTAGTTTCAGGCTTAAAACACGAAAATAGCTCTCGCCAATGGTAAATCCTGATCGCCCAATCTCTACATCTGACATCACAAGGGAATCACGGACATTGTCTGGATCAAACTCCGGAAGTTCAGATGTCCGATCGGGATTCCACTGCCTGTAGGTCAGCTCCATGATTTCCCTTGCGCCAAGCTTTCTTGGTTTCATTCCAAGCTGGCGCAAGCCTGCTTCGACTCCATCAGCGACTCTCTCGGTCTCCGCAACGTGACGATCCACAGATTCGCGGGTAATATCATCAGCACTACACCCACGAATGCTACTGATCAGAGAGAACTCTGCGGGTTTTGGCATAGGGACTCTGAGAAAAACGAAGACGCGGTGGGACCTTAGATTGCCATCAGAAATCTGACTCTGAAGGACACGAACTCGGGTATCAGTCAGCGTACACGCAACTGGATCGGCTTTTTCGTGAATCAACCATTTGTGCCGTGCAAGCTCGTCACCGTTTGCTGGGACCACATCCCTGACAAATTGAATGCGGATGCCACTTGGCAAACCATTAAGGAAACTGGTCAGGTCGTGCGCTGTTTGATTCAAAGCATCGTCCGACAATGCGGATGGATCCATTGGAACCAATTCAAATCCCGTCCCAATACCGCCATCCAGGAAGATTACAGAGTCATTTTCAATGCCCCAAACATCCAAATAATCACTTAAGCGATCACTTCTCATATTAGTTTTACCTCACGTTTTCGGGGTGGATAGATTTTTAGTTGGCTCATAAAACGCAAACAATGAACGCGATCGAAGATGATACCGAGCAAAATGGACAAGATAACTTTCGGGCTTACCACGCTTCGCAATTCGCAATACAACGGCAACAAAAAGTGACGGGAACCAAATAAGCAGGAGCTTTTGATCCGTTTTGCCGAATATGAAATTCAAAATTGAGAGCAAGAAAAAAACCGCCAATAGGTCTGGAATCTCAAACCCCGCGATTTGGAGTTTTTTGTCCAGACATCGACTTACCGGAACAGTTCTAAGAGGCATGAACCCTCCTATTGAGAAAAGACGGCCCGCGACGCCGTAACGGCGCCGCAGGCACTCAGTTAGCTTAGTTCACAATGCCACGAATAAACGCAATGATGCTTGGCGCACCAAATCCGATAACCGCCCCAAAAATGGCTAGGATCAAGTGAGACCTGGCGTTCGGATTTCCAAGGAAAAACGAAAACGCCGCGAACACTAGTCCCAAAATCCCAACAAGCGGCAGAATGACGTTAATGAGCTTTGTTTGCATGGCCATCAGGCTTCCCTCGACGCTTCCGAGGGCAACCGACGATCCCATCACAAGGCTGACTACAAAAATTGGCAATACATAACGTTTTAGAGCTTGTTCCATTTGGAACCTCCAAGAATTTAAATAAAGGTTTTTACAATCGATTCGTGGCCCGATCAGGCCGGAAAAAGACTCATGAACAACTTGCGATTTAAGAGATTGAAAGTCATCTCCAGATGCGTCTTGATCTCGTCCGGCAGGCGCGCGAACCCAACGGGGTTTTGCAACCGAACGCCGTCGTCTTTATGAACGCACCGACTAAAGATCGTATAGTTCGGATTGTCTCCATGATTCTTACAAAGAAAGTACGTTACGTTTGGAAACATATTTAGGCGAACAGTAAAGAAGCCGCAGTCATCCCTCCAAATCGCAGCGCCCGCCTGTTTTGCAAACTCAATCTTTCCATCGCGGATAGTTCCCACAATGATGTCGTGACGAGGATCATTATGCTTAGGATTATTTACTGTATTCATTAACCACCTCTTAGAGCTGCGCCATCAATCGATCGGCATATTCATTCACCATGTCTGGTTCTGGGACGGTATTAGCCAGAGCTTTTACGATCCTTGCCCTGAAAGCATCAGATGCCATGTCGCGCAATGGTCCGACATTTCGCATGATTCTCCCCAGTACCAGGCCTGCACCCGGGCCAAAAAGGTCAATATCTGCTGCAACATCTTCGCAGACGCGGTCTACCGCGGTTAAACCATCCTTGTTCACCAGAAGACCTCCACGCGATTTTCTGAATCCTCATCCTTGAGAATCTCCGCGATGGCCCAGTTGATACGTTTGATCATTCCCTTGGATCGATGATCGTTCATAGGCAGCATGGCCCTAAGCTTCATTAAGTCTTCTTTGATTTGTACCAGCACCTGCTTCATAGCGCCTCCCAACTCTCGTTTTCAAAACAGTCCCTGTCTCATAAAGAGAATTCGATTTCCGAATTCATTGCGATACGCGCGTTCTTCGATGTGATCCCACCAGTTGCGTCGCCGTTCTCGGCTTAGCCACGTCACTATGGCATTACAGATCCGACGCATCGATCCCTCCTTGCCCAAGTGGGCAGTGCGTTAAGTTTATTTGTTCTGAGACGTTTGGGTTTCATCCCTGGGTCGAAGTCCGGGCTATAATTGCAGCCCACGCAGTAAGCGTGAGTTGCAAATATCTGGTAGCCGGATTCTGTGCAGCGTGGGCACGATAGAAATGCCATGTTCCACCTCCTCTTAAGTTGAGTCTCACGATTTGAGATCTTAAAGAGGTAGTTGCAAGGCCGTGCCAACCTGCACGAAAAGAGGCGATTTTTCTAACTAGCTATTTTTGTGGACAATATGTCTGATAGGTCGAGTCTCAATTTGAGACTCAGTCTCACGGAGTCTCACATGGGAGTCTCATAATTTTTTTTTGAGTGTAATCCAAAAAAATAAACCTTTAGGAGCATCCAAATAAATATAGGTGTAGCTTAGTCTTTTACCTCGATATTCAATCTAGCCTCGCTTAACGCCCTTCCTAGAGGCAAATCCGGTGCGATTGTGTAGGTTGGCTTACCGTCACAGTCTTGAAAATCTATGACATTGAACACAAACGATTCACCATCGGGAAATCTTGCCGTAATGCGGGAGCCACTTCTTTTTGACTCTTTTAATAGCATCCAAATCAATTCTAAAGAGGCCATATGAACTCCGCTTGAAGTAGATTTTCGCACTAAGGAAAGTATCGGGTAGCCTTGAAATCGAATACGTTGACACGTATAAAGAAAAATATTCCATTACCCAATCCGTCGGCGATAAAGTACGGCTTTGCAAAGTCCGATTCTCCCATCGCAGTCACATCAGTCCATCCTTGTCCAGAAATGTATCTCGCGGAGCGGCCAGTGTCGTAAGTGTTATTCGTACTACCACCCTGCCATGCAGCAATTGCATTCCCAGCCCCATAACCATGCACAAATGGCGCAACTCCAGTGTCGTGATTTACTGATTCGATCATCGATCTTGTTGACCAACCAGTGGCAGAAGTATACCTAGCAGAGAACATACCGTAATTGCAGCAATTGTACTTTTGCATCCATACTGCAGTCGCAGATCCATCGGCGTTTACTGCTAATGGAGAAATTGAAGCAAAAACAGGATATGTAATGTCGGATTCTAGAAGTCCATGGTCCGTCCATCCGTTTTGGGCGGATATCTTGGCTGAGGCGATGCTTTCAACGTGTCCATCCCATTTGATGTAAATTACCAAGCAGTTTCCAGCTGCATCACACTTAACACTTTTCAGGTTCATGGCTGAAATAGGTATCATTGCCCCGGCTGTCCACGACTGAGAATATCTCGAGAAGTAAGGTTGACCTCCGGACATCCATATGGCCATAAAGCCGCCTAGCCCGTCTGCGGTGGCAAGTCCACCAGTTGGGGTCTCACTGTGATTTTTTAGAATTTCATTACCAGACCAACCAACTCCCGGACGGTATCTACTAGCAACCATAGAATTGCCAGAGGGGAAAATAGTTACGATATTGCCGGAGCTATCAATTGCGGACTCCAATTCATAGGATGTAATTGAATAAGTTCCAACCGTCTCAGTTGGCCCCCAACCTGCACTATAACGACGGGCTTTCACTGTATTGTTCTGGGCCCATAGAACTGCCCCTTGGCCTACAGTATTCATTACAACGCGGGGGACATAGGAATTTTGTGAATCGGATTCCAGAGTGAGCGGGCTACCCCAACCGGTAGCGTTACTGAAGACGTTAGCAACCACGTGACGAGAAGAATTTGAACGAAGCCAAGCAACTATCACATTCCCATTATCATCAGCAGCTGCCTTAGGCAACTCTTGGTAACCACTAGTTTCGAAAGGCAACACGCCTTGTTCCCCGACTAAAGAGGACTGTGTCCATGACCTCACCGGCATTCCAGATCCAGTCCGCGCCGCGGAAATATTTTTCAAGCTATCTGAGGTAAAAACAGAATAATGATACAAATTATCCGTCACTAAATTTAAATCAGTGAATGATGTCCCCGTGCCAATGTAAATTATAGATGAGCCGAAGCCATCAGTTTGACTCATGTTGTACGTGACACCAGAAGAAAGTGCCCATGAGGAAGGTGTTGTTTGCTTTTTGACCACAATGTAGTAATCGCCGTTTGCCAAGTTTGGTCCTGACCAGGAAACTATTTGTGAGGTCGGACCCGTAGAAGTGACACTGACACTCGTAGGCGCGCTTGGTGAGGTAAAATCTTTCGTCCATGAGAAACCCGTCGAATTGACGAACGTCTGCCAACCTAGAGAATTTTTTCCAATTGCACACACTCTTAGTAATCCATCCTGTTGTGCTAAGACACTATCTGTAATTGGAACTGAGACCAATCGCTCAGCACTATAGTCAACAGATGCCGAACAGTCCGTGGTCGATGCCGGTCCAACCTTATAACGATAAGAAGTTGCACCACTGACCGTAATATTTAGATCGGAATTCCGGTTCGTTCCAGTCGGATAGCCAGACAAAATAATTACCGGCAGGGTTGTGTCTGGCGAAGCACCGCCTGATGTCGATCCCGATGTCGATGTGTTTGATTCCGATGTCGATGTGCTTGATTCAGATGTCGAAGTACCCCCTCCCGCTGCAGCGGAGGCTCTTTGACGACACCTTTCGAAGGTCCCATCCTTTGACATTGCTTCAGTGTATGCAAATTCGTTTTTCACAAAATCGTCATAAGGCCACTTCTTTGAAGCCTCTTCGATGACACATCCGCAAATTAAGATCGCATCGCGACTGGACACAGCAGAGTTGACTTTCGATGCTGTGTTTGAGCAATTTGACTGAGCGCTACCAAGCTGCTCCACAGTCCATGAAGCAGATGCGCCAGCGCCACCAGTACCATTGGCATTTTGACAACTAGCAAATGAGACGACAAGCGCCATCAGCAGAGTGCTTACGACTTGCTTGCCGAGAGTTTGCCTGGCATCTCTGCCCATGAATCCCCCTAGCCTAAGGTCTACTGCGAACCTAAATTGAACCGTTCTTAAGCGGATCCCGCTTCCGACCTTCCTCAGGAGTTCGGCATATTATTGAAACGCTTTAGGTAAATCGCAATATTCGACTTTAACTCAATATTTTCATTACTTTACAGCCACTAGCTGATTTTTTCCGATTGATGCAGTGCAGGACGTGCTCCAAAAATTCACCATATCTCGAACTTGTCGATCAGTTTTCGATTTGGTGAATGGACCTAGTTTTAACCAAACCCAAATCCTTCGCACGCCTAAAAAACGTCGCCCTAGACAGCCCAAGAGCCTTAGCCGCCTCATCGCGGTTGCCTCGGCATTTGATGATCGCCTTCTCAAACCGTTGGCGCTCGCTCATGATTAGCGAAGTACCGTAAGCACCGACAACTGAACGAGCTACCGAAGTATTGAACGCTGCCGCCTCGGGCAGTGCGCGGCAGATGTCTTTTTCGCGGATTGTATTCTCTTCGCACTTGGCAACCACACCCTCGATTACGGCCTTAAGCTGCCTTACGTTGCCAGGCCAGTTATAAGTCTGAAGTATCGACATTGCTTCCGGGGTCAGAGACTTCTTTTTGCCGCCCGAGATCTGGCCTAGGAAGTAGTAAACCAGCTCAGGAATGTCCTCAGGACGTTCACGGAGGGCAGGAATCCGAACCACCGTCTTTGCTATGCGATAGTAAAGATCTTCCCGAAACTTCCCAGCCTTCACCGCTTCCTCTAGGTTTACGTGTGTGGCGGCAACGCATCGGAAGTTGACCTTTTTTTCGTCGTGAGTACCGACGCGCTGTAGCGTTCTTTCTTGTAATACCCTCAGCAGTTTTGGCTGCTGGGATAGTGGTAATTCACCAATCTCATCTAGGAAAACAAAGCCTCCGGCTGCTGCCTCGAATGCTCCAACCTTATCCCGGTCCGCGCCAGTAAATGCGCCTTTTACATGACCAAAGAACTCCGACTCAGCCAGTCCTTCGCTAATCGCACCGCAATGAACGACCACAAGCCTCTTGGCCGGGTCGGCTTGATATGCGATTGCTTTGGCAACCAGCTCCTTACCCGTACCAGTCTCTCCCTGCACTAATACGTCCCTGACGCCAGAATTGACTAGCGACGCAATTTCTTCGCGCAAGATTTGCATCTTGGGTGAGTTACCAATAAGCGGCACTCTAGCACTTTCCAAAAGATGCTTTGAGGCGCGAAATCTTGTCTCGCGCTCATGAAGCGTATCTGCAACGGCCTGACGAATTTCAGACAAGGGCGACATCTTTGGAATGAACCTGGTCACGCCGGCATTAAATATTTCAATGATGCGCCTGTGATCGGTCTCACCACTAATAACGATCACGTCAGCTTGGACGTCAGCAGCATGGATTCGACGGAAAACGTCTAGTCCCGTCCGTTCATCGCCAGCAAAATTAAGGTCGAGCAAAACCACATCGTAGAAATGCTTTTCTATGGCTTCTATCCCCTGGTCGATCGTTTCGTAGCAATCGCAATCCAGCTCAGCGCCCAAAACCTCTGGGATTTGCTCCAGCCATACTTGATCGTCATCCAAAACGAGGATTTTTGGCTTCCTTGCGTTCAGCATGGTGCACCCCCGAGGCTGCTCGAAGATTTTGGTATAGAAATCGTAAACTTTGCACCACCAAGGGATTCGGATTTGCCGATTAAAATTGCCCCACGGTGACTACGGACAATCTTGTTGGCCAGATAAAGACCTAGCCCGGACCCGTCCTTTTTGGTGGAGCGAGTAGGCTTCAGTAATTCCTGAGGAGAGACTGATATGCCCTTTCCGGAATCTTCAATGCAAATCTCAAAATTGCGCGACCCAATCGCAGTAGATACAAAGACGGTCGGATGATCCTTGGATTTGTTATCTGAGATACAAGCGGCCTCTATAGCGTTTTTTAGGACGTTTGAAATCGCACGCTCAAGATGCTCCGCGTCATGTTCTAACTGCTGATCCCCCAGGGATGCCGGCCTTTTAATCATGACACCCTTCTCTGAAGCAACGGCTTCAAGAGCATCGAGAGAGTGTTCGATCGTCTGGGCGAGATTTGACGAATTTGGCGAAACGTCCAGATCTCGGCCACTTTCGAGAGCTCGCTCAATGGTCGTCCTAACTTTTGGAAGCTGGGTGTTACTAGCCTTGAGTAGCTTTTCGAGTCGCGCCTGTCTCTGCTCAGGTGGAAGACTCTCGGCTTCGTTGGCTAGCTCTGTTGCTGTCATAAGGCTATGGATCCATGTCTTGATGTCATGGATCACTCCTCGGGCAAGCATCGCAAATACTGCGTCCTCGCGCGCCTGAAACGAATCACCTAGAGACTTAGCAATCGACCGTAGCTCTGATGGCCAATCCTCCGGTATTTCGGCTTTAGATTCTGCCAAGCTTACCAGCGAATAGATGGGAGTTATCACGAATTTGTTGATGAGCCGTTGCTGGAAATAAAGACCAAGACCAAAGGCTGCGAAAACTGGAACAGCACTCCATGCGAAAATGGTCCAATTAAAGAAATCCGACAGATGCCTAGCACTAGCCTGAACCCCGACCCAAATTGGCCGATCGACGTGACCAACCTGATGAAAAACCACTACACTTTGACCCTTGGTCACTACGCACGTCCCATTTTCGGACGACGACGGGCAGCTTGGCCGATATTCGGACAGCCATGCATTTTCGAGCTTCAGATTATCGCGAAGATTCTCTAGAACCTCGGCAACCCGGCCATTTTGACCTAGAAGAACTTCCGCCGCCACCCTGCGAGATACCATCTCACAAGACTTAGAAAGATTCTGGATAACTGCTTCCTGGTCGGCTCTAAAATCCACAAATGCCAACAAACCAAAAACCAAACCACTCGCCATAAACGCAAAAATAGCCGGCACAACCCACGACAGGGTCACCAGCTTCCGAAGCGATCTTGGTTGCGGGGCTTTAGTCATTGTTTAGCGGTTCCTCGGCTTTGGATCTTGCTTGAACGAGCAAAAGTCATTTCACCCGAGCGAATCTCGTAAATGCTAACACCCCATGGATTTGAAAAATCGCGCGAGCCATTGATAGCAAAATGCTTGGCGAAGGCTTCAAGGCCCTGGGGTTTTGAACGGCAGAGGCTTTTTTCCAGCCCATCAAAGACCCGGAGAATTGCTAGTGATGAGCTGCTACCTAATTTGGATGCGTCGCCAGTTGCAATCAGCCGCTTTCCTAAATCAAACCCTTTTAGGCCCTCGGAGACAGGTGGATTTCCACGAACAGAAAATCCACGAGCACGTGAAATATCGGGCCCATTTTGTACAAACCCAAACTTGGCATCACCCCAGCCATCTGACCCAACAAAAAAGACACTAGGAGCAACCGGGGCAAGTTTAGAAACCACATAGCTTGAGAGAATCGAGTAATTGGGAAGTAATACAAACGATGGTTTGTGTTTCTTGATCACTTCAACAAGCTGGGCGACGTCAGGCCGGTCACCCACAAGTGAAACTTCGGCTTTCTTCTTAAGACCGATCGTTTCAGCCGACTTTTCAAAAGCCGCTGCGAAGTCCCTACAATTCAAACATTCACTCGCCAGAAATGAGACATACGAAGTCTTGCCTTTGGCCTGCTTTTTCGCCTCGCGGACGGCAGTTGCAGCCATCACAGAATTTGATGGAGCAAGTGAGATATGCAGCGGCTCGAGCTCGCTTAAGGAGTCCGAACTTGCCATTAGGCTGACTGCGGGAGTTTCTTGTGCGCCCTTAGCCAGCAACACATAGTGATTGCTTCGACGAGGTCCGACGATTAGCCAAGCTTGGTTACTCGCAGCCTTTTCGCCGCTTTCCTTAGCTTTGATCGGATCACTGGCTCCATAGAACGACGTTTCGGTCTTCAATGCGTATCCGCAAGAAGCTAGCCGCTTTTCTGTGAGCTCGCGGCCAGTATCAATGGCCCTTTCATACTCTTCCTGAAACCTCTGTGACGAGGTGGTGTCTTTAGGGTCCAAGGCTTCAATAAACGAAACTTTTACAGTCGTTAGATTAGTTGCAGGAGACTCTGCGAATACGGGGAGCGCAAAAATGATCGGGAGAGCGGACAAAACGTACCGACGCATTAAGCACCTCCAAGTCGTCGCCAAACGAGCGTAGCCCTGCCGTAAGATTCTTCTGGGGTTGTTAAGGTCAGAACATCACCATCAAGGCTTGCGTAACGAATCATTTCGCGTCCGACGCGGGCAGGACTCGAAGCAATCGTCACGTTGTGACTGATGGTCTTACCTGAGACTTCGAAAGTGCCCGCGTAAAACAGCATGGCGTCCAGGATGTCTTTGTCCGGATTACCGGACTCTTTGATGTCTTTATTGATCGCAACGCTGACATGGCCCGTTGATGAATAAACAAGCAGACCTCTGAGGTTCGCACCCCACTCGCGCTTACCCTTCTCAGGGTGAACAATTGTGAAAGCCTCAAGCGCCCAAGTACCGCAGTATAAAGACTTCATGCGCAGGCCTCCTTTTGAGTTGCACATGGTTCATACCCGTGAGACTTATATAGTGTCAAAACCTTTGTGCTGCAGGACTTTTATTGATTTTAAAAATCACAGTTTTGAGACTTAAGTCTCAGCGGCCTCGTTTCCTGGACCTGAGGGGATTCAAGCAATCGACTGGCGAATTTTAACTATATTTAACAACCCACATTCGAATCATACTTTTCATCAAAACCATTAGAATTCGATTGCACCCAAGCGATCCAATGCCTGATAATTAGCTAATAAATTCAGACAAATAACTGCAATTAACTGGCATAAATTAAATTCGCCAGGTTTGCATACACAAGTCAAAAAAAAGCGACATCCCTTAAATCGAGAGAAACCTGACGTGGCATTACACATTGAAAAACTGGAAGAAACCGTTAAAGGGATTGGACTCAAGCCTAACAAAGACACCTTCATTTTTGATTTTCTTCTGGCATTCAACGTCCCAAAGGCATCAATCGCTCGCTTACAAAAAGGGGACCAAAATCTCTCCAAAGACGACGGCGACGTCTTGTGGAAGAAAAAACTATATTTCCGAATTGAGAATAAAAATGATCTGCACGAAACAATTGATCGCATTAAACGTGATCCAAACGTCACGCGCCATAGTCCCAGGTTCATCATCGTAACCGATTTTTCGGAACTTCTTGCTATTGACACAAAGACCTCCGATTCACTCGACATACCGCTAAGAGATTTGGGCAAGCATTATGGCTTCTTTTTGCCTTTAGCAGGCATGGAAAAAGCCCAGTTTCTCGCCGAAAATCCAGCGGACATAAAAGCCGCCGAAAAAATGGGGCGACTGTATGACACGATTCTTGAGGAAAATGAGTTTAAAACGTTTGATCAGAAACACTCTCTAAACGTTTTCCTATCGCGCTTGTTGTTTTGTTTTTTCGCAGAAGACACGAATATTTTTGAATCTGGATTATTCACCACAACGCTCGCTTCGTTCTCCGCTGAGGATGGAAGTGATCTTCAAAAATATTTCCAACGCCTTTTCAAAATTTTAAACACTGAAAAGCGATCAAAAGATCTCCCTGCACATCTAGCAAAGTTTCCTTACGTCAACGGAGGACTATTTGCCCAAGAAGTCGCAATACCTAAATTCAGTGCGAAGGCGCGAAACATTATTATTGAATGCGGATCCCTAAACTGGGCGGCAATCAATCCCGACATTTTTGGCTCAATGATTCAGGCCGTTGTCCATGGCGACAAACGGGGCAATTTGGGTATGCACTATACCTCTGTTGCTAATATCATGAAGGTCATCGGCCCTCTCTTCCTAGATGGGCTATATGCAGAACTTGAAGCAGCGGGTGGAAATAAGAAAAAGCTTTCGGACCTGCTAAACCGCCTTTACAACATCAAAATTTTTGATCCAGCCTGCGGCTCTGGCAACTTTCTGATTATTGCCTATAAAGAACTATGTAAACTAGAAATTGAGGTAATTAAGCGCCAAAACAAACTTAAAAATTATGACCCAGGCGCAAAGGGCTTCCGGTTCGAAGATTATTATGAGGATCACGCTAAAATCGAGGAGCGAATCAGGATTTCTCAGTTTTATGGAATAGAGATTGATGACTTTGCCCACGAAACCGCAAGGTTGTCACTCTGGTTGGCGGAACACCAGATGAATCTCTTATTCGAACAGGTTTTTCTAGCGGCTCGTCCTACATTACCTCTACAAGAGGGAGGAAATATCATTTGTGGCAACGCAGCAACTTTAGATTGGAATAAGGTTTGCCCTCCTTGCGGGGAAATTTACGTCATTGGAAACCCCCCATATCTTGGCGCAAAGATGCAAAGCAAATCACAGCGTAATGATCTTAGCCTGGTGCTCGGTGACGTTCCGAATCATCTCTCTTTGGATTATATCGCTTGCTGGATTAAAAAAGGCGCCGACTTCATCCGTGGCCAGAATGCACGATTTGGGTTTGTGTCGACCAATTCAATCTGCCAGGGAGAACAAGTCGCCGTTCTTTGGCCAGAAATCCTCAAGGATGGACTAGAGATAGGATTTGCATACCACTCATTTAAATGGACCAACAACGCAAAAGGAAATGCGGGAGTTACTTGTCTTGTTATAGGACTTCAGAACTTAACGAAGGCAATGAAGCGAATCTACACATCCGAAGGAATTGTGCGGAAAGCAAAAAACATTAACGCATATTTAGTGGACACTGCAGACATTTTTGTAGGTAGAAGAAATCGTCCAATTTCAAATCTGGCACCTATGAAAATCGGAAACAAACCTATTGACGGCGGTAACTACCTCTTTTCAGAGGAAGAAAAGGTTAAATTTATTGAGAAAGAGCCTTTGAGTCGCCCTTATTTTTTCAGATGGTATGGATCTGAGGAACTTTTAAATGCATCAATACGCTGGTGTCTTCTTGTGAGAGATATCCCTCAAAACTTACAAGACAAAATGCCTGCCACAAAGAAAAGAATCGAACAAGTAAGACTTTTACGATCCGCAAGCAAAAGCAAGCCAACCCGCGATATATCAGACACCCCTGAAAGATTTCATGTAGAGCACATACCTACGACCAACTACCTTGCGGTACCTGCTGTTTCTTCTGAGAAACGTCAGTATGTACCTATATGTTTTATGACTCCCGACAAGGTCGCCAGCAATCTGCTCAACGTAGTTGACAACGCCTCAACGCACCTCTTCGCCATCATATCATCCCGCATGCACATGTGTTGGGTACGCACCGTTGGCGGACGTTTAGAAACTCGAATTAGATACTCCTCAGCACTTTGCTACAACACATTCCCATTCCCGAAAATATCGGCAGCACAGCAGTCTAAATTAGAAGAGTGTGTGTACCGAGTGTTGGACGAACGAGAACAACATTCAGAACGCACGTTAGCTGAGCTTTACGATCCAGATAAAATGCCCAAAGGCCTCATAGAGGCACACCGAGAAATGGATTTAGCCGTGGAACAATGTTATCGAAAGCAACCGTTCGCAAATGACGAGGAGCGCCTCGAGTATTTGTTTGCGCTATATGAACAAATGATCGCAGATGAAAAAAAGGGGGCATAGGCAATGCCAAATCTAGTCAACGTAACCTATGCACAAACTGGAAAAAGTCTCTCGACTGACAAGATGGGAATGCGTGAAATGCAAGAGCGCGCGTTTGAAGCTCGCAACGCGCAATATCTATTACTAAAAGCGCCGCCAGCTTCCGGCAAATCTCGCGCTCTAATGTTTTTGGGACTCGACAAACTATACAATCAAGGAATTAGGAAGGTTATCGTTTCAGTACCGGAACGTTCAATTGGCGGCTCGTTCGCTAACACAAAACTTACAGAACACGGATTCTTCGCCGACTGGGCCTACAATCCAGAATACAATTTATGCTCACCTGGCGGCGACCAAAGTAAGGTCTCAACGTTTAAGAAATTCATAGGCGACAAAACTGCAACAATCTTGGTCTGCACCCATGCTACTCTCCGATTTGCCGCCGAGTCATTGCCAGACGACGCCTTCAATGACACATTATTAGCCATTGACGAATTCCACCACGTATCCGCAGACGCTGATAATCGCCTTGGAGAAGTACTTCGGACTCTTATGCGCAACACGAATGCGCACATCATAGCTATGACAGGGTCGTATTTCAGAGGCGATAGCGTTCCGGTATTACTGCCCGAGGACGAAGCAAAATTCACAAAAGTCACCTACAACTACTACGAGCAACTAAACGGCTACAAAAATTTAAAAACTCTTGGCATTGGCTACCATTTTTATCAAGGTCGTTACCTCAGCGCGATTCCAGAAGTTCTTGACACCGATCGCAAAACTATTTTGCACATACCTAATGTAAACGCAGGGGAATCCACTAAAGAAAAGCATACCGAAGTGGACCGAATTTTAGATATCGTCGGGAATGTCACCCAGCAAGATCCAGACACCGGGGTAATATTCGTAAAGAGGGACAAGGACGGAAAAATAATCAAGGTTGCTGACCTTGTTAACGACACGCCTAAGGAACGCGACAAGATCGTTGCCTACCTTCGAAAGATGAAGAATGTAGACGATATGGATCTAATCATTGCTCTGGGAATGGCAAAAGAGGGGTTCGACTGGCCATACTGCGAGCACGCATTAACAGTCGGTTACCGAGGTTCCCTCACCGAGATCATTCAGATTATTGGACGCGCTACAAGGGATAGTTCAAATAAAACCCATGCGCAATTTACAAATCTCATCGCTCAACCGGATGCTACTGATGACGAAATCAAGTTATCGGTAAATAATATGCTCAAGGCAATTTCAGCATCGCTTCTCATGGAACAGGTCTTGGCACCGAATTTCAAGTTCAAGCGGAAGCGTTTTGATGATGAAGAACATGAGGAAGGCACCATTAAGATACGCGGATTTAAAGAGCCTAGTACTCAGCGCGTCAAAGACATCATTGAAACGGATTTAAATGATCTAAAGGCCGCCATCCTTCAAGACCCAAAGTTGCTCCAAGCTCTCCCTGGCGAGTTCATTGATCCAGAAGTAATCAACAAGATTCTTATTCCGAAAGTAATTCAAGCAAAATTCCCGGATCTTAAAGATCAAGAAGTAGAAGAAGTTAGGCAACACGTCGTCGTTGATTCAGTAATCAAAAATGGCGAGATCAAAGAAGTTGGTGGTCAGCGTTTTGTAAGAATGACAGCCAAGTTCGTGAATATCGACGAATTAAACATTGACCTAATCGATCAAGTTAATCCGTTTCAAAAGGCGTTCGAAGTTCTCTCTAAATCCGTTACGGCAAAGCTATTAAAAGTTATCCAAGAGACTATTGAAGCGGGACGAATTAAAATGACAGACGAAGAGGCTGTCATTCTCTATCGCGACAAAATCGGCTCGTTTATGGAAAAGTACAAACGGGAACCCGATTTAGATTCGACAGACCCACTCGAGCGCAGAATGGCGGAAGCAATCATCTATCTCAAAAATAAGCGCCGCCAACAAGCAACTGAGTCTCAAGAATGATTGATTTTGAAAAGGAATTAGCAAAAATATTGGCAGACGACCCACTTGGGCTCCTAACTGTCAAGCGCTCCTATGCAGGGCCCGCAAATGCTGACGACCGGCTCGTGTCGTCATTCCTAGAGATCAATGAGTTCTACCAACAAAATAAAAGAGAACCTGCTGAGAGCAAAGACATTGTTGAACGTAAACTCTATAGCCGACTAAAAGGGATTAGAAACAGCCCCGAGAAGGCGTCTGCACTTCGACATTTGGACCAATACAATCTTCTTGATAACTCGAAAATTATCGTTCCACCAGCAATTGAGTCTGTAGAGGATATTTTTAAGGGTGATCCGCTGGGGATCCTCGACTCGGCTAATGACGATATCTTTAAGTTGAAAAATGTTAAGGCCGCTCCAAAGACAAAGGAGAAGACGGCGATTCGTACGCCTTGCAGTGAGTTCGCCAAATTTGAGCCGCTCTTCAAAAAGGCACAAGCAGAGTTAGCAAATGGCAATCTGAAGCTTAAACCGTTTGCAAGTGAGCGGCAAATTAGACCTGGGGAGTTCTTTCTTGTTTCTGGAATGCTGGTATACGTGGCCAATGTTGGTGAAAAGCAAAAAAAGAACTTCGGAAATTTTAATGCGCGACTCTACTGTGTATTCGAAAACGGAACAGAGTCTTACATGCTACTACGATCACTTGCAGCTGCGTTTTGGAAGGACCCAGGTAGTCGTCACCTAGTAAAAAATACCTTAGACCCGCCATCCAGCGATGCCGAAGGGCGAACTGAAAATGACGCCACCACAGGCTATATTTACGTATTAAAGTCAAAGTCGACAGATCCGAAAGTTGTACAGATTCAAAACTTACATAAAATTGGCTTTTCAAAAAATAGCGTACTAGACCGAATTTCAAATGCGGAATCTGAATCAACATATCTAATGTCAAATGTCGAACTTGTGACCCAGTTTGAAGTGCTAAATGTCGACCCGCAAAAATTTGAAGCTTTGCTTCACCGCTTTTTTGCTGATGCATGTCTAGCCATCGACATCTATGATGGCTCAGGCGGCCGATTTTCTCCAAGGGAATGGTTTGTTGTGCCTTTGCATATCATTGAGGTAGCAATCGGGCTGATCGTAAGTGGCGAGGTGGTGAATTACCGGTTTGACGTGGCCGCGCAAGAAATCGTCACAAAATTCGTTGAATAAATGCTTGTCAGGACGGTGCAACTTCTACTGGACGCTGCAATGTAGAAATCTTTTTTAAAAGGACGTCGATATTTTCAGCCCATGTGGAAAAGGAACACGAACGAACATCATCCTGCGAATCAATCGCTAAATTTTTCAATTCAATAACTAGCCTACTAAGAATTTCAGAAACCTTAACTTTAGACGAAGGCACGTCATTACTCGATGGCATTCGGCGGGAATAGGACCTATTCGGCATTATAACCGCATTTTCAGAAGGATACAGCTCCTCTACGATACTACCTACGTTGTTAGACTTATCGGGTAACTGCTCAAATGCCGCACGAATTAGGATAATCGCAAAACGCGGTGAATTAATCGCAGTCGCCAGTATTAATGTCAACCACCAAGAAAATACCAGATCAGCTTTTTCAAAAATATACTCCACATCCGAAATCGAACAGACCTTTTTCTCTAATCCGTTACAATCAAGCTTAACTTCACCGTGTATTGAAGTTTCTATGAGGTACCCGTCTTTTATGCGAATACCGTGTGCGCAACAGTTCCTAATCAAGCGGAAATGATTGCGATCTTGAGAAGTAAGTCCAAAACATGCGAAGTGCGACCAAATATGCGTTCTTTGGATAAGCTTCGTCTTATTCATGGATAGCACCTGCGCAGGAAAAGCCAATGCATCGGAGCAATCCCAAAGACAGCTCAGAATCTCTATCTTCGCACCAGGAGTAATTGATTTGCCCTTGGACACTAAACCCGAATTGACAAGCGGAAGCAATTTTGCGGTCAATGGAAGTAAAGGTGAAGTTCCAGATAAAGCACCGCGCACGGAATCTATGACTTGGTCGGGTCGACCACTCAATGCACTTTCAAACGCGGCTAACAGCTTTTTAGTAGTTTGATCGTAAGCAGCGAATTTTTTGCTCATAAATCGCGTAACTGCTAAATGATTAATACAATCAACTTGCGGAATTATACTATGATCAACGTTTCCCATAAGAACTCTAAAGTTAAATTTAGCCTAACTTTATTATTTGTCCGTATAAAAATCAAAGAAATATTCCACCTTAAATATGTCTACAAATAAAATAGAACGCGAATTTTAACACTCATAACTTTGGTCATTTTCTAATGTTTATAGCACTACGAGGTTTACTGCCCCAGCGTAGGCAACACTACCAACCCCTCGCTCAATTTCACCCGCGCCGACGCAGCCATCCCTCGAATATCCATCCGACCCGCACCCGCAATGATTGCACCCGCGATAACAATCCTCAGCAATCCAGTATAAATTTTAGACAAAACACCGAGCATAATGCCCTCCTAAATGAGTTTCAGTCCCACATCTTCTCTAACAACGATCATTTCACGCTTGGATAGGGTCACTGCGCATTCGCGCATTTCTGGACGTTTCCCATCATGTCACCACCAAATGCCCATGGTTCATGGTTTTTCCGAGTTTTCTCGGAGCCTCAAACTGGTAGGTTTTCTGGTAGGGTTTGGTAGGGAAACTTTGAAATTTTGAGAAATACTGCGAAAGGTTTCAGCAGAGATTTGAGCGAGTGCCTAATGATTTCAACATATTAAAAAGCCCCGGTTTTTTGGAAAACCGGGACTTTTGACTTTGGAAAAATGGCGGGATGGACGGGACTCGAACCCGCGGCCTCCGCCGTGACAGGGCGGCGTTATAACCAACTTAACTACCACCCCGCGCTAGGGTGCTGCGAGCGGCTTATTTTCTCTTAAGCGTCAGCAGGAGTAACGTTATACGGTTCGAGGTTTGGGGTGTCAATTGAATTTTTTTGCGCTTGTTCGCGCTTTCTTTCGCGTGACGTCCAAATGATAAAAATCATGCTGACCACAAAAAAGTCAATAAACTCGCCCGGTACCCACATGAGCAGGCCGCCCAGTCTTTGGTCGTCCAAATGATTCCAAGGTTTCCACCACTCAGGCGTCGGACGTCCCTCGTAGGCATACCAAACCGTGTCACTGAACGATAAAAACGCCGATAAAATGACGTTGGAGGCCATGAGTCCCATCACATAAAGCATCCTGACTGGCATCGAAATTGGCGACTTCATTGGATGAGGGTCAATGATGTTGCGCCAAAGAAGGATACTCACCCAGGCAAAGGTCGCATGCTCCAACAAATGCCAGGCGTCGTTGAGCAGCGCTAGATTGTAATAGTACGGCACATGCCAAAACCAATAGGCAGCCTGGAAGAGAAATAGGCTCACCAGAGGTCGACTCACCAGGTTAAAAAGCCACCGCAAGGGTCTTGAGCGCACGAGCGGAAAGTAAACGTTTCTTCGCACACTCGGTGACAACCCACGCACACAAATGAAAAACGGGACACCCAGCATCATCAGGGGCACTCCGATGTTGGTGACCATCAAATGCTGCACCATGTGCATAAAAAACAGTTGGTCCGAGAGAGGATCGATCGGCGGCATCAGCGCAGCAATCACAGTGCTGACTCCGAGATAGAAGAGAACAATTTGCCAGCGCTTAACGGGAAGCGGGCCACGAAACGCCTTCAACCCTCGGTAGTAAAGAATCGCCAGCACCACAAATAAAATTAATGCCGGATCCCAAGCCCACTTAAGATCAAAGGAATCCTCAGGTAGCCTATCGTAAAGATTATCCGCGTAGGCCGTCGATGACAGGAGATTTAAAAATCGGATCACGTATAAACCCCGACCATGTTCTTTTATCCGGGCGATCCTACCACGACGGCCTGAGAAAACAGCAACAAAAAACCCTGTACCAGCTGAGGTACAGGGCTTTTATCCCATCTAAAACGTCGATCAGCCCATCACCGGAAGCGATAGCTTCATGATCAAGAAAACACCCATGGCCAAAATCCCCGAGAAAATGAAGATCTGCGTCAGCATTTTGTTGTCAAAACGTAGATGCATGTACCACCCGCAAACCATCACGAATTTGACGAGAGACATCGCCAGAAGCGACCAGATCAGCACCTGATTGGATACACCCCACTCTTCTTTTTTCTTGAAGATAATCCATTCAAAAAATGTAATGACGCAAAGGATAACCGCAAAGATCCAATAGAGCTTTGGACCCGCATGCGCGTGTTCTTCATGATGTCCTGCGTCGTGACCGTGACCGTGTCCTGATCCCATATTCTATGCTCCTTTGTTCTTCAAACGTACACGAAGAGGTAAACAACTGTGAAAATGATAATCCAAACCACGTCAACGAAGTGCCAATAGAGACCTGCCACTTCGACGATATCGCTGTTAAACCATTCCTTACCCTTGATTAAAGACGTAACCAGGATAGAGGACATCCATAGAACACCAACAGTCACGTGTGCACCGTGGCAACCTGTCAAAAGATAAAAGCTCGACGCAAAGATATTAGTGGATAGACCCAAGCCCTCTTTCAGCACGAAGGTCGAGAATTCATGGTATTGAAAGCCCAAGAAAATCAAGCCGCCCAAGACAACCATGAAGGTCCAAAACTGGAACTTCCGTAAATCTTTTTCCTTGCAGTAGTGCAATGCCAAGACCATGGCTACCGATGACATCAGAAGGTCAAAGGTCGACAGCGTTGTGATGTCAATTTCATAGACATCCTGAGGCGTTGGGCCAGCGATAGACCGTCCTTTATTAATTAGGTAGTTGGCGATCAACGTTCCGAACAAAAAACATTCGGAAGCAATCAGAACCCACATCGCAAACTTGCGGTTTTCGATGTTGGTCGAGGTCTGAAAGTGGTGGGCTGATTCACTCATTAGTATGCGTCTCCATCAAGAGTGGTTTCGTGTTTTAGTCAGCAATCAAGGCTCTTCGTAAGCCCATCCATAAGTTGAGGCCACGGTTAAAGCCACGCCAATCAAAGAGATCATGACGCCGTTAGCTGAAACCACAAATCCCGTCGCAATCATTGTGATGCCGCCGGCCAGGAAGATTGGCCAGAAGCTTTGGTTAGGTAAATGAATTGAACTAATGTCAACCACCGGTTGCTGTGGCGGCGTCAAACGCTTGCCGTCGTGGGTGTACTTTTTGTACCACCAGTCATCAAGCTGAGACACTTCAGGAAGCTTCGCAAAGTTATATTCTGGCGGAGGTGATGCAATCGACCACTCTAGCGTACGGCCATCCCATGGATCTGCGGAAGCTTTAGCGCCCCAAATCATGGAGTACAGCATGTTGATGAAGAATAATGCGCCCCCGACGGCGGTGATATAGGCCCCCAAGGTTGCGCAAAGGTTCCAGAAGTTCCAGTTTTGATCACCCGCGTATGTGTAAATACGACGTGGCATCCCTTCAAGACCAAGGAAGTGCATCGGGAAGAACGTCAGGTTAAAGCCAATCATGTAGAGCCAGAATTGAGTCTTACCGATGAATTCGTTCATCATACGACCAGTGACTTTTGGGAACCAGTAGTAGATACCGCCGAAAAGACCCATCACCGCTCCACCGTAAAGTACGTAGTGGAAGTGAGCGACGACAAAGTAAGAGGCTTGATGCTGTGTATCGATGACAGGAGAGCTGTGCATGATCCCAGACAGACCACCAAAGGTGAACATCGCCACGAAGGAAATCGCAAAGAGCGACGCTGTCGTAAAGCGAATCTGCCCGCCCCAAAGAGTCGAAATCCAGTTAAAGATTTTAACCCCGGTCGGAACGGCAATCAGCATTGTTGCGGCACTGAACAACGCCGTAGCCCAAGGCCCAAGACCAGTTGTGAACATGTGGTGAGCCCAAACCGCAAAGCCAAGGAAACCGATGGCACAGGAGCTGTAGACCATGACGGTGTAACCGAAAAGAGGCTTACGGGCAAAGGTTGCCAAGATCTCGGAGACGATACCCATTGCAGGAAGAATCAAGATGTAAACTTCTGGGTGGCCGAAGATCCAGAACAAGTGCTGCCACATAACAACTTGACCACCAAGACCAGGGTTGAAAAATCCAGTACCGAACGTACGGTCAAACGAAATCATGACGAGAGCAACCGTGATCACTGGGAGCGACAAGAACAGAAGAACCTGCGTCACCAGAGTCGTCCAAACGAATAGCGGCATCTTGAGCAGAGTCATGCCTTTAGCACGCATGTTAACAATTGTTACAAAGAAGTTAATCGAGGCAATCAACGATGCCAAACCAACAACCTGAACACCAAGAATCCAAAAATCAACAGAGTGCGTTGGGTTAAATTGCTTTTGCGTGAGGTTCGCATACGCAAACCAGCCTACCGACGGGACCTGCTGTACCAAGTAACTGGTGTTGAGGAGCAGAGAGCCAAACAACCAGATCCAGAAGCTGAGTGCATTCAGTCGCGGAAACGCAACGTCGGGAGCTCCAATCTGGAGAGGCACCAAATAGTTAAAGAACGCAGCAGACAGCGGCATGATCACAAGGAAGATCATGGTTGTGCCATGCATGGTCACCAAACCATTGTATGTCTCACCGGAGAGAAACGTGCTGTTTGGAACCATGAGCTGCGTGCGCATCAAGATCGCGTCAATACCGCCCACAATAAGAAAGAACAATGAGCCAAGCGCATACATGATACCGATGCGCTTGTGGTCAACTGTGGTGAGCCAGCTGATGAGTCCAGTTTTGGGAAGATTCTTGGCCATATAGTTTAGGTCCTTATCTAAAGGAAAAAATCAGTACGTTTTCGTCGTGGACAATCGCACGTAGGAGGACACTTGTTGGATCTCCTCTTCGGTCAAACCAAGGTTTGGCATCAATGACCCCTGCTTAATAGACGCAGGATCACGCAACCAAGCGGCCAGGTTTTCCATCGTATTTAAACGAGTTCCTGCACCTAGATACTTACGATTTCCAAAGTTGGTGAGGTTCGGACCGATCTTTGGTCCCGGGATTTGCTCGCTTGGCGTCCCAGTGATTGCGTGACAAGCCTGGCAGCGAGCGAATACTTGCTCACCCGCTTTTGCAAGAGTGGTCTCAACAGCGGGAGGCGTGTTTGCCGTCTTTGCCCAACTTTCGAATTCGTCTTTTGAATGAACAACTGTATTAAAGCGCATGAGAGCATGGGATGGTCCGCAAAGCTGCGTACACTGGCCCTGATACATCTCGCCACCCTTTTTGTTAGCGTCAGCAACTGAGGGCGTCACGATATTCAGAACAGACCAGCGCTTCGGCGTGATTCCATCTTCTTCCATGGCAGTTGGGTTGGCATCCATCTTGCCGCCAAACTTTGGCACCCAGAAACCGTGAATAACGTCTGCAGACCAGACTCGGAATACCACCGGCGTGTTTTCCGGTAGGTGAAGTTCGTTAGCCGTGATGATGTTGCCATTTTGAGGATAGCGGAATTCCCACCACCACTGATGGCCGATTACATCCACCTGCATCGCGCCCTCTGGCGTGTGAGCGTGTTTAAACAAAATGCGCCAAGTCGGCACTGCGATGAAAAGCAAAAGCACAACAGGGATGACCGTCCACAAAATTTCCAACGTCGTGTTCCCGTGAAATTGCTTTGGGGGTGTTTGTTCGTCACCTTTACTCTTGAATTTGACAAGGGTCCAAATCAGGGGAATCGCGACCGCAAAGAATACGAAAATCGTGATGACTGTTGTGATGGCGTAGACGGAATTGATATCCCGGCTCCACTCAGTCAGCCCCGAAATTGTGTCCATCGGTGCATCCCAACTCACGTCAAACAATTTGTAACTGCTTTCGTCAAATGCTGGTTGCTGCATGTATGACACCTGTTGTAAGTGCGTTGATAAAAATCGAACAATAATTCAGTGAGGCCCGAATCTTAAAACTGGGACTTGTGCTCAGTCAAGAATTCTCTCAAAGTTTCAATGGGATCGCAACTTGAGCTGATGCCTTTCCGAGCACAACATCCAGCTTAAAATTCCACTCGCCGGGCATATGGAGTTTGAGTCCTTCAATCAAGTATTCACCTGCTTTTGAGGGTTTGATTTTTGAGCGTGTGACCATGCCGTGACCATGGGCAGGCATCACGGCATCAAAGGCTTTCAGGACGAGATCCCCATCAGCCGTGCCTTTGGCCATAGACATGTTCACAGCCATGCAAAACATTTTGTTCAACTGAATTTGCTGTTTTTTAACGCAGCCAGCATCCCTCGGCTCGAGAGCAATGTTAACCGACTGGTCTCCCACGCTGATGGACTTGTCCAAATCTTGTGCAGGAACTTGCGCAAAGCTCAACCCTGACAAGCAGATCAGCACGGGTGTAATTGTATAAATTTTATGCAAATAACCCACGCGCGCCTCCAGAAATCCAGCAAAAGCATCAATTGCAACGGCAAAAAGACAAAGTGATTCTGACCCAGCCGTCCTACTGCTATGATGCATCGACTCACGAAAGTCAATCAGGAGCGATGTCTTTGCAGCACACGTCAAAACCAAGTTTTTTAAATGCCATGAAACTTCGATGTCTTTATTGCGGAACAACGCCGCTTTTACGCAAAGGTCATCTCGTTGAATTTGGCGTGGGATGCACGCAGTGCAATTACAAGTATGAGCGCGAAGTGGGATATTTCTCAGGTGCATCTTGGATGATGACTTACACGTTCACTGCGCTGTCAGCGTTAGCGGCCGGCGGCTATATGGTTTGGAAGCATAGTGATGCTGGAGATCTAGTCGTTGCAGGCGTGCCGGCATTCTTCGGCGGGATTTCTGCTTTGCTATTTATTCCGTGGGGACGGTCGCTGTGGATGTGGTTTGATCACACCGTTCATCCACTGACGGATGCTGATCAATTAAATCAATCGAAGTAGATGATGCAAAATGACAGCTAAAGGGAAAAAGGCTCTACTTTTGACAACAGCTGCAGCAGCTGTAACGGCGATCATTTGGGTGAAAGTGTCTCCTAACGCGGGTGCCGTGCCGGGCCTGACTATCAGTAAGAAAGCTGCCGATCGCCGTAGCAACAACTTGTCAGACGATGAATTAAAACCGTTAGTTGCGTCATTTCGTCAGCAGCATGAATTATCCGATGATCCGAAGCCGCTCGTTGCATTCGGAGCCAAGCTTTTTTTCGATAAAGAGTTTAGTGCCAACAACCAAGTCAGTTGCGCCACCTGTCATGCCCCTGACCGCTCTTTTACCGATGGAAAGGTAAAATCGGAAGGCATGCTGACAGGTTCCATGAATGCTCCGACGCTCATTAATAGCTATGCTAGCCACTGGTTTTTCTGGAATGGTCGCGCCGATTCACTGGCAGCCCAAGCTCTAGGACCGATGGAAAGCCCGAAAGAACACGGATTTTCACGCAGCAAAGTTTTGGCCAGAATCCAGAACTCTTACCGAAGCGAATACGAATCTATTTTCGGAAAAATTCCTGACGTACCGACTGATCGATTATCACTGCCTCCACCTGCACAGAAGCACTCGAAAGTTTCAAGCGCTGTCGCAGCCTATGCACTTGCAACACTTGGTAGTGAAACCCTGCAAAAGACAATTTTACGCAATGCGCAGACTTTGGCCGTACAACCTGTAGAAGTGCTAAAGACCATGTCTGCGTTCGTCGATGAGACTCCGACGGCTTTTGAGAAAATTCCCCTCTCAGAGCAGCACGCCATCAACCAAGTTTTTGCAAACTTCGGTCGCGCGGTGGCCGCATTTGAGCGCACCATTCGCACTGAGGACTCTGCCTTTGATTTATTTGCAGATCGACTGCCAAAAGCCTCAAAACCAGAGGATGCACTCGGTGCTGGATTTGGCGAAGCTGAGCTACGGGGCCTGCGTTTATTTACCGGTCGTGGAAACTGCGCCTTATGCCATCATGGCCCTAACTTTACGGACCAGCAGTTTCACAACATTGGCCTGATGGCCTTGTCATCCGAGGTCTTGGATGTAGGCAGAGCCCAAGGCCTCCTAGATGCTCGTGACAGCCAATTTAACTGCCGAGGTCCTTACCTCAAACAAGATGAGCTGAGTGAGTCCTGCCGCGAGCTTGATTATATTGAGACAGAAAGCGCCGAGGCTGTTGGCGGATTTAAGACACCCACACTGCGCAATCTGAAAGACACAGCTCCCTACGGTCATGATGGACGTTTCCCCAATTTAGATAGTATCCTCCAGCACTACAATCACCTAGCAGTTCCGCCTGCGGTTGGTCGCATCGAGGAATCACTTAAGCCATTGAAATTTTCTGCCGGTGAATTGAAAGATCTTGAGGCATTTATGTTGTCACTTAATAGCCCTGTGAGTTTCTTCAGGGAGGGTCAATGAAGAATAGGTTTTATAATGTCAGCGCAGTTTTGCTGGTGACTTGTCTGTCAACCACAAGCTATGCACAGCGCGGTGCCATGCAACCAGGAAGCCCATCGGGTTTTAAAACACCCTACCAAGGCTACCCTGGATTTTTTGACACCAACTTGGCCGATCACGGTTCGTTAGTCGTGGAGTGGCCGCCACTCATTCTACCCTTGATACCGATGCCAAGCATTGCGGTTGATTACGGTGTTTCAGATACTTTAACGGTTGGAACAAACGCCCTAATTTCAACAGTACCTTGGCTAGCTGGCGCAAAAGGAATTTCTCTGAAAGCAAGAACCCTGGTGTACGGGACTGAGTCTTTGCAATCAGCTGCCACTCTCTACGCGGGATACCTGGGGGCAAGTGAGTTTAGTTCCTCGTGGGAGGTATTCACAGCAAATACCGCGTGGAAGCCCGCACCGCGACATGTGGTTTTAGGGCAATTGATGTTTATGAATTTTGGAGCTGAACTCGGCAAAGAAACAAGTGTCGATTACACAAATATCAGGTTTTCAACAGCTGCTGCCGGTGGTGGCTATCAGTTCCTGATTTCTGACACGTTGGCGGTCTCAAGTCATGCACTTGCGGCTCTTGCAACGTCTGTTGAAGCGGACACCATCGCGCAAAGTCTTAGCGCTGATCTGAACGCAACGAGCGGTGATGCGCTTTGGGGCGTTGTCCGTATATCTGCTGACCTGCGAACAGAGACAGACTGGCTCGTAAGTTTGGGTGGCATCTATTTTCATGGCGCTGGTGGCCAGGTTCTTCCTTGGTTTAGCGCAAGTACGAGGTGGTAACATGACATCTTACAAAGTCCGATGGAGTAAGTTTTACTTTTTAGCAGCGGCGATTTTCATGACGGGTTGTGGCGAACACAAATTTTCCATGTCGGCCCCTTACAAAGCCGTTGTCTTGGCATTTACTGGAAAAGATGCAAACGGCCGCGCTGAATATGCACTCGCAGAGAGGACCTTTCGTACACTTACAAATTTTAATGAACTTGATGGCACTTACCTTTCTCTGCGCAGAGGTGGACGGCTAACGATTAAAGACGTCAACGGTTCGCTGGTATCAAGTGAAAGCTTTTCTGGGGGACAGTCGCCTGATCTTCGTTACCAAGTGAAAAGCGGTACGGCCATGTCTCTTGATTATTCAACGCTAGCGATGCTTTCAGCCTACTATCAGGTGGATGAAATCTACTCCACGCTAGAAGAAAAAATTGGCGTCGTACCATCTGACTTACAGTCAGTGCTTCCTGCTGGAAAACACACCATGCTGTTTGAACCTGAAATCAAAATTTCAGGACCAGGCAGAGACGTGTCAGCAGGCATCAAACTCAACGCAGCCTATAGTCCGGCCGATAAGAAATTTTTGTTATTTCAACGCTCACCCATTGAAGCAGTTCCACTGGCTGCAAACTTTCAGGTTGTCACCCATGAGTATGGTCATTTCATTTTCGACTATAGCTTCCAGGCTGGTAAATACGACGCCAACAATCGCTGGAATGACGAGTGGGCCCTCAATGGCCTTAACGAGGGTTTTGCTGATTTTATAAGTTGGTCTTTTACCGACTCTACCGACATTCTTAGATCGTCGATCGATATCGATTCGGTGGCTGACGAACGTGACTTTGGGAAGACGACCTTCGTGTTCCAGGACTTGGCTGCATCCGAACCGGAGGCCTGCAAGAGCGACTTTTACTGCTTAGGCTCGCTGTTTGCCCGTTCACTATATGAAACGCAACAAGCTCTTAAAGCCACCGTCTCTAAGAAAGATCTGGCGCTCGGAACCATCAACGCCATCAAAAAGTGTCAGGAAGCCATGGGCTCCATGCCCGAAACTATGCTTCCTCCCAAAGCGGATACGAGCTCTATGTCTCGGGCTGAAATCTTTGAGCGTGACGGCAAAATTACAGGCGCCTTTCTACGAGCTTTTGTCCAAAATGCTCCAGCAGCTTGGAAAGTCGATCTATGTTCCGCGCTGAAGAAAAACTTTGGAACCAGTGGATTCCCCGAAGCCGCCCGTGACGGCTCTTGCGACTGAATGAAGAGGAAAAAATAATGTCGTGCTCTAGATTGATAAAAACAACACTTAGCATCCTTTTGATCTCGTGGATTCAGCCTGCGTTCGCCGCGGGCAAGACATCCCTTCGTCGTGCTCAGCTGCCACCCTCACAACCAACAAGCGAGCCCGCTCCTCAACAAACAAATGACGTCATCTCTGACCAATCGCTATTAGATGAAGTGCAGCTTAAACCTCAGAATGGTGCTGGCAACTGGCGCTATGCTGCGGGCTTGAACATGGCCTGGTCAGTGCGTCGAGACTACGGAGCGCGAAGCTTTCGCCGCTTTGAGCCAGAGATGGTCGGTTACATGTACACGGCACTACCATGGGCGCGCAGTTGGCTCAGGCACGGTGCGAGAATCAGCTACAGCAACGACCAAGCTCAAATGCCCAAGTATGTTCGCCTGGAGGAAACTGATTGGAAGGCATCCATCGAAGAAGGACTAATATGGAACTGGTATGTATCACCATCTATGACGTTTGGTTACGGCTACGATTGGCGACGTATCGAGGCTCGTAACGGCGGAGCGGTAAAATCTGCGGATAGCCGCCTGAACTCACGCCAAACATTTACCTGGCAGTACCTTCAATTTGGAGTTGGTCTGCCGGCGTTGTACGGCGAGTATGAATTCCAGCCAAACTTCAGGTTTCAAAAACTCTCCATGGATGACCGCACGACGTGGGGGTTTGGTTTTGAGGTCACCAAGGCCTGGTGATTCACCGTTGAAATTACTGGATGTTTTCGTTTTATATTGTAAATGTTTTGTCTAACTTCGAGCGTTAACTTGCGAAATTAAGCCATCAGGCATAATACTTATGTAGATGTTTTAAAAATGGGCAACTTAGGAGCCGCACCGACCATGACTAGCTATCTCTTGCTTTGCGTCGCGATCTTTCTCGTCACCTACGCACTCAACATGACATACATTTCGGTGTTTTATCATCGCGGGTTTACGCACGAAGCTGTGCGTATTAACCCTCGCCTGCGCCGATTTATCGTTGAGTCGGGCAGCTGGATCACTGGCATCGATATCAAAGCGTGGGCTTGTATGCATCGCATGCACCACATGTACTCCGACACCATGAAAGACCCCCACAGCCCTAAGCGCTGGGGAATTTTCGGCACCATGATTGGTCAGCTGCGATCCTACGAGGCCACCATTCGAGGCCTCATGCGCGGAAAACCTGAATATACCAGTGTCGTTAAGGACCTGGATTTTGACGTCAGCTTTCTCAATAAGAAGCGGCTTTGGGCTTTACCATACGTTCTGCACGCAGCTGTTTGGCTGATCTCCGGTTTTGTATTTAATGCCTGGCTGTTTGGATTTGCCTACTTTGCCGGAATGATGAGTCACCCCATTCAGGGCTGGTTGGTCAATTCCTTTGGACATGCGGTCGGCTACCGTAACTTCAAGACCAGTGATGACTCCCGCAACAACTCCTTTGTAGCGTGGACGTGTTTCGGTGAAGGCTTCCAAAATAACCATCATAGGTTTCCCAAATCAGCCAAGTTTTCAATGCGCTGGTTTGAAGTTGACTTCGGCTGGCTTGTGACCCAAGTCCTGGCAAGTCTGTCAGTGCTTGAAATCGTTAATGTGGCCTCGGGCAAAGAGGCGATTGCCGCAAGCGAGGATACTGAAATCGCGGTTGTAGCAACCTACTAAGCAGTCCACCGATCAGTAGTTCTAAATACAAAAAAGCCCCTGCAATGTTTTGCAGGGGCTTTTTGCTGTTGTGACAAATTAAAACGTTCGCTCATTTGGGTAAAAAAATCGAAGCGCCAAGGTGAACCCCAGCGCCCCCAAACACACGAAAGGAGATTTATTCGAAAACACTAAGCATTAGGCAAGAATAGTGCCTGAATCCTTAGCAAATCGAACCTTTTTTGAACCCTCAGTCTTGAAACCAACGCGAGTCGGCTTTTTGGACTTCGGATCAATAAGCATAACATTGCTGATGTGGATGCCAACGGTTTTGTCGACGATGCCACCATCTTGATTAGCAAGACTTGGCTTGGTGTGGCGCTTCATAACATTGACGCCATCAACAACAACGCGGTCGTACTTGCGAATGACGCGGAGGATCTTGCCGGTTTTATTTTTGTCTTTACCTGAAATAACTTTAACTTCGTCACCCTTTTTCAGGCGGACTTTAACTTCACATTTCTGAGCGGTGTGCATACTCGTATCATCCATTCTCATGCTTGATGATTAATAATAAAACCCTGATAAATATTAAAAAATCAGAGCATGGGTCTTACCGATGATATGCCCCTCAAGTCAACAGTTTTTTGACATTTTTAAGCCTTCGGGGCTAAAACACTTTTAAGGTATGAAGTCGGGCCGTTTTGCCATAAACTCCTGACATATAAGCTTAATCAGGACGACACCGATGCGCCGATGCAAACTATCTTGGATCATCAATGCCCTAGCCTCTCTATTTTTCTTGGGGGGCTTGGCCCCCATGGTGTTTGGACAATCAAAACCATCCTCCGTGATCGAGGCCTTAGAGACCCAAAGCCAAGGACCAGGTGAGGGAAAGAGCGATAAAGTTGTCCTCGATATCCGCCCCGCCGAGGTTATCCATTGGACCCTGGCAGGCCACGAGTATGATCAATCCACTAAAAAACTTAAGCTGACGGTCGCTTTATCAACCGAACGTGAATTTACGATTTACGAAGACAAGTTAAAGATTGAGATGTCCGAGGGTTGGACTCTTGTATCTAAAAACCCTCCAGCCACCTCCATGCAGCTTGACCCCATCAGCCGCAAGGATGTCAGTGTATACACCGGAGGCCCTTTTGACCTTGTGTTTGAGGCGTCGGGTGCTCCCACTGAAGCGCAGTTGCGGTTGACCTACGTCGGTTGTACGCGTGTCATTTGCCTTTTTCCTTACACGGAAAAAATCAATATCCCATTTGTTGCAGCCCCAACTTCAATTCAAAATACAGACAATGCATCGGTATCATCGAGTGGTAACCCGGAATCAAGCCCACCGCCCTCCGACACATCTGCAACCGCATCCGGCAACCAGTCGATTGAAGAGGCGCTCTCGCAGCGCGTGAAATCTGGCTCCATGAGTATTGCCATGCTGCTGCTCATCGCGTTTTTCGGTGGCTTATTGACGAATCTCACTCCTTGTGTGGCGCCGATGATTCCGATCACCATAAGACTTCTTGCCCATCAAACCATTCGCCCAATGACAAGCTCCATCATGTATGCGCTTGGGATCGTGGCGACATACACTCTGCTGGGATTAGTCGCCGCGATGAGTGGTGCTTTGTTTGGAAATTTAATTGCGCACCCAGCGGTATCCATCACGTTCGGTGTGGTGATGTTTGTGCTGGGGCTCAGCATGCTCGGCTTTGGAGACTTTTCAAAACTACAGCAGCTCGGTGGTCAAATTGGCTCTTCCAAGGGAGGAGCGTTCAACGCGCTATTGATGGGAGCAGGTGCTGGCCTCGTGGCATCTCCGTGCACAGGCCCAATCCTCGCCGCACTATTGACATATACAGCGGGTCGACAAAACGCCTTTGAAGCAGCGGCACTACTTGGCACCTACAGTGTAGGCTTTGCCCTGCCCTATGTATTCCTCGGCGCAAGCGCAGCAAAGCTCAGCACAATGCGCGTCAATTTCCAAATTCAGATTCTTACGAAACTGGTTTTTGCATCGGTGATGTTTGGTCTTTCGCTTTACTTCCTGCGTATTCCACTTTACGGCGTATTCACGGCCTTAAGACCATATTGGTCGATCATGGGAACTGTGGGGGTCGTGGCAGGACTTGCATTGAGTGCTCTCGTTATTTTGCGGCCGAGTCTACATCATAAGAAAGCCGTGTTTCTGGCACCGACACTCGCTCTTGGCATTGGTGTGTTTTTCGGTATCCAGGCCCTCACAAGATCGGGGCACGATGAAGCCAAATCGGTTGCTTGGTACCACGATGAAAAAGAGGCGTTTGCGGCTGCAAAACGGTCAGGCAAACCGATTTTGGTCGATGCTTGGGCTGAGTGGTGCGAAGCATGTAAGAAAATGGATGTGACGACGTTTGTCGATCCGGATGTGATGAGGGAGCTCAGCGATAACTGGATCGCCCTAAAATACGATCTCACGGAGATGAATGAGGTTAACGAAGAAATTCAGGAACGATACGAACTTCCAGGACTTCCGACATTAACGCTGCTTCCTCCTTCAGCTGACTTATCGAAGAAGCAGCAGATCACAGGTTACACCGCCGCACCATCGATGTTGGAGCACTTGAAGAAATTCCACGCATCCGCAGCGAGCCAACCATGATTAAGCATGTTGTCTATCTGGCGTCACCGAGCCAAAGTGAGACGGTCCGCAAATCGATTGTTCATCTAAACGGCCAACCGATAGACGACCGCTCAGCCATTGGTCCTGGGTGGGAAATTACGCATTATTTAATGCCAGGCGTAACGCTGCGACTTCATCTATTAACGAACATCAATGCTGTGACTCCGCATCTCAGGCAGCACCCCGTTGACCTGCTGGTCTATGATGAAAGAGGAGACGACGCAGATCCTGCTGAGGCCGCATTGGAGCAAATCCGCCGGGATGTGGCTAGTTTTGCGGAACTTTGGGGACCTGACTTTATGTTCCCCATGAGCCGATCGGTCGCAATTCTTGACGATGCCAAAGCCCGGGCAAAGCACAAAACGCAGACCGCCAGAGCCTTTCAGCTCGGCCGTGTCCATGTGCAGGATGTTTGCGTAGCTCCACGCAACACTGCAACAATCCTTCGCTGGCTTTATGGCTTACTCACTGTAAACGACAAGAAAAAGCCACGAATCGGCATCGCCATGAGTGGCGGTGGACTGGAAGGGTTTCTTTATCAACTTGGCGTGACACATGCCCTGGAGCGCTGCATCTCTGGACGCACCATTCGTGATGCTGACGTTTTTTCCGGAGTCTCCAGCGGCAGTATCGGCTGCAGCCTGATCGCCGGCAAAGTCCCCACCATTGAAGTGATCAAGGCCATGCATGGCAAGTCTGATCTTATTGAACCATTTACGAGTAGCACTGTTTTTGATTTAGCGGGCGCAGGCATCATCTCACGCCTTTTAAGAGAGAGCTTCACATGGGCTGGAATTGATCCGTCGCGCTGGATTAAGCAGACGCTCAAAGCTATTCCAACCGGTTTCTTCAAGGGCGAAGCCCTACGCAGTTATATTCGACATTGTATAAAGGCATCGGGTAGCGAGGATAATTTTCCATCGTTAAATACCGAGTTATACATTGGCGCAACAGACATGGACTCGTTCGAACACGTCGTCTTTGGACGCGAACCATGGAGCAACATTCCTATTAGTGAGGCGATTTACGCCTCGTGTGCACTCCCACTTGTTTTTGAGCCGTCACAACTTGGCGATCGATGGTTCATCGATGGTCAGATCACAAAGACCTGTAACCTGGAACTCGTTGTTGAACGAGACTGTAAACTAATATTTATCATCGACCCCGTTAAACCGCTTGGCTCATTGATCCCCGGGACACTCGACAAAAAAGGCGGCTACTTTGCTTTGATCCAGACGATTAAGGCTCTCGTGTATACGCGTTTTCACTCTGTATTGACTCACCTGACAGAGCGCTATCCCGATACTGATTTTATTGTATTTCAACCCGATGAAGAGGTCGCCCACCTGATGGCAGGTAGCCCCATGCGCTACCGCATCAGAACGCAGATCATTCACATGGCCTATCGGCAAACGATTCGCCAGTTAAAGGAACGACACAAGGTTTACTCAGAGAAGCTGCGAAAATACGGCATGAAACTCGCCAGCGTCGAGCAGATCAAAGACATCGAAAGGGAAGACGGTGCACTTTTCGACAGCTTTGCATAAGGGCACACTATTAAAACGTTATAAACGCTTCCTTGCCGACGTAAAACTTTCGGACGGAACGATCGTGACCGCGCACTGCCCTAATACCGGAAGCATGGAAAGCTGCTATCAGGAAGGCTCAATCATCTGGATGACTCACTCAAGTGATCCAAACCGAAAGCTTGCCTGGACATGGGAGCTTACGGAGATCGAAGATGGATTCATCGGCATCAACACAGCCAGGCCTAATCAAGTTGTATTTGAAGGCATAAAAGATGGACTAATACCCCAGCTTGCTGGCTATGACTCAGCTCGACGTGAAGTGAAGTATGGCAAAAACAGTCGGATCGACGTCCTCCTAGAATCTAAAGATAAACCGGAATGCTATGTTGAGATCAAAAACACAACTTTGCGTCGCGGCCAGCAAATTCTTTTTCCCGATGCGGTAACGGAAAGGGGCCGAAAGCACCTAGAAGAGCTCGTTACCGTCAAACAAGCCGGAAAACGGGCTGTCATGGTTTTTTTGGTCAATCGTCCTGACGGTGCTGAATTTTCTCCTGCAGACTCCATTGACCCCGACTATGGACTAGCTTTACGCGCCGCAGTAAAGGCTGGGGTTGAAGTCATTGCACTGCGATGTATCAATACGACAACCGAGATGAAAATAGGTAACCCGGTTCCACTAAACTTAAAGGGGTAATTCATGGCGGCAAGTATGAAGCACGATCTGACACTCTATCATTATTGGCGATCCAGCTGTTCGTGGCGTGTTCGTTGGTCACTGCACCACAAAGGAATCCACTTCAGTGATGTGCCCGTAAATCTTTTACAAGGAGAGCAAAGCAGTCCGGAGTATTTGCGTAAAAATCCCGGTGGCTATGTGCCCGCTATTGAAATCGATGGCAGAATTTTCGGCGAATCATTGGCAATACTCGAATGGCTAGAGGAGGAATACCCTGAAAAACCACTCCTACCAAAAAATCCGCTCGATCGTCTGCGTGTTCGCCAGATATGTCAGTTGATCGTCAGTGGAATTCAGCCGGTACAAAATCTCGCTGTCCTCAAGCGTTACAGCAGTGATCCCAATGCACAAGCAGCCTGGGCTAAAGAGTGGATCTCGGCTGGACTTATCAAGTTGGAAACCTTACTTCAAACGACTGCTAAGACCTATTGTTTTGGCGACTCTCTTTCCATTGCCGATCTTTGCTTGGTGCCGCAAATTTATAATGCAAAGAGGTTTAATGCGGACCTAACCAGCTTCCCTGTGATTTCAAGAGTCAATGAAACATGCCTGAAGCTACCAGCTTGCGAGGCGGCTGCTCCCCACAACCAAAAGGGCGCATCCTAGATTCAGTGACCGCTCGAGGGCTTAATCGCTTGACCCGCTTGACCAGACTTGGCGAGGCTGATCAGATCTTCGACCACGGTGTCGATATGAATTTGACTCTTTCCATCCGGGATGTTGTACCAGCGTTTATAATAAAAATAATTACGGAGAATCAGCTTCACATAGGAGCGAGTTTCCTTGTAAGGAATGCGCTCAATGAATGTGAGCCAATCATCTGAAGCAATGGTCTTCTGCCACTTGACGGTTGCAGCGGGGCTTGCGTTGTAGGCCGTGAGCGCAAATACTGGCGACTTATAAGTTTTCATGAGCCGCCAAAGGTGATGAACGCCTAAAGTTACATTAATTTCAGGGTCACGCAGTGAAGACTCATTACCAAGTGCCTGCAGTATGGCACTACGCCCCTCACCATCTATGTAGTCGCCAGAAAGCTTATTTGCCTCTAGTTTTGCTGTACTTGGCATCAATTGCATCAATCCTGTTGCACCAACGGGTGACGTAGCATCAGGAGCAAAGACTGACTCTTGGCGCATCAATGCGAATACAAAATCCGGATCCATATCCAGCTTTTCTGCTTTGGTTTTGACGATGTCAACATACTTTCTCGGGAAGAGAACCCTCTCGAATCCAACAGGCAATCCATTGCGGACACTGCGCGGAATCACATCGAAGATTTTGATAGCATCAAGCCAGGAACCGCTCGCGTGCAATAGCAGCGTTCGAATTAACATTGTCTCGTAGTCGGTCTCTGATGCCGCAACGAGTTCCTCCACCTCACAGCGAGCCTTCGCAGGGAATCCAGCTCTTAAAAAGGCCACTGCTCTCCTGGAGGCCTTTTTGTTTTCTGCACTAAGGGGAAACTCCAGTTCCGCGAAGTTAAATCCACTAACGCGGGACGGCTCCAATGCAAAACTCTGCCCAGATGTTTGCTCAAGAAGATAATGACCCATTGCACCATAGAACGTGCTGTAATATTCGCCTGCCAAACGGCGCCAAATGTCCTTTGCCAGATCTACGCGTCCCAGATGCAATTGCGCACGCCCAAGCCAGAACATTGTAAACGCTGTCAGTCCGACGGGACGCTTATCCATATGGACTTTCGACTGATCCGCCATAAATTTCTCCAGAGGAACAAGCATTTCCTTCCACTGTTTTTTGGCAGCAAAGTTCACCACTAGACTATTGAAAGCCAGCTCAAAATCCTCTTCCGTAGGAAATCGATCTACGTAATTTGCAAAAAACTTTGACGCATGGTCGAGATCACCCTGATCTTCCGCAACTTTTCCCTGCATATAAATAGCTTTTGCGATGACCGCCTGATACTCCGTCGCAGGGGTGGCCTCTTTTATGATCTGCTGCAAAATTTTATTGGCTTCATCGAGCTCTGCCGCAACCCACTTTAAGTATCCCTGACGAACTTTAACCCATAGAGCTCCACTTTTTCCGTACGTCTTTTCCATCTTGGGAACCATTCTTTGCCAGAAGGCCACCGATGCCGCCCGGCGCTCGGCTCGGTAACAACGTTCAATTTCAGTGCCAGCGTCGACTGCATATTCGAGGCTTTCTTTTGGCAACTGGGTTTCTAAGATTTTCTGAAACGAATGTTCTGCATCTTTGCATTTTTTCCGTCGCACTTGTCGACCAATATCTAAAAAGATCGTAGACGCCGGCGCACGGGCAAGATCATCTTCCTGTAACCACGGGAAGCGGCGAAGTAGTAGTGGTAGATCCTGAGCGTTTGCACGAAATTCCTTGATGACTTCTTGACGCTTTGACTCCGAGATAGACGCAGCTATGGACTCCAAATAGCGTCTGCGGTGTGTCATGGATCGATATGATTTAGATTGCCGAATTGCTTCAAGTATTTGCTCTGTGTTCATGCCCGCCAGCTTGTCTTTAGTCATGGCTGCGACCGCACGCGCCTTGGACGAGCAACTGTTGACCGGTTCCTCTTTAAAGATCCGCTGTGCTAATTCACCTGACTCATCCTGTGCACCCGACAACGGCAACCATTCAAGATACAAATCAGCCAACATTGGACTGCGATCACTCGCAGGCTTGTTGAGCTCAGTTTTTATTATTTTAGGAGTATCTTTAATTGTTTGTACGCGAAGGCTGTCAAGAGCTGCATTACCAGCGTCACTCGACACAACCGCCTTCCCTTGAACTTGTTTTGCAACGCCAGCTACAGATGAGCCTCCTGACTCCAAAACGATCAATGCCTTAGCCACAGGATCTTTGTCAGTTACCCATACGAGAATCTGATCGCTCGTCATCTCAGCTACGGGGATTAGGTTTGAATGCGCACGCATCCAAGACTCCAACTCTGGATCAACCGTATCTTTTGGTTTCCCCGAAAAAGGCATCCGAGATGGCAACGTCGCTGCCATGAGATCAAGGGAGAAAAAAATGGAAGTAAAAAGTGAAAAGTTTGCGACTGTCGTTAAAAACACTGGCTCCACTCCTGCCCACATAAGATGGAAGTGGTATCGGAAGAACCCCAAGGGCCATAAAAAACAGAAAAAAGCCCACCTCCGGGGTGGGCAAAATCACAGCAAATTTTAGCTAAATTTTCTCCGTGACCAAGTGAGGTCCAACCCCTCTCACTTGGACTCAGCTCTGGCACCCAGGCGATTCGAAGATCTGGTCGTCAAAAGTCGCAGGTGACACGATTCGCTCTCATCCATCAGCTGCTTAAGAGTCGTCTCGAGTCCCACAGCCGTGCTGGTATCACGCAGCAGAATTTGAGCAGATCCTTTCCAGTCGCCGATAGACGTAGCCGCTGTCAGACAAACTCCTATACTGCGCATTCTGACCTTCAAATCACGCACCAGCGTCAAATCAATACTACCGGCTAACCCCATATCATCCATACGATCCAAAAGCTCGCAAATCAGATCCAGGTCCTCACGGACAACTTTTAGCTCTGGCTGAATTTCATTCTGACGAGCCTGCCAAAGGTGGACAGCTAGCGCTTTGATACCACGCAGAATAGCTCCAGAAAGCGCGTGAATCGTGTCTAGGGTCTGGAGAGCTAGGTCTTCGGGACTCTCAACACGAATTTCAATCCGACTATCTGGATGCAATTGAATACCCCCGCCGATTCTAGGCGCGGACCATAAATCAAGGATGTCTCTTCCATCCAAAGTCGCTGACGTTACCGTCTCGCCAGCTGGAACCAGGATTTCATCGATCCACGCACAGGCCTCGGCCAGTGTCTTGATGGGCACTGGAACTGGGATCGTCTTCTGATTTAAAACAAGCCTTTTGAGCATACATCACCTTGAAGAAACCGGCGGGCGCAAGGTCTACACCAAGCGCCCGCCATCTTTTACAATCACAGAAATTAGCGGGCGTTAGAGCTTGTTTGAGCTTCGTGGCCACCACGAATTTGCGCAAGCAACTGATGTGCACGCGCGTCGTTCGGATCGATCGCCAGCATCTGAGTCAACAACATCTCCGCAGCGGTGTTGTTACCGGTCTTGTACTCAATACCAGCCAACGAGAACACCATGTTCAAATCCTGAGGTTTTTGAGCGATGTAGCGACATAGTGCATCACGAGCATCGTCAAAACTATTGCGATCGAATGCCAACTTTACCAGCGTAAACACTGCAGGAGCGTTCATCGGGTTCAAGCGACAAGCATTAGCAACCCACTTGTTCGCCTCGTTGATTTCACCAAGACCCTGGAACGCAAGCCCGAGACCAAAGCTACCCATTTCATCATTGGGAGCAAGACTAACCGCCTTCTGGAAGTGAATGACCGCGCCATCATGACTATTGCGAGTAAGAGCTACGGTTCCAAGACCGATATGCGCTTTCGCGGAGAATGGATCCAAATTGATAGCGCGACTATACGCATTTTTCGCGCTGGTTGAATCACCCAGACGTGTGAAGCAATCACCAACCAAACGTAGCAAGTTTGCCTGATGATATAGCGGCACCGCGCCAGTGGAGAACAGCATTTCAATGCGATCAACAGCATCAAGGTAGTCACCCGTATTAATGCAAGACTCAACCTCAATTACCGCACGATCAATTGCGTTGTAGTCACGACGAATGTCACGCTGAGTCATGTCATGAATCGCTGTCGTCATACGACGAGTCACGCGGTCTTGATTAAATCGTTGCTCATAAGTCGAAGCATTTTTGGCCGCAATGTTGTTAACCAAAGACTTCGCTTCAGCAGCTTTTTCAATTGCTGCCGCTAAGCTGTCGATGGAGCCTGGGCAGAAGTCGATGCGATGCTTGCCCACATACTCTTCAACTAGAGGATTTCGCGATGCAATAACGGGTACCTTGTTAGCCATAGCAGTAACAAGGCGGTATGGATCGCCTTCTGTACGATCATGGTGGGCCGTTGTGCTGTAGAAGAAGGCATCACAGGCAAGATGCATCGCGTCGTAAGCATCACGACCCGGTGCAACAAAGAGCAATCGTCCCTTTAGACCTAGTTTTGACGCTCTTTCGTTAAGCTCTTCTGATGCAGATCCAACACCACAGAGAGCAATGCGGAGTCTGCGCTTCAATGAGGCATTGCTATTCATAGCTGCTTTTGCAGCGTGAAGAAGAAGAAGAAGATCTTCTTCCCACTCGATCTGACCAAGGTGACCGATCAAGTAGTCGCCGTCCTTCAATCCAAGAAGCTGCATCGCTTTGGCGCGAGCTTTTTGGCTACGCTTAACGCGTGGTGCTACAAACGGTTCGAAGAAGGTAATACGTGCTTCCTCGACACCCTCGAGAAGTAATGCCTCACGAGCAGCGCCACTCTGTACAATGTAGCAATCAGCTGCGTTCGCAAGCTCCTGACGGATGATACGGAACTGATCCAGGTCTTCGCCTGGGAATGGAGTCAGGTTATCAACCCATACTGCCAAGCGGAAGTTGTTACACCATTTCGCTTTGACAGCCTGGTAAGCGTAAAGTCCAAGACGCTCTTTAACCAATACGATATCGAAACCAGCCAACGCCTTTTCAAGTCCTGGCAGGTATGTAGGATTATCATCGTGATCAGGAAGGGCAACGCAGCGCAGATCGTTGTAGTTCGATAAACGAGAAATATAGTCCACGACACTGTCGCTTGCGATCACAAACACGTCATAGGTATTTTTGAGGAGCTGGAACTGATCAATTTCCTCAACTGTTGGCAAATTGCCGTACACAAGTGCCAACTTGGGTTTCTTGGTCGCGTTGCTAGACATGCCTTTTTCTCCTCAGTATGGATAAATATTATTTAACTCGATTCGATTCCCTGATGCGTTACACTGGTTTTTCCAGATGGGACTCCAAGACCTGTCCCGACCGGAATCGTCCGAGCGTAGACTTGACTTTCGAGACCCGAACGAGTTCTGTCTCCATCGCAACTTTTGCTCCCTCCATTGCAGAGAGAAGATCAGCGTCAACGGCACAGATCTGGCTCCAGATCGTTTTAAGCTGAGCGTCCTGCTCGGCTGTGTAACCTTGCTTCAGGGCCTGGTGATCAGCTGCGCGGAAGTTATGAAACGCTGCTTTACGCAGGTTCAAAATGGCCTCAGCTTCTTCCCACTCATTCCGCTTGATCAACTCCAACGCACGAACGCCTCGTTCGTAGTAGACCGTCAATGCGGTGCAAGCTCTCTCAGGCCATGTAGCCATACTTCACTCACCCGTCTTGTCACAGGATTGCCCTTAGATCAATTTTACGGCAATTTTCGACCCAAAGTCAAAAGTGCCGCCCTTACTAACTCAGATTGGATTCATCTGCGGCGCCGCTAGAGTTCCCGCAATTTGTAGGCTTACAGAGCCGTTTTTGCCCATACCATTGCTGAACGCGTCGATGATGGGCCCGTACTGTTCTCCAAGCAAGCCTTTCAGGCGAACGAAGGCCTTCAAACTCAAGTCACTGTTGGCTGTCTGTGCCCTGAGGACCACTTTACCATCAACACCCATCTCAAGCTCTTCAGTCATAAACCTGGTGGTGGGATCGATGTTGAGAGTCCCTGAGGATAGGCTGGCCGTTAGTTGCGCCATCTTAAATGCTTGGTCTGGGAAATCCAGCGAGGGATCGGACAATACAAGTAGCGCATCCGTGAAGTTGATCTTTAAATCGCCGCTAGATTGGGCAATATTTTTACCGTTTAGAGAGAGATTGACTTTCCCGTTGAGCTTTCCCTTAATACCCAATTTGGCTAGGAGCTGGCCCGCAATCGGTCCGCCAACACCAGCGGCGACAGCTGATTGAATTGCAAAATCCGTCAAGGACTGCAGCTGGAACTTATTTGCTGTCATAGAAGCATATGAAGGCATACCAATTCGGCCTGTGATAATGTCGATCAAAGCAAATCCAACGCCGACTTCTAGTTCACCGCCTTGCTCATCCTCAACGTCAAGATTGACAGCAAGTCTCAACGCCAGAAGCTGCAGAAGACTCAGCTTGGCTGAAACGTGGCGGAATTTAACTCGACTTGACTGTCCCTTGTAAATCTCAACACCCTGACCAGAGAAGCCAAACGGAAAAGCCGGACCAAAGGACTCCATCCTTACCGTAACACCCGTAGCCACCTGTAATTGACTTGATATGGCTTCTTTTAAAACTCCATAGGGAAAAGACAAATAAAGAAACAAAAGGAAACTCACGAAGAAAATCGCAACCATCGCAGCGATTGTTTTTGGGCTTTTCATCGTCATAGAAGTCTCCTACGAACCTATGGCCGCGAGTCCGCGCGCCTTGATCTGAGCATCAAAAAACAGCTTTGTTCCATAACGAGCCCTGATTTGAAGCTCCTGAACGCGAATAAAACCACCGGTTTTCTCTACCTCAACAACGAAGTTGAGCAGCTTGGGAATCGAGATGTTATTCAATCTCATGTCAACACGGACCTCCTGAAACTTCTCACTAAGAGCATTCTCTGCGGGAAGCTGGCTTTTAGTCTCCGTCAATCCCTCGAGTTGCACGCCTTGCTCATTGGCAACTTTCTCAAAAAAAGGCTTGATCCGGAGCGCCCCAGAGCCGCCATTTATCGCCTCCGTCAACGCTTGAAACCGTCTGTCTTCTCGCAGATAGTCAGCTTTTAACTCGCGAATTTCATACAGGGCATCAAAACGCTTATTCAATTCACGATTGAGTGAGGACACTTGAGCAAAATATAGAGCAATAAATCCGAATACCAAAAAACCCAGGAGAGCGACCCCTCCAGCGAGCACAGCATTACGCTGGGGAGGCTCCAACTTGTAGAACGAGTCTACCAAAAGATCCAAGTTCTCGTTGTTGGCCCCAAAAATCCTCTTACGCAACTCATTGGTGAATGAAGACCACTGGTTGCGAACTTTCTCCTGAAAATCCTCAAGAGCACTCATTGTCTCACCTCAACCCTTCTTACCAGAGCCACGCGGCTTGTAATTCATATTAAATGTAAACTCGATAACTTTGTTATCAGTTCCCGGCTTTCCTCCAGACGCCTTTTCTTCGAGGTCGGAAATAGTTGGAACTTTCTTCAAAGCCTCCTTGATGGCCTCAACTGATGAGTAACCATCGGTCTCGGCCTTGAGCGTCAAGCGCCCACCGGGTGACGATGGCTCGCCGAAGAAAATAAATTGCGTCACATCAATTTTCGTAGTTTTCGGAATCGCCTGACTCACATCCTGGAGCATTAGCAGACCAGAGCTGGTGCCTGAATTTGCAATAAAACCATCAACGGCATCTCGTCGCGAGGTGATTTCCTTGCCAACGGATGTCCTGACATCTGCACGAAATTTTTGAAAGTCCATTTTTCCCTGATTCTTTTTCCTTGCGAGGCCGATATTTGAGTATTCTTTTTGATACTCTTTTTCGAGTTGCGCCATCTGGCGGTTATATAGAAAACTACGGAAACCATAAGAAATGACCAGTAGCAGTAAAGCCACCCCAAGAACTTGCGCACCAATTTTGGCAATTCGCATAATCTGGGCATAGTTTTGAACGTACGCAAACTCTCCCTTACGTAAATTGATTTGAGAGTGTTTTTTTGCAGTAACTACTGATCGCATACCAATAGCGACGCTTTGCGGCATCACTAATGCCTTAGCCGATAAACTTTCATCAATCTTGAGATCTGTTGCGTCCAAACGATTGAGATAGACGGGAAGTCCGAGCTGCTCGCTCAGGTACAAATCCATATTTTTAATTCTTGCGGATCCACCGGATAGAAAAATCTTTGAAATCTGAGAGCGATCCCAGGTTTTAAATGCATAGAGCGTACGCCCCAAGTCCTTCACAATAGCGTTACAAGCCAATGTCATTCTCTCGACCACCAGACGATCCTGCTCACTGAGTCCGACGATCGGATCCCTCTCACAGTGGACGCGGCTTACTCTATGCTTGATTGCTTGAGCCTCCTCAAACGTTGATTCGAGGTCGCGGGCTAAAAATTCTGTCAAATAAGATCCACCAATGTTGATGGACCTAAACATCTTGAGTTGACCACCTTTGACAATGCAAACAGAAGTTTTCTCATGGCCAATGTCGACCATAGCTACACAATCATTGACGTCGAGTCGTAAATAAGGTGCGAGATTGTAAAATGACAAACTATCGACATCAACCAGTTTAGGATCAATATTGACGCGTCCCAGATGATCTAAAAAGCTTCTGAGAAAGCTTTTTCTTGTCATCACGACCATGACAATCGTTCGACCATCCGTACCCTGACCGAGAATCTGGTGATCGATAATCATATCGTCCATATCGAATGGGACTGCGTCTTCAACTTCCGACATAACGGCCATCGAAATTTTACGAGGATCCGCAAATCCAACTGGCACGATCCGACTTGAAATATACTGACCCGGCATTGCGGTTAAAATACGGTCAGCCTGAAGATTATTGTCTTTGAATAGTTGCTCTAAGGTTTGCGCCAAAAGCACGTTTTTCTCAACATCGTCCCGAAACGGCATCTCGAGTTCGTAGAAGTTCTTTATCTGGTAGGACTTAAAAGAGTTGATAATCTCGACAGCTTTGATGGAGTAACTACCAATATCAAGACCGATAACTTTTTGCATGTGTGGCTCGTCCCAGAAGTTAAATCAATAACTCCAATATTATGACATTTTGGATGTCAAAACGGAAACTTGGGAGAGGTCCTTAATACATTTTAAAGTAGGAGAGAGACCATGGCGGACCACCGTTGCTTGCGGCCAGCTGTTGGGCGTTGGATCGCTGAATGACATATTCTAAAATTCGCGTCTGTTCTCCAACGATTCCTTTGGCTTTGATACGAAAGGCCTTAGCTTCTGTGGTCAACCACGAAACTCGATCGGACGCACCGCCCTTGTCGGAGCCCTCACTTTTATAGCCGACAAGATCACCAAGGATCGACTGCAGCTCCGAATCGCTACCTGCAATACGACCAGACTTCTCCATCAGATCCTTGTAACGACGCACAAATCGTTCAATCGCCTCTGGATTATTCAACTCGCGACCAAACACACATCGCAACGCCTCTGGTGGCATCGTATTGATGTTTAATTTGAATGCATTTTTATTCGTTACATCTAAAAACGGCCACACTGTTAGATATGGAGCGTAATATTCGTGGAGCTCACGGGTCCACCCCTCAACCTGAAGAAGCTCATTTATATTATCGAGAGGCGAGTTTTTGGTTTTCTGAGGTGGATTTCGTTTACCATAAGGATCATTTTCATCACTAAAACCACTACCACTTTCCGCGACATTGTTCTTATCGATGTAATCTTTGATGCGGCGAACCAATTCAGATGGCTTCACATTATTCTGCTTATTGTAGTCTTGCTCTACGGCAGTGCAATTCAACAAGGATTCCAATTGCAACATCGTGATATTACACTCCGCCTGGGATGAATAGCAGACATTAAGATTAATCCGACCACTTTCATCTTCCACCAATACGCCGAGTTCGCCGCCTAGGCTCTTCAGCATATTGATGACATTGCTGTCCATAATACTGCTCAGCCCAAAAATCTGTGCAAACTTATCTGACTGCGATAGATCAAGCCCGGAATCATAGGGAAATACAATATTGAGCTTATCCCAGAGGGGACCAATCGCGTCTTTCATAGCTTTCGTCGTAGGATCAGCCCCGAGCTGAAGCTGGAGCCCATAGTCAAAGAGGTTGAGCCAAAGCGCCCAATTTGCACCGCTTTTAGCCACGTACTCTGCCTTGATATTGTCTCGCTGCGCAGCTGCCTTCGTAAGGTTTACTGTGGATGACACGATAAAATCAGCAACAAACATCATCATAATAGACATGATCATGACTGCCACCATCAATGCCATTCCCTTGTGTGATACAGACTCCTTTGACTCGTTCGCGTCCTGAGTTCCAACAGGAAATAGGAATAGAAGGTTCGGTTTTTTATCAGGGGATCTCTGCATTGATTAATACCACTTCACTGAGTTTGATGGCTGCTTCAGTTCCTTCATGTTTCGCGCTTGCTGAATGGCAACCACCGTTTTAACTGCTACCGTGGTAGCCGCGGACGAGTCCAACGCCTCTGATCTTAACTCATCGTCCTCATTCCATGTCTCAATCTCAACACGTACCATCGTCGGCATACGATCTCGCCACTCACCACGACCACTGTCCCATCGATCGGTCGACCAATCATCACCACGCCATGGAACCACTCGAAAAATTTTTATATCTCTAACAAATATCTTCATCGGCGGATCTTCTTTGAGATCATCCCGTGTTGCCAACGATACGCCGCGATAAAGATGCTTGCGACCCGGACTATCCGGGGCATCCTTGACTTCATAGACAACGTAAGCTGTATCACTATCGGGCATTCCAGGAAACCCCGGCGTGTTACCCGTCGTTGTAAGGTATAGCTTGTCGGTATCACCTGACTTGTCGATTTTAAATATAGTTTTAAATCGACGCTCTGAACCGCCTCGCGGTGTATCATTGAGACCAACAACGAATGCATGCTCGATATCCCAGGATATACGATTGATTGCGGTAGACAGTCGGTGAGTAATCCTTGCATCACGCGCTAAAGCCGTTTTGACGTCAATGGACGAACGCAGCATCGTCGACACCCCGACCACGAGTGCCAACAGGATACTCATGGTGATCATCACTTCAAGAAGTGAGAAGCCGGACTGATTTGATGACGAATTACGCAAAAAATTTTCCTTAAATTCTGATCAGTTTGGATTTGGATTAGGATTTGGATTAGGATTAGGATTAGGATTAGGATTTGGATTAGGAGCGGGATTAGCAGTCGGTGCCTTTGCTAACAATGGGCCGAGCGTTGTTTCAAGCTTTTTGGTATCCGTGATTATCATAGACAAATCCACAGACGATCGGCGAGCGCCCTCAGGCCAAAACACCTCTACACGCGCCATCCAGATGGGATCTTCACCGACCGCTGTTTCTACCATACCCTTGATCTGCTCAAGCATCGCACCGACCCCCGGTTTACCACCGTCACCGTCAGCGCCACCTGAATCCTCCCCATCATCGCCACCAAGCAAACCACCACTCATAATTTTAAACATGAGCTCCAAGGCATTGGGAAGAGGCTCAATGGTGAGGTTGTAGGTAAAATCTGGAGTGTCCTCAAAGGTTTTGTCTTTCTCGCTGGTGGCCAGATCTTTCAATGGAGTTCTCCATGAGGACTGATACTCAACCTGAGACATGACTCTTTTTGCCAAGTATGATGCCTGTAAAGCCTTTCGACTATAGTCTGCAAAATTAATGGCATTACCATGAACTGCGCTAACTTCAATAATAAGGAGCGCGATCAGCGATACTGCAACAACCGTTTCAACAAGCGTGAAACTTCTTTCGGCGAGTCGAAGCGCAAAGGTTTTTTTTGCCCCGTCAGGATTGTCCTGATTCATCTTTAAGGTCATGAACATCAATCTCCACAGTGCCACTATTCACTTCAGCAGATCCCAAAAACGGGCGTGTCACAATTGTATAAGGCTTTTGGTCCTCATCGACGACCATACGATCCTTCTTAAAGGCAATGACAATATAGGACTTCTCAACGTAGCCAGCTGGAAAAAAATAGATGAACGCACGCCCAGTTTCGCCCAAGTCTGTCATCAACTGCTTTTGATCGTGATGCTCAGCCTGCATCTCAGACACAAGGAGATAAGGCCCAACCGTGCGATCTTGCCACTCGAGACCCTCAACACGCGTCCAGCGAGGACCACGGGCATTTTCGCGGTACTTCAAAATCGGTGACTCATTGCCACCCGGGATGACCTCACCTTTATCGTCTTTGACGGGATCACCGGCCATGGATTTATATTCTGTCGTCACGGCGTCGAATTCTTCGTTTTTAGCTTTTTCGTCCTCTTCAGCCGGATCCTTTCCACCTTTGCCGTCACCCAGGGAATGAAGTGGTCTGTCGGCCTCTTCAAGGTAATATTCACCCGTCGCCAAGACGAATGCCATTCGATACGTTTTGTTGTTCAGCACAGCAAGATCAAATGCCGCACGAATATCATCTGCGACACGCTGAACTTTCGTCGCAGCCTCGGATCCTGTCCGAAGAGAAAATTGCGGTACAGCTATTGAATATAGAAATGCAATGAGCGCAATCACGACCGCAATTTCAATCATGGTCATCCCCGACTCTTTATCAGGGTATGGTCCTTGATTTGCGGCAGATCGCGCTCGTCGCATGAACAGTACCGTCGTATGCAACCAGGGATTACTGAGTTTTCTCAGCACCCTTGTTAGGTGGATATGTAATGTCATCTTCTGTTCCCATGGCCTGATCCGGGCCAGATGATGTCATCTTTATAGTGCGTCCGTCAGATTCATACTGAAACGGCACTGCCCACGGATCATTCAGTTTGTTTTCCTCTGTATATGGTCCGCGCCAGTTTTTAACATCGCCGCCCGGATTGTTGAGAAGAGCGTTTAACCCCTGCTCCGATGTTGGATAGCGATTGGTGTCCAATTTAAAACGCTGCAAATCCTGAACCAACATATTCATACCAATTTGTGCCGCATCTGCTTTTGCGTTGTCGGCTGATTGCATTACGTTTCTGATAATAAAAGTCATCAGGATACCGATAAGCGAAATTACGATCATAATCTCAATCATCGACATGCCTGCTTGGCGGACTGCTGTGAAAGGCCTATTTAAAAAACTGGCTCTGCTTGCAAAATTTGAACTCAATCCATTGAGGCGCATAGAAACTCCTGTCCTAAATTCCAGTCAATATTGGATATTACCGTAATTGATTCATAATAGAAAGCATTGGCACCATGAGAGCCCCCAAAATACCGGCACCACCAACTGTCATCACAATAATCATGAGGGGCTCAATCAGGCCAATCAAAGACTCCACCTTACGCTCAACTTCAGCATCATAAGCAACTGCCACGTGTCCGAGCATCTCCTCAAGCTGGCCAGTTTTCTCTCCTGTCATAATCATGTAGGTCACCAATGGCGGAAAGAGCTGAGATTTTTCGATACTCACCCCTAGGCTTTGCCCCTCCTGCACGGCAACTCGGGCGTTTTCCAAAGCTTCGTTGATCAGGGTGTTAGAAATGATGTTTTTGGTGATCTCAAGAGCCCCCAAGATAGGAACACCCGATGACAGCAGTGTACTCAAGGTTTTTGTGAATCGCGAAACGTTTACACGCATAACAATTCCACCGAAAATGGGCATAGTCAGAGCATTACTATCGAAAGTCCTGCGACCATTAGGCGTAGCGTACCATCTCTTCGATAAGTAAACGATGAGAGCCGTGGCAGCAATTATCAAGTACCATCGAGTCTGTATGAACTCAGAAAGACCGATAAGAGTCTTTGTATACCAAGGCAACGTAACTTTCATACTTTTGAATACAACCTGCATCTTTGGAACAACTGCGATGAACATCACGGCCGTGATAATACCCATCGCACCAATCATGACGGCCGGATACATGAGTGCACCCATGATTTGGCCGCGAATCTTCACCTGATACTCGATAAAGTCCGCAACCCTCGTCAAAACAAGACCAAGTGTTCCAGACGCCTCTCCAGCCTTAACCATGTTGACATAAAGCCGATCAAAGATTGTCGGAAAAGAGCCCAAGGCCTCATAGAGTGACTTACCCTCAGAAATCTGCTCTTTTACGTTACTCAGGGCATTACGAAGAACTTCGTTTTCAACCTGATTTGTCAGTGCTTTTAGCGTTTCATCCAAGGGTAAGTGAGCGGACTGCAACGTGGCAAATTGTCTCGTCATAATCGCCACGTCCGTGGTGTTAACACCGGAACCAAACAGTGGCTTTGATCGCTTCAATCGATCAATTGCCACTTCCTCCGTCATCTCCGATACGAGAATTTTATCGCGAGATTTAAGCTTTGCGCGCGCAGCCTTCTGTGACTCCGCGTCAATCGTCCCCTTACGGGCAGCACCCGTCGCGGCGTCATAACCTTTGTAGCGATAAACCGGCATCTAATTAACCTTCCACTATCGCATCAAACATCAAGCGTCAAGTGCTTCAAAATCATCGGCCTGCGTATTCTGAAGTGCTTCTTCCAGAGACGTTAAGCCTGCAATAACCTTTTTGATCGCGGCACCTCGCAAGGTAACCATACCTTTTTCTAACGCAGCTTTCTTGATAACTTTGCCATCCTGAGTTTTGGCAATCACATCACGAATCTCGTCATCAAAAACAAGAAGCTCGTATATACCCATACGATCCTTATAACCCACATTCTGACAGCGATCACACCCACCACCGCTCTTGTAAATCTTGCGGTCTCCAAGCTCTTGACGCGTGATCTCCATCATAGCGAGATCCCTATCAGACGGCACATAGGCCTCCCTGCAGTTTACGCAAAGCTTACGGAGCAGACGGGTCGCCATAACGCCAAGCACTGCTGAGGTAATCTGGAAAGGCTGGATATGGAAGTCCATGAGACGGGTGACCGTCGAAGCAGTGTCATTGGTGTGCAAAGTGCTCAACACCAAGTGACCGGTCATCGAAGATTGAATAGCAATCTGCGCTGTGGTCGCATCACGGATCTCACCAATCATGATGACATCCGGATCCTGACGAAGAATCGAGCGCAAGCCCTCAGCAAAACCCATCCCCACTTTGTCGTTCACCTGGATCTGACCGACACCATTTAGCTGGTATTCAACTGGATCTTCGATTGTAAGGATATTGATATCGCTTGTGTTGATATGAGTCAGCGCCGCATAGAGAAGCGACGACTTACCGCTACCCGTAGGACCGGTAACAAGGATAATTCCGTGTGACTGCTCAATTAAAGACGTCCACTTTTGGTAGATTTCTGGATCAAAGCCCATCTGATCCAGACGCTTAGTTCCCGAGGACTTATCCAAAAGACGCATTACGATGCGCTCTCCGTGTGCCGTCGGTAATACCGAGAGACGAACATCAATTTCTTTGCCTGCAACTTTGATGCTGATTCGACCATCCTGAGGAACACGCTTTTCAGCAATGTTCAACTTACCCATAATCTTCACACGTGACGCCAGGGAGTTTCCGTGACGGCGAGGGATTTCCATTTTATCCTGAAGAGCTCCATCGATACGGAAACGGACCATTATTTCTGATTCATAGGGCTCGATATGAATATCAGATGCTTTTTCTTTCACAGCTCGGGCTAACAAACCGTGAACCAATTTAATAATTGGCTTTTCGTCATCAGAGCTCTCGAGAAGGTCTCGTGCTTGATCCAGATCCTCATCGGCGTTCACGTCAGGAACGTTTAGCTCATCAATCACCTTCTGACTTGAGTCGTTAGAACGCTCGTAGACGCGGTTGATGGCATTGTCGATTTGGCTAGCACTGGTCACAACCATGCTGATATTGGCCGAGATGATCAACCGAAGATCGTCGAGAGGAAAAATATTTAACGGATCCGCTACGGCTACGGTTACGCTAAAATCATCACGGGCCACCGGCAGAATCTTGTTATCCCGACAAAAGTAAATCGGAATCGAGTCAACCAATCCAGGATCAATATCATTAACGGGGAGTCGATTGTAATACGGTAAATCCAACTGGTAGGCCAAAGCTCTCTGAATATCCTCTTCAGTGGCTAGATTTTTTTCGATCAATATCTCGCCAAGCTTGGAGCCAGCCTGGGACGCTTGGGCCTTCAAAGCCTCATCGAGCTGGTCTTTCGTGATGTTGGTCGACTCTGTGAGGATTTCCCCCAAAGTCTTTTTTGCCATCTTACGAATAGGTACTGTAGGCAAATGACTCCACTTAGGGGATTCACCATCCGCGGAATCACTTTCTTTGGTTTTGTCGGAACTATCAGTCATGTCAGCATCACTCCATCGGTGGCGGCGGTGGCGGCGGCTCGTCCATCATAGGAGGCTCCGGCGGCGGCATATCATTTTCCATCGGCGGCGGTGGCGGCGGTGGTGCGCCAGGAGGCGGAGCCGATATTCCTGCGTCTCCTCCACCAGACCCGTTACCAAGCGTTGCATTCATCGGCACTGGGGTTGGTTCTGTCAGTTCCGATTTCTTCTCATCCTTAACAGCACTTTCCATGGGTGCGTCATTCATATAAGCAGAGCGGACCTCTTCGCGTCTTCGCTTTTCATCCTCATCTTTGGCGTCTGGAACATATTTTCCATCGTCGGAGGTTGGAAGTAGAGCATAGAAGCGGTCTTCCTTGAAGCTCCCCCCGTAGACATACTCAAGGTACTCATCGCGCTCTTTCAACTTCGATTGATAGATCGCTGCAAGATCGTCGGCGCCATGGATGACGTGAGGCGTTAAAAAGACCATCATGTTGCTGGTGCGGCTGCGAATCTCACTATTGCGGAATAGCCAGCCCAGAATCGGAATGTCACCAAGTAAAGGAATTTTCTGAAACTTCTCAAATTTTTGTGTCTGAACAAGACCACTGATAACTACAGTCTGCCCACTCTTAACCGTTAATAGCTGGGATGTCTTTCTAGTCTTTACTTTCGGAAGATTAGAGACGGCATCCGTTCCCTCGATCGAGTTGGCATCAATACCAACCTTAAGAGTCACATAGTTTGAATTTGAAATATTTGGCTTTATGCTGAGTGAAAGTTCCGCCTTTTCATTTTCTACCTTTGAGACAGGGACAGAGGAGCCAGCCGTTGGATCTTGCTGGGATCTGAAGAATACTTTCTCGCCCACAGCGATCTGCGCCTCTTCATTATCAGCGGTCATAATGTGCGGACTAGAAAGCACTCGCGCATTATTGTCGGTCTTGATCAGCTTAATCAAAGCACCCGGAGAAAATTTACCAATGCCAGGAATTGTCACTTCTTTTGATGCAAGAATTCCAATTGTCATATCTTCAGCAAATGCACCAGCAGCTTCCTTGGCACCAGCCGCCGTTGTTCCCGTGGCCTGCGACAAAATAATTGAACCCATCTTGGCGCCCTGCCAAGTCGTCGCCATTTGAGTTTGACCAGACTTTGCGCCGCTGAAGATAGATGTCCCAAAGTTGAAGCCATTATCAGTTGCCAGATCAAGAATATCTGCCTCAATAAAGACCTGACTCTTTCTGATATCAAGCTTGCGGATAATGCTATTGACGGCCTGATAGGATGAGCGACTTCCGGAGATCAAAAGCGAGTTAGAGGATTCGTCTGCCGTAATTTTAACATTATCGTCAAATTCAGCGGTCGCTGTTCCTGACGACGCGCCAGGAGCTCCAGGCACATTGGACGGCGGTGGTGGTGCAAACGATGGGCTCTTCTTCTTTCCACCTTGAGCCAAGGCCGACAAAGTAGATGCCACTTTCTTCGCGTCGGCATAGTCAAGGGGCCTTACGTGGATACTTGATTGACGGGATGGGTCATCAAGCTCAATATCAAATTTCTTAATCAGACTTTGGACATCAGCAATCGTGCGTGGTGGGCCAAAGACAATCACTGAATTCGTACGTTCATCTACCATTAACTTGAAGGCCCCGTAGCTGCCTCCGCCTGCACTATTGGCTTTCAAAATCTCGCTGACCCGGTCATTAATAGTTTTTGCATCAGCGTAGCGAATCGGCACAAACTGGACCTGTGGCTGCTGGCCCTGAACGTCAATCAACTCGAGAATATCAAGGATACGACGAACCTTATATCCGCTGTCACTGATAATAAGAGTATTCGTCTTATCATAGGCCACCATACTGTTGGCGGTCACAATCTTGCTCAGAGTTGTCTGAATACTCTTCGCATCAACGTATTTCAGCGGAACAATCTGCGTAATGATCTCATCGGTGAGAGGTGTCCATTTTGACCCTAGGAATGTTCTTAAATTACCTCGAACCGCCGTACTGATCGGAACAATTTTAAGTATTTTTCCCGTCTCCACAGTGGTTAATCGAAGAACGTTAAGGGCAGATAAAAATGCTTGGTATGCCTCTTCTTTTGTGACACGTTTTGGCGAAATGATCTGGATCTTCCCGCTAACGTTGCTGTCAAGAATAACGTTCTTACCGGTCCACAGGGCAACAGCACGAACGATGTCGCGAATTTCCGTCTTCTCAGGAAAATCCATGTTAACCAGCTCTTGCCCAGGAGGAATCGCGTCAGCTCCTTTTTTATCTTCAATCACAACCTTAGCTGTGTCAGGAGCTACTTTGGTGACTGTACTTTTTCGGCCTTTTCCAGCTGTTGAACTCTCAACGGGCTCATTGCCAACATCAGTCGGCATTGGCTCACTCGGTGGAGGCGGTGGTGGAGGCGGTGGAGGCGGTGGGGGCGGTGGTGGCTCAACTCCGTTCGCACCTGGAGCCGGCATCGGCGTGCCCTGCGCCATAACTTGGCACGGAGTAGACAGGGCCATGGCACCCGCCAAGCCAATACTAACCAGGTCATTTAAGCGATTCCTTGCCATAACCAATCACCCTTTCCGTGGTCCCTCGACATCGTCGTCAAGGTACTTACTTGATCCGCACTGTTATGTTCTGCGGCGACGTTCCGCCGCGGAGCAATTGAATTCTTACTTCCTTCTCGTCCTGAAACGCTTGATATAAGGCAAATCCCTGTTCTGGTTGCTTCATACTCGTTTCGTTGACCTGCGTGATGACATCACCATTTTGCAAGCCAATTCTGGCAAACAGAGTGCCACCTTTTATTGAAAAAATTTTAAAACCATTAATTCCACCATCAACCGTATTAGGAACTAAACGTGCTGCATCAACAATTTTACCAAATCCCGGGCCTAATTCACCTTCCACGTAGCTAGCTTCCACAGTAATTTCTGATCCGGAGCCCGCAGAACCACTTGGTAAACCACCAAAATCCGTTCCTCCGAATGAGGGAAATCCATCACTTGCGGCATTAGGATCGCCCTTATCAAGATCGATACATTCTTTCATGCCATTATTGTTAATGATAATTTTTTGCCGTTCAACAGCCGCCACCACTGCCATCTCGTTTCCATAAATAGCGTCCCCAACCCGATAGACGTCGGCTTCTGAGTAGCTCTTATCTTTTACGGTCGCCATCGAGCGCATGGCATCACCAAGGTAAATCGTTCCGACGAGCTCAATCGGCAGTGTTGTCGGGTTGCATGGCGCGTTAATGTCGAATCGGGCCAACGATCCACCGCCTTGTGCGCCAATCTTCTCCTCTGGAAATTTACCTTCACTGTTAAAAATATTTCGATCTTTGATAACTTTCTGCAGATCTCGTGTGTTTGCCATGACCGGGCGTTCTAGCGTCACCGTTGATGCCTCATCAGCCCGCACATTCATGCGAGCACGAGAGGCCAAGATACCGGACACAAGCGAGTTTGATATCAAACCACCAACCACTGTTGCCGCTAAGTAAGCGATAGCAAGTGGAACAATCGCAATGTAAATACGTTCTTCAATACGATGAAGGCTATCGGCCGACTGACGTTTTAACCATGCTTTCACGCGCGGCAACAAAACAGCCAACCGAGTCCGAATGATATCCTGAGTCATATTCATGCTGAGACTAACGCACCTTCATGTTAAGGATCATTCTTTGACCGTTCCTATTGATCTTGATGTCAAACTCACTCTCATTTTTCATACCCTGAAGTAGCTTGATTGACTGACCTGCATCCGACAAAACAACCCCGTTTATCTCCTCGACCACATCACCGTTCTGCATGCCTGCCTTCTCGTAAAAGCTGCTTTTGCGAATGCGGTCCATTCTCCAACCCTTTAGCACGCCATCAACCATGTTCGGACTTGCCTTGGCATCCTGAAGAACATTGGCAAAATCAACAGAAAGCAGTCGATTCTTGTACTCAGATGTAACTTCAATATTATTGCCTTTACGTTCAAATCCTTCTTCCCGGTAGTTCTCTGGTGGCGCATCGGTTGCATAGCCGCTTCCCGTCAAAGACTCCGGTGTAGAAGACTTCTTTTTGCCCCCACCCGTTCGCGTGGTCCTACGAAGCTCAATCTCCTCGAGTTGAGCAAACTCCTTGCGCCCTTTGTTATCGATAAGAATCATGTCGCGCAGAATTTCTGTAACTTTGGCCTCAGGCGTTAACTGATCACCAACCATGAATGAATTCACTGATTTGTTCTGCGTGTTTTCCACCATAGCGATACCATTGAATGGCGTTCCACCGTAAATGATTCCTAATATCCTTACAGGCAATTGAGTTTTGGCCATCTGAGCCTCGTCTGCAGAGGGATCGACATCCCCCATCAGACCTTCCGAGTTAAAAATATTGCGCTCCAGGATTTTTTCCATCGCAACCTTTGCAAGACCCACATCCTGGCCAAAATTAATTGGTTCATCATCAGATTGACCACTACTTAGTCCATTTCCAACATGACCCATTAGCCACCAGCCAAGAATGGAGCTAACAATCGAGGCGAGTAAAAAACTGGTCACTAGCACGGCCACAGCCGCTCGCCATGGCAAAGGGCGCAGTTTATTGATGTAGTGATTGAGATTATCTAACTCAAACACGACCTACAGACTCCCCTTCTTCTGACTGCTAGAAAAACGATTGCGGTCAGTTTTAATGATCCCCTCAGAAAATAAAATATCTTTAAGATGTTGCGCAGCCATCTCTGGCGTAACATAAGAGCCATCAAGCACAACATCAGCTTGGCTGTACCAAGGCCCCCGCTCGTCAATCATTTTCTGGACTCGCTCGCGTATTTTTTCACGACGCATTTCGTGATTTTCTTCAGACACCAAATCGCGAAATAGTGGCCTTTTCTCTATTTCAGAAATTCGTCTGAACAATCGTCGCGAAATCTCACCTGCCGATGATTGAATCCACACAACGGGACCTATTCTTTGAGCCATTGCCATCGCATCGTTGGACAGAAGAGCACCACCCCCTACGGCGATGACGTGACTTCGTAAATTTTGCAGTCCGGACAATAACTTCGCCTCGTACTCGCGGAACACAAGCTCACCGTCGGTAGAAAATATCTCTTCAATTTTTTTTCCAGATGCTTTTTCAATGAGTTCGTCCAGATCAATAAAACCTAGACCCAAAAGCTTCGCAATTTGCTGACCAATAGCCGACTTCCCGCTGCCACTGGCACCGGTTAGAATGATATTACCGAGCTTGTGACGCACGTCCGACAAACTCAGAGAATTGTTTTCAATGACAACCAAAAGAAAAACCTTTGAACAGAGTCATTTAGCACATACATATCATTATTTTATGCCATGACTCCCTGCTGACGCTAGGTTCTGCCAAATATTGGTTAAAGACCCAAAAACCACACGGCTTTTGAGATCAACTTGTTAAAGTATCAAATTTAAGTTGGTACAAAGCCCAAGGAATTAGATCACAACCGAGTCACTACAGATGAAATGCAGTTAGGGTCGCCATGATGCCAGTTTTGAGAGGTTGTTGGTGGAGCGCGGCGGAACCTTCAGCACATAACGAGAAGGGAATACGCCATTCGACCGCATGAATGAACGGCCGATGTCCGGATTTAACGATGTTATCGTAAAGTTAGTAAGTTTATACTTCTTTTTGACCTCTGAAAGGGACTTACCGCCAACTTTAACTGTTTCAAATCGTAATGGCTCAGAGGGAGGGATCTCAGGAAACACCTTCTGTGCGTTCTTTAAGGTCGCAAGCAGGCCGAGGAATCCAGCGTAGAAATTCTTGGAAGCAAATCCAAAATTGGCTCCATCATATTTATTGATCAATGTCACAATGTCGGAGGTACCCTTTTCGCGCATCGCCCGGGAAATTCCACCGACACCATGATTATAGGCGGTAATTGCCAATGGCCATTCGCCCAGAATTTTATAGTTCATAGCGAGCAGCTTTGCAGCGGCACGACTGGCTTTGACGGGGTCATTACGCTCATCAATCAGGTCGTTAACAATTAAATAGTCGCGACCAGTTTCAGGCATAACCTGGTAAACACCGCTCGCGCCGACTTTACTCAAAGCTTTAAGATTAAATGATGACTCAATAAAGGCGATACGCGCCAACTCGGGCATTAAACCTTGTTTCTGAAATTCTGCCTCAACATGTGGTAAATACTTCTGAGCTACTTCCAGGCCAGTGGCAATATATTCGCGTTGTCCTCGCTGAACCCTTAAACTCGACGCTGCTATTCGGAATTTATTTTTGGCTGAAATATGTGCGAAGGCATCGTGAACACGGCGCTCCGTGACCGTGAGTTTATCTCTTTCAATTTTTTTCAGTCCAGCTAGTTTATGGAGAATTTGACGATAATGTCGACGCCTTGAATCTAGTCCCGGCTTCATTAACTTTTCTCGACGCTTGTCCCCCACATCGGCAATCCTGGTACTATCGTGGATTTCAAGAACAACCTCGGGGTATTCCGGAACATGAATCACATACTGATTTTTTGACCATAAAGAGTAAACACGCCGCCAAAAGTTGACCCTACGTGATATAGCCTGAGGAACGCGGATATTCTCACTAACTTTAAATGATTCGGCGTCTTGCTTAAAAGCAGCATCAGAACAGGCAAGGTATTGGATATCAATTTGCCCCAACGCGCCGACTCGAACCGGCACGCATTCTTCTTCTTTGGACATTGCCTCTCGGATTTTTACAAAAACTTCATGCTCACGGTCCATGGTTTGAGACAACCCCGCCTGGACGGGCTTTTTGGCGTACATAACGACGTCTATTGAGCTTACCGCTACAAATAGAACGATAGTTAAAAGGCTAAACACCGAAAATAACTGTCTCAAATATCACCTCGGGGACCAAAACCACTCAATCAGAGAGAGCATCCACAGGACTCGCAAACGCTCAGAGATGCGTCGCGACGACCTATAAGCAATCCTTGTGCCCCGCTAACCTATTAATAAGAGGCACAAATGAGTGACCTTTGGGCGAACACTGTCAGAATCCTGACAGTCTGGCAACCTTCTGACGCTGCTCGTAAAATAGAAGGAAAGCTAAACAACTTATGTGGGAGGCAACCCCATGGCTACTGCCAAGTACACTGGAGCTCAGAAGGCTGCTATTTTGATGCTCTCATTTGGAGAGGAAATCTCTGCCGAGATTTTCAAAAGCATGACTGAATTCGAAATCAAGCGCATCGGCACGGCCATGAGCCGCCTGGGCCGCCTCGATAATGATATCGTCGATCAGGTCATGATGGAGTTCTATGGAATCATTCAACAAAATAAAAAGTTCTTTTACGGCGGCAATGAATTCACGAAAAAAGTCATTGGCACAGCGTTCAAAGGCGGTGAGGCCGATGAACTGATCGAGCAACTATCCCTCGGTTCGCAGGCAAACCTGGACTCGCTTGAATTGATCGACTCAAAATCCCTGGCCAACTTTATCCGTAATGAGCACCCGCAGACAGTAGCCCTGATTCTTGCTCACTTGGACAACAAAAAATGTGGTGAGGTCTTAAAACTTCTACCAGAGAGTATTCACACTGAAGTCCTAATTCGTATTGCCAATCTGGACGCAGTGCAACCAGAGATCATTGACGAAATCGACGACGTACTCCGCCAGGAGGTCAACGCCATGGGTAGCGTTGCGACACAGAAAATCGGCGGCGTCGAGCCGATCGCAGGCATGCTCAACCTCATGGACAAAGCTTCGGCTGAACAGATCCTTGATAGCTTTGAGGAGCGCGATCCTGACTTGGCCGAAAAGATTCGTCAGCTTATGTTCGTCTTTGATGACCTTGTCAAGATTGACGACCGTGGTATTCAAGAGCTCATTAAAAACGTCAACAACGACAAATGGAAGATCGCTCTTAGAACAGCTAGCGAGGCAGTCAAGGAACTGGTCTTCAAAAACATGTCCGAACGTGCGGCCGTCATGCTTAAAGAAGATATGGAAGCATCTGGTGCCGTCAAGCTTTCGGATGTGGAAGCTTCTCAACTTGAAGTCATCAACATTGCTCGCAAGCTCGAGAGCGAAGGCAAGATCGTCATCCAAGGCGGTGGTGACGCTGCGTTCGTCTAAAAGTTACAGAGCACCCTTATGATTAATTTTTAGTCTGTGGTCAGCAAAACCACAGACTAAAATTTTTTTGAGACGTATTCGCCTCGATCCCATTTGAGGATTTCTTCGTCTTTTAGAAGTCTCACCCGAATTTAATGTAGCCAGCATTACCATAATTGATAAAACACCACCTCTGACCTGCTGTAGAACTCTGTTATCTTTTTTTGGTTTCATGAATAAGACCAATTCCATCTTGAGACATCCTAGGACCGTCACTTACGGTTTTAATGACAGCAGGACGTTTTACACTTGGCTTTTGCTATCTCTTGGAATTCACTGCATCGCCATAATTTCAGCGAACCAACCAAGCTTTAAGCCCAAGTCGAAAGTGAAAACTACTTTGTCCAGTATTCGTTTAAACGTGGTGGACATAACACCAATTGGACAGCATACAACTAGCAGGCCATCAGTGATGCCCTCTGACGCAGCGGATAAAGAAAGCCAACGACACGGAATAGCATCACGGTCATTGAGAGTTCCTGGGAGCTATGCGAAATTACTCCCAAGTCAAAATTGGCTACCAGATCATCCAGCAGCAGGCGAAACAAGGACTGACAGCGCGAAGATATCGCCAAGTCTTTTAACTGATAAAACAAAGATCGGACGATATTATGGGCTGGAGGGCCAAAGGGTCACTCCCGAAACTGAAAAAAATTTAGATTTTTTCGCTACCCATATAGTCATACCTGTGTTGTGGAGAACATTTGCCGAGGAGGCAAAGGCTGAGGCTATCCTGAGCATAAACTCATCGGAAGATCTGCTCCTTGAAAGTCTTTTTGGTGAGCCGATGCTTAGAGCCATTCTTTATGATGCACTGACTAAACGCAGAAATATCGACCCAATTTATTCAGGCCTCCGCATGAGGAAGATTTCACGTTACAAGGTTATTTTGCGATTTAAACCCGAGAACGAAAAACCGGCCGGGCTTGGGTTATCAATTGCGGCGTTTTCAGACGGTATGGTGATCACCAAACTCTTGCCACAGGTTATGAAACAGTTCCCGGGAATGCCTCTTGAGGACGAAGAATCCCGACGCGGCAAACGCCGCGAGCAGGCTCAGATCAGTAAACTCATGGAATCAGCAGCATTTAGACATCCTATTAGGGATATGAAGCTTGTAGATCGACAATAACCCGAATTTAGATCCATGGAAGACAAAAACCGCTTGTGACATCCGACTAATCATTTAATCTCAAGTTTCAAGCGACTTCTTTTCAACCAAATTGCCATGGAGGAATGCTTTGACTGACGCGCCCTGGATTTTTCACTGGAATGTTGATCCTGTTCTCATTCACCTTGGACCACTAGCAATCAGGTACTACAGCCTGGGTTTCATACTCGGATTTTATCTCGGCTACGCTTACATGAAGTCGATCTTCACGAAAAAAGGCTTTAGTAAAACCGCATTGGACGATCTGCTCCTCTACGTATTTTGGGGCACAATCATCGGGGCCAGACTGGGACACTGTCTTTTTTATGAACCAGAGGTCTACCTTAGAGATCCTATTGCCATACTCAAAGTGTGGGAGGGCGGTCTCGCAAGTCATGGTGGAACACTGGGCGTCATCATTGCCGTCTATTTCTACTGCCGCCGCTATCCTGATATCACGATGAAGTTTTTGGCTGACGAGCTGACCTTTCCTATCGCCATAACGGCAGGGTTTATCAGGCTTGGAAACTTGTTCAACAGCGAAATCATTGGTCGACCCACGGGAGCAGACTGGGGAGTTGTTTTTGATCGGGTTGACACCATTCCTAGATACCCTGCCCAACTATTTGAGTCTCTGGCCTACTTCGCCACAGCCTTTCTCATTCTGATATGGCAAAAACGTAGTGCCTGGCTCAATGAGCCCCTGCGACGAAACGGTTTGATGTTTGCCATGATATTTACAGCAAGGTTTTTCATCGAGTTCTTCAAGGAGGTGCAGGTCTCCTTTGAGGAAGGCATACCACTTGATATGGGACAATTATTGTCCATTCCATTCATCGCCTTCGGGGTTTGGGCTCTGTTTCGTAAAATCCCAGCAAGGCCAGATTCCAAATAAATCAACAAACAAAAAAGGCTGCCCTCAAAGGGCAGCCTTTTTTATCACTTGAAATTGTGATTAGAACAGAGAAGGCATCGGAGCTACGAGCAGCTCTTTTTCCATTTCTGGACTGATGGACATCATCATAGTTTGCTGGCTGTCAGGAACCAATGACTTCGCCTGAGCAATCGCAGCCTCGAGACCAATCTTAGCAGAAAGCTCTGCTGCCTTGACGGCACGGTGTGAGTTTACGATACCGCTGGTTCTGACTTTCCCTTGCAGCCACGGCTTGACGTCAACCGTCTCGCAAAGCAGCTTTTTGATGCCAGCCGGATTCAAGCTTGGGTTTGCGTCCTTGAGGCGTGCCGCTACGTTTGTAACGTATGGTGCTGCCATTGAGGTTCCACTCAACTCAAGGTATTCATTGCCTGGAATGGATGCACGAATGATAACGCCTGGAGCAGCGACGTCGACTTTCATGCCGTGGTTTGAGAAGGTAGCAATCTTCTCTGAACCCAAGGTTGCAGCCACGACAATTTTGTTTTCCGCGTCAATGTTAGCTGGCGAAACAGGAAGTTGATCGTTGTTTGTACCATCGTTACCAGCTGCAAATACAAACAATGTATTTGGAGCTGCTGTAACAAAGCCCTTACTTTCCGTGATCATGGCATTCACTAGCTCACGAGCGTACTCTTCAGTCTCTGCTTCGGTTGGATCAGCTCCAGTCAATTGCTTCACCAATTGAGCGACTACCGGCTTAACAGCATTGACACTTGTTCCAAAGGAGCCATTGGCAACGTCAGCTTTAACGGCATTGGTATACTTTCCAACATTCAGCAGCAAGCCAGCCTGTCGCTTGGCAACCATCTGCAGCATCATGCTAACCAATGGATTTCCAGCTTTATCACGGAACTGATTAAGCTCTTTTCCGCCTGGAACCTCTGTGGGGATCAACTTCAGACCGACAATCGTTGCGGCATCCGACTCGTCAGTGGAAATGCCTGTGACGTGTGTTCCGTGAATGAAGTTACCAAACTTCTGAAGCTCTTTCAGGAAGTTGGTATCGCTACGTTTGCCTTTGTACCAGTTGATTTCTTCCTGTGTCGCCGTTCCTGTCAGGATCTTGCCCTGGATCTCGAACATTTTGTAACAGTCTTGGGAGAATGTTCCCAAATACTTGTAGTCAATAATCTCGTTGTTATTCTCGGCGAAGTTCCAACCGTGGGTGTCGTTGGCGTAGGTCGTGCCATCAACAGTAGTACTACCATTTGGGTTGCTCCACATGTCAGAGGCAAACGCCTCGTGCTTGTAATCAACTCCAGAGTCAATAATCGCTACTTGCGCTGCCTGAAGCGCAGACGCACCACAAGCTAAACAGGCTGCCAGGAACTTACCCGCACGACGTACATCAAATCGCATTGTATCCTCCTTGATAGGACCCCTACCGCTCCGACCTCAATGGCCAAAACTTTGTTATTCAGTAAATTTCCAAATATTGTCCACGATACCCTTGGATACGGTCAATGAGTATTTGTGGGTACCCAGGGTTCTGCGAATCCTGCAACTATTTCAGTTACTTTTCCTTACGGTCCCGACGGCGCTTGGCACGTAGCTCAGCCACACGCTCATGAATGATCCATAGAGCTGAGCCTGGAGAAAATTCGTCTTGATAGAGGTCAATGGCCCCCAGGGGAACACCTGTCGCCAATTCAAAAACCTCTGCCATGGTAGAGACCGGCACAACCTCAAGTCGACCCTCTTCTACAGCCGTTCGCGCAGCCCTTTGCAACATCAGATTTGGTACATTCTGCTTCGGGATGATGACGCGGTAAGTTTCAGACTTCTTGCCAAGCAGCTCAACCGTACGCCAAAAACCCTCGATCTTTTCATTCACACCGCCAATTGGCTGCACTTCACCAAACTGATTGAGGCTTCCAGTCATGGCAAGGTTCTGCCGCACAGGAAGACGGGCAAGAGCACTCAGAATGGCTGTCGCCTCGGTAATAGATGCGCTGTCGCCATCAATCATCCCGTAACTCTGTTCAAAGCAAATGCTGGCTGCGAGCCCCAAGTGGTGCTCTCGCGCCAACAAAGCGGTCAAATAGCCCGTTAAAATACTGATGCCCTTATCGTGAATTCGTCCAGACAACTTGGCGTTTCGCTCTATATTGATGATTCCATCCGCTGACGAGCTCACTGTACAGGTCAGGCGGTTCACCTTACCAAAACTATAATCACCCAAATCGTACACAGCGAGTCCGTTCACCTGACCGATTACCGCATCATCCAAGGTCAGCAAAACTTCCTCATGGCGGACCATCTCATACATTTGCTCTTCGATGAGATTGACGCGGTAAAACTTCTGATCCAAAGCTTCTTCCACGTGCTGACGCTTGATAAAACGGCTTTCTTGCTCTCTCGCAATAAAGTCCGCTTCAATTGTTAGATCTTTCAGAGTTCCGAATTGCGTGGATAATTGCCTTTGGTCATCGACCATACGGCTACCGTACTCCACCATCGCGGCGACACCTGAACGATCAAACGAGAGCAGGTCTTCCTTGTCTGAACGCGTCGCGATAAAGTCGACATAGTGTTCGATATTTTCCTTGGTACGCGGCATTTTGTCGTCAAAGTGCGCTTTGATCTTGAAAATCTTAGTAAAGTCCTCATCCATACTTTGCAGCAGATGATAGATATCATCGTTACCGATAAGGATAACTTTCATATCGAGCGGGATGGGCGATGGTCTGAGTCCAGATGTGGGCAGTAGTGAGTATTGCTCGCCCATATCTTCTATAAATCCTTTGCGATTCTTTAACACTCGCTTCAGCGTATCCCAGATATTTCCAGTTTTGAAAATATCCATAGCATTCAAGACCAGGTAACCACCATTGGCGCGCTGGACAGCGCCCGCCTTGATCATCGTAAAGTCTGTCAAATACATCCCGTGCTCGACGTTCTTTTCGATTTTGCCGAATAAATTGTAGTACGTTGGATTCGTCTCGATAATAACGGGCGCACCCTCAGCACCGGTGTTATCAATAAAGACATTCACGGCGTAGCGCACAAACCGGTCGCGTTCTTCGTGAAAGCCGAACAGCTCGAGTGGCATCTCAGGCTGACCTTGCTGCGCCTGCGGCTCATCGGACTCAACAAAATCCATAAGGTGTTCAAGAATATGATCTCGCACCTGCTCTAAATGCGTGACAACACCCTTGTTACCCTTGTACTCCTCCATCAATGGCTCAATAACCATGCCAACGACATGTCGACCAAGCTCACTACGAAGTTTTTCGATATATTCCCGTGTTTCCGTTTCAATCGTCCGGACCTTGCGAGCAAAATCAAGAACCTCAGGCTCGATCTGCGCACGGCGGTCCTCCACACCTTCCCGCTGGGTATCACTCAGTTTGGCGTACTCTTTTTCAGTCAAAACTCGTCCGTCAACGACAGGAATGGTTTCAATACCGATCCGTGTTGATTTGACCGCGAAGTCCAGCTGCTTCGCACGTTTTTCAAGATCACTGAAAAGTTTACCCTTACGATCATTGCTTGCAGATAGGTAGGCGTTCACAGCATTCTCGTAGTCCTCGCTTTGAAGCGCTGCCGGAATTTCGGAACGCAGCACTTTGACGAGAGCCTCCATCTCCTTCTTCAACTTTTTGCCTTCTCCAGCTGGCATCTCGATTGCCTTTGGCACTTCAGGATGCTGAAAGTTGTAAACATAAATCCAATCGTTCGGCACCGCTGAATCTTTCGACCATCGCTCCAGAAATGTACGGATAACGCTAGTTTTCCCTGTTCCCTGAGCACCAGCTACATAAATGTTGTAGCCAGGCTTGCGAATCCCAAGGCCCATGTTTATGGCTCTCACCGCTCGATCTTGGGATATAAACTCGTGACTCTCTCCAATCTTGGAGGTCGTATTGAACTTAAAAATATCGGTATCACAGACCTTGTACACATCACTAAGCGGAAGTGCGGCGGGAAGTTTTGCACTGCTCTTAGCTTCTTTTATCTGCCGCGATTTTGCAGGTCGTTTGGATCCCTTCGATTTGGATACATTGATTTTGGAGAGTTTCTTGACTACTTTTTTCGATCCGCCGGATTTTGTCTTTTTCAATGGATGATCCTTACCGAGATTCTTCAAACAATTATTTTGACCCGTGTCGTTTTTCCAAGGCAGACGCCATATCGTTTAGCTTCTCCGTAAGGCGCTGCAGCTCGTCTTTTTGACGAATTTTCACTCTTTGCCCGTAGCGCCCCTGCGTCATTTCATCGACGAAACGCTCGATAGAAACCAGTGGCCCGTAGTAGCGATGCGTCAGTTTGAAGACGAGAATGAACATCCCAATGACGTAGCCCACCAGCAACAGACCGATCTTAATCGCGTTCTGGTAAAAAATATCGTTAGTTACCAGCTCCATCTGATCCTTAAAGTCGGTGACGTTGAATAGCGTCATCAGGTGCTCGTACTGTTTTGAGAAGGCGTAGATAAACATGGCGGCAACACAAATAACGAAAGCCACCGAGGCGCCGATAACATAAATGCCGAACTTAATTTGGCTGAAAGGCTCAATCAGCGTTGATCGGTAGTCCCGCTTGGCGCGGTCGAAGGTCTGGGCACTGGACGGATTGGACATGAGGCGCTCCCTGCCATCGTATAAGTCATGGAAAAAACTGGAATAGATTGAACTATGTGAAATTATTTCATGAATGGGTTTGTCTTTCAAGAAATTCCCTTGCAAACCCAGTCCCTCGGCTGTATTGTCTCCCGCTCGTTACGTAAACACTAGGCCTAGCATGGCCTATGCTGGTGAAAGATTTACCGAAGCCAGCATCTAGTAAGTCAGACGGAGACAAACTGTGCACGGTTCACGCCATAAAAGAAAACATCCAAAAGGTCGTCGTAAAGTAGGTCGTAACAAGCGTCGTATGATGCGTAAGCGTCGAAGCCTGCGTACGAACGGATAATTGAGCGCTCTCTGTTGCTTGACGCCAAGCACGGAGAGCCATTCAAAGCTCCTGATCAAAAAAAAAGCAAAGCGAAATCTCTGGTCCCGTTAAAGATCAGAAAAATTCGCTTTGCTTTTTTTTTTAACTCTCGAGTACAATTCTAAAAGTCCAAAAAAATTTAGTTTTTACAGGAAATCAAACACAGGGAATCGTGTTTGAGCCAGAGTCCACAATTAATCCAGGGAAGGGATCTATCATGTTGGAATTCACGCTTGCTTTTGAGAAGGTTTTGACCAGGTGGCCAGATAATACTCCCTGGACCATTGCGCAGATTGCCGATTTCACCAATAGCTCAGTATCGACATCTGTTGACGCTATCTCAACGACCCTCAATCGCGAGTTTGACGTCCAGGAAACCATCACACCCTCCGAAGGTCGTCAGGTTTTGGCAGCTCTAAAGGAGCGTCTACATCGTCAACTTGAAGCGCGCGACCGTCGCATTCAAGCAGACCGCGAAGCCGCCATGCGCGCCTACGATCTAACGATGGAGCGGATTCGTATTAGCCAGATGGCAAAAGATTGGCGCACCTCCTATAAGACACTTGCCTACTTCGTCGGTCGTTATGACAAAAACATCAGTCATGACCTACTTGTCTCCCTTTGCGGTGACTGCATTCGTCTTGGAGTCAAGGCTGGTTTCAATATGCAAGAAGTTGGTCAATGGTTCCGAAAAGCAGTTGAGGCCGCTGTTTTGGGTGGATCTCAGGAATCGTTGGAAGATGCACTGGACTTCGTCGATGCTTATGGTGAAATCTTCTCAAGTGATTCCACTGGAGTCGGAAGCAAGATTTTAAATAGCGCACTCAACGTGCTTGAAATTCCTGCAATCGATTGCAATTTGGGTCTTCAATGGACTAATCTCAACACATCACTTCGTGGATAAGCATTGCAGTTGTTAAATAAAAAAGCGGCCTTCTGGCCGCTTTTTTATTTTAAGTTTAATACTCATGATGTTGCACGCGCCGCGATAGTATCACGATGAAGACAGCAGCAATTCCTACCATAATGGTAGATGCCATTGCCACACTTTCAATCCCCTCAAGCTTTCCTGCGGAGCTCGTGGTTAGTAACCGCGAGGAGACAATGCCACCGGCCGCCATCGCCGCGTGTTGAATACAAGATTGTAACGACATAAAACCGGCACGTTCCGAGGGCATGGGAACCTTGGATGAAAGCGTCTGCAAACTAATATTTCGCAGAGTTCCAAAAACCATGAACATGATAAACATCATATAGGGAGAAAGAAGTGGCGGATAAACGCTAAGCCCCAGCCAAAGCGCTAAAAAGAATCCTAAGGAGCCAAGTAGAAACCAGGGAACACTTCCATATCGATCCACAAGATGGCCACAAAACGACATCGAAACCAAACTTGCCAAACCGCCGACCATGTACAGCGAGCCCATGCTCTGACGGGGAAATTCTAGATTCAATTGAATGTACCCAGCAATATTGGGATAGACAAGAAATCCACTCATCATAAGAGCCGACAGCGTGAGATAGCTAATCCAGACTCTAGACTGACGCATCAGCGACGAAATCGGAAGACTTTGAAATCCAAACTTACTTGACTGGGAGTGGGACGACATCGGCGGCAAAATGATTCTTGCCACGAAAGCCATCATAGCCGCAACAAAACCCACCATTAAAAAGGGCGCGTTCCATCCACCGAGTGATGCCAGCTCAAGACCGATTGGAACGCCGAAAATAGATGCTGCCGAGAAACCAAGCATAACTTTACTGATAGCTGCACCGCGACGCTCATGGGGAACAAGGTCACCAATGATCGCCAAACCGATCGAAGAGGTAGGCCCCCCGAAAATACCTGCTAAAACTCTTGCCCATAGCAGTGTCTGAAAATTGATTGCAAATGCACCGGCGATGGTTCCAATCGCAAGCCCCAAAACCGACCATACAAGTGCGCGTCTTCTACAGATTCTATCCAAAAACATCGAACCAAGGAACCCGCTGACAGCAGCAGCGAGCGTATACGCTCCGGCTAAAACACCGATGTGACTAACTCGAATGCCGAGTGCACTTGCAAAATCAGGCCCAAGTGGCATCACCATCATGAAATCAACGACGTTCACAAACTGGACTGCAGCCACGACAATTATGGCATTGCGTTCAACCTTTCCAAGAGACGCTTGGGTGAGATTTCCGTCTCCTAACTCTCCAACTTTTCTTGCTGGCTGACCCACAGCTATTAAAGTCTCCACTTACCGTCAAACTTACCTGATCACGTCAACAATGGTATCATGACAGTCACCAACCTCCACGAGGTGCGAGATTTTGTCTCCAAACCATAAACGAATTTTGTTTGCTTTGGCTCTACTTCATGGAAACTGTGTGGTTGCACAGAACCAGATGAATGACGTTTGGGGATACCAAACGGAGAGCACGAACGCAGACGCATCTGATGTGGCTCTGCCGCTACTTTCACTGGTCCTCCCTGGCGCAGGCCAATGGGCGCGGGGCCAGTGGAAATCAGGTCTCGCATACTCTGGACTAAGCATCGGTGCAGCTACATACGCCCTCCAAGCCAAGCGGGACTTTGGACTAGGCGAGATCGAGCCTCGGGAGCTCACCGGGGACAACGTGGCTGCAAGAAAGCACCTATTAGGACTACAAACGACGCAAGCTCTAGGCGGACTCAGTCTCTACCATTCCTTCCGCTCTGCGGTTTGGCAGCGGCAGAAATTCGGAGAGTATGAGTTTCTTGACTCTGGAGAGACACCAATCGACCTACTTAAAGCACCGTTCAGATTTGACATGCTAAGAAGAAGCACGACATATGTCCCTCTTACCCTTGCAGCTATTGCCTCATGGTACATCGCTAAACACGATATTGAAGGCTACACAAAAAGAAAACTTTCCAAAGAAGATCCTTGGTTTGCCAGTGCATTTTCATTGAACGCTGGTGTCCATGAAGAGGCGATCTTTCGTGGATGGCTCATGCCCGTCCTGTTCAATAGCGGCATGAATGGGGCTTGGACAAACGTCACGCAATCAAGCCTTTTTGCGTTGGCCCATCTTGGATCTAACCCTTTGCCCATATCTCAGTTCTTTATGGGCCTACACTTGGGACAAGTGACGATTCGCAATCGCTGGCAACTAACTGAGGCTATTTTTGTCCATACATGGTGGGACATCATGATATTCATCGCCACTTATCACACACGCAAGGTGGAAGGCGACACATCACAACAAGCATCCCTCCATCTGCCACCACTCCAAATTCACTTCTGAAACTCTGCATTCAAACTAGGTAAAACATGCCTTCCCGGCGGTAGTATCTGCCTGTTTTGCGGCAGCACAGACCTGCCTATAATCAAAGTGAAGAATAGCCGTCCGATTCGGGACTTACGCAAAAATCTAATTTTCCGAATCGGGGACGTCGACAACCCTCAAGTGTGTTGGGGAATGGGCTAACAGTGCAAAGATTTTAGAGGAATGTTTTCATGTCAAATTTTTTAGCGCATTTTATCATTTTCATCTCACTAATCATCCACAGCAGCGCATCGTTCGCTGCGGGACTTGATCTCGACCCCGAAGAATTAAAGGGTAGCTCATCGAAAAAAACCGTCGCAGTTCTGCAAAACCGATTTTTTCTAAAAGCATGGCGTCCAGAATTAGGGCTCTTAGCAGGAACCATTACCAACGAAGCGTATAACGATACAAAATTTCACGGAATGAGACTGGGAGTATTTGTAAATGAATGGATCGGCGCAGAATTCCAGCACATATTGACGACCGTAAAAAACTCGACAGACAGAGACGCGCTCAACAAAAAAATCTACCGTGATCGAAATGATCCCAGCAAGCTTGTGAGCGCCGATGCGGAAGTTAATCCCATTCACGGCATGCAGGACTTCGTTGCCATTGCTGCACCACTCTACGGGAAAATGAACATACTTGATTTCGCTCTCATCTATGTCGACATTTATGGAACTTTCGGATTATCGCGGGTAAAAACCGATCAGGGCCAGATAAATGCTTTAGCTGTCGGCGGTGGTCAACGCTTCTACTTCGAAGAGCGTTGGAGTGCTCGCTTAGACTTTCGCAATCGTTCCTATACGGAAACCAGAGCCGGCAAAGACTCAAGACGCAACGCATGGACCGTGGATGTTGGTCTCAGCTACCTCTTTCTTTAAAAGCGGGAGAATTTTATGAAATCGTCCACAAAAAAGGTTTTTATAACAGCTGGCAGCAGCATTTGCCTCTCCGTTGGCACGTTTAACAGCGCCTTTGCAAACGATACAAAAAAGTCTCTGCAGATCGTTAAACCAGTTCAAATACATGTTCAAGGAGACGTAACCCCCACCTCTTCCAACGATCTGACACCCGACACCAAGAAAAGCACCCAAACTCAGAAAGTGAAATCTAAAAATTGGGATTCATTCGTTGAACTACGTAGAAAATATCGATCTGGGGAAATCACAGAGCGCCAAGCCTGGAAAGCGATCGTGAAACTTGAAGGTGAGCTGAAATCATTAACAAAAACACAACAGGCAGCTGTTCTTCAGACGCAGGCCACGCTGCTCAATAAGGCTAATCAACCAGTTTTGGCGTCACTTTATGCGGCACAAGCTTTAAGAGGGGCAGATGATTCAACTGATGATGACTATAAACGTAGCTGGCAGATACTTCGCGATGTATCCCGCGAATACCCACTTCAAAACCTTCTAGAGATTGTGGCAACAAGCGTTGATATTGGAGAAAAAAAAGCTCCAGGTTTTGGAAGCGACTGGAACTACTTCCTGGGTAACGCCATGATCAAGGCAGGAAAGGCTGATAAGGCCCTTACTCACTACACAATGGTGTCCCCGGGTGACAGGTACTACTTTCCCGCCAAATTCCAGGAAGCCATGATTCACCTTGATGCCGGAAAAAAACTGGATGCAATCGCAGCCTTAAAGGCAATCGCTTATCCCGCGAATGGACCTGGCAAAAAAATTAAGACAGAGGAATATGAAGCCATCAAAGATCACGCAAATATGGCTTTGGGTCGCATTTATTACGAGGAAAGAAAGTTCCGGGACTCCATCAAGCACTTCAGGCTTGTGCGTAGGACAGGTCCGCAATTCTACGACTCACTCTTCGAACAAAGCTGGGCGCTTTTCCTTGCTGGATATCCGAATCACGCTCTGGGCATGATTCACGGCGTCCGTAGCCCTTTCTTCAAAGACACCTTTAATCCAGAAGCAACAATGCTCGCATCAATCATTTACTACTGGATGTGTCGCTACGACGACTCGCGGGCCGAGCTCGCTGATTTCATGACCAAGCATCAGAAATCCATTGATGCTTTAGAGCGTTATCTCAATAAGGGTATCAAGGATCCAAAGTCCTATTACCAGCTATTTGAAGACACGGTCACAGGTGTGTCATCTGACTCCCTGGGAATACCTCGAGATGTTTTAGTAATGGCCACGCAGCAAGACAATCTACTTTACGTCCGTGATCAATATGCAACCGTCGTAAAGGAACTACAGAAACTTGATGCTCAAGGCATCTTTGGGGAGAAGAGCGAAGCTGACGGAGCTCGAGCACTCCTGGAGAAATGGGCTGCCGTTCTAAAAGATGATATCGGAATCAGACTGCACAACGAGCTCAAGGCCATGAAACTCGACTATGAGCGTTTGTACGATCAGGGACAGTTTCTTTACGTCGAGCTTCTCATGAGTAAAAAGGACCAACTACTCGGCAAAGAACTTCACAGCTCGACAAAAATAAGCACAGTTTCGCAGGTTGATAACATCAAAGGCTGGGGACGAAAAACACAATCGTGGGCGGGAGATGACAAAAACGAATATTGGGCCGATGAATTAGGGTTTCATATCTATCGATTGAAACCAATGTGTGTTTCTTCAAACTAACACTATTTGCATTTAATTTGCGCGATTTTAGAGGGAGATCCAAATGATTAGAGGAAAAAACAAGGGACGCATCAGTTTTGTGCTCGCACTTATGCTATGTGGAATTGCCCCTCAAGCGTTTGGCGGGAGCGCAAATCGGGCCATAGAGGCAAAAAATCACAAAAGTGCAGCACCAACAAAAGAGGATAGTGCCGACTATTTTGCAGAAGCCAGAGCTGGCGTCACGGCCGAAGCAGCTCGTCAAGCCGATGAACTTCGTCTCAAGACCATGAGCAGCATTAAGTCCCTTTTAGAAAATAAGAAGAATGCTCGTCAGGAGTTTGAACTCACGTTACGACTGGGCGAGCTTCATGTTGAGCGCGCTGACTACCTGCGAGATATTGAAATTCAGACATATGTGAAGGAGTATGAACGTTGGGAGGTCGCTGACCCAAAAACTAGAAGCGAAAAGCCACCAACTGCTATCTATAAAAACTCTGAAGCAAGTCTCTACAATGCTACTCAGGTATTCCGTAAACTTGCTAATAAGTTTCCAAAACATCCGCGGACGGACATCGTGTTGTATGCACTGGGAAATACCCTTGGTCGGCTGAACGACGACAATGCGGTGAACTACTACAAACAAATGATCAAGAGTCACCCAAAATCCCCACTCGTGCCAGACGCATGGCTCGCCCTGGGTGAGTTCTATTTTGATAAGCACGACATTAAAAATGCTCAACAATCCTATGAAAAGGTCATGACCTTCAAAAGTCACCGGGCCTATCCATACGCCGTTTACAAGCTGGGTTGGTGCTTCTACAACAGCCAAGGAGTTGACGAAAAAAACCCAGGCGACAACCTCAGAAGATCTATTGCCGCGTTCCAACTGGTCGTGAAGATTTCAGAGTCTGCCAAAAAGCAAAACTTCAATCTTCGTAACGAGGCGCTAAGAGATCTCGTCATGGCCTATGCAGAGGCGGATGATACCGAAGGTGCATGGAAATATTTCAGCAACATTGGCGAGAAAGACCGCTTCTATAACATGCTGGAGCGCATGGGCACCCTTTATTCGGAAGCTGGAAAAAACAAAAAAGCCATCGAGGTTTACACCCGTCTTGTCACTGAGTCCCCAAATCGCAAGAATAATCCGTCTATCTACCAAAGGCTACTTGCTCTTCACGATGCATCCCAGAACTTTGCAGACGTGGTTCAGACAATTAAAACAATGAAGGCCAACTTCACATCCTCATCAGCTTGGAGCGCGGTAAACAAAGCCGACAAGAAATCTTTGACCGACGCAAAAACACTGACAGAGCGCAGCATGCATCGATATGGCACCATGTTCCACAGTCGTGGGCAAAAAATTAAGAACCCTGATTTGGAGAATCATGCCGCCGAAATTTATTCTCTTTATTTGGAGACATTCTCTGATCTTGAACCTGCCTATGACATCAGGTTCTATCTTGCTGACATACAAAACGCTCAAAAGAAGTACATCCAGGCATCAGCCAATTTCGTCATGGTTGCTCAACAAAAGCCAAAAGATGGTAAACACCTCAAAGAGGCCGCGTTTAATGCAGTGGAAGCCATTTCCACTCTCGCAGCATCAACTAAATTTGCCCCTGTTCCACCGCCAGCCCAAGTCCCTGCCCCCCTTGAAATACCTCGTGTACGCAAGCTTTATGCGGATACAATTGACTTCTACGTCGGCCTATTGCCTAGTGAGGCAGCAGGACTTCCCATGCGGTTTACAGCTGCTCAGATCTATTTCGATTACGGCCACTACACCCAGGCTATCAAGCGCTTTGACTCATTAGCAGAGACCTACGGCAACACAAAACAGGGCCAGTCGGCTGCTCGGACAATCATCGCTTACTACAATGAAAAGGCGGATTGGAGCAACGTGGTTGCCTTTGGAAAGAAGTATCAAACCAACAAAGGTATCGCCGCAGATCAAAGCATTCGCAAGTTCATCGATAATAGCCTCAGATCTGCTCTTTTTAACAGTGCTATTACGTCAGAGAAGAGCAAGGACTTCAACAAGGCTGCGGAAGCATTTTTGGAGTTCCAGAAACTCTTCCCTCAAGATGAAAATGCCGATCGCGCGCTCTTCAATGCGTCACTCAACCAGTTCAAGGCTGGTCGAGTGACAGACTCCATTGAATCCCAGAAAAAGCTACTCAGTATTTACAACAAGTCCGCTCTGTGTCCTGACGTGATGGCAAACTTGGCTGAGACGCATGAGGCTGTTGCACAGTTTCAGCCCGCTGCTGAAACCTACCGTAAATTTTCTGAGTTCTATCCAAACGATAAACGCGCTCCCCTTTCTTTGTTCAACGCAGGAGTCCTATTTCGCGGAATCAATAAAATGGACTTAGCCGCGAAATCATTTGCGGACCTTTACAGTCGATACCCTAGTCACGTCGCTGCAAGTGACGCGATTTTGGAGAGTGCCCGTATCAAAGAGACTAATGGCGACGAAAAAGGAGCAATCTCTGCTTATGGATTGTTCGCCAATAATCCAGTCAACAAAATTAAAGATGAAGGCCTTTATGCTGAGGCAAAGACAATCGAGCTACGTCTAAAAGCTGATCACAAACATGAGGGGGCCCGAAAAGATCTCGGTAAGTTGATACACAGCCTGCGCGCAAAAGGCTCGCCAAGAGCAGCTGATGCTCGAAGAATCGTGGCCATGATACTGTTCAATGATCAAGAGGGATCCGTCAAATCCTTCCGTTCTTTGCCGCTCGACAACGGCAAGGAGATCGAAAAACAGGCTGCCGCAAAACAATCCAAGCTCGTTCGCCTCGCCAATGCGTATCAGGACATTATTCAGATCGGAAATGCTGAATATGCAGTAGCAAGTTACTATCGCTTGGGTGAGCTTCATGAGGACTTCGCTAACGCATTGTTTAATGCACCTGCTCCCGCGGGCGCAAACCAGAAGGCTGCTGCTGAATTTAAAAGTCAGCTTGAGAAGGCTGCATTCCCACTGAAAGAAGAAGCCACAAAGTTCTTTGAAACTGCGTTTCGTCAGTCTAGCGAAGTAGAGACATTTAGTGCATGGACGCAAAAGACATACCAGAAAATGGGACAACTAGCCCCGGATAAGTATCCAGCAGTCTATGAGCAATCTGCGTCACCGAGCTATATGTCCTACAAGGTATCATTAAACCGAGCGACGAAAGACATTGCCGAATAAACCACCAAACTAAATTAGATCTATGGGCACTTTAGAGGAGACCCAACCATGAAAACCAGAAACAGAGTATTTTGCACCATGATCATGACAGCAGTCATGACGAACTCCTGTCAAACGACTGAAAGCGGCGCCAAGATTGTTGATCGCAATCGCGGCGAAATAATCATCAGTAACCCTGTAAATTCTCTCAGCGCCATGCCCGAGGGCAGCAAAGATTCCTCCATAACAAAGGCCAGGCAGCGATTGGAAACCTCTGTCAAAGACACCAGTAACGACCCGCAATTACTAGTTAATTTAGCTCAGTTGCAATTAGCTCAAGACAAGATTGCAGAATCCGAGGAAACGGCACGTCGAGCCCTTTTGATTGACACAAAAAACAATGGAGCTCGCAAAGTTCTCGCTCAGGCTGCCATAAAGCGCGAAAAACACGATCTGGCTCTGATATTCCTGTCTGCCCTCGGCGGCGAAAGGTCCAAGGACTCTGACATTATTAATATGCTGGGTATTATCTCGTTAGGTCGCCAAGACCACGACGAAGCCATGCGTCTTTGGAAGCATGCGCTTACACTTAATCCAGGCGACATCTCGGTACGAATGAATCTTGGTGTTATGTACCTAAAAAATCGACTCTTTGCTCAGGCAAGCACACAATTCGAGAGAGTACTTAAAATTGCTCCAAACCATCAGGATGCACGCCTTCACCTGGCAATTATTGAGATGAGTCGCGGAAAAAACGCTGAGGCCATAACGATTTTCAACGATATTCTGTCTGGAGATAAGAGTAACCAACTCGCTCTTTTCAACTTAGGCATCGCTCAGAAGAATACTGCGCAATATGATGATGCCATCAAGACATTAAAGCGTTACATCAAAGCGAGCCCCTCAAAGACAGAGCACACCGATCAGGCATTTGCGATGATTGATGAAATGAACGCCACGTTATCCGCCAATAATCAAAAAGTTTCTGATGAAGACCTACAATCATTAGCTGGAGAACTAGCAAATCGTCAAAACACGGCCAAATCTTCGAGTTCAACTAAGGCAGTCGATAACAAATCTACGAGCCAGTCCGAGGCAAGTGCAAAGACAAATCCTGTGAAGAAAGCTGAAGCACCCATCCAGGCCGACACCACACCTGACACTACGGCTTCGGATAGTGAAATTGAGGCACTAGAGCGCCAGTTAAAATCACCGGCACATTGATTCAGCTTGATCATCATTTTGGAGGTAGAAAGATGAAATATTTACTGACTCGAGCCTCATTGACTTTGATCTTTGCTTTTCTGACTACAAGCACGATTGCGCACGCTGAGTCAAAAAACTTGCCAAACAAGTCCGGCAAAACCCAGGTGAAGACAAACTCTAAAGCAGTATCACCCGCCGTAAAGGTTGACTCCAGCGAGAGCGAGGATGGATACGTCGCTGTTTCATCCACTCATATTGATTTTTCCGAGACTGCAATCGACGGAAAGATGAAGGCACCAGATGGCTTTCTCTTGCAAAGTCGCCAAAGCAGTAGCTTGAGCCAGATGGTCAAGCTTCGCAGCAACTTTAGAAATGAGTTAAACAACGCCAAGAGTGCGACGAAGGCTATTGTAAAGTAGGGGCAAACCAATGATTTCTTTTTCGATGGCGAGAAGCTTGATGTTGGTGCTTAGTGTAGTTTGCGGACTGTGCGCACTCACACCAAGCCAATCACATGCAGCCACAGCGAAATCGTCAAAAAAAGGCAAATCAAGTAAAGGCTCTGGCAAAGCAAAATCCAAGGCTACTGCACCTTCAAGTGGGACTTCAAGCTCTTCAAAGTCATCACCATCAAAAGTTCACGCGCTCGTCAATGCAGGACTGTCGCCTTCTCCCCTATTTGGTTTCGGTGGTACCTTGGGAATGATCAAAGATGACGGCGGCGGCCTCGAGGCGTCTCTGACTTTGGCATCAGGAAAAGCATCCACGATAAGCGCTAGCGTTACTCATATTGGCGCACGATATCGGATTGGTTTAGCTAAGATTGGTTATATTGCAGCAGGAGCAGGCTTTCGAATGGCTTCAGGAAAGTGGTTTGTCTTGAATACGGACGAATCTGCTGAATACGAAGCGGGGTCTTCGCTTAACGCCGTTACGTTAGATGCGGCGGCTGGAACCCAGTTTAGGTTCGGCAAAATACTTCTCGGAGCCGACTTGTTTGGAATTTCGTTTCCACTATTCAAGTTAGGAGTTAAGAAGACTGTTCCTTCTGAGGAAGACTACAGTGCTGATGACGCCAGCGCCCAGCAAGGAAAATTCGATAAAATTGCAGCCGGCATGAATTTAACTTTGGTTAAAGTCGGCGTTGGCATGATGTTTTAAAACACAAAGCACTCGTCTCGTTATGGCAAAATCTGTAACTCAAATCCTAAACCATAAATTGTTCGAATATTAATTTTTTGGCTCAGTCGGCGAAGAGTCCGCCGAACCTCATAAATTTTTCTGTTAAGAGCGTTGTCTGTAATTTCAGCGTCACCCCAACACATCGCTTTGACCTTTTCCCTCTCAACCACGCTGCCAAAACTATCAACGAGCGTGCGTAAAATATTGACCTCAATCGGGGTCAAGTGTGCCGTCTCAGTGCCGTTGGTGACTGTCCTGTGAGCAAAATCGACAGTAAGTTTACCGATCGTCCGTGATGAGTCCTTCAATTTTGCTTGATGAACCCCAAGCTGAAGCAAGCAGGCTTCTTCAACTACATCATTGGAAGCCGACAGTGGCAAAAAGTCAGCAGCTCCGGACACAAGTAGCGGATAGACCTCTGCTAAACGGGTTTCATCTGCAGCAATAATGACAGATGTATAAGGCCAAACCCGCCGAATTGTAAGAAGCGCATCATATGCAGACTCAGACAGCCCTAGGACCACGACAAACGGCGGCTGCATGCCTGCCAGTTGACTCTCTGTATCCAAGCGCTCGACCGCACTAACGATTACGTCCTGGGTAGCAACACAAAACCTGACGAACTGGTTTAGGCCAAGCCCCTTGCCAAAGCGCCCCGTACCGACGAGGAGAACACCGGGCTTGGCTGCAGTTTGGGAGTCGGAGCCGCGCACCTTCCTGGTTGCTGGCTTTTTCATGAAAGGCCTCCATCTAATGAAAAAAAACTAGGAATTTCTTCCTAGTCAATTCTAATTAGATGGACTTGAGACATCAAGCCCTCATTTCACTGTAGCCCAAAAAATCCGCGTACTTGCGGCCAATAGGATGAGAAATCTTTCTCACCACTAATATCGAAGTACATCACATCGCGTTCATTTGGCGCATGGCCCATCTGGAAGCCATGCCCCACCTCATGCGCAAACAATTTTCGGATTTCAACATTTAGAAGTCCCGGTGACGCTTCTTTGAGGTTGGCGGCCAAAAAGTCCTCATCAAACTCCACTTGCAGCGAATAGGTGGTCGTTTCTGTTGTTTTCTGGCCTGGCAATGGAACCACGGATCCCCGACGCTCAGTCTGGGAAAACCATTGCCCCCAGCCCACTTTACCGTCCCGATTTTCAAGACCCTTGGTGATTAAAATAGGGCTGTTAGCAGCGTCTGGAGAGTCGGTAAACTCAAGAACTTGGTAGCCGACATTGTTGTTGTAATCCTCAATGATGCGACGAATGAGGGGCCTGTAGGACTCGTCCCCCTGCTTGAGGGCCATCACGTACTTTTTTACTTCAGACTTTTGAACTGAAGAACCGCATGAAACTAGCGGGAAAAGAAGAAATATCAGCAAAAAACTGCGCAAATCCATATTCAACTCCACAACAGCAACAGCAAGTACAACAACGGAAGCAACAACAGCAAGTAACCCAGCAGGACAGGGGATATAGAAACCCCTATTGAAGACTTTCTATATAATAAAATATAAAATGTCAATATTTTTATGAGATTTTATAGGCGTTCAATAATATCTATATTTTTTAAATGGTTACCGTGACCTGCCCAGATGTTTCCTGACAGGGATAAGCCCGAAGAGGGTCACAGGGCGGCCCTTGAAGCACAGCCCCTCCCCTTTCGATATCAAAAAGCCCACCATGCGCATGACACATTAGATGTCCGCGACTCACCTCTCCGAATTCGCTCAGACGGACAGGCTGATGGCTACATAAATTATCGAAAACCCGAATTTGGCCGGAGGACCGAACAAAGATTAAATCTCGCCCGCCAATGGTGCGCTGAACAATCTGCCCCTCAGGGAAATCAGTGCCGAGTCCAACTGAGTATGTCTGCGTTAACGCCATTAAAGAACCCCGCGACGCTCCTGATCGCGCTCGATGGCTCTAAATAAGGCGCCGAAATTGCCTTCGCCAAATCCCATATGCCCCTTACGCTGAATAAACTCGAAGAAGATTGGACCTATGAGATTTTTTGAAAAAATCTGAATGAGATATCCAGACTCATCACCGTCGACCAAAAGATTGTGCTTTCGGATCTGGTCATGATCTTCTGTCACATTTGGCACGCGCTTAAACACTTCATCGTAGTAATCGTCGTCGATGTCTAGCGTATCAAATTTAGCGTCCTGCATAAGATCCATGGTCTTCAGCATGTTGGACGTCAACAGTGCTATGTGCTGAATTCCCGGCCCTTTGTACTCTCTTAAATACTCATTGATTTGACTCTTTGACTCTGTGCCCTCGTTGATTGGAATACAGAAGCTACCGCAAGGAGATCTTAGGGCGTAACTCAACAACCCTGTCTTTTGACCACGAATGTCGAAGTAGCGAACCTCCTCAAATCCAAACACATTCTTATAGAAATCTGCCAAAGGCTTCAATTCGCCCTGGTAAACGTTATTCGTCAAATGATCCATCAAAGCAAAGCCTCTTCCAGTAACCACTTCAGGCTTACTAGCTTCGCGAAATCCCATCTCTTCATAACGGTCGGCGCTCTTGTAGTTATCAATAAAATAAATCACGCTTTCTCCGACACCCAAAATGGCAGGAACCTTCTTACCGCCTCTTGTGTAATCGGCCTGGGGAGCTGCCTTTGCTCCACGGGATATCGCAACGTCAAAAGCCTTTTCAGCATTTTCTACCCGCCATCCAGTCGCACAGGCACTCGGACCATGTAATTTAGCAAACGAGGCCGCAAAAGAATTCGGATCACGATTTACCAAAAAGTGAATGTCACCTTGATTGTAATAATCGACGGGACGCGACTCATGGGTCTTAGTTAAAGAAAAGCCTAAATCCTTGAAGATGGCTTTAAGCTCATCAGGTCGAGGTGAAGCAAACTCCACAAACTCAAACCCTTTAATACCAACCGGATTATTAACTTGAGCCATGTGTCGAACTCCTAAAATCTATAGGTCAATACGCATTCTTATGAATAAACCCGCGCACAATTGTAAGCAACAAAATCCTGATATCAAAACCCAATGACCAGTTTTGAATGTAGTACAGGTCACATTCAATACGCTTCTCAATACTCGTATCTCCTCGCCAGCCGTTCACCTGAGCCCAGCCGGTAATTCCCGCTTTGACTTTGTGTCTTAAAAAATAGCCGGGAATTTTGCGACGAAAGTCGTTTACAAAAACAGGACGCTCGGGCCGAGGCCCAACAAGGCTCATATCCCCAGCCAAGACGTTGAAAAACTGCGGCAACTCATCCAGGCTTGTCTTCCTTAGTAGACTACCAAGCCACGTCGCACGGTTATCCCCAGCTTTTGCAAAAACAGCTCCCGACTTGGACTCGGCATCGACTGGCATGGATCGAAATTTCAACATACGGAATGTCCGTCCATCGAGCCCCATCCGTTCCTGACGGTAGAAAATTGGTCCCGGAGACGACAAGGGAACCAAAATCGATAGCAGCAACATAATAGGAGAAAATAAAATAAGAGCAAAGGCGGCACCAAAAATATCCAAGACTCGTTTAAATAAGCCCTGTACCCCAGCCATTGGGCTATCGTGAATACTGATCACCGGAACGCCTGAAATGAGTTCAATACCGGCTGCGAGCTTAGTAAATTTCATCAAGTCTGGTAGCAGTTTTACATCAGGAACCTGATCCGCAATTTGCTCAAGCTTCTCCTCGATCCAACCAAAATTCTTGTAAGGTAATGCTACGACGACAGTCTGCATTGGATGCTCTACGAAAAAAGATGGCCAATCTGTTTGATCGGGATAAATTGTCAGTTGACGTTTGGCAGCTATCGCACGCCCGAGATTCACCTGATCAGGATCACCCACCAAAATAATTCCGGCCAAGTCATTAGCAGCAACCTCACCTAACTCAGCCATCTTAATCGCCGACTCGATAAATTCCCCTGATCCGATAATGAGCGTCCGACGTGGCGTGGCCCGTCGGCGATAAATGCGCAGCGCTTTACGGACTATACTTCGACCACACACAATCAGTATCGGATGAAGAACGGAGAAAACTCCAATCACAATCCGGCTGTATCTGTATTCTTCATAAAAGTAGGTGAACGAGATGAAGGCAAGAGTTGCTATGGCGCTCGACTGAATTACATCAATCGCCTCTATAATCGCACTACGATGACGATTACTGCGCCTGTAAAATCCTGACATGGCAAAAACAGAAAGCCAAATCACGCCAATAAACGGCAAAAGCTTCATATATAACGATGCGGAAGGCATCCCTAGGGGCGCTTCTATTCCAGTTTCAAAACGAATAAACCAGGCAGCCACCCATGCAAACATCACCATCGATAAATCGACGGTCATCCTGATTAAAGTCAAAATATTCTGTCGTCTTGGATTCATCGCCTCACGATCCAATTAATTTAGATACTCACGCTCATTCAGCTCTTCGAGCGTCACCTGCATCTTGGCCAAAAACACACCTAAACTAAACTTTTCTGCAAAGTCATTTAATGATTCTCTGTTCCAATTAATATCCTCACACTTTTTAATGGCACCGACCAAAGACTCTACCGAGGCCTCATCGAAAAAGACTCCCGTCTCTCCTTCCACGATAAAATCCAATGCCCCACCGCGCCTTCGCGCAATGACTGGAGTTCCTGCCGCCATTGCCTCGATCGCCGTAATTCCAAAGTCCTCCACACCGGGAAACAGGAAAGCATTCGCGCCCTGCATGAGCGTGACCCAAGTCTGATCATCAGGACTTTCAACAAATTCGGTATTTGGACCTGCAATTGACTTGAGGTCATTAAGATCGGGTCCGTCGCCCGCAATGACAAGTTTTTTTCCGAGCGCTTCACAAGCCTTTATAGCAAGATCAAAGCGCTTGTAACCGACCAAAGCGCCAGCGGCCAACAGGTAGCCAGATTTGGACGTTTTTACACCTTTTGAGCTGAATCGAGCCACATCCACCGGTGGAGGGATGACGATTGAATGACGTCCATAGAATTTCCTGACACGTTCTTTAACAAACGATGAGTTCGCAACAAAAAGATCAACTCGCGTTGATGAGACCATATCCCATATACGCAAAAGCGAACTGAGTGCCTCGACAAAAAACCCCAGAATTGGCAGCTTGCGCAGTCGCCCCAAATATTCTTCGCGCTGATCCCAGATGTAACGCATGGGCGAATGAATGTAGCAAAGATGCCGCGACGAAGGATCCACAATGACACCTTTTGCAACGCAGCTTGACGTGCTGATAACAAGATCAAACCCAGACAGATCAAAGGATTCAATCCACACTGGCATTAGTGGTAAAAGAAGTTTTCGAAACCTACGCAATCGATTTGCAGTCGGATGAACTATGATTTTTCGACTTCGAATAGACGCGGGAAGAATTGAGTAATCACAAAAAAGGGTAAAAATAGTGGCGTCAGGATAGAGACTTGCGATCGCATCGAGGACCTTCTCGCCCCCCCGCCATGTGACTAGCCAATCGTGAACAATCGCAACCCGCAAGGCTTTCACGCCTCCTTTATGATTTCACCAAAAAAGAAAACCACCGTAACCCGCGTATCCTATTATGATTATAAAGGACAAAACTCGCACCACAAATCTCAACAATTCGCTCAAGTTGCGTCTACGCAAGGATTTCAGCCCTAAAAAAAATGCAGGGCAATATTTGCACCCAGCGCGAACATGAGGTTAAGATTAAATTATAGGTGACAATCATTTTTCGCTTGACACCGTTTGATTCGGAAGAACCAACCGGCGTCAAAACTCCCGTCAGCTCAACTGACGTCGTGTCCCAGGGTGGGACAAGACGTTGTGGACCTCTCGCATGGAGAATCGACTCTTTATGAGCCATTCTGACAAGCGCCTCGATCAACTAGCACCCCATTCTGTGGTGTCCCAGTTGTTCTGTGACGTCCCAACGACGGGTCCAGCCGAAAACTGGCAAATTTCATTTCCCGAAATCGTTGGCCGTAGTCATGCGATGAGCCGAGTATTGGAAACCGTCGCCAAAATAGCTCGCAGCGAAAGTTCCGTGCTCATAAACGGCGAAAGCGGCACAGGCAAGGAGTTAATTGCCCGAGCCATTCACCGCCTATCAATTCGCAACCATAAGCCTTTTATTGCCATAAATTGCAGTGCCATCCCTGAAAATCTCCTGGAATCAGAACTATTCGGCCATGAGAAGGGGGCATTCACTGGTGCAGTCCAACGCCATCAAGGTGTATTTCAGCGTGCAGACGGCGGAACACTCTTTTTAGATGAGATCGGGGATATGGCTCCGTCTCTGCAAAGTAAACTACTGCGAGTTCTACAAGAGAAAACCTTTACCCCCGTCGGCGGTAAAGAAATTTGCCGGGCTGACGTACGCGTCATTGCCGCAACGCATGTGGATTTAGAAAATGCCATATCCACAGGATCATTCCGAAGTGACCTTTACTACCGCATCAATGTACTTCCCGTAACTTTGCCAGCCCTGCGCGAACGTCAGGAAGACATACCGATGCTGCTCGGACACTTTATTGAAGTATCAAATCGAATGCATCCACAGCAGCCTGCATGCTGGTTTACCAGTGAAGCTGCGGCGATACTTAGCAGTCAATCATGGCCTGGCAACATTCGACAGCTGCAAAACTTGGTGGAAAGACTGGTCGTCATGCGCGGCGGAGGAGCTATCGGCGCCGAGCATCTACCTCGAGAATTCTGCCGACCAGCTCAAAATCCATCATTTAATTACATCGCTGACAGAAGTGCTGTGACGCACAATCCAGCGCGGGTTGATGCTTTGTCATCAAGTACTCAGATGCCAAGAGGAACCTCTTTAGCGCACTTGAACCCGCGTCCAGGCACAGCTCCCATGACCATGCCTGCGGACTTCGGGACTCTACCGCCAGACGGAATTAACCTCATTGAATTCATCGAAAATCTGGAAAACAGTCTGATTACGCAAGCTCTTCAACGCACGGACAACAATCGCAATCAAGCCGCACGCCTTCTTGGAATGAATCGAACAACCTTAGTAGAGCGGATAAAGAAACGAAAACTCTCTCCAATGAATCCTGCTAGCGAAGAATTGTAGAAAAGAAAAAGGGGGCGCAGCAGTGTGCCCCTTGTGTTTTCAAAAAAAGACCAATCAACCAAGTCAGGAGGTGTTATGAACGGGAATTCATTTTTAAAGCTGGGGTTTGCCGCGATGATGGCAGTTGTCCCAGGCGCCGAGGCACTTGCGCTCGTGGCACCTCACAATCATCAAATATCTGCAGTTGCTGCAAAGCTACTTGCAAAAAAAGAGATTGTTGTTCGACCAACAACGGTTCGTGCAGCAAGTAAGGCGTTTGCTAATCGGTTTGATGCTGGAACCGCGATTGAAGTAGATGCTGTCAGCGGGGCTGTGCGACTAATTACCGGAGATCTTTCTCCAAAAATCACATTCCATAGCTCACGTGACCTCGTTGATGTTGCTACTAACTGGATTGCTTCTCACGAGGATATTCTGCTTGTTCAATTGGAGGACCTTTCCCTCGTTGAGGACGCAACGCTCATCACTGACGATGTGCAGTTTCTTCGCTTCAATGTTTCTCGATCTGGTACGCCGGTGGCAGATGCTGTTGTTAACTTCCGCTTCAAAAACGGCAAACTCGTGCAAGTTCAGTCTCGTACCTACGGAGAAGCCATTGATGATGCGCGCACCGGATTTGTCAGTTCAAGCGAGGCGATCGAACAGGTTGCAAGTGCTGCAACTGTTCAAGAGCAAGGTCAGACTCTGAGAGTAAAAACCACTGCAAACGGTTACCAACTGGTCCGCGTGAATAAAGCACTAGTAGATATTGAAGGTGAAGTTCTAGCGGTACAAACTGACTCCGCCACCGGGAAAATCTACGAGACTCGGGACAGTCGCCACTATATCGATGGCAATGCCCACGGCACCGTTTTCCCAAGAACCTACTACCAAAGCCAGACCGTGGATGTAGGCATGATCAACATGGAAGTCATGGCTGGGTCGTCATTGGTCAAAACAGAAATAGACGGCAGATTTTCTTTCTCGGGGACAATCGCACCAAAAATCACCGCGGTAAAAGGCCAAAGAATCAACGTCAGAACAAGCACGGGAACTGCGGTATCCCGCACTGCAACTGAATCCAACGGCATTTGGGATCTGAACTTAAACGTGACAGCCGAAAAAGATCAGGCTCAGGTTCACACCTATCATCACCTGAACATGATTGTTCAAAAAGCCAAGAAGTACATCTCGTCTCCTTGGATGGATCGAGTGTTGACTGCTAATGTCAATCTGGGACAAACATGTAACGCTTATTGGAATGGATCTTCGGTCAACTTTTACTCAGCGGGCGGTGGTTGCGGAAATACTGGTCTTATTTCAGATGTCATGTATCACGAATGGGGCCATGGACTTGATGACAACACTGGCGGGATCGACGACGGCGCTTATTCTGAAGGATTTGGCGACATTCTCTCCATGATCATGACAAATGATAGTCGACTTGGCCCGGGTTTCCGCTCAAACGGCGGCATCGTCCGAGACATGGAACCCGATAAGGTCTATCCAAAAGATCGCGGGGAAGTTCATGCTGAAGGTCTGATCATCGGTGGCACATTCTGGGATCTCTTCAAGTCGTTGTCAACGAAACACGGCGTAGACAAGGCCAATGACATCGTTTCAGCAATTGCGTTCAAGACCATTTTCACGGCGACGAATTACACAGACGTTTATGATGCCGCACTGGTTGTGAATGACAATGATAGCGACTCAGCTACTCGGTCACCTGATTTCTGCGAAATCAACAGCGCGTTCGCAGCACACGGGCTAGCTACCAAGTCCCCTGACTGTCCTTAAGTCACGACAAAAAAGCCCGAGGCGAGAGCCTCGGGCTTTTTTATTTTTATCAGGCGAACTCAGATGGTCATCACTTCTTTTTCTTTAGCAGCAAGCTTCTCATCAACCATCTTGATAAAGCTGTCAGTGTGCTTTTGCACAACATCTTCAAGCTTTTTGCGCTCATCCTCGGTGATCTTTTTATCTTTCTCCTGCTTTTTTACGTCTTCATTCGCATCCCGACGTACATTGCGGATTCCTACCTTAGCGTCTTCAGCGATTTTTTTGAGGTTTTTGACAATGTCCTTGCGACGTTCTTCGGTCAATGCAGGAAATGGCAAGCGCACAATGTTGCCATCGTTGGTTGGCTGAACACCAATGTCTGCAATTCGAATTGCCTTTTCAATCTCTGCAATCAACTTCTTTTCAAATGGAGCGATTGTGATCGTCCTGGCATCGGGCGTCGCCATGGTCGCTACCTGGTTGAGTGGTGTCGGATTGCCGTAGTAGTCGACTCTAACATTATCTAGAACAGCGACCGAGGCACGACCAGTTCTGACCTGCTTTAGTTCGTTCTCGAAAGACTTCAAACGCTTTTCCATGTTTTGCTTACAGCTATTGGCAATATCACTCATCTATAACTCCTATGACTTAACGATTGTGCCCGTGTTATTACCCAGCACAACTTGTTCTACACACCCTGGTTCACCCATTTTAAAGACAATGATCGGCATTTGCGCCTCCATGCACATCGTAATGGCTGTTGCATCCATGACATCCAACTTCTTGTTAAGAACGTCAAAGTAAGTCAACTGATCATACTTTTTGGCCTTTGGATTTTTCTTAGGATCACTGTCGTAAATACCGTCTACTTTGGTTGCTTTCATGATGATATCGGCACCGATCTCACGCGCTCTCAAGGACGCAGCCGTGTCCGTTGTGAACAGGGGATTACCTGTACCACCTGCGAAAATCACAATATGACCAGACTCGATATGCTTGACAGCTCGGCGGCGAATGTATGGTTCGGCCAACTCGGTCATTGTGATCGCAGTCATCACCCTTGTTTGCAGGTTAAATTTGTTTTCTAAAATTCCTTGAAGGGCCAGCCCGTTGATAATGGTCGCAAGCATACCCATGTAGTCAGCAGAGGGACGGTCCATTCCTAGTTTTGACGCCAGTGCACCACGGAAGATATTGCCTCCGCCAATAACGATGGACACCTGAACACCTAACCGATGGACGCGGGCCACTTCTGACGCAATACGCTCCAATGCATCACCCTCGATACCGTAGCCTTGGTCACCACCAAGCATCTCGCCAGAGAGTTTCAGCATAATACGCTTGTATTTGGCGTCCGGGTGCAGGGGAATCGTACTGGTCATGGTTTCACCTCATAGGTCGAAGCGAAAATTATAGCAGAGCACAACGAGCATAGACACGTTTAAAATTTTCCAAAAAAGAATGCCCATTGGACATCATTTGGCAAGGTTATCCAAATCGCAGCCCGCCCTTCACAGGCCGCCTTAAATTCGATTTATATTAATAATTTCAGAATGTTATTAGCTATCGAGAAGCGCCTCATCCAGACAACCTGTGACGCCATTTTCACCAGAAACTGTCCAGGCCGGATTCTTCTCCGGTCCAACCAAGACTGCTATGATCATAGCACCCCAGTTCATCGCTTTTAGTTTTGAACATTCATGGTCTTAGCCAACAGGACTCCTATGAACTTGCTCCGCTCACTAGCCCCTGCGTTTCTACTTCCAACGATTTTAACCGTTGGCTGCAAGCTAAACCGTGAGCAGAATGACGACGGGTCGCACGTAAAATTTTTAAACGAACACAGCCGTCGCCGCATTGCGTCCGCCGATGAGTCAGCGCCCATTTTCCGTCTCAAAACATACGGCGGAAATACCTGTACAGCTTTTGCTGTGAAAAACAGTCAAAATAAACCTATACTTTTTACAGCTCGTCACTGCATGAACTACACGGCAACTGACTGGTGCACAAAAGTGGGGGAAATCAAATCAGCGGACGGGAAAGATATTTACCGATGTAAGTCTATTCTATTGGACCCCAAAAACACCGATTTTGCTGCCCTGGAGTTAGATCGGCCAATTTCGGTTGGTGGATACGAGTTAGCTGATTTTGATCTGGCAGCCGGTCGCCGTTTACAAATGATTGGGTTTCCGTCAGATACTTATGCCCAGACTCTGGAAGGCCCAGTGATGACTGAAAATTGTTGGCTGACGAACTCGGCACGCAGACCGGTTAGTGTTGCCACCAAGATAACCCCTCACCCTGTCGCAGTCTCTCACAACTGCGCTACATACGGGGGCAACAGCGGCGGTCCGATGATTATCGATAACACAAATATTGTTGTCGGACTACCCGCATCCTTCTGGAGATCACCCCGTATCCGTCAACAGGAAGAAACGGCAGACCTGTATCCTACTCGAGACTTTATCAAACTTCATTCTGAATTCATTGCATCACAAAATTTGGGAGTATCGAGGGCAGATAACCAACTTTCCGTCAAAAAAGACTTTCTAAGCCGCTCAAAATGTACCTCGACAAATAAAAACATCTTACCCCTTGAGATGGTGCCGTTGTACAACTCAGAAACTGATTTTACAGCGCTAAAAATAAGATTCGAAAAGCAAGACTGGTTGATATTTCGCTGCAAAATAGACGATTCCTGCGAAGAATCATCGACCAACCAAGTCATTCGCATGAAGTCAAATTCTGAAATGCAATTTACAAAAAGCGGCATCACATCAGAATTACGATGTGAAAGTTTCTGAAACGCCGCAAAGTTCCTTTGTTTAAAAGGGTAATTTAGGTATTTTTTAGTGCCTTGAGCTGCCGAATTCTGGAATTCAAAAACCATTCGGAACACAATGCACCACTCCAAAGCAGCAGCAGAGCTTACAAGCAACTTTTCAAGTCATCGGTGTGGTTTGAAATTTACAAAATTATTTCTGTTTTACCAAATTTCAAGCTTCAGACTAACCCATATTGATCCGAAACAACTCCCAAACATGATCAATAAGGCATTTTGCTTGTCATACTCGAGACAACAAATCCAGAATTCAGCAGCCCGATGGATATTGGCAGGTTTAGTCACCATCACGGCTTGGCTAATCATAAGTTCATCGATTAATCGAAGATCAGGACTTGGACTAGATTTAACGAACGTTTCGACAAATGTTCTTTACAGCCTTGAAGATTCAACCCACCGTTTTGATTTTTTTGACTCGAGCGAAAGCAAAGACTGGTGCCCGGGTCCAAAATGCCCACTAAACCCCGGACGTACAGAGTTCCTCCTACACAACGAAAGAAAGATAACGGGTAATATCAATACCATGATCGCACCCAATGGATGGCGTCGCACGATGTACATCGCATGGGACGTCAAAGTTCCAGCTTTCGTACGACAATCAAAGGACCCTATTGCATTCGACTTCTACGGAATTAGTGGTAAATCTTGGAAGTTCTTTGTAAACGGCAAGCCGGTAAGCGAGGGTGTCGGAGCCTCCCAGTTGCCACCGATAATTTTCGAGGCCCCTGATATCGCAAACGAACCGATGACCATTGGATTTGAAATTGATGTTGGACGATCTTTTGCGCCAGGCGTGGTTCATATCGCTCAGGTCTTCATGAGTCAGCCAGAAACCGCTACTAAGTTTCGCTTAGCATATCGAGGCCTTGATCACGCAGCGATTCTCCCGACAGCCACCGGATTTGCATTGATTGCCATGCTTGCTGGTCTTGGCTGCTTTTTTACGCCATTTTATAAAGAAATTCTAGTGTTCTCAGTTTATGTATCCCTCTTCAATTGGCGCCTACTGATCGCAAATGATATGGCAATTTTCCCGTATTTTCTAAGAGTCGACTTTGTGACGATAGATGCGATTCTTCGCTCTGCACTCTTCGCTAGTATGTGGGCGTTCTGGGGCCTGTATTTCCGAATCAAATCAGGACTCAAATGGCTGCCAGTCGCAATCTATAGCTCTCTCGCCATTTGTTTTTGGTTCGTTGGCCGTACCGGCGTCGGACTCGAGTCTTTAGTTTACTATATGAAAACAATCGACATCCATCAAACTGCAATATATGCCGGAGCGACAATTTTCGCATTTAAGACATGGAGATCAGCACGAAATTTTTCGTGGGCAAAATTTCGATCGTATTCGTCTCTGCTGCTGATGATCTTCAGCGCGATGATTTGCATTAGCTTCCTTCTAAAATCAATCATCAATTTTGGCGGTATCACGTGGGACTCTTTCAGAGTCTATGAACCGCTATACTTTTTTGCCAACTACTCAGTACGCGCGTTTGTTCTTGGATTAGGAGTCTTAATTGCCATGGAATGGGCCCTCATAGTACGTGATCGCCAAAAAGTCCTACAAAGATTTGGCACTATCGTCGATCCCCGCCTGATCAATGAAATCATTCGTGGTAACAATAAATCATCGCGCAAAGTTGAAAATGTCATCGCACTTTTTGTCGATTTGCGCTCATTTACAAAAATTTGCGATATCTACGAAGCAGATGTCGTAACAAAAGCGCTGAACGACTACCTCAGCATTGTCACGGACGCCGTGCAATCAAGAGACGGTGTGATTGACAAATTTGTCGGTGACGCAGTCATGGCAACATGGGGGGTTCCATCCGCTGGAACGTCCGATTCCATCAATGCCCTTAGAACAGCGCTGAGCATCCGCATTGCCATGAACGATCTCAATAAAAAACGCGCAGACGCCGGGGAGTTTCCTCTGCAAATAGGCATGGGAATTCATCGGGGGGAAGCTATCTTCGGAGCTATAGGAAACGGAGCACGGGTTGATCACACTATTATTGGAGCTACCGTAAATATTGCTTCGCGCATTCAGGATTTAAGTAAGAAATTTGCTTGCGATATCCTTGTGTCACGCCAGTTTTACGAAAGCGTTTCTCAACAATGTCTCGCTGACCAATTGGGCATGGTGGAGTTACGGGGCATATCAAGCCCAATTGAGATTTTGAAGGTCATTGGCGTTTCTACGGATGGGACAAGCGACGTCATCATTGGCGATAAAATCCTGGAGAACGCAGTTGCAACAAGAAAACCTGGATTGATCAGCAACACCCCTCCAAACTTACTTGTTTTCGAGCACCGCCATCAGAACCCAGAAAAACCCGTCACTGATCACAAGGCCGCATAAAAAAAAACCGGGAGTGGCCTCCCGGTTTTTACTTAAAACACTCAAGATCAATCAGCGATTCAATTGAGCCGCAACTTCAGCAGCGAAATTTTCCTGCTTCTTCTCTATTCCCTCGCCGAGCGCATAACGAACAAAACGGCTGATTTTCAGGTTCTTGTCCGCCGTTTCTAAAAGCTTCGTAATCGAAATGTCAGGATTCTTAACGAACGCCTGCTCTACAAGGCAAACTTCTTTATAGAACTTGTTCATTTGACCATCGAGGATCTTTTCGATCATTGCTTCAGGCTTTTTCTCTTCAATTAGCTTCTTGCGAGCAATGTCTTTTTCCTGATCAAGCTCAGACTTGTCAACATCTTGACGAACCAAGTAACGAGGAGACGCTGCAGCAATGTGCATAGCGATATCTTTGCCGAGCTCAGCAACATCTTTTTTGCCTTCAAGGACAACCAATGTGCCGATCCGTCCGCCCATGTGAATGTAGCTTGAGATATGGCCGTTAGGAGCAGAGACAGTTAGAACGCGACGCAGGCGCATGTTCTCACCAATTTTCTGAATCAAACCAGTGATGGTGTCCTTGATAGAAACACCTGACGCAAGTTTCATCTCTGCAAGCTTTTCGATATCGTTGCAATTGTTTTTCAGTGCAAGTTCCGCAGCATCACGCACCAACTGTCTGAACTCTTCATTCTTGGCAACGAAGTCCGTTTCACAGTTGACTTCCAGAACAGCAGCTGCGTTTCCTGCAGCATTGACAACAACTTCAACAACGCCCTCGGCAGCGATACGGTCGGCCTTCTTGGCAGCGCGACTCATCCCGCGCTCACGCAACCATACGATTGCTTTCTCCATATCTCCGCCGTTTTCTTCTAGAGCCTTCTTGCACTCCATCATGCCAACGCCAGTTTTTTCGCGAAGATCCTTAACTTGTCCAGCTGAAATTTGAACAGCCATTTTCTAACTCCTGGGCAGGTCAAACCTGCCCTTAGTATAAATTTATAAGTGATGTTGATTCTGCAAATACGAATTCGACAAAATTATTTGTCGAAAGACTTCTTCTTGGAAACGGAAACAGAGTTTCCTTCACCGTCAAAGAATTTTCCGGTCTTAGCCGCAGCTTCAACCATCTTGTCATCCATATCGCCTTTGTCGCGAGACTTGCTCTTACCCTGAACACAAGCATCAGCCACTGTGGAGATGAACAACTGAAGGGACTTCATGCTGTCGTCGTTACCTGGGATGATGTAATCAATGCCATCTGGATTCGCGTTAGTATCAGCAACCGCAACAACTGGAATTCCCAAACGTGCTGCTTCTTCAAGAGCAATCGTTTCCTTGTGGGCGTCAACAACGAAGATAGCGCGTGGTAGACCTGGCATGTCCTTGATGCCGCCAAGGTTACGCTCAAGCTTTTCACGCTCACGTTCAAACATGAGAACTTCCTTCTTAGGAAGCTTGTCGTAGGTGCCGTCTTGGCTCATTTTTTCAATGCGCTTTAGGCGGTGAATGGACTGACGAATGGTGCTGAAGTTAGTCAGCGTTCCACCCAACCAACGGTGGTTGATGTAGTACATGCCTGCGCGCTTAGCTTCAGTTGCAACAAGATCACGAGCCATGCGCTTTGTTCCAACGAACAAAACGTGTCCGCCGCGACCCGTTGTGCTTTCAACGAAGTTACACGCTGTCTGAAACAACTTGACCGTCTTTTGAAGGTCGATGATGTGAATGCCGTTACGAGCACCAAAGATGTAAGGCTTCATCTTAGGATTCCAGCGCTTTGCCTGGTGACCGTAGTGTACGCCTGCTTCAAGCAGGTCTTTCATGTTGACTGTAACTGCCATTTCTTACTCCTTGCGAAGGTTGACCTTCAGTCACCCACTCAGCGACTCACCATTGAGCGCCACCTTCATTGCATGCAATTTGACTTATCATCAATTTGCGAGTGACTTGCTTTTTTGGGCACGCAGGTCGACCATCGACCACACAGCCCTTCTCTTACGAGAGCGGTGGAAGATAGCCGTTTCGGCCTTGAATGACAAGGGATTTCTGGGATTTTGCGAGCGTCTACTTTACATCCTGAACAAGCAACTGAACGGCACCGGATGCAGGATCTTTACGCACAGTTCCAGAGATCGTCGCAACACCCGACTTAGCGGCAAAGGCTGCACCGAAGGCTTCCTTAAAAAATACCGCTGTGACGGGGCCTTGGGGACCAGTCATTGGAATTTTGCACTTGCCTTCGCAAGCAGAGACCAGCGCTACATTGAATCGATAATTCTGCAAGATAACCGTCGCACCATCCGTAAAACCAGCGGACGATCCACTCCCTTTCGTTCCCGAAATTGCAGGAGAATTTGACTGTGTTGGTCTTGCGGCAGCCCCAGGGACCCCTGACACCCCACCCCTAGGCGCTGCAGGTGGAAGTGGGGCGACCATGACTCGCCCAGCTCCGACGTTCGAGGGGGATTGATAGTTTGGTCGTCGCGTAGGATACACTTTAACTCTATTACGTGGGACCTGTGCCTCACGTGTATTGGTTTTCTTGGAGGTTGTCGGCATGAGATTCTGCGGTTTTTTTTCAATAATTTTATTTGCCTGCGGACCGCTGCTTTGGGCTCCCGCCGAAGCGGCCTCAGGCGGAATTGCCTCCGGGCTTCTGGATTCAGTCTGATCGGCCATCCCAGGATCACTAGTGGTGCCATCTAGGAGCGGGCCATTAAGTTTAAGAGAAGTACTAAAGAAAAAAGCGGTGGTAACAATAATAGCAGCCAACACCACAGCAAGAGCAAGCCACCGCGATGCGGCACTCTTCGCCTTGACCACAAGCATGGCCTGTCTCAGCACAGTTGACCGGCTTGGAGCATTTTTCTCGTAGAACTGGACGAACTGAGCAATTGCAATTCGCTTGGGATTTCCAAGGCGCTGTATGCTTGCTGAGGCGGGAATTTGTCTTTTATGCCAGAGATTTAAAATCTCCCTCGAACTGTGTGGACCCAATGATTCTTGAGGAGAGCGCCAGATAACGTAGCGCCTGGTGTGTATATTTGGAGTTTCGTGCTTGGCACCCGCTGCCGATGGGAGACTGGCAGCCACGGGACGATTCAAAGCCTCTTTTGAGGCCAACGCCTCGTAAACCCGAGGACGCTCTGGCGACGCTCGCTTCGCTGCTCCGATGTCAGCGATACGAGCTGTGATGTGGCTCTCTAACGATTGTGAATCATCAGCGGGGTTAGAGGCGGTTTTCCCTGCCTCCTCGCTCCATGTTTGACCGTCCTTAACAATTTTTAGCAGAGGATCTTGAGCTGCTTGCGGAGATTGTGGAGTGACATCAGAAGACGAGACTTTGCGGTCATCATCATGATCATTAATCAATGCCGCTGGTTGCACTTGCGCAGTTTCAAAGATCTCGTCGACTTCGAGTAGCGGTCTTCTAATCTGCCCGCCCTCGATGGCGACCAGATCAAACGGATCGATACGCCCTAAGCGAAGTTCATCACGAATTCGTGTTGCACTCCACGGACCTAATTGAGCTCCTCCAGAGAAGACGACCCAACGCATACTCATCAACTCGCAACCTTTACTTTTGAGCGATCTAAGTCAAAAAATTACAACAATTACCGCATTATAGATCGGCAAATCGTGGAAATGCAAAAGGACCAGGCTAGAGATAAATTATGAATAATATGGATTTAAAAGGCTTTTTCTCACGGTTTTTGGTTATTTTCAGGATGAGATTCCCTGTGGACAGAGACACGTGAACCGGTATAGATCAGCCTCAGAACCTTGATTTACAGGTTTTTGAAGTATGAAGATTGCTGTCGACAATACAAAATATCCGCACAAGGTCACCATATCCCCGGGAGAGCCTTGGATGCAACTCATGGCTCGCGACCTGAGCCCAGCAGCCCCCGAAAAATCGCAAGTTCACGGACAGCTTTCACTGCAACGTGACACCGCTGGTTTTGTTCTGGTCACCGGTCACCTGAGTGCTCAGGCATTCCTGCCTTGTGATCGCTGCGGCGAGGATGTCCATGTACCAGTTGAAACTGACGTCGCAGCAACCTTTAGGCCAGCTTATGAGACTAATATCCCTCGAGAAATCAGTCTCTCGGCCGAAGATCTCGAGGTGTATTTTATCGAAAATGGTGAGGTCGATCTTGAAGTCTTAGTCAACGACGCCCTTCAGTGTGCATTGCCAGGCAATATTCTGTGTTTATCCTCGAACTGTCACTCGCAAACTGAGTCCGACGATGGCCTCGTTTTCAAGGACAGCAAAGATTTCAGGACCGAGTCACCCTTTGCCGTACTCAAAAATTTGAAAAAGTCCTGAAACTTATCAGATTTGACTTGACCCATCGGCTTGAATCCAATAAATCCAAGGACCCTGACTTGAACAGGTTTGACTGAATCCTCTGTAAGGAGTGTTTTCCCATGGCAGTGCCAAAGTTTAGAACATCGAAATCAAAGCGAGACATGCGTCGCGCTCATCATTTTTTGACTGCTCCCGGATCTTCGGTTTGCAAAAGCTGCGGATCGGTTTACCGTCCACATTCAGTTTGTGCCAACTGCGGCTCCTACAAGGGCAAAGTGGTCATGGCTCCAAAAGCCAAAACCGCTTGGCAGGGCGAAGACTTTACTCAACAATAAGTTCGAGTGAACGTTTATAGATCTAGCTGACTTTCAAGTCATACGACTACCGACATCGGGCCGTATGACTTATTTTTTTCTGTCAAAAATATTTCGGTACACATGGCAGTAAGGAGTCTTACCCTGCCGTTCGTAATAGTTTTGATGATAGTCCTCGGCGGGCCAAAACTTGGCAGTTCCGACGATTTCAGTCGCAACGTCGTAACCCATGTCTTTTAATTTTGTCACCACAGCGCGAGCGATCGACTCCTCTTCTGAGTCTTCGCAAAAAATTCTTGATAGATACTGCGAACCAATATCGGGACCCTGACCGTCAGTTTGAGAAAAATTGTGCGTCTCAAAAAATAATTTACACAGTGCCTCGTAACTAACTTTCTGGGGCTCGTAGATGACCTGCACACACTCAACATGTCCCGTGGAGCCAGTGCAAACAGTTTCGTAATCCGGATTTTCCAAATGGCCGCCCGCATAACCTACAGATGTTTTGATGACACCGGGAATACGCGCCAAAAAATATTCCGTACCCCAAAAACAACCACTAGCAAAAAGCGCTTCTTTTGTCCTAGCCACATTATCTGCGACAAATCGCAAACTCACACTATTAACGCAATGACGCGTATCTTTTTGCGTAAATCCTTCGCCCAAAAACACATGGCCCAAGTGTCCCTTGCAGCGAGAGCAAACTATTTCAGTCCGTCGACCATCAGCATCTGTAACCCTTGTCACAGCGCCCTGAACTTCGTCGTCAAAGCTCGGCCATCCACAGTGGGAGTCAAACTTATCAGCCGATCGGTACAGGGGTGCGTCGCAAGCTTTACAGTGATAGGTCCCAGAAGCCTTGAGGTTCGTATAGAGGCCAGTGTGCGGCGGTTCCGTGCCCTTGTGAACCAGAACCCTTTGTTCAAAAGGTGTTAGTGGCTTGTTCATTTTTTTGTCACCGTGGTCGCCTTTCTTTTAAAAAATCTGATGGCTTACGGGTCAATATGACGTAAAATTCCAGAGAGTTCATCCAGTCAATTTTTATACTGAAACTTCCGTGACGAGCGAGTAAACATCGGAATCTCAAAGGAGCTTCACTCATGTCCTACATCAGCGGCCTCGTTGAATCAAATTTAAAATCCCTGACCGAGATGCTCAAAGATGCATTGGCCAGTGAGGCTATTTCCGTTTCAGATTTACGACTGGCACTCGAAGCGGAGGCTGCACCAGTTCCGGCAGGTGGCGATATATACAATGTAACAACATCCACGACGGAGCTCCTCGCAAAGCTATCGACCTCACCCGACCGCGACATGTCAATCATCGTAAAAAAGATTCTTCGTAGTACAAAATACGCTGCGACCACGTATTATGCTGTTTCTGGATCAGATGATAACCCTCACCATCTTCCCGTACAGCGACTGGAATCGATCACTCAATCTCAATAATGTCCGCTCCGATCATTAACTGCCAAGCCATAACCAAGACCTTCGGACTTGTTCCGGTGTTTAAGGATATGGAATTTACAATTCACGATGGCGATCGCATCGGAATTATCGGACCGAACGGTGCGGGTAAGTCAACGCTGCTGAAGATACTTGCTGGAATAGACGCTGCAGATAGCGGGATTATTTCGAATAGACGGGGGCTCAGCACAGGCTATGTAGCTCAGCATGACGAATTTCCTGCGGGTAAATCAGTTCGCGACGTTTTGACAGCAGCTGTGGGTATTGATCGACGAGCTAGTGATCTTGGACGAATCGAGTCCATGATTGGACGTGCCGGTTTTCAAGATGCAGACGCAGAGGCCACCAAACTCTCAGGCGGCTGGAAGAAGAGACTAGCGATTTGCGTGCAGTTGATTCGGGAACCTGAACTTCTACTGCTCGACGAACCGACAAATCACTTGGATCTCGACGGCATTGATTGGCTGGAAGAGCTTCTGGCTCAAGCGAACTTTACGTACGCCGTCATCAGCCATGATCGCTATTTCCTGGAAAATGCCTGCACCACGATCGTTGATATTAATCGCCTATATCCCGGAGGTAACTTCATCGTCAAAGGTGGTTATGGTGAGTACATGCGTCGCAAGGCTGAATTCATGGAAGGACAGGCGTCGCAGATTGCCAGCATGGCCAACAAAGTACGTATGGAAACTGAATGGTTAAATCGCGGGGCGCAAGCCCGAAGCACCAAGCAACAGGCCCGCATTAAATCTGCTACGGCGTTGAAAGAAGACCTGGAATCGACACAAAACCGCACCCGCCGGCAAAAAGTTGAATTTGAGTTCTCAGCATCACACCGCAAAACTAAGAAACTGATTGAAGTCAAAGACGTCGGCAAGGCCTATTCAGACCGCACGCTATTTAGCAATGTTTCGTTTCTATTGGGACCTGGTATGAGACTAGGTCTGGTGGGGCCCAATGGTAGCGGTAAGTCCACACTACTGAAGATTCTTCAAAAAAATGTGACACCCGATACCGGTACTGTTGATCATGCCGACCAACTGAAAGTTGTCTACTACGATCAACATCGAGAAGACCTGCCTGAACAGCAAACATTAAAGCGAGCCCTTGCTGAAGATAGTGACTTTGTAAACGCTCAAGGACGATCCATTCACGTTACGACCTACGCGAAGTCCTTTGGATTTGACACCAAGCAACTCGAAACTGTGGTGAATAAACTTTCAGGTGGGGAGCGAGCGCGACTTTTGATTGCGCGCATGCTTCAGCGACCAGCAGACGTGCTGATACTGGACGAACCTACCAACGATCTTGATATAGATTCGCTGGAGACGTTGGAAGAGAGCTTACTATCGTTCCCAGGAGCTGTAATCCTGGTGACTCACGACCGCTACCTGATGGACAGAGTTTCGACCGGAGTTTTAGGTTTGGATGGTTCGGGCGATCACGGATTTTTCGCAGATTATTCCCAGTACGTAAAGTACCAATGCGGTCGCGAATTGCTTCGCACCAGCAAGATCAACAGTTCGTCTGGATCTACGCAAAAATCTGAAAGCTTAGACAATCAAACCAAGCGCACAAGTAACAAGACCAAGAAACTTTCCTACATGGAACAACGAGAGTGGGATGCCATGGAAACCAACATAATGAATGCTGAGGACGCACTCGCTCTCGCGCAGACCAAGGCTCAAGACCCTGCCATATCCTCTAACTCCGTCAAGCTTCAAGAAGCCTGCAGGGCAGTGGAGTTGGCACAATCAACCATCGATCAGCTTTACATACGCTGGGCAGAACTCGAAGCAAAACTCAAGGACTGACCACTTACAAACACTTTCCCTGGGTCTTCTGTTTTTTAAATAGCGGGGGGAGGGACCTCCCCCCGCGTGAAAGACAGAAGATACTTCTGAACAGATACTTGAGAATCAACTCACTAGAGGTTGTTCAACAGACTCAGAGCGATCTGAGGCATCTGGTTAGCCTGGCCAAGAACCGAGGTACCAGCTTGCTGAAGAATATTGCTCTGTGTGAACAGCGCCGTCTCAGCAGCGTAATCAGTATCACGGATACGGCTACGAGCTGTGTCGAGGTTCTCGATCTGAGATCCCAAGTTTGCAATCGTTGATGTGAAGCGGTTTTGAATAGAACCGAGGTACGCGCGTTGCTCGTTCACACGGTTGATTGCTCCATCCAGAGATTCGATCGATGTCTGAGCTGATTGCTTCGTCAGAACGTTCGTTCCTTCGTCAGCGCGACCGATATTGAGGGATCCCTCGCCATCAGTGAACGCGTTCAGCTTGCTCATGTCGATGCGGATAATGTTGATCGGATTACGGTTGCCAACGCTGTCGTTGTCAGAGAAGTAATCTTTACCAACTTGAATGTCCATTGGGCTGTCACCGGTGTTGCCGGTCAACAACTCGTCACCATATTCTCCAGCGTTTTCACCCATAAGAAGGTGTGTGCCGTTGAATTCGGTTGAGAGAGCGATACGATCGATTTCATCTTTCAGCTGAACGTATTCCTTATTGAGGAACTCACGCTCTTGCTTACCGATGGTGTCCGAAGCTGACTGCACTGCAAGTTCACGAAGGCGAACCAGCATGTTGGTTGTCTCTTCAAGACCGCCTTCTGCTGTTTGCACCATCGATACACCGTCGAGAGCGTTGCGCTTGGCAACGTTCAATCCACGGACATCAGCGCGCAGGTTTTCGGAGATTGCGAGTCCGGCGGCGTCATCAGCAGCTTTGTTGATGCGTGATCCACTGGACAACTTACTCATGCTACCTTGAAGCGCTTCGGTGCTCTGTCCGAGGCGACGCTGCGCGGTAAGCGACGCAACGTTTGTTCTAATTCTCAAGCCCATAGTACTGACCTCCTGTCATAGGGTTTGACGCACAGATCACATCATATGATCTTCATGGGGGTGAATCGTCATTTCGTGAAAAAGATTAAGCGGCCACTTGAACAAAAAAGCACAAGTATATGAAATTAAAGCCGAATAAATTTTTAGAGCACTCGGAATCCATTGCCTACATCAAGACTGCCGGGTAAATTTAGGTCGATTTACCAACCGCCATGTGCACAAACATACGTAGGATGTCGTGACCATCTGGAAGTGCTGCAATCGATTGAGCATCAAGCATTTCATGACCTTTTAGAAACACTTTCGTCGCCTCTGGGTGCGACTGAAATCCAAATACGGGCTTGGTTTTGTGCATGAAACCATCAATAGGAACTTCTGGAGATGACGCTATGACCTGAAATTCAGCAGGAACTCGGGTTACACGCTCATTGTGTGTAACGATCATCCGGCGAACACCCTTGTTCCACACGGGATTTTGCATGACATCGACTGCTCTGACACCTTTGAGCTTGGATTGATCTGCATGAACAAAAGAGACATCACCACCATACATAAATGCCAGCATCTGGTGACCATAGCAGCAGCCCAAAACAGGAATCCCAAGGTCAATCATAGCTTTCACGCGGTCTTCGAGCTCAATCTGCCATGGCAAGCGCTCATGAACACTCGAAGCACTTCCCAAAATAATAACGGCTTTAACCGACCTGAGATCATCGGGGAAGGATTCAAAGCCAAACATTGCAGGCAAATGATACCCGCAGGTAATACCCGTAATGGCAGCAATGTTGTTGAAAGTGTCGAGCTCTGGAGTTTTGACCCCAGGATCGATGACCATTAGTTGCGGATGATTGGTCGACATTAAGGGGACGGCGTCACCGAGAATGGATCTTTGAAGTCGCACTCTTTAATTAAGTTACGACTCAATTGGGTTGTGCGAACCAAATTTTCATCGCGCGCCAATTTCACTGGGGGATGATTCTCTGCCGAAAAAAGTACGTACTGGCAGTGCGGACATTTGACTTCCACTTTATCAGCAAGCGGAGCTTCGTTGTCAAAAGTCAGATGGAATCGACGAGAACAGACCGAATTATCTACAAGTATCTTCGTGTAACTCATGATGCAAGCCCTCTCTATCAAGACCACCAGAGTACCATGAAGATACAGGGGGTGCAAAATCGAAATTCAATGGTTATAAAAGCTTAAGCTCTGATTCTACTTGGAAGTTCCGTTCCGTCCGCTTAACATACGACCAGTAAGCTATGGATGCTCAATCCTGCCCATGCCTGCTCCCAAGATAAGCCAATCAGGAGTCTGAGAATGTCAGATACTATTTTTGACAAAATTTTGGCCGGTCAAATACCAGCGCAAATTGTTTATGAAGATCAAGATATCCTAGCTTTCAAGGATATTTCCCCTCAAGCCAAAATCCATGTGCTGGTCATCCCAAAGAAAAAAGCCCGAAATTTAAGTGAACTTCAGTCTTGGCGGGCAGATGAAGTTGGGACATTCTTTCAGAAAGTAGCCGCTGTCGCTGATAAACTGGGCTTGGCTAACAGTGGCTATCGCACGGTTTTAAATACGGGACGCGAGGGCGGTCAGTCCGTAGATTATGTACACGCACACATCCTGGGAGGAGAAAGCCTCAGTGGCCACTTCGCTTGATGAGCAAAATTTGAAATGGGCGGAGTCTGCGCTGATAGGCCCCATCGCACTGGATTCAAGAAACTTTACATCCATAAAAAGAACTCCTTGGGCTGGATCTGCACTGGCAGCAGGAATAAAGTCCAAGCAATGTTCTAGTTCCACGATCCGCGTCGGAGAGTCTTGGGAAATGTCCTGTGATCCGGACGCGCCCTCAAAACTTGCTGGCAACCCTGCGGTGACGCTTTCAGAGCTAATTGCCCGATATCCAGAGCACTGCCTTTCTGCCTCGCTTGTGGCCAGCGGGCGAACAACTTGCGACATTTTAGTCAAACTTCTGAACGCTGACTCACCGCTTTCGCTGCAAATTCACCCGTCGGACAACCACCCTGCTCTCAAATCAAATGAGTGTGGAAAACCGGAGAGCTGGCTTGTTTTATCTGCCAAACCTGGATCTGGGTTTTACCTTGGATTTAGTCGCGCTTGGACGACCGCCGAAATCAAACGAAAACTTGATGATGGCCAGTTTGACGAAAGTATGTTGCAATTTGTACCCGTGCAACCGGGTGACTACTTTGAAATTGAACCCCATGTTCCCCATGCCATTGGTCCGGGGGTCGTTCTACTTGAACCGCAAAGGATTAGTGCGGGTAAAAGCGGTAAAACTTGGCGCATGTGGGACTGGAATCGTAAATATGACCAAAATGGTGATCTTGATCCTATTCATGGAAAGCCTCGAGAGCTCCACATCAGAGAGTCTATGACCCTTTTGACCCCTGAGTCCCAGCACGGCCAAAAGTACGTTGATCAGTTGCGAAGAAAACCGTCAACACTGACTCCATCCACCGGAGTTGTGATTGATGCGTATCCCCCAAATTCTTGGTATCAAACTATTTCGATAAAACTTGCTCCAAATGCGAAAATTAAGCTCAACTCCCTGATCGGTTACGGCTGTCTTACGGTGTTAAGAGGGCTTTTGCAAACAGGTCTGCATACACAGAAACCCATCATCATGCAGCAGGGTGAAACGTTTTTTCTACCCGCCTCATGTTTACCTATTGAAATGACCAATAATGACCAAGAGGCCCATCTGACATTGGTCATTCCTGCCGGTCAAGGGGTGTCGCGCTCCCCCTCCCTAGATCTCTCCGAGATTTTTTTGTGAATTTTGATTCTTCGCTGGAACACGGCGTGTTATCTTATCCAAGATTGTGTTCAGAACTTACAGGAGTACAGCATGGTTCCATTCAGAGTTTACGATAAGGCAGCCCGTGAAATGTGGATTGTGTTAAATTACCATAGCAAAGAAGATGCATACCTGCTGGCACGTGAAGATGACAGCGACGCCGATGGGGAAATGAAAATCATATCGTCCCGCGATATGACAAAATTCAAACTTGTGGACTTCCTGGATGAAGCCGAAGACATGTAAAAAATCCCTCAGCTTAACGGCTGAGGGATTTTTTCTGCAATGCAGAGATAAAGAAATAGGGACCACTGAGGGGTCCCTTTTTCTTTAAGAGCAATTAGCGAACTGCGTCCTTAAGCTCTTTTCCTGGGCGGAACACAGGAACTTTGCGAGCTGGGATTTGGATCTCTTCGCCAGTCTGTGGGTTGCGGCCAACGCGAGCTTTGCGAGCGGAAACAGCAAATGTTCCGAAGCCAACAAGCTTAACGCCGTCCTTCTTCTTGATGTTCTTGGAAACGACGTCGATGAAAGCGTCGATAGCGCGCTCTGTGTCTGCCTTCGTCATTTCAGTAACTTTGGATACTGCTTCAATGAGTTCTGCCTTGTTCATAGGATCCTCCTAAGGTTTCAAAAATAGCGTTTCAGGTTTAACCTACCCACAAGAGTTACAAGGCTTCATCTTCTTGTCAAGCCCTCTCAACGGGGTTTTAAAAAATTTTTTATTTATAATGGTTGTTCCGTGGGTCTAAGACGCCGAATAAATCACCAATTCCATAAGCACCAACGATCACCTACTGCGTGTTCGCTAAAGCCATTGGAAAATCGCTGAAAAATGATTGACAATATCACCACAAATTGTGTGAACGAGATTAACATGGGAGGGGTCATGATTCGGATTCAAGATCGATACTTGCAAACACTCCGCTCACGCTTTGCCGCAATTACATTGTGGTGCACAATGCTAGCCCCAGAGTCGTTGTTTGCCAGATCTATCGCAGATCGCATCATTCTGGCGATAAACAGCATCCCATACTCGCAAACGCAAATTGAACGATACATTAACGTCAAAGAAACGCTGCGTGATGGCATCGAAAAATCACAGACAGTTCAACAATCGAATTGGAATCTAGCAATTACTGCCTTTGTAAAAGATATGATGATTCACCAGGATGCAACCAAGTCCTCAGGTTTTCGCCCAACAAAAGAAGCCATTCAGCGGCTACGATTTAAAACTGAAAAGAACATCTCAATGTCACCAGAATTCAAGGCAGCATTCGATCGGCTCGGACTCACGAGAACCGACATCGAAACCGAAATCCTCAAGATCACGACCGTTGAGAACTACCGGCGAGGTAAAAAGTCACTCGACGATGAAGAAACATCCTCGGGAAGTTCCTGGGAGGACGATCTAGCCAAACGGTCCATTGTCCGCTACTTCGACGACGCAAAAACATGGATCACTTTAGAACCGAAATCATGAGTGCACATCCCATCGTCATGATTAAATCTTTAAAGCAGTCGGACGTTGCGAAAGACAATGTTCTTGAGCCGCTCAAAAAGTTGGTAGAACAGTGGCAGTTCGATGGTGGTTTTTGGTCTTTTGACAGCTGCCTTGACTCCCTCCTCCATCAACCTTCGATCCTCAGTGCTTACGCAACCATGGATGGCCAACTAGATTGGCTTGGGTGGTACATGGCTACCGTAAATCTGGATGCTTCTGAATTACTCTACGTATTTACGTCACCAAAATACCGCGGCAGTGGCATCGGGCGACAACTGATGGCGGATCTCATCAAAAGACTGCGCGATGAAACCCAAGCCAAGTTGTTATCTCTCGAAGTACGTCCTTCCAATGAAGCTGCGATCAAACTTTACGAAGATTTTGGCTTTAAGCTTATGTCGCGAAGGAAAAACTATTACAAAAATGGAGACGATGCTCTTGTCTATCACCTCAAAATACATTCGTAATGACGGTGCTGCCATCAGTGATGTCATATGGGTGCAGACGAGCTTCATCGGCGACATCGTACTCACAACCGCCGCAATAAAATCGCTCCACGATCTTCTTCCCGGCGTTCGTCAGCACATGGTGACTACGCCCACTGGCGCAAAAGTACTGGAACACCATCCGCTTCTGGCATCTATTCACGTTTTTTCTAAGCGTGACGGTCAATTATCACCAATGATTAGAGTACGACAGTCCATTAAAAACCTGAGATTACCTCACTCGACAGTGATCTTGCAGCCGCACAAGTCTCTGCGGTCAACTCTTCTCAGTAAACTGATTGGATTTCCGCTGCATACCTATGAGGAAACTGTGGGTTCGTGGATGGCTAAATGCAGAGTGCCACGTGTTGCAGTGTTTCACGAGTGCGATCGAATTGCTCTACTTCTAGAAACCATTGGTTTACGAAGAGATCAGTTTTTGGGAGGCAAACCCTTTCTTCCAAAAGCCAAATTACCTCCCATCGCAGATGCCATGACGGCTGGTGTTAACTGGATCGCAGTCGCACCTGGTAGCGTCTGGGCCACAAAGCGTTGGCCCATGACCAAGTTTGTATCACTTACTCAGATGTTGCTCGACAAACCCAACACGGGAATTGTTCTTCTTGGGGGGAGTGACGATCGTCCCGCTGCGGACTTCATTGAAGAAGCCTGTCTCCGAACGAGGCCAGAAGCTAAAGAAAAAATCCTCAATCTTGCTGGAAAAACCTCACTGGCAGACCTCCATGGAATTTATCCCCGACTTGCGCAACTAATCTCCAATGACAGCTCACCTATTCATTATGCGTCAGCGTTTAATGTTCCAACCGTTGCAATCTTTGGTTCAACTGTACCGGCGATGGGGTTTGCCCCTCTTGCAACTATGAGCTCCATTGCTGAGATAAAACTTGATTGCCGTCCTTGTAGCGATCATGGACCCAAATCTTGCCCTCTAGGACACTTCAAATGTATGAACGATCTTGATGTTCATCACGTGCGAGACTTGGTTGAAAAAAACTTTAAATCTAAAAATCTTGATTAAAAAGAAAAGGGGCAGACATCCGTCCGCCCCTTAAGGTCTACCCTGCATTAACTCGCTCGATCAGCAGGCACCGGTCCCCAGAGATGCGGGGGTAATTTAAGTATATCCCCTGCATCGATCGGGGCGGAATCACGGCTTGGATGACTGCCCCAAAACCTCGCGCTTAGCTCCTTTTGCAGCTCACCTTTTGGCCCATGGCGCATCCCGATCTTATGCTTAGACGCTGTCCAGCGATCCTTGGTCCTTCGCATCTGCCCGTCCAGCTTCTGAACAAGCTCGTCGATAAGCGAAAATTCATTCTGCCCACGAACCGAAGCTTCGACTTCACGACCATTTTGAGTAATCAAGAATGCGTGCATTCTCTTGAACGGACCGTCGGTATCGACCGTGACACGAATCTTTCGAGTATAAGCGTGGAACCTTCGCATTAAATTTGCGAACTTGGATTCCGCAATGTCCTTAAACTCTTTCGACGGTAACATGTGCTTGAACGTAAAACGAACTCTCATAAATTCCTCCTCTAAACGAGATTGACCCTTACGGTTCGATTAACCAGAAACACCTCTCAAGGATTACATTATAAATATTCCTTGATGAGCTTAAGATAAGTCGAAACTCCCAATCGTCAATCCGTCAAAAGAACGAATTTTTGATTCGCAACTTACGATGCTAAATCCCAGTTTTCGCAATCATTCTAGCGGGGTCTTTTCTACAGTTTCGTGTGCAGGAAAAAAGGCGTATACTTTCGCAACGAAAAAACCACCAAAAGATGTTAAAAATCTTTTGGTGGTTTTTTCACGCAAGCTCGTCAATATGCTAAACACATTACCAAGCAGCAAGTCAAAACTATTTCGCTGTGGAGGACTGCTCTTGCGCCACAGCGGCATCACAATCTTTTTTACCCAAAGGACCGTAGGTCTTGATAACCTCCTGGCCTAGTTTTTTGCCCTCGGGGCTGATCGTAACGATCACATGCGCCCAACCTTTAAGGCTTGGATCCGCCTCATGGACGATCCCATTTTTACACAGATGCATCTGTCTATTTTTTGGTGCGTTGGCTTCACCAGGATTCGTCGGTTGATCAGCCGGCTTAACAGCACAAACTTGCTGACTTCCCACGACAATACAATGACCTGGAGGCAGCCAGATGGTTCGGTCTTCGTAACCAGCCTCGGCCATCGCTGGAGCTAGTGCCAATACTGTAAAAGCCCATAATTTCATCGTCGTTTTCATGCGGTCATACCTTTCTATATTGATTGACTCAATTTGAAGCTGAATTTGCCAGATTTGTCGCTAACCATTTTGCAACTACATCAACCGCTAAACCCTTTCTTTGGGCGTAGTCACGAAGCTGGTCCTGCTGGATCTCGCCCACTCTAAAGTAATTAGCCTCTGGATGTGCGAAATAGAGCCCGCTGACTGAGCTTGCGGGCGTCATCGCAAAACTCTCTGTCAGTTTTACACCGGTCCGAGCCTCCGCATCCAGTAATTTCCAAATTTTTGACTTTTCCGTGTGGTCTGGACAAGCAGGATAACCTGGAGCGGGGCGAATCCCGCGATACGACTCGCGAATCAAATCGTCAATCGCCACAACTTCAGACGGTGACTCGTATCCCCACATTTCACGCACTTTCTTGTGCATAAGCTCAGCCAAAGCCTCGGCAATTCTATCGCCCAAAGCCTTGGCCATGATACTTGAATAATCATCGTGGCGCTGCTCAAACGCCTGAGCGTACTGTTCAACCTCTTGCCCAGTCGTGACCACGAATGCTCCCATCCAGTCCTTACGACCAGCGGTCCCCGGCGCAACATAATCCGCAAGGCACTGATAAGGACCTGGCTCGGATTTTTCCCGCTGTTGTCTCAGGAAACACAAGGTCTCGACAACGTCGCGCCGCGTTTCGTCCTTAAATAACAGCACATCATCGCCGCTAGCCTGTGCTGGCCAAATACCAATCACAGCTTTTGGCTTAAAGCGCTTGTTTGCGATGATGTCTGATAGCATTCGCTGGGCATCTGCAAATAACTTTTTGGCTTCAGCACCAAACTTCTCACTCTCAAAAATTTTGGGGTAGACGCCCTGAATCCCCCAGGTCCAGAAAAACGGGGACCAGTCTATGTAAGGAACAATTTTTTCGACAGGTAGGTCTGAGAACTCAAAGACCCCTTTGTTAGACGGTTCGTCGATCCGAGACTTCTCCCAGTCCACCTTTAAACGATGTTTTTTAGCCTCCTCGTAAGCCAGGAAGCTTGCCTTGGACTGAGACTCATTCCAGCGAGTACGAAGAACATCCTGAGATTCACGATGCTCTTTCAAATAGGCGACCTTTTGCGTTTGACTGAGAAGAGACGAGCATACATTGACGACTAGCGACGCGTCACTCACCTGAATAACAGGTCCTCTGTAGGCGGGAGCAATCTTAATAGCCGTATGTGCCTTGCTTGTCGTTGCGCCACCAATCAGCAGCGGAATGTCTAGCCCGAGACGTTCCATCTCGCTAGCCACATGAATCATCTCGTCCAGCGAAGGTGTAATCAAACCAGACAGCCCAATCATGTCTGCGCCGATCTCCTTGGCTCGAGCCAAAATATCTTCGCAGCGGACCATCACTCCGAGATCATGGACTTCATAATTGTTACATGCAAGTACGACACCAACAATATTTTTTCCAATGTCATGGACATCGCCTTTGACCGTCGCTATCAAAAATTTGCCTTGGGACCTTGCCGATGTGGTTTTGGATTTTGCTGACTCCATATACGGCTCAAGCCATGCGACAGCTTTTTTCATGACCCGCGCTGATTTGACGACCTGCGGCAAAAACATCTTACCGGCGCCAAATAGCTCGCCAACCACCTTCATCCCATCCATCAAGGGACCTTCGATTACATCAAGCGGGCGTTTAAGGTCGCCTAGCGCCTCCTCTGTGTCTCGCTCAATAAAATCGGTGACTCCGTTCACCAATGAGTGCACCATACGCTCGCGATAAGGTGCATTGCGCCACTCGTTAGAGTCTTTTTTCGCGGACTTGGACTCACCTTTGAACTTTTCACCGTATGCCACAAGCCGATCTGTTGCATCGGAACGTCGATTTAACAGCACGTCCTCGACATAGGTCAAAAGTTCCTTATCGATTTCCTCGTAGACCTCGAGCATGCCCGCATTGACAATGCCCATGTCTAATCCAGCGTCAATGGCGTGATAAAGAAATGCCGCATGCATGGCTTCACGAACCCGGTTGTTGCCTCTGAAGGAAAAACTCACGTTCGAAATACCACCCGAGGTCCGAACACCAGGGCAACGTCGTTTAATTTCGCGAACCGCTTCAATGAAGTCGACGGCGTAATTATTGTGTTCATCAATACCCGTTCCAACCGTCAGAACGTTTGGATCGAATATGATATCGCCAGGATTCATTCCGAGCTGTTTCGTTAATAGGTTAAATGCACGTTCGCATATCCGAATTTTATCGTCCTTGCTTGCTGCCTGACCCTGTTCATCAAACGCCATGACAACTACGGCGGCGCCATAGCGCATACACTTGGAAGCTTGCTCAAGAAATACGTTTTCGCCTTCTTTCAGCGAAATGGAGTTCACAATCGGTTTGCCCTGGATACAACGAAGACCAGCTTCAATGACCGACCATTTCGAACTATCTATCATGATGGGAACACGGGCAATGTCAGGCTCGGCTGCAATTAAATTTAAAAATTTCTGCATGCAGGCTTCGCCGTCCAAAAGTCCTTCGTCAAAGTTTACATCAATGACGTTGGCCCCGTTTTCCACCTGCTGGCGCGCTACGGAGAGCGCCGCTTCAAAGTTACCTTCTTTGATCAAAGAGGCAAATTTAGGTGATCCTGTAACATTTGTGCGTTCACCCACCATTACGAAAGAAGACTTACCTTCCGTAATGTTGAACGGTTCCAGACCACTTAAACGAGTACCCTTCACTTGCTCTTTTATTTTACGAGGCTTAATAGTGCTTACAGCCTCTGCAACTGCGCGAATATGATCAGGCGTTGTCCCGCAACATCCACCAGCTATGTTGAAAAAACCAAGATCCGCATATTCATGCATTATCTTCGCCATATCAGCTGGCTTTTCATCGTACCCGGTTGGGCTTAAGGGATTCGGTAAACCGGCGTTGGGATAACAGCTCACATAGCAGTCGGCCAGTCCGGAAAGCTCCTGTAAATAAGGACGCATATCTTCGGCCCCGAGCGCACAGTTGATGCCGATACTCAATGGCTTTGCGTGACGCACAGAATTCCAGAAGGCCTCTGTAGTCTGACCCGAAAGCGTACGCCCAGACGCGTCCGTGATGGTGACCGAAAGCATCACCGGCCAGCGCGTACCTCTCTGGTTGAAGCACTGCTCCATGGCGTATATTGCAGCTTTGAGATTCAGGGTGTCGAATACGGTTTCTGCCAACAGCAAATCGACGCCGCCTTCAATCAATGCGTCTATTTGTTCATAGTAAGCATCAACCAGCTCTTGAAACGAAATGGCCCGAAACGCCGGATTATTTACATCTGGGGAGAGAGAGGCCGTTTTATTTGTCGGACCAATTGCACCCGCCACAAAACAGCGCCGACCAGCGGTCTCCGACTCTGCTTGCCTACAGGCGTCTTTTGCAACTTTGACAGCAGCGATATTCAACTCACGGACAATGGACTGCAAGTGATAATCAGCCTGCGCGATCGATGTCCCGTTGAAAGTATTCGTTTCGACAATGTCAGCACCGTTACGTAAGTATTCAAGGTGCACTTCCCGCACGACATCGGGGCGCGTTAACACCAAAAGGTCGTTGTTACCTTTGAGGTCATGGGAATGATTTTTAAACCGACCACCTCGAAAATCCGCTTCGGATAGCTTGTAGCGTTGGATCATGGTGCCCATCCCACCGTCAAGCATCAGGATGCGTGAGTCCAAAAGCTCCCGCAGTTGGTTCATAGTGTGGTGGAAGGGCAATTGCTGCATCAAGCGACCTCGTCTAAGCATCGGAACTCATTCGTCGTTTCAAACCAGTTAAGAACCTCGACCATAACAAATGTCGAACATGATGAAAAATGAATAAAAGCCTAGATAAACCATTACTTGCGCCTGTCTAAAAACCTCAAACTGTCAATTATATGAACACCCCTTTCTAAGCCATCCCTATGAATTTACTGGGAAAGACGTTTGGCTAAAAAATTGCTACTATCATAGAGGACCTACAAATTTTCGGAGGTTTGCATGATTCGCTCGGCGATTTTGGTATCCCTCGTAACGGTTTTGGCCGGTTGCGAGCGTTCAGCTCGAACTGTGGAAATCCAACCCTCGAATCAAGGGGTCAAGCCCGAAACTACCAACGGCGGCGACACGTTAACGAAAACTGGACGCCTCGCGATTGAAATGACTGGTTTTGCAGCCAGCGCATCCTCTGGGGAAGTTCGGCTTCTAATCAATGATGATTTGGAAACTCAAGTGGTCAATATTTCTGGTGGCTCGGGCACGGTGCTGGTAAGCGGCGTATTACCTGGAAATAGCGTCATCAAAGTCAGAGTCACTGCAGCTGGAGCGACCTATTCTGGATCTACCAGCGTAACGGTTGTTTCAGGTGAATTAACTCGGACCAGAATCCAATTGGTATCTGGCGGAGTCGACACAGGTGTTCCGAATAACAGCGGCACCAACAATGGTGGACTCCCAAATAACGGCGGCACCAACAATGGTGGACTCCCAAATAATGGCGGCACCAACAATGGTGGACTCCCAAATAACGGCGGCACCAACAACGGTGGACTCCCAAATAACGGTGGACTCCCAAATAACGGCGGCACCAACAACGGTGGACTCCCAAATAACGGCGGCACCAACAACGGTGGTAACAGCGATCTAGACATAAGCATCGACATTGGCGGCAATAGCGGTGGTGGCGGTGGTACAAGCAATCAGCAAAACATCTGGGATGGAAAATCGTTTAAAGGAAACAGCATGTTTAATATTGAACCGGTAAAATAATCCGAGACCCCAAAGAAAAAAACTGCGAAAGGCCCCCATTCGGGGGCCTTTTTTTTATTCCGATCTGACAGGTGTCAAAAAGTCTGACACACAAAGTCACCAAACTACAGTGCCAACTCCCTGCAATTACGTTCCTAGCTCATGTGGCACCTACTTTGCACTCACCGAGTTACCGGATTGGATTGATCCGTTGAAATGCCGTTGTTGTGGTTCTCAAATTTGTGGAATGGAGTTGAAAAATGGGACAAACGATCTTTACAACCAAGAAAATGAAACTCGAGTCTAAGTCTTGGGTTCACAAAACCATCATTGGCACAATTGTATTGGCGATTCTCGGTGCTGGAACGTTTGGCGCTTACATGCTCGTGGGCGGCTCAGGAGCTGATACCCAAAGTCAGACACGAAGCAAACACCACGCATCGTCTAGAAAGATAGCGTCTACTCAATCAATGCTTCCAGCCTATGCCAAGCAGAATGACCCATTCGCATCGGTCGGTGGAAGCCAAGGTTCCGCGTCAGCGCAGAAATCAAAGAAAGTCGGTTTAGCTAAGTCAAAAGCGACTAAAGGTAAAAAAATTGCAAAAAACAAAGCGGCTAAAAAGCACAATAAAAAACTTGCTAAGCACAGTAAGAAACAAAAGCAGAAATTTGCTGCCGCGAAGAAACACAAAAAACAAATGAAAACGACCCACAAGAAGCACAAGTCTGGTCACAAAGTCGCTCAACGCTAAAATGGGCACGGGCGACTCTATCACTGATACAGATCGGCCCTATTAAATCACCAAGACCAGCCACAATAGGCCCTCAGTCCCCAGCTAATGCTGGGGACTTTTTCTTGGTAAACATAAAAAATTGATAAAACAAACCTAGTCATTTCAAACTGTTAAGCACTTAGTCTGTACTTTTTTTAAAAAACTGCAAAAGTCTTGGCATTTATCGCCGAAGTCTCAACGGGATGACGGGAGACCAATGTCATGAAGCTAAACCTAATAATCTTGATCAACATCGCCTTGGGACTGCAAGTGGCAGCCATAACCGCACAACACTCCTACGCCCAGGATGCAGATTCAATGGACGAGAATCCCTCGATGACGTCCGTAGGTTTGCCGCCAAGTGCCAAGGTTGAAGAGGAGGACGACTCCGTTATTCGAAAACCCAAGGAAGCTGACCCTCCTCCACCAAAAGAATTCAGCAAGGCAGAAACACTTAAAGTTTGCGCAAAATACAAAGATAAGATCATTTCTGTTTATGGTGAGATGTTTAAATTACAAAATTGTACCAGACATCACATCACCGACCCGGATCAGGTTTTTCAACTGACAAGGCAGGGAGCATCAGTCGTAGAAGTCGATGCGACAGACGTAGCTGCGTTACCAGTTGGCCAAACCTGGGAGTCTTTAAGAGTAAAAGATCGACCCTGCTCCGCTTTCAATAAGAAATACGTCACATTCTCCTACACAGATATATACTTCGTAGAAAACTGTGTAAGACGATTGATTCCAGACTACGAGACATTACTGGCACACCGCCAAGAGCGCGGCCAGAAAAATGGGGAGGTTCTGGCTTTGACGGCTAAAGAATTTTGGTCTATTCGTCAGGGTCGGGACATATCGTCAATCATCGATAAAGACTTTGCGAAATTGATGGATGGTTCGGCGGGTGTGGATATCATCCCGGTTGACGAAGCTTGCAAAGGCGTCGAGGGAAAAATTGTCACCTTCTACTCACGAATGTACAAAATCGAAAAATGCAGAAAGCGGGAAATCGACGCTGAATCTTTCACGATGGCGCGAAAACTCGGAGATATTAAGTTAATCGAGTTAAAGCCCGAGCAATGGATCTCGATGCCGGATGGTAAGCCGTTCACATTCAAATAATCCCATGAGCTGGTACGCTCGAAGGTGCCTCGGCCTGTTCCTGCTTTATTTCATATTGCCGGCTCCGCAGGCCTCTTGTGCATCACGTAAGCCAAAGAAAACAGAATCAGCAGATCGAAGCCTCCTCAAACAAAACTCTAGTTTGCAAAAGCCTAACCGTTCAAAGTCATCTCTTAAAGTCGGTACGGCTGCAGGAGTGCATAACCTTTATATTCCTGGAATCGGACTCGAAGGTCTCATTGAATTAAACGGGATAATGGTGGCGGGTGAGTACAGTTTATTTCAATTACCAGGAGATAAATTCTCAGCTCAAACGTCATTTTTTGGATTTGGGGTTCGTTGGCAACCAAAACGCGAACAACCACTCTTTTTTGGACTAACCGTTGGTTCCCGTAAAATTGAGGTTTCATCAGTTGCAAACATGAACTTCACAGACAGCGAATCCGGTGGTACCGCTGAGACACCGGTTACCTGGACAAGGCGCGTCTCGCAGACTGTTATTTACCCTAAATGCGGCTGGATCTGGCATCGTTCAAACTCTGCAACAATTCTGGGATTGGGGCTCGTAGTTCCGCTGGCGACAAAAGCCAGCGTTAAAGGGAGCCCCTCATCTGTTAGCGGGATTTCAGACGAAGCCTACAACAGTGTGGGTGGAGAAAAGCTTCGAGATGTGACGTCGAAAACAAATTTAATCCTACCCGCATTTGAATTCAAATATGTGCTGTTTTTTCAATAACGTAAAGGCTTGCTACAAATTCGCAAGGGACGACTCGCCAACTTAAGGAAGGCAATTTCTGCCCGGTGACCGAGGAGCTCAGGACCTTTAAAATTTAAAGAGTGGGAACAACGTATTCTTCTCTTTTCTGAAGGGGCACTCAGAAATGTCACAACTTGTTGGACTTTCGGGTATTGCTTTTGCAATCTGGTATGCTTTAAGCCATCCAGTAGTTAAATTCCATGGTTTTTGGGATCCCGCCGCTGTCGTTCTCCTAGGAATCGCTCCCCCTTCGGTGATGCTTCTTTCCCATACGGTCAGTGATTTGATCGTTGGTATAAAACTGCTGATCAGTTCCATTTTCAGCCGTCACGAACAGCATCAAATCGAGGTGATCAATGCTCTCACGCGAGCATCTCAGATTGTTAGAAACGAAGGTCTCGGAGCACTGGTCCCGCTGCGCGATCGTATGCAATACGACATGCTACGGGACGGCTTTTCATTGATCATAAACGACTTTCGGACGGAGGAAATTCGTCACAATCTTATGGCTCGGATCAATGCTAAGCAATCTAAGATGGCGCTGGCAGCCAGTCTGTTCGAAAACATGTCCAAACTCTGTCCAGGCATGGGAATGATCGGTACACTCATGGGCTTGATTAGCATGTTGTCGAATATGAACGACCCTTCGAAGCTCGGCGGTGGCATGGCCCTCGCATTGATTACGACCCTTTATGGCCTCATGCTGGGAACAATTATCTATGGTCCGTGGGGCGAAAAAATCCACATTGAGGCGGAAAAGTATCTTGAAATTGACATGATGGTCCTCGAGGGCATGGTTAATATTAAAAGTAAAAAATCCAGCGTTCACATGAAAGATATCATGAAAACCTATGCGTCAAAGCAAGCGGGCGGACAACCAATTAAAGGAGCATCGTAGGAATGACCTCGCCCGTCACCCAAAATCAAACTGAGCCAGCCGCCGCCCCGTTGGATATTCACCCATACGGACCAACTAAGAGATTCAGTAAAAAAAAAGATGAAGGGCTCTGGCTCATGTCGTTTTCCGACATGTCCATGATCCTTATCAGCTTCTTCATCCTGCAGTTATCTTTTTCAACCATGAATCAGCAAAAGGCAGATCTACTTCGTGAAGCCGTGCAATCAAATAAATTCGAAGCCAAGAAAGACTCCATGACATCGGTCTCTAAACGAATCAACAACGAGATCAAACGTCTTAATTTGACGAACAGCGCTCAAGTAACCATGGACACGACCGGCGTCCTCGTAGAATTTAAGGATGGACTACTGTTCCCTCCTGGTTCAGCAGACGGTAACCCACAATTTTCAGCAATTGTGGGACAGGTTATGAAAGTCATCGCGGCATCACCCGATCGTTACAAGATCAAAATTGAAGGTCACACCGACGACGTACCGATTCGTAGCACCAAATTTGCTTCCAATTGGGAGCTGAGCGCGTCGAGGGGAATCTACCTGATGCGCCAATTCGCCTCTCGGGGTGTACGTGAGGATCGAATGAGTGTGGTCGCAATGGCGCAAACAAGTCCGAAGAAACCGGTTCTTGGTCTGACCGGAAAAGATCTCGAGCAAGCTCGAGCTGCAAATCGACGAGTCGTGATACGCCTCGAGGGCGGCGAGTAAGACCACAACCCAAGTTAAAAAATCGTGTCAGCGACCACTAGAGCGGCGATACATGGCTCCCTGGTGCTCTACTAATATTTAAATGAATAAATCCGCCCCCTTATAGTAACTGCCCTTGACAACCTTCTGATAGGACTTAAGTTTTTGCAAAAGTGACAGGAAATTGTACTCATTTCCGACTACTATTATGGATAAAGGATAGTCTTATTTTGACTTCCTATTTGAGCGAGGTAAACGCGAGTGGCATTTGATTTCGTAATGGGACAATCGTCTGGTGACCAAGGTGATCTTGGGTCTGGGACCTCTGTTGTCACAGAACGCAAAGTTGAAGCCAAGCCCCCTTCCTTGTACCGAGTTTTATTGCACAACGATGACTTCACTCCGATGGACTTCGTTGTAATGATCCTTGAAAACTACTTTTCCAAAGATCGAAACGCAGCCACCGAAGTGATGCTTGCGGTTCATCACAAAGGGGTTGGGGTCTGCGGTGTTTACCCGTTTGAAATCGCCGAAACGAAGGTATCGTTAGTCATGGAATGCGCTCGTGAGAATGAACACCCATTGCAGTGTACAATGGAGAAGGTGTAAGTGGTTTGGATGTTTACTTGGTGACGGACAAGCTCTGCCGGGGAGGCCAATATGATCAGTCACGACCTTGAAGTAAGCTTGAATCTAGCAGTAAGTGAGGCTGCTCGTCGCGGGCACGAATACGTGACCATTGAACATATTCTTTTTGCTCTCTTGCAAAACGAGTCAGCAATCAAAGCCATACGGGCATGCGGCGGATCTGTGGAAGTAACTCGCGGTAAGCTCGAAGACTTTTTTTCGGAACACATACCCACCGGAATGCTACGCGCTGGTCAAATGCCGCAACCTACAGTTGGATTTCAAAGAGTTATTCAGAGGGCAGCCCAGCATGTTAGAGCCGCTGGAAAAGATCGCATTCGCGGTGAGAATATTCTCATTAGCATGTTTAGTGAGCGAGATTCGTTTGCGGTTTATATCATGCAGCAGCAAGGCATTACTCGCTTTGACATCATAAACTTTGTATCCCACGGACTGGCAAAATTACCTGACGAGGCTGGTCACGAACAAGATAAATTGATCGCCAGCCCTGAAGAGTCAGAGGAATCCGAAAGTGAGAGCATTCGCAGACCGGATCAAAACGACGAAGAGGGCAGCGGCAAGTCATCAAAAGATCCATTATCAAATTGGGCTGTCAACCTTAATGAAAAAGCCAAAGCGGGGAAAATAGATCCGTTAGTTGGTCGAGAGGAGGAAATTGAACGCTGTGTCCAGGTCTTGTGTCGGCGCAGAAAAAACAACCCTCTTCTTGTCGGAGATCCTGGCGTCGGAAAAACCGCAATAGCGGAGGGTATTGCATGGAAAATCACGCAAGGCGATATCCCCCATCCGATGAAAGATGCTGTGATTTACTCCCTTGACATGGGAGCTCTTTTAGCAGGAACCAAGTTTCGCGGTGATTTTGAGCAACGACTTAAAAGTGTGGTCACAGCAATTCGTAAACAGAAAAATGCGATTCTTTTTATTGATGAGATTCATACAGTGGTTGGCGCAGGACAAGTCAGCGGCGGCACGATGGATGCCAGTAATTTACTTAAACCGGCACTCAGCAGCGGAGATGTTCGCTGCATTGGCAGCACAACATTTAAGGAATTCAGGCAACATTTTGAATCCGATGCCGCATTGAGCCGTCGATTTCAGAAAATAGACGTGGAGGAACCCTCCTCAGAAAACACCGTCAAAATTCTTAAGGGTCTACGCAGTCACTATGAAACACACCATCATGTGAAGTTTCCAGACGAAGTTCTAAAAACAGCAGTGGATTTATCAATCAAATATCTACGGGATAAAAAGCTTCCTGATAAAGCAATTGATGTCATTGATGAAGTTGGTGCAAGCTTTGCGTTGAAGGGCCACGGAAAAGATTCGCCGCGACCAAAACGTACCACGATCGAAGACGTTCAGAGGGTCATCGCAAGAATGGCCCGTGTTCCAGCAGAAAAAATTTCAAGCGAGGCCCGCAAGGAACTGAAGGACTTAGCAACGAATTTGAAATCTGTGGTCTTTGGTCAGGATCTAGCGATCGAAGCAGTGTCGGATATGATCAAAATGTCCAGAGCCGGCCTTGGAAGTTCGGACAAACCAATCGGCAGCTTCTTATTTGCCGGTCCTACAGGCGTCGGCAAAACAGAGGTCGCAAAACAATTGGCTCAAGTCCTAGGCATTGAGTTTGTTCGTTTCGATATGTCTGAATATATGGAGCGTCACGCAGTCAGTCGACTTATCGGCGCCCCGCCTGGCTATGTCGGATACGAACAGGGTGGCCTGCTGACGGAGGCGATAAACAAGTCACCGCATGCAGTATTGTTGCTCGATGAGATTGAAAAAGCCCACCCCGACATGCAGAATATTTTACTCCAGGTCTTCGACCATGGGACCTTGACTGACAATAACGGGAGAAAAACTGACTTCCGAAACACGATCATCATCATGACGACCAATGCTGGAGCTCGTGACTTGCTCCAGGGTAATATAGGCTTCGGACGACCCGCATTAGCCTCCGAAGAAAGCGAGCTGAAGGCGATCAAGGATATATTCTCGCCTGAGTTCCGAAACCGTCTCGATGGCGTTATCACCTTTAAACCTCTGCAACGTCCGATCGTTCTCAAAGTCGTCGACAAATTCCTTAAAGATGTGGCGAGCAAACTGGCGTCACGTAAAATAGAGCTTGTTTGCACTGAAAAACTCCGCCTCTGGTTAGTCGACAAAGGATACGATATCGCCTACGGAGCCCGCCCACTTGGCAGGGTCATTCAAGATCAGATCAAAAAACCTCTCTCCGATGAGTTATTATTTGGAAAAATCAGTAAAAAAGGGGGCAAGATCAAGGCTGATCTAGGACAAGACGGTAAGCCATCTTTCGAGATTACTGCAGCTGAATAAACAGCCGTACTGATTTGGTTTTGATCTTCTTTTTTCTATTTCGACAAAATGCTTATCGACACAGCTAGGTAATTTTTTCTCATGTACCGTCAATTCCTGTCGATACTCCTAAGGATTAACTTTGGAAGAGATCCTCAGGAGGACGGCCACATGCGACCAAGCAAAGCGTTAAAGCAATCATTGGTATTGCAGCTCGTGCTTTTAATGACTCCAATGTTAGCAATACGCTGCGCCAGCGATAGCGCAGGTGGAGAGCAAGGTGAGCTGGTCGATGGCGAAGCGGCTGAACAAGGTCCGTCTGAAAATAGTTCAGGTAATAACGCGTCTCTCAATGGTGGCGGGGGCGACGAAGCCTTAGCTCAGGGCGAATCCATGAATAATGACGTAGAAGGCGGAAGCTCTGACAACTTTGGCACCGCGAATGCGGGAAGCAATAACTCCTCTGGTGGCAACGGAAATGCCGATGCCGCTCTGGGTGAATCTATGAATAACGTGGCAGCTGAGGATCCCGTGCCTCTCAATCAGACCGCCAATCCGGCTCTGACCCAATCAGCACCACTAAACCAATCAGCGCCTCTAACCGAGAATCTTCCACTAAACGGTAGCCTAACACCAGTAACTGAAACTCCATCGGCAAACGGTGCTCCCGTTGACCCGACCGTTGCCACCGAAACAACGCCACCAGTTGATCAAGCCGCTGCGACACCTGCGGCAGGCGATAGCGCTGCTCGCGCAGCGGCAAGTCCGTTTCAAAATCCCCATATGAACTGGCCCGGAAAAGGCAAGGTAAAATATGTAAACCGACAGCTTACCCGTCACTCATCGCCAAATGGACCAGTCGTCGGTGAATTTGAGCAAGGTGAGCACCCACTCATCTATCAAAACGGTAATTGGGCAGAACTTCACGATGGATCTTTCGTCAAAGGTAACGGACTGTCGGAAAAAGGTGTCGGGTACAACAAGCGCAAATAAAACCGTATTCGACGACCAGATTATCAACCAACTATGTCAACGACAAAAAATGCTGCTCACTGCGGCATTTTTTCTTTTGCATTCACTAATTTAGTGGTCATAATGCTCCCTAGAACATTACTTTATGGAGTCTCTTATGATCAGATCCGCATGGATAGCGGCATCGATTGTCATAGCAGGACAATCGATTGCGGGCACTCAGGTAACGAAAGTCAAAATTCTTAAAGACGAACGCGGGAACATGACCGTTGTTTCTCGAGAGTCCGCAGAGATGGTCCAGCCTGTCGATTTCTCGAAAACCGAATATCCCCAATTAGTCGTCGAACATCAGCCTGTGCAGGCTGGTCGCATCATCGAGCTCCTTGGTACCAACACTAGAAAAATCAATGAATGGATTGCCGATCATCACGTCAAACCTTTAGTCCGAGATTTTGATGATGCTGCTGCGGACGAGGTTCGAACGATTGTAGACAGCGGCCCAGCAGCCAATCGAATTGATTTGGTTTTTATGGGAGATGGTTATACTGCTGCTGAAAAAGAGAAGTTTTTTGCCGATATTCAACGACTGGTCAACGACATGTTTGTCGGTAAGACCTTCACATCGTATCTGCCAGTTTTTAATGTTCACGCTGTTTTCCGTCCAAGCAACTCGTCGGGAATCGGCAAAGGTAGCCCCATAGACACAGCCTACGGACTGTATCGCGAGGGAGAAACTCTGCGCGCAATTTTCCCTAGTAAACAATCCGCGATCCGAGAAAGCTGTCGACGAGCCCCTGGATGCGACTACCCCGTTGTTATTGCAAATGATCCGTATTATGGCGGTCTCGGTGGAGAGTTTGCTATCTCTACCAGCTCTCCTACTAGCGGAACTGTTGTTCTTCGTCATGAACTCGGACACAATTTTGGACGTGTTGGCGAAGAGTACGATGGCGGGGGCTACTTTGGAGCAAACTACTCAACTACCGCGACATCACCCCGTTGGCGTGACTGGAGCACGGATCGCTCCAACATGCGAGCTGAGCCTATGGTTGCCCGCTATATCGGATGGCCATGGCACAAACTCGACAAAGGTCCGTTTTCGATAAACATGCAAAGTGACGGACTCTTTGCCCGCACATGGATTCGTCTGAGCGCTTCAGGCATTGAGACGGACGATACTTTGTCGATTAAACTAAACGATCAACCTGTATCATTTGTCAGTCCAAACCGCACCGACCGGAGCTTTATCAATATAGAGCTTCCCGGGTTGATAAGGGGAGCTCAGAAACTCGCGTTCAGTGAAAATATCTCCGATCACAACAACTGGATTTCATCACTGACAGTACATGAGTATGCGCACGACTTTCACGACGAGCCAGGCTTTGTCGGTGCATTTCCAAACTTCGATCAATATCTCGACGTTGCAGGATACCGACCAACCAACGAGAGCTGCCTCATGCGCGATATGACCCATGAGTTTTTCTGCCCAATTTGCCAAGAAAACAATTGGAGTCAGTTTTTTGACCGCATTGACATCATTGACTCCTCCAAAGCTTCGCGAGCAGGATCTCGCGTCTCCGCTCAAGTTCAAACACTTGGACTCGGTCAATTCAGGAGCGGAGGAACCGGAGCAGCCGGAGAGAAAATTGATATCAGGTGGTTTACCAGAGGCCAAGAGCTGACTCAATTCAAAGATCAACAATCTATTGCATTCGATGCTGCTAATGACGTCACCAGCCTTGAAGTAGAGGTCACCTTTCGCACCCCTGAAATTCGTACTGAATCCGTCTCCGCACGGCAGACCATCATGATCAAATGAAGGGATAGCTACGCCTATGTTACGTAGAACTGTACTGGTACTTATTGTGGTTGGTATCCATAGCTGCGGTAAAAAGTCGCAAAATGATTCCACGCCATCCTACATCAGCGCTTTGGCGCAAGGCAGCGATGCGATGGGTTATGCCATAAAGGTTTTGGCATCCTCTAATCGAGCATCTCCGGGCACCACTCTTACGAACTACCGGACAGATAACATTTTAAATGATACCAGTCTTGACAGTCTCCAGGACCCAAATCTTCCCGACTGCTCACTCAATGGCGAACCTTGGGACAAATCCACAAGTCAACGCATGGCGACGGGCAATTCGAAGTACGCTCAAACTGTATTTTTCTGTCAGGTAAACAGCAGCCAAAGTACTGAAACACTAGCTGGGAGCCTCAATCAATATAAAGCCATGCTTTGCGACGTTGAGCGAGTTATAGGTTCGATTTCATACACAGAGGAGGGCTCAGAGTATAAAGATCGCAGCTTATCAATCACTGAAGGATGTGGTTGGAGCGCCAAAAATTTAGAAGAAATGAGTGGCAAAGCTTTAACCGCAAACCTCACCGCCTACGCCACAAGCACGGGAGACTGGCAGAAACGCGTGCATGTAGTTGTGCCCTCTGCCAATTTCGACTTCAATTTATTTTTCACGATCAAAAGTGACTTTGTTGGATTCAAATTTATCGAGAACTGGGACCAGTCAAAGCGAATGCAAGGAAACGACTACAATCAAAACATTTCCGCGACAGCAACAGGTACCAGAGGCTCTGTTGTTTCTGTAGATCCAGTAAACGGGATCCTAAGGGCTGAGTCGTCTGATACATATTGGAGTCGACGATTCAGATTTCTCATCAAAGGCACTCTAGACGGCTCATCAGGACTTTTTTCGACCGTAACTGATGGACAAGGGATTGTGTCCAAATTTGATCGCCAAAATGACCTCTATTCAGAGATCGCTTCAACATCGGGAAATGATACGGATGGTTTCCTATACCGCGCTTACGAATACTCGTCTAGCAACCTGAGTTCTGTCCGAACAAGTTTAGCGATATCGACATCAAACTCGAACTGTTCAAAAACTGGCGGCTGCCAGAGTCAGACCGGAATTACATTTTCAACAGATTCGTCAGATTTAGATTTTTTGATGATTGGTGCCGTTTGGGATGGACAGTCAGGCAAGCGAAGTAATATTGAGTCATGGCTCTCGGGATCTGGGGCTCTGACGTTTCCAAGTGTTTCAAAAACAATTACGCCATAAGCATATAGGCTTATGGCGTGATCTAGATATTTTTTATTTAGGATGCTACCGCGCTTTTGAGCGCCATCAGCACAGAATCTATACTCTTCTTGGCGTCACCAAAAAGCATGCGAGAATTGCTGTTGTAGAAAAGAGGGTTGTCCACACCTGCATAGCCAGATGCCATTCCTCGCTTCAAAACCACGCAGGTTTTAGCCTTCCATACTTCAAGCACTGGCATTCCATAGATTGGACTAGATTCATCTGTTTGTGCTGCGGGATTTACCACGTCATTTGCGCCAACAATCACCACGGCATCGGTGCCAGAAAAATCCTCATTGATCTCATCCATCTCAAGAACGATATCATAAGGAACGCTTGCTTCTGCGAGCAATACATTCATGTGTCCAGGTAGACGACCAGCCACAGGATGAATCGCAAACCGGACATTCACCCCACTTTTACGAAGGATGTCAGTGATCTCCCGAATGGGATGCTGCGCCTGTGCCACAGCCATACCATATCCTGGGACGAAGATAACGCTACGTGCTGACTTGAGCATGTCGGCTACCTCTGCCGCATCGACGGAGATAACCTCGCCTGCTGGAGCCTGAGCAGTTGCAGCTGATCCGGCGGGCTTCGCCGATGTGGTTCCAAAACCACCCATGATCACGCTGATAAAACCACGATTCATCGCTTTGCACATAATATAACTCAAAATCGCTCCGCTACTTCCAACGAGGGCTCCCGTAACAATGAGAAGATCGTTGGAAAGCATAAAGCCGGCAGCGGCGGCAGCCCAACCCGAATAGCTGTTGAGCATCGATACAACGACCGGCATATCAGCACCACCGATAGCCATAACCATATGGACACCGATAATGAGAGCGATCAAAGTCATTGCAAGTAACGGGACTAGTCCCGGGAGCGCTCCTGCCACAAATGGATCAACTCCGGTTGACGCTGATTGCGCAAATAAAACGCCAAGCCATATAGATAAAAGAACCATAACTAAGTTCAGCCAGTGACGAGCAGGGAGCAACAAAGGGTTTCCAGAAATCGATCCTCTAAGCTTTCCGAACGCTATAATTGAGCCACTAAACGTTATAGCGCCGATAAAAACTCCGATAAATATTTCGACATCGTGAATTAACGTCATTGCACCGTGATCACCTGCTAATCCGGCGCCGTGGGGAGCCTGCATAAAATTGACAATACCCACGATCGTAGCAGCTAACCCCACAAAGCTATGCAAAATGGCAACCAATTCTGGCATTGCTGTCATTGCCACTCTTGCAGCTAAGATGGCGCCTATGACAGCACCCACCACAATCGTTGGGATCAGCAAAGTAAAGTCAGTCACCATTGGACTGAAGGCCGTGGCAATGAGGGCAACCAATATCCCTACCACGCCGTAAAGGTTCCCACGGCGGGCAGTTTCTTGGGTTGAAAGCCCACCAAGACTCAAAATGAAAAACACACTTGCTAAGAGATAACTAACGGTAAGTAGAGTTTGAGACACGGTGTTCATCCTTATTTTCTAAACATTTTAAGCATGCGTTGGGTTACCAAAAATCCACCCGCGATATTGATCGTAGCAACCAATACAGCTAATACCGCTAACCAAGTGCTGACAGCATTCGTGGGACCAGACACCTGAAGCATCGCACCGACAACAATAATCCCACTAATTGCATTTGTTACACTCATAAGGGGCGTATGTAAGGCTGGGGTTACATTCCAAATAAGCTGCCAGCCAATAAAACACGCCAAAATAAAGACCGTTAGATGATTGATGAACTCAGCTGGAGCCGACCGACCCAGCCACCACAAAAAGGCTCCACCAACAATCCAGTAGGCTAGAACATAACGTCCATCCATTTGAGTTGGAGCGGAACCATGACCATGTCCCCCGTGATTCTTTGCGGCAGGAGCCGCAGCTTTGGCCGGAGCTGCCGGCTTGGCGGGAGAAGGGCTTGCTGGCTTTTTTGGTGGAGGCCAAGTGACATCTCCTTGGTGAGCCACCATCGCGGGACGAATTGTTTCGTCGTCCATATCAATCCTAAATCCAGTTTTTTCTTTTCCAGTGGTACACATGGCATCGAGAAGATTCACCATATTGTTACCCAAAAGCTGGCTCGCTTGAGAAGCCATTCGTCCTGCTAAGTCTGTAAATCCAACGATGGATACCCCATCAAATTGAACAATCTCGCCAGCTTTTGTCAGAGCGCAGTTTCCACCCTGCTCAGCTGCAAGATCCACAACAACGCTACCACGACGCATCGAACGAACCATCTCTTCTGTAATTAAAATCGGAGCTCTAACCCCTGGAATAAGAGCGGTTGTGATGATGATATCGACCTCTTTTGCCTGCTTCGCAAATAGCTCCATCTCAGCTTTGATAAACTCTGGGGACATGACCTTTGCGTAGCCACCCTCACCAGATCCATCTTCCTGGAAATTCAATTCAAGAAACTCCGCACCCATGCTGGTGATCTGTTCCTTGACCTCGGGACGAGTATCAAAAGCTCGAACGATAGCGCCAAGTCCACGACCAGCACCAATTGCTGCCAACCCTGCAACGCCAGCTCCAATCACAAGAATTTTTGCCGGAGGCATTTTACCCGCTGCAGTAATCTGACCGGTGAACGGGCGACTGAAGGCTGCAGCAGCCTCAATCACAGCCCGGTACCCTGCGAGATTGGCCATGGAGCTGAGGACATCCATCTTTTGGGCCTTTGTGGTGCGCGGAATCATATCAAGAGCCAAAGCTGAAATTTTGGCTCTCGCTAAATGTCCCAACAAGTCTTGGTTTTGAGCGGGCTGAATTAAGCTTGCAATGAAGGTCCCAGGGCGCAGCATCCCGATCTCAGACTGGGTTGGCGGCCGAACCTTCAGCACTGCATCGGCAGCCCCAAATAATTCAGAGACGTTGATAGCTATCGAAGCGCCAGCCTTCGAATAGTCGGCGTCCGAAAAGCCTGACGCGAGACCGGCCCCTGACTCAATGCTCACATCAAATCCCAACTTTTGAAAAGCTGCTATGTTCGCAGGCGCAATCGCAACCCGCCGCTCTCCAATAAAGGACTCCTTAGGAATTGCCAGCCTTCGTCGGGGCCGGTTCGACACAGATTCTTGGTTTAATGCATTGGCAGTAGCTTCTGTCATAATCTTGCACATCCTGAACTAGTTGTTTGGGATTTCTGAGCTTTATTATCACATAGTTAAAAGACTTCGGCATAGCCAGAGTTCTCCTTAAGCAGCACCTCATCAAGCGATCATTTTTAAATACGAGCTAATTTTGATCACTATCGAGCATGAAAACGGCACCTTAGGGGTGAATTAACCAGGTAGAACAAACCCGCGCTCAACCTCCCGGACATGTAAACCATCGATCTGGACTAGTGCCAGCATGATGGCCTCCTCGACCCCTTGTCCCGATGTCAATGTAGCAAAGGATTTCAAAGCATCGACAGCCAGACCAGTTAAGGATGTCATCCACCATTGACGTGGCAGATGAACACAAACACCCTCGAACGGGACATGAGTGAAAAATTCACTGGCTTTTTGCCAAAAGCCTCGCGAACAATTTTTATTTATCTCTTGCGCCCCTTCAACCCAATGATCATGATTCCTTAAAGGCAGATGAATTCGTCCTCCCATCCAAAGGATTCTTTCAACCGGACGATCATCCTGTAACCATTTAGGCATCGCTCGCCGTAATTGAACTGATCTCATCTTGTTTAGCTTCAAATCCAAACGATCGTGGCCCCCAGGCCCAACGTACCGAGTAAGACCTACACCTGAAAATGGCGTGTACAGGAAAAATTTCATCGAACATTCGATGTGCATCAGTCTATGAGGCGTTACAACGATAAAATCTAGTTCACCACCATCCTCATGGCGTACGCTGTGAAAAACCTCTGAGAATGGCAATGAAATCTGTAAAGCTGCCAAGAAAACCGTTTCAAACCACTTACCAAGCGGCAGCCGAGGTTCTGGTCGAGGTACCATCCTCAAAAGTCGGTCACTGTGTAGCCTCAAAAATCTTTCGACACCCTGACGCATAGTCGCCTGAAGTGCGTCAGCACCATCGGACGATATCAATAATGGATCATGAACGATCGACAGCATGTCGCGTCGAACTTTCTCAAGAAAAAGATTGTCATCCATATTGATATCAAACTTCAATTGACGCTCCGGAAATCAAATTCCAACAGAAAAACTGGCTAGCCAAGATCGCCCCGGCAATGGATCACCATTATAGTGACTGAACGCCATCCGCCCATCTGGCTTATTGGTAACAGTGTCTCTAATGGAGCGGTATGCAACATTCGTAAGATTTGTGACAGCCAAGCCCGCCTTCCAGTCTTGATTTGGAGCAATATAATCTAATGAAACATCGTGTGTTACCGTCCACATGAGTTCCCGTGTGTTGCTCACGTCATGATACATTCGACCAATGAATTGACTGACTGTCCGTAAAACTGCCTGAGGAAAAATCTCCCACCGACCACCAACGACACCTTGCCAAAAAGGCATCCAAGGGACAATCAAGCCGCTCTCCGCTTGATTAGCCCGCATCCAACTAAGCGCCGCCTCGAGGCCAGCATGATCTGAACCTATATCTAATCGAGACTCCACACCCAGAAAATGCTGGCGACCAGCATTCCTGGCACGCCACCTGACTGGTGACACCCGATCAATGCGGATCACCTCGTCGTTACGCCTCGACCAAATCGCAAAATTCAAAATAGTTTTAACATCAGAAAACAGATCACGATAAAAACGACTTCCAAACTCAATCGCTGAGGCGACCTCTGGACGCAACTCTTGGGCACCTTCAATTTGCCCTCCATCACCAATCCGTTCCAGAAGACTCGCAGCACGACTGTACTTTGCAAACTGGGCATAGAGTAAAAAACCTTCTACAAATCGACTCCATGCAATGGAGGCGCTACTGGACGGCTTACCTCCCGCCAGCTGAGCATCATCTCCCGAGACATTCGACGTGACACTTGTCTGCCATTGAGATCCAGCTTTCAATTCAAGTGTTTGGTCTTCGCTGGCTTTAATACGCGTGCCAAGAAACAACTTGTAACCGGAAGCTTTTGGCGAAAAGTAGTCACCCTCATAAGTGCTTGCGAGCTTTGTTCGTGAGTCCTGACGTTCAGCACTTCCAATTGTTGAAAATGCTGACGAATCATACCCCAAGGTAAATCGCGTCCTGAAAGACTCCGTTTCCAAATCTCGTCTCGTGGCGAAGCCGAGACTCTGACCAGGATCCTTTAACGTCCGTTTGGCCGCAAATCCCCCAGCGTCAATCCCCGTCCAAATTGCATCCGAAATGTCCTGCCGGTATGCGGCGGTTATGATTCCAGTGCGAGAGACAGAACGGGCGCGACCTGATTCTGTGATCTCGCCCAGCGATATGCCGCGTTTGCTTTCCTGAAACCATCCCAATGTTCGGGCTCGGGCAGTGTCTCCCGTCCATGACACATGAGCCAACCCCTGAGCACTTTGCTGATCGTTGTTTTTACGTTTTACCACTGCATCGTCTTCAGGATTCAAAATTGTGTTGTTGTCACTAAAGTAGCGATAGTCTCCTGAAGAGCGACTAGACCGGGCGTATAGTCCCGAAGTGGAACTACTACCATGTTGAAGTGACGATCGGCCCCATCCATTGGTCCCAGCTACGTCTCCAATGCTAAGACCAGCCGATATTGGAGAACGCTGGGTTCGTAATGAAAACTGAATCACCCCTCCGGGATCCAAAACAGGCACATTCCAAGGTGAAACACCCTTGTGAATCATCATCCCACCGAAAGCGCGCAAGTCGACATCGTCAATCATCGGTAGACCAGAATAAGGATCTTGCAACTCCATATCATCCACAAAAACGTGACTGGATCGAGCGTCTTGACCGCGGAAAAGTGGCAGCGTGAATCCAGTCGTTCGTCCAGCCCCACTCATCTGCATTGATGGATCTGTCTTGAAATAAGCTTGGGTATCAAATCGGGTTTCACCAGAGGGGCTAATCACAACAGACTGTCCGGGCCTATTGACGTCTCTACGCTCATTGACAGCGCCCCGAATGAACACTTCTTGAGTGTCAGCAAAGACTGTTGATGTAAACCACGCATGGTCAAATGCAATGAGAGACATCAACAGTAAGAGATTTCTATTCATCAACAAGCTCCATCCCCGTTACAGGGAATGGAAGATCGATTTTTGATAAGGATTCCAGATCCGAATTTAAAATGTATAGCTCACTGGCCTTGGTGGAGGACTTTATCACGAAAACTCGCGATCCATCTTTATCCGGATAGAACGGCCCACAAGACGTCATTCCCGTATCCCAAGTTTTTTCAATTAAACCACTGACAACGCTGATCGATACGATCTTTGCGTTTGGGTTGTTATCTTGCTTTAGGCAAAGTAAAACCGTTTGGGATGATGGGCCTGGGACCATCGGTCCAATAGATTCATAACCACTAGGAAGATCGAATAAATGCTGAACGGTTCTGCTATCAGTGTCGAATGCATCGACCCCCGCCACACAACTGGCTCCCATAGATTGGTAGCATATGCCACCAATTATAACGACGCGGCCCTGACTTTTAAATGCCAATACAGGATTGGATACGTTCAATAAAATTCCTTGCGTTCCTGCCGATGTGGGACTTTGATCAACCCAACCCCATGAACCGTCTTTTGATTGACGCGCAGTAAAAAGTCTTCCCGGTCCAGTCGCCTTCCAATTATCTCCAAGATGTTGGTGTAGGACCCACAGATCTCCGTCAATTGTTGTCATGGTTCCAGGCCTAAATGGCACGGCCCGGTCGCCCGTGTCGACCGCCCCCAAATCATTGGTTGCAGATGAGTTTGACACCAAATTTCCGATCACAACTTTGTGAGCAGAACCCATAGCCAATGCTAGGGACCCCTGCCCCAAATCGACCATGTCAGATGGATCGCCGGTCAGGGCCATCGGGGTTCTACGCTCGACGGAACGGGATGTAGGTCCCTCTTTTGGGCTAATATGACTGTAACTAACACGACCAGAAGACCGGTTGAATATCCACAGTCGCTTAAATTGCCAACGCGTTAAAACATCTCCACTCTCACCAGCAGCCAGTGGCTTCACGGCGCCAGTGATAAAGTCATAAAAGTAGATGTCACTTGAAGAGTACGAGCTATCTGCACTCGTAAAAACTAAACCTGTAACCGAGTAAGATACTTGAGTCTGTCCCACGCCACCGTCAAAAAGACGCGGACGCGGCAGGGGACCACAAGCAACCAAGAAAGCAAATATGTAGACACAAATCGACGATGGCGAGATCACAAAGTCTCCCTGACTCTACTCAAACCAGCACATAAAGCTACATGTTAAAGCCATGCGGCGGATCTGGAATGTTTTTCAAGTAGCAGGGTCATTGTGAAATGGAACCTTGGAGGAGGCAATGGTTTTCTATGGCTGGTCCCTGAAAACTGGTTGTTCCTCATCCGCTCGATCAATGACTCGCCCGATTAATTTCAGATTCTTAATAAAACTTTGATGCCGCTTCCGAATATCTTCAAAAGCTGTCACTTGTGACGCATGAACCGAAACCTCTCGATCATGTAGAGCCTCCATTCCGGCAGCACCAATATCAGTGCCACCGGGCTTTTCTGCCTGCGCCATAACGCCCTCATGGACGGAAATCTGAGTTTCATGGTCAAAAATGTGGCGTTCAAAATTTTCAAGTTCTGATTGTAATCGCGAGTACACTAATTCAAGGTCTTTTGCCAAAGATAAAGCCAAACGGTGTTCAGACTTCCACACTTTTACTTCATCCAGCCAAAATGCGTGTTCTGACTGCCATCGACTATGATCCTGATGCTCATCCAAATGACTCATAAATTAATCCTTTCGACTTATATCCAACATTTTGGCCACTAAACGATCCAGATGTCAGCAAACCTTGTGCCAAGGAGAAAACTCGAAACCACACAAGAATAGTTATTGATGCCCTGTGAGCATTAATGTTTCAGAGACAAGCGCATTGTGTTGAGACGATCAGGACAACCGACTATACTGCCCTGCATGATCAAATTTGCACATATCACAGTCTTATTACTCGTTTTTCTATCCTCAAGGTCCTTCTGCAATGACTTATCGAGCGCGTCTCGTATTGCATCACTTTCCTTAGCAAGTGATGAAATTTTGTTGGATCTGTTGCCCTCTTGTGGAGGCGTGTCTAGGCTCATAGCCTTATCAACTCTTTCAGAAGACTCATCCATGAGTAGCGTGACACAAAAGGCTCATCTGATAAGAGGCCGAGTCCACTCAGAGCCCGAGAGTCTTTTTGCCTTGAAGCCAGATCTCGTCATAGCTGCGACTTTTAATCGTCCAGAGCTACTGAAAATGACGACAGCAAGAAAGATCCCTCTCTTGACACTCACCCGGTTCGCCTCAGCTGAAGATATCGCCCATAACATCGAACAGATCGGATCCGTTATAGGCTGCAAAGACAAGGCAAGCCTCATGAAGCAGGACTTTCTTCGGAAAGCATCGGCAGTCACTAAGACCGGTCCGCGCCCTACTCTTCTTCTTTATGATCCTGATCTTGTAATCATGGGACAGGGAACACTATTCGACGACTTGGCGACCAGAGCTGGAGCATCTAACGTGGCCTCAACAACCGGTGTCAAGTCATGGCCGAAATTAGACGCTGAGGCGCTGCTTCGCATGAACCCAGACGCCATTGTAGTACTTGGCTCCGACTCAGCCACTGCACGTTCTACAATAAAAAATCACCCAGCATGGGGTAGACTGAATGCGGTAAAGAGTGGAAAAATTATTTTTCTGACGTCAAGAACTGCCCAGAGCACATCGCATTATTTTGCAGACGCAGTCACTGAACTTGGAAATAAAATATCAAAAATTAATTTATTAAAGTGAAACACCGTCGACGTGTACATTTTTTACGTTTTCAAAATTCGCAATTTCAACGCAGTTTTTATCGCGTAGTCAATTTCACAGCAATCGCATCAATAGCCCGGCCGCTGGAATCTCGCACAACTGCAGTAACAATATCCCCAGCAGCCAGCAGAACATGCCTTTCAGCTCGGTAAATCTGCCGATCTGGAATTTTCATTTCGATAGCTGAAATTAATGCAGTCAGTTTTTGACCGTTTCCAGAGGAACATGCGACTTTATCACCTCTGCACAATTCTACAGAGCCTACTGCCACATTCACTGGAAGGGACGCAAAGATCATCGTATCACCTGCCAAAACCTCGCCTAAGGCCATAAAAATACCAGCGTTGGTCTGAGGTGATGGAGAGATGCTACTTAGAGGTTCGGAGAGAATATTTTCTGGCATCGCCTTCCACACAGGGGTATGACTACCGCCCGTCTGTCGGAGGGTTTCCACCTTCGACTCTTCTAAAAGCTGACTTAGAGTGTACTGTTGATTAGAACCAAAACCTTTTTTTAGCATTTTACGCCATGAGGATGTGAAGGCTCCGCCAACGGAAGATCCAAAATCAAGAGAGGTCTGATTGGCCTGCGACGCCGCAACTACGAGGGCCTGCTCAAAAGGCAAGTCCGAATTTGATTTTGACTTAAGGTCCGCTGTCATCATGCCAAGCGATGTGCTGAGCATCTGCTGCTCTGACTTCACTTGCCCCGTCATGAACATGGACTCATTACCATCCACATTTTGGCCGCTAAAACAGCTATCCATGACGGCAATGAACCGCTTAAATTTTCCGCCAGGCGCCGCATCGCCCAACCGCTTGACAACACTTTTGAGCCTAAATGTCTGGTAACCTTGACCAATCAAAACTCCACTTTCTGCCCCATGACCGGAGTAGTAAAAGAATACGGTTGAGTTTGCACTCAGCAGCTTCCCCACCTCACTGGCAGCATCCAGAGCTTGAGACGCAGACGCGGGACTGATGACTTTGATTTCATAACCAAGATTTGACTCACGCAGCATTTTAGAAACTTCTGCGATATCCTTCACAACACCTGGCAAATCATTGGGACTTCCAATAATCAGCGCGACGTTTTTTGCATTGCGATCGGCGGGGATTATTTTCAAACGGCTGCTGGCCTCATCCGTATTTTGCCCACAACCGACAAATGCGGTTAGGGACAGAGCAATGACTGAAGACTTCAGCAGGCCAAACATCATGGACTTTCCTCCGATCGGGGAGCGAATAGGCAACGGACACATGGGGACCCACTTGGATCTGCAAGCTCCAAGCCAAGAAATATGACTTGTAATTTCGGAGTCTTAGCCGTCAATAGCTGTAAAACTTTTGGACAAATTGACGGAATCGTTTACATTGCAGGGTGTTGTCTAGGAAAATCCAACAATTCTCAGATATTGGAGACGGTTTAGATATGGCGGATATTGCAGGGTTCAAATGCGCAGGCATCATCGGTGGCGGTCAAATGGGCGCAGGCATTGCTCAGGTCTTCGCAACCTACGGTATTAAAACAATCTTGGTGGACATCAATCCCAAGCAGATCGAAACGGCGAAGACAACTATAAATGGCTCATTGGAAAAGCTGGCCTCGAAGGCCGTTATTTCGCTTGAGCAAAAGTCAGCTGGCCTTAGCAACATTAGTTACGCATCAGACCTAAATAGTCTTAAAGACTGTGACATAGTCATCGAAGCCATTATCGAAAGCGAACGAATTAAAACCGAGCTATTTCAATCGCTGGATAAGATCGTAAAACCAAGCTGCATTCTCGCCAGCAATACATCATCGATACCGATTACACGCCTAGCTGCGGCAACCAGTCGTCCGGATAAATTTATTGGCATGCACTTTATGAACCCGGTTCCCCTCATGAAGCTTGTAGAGATCATCCCAGGCATCGCAACTTCAGAGGACACGACCAAGCAGATTTTGGACCTTGCAACCGGGCTTGGCAAGGAAACATCACGTAGCGCTGATTATCCAGGATTCGTCGTGAACAGAATTCTCATGCCAATGATTAACGAGGCTTTCAATGCACTCATGGAGGGCGTTGCTACGGCCGAAGATATCGATAAAGGCATGAAGCTAGGAACAAACCAACCAATGGGACCTTTAACATTGGCTGATTTCGTGGGACTTGATACCTGCTACGCTATCTTGAAAGTTCTCCACGAAGGCATGGGCGATCCACGGTATGCACCGTCTCCTCTTCTAGCGAAATATGTCGAGGCAGGATGGTATGGGCGTAAAACAAAGCGCGGCGTCTACAAATACTAAACTGACATCTATACAAGCGCAAAAACATCATTTCGAAGGTAACCACAATGACAGACTACACGACCATTAAGACGACATCCAAAGGCCCAAGGTTTACGATCACTATCAACCGCCCGGACGCGCTAAACGCGCTCAATGAAACCGTGCTGGAAGAAATCGAGGAAGCACTTCTCGAAAATCTTGATGCTGACCAACACAGGGTGATCATTTTTGAGGGTGCGGGTGAAAAGGCCTTCGTAGCTGGAGCAGATATCGCTGGTATGAAGGAGATGACTCCAGACCATGCACACGAATTTGCCCAATTGGGACAGTCGATTGGCAATATTATTGCAACCCTTCCAGTGGTAACAATCGCCAAGGTACGAGGATTTGCACTCGGAGGTGGCTGTGAGCTTGCCATGGCTTGCGATTTGATTGTCGCGGGTAAGTCTGCCCGTTTCGGCCAGCCAGAGGTTAATCTGGGACTTGTTGCGGGATTTGGAGGCACCCAAAGACTCGTAAAGCGCGTCGGTCTCCATCTAGCCATGGACATGCTTTTGACTGGTAAAGGACGAATGATTTCTGGCGAAGAAGCCTTCCAGGTTGGACTAGCATCGCGCGTGGTCGATGACGATAAATTAGATACGGAGATTGATAAAATTGTCGACGCCATAGTCAAAACCGGTCCTATGGCTGTTGCCGAGACCAAGCGCCTTGTGCGCGATGCTCAACATATGAGTTTGGACGCGGGACTTGCAGCAGAGGCCGCGGCATTTGCTTTATGCTTCAGCCGCGATGAGTCAAAAGAAGGAATCGACGCTTTCCTCAGCAAACGAACGCCAAAGTTTATGCAGGATTAACGTTTGAAAAGCTACGAAACCCGTGTATAACATTAGAGCTGGTCCGATGTCTCGGGCCGCTACTTACTCAGCAGGAGACGTAAAAACATGAAAGACTTTATCAAAAAATTGCAAAAAGATCTTAAGAGCCTTGAGACCGCCATCAAGAAGGACTCTGATGAGCTTGTTAAAAAAGTAAAGTCCTACGCCTCAAAGCAAAACATCTCTGCTGCCGGTGTGGAAATCGAGAAAGTCCTTGAGAAAAAACTTAAGGAATTTGAGCCCACGATTAATAAGGTCGTTGGCGAGATCAAAAAGAACGCTGCTAAAGCTGGAATCAATGTTGACCAGGTTGAAACAAAGGTTCGCTCCACGGTGAAAAAGGCTGCTGATTCGGTCAAATCCGCTGCAGAGAAACGTGGCTTCAACGTTGAAAAAACGGTAAGCCAGGTCAAATCTGCTGCAAAGAACGCTGCTGAAACCGCCAAGAAAAAAGCTGCACCAGTTGCTGCTAAGGTCAAAAAAGCCAAAGGCCCAACGTCAAAAGCAGCAACAAGAAAAAAGCTCAAAGCCTGATCTAGTCGAGGCAAGAGTTTGTGAAGAAGTCTGAAGAGCCATTGATTCCCAGGGATTTCAATGGCTCTTTTTTTCATAAAAATCTCAAGTCATGGTATGAGTGCTACGAGCGCCCACTGCCTTGGCGAGTACTTTGGAAACAACACCGCGACCCCTGGCACATATGGGTCAGCGAAATTATGCTTCAACAGACAGTCATTAAGGCCGTCATTCCCGTATACGAACGATTTATCAAACGCTTCCCGACTTTTGAGGATCTAGCGGCAGCTAACTCTGAGGAAATCCGCCTTGAAGTCCGCGGATTGGGCTACTATCGGCGATTTGATTTACTGCACCGTGCTTGTATGGAACTCACAAAAGATGGCCGCGGGCTACCTCAGAAACACCACGAATGGCTTGAGCTTCCGGGAATTGGAACATACACAGCGGCAGCAATCGCCTCTATTACGAGGGCTGAGCCATTTGGTGTTGTTGATGGGAACGTAGAGCGCGTCCTTTGTCGTTTAATGGATATAAGACTCGAACCAAATCTGCCGCACCTCAAAAAACACTTCAAACAATTGATGGATCAAGCCTGCTCTCGAGGGTGCCCAGGCGTTTTTAACCAGGCCGTTATGGAACTTGGTCAGACTATTTGTACGCCAACAAATCCTGCCTGCAACCTATGTCCGATTACTAAAATTTGTAGCGCTTTCAAGCAGAACTCTCAGCATCTTGCTCCCGCGCCAAAATCGAAGCCTCAGCTCATTGATGTTGAAATGCAACTTAGCATCGTTTCTCATTGTAAAAAGATTGTGCTTTGCAGAAGGCCTGACGATGCCAAATTTCTGAAGGGGACATGGGGATTTTTTACAGCCATTCGATCTCGTCAGGAATTCCATCATGACGGTCAACAACAGTACGGCCTAAAACTCTCGAACAAGAAACAGATTGGGCGCGTGAAGCATTCAATCACTAAACACAGGATTATGGCGAACGTGCTGGCCCTGGAGACCACGAAGTTACCAAAGACTGAGTTGATTCGCATCGTTGATCCAAGAGATGTCGAGGAAAATCTGGTAAGCAACCTTGATCGCAAAGCATGGGTTTTACTTCAAAAAAAACTCAATCTTGATTAAAAGTAAAAGTCCCAGCCTCGACGGTCGCAAGCTTTAGCCAACATAGAGTTCACACTAATCCAAAAAAGCCCGATAACACTCCCAACGGTATTCCAGTCGGGAGACAATGATGCGCGCTCTAGGATTTATACTCTTGGCTACAATCACGAGTCAAATCGCCCTTGCAGCAGAGCCATTGCTTTTAGGGACAAACGAAAATCCAAGCAAAATTCTACCATCTCGAAAATTTGAATTTTTTAACACAAAACAAGAAGTGCAGGCAAAGGATTGGCGAACCTTTGCCTGGACCGACGCAACGTCCACAGGCTTTCGAACAGAGGAAGACACCCATCACCACTGGATCAAATTCTCATTAACTAATGAAACAAACACTGACCAAAGCAGCATTCTCTACCACTCCTCAAACTTGACACTTGAAGTCATGAACGTCTTCGTACAACAAGGCGAAAATTTAATCGAATTAGGGAAGTCTGGTACAAATCTACCTATTCAAGAGCGAAGTGTCAGACAGAGACTCATCGGCGTACCGCTGAAGATCCCTGCAGGACAGACTGTTGATCTGGTTGTCTATTCCTTTACCACGAGGCCTTTTAAGCCTGATTTTGCTATTACATCCGAGAACGACTTTAATGATTACATCCAGTCAAGAAATCTCCTGAATGGATTTTGTATGGGAATTTTGTTCATCGCATGCATGATTGCTTCTGTATTCGCATTCAGGCTCAAGGATAGATCCTATGGATGGTTTGCTTTAATGGCGCTGTCCATGATCGCGTTGCTCAACGTGAGTTTTGGATACCGAGATGCGTCCACTCTTCTACGCTTGATCCCGTTTACTTCCTCTGAGATCGGAAAGTTTGTAAGACCGAGTGTGACCATAATGGTCCTAAGTCATACTGCAGTGTTTTTATCTCTGCGAGCAGTAGCTCCCAATCTTTTTGTGTGGTTTCAGGCTACCATGGTCAGCCTAGGAACACTTATATGTCTAAGCTTTGCTCCTCAGGTTTCAAATTTTGCCGTATCCGGAGCTGACCGCCTTATTTTCCTAGGCATGGTACTCATGGTGATTGCCTCCTTTAAAGCCTGGCGTCAAAAAATTCCTCAGGCGGGGTATTTTCTGCTGGCAACAACAAGTCTTATATTGTCGGTGATACCATGGCTTATAGTGCAGGTTTTCGCACTTAGTGTACCGCGATTTGCCATCGACTTTGTTCCCATCGGTCAAGCAACACAGATGTGCTTCTTGACGCTTGGTCTTATGTCCAAAGTAAGATCCATCGATGAAGCACGGACTAAAGCTGAAATTGAAGCCGGGAAAAATGAAGAATTGAAATCATTAGTTCGCGCGCTTAGTCACGACCTTAGTAACCCTATTTCTGTGGTTTTTGCTTATGCTCAAAAGGGCATATCCAAGTGCTATGATCACAAAATACCCGAGGTTTCCCAGTACTTTGAGAAAATCCTGAAGTCTGCCGAGAACCAGCTAAGCATCATTGAGCATATCAAGGCCATGCGCGCAATTCAGGATGGCAAGTTCAAAGTAGAATTGAGCAAGGTCTCTCTTTTAACTGTGATCAAGCAAGTTGAGGCCTCGTTTGAGGTACCTTTACAAGACAAAAAGCTCAAACTGGCCTATGACGCAAAATCAATTGAGGATCTTCACGTTTTAGCCGAGCCGTTAAGTTTACATCACAATGTCATTAGCAATTTGATAAGCAATGCAATCAAGTTCAGCCATCCTGGTAGCAGCATCGAAATTCTAGTGAGCACGAGCGATGACCGAATCTCTATCACCGTTGCGGACCATGGTATCGGGATTCCAAAAGAGATGATCGTCAATTTATTTCGGGCCGACAAGCAAACGTCACGCCCCGGAACTAGCGGTGAGCGCGGAACCGGCTATGGCATGCCATTGGTGCAGTCCTACGTCCTGAAATTCGGTGGGGATGTTTCAGTGCAAAGCGTCACTGAAGCGGAATCACCCGAGCGCCAAGGCACTCGGGTGACAATATCTCTTAAAAAAGCAGCATAAGGCAGAAAACTATTATCTTTTTAGGTCAAACCCAGCCTTAGCACTCATTCCCTGCACGATTCCAGAAAGATCAAGCTTTACGGCACCCAATACAGGAACGCCGGCAAAGATATGAGTACGAATCTTTAGATCTTCGATGGGTGGCTTATTCATCGTCATTGGGTCAATACCAACGGATGCATACAATAATCTTGCAATGTCAGAGTTTTCGGGAATTTTTACATCGTAAATCAGTATCTTGTCACAGTGGGGATAAACACCGCCATCAAGATTACGCGCGTCAGCATAACCTTCATGACGGATTTTATAGTCGGGCGTTTCAAAGGTTCCACGCTCACGCAGGTTCACAATGAACTGCTCATCGAAAAACTCCTCGCCGAAGGCCCATTTCGCAGTACCCTTCTGACGACCATAGAACTGAACAACAAAATCATAGTCAAGATTAACGTTATAGCTTGGACCATTTTCATGATCAGGAATAAATTCAGTAACACTTGCCAGTGCTGTTCCAGACTGAATCATGCTCGTTGTACGAGCGCCATTGCGATCAAGTTGGTAATTTGCAGTCTCACCAATTGGATTCCGGCCAGCAAAAGACTGGGATGACAATCCAACTGACAAAGCTACTGTCAGTCCTAAAATAAATTGACGCATCATGAGACTTCCCCTCCCTGGTTGATCATTTCAACAAAGTTTCAACGCTTAATTATACCAGACTAATACGGTGCAAATCCAATCGCCCCATAGACCGCTTTTAGGGTCGCCTCAGCCTTCGTTGCCGCACGGGCAGCGCCTTCCCGCAGAATGCGCTGCAGCTCGCCCTTGTCAGCAAGGTATTGTTGAGTACGTTCCTGCAATGGGCGGAGCTCGTCAGACACTATTGTCGCAGTCTCGACCTTCAAATGTCCATACATCTTACCGGAGTAGGATTTCACGAGGTCATCTATAGAGCGTCCAGTGATCGCGCTTTGGATATCGAGCAAATTACGAATACCCGGCTTCTCAGGAGCATAAGTGACTTCCGCTCCGGAGTCTGTCACAGCTCTTTTGAATTTCTTCTCAATTTCTTTTGGAGGATCACTTAAAAATACCGCACCGAGCTCAGATGAAACACTTTTACTCATCTTACTTTCAGGATCCTGTAGGTCCATGATTCGTGCACCGACCTTTGGGATATAGGGCTCTGGCACTTTAAAAAGTGGCCCATAAATATTATTCATTCTGATGGCGACGTCTCTTGTGAGCTCCAGGTGCTGTTTCTGATCAGCGCCCACCGGAACTAAATCGGTCTGATAGAGTAAAATATCGGCCGCCATTAAAACTGGATATGTAAATAGCCCCACTGGAATTGTTTCGCCAGCGCGACTACTTTTGTCCTTGAACTGGGTCATCCGACCCAACTCGCCCATGTAGCTAAAGCAGTTCAAAACCCAAGCGAGCTCAGCGTGCTGTCTCACATGGCTTTGAGCAAAAATCGTCGCATGATCAAGATTAATTCCTGCGGCAAGGTAAGTCGCTAGAGCAAATAGCGTGTTATCAGCCAGCTCCTTTGGCTCCTGCCGACTGGTAATTGCGTGCAGATCTACAGCGAAAAAATAGCATTCATATTCGTTCTGAAGGCGGACCCAATTTTTTAACGCTCCGAGATAGTTGCCTAGAGTAAGCTTATTGGTGGGCTGAATTCCGGAGACCATGATCTTTTTGGCGGACGTCATCAGATTCCTCATTTAACAAGGACGCAAACCACAATTCGTCTGCTTAAAGAATAACACGGGCTACCACATGCCGCCAGACCGAGTTTCTAGCCAAGCAATAAAAGGAACTGCTAGAAGTCCGGCGGATCCTATCGTAAACAGAAAAATCTCAAGCCCCATCGCCGCCAGCGGCAAACGATCTAAGTCCCGTCGTAAGGATGTTAAATGCTCTCCTAACGCGTCCATATAGATTCGACGTCGCATGTGAAGGGAGTCTGCGCCAAAACGAATTTCCGCCGCCTTTGCAGCGCGCAGTTTGGCGCGCATTCCAAAGTTGCCAAGCGCATCGGGACTCAAGGTGACATAGCAGCAAAACCATGAATGCAGAAAGATCCGCGATCGCAACAAAGTGCCTTGAGTTTGATCATGGCGATATAAAATAAATAATAAACAAACCAAAATCAGAAACATGGTTATCCATGCCACGCGGTCGATATCAATCCAGTCCTGCCAAGAGATATCTGGAGTTAATGTCAGCAGGATCAGACGCACGCTGCAAACCATGAGCAAGATGACAATAGCTCGCAAAAATAAACCCTGCCGCACAGACTGGTACTGACTAGTCAAACGATGACAGGTACTCAGATCTGTTAAGACATCACGCACCATACCCGCAACATCGATCCCGGCCCTCTCCCCGGCAAGAAGCGCCTCAATCACGGCGTGCCCCCTCTGACGACGCAAGCAGAGATCGCCCTCATTAAGATAGTCATAAGCCCAACTCTGGATCGACTTTTCCATGAGCGGATGGATACAAAGAAATCATCGGCGTCCGCCACACACAAACCAAAAGGCAGAGATTATGGGGTAAACCAATCAATAGTAGGCTGTGGTGGACAGTACTGGCGAGTAAACTTGTGATTTACGACTGGGCACGGTACTGCACGAATTTGTGGTGGGCCGTAAGGACTCATTGCTTCGTAGAAAAAACACATACCTTGAGACCTGGCAACGACCATCACGCTGTGGTCCTGAGTTGTAAGAATGCACCCTGGAATTAATTGCTTGCCACTGTAATAGGTCGGTTGGGACTTTAAGTTCTTGAGTGCCAACTTTTTTTCCCAGCAGTTTACACACATACCGTCGATAAACACGGAAAGCTCGAGAGACTCGGTCTTACAATCTTCGACCCAGAGCGCAACTCGCCCGCAATCGGACTCAGAGCAGCCATCATATGTCATATTTATCATGACACCACCAGGTGACATGGGTATGTCACTAATCGGTCGACTGGCATGCTCTCTAAAAAACCTCGAAACCTGAGCCTCACAGCGAGCTTGATTGGCTAGCATTGCATGTTGGACCGTCTCCAAGCGTAAATCATCCAAAACTCCACCGGCGGCGGCCTGCGCAACACCGTGACAGTTCGGGGGACCATAGGTGATCCTATTATATGATTGATTACCAGTTAACTCAGAGACGTAGGAGTAATTATAAAGCAGATTCGCTCGACTAGGGTCCTTGATACCATGAATCCTTTGAATTCGTTCGGAGCACAGGATGATCTGCTGCTGTGGTTTACTATCGCGTAGACCAAAATCTTGCGGCTTGATGGACTTGCCTTCACAACCACGAGCAACAAAACAACCTTCACTCGTCATACTCGTGATTTCAAAACAAGGATCAATTTGCTTCTCAGCTAATACGGCCAACAATTCACGCCTGCGAGCTGCATCTCCGCCGCGACAAGCATCCATTAAAGTTTCAAGGTAGCGACTTTGGGCGCCGAGCGTCAATCTGTGAAGACACTTCCTTGCTGAATCGCCCCGCCCCTGGAAGTCCTTTGGCCAATTCGATTCCATTCGGGCCATCATGCGAACGGACCAACTCTTAACTTGGTCGGAAGACCCCAAACAGGCTCCTAGTTCGTTTTGAATATCTAGTAAATAATCAGTGTCAGCCGTCACACTGTCCCGACGACAGGCTTCTTCCAAGGCCGCGGACGTTTCCATGCTAAGGAGTTCAGACAGCTGACCCTGCGAAGAATGGCGACACGCGCAAAGGAGCTCAAGCAAGGCGAGAATGACTATTTTTATTTTATTTTGTCTGAAGTTCATCATGCGAGTTTCATGAACTCCAAAGACCACGGTGGTGATCGAGCAGTGCCGCGAACTGACCAGCCTCAATGGCTTTGCGAATATCTGCACTAAGCTTGAGGTAGTAAGCAATGTTATGCAGAGAAAGCAATCTCAATCCCGTGATTTCACCGGCTAAAAACAGATGGCGAAGATAACCTCTGGAGAACGTTTTGCATGTATAGCAGGCGCATTGCGGATCAAGCGGGGAGTCGTCAAGACGGTATCGCAAATTCTTGATATTCACTCGACCTTCAGATGTAAAGAGTGTGCCGTTACGACCGTTTCTCGTCGGCATGACACAGTCGAACATGTCGACACCGCGGCTTACCCCTTCAATAATATCGAGAGGGGTCCCAACGCCCATCAGATAGCGTGGCTGATCACTCGGCAGCACACTACAACACACCTCAGTGATGCGATGCATATCATCTTTCGACTCACCGACTGACAGCCCGCCGATCGCATAACCCTCAAATCCGATCTGCATCAACTCCTTAGCGCTTTTTTCTCGCAGCTCTGGAAACATACTTCCCTGAACAATCCCAAACTGACACAAATCATCTTTTGTTTTTGCATCGCGACACCTTCTGGCCCAGCGCATACTACGTTCCATAGACTTGCGAGCTGTCTCCTCATCACATGGAAATGATGTGCACTCATCGAGCACCATATGGATATCACTGCCTATAGTCTCTTGAATTTTTACCGCTAGCTCTGGAGTCAAAACAAACTTGGATCCGTCTAGATGGCTTGAAAAGTAAGCCCCCTCTTCTACCAGTTTATTTAATTTACCCAGACTGAAAATCTGAAAGCCTCCGCTATCGGTCAAAATCGGTCGGTCCCACTTAATGAAATTGTGGAGACCCCGATAATGCTCAATCACCTCAAGTCCAGGCCTAAGAAACAAGTGGTAGGTGTTACCTAGAATTATTTGAGCATCAAGATCGTGAAGATCAGACGGCGTGAGTGTCTTGACACTACCGACTGTCCCTACGGGCATGAAAATAGGTGTTTCAACGATTCCGTGCTTCAAGCGAAGTCGCCCACGCCGCGCACGACCATCGGTCTTGATTAGTTCAAATTTCTTGTCCGGAACTGCAATATCACTCATTTTGATGGCTTAAAACTCCGACCAGCAAAGGCTGCAATCAAACGATGGATTTCCCGAGTGCTGATTGGATCAAATCAACCACCAAACCAGCCGTTTTGTGTTCAATGTCGCACATAGGATTTAGCTCGACGAATTCCATAGACAGTAACTTACCCGTGTCTGCCATCATCTCAAGAATCAGATGAGCTTCACGGTAGCTAATACCTCCCGTGACAGGGGTCGACACTCCAGGTGCGTACATCGGATCGATCCCGTCAATGTCAAACGAAACATGATAGCCTACCGTTCCATCCGATACGACCGCCAGCGCCTCCTTCATGACTGCATGCATCCCGCGCTCATCAATTTCTCGCATCGTAAAATAGCGGATTCCGCTTTTGCGACAGATATCTTTCTCTTCGCTGTCCAACGTCCGAATTCCAATCAATGCCACATTCTTCGGCAAAATCTTTGGAGAAAACCCCCCAAGACCAACTAAATCCGGATAACCGTGACCAAGAACGACAGACAGCGGCATGCCGTGAATATTTCCGGTGTGCGTTGTCTGCGGCGTATTCATATCAGCATGAGCGTCCACCCAAAGAAGACCAAGCTGACCATTCTGTTCTTTTGCAAAGCGGCTGGCCCCAGTAATCGTTCCCATTCCTATTGAATGATCACCACCCAGGACGATTGGCTTACGACCAGCCTTCATGGCCGTATAAACTTCGTCAGCCAGCTTTTCGCAAATCTGGATGATCGCATCTTTGTGTTTTGAGGCTACATCACTACTAGAAAGCATTTCTCGCAGAGGAACCTGTATGTCTCCCCTCTCTTCAACATTACAACCAAGCATTTTCAATTTTTCATGTAAACCAGCTATACGAATCGCAGATGGGCCGATATTTGCTCCACGCATATTGGCACCTAAGTCTGAGGGTACACCTATAATAGATACAGATGTCATGGATGGTCTCCTTGATTAATGTGACGTCAATGAGGCTGATTGCCAAGCTTGATTCCAGCGATGAAAGCGCTCAGAAATCCAATCGCAATCAGGAGCGGGGCTAATCTCATGATACAAAGCGTAATATAAAAGTAGCGCGCGTAGATGACGATCTGAAAGCTTGTACTGAATAACCTTCCAGTATCCAGCCAAATCAACTGCCTTGCCATCAGCCGTCATTGGTCTAGTCTCAGGAAAATAAATCTGTGGTTCGACGCGCATGCGAGCCTGAGCTAAGGATGCAGCCTCAAATAATAGCGCTTTGACACCAGCTGGCAGCGACTGTTGATTCGTCTGCCATAAACCAAAAACAAAAGGCAAGTCTGTCAATTCAAACCAAATCTGACCCAGGTCAAGCACCTTCCAAAACTCGTGCCGACGCTGAAGGGCTTCATCACCAATAACTAGTTCCAGGGGACGAATATCAGCCGTCTGCATACCACCATCAGATGGATTTGTTGTCATAGCTCTTATCATCAACTGATGCGCAGCATCCGCACCAAGCCAAAGATGCATTAACACTCGGGTCAACGCAGATGATGCCGCTGATGCGGTCGTCAACTTAAGGCCAGGCAACGTGAAAACTGCTGGTCGATCACTTTGCACTTGGCTCCAGATATATTTTGCTTGGCGACGCGGTTCGTTGGGATGAAGCGATTTTGCTTCATTTGCTTTCTCTCGCAGAAAAATCTGACGAGATTTTACGAATTCAAAGAAATCATCATGCTCACGCTGAAGACCCAAGTAGACACTTAGAACCGGACCTTCGCTGGCAATTCCAAGCGGTAATGCCATGTCCAATTGGCGAGACTTCAAAAGCGCAATACTTGAAGCAGGCGCCAACTGCACTGAACCCTCTGCCAGAAGTCGACTCACGAAACTGGGGTGCCCTGACATCACTTTCAATTGACTTCCGGCTATGCGCTGCAACTCGCGATGCATTGGAAGCAGGTTCCAATACGGTATCCATCCGAGCTGAATTTGACTCTGCGGCATAACGATCAGCGGCAACCTTTCATCACCTTGTCAGCAATTTCCAGCGTGAGAGACATATCTTTTTCAGAGTGAGCGCCAGAAACAAAACCAGCCTCAAACGCAGACGGTGCCATATAAACACCATGCTCAAGCATACCCCAAAAAAACTTTTTGAATCTGGCTACATCAGACATCTTGGCATCTGCGAAGTTTTTTACGGGCCGACTGTTGAAAAAGAATCCGAACATTCCGCCTTCACTGTCCGCCACAAACGGAATGTTATACGTCTTTGCAGAACTCTTTAAACCTTCAACTAAATCCGATGTGCGGCGACTCAACTGATCAAAAAATCCGGGACGAGAGATCAACTCCAAAGTCTTGAGACCACAGGACACGGCAACAGGATTGCCCGACAGAGTTCCGGCCTGATAGACAGGCCCACTCGGTGCCACCTTCGCCATAATGTCGCGACGACCGCCATAAGCGGCCAATGGCATCCCACCACCGATGACTTTTCCAAGACATGTTAAATCAGGAGTGATGCCATAAAGTCCCTGAACACCATGAATTCCAACCCTAAATCCGGTCATCACTTCATCAAAAATCAGCAGCGCACGAAAACGCGAACACAGTGCTCGAAGACCTTCCAAAAATCCTGGCTCAGGCCGAATAAAACCGCTGTTTCCCACCATGGGCTCCAGAATCAGTGCTGCAATATCTTCGGGGTGCTTTTCAAATAAAGCTGCAACAGCCCCTAAGTCATTGAAAGGAACCGTTAACGTGTCAGCGGCCGTACCAGAGGGGACACCAGGACTATCTGGAACCCCAAGCGTGGCCGCGCCACTTCCCGCCTTCACGAGCAGCATGTCTCCATGACCGTGATAGCAGCCCTCAAATTTGATGATCTTACTGCGATTGGTGAAGGCACGAGCAACACGTAAGACCGACATGCAGGCTTCGGTTCCCGATGAAACAAATCGAATCATCTCTATACTTGGCAACAACTTGATTACCGCATGGGCAAGAGTTGTTTCAAGCTCAGTGGGCGCTCCAAATGAAATACCATTGGCCGCAACCCGACTAACCGTTGCCAGAACGTCAGGATGAGCATGCCCCACAATCGCAGGTCCCCAACTTCCAACGTAATCAATGTATTCATTTCCATCAGCGTCCCAAAGGCGGCTTCCGAGAGCACGCTGAATAAAGATAGGCTCACCATCAACTGATTTGAATGCGCGGACAGGTGAGTTGACTCCGCCAGGGATTACTTTCATAGCATCCGCAAACAAAGACCGGGACTGTTGCCAGGAACGAGCCATCGCAGAACTCCATATAGGTCACAAGCTAACAAAGCGCCCTATTCTGCGCCTTTCCAGGACCTTTAGCAAGATCATTCACCCACTGACATCAGGACTCTAATCACTCGAAATAATTGATATTATAGATTGGGACTTCCATCCGAGGCACATACAAAAAAGCCAAGCACCCGAGGGTGCCTGGCTTTCCTGATTTCAGTCTTTGAGCGTCTCCCCCGACAGGGGGCTTTGGAAACCGTTCGCTTAGTTCAAACGTCCGCCGGTATTTGCGTTCGTCGTTTGCGTAGACGGTGTCGATCCGCTGGTCGTTCCACCTGGGTAATAAGTAACAGGGGTCGGACCGTACCCCGTTGTCGCTTTACCAGGGACCGGCGATTGCGTTGGGACCGCAACCTGTCCTGGCATGTTCTGCTGAACAACTGGAGCTTGCTGATAAACACTATAGTTATAACTCTTAGATGAATAGACACCGGATTGGTTATAACCGACGTCACCACAACGACAAAGAATGCGTGGTCTCAGAATTCCAAATAGTCCGCGGCCGTAGAATAATCCGCCGCGTTGAGCGCGGATATAACCGGTTGAAGACTTACTGGATTGAACAACTTGACCATTGCAAGGATCGACACATCCTGTTGTTTTGGTAACAACAGATGATTGTACCGGAGATTGAACGGGCGCACCCAAATCAACCTGCGCGGTTTTATTACCAACTAAAGAAGCAGAAACTTGATCGTCTACAGAGAGAGATCGACCAGCTTCGAAAGCTCTAGCTGCAGCTTCATGAGATGAAATTTTAACATCTGCATCGACAGTTCTGATTTCAACAACAGCCGACTCTTCATCAGCACTGTCGTTGGCAACCCGAGCAATCATCAGCTTCGGCATGGAATCTCTTGTCAAAGATTCAGAGCCTTTCGAGTTTTGACTTAAATCACGATGAGGTGCTTGTGAGCCACAGGCCGCCAGCACCAAAGAGGAAACAAAAATACCAATAGAAAAACACACCCTCATAAACAACCTCCACAACAGATCAACAACATAGGTTCAGCAACAGCTCAAAGACAAAGACGGTGGGTATAGACCGTCCATCGCCCCATGAGCAACCCACGTGCCACGGTAAGTACCTCTTGAGAAATCAGGACCTTAGGCCACAAAAATCGGTAAAAATCGTTACGAATCCATACAAACTGACCAAAGACCTGACACTTTGCCCCTCCGGAATCTCAGAAGGCTTCGGAGCCCACCATCAGCTGAAATCCATTGGGATCTACTTTGATTAGTTGATATCATTCCAGAAAATCTCACACTTTCGAGGTCATGATGCGCACCATATTTTTAGCGATCTGTTCATGCTTGCTTGTAGCATCTTTTAACCACCAGGCGGTTGATGCGGTGGCCATCATTGATATCGAAACTATGGACCTTGAGACCCTCGAGAAAACCAAAAAAAATCCAGCTTTCAGCTGGTGGTCCGAACTGGGCGACAGCCTCGTTGTCGGAGGTCTTCATAAGAAACTTCTAGAATCTGGTTTGGACTTTCAAAACATGTGGTCTCAGTTACTGGCTGAGGATCTTGTACTCGTTGTGGCAGGCCATCGGCACGAATTGCCTGCTGGTATGAAATTAATCGCACAGAGTGGACGTATAATGCTGGCCACCCAGGGGCAGGGGCTTGAGTCAAATGACCACATGAAGGTCATGAAATTTGAAAAAAATAAAACCTATGTAGAATCGTCGACGCATTCAAGGAAACAACACTCGTTAAATACTGAGCAGAGCTCCATTGTAAAAGCGATCATGGATGAAGTAGATGTAGTGCGTTGGTATGGGGACGTGGCAACACTTACCAACTGGAACCGTCACATCTCTTCGGTTGACATTGTTTCAGCGCGGGATTGGTTCAAGTCCCAATTCGAATCCCTAAATCCGGCATCAGTCACGCTACAAAAATTTTCAGTCAGCGGACGAGACGCCTGGAATGTGGTTGCGACTTTCAATCCAACCGAAGCAGGAGACATCTATGTAGTCGGAGGGCACTACGACTCCATCAGCGAACAAACATCACGCGCTGCCCCTGGTGCGGAAGACAATGCCTCAGGATCTGCGGGAGTTCTGGAAATGGCTAGAGTGTTTGCTTCAAGAAAAACTTCTGCCACGTTCATTTTTATCGTGTTTAGCGGCGAAGAGCAGGGATTATGGGGATCCAAGGCCTACGTCAGAAGTCTACCCACTAACGTTAAAAGTCGTATCAAGGCCGTCATAAACATGGATATGATCGGTTACTCAACGGATGATTCAGAAGATGTGTTGCTTGAGACGTCCAGGGACTTCAAACACCTGACAGATCAATTTGCAACAGCGGCAAGTTTGGTTCCAGGTCTTCGCTACTTTACAACATTTAACCCATTTGGAAGCGATCACATGCCGTTTATAGATAACGGCATTCCAGCAATTTTGACCATTGACAACGATTGGGGAAGCTATCCTGCGTACCATCGGACGACCGACACTATCGACAAAATATCGCGGGAAATGGGTGCTGCTATACTAAAGATGAATGTAGCCGCCCTTGCCGTCATGGCCGGAGCAGAGTAACGCCGTCTTACCTCGTTTCCTAGCCTCCTTGACAACCTGAAAATTGAATCCATATTGATACCCAGAGACTCGTTCTCAAGGAGGTCAACATATGGATCTTAATAAATTTACTCAAAAATCACAGGAAGCTCTGGCCGATGCCCAAAAGAAAGCTGTGACCTACGGACACAATGATGTCGACGTCGAACACATGGCTTTGTCTCTCATTGAGCAAAAAGACGGTCTAATTAGCAGGCTTCTTGGCAAAATGGACATTGATGTGGGGGGGATGGATGCACAAATTCAATCGGAACTGACCAAGAAACCTAAAATTGCCGGTCCTGGTTACGATCCATCCCGAATTTTCCTCAGTCAAAGACTATCGCGGATTCTTATCGACGCCGAAAAAGAGGCTGAGAGACTAAAGGACGAATACGTATCCGTCGAACACATCTTTATTGAGCTGATAAAAAACGCACCGAATACGTCACTAGCCAAAGTATTTGCCTCCGCAGGACTAAATCGGCAAAACTTTTTACACGCCCTTAACAGCGTGCGAGGCAACCAGCGAGTTACCAGCGCAACACCGGAAGGGAGCTATGAAGCGCTTGAACGCTATGGTCGTGATTTAGTAAAAGCCGCACGGGACGGGAAGCTAGATCCTGTTATTGGACGAGACGAAGAAATACGCCGCGTCATTCGGATCCTGTCACGAAAGACAAAAAATAACCCAGTTCTCATTGGTGAACCAGGTGTGGGAAAGACTGCTATCGCAGAGGGTCTTGCTCACCGTATTGTGCGTGGAGACGTGCCTGAAGGTCTGCGTGAACGGAGCATATTTTCGCTCGACATGGGAAGCCTGATCGCAGGTGCAAAATATCGCGGTGAATTTGAGGAAAGACTTAAGGCCGTCTTGAATGAAGTCAAAAACAGCGCCGGACGCATCATTCTTTTCATTGATGAACTACATACAATCGTTGGAGCTGGCAAAGCAGACGGCGCCATGGATGCTGGTAACATGCTAAAACCGATGCTGGCACGTGGGGAACTTAATTGCATCGGCGCAACAACGCTCGACGAGTATCGACAGCATATAGAGAAGGATCCAGCGTTAGAGCGAAGATTTCAGCCTGTATACGTCGAAGAACCATCCGTTGAGGACACCATCTCAATTTTGCGCGGACTCAAAGAACGATTCGAGATTCATCATGGAGTAAAAATTCACGATCACGCCTTGGTTTCTGCAGCAACCCTATCACATCGCTACATCACCGAGAGATTTTTGCCTGATAAAGCGATTGATCTCGTCGACGAAGCAAGTGCAATGATTCGGACAGAGATGGACTCCATGCCTACTGAGGTAGACCAAGCGCAAAGACGTGTCATGCAACTTGAGATCGAAGAAGCAGCTTTGAAAAAAGAAAAAGACAAGGCCAGTGTTGATCGACTGTCGGTTCTGCAAAAAGAACTCTCCTCGGAGAAGGAAAAACTTCACACACTTCGCGCACAATACGAATCAGAAAAGACCAAACTCCATGCTCTAACGAGCCTCCGAACAGAAATTGAAAAGATTCGTCAAGAGATTGAAAAAGCTGAGCGCGCTTACGACCTCTCAAAGGTTGCAGAGCTAAAACACGGAAAATTGCCAGAGTTGATCAAACGACTCCAGCAAGAGGAGGCTAAGTTTGCAGCACAAACAGGAGAATCCAGCCGTCTTTTACGCGAAGAGGTAACAGATGACGAAATTGCCGAGATTGTTGCACGGTGGACCGGAATTCCAGTGAAAAAACTCATGGAGGGCGAGAGAGAAAAACTGCTAAAGCTGGACAAAATATTGCATGACCGAGTCGTCGGACAACATGAGGCCGTGCAACTGGTCGCTGACGCTGTAATCCGTGCTCGCGCAGGCATAAAAGACCCAAAGCGCCCCATCGGTAGCTTCTTATTTTTAGGGCCAACCGGAGTTGGGAAAACTGAACTGGCAAAAGCATTGGCTGAGACCTTATTTGATTCAGAAGACAACATCATTCGTATCGACATGTCTGAGTACATGGAAAAACATGCTGTCAGTCGACTGATAGGCGCGCCTCCAGGCTATGTGGGCTACGATGAGGGCGGACAGCTTACAGAAGCAGTACGGCGCAGGCCATACAGCGTCCTCTTATTCGATGAGATCGAAAAAGCACACCCAGACGTTTTCAACATTCTACTGCAACTTTTAGATGAAGGTCGTCTTACAGACAACCAAGGCCGCGTCGTAAACTTTAAGGATACCGTTGTTATCATGACAAGTAACATTGGCGCTCAATTTTTACTGGAGGGTGTCAATAGTGATGGAGAAATTCGTGACACAGCTCGCAAGCAGGTTATGGACACCTTGCGCGGTCACTTTCGACCAGAGTTGCTGAACCGAATAGACGATATAGTTCTCTTTAAACCGCTGAAGTTGGACGAAATCAAGCAAATTGTCCGATTACTGACAGCATCCTTAGCTCGTCGTCTATCCGATAGACATATTGCACTTCAGCTCACGGAAGAAGCCATTTCGCATATTGCTGCTACAGCCTACGATCCAGTATTCGGCGCACGCCCCCTAAAACGTTATCTGCAGCGTGATCTTGAGACGAAAATTGGACGTGCGTTGATTGCAGGCGGCATAACGGAGGGATCAAACGTAAAAGTCGACGAAAAAGGCGGGACGTTATCTGTAACTGTAGTGTAGGTAAACAGAGCACTCATAAAATGCAAAAACCCGCCGGTGAATTCCGGCGGGTTTTTAATTAGATAGTGTTTAGTGTAAATTACGCTTGAGCCAATCTTTCCACACGCTGATCGACCGGCGGTACAGTATTAACGCAACTGCTTTTTGTTCCAAAGTTAAGGATTTGAAAAGCGACTTCATCTCGCCGAAATCACTACTTCCGAAAAATTTCACCGCAAAGCGCGCCATCGCGCCGCTGTTATCGGAGCTTAATTTAAAGCTGGGCGAGTGATAGTAGTCCTCAATGGCTTTAATATCGTCGGCATCAAAGAGGATATGGTTGCCTCGAATGGCCTCATTGTAAACAACACGCCAAATCATCGGCAGTGGCAAAGGAGGCACATTTGACTCAAAAAAGTTCTCGTACATTTGAGCGCCGGATCCTGGCCTGGACATAATCAACCCCGCTTCAACTCCGCTATAGATCTACCCGCATGCGTCCCGGGTCCGCGAAACCGGTCGCGGAATAGCCTTAGACATGCAAGGGGGGGGCCATGCCTAACCTGTAAAAAATAATCAATAATTTCAGGCCAGAAGCTAATAAACTGTCAAAAGTTTCGACAGACGATCATTGTGCAGGACATGCAATTGAAGGAGCGAAGAAAAATTCAACTGACAGTCATAGGGCGCTTTTTAAACGAGCATCCTGTCATCAAATTATTTTGTTCGTTCAGGCTTACCAAAAATCTGCGTTTAAATAATCTCAGAAAAACCGGTTACTCAGATATCGACAATAGCGTCCCCTCAGATCCGAAATTGCACAGCGAGCCTTCCGAACATCACCGAACACTTTGTTGCAAGCGCCGGCAAATTCATGTTGCTCAGACCACACATACTCATTAGCGTAACAAATGAGCAAAGCACAAACACAGACAAGACAAATCTAACGGCTTAGAAAAGCGCCATCTTCAAATAAATTTGGCAGGAGTTTTCAAGTGTCGAATATATTCATGTTTCTAGACTACAAGCAATTTGTCTGCGCGACGATCAACTCAGAACCATCTCTAGGCCGTGGTAGCATCAAAAAAATCGCAGAAACGCTACGCGTTCATCCGAGCCTTATTAGTCAAATCTTGAAGGGACCAAAGGATTTCAACCCAGAGCAGGCCAACGAAGTCGCAGCGTTCTTGGGTCTTGATGACGACTCCACGGAATATTTCTTGTGCCTTGTCGATATTGAACGCGCTGGCACCGTGAAATTGAAAACATTCCTACAGAACAAACGCGATAGAATGATTGAAGCTGCAAATCAAAAATATACTGCGGCGGAGTCATCTCTGATAGGAGCCAGTAGACTAAACATCGATCGCTTCAACTCACATTGGATCTATGCTACAATCTGTATTCTTCTGCAGGAGCCCAGATATCAGTCTGTACCTGCAATTGCAGATTGCCTCAAACTACCTAATATAACCATTTATGAAGCACTAGATACGCTTGAAAACTTGGGACTTATTACAAGAAATTCGGATAACAGCATTGTGGGTGTCTCAACGATCGACGCTATAGAGTATTTTGATAAAAAACGATTTCATATTAATCTTCGTCTCAAAGCATTGGACCGCCTAGGTTCAGACGACACCAAAACCGGATCAGTAACATTGCCGGTCGCCCTATCCCCCAAGGATAAAGATCGTCTGACACATTTAATCAAAAACTTTGTAGATCAAATTAAGCATTCAACTGAAAAAGTTGAGCCGGGCAATCTCTCATTTGTAACGGTTGATCTATTCGAAATCGCCTAGAAAATCATGACAAGGCGATCATATCAAACACATAAAATGTAAAAGCCTTAGAAGCAGTCAAACCATTAACTAGGCTTCCTAAATGACGGCGATACTCCTCGTCACATTCTTGACCTTCACGATCTAGAATCACAACAACATCATCAGTTCCTGTTGTGATACCAAAATCTTTAAGAGTTCTAATGCCAGACAACAGCGTTTCTGCCTCTGTCCCAATTTTAACCACCAGAAAAAGGCTATTAATAACGCCAGTAGAACTCAATGCATAATAACTTTTGAGACGATATGCCAAACACCAAACTACACCATCTTCTGCGAGCGCAATGCTATTTGCAGTATGCTCTGGACCGAGTTGACTCAGCTCTGAATTTAGCCGGGGATGCGCACCATTCATTCCCCCAAAAACCTCAAAAAGTACGGGATCAAAAACCAGCGATAGCTGGCGTCGTATACGGGCTGGAACAGATTTAATCTCGATGATTTTCTGTCGACTGTCGGCCTGAATTACTGGGAGCTTCTGTTTGACTAAACTGATATGAAACGAGTCACACCTCCGATTTAATGCCCCCTCGCAAAGTCGCTCCATAAGGTCAGACGAGGACTTGACGGAACTGTGCACGAGGGCACCAATATAACGAGGTGCTAGAAGAGACGTTTTTGAAAGATTCTGAGCTACGACCAGAACATTATCTAACAGCTGCTTGTAAGACACTGCAAGCTCGTCGCCGTTGTGAGATCCTTCTTGCATAAACCAATAATCGTCGGTTAGCCGAACCATACTCACCTGCCCTGCGATTTTTCCTGACTCAACCTTTGAGGCAATACGATGATAGAGCAATGGATTATTTGTCACGATATCAGGCGGCAAATAGCGAGCAGGTCGAGTGCCGTATACTTTCCTCCTGGAACCTTTCAATAGTCCGGACTCAGTGAATAAATTTACAAGATCATCTAGATGCGAGTGATGAACAGAGGTGGTTCGACTGAGCTGCTTCAACAATTTAAACCAAGATGATAGCGTACTCGACTCATCCAGTGCGTCTAGCCGCAAACCAACGGAATTTTCATGCCGCCAAATAACTGATGCGTGGACCAAGTCATTTTGCAATTTAACGTGAAGACCAGGAATTATCCAATTGGGAACTGAATCCTGCTGGATCGAGGCACGTAATCCATTAATAGAGATATCTTCAACACCACATACAAGACCTTCGCCGAAGTGATCATCCACAGGACTTATGACAATCGTTGCCCCGCAGGGCGTTCGACGCGCAACTCGACGACTGTCCTTCAATCGACTAACACCACTGGCTTCAATCATACCCAGAAGAATTCGAGTTACATCGCTGGAATACTGGATATCACGGACGAGCATCCTATAGCTAAAAACGTCTCTGGAAAATGTCCCTCCCCTAATTCGAACCTGAACTACATCACCTATCTTTAAAAGGGGGTTTTTCACCACAGAAACTAGCGCCATCGAGCTATGACTAACATCAATTGGAGTTGCAAACGTGACGGAATGTTCACCACTAATTTCTGCTATTTGAATATCGGGCCCAAATGAACTGCGCTTCGAACTCCTGAGATCTGTTATTAGAAGTTTAGACGGGAGCCTGCATTGACCTTGACCGTCAATCACATCTAATTCAAAAGAAATTCGCTGCCCCGCAAACAATGCAGACGCAGTATATGTGCCAGTTTCTAATGATTCATCACAAAGCGTTATTCTAGAATCATCAAAAGGTGTTAGAATCTCGCATTTAATTTTCATCGATAGAGCACGGGGAAGGTCGCCGCGCGTGACGTGCAAAAACACGTCCGCAGCCTCCATCTCAGCCAAAAGTCCCGCAATGATCCGAGGCTTGGATATCACTCGAGCATAATTTGGAATTGGCGTTACTATACTATCTAGCGGCATGATTAATTGTCCTTACACCGCTAATGAGTGTGCATGCGAACTTGATATTAAACCTGGATGTTGGTAACACATCAAATTCCACAAGATTCTCGCGAACAAACGTATAAGATGCTTGACTAGAAATTTTCTCGATAGCACTGCAGGAAATAGCCAGTTTAGCGGGACTGCCATCGATCACTATATGCTTCATCAAACCCTCTAACTTACAAACCTCATCGATACCGCTACCGATTACATCAATTTGCCCAAACGTCTCGGTCCCTACTAGACCAAGAAAATATTTTCCATAATGTAGAATCGCGCGTGCACCCTTACAGCCAATATCCTTTGCTACAAAATCTGCGTACTGTGCAAGATTTCGCAATTTGTGAACGAAATTTGGATCAATAGACGGATCATGATCGGATCCATCCCATGTAATAATCACGGCATCACCGATAGTTTTCCGAATCACACCACGAAGCTGTTCCTGGGCTTTCTTATTCACTAAATCATAAAAATTGCCGTATGCTCGTGCTTTTAACTCGGTATCGTGGGAAAGATCTGAGCTTCCCACCAGATCAAACAAAAGAAGAAATGATGTCTTCGGCTTGCCGATCGTTGTCGGTAAATTTCGAGCTTTAGCGGCTTCGATAATTTTGGTTCTGATCTCCTTGTCACCGATAAGCCGGCTTGTCAACTCACCTAAAGCAACCACCGATGACCGCTGGCTCATCACTTCAAGGGCTGCCACAAAAATTGCCTCAGTGGACTCCACAACCTGCACCACTGATGGACTCGCAGGAGGATCGCCTGACATTGTGAATAACGTAACCACAAAATTTCGCGTCTCTGGCGCAAGTGGAATCGCCGCGATACTCTCAGATCTCATGAGCTCAAAAAGAGACTGCGTCATTGGATGCATCTGGCTTTTGATCTCCCGAACATCTTTGACGTAGCTACTTCGGCGCTCCATGAAGGCGACTACTGTGGGACCGATGGGCGATGCACCCCCAGTTGCGAGTTTGAGTGGATGTTTACTCAAGAACGCCCAAGCATCGCTTGGAAGCCCACAATGCGCAACAGCGACTCCTTGATCGCCAATCTTTGTGTGAATAGCTACAGCACACTTACAGTGATACGCAATAGACCTTGCATAGAGCGATAGGAAGTCTGCCGGTCTTTCGCAAAGGGCAAGCTCCAAATGCAACATTTTGTGCAAATCCCGTGAGACTTGGCTTGCGCTATTAAGGTCCCGCACTATCATTGACGAAACCAAACCCTCAAAAACGGATAGAACAGCACGAATATTCTCACGCTCTTCAGTAAGTCCATCCGCTCTAACCATTTTCTCTCTCAGGGCGGCATCTTTAAATTTTGTCATCATAATTGTCCCGACCACCTGCTCGTTGACCCGGATTGGTATTATGCAAAAAAGATCAAATCCTGAGAGCGATGTATTTGCACCGAATCCAAGCCTTTTTGAATATGCAGCAAACGACTCGAATAAAGCCGAATCTCCATACAAAAGTGACCGCAATGTTACCGCGCCAGGAATTGTACCGTCGTCGAAAACTTCTGACGTTTTTGTGTGACTATCAAATGAATACGTAACAGGCCGACCAAGAGGAAGATTTATGGTTATCGTTATCCTTCCGCAGTGCAAAAATTCACCAAGCATCGGCAGTACAGACTTTAGAGATTCAAGCTGAACTTCGGGTCGCTTGCCGCGAAAACTGTGAAACTGTTGATTGATAGAATCGAGCAGAAAATCGCGACGAATCCTGCGGTAGAGCTTACCCAAAAGACCGATTGTTACAAAGCCCCCTGCATTCCCAGCTGCCAAGCCAAGCGCAGACAGTGATAACACATTAAAAACGTATACAGGCGGGTAATCCACTATCTGTATGAGACCAATGACTCTGCCAGCATCGAGGATTCCACAGCCCCACATCAGCGCGGAAACCGTATCTTTTTGACGATAAAACTTAACTGCCCCAAACGTTGCCATTAAGAACAAAATAGCAGACCAATATGTAGCTTGCCGTAGAAATGGCCAGAACATCAAAGATCCCGTAATCAGGACAACGACCTTTATTGCAAACCATAATCTGCGAGTCCAAACAGAGTTTAGCCTTGGATCGGGAATCACAAACATCAAGCACGCAGCCGTCATGAGCGATCGTAATGCAGCGTTTCTGTAGTTACCTTCCGGAATCGCGGCATCCCATAACCCAGTCGACAGCGTTAATGAACCTATCAAAAGCAATGCACAAATTTGCAAGTTACCTGGCTCGGTCTTAGTCACAGGATTAAGGGCAATGAGCCTCTTGGTGGAAACTGCCAACGCAGCAAGCAAAATGAGAACAGAAACTAGTGCAAGCAGCAATCCACTTCTTTGTATTGACTCCACCAAATGAGGAACTGTAAGAATACTGCTGTCATTCGCTTCCCTAGGTCGAATTCCTACAAAATACCCCATCCGTGCAGTTAATGGCTTTTTTCCAACAATTTCATATCGCTCTCCCGGCTCAACTTGATAGACATTCAAACGCAACCAACTGTCGGACATGGTTCCGGAAACTACGGTAATAGGAAGAACGTCCCCATCAGTCCCAAGGCGTCGTAGCTGATGGCTCCTTAGAATCTGCCCGAGTAACACAAAACGTTTAGTGGAGATGAACTGCCATTTCGCCACGCACTCGCTCTCGCTGCACTGATTCTCAACTTGTGAAAGATGGATCTCTGTTGCGCCAGAACCGCGCATTTTCAAATGAGCTATGAGTCCAGCACCCAAATACATGACTATCGCAATCGAAAATATGGCGATAGATGTATGTTTTTGGCTTGTACCGACAGACTCATTCATGCTGGAACTTCTCCAGGCGTTTCACCCAATAGAGCATAGAAACGATTGCGATCAACACCGGTCGCTGCAAGAAGTTGCGCTATGCGGCATTCCACAATACGCGTTATTATGTCAACAGACTTAAATGAACAACATGATCTAAATTCAAGAGTCCCATACCTCGTTGGCCTGATATATGACATATCTCTTACAGGAAAAAACGGATCCATAGGAAACAGACGAGGGGATTGGTTCATTTGATTGACCAAAGACTGTAGATTGCTAGCAGGCAAAGGTGGGTAGGTATGAAGTAAATATTCTTTACCTAGTGTATCGGCATACATTTTTGTTCGGGCATTATCATAAATCTGACCATGAAATATATTCGCGCGCGTGAATTTACGGCTAACGAGATGATCCAAATTATACAATATCGGAAGGTATTTAAGTGACTCCTCAGAACTCGCGTTCAAATGAACGTGAGTTGAGGCAATATAAGCAGGAAAAAATGGATCCTGAGTCGGTCTTCGTTCTGATCTTACCATGAAGGTATTTGTTATACCCCTAAGCCTAGGCACAGAGACCAAGTCCATGGTTCTTGGAGGAGTGGGCAGACAGCTAATGTCGAGTCGCTCCAAATTCACAGCAGCCAATGCTTCGTCTACCTCTGAAAAAATCTGACCCATCAGATCTCTCAGCTGAGATACAGATCTTCTTGGAGGCAGCGACACCTCGAGAATATGCCAAGCGAAGTCCGGTTTAATCGTCACATAACCAATGTCGGTATCTTTACTGACACGGCCTGGCTGGTCAGTGAGGCCGCGGTCTACGTAACCAAATTTCTCCATCAATATTTTAGTCATTAGAATATATTCGGATCGGGTTGCTAAACGAATCTCCTGGTTAGTCCTCTGGGCGATGAAATACTCAACCTCTAGCCCGATGGTTAAATTCGCTTCCTCATAATTCCAATAGGGAACATTTTTTTTAAAGAAAAGATGCTGACGTAGCTTCTCAACCGTCATGAGTTCTGGCTTAAAGATGCTACTTTCACAATTTTCCATTTCCACCCCCAACGTTGATGCGATCTGTTTCGGATAATTAATCCAGATCATTAACGCTCAAGATCGATGTCATCAGATCGTTACTTAGTGGTCAGTCGACATAACTCGCTCAAATCGATGTTTTGTTACTCAGGGGTAAAGGATCAGTCTTTTGACGATGGCGATATTTCGTGATTAGTTTCATTGATCTCATGCCTTTGATCACTTCGTCATGTTCCAGACGAGAAAATACATTCCAAATATTGTTTTGCTAGTTTGTCAGCTTGAACCAGAAGTATTGACCAATGATCTAATAAGCTCAGATCATAGAATGAGATCCGCATCAATTGCAGAACCTAACGAAGACTAACTTGCCCCTCGCCGAATGTAAGAAGACGGCACGGAGGATGTTTAATGACCGACAATCGTAAACTGATTTTAAGCTATTCAAATATCGCTTTCGCCGCTGACACCATCGCTAAATCCCAACAGGAAGGATTCGAAATCGTTGCATCAAAAGGAAAGTCTCGAATTATTGACGAAATCATCTCGTTAAAACCTTTTGCGGTTGCAATTGACGGGGTCTATTGCGAATCCCGATCAATGAAGGCAACGTTTCTTTTGCAAAAGATTCGTCACGTTGTACAAACGACACCGGTATTCTTATTTAATTCAGATGACGCGAATCATGTAAAGCTTATGGCTGACGACTTGGTCTACGCAGTCATAACAGGACCGGCTGATCTTGGTAAACTTACCTGCGCAATCAAGAAATACATCAACACACCCAAGAGGGGTGGACGATCGGAAAGAGTTAGAAGCCAGGTTCAACTTCCATGTCTACTTAAGAAACTAGGAACGTCCGGTCTAATGCAAGGGAAGATTTGTGATCTCAGTCCCAAAGGAATGAAAATTGTCCTTGAGCGTCCGTGCGATGATTGGAGTACCGGGGATGAGCTACGTTTCTCAATCCCGAAAAAGAGCGATACAACATCACACCTTGACGGATACGGCCACCTCCGCTGGTCCAAAAAACAGGAGGTTGGCAATGGATTTTTCAACGTCCACTTGGGTGTCGAGTTCAGCCAACTACCGTTACCCACTCTTTACGAGTTTCTTGATCTATTGAATAACACCAGAGCAGCCGCATAATCAGCAATCTTGGGGATCAATACAAATGAAAGCCCGGAAACGATTTCAATTAATCCCTCCGCTTGGATTTCTTCTTATTCCATGGACCTCAGCCGTTAAAGGTGAGGATGTCGATCTTCGCCTTGAAGTCGAAGGAACCATCCAACCGCAACCTACATGGCGCGATGCGAACAACATGATCATCTCGAATCTTACATTTATTTTCGACGGAATAGCTAATCCGGACCGCATCAACCAGGATGTAGACTCTGAACCAAGCTATGCAAAACTTGTCGATGCAGGCAAGCAAATGCTCACACCAATCGAACTCTATCGTCCAAAGAAATGCCGGATCGGCGATACCGGCATTGACGACGCCCATGTTCAGTTTGTTCACAACAATCATGTCCATCGCAAAGATACCCAAATTCTAATTATGCAGTACCGACTCCATGAACTTAGGATTCGCTTCGCGTCTCAGGGATCCTACGGTGGGTTATCTGGCGCAGTAAGATGCGATCTGCCAGGCATGCTGCGGTATACATACGACTAATAGAAAAACAGGTCTCTTATGAGATTTCTACTCGTCGCGCTTTCACTTGGATTTCCTGTTACCAGCCATTCACAGGATCTGAATACTTTGACCTTTCATGTCGACGACACTGACAAAGAGATCAAACTTCCTAATGCCGGCTGCGCACACTACCTTGACGATCCTTCCAACTTCAAAATACAAAAGACATCACCTACGTTGATTCAGGTTATCGCGCTTGGTCGATCTGAAAGGTCAGCAACACTTCTCATCGATTGCCCGGAGCAATCTCCCGTATATTCATTAGTTTTTAATACCCGGTCCATTAACTCAAGGAATGATAGCCTCAGTCAAATTGTGAGACCGCAGTCATCATTAGGACTTGAAATACGAGACTCTGATAAGGGACCGGGAGCCGTCGAATTTGATTTTACAGACCGAAGTCTGGAGGCACTACAGATCGTCCTAAGAAGAGTCGAAGCCTTTAACACTAAGCCGGATAGTTCTACCCGATCCCTTGATGTTGAGCATCGCTTCGGAGTCAGTAGTATTGGCTATGGCTACCAGATAACAGACCAGCCAAACAATAAGCAGGCTGTGTTCAGAACAAATCTACAAATAGCGGGGATAACTTCCAGTCACACAAAAACATTAAAATATCAGCAGAATTTAATTGCCGATTCTTACTGGATTCGCCTACCTGCCCCGCTGGGTGTCGGCTTCGGCGTTGAGCGAAATTCAAATAGAAGACAGACCAACGTTATTGATCGGTTTTTTAACGCTAGAATTGGTGATTTTAGCACAACAACTGGTACCCGCTATCAGCAGACACTAAACGAAGACGGAACGACAACTAAAAGCATCAAATTTACCACCGATCAATCGTCACGACTGAATCAGAACTTCAGACTAACAAACAAAAACCATATAACCTGTGGAAGACTGAATGCCTGTACGATCTCGGAGTGGTCCATAAAATCAAGGATCAATTATCGTCAACATGATCTTAGTCTAGACTACGGGATTTGGCCTCATTTACTTGGCATCGGACTATCAACGAAATTCTTTGGAAATCAAAGATTGAACATGAGCATAAACAGAAAGCTTAGACCAATTGAGACGCTAAAGCGATGGCCACATTTTGCTATCGATGAGGATGCCGATAGCACCTCAGAAATATCTGGATTACATCTTGAACTAAAAAATTCGAAATGGACATACTATGCAGATCAGTCCGCCAGCTTAATAAGGAGAAAAATCTGGAGCAACACGATAGGCGCGCGTTACGAGGGTGACGACATAACCGCAGGGATTGCTGGATCCATCGAGGGGTCCAGCTATAGGCATCCGACGTTAAATGCAAGTCTTCGATATTTCCTAAGCAATAATTTAAGAAGCCTCAGTTTAAGAACTTCAAAAAATCGCCTTCTTGTTAAGGTAAGATCTAACGCACCTGGCGTTTTTATTACCGACGCAGTTGTAGAACTTAGAAAATCAGGACAACTGATCGCAACAAGAGCCTCTTCGGCAAACGGAATCGCCGAATTTTCGGAAGCGCGCTGCTGCGAAACATACAATCTGAGCGTTGAATTAAACGGTCACAAGGCTGAAAGCGTGGTCCATGTAACACCGCTCTCTCTCAATCCATCCGATCTATTGATAGTTGAGGACCATAATAAGCTACATTTGGACTTTCTCGTGATAAAACCTGAGAATCGGTTTGAGAAAGCTAATATCAACAACGTATTCGAAGAAATAGGGGAGTCAATCGTATCCTGCCCCGAATGCATTCAAGTCAATAATGATATTTATGCGCCCAAGGATAAAAGAGTCAGCTTTGAATTTAATTCATCATTACTCCCATTTGGCTTGGAACTAGACAGAATTGAACCAAGTTTTATTGACAGCAGTGACTCCAACACAGCTCAGATACGCGTTCTACTAAAGGTACGAGGCTCAAACTAAATGCGAAGACTCAACCAGATAATTTTAGCTGCCGCTGCATTAGTGTTGGCCTTACATTTTTCAGATATCGCAGTCGGTGGGAATTCAACAATGGTCTCACCTACCGGCACCGTCATTACTGAATTCACTCTCGACTTAGAAAACTTGTTCGAAGGCAATCAGTATAGGAAGAAGTTCCAACTTGACTACACATTTGAATCCGGATCAAAAGAAGCCATTATTGCCCTTGAACCACCAGCGTGTCAGATAGCGGGAAAACCGATCAAACGATTTGACGTGAGCCTAGATGGCAAGAATATGCTCGCGGCGGGAGACCTGATGTCATCGTCATTGTCCATAGATGCTTCATTAGATCTACCGGATGAGATTGAAGGAGAGATCTCCTGTGGTTTTTCTGGACTGCGCGACATTACCAGTGGCCACCTATTAGCCAGCATAAACTTTCGAGGCTTCGTTCACAAACTACCGCGCTGGGTTAGTTTGGCGGGAGAGCGAGTTAGGGATATTCGATTCTCCTTTGATGGCCTTGTTGCCAGAGACGTAGCAAATACTGATGTGACTACTCGGAGCGTCTATCTTCGTCTCATAAATGCCAAAACCTATCCTGCAGTCGCTCGCTATCTAAGTCCAAAAGGTTGTACGATTGGGGACTCTCCTATTGCTGACGGAGTGATACGGCTTCGCAGCAATGGCACCGAAATCGATGATGGAAGCCTGCTGACACTCCCCTCCCAGCAGATATTACGCCTCGAATTAACCATCGCATCAGCATTCGGGATCGGAAACAAATCAGGGGTTGTGCGCTGTAGTGCTACCGGCGCTTTAGTATACTCTTATTAAGCAGGAGAATTTTTATGCAAATACATTTAAAAATTTTGATGTCAGTGATTTTTATTCTTACCTCCCAGGATTTGTTCGGGCAGGGCGCAGCTGTAATAATCCCAATGTCTCAATATATTCTGGACAAATCGGAACCTGCAAATTTTCATGTCCATAATCAACTCCAAACGAATCTGGCCATGAATATTGATATCAAGTGTGATGTAGATGGGATGGAAATGAATGGAGACGATTGCCTAAACATATTTCAGATAAAGATCGACAATCACGTTAATCCTAGACGCATAGAAATCATGAAATCCGGAAGTCTAAGGGGTCAGGTTGAATTGATAAAATCTCCGAAGCAATATGCTCTACTCAAGCCAATTTTTTCTCCGGATAAGGTTGGAGAGTCAAAATACAACGCTGTATCATTTGATTTTAGCTACCAGCCTGGTTATTTGTTTTTGCTCAGCAGGCAGACGCCAAATCTAACGAATCCCACGTACACAACGCGCGTCGTAAACGATGAAAAAGTGGCTGTTTTTGAGTTTGACTTGAAAGACTTCGCTATGCCCGCAGTAGCATCCATTTCTGCCAAGATAGCTGCCGTTGACACCAAGAAAACAATTAGGTTTGTTAGACTCGCAAGTGAAAAAATCATCGACCCAAGACGCAAATCATTGACTCTAGAGTCAAGTTTTGCCTCGTCAAAGGACGAGGCAAAAACCTGTTTTGATCTGATCATTCAATGGATATCTAGCAAAAGCATTCAAAAAATTTCAAATTGCACTCAATAACGATATGCCATCAAACCTGGCTCACAGGACACTGCACCAGCCTTATCACCATAGCCGCCAGCACCCGAGAAGCGCAGTGCGAGTGTTGTATCTGCCAAATTAGTGAATTCAACTACCTCTCCGGTCTGCTTTGGGACGTTATTTACCATCAGAAATACATGCTCGGGACTTACATTTTGCGCACCAATTGTGCAGTTGTTAGGGGTGGTTATTTCAACATTGTTTAAACCAGTGACGATATTGGCTAACCGAACGGTAAATGGATCAGAATCGCGATTGTCACCAGGAGCTGAAGTCACTTGCCCGTCGAAGTTCAATAAAGCCTGAGTTATCGGCTTTCCATCCTTGTCCAACCAAGACGGAGCTCCTCCAATGGTACCTCCGACTATAAGCTCGAGATTTTTCTCAGCCCCAAAGGCAATGCTAGCAGAGACGAGCGCGGTTAAACAAACTGCCCCCTTCAAAATACCTAAAATCTTACTCATTTTTCCCTCCAATATTTGTAGAACTAGCGGTCTGCCAGTCTTGAGAGAGAACGTCGGACTTGGTCGCGACCTCTTGATATGAAAATAAAAATTTGAATTATAATTGATGCTTAGCGGTTTGCGATCGGGAGCTTAGCAGGCCATCTACCCGTCGATGTGGCCAGCCCTTAATGTAACTGATCGTTTTTTTGGGACAGTTGCGGGATTGTGTCGGCCATTTTAAAAAACTGCAGAGACATACCGTATACAGAATCGCCGCCATGACCAAAGTCGTCAATCAAAGACTGGGCAAAATTGGCAATTCGTTGCTTAACTTCACCAAGACGAGTCGATTCAAAGGGTATCACGATTGAATCCAGGTGACGGATATCCATTGGCTGATTTTGAATTGATGCGCGCCCCATCTGGGACATACGCTCATGAAATTTACGAATATCGTCAGAGGGACCTTGGTCCCCTGCTGTAAACTGGGTTTTGACGTGTGTCCATACTCCGTTTTGCAATTGAACCAACTTCAAACCTTCCAGTCGTCTCAGAGCTGAGAAAACTTCAAATAAATCGAGTTTTAGACTACGTGCAATTGTCGTTGCACACCCATCAAAAGCTGGCAAAGCCATAAATGTCCAAATCAGGACATATTTCGGGTCAGCGATAAGGCTGAATTGGCCCTCATCAAAATACTGTTTGTCCGCGCGATTTCTACGTAACTCAACTCTTTCACGAGCTGCTTTTCGTGCAGACTCAATTGGGGCTACTTGCGCATCAATCAAATCTAGAAAATCTGCAGATAATAGCGGGGAAAAGTTTAGCTTTTTACAAATCAACTCACCACTCTCACGAGATAAGTCACCTTTACCGCTAATTACTTCGCTGAGTCGAGACGGCGAAATGCTCATATCTCTGGCAAATGCGCGCAGTGAATACCGAGCATTAACCTTTCGGCGAACATTAAACTGATCCGATAAAATATCCCTGTAGTCCATTTACAATCCTGAGCTCTATGGTTGCTCAAAACACCCTTGTTCATCAAAGGTCAGTTCAATTCCATCACGGCTATCGATAAGTTCACGATTCACCGATCCTTTAACACAGATTGGAAAAGATGATTTCAAAACAGTCGCTCGACGAATCCTGCGCTCTTCATCAAAGGTAATTTTTGAACCGTTTTTTATCATGATTCGCTCATTTACAAGTGATCTCGGTCCGGGAACCCATAGTCCGGATTCAACTTCTGAGCTTTTGAGGCGAACCGTCATAAAAGGATTAGGAGCTCGCTCCACAGATTTAATATTTAATTCTCGAGGCTCGATATAGTTGAATAAATCGGCCACACAATCTTTCAAGAAAATCGTAGATTCGGTCAGCTTTTCGATCTGGCACGGGGAATTTTGGTGCTTACTAATAAAAGTCAGGCTATTTTGACCATATTGGGAGGGCGTACCGCTTATCAAGCCATTACGTATGGTAACTGCCCAGTTCACGTGAGCTTCAAAATTAAAAAAGCTACTTGTTCCAGACGCCACCAAAGGAGGCTCTATATTGGAAAAAAAGGCGTACCCTAGAGACTCCTCGACGATAACTGGATATTTTGGCTCTCTTGGACAATTGAGGTCTTTGTAGCTATCGTTCCAGCTTGGCGGTCCGAGGTCACTCCCGTTCGCTCTATTATAATGAGGCAATATCGTAAACTTTCTTGCGCCAACGTCTGGTAGACTTAATTCAAACTCTGCCCCTGGAGGGTCCATTCTAGCCTGTGCAAACGAGAATGCGGTCGCCGTACCATCCCTCAAAAAAAACACCTCACAGGCAACACGAAAAGGCCCAATCGCTGTCTTTACAAAATCGCCCGGCAGAATATGACCAAATTGTAGGTAGTTTTTGTCGTCCCAGAATGCAAAAAGCTCCTCTAATTTCACTGGCAGTCTATTAAAACCAGCCCACGGCATTTTCGCTTCGTTTGCGAATAAAAAGTATTCCTCCCGGGTCTTAAATGTATCCACGTAGCGACCAGAGAAAATCTGCACAATCATTGATCGGGCCCCATGAGAATTGCTCGCGCCCCTCAATGCGGTAAGCTCATAAATCAACTCATGGAGAATAAGAGCTGCCCGATTTGACTCGGAAAATGCCGGATGCTCAAATGCCAGTTTCCAAAAGTGAAATCTCTTAGGGCTCAATCGGTCAGGAATCCGGGTAAACGCAAGCTGGATGGCCCGACAATTACGTGTGGCCGCACGCAGGGGCTCAATATCATTCGTGAGAGGCAGCGGAGTGTCGCTAAGAACAGATTGCTCGAAAAAGTGATCGAGACGCCAATTAAGGTAGCTCGCAAGCGCCTGATCAAAAGACTGAACCCGTGTACTGACAACGTATCTTGCGAGGGCAATCGCCTGCTCTAGCGGCGTCGAGGCACTAATATCATGAGATATTTCGAATGAAAGTGTTCGATCAATCGCGCGAGCTTCAAAGAAATCAAAAATCTCGATAGACGTTACTTTACCTTCGTCCGAACGACACAGAACGCCACTTCCCCCATTTCCAACCCGTCCCCCGCTACCAACGTCTTGGTTAAGCTCGGGAGATTCCACACCATTCGACCGGTCCGGGGGGACCCTGTTAGGTACGCAGGCTACCCAAAATAGGGAAAGTAACAATATTCTAATATGATACATACTTGCCCCTCCCCCTTAAGCAGTAGCCGACGTCCTGGAACAGGACTTTCATCAGTCTTTTTGAGAGGCCAGTTTCTAATCGTTTCGATCATTAAACTCAAGTTATATCAGTTCGGCAAAGCAAGCCTGCCAACTGGCGAAATGGACTTAATCCTCGAGACTTATTGGATAATTTCGAAAACGGTTACGGCGTCCAGAGGTGAACGTCCCCAAGTCGATTGGACTTGATCTTCACTTGAATCGCACTTGAGTCATCGGTTTTCGACGGTAGACCGGCGGACCTGATAACAAATAGGGACTCTCGTCTAAACTACAGCGCCTCACTTGTTCAGAAAGTGGCTCTGAGACGGAGTCCGGCAAAAATCATGTCCTGATTTTCAACAAATGTCTGACCCTCGGCTGTTATCGGTAATTGCTGTTTCTGGTAGCCGAATGTGAAGTCCAGGTGTTTTTTCGTTATCTGAACAAGACCGCCGATATTCATCTTTATTCTTCGACCGAGTTGAATTGACTTTCTGGCAGCAACCTCAACCGTTAAAGGATCCTCAATATAACTCTCATTTACGCCCAGCGACTCAACCACGGACGCCTCTGAAAACACAGTTGCGGTCTTGGAAACCTCGTAGCTAGCACCAACGACAGCACCCAAACCTCGCGAATTGATTTTCATATAGTCTTTTGCTGGGGACCCCACATCAAGATGGCCATCTTGATCTGTATCTTCAGGGGCACTGACACGAATTTCGGAATTGTTTAAGATCAGCCCGCCAAAAAAAGGTAGCCATACATAGCGAAAGCCAATGTCGATTGCTGATGAATCAATGCGTGATCCATTAAGAGGGAATCTATAGCTGCCATTCTCAACGTCCAGAATAATAGCTAGCTGTCGGGTTTCTCCCCCAAAAACACCTGCGCGATAGTTATGAGTTAATACTGGTTCATTACTTTGAACCAGTTGGCTTTGATAGACCGTGTAGCCTGCCGAAGCAGTGGCAAAAGCAGATGGATCAGAAGATAACAGATTTGATTCCGCGAGAACTGATTGCTCGGAAATTAAGCCAAATATTGCGAAAGCCATGGCTGCCGATAGTGATAATCGCATTGTGATTCCCCCAACCGAAACCGTTTCAAAGTAATAAGTGATCGGCTTCATCACGTAAAACTTAAGCTGACTTGTAAGTCATGGATTGTCGCAGCCGGGTAATTACGACTGGATCGGTTTTCAGTCAATTTTCATTACCCTTGATTTGCAAAGACGCAATAAACTATTACTTGTAGGTAACGCGGAATGTCCCAACCTACACCAGCCATAACTTGCAGGTCAGTTTGCAGAGGGAATATAAATTTTTAAAACTCTTCTTTTTATACACAACTCCCGACAAATACAGTCTAAGCAGTCGATCACTGGAAACAGCAAACTACCACGAGTTCAAAAAAATTTTTTGTTTTGACGCTCGATGTGATTTCTTATTCTCCTAGCCGTTTTCGCTAACACCTTATAATGATCCACAATTTGCAAAACGCTTCAAGCATGACTCATGCCAAACCGAGTTCCCTCAGAATTTGAAATTAATAGAATATTTAGGATAGGTATTATGGGAGTCTTAAGAGAAGTAGCTTTTTTTAGTTTGATGTTGCTTGCTCTCGCAAGCTGCGGTGGACAAGGCTCAAAGGGCGAAGCCGACTCTACGCCTCAAAATTCCAGCAACGTCAATGCTCCTGGTGCCGAATCAAATACATCACCAAATGCACCTGTAGACACGATACCGTCTTCGCCATCGCCTCCAACTCCCTCGGTACCTGTTTCTGCCCGTGGGAAAATTTATTTGGCCTCAGCAGCAACTCAGACAATTTCTGCTTACACTGCAGATGGAACCTTTATAAATTTCATCGATTTCACACGGTTCGGACCTGGGTTTGTGACGGCCATGACCTGGCTTGATAGCTCTACGCTCCTAGCGTTCTTTGATCCCGGAAGTCAGGGCGAAAAGATCATGAAAGTCTCATTTACCGCCGACTCCGTTTCATCAATCGATGCAGACTGGTATAAGGATATCAATTTATCGTTGGTCAGCGTTCCAAAACTATTTAGTCAAGGATTTGCTAGCTCCCCGTTGGTTTTGATTGCGAAGATGTCAGCATCTTTAGAGGCCATCGCTACCGACGCTTCATTTTCGCGCGCAGTTAGATCAGGAAGTCCTCACTTGCTGTCTTCATCGAATTGTCCCTTGGCGGGTAACTCCTATATAACTAGGAAATCCACAGGTGACCGTATGATTCTCGGTAACTCTAGCTCGACAACACCAAGACTGAATGTTTACGACCACAAAAATGTTTGTCTCAGCTCATATAATTTTGGATCAAGTTTTCCGGCTCTGTCTTCCGCGTCTGTCGCGGGCATCGTAGCATCCAACGAGTCCGTTTTTGTGAGGTACAGCCATTCAACAAACCCAGTTTTAGTAAAGTGTGCCTTTGATGGTACTACTATATCTTCATGCTTTGATTTAATTGGCGAGACATCTGTCCTTGGTCTTCATAGGAGCAGTAAAGAATTGATTGCCGGTACTGAACCTGATTCTTTATTGGCGCCAAACTGGGACACAGGAACCATCATGCAAATAAACGGCATAACAGGACAATCCACTGCGTTAATCCGGGATACCTTTTCGTCTAAAGTAAATAGCATCAGTATCAGACCATAAATCGTTACTTTTTCAAACAGAACGTTGAGTTAAGCCCTCAACTAGACCTCTGCTGATGTAGACTCTGGAGATTTCAGGATGTCATAGAAGGAAGTCGACCCTCTCGTCAAAAGACTCCCGCGGTAATTGTCCGTCAAAAATAAAGGGTGGAAATACAGCACCAGCGGTAAAGACCAGGCTATCTCGATGCTCATGCAGCCAACGGTCGTAGTAGCCTCCTCCAAAGCCCAAGCGGAATCCAGAACGATCAATAGCAAGTGCAGGAATCACAGCTGCGTCACCAGATTTTGGAAAGACAGGATGCGTCAGTTCGAGAGGCTCTAAGATACCAAATGGTCCCCTGGTTACAGGATCCCCAGGACTCCATAAAAAGAAGTCCATACGCCCCTTCCCCACCACCTTTGGTATCGCGATTTGTGCTCGTGCGCTCCGCATAAAATCTACGAGATCTGGCTCCCCCTGAGTGGGAAGATAGGCAAACAAAACGCCGTCAAAACTTGCTTGTATAAGATGTAGACGCAAGCTCGCCGCCAGTCCCTCGGACCAGAACTTGGCCTCTTCCGCGGAAATCGTACGGCGCATTGATCGATAATGAGTTCTTAGAGCAGACTTATCCATGTAGCCGACACTCTGTCATGCCTTGGCGAAGCAAGTCAAAAAAAAAGGAATCTTCCAGATAAAAAAAAGCCACCGGATAATCCGATGGCTTTGTCTTTAGAGATCGACGAATTACTGAACAGTGATCGCAATTGGTTGTGTAAACTCCCAACGCCCAGAAACTTCCGAGAAAGCTCCCAATCGCACATTATACTGTCCAGCCGGCACACCATTTAGTTGCACCTGAGCGCCTGCGCTTGAAAATTTGAACTGGGGGTTAGACCAATCATCACCCTGGTTCAACTCCACGCGGTAGTACGCAACACCCTTATCTTCTGTCCATGACACCACTCCACCTGTACCAGCAATTGACGCTCCGGCAGCAGGGGCGGTAAGAGCCACATTACGGCGAACTGGAGGATTGACTGAGAAAGAGCGAACCTCGCTTGCCCCACCCTCAGACTCTACTTTCCAGAACCATTGGCCTGGCCATGGGTGATGGAATGCGTAGGAAGATCCGCTGACCTTAACGCGCATGACTTCGGGCTGCATGCTATTGTGGCGCGAGAAGACAATAGTTCCTGGGCCGCCATTCCAAGAGAAAGACGCCGAGCCTTGGGTTTCGTCATAGTTGAGAGATGCGCCATTTTCTGGCCCAGTCAAGCTAATAGAGCCAGTCGCTGCAGGTTGCGCAGCAGCATCAGCAGGAGCAGCAGCATCAGCCGGTGCCGCGGCATCTGTAGAAGCAGCCGCATCAGTCGCAGCAGCGTCTTCTTTCTTCTCACCAGCACCAGCCTCTGTATCTTCTCCAACTTCTTCTGCTGCATCGTCAACAGCAGTCTCTGTGTCTACCGCCTCGTCACCACTAAGAAGGATCCATCCCAACACAAGCACCACCACCGCAGCAATACCGTAAATGATGTACTTTTTGTTGTTGGATCCACCAAAGCTTCCGTCCTTAAAAATCTGGGACACAGCATTGGTGTTAGTTCCAAAGTTGCTCGTGAACTCACCCTTCAAATCCGCAGTAAAGGGATTACTCTGGGTGCCAGTTGCCGGCTGAGAATTGAAAGTATTATTATTATTATTGTTGGGCTGATTTGGCGCGGAGTTCATAACTCTACTCTCCTCGATAGTTGAAGCGACGGCTGCATGAGCTTATGTCTACCTGTAATTATAGCGGGTGATACAGACGCAAATCAAGAAACCCGGTCACAATTTTGCGCATAGTGCCAGCAACGTGTTTGCCCAAACGATTGCAACCAGCTGAATTTGCCAAGTATACAAAGCCAATTTAATAATTTGCAAAAACAAGAAAAAAATTTGCCCTCCACCTTGTGTCGGGGGAGAGCAACGTCAAAACAAGATTTAAAAGTCCGAACACCTTCAAACTGAGACCAAGCCTACCTCAGGTTGGTAGGCATGGGTTCCTGCCCTTGTGGCAGAGGCGGATATTGAGGGTTCTGTGGGTACTGACCGTTAACCGGCTGAGTCGTAGGATAGTTTGGATATTGCGGCGTAGTATTGATCGGACCTCCGGGATAGGTCTGGACTGGAACCGGCTGATAGACCGGGGTTTGCGGATTAGGAACAAAGACACCATACTGATCTGATCCATTGCCGTACTGCGTCTGATAACCATATCCCAAACCGTTATTGCCAATCCAAGTGCTTGGTCTCAGAAAGCTAAAAAGATTTTTCAAGCGGGTAATCAGACCTGCAAATAATCCTCCAAATATCCCCACACGCGGACCGGCAACAACGAATTGTTCATTCGAGCAATTCATCCCGGGAGGGCAGTTTACCATTCCCTCGTTTGCAAGTCGCATATCGTATCGAACATCCGAAGACCCATTTAATCCAACACTGGAGTTTCCTCCGAATGATACTGGCGTACCCTCTTTAAACGCGCGCTCTGCGTCAGCTCCAGAGCTAATTTTTACGTCTTTATGAATCGCAACAAACTGGACATTCATCGATGCTGCCGTGAAGTCGTTAGCTGTAATCCGACCAATCAACATTTTTGGCGAATTTTTGACAAGATTTTCATCGATACGCCTCTCTGGGGATGACGATGTTCCAACACCGCAAGACGTAATCAGGGGGAGAATAGATAAAAGTATCAGGCGGGATAGTGAATTCATAATGCCTCCAACAACAACACAACTCATACAGAGCAACAACAGTACACGCGGATGCCTTGGTCCGCTCAATGGGCAAGGAGCAACCCCTATGCCACCGCACCTGTCAGGGCGACATTAAAAATTTCAGCTACTTACCGCAAACTCAGGCTCTTAAAGTGGCTAAAATATCGACAACTTGTGCAGTCCGTGACACAAGGCTGCTGAACTCTGACTGTACTCGTTGCGGACTGAGTAAAGTACTTTTCCTGCTGAATTTAAGCGAGTATTCTGACCAACACGCCCTCAGGAAAAGGCATTGTTTTGAGAAAATCACCGACTGTTAAATCCAAAAAAAATGGCACGATTACAGGTCATGCCCACCAGGGGCCGTTTAGGGTTGCGGCATGCTGGCCTCATCAGGACGCGCCGCTAATCTTGGCGATGCTGGGTGATGGTCGGGTCGTCATCGCTACATCCATGACCCCTGTAAATTTTGAAGATCTGCTCGATTTACAGGTTTCTAATCTGAGGGACAATACTTTTGTTTCGCTTGATGCATCGGAACTTCCAAGATGGATTTTCGCGGTTCCCTATGATTTCTTCCCGTCGGGATCAGCAATAACTACGAGCGAACGCCCGATTGCATGGAATATAAAAGCTGCACTAATTTGGACCGCCGACCACAACGAGCCAAAGTACGTCGCTCGCGCCGATGCGAATACGTCCCGTTTTCACCTTCATCCTTCGCGTGAACTCAAGTCTCTTCTTTCTGATGCGTTGAAATGGATTCCAACGGAGCCAGAACCCATTGAACTTCTGCCAGTAACTAGTGACGACTCTTATTTAGACGCCGTAAGGTCTATCATCGACTCCATAAAAAATGGCGATTTCTATCAGGTCAATCTTCTACGCTTTTTTCAATCTCCAAACGCGGGAGGCTGGGGAAATTTATGCATGAGACTGGAAACATTCGCGGGACCGTACGGCTGCCTGCTGACACAAGGAAGCCGCGTTCTTGCTTCATTTAGCCCTGAACGGTTCGTGGAAATCTCAACCGAAAAAGACGTTCATAAGATTGAAACCTGGCCTATAAAGGGTACGATCGCGAGAGTTTCTGGCGATGAGAAAGCCGATCTTAATGCTGGGCAACAACTGTTGAACAGCGAAAAAGACCTCGCTGAACTTCGCATGATCATTGATCTCATGCGCAATGATCTCGCGAAATTATGTGACACGGGATCTGTAGATGTCATCAGCGCTGGTGAACTTAAAAAATTTCCCGGAGTGTGGCACCTAGAGGGACACGTGCAAGGGCGTCTAAATTCGGAAATAACCTTACGTGACGTTTTGCAATCATTGTGTCCAGGAGGCTCAATTACGGGAGCCCCGAAAATAGCTGCCATGGCACGCATTAAGTCCGATGAGGGACAATCGCGAGGATTTTTTATGGGAAATCTTTTTGCTGTCATGCACGATGGTTCTATCAAATCCAACATTCTGATTCGAACTATTATCAGTGATAATTGGATGCGATCGGCACGTTACGCTGCGGGAAGCGGCATTGTCGTGAAGAGCAATCCCGATATGGAACTACTCGAAATCAAATCAAAGTGTTCAATTTTAACTGGCGTGAAATCATAAGGACAAAAAATGATCAATGCAAATCAGATTTCAAAAACCACACGTATCAAAGTTGAAGAACTCGAATCCAATCTTCCGGAACTCCCTTCTTTCGATCCAAAATACCGAAGAGCCCCGTCAAGAGGTTTCAACTTGGATGAAAAGGATACTAAGTTGGCCCTCGCCAATGCACTTCGTTACGTTCATCCGAAATTTCACGGGCAGCTCAAATTTGAATTTTTGGAGGAATTAAAAACTCGTGGTCGAATTTACGGTTATCGATTTCGACCAAGCGGAGCTATCAAGGGCAAACCAGTCCAAGAATACAAGGGAAAGTGTCTAGCGGGCAAAGCTTTGCAAGTCATGATCGATAACAATCTTGATTTCGATATCGCCCTCTACCCATACGAACTGGTTACTTACGGGGAGACCGGGCAAGTCTGCCAAAACTGGATGCAATATCGACTCATCAAACGGTACCTCGAAGAGCTGACAGACGACACAACACTGGTCATTTACTCTGGACACCCTGTCGGCTTATTCCGCTCACATCCAGGCGCACCGCGCGTTATTACAACGAATGCATTGATGATCGGAATGTTTGATAATCCAAAAGATTGGCATCGTGCGGCCGCCATCGGCGTCGCAAACTATGGACAGATGACCGCGGGTGGATGGATGTACATCGGACCGCAGGGAATCGTTCACGGGACCTACAACACCATCATGCTTGCCGGTCGCCTCAAGCTAGGATTGAAACACGGCGAAAATATGGGCGGTAAATTATTCATCTCCAGCGGACTTGGTGGAATGAGCGGCGCTCAGGGCAAGGCCGTCGCCATTGCAGGCTGCGCTGGCATCATTGCCGAGGTTGATCGTTCGAGAATTGAAACTAGACATAGTCAAGGATGGGTGGACGTTGTCGCTAGAACTCCGAAAGACGCATTTGCTTTGGCCCATGAGGCCATGGCAAAAAAAATAGGAATAGCAATAGCATTTGAGGGAAATATTGTTGATCTCCTTCAGTACGCAGTTGATGAAAAAATCCATATCGATCTCCTAAGCGATCAAACAAGTTGTCATGCTGTCTACGAAGGCGGTTACTGCCCTCAAGGTATGACTTTTGCGGAACGAACTGAGCTCCTTGCGCAAAATCAGGCAGAATTCAAAAAGCGCGTGGATAAGACTCTGCAGAATCACTTTAAGCTTGTTAAGACGTTATCGGAGCGGGGTACATACTTTTTCGACTACGGTAATGCATTTATGAAAAGTGTGTTCGACACTGGTATTAGTAGCATTGCGAAAAATGGTACGGACACGCGCGATGGGTTTATTTGGCCGAGCTACGTCGAAGACATTTTGGGACCAGAACTTTTTGACTACGGATACGGGCCATTTCGCTGGGTTTGTCTTTCAGGGGACGACAAGGATCTTCAGAAGACAGATGCAGCAGCAGCCGAAGTTATCAAAACTTTAAGAAAAGACATGCGCTACCAGGATGAGGATAATTACAACTGGGTCCGGGACGCAGAGAAAAACCGACTCGTTGTAGGCACCAAAGCTAGGATCTTATATCAGGATGCTAAAGGACGTAGGGCCATCGCATTGAAGTTTAATGACATGGTACGTCGGGGAGACGTCGGCCCGATTATGCTTGGCCGTGACCATCATGACACCGGCGGAACCGACTCTCCATTTCGGGAAACAAGCAATATCAAAGATGGCTCGAACATCATGGCCGATATGGCTACTCAAATTTTTGCAGGCAATGCCGCTCGCGGTATGACACTGTGTGCGCTCCATAATGGCGGGGGCGTAGGCATTGGCAAATCAATAAATGGCGGTTATGGCATGCTTTTGGACGGTTCTGCTAGAGTCGACGCCATTCTTGACACGGCAATGCCATGGGATGTGATGGGCGGTGTCGCACGGCGGGCATGGGCACAAAATCCACACTCAATCGAAACCTGCATGGAATTCAATACTGAAAATGCAGATCGGGGCGAGCACATCACGCTTCCGTGGCCTGTTGAGATTTGAAAATCGAATTAATGATGGTGCCTATGAGTTGTCTTTTCCAGATAGTAGTCATATGTGCCGTCATAAACACGCATCTCACCATGGTCAATTTCAAAGACGCGATTGACGATGCTACGTAGGAAATAACGATCGTGACTGACGATCATTACGGTGCCATCAAAATCTTTGAGTGCATTGAGCAAAGTCTCGCGACTATCGATGTCCAAATGGTTTGTCGGTTCGTCAAGAACCAGGAAGTTCACCGGTGTTGCCAATATGCACGCAAGCATCACACGGCTTTTCTCACCGCCAGACAACATACGAATCTTTTTTTCAATATCGTCACCTGAAAACATGAATGCTCCCAGAAGATTACGTAGGTAACCAACTGACGCCGCAGGCAGTCGATTGGAAACTTCATCCCAGATCGTGTTTTCTGGATTTAGTAGATCGCATGAGTACTGGGAAAAATACCCCAAATTAACACTAGCTCCAATAACGGCGCCACCCGATGTCGCCGCTGTATCCCCGATTATACATTTTAATAGCGTACTTTTCCCTGCGCCGTTAACACCGGTCACAGCAATCTTATTTTGCCGCTGCACAACTCCCGTTACTCCGCTGAAAACACGCTTAACGCCACCCTCATGCAGAGGGTATTCCTTACAAAGTGATTCCAATCGAACAACATCGTTGCCACTCCTCGGAGCGGCCGCAAAGTCGAAGTTTAGTTTTTTTGTTTCGACTGGCAACTCAAGACGTTCAATCTTGTCTAATTTTTTAACACGCGACTGAACTTGTGCTGCATGTGAAGCCCGCGCAGCGAACTTTGCGATAAATTCCTCTTCTTTTGCCAGTTGCTCTTGTTGACGTTTGAATGCGGCGATTTGTTGTTCGCGGCGAATCTCCCGTTCACGCAGGTAAAAGTCATAGTTACCGCTATATGTCGTAATCTGCTTGTTAGCTATCTCTACTGTTCGACCACAAATGCGGTTCATGAACTCACGGTCGTGACTCGTCATTACGATCGCACCCTTAAAACTCTTCAGCCATTCTTCGAGCCAAAGAATCGATTCTATGTCCAAGTGGTTCGTCGGCTCATCTATCAAAAGAACATCGGGGTTAAGCAAAAGAATTTGCCCAAGAGCAATACGCATTTTCCAACCACCCGAAAAACTTTCCACAGGGCGATTGTAAGCGTCAGGACCAATGCCTAAGCCTGAGAGAATTGCTTGAGCTCGTGATTCAAGATCATATCCACCTCGCGCTTGATACTCCATTTGGAGCTCCCCAAAGCGCTCCATGAAGGTCATCATCTCATCATCACCCATCGGCTCGTCAGCAAAACGACCCATCCGCGCTTCCATGGCTGCCAATTCAATGCCGATTTCAGAAACCTTACCAGCACCTGCAATACACTCAGCTAGCGCACTACGACCGGCCATCTCGCCAATATTTTGATCGAAGTAGCCGACAAGCACTCCAGGATCGACGGTCACTGTTCCATCATCCAGATGATCTCGACCGACAATAATTTTAAATATGGTGGATTTTCCCGCTCCGTTGGGACCGACCAAACCAATTTTGTCCCCCGGTCTGACGATAAAACTTGCGTTAGCATACAACACACGGTCGCCATATCGTTTAGTGGCATTGCTGACATTGATCATGGAAACCTCAAGTGGTGAGCATCGTTACGGGTATGTTAGGCAGCGTAATTTACCTGAGATCGCAAGAATTTCAACGGGTTCTAGAGCCGTCTGCAAAGATATTTTCCAATGACATTTCGGGCACTTAAAAGTCAACTCGGAAAGGATGCGTAAATTTCCCGTCTTAATCTTAGCTAAGACCCCATTTATGACTATCACATTGTTGACGGAGAACCCGGCAGCAGATTTGTAACCGACAACACAAGGAGGCTCAGTCATGAATTATTTTTCTTTAATTCCTAGGTCCTTAGCGCTCATCGTCTTAGCAATCAATGGAGTGCAGGTAAGGGCAAATCCGATCTGCGAGCGACTCAGGCACGAACTGGAACATCACTGCGGTTCCGGACTTGAATTCTATTCAGCTTATCAGAATCGAAATCTTATGATCATGAACGCACCCTACCCCTCATGGTACGACACGTCATCCACAAGGACGGTGTGTACATACCCGCAAGCAATTGGACTGATCACGATTTTTACAACTGGATCACATTGCGAAGAAGCGGCAAACATCGCAGGAAACTTGTGCTTCAGAACGGGGTTCTCCCACATGATTGACTTGGGAATCGATGACCTCACAAATCAACGCAATTGTTCGCCGACGACCACATATACGCCGATCGATCCACAGATCTCTAAAATCTATATTTGGGGGGCAGGATTCATGCGGACTAAATATGTTCTCGTCATTAACAATGACGAGAAATTTATCGAAAGGCGTCCCAATCCGGAATATGTTGGCGAAGATGCAGCTGACTCGACTGCGATTAAAGTGACAGTCAATGACGCAAGCTACGACGGACTGCGCGAAATAATATCCGAAATAACTATCGAAACTATGTCCAAACGACACTGTGACATTTTTGATACCATGCTAAGAAAGCCACTGGCAGGTCTGGGCATGATCATGATTGACGAAATGAGGCCCAACGTTGAAGCCTCGTTGCGCGATGGGGCAACCTTATCAACGGGACCGTGCGTAGAGATCAGCCATTTTTATACCCATTTTGAAAAGGCGATCGCTTACATGTCAGGCTTATAAAATACTTGCCCCTTTTTGAATAAAAAGGGGCTTAGCTCAAAATTTAAGCTGCGATGAAATTATTTCCAACAGCCATCTCAACCGGCTCAGAAGAGCGGGAAGCATTAGCTAAATGCTCAGCAGCAAATATCCGGTCATTGATATCAATCAGACGAATCGCACCACTATTAGCTAAGTTGCGAACGCGACCCAAGATACGCATCTCAGCCAATCGATATCTCGCCTCTTCAACACCCGCCAGCTGCTCAACATCTTCCATCCAGCTTTGAGACAACTCTGACGGAGCCTTGGCCAGCAACAAATCACGTATATGCTCCGGAGACCCGACAAGAAATGACAACAGATCCTCTCGCTCAAGTCCCATGACGATCTCTAGCAAATGTCCGTCCTTAATATACGGCAGCATCTCAACCGTCACGAGCTTCAGCTTAATACCACGTGCAGCCTCGGGATTTGTCTTAACCAAATCGGCCATCAGCTCCCTTTGAGCCTGCAAGGTCGACTTTTCAAGAAGATCCAGAATGATATCGCTTGAGCGCAACTGTTCTGTATCGAAGTCCGTGCGATTAAGAACTTTTTTATGGAGAGCTTTTGCCACGTTAGATAAAAACTCTTTCGGAATTGCATCAGCACGACAAAGTTCACGCATTAGGCTAACCTTAGCCTCGCCCTCATAAAGATCAAACACGACTCGACGTCGACCGTGATCAAGCTGCGTTAGAACAACGCTCTGAACCAGGGGCTTTTCCTCTGAAATCAAAGTAAAAATCTGCGACGGCTCTAAATTCTGAAGAAAATCAAACTGCTCTGCGTTTCGATGGGCCATCACTCGGATTTCACTCGCCGTCACCTTCGTCTTTAAATTTAGCAGTAACTCCAGAATTTGGTCGTCTGTGAAAGCAAACGAAGCCTTGTAGTAATATTCGCCCAAGTCATGAAGATCTCGCTTTAAATTTGGATCATTCATCAGATCAAAAATAATCATAGGACCAAATACATTCACGTACTTAGCCGTTTGCTCAATACCCTCTTCCTTAATCATTCTGGAAAAAGTATCACGAGCTACTTTCGGCTGATCCATAAAGACCTTCAGGAGTTCTTCTCTTAGAACTTCAATCCGAAATTTTCCAGAAAACCCCTCGCGTCCAGAAACAATTGGCATCCCTTGCACGACACTTGCACCTGAAGAACTCATCTCACCCGTTGATCCCGTCATGACTCCAGGCCCAGTCCCTCTGTTCGCTGTTGGAAGTGACTCAAGCATGATGCGCGCATCCTTGGATGCCGACGCAAATCGCATAATCATAGCCACTAAGATTCCTGCCAAAACCAGGAAGCCTGCTATGTACATCATGGTTTCAGTATTCTCACCGCCTTGGGTGTTACGTTCAGATTCAGAGATCGCCTCAGACTTTTCAGAGGTCGAAGAGATGGCTTTCTCAGAGGCAGATGTCTTTTCCTTGCTGGTCAGGCTGGATGTTTCCTTTGAGTCCCGTGACTCAGTCCGCTCCACCTGCTCGCGATTATTTGAAGCGCTCGTACTGCTATTAGTACTGTTGGTGATAATTTCCTTCGTGCCCGCCAAATCTCTGAAAATCTGCAATGTCTGACGCAATCGATCCAGATTCCAAGGATCGCGTTCATCACGGGTTTTGGCGATCTCCGGAAAATCAACCACGGCAACATTTATGTTCACTGGGAACGCAAATCTGGTTTTCGCCTTAATGAGATTGTAGATTCTTGTTCGAGCATCTTGAGATAGCTTTTCATCAAAGCTGACGTCGATATCGATATTTTCTAATCGAAGGATCCCTCGACCGCCTCTTTCCCGGACCAGCTCGCGCTCAGAAACGCCTCGTGCAGCATCTGGAGATATGAGTCGACCATCAACATTTACATTCGAAAGTAAACATTCAGTTGGACAATAGCTTGAGATGGTATCTTGAACAGCGGTCTGAATCCTTTGCAATACGGACTGCTTCAGGCGATCTTCAACATCCGCGGAGACACCAATTTGAGGAAATGCGACATTACTCCATCGTACGACTGCAGACGGACTGATAGACCGAACTGCGTTCGTAATCAGTTTTCCAAGACGATCCTGATCAGCTGCTGAAACGCGTTCGTCGACCTGAACATCAATCGTCATGCCAACCAACGCCGAGCGCGTGGAAGCTTCGCCTGCAATGCTCTCGAATCCAAGTTCCTCAGACTCGACGACCTGCTGATCTATACTGGCGTCAACACTGACCAGCTCACAAGCATCCCCGCAGTATTTCAGGAGCACACTACTGACTTTCGCTCTGGCCTGAGCGATACCATCTCCCTGCAAGCTCCCGGACTGAGCCATGGATAAATTTGCGCCAAACACAATGCATATAGCGACTGCCTTCAGCGCACTCAATGGGAGTGACAAGTGTCTCACAAATACCTCTTCTACCTGGTTACGGTTTCGTCATCGGTACCAAGGGGTATTACTTAACAGGGTAGAAAATGCCTACTGATCGGCTAGGCTCGCTCATCAACAGTGGGAGCCCGAGGCGTCTCGACAGTTTTGCCACGAAGCCCACGCAACGGGCTCTTTTGTAGCAATCGACGAACGGCATGCAACCCCAACCCAACGCCGACCCCTGCCATTGGATTCACCAAAAGAACGGTCGAGCATGACGAAATGTAAAGAGGCCACGCCCATCGATCAGTTTGAGATAAGTCAGCAATAGCTTTAAGATTTATCAAGCGAATCACACTAAATATCAAAATCGCACCAAGAATCGACATTGGTATATCGTCGATTATAAACGGGAAAAGTCCTACCATTCCAAGTAACCACACACCATGAAGCATCGATGACCAGCGCGACGATGCCCCGGCAGCGATATTTGCCGTCGATCTGATGATCACTCCCGCAATAGGTATGGCACCCACAAAGGCACACAAAATATTTCCAACGCCCTGAGCTACAAGCTCACGGTCGTAGTTAGAGACATGACCAGGCTTGAGTACATCAACCGCTGACGCAGATAGTAACGACTCTGATGATGCAAGAATAAAGATAGTTACGGCAATCTCGAAAACAACTGCATTCACACTCGCGAGCCAAACCTGTAAATCTGGCATCACGAAGTCATCCACCAAATTGTCCGGAACATGCACGCGCTTCAAATCGACATGGGTCAGAATCGAAATCAGACTAAACAAGAAGACCACAACTAAAGCTGCTGGTACTTTTCGAAGGGTTTTCGGAAGTTTAGCATTAAACGTTGTCATCCCGATCATCACAAGCAGGGCAGCAAAACCAAAAAGAGCGCCCCAACTGATCTGACCCTCCATCAGCTTGCCCCCAATGGAAAGCAACGCATCCGGTAAACGTTCAACATTTTTTAGAAATGACGCCTCAGGTTTACTATCAAGCATTACATGGGTCTGGCTTGCAAAAATCAGGATGGCAAATCCGGTCATGAGACCCTGGGTTACAGAGGCTGGAAAAAGTCGGACCAACCGTCCGCCACCAACAAATCCAACGCCAATTTGCATAAGTCCAGCAAGACAAACTGCCACCGCCAACCCGCCCAGTCCGACATCATTAACAGCTTCTGCCACAATCACAATTAAGCTGTTTGCAGGCCCAGAAACTTGCAGCGGTGAACCCGAAAGAGCTCCTGTAACAACTCCACCGATAAATCCGCTGACAATCCCTTTTTCCGGCGAAACACCCGAGGCAACAGCTATTCCCAAACATAAAGGCAGAGCAACCAAGAACACAATGAAGGAGGCGATGATATTTTGACGCACGGTCGGTGGATCTCCATCAAACGAAAATATAAATAAATCAAGGAGCATGGAGGCAGCATCGGGAAACCACAGGGGAGATGAGGAGGTTACGGTAATTTTTTTTCAATTGAAAATCGATAATTTAACCCTTTTATATCGTTTTAAACAAAGCATGCAGGAGGTATTTTAATTCGTTTTTTTAAATGTATATTATTGTGATTATCTATTTATACGATTCTTATTATCTCCGATACACTACGGCATGAAAGGACTCCAGACTGCCTGGTTCTAATCTTAAAACATCGGAAAATAAAGGAGTATCTGCAAAATGTCTCAAATCAACCACAAAGAAGCTCTCAACCGTCTGAAGGAAGGCAACGATCGCTTTGTGCAAGGCGTAAAATCCATCAACTCGTTAATGACCCACAAACAGCGCGAAGAACTCGCGGACCGTGGCCAAAGGCCCTATGCCATTGTTTTAGGTTGCGCAGATTCTCGAGCTCCAGCCGAAACAGTTTTTGACGCAGGTTTAGGTGATCTTTTCGTGGTTCGTCTTGCTGGAAACATCATCTCCCCAATGGGCCTAGGAAGTATTGAGTTCGCTGCAGCGAACTTCGGAACACCGCTTTGTGTTGTTTTGGGTCATACCAAATGCGGCGCCGTAGCTGCAACCGTAGAGGCAGTGTCAAAAAAGAAACGCGCCCCAAGCGATCATATTCAAGATATCGTACTTGAAATCGAACCATCAGTGAAACTAGCCATGGCGGCCGGATCAAAAGATGATCGCTCAATCGTAGAGGAAGCCGCGAAACTCAACGTGATCAGGAACATGGAGCGAATTCTAGAACGCAGTAAAATTCTCTCAGAACTTGCCGAGAAGGAGCAGTTCAAAGTGGTCGGCGGTATTTACAACCTTAATACCGGTTATGTGGATTTCATTCGCGAGTAATTTTAATCCTTGAGGAGGACGGTAAACATGAATGTATCACTATTTCCAATGTCCGATTACTGGTGGTTGTATCTGGTATTTTTGGGCATCGTTTTGGTGATGCTACTCTTGGATCTTGGAGTTTTTCATCGCAAGTCCCACGAGGTATCGTTTAAGGAGGCGTCGATCTGGACGATGGTCTGGATCTCTCTGGCGATGTTGTTCAATCTCGGCTTATGGCGTTACAGCTTATGGAAGTTCCCTCAAGACGAGCGACTTGCTGCAATCCCGGGTTTTGACCCAGTGCTCGCAGCAAACCAAACGGCGCTTGAATTTTTGAGTGGCTTTGTCGTGGAGAAGGCGCTCGCTGTCGATAACATTTTCGTGTTTGCCGTCGTCTTCAGTTATTTTGCTATTCCTAAGGCCTACCAGCACCGAGTGTTATTTTATGGAATTTTAGGAGCACTGATCTTTCGAGCGATCTTTATCGGAATTGGTAGTCTGCTGATGCAATACCAGTGGGTTGTTTATCTATTTGGCGCCATTCTACTCATAACCGCCGTAAAATTGATGTTCTCCCCCGAGAAGGCTCCCGATCCGGGGAAAAATCCTATTGTTCGTCTGACCCGGCGCCTTTTACCAGTGACGGACTCTCTTCGTGGAGAGAACTTCTTTGTTCGCGAGAACAAGGTCTTGTATGCAACTCCACTATTTCTTGCGTTAGTATTCCTCGAGTTTACCGACATTATTTTTGCCGTTGACTCGGTGCCGGCCATCTTTGCTCTGACAAAAGAACCGTTCATCGTCTTCACCAGTAATATTTTTGCAATTCTTGGTCTTCGAAGCATGTACTTTATGCTTGCAAGTGTGATGGACCGATTCCATTACCTAAAGACGGGACTTGCCTTCATATTGGCATTCGTTGGCTTAAAAATGGTATGGTTAAATGAGATGATGGGTGGAAAATTTCCGATTGCATGGTCACTGTCGATCATTGTCGGCATATTAGCAGCTTCCATTCTGGCGTCTTTAATGTTTCCAAAGGAAAAAGAGACCTCTAATAACGTGCGCAATGCAAGCTGACATCCTTAGCCGGATGGGGGAATTATGACGCAGTCTTGGCTGAATTATCACCATCTCTACTACTTTAAAATCATTGCCACGGAAGGAAGCATTGCCAAAGCCTCGAAGACATTGAGACTCGGCCAACCTACTCTCAGTGCGCAGCTAAAACTCCTGGAAGAGGTTATTGGGCAAAAACTTTTTGAGCGTCAAAATAGGCGCTTGATTCTTACTGATGCCGGGCGAGTCGCGTTGGATTACGCGAACGAAATCTTCCGACTGGGGTCTGAGCTTCTGGATACGATCAATCAAAGACCCGTGCAAGGGCGGCTTGATTTCCATGTTGGCATTATTGACACGATTCCTAAACACGTCAGCCTCGAATTACTGAATGCGGCCAGGGAAATCTCCGACTGCGTTGTGACAGTTCATGAGGGTAAAGGTTCAGAGCTCCTTCGAGACCTTCGCGACCACAGACTTGATCTGGTTCTTCTCAATTTTGCCCCACCTGTATCGGAGGCATCAGTACTGCAAAGTCGCAAAGTGGCACGAATGCCGGTGGTTGTCTGCGGGAGCCGCAAATTTATTGGTCTTAAGAAAAACTTTCCTGACTCGCTATCGGGTCAGCCCTTTATTGTACCAACCCCCGATAGTCAATTGCGTCACTCTTTGGACCATTGGCTGGCAATTCATGACCAAAAGATTGACGTGATCGCAGAGGCGCAAGATACGAGTCTGCAGAAACTTATGGCCACCCGTGACATGGGGCTTATTGTTGCCGCAACGTTCGCTGTCGAAGAGCTCATTCAGGACAAGGAACTTGCTTCGATCGGTACGCTGAACGGAGTTTTTGAAGAGTATTGGGCTGTGGCTGTTGATAAAAAAATCCCGCATCCAATTACACAAAAACTGATGAAAACTTTGAATTTATCGGCGTAAAAAGCCCCCTGTCCATGGAAGACAGAGGGCCATGAGCACATGACAAGTAGGGGCGTTATTTCAGTGATGTCTCAACTTCCTTGACAATAGCCTCGTAGGTGTGAGTACCCATGTAACGGCGTCCATTGATCAACAAATACGGCGTACCACTGACCCCAATACGCTCACCCTCCATTCGGCCTTTTTCAACGATCGCCTTTCCTTTGGTTCCGTCAAAGCAGGACTTGAACTTGGCTTCATCCAGTTTCAACTCCTTGGCAAGCTTCAATGGAGTCTCTTTGTCCAAGGTGGACTGCCCATCAAAAGCTTTGTAATGATACTCCCAGTACTTACCTTGCTCAGCGGCGCAATGACTTCCTTCGGCGACGGCCTTACTGATGCCTGATGGGTTGATCGGGAAATCCAAAAATACGTAACGGACTTTGTCCTTAAATTTATCGGTCACTTTTTTCAAGCTCTCTGAAGCCTGCTTACAGTGCGGACATTGAAAGTCTGCAAACTCGACCAATGTAACTTTGGCGCCTTCTTTACCCTTTGCCGGGAAACCTTCAACGTTCACACTCACAACCGGCGCAGAGGGAGCTGTCAGTGCTACCGTCACTTTCTTGGACTTCCTGATTTTTTCAAGTAAGTCATCGCGTTTTCTCTTCATTTCCTCTTGCGAAACAATCTTCGCGATTTCGCCCTTGATTTGATCAAACTGGTATGTCGGTGGAATCCGGCTTTTGTTACTTTCATACCAAGCCTTCAAAGCTTTATCGCTTGGCTCTTTAACCTCTAGAAGCTTCTTTTCCACATCAGCGCGAGATTTGTTTTGCTTCTTGGCTTCTTCCTCAACGTAAAGATCAAAGATGAAGCTATCGACTGCTGACTTCGTTTGTTCGAAGTTTTGCATCGCAATTTCAAAAATCTGTTGCTGTTGGGCCGGGCTTAGATCCTTATCCGTGTATGTTTTCCCACCGTAGGAGAAGAGACCCTGAGCCAAAGCTGGAGTGCTAAAAATAACTGCAAGTAGACTGGCAAAATATAAGTGTTTCAAAATAGTATCCTCCGTATAGATACAGTAAAAGTAACCCGGAGGATTTCATAGCGCAAGAAATAAGCGCGCTAGAATCACGAAGATCAAGCGCACTGAACGAATGTGTTTAAATGTTTAACTATAGGCTTTTGGTTCCGCTATTCATCGAGCTGACTTCAGCTGCTGGGGCTGACGTTTTTTGAGGCGCAGTCTCTTTGCCATTTCCCGCGATATCCGCTGCCGAATAACGAACCGGCTTCATCATAAAGTTATCGAAGTGTTCACGAACAATACGCCAGTTGCCGCCGTCGTCCTTGCGAAAATACAGCATCTTGCGACCGTCGGAACGGAATCGATTATCACCGGAGAAATCCTGATTCATCATCGCCAGCGCGTACTTTGAATGCGTTACAACGCGGAGATTGGTCATTTTTACGTTCATAACTTTATAGGAGGCGAAAACAGCGCGCTTGTATGCCTCATAGGCCCCTCGGTCCTTGCCCGCGTTTTGAAAATCTGTTGCATAAAAACTCATATAACGAGCGATGTCACGGCTAGCCCAAGAGTCAATCCAATCTAAAGCGGCACGCATGACTGCCTTTTGGTCCTCGAGGCGATTCACTTCAGAGGCATCTTTCGCAATCACAACCACGCCGTGATTCGGCTGCAGCCAATGCTGAAGACCCGTGATTTCCGAATTTTGAAATGCTACGCATCCCTCGGTAACCCTGGCGTCTTCAATGCGTCTATCGCCGACGCCGTGAAGCCAGATCCCGTATCCAGTTTTCCCATGAATCTGATCCATCGGATTTGGGAAGTTTAGAGGGATCGCAAGCGGGCCGTATTTCTCGGGTGCCAACTGCTTGGCGGGAATAGTTCCGGTCGTGAAGTATATACCTTCGGGAGTTTTGTTATCCCCTTGGCGCTCTTTGTCACCTTCAACCTTGCCGGTGGCAATTTTAAATGAGCGCAAAAGCTTTGCGCTGCTGATGTCCTCTGGAAGCGTTCCCAAGAGGGCCTGACTACGAGACTTGTCCACGGTGAGAACAATCATTTCTTGATTACCCTCAACCGCCGACTCAGCAACGACGCCCAATGACGTACCAGCGGCTCCCAAAAGAGCCACGCTGATCAAATTGAGACAACCGATCCGCATGTTGCAAACCCCCACAACATGAAAAAGATATTCGACGAGATGCCAGTCGTTCTATTTTGTCGCATTTTAAGGTCAATAACAAGACGAACCTAAGTTTTATAAGGCTCGAGGCGTTGCAATAACTTAGCGAAGTCAGAGGGTAGAGGTGCCTCAAATTGCAGCCATTTTCCAGAAACAGGATGGGTAAATCCCAAAACCCATGCATGAAGCATCTGGCGTTCAATACTTGCGATCATACCCTCCAGCTCTGGGTTAAAAATTAACCGCCCAAGGCATACGGGGGACTTTCCGTAAGTCTGGTCTCCCAAAATGGGACAACCAAGATCATTGGCATGCAGTCGAATCTGGTGGGTTCGACCGGTAAAAAGTTTGAGACTAACCAAAGAAAGAACGTTTCCGTAAAGAGCTTCACGTTTAAATACCGTGCGTGCAAATCTATAGCCAGGCAGATCATCCATGCCTTCACGCTGTTTTTTGTGCTCGTAAACATTGACGTCCATAGACGCAAATCGTGTCCGCTCGCGAGGATCACGATGCAAGTAGCTGTCTCTGACCCAATCTCCTTCTGGAAATGCGCCATTCATAAGTGCCACATACTGACGAAAGTTTGTTTTATCGTGAAACTGTTTCGAAAGATGAGCGTGAGCCACATCAGACTTGGCGACCACCATCACACCTGTTGTGTCTTTGTCTAAGCGATGAACGATGCCGGGACGTTCGTTAACTTCCCCATCATCGTCATCATCAGACGACCCACGACCAAGTTTTTTACAATGAAAAAGCAAACCATGAACAAGAGTTGCACCCTTTTCTCCCGCACCAGGATGAACCGCAATTCCTGCCGGCTTATTGATTACGAGAAGGGAGTCATCTTCAAACAGAATGTCGAGTTGCATCTCCACGGGATCAAGGTGGGATTGGGGTGCTTCCGGTCGTTGAAAGCTGATGACATCACCTTCCCTAACCTGAAATTTTGAATTTTCTACTGCTCCATTAACGGTCACCAGTCCAGACTCAATCATCTCTTGAGCTTTGCTGCGGGATAAACCAGGTAATGTTCGCGAGAGATAAACATCTAAACGACTACGCCCCTCATCGAGGGGCGTTACCGTAATTTGTTCGGATTCAGATGCCATCACTTCTGTCCTGCTTGCCAAGCCTCTAGACGGGCCGCATAAGCGGTCACAATTTTTTCAAGACCGGGGACGTTGAGGTAGCGCAGATAGCTGCGCATAAAACCCTTCACGTACACAACCTGAGGGAGCCGGTCGAACCGGTTGTTCTCCATTCCGCGAATATACTCAAGAGAAATTTTTGTACGTTCCTGAATTTCTTGTTGCGACACCCCGGCAACCTCTCTCAGACGCACGAGAATGGAGCCGTCTCCAATGTCACCTTCTTCCATCGCTGCCGTGAGTTTTTCTTGCAACTCACCGTTATGACTTCCATTTGCATGGGTGCGAGTGACTTTCAAAGTACTGCGGCTGGTTTGAATCACTTCTTGACCACTCTGAGGTGCTGCCGAAGGTGTCCAGGTTTCCGCCTCAATATGCCAATCTGACGCCCCAAGGGCTCCTGTGCCGCCAACCAGCTTGCGATCGTACTCAGCACGCTTGGAATCATCATTCAAAACAGTGAATGCCACTTCTAGTTCATTCAAATGACGAGCCAGATCAGCGTCTGCAGCAACTCCATAAAGTCCGTCGCCACCATTTGCGTAAACATTTTTCAAACGCAAATAAGCCTCACGAATCATAAGCCGCGACGCACTCGAGTCAACGTTCAAAATTTCGTAGTAATTCGGCTGCGCCAACGCAGGACAAATTGACATCTGTGCGTCACCCATCCGATTCGACAAATTAATATGTTCCATGTTGAAGATCCTCCCGTTCAACTGAATAGATAAAACTTAGTACGTGAGACCCATTTTGGTTCCGTGCCCAACCGTGATTCCGCAGTGCTTAAGCAAAACATTGGTTGCTTCACTTAACCGCCTCACGATTACCGACTGAGGAAAGTCCAGGAGCAGCAATCTCTTGTTGCGCAGGCTTTTCCAAGCGACTTCGTCGTAATTTAAGTAGCCTAGATAGGCCGCTGAGAAGCCAAAATACCTTTGAGCCGCCATCTCCATAGCTTTACCAATATCGATGTCAGCCTGAGACCGTGTCTGATTAACCATGATTCCCATTAGGCGCCCAGAGAGCACTGAGGCTATCGCTCCAACGGTAACAGGGTTAGACTGATAAAGCAGCCGCAACTTCTCGGTGTAACTCCTAGTCGGAGCCCCCTCCTGATCCGTGTTTAAAAAAGAAACAATCGCTGCACCTTCATTCTCCATGCCTAATCTGTGAGCTGAGTGATTCAAAAGACGCATTAGCGCGGTCCTCATAAACAAATAGGCGTTCTCTACAGATGTCGGCTCGGGAAGCGCAGTAACGATTCCTGCATGAGCGCAGCAGAAGAGATCGATCGTTTGGCGACTGGTTCCGGCACCCAAATCAAGCAAAACAACCTGATATCCCAGGTCCCCAAGACCTGTAACGCCTGACCAGAGGTCTCCTAAACCCTTGCCGGTCAAGGAGTCCGCCACAGCCCAAACGTCATCCCGCTGAGATGATGCTATGTGAAGGCCATCAACAGTCGTTGGTGTCAAAACCCCTGCCAAGTCCGTCTTGCTGTGCACCAACCAGTCACCAAGGTGAGCTGGCACGGTGCTCATGCCAAAATAGGTATGAAGATTAGCCCCGCCACAGTCTAAATCAAGGGCGGCCACTTTCAATCCCATGCGCGCCAGCCTTGCCGCTAGATTGGCCGACAGCAAACTCTTACCAACACCGCCTTTACCGCCACCGACAGCGATAATGAGCGGCCGAGACTGAGTTGGCGCATCACACTGGCGTGGCAAACCCTGAACCCATGAACGATGACGCTGATTTAATATCTGGGTTGGGAATTCAACCGCGCTTGTTTGCGACAAACCCGGCCCGGAAATGACTGCTGGTTCGGCATTTGAAGTGCTGCTCGTCGGGACGCCCACATGCTGCATCATCTTAACCCCTCACTCGATGCTACATAGTTAGTCTAGCAACATCGCAAATGGCACGGAAACTCCATTTCTGGAGATCCTAAAGTCGATTTTCCTCATTGGACATTAGAGTAGAATAGCATCGTCTGTAATCGGGCGCCAACTTTTGCCGCAACCAACCACAATTTTTTCTTGTGACTCTGGGCTCAGCCTTGTCGACAAATCTACTGGGGTGGAGCAATCATAAAGTTTATTAAGACCGCAAAGATCATCAAAACATAGATGCCGACACCCCGCATGATCAGCCAGTGCATAGTGCTTTTGCGCAACGCGGACCAAGCAACAAGCGAACCATGTACTGCAAACACACCGACCATCAGCAAGTCCAGGCGCGCCATGGCGTTGATCATTCTTTGGTCTGACATGAGCGCCTGCTGCTCCGGAGAAAAAAAGGATGCCACCTTCGGCATCATCTGAACAAGTAAGGGGTCACCTCGCCACTGAAACCAGGCAAAGGTTATGACCATCACACCTGCCAAAACGACGGGCTGAAACTTGAAGAGTCGGGAGTCTTTCATACGCAAGCTGATCAATCCCATAACAACGATTAAGCCAATGGAAATCCACGTGATGTTGTCAACCTCGCCAAATCTGTACCAACTCCACCCCGCCTCCAGCAATGCAATCACTATGGCAGCAATGATGGCGGTCCGCATACCGGCAAAGATGTCTACAATAGCGAAAACCACCAAAGGCAAAATACCGGCCATAGCTAAACCAATGTCCATTTAAACTCCCTGGTGATCTGATGCAGAAATTTCATCATGTTTTAGTTGCATAAATAACGCCTCTAATTTAGCAAGTGACAGTTCAGCTGTAAAACGGCTAATAGTAAAACTCTCGTTCAAGTTGCTTAACGAAAAATCCAATGCAATCAGAGCCAACCGCTACACCCAATAAGCCATCCAAACTACAATATGATTTGATCGTCATCGGCAGTGGTCCCGCTGGATATCAAGCGGCCATGCAGGCGGCAAAACTAAAAAAGTCCGTCTGTATCGTCGAAAAAATGTCACAGCACCTGGGTGGAGCCTGGATTCAAACAGGCACCATCCCATCCAAGACCATTCGCGAAAGCTTGGATGCCATTCATGGAATCAAGCATCATGCCGGCAGTAAATGGGTCGAGCGAGTTATCAACGACCTTAGTACAACTAAACTTTATCAAAGAGCCCACAAGGTATCTGCTGACGAAGAATCATTAGTGCGTCGCTACCTGCAAAAAAATAAGATTGAAGTCGTTCAAGGATTCGCTGAGTTCCTCGATGAAAATCATGTCAAAATCACCAATAACATGGGAAACGTATCGACGATTCGTGGCCAAGTATTTGTCGTAGCCACAGGTTCAAGACCCCGTCGACCGACAAACATTCCATTCGATGGTTGGAGAATCGTTGATAGCGATGAAGTCTTATCTCTAGAGTCAGTACCTAAGCACATGGTTATTTACGGCGCCGGGGTCATCGGCTGCGAATATGCATGTATTTTTGCGGCACTGGGAGTTGAGACTGTTCTTGTCGATGGACGAGACCGATTACTTGCGATGTCCGACGCCGAAGTCGTAAAGTCACTGGAAAAATCCATGACTGAATTGGGTGTCAAGATTCGCTTCAAACAAGAACTGAAAGAAGTCTCCCTGAATGGCCCGCGCGTCACGATAACCCTTTCCGACGACAAGCTTGACACCGACGTATTATTTTTTGCCGCCGGGCGCATTTCGAATTCGCAGAACATGGGCCTGGAAAAAATTGGAATCAAGGTCAACGATCGCGGTATTATCGCCGTCAATGAGTCCTTCCAAACAAGCGTTCCTCATATTTACGCTGCGGGAGATGTCATAGGACCGCCAGCCTTGGCCGCCACCTCGGCTCAGCAAGGACGGTTTTGCGCTCTCCATGCGTTTGCTACAATAAAAAGCGAGTTTCCAAAACACTTCCCCATTGGTGTCTACACTATTCCTGAGCTATCAAGCGTTGGCCCAACCGAAGAACAGCTTAAAGATTCGGGTGTCGATTACGTCGTCGGCCGCGCCTACTATTATGAATTGGCACGCGGGTACATAAAAGGCGATCATCACGGCATTCTCAAACTTCTAGTTGAGCGCAAAACGCACCGAATTTTGGGGATTCACATCGTAGGAGAAGACGCCGCAAACCTTGTTCATATCGGCCTTGCATTCATGCTGAAAGACGGCATTGCCAACGACCTGATCAACATGATCTTCAATTATCCGACCCTAGCTGAGGCCTATCGAATCGCTGCATTCAACGCACTCAATAAAATCTATCCAGACGGCAAAATATTAAGTCCTCAACCGTGCTGATGATTAGAATTAAACGCGGTCGATCATCGACTGCTCAGTAGTGGCTACATAATGAGCGACTCGTTCGCGCATCTCATCAAATGTCTTTGACTTCGTCGTGAGCCTCCAAAACGAATGCCCGAACATAAACCATTTCGATGCGGTCGCGGCGAAAAATCGCAACTTTTGCAACCCGTATTCTTCGACCCCGTCACCTTCACCGAAATAAAACTCGACAAGATCAATCAGTCGTAGAAACGCTCGATAAAATTCTTGTGCCTCTTCTGCGGGAGTTCGTGGAGCCAATTCTGACTCTCGTCCAGGAGGTTTTACATCCAGTCCAAGATCCTCTGCAATTTGCCAGAAAATCCAAGGTCGGGCCGTAGCTGCGCGGGCAATCATTGCCCCAGCACAGCCAAACTCTCGCATGACGGTTAGCGCGTCTTGCGCCGTTTGAATATCCCCATTAGCAACGACCGGAATTTTCCGCGCAGATGCGATTTCACCGACAATATTCCAATTCGCTGGACCTTCATGCTTTGCGGTTCTCGGTCTTGCGTGAATCGTAATCCAGTCCGCGCCCGCTGATTCAAGTGCATGTGTAAAATCTTTTAAATATTTGACATCGAGATCCTTGTCAGCACCACCTCTCAGCTTCACGCTGACAGGGACAGGGGAATGTCGTTTGACCATAGACACAACATCTGCCGCATAGGACGCATCACCCATAAGGCGCACCCCCCAATTGTGGCGAAGCACATGACTTTGTGGACATCCCATATTAATGTCAAAGCCCCATGGGGAAAGCTGCATTAGTTTTTTGACGCTAGGCGCAATAAATGCCTCTTCATTACCAAGCAATTGCGGAACAAAGTGCGTCTCTCCCTCAGAGACTCTCAGCTCTCTTGTCGTATGCAAGCGCTCACTCGGAAGCTTGCGGGTTGATAACATCTCTGTGAAACGCAGAGCGTTAAGACCAACGGGGGTATATGAGCGAACAAGCTCTCTGAAGGCAACATGGCTGATACCAACCATGGGCGCGATCATAAAAGGAAATGAAAGCCCAAGGGACTTCATCAGGATACCTCGTCGGGGTTGCAAACACTCACGCCTTCTCTCTCAGATGAGACGAAAAATCTATAGAAATTAGTAAGCAAAAGCTGCCTAGCAGAAACTAATATCGCACCACTTATTTTCCTTGAAGCGGAGTTAACGTGATATAATTTAAAGACAAATTACTTCCACCGCACAGGACCTCTCGCGTGATTATCCGTCTCATTACGACGTTTACTCTATTACTATTTTTCATGCGCGCAACGTCTGCCACTGCGTTGCCAATAGGGTTTGGTTACAATCAGGGTGACCTGAAATTCATGGAGCTCGAGTCAGATAACTTCAGAATCTATCACGATAGCCGCACAACGGACGAAGCACGACTAACTCTCGAGTCACTAGAAGCAGCAAAGCCCCACTTGGAGCGATGGCTATCTGTAAAGCGCGAAACACCACTCATCGTCAATATGTCTGCCGCCAGTGATAATGCGTCATTTGCAAACTTCATCACCGACTCCATCGAACTGCAGACACTTGGTCAAGGTGGGCGAGATCTCGCCTGGCACGAGTACACCCACTCCATGATGTATCGACATCTGGACAATTGGTTTGGTCCAGCAGGAGCCATTTTACATCTGCCCTGGATGGAAGCTTGGTTCCTGGAGGGCTTGGCGGAAGCGATCAGTGTTTCAATCGGCTCAGATGAGCAAGCTGGCGTGGAACGCTACCAAGCTCTATCCGGTCAATGGCCATCTTGGGACCGCATTCACAGTCTTTATACGAGCGGTCCATTTAATTACCGCGGCTATGCGACGAGCGGCGCCTTTGTTTCCTGGATTCTTCGCATTAACGACGCCAATAAACTTGCAAGCGCTCTGGAACAGTTTAAGGCGAAATCGATGCCTTGGTACTGGCCCTGGGCACTAACACCATTCAATGGTTTTCTACCCATGGACCATGCGCTGGAACACCTGACCGAGGAAAAGGGGCGTCAGTTATACGAACAGTACAAGGCAGAGGCCACGAAGTTTTGGACCAGTAAGGTCAAGGTCCCAACTTTAGCTCAAGGTGTAAAAACAACTGCCTTAAAGCGCAGCCCTTGGCTCTTTGCATTTGAAAATGGAAAGCTTGAAGTAAAGTCCACAAAGGAAGATGTGGTAGGAGTCTTAGAGGCGAAAAGCGGTCAACTACGCGCATGGGTAAATAGCTATGACGCGAGTGCTAACGATCGCAGATTGCGCATAGGCCTCAAAACAGAAGGCAGTAAAACCCGCTGGATCAAGCGTGACAAATCAACCTTCGTTGACGGAATTTGGATCAGCTACAGTGATGTTTGGTGGCTTGAGACGAATACTCAATCATCAAGACTTTGCAAAGCGCCGATCGACAAATTTAAGTCAGACTCGATGACCTGCAAACTCACGGCTACGATGCCCCATCATTTGCGCATTCTCGGTCATCATAACGAGCCGACTGAAAATGTAACATCTGCCATTTGGCTCTCTAAAGATGAGGAGCTCATATCAGGAGACCAGCACCAGTTGATCGAAGTCCAGCTTGCAAGTGGCGTCGAACGCACACTTACAAGTAACATGGGCGGCCGTCCCATTAGCATGGCGTACGCAGGTAACAGTCGTTGGTTACTGGTGGCAGACCGCTCGCTTCGCCACCTCGTTAAACTTGAGGCCGATGATCGCTGCGCTGAAATGGTTGAAATCGCTGATTATCCTGTACGTATTATCGGGTCAGCAGATGCGCGACCAAATGTGATTCTCTTCACCGCGGACGGATATGGTCTATTTTCCCCAGATCCAACACGCCTGCCACCATTACCCTGCAAAAATCTATCACAACGAACCTCTCCGCTACTTGAAACGATTCGCGCGGGCAAAGCACTCACCCTTGCCGAAGCCGTCAAGGCATCTGATATCTGGACCGATGGTCAAAGCGAGAGTCCAAAAAGCAAATTGCAAAACCAAGAGCAAAGTCCACCACTCACCAAGGCCAAGTCAAAGCCGGCGCGTTGGCGAGGACGGCCTGTTTTTGCTTTCCCCTGGATCGGCGCTGATGATCCGATTGGCCCACAGATTGGTGTAATCTCAGTCCCGTTGATGGACGAACTGCAAAACGAGACTGTAAGACTCACAATGCTATACGGCGCTGCTAGCCGCTTTCCTTATCAGGATGTGACGATTTATACGAATCGTTATGCACCCACATGGTCAGCCTCTGCCTTTAGATCGCAAGTTTATTATGGCCGCTATCGCAGTCGCTCCGACAATCAAATTTATTCAAGCTACTTAGAGGAATCAGGTGGGCGTCTTGACGGTGTTTACTCGCAATCATGGAAAAATCTGACCGCCGAATATTCTTGGGGCATGAAAACGTCCCATTTAAAACCTTATATCGGCAGCGCACGCCGCGTTGGTCATCTGAATGAGGGCTACGGATCACTCAGTCTTACCGGTAACATCGGCGACTCAGGCTATGCTAGCAGCACCCTCAGAACGAGATTTGCATCACCTGCGGTTAACAACGTCTATCACTATGATATGGTCAGCCTGAATTCAGCTGCAGGTATGTTTGTTGGTGCTGCGAAGTTTGAGCTTGGCTTGGACGGCAGCCGCACACGCGGTCCGAAGAGACGCGATCTTCAAGAAATGTATACGCCGCTCAAGACTTTAATCCCGGGCTCCGGCGCAGGCTACAACCAAACAAATTTTGCGCTTACTGAAGACTACGGACTTTTTTCGCCAATCTATGGTGAAAATCAAGCTCGCGCAAAACTGTTCGCGACCTATCCTCTAATGAAAGACATAGATAAGTTTATCGCCATTCTCTACATGGACCGTCTCGATGTCTCGGGCTTTTATAACCATGGAACAGCCTGGCGTAACCGCGAGTGGCCAGATTCAAGTGATTTAATCGGAGCGCACGGTTACAGCGTCGATTTATTTCTGGACAATAAAGGCGTTCATTTCAATGTGGGGTTAGGTGTTGGTCAGGTTGTTAGTGAGCCATGGCAGGCTTATTGGACGTTTGGATTTGATGCACTGTTTTGAAACGACTCATTTTTCAGGGAGATATTTTATGCGCGTCTCAGTCGCTTTGGTCTTGGTGACCTGCTTTTTTGCAGAGGTGACCTTTGCTCAAACCAAACCCAATAAGCGACGCAGTAAAAAAAACAAGGCTCCAGCCACAAACTCCGAGGTCGCACCCTCCGATCCAACAGGCTCCACAAACATTGGAGAAGAGCCACCACCATCAAGCACAAACGACAGTGAGATGACGACTGATGCGACGTCTAGAGGTCCCCATGATCCCAAAAAAGTTTCTGATTCCAAAGTGGCCACCCAAGGAACGATACGTGGACCAGGTTGGATGTTTGCCTTAGGGCTCACTGCAACACCAGGAGAGTTTTATGAGAGCAGTGTTGTTTCTGCGATAACTACTTTAGGACAAGCCACGGTATCATTGAAATCAACCTCTGATGACAGCGAAATCTCTTATAATGCAAAACCTCAATTTGCGTCTCTAGCTTCAACATATCAAGCGAAGACGTCGTCTAAGAAATTTGCCTATGGCGTGAGCACAGATGTCACACGCTCGATTGGGAAAGGCGACGTCACTTCCGGTGGCGTTAAAGCTAGTATTTCCACGAAAGACGACAACCCCAGTACCAGTGCGTTTGTCAGCGCTCAGGTGCGCCCTGGTCTTTGGTTTGGCTTCGGATCAAAATGGGGAAATTCATTTAATAAAACGGAAACAAAAACCTCCTTTAATGGAACGACTGTAAGCGACACCACCGAAACCGAGCGAAAGGAAACCACATCGCAGGTGTTCGCGTTTGAGGTGATCAGCAACACAAGCCGCGCGGGGCTCGAATACGAAATTGAATCTGATAAAAACGAACTTTCACGCTCCATCGACTTACCGTTGCGACTAGGTGTAACCGAAACGCTGTTTACTGGATTTACTCTTAATCAAACAGATAGGGACGATTTTGAATCCGCGGAAAAAAAATCATCTTTCGGGGTTTCATGGGACGTCGGACAACAGTTCTCAAGCTTTGGATACCTGTTATCCTATGATTTCGATGTTACAAAATCAGTCTCCGCGTCAACCCAGTCCCTCAATAAAACAAAAGCAGGCTCGATCGAGATCATAATGGGTCCGCCAAAAGGTATGCGCTTTGGAGTCGGGCTGGCTTACTTTGACTCAATCATCACCGAGTCTCCAAAATCAGTTCTAAAGACAAGATACCCCATGCTTGGCCTTTTCCTTACGAGAGCAAACTAATGATGAAACTCTGGCGATAACGCGCGAGTTTAATTTCTAAGCAGTGCGTCCTGCATGACGACCATAGCGACGTTAAAATGAAGGTTTAGCGTTGTCGGAAGCAAAACCTTCCGCTAGGGTATTAGCTTCAAATTCGTCGAATAGAGCATTAACTTTTCCGGAGGTCCAAACGATGGGACTCTTTACAGGCAAGAAGGGCATTATCATGGGAGTTGCCAATGAGCACTCTCTAGCAGCCGGGGTTGCTGAATTTTTGCACAAAGAAGGCGCAGAGATTGGCCTTAGTCACCTTCCAGACAAGCCTGACGGCCCGCCGAAAATGCTGCGCCGCGTGATGCGAGTTGCTGAACCACTTGGCATTCAATTTCTAAAACCATGTGATGTTAGCAGTGATGCAGACATCACGCGCTTCTTTGGAGAGGTTCGCGCTCATTTTGGAGTCATTGACTTCTTAGTCCACTCAATCGCTTATGCACCGATGGATGACATCAAGTGTGCGACCATCGATGCAAGTCGCGCCGGCTTTCTCAACGCCATGGATATCAGTTGTTATAGCTTCATCGCTTGCGCACGCGCTGCTGCTCCTTTAATGGAACGCGGCGGGGCGATGGCCACGATGACTTACTATGGTGGCGAGCGCGTTGTTGGTGGTTACAACTTGATGGGCCTTTGCAAAGCCGCTCTTGAGTCTGCAACAAAATATCTCGCGTGGGATTTAGGACCAAAAGGTATTCGCGTGAACGCTGTGAGTGCAGGTCCGGTTAAAACTTTGGCATCATCTGCGGTTGGTGCGAGCGACATGCTCACGATGTATGAATCAATTGCTCCTATGGGTCGCAACATCAGCGCAGAAGAGGTTGGACGATCGACGGGCTTCTTATTAAGTGATCTTGCATCGGGTACGACGGGGGAAACCCTCCACGTGGACTGCGGTTACCACGTCATGGGAAGCCCTGGACGCGCTGTTTTGCCAACAAAATAAGCTTATTAAGCCAGTTGCTTGTTAAATTTAATGGGCAACTGGTATATTTTCTTAACCATTAGAATTAGTTTAAAATCATTAAAATTAAGCCTTCTAATCAAATTCTAATCTTTGTATAAATATCTAAAATCATAAAACTAATAATTTTATGCTTGCAAACTGATACCCACATGCCTTACACCCGTATTTGTCAGGTTGCACACCGTGCGGCCTGTTGCGAATGGAGGTTGAAATGCAAGTCAGCTTGCAAAATAAGACAGTGCTAATAACGGGGGGTACCCGAGGTATCGGGCGCGCCATGACCGAGGCTACAGCGCAGGCTGGAGCTAACGTAATAGCCACTTATATGAGCAATGAGGCGGCAGCTCAGGACTTTATTGGGTCCCTGCGCTCAAAAGGCCTTAAAGTTCATGGTATTAAGATGGACGTTAGGAATTCCCAGCAGGTCGATGAGGCCTTGGCTACGATGGAGTCCGAACATGGACCCGTGCATGTACTGATAAACAATGCGGGAATTGTTAAAGACGACCTAATTCTCTCCATGGAAGATGAAGCCTGGAGTGACGTCATTAATACAAACCTGGGCGGCGTTTTCAACGTGACACGCGCTGTTGCACGTCAAATGCTGAGAGCAAGATCCGGAAATATCATCAATATTTCCTCTGTTGCTGCTTCGCGCCCAGGCCGTGGTCAGGTCAACTATGCCGCCTCTAAGGGCGGTGTTGAGGCCGTTACCAAGGCACTCGCGGTAGAATTAGCACCGCGAAATGTTCGAGTCAACTGTATCGCACCCGGTGTTATTACGACGGACATGAGTAAAGATGTTCGTGACGCTGCGGGCGATAAGATCCTGGAATCCGTGTTGCTCAAGCGATTCGGAAATCCAGAAGATATCGCTAACATGGCGGTATTTATGGCGTCAGACATGTCGTCATATATCACTGGTGAAGTTATTCACATAGATGGTGGATTAAAACTTTAACAAGGGTTCGTTCATTAACCTAGTTATGAGAAAGGACACGCTATGCAAACAACATTCGAGAAAATCCAAGAGATTATCGCCGAAGCGCTGTACTGCGACAAAGAGCAAGTAACGCGCGATGCGAATCTTATGGCCGACCTCGGGGCGGAAAGTATCGACTTCCTCGATATCGTATTCCGTCTAGAAAAAGCTTTCGGCATCAAATTGCCTAAGGGTGACATAGAGGCACGCGCCCGTGGCGACTTAGCCGATGCTGAGTTCGAGGTTCAGGGAACTCTTCAAGAAAAAGGTCTTGCTCGTCTTAAGACGATCATGCCTGAAGTTGACCCTAACCGTATCAAGAACGGTCTTAAGGTCAAAGATATCCCAACCTTGTTCTCTGTAGCGACATTCGAGCGCATGGTGCTTGAACGTCTGGGTGACATGGCTCCTGTTTCAGGTGCTCCTGCATCCAAGCCAGCTACGGCTACGCTCTAATCCAGCGGAATGAATGACCCAGTAGCACTAGAGGAAAATGGGATATGCGTTTCTTATTCGTCAGTCGCGTCAATGACATTCAAGGACAAAAAGTCCGTGGACAAGTTGACTTTAGTGCAGGGGAACCATGGCGTCGTCAAGACGCCAATGGCCAAACCCTAATCAGCACAAGCGTTATTTCTGAAGCAGTTGGACAACTTGTTTCATGGATGGCGCTCCGCGATAACGACTTTTCGGGACGCCCCGTTTTCCTCTTCGCTACTAGTATCGATCTTGGTCAAGGTGTTCCAGCGCCGGCAACGGTTGACCTGGAAGCCTGGATCACAGATCGCAGTGAAGACTCCTTCATCTTCTCTGGTACTGCCAAAGTTGGTGGTAAAACTGTTGTAGAGATCAAAGACTGTGGCGGATATTTCATGCCACTGGCTGAGCTCGAGGATCCTTCGGTCACGAGACAGCGCTTTGCGACCCTGACATCAACAGGGTTGAGTGCAAATCCTCAGACGCCTGCTTTTGATTTCAAAAGCTTGGTCGATACTGTGACCGAAGTTGTTCCGGAAAAATCGATCTCGACGGCAAAAGTTTTCCGTCAAGACGAGCCGTTTTATCCTGATCACTTCCCACGTTTCCCGGTAACGCCGATTGTCGTTATCAATGAAATGATTGCGGAAGCCACGAGAAGGCTGATGGCGGATAACCCTGCAACCCAGGGAACCATTATCCCGATTTCGGTACAAGACCTTAAAATCAAATCGTTTATCAGACCGGGCGATACTGCTGTCGTAAACGTAAAAGTTACCGAGTCCAACAGTGACTCGTTTGAAACCGTGGCTGAAATCACGGTGAATCAGAAGCGTATTTTAAGAGGCCGTTATCGCTACCAACGGACCAAGTGAGTGATGATCTGAAGTTGTGTCGTCTCTTGAGTTGGCTGTTGTAGTGGGTGGAAAAGGAGCGAAACATGAATACGACGAAACGTCGAGTGGTAGTAACCGGAGTTGGGGCAGTCACCCCAGTCGGTAATACCATGACAGAAACCTGGAATGGCATCATCGAAGGCAAGAGAACTGCCGGCAAAGTCGAGATTTTCGACGCCGAGAAGTTCTCCTGTAATTTTGCTTACCAGGTCCGAGACTTCAAATTGGATCATACTGGCTTGGATGAAAAAGCCGAACTTCGCAACAAATCGAAGTTCCTCAACCGTGCCGGAGAATTCGGCTGGAATGCAGCGATTGAAGCTGCAAAACAAGCCAACATTCTTGGCACATCCAGTGCCGACCCCCTAAAAATGGGTGTTTGTTTGGGCGTGGGTGTAGGCAGTCCTGAGCTCGCTTGGCACAAGGACGTCTACATGGCTGATAAGTGTGATACAGATGAGATCACCCCTTATCACCGTAAATACTTCCCGAATACATTGTCGACTTTGGTGGCCAGCTTGATTGGAGCCAAAGGCGCAACCTCAACCATTCACACTGCATGTGCGTCCTCTGGACAAGCACTCGGTGAAGCTTACGAAATGGTTGCTTCGGGTGAATACGATGTGGTTATGACCGGTGGAGCAGACTCCATGGTCAACCCATTCCAGATGGCAGGCTTCTGCTTGCTCGGTGCACTCTCTAATCGCGTCAGCGACCCACAGAGCGCATCGCGTCCATTCGACGCTGAGCGTGATGGATTCGTTCTCGGCGAAGGTGCATGTATGCTTGTTTTCGAAGAATACGAGCACGCCAAAAAACGCGGAGCAACGATCCTAGGTGAGATCTGCGGTTACGGCGTAACCGAGTCAGCTTACCGAATCACAGACCTTCACCCTGAAGGACGTGGCGTTATTGAGTCCATGGAAATGGCTCTGAAGGACGCTGGTATTACTGCTGATCAAGTGGGGTATATCAATGCCCACGGTACATCGACATTGCTTAACGACAAGGTCGAGTCACTGGCGATCAGTAAAGTTTTCGCTAAAGACAAATGTGCGACAAAGGTATCTAGTACGAAGAGTACAACTGGACATTTGATTTCCGCCGCTGGTGCCATTGAGTTCGCGGTCGCAATGATGTCTCTGAAGTACCAAGTTTATCCGCCTTCGGCGAACCTGAAAAACCAGGATCCAGGCTGCGACATTAACCTGACCGCAACCACGCCAAGTCCGATGAGTGCTTCGTATGCCCTATCCAACTCTGTTGGATTCGGTGGTTCGAATACATCTTTGGTCGCTAGGAGGGTTTAATTATGAGTAAGTCACAAACCAACACTCCAAACGATATCGTCATCACCGGCCTCGGTATGTTAACCGCAACCGGTCTTGGTCTGGACGCGAATTTGGATGCATTTAATGCTCCAGCTGCGCGCAAAACCCAGGAAGACTATAAAGTTAAGGGCTTCAACCCGGCCCCATACTTGTCTGACCGTAAGGTCGTAAAAGTTGTGTCGCACCGGGACGTTTTGGGCCTTGTGGCACTCGAAGAGTGTCTTAAGAGCTCAGGGATCTCTGCTCAAACAGTAAACCCTGACCGCACTGGTCTTTATGTGGGAGCTCCTCCTTCTTCATGTAGTGATCACGTGAACTACGAGGAAGGCATCACGGCTGCCACGGATTCTGCAGGCGTTCTTAACGAGAAGAATTTCGGCGAAACCTTTAGAACGGCGAGCCCAACAACTCTTCTTACAGGACTTCCGAACAACGTTTTGTGCTACGGAGCCAAGACTCTGGACGCACGCGGTCCAAACTCGAACTATACGAGTCTCGAGACCAGTAGCCACATGGCTATCATCGGAGCTGTTCGATCGATGAAATTGGGTCGACTTGATTGCGCAGTAACCGGTGGTTACTCTGCACACAGTGACCGTGTATTTACGTCGGCTATCAAATTGCGTGGCCATGCTAACGATGTGGCTCCTATCGCTGAAGGCGCGGCCTTCGCAACTCTGGAGCAACGTGCTGCCGCTGAAAAACGCGGCGCTAAAATCATGGGTAAGATTATGGCCTGCGCCGCAGCATCTGATGCTGTCGGTCCATATGGCCAGATCCCTGAGTCGTCGGTTTACTCCGACCTGATTCAGAGCACTATGAGCAAAGCTGGGATCTCTGCTGACGATGTCGAAGTCGTTATGGTGACCGGCAGTGCGATTAATGATGTGACCGCTACTGAAAAAGCAGCGATCGAAAAGGTCTGGAAAGAAAAGAAAAAGCCCATCGTGGCAACCACAGCAACCCGCTGGGGCAACATGATGGAAGCTGGTGGAATCGCAGAAATCGGTTTCCTCCAGAAAGCGTACGCTAAAAGCGAAGTTCCATCGTCTGCTGTTGCAGAGGAATGGAAGGGTTACAAGTCCACCCAGGAATTTAACCCAAGCAACAAAGTCGCTATGATTCTTCGTGCTTCTCCTTACGGAGAGTACTCGTGCCTGGTGGTCGCCGTGGAAGCCTAATAAGGCTTTCGGCGTAGGTGCTGTAGAAGTGGTAGCAGTTCTCTAATGTTCAGGAGGAAGTGCAAAATGAAGGTTTTAGTCACAGGTGGTACTGGATTTCTCGGAACAGCTTTGCTCCCCTATCTTATTAAAGACAGGCGCGTAAAGACGATCTATCTATTAACTCGTCCTTCTGCGAAGCAGACTCAAGCAGAGCGTATTCAGAGTCTGATCGAGAAGGTCTTTAAACCTGCCGATCGCAACCTGGCGACCCAAAAGATCGCTTTGGCTGCCGGCGACTTAACGCTCGACAATATGGGTCTGGACAATGAGACTGAATCATTGCTTCTCAAAGAATGTACACACATCATGCACATTGGTGCGAGCACAGACTTCGGAGCACCAATCGAAGAGTCTCGTGCGATCAACGTAGAGGGCACAAGAAAGCTATTGGATTTCGCTGTAAAGTCGAAAAACAACGGGACACTCGAGCGATTCGATTATGTTTCCACTGCTTTCGTGGCAGGTACAAAAGCTGGATTGGTCTCGGAAAACGACCTGGACCGTCAGCAAAGTTTCGCCAATGCATACGAGCAAAGTAAGTTCGAAGCCGAGCTTCTCGTTCGTGAGTATATGAGGGAGCTTCCTGTAACAGTTTACCGTCCATCAATCGTGGTCGGTGACTCGCGCAACGGTTTCACGCCGCACTTCAAAGTCCTTTACTGGCCGCTGCAGCTTTTGTCCAAAGACATTCTGCCTTTCGTGCCATGTAAGAGAAATGCACGACTCGACATCGTTCCTGTCGACTACGTCGCAGCTTCGATGTACCGCATCATGATGACTCCAAAAAGCATCGGTGAGACGTTCTATCTCACAGCGGGCAAAGAGAAAAGTGTACGCATCGACGAGCTTCTGCGCGATGCGTTCAGCCTGACCAACATCAAACGTCGCCCTATGATCCCAGTTTGGTTATTCAAACTCCTCAAGGGCACGTGGCTGAGAAAGCTCATGGACGAGAGCATCTGGCGTACCTGTGAGTTGGCGTCTGTTTACAGCGCTTACCTCTCCGGTACAGATGTGGTCTTCGACAACACAAGATCTACCGAGTATTTAAGAAAACTCGGAGGAAAATCCGCTCCTCACTGGAGAACATACGGAAGGGAAATCCTGAAGTATTGTATCGAAAGCAAATGGGGACGAAACCTACGACTTCCGGAGTTCGAGTACCGCAATCCACCTGTGGCGAACTTCTAATGAACCTGAAAGCCCCCGTGCCGGAAACGGCGCGGGGGCTTTTGGTTTTCCAGGGATACTCACTCGAATGGACAACTCTGATAACCTTCTTCGGTCCATTGATAGGAATCTAAATACTCCCATTGTCCATCTGTTATATCCAGTCGATCATTACCATAGACGACACCCGAGTAAGAATTAAAGACGGGGTCCTCACTTCCAGGAATCCATGACTTGACACAAAGATTAACCGTTACACTCTCATCACATCCATTGCTAAATGGGAAAACGGCAAAGCCGTAATGGTCTCTGTACGGACCAAGATCGGTCAAACATCCTGCCTGAACGACCGGGCTGCTAAGTCCCAAGAACAAGATTAGCTTTTTAATAAAATTTGGGTTCTTCATGTCTCGCTCCTTGCGTGAATACGAGTGCTGTCAACGCAACAACACTCAGAAGCTCAACAAACTAAATAAAGCATTGAATGATTGCCAGCTGGGGATATTCCCCAAACCGCACACATCTGAAGAACCTCTCACTTACCTTTTTCAATGATAAGCTTAGAGCCCTTAACGAATGATTTTGCAGCTTCTGCTGACGTGATTACCGGCAAGAATACGGCAAATCGACCAGATCGCTGAATAAGTTGCAGTAAACTTGTACCTTTGACCGTTGATGTTGGCAAAAAAATCTTATCTGCAGAATCCTTGAGCGTCAGAGCCTGAATTTCATCACCTGCACGACCAGGTGGAAGTAGAACAAGCAGATAATCCCCCTCAACATCGATAACAACGCCATCATAATTCAACTGACGATGAATCCATTTAAAGTAGTCTTCATCAGATGCGCCAGGGGCTTCCAGTAATAGTTCTACTGACTTTTTTAACTTGTCAAATTTTAGAAGTTTCCACTTTGGATTTGAAACATCCAATAGAGCGTCAAGTCCCAAGCAAATGGCAATAGACTGATGACTAACCTCACAGGGATTGGATTTCGGTTTATCCTCTGGATTTTGCAGGACAACCTTATTTGCAAATCGAGCTAAATTCAGATCGCGCTCCGCGGGGACTGTCATGAAAGAGTGCTGATCAGCATCCTTTTGCTCCAAAGGTAAAACCTGAAATCCAGCACCCGACTTCCTAACGACACCGACGCGAGATAGGAATCCTGGACTTGTCTCTCCAGCGATATTAGAAGCATATTGAGCTTCCCACGAAGCCCCCCAGTCAGCGGCAGCGCGTTTTGGACCTTTCGCAACTTCAGCTAAGGCCAAGGTCGACATAGCACTTAGCAATAAGACAGCGGGGGTTAAGACTACCTGTTGAATTTTCAGCTGGGAGAGGCGATTGGCTATTACCATGTGAGCGTAAGTCCTCCGCCTAAAAAGGAACTATTGAGCTGCAACTGCCTGACCAAAGTGGCATCTGACTCTTTTTCCTCATCAGTCAATTTTTTTTCAATTTTTGTGGACTCGAATGCCGTAAAACCGAGGACAGCCAGTTTCATCATTCTGAAGCTTATAAACTCACGGTAAAGATCAAGTCCAACTCGCAGACTTGTGGTCGTATGGTTTTTATCCAGGGGAAGAACGCCAACAGAGAAGCTACCAAAACTCCAAGCTCGCACTCGGAAAAGGTTCGTTGCCTTCTCAGCACCAACTTCCAAGCCCACGGTTGGCGCACGATTCAATTTAAATGAATACGCAGTGGTATCGGAGGTTGCAGACGGCGCAAATTCGTAGTTCAGATTCGCCACACCAAGACGAGGTGTCACATCAAACGAATTAATGATTTTACCAGAAAAAATCTTCGAAAAAGAATATGCCAACTGAAGTCTCGACCAGTTGAATGACGTTGATCCATTCACATCACTTGCTTGTTGCTTCGGAATCAGATCGTAATTAAGCCTGAGACCAGAAAGGAAGCCCGATCGAAACTCTCCAAATAATCCTATCAAAGGTGCATTCTTCAAAACCCCCTGCCCTTTCAAAGGAACGCCGTATCGTCCGCCCACGTAGGCCGACCTTCCAAAGTTTAAAAATTTCTCGAAAAAGGTCTCTGAGCTGTTACGAATCATACGATCAACAGCCTGAAGGGTCTCTGCGTTGTTTTCAATTTGTGCCACAAATAAAACATCGCCGTCACCGCTATTTGGTTTTAGCTCAGATAAAACCCATTCTGCTGTCTTACCATTTTCTTCCTTGAATGTTAGACGGCCCTTAGAGTCCGCCTGCCACAAATCACCCACGCGATCAATCGAAAACACTTCTAATTCGGATGGAGGGTTCATATTCTTCAATGCCACTGAGCGCCCCTTCAATCCTGCCTGACCGGAGCCTGGTTTAAGATCTGGGGGTAATACAGATCTAAATGGTAATGATGACGTCAAATAAAATGCAATGAGTTGGCTGTTTTCTTTACCCATCAAAACAAGCGGGCCAACCTCTGTTTGCAGGGAGTAGCGAGCCTGTAAAGAGTCTTTTCCAGCTTTTGATCGATAAAAAATCTCAAATACTTTTTCAGAACTATCGCCAGACACCCTCAGTAGCCAAGGTGTCTTTGCACCTTTTCCGCTTGTAGAAGTCTTACACGTTACTTTTTTAAAGGGTCCGCTGCCCCAAAGGCCACGATTGTTGGAGAGGTAGGTACCAAATTTCGCACAGGCTTTATTAAAACGAATTTTCTTTTTCTTGATAATTTCTTGCTGAGGGAAATCGGTCATTTCAATAGTCAGATCCAGTCCTGGGCTGGTGGCTAAACCAACAGGACAAAACATAAAAGCCAAAATCAACAAATAAAAAATCTGATACAAAAACTTCAAATCTTGTTCCTGACACATGATATTAAACAGACTCATTTTTCATATTGTATCACGTGGGCTTTAAAATCTTCATACCTTCCATTTCGAAATGACAATCCTTGTTTCTAGACGATAGAAGAATCTCATGAACACACAATTGGAGTCGAAAATCCCTACATGCTTCTGAGTTAACGCTAAATTTGCGCAGGCGAGCAATTAATTAAACCCAATAATTACGGATAATTACGCGAGGAAGAGTAATATGACTCGACACAAATGCGCAAATTTTGGCAAAAGATTGGCGGGCTCAAGTAAGTTTTCCTAATGAGCACGCCGGAGTTTTACTTGTGATCGGTCAGACAACAGGATTATCTCAGCGCAACGGACTGTACGCATGGCGCGTGATGTCAAATAACATTGATGTCTCGGTTGTCCCGGAATTTCTACCCGAGCGATCAAATGCGGATCAAAATTTTTATGCTTTTGGTTACCGCGTTACGATTAGTAACTTTGGTACGGAGTCGGTTCAACTGCTCAGACGTCATTGGCTGATCACTGACGGTACCGGTTATGTTGAAGAGGTTGAGGGTGATGGTGTCATTGGTGAACAGCCATGGATCGAGCCAGGTGATAGCTTTACTTACGAAAGTGGATGTCCCCTGAGAACCCCCACTGGAAATATGCGAGGGTGGTACTATTTTAGTTCCACATCAGGAAAACAATTCAAATCACGAATTCCGCTATTTTTCTTGCGCACGGTAAGCGTACGCCACTGATTTTCTAACAGGTGCTATCAAATCTAAATTTTTATCAAAAATGCTGATGGGCTCATCGCCCCTTGGCTTCCACTAATTCGCGACGGTAAAACGGCTTTCCGTTGACAGACATCGACACGTAAAAGCCATCCAAATCGTAACCAAGCTGGGCAATCATAGCTCTTAATTGCGGCCACAGAGTTTCCTCTGAGATTCCCAAGATATTGGGCGCATGTGGTGCTATGTAACCGATGACTGCCGTGGACGGCTGAAATTGTCCCGGAATCATGGTGAACGAAATTTCCCCGACAGGATCCTGTAATACTTGTCCGTCTCGCAAAACACCGCGAACGGTCCAAACCTCTGCTTGCTCGGAAATCACCATACGATCTCCAAGACCGACAACAATTATTTCACCGGCGGGAGACTCATCTTTAGACCCACCTTGCCCCGATGCTTTGACGGCTTTTAGGTGACGGATTCGGTTAGAAATGGAGCGCTCAGAAAACATTAAAGGTCCAATTGTCATGGTGTGGGTTTTTGGTTGAGCCGGAACAAACCCCACCTAGCCGCGCCTGTCAAGCAAAAGCGCGCGCGAAGAAATAAATATGGCTAAAAATTAAACAACTATCCCCGAGGATTTTCTACGATATGAATCATTTCGGTAGGTTCAGTCCTTAGCGTAAAGAAGACCTTTTTTGCCACGTCGAACCTTGGTCGCTTTTACCCTGGGCTGACTTAAGGACTTTTTCTGCCAAACCAAAGATTTCTTCGGAGTCTTTTTAAGCTTATTGTCGGCAATTGGACGATGCCTTAAGTATGGTAGTGGGTCGATTGGTTTGTTTTCACTGTCCCGTAATTCAAAGTGTAGGTGCACACCCCGCGCATTTCCGGTTCGTCCGACCTTTGCGATATAGTCACCCTGACGAACTCTGTCACCGTTGCGCGCAATCAACTTACTGGCGTGTGCATATAGCGTCATGAACTGCCCATGGTCCACCACAACGGTCAATCCATAGCCTCGCTGCCGTCCAGAAAATATTACCTCACCATCTCCGGACGCAACGATCGGCGTTCCTTTGTTGGCAACAAGATCAATACCTTTGTGATGCTTGCGTCCGCGCTTACCAAATTTGCTTGAGATTCGACCCTCGACAGGAAATATCAGGTGACTTGGCTCCGAGGATCGGGGGGCGTCAAGCAAGCCTTTCTTCCTTTTGGCAAGAAAGTCCATCTCTTCATCTGAACCTTGATCATCTGCTGCATGTAAGTCTGGCTCGCCTAATTGATAGGGAACCGTCGCCTTGGGTCCTGGTTTAATCAGGAGCTCCTGACCCTCCTGCAAGCCCTTGGAAACCTGCTCTCGGTTCATTGCCACGATGACGTGCCAGTCCGTGTCATAAGCGGTTGCGAGCGAACGCAGCGTATCGTCTTTCTGAACAATAACTCTTGCAAGCCGATCTTGACCCTGGGATGTGGCGCATCCAAATACCAGAACCAATGCCGATAGTGCCACCAAAACGAGCTTCATGTGAGGTCTCCCTTCTTTTGGTCAGGAGCTGGAGAAGTCAATCAACGCGAGAACGTGTGATCAAATACTCCTGCTAGTTTCGTCTCAAGCAAAGCATTGCCCTGCTCATCCAAAAAACTGGGTCGGAGGACCGATGCCGTCACAAACCCTTGATCAATCATCACGCAGTCTGACTTAGGGATGTCTTCAAACATCTCTCCACCTGCACCGATCCAGTAATAAGCCCTACCCCTCGGATCAGTTCCTTCCTGCATCTCATCTTCATAAATCCTGCGTCCCATCGACGTCACCGAAATGCCCTTGAGCTTCTCAAATGGAAGGTTGGGGACATTTAGGTTCACCAACGCAGACCGCGTCACCTCACCCAACACATCAGGCTGCTCAAGTAGCATACGGACCACCTTGGCTGCGGACTCGTAGTGGAGATGCTCTCGGGCCTTCCCAAACGTAGAGACGGCAATAGACGGTATGTTATGGAGAGTTCCCTCCATAGCCGCGGCGACTGTCCCTGAATAGATTGTGTCTACACCTAGGTTAGCACCTCGGTTGATACCACTCAATACCCAGTTTGGCTTCCTGCGAAGCAGCTTACGGATAGCTAACATGACACAGTCAGCCGGAGTCCCTTCAACTGCGTAGATATTTGGCTCAACTTGCTCAAGTCTCAAGGGAAGGTGGATAGAGATAGCATGGCTTGAGGCCGATCGTTCGACATGGGGCGCTACAATAATCACATCTCCGAGATCTTTAACCGCATTTGCCAGCATACGCACGCCAGGTGCATGCACACCGTCGTCGTTTGTGATCAAAAATAAAGGCCTGCTTGGCACCTGAACCCCCGCTCGATCGTGACAAAAGGCTTAGGTTACTGAACAACATGAAAAGAGGCAAGAAATTCAGAGGACTGCGTCATTTACGAGCATGCTCTGACTAATTAAGTCGCAGTTTCAACTGTCTAAGAATACAAAAAACAAAGCCCCTACCAATGTGTAGGAGCCTCGTCTTTACTAATTGATCGGGTTAAACACGAACGGATAATTGACTGTAACCGGCTGACCACCACGGGGTTTTGGGAAATCCCATTGGCGAATGCGCCCAGTCACACACCCGCGCATCACAGAATCGTTTAGAGTCGCTTCAGCAACTGAAACAGACGTCACTGATCCTGACAATCCAACGACAAAGGAAACCGAAATCTTACCGTTCGAACTCGGTGATCTCTGGAGAAGCTGTTCATAACAGTGACGGATCTCATTTAAGTGAGCGCGAATCACTGCCATAATCTCTTGCGCCGTTAAACCACCGGACACGGAGGGATCTCCGGGCGGGATTGTCACGTTGGCGCGACCGTGCCCGCCAGCACCGCCTTTACCGTTGCCGCTGCCTGATCCAAATCCAGGACCACCACCTGAACCACCGAAGCCTCCAGAGCCGCCCTGACCAGATCCGCTACCTCCGGATCCAGAGCCAAAGTTGTTAGCTGCCCCTCCTGCTCCAGCGAGTCCCAGGGACTTGCCACTACCAGCTCCACCCATACCGTAAGTTTTGGACCCAGAGCCCGCACCACCACCGGCTCCACCTGCGGAGCTTTGGAAGTTTGTCTGGATAGCACCGGGTCCGGTCTTACTTAAAACTTTGCCGACGCCAAGGCCGAGTTGCGACAGGTTCACGCCTGAGGGTTTTTCATTATTCACTCCCTCAACACCCTGGACACTATAATTTTTGTTGCCTTTGATGGCGCCGCCCGTCTGGTTATTACCAGCTCCTTTCGGACCACCGGCTGCACCAAGCGGTTTGTTATTTTTCTCGCCTGCGTATTTAAAGTCAGGCTTTTTAGCTCCCGTTGACTCCATCCCTGCAGTCGCCTTGCTCAGACTAGACAGATCTTTCTTGCCAGGATCACCTGGCTTGCCGTCTGTTGGCTTCTGCGGAGTAGGAGCTGGCGGAGTCGGTTTTTGCGGCGTCAGATTCTGCGTCTGCTGAGGCTTCTCAGCAGGTTTCTCAACTGGCTTTGTCTGCTGAGGCTTTTCAACCTCAACGGCCTTTGCCGGCTTCACTGGTTTTGGCTTAGGTGGTGGAGGTGGCTTAGGAGTTTTGGGTGGCTCCTTCTTCTCCTCAACCTTCACCTCTGGCTTCTTGGGTTCTGGTTCCTTTGGTTTTGGCTCCGGTTTCTTCTGCTCCTGAGGTGCCTCAACAATTTGGAAAATCTCTGCCTCTTCGGGTTTATCCTTCGAGGGCGTTGTGAACCAAAGCTTAGTGCCAGCCATCAGATAAAATAAAAGTGCGAATATAGATATCCACATCAAAAGTGGATCTCTTGGACCACTGCGACGAACATCAAACTCTGGCGGTCGAACAAACAAAAGAAAATATCGTACTGCTCCGAACTTGATATGCGCAATATCACGACGATCAAGTGCAACGCTTCCGGCACCGTCAATTTTTTCAACTTTACCGCCACGGCGAATGCGAGTGTCCATGCCCTCAACGAGCTTCAACTTGTAGCCGCCACTGCTACTGAATCGTGCCAGCGTGTGCTTATGATTGTGATTTTCTCCGCCGGCAATGAAATGAGCGATTGGCGTCACACCAATTGATACGTGATCAAACCCCTTCCACTGTGGATGAAATAGATCCACATTCAAAACCGAATCACCCCAGTAGGCTACAACCTCCAAAATATCTCCGGTGGGTCGCGCGTCTCTTGGGGAAAAAAGAACTTGTTTTTGTGTACGTCTTTCTTCGCCCTGCTGAGGTGAAGATTGCAGAACAGTTGATCCTGCCGCAGATGGTAAACCATCAGAGGATGTTCGAGCTGGCACTTTTGCATCTGGTAAACGAACAGTATCAGCTAGTGACTTTACCTTGGGAGTAGCGGGTCCAGCTGGGGCTTGCACAACTGCCGCTCCAGCTGCGGGTGGCGGTGGAACAAATTGAGCTTGCTCTGCAAACTCAACATTGACACTACCAATAGTTATAATATCTCCGGTTTTGATCGACGCCTCAACATCGATCAGCACCCCATTAACTTTCACGCCTGTTTCACTGCCGACATCAGTCACAATCCACTGACCCGCGTCGACCTCTTCGATCAAAGCGTGAATGGGATCAACTCCGGGAGCCCTCAAAACCACATGGTTTGACGGCAAAGTTCCCATCATCATCCGAGTCTGATCAACGGGAACTGTGCGAAGTAACTGTCCAGGAATCTGGAATCGCAACTCAAATGCCATAAGAAACCTTTATCCACCCGAATTCGCGGCAACTATCCACAAAATAATTGCTCTATTCATGCCAAAACCAAGACCAATTTCAAACTTTCTTATATTATCCCACAACTTATCACTTACACCAAAGATCAGTTATTTAATGTACTAGGGTTTCTTTGTTGACTCCTGACCAGAACCCGATTTTTCCGGCTCCGCTCCGCCTGCATCCTTAGATGGCTGGCTCTGAGCGGGAGCTGCTTTCGCCTTGTCCGCTTGCTCCTTGGCTTTGCGCTCCTCAGCTTCTTTCAAAGACCTAAGCTGCGCAGCTCTCGCCTCTTCAGAGTCAATTGCGCCCAAAAGCTTGCCTGCTTTTTCATCCCAGATAGAGACGCCGCCGGCAACAGAGAGCGCCCGGTTCAAATAATCGCGAGCTTTTTTATAATCCTTACGCCCCTGCAATGAATTAATGCCGCAGTTAATCAATGTCGGCTTGTGCTTTGGATGTTGGGCGAGAATCTTCTCACAAATACCATCCGCCTTATCAACGTCGCCTTCAAGACGAAGCACGGAGATTAGACCAGACATCACGTACCAGTCGTCCTGCATTCCACCCAAAGCTTTTTTTGCTGTGACAACGTCGCCGCCCTGAAGTGCTAAAAATCCGATATTCAGAAGGGCTGGCTTGTACTCACTATTCACCGCAAGAGCTTCCTTGAAAAGCACCATGGCTTCAGGAATACGCTCCATGCGAATGGCCACCACACCCTTAGCATTGATAGCCGACGCGCGAATGGTCGCATTTTTAGATTTTAGTAGTTTATCAAGCCAAAATTCTGCGAAAGCCAATCGACCACTTTGCACTCCGACGAGACCCAGCTCGAGCTGCACGAGCTCCGGTAGATCACGTTCGACATTTTTCGACATCTCAAGTTCTGCGATTTGTCGAGCTTCCGACAGGACATCATTTACACCGCGACCGGCCAAGCGATTGGCAGCAATCGCTGCTGCAAGTGAATTGATGTCTTTAGACTTACCATTGCCATGTTGGGCAGCAAAATCCGCGGCACGACCTCTATCAATCGACTTGGATGTAAAACTGTTGTTGCTAAGACTTGTTGTCAAAAAGCGACGCTCACCAGAAAGTGAGGTTGCACCTGAGTCCTCACGAGCCTCGGATCCACTTGCAGCGACTGGCTCACTAGTTTTCTTTGCAGGCTTGTTATCAGCACAGGACCAGAGCATTTCAGCCACAATAATTGCCAACGTAGAAATCCGGACAGTTGAAATCACATTTGATTTTGTATGCATCAGTTACCGCCCTTTCCGCTCTGAACAGCTTGTACCAGTGGAGCCGAAACATCACTGCCGATAAAGTCTGGCATTAGGGCAACATCCTCAAAGCTGAGCTTTTGTCCACTAATCCGAGCCAATCCCGAAACAGCTTTGCCGCCCCATTCATTGTAAACAGAGAATTTCTGAATGGACTCAATCGCAAACTGATAGAACTTTTTCGCTTCGGCTCTTTGAGCTTGCGCTTGCGGAGCCAGCTCGGCTTTGACAGCTTCGAGTGTTGCGCCTTCAATGGATGGAGGATTTTCAAGGTCAACAGCTAACAACTCTCGGGCAAATCCTAATTGATACAGAGCAGCTACACCCCAATAAGCATCTTTAGTTGCCAAGACCTCGTTGTAAGCCTTATCAATCTCAGGGATCATACCTGCTTTCCTCTGAATTGATTTGACTAGATTATCGAGAGTTCCACCAACGAGCTTTGTACTCGCAAACTTTGGCATGACAACATTTCTACCGCTAAATACCAACTCTCCAACATAACGACTAGATTCCGCGCCGACTTTTCCTCCAGCCTTTCGGTAAGATGCAAGGATCTCCCTTGCTGCCTGCTGGGCGGCAGCACCTTTGCCGTTGGCAGCGTTATAAATGCGGTGGAATGCGATAATCCGCTCTTCGGGGGTTAAATTAAATTTGAGATAACCTTGGCCGATCAACTGCTGCATTTTGGCATAATTTTTTGAATACTCAGCTTCGCGAACCATACGATCGATAAAGATCTTGGCACCTTCCGCATCCAGCTTTGCAAGATTCATACAAGTGGAAAACGCCTTCTCGTCTGACATGGCGACCTGCAACTCGCAGGCCCGACCGATAGCGGGTAACGAGTTTTTGTCCTTCGGGTATCGATTCGCGTAGGCAAGGTAATAACCAGATGCCACGCTGTACTCAAGACGCTTGTCAGATAGTTTTGCGATCTGGAGAAGAGCCTCCTGATAACCCTCAGACTTGGGATAATTTTTCACAACGAATGCATAAGCGGCGATACCAGCTTCCACCATTCCAGCCTTGATGTAATCGACGCCGGCGTTATACATCAGCTTATCAGCGTCGTCGGCCTTTGGATTTTTCTTTGCTTGATCTTCATAGGCCTTCGCACGTTTAGCGATGTCACCGATTTTTTTGATCTCGTCTATCTCAGCACCACGCTTCAGACCCCGCAGTTTTTCGCCCAATTTTCCTTTTTGATATGCGGGAATTTTAAGAAGTGACTCGGCAACTTGAACCAAAGATTTTGTATCACTACCGTAGAGAGGTATGAGCCATTCAACAGCTTCTGGGCCAATTTTTTCGCTTGAATACTTCTGAGCAACGTTGAAGAGGAGCTTTTTGGATCGCTCCTTATCACCGTTACGATAGTAAATCGCTGTTACATAAATATCACATTCTCTCGACGCCTTTTTATCCTCGGGATACCACTTACCATATTCACTACAGGCCTGAACGTAGGCTGTCGCTCTTGGGGAAAGAGGACGTCCTGGTTTTTTGAAGTCAGGATTGACCTTTAGTAGAACCTTGTACTCCGCCTCAAAATCAAGTCCATAACTATCCAGCATATAACGGGCTGAGTCTCTGTGAATACTCACTGTCTTATTGTTTGGTGGAATGATTTGAATCGCCCTTTCTTTCCCAAGTGCTGCGACTTCGTAGTAGTACTTCCCGGCTTCGCGGTATTTTTTCTGAACGAAGAGAATATCAGCCATATTAAACTTTACTTCTGGCATCTCTTTAGCATTCGGGTAGTACTTCAGGAACATCAAATAGCCCCTGAGAGCCTCCGCATAAGTTCCGTCGTTGTCATCCTTTTGACCGGCTTTATGTAAAACCTTTGCATAGTAAATGATCGTATCTTTTATCTTCACCTGAGTGCTATCAACCAAGGATTGATCACCCTTATTGGCTGCCGCCCATGAGCTACCAGAGCCATAATTCCTCGGAAATGCTTCCAGCTCTTTCCACAATTCTGAAAAACGATTCAAATCAAAAAACAGCGAAATAATCTCCCTTTGGGTATCTGGCGTATCGGGACTATTGGGGTAAAGCTGCTGATAGCGTTTATAGACCCGCACAGCTTCAGCGAATTTTCCAGCATCAACCAGAGCTGAACCAAGCTGATTCAAAAATTTTCCGATATACTTCTCGCCACCGTGCTGACGATAGTACGTAATCGCTGTTTCTACCTGCTTCATTTCAACCCATGCAAAAACCATATCCTTTAGGCCTTCTTCCTTAAGCTGGTTTGCATCTTTTGCACGACTTGAGGTTGCGACATCGACTGTTTTTTTCCAGTAGCTCAGTGATTCAGGATAATTCCCCAGGTTGTATGAACACCAACCCAGTTTGAAGAGAGACCAACCAAATCCGCGACTTGTTTTGTAACGCAAGGCCTGTTTGTAGTTATTCGTGGCATCGCGAAAATCACTTTTCTCAAAGAAAAAATCGCCGAGCTGAAAATAAGCTTCACCGGCTTTGTCACTATTCGGATATTTCTGGATCAGGTCACTGTAGATACGAGCACTTTCTTTTTCTTGACCCAAATAGCCTAAAGCCAGAGCCTGGTTGAACATCAGCTCATCAGCATTCTTGGTGTTTGGAAATTGCTTTAGAACATAGCTTGACTTTACGGCCACCTGCTTCCAGACGCCCTTTGACGTCCGATTATCCACCTGCGGGCCTTTACCCTTGCGGCCAGCTTTCTCCCACGCTACAAAAACCTGATCATAGCGACGAAACTCTGCATTAGCCTCGTACGAAGCGTTTTCCACGTAAAGGTTGACTAAACGATTCAGCATTTGAAGTCTAGCCGAAGACTTTTGAGGAAGAGTCCTTTCCGTTTTCTCATAAAATTGAATCGTGCGTTTGATCTCCGAAGATAGTTTACCCTCCGCGGCTATCACAAACGCCTCACCTCGGCCCATGCTTGGACCGGAAGCCTTGGCGGAGTCACCCGTCTCGCGCTTTTTTGTCTTCACGTTACTTAGATTGACTTCCCTATGATTCTTTTCACGCGCATCTTGCGCCACGGTACCGGTTGCAACTGTCAGTAGGCATGTCCCAATGAGGGTACGAAATGCTGTGATGTTTGCCATTTTTATCCTTTCACTCTAGACATAAAACAGGACAAGGCATTCACCGCCTATCAATCAGGCTATTTACCTTTGGGCTGATTGCCTGGAACTCCGCATTTATCGCCGATGTTGTAGACATAGTAGCCTAGCTCGTCCTCCCAGTATTCGCCCATAAACGGCCAATACTCCAACTGCTGGTTCACAACGCTTTCAAGGGGCTGCAGACCACCAATGAAGACTTTTCTATCATTAGCCTGAGTCACATTCAGCGTTCTACGGATGGCGTCTACTCGACCCTCGAACATCTCCGCCTGAATCAGTTTTGTTTGGTTCGACAGTGTACGGAGATACTCGTGTGCTGCCGCTGTTTGATCATAAAGCTTCTCGCCTGAGTCTGCTCTGGCGACTTGCTTCTTTTTATTCAAGAAGTCCCTCAATTCCTCAATAAGCCCGGTGCTACTCCATTTGCCCCCAATGCCACTTAATCTTGCAAGCTCACCATCGGAGTAACGAACAGCGCGGAAAGACTCTTTGTAGGCATCGGATCGACTTAACGAGTCGAGAATTGCCCACGCATTGCGGTAGCTGTTTAGAGATCCGTTGCGGTAATCGTAAACCAATTTAAACATATCGCTCTTGCGCGATTTGTACTCGGAAAGAAGACTGACTAGATCCTTGAAAACTGGCTTGTAGCGATCCCGGAACTTCTCCAGACTTTCTTGGACCTCATTATAGCGACACAACCTCAGGTATGTGATGGCCTGCAAGATATAACTCTCTGGGAAAAAGCGCATTTCAAAAAACGGCGAGTGAAGGGTATGAATATTCCCAAGCACGTTATTATGACGCGCTGTCAGAAAAAAGGCCCAAGCCGATTCAAAGATGGCGCCGAGCCAATTTTCGGACTCCCGAGGAATCCTCGCATAATACTGAAAAGAGTTATTAAAGCTCTTTGTTTCGTAGTGGACCCGCGCGATATTTAAATTTGACTGTTCACGCACCCAGCTATCTGCACCAGAACTATTTAGGGTCGATTCGAAATAACCGATAGCTCGGCTATGTGCGCCGGCGCGATTAGCAATCACTCCGAGATGAAACTGTGCTTTTGCATAATAGGGGCTACCAGAAGGCACCCTCTTAAAATTGTCAGCTGCACGCTCAAATTTCTGTTTTTCAAAAGCTTCAGCTCCCGTGTAATAGAAGTAAAAAGCTCGCGCAGCTCCTGGGATACTGTCCGGGCTAACACCTCGTCCACGCACAAGCTGAGAAATGTGTGACTGCCCTAAGCCAACCGTTGAGTTGATCGCACCCAACTCCTCAAGCGCGCGCCTAAAGTAAGGGTTTCCAGGACCTGGCCCACGGCGAACAATTTGCGAAAAATATTTTGACGCCGAATAATAGAACCCCAAGGCCTGTAAACTTTTACCCAAGCCCCATTCAGAAAATATTTTCTCCTGCCCGCCCCGTGGTGAGGAGTATGACTGAAAATACTCTCCAGCAGCCCCAACGTAATCACGTCGCGCCATCATCTGCTGGGCTGCCTGATAGTTTGCATGTGCAGAACTACTGATGGAGAGCGTAACAGCAAAAACTAGGATCGTTCGTACAATACGCGGAATCTGGACCCTTTGAATAGTGCGCCTCATAAGAAGTACCCCGCACCAAGCTGCATCGTGATATTTGTTTGAACTCCACTTGCGGCTTCAGCAGTCCCGGGATCACAGGCTCCGTCGGCTTTGTTGTAACTAAATACATGCCCTCGAACGTCCCAGCGAAGGCTCAGCTTCTTATCCATGAAAATACGCTGGCCAGCTCCAAAGAAGAATGTAGGGTACGTTTTGACAGAGGGAGATGGAGGAGGTGAAACCTCAGTCCCTTCAGGAACTTCATTTGGGCTTGGACACTGATCATAGAGGTAATTGACGCCAGTCATGCCACCACCAGCGGAGAGAAACATATCGACGTATATCAATCGCCCGCTAGAAAGCTGGTACTTACCATAGATGGGCGTGTACAAAAGTCCGCCCTCCATAAAGTATTGTGTTCTCAGAATCTGCGTCTTGATTTTAAAGTTGGAGTCGAGGACTCTTTTGTCCTCTTTGTCGATTGAAAATCCGTAGGCTAAAGCGCCTTCAAGAGCCAGCGTTTCACTGAAGTGATAATCCAATAGACCTGTCGCGAGGTACGTATAAATAAACGACTGATTCATGACGATACTCAATTGAGCGCCAGTCTCCATGCGACCTGTCTTAGTAAAATACTTAGGACGAATCACGCGAATTTCATATCGTTCGAACATTTCCTGAGGCTGACGCTCATCAGCACAATAGGACAATGACGCTGGACACAGAGCCGACACGCACCCAGCGATGAAGAAGCTAAAAACTTTCAAGTTCGATCTAACCACAGAAGATTCCTGTTTAGTTGAGTTCTTTTTGGACCATCAATTTGAACTGCACAAATTCCGCTTGCTGCGCCGATAGCATAATGCGCTTCATCAGTTTAAATCTGTGACCCTTGTCCATTTCCATCGTGAGTGCCCCGGTACTTCCTTTTGCGTTCGGATCATCACTCTTGGGCTTGTTCACACGCTTGTTTGCCTCTGCAAGCTTTTGCAGAGCCTCAAAAACGGGGTAAATTGCGCCCTGAGCCCGGTCTTTTTCGGGCACGTCGCCCGCCACGATGTCAGCGACTTTGTTGTCGTTAACTCGAAGCTCAGTTTTCGTCACAATAATAGTCGGAACCTCATCCATTGCTACGATCGTATTTGACTGCGGCAATTCAATGCCTGCGTCAACGTCATGCGAGACAGGATCCGTTGAGAAACTCATCAGCAGAAAAGTGATGAGAATCGAAAAAATATCCAACATTGGGTTCAGGTTGAGACTGAGAGTATCCTTACTGCCGCCGCCTGCACTTGCCATCGACTACACCTCATTAACGAAGCATTACGCTTCCCATCACGATTTTAGGATAGAGATAAAGCTTGGCATCTATCTCCGCTTTCTCACGATTTTTGGCATCTTTGGCGGGCGGAAAGATAGGATCGCCCTCTATACGAAGCATCACGGTATCTAGCACTGCCGAAAGGGACTCCCAACTCACGTCATCTTCGCTGAAAACCGTTGCCTTGTCCGTATCAGCATTCTGTTTACGGATTTCAGCAAGCTTTTGATGCATTTGCTTCAGACCGTCAGCATTGTTCGGAAATGGAAATTTCTGCTCCTGATTGGGCGGCCTTGTGTAGGCCGTCTGGATCTCAACTTGCTCTTTAGTCACATCGACTTTGACCTCAAAAACACGGCTGTCTTTGGGATCATCGGGCGGCGGCGTATTTGATAAAAATGGAATTTGTACTTCAAGAATTCCAACTGACAAAAAAACCGCCGTAAACAGCAAAAAAGTATTCAACATCGAGAAAACATCAATAAACGGCATGATGTTGAGATCGATGTCTTTGTATTCAATCTTGCGCCGTTTCTTTTTTCTGGACATGGACGTCCTCCACAGAACCTCTCTTAAGGGCTGATAACCAGCCCGTTAAGAGCAGATGGCAAAGCATGAAAACCTAAAAAGCTACCAGTAGCAAAAGCACCCAAAATCACTCAGCCCGGTCGGAGCCGCCACGATGAATTTTCATCTTACGGTTATAAAGCATATGTAACAGTCGAGCTGCGTTTGCATTTATGTCATCAACAATCTGAGTTTGTTTCGTCATCAAAATTCCGTAGCAAAGCAGAGCCAACAAAGCCGTACCGAGACCGAACGACGTAGCAATCAGCGCCTCTGCAATACCCTCTGCCAGCAACGTTTGTTTCTGAGCACCGGTTGCAGTCGCGGCAGCTGCGAACGATTTCATCAAACCAAAAAGAGTTCCCAGGAGCCCCAAGAGAGTTGCAACGTTTGCCGTTGTACCCAAAAATCCAACGCGGGCAGTGACCTTAGGAATCGCCTCTAAAGTCGCATAATCCATAGCGAGACTGATTTCCTCGGGCGAGTCATTAGCACGCATCAATCCCTGTACTAAAACCTCAGGAAGAAGTTTTGGCTTCGCCTTACGACACATGCGGATTGCATTTTCAATCGAGTTATTCATGACCATCTTTTGAATGTGACTCATGAAAGACGCACTATCGGCGAGGTCATACTGGCCCCAGTAACGAATAAACCTCTCTACAATCAAGACGAGCGTGAGTAGGAGCGTTGCCGTAATTGAAAGCATTACAGGTAATCCGCCCTCGTGAAATAACTGTGAAATCTTCTCCATGATTATCAGTCTCCCTAAAATCGAGCCTAAATTGCTAATGCGTGGCTTTTACTGATATTTTACGGAGGCCCCGAGTACGAAGTCAACGTTGGCGGAATTTTTTTGGCAAGGGGTGGAAATCTGCGTCAGGCTGGTCTAGAATGAGGCGTTAATGTTTCGAAAACGTTGATTTTTTGGGCAGTTTGATGCCCTCGTGTCACAAACAAGTATTATCGACTCAATTTCGAAGTGCGAAAGGTTACCCACCGATGAAGCATAGTCCCTCTGAGAATGACGTTCCTTTTTTTCTCACGAAGCACAAAGAGCTTTTAGCATGGGCTCGGAAAAATGCACTCTGGCCATACCCTTTCGGCACAGCCTGCTGTGGAATCGAGTACATGGCCGTCGTTGGTCCGAAGTATGATATTGCACGCTTTGGTGCTGAGGTTGTTCGCTTCTCTCCACGACAGGCAGACCTTATGATTGTGGCGGGAACAATCACAGAAAAGATGGCTCCCGTGATTAAGAAGGTCTACGACCAGATGTCGGAGCCCAAATGGGTCATGGCCATGGGTGCATGCGCTTCCAGTGGCGGATTTTATCGTGCCTATCACGTCTTGCAGGGCGTCGATCGCATTATCCCTGTTGACGTCTATGTTGCAGGATGCCCACCCACTCCAGAGGCCGTCATCGCAGGCCTGATGACACTACAGGATAAAATTTCCGCAGACGCCAAGAAACCATCGGAAGCCGTAGCGACTAAATGAGCACCAATCAGGCCACGGTTATTTTTGTTGATGTTCCGGGGCGCAAGTCCATTGGGTCTGCGCCTTGCATCATGGTTGCCGCAAACGGTTGGCAGCAAGTTTCCGTATCAGGCGTTTCGCAGGCCCTGGAAGTTTTGAAAACCGTAGGCCACGTTCGTGCAATGGTTGCCAACGATCCAAGCGAAGGTTTGTTCCAAGCAGTAAGAAAACTAGATCCATCTATTATCACCATCTTGGTAACCGACCTGCCCATGCAGGAATATTGCTCTTCACTTGGACACAACGACCTATTGCTTCTCGACCACGTCATAGCAAATCACGATACCGAGTGGAGCTCATCGGATCTCGCCATTACTATGCAGAAAATCATTCGCTCTGATCTATTTGGCATTGAGAAATATCTGAGTCCTGAGTCAGACATTCAGGCTAGAGTGATAAAAGGATCTTCAGATCGAGATCCCTCAAACAAAGCGGTCAGCGATTGGGTTGAGGCTTGTGGCCTTGGTAAGAATATCGCTCGTCTTGCCACAGGTATTTGCGAAGAACTTTTGATGAATGCCATATACGATGCGCCCGTTGCTGGCGGTCGAACACACTACGAGGCAATGGAACGCAGAGAAAAGAGGGATCTTGCCGAGGACGAGTGGGCGACCCTCAAATACGGTTGTGACGGCCGGATTTTTGCCATTTCAATTTGCGATCCATTTGGTGCTTTTCTGCGTGATCGCTGGTTTTCGTATCTTAGAAAAGTCCTAAAACGCAACGACACCGAGCAATTGATTGACACTAAAAAGGGTGGTGCAGGGTTGGGCTTGTTCAAAATGCTGTACAGCAGCCACGGGATTGTGTGCAATGTAGATCCTGGCAAGACCACCGAGGTCATCGTGATGATCGCAATCAACGTTCCGGTTCGCGATTTTGTTCACATGCCGAGATCGATTCATTACTTCAACACGTCGTCTCATTGAAAGTGGCGACTTAACCGTTAAATTTTTTTGAGGAGAGAACATGGCAAAGATCAAGGTTAAAAATCCCGTTGTAGAGATGGACGGCGACGAGATGACTCGAATTATCTGGGCTGAGATCAAAAACAAATTGATCCACCCGTTCCTCGATCTTGATATCAAATATTTTGACTTGGGCATGGAATACCGCGACAAAACCGACGATAAGGTTACGATTGAAGCTGCGGAAGCCATTAAAAAATATGATGTCGGGATCAAGTGCGCCACGATCACGCCTGACGAAGCTCGAGTTAAGGAATTCAACCTCAAAAAAATGTGGAAAAGCCCCAACGGCACGATCCGCAACATTTTGGGTGGAACCGTCTTCCGTGAACCCATCATCTGCTCAAACGTGCCGAGAATCGTACCGAACTGGAAAAAGCCCATCGTTGTCGGGCGCCACGCGCACGCCGACCAATACAAGGCGACCGATGTTAAAATTCCAGGCGCAGGAAAACTAAAGATGGTCTTCGAACCAAGCGCAGGTGGGCCAGCCCAATCTTGGGATGTAATGGACTTTCAGGGCGCAGGTATCGCCATGGGAATGTACAACACGGACGATAGCATTGAAGGATTCGCCCGCAGCTGTTTTGCATATGGGCTGGATCGCAAGTTCCCAGTTTACCTCTCAACGAAAAACACGATTCTAAAGGTGTATGACGGCCGATTTAAAGACATCTTCCAGCAAGTTTTTGAGAAGGAATTTAAAGCCAAGTACGAGGCGTCAGGTCTAACCTACGAACATCGTCTGATCGATGACATGGTTGCCGCCGTTCTAAAGTGGGAGGGTGGAATCGTCTGGGCTTGCAAAAATTATGACGGAGACGTTCAATCTGATACTGTTGCCCAGGGGTTCGGGTCATTGGGCTTGATGACATCGGTACTCATGTGCCCGAATGGAAGAACTATTGAGACAGAAGCTGCTCATGGCACAGTAACACGGCACTACCGCGATCATCAAAAAGGTAAGCCGACATCGACAAATCCAATTGCATCGATTTTTGCCTGGACTCAAGGTCTTGCTCATCGTGGAAAATTGGATGGTACGCCTGAAGTCACAGCTTTCGCAAAGAAGCTAGAGCAGGTTTGCGTCGAAACGGTTGAAGCTGGATTTATGACGAAGGACTTGGCCGTTTGCATCCATGGTAACACTCCACCAGCTGGAAGCTTCATGTACACCAATGACTTCCTGTCAAAGGTTGCCGATAACTTGAATAAGAAGATGTGAATCCGGGCTTATTGACGATAAAATCCGGCCTTCGTAGGCCGGATTTTTTTGTCGTGAGTCATTGTAATTCATGGAGCATTCGCAGTATCTGTCGACGGAGCGTCTCCATGATTAGTAACCGAATCATCTATTAGTCGCCAAGAGCGAACCCCATCGGTTAACACCTTGCCGTATGACTCGCGAGGCTCCAATTGTTTGGTATTTATATGACGCCAAAGCGGAACGATCGTCAAATGAGCCTCACCCAGCTTATACCAGGGAATACTTGGGTACACATGATGAATGGAGTGAAAGCATAAATCGTTGAAGAGCCAACGTCCAAGCCAACCTGCTTTGATATTACGACAAGACATCGCTTGGCGCGTCACAACATCTGCATTGCGCCCCTCCCACAAACCATAATGTTCTGCCAAGGCGCGCATTTGCAACAATCCCCCGCCAACGCGCTCAAGAGCCAAGAATGTCAGCATGTACTCAACAAATACGTCGGAATAGAGATATATCGGCCATGTAATCAAAACCAGCGAGAGCTGCCCAAAGATATCTCGTTTCATAGCCTTTTCCAGCTGTGGAAATCTGGAACGAAGCCTACGAGCTGTCAGCCAGTGTTTTACGATAAAGCCCACTCCGGCGAATACAAAAATATTGATCAACCACTGGTGCTGAATATACCACCGCTTGATCGCATTAGACCTTTCAAACTCGGATTTAAGAAAAGTCGCACGCTCGGGATCGTCGAAATCTCGTCCTAGCAATGCGTGATGAATTCTGTGAATTTCACTGTAGGTTCTGTGCGGCCAAAAAACCATCCAAGACCATAGCAGAGGCCAATAGTCATCGAATGTCTTGAGTCCTGTATAGGTTCGGTGGATACAGTCATGAGTTGTCACAATAATTGCGGTGTAAACCAGCGACATCGGCAAAATGACAATGATCGCAAGAATTGTTTCGCGTTGCCAGAGAGCACCAAAAGCGAAAACGAGCCCCCAAAAAAGCACTGAATGCAAGGCTGCATGAAACAAGCCTTGTGAGGGTTTTATTTCACTCATTCGAACCAAAGCACGCGCAAGCTGTTTTTGATGATCTTGCCCACTCATGATCAATTAGCTCTTGGAACCCTTCTTTGAACGCTTTGACCTTTTATTTTGCCTAACTTTCTTACTTTTCTGCGGACGACCTTCCTCGTCCGGTGGCACATGAGAAAAACTTTTGGGAGGGTTTTTCACAAGCCAACGACTGCGTATCCAACGTCCATCATCAAGCTTGGACCACCCCCCATGGATAGAAACCCTGACTTCGTCCCCACCCCGTAAACGACCTACAATTTTCGAGTGACGATTGGGTTGGGAACGAATATTTATCTCAAATGCTTTGATGTATCTGACGGCGGTTCCAGACCCTGTCACAGAGACGGGGCCTGACGCGACATCAGAGGTCAATGGCACGCTGATCTCCCGTTCCTGTGTTGCACCAACAACCTCGTCAACAGGAGGCGACGGCGGGACCTCAGCCAATGGCGCAGGCTCCATAGCGGGGTCTACTTGACTCGGGGATGGAGTAGAATCAGCGGCAGCATTAGCGGTGACCTGCGTGTCTTTCGGCAGGGCTTTTTTATCAGGATCAATCTCAGCAAAAGCCAGATCAGCTGACACGGGCTCTTTAGGTCCCTCATCGGCGCACGACTCAAGTAAAACCAATGTAAAAACAACGACCCAACGAATCATATCAACTATCACCTATTTGAAAGAGTCTTCAATCATACTCTTTAATCGCTCAAGTCCCTTAAACCCCTCAAAACGCCCTTTCATTTCCTTCTTTGCGAACACAAAAAATACCGGCAATACTTCGGTATCGGCAATTTCAAGTATTTCGGGATATTCATCAGCGCAAATCTGCCCAAATATTAAATCGTGGCTGTTGTCAGCCTCTATTCGCTCGATTGCGGGAATAGAAAGCTTACAGGCTCCGCAACCTTTTTTCCAAAGCTTTAAAAATATTCGGTCACCAGATTCCAGGTGTCCCTTTAACTGATCGGGGCTCCAGTCCTGCATAGAACACACTCCTTCTCGGTCTCACAACATTTTGCTACAGAAAGCACTTTTGATTCAAGAAATTCCTTCCAGTAAATCCAGCAAAGAACATCTTTTTGAGAGTGATAAACATATCGCTTCACCTAGGTGGCACAAAGCCTTCTTAAATGCTTATATGACTTTGCTAAAAGTTTAAATCGGGACTCATTACCACCTTGCCGATCGGGATGCATTTCCATGGCAAGACGATGGTATCGATGCTTCAAATCTTCCTCAGAGGGGAAATCCTCAAAACCCATAAATCGTAAGGCTTCCAAATCTTGCGCGGATTTCCCGACAGGACGATGAATGGTTGGAGTAGCTCGACGTTTTCGAAACGATTCACGAACGCTCTCTGCAGCAGTGTAGCCGTCATATTTGTCTTGGCTGTGAGCTGAGCTCTTCTCCGAGGATCGTATACCACTCGAGACCGAGCATTTTGCAAAAAATTTATCACTGGCTGCCATTAATGTATCGAAAACCTTGTTTAAACGCTCCCGGGCAGCAAGGTACTCAGCGTTCACATTTGCAAGAAATGCCCGCAATGATCGCGAATCAAGATCTGCGGGTAAAGACTCTGGCAAAGTCTCCAATCTTGGCCACTCACCGAGATCTCCCAAATTCCAAATCTCAAAATTTAAGGTTAGCAGCGTTTTCCATATGGACGACTCAGTGGCCTTTAATGGAAATCCTATCAGATTCCTTTTTTTCCAACACTCAACAAGACCTTTTCGAATCTCCATAGCCCTTGATTCGTCAAAGGTTGGAAACACGGGATCAGTCATGATTGTTCCGGAAAATGGGCCGGTTGACGTCGTTGCACTTGTCCTGAACCACGCGCCACGTCGATCCGGGCTCAGAATACTCAGCCTAAATTTCACAGTATTTTCAAGGATACCAATACGTGCAGATATTTCACTTACGGCATCCATCGTGGTTCCTGCTCTTTCAGATATCCGCGAGCTCAGGATCGAGATGAATTGCTCTTTTCGCTTTAGCTCTTTTACAACTTCAGTCAAACAATGGGCGACAGTACCATCCTTCAAAATGGCACTGATAAACCAGTCCTGATTTGGTTGCAAAACCTGACTCATAGACACCTAGGAAAGCTAATTTTACTTGTTTTTTTGTTCCATTAAGGACGACAGCTTGTTGAGATCGTCCGCAAGCTCATTGAATGCATCACCCTTACGCAGCACTGTACGGTACTGGTACTTGCCTTCAGCAATCATACGAACATGACGGCGGAATGCAATCGTTGGTCCAATTAATTTGTGCGTATAAACGATCGTCATAACTAGATTGATCAGAACATAAAAAACAGCTGCTGCGACAATTTGGTAGATTGCAGGCGAAAGATACTGATCGAGCAAATCCTGGACCTCTTCTTTAACACCAGTAAGTTCAAGAATAATATCGGAAAACTTTGCAAGGTTCGTATAGAGGATGACCACGATCAAAACAGCAAATAATGTCGACAGAATCACACTATATAGACCAAGTTTTATCTGTAGCAGCGGCTGTAGTGCATAGTTTTTGAGGCTTCTGGATGCCTTACCTCCAGCATTTACTGGTTTATTTTGAGCGTCGCTCATCTCTCAGATCCTCCTAAATGTTGTCGTTCATTTTGTTAGAAAATTGAACGTCAGTTCCCCAATCATATTTTCCTGCACCGGCATCGGTATCTGCTGGAGCTCGCCAAGGATACAGTCAATCATAGCACCATCTGCAATGGATCCCTTGCTTTTTGTCGCCTGCCTGATCGTCCCGGTTTTAGCGGACGCGAGGACTTTTAAAACTAAATCACCAGCAAGTTGACCGTTGCGCTCCAATGCGGATGTGTAGCAAGCCCTCAACTGAGCATCGAAGGACTTTAAAGCTCCAAGTACATCCTTCGAATATTTATTGTGCTTGAATAAATTAACGCCGTAAAACACACCAATTTGACGGGTAAACGAGGTCGTAGCCCTGATCATATTGTCATCTGAATAACCCTTGTCAGCAGCATCAACGACCTGCCGACCACCAATCACCTGTTGGACAGAGCCAGTAAATCCATTAATGACCGCCGCTACACTGCTCTCTTTTGCTGCTCCCGATTCCCGATAGCTGTTGGGGATCATTTCAAAATTTACAGCAAGCCCAGTAACGCCCTCTGGCGATATTTGCCATCGTCCAAGATTCGACAGCATAACCCGCGGCACCAGAATCGCCACGGGCTTCGCCTGCTTAGCCAACCACATCCGGTTGACTCCGGATGGGTCAGTGAAATCAATGCGACTCACCAAATATTTGCCGGACGGTAACTTCCAAATTTCCCGCGGTGCAGCTTCTGCTGCAACTTGAGAGTTGGAGAATGTGTAATACTTCTGTTGGATAATGCTATAAATCGTGACCTGAACATTATCCAGTGCCGCACCGCGAAAACCGGTAGCAAGCGTTTTCAAGAAAATGCCACCTTCTTTCTTGGAAAAATACTCACCCTTCCACTCCTTGATTGCCGTAGCTTGAGCAAAGACAGGAGACTGCATTAGAAAAAACATGAGTACACTGAGAAACCATACTGACATTTTTACGCCATCTCCCCTCAACAGGGGAGATTCGCTACGAAGTCTAATGCCACATGATTTAAACGGGATCAAACTGACACTCCGATCGCTCACAGCTTGATATCGCCCAGCTCGTCCACGACATCAGCCTCAGCCGAAACGCGCTTTAATTCACCCAAAAACAGTCTTTTTCCAGGTGTCATGCTTCGACGGGAACCCTCTATAAAAGCCACCTGACTCCAAACAGGCATCCGCGACAACGCAAGAGCCATTGCTCCTGTATTCTTCTGCGAGATGTTCTCTACGATCGTAGAAGCCAGGTCACTGAGGCCCGGATTTCTTGAGATAGCGTAGCTGAATAGAACATCGATATTTGCATTCGAAACACTGGGTGGGAATTTGAGCATGTGATTTAGCGCCACGTTTGCTGCAAAGATATTAATGGATGATACCGTCAGCTGGCGCAACTCTTCGGGAGGACACATTGATAAATACTCAAGAAAGTCGGTTGTGGCCTGCTCGGGATTCAGAGCAGCCATCGCCTGAGCGAAATCTTCGAAGTTTTTAGTCATTAATCCTCTGCGCACCAGCGAATATGCCGAAGTCATTCGATTCGCCTGGGCAGCAGCGGCCATCGCCGGGATCAAAATATCATCTTCATCACCGTCCATGACCGCCCGATTCATTTCCCGTTCCATCGCGCTCCGCATCACCTTTCCGGGCAATGCCGAGGCCATCTGCCACGCGAGCTGACGAGCAAGAGGCCTTCCCGAAGACACCAGCTGGTTGAATAGGGCCTCTTGAGGTGTCACAGGACCGGCGATATAGAGCATCACAGCATTGATAAGTTGGTTATTTTCGTATTTGATAATTCCATCTTGAACAGCCTGGTACAGCATTTTTTCTGCGAGCGGCCATTGCTTCCGTTTAGAAATCAGCTTGCGAACATCTCGAGCCGTGTCGCCGCCATAATCAATACCCGCTTGCAGCGCCGTCTCAAGCGGCGTGTCCTTGCTGATGTGCGGAGCCTGCTTCGATACGTTTTTACCCGCGTCAAACGTGGTGGCGCAGTTCGAGCCTATCAACGCAATAGCAACCATGACTATGGTACGAAACATGAGTCCCCCTCTGCCCCTTGAGCAGCCTATGGGTGACGCGTAGCCATCGCGCCGACTTCAATAGCCCCACCCAATTCAAGACTTATTTGATCCAGTTCTGAGGGAATTATACTTAGTTCGCGTACCAAAACAAAGTCTACGCGGTATTTTTCCGCCTTTGTCACAGAAATTTTCTTGATCCCTGCGTCTTTATGGAGTTTGAAGCAACCATCAAGCTTCACTTTACATACGGCCAGAGCATTTAATGGCACTGAACTTTCAAACTCAGCGCCCACAGCGGCTGACAACTGGTGCAGAACACGCAAAGGCTCCCCGACAGTAACTTTGCGCTCTGATCCACCTGTATTCCAGTCACGCCAGAGCTTCAAGACTGTCTGCAGTTGCAAAAGCTTGTAAGTTAGGGCTGCAAATGCCACTAGAGAAAACACGTGAAAAACCAGAGACAAGTCACCCACGGCGACCACCAATTCGAAAAAGAGATAGTAGTAACGGCAAAATCAAAAAAGCCACCAGCCAGCCCACCTGGCGCCCGCCGAATGAACCAATACCAATCACTCCGCAACCAGCCGTCACCCGCTCAACAGGCTGACCGGTCGCAAAGTTTCCTGAACCTTTAACCATAGCTTCCGCGTCAACCAACCCCCCACCGAGCAAGGGGCGCCTGGCAAATTCGCCGGCAATTTTGGGATAGTAGTATTGGGAGTTGATACTTCCATCTGTAGCATCGGATCCGTAAAGTCTGGCGGCACTGGCGCCTTTTATGATCCGGTCTCTTAACTCCAAAAAGCTCAGTTTGGGGTAAGCAGCAAGCAATAATCCTGCAGATCCAGCGACAACCGGTGAGGCCATCGATGTTCCCGGCATAACGCGAGAAGCACCACCGGAAACCGTGGAATCAATGAAGCCAGGTGCCGCAATATCGACCCAAGGACCAAAATTGCTAAAGTTTGATTTACGAACGGAGGGGTCATTGTGCCGAGCGCCCACAGAAGCCACAGCAATGGCATTCGCCAGAGCCGCAGGATAAGAACGAATCATTGAATCTTCGTTTGATGCAGCACCAATTAAGAGCGTCCCACTACCGACACGCTTCAATACATCAATCAGGATGGATAGACTTCGTGAACGCGAATACTTACCAAATGAAGCGTTAACAAGCCTTACAGCACTTCCTCCACTTTTTCTGAATCGCGCGAGGTATTTATAGGCTCTAATTTGACTATCATCCAAGATCATGGGATCACCGGATGTCCCGCCACCTTCGACCTCGGTGACGCGCAAAATCATGATTTTGCACATCGGACAAACACCAGCCACATAAGATGAAGCGAGCGGTTTTGCTGCAATAATACCTGCAACGTGAGTCCCATGGTCACATTTTTTGGAGATAGCACCCGCGTTCCCTGGATCACATTCCTGGCCCGGACCATCAGCGAGAACAGGCCATACATCACCATTTCCAAGTCGCCCCTTGGACGCCTTGGCAGTATTACAGCCGTGAATATCATCGACGCAACCAGCTGCCCCCACCTGCGTGTTAACCCAAATATTCTCCTTCAATTGTGGATGCTCATAATCGACACCGCTATCAAGAACAGCGATCACTGGTGGATCTGCATAAACATCTGCTGCCGATGACTCTGCCGCTAATGCGGCAAACGCCTCAGGTACGCGAATCTGTTGGTGCCAGAATTGTTTATTCGCGTAGTCCTTAGAAAGTTGAGCCAAACTCGTGGCGTCCTCTGAAAGGCGTGAAATTTCATTGGGCTCAGCAAACCAAATACGAGAATCACTTTCCCACTCTCCTAAAACCGCAGCAGCCGCGATCTCGTCTTCAAAATCAACTCTCGCCAGCACACCTGCAGCACCATCGGTATCATCGGATGAAAACGCATGGGAAATAGCCTTCGGAAGGGAGAATTCAGGCTCCCATTCAACGGAGCGAAGACCAGTCATATCCACCGCCGACAGCACGTCGATATCTTTGATACGCGGGTCTGTAAGAAACTGATCGCTCAATTTGTTGTAGTGGTGCGAATACTCGTCGGCGAAAGAAGAGAAATACAGATTTGAATTTGCACCCGACTCCCGGAACATGACTAAATAGCTACCAGGGCGATGTTCAGCTTTATTGCCCTGACCCGAGCCTGCTAAGCGGACAGGGGGTATTTGCGACGGCGGTTCCTCCATAAAGCCAGGAGTGCCGCGACCGCAAGCCATAAGGCAAAAACTGCCTAACAAACTCACACCTACGAGGTATTGGATTTGATTAAAAATATTTCTCATCCTCCATATTTCAACAAAAACGATAAAAATTAGCAAACGAGAGAATCCCCCAAAAATCGAGAGTCCCTCGCTTACTGATTGCAGACAATCCCGCTTCAAGTTATGATTAAAATTGACAAATTTGAATTTTCAACCCTGCCTGTCTTTCGACAGAACAGCGACCAAAAAGCTAGGCCACTCCCATGTCAAAACTCTTTGTCGTCTCCGCTCCATCAGGAACAGGAAAAACGACACTCAACAATCGACTCATGAAGGAGTTTCCCTCGGTTGAAATTGCAGTGAGTCATACCACTCGTCCAATCCGTGATGGCGAGGTAAACGGCAGAAGTTACCATTTCGTCGACAAAGATGCTTTCAGAACGATGGCAAAAAGTGGTCAGATGCTGGAATGGGCGGAAGTTTTCGGCAACCTTTACGGCACAAGCAAACAAGAACTTGATCGCATATTTGCCAAAGGACACGATGTTCTTCTCGAGATTGACGTGCAAGGTTGTCGTTCGGTCCTCCGCGAAAAGCCAGACGCTGTGACTGTGTTCATTTTACCCCCTGCCGTTGAAACTCTATGGAAAAGACTCGAACAGAGGGGTACAGATAAGCTCGCTGATCGATGGCGTCGACTCCTCACCGCTAAGCAGGAAATTGAAGCTTGTCACATATACAGTCATTTCATCGTCAATGATAACGTTGAGCGGGCATACAATGAACTCAAATCAATTATCGTCGACGGCGGCGCGCCATCTCTCAGCCACAATGATGGAAAACGATTTTGCGAAAAATTAATTGATGAATTCAGGACATCCGAATTGCTGCAGGATCTAAAGAAAAAACTTGGTTAGATTGACACCAGCGGGGAACTGCCTTGTCAGAGCTCACACCGAAATCACCAGAAGATCTTTACCGGGACTTGTCTCATCTCGTTGCTCAAAACATTCCCCATTACAATGAAAAAATGCTTCAAAAGGCATTTGAATTTGCCTGCAGATGCCACGGAGACCAGAAGCGCCACTCGGGCGAGCCTTACGTAACACACCCGGTAGAAGTCGCCTCAATTGTGGCAACGTTCAAGGTTGACGATGCTAGCGTCATCGCCGCCCTTCTTCATGATGTAGTCGAAGATACTGACGTCAGCCTGGAAACAATAGAAAAAGAGTTCGATAAAACTATCGCCGAACTCGTTGATGGCCTGACGAAAATTGCCAAGATTGAATTTCGATCAAATCAGGAAAAGCTCGCGGAGAACTTCCGCAAGATGGTGATCGCGATGGCAAAAGACTTGCGGGTGATCATCGTCAAGCTGGCCGATCGCCTCCACAACATGCGTACCATCAAGGCACTTCCAACGCCGAAAAGATTACGAATCGCCCAGGAAACCATGGACATCTACGCGCCGCTAGCGAACCGTCTAGGTATGTACGGAGTTAAAAGCGAACTTGAGGATTTATGCCTGCGTCAGATCAAACCAGAGATTTATGACGAGCTAAAAACAAAGATCGCCTCCAAGAAAACTCAACGCGTGCAGTACATCGAGGAGGTCAAAAATATCCTCATCGCCGAGTTGAAGAAATACGGCTTCACGAAAGTCGAGGTCACCGGAAGACCCAAGCACTTTTACTCGATTTACAAAAAAATGCACGACCGTGGCCTACAGTTTGAAGATGTTCACGATCTATTCGCATTCAGAATTATCGTTGACAGCATCAAGGACTGTTATGAAGCACTGGGTGTGGTCCACGCGATGTGGAAGCCAATGCCTGGAAGATTCAAAGACTACATCGCAATGCCCAAGGCGAACATGTACCAGTCGCTACACACAACGGTGATTCGACCGAGCGGCGAGCCCTGTGAAATTCAAATTAGAACGCGCGAAATGCACGAGGTTTGCGAGTACGGAGTCGCTGCACACTGGAACTATAAAGAACGCGGGTCAAGCGTGGCAAAACCAACGCCAGAGTCCCAAAAGATGGCTTGGCTAACTCAGATCATTGAGTGGCAGAAAGAACTGAAAGATCCCGACGAATTTCTCGAAGCCGTTAAAGTCGATCTTTTTGAAGAGGAAATTTTTGTATTCACTCCCAAGGGCGATGTCATCCAGTTACCATCGAAAGCGACTGCCTTGGACTTTGCATTTGCAGTCCACTCGGCAGTCGGACAAGCAACGGTTGGTGCCAAGGTCAATGGACGGATGGTACCCATCAAAAAAGAGCTTAAAAGCGGCGACATTATAGAAATAATCACGTCAGGAAAACAACGCCCCAACAAAGACTGGCTTTCTTTTGTCACAACGTCACGAGCAAAAAACCGAATCCGCGCTTACCTCCGCGGCGAGCAACGCGAAAAAAGCAAACAACTTGGACGCGACATTCTTCAGCAAGAACTTTCGACCCGCCAGCTTGACCTTGAGAAAATGGAAAAGGCTGGAGAGGTCGGCGTACTGATCAAAGCTTCTAGAGAAGCAAATGTTGACGATATGTTGATCGCCATTGGTTACGGCAAACTAAATCCTGAGGATTTACTGGCACGCGCCTTTCCTCAAAAGCAAACCCGAACCCTTGCCGAAGCTGAGGCGGAGCAACTTGCCCGCGAAGAATCCACGGACAAGACAGCCTCAACACAGGCGACGAAAAAAACAAGTCGCGGCAAAGGTATTATTGTTTCAGGACTCGATAACTTACTGGTCGCCATGGCCCGATGCTGTAGTCCGCTACCTGGAGAAGACATCGTTGGCTTTGTAACCAGAGGCCGCGGAGTGACGATCCATCGATACGACTGCCCCCGCGCTCGGGATATGGATCCGGCCCGCAGAGTCGAGGCGTCCTGGGGAAAACAATCAACAACAGACGCATCTGCTGATTTCATGACGCACCTTCGGATTGTCACGATCGACAAGCCTGGCATTCTCGCTGATATAACTACAATAATCAGCAGTGTCGGGGCCAATATCCAGAAGGCCCAAGTTCAAGTGGGCAAAGACGCCATGGGATATCTGGACTTTGAAGTGATGGTCAAGGACTCCGCTCAGTTGCAATTAATTATGCAAAAGATAGAATCTCACTCGGCCGTCATGCGCATTGAACGTAAGACGCCTGGGTATAACGTGAAAAAAAGAAAAAACAAGCGAAAGGCAACCACATGAAAACGCAGACTCTCTCCTCAGTCATACTGGCAGCCACATTATTTGCATCAAACGCTTTTGCAGCAGGCAAGGCGCGCGTTGAAGTTTCCGCTAAGAAGCTGGATGGCGATCGAGCTGAGTTCACGTTTAAAACCCTTGCTGCCGACGGACTGAAAATAAATTCTGACGGACCATGGAAACTTGAAATTAAAGACGGTGGCTCAGTTAAATTTGAAAAGCCCCAGATGAAACGTACCGAGTGGAAAGAGGCTGACGCAACATTCGTTCAACCTGGAAAAGTTAAACCCAAAAGCAATTCAACCCAGATCAGCTATAAATTGACGGCATTTATTTGCACGCAAGACAAAGCTCAATGCTTTCGCGAAGTCATTGACAGCAAAGCCGATGTTAAGTGGTAAGAGACGATGAAGCCAAATACGCCTTACCAAGCTCCTGACATTGATACATTGAAAAAAAATGCATTTCGACCGGCGAAGGCCGTGATCACTGCCGGAATGCCCTATGCAAATGGCCCCATACACTTAGGTCATTTAGCAGGGGCACACGTTCCAGCTGACATTTATGCACGCTGGATGAGAATGCTCATTGGTGAGGCCAATGTTCTATTTGTATGCGGAACAGATGACCATGGATCTACAAGTGAATTAGCCGCATTCCAGGCAGGAAAATCGATTCAAGACTTCATCGGCGACATCCACAAAAAGCAAAAGTCTACGATGGATCGCTACGCCATCAGTCTCAACACTTATAGCGGCACATCGAGACCCGATTGTTTTCCCGTCCACAAAGATATCGCCCAAGACTTTCTTCGTAAAATCTATAAAAACGGGATGCTCGAAAAGCGAACGACGAAACAATGGTACGATCCGCAGCTAAACCGTTTTCTGCAAGACCGCTTTGTACGAGGAAAATGCCCAAATACAAAATGTGACAATGACTCTGCCTACAGTGACGAATGCGATCGATGTGGGTCACATTACGATCCAACAGAGCTTCAGAGCCCAAAAAGTGCGCTAAGCGATGCAACTCCTGAGCTACGCGATACTGTCCACTGGTGGCTCGACATGTGGAAAGTTTCTGACACCCTCCGTCAATGGGTGTCAACAAAAGAGAAATCATGGCGCAGCGCCGTCTACCTGGAAGTCATCAATACGGTTCTTCCATCTTTGCGCTTCGATAATGTTCACGAACCCGCCTACAAAGAACTTAAGGATTCTCTGCCGAAGCATAAAAGCAAATATGCAGCCGGTAAGAAAATTATGATTCAGTGTGAAAATAAGTCCGATCTAACCGAATCTCGGAAAATACTCGATGCGAAGGGATTTGGAACAGAACTGGTCGATGGCTGGGCTCATCGTTCGATCTCCCGGGATGTATCCTGGGGCATTCCGCTACCCATTGATCTCGACCCGGAGATGGCAGGCAAGACTCTATATGTTTGGCCTGATTCTCTTATAGCGCCAATTTCATTTTCTAAGGTCGCATTGCGCCAACAAGGGCGAGACCCTGAAATATCGGACCAGTTCTGGAAAGATCCTGGCGCTCGTATTTATCAATTTCTGGGTCAGGATAACGTTTTTTTCTACACGTTGATGCAAGGCGCCATGTGGTTAGGGACTCAAAAGGATCCTCTTAAGCTCCCGGAAACAGGTGATTACACGCTCACTGACGTATTCAGCGTTTTCCACTTGATGGTGGACGGCGACAAGATGAGTAAATCTCGCGGAAACTTCTATACAGGCGACCAGCTACTGGACGAGAAGAATTATACCGCCGATCAGATCCGCTATTTTGTTGCTCTTCTCAGCCTCCCTGAAAAGTCATCCAATTTTGATTTTGGTATGCTGTCGGAGCGTAATAAGTTTCTGGCCGGACCTATGAACGCTGCCTTTGAAAAACCTATTTCTGCCTGCCACAGCAAATTTGACGGCAAAGTTCCAGCGGGCACCTTGAATCAAAAGGTCTTGGAAGAATCGACTAAGATGATCCAGCGCTACCTGAAGTCTATGGAGAAAGCTGAGTACTCGACTCTACTCTATGCGATCGAAAACTACGCGCGCTCTATTAACAGCATGTTCACCCAATTTAAGCCTCATGATGACCGCTTCCCGGAAGATCAACGCCGCGACGCCCTTTTCACGTGTTTCTATGTTCTTAAGAACATCATGATAATGCTTTATCCATTCGTCCCATCAACAATGGACAAAGTGAGGGAGTCACTCAATCTAGCGAAAGATATATTCAAGGTTGATGAATTGGGTGTTCCCATCCAGGCAGGACATCAAATCGGACAAAAGCAGGAGTTTTTTCCTCCTGCAGAGTAAATTAAAATTATCATTGAATCCTACTCTGGCTACAACTTTGAGAAGAGGACGCGGTGCTATTTGGGAAAGCAACTTTCGATCCCTATAGAAACGATTGCGCCGTAAAGTATCGCGACTTTTTACATCAACGTCCACATCGTCGAAGGACAAAACTTTTTGATTTGACTCGAAGGTAGCTCACTAATTCCTGATAAAAATTTTCATGTAGCCTTTTAGGATTACTTTCCCCCACAACCTGACGACCGTAGGGAGTTTTTTGGGGACTTGTAAGAGCAAGAGAGATGACATTGGACTGGTGAACTCTGAACCAAGATTTTGATATCTGGCAAATCCTCGACGCATCGTAATTACCCGAAATTATTAATTTTATTAGCCAATCTAAAACTAGCGAAGCGACCTCTAAAGTATCGTAACAAATCTACCGAGACTCCTTAGGTATGGTTACAATTAGTAATTATAGAAGAGCTCTGTCGTTCGCTGTTGCTGGTATTCTGACCGGCTGTGGCGCCTTGGAGAATTCGGTCAAAGTTCAAACCAGAGGCTCCATGTCGGCAGCTCGGTGTGTTGAAAGAGGCAAATGCCTAAAAGACCTGAAGGGGTTAGTTCAATATAATCCTGATTTAGTTACTCAAAACGGCATAGTCCGTCAGAACATGCTTCAGCCTACCAATCTATTTTCGCAATTTGCGAACCTTCTAGATGAACCAAAACTTTTGGTCAT